>JABFRO010000002.1 GCA_013141125.1 Methylophilaceae bacterium
GCATTAAGGATGTAGAGAGAATCAAGATCTTGTTCATGTTAATTACCTTTATTAAAAAAATTAATGGGCCAAAACTTACGGATGATTTCAGTTGCCAGCAGCCAAACGCAAAAGCCACGGCCTCTGCCACTTTAATGCCATCTATCGCTGCCGAAAGAATGCCTCCGGCATAGCCTGCACCTTCCCTGTTGGATACAAGCCTTGCGTATTGATACTTTGCAAACTTTCGTCTTCGCGCTTGATTCGGATCGGCGATGAGGTACGTGTTTCCACACCGGTCAAAACGCCATCCGGCAGATCAAAGCTTTTTATTTGTTTGGCGAATTCCGGCAGCGCTTCACGGATGGCTAATCGCATATTCCGGCAAAGCGCTACTCAAATCGCACAAAATGCACGCCGGGCGCATACGAAGGCTGTACGCTGCCAAATGCCGTGGAAGGCTTACCCTGAATGAAATCGCCTAATGCTGGCCGGGGGCTTGATAATTGCGCGCCCAGCAAGGGGTGTTCCGCATGATTACCATAGCGCGCGCGGTCTATTAATGATTGTGGATGCTCGATACGAAAGCCTATGGAAAACGGTTTGGCTTCGATATAAATGCCGCGCTTGTGGATCATTTCAAAGGTATCGCGCGCGCTATGGCCTACCGCCAGTATCAAATGACGCGTGGGAATGTGTTCGCCGCTGGCGAGGACTACGCCTTGCACCTGCCCATGTTCCACTTCAATATCATCCACCCGGCTCTGAAAACGTATCTCACCGCCCAGTGCCAAGATGGTTTCACGCATTTTTTCAACCATGCCCACCAGTCGGAACGTGCCGATATGCGGGTGACTGACATACAGAATCTCTTCTGGCGCACCGGCTTTAACAAATTCTTGCAACACTTTGCGACCATAATGCTTGGGGTCTTTAACCTGGCTGTAAAGCTTACCATCGGAAAATGTACCCGCACCGCCTTCACCAAACTGCACATTGGATTCCGGGTTGAGCACCCCTTGCCGCCACAGACCGAAGGTATCCTTGGTGCGTTCACGCACGGCTTTACCGCGCTCCAGAATCAAGGGTTTAAAACCGGATTGCGCGAGTATTAACCCGGCAAACAAGCCGGCCGGCCCCAGACCCACGATAACGGGACGTTCGGCTGAGCTTGTCGCCGCTTGAGCCACGAAATGATAGCCGGTGTCCGGCGCAATCTTCACATGCGGATTTTTTTTGCAGCGCGCGAGTACGTTGGTCTCATTACGCACTTCAACCTCCAGCGTGTAGACAAACAATATCGCGTGCGATTTGCGCGCATCCACCCCGCGCCGAAAAATGGTAAAGCTGACCAGATCACTCTCGGCAATACCCAGTTGTTTAAGAATAGTTGCTTTAATTTCGCCAGGCGCGTGTTCCAGCGGCAGTTTGAGCTCAGTCAGTCTTAGCATCTTTTTTCAATTCAAGGGATCTTGAAAGTGTGTTTTTGGAGTAATTGCCAACATTGTTGTTTGAAGAAGCCTCAATAGAGGATGACAAATGCTGCGCCTCCCGCAATTGCTCAAAGGTCAGAATACGCGCAATATTTTCACGCTCACGTACCGCATTCATATCCTGCGCGGCAGCGGCTCGGTTGAACCACACATAGGCACGCACGACATCCTTTTCAAAGCCAATACCATCGCGATATAAACGCCCCAGCTCCAGCATGCCTTCGGCACTGCCACGCGTTGCCGCCAGCTGTATCCATTTGGCAGATAGCTCAAAATTCTGTAGGGCACCAACTCCGGTTTTATAAAGCTTTCCCAATTCCAGCATGGCATCGGTATTGCCACTTTTAGCCGCAGATTGCAACCAGCGCACAGCTTCTGCCGAATTTTTTCCCGTATGCGATCCCTCCAACAAAAGACTTTTGCCTATCTTCAGCTGTGCTCCCGCATCACCTTTATTAGCGGCTTTAAGATCATCCCCATCAATTTTTGCATTGTTGGTTTCAGGATGATCTGCAATTGGCAAGCCGATAGCCAATATAATCACAATCGCGATTGTCACTAAGCCAGCCGCCATGGCCAAGCCTATGGCAAGATTAAAATGGGTGGTTTTACGCAAATAAAAGCGGTGCGCGCAGTCTGGACAGCGAAACGGCTTGCTGTTGGGATAGCTGCGTTTTTCCTGATGTGAATGCCATTTGGACTCTCGGCAGTGAGATTGCCCACACTGTGGGCAAGTAACATTAACTTTGGTAAACATTGGATTGTTGTAGCCTTATTGCAAGAGGAATAATTCCTGACAAATTTAACGAAATATAAAAGATTAACAATACTCACGGCTCATGATAAAAATCGAGCGAAAACTGTAAAAGTTGCCTGAGCAAAGGCACCGTTACCGGTTTTTTCATGGTCAGCGACCATTTGTCCAGCGCATCCAAGGTAGCCATCAGATTCGGCAAATCGCGGCGTAGATGGCGCAAACAATAAGCGATAACATCATCTCCCAGCTTGATGCCACGTTCTGCCGCATGGGCTTTAAGCGCATGGGCTTTTTCCATATCCGATAACGGATGAATCTGATAAACCAAACCCCATGCCAAACGCGTTGCCAGATCATCACGCAACTGCATTTGCGTGGGTGCCGCGATACCGCTGACCAGCAACGCGCTACGCTCATGCACGCCGTTACGCAGTTCATTATAAGTGTTGAATAATGCGATTTGCGCATCATTATCGAGAAGATGTACATTGTCCAGCGTAATCAACTGCACATCCTGTTGCTGTGCCAGCGCTGTGCAAGCTTGTAGCAGATGACTTTTTCCGCTTCCTGTTGCACCCCAGATATAAACAAAACGCGCCTCGGCATTGCCGCTCGCAGCCAGTTGCAAATTATGCAGCGCCTCGGCGTTGCGACCCACGACAAAATTGGTCAGCGTGGGCAACGGCGTGGGCTGTATATCCAGCAACAACTGTTTCATTGGTAATAATCACTTAATAGATAAGCTTTTTGCGCATGCTTTAAACCTACCGCAATGGCGGCACTGGCGGGCAATGCCAGCAATACGCCGGTAAAACCGAATAACTGGCCGCCTGCAAGCAAGGCAAAAATCACCACCACCGGATGCAAGCCTATGCGATCACCCACCAGCCAGGGCGTGAGCAAAAAGCTTTCCAGCACTTGGCCTAAACCAAACACGATAATCAGCGGAATAAACTGGCTTAACGCGGTGAATTGCAGCACGGCGGATAGAAAGGCCAAGAGGGTGCCGATAGTAATGCCCAAATAAGGCACAAAACCTAGCATACCAGCCACCAGCGCAATCGGTAGCGCCAACTCCAGGCCGGCAAACCACAAGCCTACCGCATAAAAAGCGCTCATCAGCAACATGACAGAAAGTTGTCCGCGCAAGAATTCAGCCAGCACAAGATCCACCTCACTGGCAATGGCAGCGGTTTTATCATACCAACGCCGAGGAAAGAGTTGTGCAACTTGGGCCACCAGATTAGGCCAATCGCGCAGAAAATAAAATAAAACCACCGGAATCAACAAGAAATTGGCCATCCAGGCCACAAATGCCAAACCGCCGTTACTGACCGAGGCAAGGATATTGCCCGCGAAATTACCCGCACTTTTCCAGTTATTACCCAGCAAAGTCTGAATTTGGCCGATGTTTATATCCAGCGTGATGTCAAAGTGTTGCAATAACCAAGGTTCCAAATGACTTCGTAAAAGATCCAAATAAGCTGGCAAGCGCTTAACCACCAGCAGCAGTTCTTTTTGCAACAGAGGTACGATGATTAAAAACGCCGCGATGACCACACCTATCAGCAGTAACAAAGTCACCAAGGCGCCCAGCGTGCGACTTACCTTGTATTTTCCCAGCCCCATTAAACTGAGTTTATTGACAATAGGGCTACAAATATAGGCCAAAATAGCGGCAATCAAAAATGGCGAAAGAATATCCAACAGCAGATAAATCAGCAATAAAAATGCCGCCACCAACAACATCAGGCGGTAATCAGGTAACACATTGTCTTGTTTGTTAGTCATTTAAGTTAAAATTATGCCCTAATTCCAGTTTTTTTCTGTAGTGTTTTATATTGATAGTATTTTCCAAGTAGAAAGCGAGATCACGTTGAATCCCAATAAGCCGCAAGATGATGCAAGCAAAACAGCCACTAACCAAACCTCCATGAGCTATCGCGATGCCGGTGTGGACATGGAAGCTGGCGATGCGCTGGTGGAGCAAATCAAGCCTTTTGCCAAGCGTACCATGCGCCCTGAAGTATTGGGCGGTATCGGTGGTTTTGGCTCGCTGTTTGAAGTGCCAAAAAAATTCAAGAATCCGGTGCTGGTTTCCGGCACCGATGGTGTTGGCACCAAGCTCAAGCTCGCTTTTCAGCTGGATAAGCATGATACGGTAGGCATTGATCTGGTGGCCATGAGTGTCAACGATATTCTGGTACAAGGCGCTGAGCCTTTGTTTTTTCTCGATTATTTTGCCTGCGGCAAACTGGAAGTCGGCACCGCCGCTGCTGTCATCAAAGGCATCGCGGCGGGTTGCGAGCAAGCAGGCTGTGCACTGGTCGGCGGCGAAACCGCAGAAATGCCGGGCATGTATCCGGCCGGTGAATACGATCTCGCCGGATTTGCGGTAGGTGCCGTGGATAAGGCTGCCATCATCAATGGCAGCACCATTAGCGACGGCGATGTGATATTGGGGCTGGCCTCCAGCGGCGCGCATTCCAATGGCTATTCTTTCATACGCAAGCTGATTGAGCACTCCGGCATAGACATGGACAGTGACTTTCACGGCCGACCTTTTCGTGATGTAGTCATGGCACCCACACGTATTTATGTGAAACCACTGCTCAAACTAATTGCCGCGCTGGAAGTCAAAGGCATGGCACACATCACCGGCGGCGGTATCACCGAAAATGTGCCGCGCGTATTGCCGCAAGGCCTGACCGCAGAAATCAAAAAAGGCAGCTGGGAAACCCCACCCTTGTTTGGCTGGCTACAGGCACAAGGCAATGTGGCGGAAGATGAAATGCACCGCACCTTTAACTGTGGCATAGGCATGGTGGTCATTGTTTCGCCGCAACAGGCGGAAGCCGCACAAAATCTGCTGATTGCCGAAGGTGAACAAGTCTGGGTAATCGGCCATATACGCCCGCAACAAGCGGGTGAAGCAGCAACCATTGTGGTTTAGTTTGCCAACGCATTTGCTGGCTATGCGTTAAAGACCTCATCACTTCAACTCAAAGGCTATCAAATGCGTAATTTTTTCAAACTTTCATGTCTGTTGTTATTGATTATTAGCCAAGGTGCCAATGCCGCGCCCAAACGGGTGGAGCTGGTGTATCAGGCCACCAGAAACGGCCAGCCCTTTGCTACGGTCACAGAAAGTTATCGTCAGGACAAAGGCCGTTACCATATTGAAAGCGTGACCAACGGCATAGGCATTTATGCCTTGTTTGGCAAACGGCGCTTAATCAGCGAGGGTGAAATCACGGCTGACGGCCTCAAACCCAGCCATTTTGAACTGCACCAGGGCAGCGATAGCAATAAATCCCTGTTCGCCGATTTTAACTGGGCGGCCAACACGCTGACGCTAAAAAACAAAACTGAAACCAATATTGTGCCGCTACAAAAAGGCACGCAGGATTTAAGCAGTTTTGCCTATCAGTTCATGTTTGCTGCACCCACTGGCGAAAGCTTGGATTTGCCCGTCACTACCGGCAAAAAACTGAACCTGTACCGTTACCTGCTTACCGATAAAAATGAAGTGCTTGATCTGGCCAGCACAGGCAAATTCAAAACCGTACATCTGATAAAAGCCAAAGAGTCAGAAAGCAGCAAAGATGAAAAAGAGTTCTGGCTGAGTACGGACAATCATCATTTACCAGTACGTATACTGATGATTGATGACAAAGGTATCAAAATAGAGCAATCCTTAACGCACTTGCATGTTGAGTAGAATCCGCTCATTTTTCAAAAACAAAACCAACGGGCGGCTCTTGCTGGCGCTGGCGATTTCCGGCCTGATACATCTTTGGTTGGTCGGCGGCCTGAACTTGCACCTGCCCGACATGACTAAACCCGACAGCATGGAAGTGCTTCTGGCTCCTCCCGTGCTAGCCCCCATGCCGCCACCTCCAGCGCAAAAACCACCCGCCGCCAAACCTGTCAGAAAAAAAGCGGCCAGACCCAAAAAAGCCGCTATACCACCGGCACCGCCGCCCGTGCTCACCACGCCATCTTCTGCAACACCGATTGCAGAAATTCCACCGCCCACGGAGCCAGCAACGCCGGTTGCGGATGTTCCAAGCCAACCCGCCACAGCGCTCAATAATAATGAAACTTCACAACCCATCGCGGAAACCCAGCCTATAGCAACAGCCACTGATGACAGAATAGACCCGGCAAGCCTGCACACGCCCTTGGCTATAGAAACGGATTTCATAGTCACCGTGGATGGTACACCCGGCAGTATGCATAACAGCTACCTGGTCAACCCCGATGGCAGTTACGTCATCACCAGCACCGCTGAAGCCAAAGGCTTTATCGCACTGTTTTTAGCAGGCAAACTGGTGCAAACCAGTACCGGCATAGTCACCGCCAAGGGCTTGAAACCGCTGCAATTCACCTATCAATACGGAGATAAAACCGACAAAACACGGCGCGCCAATTTCGATTGGACGGCAGGGCAATTGACACTGGAAACAGGCAAAAACACCAGCACACAACCGCTCAGGGAAGGCACACAGGATATGCTGAGCTCCATGTACCAGTTCATGTTCACACCGCCCACGGAGCATATGGTGCTGACTTACACCAATGGCGGCGGCCTGCGTGATTATGATTACTCTATGGTCGGCACAGAAGTGTTATCCATCAAACTGGGTGAAATTAATACCATCCACATCATGACGCGCAATACCGATGGTGATGCCAAAACTGAATTATGGCTGGCACCGGCCTACTACCACCTGCCGGTGAAACTGCGCATCACCCGAAAAAATGGCAGCATCACCGAGCAAATCATGGTCAGGAGCACACCAGTTATAGCCGCTCCCCAACCGTGACTATTTAAGGTGGCTCTGAACAATTCAAAAACATACACATCAATTTCCCCGCAAACGCCACCTCTAAAGCCCTCTACTCTAACAGGTTGTCACCAAAGATCAGCTGGTTAACAAAGATGTCGCCATCCGTCACCCGATGCTGCGCGTGATAACTCTTCGCCGGGTCTTCCAGCAAAATGCGCGGCTCCAGCTTAGGTCGGTTCTCCTTGCCAATCCAGGTGAGTTCTAATTTTTGTTTCATGTAGCTTGTTCCAATTCAGGTGTTTCGACGTATGCGTCCCCCATCATCATTTTGTAATGGGCTATATGCTCTGTTTTAATAAATATCGATTTGAAGACATTTAGGTAAGTTTCAACCGTTGCACTGTCGACCGACACAAAAAGGTCGTCACTTGCAAAGTGCGAACCATCATTCACCCATGAGAAAAGGGAGTTGCAGACAAATTTTTCCTTACCGTCAAACTTCGCGCAAATATCGTCCGGATTGACACCCCCCAAAATTTTGAAATAGTTTTCTAAAATTTTACGTAGCGAATTTTGAATAGTTAAGTTTGAACGGTCCGGCCTGCGAATCTCCTGCCACAATAATTCGTAAGATGTTGTGATAGGGTTTTTAGCGTGTTTCTCTAGCGTGGAGAGCATGTCCGGCTTTCGTATAATCCAAAAGGTTTCGTCGGACGAAGTATTCTTTTTGTCACGGCCTGCTTTAAATGTAACTTCTTTATGGAAATACACGTTATGCGTAAATACAAACACCTGCTTGATCTGCCCTTTTCCAGATCTAACCTCATCAAACAATCCTTTGATGAGACTGCTCACAACAAATAAAATATCACTATCTAAGCTGGAAACTGGGTCATCAAAAACGACAACCCTGTCATTTGTTGTCCCGCTCTCTGAATGCCCCCCTTTGAGCAGATGGTAAAAGTAGAGGAAAGTAACAAAAGTCCTTTCCCCTTCACTTAGCGAGTGTTGCGCATCAGAACGATCTTTTCTGACTAGCTTATAGCTCTTACCGTTTTCTCCCTTTGCCAATAGAAATCCTCTGAAGCCAAAAGATGCTAGGAGCTTATTAATTTCATCAATCGTGGGTTGAATGCTGGTTGCATCCTTTTCTAGTTCTTGTATTTCTGAGTCCTTATTTTTCTTGTTCGTTGCCTCAGCCGACAAGCTTAACTTAAGTCCTTCAATCGCTTTGCTAAGGACATTCTTCTTGGAATCGAAGTCAGCCAAGTCTGCTTTAAGTTCTACATCAAGCAGATATTTCCAAACTTGTGCTGTGAGATTTCGTTTCTCTTGCGCTAGATTAGCAACAGTCTTGTTATGTTCAGAAACAAGACTGTTTGCTGAGTCGATAAGATTTGAAATTGAAGTGGCAATGTTGCTGATTGATTCCAGATCAACGAGTTGACTGGGCTCTTTTTTCTTTGTGGTTAGCTTTTGTACGTTAATTGTGATTCTCGAATCCAACAGTTCTTTTTCTGCTTTAAGTTTCTCCACGTCAAGAAATTTTGAAGGATTTGTTATAACTGACGCGACCTGCTGCTGAAGTCTTTCTGAATCGCTTGTGTAGTTAGTAATCAATTCATCAATTGCACTACTATCAGCTTCAAAGGCATCATCGAAGTATTCATTCAAACTTACAGTAAAAGCATCTTCTGTAGCTTGCTGACAAAATGGACAAACCATTTCGTTCTCTGCAAAAAAAGTCCGCCCCTCCCTAACCCAATCACTATTGCCAAGCTTATTTATCATCGCGGCAATATCCACATCTGATTTGCCAATTACACGCTTCTTAAGAATTGGATTTGTTTCGTGAAAAATAACTTCAGACGCATCAATAGGGGCAATTATTTGCTCTGCGATTGGGGTTGGACCAAATACGGTTTTAGCCTTCTCTTCAAGCTCAACCAAGGTTTTTACTACGGCAGAATTGTTACGCTCCTTCAGAACACGATCTCGAAAATTATCTTTGCTATTTCGTACGCCGTCGAAAGCCTGCTCCAATTTAGATTTATTCTTAGTGTAGGCAGACCAACACTTATTTTTGAAGGCTTCTTCGAGCGTCGCCAACTCGGAATATTTCCCGCCCAGACCATCATTCCCACTTAATTGAAGATTAATGTTTTCAATTTTTTTTGCTATTGCACCAAGTGAGATTTTGGCCGCATCAATCTTGCCTAGTGTCTCAACGTCTTGTTCGCCAAGCGTGAATATGCCCTTAAGCTGCAATCCCCTGCAAGTCCCCATACATCCCCACAGTCGCCCCCATCACCCGCTCGATCTGCTCTTCGCGCTTGGCCCATTGCTTCATGATGACCTTTCTTTCCTTGTCCAAATCTTCCTGCATGGTGGAGAAGGCTTCAACAATGGCTTCCACGCGCTGACGGAAGCGTGGGCCGGTGAGGTATTGGTAGACCATTTCAGTCTTGGTTTGCTGGCCTTCGCTGGATTGTCGCGCCAGAGCGAGTTCCAGCAAGGATTGGCGCAGTATCATCGCCACCGGCAATGCGGCGCGCGGGTGCGTGACCCAGACACCTTCTACCAGCTCAAAGGTTTCCACGCCTTTGGGCAGGCTATGACTGACGATCACGGCGATTTCTGCCTTGGCGGTGCGCTGGTCGTCGCGCAGTTTAACTAGCCAGCCATCACTCCAGTTCTTGGTGCGTTTTAATTCCCACAAAATGGTACCGCCAGACTGGCCGCCTGTGCCGACCACGCGGTGCAGCACATCGCCGCCGAATTCACCCTTGGGTACTGGCTCGATGGCATCGAATGGGAATTTGGTGCGCAGCAGGTTTTCCAGCTCCAGTTCCTGAACTTCACCCTGTAATTGTTGTGAGCCCTGTTCGGCGCGGCGTTTGAGGTCTTCAATCTGCTTCTGCATGGCGCTAATGGTTTGCTCTTTTTCCATGACCTTGAGCTTCTGTTCATCCTCGGCTTCTTTTCTGGCCAGGGTGCGCACTTCGGTCAATCCATCCTGCACACGCTTTTCTACGGTGAGTTCCAGTTCACGTTTGGCATCATCGAGTTCACGCTGTTTCTTGATGAGGTCGGCTTGCGCTTTTTGCGCCTCGGCCAATTTTGTATTGTTGGTGTTGAGTGTTTCTTGTAGTTCGGCGAGTTCACGTGCTTTTTGCTCCAGCTCATTGGCAGCGGCCAGTTTCGCTTTTTTGGCTTCCTGCGCCACAATGGTGGCTCTGTCTTTTTTCAGTTGTTCGGTCACCTGGTCGGCGACTTGCTCTTCCAGCCTACTTTTGGCCTCGGTCAGCTGTTTTGCCTTGTCACGCAGAATTTGCTCACGCGCCGCCATGTCTTTGTCTTTTTGCAACAATTGTTGCTGAAACTGCTTGCGGGTTGCAGCAATCAACGGTGCGGCCAGCGATTCGTTGAGCTTGATCTCGGTATTGCAGTTGGGGCAGATAATGGTTGGTTCGGTCATGCTGAGTCCTTTGTGGGTTTTTTGTTACTACACCTCATTTTCCGAGGTTGGCAAAAGGATAGCCAAGTCGCTTCCCGTCACGGCAAATCCACTGCGCTTAAGTGGCTATTTGGCCTATGACCAATGGAGGCTTATCTGCCGCTGATGGGTGCAGTTATACCAATGCGGGTAAGTGTCGCATGGGCATTTCATCATGTCTATAAAAGTGAGAAGGAGAAGCCAAATCACCCTAGGCATGCAGGGGAGGATTTAACTTTTGAAGAGTACGCTATTTATCAGCGTTAAAAGTCACACCCTGCCCATAGGTGGTCATTAACTGCTGTTGTGCGCTAAAAGTGATGTTGCGTCGAGCCGGAAGCTGGCGGTAGGTGCTGTCTGGCAGCATTTCCCAGGCATTGGTGTTATCTTTTAAATAGAACTCCAGGCCTTCCTTGATGATGCGTTTTTTGACTTTGGCATCCAGTATGGGGACGCAAACTTCGATGCGACGGAAAAAGTTGCGGTACATCCAATCGGCGCTGGAGAGATAAACATCTTCGGCTTGATTATTATAAAAATAAAAAATACGTGTGTGTTCCAGAAAGCGGCCGACAATGGAACGCACGCGTATATTTTCCGATACGCCGGGTATGCCGGGCTTTAGCGCGCAAACGCCGCGCACGATGAGATCAATTTGCACGCCCGCTTTGGAGGCATCATATAAAGCCCGAATAATATCGGGGTCGAGCAAGGCATTCATTTTGGCGATAACGCGCGCTTTTTTGCCGGATTTGGCCAGCTCGGCTTCGCGTGCTATCGCCGCAATCAGATTGCGATGCAAGGTAAACGGCGATTGCCATAAATGATGCAAATGGCTGGCTTTGCCCAAGCCGGTCAGCTGAGCGAATACATCGCTGACATCTTCGCAAATGGCTTCAGCGCAAGTCAGCAGGCCAAAATCGGTATACAGGCGCGCGGTACGCTGATGATAATTGCCGGTAGAAAGGTGGACATAGCGAACCAATTTATCGTCTTCGCGGCGAACCACCAAGGCCAGTTTGCAATGGGTTTTATGGCCGACCACGCCATAAGTCACATGCGCGCCGGCGTTTTCCAGCTTGGCCGCCCAATTGATATTGGCTTCTTCATCAAAGCGCGCCATCAGCTCCACCACCACGGTGACTTCCTTGCCCTTTTGCGCGGCTTCTATCAAGGATTGCATCAGCGTCGAATCGGCACTGGTGCGATAAAAAGTCTGCTTGATCGCCAGCACATGCGGGTCTTCTGCCGCTTGTTTGATGAATTCGATGACCGGATTAAATGACTGAAACGGGTGATGCAACAGAATATCCTGCCGGCGTATGGCGCTGAAAATATCCGCTGACTTGCTCAGTTCGCGCGGCTGGCTTGGGGTGTAGTGCGGATATTTCAAATCCGGCCTATCTACCCACTCCGGCACCTGCATCAAACGCACCAGATTGACCAGGCCATTGACTTGATACAAGTCTTCCTTCTTCAGCTTGAATTGTTCCAGCAGAAATGCCGTCATTTCCGGCGAGCAGTTATCCGCCACTTCCAGACGCACAGCATCGCCCAGCTGGCGCTGGGTCAGTTCGTCTTTCAGGGCCAGTTTGAGGTCGGTAAAATCCTCGTCCTCCACGGTGAGTTCACTATTACGCGTAACACGGAACTGGTAGCAACCCTTGATCTGCATCCCGGAAAACAGCTCATGCACATGCGCGTGCAGAATCGAGGACAAAAACACAAAACCGTCGGCGCAACCGGCAATTTCCTCGGGCAGATGAATCACGCGCGGCAAGGCACGCGGTGCCTGCACGATGGCAATGCCGGATTTACGGCCAAAGGCATCGTTGCCTTCCAGCTCGACGGCAAAATTCAGGCTTTTATTGAGTACGCGCGGAAACGGGTGGGCAGGATCCAGGCCAATAGGCGTAAGAATAGGCATCAGTTCGCGGAAGAAATAATCGCGTATCCACGCGCTTTGCGCCTCATTCCAATGCGTGCGCCGAAAGAAAAAGATGTTTTGCTGCTTGAGCAGAGGCAACACCACATCATTCAGCGTTTTGTATTGGGATTCGACCAGCGCATGGGCTTCACGACTAACTTTGGCAAACACTTGCTTGGGCAACAAGCCATCAGCTTCGGTGACACTGGCGTTATATTCGATTTGCTGTTTAAGCCCGGCAACACGAACTTCAAAAAACTCGTCCATATTGCTGCTGAAAATGCACAAAAATTTCAGACGTTCAAGTAAAGGGGTGTTGGCATTTTCAGCCTGTGCTAAAACGCGGCGATTAAAGGCCAGCAAGCCTAATTCGCGATTGACAAAGTATTCTGGATTCAAAGCGGAATGTTTCAAAAAATCAAAGCCTTAAATATATGCCAGAATTATGACAACAATATGACAATTTAGTTACATAAAAATACAAGGGCAGGTTTCTAACCCGCCCTTGATGTTATGTGAATCGTTAATTCAATGAAGCCTTGTCGAGCTACTTGGGTGGCACATAACCTTCGGCTTTATCCGCGCCACCACCAAAAAAGTAAGCCTCAGTTTGTTGCGACAGATATTTACGTGCCTGTGCATCGGCCAAGCTGAGGCGGTTTTCATTCACCAGCATGGTTTGCTGCTTCAACCAACCCGCCCAGGCTTCTTTGGAAACATTTTCAAATATACGCTGACCCAACGCTCCCGGGTATGGCGGAAAATCCAGACCATCGGCTTCGTGGCCGAGTTTGATGCAATTGACAGTTCTTGCCATGATACGAATCCTGTAAAAGTGATTTGCTATCATAACTCAAGCCACCTTATGGCGCGATAGGTGGATTAATCTCCAGGCAGAATCCCAGAGGGACTTCTATAAATTCAAAACTTTATGTCAGGCGAGGCGCTAACGAAACATCACGACGAAGTTTGAATTTATAAAAGCTCCCCTATATTAAATGCCACAAGCCCCAGCAGCCAAACCCCAATACCAATAAGCCGCTCATGCGGCGTAGCCAAAGGTGTTGTATCAGTTTTTTCAGTTTTACAGCCGCCATGCCCATGGCTAACAAAGCGGGCAGAGTGCCCAGACCGAATACCATCATCAACAGGCCGCCGCGCAGGGGATCCGCCGTGGCGATAGCAGCCACCAGCACGCTATAGACCAAACCGCAGGGCAGCCAGCCCCAGATGGCACCCAGTGCAAAGGCTTGCGGCAATGTTTGCACCGGTAAAAAGCGTTTGGAATAAGGCTGTAACCGTCGCCAGAGCTTTGCGCCCAATCGCTCCAACATGGTCACACCGCGCCAGATACCTGCCAGATAGAGCCCGAGCAGAATCAACATGCAATTGGCCAAAGCATAAAGAATCTTCTCCATCGGCAATATATGTTGCAGAAAAAAGCCGGAAGCTCCCACCGCTCCGGCCAATGCGCCAGCCAGGGTATAACTGAGGATACGCCCCAGATTGTAGCTGAGCAATAAGCCGGTTTTGGGCTGCTGGCCGGGCAAGGTCATGCTGATGGCACTCACGATGCCGCCGCACATACCCACGCAATGTCCGGCTCCGAGCAACCCCACCAGCAGGGTGGCGATCAAGCTTAGTTCTATCATATTGTTCCTTAAGATATTGGCTATTGTGGCATAGGCCGCCTGTTTTCGGGTATGGTTACGGGCTATGACTAAAACCATCAATCTCCGTGAAGTGCTGCTCAACAAGCGCATGCTCATTTGTATTTTTACCGGCTTCAGCTCCGGCTTGCCGCTTTATATTCTGATTAGTCTGCTACCTGCTTGGCTACGTTCGGAAGGCGTAAATTTAAAAGCGATTGGCTTGTTTGCGCTGATTCAATTGCCGTTTACCTGGAAATTCATCTGGGCACCATTATTTGACCGTTACACACCGCCGTTGGGGCGCAGGCGCGGCTGGTTGCTGATCTCGCAATTGGCTTTGCTGCTTTCTATCCCCGCGTTTGGCGCGCTGCATCCCCAGCTCAACATTTGGACGATAGCCTATCTGGCAGCCGTGGTGGCGTTTTTCAGCGCTTCGCAAGATGTGGTGCTGGATGCCTATCGACGCGAGTTATTGCTGGATAACGAACTGGGTCTGGGTAATGCAGTACACGTCAATGCCTATAAAATCGCCGGGTTGATACCCGGTTCGCTGTCCCTGATACTGGCGGATTTTTTACCCTGGAGCAGTGTATTTTTCATCACGGCATTATTCATGCTGCCCGGTCTGGCCATGACTTTGCTGGTGAGGGAGCCACTGCTGAAAAACGGTGCGCCCAAAACCCTGCGCGCAGCCATCGTCGAGCCATTCAATGAATTTATCGGGCGCAATGGCGTGGCCAGCGCCCTAACTATTCTGGCTTTTATTTTCTTTTACAAACTTGGCGACAGCATGGCCACCGCGCTGGCCACGCCGTTTTATCTGGATATGGGCTTCAGCAAAACTGAAATCGGCCTGGTCGCCAAAAATGCCGGGCTGTGGCCCAGCGTTATCGGCGGTATGTTGGGCGGCATCTGGATGATAAAGCTGGGCATTAACCGTGCGCTGTGGCTATTTGGCGCGGTGCAAATGCTGGCGATTCTAGGTTTTGCCTGGCTGGCCACGGTGGGGCATAGCCTGCCCTGGCTGGCCGTAGTGATTGGCGTGGAAGCACTGGGCGTAGGCCTGGGCACCGCCGCTTTTGTCGCCTACATTGCCCACACCACGCACCCGCTCTACACCGCCACCCAGTTCGCGCTGTTCACCAGTCTGGCCGCCGTACCGCGCACCGTTGCCAATGCCGCCACCGGTTATCTGATTGAATGGCTGGGCTGGGTTGTATTCTTTTTATTCTGCTTTGTGATTGCGATCCCCGGCATGTTGCTGCTGCTGAAAGTGGCACCGTGGAATGGTAAAAATAAAGTGCTGTAGTGTTTGCAATATTCATTACAAGGGGACAGATTTTAAATCTGGCTCCTATCGACATCAATTAGCCTGCCTTTTCTCAAACCTATCCACGCCATGCATGGTGAGTGAATAAACCGCAGGCACCACCACCAGCGTGAGCAAGGTGGAAGTAATCATGCCGCCTATCACTGCCACTGACAGCGGGCCGTTGGTTTCAGCTCCGGCACCCAGCCCCAATGCGGCTGGTAGCAAAGCCAAAATGATGGTGAGTGAGGTCATCAGCACCGGTCTTAGCCGTATGGGGCAGGCATCTTCAAGTGCCGCATCAATGGAATAACCTTCCAAACGTCGCTGATTGGTAAGATCAACTAGCAGAATGGAGTTTTTGGCGACCAAGCCTATCAGCAGCACCAAGCCGATCATGGAATAAATGTTGAGCGAATCATTCATCAACCACAGCGCCATCACCCCGCCAATAATGGCCAATGGTTGCGCCAGCATGATGATAAGCGGCTGCAGGAAAGAGTTGAACTGGCTGGCCAGCACCATATAAAGCAACAGCAATGCCATGGAAAAAGCAAACAGCATGTATTTGGCGGTTTTGCCAAATTCATCGGCCTGACCTGTTAATTTAATTGAATAACCAGGTGGCATTAGGGGAGCAGCTGTTTCCTGTACCTTTTTAATAGCCTCACTCAAGGGGATGCTGGGTGAGGCGTAAAAATTGGCGGCATAACGCAAATCAAAACGCCCAATCACGGCCGGCCCCAGCTTGGGTTTGAAACTGGCAACGGTATCCAGCCGTACCATGCTGCCATCTCTGGCGCGCAGATAGATTTTGGACAAATCGGATGGCTGGCCAAAGCTGCCATCCTTGGCTTTAAGGCGAATATCGTAACGTTCGCCATCGCCCGGTTCGTCATTATATTTGGCAATATCTATGCCGCCGGTCAGCATATTGAGCGTAAACGCAATATCCTGTGCGGAAAGGCCAATATCGGCGGCGCGCGCACGGTCAATATGCATTTCCAGCTGCGGTAAATCCAGTTGCAGATCCAGATCCAGCCTGCCCATACCCGGTGTGCTGGAAAGCTTTTGCTGCAATTGCTTGGCCAGTTTGCCGACCGTATCCAGATTTGGCCCCGCCAGATTGAATTGCAGCGGGTCGCCGCGTGTTCCGCCAACGCTGGCAGCAGGTGCCGGAAAAGCGTTAATGCCGGGAATTTGCCCCAGCTCCTTGCGCAGCTGCTTGATCGTCTCCTGCTGGCTGATGTTGCGCTGGTCTCTATCCTGCATACGCACACTGACAAAACCCTGATTCGACTGACCAGTTTGGCCGATACCAATCGCAGTGAAATAGGCGGCGATTTCGGGGTGATTGGCTAGAATTTTCTCGACTTGTAGCAGGCGCGAATTAGAGTAATCCACACTGGAGCCTAGCGGGGTTTTTAGAAAAACCAAAAAACGGCCTTCATCTTCTTCCGGCGTGAACTCCTTCTTCACCGCCTGAAAAAACCACACGCTGGAAACCACCACAATCACGGTTAAAAGCACTACCAACCAGCGATGATTAAGTGATAGTTTCAACAGTTTTCGGTAAAACACATCCATTTTATGAAAAAAGTTTTCCAGCGCGAAATAAAAACGCCCATGCTGCTTGGTAACTTTGAGATAACGCGAACACAGCATGGGCGTTAGCGTCAGTGACACAAACAGCGAAACCAGCACGCCAAACGTCACCACTACGGCAAACGATTTAAAGAACTGGCCGATAATGCCATCCATGAAAATCACCGGTGCGAAAATGGAAACTAGCGACAGCGTGGCCGCCAGAATTGCAAACACCACTTCTTTACTGCCATTCAATGCGGCATTGACCGGATCGTGGTCTATGGTTTCACGGTGACGAAAAATATTCTCCAGCACCACAATCGAGTCATCAACCACCACACCGATCAAAAGCAGCAAGGCGAGCAAAGTCATCACATTAAAGGTAAATCCACTGAAATACATCACTGCAATTGCGCCTAATAAAGATACAGGAATGGCAATGGTGATAATGATAGTGGAGCGTACCGAACGCAGAAATAGCCAAACAATCGCAGCAGCCAGTACGGTTCCGGCAATCAAATGCTCCAGCAATGCCTTGATAAGCTCCTTGATGTAAAGCGCGTCGTTAGTGCTTACTTCTATGCTTAAGCCAGGTGGCAGTTGTGGTCTAATCTCGTTATCCAGACGGCGGTTGACTTCATCGACAATGGCAACTGTATTGGCATTGGCGATTTTTACTACAAACAAACCCACCGTCGGCTCGCCATTGAAATGCGCCACTTGCCGGTAATCACTCAGGCCATCTTCAAGCTCGGCCACATCCTTGAGGCGTATAGGCGCACCATCACGAGAAACCACAATCAGGTTGGCAAGATCCGCCAGTTTGTGAAATTCCATATCCAGCTTGAACAGATACTCGCTTTTTTGTCCGACAATAAAGCCACCCGGCAACTGTACGTGTTCGCGGGCAAACGCAGCTTGCAAATCTTGAGCAGTTACGCCCAATGCTGTCATCCGTTCCGGTAGCAAATTGACACGAATAGTACGGTCGCGACGGCCGCCAATCTGAATTTCACCAACACCGTTAATAGTTTCCAGCTTTTTCTTCAGCACATTCAGCGCGTATTGGTTGAGCTGTTGCTGGGTACGATCACCGCGTAATGCCAACCGCATCACCGGGCTGGCGTTGGAATCCTGCTTGGCCACAATGGGCGGATCGGCATCATTGGGCAAACGGCGCAATACCTGGTTGACCTTGGATTGCACTTCGTTAAAAGCCACATTGATGTTTTTATTCAGACTGAAAGTAATCACCACCGTGGAAACGCCCGGGCTGGAACTGGATTGGATATGCTCAATACCGGGCACGCTATTGACGGCGGTTTCAATGATATTGGTAATGCTGGCATCAATAATGTCCGGGTTGGCACCGCGCTCTGTAGTGGCGATGGAAATCACCGGAAACTCGATATAAGGCAGACGGTCAACACCGATGCGCTGATAGCTGATAATGCCGAACAGCACCAGCACCCCGGATAACATCCAGGCTAGTACATGCCGTTTAATGGAAAGCTCTGGTAACGTCATAAGAGACTACCTTGTGCTTGTATGGTGATGGCGGCCTTGTCGGACAAAAAAGCCGCGCCATCAACCGCGATAATTTCGCCTGTGTTCAAACCCTCGGTAATTTCTACCACGCCCTCCTGGCGCAATCCGCTTTTCACAACGCGCTGCCGGGCGATTTTATCCTTGATGATATATACCACCTCACCCGCCGGACGCAGCACCACACTGGCCTCCGGCACTACCACCGCGCCTGCATGCTGCCCCAGCACCACTAGGCCTTTAACGCTGGCACCCGCTTGCCAGCCTGGCTGTCCTACCACATCGGCAATCACATCCGCCGCACGGTTGGTGCTGGCTATCAGCGGCTTGATTTCCTTGATGGTAGTTGTATACACTTGATCTGGCGCAGTCGGCGTGGAGAGGCGCACGCTTTGACCAGGCTTGATTTTGGCGGTCACCCCTTCCGGGAAAGGCAAATGCGCGCGCAAACGTTGTGTGCCAACAATCTGTAACAGCGGGTCGCCAACCTTGACATAATCGCCGGGGGAGGCAATCTGTTTTTCCACGCGCCCATCAATTGGCGAAAATACCCGCGTCTTGCTGCTATTGTGCTCAATCGTGGCACGTCTGGCTTTGGCACCCTCCAACTGCTGGCCAAGGGCATCCTGTTGTGTCGATGCATCCTCCAGCGCATTGCGCGAAATAAAGTTTTTCTGCACCAGGCGTTGGTTGCGTTCAACGATTTTCCCCTGATTGGCGAGTAGCGCTTCAATGCGGCCGATTTCAGCCTGCGCTTCGCGCTTTTGCATTCCATAGTCTGCCGCATCCAGCACCGCCACCAGCTGGCCTTTTTTCACGGCTTGCCCGGCATGTGCCAGCACTTCAACCACGCGCGCCGCGACTTCGGCAGCCACGGTTGGATCCACCAAACCTTCCACAGAACCTACCGATTCTTCAGTGATCTCCAAGGTCTTGGCTTGTGCCTGAATCGTAGAAATTACCGTCGGCATGGCCGTTTTTATGGTTTTTTCTTCGGCCTTTTTGCAAGCCAGCAAACTACAGCTCATGAGAGCCAACAAGGCGAAGCGCCTATATTCCAAAAACAGCATTAGCATATAATTTAAAGTTATATAAATAGTGACTAATAAGTATATATCAATCTGACAGCGCGCTCAGATAGTTACTTGCGACCAATCAAAAAAATTGCCGGGATCGGTTTTGCGTCCAGGCGCAATATCAGAATGTCCGACCACATCAGAAATGGGATAAGCCTGTTTTAATCCAACTAACAAGCTATTGAGAACAACATATTGACTCGCCTCAAAAGTATCGAAATCAGAGCCTTCCAACTCAATACCAATCGAAAAATCATTGCAGCGCTCACGTCCCTGCCAAACCGATACACCGGCATGCCAGGCGCGTTGATTACACGAAACAAACTGGATCAAACTGCCATCACGCCGAATGAAAAAATGGGAAGAAACCCTTAGCTGATAAATCTCGGCATAGTAAGGATGCGCTTCAGGATCAAGCTGATTGGTAAACAGCTGTATCACGCCGTTACCGCCATATTGCTGCGGCGGCAGGCTGATATTATGAATCACAATCAGCGAAATTGGCTGGCCATCAGGACGTGTATCCTGATTAGGTGATGGAATATGGCGGGCAATATCTACCCAGCCATTCGCATTAACTTTTATTGCTTGCATAAATCCGCCATCGCTTATAGAAACTCCGATAAAATTCGCCACTAATCTCAACTTACTATCAGGCTTAACCATGAATGTTTTTCTCGAGCTATTTATCATGCTCATCGTCATTTTAATCGCCGCAGAAATCTTTACCAACGCGCTGGAACATTTAGGTGAAAAACTGGGCATTTCCGAAGGCGTAACCGGCTCGCTCTTTGCCGCAGTAGGCACGGCATTACCCGAAACCTCAGTACCACTTTTAGCATTGCTGGCTGGCACCAGCAATGTGCATACCAATGAAGAAATCGGCGTGGGTGCCATTCTAGGCGCACCGCTGATGCTGGCAACGCTGTCCATTTCCTTACTAGCCTTTGCCGTACTCAAACGACGCGGCGCACAAGGCCACTTTCGCCCGGAAAAAACCGGTTTAATGCGCGATTTAAACTTCTTCATTATTGCGTTTTCTTTTGCAGGCATTGCCATGTTTATCCCGCACGAAGCTAAAGTCGTGCGCTACGCGCTTGGCTTTGGCATGGTACTCATCTATTTTGTTTACGTCATGCTCACCCTGCGCGCTTCCAAAGCCCTGGTAGAAGAAGGACATGCCACAGAAGCTGACAACCCCATGTTTATTTGCCGCTTAGGCCTGCCCAACACCATCATCGTCGTCATGATCCAATTATTACTGGGTTTAGGCTTGTTGATTGCCGGAGCCAAAGGCTTTATTTCCGGCATTGAAGAAGCCTCAAGCCTGCTTGGCATTTCTGCGCTACTGCTATCCTTACTGATTATCCCAATTGCTACCGAACTACCGGAAAAAGTGAACAGTATTTTGTGGATACGCAGAGGCAAAGATACTCTTGCCTTTGGCAACATTACCGGCGCACTGGTATTTCAAGGCACACTGTTACCTGCCATTGGCATCATGCTCACGCCATGGTCACCACGTCTGGAAGTATTAACGGGTGTTGTGATTACTCTGCTGGGGGTCACCTGGCTACGCATCCTGATTTCGCGCGGACAACTTAAAGTCTGGCACGTCTGGGTGAATGGCGCGCTGTATTTGACTTATTTGACCATTGTGCTGTGGCGATAACGCTATTGCAAAGTTAAAGAAAACCTTTTAAAAACCGTAAATAAATCAAAGGAATGTTTAAAGTTAGAATTTCGCGCATAATCGTGATTGACAACTTTTAAAAATATATTTAGATAAATTACGAGGGCAACATGAGTACTGGCTCCTATAACTTTGAAACAATGGGCAATGCCGAATTTCAAACTGAACGCTTAAGCCAGCAAGCGCGTGCAGTTCGCGGCTTGGAGGCTGGCATATTACGTTCAGCGGGCATTCAAACCGGGCATGATGTGCTGGAATTGGGTTGTGGCCCTGGCTTTGTTACAGATCTACTCGCTGAATTGGCTCCACAAGGCAGCCTATACGCGATAGAGCCCAGCCCCACACTTCTGGCACAAGTAGAAAACAATGTACGCCACAAACCTGCTCGCGGCTTATTTCCAATCCAGGCCTATGGCGACCATCTTCCCAACCCGGACAACAGCATTGATTTTTCTTATGCCAGATTCGTACTTCAACACATACCGCAACCCGATACGGTAATCTCGGAAATCCACCGCGTATTGCGTCCGGGCGGCCACTTCTGCGCAGTAGATTCCGATGATGGCCTGGTCGTTTTTTTTCCTGAAGATACGCGTGTGAATCAAGTGCTGCAAACGGCACAATCAGCGCAATTGGAAAAAGGGGGGGATCGCTTCATTGGACGCAAACTACAGAACATGATGACCAAAGCCGGATTCATCAATGTCAAGAGTCGCGTATTGGCGCTTACTAGCAGCGAGCTACCATTTGAAGTTCTGTTCAATATTCTTCTAGGCTATAAAGCCTCGTTGCTGAAAGATACAATAGACCTTAACAAATTATTTCAGGATATTTCCGAGCAAGTGACAAGTGGCCACCAACTTGTAGCAGGTGGCGTGTTTATTGTCACGGGTGAAAAAGAAATAACGCATAATTAAGGGGAAAAACCATGGAAACCGAATTTTTCAAGTTCAAGGAAGTCATACCCGGCACCCCAGCCTACGAACTTTACCTCGAATTTCGTTATGAAATATTTTGCAATGAATTGCATCGTATTGCAGCCGAGTCCTGCGCATTATCCTGCAATGGCCACCCCATCGAGACGGACCAATACGATGTATACAGCCGCCATTTCATGGCTTACCATAAAAACAGTGATAGCCCAGCCGCCTCCGTAAGAGTTATTACCCCTAACCCTCTTGGCCTCAACGTAGCCGCAAGATACGCTATCGACCAGCCACTCCCTTATGCAGATGCGACGAATGCCAATGTAGGTGAAATCTCGCGCATGGCCATAGCATCGCAATTTCGTCGCCGCCAGGAAGATAAGGGCAAACCTTTTCAGGGCGATCCTGAAACGGAAATGAGCTTGCAACCGGATGCTCGCCGTCGTCATCAACCGGATCTAGTGTTGGGTATGTATCGAGAAATCTATCTGCTATGCAATCAAATCGGCATTGATTACTGCATGGCCGCTATGGAAAACCGTTTCAGCCGACTTCTTAGAACACTGGGCTTTCCCTGGCTGGCAATAAGCCCGATTAACGAAAACGTAGAGCCTCCCAGGCGGGTATATATTATTGGTGCGCTAGATATTGAGCGTAGCTTGAGCCAACGTGAAACTCAAATTTTAGACTTTCTCAAAACAAAACAGAGCTAGCATTAATCGGCTCTATGTGAACTATGGGTTTACATGGCCAGCTGATATTACGCCCCTTCATTTATCCGCAGATGGCGCAGATACACACAGATTAAAAACCAGGCGTTTGTACTCCATGTGTGGCGTGCCACCGTTAGCCACGCACCGCCATTACCGCACCAATGAACGCGTAAGCCTATTCCTCCCGTTTGTAAATATCAGCGCCCCTCTGCGTTATCTGCGGATCATGTTGTTCATGGGGTTTGCGTAACACCAGTGACATAACCCCCCTTATTCTTAAATTGCCGCCAATCTCACTGGCAACCCCAACCCAAGCCATTGATTTAACAAGATTCTCAGCTTATAAAATTCACGCGAGTCAAAAAGCGTCTTTATTTAGATACGCATATTTATCTTTTATATTCAACAGGTTAACTACACACCTTTAAAAAGCGTCTCCTTATAGAGACGCTTTTAATTAAAAAACTCACCACACATCACCAGCAAGCCATTGTTTTTAAATGATATTAATCATTGGCACACATATTGCTAAATACTATACAACTGCTATATGCCCGTAAACCATACTCTAGTAATGGTAATTGGCTACCAAATTCCATTACCGCACTCAATAGGCAGCGCGTAAATTTTGGCGGCCTGCCTCCCTTGCTGAATTAACATTCATTAATCTTAGGATAAAAACTGATAATGACGACGCAAAAATTTAATTATTCCATCGTTAAACCGGGAACCCAGCCCTATCTGGACTATCTGGCACTGAGGCATAAGGTATTTTGCGAAGAGCTGAAACGCGTACCAAGTACCAACCAGTTTTTTAGCAATGTTCCGCTAGAAACGGATAGTTATGATGAACACAGCATCCATGTGCTATGTCGTGATGTAGAGACAGGTGACGCGGTAGGTTGCACCCGTTTGATTTTACCCAGCACCAAAGGCCTAAGCATTACCGGCCGTTATGAAATGAACCACGACACAGCGGACTTCAGCAACCAAACCGGCGAAATTGGACGCTTGGCTATTGCCAGCGAACTGCGCCGACATCGCGGCGAGCTCTCCAGCGCTGGACTACATCAAAGCCCGCAACCAAAACCAGCCAAGGACGTGGAAAAACAACATGGTCAGATCGTAGCCTTGGGTTTGTATCGCGAGATATTCAAAATCGCCCATCAATATGGCATTGACCATTGCTTTGCTGCGATGGAACCTTCACTGGCACGATTACTCACCCGAATCGGCTTTCCATTCAATGTCGCCGGCCCGCTTAACTCCGAAGTACAACCGCCACGTCAACCCTACTTTATCAGCGCACATGCCATAGTGTCCTCGCTATCCATACGCGATTCAAGCTTATACCGCTTTATGTTTGGCGCGAACGATGCGCCTGCACTGAATCACTTTCAGGCAGCCGCAACACGAACATATTCACCAGCCCTCAATTTTCAGCTAGCGGCTTGATTCATTTTTAGCGGGTAGGGTGGATAAACGCAGTACATCCACCTTGCTACAATTCACTTATTGCAACCTTGTGTGGATGCACTGCGTTTATCTACCCTACAAATCATATAGAACCAAAAACTTAAGCCGCCACTGGGTGAAATACCCGAATACGTGGTGCAATTTTATCCGTTAAATTTCGCATGGCCATACGCATATCATATTCACTTTGCAGGTTCAGCCAAAATCGCGGCTCCATTCCGAAAAACAACCCTAAACGCAATGCAGTATCAGCCGTAATCGGACGGGCACCATGGACGATTTCACTAATGCGACTAGGTGAAACATCGATATCAGAGGCTAACTGTCTGGCAGTGATACCCATAGGTTTCATAAAGTCTTCAAGAAGAATTTCGCCCGGGTAAATTTCATCAAGCAGTTGCGCCATTTTCTACACTCCTTTAAATTATAATTTAACCTGATTAGCAAGTAGCCTCGGCTAGGCCGTCATTCCGACGAAAGTCGGAATCTAGTGTCGTGAGAAGTCGCTGGATTCCGGGAATGACGAACAACGTTTTTGGCTTTGGCTGAGGCAACTTGCTAATCAGGCAATTTAATGATAATCGACAATTTCAACGTCATGAACTCCATCTTCACGCCAAATAAAGCATACTCGCCACTGGTCATTGACACGAATACTATGCTGCCCTTTG
Organism: Methylophilaceae bacterium; assembly: GCA_013141125.1. Lineage (GTDB taxonomy): Bacteria > Pseudomonadota > Gammaproteobacteria > Burkholderiales > Methylophilaceae > JABFRO01. Next base: position 25,094 of record JABFRO010000002.1, read on the forward strand.
CGGTTATCCTTTAACGCCTCCAAATGGTTGCCTGGTGGCACTCGTAAGCTATTAAGCTCAGTTGCGGCATGCAGTTGAAGTAGTTTGCGACGAGCAATCCTTTCAATGTTCTTGAATTGACGAACATCCTGGCTGTGGAATAGCGCCTCGGTATCTGAACATTTGAAGGAATGAATCATAAGCCATAATATTCTGCATTAAAGAATCTGTCAAATAGAATTCGCATCAGTGAGGCGTGCGCTTTTCCAAAAAATAAGCACTAACCTGACTGGTGAATGTTGGCAAGCAGCTTAATTCTCCAGCGCCTGCAAAACTCTCCGCATAACATGAAAGCTCCAACAGATAGCTGGTTTTATCATCATTGGTGGCGGGTTTGGTGTGGATTATGCAATTGAGAAGATCGGATTAAATCTTGTGTTGATTCTGGAGATTATCTCAGGCGTGGCATTGGGGCGCTTGTTCAGGATTAGCTGTACTCAGGCTTTTTGCCCACGCTTTCAATTCATCAGCGGTAACATGCAGCCCGGTTGCCTGCATATTTTCATAGGCTTGCACCGCTTGATGTTCGTAAGCCAAACGCGCTTCTTCTTTTTCGATAAATTCATCCAGAGCCCTGACTGCAACGGCATGAGCAGTTCTATTTTGCGCTTCTGCAATAGCGGTTAATCTGGTTTTTTGGTCTTTGCGTATCCGTATTGAAAACGGCTGCAAGGGATTGGAACTGGCAAGAGTTGTCATGGCTTAACATCAAGTAGTTAAATGTAGTGCTATTGCACCTAAATATATGCCCGATTGAATTTGTCATTGCAGCCTGCGTTGTGTGCAGCACAATTTCGATGCCCTAAAATCAAGGTGTGAACTACTGACAATTTGCGCACGTTGCTTTCCCGGGACTAGGCGCAACAAAAAAGCCGCGCAGGTAACTGCGCGGCTTTTTTAAAGCAAAAACCGATTAAGCGGCTTTTTTATTGCGACGGCTCAAGCCCAAACCCAACAAACCAAGACCCATCAGAGCAATGCTCGCTGGCTCAGGAACATTGAACGCAATGCTACCGTTCAGAGTAGAAGTTCTTTTATATGTTCCATCTGGTTGTAAAACTGGTACTGGACCATTAACATTGGTATCGTACAAGGCAAAGACCAAAGGTGTTAAGTCGTTCCAATCAGATGCTGGCGGAAAAAAGAATGTATTGTTATTTGCATAACTTGCAAAACCAAAAAGATTGGCGTTTGCAATACCGCCATCACTGCTAGTAACATTCAATGTCAGAAGAAGATCTGAACCCTGTGCGGCGGCCGCATACATATTAACTACACCAGTATAATTAGCCCCAATTCCCTTACCTGTACCATCAACAGCGGTAACAATGCCGGACAAGTTGTAGGTGAATGTAAGAGCTTCCCAATTAGCTGGACTGCCATAACCTTGGGTATCAGCAAAGCTCAAATTCAAACCACTTAGTAAAAAGCCGCCTATCGTACCATTACCGCTATCAACTACAGTATCACCTACATCTACGCCATTAGCATCAAGATCTGTGTAAACAGAAGTAGCATTTACGTTCGCTTGCATTTCATCAAAATTAGCTGTATTGCCAGCACCCGAAAAAGCTGTACCACCAAAACTTGGTGTGTTCATATAGACTGGATCAGCCATGGCTACGCCAGAAGCCAATACCAGAGTTGCTGCTACTGCACTTGCTAGTTTATTCAGTTTCATTTTATTTCTCCTAAAATACGATCTTAAATAATGTATAGATCGGCAAATTGCATGAACTTACCTTGCAAGTAATTAAGCATGTAGCGTGCCAACTATTTAATATCATTAAAAATCAGTAGCTTACTAAATTAAAGCCTATTTGCAAGAAGCTGAGTGTAAAGTTTTCCGACGCTTTTTCCCTCCCGTTTAACGCCCAACCTGGCGCGCCGGTTCAAACGCAGGTTTGTCACTTGCAATTTATCATTCCCTGCGCAATCATGCAGCTATATTCTTTCACCTTTTATTATTCAGGGGCTATTCATGACTGAGTTTGACTATGAGGCGGCATTTAGCCGCAATCTCGGGGTTGTCAGTGCCGATGAACAGGCGCGTTTACGCCAATCTACCGTGGCGATTGCCGGTATGGGCGGGGTGGGCGGAGATTATCTCATCAGCCTGGTGCGTGCCGGGGTTGGCCGTTTTCATATTGCCGAGTTTGACGAGTTTGAGCTGGCCAATTTTAACCGCCAATATGGAGCCAACACGCAAACGCTGGGGCGCAGCAAGCTGCAGGTGATGCTGGAGTATGCGCGACAGATCAACCCGGAAATAAGTGTAAAGTTTTTCGACAAAGGCGTGGATGCCACTAATATAGACGAATTTCTCAGCGGGGTTGATCTGGCGGTGGATGGCATGGATATATTTGCCGTGGACATGCATCCGCTATTGATTAACGCCGCCAGCGCACGCGGCATTGTCACGATAGCCGCTGTACCACTGGGTTTGGGCGCTGGCGTACTGGCATTTGGCGCGGGCGGCATGTCTTATCAGGATTACTTTGCCATTGCTGCGGACATGACGGAAGAAGAAAAAATTATCCAGTTCGCCCTGGGCTTTTCACCGGAAATGTATCACCTGAAATATCTTGATCCAAAATCCATTAACCTGAAAGCACGCAAGGGGCCGAGCTCTATCGCGGGCTGCAAGCTGTGCGCCGGCTTTATCACCACGCAGGCACTGCTGGCGCTGCTACACCCGCAGGAGTTGAAACTGGTGCCCTGGTATACCACTCTGGATGCCAGGCTTAATCGCTTCCATCACCGCCGCCTATGGCTTGGCAACCGCAACCCTTTGCAACGTCTGAAGAGTTTTATCGCCAAGAAACGCCTGGAAAAAGCCAGCCATCAGACATAAGGGCAATGCATACATGCGGCAAGCATGCGCAAATTTCTAGCGTAGCCTGCTAATAGGAATTTTATAAAGGAGCAACCATGGCCTCAGCACAATATAAATCAGACATCATCGCCTGGGCAAATGAACAAGCGGCTTTTATACGTGCCGGCAAGTTCGATCAACTGGATCTGGAAAATATTGCGGAGGAGATTGAAGACGTGGGTAAAAGTGAGCAGCGTGAGCTGGAAAGCCGTCTGGAGGTTTTGCTGGCACATTTATTAAAATGGAAATATCAAACCGCATTCAGAAGCAAAAGTTGGGAAAGAACCATTATTGAACAACGTGCCAGGCTGAGGAGAGCCATTAAGAAAGCGCCTAGCCTCAAAGCATTACTCAATAACAAAGAGTTTTTAGATGATATTTATGAAATAGCCACAATTACTGCGATCAATGAAACCGGGCTGGAAACATATCCCAAAACCTGTGATTGGTCACTTGAGCTAATATTACAGGAAAACTGGTTGCCGGAATAAAGCGGAAATCAGTTTCCTTAACTACGCCAGCTATTACTATTGCTTTGTCAATTGGCAGCCTGTTAGGCGATCATGTAAAAAAAGATTATCGCGGTCGAATAGCGCCCAGAAAAATCCCGCTCCAAAAAACCCCAAGCCCAGACTGGCCAACAGATAGCGCCAGATGGCTTGTCTGCTGGAAATTTGGGTTCCGGCACGATGGCTCAGTTGTATATGCCAGGTGCGCATTGCCAGCGTTTGCCCACCATGCAGCCAGCACCAGATAAAGTACACGGCGGCAATCAACCAAAGATAAATCTGTAAAAAATAGCGTAGCGGTGCTGCGGTGGCATTGCCAAATAGTGTCAGAAATACAAAGGTAGCGGCGAAGAGAATGGCTAACAACAGCAGGCTATCGTAAATCATGCAGGCGATAAGCCGGAGCGGGCTTGGCTTAACGTTTTGCTTATGGTTAGTCAAGTGAGGTAAGGTCTGGAATGTTACCGGGTTTCAGGCGCTGACCGAGCGGCTTAATGGATACTGCTCTGGTTATCCAGCTCTACACCGTCAAGTTCAGGATTTTGCTGACGCAGTTTTTCACGCTGGGCTTCCGGCAGGCTTTGATAGGCTTGCCATTTTTTGCGCAACTCGTCTCTTTTTTCTGGCGATAGGCTTTGAAATTGCTGGTATTTCTTGCGTATGTTTTCACGCTCGAATGGTGTCATTTTGCTCCAATCTGTCAGACGCTTTTGTACGCGCTGCTGTTGCTGTGCATTCATGCTCTGAAAGTCGCGCGAAATATCCAACATTTTTTCACGCTGCCATGGCCGCAAGCTGTTCCATTCTGCGGCTAACGGAGCGAGAACCTTGCGTTGGTTGTCATTTAACTGCGCCCAATTGGGATCAGCCCCATCCGCATAGGCATAAGTTGACACCATAGCAGTTGACACCATGGTGACAAGCATAATTAACGCTGCTATTTGCGCTTTAGCCATACATCAAACCCCTTGTCTAAATAAGCCTCTGGCGGCAAATCAGATGCCAGCAAAAAGGCATCCCCTTGCTCGGTTTCGTTCTGGGCAGTAAATTTTTGTGATAATAAAAGTGCAATAAGTACGGATCCTAAAACCAAAGCGGCGAACATTAAGGGGCGATGATGCCCAATAAAATCACCCAACACACTTAATACCTGAGTGCCGTTGGTGCCGGTTGCCGCAACGCCCTGCTTGCGCGCCACCAGCGCAGATATGGCGCGTTCACGCGCATGATCCAGCTTGACTACAGTTTGCTTATCCAGCTGGTTGGCATTGGCCTCCAGATAACTGATGACTGTTTTCGCCGTATGGTTTTCCCCGTTGGAATTATTTTGTTGCATAGTGGGCTCATTTTTCATTGCAGGCTCCTAATTTTTCAGACTGCTTTTGCTTAATCCGGTTTTTTCCAGTGTTGCGGCCAACGCATGCACAGCACGCGAGCAGTGTGTTTTCACACTCCCTTCCGAGCATCCCATGCTTGCTGCTGTTTCGGCTACATCCATTTCCTCCCAGTAACGCAGAATGAACGCTTCTCGTTGACGCGCAGGAAGTTTTTGCAAGGCTTGCTCTATAGTGGCGATGGTCTGGCGACGCTCCAGCTCGGCAAACGGCTCATCGTGTTTATCCTGATTTTCATTGGCAAGCGTTTCCAATGGGTCATGATCGTCATCCTCCGTGTTGCTAGTGAATGAGGACAGTAATGTTGTCCATAAATTACGTACTTTTTGCCGACGCCAGAAATCACGCATGGTATTTTGCAAGATACGTTGAAATAACATCGGGTATTCACTAGCCGGACGCTCGCCGTATTTTTCGGCCAGTTTTAACATGGCATCCTGCACAATGTCGAGTGCCGCGTGGTCGTCCCGCACGGCATATACCGTCTGCTTATAGGCGCGACGCTGCACTTGGGCGAGAAAATCTGAAAGTTCCTTTACGCTTGCCATACGGATTGATTACTTTACACCCTGTTATTGTTTAGTTTGTGTCTCTAATATAGCGGCCAATGCTGAAACCATTCAGCCTGTAGCAAAGTATATCAGGTTTAAATTTTGTTCTAAGCGCAGGTTTTCGCTACAATCCTTGCCTATCCCAACGCTAATCAAAGTCATTATGGCAAAAATATTTCTGCTTGCAATTGCCTTTTGGTTGCTTATAACCATTCTCAAGCGCTACCGTAACTCTTGGAATGCACCTGATGAGCCGCTAAAAAAATCAGAGCAAACTGAATTAATGGTGCAGTGTGCTCACTGTGGTGTGCATTTGCCAAAAAGTGACAGTCTACTGGTCAATGATCAATATTATTGTTGCCAGGCACATGCGGATGAAGCCGGGCAATGACAGCAGGTGCTGATGAGCACTTGAATGCACTGCCTGACCATGATTATTGGCGGGTGATGCGGGTTTCCAACCTTTACCGCCTGGTCATCGCTGGTGTTTTTGTTGGCTCCCATGTCTTTCTGAATAATATTCCCTGGTGGGAAAATTATGATAGTCAGCTTTACGCCAAACTGGCTATCGGCTATTTTATTTTTAGTGCGCTGGCCATCACGCTTACCCGTTTACGCTGGCCTGCTTTTGATCTCCAACGCTCATTTCAGGCCATTGCAGATATTGCTTTTATTGTCGCATTGATGCATGCGGCGGGCGGCGTTGCCAGTGGCTTGGGATTATTGCTGGTGGTGGCGATAGCCGCTGCAAGCTTGGTTAGCCAAGGCCGTTGGGCCTTGTTTTATGCGGCTATCGCCAGCATCGCGCTATTGCTGGAGCAGTCTTTCCAAATACTCAATGGTAGTAATATATCCGGTGATTATTCGCACTCGGTCATGCTTAGCCTCAGCTGTTTTGCAACCGCCTGGCTGGCACACAGTTTTGCCGTACAAACGCATCAAAGTGAAGCACTGGCTTCACAACGCGGGGTGGATTTGGAAAATCTGGCACAAGTGAATGCACTGATTACGCAAGAAATGCAAGATGGTGTGCTGGTGGTGGATAAGGATTTCAAGTTACGCCATCATAATGTTCAGGCAGAATATTTGTTGGCACTGGATCAGCATACCTTTGAAACACAAGCGTTGGCTGAATGTGTACCGGAGCTGGTTGATCTTTTGCGCAATTGGATAAATGAACGTGATGATATTGAACCAACATCCATTCAGTTGGCAAAAAATGAACGTGAACTTAGGCTGCGCTTCATGCCGGTAGGGTCCAATCGCCAACAAGGAGCCGTGATTTTTATTGAGGATTGGAGTCAGTTGCGCGCGCAGAGTCAGCAACTTAAACTGGCGGCGCTGGGGCGTTTAACCGCACATATCGCGCATGAAATTCGCAACCCCTTGAGTGCTATCAGCCATGCCAACCAACTGCTGCAAGAAGATGAAACGCATGATCTTGCATCACATCGCTTGTTGCAGATTATTGCAGATAATGTGCAGCGTCTGGATCGCATCGTTAAAGACGTGCTTGAATTGAATCGGCGTGACCGCACCAAGCAGGAAATAATTGTACTCGAAGATTTTTTGCAAGAATTTCACGACCAATTTTGCCAGGTTGAAAGAATCACCCCCCTCGGTTTTCGTTTGGAAATAAATCCATCGCCAGCATCGTCGTCTGTACAAATACTATTTGATCGACGTCATTTAAATCAGATTTTATGGAATCTCTGCCGAAATGGCTGGCACCATAGTCAACAACAGGCCGCCAGTTTGATTTTGAGTTTACATGTGCAGTCCGATATTCACTCGCTACGGCTGGAGATTATGGATGATGGCTTGGGTGTGCCAGTGGAGGCACAATCACATTTGTTTGAGCCTTTTTTTACAACCGAGGCCACGGGTACTGGGCTGGGCTTGTATATCGCCCGTGAACTTTGCGAGGCAAACGGAGCCAGCCTCAACTATACGCCTGCCGAAACTGGCGGCTTGTTTATCATTCATCTTAAAAAAGCGTAGCTTCCAATGACACAAATGTTGAAGTGTTTGGTCGTAGATGACGAAGCAGATATTCGTGAATTGCTCGTGCTCACTCTTGAGCGCATGGGAATTGCGGCCGATAGTGCGGGCAATGTCACAGATGCCAAGCATTTGCTCGCCCAAAATAGCTATGCCTTGTGTCTGACGGATATGCGTTTGCCCGATGGCAGTGGCCTGGATTTAGTGCAATTGATAGGAGCGCAGTACAGTGGGCTTCCGGTCGCGGTTATCACCGCTTATGGCAGTGCAGAAAACGCTGTTTCCGCGTTAAAGGCCGGCGCTTTTGATTATTTAACCAAACCCATATCACTCAAACAACTGCGCCCTTTGGTTGAGTCCGCACTTAAATTGTCACGGACTGAAGTAAAGTCAGCTGGCGAATTGCATATGATAGGCGATTCCGTTCCTATTCAGCAGGTGCGTGCTTTGATAGCCAAATTGGCGCGCAGTCAGGCTCCCGTCTATATCAGTGGCGAATCCGGCAGTGGTAAGGAGCTGGCGGCAAAATTAATTCATCATGGTGGCTCACGCCGTGACGCGCCTTTTGTCGCGGTGAATTGTGGTGCCATATCTGAAAACCTGATGGAAAGCGAATTCTTCGGCTATAAAAAAGGCGCGTTTACTGGAGCCAACCAAGAGAAAGAAGGTTTATTTCAGGCCGCGAATGGCGGCACCCTGTTTCTGGATGAGGTGGCCGATTTACCACTCGCCATGCAGGTGAAATTATTGCGTGCCATTCAGGAGAAAAAAGTGCGTATGGTAGGCAGCAATACTGAAGAAAGCGTAGATGTGCGCATAGTGAGCGCTACCCATCGCAACTTGGCTAACATGATGGATAAAGGTGAATTTAGACAGGATCTTTATTATCGCCTCAACGTCATCGAATTAAAATTACCGCCGCTAAGAGAGCGCCCTGAAGATATTCCGCTACTCGCACAAAGTCTGCTGGAAAAACAAACACATAATTCCGCTGTGCCTTTACCCGTTTTAGATAGCGCGGCACAGGACATGCTTATGCAATACAGCTTTCCCGGCAATGTACGCGAATTGGAAAATGTACTTGAACGCGCGCTTGCCATGTGTGATGGCCACACAATTAAAGCGGATGATCTTTTGCTGCAAGGTGAATCTCGAAAAGCCGTTGGCTCTACTGTCGCAAGCCAGGGCAAACCTGATACAGGGGTGACCGAGGCCAACAATTTGGCATTGCCCGACTATCTGGAAACGGTGGAAAGAAAAGCGATTATCGAGGCGCTGGAAAAAACCGGGAACAATCAAACCGAAGCGGCCAAGCTGCTGGGTGTAAGCTTACGCACCTTGCGTTATCGCTTATCCAGGCTGGGGCTTGGCTAAAACGACTCTATGTGGTTTGTAGTTGGTAGAAGAATGTCTTCCCCCCTTTGAAAAAGGGGGAAGACAGGCTCCTAACTACTAGCGAACTAACTGCCACAACATGCATTACTCACTACAAACCACATAGCACCACTAAAACGAAGAGTAAATAATGGTCTTACTCCGAGATAATTCATCATGCCGTCAAACCGGTAAAAGACGGAATGACACGGTTTTCCCCAATGGATTATCTTCGTTAATTACGGTATCCAGAGCCGACTAAACCTTCATCAGCGAATGGCGCATTTTCAATTTGCTCCAAAGTATAATCAATGCGGGAAGCATTAACAGCTCCATGATTTGACCGGCCAGCAAGCCACATGAAGCCAGCAAGCCAAAGTGTAGAGTGGGCTGAAAATCCGAGCTTACAAGCAGCAGGAACTGCGCAACTAAAAGCAAGGAAATGGCGACCACGGCTTTGCCTGACGCTTCAAAGCTCCTTGCCAGGGAGAAAACCACACTATGGCCTTTCTCGCGTCGCTCCTGAAACTGGTGAAAGAAATGAATAGTGTCATCCACCGTAATGCCCAGCACTACACTGGCGATGAGTACAGTGGCCATATCCAGCGGTATGCCGGTCACGCCCATCATGATGAAAATGAATGCCAGTGGAGCCAAATTAGGCAGCATGCTGATAACGGCAGCGGGTATGGATCGCCAAAGCAGCAGCATGATCAAAAAAATCTGCCCGAATGCGCCTAAAAAGCTATGCAGCTGGCCAGTGACCAGCAGATCTTCCTGGTCTGAGAACAAACGGCCGCTACCACTAATTTGCCAAGTAATACCGGGCGTGTTGATTTTCGCTAAATGCGCTTCGATTTTTTGGATAACGGATTGAATGGCGTTGGCACCATGCACATTCACATTGAGCAAGATACGCGTGCGTTGATATTCGTTGTTAACCAGCTCCTGCAAGTCTTTACCATCATAAATAAGCAGCAATTGACTGAGTAGCTTGCTGTTGTCAGGCAGCGCGCGCGAAGACGCATTTTCGCCATTAAATGCCCAATTCATTTCCTCCACAACATCCATCATGGACATGGTGCGATCTACTTCCGGTAGCGTTTCAACCCAATCCTGAACAGACTTGAGCAGTTTCAATCGTTCGGCATCCTTGAACGCATCGCGCCCGGAGCCATCAACTATTATTTCCAGAGAAGTAATACCAGATAAACGATTTTCGATTAATTGGGTGGATTGCGTTAGAGAATGCGAACTATTGAAAAATTTCAGAAGATCAGATTCGGTTTGCACCTTGAGTATTTGCGGTGCAGCCAATACTCCCAACAGCGTAATAACAGCAACCACCCAAGCCGCATAGCGCATGCTAAAACTTGCCAGGCCATAGGAGATAAGTTTGGTCCAGGCAAAACCGCCACCTTTTTTCGGCCAAACACCTCGGTCGTATGCGGCCAATAAAGGCGGAACCAGATAAAAAATCACCAGGTAAATCATCAAGGTACCAAATGCACTGACAATGCCAAATACTTGAATGGGCGGAATAGGCACCAAGACCAAACTAATCATACCCGCTGCGGTACTTAACATATTAAACATGGCAGGTCTATGCACTACCTGCATGGCGCTGATTACGCGTTGGGCAGCGCCAGATTCAGTATTGCCCAAGCGCTGCATGGCGGCATAGAGATGAAGCATGTTGGCGATGGTATAGGCTGAAAGTAGCGTCGGCACCATCGCGGTAACCAAGGTATAGGGCTGACCTATGGCCGAGATTAGTGCAACACAGCTCACCGTCACTGTGCTCATAGCCACAGCACCTATAATGACGGGCGGCCAACGCCCCACAACCCAGCGCAGCAATATCAAGCCCATCAACATGACCAGCGGTGTAAACAAGAGGCTGTCATGCAGCATGGAGCGCATTTCAGCAGTATCCAAGGCAACAGGACCCGCCACTGCCGCCAGATTAGCTTGCAGGTTTTCAGCGTTCACGGCTGCCTTAAATGCGCTTTCAATCGCCACACGCTGACGACTCTCTTGCAGCTTTTTCATACGCACTACAATCGCCAGTGCTGAGCCATCCTTGGCCGCCAACCAGCCGGGCATGAAGCGATCTTGCAGCACCTTGAGTTTGCGTTGTGCCGGCGTGGTATCGTCGAGATTACTAGGGTCAATCAGACGGCTTACTGTGAAGCCATCCGCGCTACCGGCGATATGGTCAACATTGGTTATCGCAAAAACCCGATCAACATTAGGCTGCTTCTCTAAACGCTGACTAACTCGGTCAAGAGCGGCCAGAAACTCTTTGGAATAAAGATTATTTCCGGTGAATAAGCCGATGAGCACTTCATCGGTAGGAAACTCTGTACGCAGTTGACGATCCAGAATAACGGCAGGCGCGGTTTTGGGAAAATATAACTCGGGCGCATTATTGAATTCAAGGTGTAGCAAAAAAGCTCCAGCCACCAAATGTATGAGAACGATCAAGCCCAATGCAAGCTTTAGGCTTAGGAGTTTAGGCTGCAGCAAAAATTGTTTTATGGCTTTCATGTTAAATTTCCGCATCGTTTCATCAACTTACTATCGGTTAATTTGTAATTTTCTTGATTTGAATATAGCATAGTTGCAAGTGCTTCCAATACAAAACATCTCTCACATAGCTCGTGTTAGTAGTGCTTCAATCAATACACTATAATTTGCCCCTTGGGATTATCATCATTAAGCTAAGGCCGTGAATATGGATCAAATCAAACCGAATATGTTTACGCAACTTCATATTGACGTTGCCCGCAACTCGACCGATGATTTTAATTTATTTCATGACAGCCGAAAGTGGCAAAAGATAAGAGACAATCCGTTTAATGGTGCAATTACCTTGGGTTTCCAACTGGAATCAATGATTGAAGGCAAGATTGCGGAATTTCGCAATTGGCGAAATGAGGAGCCGCTTATCTCGCAATATGGGCTGAATTTTAGCAATTATCAGTTTAACTTCGCCGATGCCATTAAGCCTGATCAGTTACTCGAAGTCGAGATCAAGGCATCACAATTTAAAGCTGAGCCATTACCTACGCTGAGTAATCGAGTTCTTGTTAAAAGTAATAATAAATTGGCTTTAATCGGTTATAAAAGAGAGACGACGGAGCCACTTTACCTTGGCAACGCCGATCTCTCATGGGTTGGAGAACTCAAATATCAAGCTGATCGTAGTTTTTTAGACAGGGGCTATTTTTTAAAACGCAAGTTTATGATGACCAGTAATGCCAAAAATTTCTTATGCGGTTCACTGCGCGATCAAACTTTGTACTTTGATGAGGTAGAAGATAAGGTCATCTTTCCAGAGATATTTCCCTGTGCTTTATTGTCCAGTGCGTTGCTGGAAAAGGCTTTAAAGAAAGGTCACGACTTTGAACGTAACCCCATGGTTTATACCGCGCATAAAATTTGTGTGGATAAATGTTATTTAAAGCAGCTTAAAAGCAATGATGCGCTGCATATTTTAATCAGAACGGCGGAAAACTGCGCCGAACATGATTTTGGTGAATTAAACGCCACTTCGCTGGAATTTGAATGTTACGGTTTGTTTGGAGACGACAATCGAATTTTATTCAGAGCGTTAATCTCACTGGCGCCATTGGCGTTTGTTATCAAGGCGATTGGAGCAGAAAATTCTGCAGCCGTTTAAAACTTGGCCTGCCAACCCAATACTATCAAATCATCATGCTTGTAATATCCACCCAGGGTTTGTGGTGAGCCGCTGAACACATGCGCGGCCAGAAAAAACTCATGTTGATCGATGCCGGTATAAGTCAACTTTGGATTCAAATACACATCGTGTTTATCCAGCCCGCTAATAAAGCGGAAATTGGCGCGCCAACGACCTTGTGCAAAGGGATGCTCCACCTCGCCTGTAAGCGCATAAAACTGGCTTCTATCCAAGGTTGGCGTACTCACAAATATTTTATGCGCAGCGACTTGCAAGGTGACGCGAGTATCACTATCGCCGGGGAAAAATTCCGTACCCAGCACCAGATCAAGCGCTTGTTCGGTGCGGTACTGGAAGCTGCGCGTGGTAACCGGTGCATCGCTGCTCCAGGTGGCCTCCATGCGCCAGGTAGCACCTGCTTTTTGCGTTTCCAGCTCGCCACCCAGCACCCAGCTGAAAGGGTGAATAGCCGTTAGCAAAGCGGGCGACATCTGGTAGTAAGGTTGAGATTGTCGTATGCGTTGCAGACTAAGGCCGTAATCCAGCCCGGCACCTGTGCGGGTCAGGCGCACACCACCACCACCGCTGCCATGCACCTCTTCACGCACTTGCGCGCCAATCAATGCTGGCACATTGCCTATCCCCAACATACGGCCATTGATTCTGTCCAGCGGACTCCAGGCACTACTCTGGTGTGGCATGACGGCCGCATCGAATATGGGTAGCCACACCGCATCCACTTTGTAATCACCTGCAAAATGTTCCAGGCGTAACGCTGGGACCGCACGACGGCGTTCAGGTAGCCGACCGAGAAAAGAACGTGACAAATCAGAACGGCTCATGCGGTCAATTGGAGATATTTCATCAACCCGACCCCATAGTACATTCTGCGTACCGGCGGTAATGCGTGTATTGTCGCCCCGCCAGCGCAGATAGTTTTCCGTGTAATCCAACTGTGTCCTGACAAAACCCGGCGTTCCCGTCTGCGCATAAGTATCTAAACGGCCACCCAGCACGAACTCCCATGCACCTGATTTACCTTTTACGCTGACAGCTCCATGTAAATAGGTGTCGGTTGAGATGTTGGCATTATCCGCAAAAGGGCCAAATTCAATGCGAAGATCATCAACTTTGAAATTCACACCCGCTATAGAATTTGTATTTTCCCAGCTTTTTGTAACGCTTGTGACATCTTCAACAGGAAGATCATCAGCGGCAATGGCAAATGAAAAACTAGCTTGTATTAGAAATACGCAGGCTAATTTACTCGCCCAAATAACAGCATACTGCATGGATTAGTCTCTATAATTTCAAATTATCAATGGTGGGCGAGGTGATTATTTTATTTTTAATAAAACAATCACCTTTAATTATAGCTTGGGGGAAATTTGCTAAGTAGCAATACAATCAAGGCCGATACTCCTTCTCCGCATTTACATCTTCCAGCACTTGCGAGGTAAACAAGCGGGCGGGTAAATGCTTATCATAAACCATGCGACCAAGCGTCAATCTTGTTTCATGGCCATTACTCAAATCCGTCAGCGTACTATCCATCACTGTCCAAAAGCCTTGAACTTTTTCTTTTTTATTGACTATCAGGCGCTTGCTAGGTTGATTTTCCTGCTTCTCAAAGAAATCTATACGCAACGGGAGCAAGGTTACCGGATCAATCCAGCTTACGCGTTTAACATAGACGGAATTGCCAGCTTCTGTAGGAATACTCTCCAAAACATCGCAAGTCACTCCGGCGATGGTTTCATGGCCAATAATGCGATGTTGATCCTTGCTGACTTTGCGGTCACGCAAATCTTCGAAATAATAATCGGAATTAACGAAGCGGCCGCCTTTACGATTGGAATCTATGCGTCGTACCCGCTCCAGTGCGGGTAAATAGATCCATTGATTGGTGTCGGCATTCATGCCATCAACCGTTAATAAGCCGGTACCCTCAATGTCTGCCGGCTCTATAAAGCGAATCAAGGTTGATACTTCAGCCTGTTTTTTGTCCAAGCGATAAAGCATCATTTTCCTTACACGCGGGTTACGTCCTTTTTCTGTCAATATCATGGTAACTACAGAAGAAGCATCTTCGCCATCCGGACGATCATAAATGCGTTGCGCCAGTTCATTTCCTGCTGTATCGGCCCAAGCCTGGTTGGAAACAAGAATCAGGCCAGCGCAAGCCAGCAGAATAATACGTAACGGCATTTGCCTAATTAGCCCAGGAATTAAATGTTTCATTTTGCCCTCCTTATTCGAAGTATATGCGTTAATCATTAGCGGAAAGTACGATCAGTTACTTTAGAGTTGAGTCCGCCGGAGCTAAAAATCTTGCGTTCGCTGATTTAGCTTGAGTATGCAACTTTCTGCAGATGAATGTCGGGGCTCAAGTGTTAACGCCACTTAACCGATCAAATAAAATGTGGCAGGAATATATCCTGATAAGTGGTTCATCTCTAGGCTACGATACCAGAATTGTGGACTGAAACAAGCCGCTTGGAAATAAAGTAATATTGCGAAAAAACAGGTATCAACAAATTAATAATTTTATGTAAGTTTACGCGTAATCATTCAATGCTTATCGTACAGAAATTTGCGTGTAAAAATCGCATTTGTAAGCGTAGACTGAACAGGAAAAGTAACGTGCGGTTACAGCTAACCTTCATCACAAATTGCGGGCAACTTAACCCGCAGAGATGAGCACTTGACTGTCAAACTTGAATCCACCCTAAATAAAGTGAACTTAAAATGTCGGAAGATAATATTAACCAAAAATTAGCCGTTTTAATTGATGCAGATAATGCGCAGCCTGCTATCAATGAAATGCTATTTGCTGAAATTGCTAAATTTGGTACAGCCAATGTCAAGCGCATTTATGGTGACTGGACAACGCCGAATCTTGGTAAATGGAAAGAAGTTTTATTACATCACTCCATCCAGCCCATCCAGCAATTCCGTTATACCACTGGCAAAAATGCCACGGATAGCGCCCTGATTATTGATGCCATGGATTTGCTTTATACCCGACGTTTTGATGGCTTTTGCATTGTTTCCAGTGATAGTGATTTTACCCGACTGGCTTCGCGTATCAGAGAAGAAGGACTTACTGTATACGGCTTTGGTGAACGTAAAACGCCTTCCCCGTTTGTTGCCGCTTGCGACCGCTTTATCTATACCGAAGTACTCTCGGTAAAAGAAGATGACAGCACCGCCACCACCAAAATTCCAGCCAACAAGCTCAAGATGGATACCAAGCTGACCAATCTTCTGCGCGATGCGGTTGAAGCCTCGTCCGATGAAAGCGGCTGGGCTCTCATGAACTCCATAGGCAGTTATCTGGCCAAACAAGCGCCAGATTTTGACCCGCGCAATTACGGTTATCAAAAACTGACGGATCTTGCAACTGAGATACAGCTATTTGATGTAGATAAACGCACTCACAGCAACGGGACTTCCTACTCTGTTTATTTGAAAGACAAGCGCAAAATATCGCCTTAAAATACATTAACTTAGCTAACTAAAGCGTTATTACTCAGCAATATTGCACACTTAATAGAAGTTTAGATAACCCGATCAAAATTGCCGAAGGCTAGTGCCAACAGCCAAGTTAAACAGCCTAGGTTCTCATGCTATGCTGAAAGATACACTAGAAAATTACCAACTTGAGTTTATGCAGGACAGATGCATTTTTATCACAAAAAAACGAGTGTTTGCACTATTTTAGCCCCTACCTACCCCATCTCTACAACGTTAAATATCCAGATTATTCACACCCAAGGCATTGTTTTCAATAAATGCACGACGCGGTTCCACTTGATCGCCCATTAGCGTGGTAAATATTTCATCTGCCGCTATGGCATCATCAATCTGCACTTTAAGCAGGCGGCGAACTTTTGGATCCATGGTGGTTTCCCACAGCTGTTCAGGATTCATTTCCCCCAAGCCTTTGTAACGCTGTATGCCAAGATTATGTTTGGCTTCAACCAGCAGCCAATCCAATGCGGCTTTAAAGTTATCCACCTGCTGCTCTTTTTCACCACGCTTGACGATTGCTCCCGCACTTAGCAAACCTTGCAACATGATGGAAGCGCGGCTGATTTGACGATAATCGGCACCGGCTAAAAAGTCCTGATCAATGACACAGCATTGCAAATTACCGTGCACGTATTTATTGATTTCGAGACGGTAGCTGGCGGTTTCCTGATTAAAACCCACAATGACTTCCGACCCTGTGTGGCCTAACAGAGGACGCATTTTATCTGCGGCCAACTCTGCTCCTTCCTTGGTGGCTAATTCCAGATTAACCAAATCAGGTATATCCTGTAATGCGCGTAATACGCTTTCATCATACAAGGATGAAACTCGGCGTATTACCGCTTCAGTGAGCACAATTTGCTTGGCGATAGCGGCCAAGGCTTCACCGGTGATGGTTTCACCACCTGCGCCTGTTAATAACTCCGCACCTTTTAGGGCAGATTGCAGCAGATATTCATCCAGCTCATGCTGATCTTTCAGATAGCGCTCATCCCTGCCCTGCTTGACCTTATACAGCGGTGGCTGTGCAATATAAATATGACCACGTTCAACCAGCTCCAGCATTTGGCGATAGAAGAAAGTAAGCAGCAAGGTACGGATATGTGCTCCATCAACGTCAGCATCGGTCATGATGATGATGCGGTGGTAGCGTAATTTTTCAGCGCTGAAATCATCTTTGCCAATACCGGTACCGAGTGCAGTAATCAGCGTGGCTATTTCCTGTGATGAAAGCAGCTTGTCAAAGCGCGCTTTTTCCACATTTAAAATCTTGCCCTTGAGTGGCAGTATGGCTTGATTTTTTCTATCGCGTCCTTGTTTGGCCGAACCTCCGGCTGAGTCACCTTCGACCAAATATATTTCACATTTGGCGGGATCACGCTCTTGGCAATCCGCCAGTTTGCCTGGCAGACCCATGGTATCCATCGCCCCTTTACGGCGCGTCATTTCTCTGGCCTTACGTGCGGCTTCACGCGCTCGCGCCGCATCCACTATTTTTCCGCAGATGATTTTTGCGTCTATCGGATTTTCCAGCAAAAACTCGGATAACTTTGCCGTCACTACTTCCTGCACTACTGGCTGCACCTCGGATGAAACCAGTTTGTCTTTGGTTTGTGATGAAAACTTGGGTTCCGGCACTTTGACCGATAGCACGCAGGTTAAACCTTCTCGCATGTCATCGCCGCTGGTTTCAATTTTGGCTTTCGCCATCATGCCATTTTGCTCCATATACTGATTCAATGTACGCGTCATGGCACTTCTTAAACCCGTCAAATGACTACCCCCATCACGCTGCGGAATATTGTTGGTGAAACATTGTACGGATTCCGCGTAAGAATCATTCCATTGCATGGCCACCTCTATGGTCATGCCATCCTTCTCGCCTTTTGCGTAAAAAGATTTTGGATGCAAAACGGTTTTGGTTCGATTCACGTATTCAACAAAACCTCTTACGCCACCGGCATAAGCAAAGTTTTCACTCTTACCATTACGCTGGTCTATCAATTCTATTTTTACACCATTGTTCAAAAACGAAAGCTCACGCAAGCGCTTGGCTAAAATTTCATAATTAAATTCCACTTTGCCAAAGGTATCTATTGAAGCCATAAAATGAATTTCAGTACCCTTGCGATCTGTAGAACCTGTTTCCACCAAAGGCGCTACCGCATCGCCACGGCGGAATTCCATTTGATGCATTTTGCCATTACGGCAAATGCGCAAACGCAACCAATCCGATAATGCATTTACTACCGACACCCCCACCCCATGCAAACCACCGGAAACCTTGTAAGAGTTTTGATCGAATTTGCCACCGGCATGTAATTCAGTCATGACGATTTCTGCTGCAGAGCGCTTTACTGCTTTAGTATCATCAAACTTTATATCAGTAGGAATTCCCCGCCCATTATCTGAAACGCTAATAGAGTTATCCGGGTGAATAATAATTTTAATATCGTCGCAATGCCCAGCCAAAGCTTCATCTATCGCATTATCCACCACTTCAAACACCATATGATGCAAACCACTACCATCCGATGTATCTCCTATATACATACCCGGACGCTTGCGTACCGCATCCAAACCTTCCAGGATAACAATGCTGGATGAATCGTATTCTGTTTCGTTCTGTATCATGATGTTTATCTTATATTTTGCGTTGATGGTTTCACGTGGAACATTAATAAATTGAAACGTTACAACGTGATTTAAAATGAATAACCTAGTTTAAATGCGCATGGGCATTACTACATATTTGTAATCATCATTGTCTGGTATTGTTATCAAGCAACTACTGCTCGCATTGGTGAAATTAAAAGTGATTTTTTCATTTTCAATATTATTCAGCACGTCTATGATATAAGTGACATTAAACCCCATATCCAGGCAGTCACCTACGTAATCAATTTCCAATTCCTCTTCAGCTTCTTCCTGCTCGTTGTTCGTACTAATTAATTTAAGATTATTCTCGTTTAAAATCAAACGGATACCACGTAATTTTTCATACGATAAAATGGATACTCGCTGCATGGAAAATAAAATGGATTTTCGATCAATGGTAAATGAATTCAGGCTGCTACTTGGTATAACTCTCGAATAATCAGGAAACTTTCCATCAATTATTTTTGAAATCAGCTTAATCTGGCCAAGATTAAATTTGATTTGTCCTGCTCTTATTTCTATAACAAGCTCTGATTCATCATCACCAAGCAGTTTACATAATTCAACCACGGTTTTACGCGGCAAAATCAATTCTTGTTTTTCGTAGCTTTCTTCCAGCGTTGTTGTGATGAAACTTAAACGATGACCATCAGTACCAACGAGATTAATTTTATTCTCATTGATTTCAAACAATAATCCATTTAAATAATATCGAATGTCTTGTTGAGCCATGGCAAACTCAACTTTTTTGAATAAATTCTTCAATTTATTCTGGCCTATTCTAACCACCGTAGTTGCGCTGCCTGGTGCGCTGGTCATTACTGGATAATCTGTAGCCGGTAAAGTTTGCAGATTAAAACGGCTTTTACCTGCCTTTAATTGTATACGACCCTCCTGAGGTATCAGGTTAATCTCACTAGATTCAGGCAACGAACGACATATATCCAACAGTTTTTTTGCCGAAATAGTAGTACTTAATTCCTCATCCCCAATTTTTTCTACCGATAGTGAAATCTGCATTTCCAAATCGGTAGCTGTAATAGATAATTTATCCTGCTTGGCTTCCAACAATAAATTGGAAAGAATCGGCAAAGTATGTCGTCTTTCAACAATACCACTCACAGAAACCAGTGGCTTTAACAATGCATCACGATCAATTTTTATGCTCATATTTAAAACCTAAATAAAATTATATGTCACTGGTAACTATTTGATTAAATTATTTTTATTGCTATCAACCTCGTATTACTTGGGTCAAAAATGCAATATCTCGTGCGGTAACAGAATCGTTTTGGCGAAGTTGCTCTATTTCTTCGCATGCATGCATGACTGTCGTATGGTGTCGACTACCAAAGGCTTCGCCAATTTCAGGGAAGCTATGATTAGTCAATTCTCGCGCTAATGCCATAGCAATCTGACGTGGCCTGACTAAATTACGCGAGCGTTTTTTACTATACATTTCTGCCACTTTTATTTTGTAATAATCTGCAACTGTTTTTTGTATGTTTTCCATGGTGATTTGCCTGCCACGAACAGCAATTAAATCCTTTAGTGCTTCTTTGGCTAAAATTACGTCCGCTTTATGACCGGTAAATTTAGCCATGGCAATAATACGATTCAACGCACCTTCCAGCTCTCTGACGTTGGAACGGATTTGTTTGGCGATAAAAAATGCCACATCTTCATGTAAATCAAATTTTAAAGCCTCTGCTTTTTTAAGCACAATAGCTACGCGCATTTCCAATTCCGGCGGTTCTATTGCGACTGTTAAACCCCAACTAAATCGTGTGCGTAAGCGTTCATCCACATCTGCAATTTCTTTGGGATAAGTGTCACAGGTAATGATAATTTGTTTTTTAGCTTCAATTAATGAATTAAACGCATAAAAAAACTCTTCCTGCGTACGCGTTTTTTTTGCAAAAAACTGAATGTCATCAATCAACAATAAATCCAGTGAATGGTATTGTTGCTTGAATTGATCAAACGCTTTGTTTTCATAGGCTTTTACTACATCCGACACATAACGTTCCGCATGCAAATAACGTACTTTTGCCTGTGGATTGTGAAATTTCAGACTATTGCCGATTGCTTGCAATAAATGCGTTTTGCCTAAACCTACGCCGCCATAAATAAATAAGGGGTTATAAGTAGCTCCGGGGTATTCAGCCACTTGTATCGCCGCCGCACGTGCTAATTGGTTTGCGCGACCGGTAACAAAATTATCAAAATTGAAATAGGGATTCAATCCACTTGAATCCGAAATATCACTGGTTAATATTTTTCTTTTAATGACAGGCGCTGTAATAATTTTATCCTGGTCAGATGCCTCAATTATTTGCGGTTTCTCTGTTACCACACTTGGTTCATCTACAGAAGCACGTACTTCTAATAAGACCAATTCTATTTTGATAGTAAAAGATAATAACTCAACAGCCTGTTGTTCAATTTTGCGTAAAAAACGATCTTTTACCCATTGCAATACAAAACGATTAGGCGCTAATAAACGTAATACATTATCTTCAGTCTCAAATTTAAGAGGTTTAATCCAGGTATTAAATTGTTGCACTGATAATTCTTGTTGAAAACGCTCAAGACAATTTGGCCAGAAGTTTTCCATCGGTTGTATTAGTCCTCAACTGATAGCTTTAAAAAATGCTAACTTAATAGTTATTAACAGCCAATATGGCGATCCGTCAATTTTACAGAATTAAAAGATATTTAAATTTTTAATTACAGCTATTTAAAGATGATTCAAAATGAATTTAAAACTGCCAGATTGAATATAGCTTTATATACAATATATATAATTTAAAAATAATAGTAATAATAAAGCACATAAGTATTGTGGATAACTACACTTGTGTAAATAAATTCAATTACTTAATTAGTTATTTTAGGACGCAGTAAATGACCACAAAGATTGTGGATGGAAAGTGAATGAATTTATAAAATAATTAAAAGTGCGCCTAAACCACATTTACACTCACAAGCTATCAACAGCTTTTTATATAATTTTATGAAAAAGTAGCGTTTTCAATCAAATGGATAAAATTGGATTGAATATCATTTGTTAATGATGGTCTTGATTAAGGAGTAATTTATTCAGAATAATTAATTGACAGGTGATTGTTTAATCAGGTCTAATCTCTCCTTTAGAAATAGTAGCGAAGTTATTGGAGATTTATTATGAAACGTACCTATCAACCGTCAAAAGTGCGTCGCGCACGTACTCATGGTTTTTTAGTTCGCATGAAAACCCGTGGTGGTCGTGCAGTTATTGCAGCACGCCGTTCTAAAGGTCGTGCTCGTTTAGCGGTATAGTTGTTTATTGTTGCAGAATCAATCATTGATGGTTAAGGTAACATGGCTATAGAGTTATCCTTCTCTAAACAATCAAGAATAATTAAAACGGATGATTTTTCATCCGTTTTTAATTTCCGCAAAAGGATCACAGGGAAATTTCTGGTGATTCATTACGCTTATAATCAATTAAATCTAACACGTTTAGGTTTGGTGGTGGCTAAGAAAACCACACGTTTATCAGTAAATAGAAACTATATGAAGCGTGTGCTTAGAGAGTTATTTAGAAGCCGTGAAAATGATCTGCTAAGTGTTGATTTAGTTGTGCGTCCACAAAAAACATTTACTCCTGTAAATTATTTAGAGATAAAAAAAGAGTTTGCAGAATTGCTTGTTAATCTAAGACAGAAACTAAAATAATTAGCTAAAAGTGGCTGATACACACTATATGGCACGTTTATTTATTGGGTTAATCAGACTGTATCAATACATTTTGAGTCCTTATCTAGGCCAACAATGTCGTTTTAATCCCACATGTTCTCAATACGCTATTGATGCCATCGATAAACACGGGGCTATTAATGGTGTTATCTATGCAGTGCGACGTTTGCTGCGTTGCCATCCTTGGCACGCAGGCGGACATGACCCTGTACCCTGATCAATTCTTTTGATTTTAATTCCTGAAATAAGATACCTATGGACACTAAACGCCTCATTCTATTTGTGATTTTTTCATTCTCAATACTTATGTTGTGGGATTCCTGGCAACCAAAAACAAATATCCCGGCAACAACGGCGACAACTAAAACCATAGAAGATGCCAGTGTTCCGCAGGCAGCTAATAACACTATGGCAAGTGCTAATAATCAAGCACCGGCATTGCCCGTCGAGTCTGGATTTCAGTTGTTGAATGGACAATCTATCACGGTAGAAACAGATTTATTCAAAGCGAATATTTCTACAGTTGGCGGTGATCTGCGTAAGCTAGAATTGATTAAGCATCGTGCAGCGGATGCCACCAACAAGAATTTTGTGTTAATGGATGATAGTGCCAATCCCGTGTTGTATGTAGCTCAAACCGGTTTGATTGGTGCAGATTTACCTACACATAAAACTATTTTTACCAGTACTGCCAGCACTTATAAAATGCTCAATGGCAGTAATCAACTGGAAGTGCGTTTGACTTGGAACGGCAGTAATGGCGTGCTAGTTGATAAGGTATACACTTTCCATCGGGGTCAATATGCGGTGGATGTAACGTATCAAATCCATAATGGCAGTAGCGTAGCGATTACCCCTTCTGTTTACTATCAAATCATACATGACAGCTTATCCAACCAAGGCTCCATGATGATGCCGACTTTTACTGGCGGCGCTTATTTTACAGAGGAAGATAAATTCAAGAAACTATCTTTTAGCGATATGGAGAAAAGTGACTTATCCAAATCAAGTAAAAATGGTTGGGTAGGCTTGGTGCAGCATTATTTTGTCAGTGCATGGATTCCTAAAGCAGGATTGGCACGCGAGTATTATTCCAAGAAATTAAACGATAAAAACTTCGCCATTGGTAGTTTAAGTGCCTTGGGCAATATTGCACCAGGTGCCAGTTTAACCGTGCCAGCAAGACTATATGCCGGTTCACAAACACAAACGGATCTTAAAGCCACAGCGCCCGGTTTGGAATACACCGTGGATTATGGCTGGTTGACGGTGATTGCAGCACCATTATTCTGGGTGTTATCCAAGATTCATGATCTGGTACAAAACTGGGGTGTTGCTATTATTCTATTGACGGTGCTAATTAAAGCAGCGTTTTATCCATTATCAGCCGCCAGTTACCGTAGCATGGCGCATATGCGTGAAATAGCGCCGCGTTTACAAAGCTTAAAAGAAAAGTTTGGTGACGATAGGCAAAAGCTGCAAGAAGCCATGATGGAGCTGTATAAAACCGAAAAAATTAATCCTATGGGTGGTTGTTTGCCTGTATTGGTGCAAATTCCGGTATTTATTTCTCTGTATTGGGTATTACTAGCCAGTGTAGAGCTACGCCATGCACCCTTCATGCTTTGGATTCATGATTTATCGGCGATTGATCCCTTCTATGTGTTACCTGTATTAATGGGTGCCACCATGATTATTCAAACCAGACTTAATCCTACACCACCCGATCCGATTCAAGCTAAGGTGATGATGGTGATGCCTGTGGTATTTAGTGTGTTTTTCTTCTTCTTCCCAGCCGGTCTGGTGCTTTACTGGTTAGTGAATAATGTGTTGTCTATAGCGCAGCAATGGTATATCAATCGCGCCACCGAGCAAGCAACAGCGGCAAAAAAGCAAAGCAATAAACGTTAAGTTGCCTGCCGTTTCCCTTTAAGCCCCATGAAGGAAAACAGTTGAACTCTGTTTTAGCCGACACTATTGCTGCAATTGCCACTGCTCCTGGTGCCGGAGGTATAGGCGTAGTGAGGGTTTCCGGGGCGGCTTGTCAGGATATTGCCAAGCATATTCTGGGTGCCTGTCCTGCCCCGCGCCATGCCGCTTATTTGGCATTTCGCGATACTGATGCCAATCTGATAGACCGTGGCATTGCGATTTATTATGTCGCTCCGCATTCTTATACCGGTGAAGATGTATTGGAACTTCAAGCGCACGGCAGCACAGCGCTGATGCAGTTACTGCTGGCGCGTTGTTTGGAGCTAGGGGCGCGGCAAGCAGAACCGGGTGAATTCACACGCCGCGCCTATCTCAACGATAAAATAGATTTGGCACAAGCCGAAGCGGTGGCGGATGTAATTAGTGCCGCCACTGTAGAAGCTGTACGCAGTGCTGTGCGTTCGCTTTCCGGTGAGTTTTCGCAACGGATTAATGCGCTGTTGAATCAGCTTATTAATTTGCGCATGTATATTGAAGCCTGTCTGGATTTTCCCGAGGAAGAGATTGATTTCATCACGCAGGGCAAAGTGGCAGAAAAACTGGAAAGTATCACGCAAGAACTACAATCCGTTTTTTCAAGCGCCAAACAAGGTAATTTATTAAGCGAAGGCATGCATGTGGTTTTGGTTGGCCAACCCAATGTGGGTAAGTCCAGCTTGATGAATCAATTGGCGGGTGAAGAAATCGCCATTGTCACACCTATTGCCGGAACCACGCGCGATACCATTAAAAGTGAAATTCAAATTAATGGTGTTCCTTTGCATATTGTGGATACTGCTGGCTTGCGTGACAGCGCCGACGAAATTGAACAACAAGGCATGGTGCGAACTTGGCGAGCTCTGGAAAAGGCCAATGTCGCATTATTATTGGTCGATACATCTCACGGTATTACCGAGTCAGAAAAGTCCATTCTAGCCAGGTTGCCAGCGGTTTTACCAAAAATCTGGGTACATAACAAAATTGACCTGAGCCAAGAAAGCGCAAAAGTAGCCGAGCTTGCCGGTGAAACGCATATTTACCTTTCGGCAAAATCAGGCGCTGGTTTGGATCTGCTGCGCGGTCATCTGTTAAAAATTGCAGGTTGGCAGCCAGCAGGTGAAGGTAGTTATATGGCACGCACCCGACATCTACTTGCCTTGAAAAAAGTTGAACATAATTTACTTGCGGCTAAGCACTTGCTGAATCAACCCGAATTGGTGGCTGAAGAATTACGTTTAGCGCAAGAATCGCTGGCGACAATTACCGGAGAATTTACCCCGGACGATTTACTGGGAGAAATATTCAGTAAATTTTGTATCGGGAAATAATACGCAGCCATCATAAGGCCTTACCATTTTTCAAGTTGTCCATCGTCGCCAAGTGCATAATTTCACATGCGCCATTACATTTAGAGTCAGTAAAAATCATCCATTAACTCAAGCGTTCAACCTCATGAAAATTAAATCCCTGATTCGTACTATTCCCCATTACCCCAAACAAGGCATACAGTTTCGGGATGTGACCACTTTGCTAAAAGACCCGGTTGGTTTCCGCATCATGATAGACGAGCTGGCTGCACGTTATGCCGGGCAGAAGATAGACAAGATTGCCGGTATAGAAGCACGCGGATTTATCATAGGCGCAGCGCTGGCATATAAATTGGGACTGGGATTTATTCCCATTCGTAAACCAGGAAAACTGCCAGCCGATACTATCGGTCACGATTACGAGCTGGAGTATGGCAGCGACCGTGTTGAAATTCATACGGATGCGATAGCGAAAAACGAAAAAGTATTGCTGATTGATGATTTGATTGCCACAGGCGGTACCGCTGAAGCGGCGGCGGCATTAATCGCCAAATTAGGCGGCGAAGTAGTGGAGTGTGCGTTTGTTATAGATTTGCCCGATATAGGCGGTAGAAAACGCTTGGAACAAAAAGGCTTGAAAGTATTTTCACTGTGTGAGTTTGAAGGCGATTAGCTTCGATATTTTTTAAAGTGATGCCTGCATTTTTTTGAGTGACACGCGCACACGCTAGTTTCAAGGTCTTGGAAGCAGGTGTGCCTGTGTTAAAATTTCCCGATTATTTTTTAATTTAAAGCAGGCGATATGACGCTCACCTCTCCCCATAAACTTGTGATTGCTTCTCGTGAAAGTGCGCTCGCCATGTGGCAGGCGCGCTTTATTCAAAGTAGCTTGCAAGCGTTTTATCCAAATGCTCTTGTTGAAATTTTAGGCATGACCACCACCGGCGACCAGATACTGGATACACCACTCGCCCGCATCGGCGGCAAAGGTTTGTTTGTCAAAGAATTGGAACAGGCCTTGGAAGATGGTCGTGCCGATCTCGCTGTGCATTCGATGAAAGACGTGCCCATGCATCTGCCGGAAGGTTTTATGCTCGCGGCAACCGGTGAGCGTGAAGACCCGCGCGATGCTTTTGTTTCCAATCTTTTTGCCAGCCTTGAGGATTTACCGCACGGCAGCATAGTCGGTACTTCCAGTCTGCGTCGTCAAAGCCAGCTGCAAGCGCATTTCCCGCATCTCAAAATTGAATCACTACGCGGTAATTTGCAAACGCGTTTACGTAAATTGGATGAAGGGCAATATGCCGCGATTATTCTTGCCGCTGCCGGATTGAAACGCCTGGGGTTGGAAGCGCGCATACGCCAATTGATTCCTACCAGTTTGAGTATTCCCGCTGTAGGTCAGGGAGCGCTGGGTATTGAAATCAAAGCCACACGCCAGGATTTACTGCCCATATTGGCACCGCTAAACCATATTGCAAGCGCCAGTTGCGTGGAAGCCGAGCGTGGTATGAGCCGCGCGCTTGCCGGTAGCTGTACTGTGCCGCTGGGGGCTTATGCCGAACGCCATGGTGATGAAATTCATATCATCGGATTTGTGGCGAGTACCGATGGCAGTGAATTATTGCGTGAAGAAGTACGTGGCGAGGCAAGTAATCCCGAAGCTTTGGGTCAAGCTTTGGCACAAAGGCTAATTGCGCGCGGCGCTGATCGTATTCTAGCTGCGCTTGCAGACCATGCCTGAGAATCGGCTTGATGGCTATGGCATAGTCATCACACGCCCTGCCGAGCAAGCGCATACGCTGGCTGCGCTAATCTCGGATCATGGCGGAAACGCGCTATTGTTTCCGCTTATCGCTATTGCAGCCTTGCCTGACTATGGCGTTTTTGAGCAAAAATTGCTGGCCTTGAAAAATACCGATTGGGCAATTTTCATTAGTAGCAACGCGGTTCAGAACGCCATGCCACGACTATTGGCGACACTGGGCGCACTCCCGGAAAATCTGAAATTTGCTGCCATAGGGCCAAGCACGGCAGCTGAATTGGCCAAATTTGGAGTCAAGCAGACCTTGATTCCCCTGGGGCGATTTGATAGTGAATCGCTGTTAGCTATGCCGGAAATGCAGGCGGTACAGGATCAAAACGTAGTGATTTTTCGCGGTGTAGGCGGGCGTGAACTGCTGGCAGATAGCCTTGCGGAACGCGGTGCACACGTGGATTTTGCCGAGTGTTATCGGCGTATCAATCCGCAACAGGATGTGAGCTTTTTAAAGAGCTTGTGGCGGAACAAGCAGTTGCACGCCATTGTAGTTACCAGTAGCGAAGCCATGCGCTCTTTGTTGGCGTTGGCAAAAGTTGCGCAGGATGAGCTTGAAGACAGTGCCTGGTTAAGGGATATTACCTTCTGCGTCAATCATGCGCGCATAGCCGAGCTGCCACAACAAGCCGGTCTGAAAGTAGCCATTGCCGAGGCTCCCGGCGACGAGGCCATGCTGCAATGCCTTATCCACGCGTTAAACCCTATTGCAGACAGAGCAACGCATGACTGAGCAAAAATCCGCCCCGGCTAGTGCTTTATTTTTTTTGCAAACCGCGCTTATTCTGGGCTTGATCCTGATTTTTGCGCTGGCATGGCTGTGGCTGGATACACGCCAACGCTTTTCTGAAATTGAACAATCACTGGCGCAGCGATTGGAAAAAAGCGCGGTCAGCAACCAACAAAGTCAGGCCGTTTCCAAACTGGCGGATGAGCGCAGCCAGGAAGCCATGGCTAAAATCACCTTGATCGAACAAAAAATGGCTGAATTTCGCGGTCAGCAACAGGCGATGCAAACGTTGTTTCTGGAGCTGGCAAATAATCGTGAAGAACGTATTGTTACCGAAGCCGAGCAATTGATTAACATTGCCAATCAGCAATTACAGCTGGCGGGCAATGTGAAGCCCGCGTTGCTGGCGCTACAAACCGCTGATAGCCGTCTGCAAGAGTTGGATGCGCCACTGGCCATACAATTACGCAAAGCGATAGCGCGTGACCTACAAAAACTGCAAAACCTGCCTCTGGTGGACACCTCAGGCATTAGTATCCAATTGGAAAATCTTGCCGGTAATATAAATCAGTTGCCCCTGGTGAGCAGCCGTATTGCAAAATCCATTTTGGCACCTGTGCCTGATGCCAGCCTTAACCAATGGCAGCAGCTGACGCGAGAAGTTTGGCAGGAGATGAAAAGCCTGATCGTGCTGGAGCATATAGACCGCCCTGAGCCACCACTACTGGCACCGGAGCAAAGTTTTTTCTTGCGTGAAACCATCAAGCTGCGTCTGCTCACGGCACGCGTCGCACTGCTGCAACATGACCAGGCGACTTATAGACGTGATTTGGCGGCGGCAGAACAATGGCTCAAAAATCATTTCGATACGCGAGATTCTGCGACTAAATCTGCTTTGAAAGCTATACATGCGCTAGCAGCCGATAACATAGTAATAAACGTGCCTGATGTCAGTGAAAGCTTGAGATTGGTCAGCAAATACAAGCTTATGCTGGCACGAAGTTAACGAGTAAATATCATGCGCTGGCTATTCTGGATATTGCTGATTCTGAGTCTGGCCACCGGCTTGGCTTTAATCGCGGGCAGCAATCATGGTTATGTGCTTATTGTGTTGCCACCTTACCGGCTTGAACTTTCGCTGAATCTGTTGCTGCTGTTGATTGTGCTGGTTTTTGTTGTGCTGCATCTGGTGTTGCGGCTTTATCATTACACGCGCCGATTACCCACCAATATCCGCAATAAAAAAGACCTGCAACGCTTGAAAAACGGGCATGAGGCTTTGATTGAAAGTCTGCATGGACTGGTGGAAGGTCATTACAAAAAAGCGGAAGCGGCTGCATCCAATGCGCTCAAATTTGGAGAAAACTCCGGTTTGAGTGCTCTAATAGCGGCACGTGCGGCACACAAGCTCAAACATAAAAGCAATCGTGACCGGTTTCTTTTGGAAGCTGCGCGCTTCGCGCCGCAAACCGTGATCGCGCGCTTGTTATTGCAAGCCGAGATGTTGCTGGATGACCGTGAATACAATCAGGCCAAGCTGGTGTTGCAGAAGCTGGATGAAATTGAACCAAATCATCCGCAAGCCCAGCGTTTAGCGCTAAAAGTTCATATGCGACTCAAGCAATGGACACAAGTGCTCAGCATTTTGCAGCAGATTGAGGGGAGTGAGATACTGGAAACTTGGCAGCTGGCGGAATATCGCCAACAAGCGCATCAGTATTTTATTCGGCTTTATGCCGATGACAAAGCTGCATTAGCAGCTTACTGGAACAAAATGCCGGAGCAGGATCGACTTGATAAGCATAATGCCAGCCTGGCAGCGCAAACTTTGATTCAAGCGGGTGCTGGCAATGAAGCGGCCGAGATTTTGCAGGCATGCCTGACACGCTATTGGGATAGCGAATTGGCCGAATTATTCGGCAGATGCATAGCTACTGATCCACAACGGCAATTGCAGCAAGCTGAGCAATGGTTGGTTGAACATCAGAATGATGCACAATTGTTGCTGAGTTTGGGTAATTTGAGTTTACGCTTGGGGCTAATGGATAAAGCGCAAGGCTATTTGCAGGCCAGTGATCGCATCAAACCCAGTGCATTGGCCTATTTGGCTTTAGCTAGAATGGCTGAGGCTGAGGGGGATATTGTAGCGGCTAATGCGCATTATCGGCATAGCGCTGAATTGAATTGGGCAGAATAAGCTTTGTTCAGGACTTTAAGACGAAAAAAAACGACTTGATGAACAAGTCGTTTCTTCAAAAGAGCTTAGTAATTAAGCTTTTTGAATGTTTGATGCTTGTTTGCCTTTTGGGCCTTCAGTTACATCAAAGCTAACACGTTCATTTTCTTTCAGGCTTTTGTAACCACTATCTACAATCGCTGAGAAGTGAGCGAACAAATCATCGCCGCCTTCATCAGGAGTGATAAAGCCAAAACCTTTAGAATCATTAAACCATTTTACGATACCAGTTGCCATTTCATACTTCCTTACTAAACAAGGGGGGCGACCCCAAAAATTTGTACTTCAAACACTTAAAGTCGGTGGTTCCGGCTGCAATGAGCTCGAGTTCAAACGCCAAGATTGCTTTTTACGTACATGTAGAGCGTGTGTCAAGCTTTAATCGAATAATAAGGAAAATAATCCATTTATTGGCTTAATACCGTACTTGGCTAGTAGGACTTAAGCGGGCAAGAGGCGAGATTTTGCATATTTATTTCAGTTTTAATGGCAAGCCTGCCACGATTATCGTAGCTGTTTGGCTTAGTGCGGCGACTGCCTGATTAAGCCGTCCGGCTTCATCCTGAAACTGGCGGTTGATTTCCCCCAGTGGCACGATGCCCATCCCCACCTCATTGCTGACCAGAATAATTTTTCCCGGCAGTTGAGCCAAGGTTTCCAGTAGATTTTGCTTTTCAGTTGGCCAATCTACACCTTCTGCTGGTGCGCACTCCAGGCAGATGCATTGCGCCAGCCACAGGGTGAGGCAATCAACCAGCAGGCAAGCGTCCGTAGCGGCCTCCCTGCGCAGGCTGGCTGCGAGCTGATGAGGGGTCTCCACGGTTTTCCAGTGCGCGGGACGGCGGGTTTTATGATGCTCTACGCGTGCGCCAAATTCGGCATCGTAAACCTGCGCGGTGGCAATGTAGGTGACATGCAAGCCACTCTCCAGCGCCAGTTTTTCGGCGTAGGCACTTTTGCCTGAGCGCGCACCGCCTAAAATAAAATGAATACTCATTTCAACTCCAATGTTTGCTATGCGCCTGTTGCGCGCCCCATTGCTGAATTATGCTTTGCAACTGCTTCAAGCCGTGGGTAATCAGGGATGGCCCGGGTTGCAGAATATCGACGGATTTAATTTCAACTACAAAACCATTTTTTACCGCCGGTATTGCATGCCAGCCCGCGCGTGCCATGACCTGCTCGGCATTGAATTTTTTACCGCACCAGGAGCCGATAATGATGTCCGGCTGGCGCTCCAGCACCTGATTAACACTAATTACGCGGTCTTTGGCGCTGTGATGTGGCGTGAGTTCGGGGAAGCAATCTTCACCACCGGCTATTTCTATCAATTCAGCCACCCAGCGTATGCTGCAAATCATGGGTTCATCCCATTCCTCAAAATACACTTTGGGCTTGCGTGGCAAATAGCTTGCCGTCTCGCGCACCTGATGCATGCGATTTTCCAGCTCTTCGATCAACCTGGCCGCCTTGTCTGCGGCACCCACCAGCGCGCCCACGGTGGCGATCATGTTCAGCATTTGCAAAATGGAGCGTTGATTGAAGATATGCACCTCAACGCCTGCCTGAATCAGCGTAGCCGCTATATCGGCCTGCAAGTTGGAAAAGCCAAACACCAAATCCGGCTGTAAGGCTAAAATTTTTTCGATTTTTGCGCTGGTGAAGGCGGCGACTTTAGGTTTTTCGCGGCGCGCGATAGCCGGGCGAGTAGTAAAGCCGGAAATGCCGACGATGCGGTCTTGCTCGCCCAACAGGTAGAGCACTTCTGTCGTCTCGGTGCTGAGGCAGACGATGCGCTGGGGATACCTTTCAGCGGCATCACGCCTCATCGGATGGCTGCCAGTGATTCTCCATCACCATCCGCGCCAGCGGCTTAGGCGTTCTCCAGCCGCTGGCAACCAGCATGGGTTCTTTGTAAAAGCTCGCCACATGGCCAAGACAAAGTACGGCGATGGGTTTGGCACCTTCGGGTATCTGCAGCAACTGTGCCAACTTGAGCGGATCAAACAGGGAAACCCAGCCCATGCCCAGCCCTTCTGCACGCGCCGCCAGCCACATATTCTGGATAGCGCAGCTGACCGAGGCCAGATCCATTTCCGGCAGCGTTCGGCGCCCAAAAACATGCTGCTCGCGCTTATCGCAAAGGGCGGCGATAAAAAGTTCGCCGCAATCCAGAATGCCTTCTACTTTTAGTCGTAAAAATTCCGCCATACGCGTGGTATTTTCAGCTTCGGCAATAGCCAGCGCGGTAGCTATGCGCTCTGCATCTACCAGTTGATGAATGGATTTACGCAGATTCAAATCGGTAATTTGGATAAAGCGCCAAGGTTGCATTAGCCCTACGCTGGGCGCGTGATGTGCGGCTTGCAGTATCCTGGTCAGGGCTTCCGGGGCTACCGCTGTGGGCAAAAAATGCCGCATATCACGGCGCTCGGCTATCACGCGGTAAATGGCGGCGGCATCACTCTCCGAGTAACGATGTGGATTCATGGCAAAAACAGCTGGGCTGCGACATGGGGATTGGAGGCAAAATAAAAATGCAAAAAGCTCGCAAAAATAGAACCGTGTCTATATAGCGATTCACTTTTGCCAAAGCGCGTTTTGGCGCTAGCCATGCCAGGCAGAGAGGTTTCAAAGCTGCCGTAATGAAAAGTATGTGCGCCTAGTGTGCCTTGTTCCAGATTTGCAATCGGCAGCTCTATTTGCAATACGCCCAAGCCTTGCAACTTGCTGTGCATATGGCATTTGCCAGGCAGCAAGCCAAACGCGGCTTGTGCGTCCATGGATGCAGATTGTATGGATTCTGCTAGTGCCATCATGCCGCCGCATTCCGCGAGTATGGGTTTTTGCAGGTCAAATGCCGCTTGTAAAGCTTTGCGCATCTCGGCATTACCGCTGATTTGTGCGAGATGCAACTCGGGATAGCCGCCGGGCAGCCAGTAGGCATCGGCTTCAGGCAGTGTTTTGTCGTGCAGCGGTGAAAAATACACCAGCTTTGCGCCCATGGTCGTCAAGCAATCGAGATTGGCGGGGTAGATAAAGCAAAACGCTTCATCCCGCGCAATGGCGATGGTTTTACCCTGCAATAACAAGGGCAAATTTTCTAACGGCGGTTTTTCAAAAGTTACCGCTGGCGGCAAGGCCAACTCGCCTGAAGCGGCCAAGGCTATAGCTGCGGCTTCGATTCTGGCATCCAGGTCCTCGATTTCAGCGGCGCGAAACAAACCCAGATGACGCTCGGGCAATGCATAAGCTTCATCGCGGGGTAATGCGCCAAACCAGCTTAAATGCGCGGGCAAACTGGTCTCCAATAACTTGGCATGGCCTGCACTGCCCACTTTATTGGCGAGTACCCCCGCTGGCGTTAAGGCCGGTCTATAAGCCAGCAAGCCGCAAGCCAATGCGCCAAAGGTTTGCGCCATGCCGCTGGCATCCAGTGCGAGCAAAACCGGCAGGCCATAACGCTCGGCAATATCCGCGCTGGAGGGTGTGCCATCGTATAAACCCATGACACCTTCCACGATGATGACATCAGCCTCTTGCGCGGCCTGATACAAGCGCAGCTGGCCATCACTTTCGCCGCACATAGCCAAATCCAGATTGTAAACGGGCAGATCTGTGGCTTTTTGCAAGATCATGGGATCAAGAAAATCCGGCCCGCATTTGAAGGCACGCACTATGAGGCCGCGATTGCGCCAGGCGCGGGCTAACGCAGCGGTGGCCAGTGTTTTGCCCTGGCCGGAAGCGGGCGCGGAGACCAGTAGCGCAGGACAGCTGATGGGGCTAATCAATTAGAAGTGCCCTTACCACTCTATGCCGGGCATGGCTTGCACACCCTCATGGAAAGCATGTTTGACCAAATTGATTTCACTCACGGTATCCGCCAGTGCTATGAGTCCATCAGGTGCGGCACGGCCGGTAATGACCACATGCTGCATGGCCGGGCGCGCTTTCAGTGCGGCGCTGACTTCTTCTAGCGTTAGCCAGCCATATTTGAGGGTATAGGTGAATTCATCCAGAATGACCACGTCTATGTTTTCATCCTGAAGATAGCCGCACACCAGCTCCCAGGCTTTGCGCGCGGTAGCCAAATCGCGTGCGGCATCCTGGGTTTCCCAAGTAAAACCATCGCCCATCACATGCCAGCTGACATTGGGGTTGCTGCGGAAAAAAGCCTCTTCACCGGTGTCGGAACGGTTTTTGATGAACTGCACCACAGCGGCTTTCATGCCATGGCCCAGCGCACGCGCCAGCAAACCAAAAGCGGCAGTGGATTTGCCTTTACCGTTGCCGGTATGGATTAAAACCAGTCCGCGTTCGTTTTGTGCAGCGTTGATGCTGGCATCCACCACCGCTTTTTTGCGCGCCATGCGCGCGGCATGGCGGCTGTTTTTATCGCTATCACTCATGCGTTGCTACTCAGGCTTTACGTACGTTATGTTGGCCATTTGCCAAAGCAAACACCACATGAACAGCAATCGCCACACCCATCCAGAAGGCCAGACCTTGCAGTTGATGTGGGAAATATTTCACCAATCTAGCGCCAAACTCAGTCAAGCTGGTTTCCATATAGCGGCCGCCAAAGAAATAAAAGCCACCACTGGAGAATAATTCGCTAATGCTTGCAGCAACAGCGACACTGCCGGTCAACGGTAATAGCGTTTTCCAATTAAAACTGTAACGTTTGGCAAACCAGCGCCCGGCCAACCACAGCGTGCCATAAGCCGGCAGCAAAAAGCCGTAAGCCGGAGTTACGCAAAAACTGCTCACGCCACCCACAGTAATGGCGGCGTAATCCAGCCCTGCACACAGCGCCAATAACGCGGGGAAAGCCCAAACCGGGCGCAGATACACGCCTGCCAGAAAGAACACGGCTAAAGAGGCACTGGGCAAATGATTAATAGAAGCAAAATGATGACCGCGCGTAACGATAACTAGCGCCGCTAGAGCCACGCCGATTAAAACTTGCTGGGTTTTTGAAAGTGTAAGCATTGTTGAAAATCTCCAAGCCGGATTGATAAAAGAAAACTGATTGATAGAAAGATAAACGGCTTTTGATTTTAACCGAATCAAAAGCCGGTGTTTTTAAATTCATTACTTCATTTGGTAGCGCAAGCTGACAAACACATTCGTCCCTGCCGTATTGTAATCAGGGCCGTTGGGTGAAAAATCCCCTTTTGTTGTAGCCAATACATAATTTTTATCAAAAATATTATTGGCACGCGCTTCCAGCTTCCATTCTGGCGTAATGCGGAAATCCGCCGTCAAATTGGTCAACACATAGCCAGCCATATTAAATTTGTTGGCTGGGTCGTTGTAACGCAGGGATGATCCGTTAACTTCGGCACCCAAAGTAAACTTGCCCCATTCATGCAACAGGCTGAATGTCCCGTGCTCGCTGCCGCGTCTGGCCAGAAGATTGCCGGTTTTGGCATCCTCTGGCGATTGTATGGTGAAATTGCCGCGCACAGTCCAGCGCTCAAGCGGATGCCATTCACCATCAAATGTTGCGCCCATGATTTCAGCTTTGTTTATATTGACAGGATTGGGCGCATAAGCAATCAGGTTATCCACATGGTTATCAAAAAAAGTTACGCCCGCACGCAGCTTGGCGTTCTCGTAACGTAAATTGACATCCACATTATTTGATTGTTCCGGCTGCAAATTCGCATTGCCAAAATTTGGAAAATACAATTGATTGAAAGTCGGCGCTTTGAACGCGGAGCCAAAATTAAAGCCGGCACGCCATTCTGGAGTGAAATGGTAACCATAGCCGACACCGCCAGTCACATGCGTGCCATATTGTGAATTGTCATCCACCCTGACACTGGCCTGAAACGTATGCTGGTCAACATTGGCCAGATAGCTGGCCAGATAGCCGTTATTTTCACGCTCACGCAAGGTGTATTTTGTGGTGCTATTAACGTATTGTTCCAGCCTGTCATAAGCCACGGTTAACGTGCCGACGGGCAGAGTGAAATCATTCTGCCAGCTGTATTGAAATTGGGAGGTTTTAAATCGGCTATAACCAGTAGTTGATTTGCTTGGTTTGCTAAAGCTTGTGGAATCATCCATGCCATTTCCAATACGCAATGTGCTTAGCCAAAAGCTGGTGAACTGGTTATGGCTGGAAATTGCATAGCGTTGCTGGGTTTGGTCGCCATAATTATTAAAGTTGCTGCCATCAAAATAACTGCGGCCTTTGCTTTGAAAAAACTGCACACCCAGGGAGTGACCCGGCACAAAAGTATGTTCCAGATAGGATGAAATCGTGAAATTACGGTACGGATCGTTGTCCCTATCTATGGTTTTTGTAATATCCGTGATGTTTTGTGCAGAAAAGCTCTGTGTATCCAGGCTGCTGACATTGATGCCGTAGCGGGTATCGCTCCAGCCGCCACTGATACCCAAATCCATGCGCTTGCTGCCATAGCTGCCCACTCCCACAGCCGCACTCAGCTTGGGGGGGGTATCTCCGCCACGTTTGGTAAAAATATGGATCACACCGCCAATCGCATCCGCACCGTAAAGGCTGGAAGCCGGGCCGCGCAGGATTTCGATTTTTTCAATTTGAGAAAGCGGGATATTTTCAAAAGCAGTCGTGCCCGAAGTGGCGGAATTGATGCGCAACCCATCAAGCAACACCACGATATGATCAGCATTGGTGCCGCGTAAATAAATACTACTAGTTTTTCCGGCACCGCCATTACTGCTGATTTCCACGCCCGGTTGCAGGCGCAATAAATCGGTGATGGAACCTGCGCCCTGGCGCTCGATTTCTTCCTGGTCTATCACGGTCACATCGCCCAATACACTTTCTCGCGATTGTGGAATGCGGTTGGCAGTGACCACCATTTCGTCCAGGCTAATGGCATTGTCGGCAGCAAAAACGGTGGGTGAGATAAAAATTGCGGGAGAGTAGAGCAGGCCAATCAAGCTGGGTAGTAACAGGTTTCTGGAAATGGTTTTGTGCATGATGTTTCCTTAATCAACACGCGACCCCGCGTGTTTAAATCAATGGTTAAGGAAATACCGGAGACAACAGAAATCAAAGCGAAAGCGAGCTTGAAGATAAGCACGGCGTAGCGTTTGAGTACCGTCACCCCGCGGTATTTCCAAGCTTGAACCCGGTTGCGTAAATTAAATACACAACGATATGGGTTGGTTATTCAGGCCGGTCTCCGGGCTCATGAGTTTGAGGCATTGAAAATGCCTCAGAATTTACCGCCTTCCCATCGCGTGTAGCGACAGTGGCCTATTGATAGATTCATACTCACTTACCGTTGCGGGGGCAGCACAGGTCTTGTTTTCTAGCCGATAAACTCTGGCAGACAAACGCACCTGTTTCCCGTTTCACCTGATTGTAGTAGTCATACACTACAATGTCGGCACCTGACAACTTGGGCGGATTATACGGGACGCTTGGCTAAAGCTGTAAAGTTGTATGAATGGCGGTTGACCACTCAAGGTTTTTCAAACTATAGTGGCAATATGGAAAACGAATTGAAACTGTTGGAAATGAAAGTCGCACAGCTGATAGCGCGTGCGCAATTGCTACGCGCTGAAAATCAGGATTTGCGCGCTAAACTTGCGCAATCACTGGATGAGGCCAATCAGCTCAAAGAAAACACCGCCGTAGTCAGTGCGCGCCTAGAAGCGCTGATTGAGAGCTTGCCGCAAGAGAAAGAGGATGGAGAAGCATAATGGCTGAAGCACATGGTGTAACGGTTGATATTATGGGGCGTGAGCTAAAAATTGCATGCTCTGAAGATGAGCGTGAAGCGTTGTTAAATGCAGTTGGTTATCTTGATAAAAAAATGTCGGCTATACGCGATACTGGCAAAGTGGTTGGCGTGGAGCGTATTGCGATTATGGCCGCGCTAAATATTACACATGAGCTATTAACTGCTCCCAATGGAGGGTTTGACATCAGTGATTACAAGCGTAGAATTGAGGCCATGCAACAGCAAATAGATTTAGAAATAATTGAGTAGTAATTGAGTTAACCAGTTTTAAGTTTGTTCCCTGCGGTGTTGTTTAAGCTATATATTCCTTGAACTAGTTTTTGGCATCGGTTTCAGCTTTTTTAAGTCGCTGTGTGAGCGCCTCGTTGGTTTTAATACCATGTATTAAAGCAATGTAAGTGCACCTAATGCACTTCAGGCTGTTACCACTTGAACCCTTCGGTTCAGGATGCTGGCTTAGGCAACATTTGCGGGGAACTTCATATCCTAAAGTCCCCCATAAAACTCTCAGATTTGAAGTTTTATGGGGGACTTTTACACGTCATCATTTCGTTGAGTACCAAACCCCTATGTCCACCAACAACCGCCCCAGTCAGCGCGCTAACAATGAACTGCGTCACGTTGAAATCATCCGCCACTACACCAAGCATGCCGAAGGCTCGGTGCTGGTTAAGTTTGGTGATACGCATGTGCTGTGTACCGCCAGCGTGGATGAAAAAGTCCCGCCGTTTTTGCGTGGAAAAAATCAGGGTTGGGTCACGGCAGAATACGGCATGCTGCCGCGTTCTACAGGTAGCCGTATGCAGCGCGAAGCCGCGCATGGCAAGCAGTCCGGTCGCACCCAGGAGATTCAGCGCCTGATAGGCCGCAGTTTGCGCGCGATTATTGATTTGAAAAAACTGGGTGAGCGCAGCATACAAATTGATTGCGATGTGATTCAGGCGGATGGCGGCACACGTACCGCCAGCATTACCGGCGCTTATGTCGCCCTGCATGATGCTGTTACGCACTTGCTGCAAAAGGGCCTGATTACCGAATCACCGCTCAAGGATTCCGTCGCCGCCATTTCCGTTGGCGTTTACAAGGGCGAGCCGGTGCTGGATCTGGACTATATTGAAGATTCAGGCTGTGATACCGACATGAACGTGGTGATTACTGGTAGCGGCGGTTTTGTCGAAATTCAGGGCACGGCCGAAGGTGAGCCGTTTGATCGCGCCGCCATGAATGCCATGCTGGATCTGGCAGCACTTGGTATACAGCAATTATCACTTAAACAAATCGAAGCTCTGACAAGCGCTTAAATTAACATGGCCTTAGCTTTCAATAAACTCGTCATTGCCACCGGCAATCAGGGCAAGTTGCGTGAAATTCAGCACATCCTCGCACCTTTGCAGATTGAAATCATCCCGCAAACTTCGCTGAATGTACCCGATTGTGCAGAGCCTTTTTGTACCTTCATTGAAAACGCGCTCGCCAAGGCGCGTCATGCCAGCAAACATACCGGTTTACCCGCGTTGGCGGATGATTCCGGTTTATGCGTAGATGCGCTGCAAGGCGCACCCGGCGTGCTTTCCGCACGTTATGCAGGCGAATCCAAGTCCGACGAAAATAATAATCATAAACTGCTGCAAGTAATGCAGAATGAAAGTAACCGCCATGCGCATTTTTACTGTGTGATGGTACTGGTGCGTCATGAACACGACCCTGAACCCATCATCGCCGAAGGGCAATGGGCGGGTGAAATTTTGCATGAATATCGCGGCACGGATGGCTTTGGTTATGACCCACTTTTTCTGGATGATAAAACCGGCAAGACTGTGGCCGAATTGCCGCTGGAAATCAAAAGCCGTATCAGCCACCGTGGTCATGCCATGGCCAAGTTGCTGCACAAGCTGGAAAGACTAGGCGCATGAGCCAGCACTGGCCAAAATGGTTACGCGATGACGGCTCCGTGGTCGCTTGCACAGAAAAAGTCAAAGTCATGACCGAAAACTTTGATGAACTCAAACAAATGGCACAGGATGCGCTGGAAGATGGCTTGTTGATGGAAGTTTCCGAGGCGCAAATGCGCGCGGCCTTGCATCGTTTAGTTGATGAATTGGTGAACCCCTATCAGCACCGTCATTCCGATCATACCGCTCGCTAATTTCGCGTCACATGCTGCTGGGGCTACCGGTTCCGGCCTGCAAACGTCACCACCGCTTGCGCTTTACATTCATATCCCCTGGTGTGTGCGTAAATGCCCGTATTGCGATTTTAATTCGCACGAATCGCCACTCACCAAAACAAAAAATCCCATTCCCGAAAAACAATATGTCGCCGCTTTGTTGGCTGATTTAGAGCAATCGGTGCCGCAGATTTGGGGCAGGAAAGTCAGCAGCATTTTCTTTGGTGGTGGCACGCCCAGTCTGTTTTCAGCGGAGTCTATAGACGCTATTTTAAGCGGCGTGCGTGCCCTGGCACCTTACGAATATGATGCGGAAATTACCATGGAAGCCAATCCGGGTACCGTGGATGCCGCGCATTTTCAAGGCTACAAAGAAGCTGGTGTGAATCGTATATCGCTAGGCATACAGAGTTTTGACAGCACGTATCTGGCAGCGCTGGGGCGCATTCATGACAGCCAGCAAGCCTTTGCCGCCGCCGAGCTGGCTTTGGCTACGTTTGAGCGGGTTAATCTGGACATCATGTACGGCCTGCCCGGGCAAAGCCTGCAAGATGCGCTCAAAGATGCCAAGGCCGCGTGTGATTTAAGCCCGGCGCACCTGTCGTTTTATCATTTGACGCTGGAACCCAATACGCCGTTTCATCATAATCCGCCGAGCTTGCCGGATGACGATATCAGCGCCTCCATGCAGGAGGAAATAGAACATGTGCTGGCTCAACACGGCTATGAGCATTACGAAACTTCCGCGTTTGGCAAAAAAGGTCGGCATTGCCGGCATAACCTCAATTACTGGCAGTTTGGGGATTATCTGGGCATAGGTGCCGGAGCACATAGCAAGCTGAGTTTTCATGACAAAATCATTCGTTCCAGCCGCCATAAACATCCGGCGCGCTACATGGAAAAATCCCTGTCAAATGAGGCGCTTGAGCGAGAGTGGGTAATTACCCCTGATGAGCTAGGCTTTGAATTCATGATGAATGCACTGCGGCTGACGGGCGGCTTTGCCGCACCTTTGTTTCAACAGCGCACCGGCTTACCCTTGAGCACATTGGAAGCCAGGTTGAAGCTGGCTGAAGCGCGCGGCCTGTTATTGCGTGACGGGCTGAACATCCGCCCCACGCAGCTTGGTCAACGCTTTTTAAATGAATTATTACAAATGTTTTTGTAGTGAGATCGACAGGCCGCTAGTTAGCGGCGCAGCAGATGTTGTAAGCAAAGCCTAAGCGGTTGTTTATAGGCAAGACTCGATTAGAGCTTTTGGCAACGAG
The DNA here is from genome assembly GCA_013141125.1 of Methylophilaceae bacterium. Taxonomy (GTDB): domain Bacteria; phylum Pseudomonadota; class Gammaproteobacteria; order Burkholderiales; family Methylophilaceae; genus JABFRO01. The sequence continues at coordinate 66,716 of JABFRO010000002.1, forward strand.
ATTTATCAGGGCGCTATTTAATTGCATGGAGATTTTTTGCAGAGATAAACTCATCGGCTATCGCTTGATGAAAATAAAGCGAAAGAGCAGTTAAAATTACTACCTTACCGACTCCGATGGTAATCCACCAAATTCAATCTTGTAAATCGACAAATAGCCACCCCAATGGCTTTGGTAAACTAAATCCACATTTTCCGGCAGCTTTTTCAGAGAATCTACAAAAGGCAGCAGTCTAACCAATAGAGAATTGTCTTCCGCTTTGGATTTTTTTGGCGTAGACCAGGCGCGGTAATATGTGCCTTCTTTTTGTACCAGATAATTGCCTTCGCCGGTCTCGTTCGCCCAACGTCGAATCTGGCTAATATCGCCGTGCAGATTTTCGCGTGCTTGTATGGCTTTGGTGTTGAATGTAAGCGGTGCACCGCCATAATCGGCCATTTCGCTGACGCGCATTAACAGATCATTATTCACCACCAAATAGAGTGGGCGCTTGGTTCCAAAAGTAGCTCTGATTTCAGCCAAGGCTTTTTCACTATCCATGGTCAGCCAGCGTGCCATTTGCGTCAAACGCGCATGTTCGTCGCTGCTAGCCAACAACAGATTGCCTTGCAATTGCTCCCACAGGCTGCTTTTAAAGGTTTCCTGCGCAGGCTTGCTCAGCCAGGCTTCGCGCCCACTTAAAAATTGCACACGCTGTCCATCATCCCACCAGCTTAAGATGAGTGCATCAACCGGGGTATGTTGTTGTATGGATTTACTGGCAGCTTGCCAAATAGACTGGCGCAAGGCGGTTGTATCATGGTTCAGACTATCCGGTTTAAGGCTGGGAGGAAACAGAATGGCGTTACGTTTAACCGCCTTTGTATCTTGGTAATTGGCAATTAAAAGACTAAAAACTTCCTTATCGTTTTGCAGAAAAGTGTAACGATTAAGCGCATCGGCAGAAAAAGCCGCTTGTACATCAGAAGCTTTTTCCTGCGCTTGTTTTACCGTTAACGGTACATCACGGCCTTGTTTATCGGCAAAAAATGCGAATTTAATTTGCTGATAGACCAGTACGCCGCCAGCCAGCAGCAGCGCACCACTCAATAATATCAGCAAAACTTTTTTTATATGCGCAAGCATCAAGGTCTTATTTGCCACGTCTGGAGCGAAACACAAGGTAGCCAATCAGCACACCCGCCAGCGTCAACAGTAATCCACCCAGCAGGATTTTGTAATCCACTTGATTGGCTTGTTGTTGGCTGGCCTTGTTGGCACCGGCTTCACGCAAACGTGTGTCTTCATCCATGATTTCCGCATAACCGCGCATCAATTCAGACCAACCTTCGGTGTAGGTATAACCGCCCGGATTAGCGTGGAAAATACCTTTGTAATGCTTGATTAAATCATGCTCCCACATATCAGCATAAAGGCGTTCTATACGGCTGGGGTTGTTACCTTGTGCCCAAAATAGCTGGAAGAACCCGCCAGCAGCATCTTTTTCAGGGGCTGGTGGTGCAGGGCGATTGGTTTTTTGCCCAACCAGCAAGCCGTCTTTGTAGAGATTATTAATCACGACTTTAGCGCTTTGTTCCACTTTCAGGCCTTGGATCGTGCCTTTATCTGCCGTATCCAGGTAAGCCTTGGCAAAACTTTCCGAGTGGCACAGGGTGCAGGTTTGCACCCAGGCCTGTTTGCGCTCTTCAAACCATGGATGTGAAAGATTGTTGGCAATTTCCGGTGTCGGGTTAAACGCCCAGCGCACTTTACGCACCAGATTATGCGAATACTCGCCTTTGTATTCAAAATGGCAAGTCTGGCAAGTTGGCGCAGTGTAACCGCCTTTGCTAATGGCATCTTTCAACGGCACTTCAAAATTCCATTGGGTTTTACCCAAGGTCAGGTATTGCGTGCCGTGCTTGGATAACATGAAGTTTTCAAACTCATTATGATCCACGCCATTGTGGCAAGTTGAGCAAGCTTCTGGTTGGCGGGCTTCTACCACCGAGAACGTATGGCGCGTATGGCAACCATCACACTTGTTTTGTTGATAATGGCAGGAATCGCAACCCTGAGCCACTTCGCGCTCTGGCATGGCCGCCCAAATTGCATTTTCAACATTGGCCTCCCAATCTACCGCATGAGAAGGGTGGCCTTTGCCCCATTGCTTTTGTGGCCACTCCTGATTTTTCTCCGATTCAGCTTCGGCGAATTCAGTCAAATGGCAGGTGCCGCAAGCCGCACGGTCTGGCATTACTAGCGTTTTGGCATGGTCTATGGTTTTTTTGCCCACACCGCCATGGCAATCAATACAGCCGACTTGCGCCAGTGGCTGGTTTTTCTCCAACAAGCCCAGTTTGCGCAGATTATTTTCAACTTCCACCAGTTTTTGTTTTTTATAGGCGCGAACATTGCTCTCAGGCAATTGACGAATGGCATCCAGATTGCTATGCACACTTTTCTTCCAGGCATGAAAAGCACCCGGAGTGGTTGTTTCATGGCATTTCACGCAATCGGTCTGGGTAAATTCGCCTTGCACCGTTTTGGGAGAGGTATAGAAATCCTTGGGATTCCAGTATTTTTGAATGGGAATAGGCTCCCAGAATTTGCCGTGGCTACCTTTGCCAGGGTGCGTATCGTAATAATTTTTCTTGATCGTTTCAAAGTCATGTTCAACAGCGCCAGCTGTATTGATGACTGCCAATCCAATCAAGCTGATCAAAAGCGTAGTTAAAATCCATCCCCAACCGTTTTTCATAGCTACCTCCCCTTAAGATATATTTTTGTTGGAATTAAACGCGATGTTCATTCCTTCCCGATTGTATTCACAACAAATTCTCATGAATAGACGGATTTATTCCCGAATGCGATGCTAATCGTTTAGACAGGTTATCTGGAACCGCCAGTATTGCAAAACGAGCTGGTCCAGAAGAGGGCGGGTGCATTCAAGGTCGGTTGAAATTTCAACGGCCTTCTATATATAATTGCCACGAATGAGCGAATTGTTTTGCGCGAGTTGCACAACGCACTCATCCGTCAGCTTTATTCTTTCAATTCAATTGCTTAATCAATGCTGACAATTCATTTTGACCGGCCGCGTCCAAAGGCTGTAACGGTTTACGCGGAACTCCAGCGTCAAACCCGCGCAGTTGCAGGCCGGCTTTGATTGTTGTGGGTAATCCGCCCTTGAGAATAAATTGCAGCAAAGGCAGTTGTTGGTAAAACACTTTACGCGCCAGCTCCAAATCGCCCGCCAAACTTGCTTCATACAACTTCAGCGGCCAGGCCGGAATCAAATTAGGCGCGGCCGTGCACCAGCCGACAGCGCCTGCGGCAAAGGCTTCCAACGCCAAAGGGTTGCTGCCGTTATAAAACGGAATTTCTCCATTGGAAAGCTGGGAGATTCTATGCATACGTTGAATATCACCGGAGCTTTCTTTCACCATGGTCACGTTATCAATCTCTTTGATGATGCGCACAATTAATTCCGGCGATAAATCCAGACCACTGGTTGCGGGGTTGTTATAGAGCATTACGGGAATGCTGATAGCCTCGCTGATGGAAGCGTAATGCTGAAAAATTTCCCGTTCCGTGAGTTTCCAGTAAGAAATCGGTAAAACCATGACCGCATCCGCACCCACTTTTTCCGCAAACTTCGCCCGACGCACAGCATTTTGTGTTGTCAGATCCGAAATTCCAACCACTGTTGGCACGCGCTTTGCCACTTGTTTTACCGAGGCTTCCGCTACCGCATTCCATTCTTCATCGTTCAAATAGGCGCTTTCGCCCGTGCTGCCAAGCGGTGCTATCGCATGTGAACCATCCTGAATTAGGCGATCAATCAATTGCTCTAACGTTTTTAAATCAACTCCACCATCATTGGCAAGAAAAGGGGTGATGGGATATGAAATGATGCCTTTGAACAGATTTTTTGACATGGTATTAACTCCTTGTGGTGAGTGGGATAAATGAACTACTTAAATTACATTGGCGCTATAAAGGTTTAACAGAATTCAATCGAGGCAATCGGGATGGGCGCGTAATGCGCGACGGGCATAGTAAGCAAAAGCCGTCTGGTTACGTTTGGCCGTGGAAATCCAGTCATGCGCCTCTGTGCCCAATTTTTCTGGAATAGGCTTAATGTCACCAGAAGCCAGGGCAAGCAGCTGCATTTTCGCGGCACGCTCAAAAAGTATGGCCAGCACGCAAGCTTCTTCAACCGTAGTGCCGACAACCAATTGGCCATGATGTGCTAGCAACAAGGCACGCTTGTCACCAATGGCGGCTGAGATCATCTCGCCTTCTTCATTGCCTACCGGTATGCCCGGCCAATTTGGCAAAAAAGCGCAATCGCCAAACAAGGGACAGGTGTCCATATGCGACACCACTAACGGCGTTTCCAGCATGGACAGCGTAGCAATATGCAAGGGATGGGTATGGATGATGCAGTTCACATCAGGGCGTGCGCGATAGACCCAGCTATGAAAACGATTAGCGGGATTGGCCATGCCAGAACCATCCAACACATTCAAATCTTCGTCCACCTGCACCAGATTGGACGGGGTAATTTCATCAAACCCCAGACCAAATTGTTGCGTGTAATAAGTACCCGGCTTTTCGGCTCTGGCGGTTATTTGTCCCGCCAAACCGGAATCGTGCCCCGTATCAAACAGAATACGACAGGTGAGCGCCAGTTTTTCCCGAATACTCCACGTATTATCTGCTAAAAACTGCTGCATCTGCTGATGCGCCTTGGCCACAAGCTCGGATTTTTCTGTATGAAATGTATCAGCCATAATCTTGGAATCTCCTTTCAGTTTTAAACAACCCAGCAGGTTGCTCAAGTAATAACGTCAGGATGTAGATTAAAGCCTTTATGGCCCATCAAAAACCGCCAGAATTATAAATTTAGCTGGTCCAGAGGATTTTCAGAATGCGCGGAAAGTGCCTATTTCTTATTTTTTGAAGCTACTTCAGCTTCAGTTCACAGATTAGGGAATAAAAACTGCAAGCTATAGTAGATCCTAATTATCAGACAGTGAATTAAAGCTGACGCTGGCATTTCGCTTTCCAACTTCGTATTGCACAAAACAGCGTAATTCATAAAAGTAGTCGGGGCTAAGTTTCCAATTCTGGAATGCATATAGCCGTTATTTTTAAATGTACTGAAAGCTTTGTCCAAACCAAAAAAATTTCGGTTTTCAAAAAAAAGAAAACCACATTTTATTTAATATAAATATATATTAAAAATAACAATAATAATAATGTGCACCAAGATTGTGGATAACTCTACTTTTTAACATTTATTCAAGTAGATAGCTGGATGTTATGGCAGGCGCTAAAAACCTCGAACACTTGTGGATGAAAAGTGCATAATTTTTCAGAATTCAGCAAAACCCACTAAAACTGCATTTTTCTGCATAAGTTATCCACAGCTTGTCTTGCGATTATGGGCATTTTGGGTAATTTAGGGTTTTGATTAAAGAGTACGAACATAATGAAAGCCAAAGTCGGGTGCACTTGGCAAATTTAGCCAAGTGATTGATTTATGGTGAATTCAGGCATTGCTGAAAGCGGGCAGCTTGTTGCAAAATTGGTTAGAATGTCGCAATTAAAGAGAGGCAAATGTGGCAACTATAAAATTACCAGAAAATGCAGCCGCCAATTCATCGGCTAAAGCACCCACGCGGCGCACTGACCCAAGCAAACGAGATCGTAGCAGTGCCGCCAAAAAAGTGATCGCGCCCGCCAGAGAGGAAAGGCAAGCGAGAGAGCCTAATCAAAAGCGTAGCAATTCTGCTGCACCGTTAGCCAATGCGGCGACAAAAAGCAGTCAACGTAATCACCGCTTTGATGGCACACCGCGTCAAGGTCGGCCTGAAGCAAACGCGCAGGATGAGGTGAAGCCTGTTGAAGCCAGATCGCCTCAATCCAGTCCAGCCGAATCCAGGTCGTCCCCAGCCCGCCCAACTGACAAGCCGCCGCGCGACAAGGCGTTTTCCAAGCCCAATGTCACTAGCGGTGAATCACACTACCGGCAAGCGCCGCACCGTGGCGGCAAGTTACGCGATGGTTTTGAGCCGGAGAGCAAAGGGCGTAGCAGTCATGTGGCCAGTGCCAAACCGGTGCCGAGCAATCCTGATTTTCCGCGTTTATCCAAACGCATGGCAGAATTGGGATTGTGCTCACGCCGCGAAGCGGATGAATGGATTACCAACGGCTGGGTAAAAGTGGATGGTGTAGTGGTTGATACGCTTGGTTCGCGCATCAAGCCGGATGCGGAAATCGTGATTAGCGGTTATGCCAAGGAATATCAATCCGAAAGCGTGACCATACTGTTACACAAGCCCGTGGGCTATGTCAGCGGCCAGGCCGAGGATGGCTATCAGCCGGCGATTGTGCTGGTACACCCGGATAACCAGTGGCAGGAAGACCCGGATTTGCGACAAAAACATCCCAAACAATTTCAACGCCGCTTTTTGCAAGGCCTGGCTCCGGCGGGGCGGCTGGACATTGATTCCACCGGGCTGTTGGTGCTGACGCAGGATGGCCGCATTGCGCGCCACTTGATAGGCGAAGAATCCAGTGTGGAAAAAGAATATCTGGTACGTGTCGAGGGTGCGCTTTCAGTGCGCAATCTAGCTTTGCTTAATCATGGGCTGGAGCTGGATGGCGTGTTACTCAAGCCGGCTAAAGTTTCCTGGCAAAATGAGGATCAATTGCGCTTTGTGTTACGAGAAGGCCGCAAACGTCAGATTCGCCGCATGTGCGAGCTGGTTGGCCTCACTGTAACTGGCCTCAAGCGTGTGCGTATCGGAAGTGTAAATTTAGGTAAACTCCCTGAAGGCAGCTGGCGTTATTTGCAGGAAGGTGAGCGTTTTTGAGTTAAGCTGGACTTTGTCATAATCACCGAAAAAAGGAAAAATCATGGGCTTATTCGATGGAATTGCAAGTGCTGTTATAGGCAAGTTAGCCGGTAGCCAGGGTGGCGTAGCGCAGGTAGCGTTGGAATTAGTAAATCAAAATGGCGGATTAAGCGGTGTTTTGGAAAAATTCAACCAAGGTGGCTTGGCCAATTTAGTGACTTCTTGGGTGGGTACCGGTGAAAATTTAGCCATTTCTCCCGATCAAATCAACCAGGTATTAGGTAATGGACAGGTGGCAGAAATGGCAGCTAAATTCGGGATTACACCCGACGTGTTGAGTAGTCAACTCGCAGAATACCTGCCTAAAGTGGTAGATAAATTAACACCCAATGGCGAATTGCCAGCCAATGATGCCAATGTATTGAGCCAAGTATTATCCTTGCTCAAATAGTGTTTGCGTTTTGGCTCAGGGGCGTATGTCGCCCCTTTTTTATTTCGGGCACTTCTATTAATCCAATTTTCGTCGTTATACTGCGTTGCTCACAAAAAATTATTCCTTACATATCAAACATATGCTGCGTCATAATTTTTCGTTCGTGCCTTGTCTAACTTAGAAACTTGAATTAATAGAAGTGCCCTTTCCTGTTTATTTTGAAGTGATGGACTGATGGATATTATTTTCTTACTGAAAGCGGCCATTATGGGTGTGGTTGAAGGCGCAACCGAGTTCCTTCCCATTTCCAGTACCGGCCATCTGATTCTGGCGGGCGATTTGCTCAATTTTATGGAGCATGACAAACGTGGCCTGTTTGAAATCGCCATCCAGCTAGGCGCAATTTTAGCGGTAGTGTGGGAATACCGCCGCCGTTTCATCAGCACTTTCGCCGGTTTGGGGCGAGATCCCATTGCCAATCGCCTTATCATCAATCTGGCAATTGCTTTTTTGCCGCTTGCTTTGCTTGGCTTGGCATTTGGTAACAAAATCAAGGCCTATTTGTTTAAACCGGTACCCGTGGCGATTGCTTTTATCGTTGGCGCGTTGATTATTTTGTGGGCGGAAAAGCGCAAGCATACTGTCACCATCGTCAGCGTGGACGACATACGTCCGCTGGATGCCTTGAAGCTTGGTTTTGCGCAGGCGGTAGCACTGATTCCCGGCATGTCACGCTCAGGTTCTACCATCATAGGCGGGCTGTTTTTTGGCCTGTCACGCAAGGCGGCGGCAGAATTTTCATTCTTTCTCGCGGTCCCCACACTGGGGATTGCCTCTATCTATTCCATGTATAAAGACAGGGCTTTGCTCAGCTTGGATGACATGGGCGCGTGGATCATGGGCTTTGTATTTGCCTTTATTAGCGCCATGATTGCGGTACGCGCCTTAATTCGCTATGTGAGCCATCATGATTTCACCATTTTTGCCTGGTATAGAATAGCATTCGGTGTGATTGTGTTGATTACGGCCTATACTGGATTAGTCAGCTGGTCTGTACAGTAATTAACAAAAAAATGTCTACTGATTATGCCAGCTTAATCCTAACTCTGGAAAACTTTGCCAAGCTATCCAAAACCCGGCCTTTAAGCCTGGGTGAAGTGTTGGCTTCGCTGGACAAAGCCGCATTTGCCTTGATTGCTCTGATTTTAGTCTTGCCTTTTATGCAGCCTATCCCGGTGGGGCCATTTAGCGTGCTGGGCGGATTTACTTTTGCTGCATTAGGTTGGCAAATGTGGCGTGGAAGTGCGGCACCCGAGCTGCCGGACAAAATTTGTCAGGTCGTAATGAGTGCCAAAATATGGGGCTTGTTGGTTAAGGTTTGTTTAAAAGTGGTCGGGTTTTGCCGTTTGTTTACACGGCCGCGTTATATTTTTTTAGTGACCGGTGTTTTGGGCCAAAAAATAGGCGGTTTTGTTTTTATGGCCAGCGGCTTATTAATGGCGATTCCGTTTGGTGTGTTGCCGTTTAACAATACCTTGCCCGGCTTGGCCATTCTGTTTTATTGCGTGGGTGAACTGGAAAAAGATGGCTTAATGGTTGTCATCGCTTTTGGCTGGCTGATCGCTACCATTGTTTACTTCGCCCTGTTCTTTTTTGGGCTTTATTATTTGGGCGGGGAAGTTTTTAATTACTTCAGATATAAGGCATAACATTAGCTTTATGTATTGGCTTTGAAAATAGGATGGCATTCAAATCATGAATAAATACCTCAAATACTCCCTGTTTGGTGTGGGCGGTTTTGTGCTGCTGCTGGCGGCAATTATCGCCATTATTGCCGCCACGTTTAATCCCAATGACTATAAAACGCAGATTGTGCAGTTTGTGCTGGAGAAGAAACAGCGCACGCTGACAATCGAAGGCGACATCAAGCTGGCTTTTTGGCCCAAATTAGGCGCTGATCTGGGCAAGGTTTCGCTCTCCGAATTTAAAGGCGACAAGGAATTCGCGGCGATTAATGGTGCCAAGGTGTTTCTTTCGATTTTGCCTTTGCTGAAAAAAGAGTTGGTCATCGACACCATACGCATAGACGGAGTACGCGCCAATATCGTGCGCTATAAGGATGGCAGCACCAATTTTGATGACCTCTTGAGCAAGGAAGAATCGCAGGATGTTAAGTTTGATATTGACGGCATTATCATCAGCAATGCTGCTGTCAATCTGACGGATGAAGTTGGCCAACGCCATTTTACGCTGGATAAAATCAACCTGAAAACCGGCCATGTCGCCAAGGGCGAGCCTATAGATTTGGATACCCAATTGCATATAGTCAGCGCCAGCCCGAGGCTGGATGCCAATCTGCAACTCAAGGGCAATCTGCTGGCCGATGCCGAAAACAAGCGCTATCTGGCCAAAGGGCTGGAAGTGGCGTTGAATGGCGCGGTGGATAGTTTGAGCAAGCTGGATGTAAAAATATCCGGCAATGTGGAAGCCAGGCCGGAAGCCAATGAATTTTTAGTGGAGGGTTTTAAACTGTCAGCCAAGGGTGATTTACAAGGCCAGCAACTGGATGTGAGCCTGGATGCGCCCAAGCTGACCGCGCAAAAAAATCAGGTGAGCAGTCAACAAGTGAAGCTGAATTTTAACCGTGTGCAAGGCGACGATACCTTCTCTGCCAAGCTGGCGATTGCCGATTTGCAAGGCTCGCCCCAGGCGTTTAAGAGTTCGGGAATTTCCGGTGAGATCGCAGGCAAACAGGGTGCGCGCACGCTGGCCGGAAAATTCAGTTCACCCTTTACCGGCAATCTTGAAACGCGCGTGTTTGATCTGCCCAAACTGGTGGGCAATGTAGATATTAAAGACCCGGCCTTGCCCAATGGTGCGGCAAAAGCCAGCTTTAACTTGAATACGCATGTGGATGCCAAACAGGAAAAAGTGGCGGTCAACTTGTACGCCAAAGTGGATGGCAGCAATCTCAAAGGCGATGTTGCCTTGGCGGGTTTCAAGCAATCCAGCGTCAAATTCAATCTGACGGCGGATAAGCTGGATCTGAATAAATTATTGGGTACGCATAAAGCCCAGCCAAAAAAGGCTGCTGCCGCTAAGCCGGCCAATTTATCGGCACTGAAAACCGTGCTGGCGCAAGGAACAATCAATATCGGCAGCCTGCTGTATGACAAATATCAGGTAAGCAATCTGGCAGCAATTATAAAAGCGGATGGCAATGCATTCACGGTCAGCCCGTTTTCTGCCAAGGTAGATGACAGCCAGATTAAAGGCTCGCTGGGAATCAGAAATTTTGACCGGCCGCTATATGTGTTTGATCTGGATATTGATCGCATAAATGCAGACCGCTATGTGAGCAGTAATGCAGGCAGCAAGCCCGCAGACAACAAAGCGGCTGATTTATCCGCACTAAAAGCGCTGAATGCCAGTGGCAGCTTGCGCATAGGCAGCTTGAAATATGGCAAGACGCAATCTTCCAATATCCGCATAGATGTCAAAGCCGATGGTCAAAAATTGGAAGCCAATCCTTTTTCTGCGCATGTAGATGACAGCAATATCAACGCCAGTCTGGCTGTTAGCCGTTTTGATGCGCCGTTATATAGCTTTAACGTCAATATCGACAAGCTGGATGCGGATCGCTATCTCACTAAAAGTGAGGCCAAAGCCAGCGGCGATACACCTTTGGATTTAAGCGCTGTGAAAACCCTGAATGCGACCGGCGAAGCCAAGCTGGGCTGGCTGAAACTGGCCAATGTCAAAACCAGTAATGTGCATATAGGCTTGAAAGCCGCAGGCGGGCAGGTGACGGCATCACCCTTTGCGGCGGATTTATATCAGGGCAATATGGCGGGTTCATTGCATGTGGATGCACGCAGTACGCCCGTCATCACGTTCAAGCAGGAAATGCATGGCGTGGCGGTTGGACCGCTGCTGGTAGATGCCATCAACAACAACATGCTGGATGGTAAAGGCACAGTTAAAGTGGATATAACAACGCAGGGCAATAGCGTAAACACTTTAAAAAAAACACTTAACGGCAGTGCCGCGCTTAATCTGGCCGATGGCGCGATTAAAGGCGTGGATATTGCCGGTAGCATCCGCAATCTAAAAAGCAAAATCAATATCCTCAAACCACAAAGCAACGTGGGCGCAGACCAAAGACAGCGTACTGAATTCAGTGAAATGACGGCCTCTTTTAAAATCAGCAACGGCATTGCACATAACGATGACCTCAACATGAAAGCGCCGCTGTTCCGCATTACCGGCAGTGGTGACATCGACATTGGCAGGGAGAGCGTCAACTATCTGGCCAAGCCCACAGTGGTAAAAACGCTGAAAGGTCAGGGTGGTGCCGAGCTGGATGCACTCAATGGCCTCACCCTCCCCCTCAAAATCACCGGTACATTTTCTGCCCCCAAATACAATCTTGATCTGGCTGGCGTTAGCGCTGCGTTGGCCAAAAGCCAGCTATTGGAAAAAATCGGCGGCGAAAAAGGTGCGGCCGTGCAAAAATTACTGGGTGGCGATAAAGCCGGTGCACTGGAAGGTTTGCTTGGCGGCAAAAAAGCGCCCGCACCCGCTGGCGATGCCGCGCAAGCAGCCCCCCAGTCAGCGCCTGCCTCGCTGGAAGATCAGGCCAAGAAAAAGCTGAACAAATTGTTGGGGTTTTGAAAATACTCACCACGAATCAGCCCAGTTTGGCCATACAAGATTTCTCCACCCGTCTGATCGTATGGCAAAAAGTTCATGGTCGGCATGATTTACCCTGGCAAAACACGCAAGACCCCTACGCCATCTGGGTGTCGGAAATTATGCTGCAACAGACGCAAGTGGCGGCGGTGATAGGGTATTACCAGCGCTTTATGCAGCGTTTCCCGGATATTGCCAGTTTGGCGGCGGCCAAGCAGGATGAGGTGTTACAACTGTGGAGCGGCTTGGGTTATTATTCGCGCGCGCGTAATTTGCACAAGGCGGCGCAGATGATGGTGGATACGTTTGCCGGGCAATTTCCGCAAGCGCTTGTGGATGTTCAGAGCCTGCCCGGCATCGGCCGGTCTACTGCCGCCGCCATCGTCGCTTTTGCGTTCAATCAATGCCATGCCATTCTGGATGGCAATGTGAAACGTGTGTTTGCCCGACATTTTCTGGTCGAAGGCTGGCCGGGTTTACCCAAGGTGGAAAAATTATTGTGGGGCTTGGCCGAAGAGCTATTGCCGCAAAGCAATATGGTCGCCTATACCCAGGGCTTGATGGATTTGGGGGCAACACTGTGTACTAGAACAAAACCCAGGTGTGGCGAGTGTCCGCTCAAGCAAAGCTGTTTGGCCTATCAGCAGCAGCGGGTGCCTGAATTCCCTGCTTCCAAGCCGCGTAAAATCCTTCCTGAAAAACAGACTGTCATGCTGGTGCTGTTGCGCGGTAATGAAGTGATGCTGGAAAAGCGCCCGCCAACCGGTATTTGGGGTGGTCTTTGGAGTTTGCCTGAAATAGCGGTGGAGGAAAATGCGGAACAAGCCGCAGAGCTGCGCTATGGTGCGCTGGCACAGTGTCTGCCTGCATATCCATTTATCAAGCATACTTTTTCACATTTTCATTTGCATATTCAGCCCCTGGCCATGCAGGTGAGCCAAATGCAGCCACAGGCAAGAGAGGCTGGCATAGTTTGGCTGCCGTTGGACGAGGCCATAGATGCGGCTTTGCCCGCGCCGGTACGAAAAATTCTGCAATCATTTAGGCCGCTTTAGTTAATGCTAAAATAGGCTTCTTTTGATTTCTACCGCGAGAATGACCGTGAAAATTCAGCTGCGCCTACTTTCCTTATGCTTGCTGATATGCCTGACTTTGGCAGCCTGTGGCATCAAGGGGCCATTGTATATTCCCGAACAACAATATCCGCAAGATGTGCCAGCACCAGTGCCGACCTTGGCTCCGACCCCGGCAACAAAATAGTCCTTAATCCTTTAAAGTTAGCCTATGAATCCATTCCAGTTTAAAAATGGCAGTCTGCATGTTGAAAATGTGGCCTTGTCGCAAATTGCCGCCGAGTTCGGCACCCCTTGTTATGTCTATTCCAAAGAAGCATTAAGCCGCGCTTATCGCGATTTTCAGGCAGGCTTTGCCGGTGTGGATAGCCTGATTTGCTTTGCGGTCAAAGCTAACCCCAGCCTTGCCATCCTCAATCTGTTTGCACGCCTGGGCGCGGGGTTTGATATTGTTTCCGGCGGTGAGCTGGCACGGGTGCTGGCGGCGGGTGGTGATCCGGCCAAGGTGGTGTTTTCCGGCGTGGGCAAAACCGCTGTAGAAATGCGCGCGGCGCTGGAAGCAGGCATTTTCTGTTTCAATGTGGAATCAGCGGCCGAGCTGGAACGGCTGAATGAGGTGGCAGGCAGTTTGGGTAAAATTGCGCCGGTATCCTTGCGCGTTAACCCCAATGTGGATGCAAAAACGCATCCCTATATTTCTACCGGCCTCAAAAACAATAAGTTCGGCGTGGCGTATGAAGAAGCTTTTGCGCTGTATCAGCGCGCGGCCAGCTTGCCCTATATTGCCGTGCATGGGGTGGATTGCCACATCGGCTCGCAAATTACCGAGCTTTCGCCTTTTCTTGATGCGCTGGATCGCGTATTGATTCTGGTCGATCAGCTGGCGGCAGCGGGCATTCCCATTGCGCATATTGACGCCGGTGGCGGCATAGGCATTTGCTATAGCGATGAAACACCGCCGGAATTTGCCGACTACGCAGCAGCGCTGCTAAAAAAACTGGCCGGGCGCAAGGTTAAACTGGTGTTTGAACCGGGTCGCGCGCTGGTGGGCAATGCCGGGGTTTTACTGACCACGGTGGAATATCTGAAACACACAGAAGCCAAAAACTTTGCCATTGTTGATGCCGCGATGAATGATCTGATGCGTCCGGCTTTATATGATGCCTACCATGACATCGTCGCGGTAAATAGCAGCAGTAGTCAGCCGCAAAACTATGAAATCGTTGGCCCAGTGTGCGAGAGCGGTGACTTTTTAGGCCATGATAGACAGCTGGCGTTGCAACAGGGCGACTTGCTGGCGATACTTTCCGCCGGTGCCTACGGCATGAGCATGAGTTCCAATTACAACACGCGTCCGCGTGCGGCGGAAGTAATGGTGGATGGTAGCGATTATCAAATCATTCGCCAGCGCGAAACGATAGCGCAATTATTTGTGTTGGAAAAAATACTGGAAAACTAAGCGGCCTGGGCGGATGCTGAATTGCGCATCCGCCGCAAATGCTAATCAAATATCACCGTTTTATTCGCATACAGCAAAATGCGGTTTTCCACATGCCAGCGCACCGCGCGTGAGAGCACCACACGTTCCAGATCGCGGCCTTTCTGAATCAAATCTTCCACCTGGTCGCGGTGTGAAATGCGGTCTATATCCTGTTCGATAATCGGGCCTTCATCCAGCACTTCGGTTACATAATGGCTGGTCGCGCCTATCAATTTCACACCGCGTTCAAACGCTCTATGGTAAGGCCGGGCACCAATAAAGGCGGGTAGGAAGGAATGGTGAATATTGATAATGCGTTGCGGATAACGCTGCACGAATTGCGGCGATAAAATCTGCATATAACGCGCCAGCACTATCAAATCAATTTGATGCGCATCAAACAGTGCAAATTGTTTAGCCTCGGCTTCGGCCTTGCTGTCTTTACTGACGGCAACATAATGGAACGGGATGCCATAAAACACTGCCAGACGCTCGGTATCCAGATGGTTGCTGACAATCAAGCTAATATCGCAATTAAGCTCGCCAGTCTGATGACGATGCAACAAATCGGCCAAACAATGATCGTACTGCGACACCATAATCGCCACGCGTGAGCGTTTTTGCGAAAGCTTGAGCTGCCAATGCATATC
The DNA here is from genome assembly GCA_013141125.1 of Methylophilaceae bacterium. Lineage (GTDB taxonomy): Bacteria > Pseudomonadota > Gammaproteobacteria > Burkholderiales > Methylophilaceae > JABFRO01. The sequence goes on from JABFRO010000002.1 coordinate 81,892, forward strand.
AAAACGTTCAGCAATCGGCGCAAAATATTCGGCAAAATTTTCCGGTTGTATGGCAAACCCGGTCAAATCCCATTCCACACGCATCAGAAACAAGGCATTTTCGGCATCCTGATGCTGGTCGGCATGCAAAATATTAGCCTCATGGCGATACAAAAAATCAGCAATCGCCGCGACCAGACCTTTGCGGTCGGGGCAGTTAATCAGTAGGGTGGCAGTGTTTTTCATGCGAACTTTTTCCTTGGCAAGGCGGCAATTATACTGCCCAAGCGTTGCTAAAGTCATACAAGCGCTTGGCTTCACATAGGTTACCGTTGCAAACGACTATTGAGCCGATAAAAATGGACATCGGGCAATGTGTATAACCTGCATTTGCTACTTGTAGCATTGAAGTTGCACGCGTTAACAGCTGTCGGAATTTTTTACACTTGTTTACAAACGCGGCTCAATAGACTAATGAATCCTCATGCGGAGGATATTTAACTCTTTGTAAATTATGAAGATAATATATGAAATTATATTTTGGCATATATTATGCTTATAAGAAACCATGAGTGAGAAAAGTAAAAAGTTATCATGGTTGTTGTAATTTACTAAGGCTTGTAACTTTTTTCGAGTGTCTAAAATAGGCTAGGGAATTTCAAAACAGCCACAACTCATAAGTGTTTTTTAATTTTTTAACAGTATGATTTTTTAAGGGGTCATAACATGGCAATTTCAAATTTTTCTAAAAAGACACTGCGCTTGGCAATACTCGCGCTTATTGGATCACAAGCTATTCCTGCTTTGGCAACGCCAGTAGTGATTCAAAATGGCTATGTAAAGGCCGGTGTCAGTGACTATGGTACGCTGGGTTCAAATAGCGATAATCCTCCAGGCATTTTGTTTGACAAAACCGGAACTTCAAACTATGGCATCAATGACTTCTTGACACCAGGCACTCCATTTGAAGGCTTTTATGTCACCACGGCTTCCGGTGTTGGTAACAGCTCTTCAAACAACTCGGGTGGTGGCAACTTCGGCGCAGCACACTCTCCAACATCTTTAAGCGCTACTAGTGCCAGCTGGAGCGGTTCAAACGCGTATTTCAGCATTCTCAATACCTATAGCCTGACTACATTGAGTGGCCAGTCGGTTATTGCTGTCAATACAGTTTTGACCAATATCACCAATGCAGCGCTGGCAGGGGTTAGTTTCCTGCGCACGCTGGATCCAGATCCTGATGTCAATGCCTTTGGTTCTTACTCTACCAATAATGTCGTATTGTCCGACAATCAGGCTGGCGGTACAGGACCAGCCAGTGGCCAGACCATTTTTATTTACAGCTATGATCCAATTACACACAAAGCAGGTGTAAGTAATCCTTGGTCTACAAGCCCAGCAACCTATTTGGCAGGTGTCAACAGTGGTCCGGTTGGTGATTATGCTATTGGTGTTGGATTTAATATCGGTGATCTTGCTGCAGGTCAATCAGTTTCACTTAGCTATGGTTACTCATTGGGTGCTACCAAGGAAATCGCTGCTGGCGGTGGCTCTACAGTACCAGAACCAGCTTCATGGGCATTAATGGGTCTTGGTTTGGCTGGTTTGATGGCTGCTCGTCGTCGCAAATCTGCATAAGACTTAAGATAAGACTTAAGGTCTGTAATAAATAAAAACGGCGACTCTAGGTCGCCGTTTTTATTTGGCTGAGTGGATTATTCATTCCAATGAAATTAAACATTCCAAATGTAAGAAGTGTCGGTAAAATTTACACTTGGAATGATGGCACTTTGCCATTTGCAGACCGAAACGCAAGCAAGGGAAAAAGATGACCATAGTAAATAGCGAACCCTTTAGTCAGGAATGGATAACGCTACAAAACAATTACGAGCAATATGAGAAGTCGGCTTTGCTGATTAAACTTGCTGCCCTTGCTTTATATTTTGTCGGAGCGGTATTCACCTTGAATGCCGCGCTGGTGTGCTTTGTAGTGCTTATTTTGTGGGTGCAGGAAGGTGTTTTCAGAACCAGTCAGGCGCGCTTGGGGCTACGTATTTTGGCTGTGGAACAGGCGCTGAAACAGGCAGGAAAATCAGCAGATGTTGCCTTTCAATTGCATTCCATATGGTTGGCTGGGCGTAAGGGAATCACCGGTTTGCTGGCGGAGTATGCTGCCAGTATGTTCAAGCCAACAGTGGCTTTTCCTTATGCGGTGTTTTTGCTGGCGCTTTTGCTGTGCAGATACTTTTGATTTCTGTTGCCCAAGTTTACTTTGCGAAGCTTGCTTTTGTGACTACTTTCGCGTAATTTCAACGCATTGCTAGGGGTCTGTGTTTGGCGTAACAGTTTATTGCTGTTGTTGCGCCAAACTCAGTGAGAAAAACCCTTTGAACCTGATGCGGGTCATGCCGCCGTAGGAAAGCAGCAAGGCTGATATTCCCTTATATTTTTGGTGAAATTGGCTGCACTGCTCCCGACGTTTTTGCCTTTAAAGGAGCTTCCAATTGAACGCCACTGATAAACAGTTACACGCCAATTTCCAAAATACCACGGCCGAGGTTGATCCTGCCACCACACAACCCTTTGCCAAATCGCGCAAGGTTTATATCGAAGGCTCACGCCCGGATATACGCGTGCCGTTTCGTGAAATTTCCTTGTCGGATACTTCCGCCGCCATGGGTGCCGAGAAAAACCCGCCGGTCATGGTGTATGACACTTCCGGTCCTTACACGGATCCACAAGTCAATATTGATATTCGCAATGGTTTGAGCCCGTTGCGTGCGCCGTGGATATTAGAGCGCGATGATACCGAGCAGCTGGATGGCCCCAGCTCTGAATTTGGGGTACAGCGCAAGAATGATCCGCAATTATCCGCCATGCGTTTTAACCTGACGCGCCAACCGCGCCGTGCCAAAGCGGGCAAGAATGTTAGCCAGATGCATTATGCACGCCAGGGCATTATCACGCCGGAAATGGAATACATCGCTATACGTGAAAATCAACGTCGCGAGAATATGAGCGAGCTATTGCAAACACAGCACAAAGGCCAGGATTTTGGTGCCAGCATTCCCAAAGTTATCACGCCGGAATTTGTACGCGATGAAGTGGCGCGCGGCCGCGCCATTATTCCGATGAACATCAATCATCCTGAAATCGAACCTATGATTATCGGGCGTAATTTTCTGGTGAAAATCAATGCCAATATCGGCAATTCCGCGCTCGGTTCCAGCATCTCCGAAGAAGTGGAGAAAATGGTGTGGGGTACGCGCTGGGGTGGCGACACCGTGATGGATTTGTCCACCGGTAAAAATATCCACGAAACACGCGAATGGATTATCCGCAACTCTCCCGTCCCAATCGGCACAGTACCTATCTATCAGGCGCTGGAAAAAGTGGATGGCAAGGCCGAGGATTTAACTTGGGAAATTTTCCGCGATACCTTGATAGAACAGGCCGAACAGGGCGTGGATTACTTCACTATCCATGCCGGCATTCGTCTGGCACATATTCCACTCACCGCCAAACGGCTGACCGGCATTGTGTCGCGCGGCGGCTCTATCATGGCAAAATGGTGTCTGGCGCATCATCAGGAATCCTTCCTCTATGAGCATTTTGAAGACATTTGCGAAATCATGAAGGCCTATGACGTGAGCTTCAGTCTGGGCGATGGCCTGCGTCCGGGTTCGATTTACGATGCCAACGACGAAGCGCAATTTGCCGAATTGAAAACGCTGGGTGAGCTCACGCAAATTGCCTGGAAACATGATGTGCAATGCATGATCGAAGGCCCGGGTCACGTCCCCATGCACTTGATTAAGGAAAACATGGACTTGCAACTGGAGCAGTGCGGTGAGGCTCCTTTCTATACCTTGGGGCCGCTGACCACGGATATTGCGCCGGGCTATGACCACATTACCTCTGGCATAGGGGCGGCCATGATAGGTTGGTATGGCTGCGCCATGCTGTGTTATGTCACGCCTAAAGAGCATTTGGGCTTGCCAGACAAGGAAGATGTGCGCGTTGGTATCATCACCTATAAAATCGCCGCCCACGCCGCCGATTTGGCCAAGGGACACCCCGGCGCGCAAATCCGCGACAATGCCTTAAGCAAAGCGCGCTTTGAATTCCGCTGGGAAGATCAGTTCAATCTGGGCCTGGACCCGGAAAAAGCCAAGGAATTCCACGATGAAACCCTGCCGCAGGAAGGTGCCAAACAAGCGCACTTCTGCTCCATGTGCGGCCCGCATTTCTGCTCCATGAAAATCACCCAGGATGTGCGCGAATACGCCGCTGCGCAAGGCGTTTCAGAACAGGAGGCGTTGACCAAAGGGATGCAGGAAAAAGCGATTGAGTTTGTAAAAAAAGGCAGCGAGGTTTATCAGAAGCTTTAAGAAAATGCAGGTCTTGTAACTTCCTCCAACCATAAGCCCAGATTTATCCCGGGCTTGTGGTTGATTAATTCCGTTGGAAAAACGGCAGCGGCGATGTTAGTTAGCTGTGCCGGAGTTATCTTCAGTGCTGACGCGCGGGGTAGTAAAAATCCCGGCAATATGCGCTTTTACCTGTTCGCTGATGCTGCGTGTGATTTGTGGCAGTTCGGCTAGAAGAGTCTGCTGCACATTGGCGTGAACCACTTGTTCCAGATCAGGCAGCATTTGTTCAATTGCCTGCTTGAATGCTTGCTGTTCCGCTTGCGCCAGCACATATAATTCTTGCGTTAGACCATTTTGGATTTGCAATGCGGCGCTTTGCTGCATTGCGGGAAGTTGGCTGGATAAATCCGTTGTCAGCTTTTCATTCATGCTTTGCTGAAGCTCAGGGAGTTTTTCGACAAGTGCATTATGTACCTGTTGTGCCGCAGCGGCTTTGCATGGCAGGTAGCAATTGCGTAATTGCATCGGTAATTTGCGTGCACATATCTAGCTGAATCTGCGGTAGTTGCACTAATAGCCTGGCTTTTACCTGGTCGGCGGCGATTTGTTGCAGCGATGACAACTCGCTGGCGAGTGATTCCGCGATTTCTGCGCGCATGACTTGCTGGATAAGTGGCAGTTCGGCAGATAAAGACTGTCTCAGTAGATCAGTCGTTTGCTGCTGAATAGATGGCAATGTTTGCGTGATCTGTGACTGCAGTTGTTTGGCCGCTTCTTCGTGCAAAATACCGGCTTGAGTGTTTAGCTCACTGCTCAATTGGGCGATGAGCGTTGCGTGCAGACTGGCAGCATCGGCCTCCATTTTGGCTTGGGCGACATCTGCGAGGCTTTGCTGGATGCCGGGTAATGCCAGAGCGAGATTGTTTTTGGTGTTTTCTACTGCTGCCAGACTTTGCTCTACGAGTTTGACATCGGCTTGTTCCAGAGTGGCCTGTTGTTGTTTGGATAGGGCTTCAGCACTTTGCGCCTGGGTGCTTTGCAGCAGTTCGGTTTGCAAGGCCGTCAGGCGTTGCAAGGCCTCGCTGGCGGCATGCTCATTGGCCTGCTGATGCACTTGCGCCAATTCGGCGATAAGCTCTTCTTTTACTTTCAAACTCAGCGCGTGTTTTATGTCTACAAAATCCTGTGCCAATTCTTCTCTTAATATCTCAGCAGTTGCGTGTTTGACAACCGCTATACGATTATTCAGTTCGGCCTTGAGTAGAGCATTGCCCAAATGTTGCGATTCAAGAAATTCCGCCGTTAGTTTTTGGCTGAGCGATTCTTCAAGGGCTTCTTTGAGTTGTGGCTTGAGTTCTGCAAGCAAGGCCTCAATCAGTGCAGGGGTCAGTTTTACTGTGCTTGAGCCAAAGCGCAAAGCATCCGCTTGTTTGAGCGGCGCTTTGTAAATTTCGGTTAACAGAGGAATTTCTTCACTCTGAGGTAAACTTTCATTCTGAAATAAATTTTCACTGTCGCTCATATTTTCACCGAATTATTTTCTGATATAGCATGTTGCGTATAGCGCATAAAAATCCGCATCTACAGCGCGCTACCACTGGTATCAAATGATTTAATCTCGTAACCGCGATCACGATAAAAGCGATAACGTTCACGCGCCTTGATTTTGTCGCTCTCGTCTGTGCCTACAATTTCAATCAAACGCGTAAAGCGGCTGAAAAACGGGGGGTACTGATGGTGCAGATTAATCAGCAAATCATGATGAATCAAGGGTTCATTTTCCCAACCGATGAGAATAGGCGTGACGGCGGCCTGCGGCTGGTTGGCCTGACAATGCGGTAAAAAGCCGGTGGGCGGATGCGTCCATAAATATCTATCCAGGGTATGGGCTGATGTTGCATCGCTAGTGAACAACATCAGCTTACGTCCTTTTTTCAGCGCTTTTTCACTTAACTCAGCCACTTTCTGCTGTTTATCTGCCACGTTAAAGAAAAAATCAATGCGCGTCATGGATAGCTATTAATCGAGATTAACATCCAAATAATCTCAGTCGGATTTTTCAGCACGTTGAATCAGAAACTGCGTCAACAGCGGCACTGGGCGGCCGGTAGAGCCTTTTTCCTTGCCGGATTTCCAGGCCGTACCCGCAACATCCAAATGCGCCCAATCAAATTTTTTGGCAAAGCGCGATAAAAAGCAGGCGGCGGTAATGCTGCCCGCCGCGCGGCCGCCAATGTTGGCAATATCGGCAAAGTTGCTGTGCAATTGCTCTTGATAATCATCCCAAAGCGGCATGTGCCAAGCTCTATCCACGGCATGTTCGCCCGCGTGCAGCAGCTCCTTGGCCAGGCTATCCTTATTGCTGTAGAGGCCGCTGGCATGTGATCCCAGTGCTATCACGCAAGCGCCGGTAAGCGTGGCAATGTCGATCACCAGCTCAGGCTCAAAGCGCTCGGAATAGGTGAGTGCATCACATAAAATCAGACGGCCTTCGGCATCGGTGTTCAAGATTTCTATGGTTTGCCCTGACATGCTGGTCAACACATCGCCCGGGCGAATGGCATTACCGTCCGGCATGTTTTCGCAGGTAGGTATAACGCCTATCACATTCAATGGCAAATTCAGTTCGGCAATGGCCTTGAAGGTGCCGAGTACGCTGGCGGCACCGCACATGTCGTACTTCATTTCATCCATTTCCGCGCCCGGCTTGATGGAAATGCCGCCGGAATCAAAGGTAATGCCCTTGCCTACCAGCACGATAGGTTTTTGGCTTTTTTTGCCTTTGTGGTGTTGCAGGATGATAAATTTGGGGGGCTGTACGCTGCCTTGTGCCACGCCCAGAAAAGAACCCATGCCCAGTTTTTCCAGATCAGCACGTTCCAGCACTTCCACTTGCAAGTCGAAATCCTTGGCCAAGGCTTGTGCTTGTTCCGCCAAATAAGTAGGGGTGCAGATATTGCCCGGCAAATTGCCTAAATCCTTGGCCAGATTAACGCCAGAGGCCAACGCTTGGCCTTGCTTGATGGCGGTTTCCGCTTTTTTCAGCTCATCGTGTTGCAGCAGATACAGCGCTAATTTTGCAATGTGTGGCGCGGCCTCTGCATTTTCTTCCTTGTTGCTTTTGCCTTTCATCTGCTCAAAACGATAGGCACTGGCGGCGGCCACTTCAACATGCTGTGCCACTTTCCACGCGGCATCCTGTTTTTTTACCGGTAAATCGGCCAGATAGCTGGCGACATTTTTTGCACCGGTGCCGGATAATGCTTTTATTGCGGCCTGCACGGCCTGACGGTATTGGCGCTCGTGAAATTCTTTCTCTTTGCCCAGACCCACCAGCAATACACGGTCACTGGCGGTATTGGGTACGTTATGCAACAGCAGGCTGCTGGCCAATTTGCCATCCAGATCGCCACGATTGAGGATAGTGGTTAAATATCCATCGGAAGCCGAATCCAGCACGGCGGCGGCGGCTGACAGTTTGCGCGATTCAAAAACACCTACGATGATGCAGTCTTTGCTCAGTTTTTCTGGATTACCAGTTTTTATGCTAAATTCCATGAATCCTATCCTTTCAATTAAACTGTACGGATTATCCCGCGTTTCACTATTAATTCAAACCTCAAAACTATCAAGTCGAAACTCTATGCTGTTTAAACGTGTATTTCTACAGGAGTTTGTCAGCACGGCGGCTGGCACCTTCCTCATTCTGTTCGGAATCGTTATCGCGCAGCGTGTCACATACTACATTGGTGTTGCTGCGGCAGGCACTCTGGCTAGTGATGCCATCAACACTTTGTTGGGTTTAAGTATGCTTAAGTTCCTGCCCATGCTGCTTTCACTGGCAATATTTCTCGCTGTACTGCTCATATTTTCACGTTGGCATCGGGATAGCGAAATGGTGGTTTGGTTCAGTTCCGGGCTGAGTCTTATGAATTTGATACGCCCGGTACTTAAATTTACGCTACCCATTATCGCCATCATTGCATTATTAAGTCTGGTGGTAACGCCTTGGGCAACGTTGAAAATTGCCGATTTTGCCGCCCAATTAAAAGCGCGGGATGAATTATCTGCTGTTAGCCCAGGACTTTTTAAGGAATCATCCAATGCAGATAGGGTTTTCTTTGTGGAGAGTTTTGATGATTTGGGCGCGACGGCAAAAAATATTTTCGTGCAGTCCGTTCAAAACCAGCGTCTCGGCGTTATTGTGGCAAGCCAGGGCTTGCGTGAAGTAGGCCCGAATGGCGATAGTTTTCTGGTGATGCTCAATGGACGGCGCTATGAAGGAAAACCGGACTCGGCGGAATTTACCACCACCGAATTTGCGCGCTATGCGATTCGTGTGCAAGCGAATGAAGTCAAGCCATCCGAACCCAAACCGCAAGAGCAAACCAGTTTTATGCTACTGAAAAACCATAGTGCCAGTAACGATGCCGAGTTGCAATCGCGCTTATCCACGCCGCTTTCCGCATTAATTTTAGTGTTGTTGGCTATTCCGCTAAGCTTCGTTGATCCGCGCTCCGGGCGCTCTGCCGGCATGTTGTTTGCACTGATGACGTATATCATTTACGTCAACTCGCTAAGCATTTTTCAAGCCTGGGTAACACAAGGTAAAATCGCCGCCTGGATAGGCTTATGGCCAGTGCATCTATTTTTCTTGTTGCTGACCGTCTATTTATTCTATCGCCGCCTTTATCTGTTACCCATTTTGCCTAATTTCAGGCCATTGAAACGTTCGCACTTATGAGTATTCTCAATCGTTATTTGATCCGGGAAATCACGGCCAGTATCCTGCTAGTAATGCTGGCTTTGCTGGCCATGTTCTCCTTTTTTGATTTTATTGGCGAACTGGAAAACATAGGTCGGGGCAGTTACGGTATGCGGCAGATGCTGATGATTGTGCTATTAAGCGCGCCCGGTCATGTTTATGAAGTGGCACCAGTAGCGGTCTTAGTCGGCACCATGCATGCATTGGGCCAGCTTTCGCGTTATTCTGAATTGATTGTAATGCGCACCAGCGGTGTTTCAATTGTGCGCTTGAGTGGCGTATTGTTGCGCGTGGGCTTGATGTTTGCCGTGGTGACGTTTTTGGTTGGCGAATTGGTCACTCCATACAGCGAAAAAACGGCGAAGCGACTGCGTATCAAGGCCACAGATTCGGTAATTGCGCAGGATTTCCGCTCCGGGCTATGGGTCAAAGATGGCAATAGCTTTGTCAATGTGGAAGATGTGTCGCTCAATGCCGGTTTGTTGAATATCCATATTTATGAATTTGATTCCGAATTTCGTTTGCGCAACATCACCAATGCCAAAAGCGGAAAATTCGATAAAGAGCAATGGGCACTGCAGGAAGTGGCTCAAATCAATTTCGAGAAAAACCAAATACGCCGCAAAACCTTTGCCGATGCCAACTGGGATTCGCTGATTCGGCCAGAGCTATTGAATGTATTGCTGGTGCAGCCGGAAAAAATGTCGGCCTGGAATTTATATACCTATATCCACCATCTGCGTATCAACAAGCAAAAAAGCTCGCGCTACGATATTGCGCTATGGGCAAAATTGATCTATCCATTAGCCAATGTAGTAATGGTCTTGTTAGCCTTACCCTTCGGCTTTTTGCAGCAACGCGCCAGCGGAGCCAGTACCAAAATCATGGCGGGCATGATGCTCGGAATCATCTATCAGGTACTCAACAAGGTATTTGTACACTTGGGTTTGCTTTACGATTGGCCAGCGTTATTCAGCGCTATTACCCCCACCCTTTTATTTCTGTTGGCCGGTGTGATGATGTTGCGCTGGGTGAATCGGCACTAATATGTTTAAGGAAACGCTGATTGCGTGTTGACACTCCGACGCAAGTCGGTATCCATAGTCGGGGTCAGTGGATTCCGACTTGCGCCGGAATGATGGATTTGATTAAAGCTTTTTTAGCCAGAGGAATCTTAACTGAATTGTTGTTCATCATTCCGTGTTTGATTGTCGGTGACTGTTTACGACACTGGATTCCGACGCTCAAAGAATGACGGCGACAGGCCGTTAATGTTTACTCAGGCTACGCAGGGGCTTGCGGGCGGCTGCTCTGTTGTTCGCCGAGTTCACTCAAGAGCTGTGCTATATCCCATTCGCAGCCGCCGCAGCCTGAAATGGCACCCGTCCATCTGGATATGGCATCCATATCCAACCCTTGCTCAAACAGGCTTTGAATCTTGCTTCGTGTTGTGCCGCTGCAAGGGCATATGATTTCATCGTCTGGGTTGACATTTTTGTACATGGATGGAATTGTAACATTCTGAATTTTTCAGATACGTAGATGTTTAAAAATTCAATTTTAACAGCCGGTTGTCTACTGTTATTGCTTAAGCATGGCATTGCACTAAGCGCCCCAGCAGGGTTTGCCAAAAGAACTACCGCTGCTTTACGCGCAAAGGATGTGCAATATTTTCCATTAGGTTTATTCTGGCATTGAAGCAATATTGAACCGGCAAGCACAATCCTTTTTTGCCATACAAGCGGTTTGTTGAATGGGTTTATTGAGCAGCGTTGAAATCAGGGCTTGATCGAACTGGCAGATTTCAGGGTGTTTTTGTGCCAAGTCATGATAAACACAATTCACGGCTTTGATACATTGCTGGTCATCTAGTTGTTCCAGTTGGGCTTGATAGCCCAAACTTTGCATCAGCTCAACCAATGCCGCCAGTTTTTGGGCTGGCTCTTTATGGCCGAATTGCGGCGCGAGTGAATCGGCCAGCTTAACTCCCAGATTCCACATCTTTTGTTGCAGTGCTTCTGTACTCAACTCACTGGCAAATTCACTTAAAAGCAGATTGCAAAACCAGGCATATTGCTTGGGGAAATGGTTAACGCCTTGTTCGGTCAAGGTGTAACTGCGCGCCGGACGACCGCCAGTGCTACTTAATGCCGCCTCTTGCACCAGCTGCTGTTTTTCCAACGTGACCAAATGCTGGTTAACCGCATTTCTGGATATTTCCAGTTGGGCGGCTATTTCGTCAATACTCATGCCAGCTTCAGCATTGAGTAATAACGTCAAAATCTGTTCTTGTCGCGAGCTGGTTTGCATCATCATTGTACCTAAGAGTTGTATTGCTACGGCCTGACAGCCACCCTTGTTCAAATAAAGCATAACACAGCCACGCGCCTTAAATACAAGATAAATCATATAAATAACTTTTATAATAAATATATTGTGAAAGTGATTTATATGATTTATTCTATGCCGGAGTTCAAGCACTCAAATCCAGCATTTTTAATCTTAAGGAAGCAAAATCATGAGCGAAACCAGCACAACACTTTATGAACAATTAGGCGGCGAAGTGGCTGTGAATGCGGCTATCGACATTTTTTACCGCAAGGTTTTAAGTGATTCCAGAATCAGTTACTTTTTTGACAATGTGGATATGGAAAAACAGGCTGCCAAACAAAAAGCCTTTTTAACCATGGCCTTTGGCGGCCCCAATAATTACAGCGGTGCCGATATGCGTCAAGCACATGCACATTTGGTGCAAAAGCTTGGGCTGACAGATGTGCATTTTGATGCGGTATTGGAACATTTGAGCACCACTTTGCAAGAGCTGAATGCACCACAAAATCTCATCAATCAAGTAACGACAATTGCGGAAAGTACGCGTAACGATGTGCTAGGCAAATAAGAGTTGGCAAAATAAGCATTAGCAATACAAAGGGAAATTTAGGAATGTCGTTGAAAAAAATCACTTTGGATCATCATGAAGTCGTGTGTCAGCAGGGTGAAACGGTACTGGATGCCTTGCTGCGTGAAAACATCGACATTCCTTACAGCTGCAAGCAAGGTGCCTGCCAAAGCTGTATGTTGCGCTGCTTGCAAGGTACGCCGCCTGTAGCCGCACAAAACGGTTTAAAAGATGTGCTGCGTCAGCAGAATCATTTTCTGGCTTGTTTGTGTTATCCGCAACAGGAAATGGTCATCAGCCTCAGCCCGCATGCGGATTTCTTTACCGAAGCCACCGTCATCGATAAACAACGGCTTAATGCTGAAACCCTGTTGTTAACCTTGCACACCAAAGAGGCGCTGGATTATTTTGCCGGGCAGTTTGTTAATTTAAAACGTGCCGATGGTTTGATGCGCAGTTATTCCATCGCCAACAACCGTGTTCACGCCAATACCTTAACTTTTCATATCCGCAGGCTGGGGGGCGGACGCTTTAGCGAATGGGCGCATCAAGAGCTAAAAATTGGCGACACGCTGGCGGTATCTAATCCGCAAGGGCTTTGTTATTATCTGCCGAACAACAAAGAACAAAACATGTTGCTGGTTGGCACTGGCAGTGGGTTGGCACCTCTGGCGGGAATTGTTAGCGAGGCCTTGCATCACGGCCATCATGGCACGATACATCTATTTCACGGCAGCCGTGAAATGGATGGTCTTTACTGGGTGGAGGAAATGCAGCAACTTGCCCGGCAATATCCCAATTTTCACTACACACCCTGCGTATCACGCGGCGATGCTGCCGTCGGGGTAGCACTAGGCCGTGCCAATGAGGTGGCAATGTCAATCTTGCCCAATTTGAAAGGTTGGCGCATTTATCTATGCGGTCATCCAGATATGGTCAATCAAACCAAAAGACAAGTCTATTTGCAAGGCGCAAACCTGCAGGATATTTATGCCGATGCGTTTCATGTGGCTTCAGCGACGCTGGATTGAACTTCAGTTTTTCACTAAACCAGAAGGCGCAAATTTGCATTACTCACCATTGTTCTTTAAACCGCTATGAACCTAATTAAACGCTTATTCTCAACGCTAGCCGGCCATCAGCTTATTCGCACCTCATGGCGTGAAATGTTTTTTTCGTCGCTGGGGGCGTTTGCGACGATTCTGGTTTTAGTGGTTTTGGTACGTTATTTCTCTTTTGGCATGGTGTTTTCGTTGCCGATATTAGCCTCTATGGGGGCATCGGCTTTTTTGTTATTTGTAGTGCCGCATAGCCCGATGGCGCAGCCTTGGCCGGTGATTGGCGGACACTTGCTGGCGGCTGTCATCGGTGTGGCTTGTGCGCAATGGATAGCCAATCCGGCACTGGCTACGGCCATGGCGGTGGGTCTATCCATCTTTGCCATGCATGGCCTTAACTGCCTGCATCCGCCCAGCTCGGCGACCGCCATGTTTGCCGTTCTCGGCGGCGCGGAGGTTCATAGTCTGGGCTGGCAATTTTGTTATGAGGTAGTATTCATCAATGCCGCTATCATTCTGCTGCTGGCTTTTGTCATCAACAATCTTATCCCCGGCAGGCGTTATCCGCTCTATCACTCGCATCTTGCCGAGCGTACCCAAATCCAACCATCGCCGCCAGCCGCTACAGCCAAATTAACCGAAACAGATTTTCAATGGGCGCTGGGACAAATGGATGGACTGGTTGATGTCAGCGTGGAAGATTTGGTTGATCTGGTTAAATTGGCTACGAAACATGCGCAGAGCCATAAATAAAACTTGGGGCAAAGAAAACACAAATGAATTTTATGAAACGCTGGAATACGTTTTCCGCCGCACCGCACCGGATGTTTTTCTTGGCCGGTGCCGTGCAGTCAATTTTGACTTTAAGCTGGTGGTTGTTGGATTTGGGCGGACGCTACGGCGGCTGGATTACGCCGATTAAGTGGACGATTTCAGCACTGGATGCCCATGCTTTGCTGATGATTTACGGCTTCTTCCCCTTCTTTATTTTCGGTTTTTTAATGACGACTTATCCGCGCTGGATGAATGGCGAGGAAGTCGAGCGGCGTGCCTATGTGACGGCTTTTTTATTGCTGGCTACTGGCAGCTTGCTGTTTTATGCCGGTTTGGTTTTTGGTGTCGCGCTATTAATCGTGGCGCTGCTCGTTTATCTGGCGGGATGGGGCATGGGGCTCTATGCCTTGCTGCGCGTTTATTTGCGCGCCAAACACCCGGATAAACGCCATGCGACTATTACTTCCATCATGCTGACACTAGGCTGGCTGCTGCTTGCCGGATTATTGCTGAATGCCGCGCCCTTGATTGCGCTGGCAAAAGTGGGTGGTATTTGGCTGCTTCTGCTGCCGGTATTCTTTGCCGTCAGCCATCGCATGATTCCCTTTTTCTCCGCCAACGTCATTGCCAATTACCAAGTTGTGCGTCCGGCTTGGGCTTTATTGTTGATGCCGCTGGGAGGCTTATTACATGCGGTTTTGGAGTTGTCCGGGCAAGTGCCATACACATGGCTGGTGGATTTGCCGATGGCAGCAAGCGCGATTTATTTGTCGTATGCCTGGCGGCTGCGTGCCAGCCTGATCTCGCCTATTCTGGCAATGCTGCATATCGGCTTCGCCTGGTTGGGGATAGCCTTGCTGCTGTTTAGCGCACAAAGCCTGACTTTGGCTGTTACCGGTCAACTCATCCTCGCCAAAGCGCCGCACCATGCCTTGGTCATCGGCTACTTCAGCTCCATGCTGCTGGCCATGGTAACGCGGGTGACGCTGGGGCATTCCGGCAAGCCCCTGGTCGCAAACAGTTTGATTTGGCGCATGTTTCTGCTTTTTCAAACGGTTGTCGTACTGCGCATTATCTCTGAACTCCCCGGCTTGGCATTCACACTGCGCAGCCAACTTTATCTGTGCGCCGCCGTAGTTTGGCTGCTGTGCTTTGGTGTTTGGTTTTACAAATTTGCGCCTATTTATTGGCAGCCAAGAGCCGACGGACACGCGGGTTAATTGCTGCGACGGTCTGTTGAGCCAACCTTCTCCACCTGTTTATGATTGAATCAATATGCTGCGTTCCTGGAGCCTGAAAATGGATTTCAGCAAGACTTCCGGTCTTGCCGTTTATCTGCAAATCACGCAAAAAATTATCGCTGAAATTCAACTGGGGCGCTTGCCGCCATCCACCATGATGCCCGGCAGCCGGGAGTTGGCCGATAGTTTAAAAGTCAACCGAAAAACCATCGTGCAAGCCTATGACGAACTGGTGGCACAAGGCTGGCTGTCTACCCAAAGTCGCCGGGGTACTTTTGTGTCGGCCAATTTACCCAGCTCCAACCAGGTCGTGGCTAGTTTACGCCAGCCAACATTGGCTTACACGCCATCTGCCGCGATAGAAGCCACCACCGCATGGGAAAATATCATTGAATTCAATGACGGCATTCCCGACACCCGGCTGATTCCGTTTGAAGTGTTGTCGCGCGCTTTTCGTCATGCGCTGGTGGTGTCGGCAAGAGCCAATCGCCTCGGCTATGACGACTCCAAAGGCACGCTGGCGTTGCGCAAATCCATAGCCGCCATGCTCAATATGGAGCGCGGCTTGCATGTGGGCATTGATAACATCTGCATGGTGCGCGGCAGCCAGATGGGTATTTTTCTGGCCGCGCGCATGCTGACGCGCGCCAATGATTGCGTGGTTTTTGAACATCTAACCTATCCCCCGGCACGCGAAGCATTTGCCTCCTGCGGAGCCAAGGTGTTGAGTGTGGGGCAGGATGAATGCGGTATCAAGGTGGATGAGCTGGAGCAATTATGCCAACAGCAAACCATACGCGCCGTGTATGTCACCCCGCATCATCAGTTCCCCACCACGGTGATGATGACCGCAGAGCGCAGGCTCAAGCTGTTAATGCTGGCGCAACAATATAATTTTTACATTGTGGAAGATGATTATGACCACGAGTTTCATTTTTTACATCATCCGGTGTTTCCATTGGCCAGCACAGATCGCGCCGAGCGCGTCATTTATGTAGGCTCCCTCTCCAAAGTGCTGGCACCCGGCTTGCGCATTGGTTATCTGGTGGCATCCCCTGCGTTTATTAGGTGCTGTGCCGCCGACATCATGCTGATAGACCGCCAAGGCAATTCGGTCACCGAGCTGGCTGTTGCCGAATTGATGGATAGCGGAGAAATCAAGCGTCACATCCGCAGAACCTTCAAAATTTATAACGACCGGCGCAGCAAGCTGGAACTATTGATTCATCACGAGCTGGATGCGCTGGTGGATTTTGCATTGCCGCCCGGCGGCCTGGCCTTTTGGCTACGCCTCAAACAACCCATGACGATCAATCATCTGACAAAACGCGCCCATACGCAAAAAGTACGCATCCTGCCCGGATCGCTCTTTGCCGATGCCAGCGGTACTGCGCAAGCCATCAGACTGGGCTTTGCCAGCCTGAATGATGCAGAGCTGGTGGAAGGGGTGCTGCGTCTTAAACGCGCTTTATACACCCACGGTGAAACCAGCTAATGATTAGGCTTAAAGCTTTCATCAATGGCCGCTTTGCAGACATAGCGGACAGTCGTGTTTAGTTATGTCGCTTTGGAAATTGTACGCCGCAGTTATGGAGGTGGCTATGTTTCCAAATGAAAGTCTTTAATGGATAACCGTGTGCTGACGATTGCAACATGCGCCAATGGCGTATATTATTGTGCAAATGGAATTCATCGAAACCCCAACCTTCACCCGCATGGTCATGGCTCTACTTGCCGATGATGAATACCGGGGGCTGCAAAACGTACTGATGGAAGATCCTGAACGTGGTGACCTCGTCAAAGGTGGTGGTGGCATTCGCAAAATGCGCCATGCAGCACAAGGACGCGGCAAAAGTGGAGGGGTTCGAGTGATCTATTATTGGATCAAGGACAACCACCAAATATACCTGTTGGTCGTGTACCCAAAGTCAAAAAAGGACAACTTGACCGACAAGGAAACGGCCATCCTGCATGAATTTGTAAAGGAGCTATGAACATGGAAAACACACTTTTTGATGATCTGCTACAAAGCCTGAAAGAAGCCAAGGCTATCGCCAAAGGCGAAGCCAAGGCATCACGCCGCTTTGAACTTGAACCCACCGATGTAAAAGCCGTGCGTGAACAAATCGGTCTTTCACAAAGCGAATTTGCCAGCCTGATGCGCGTTAGCATCAAGACGCTGCAAAACTGGGAGCAACACCGCCGCAACCCGACCGGACCCGCTGCCGCTTTACTCAAAATTGTATCGACAGCACCGGATGTTGTGCTTAAATCTTTGCATGTTTGACAGAGAGCTGAGAATATAATCGTGTCTGACCCTCGAGGCACTCTTTTCCATATATCAATATAGAGACGCGCCAGACATTAACTCACAGAAAACAAAAGGGAAAACGATGGGTTGTCACAGAATTGTCATTATTGATATAGAGACGCACGCGTCTCTATAATTACTGTTGGGCATTTCGTTCATCGATAGTTCGCATCACTTATGGGAGGAAAATGAAAGCTATATTGAATCTGGCAACAGTAGTGTTGCTGTTGGCAGGATGTGCAACTGTTGGTAAAGAAATTACTCAAGACCAACTGACAAGTTTCAAGAAAGGTGAAACTACGATCGAAGAGGTCGTTGCCAAGCTTGGCACTCCGACATCAAGCAGTGTTACTGCTACGGGTCAACGCACCATCTCGTATGTTTTTGCGCATGCGCAGGCACGTCCGGCAAGCTTTATCCCCATTATTGGCCCTCTGGTTGGCGGCACCGATTCTCGTTCAAGCATGGTTTTCTTCATGTTCGGGAATGATGGGAAATTGGAAAATTACACCTCATCACAGTCGCAATTTGGATCAGGTACAGGCTTTGCTGCTGGTCAATACCAGCAGCCCAACGTCGATCAACCACAAGAAGCACCCGTAAAGTAATACTACCGGTCACATGCCCAACCCAACATTCGAGAGGGACTGCGAGAAAAATGGGGACGCATCGGAAAAATGGGGACGTAACACAATTATTCCATTAATTTTTTCTTACAAACGTGTGCGTATTCATTATCATAACTTTTGGCTTGAAAGCATAGATTTACGGGTATTTCAGTGAAGAGCGCAATGCCTTTCAGTTATTGCGCCCTACATGTGCTGTCGATGACAGTTCATCCTTGATCGTCCGCTATCAGCACCAAGCTGTCATTGACACCACCGCTAAAATCCAAACCAATTGGAGCTACAAAAAGCTGCAAGCGATAACCTGATTCCAACCTTGACCGTGGTTTCATTTTTATACGAATTTAACTTTCAAACTTCCGTCACCCAACTTCAGAATGCACATAACCAAAATAACAAGTTAATTTTATTAGCTATTGATTAATAAAATTAAAAACAACTTAATCTGGTTTTGAAAACTCACGCAGTAAATGCAATTGACGGCGACTAACGGGGATGATGTCGGGAATGTCTTTGAGGAAGGCTACCCAGTGACTTTCGTCATGGGTTTTTTTACGTTTTTCGTAACCGGATATTTGACTTTTAGCCACCAGACAATTGCGATGCAAGCGCAAAAACTGCTCGCCAAATTCCTGCTCCAGCGCGTTAAGTGAATCTTCCATCAGGTACTCATGTTGCAAAGTGCGCACGGTGATGTATTTGAGTTCGGATCTGAGATAAATAACTTCTGATAACGCCACTAATATCACGCGTCCACGCTCAAAAATGTTGAAATGACTGCGCTTTGTGGGCAATGATATGGCTGTGGCAGGCTGCATAGGCCGCATGGTGCGAGTTTTTTGGATGGCTTTTTGCAGGCGCTCAAGGCGGATAGGTTTGAGCAGATAATCCACCGCGTTTTTATCGAAAGCCTGCAAAGCGTGCGCATCGTAGGCCGTGGTAAAGACAATCGCGGGTGGATACTGCATTTTTTGCACCTGCTCAGCGGTTTCCATGCCATCCATTTCTGGCATACGCACATCCAGCAACAGTAAATCGGCTGGTATTTCATTTAATACGGCCAGAGCTTCCCTGCCGTTACTGGCTTCGCCAACCACCACCACATCGACAAGCTCTGCCAGCAATTCACGTAAACGCCTGCGCGCAGGAGCTTCATCATCAACGATGAGTATTTTCAACGGGTTTTGCTTCATGAGGCTTGCATTTTTCGATAGGGAATTACGATGTGTACCTGATACTGATCGGCCGATATTTGCGTTTTAAGATGCGCTTCTGCGTCAAAATGCAAAGCCAGCCGTTGGCGTATATTATTCAAGGCCATTTTATTGCCAATATGGTGGTCGCCATCCTGACGGTAGGGATTGGTCAGCACCAGATGCACTTCATTGCGGCTGAGATAAAGGTTGATTTGGATCTCGCCGCCCTCCTGAAACGGCTCTATGCCGTGATACACCGCATTTTCCAATAGCGGCTGCAATACCAGCGGTGGGATCAGCGCATCTTCCGGCATTTTATCGATATGCCAATTGAGGCGTAAGCGATCATCCAGACGCAATTTTTCCAAAGATAAATATTGTCGGCAAAGTTCCAGCTCACTTAGTAGCGGCACTAAATCACGGTTATCGGCCATCAGCACGCGAAACAAGTCAGCCATATCTTCCAGCGCGGTTTCGGCACGCCGTGGCTCACTGCGTATCAGAGATAGCACCGCATTGATGGTATTGAACAGAAAATGCGGGCGTATGCGCGCCTGTAATGCTTGTAATTTGGCTTCGGTAATCGCCGGTGAAAGTGCACGGCTGCGCATATTGAAATACAAAAGCAAAACACCGGTAATAGCCGCAGCAAAAAACCAGCTGCGTACCAGGTTTGTTGTTGCTGGCTCCAGCCATTGCGCCAATAAATATTGCATGCCCGTAGTAATCAGCAGAATGAGTACCAACACCATCGCTACACCCACTTGATAAGCCAATTTGGCCAAGCAGCGATTGAGTATATACAGACTTAACAAAGCCATCAGCAAAATGGGTTGCGTAAAAACGGAAAACTGCAGCAATACACTCCACGTACCTTGTAGTGTATCAGCACGTAAAACAGCTCCTGCTAGCGTAAGCGCACTGACAATCAGAATAATACGCAACGCGATGCCCGGATTTTGAAAGTCCGGCAATGTGGCGGAAATTGCACTAGAGTTTTGCTTTATAATTGGCATAATGAAATTATTGGTAACTAAGATATATTATGCAAGATAAATCAAAGGCTTGGTCAGGCCGTTTTAATGAACCCGTGGCAGAGCTGGTTAAACGTTACACCGCATCGGTTAGTTTCGATCAGCGTTTGGCAGAAGTGGACATTCAAGGCTCACTCGCTCATGCCCATATGTTGGGCGCGCAGAATATCATCAGCGCCAGCGATGTGGCAGCGATTGAAAACGGCCTGGATGAAATTCTGCAGGAAATCCGCAACGGCGAATTTGAATGGTTGCTGGATCTGGAAGACGTGCACCTGAATATAGAAAAACGCCTGACAGACAAGGTGGGCGATGCAGGTAAGCGCCTGCACACGGGGCGCTCCAGAAACGACCAGGTGGCTACAGATGTGCGCCTGTGGCTGCGTGCTGTCGTCGATGATGTCATCGTCGGCATACGCCAATTGCAAACCTCGATTGTGGATTTGGCCGAAACGCATTTCGATACCGTTATGCCCGGTTTTACCCATTTGCAAGTGGCACAACCAGTGACGTTTGGTCATCATCTGCTGGCCTATTTTGAAATGTTGCAACGCGATGCCGAGCGCTTTGCCGATGGCCGCAAACGTATTAACCGCCTGCCATTGGGCGCTGCGGCTTTGGCCGGTACCAGTTACCCTATCAACCGTGAAATGGTGGCGCAAGAACTGGGTTTTTCCGGCGTGTGCGAAAACTCGCTGGATGCGGTCTCGGATAGAGATTTTGCCATTGAATTTACCGCCGCCGCCGCCTTGTTGATGACGCATCTTTCGCGCTTTTCCGAAGAACTGATTTTATGGTCCAGCCCGCGCTTTGCTTTTGTTGATATTGCCGATCGCTTCTGTACCGGCTCCTCCATCATGCCGCAAAAGAAAAACCCCGATGTGCCCGAGCTGGTTCGCGGCAAAACCGGACGCGTCAACGGTCATCTGGTGGCATTGCTCACGCTGATGAAAGGCCAGCCACTGGCCTACAACAAAGATAATCAGGAGGATAAAGAACCCTTGTTTGATACCGCAGATACGATTTTAGTCACGCTGCAAATCTATGCTGATATGCTGCGCGGCATTACGGTAAACAAGGTCGCGATGCGCACCGCCGCCGCTGAAGGCTTCGCTACCGCTACTGATCTAGCCGATTATCTGGTAAAAAAAGGCTTGCCTTTCCGCGATGCCCATGAAGCCGTCGCGCGAGCCGTGCGTTATGCTGTTGAACGTAACTGTGATTTGGCAGATTTGAATCTGGCGGATTTGCAGAAATTTTCACCGCTGGTCGCCGAGGATATATTTGCCATACTCACGCTGGAAGGCTCACTTGGCAGCCGTAACCATATCGGCGGCACCGCGCCAACACAGGTAAAAGCCGCCATCGCAAGAGCGCGAAATGCAATATCAGCTTAAGTATATATTTGTATTAAATTTTGAATAGAGCGAGCGAGTTGTTATCGTGAGATGCGTTTGTGAAATTGCGCGAGAATGGTGTAAGAATTGTGCCGGACAGTCACTGGCGATTTTGCCTTGACGTGACAAAAGTGTGGCGCAAATAAAAACGACTTAAAGATAGTTTCTTTAAGTCGTTTTTATTTGTATATTTGGTGGCCGGGGGCAGAATCGAACTGCCGACACGCGGATTTTCAATCCGCTGCTCTACCGACTGAGCTACCCGGCCTTAATGCATGGTTTACAGCACAAACACTTCGGTAAATGTTTGCAGGCGCGCATTATAGCAAACTTGCTAATGAATTTACAAAGAAAACTTCCAAACAAATGTTGATTTACCTTTTTGGTATTGCATTGTCTGAAGGAAGTTTGATAACTATCAATTGGTTAGCGGTAAATATTGCGCTCACTGTGAATGTTTAAATAGAACGAGGTTGGTAAAATTTTAAGAAAAATTTCGCGTATTACGTTATGCTCGCGCATCAAAAGTACACCTTATGTTTAATATGTTAGATCTTTCAAAAGTATTGTCAGACACTGTGCTTTATCCTGCACTGCTACAAAAAATCAATCAAAAAACCAAGCCGTTAGGTGCATTGGGCCGAGTTGAGGAAATTGCACTTCAGATTGGCTTAATTCAAAACACCTTAAGCCCAGTGCTTCATCGACCTATTATATTTGTGTTTGCTGGGGATCATGGTGTCACGCAGGCTGGCATCAGTCCGTATCCACAGGTTGTGACGCAACAAATGGTGCTGAATTTTTTGCAAGGCGGTGCGGCTATCAATGTGTTTGCAAAGCAGATGGGGTTCGAGTTGTGTGTGGTGGATGCGGGTGTCAATGCTGATTTTGACGAATCATTATGGCTAAACCACGAGTTCATACATGAGTTAATACATGAGAAAGTGGCAAAAGGTACTCAAAATTTTCTCGATAAACCGGCCATGACGGACGTGCAATGTAAAGAGGCTCTTGGGCGCGGTGCAGATTTGGTTCAACAAGCGCTCGCGGCGGGTAGTAATGTCTTTGCATTTGGTGAAATGGGCATAGGTAATACCACTTCTGCTGCCGCTATTATGCATGTTCTGTGCAACTTGCCAGTGAGCGAATGCGCGGGTCGCGGAGCGGGCTTGGATGATGCGGGTGTGCAGCATAAAATTGCGGTGATTGAACAAGCGGTCGCACATCATCAGGGTCGGCTCAATTCAGCCGAAGCGGTGCTTGCACATTTGGGTGGTTTTGAAATTGCCATGATGGTGGGTGCGATGTTGGCGGCCGCATCTGCACGTGCAGTAGTGCTGGTGGATGGATTTATCAGCAGCGCAGCCGCTTTGGTAGCGGCAAAAATGCACGCTGACTTTCTGCCCTATTGTATTTTCTCGCATTGTTCCAATGAGTCTGGCCACCGTAAGCTTTTGGCGTATTTAAATGCGAAACCGGTGTTGGATTTGGGTTTGCGCCTGGGCGAAGGCACCGGGGCTGTGCTGGCTTATCCTATCATTCAGGCTGCTGTAAATTTTCTCAATGAAATGGCTTCATTTGAATCCGCGCATGTCAGCGAGAAAGGTGCTTAAGCCTGTATTGCAGGAGTGGCGCTATTTTCTGTTGGCACTGGGGTTTTTTACGCGTATTCCGGTGCCGCAGGTTCAGAACTTTCAGGAAGCGGATCTGAATCACGCTGCCAAATATTTCCCCCTGATTGGCATTATTGTTGGCGCAATCTCTGCATTAGTTTTTTTTATAGCAAACAAAATATTCCCGCAAAACATTGCCGTGATTCTTAGCATGATGGCCAGTATTTATGTCACTGGCGCGTTTCATGAAGATGGCTTAACCGATGCAATTGACGGCCTGGGTGGTGGTTGGCATAAAGAACAGATACTGACCATCATGCAGGATTCACGCATAGGCAGCTATGGCGCAGTGGCGATTATTTTGGCTTTATTGCTTAAATTTACTACCCTCAGCCAGTTGCCTGCTGGGTTGATTTCAGGTGCGCTGATTGCAGGTCACAGCATCAGCCGTCTATGTGCTGTGCTGGTGATGGCGACACAAGCCTATGTAAAATCCAGCGGCAAAGCCAAGCCCTTGGCAACCAAACTATCAAGCACAGGTTTATGCCTTGCCACAGTGCTGGGTTTATTGCCGTTATGTTGGCACCCAGCTTATTTTTTATGGGCATTGTTGCCAGTTACCATGGTTTGGACATGGTTTAGTCTCAAGCTGAAAACGCGCATCGGCGGCTATACTGGCGATTGCCTGGGGGCGATGCAACAGCTCACTGAAATCACTTTTTATTTGGGAGTATTAGCCTGCATCTCTATTTGATTCGCCATACTTCACTGGCGATTGCGCCCGGCATTTGTTACGGACAAAGCGATGTAGAGGTTTCCGCCAATTTTGTCGATGAGCTGCATACGCTAAAACAAAAACTGGCACAGGTGCCGTTTGCTGCGGTGTATTGCAGCCCTTTGCAGCGCTGCGCCAAACTGGCCGAGGCTTTGGCTATCGGCGAAACAAGAATAGACACGCGCCTGCAAGAACTAAGTTTTGGCGCTTGGGAATTATTGCCCTGGGATAGCATTCCGCGCGATATATTTGATGTTTGGGCCAACGATTACGCGCATTTATCACCGCCCGGTGGTGAGAGTTTTTCACAGCTGCATACGCGTGCTACTCATTTTTTGGCTGAATTACAAAGTCAATATTCCGGCCAAAACATTGCCATAGTCACGCATGGCGGCGTGATCCGCGCCCTGCTGGCTGAGGTGCTGAACATGCCATTAAAAGGCTTGTTTCGCTTTCAGATTGATTATGCCAGTGTCACTTATTTGAATTTTGAAGGTGCTGTACCCAAAGTCGGGTACGTCAATCGCTGAACGATTTAAGCGCGGCTTCCAATCTATGCCAGCCATCTTCCGGCGGCAGACCAAAACGCAAGGCTGAAAATTCAGCAAACAGGCGCACCCAAATACCCTGTTGTGCCAAGTGCGCATGCCAGGCGCTGGCCTTAGGCGTAGGCACCCATTGAAACAAAGCCGTGCCCGCTTGCGGCGCTAAATCGTATTGGCTTAATAATGCGGCCAGGCGCTGACTGCCACGCACGAGTTGAATGCGATTTTGTTGCTGCCAAGCCTTATCCTTCAGCGCTTGTTTTGCGATAAAACGTGCCGCACCATTTAATGGCCATGGCCCCAGCTGCGCTTGCATGGCGTGTAATGCCTCTTCTGCAGCGAGCAAAAAACCGACTCTGGCACCCGCCAAGCCAAAAAACTTGCCCAAGGAGCGCAACACAAACAAGCCATCAAGATGGCTGTACTGCGCAATACTGGCCTCTGGTGACGCATCCATAAAGGCTTCGTCCACCACCAGCCAGCCACCGCGTTTGGCTAGTTGCTTATGCCAATGGAGCAAGTCTGCGCTCTGGAATCTGGCGGCGGTCGGATTGTTGGGATTGCACAAAATCAGGACATCGGTTTGCTCTAGTAGCGCTGTATCCGGTTTTTCTGAAAATACGTTTACCTCGTGCCCGCCACGCCGCCAGGCGTGGGCGTGTTCCTGATACATGGGGATTAAAATAGCCACTCGGCACGGCGCACGTAATGCGGGCAAGACTTGTATCGCGGCTTGTGAGCCTGAGGTCGGCAAGGCAAAACGGCTGCCATAATAAGCGCTTGCCGCCACTACCAAACCATCCTCAGCGCTGGGTAAATGCTGCCAAAACGCTGGCGGAATGGGGGGTATGGGGTAGCCGTTGGGATTAATGCCGGTAGACAAATCCAGCCAGGCAGCCTGAGGAATGCCGTATTGCGTGGCAGCATTAGCCAAATTGCCGCCATGTTCAAGCACAGGTCATGCCTCCAGTTTGGCTAAAAGACATTTTTTCAACACAGAATCAATCAGCTATTGCGCTGGCTGATTCAGGTTTTTAGGCGCGTTGTCGCCTTGTTTTAACTCGATGAAACGCTGCTTGTCCTTATCAAATCGGGCACGTGTCGCTTCCATAGTGCTCAATTTTTGCGCAATTTGCTGGTCAATACGTGAGATTCTAGCCTGGCTGTCTGTGGCGCTCTGCGTCAATTCCAGAGGGGGCGGTGTTTTTCTTTGTAGATAATCATTCAAGGTTTTTTTGTAGCCAATCAAGCGTTTATTTTCATTGGCTTTGCGTTGTTGCAAACCCTGCACGGCAATTTCATCCAGTTGCAAATTACGCTCGCGTGCCAGATCAATTTCCTGCGCGGTGGTATATGAAGCCAGCAATGAACGGTCGCGGCGCTTTTGCTCAAAAATTTTCTGCTTGAGCAGTTCCTCTGCCGGGTTTTCAGCGGCTGATTGAATTGTTTTATTGCGTTTTATCACTACACCTTGCCCATTGATTTCAGCATTATCACGGCCGGAATATTGGGCGGGTATGCCATCGCTATAATGCGTGGTACCTTTTTCATCCACCCATTTAATAATGTGATTAGCGGCCGGTTTGGCGGCATCTGCCCAAACTTGCGCGCCAGCCAATGCCAGTAGGCAAGCACTGGTTGCCAGAAAAACCGGCATGGCTTGTTTGATATTTGATCGCTTGAATCGAAACACTGGCATCACTATTTCACTTTTCAGGAAATACCATACTGGCTACGATAGGCTTGAATTGCAAGCAGATTATTTTCCCAATCAGGATGATGGCGCAAAAAATCCAGCAAAGCTTGCAGATTGGCAATACTGCATACAGGTAAGCCATGGATTTTTTCCACTTCCTGCACCGCAGACAAACTACCCAAGCCGCGCTCCTGCCTATCCAGCGCAATGGCCACACCGCACGGAATAGCACCGCCCGCGCTAATCAAATCCACCGATTCACGCACCGAGGTACCGGCTGAAATCACATCATCTACAATCAATACCCGCCCCTGCAACGGCGCGCCGACAATAGTGCCGCCTTCGCCGTGATCCTTGGCTTCCTTGCGGTTAAACGCATAAGGCACATTGCGCCCTTGTCTGGCCAGCGCGATGACGATGCTGGCCGCCAGCGGAATGCCTTTGTAAGCCGGGCCGAAGAGCATATCAAATTCAATACCGGATTTCACAATTGCTGCGGCGTAAAATTCGCCCAATTGCATTAAACTCTCCCCATCGTTAAATAGCCCGGCATTGAAAAAATACGGGCTTAAGCGCCCGGCTTTGGTTTTAAACTCACCAAAGCGCAATACCTGCTTTTGAATGGCGAACTGAATAAATGCGGCGGTTGAGTACGGGGTTGAAGGCTGGTTAGCGTCAGGCATGTTTTTATATTGAAAGGTTAGTATGTTGCGTATTATATCCGCGAATTTGAATGGCATTCGTTCCGCCGGCAACAAGGGTTTTTTCCCCTGGTTGCAGCAACAGAATGCAGACATCATCTGCTTGCAGGAGCTGAAAGCACAAGCAGCAGATATGTCCGCTGAAATGCTGCATCCTGAAGGTTATTTTGGCTATTTTCATTATGCTGAAAAAAAAGGCTATAGCGGTGTAGGCATTTATTGTCGCACCCAGCCCGATGCCGTGATTGTAGGCTTGGGCTTGAACGATATAGATGCCGAAGGGCGTTATATTGAAGTGCAATTCGGAAACTTAAGCGTGGTCTCCGTTTACCTGCCCTCCGGCTCCAGTGGCGAAGAGCGCCAGGCCTTCAAATTCAGCGTCATGGAGCGTTTTTTACCGCATCTGGAAACCTTGAAAGCCAGCGGACGTGAAGTGATTATTTGTGGCGACTGGAATATCGCGCATCAGGATATTGATCTGAAAAACTTCAAAGGCAACCGCAAAAATTCCGGCTTTCTACCGGAAGAACGCGCCTGGCTCACGGACTTATTCGGCCGTGTGCAATGGGTGGATGTCTATCGCAAACTACATCCCGAAACCACCGATGCCAGCTATACCTGGTGGAGTAACCGGGGGCAAGCTTGGGCGAAAAATGTAGGGTGGCGCATTGATTACCAGATCGCCACGCCAGCCATCGCTGAAACCGCGCGTCTGGCCAGCATCTACAAGGATGAGCGCTTTAGTGACCACGCGCCGTTGTTGATGGATTATGAATGGACGTTATAAATTACATAGAGCCTAAATTCCGGTGGATTGGTACCCGGTGATGCATAACGCGGCGGATTCAACGCTGAAGAATAACCCGTGTACGATTTATCCACCTTATGGTTTTTTGTTCGCCGCAAACGGATAGATCTCTCCCGAATAATGCGGCAAGCCATTTTTATCCAGCCGTGCCTCGTGTACCTCCCAGCGGGTTTTGCTATCGGGAGAGATAAATAATTCCACGGCCCAGGCAGTCGTAGCTTCCCCTTCGTCAAAGCCGTTAAAAATAAAATTGCCCAGGCTATAAAATATGGGTTTGTTTTTGTAGAGCTCAAAATTTTGCGTCACATGAGGATGCCCGCCAATAATGGCATCTGCGCCAGCATCTATCATCAAATGAGCCAGCTTCTGCTGACGTGGGGATGCAAATTTTTCATACTCCCAGCCCCAGTGCGGATAAACAATCACAATATCTGCCTTGTAGTCAGCCCTGGCTTTTTTAATATCATAAACAACAAAATCATCGTCACTCCAGGCAATTCCGGCGCGATCATCCAAAGCTTCAAAACTTCTGGGAAAGAATTCGTTATAACCCAAAATTGCAATCCTCTTGCCTTTCACCTCCGTGATAAATGGCTGATGTGCAGAGCGAATATCCCGGCCGCCACCAAAATAGGCCATGCCGTCATGCTCCAATAAATCCAGCATTTTGGAAAAAGCGATTGGCCCATAATCCCCACTATGATTATTGGCTAAAGACACCGCACTGAAATATTGCTTGAGAATTCTCGTTACACCTGGCCGCGCTCTAAATGTGTAAGGCTTGTCTTCCGCCTTGCCAGTAGTGCCAATCACGCATTCCAGATTACCTATCCTGACATCCGCTTTCTTGAAGAGTGCATCAAATGAAACCAAAGGATTTTTCCCTTGTTTGATGATCTTTCCCGGCAGCTCATCCAGCATCAAATCCCCCACAAACAGCAGGCTTATATCCTGCTCATCTGCATGTGCAAAGCTAATCAGGCCCATAAGCAGAACAATAGTGCTTAAAATTTGATTCATCATGATAGGTCTTTCAGCGGCAACTTAATCGACATTGAAATAAAAGCTCACGTTCCAGCTGGGCAGAATAAACCTTGTTTAATCCAAACCTGTGTTCGGATTCCAAGCAAGCCTTTTGCTCAATACCATATTCCGCCGCCTGAATCAGCACATATCTATTTTTAGACTGATGATACACATAGGTTTTCAGTTTATTCAGCTCAGGCAAAAGCTGAGCCGAAAACCTGAAGCCTCCCTGCAAATCAATATTTGTGAACTGATAGGGATCGTTATTGGCTTCCGGTTTTATGGAGGTGACCGAGCCGGCATATTCAATATCGCAAATCACCTCATTTGCACATGCCAACACTGGAGTAGCCCATAAAATCAAAGGCATAATTTGATTAATCATAAGAACCTTATTCAAAAATAGTTTGAGTTTTATCATTTTCACCCAAAAAGAAACCCAGTTTAACCCAATCCAGATGCTGTTCCACGCAATCTGCCAGCCGTTCCAGCCCGGCTTCGCGCAATTGGGTGTAGTTATACGTGGCCTCCGTTTTCAGCCCCGCCCAGGCCAGCCAGGCTGCGCAGGCTTCGGGGTGGTCAAACAGGCCGTGCACATAGGTTCCGGCAATTTGCTTATCCGCAGAAATGGCACCTTCAGGCTGATGGTTAATGAATAGCGCGGGAGATTGCAGGGCAGGGCCGCTACTCACGCCCATGTGAATCTCATAGCCGGTGACAGCAGCCTCGGCAAACGCCAATGTGCCGCTGATTTGCGCCAGACGTTTTTCCGGCATCAGCGTGGTTTCCATCTCCAGCCAGCCCAAGCCTGCGCTGGAACCTGTACTGCCTTCCTGTGCATCCGGGTCATGCAGCGCCTTACCCAGCATTTGGAAGCCGCCGCAAATGCCCAATATTTTGCCGCCGTAGCGCAGATGTTTGGTGATGGCCTGCTCCCAGCCGTGGGCTATTAAATGGGCGAGGTCGCCGCGCACATTTTTGCTGCCGGGCAGAATAATCAGATCGACGGGGGGAATCGGCTCGCTCAAGCCTACAAACTTAAAATCCACATCCGGGTGCAGCCGCAGCGCATCAAAATCGGTGTGGTTGCTGATGTGCGGCAAGATGGGGGCGATGACTTTCAGCGCGTATGCGTGTGTCGCGCTGGTGTTTTTGGCTACCGCATCTTCGGCTTCAAGATGCAAGCCATGCAGATAAGGCAGCACGCCAATAACGGGCTTGCCGGTTTCATGCTCCAGCCAATCCAGACCGGGTTGCAACAAAGCCATATCGCCGCGAAAGCGGTTGATGACAAAGCCGATCACGCGTTCACGTTCGCTGGCTGACAGCAAGGCCAGAGTGCCGACAATATGCGCAAACACGCCGCCTCTATCTATATCCGCCACCAGCAGCACCGGACAATCCACGGCTTCGGCAAAACCCATATTGGCGATGTCATTGTCACGCAGATTGATTTCTGCCGGGCTGCCCGCGCCTTCCACCATCACACATTCATATTGCGTAGTTAGCCGCTGCCATGAGGCCAGCACAGCGCGCATGGCGGTCGGTTTATAGGCGTGGTAGCCGTCAGCTTCCAGATTGCATGCCACTTTGCCGTGAATAATCACCTGACAACCGGTATCCGAATTGGGCTTGAGCAAGACTGGATTCATATCCGTATGCGGCGGCAAACCACAAGCCTGCGCCTGCACCGCCTGCGCGCGACCAATTTCACCGCCATCCACGGTGACGGCCGAGTTCAAGGCCATGTTCTGCGGCTTGAACGGCGCGACGTTCACGCCCTTGCGATACAATGCGCGGCACAACGCCGCCACCAGCGTACTTTTTCCCGCATCCGAAGTGGTGCCTTGAACCATGAGAGATTTGAATATTGTCATCCTTGCATTATCTCATTAGCCATCTGCCAATTACGCCGCTAATTTTAATCGGCGCACTACTGCTCGATCAGCTACTGGGCGAGCCGCGCCGCTGGCATCCGCTGGTGGGGTTTGGCTGGCTGGCGAATGCCATGGAAAAATTACTTAATCGTAACCATGCCCCGCTCACGGCGCGGATATTGGGCGTGGGCGGCTGGCTGCTTTTATTAACGCCGTTTGTTGCCATCAGTTATGGGTTGGCGCAGATGCACTACGGCTGGCTGGCGGATTTTATCCTGCTGTATTTCGCCATAGGCGCGCGCAGTTTAAGCCAGCATGCCCTAGCCGTGCAGCAAGCTTTGGAACATGGCGATTTGGTTGAAGCGCGGCACGCGGTGTCCATGATAGTCAGCCGCGATACCGCTGCGTTGATTGAAACCGAAATCGCCACCGCCACCGTGGAGTCCGTGCTGGAAAACGGCAGTGACGCGATTTTTGGCGCAATCTTCTGGTTCTTGCTTTTGGGCGGCACCGGCGCAGTGCTGTATAGATTGGCCAATACGCTGGACGCAATGTGGGGCTACCGCACCCCGCGTTATCTTTATTTTGGTTGGGCAGCGGCGCGTCTGGATGATGCGCTCAACCTGATTCCGGCACGCCTCACCGCG
Organism: Methylophilaceae bacterium; assembly: GCA_013141125.1. Classification (GTDB taxonomy): domain Bacteria; phylum Pseudomonadota; class Gammaproteobacteria; order Burkholderiales; family Methylophilaceae; genus JABFRO01. The sequence continues at coordinate 113,233 of JABFRO010000002.1, forward strand.
CTGAGTTATGCGCTTTGCGGCCATAGCAGAAGTGCATTGCAATGCTGGAAACAACAGGCCAAAACCTGGTATAGCCCCAATGCCGGGCCGGTGATGGCCGCCGGTGCCGGTGCGCTACAGGTGAAGCTGGGCGGTGCCGCGCGCTACCACGGCCAGATCAAACAGCGCCCCATATTAGGCTTGGGTGAGGTTGCCAAGCGTGTGCATATTCAAGCGGCAATCAGGCTGGTGCATAGAAGTATATGGCTATGGTGTTTGATGGTTTTGTTGCTTGGTTGGAGTTAAGCGGAGGAGCTGCCAATCTTCCATCAAGCAGGACATACTCAATCGCTGGCGATGTTTTCCTTGAGAGACGCTGTTGATTCCACAGGGAGCATTTCAGACAGCAGGGTTTTAGGGGCGATGTCCTGTTCGTTAGGCCAGGTGATCGTCCCAAACAGAATGCCCACCCGGTTGGAATAATGGTTGTCCTGAAGCTCACGAAAAACGCCGTGGTTGAGATCGGGCTTCAAGTCAAAAATACCCTTGCGCCCATTCTCGATTTCGACATAAATGCGGAAGTCCGGCAGCGGCTCAACAGTTTTCACATCCCAATACATGGCGGCCTAACAGGGGTTCGATTTTGCAGGGAGTCTCACCACTGACCGCAAGTTCCCAATCGGCCATTAGTTCATCGCGAACGTTATTTGTACAAAATAGACGCACGATACCCGGAAACAGGAATATCCGTTACCGTCATTGCCAGATTGATGTAAACATCCTCACCGGCGGCAATGCCGTTGGCGACTTTTCGTTCAGCGGGGAGGTATTCGCGCGGGGCGAATACGCGCCGTACTTGCACTTTGCCGTTGGGGTCGGTAAGTGTCAGTTCCAGCGCGGGGTAGGCCTGGGTAAATTTGGCGTTATTAATCAGGGTGCTGGTGAGTCGAATCAAGCCTTCACGCTCGGTATCTTCGCGCAGTTCCACATCGTCAATCGCCAGCAAATCGGCTTCCTGCGGCAGATTTACCTTGCAGTTGAACAGGGCGCAAACGTCTGCCATAAAAGGTTTAAATTGCGGCCATTTTCCAGCTATTTGGGTGCGTAGTGCATACGTGGATTGTAGAGTGGCTATTATTATCAATATGGCTATCAATGCGGGATAGTGTCTGGATGCGGGTTTACGCAGGGCAGGTGGCGTAGGTATTTTATCTCTGGTCAATGCCAAATCGGCAAGAATAGTCGGCTGCTGTGGTGCGTAGCTAATTTCAGTTGCAGGCTCATCCGGAATTTCGTATAGCCATTCCGTGGCATTGAAAACGTGGTTGCAGTGGCTGCAACGCACTTTGCCGTCATGCGCTAAAAGTTGGCGCTCGGTAACGACAAAGCTGGTTTCGCAATTGGGGCATGAGGTGATGGATAACATTGCCTCATCTTTCAACTTTTGAGCCCCGTTAGCAGTACCCAATCACCCATGTAAACGGGTGCTTGCATGGTAAACCATTCGGCATAAATGCCTGAAACTTGCTCGGTTTGTTCGCGCAAGATGCCAGACAAGGCAATTTTACCGCCTGATTTACAAGCACTGGCCAGCAAGGGAGCCAGTACAGAAAGCGCGCTGGATAAAATATTGGCAACGACTAGATCATATTGCACATGTAGCGGGTTTTGCTCTTTTTGACTGTCACTTTTTGCATTGGGCGAAAAGAATTGTGCCTCAACTCCATTTTGCTCGGCGTTGAAACAGCTGGACTGTATGGCTTGTTTGTCAATATCGACACCAACCACTTGCGACGCGCCCAGTTTTTTGGCCGCAATCGCCAAAATGCCGGATCCGCAGCCGTAATCAAGTACCGTATGTTGCGGTTTAACCTGATCGGCTAGCCAGGCCAGGCACAAGTGCGTGGTGGGATGACTGCCTGTGCCGAAAGCCAAGCCCGGATCAAGCACAATATTAAGCGCCTGGGGGTTGGGCGCGCTGTGCCAAGTCGGGACTATCCATAAATCCTCACGAATACGGATAGGTTCAAACTGGGATTGCGTGGCACGCACCCAATCCTGTTCAGCAATCCGTTCGGTAGAGTAGATTAAATCACGAATGCCAGTAGCTTGCTGTAAAGCCTGCACCACCTCGGCCACAGCCGCGCCCTCATCGAATAGTGCACTCACCACATTTTGCTGCCATATGCCTGGTGGCGGATCACCCGGCTCGCCAAAAATAGGCTGCTCGTCCGGTGTTTCGGCGTTGGCATCTTCAATGCTGGCAGAAAGCGCGCCCAATTCCATCAGCGTGTCGCTGATAAGATCAGCATTATTGCCTTTGGATTCAATCTTGAGTGATAGCCATCCCATTATGAAAGACCCCAGCACGTTTTAATCCAGAAACGCGTCTGCATTTTATTTGCTGTGTATGCCAAGTTTTTGTTCCAGATAATGAATGCTGGTGCCGCCTTGATGGAAAGCGGCATCGGCCATTAGCTCAATATGCAGCGGGATATTGGTTTTAATGCCTTCCACCACCATTTCCGAAAGAGCAATGCGCATACGCGCGATGGCTTGTTCACGGGTATCGCCGTAAGCAATCAGTTTGCCTATCATTGAATCATAATGCGGCGGCACCAAATAGCCACCATAAGCGTGGGTATCAACACGTATGCCGGGGCCGCCGGGCATATGGAAGGTGGTAATGCGGCCGGGAGAAGGCACAAAATTGAACGGGTCTTCCGCATTCAAGCGACATTCCACGGCATGACCGCGGAAGTGAATATCCTTTTGCGCAAACTTGAGCTTTTCGCCTGCGGCAATCAGGATTTGTTGCTGCACAATATCAATGCCGGTAATCAGCTCGGTTACCGGATGCTCAACCTGAACGCGCGTGTTCATCTCAATGAAATAGAACTCATCGTTTTCATACAGAAACTCGAAAGTTCCCGCGCCTCGATAGTTGATTTTGCGACAGGCTTCTGCGCAACGTTCACCGATTTTATCGCGCAGCTTGGTGCTGATACCCGGTGCTGGCGCTTCTTCAATGATTTTTTGATGGCGGCGTTGCATGGAGCAATCGCGCTCACCCAGATAAACCGCGTTACCATGCTGATCGGAAAGGACTTGAATTTCAATATGGCGTGGCAATTCAAGAAACTTTTCCATGTAAACCACGGGGTTGCCAAACGCGGCTTGGGCTTCTGCTTTTGTCATGTTCACCGCAGCCACCAAGGCGGCCTCGGTATGCACCACGCGCATGCCGCGCCCGCCGCCGCCGCCTGCCGCCTTGATGATGACAGGATAACCGATTTTTTTCGCGCTTTTCATCAGCGCTTCCGGATCATCTCCCAGCGCGCCGTCTGATCCGGGTACACAGGGCACACCCGCTTCATTCATGGCCTCTTTGGCGCTGATCTTGTCGCCCATCAGGCGTATGGTTTCTGCTCTGGGGCCAATAAAGACAAAGCCGCTTTGTTCTACACGCTCGGCAAAATCGGCATTTTCAGAAAGAAAGCCGTAGCCGGGATGAATCGCCTGTGCATCAGTGACTTCCGCCGCGCTAATCACAGCCGGAATATTAAGATAACTTTGACCGGAAGCCGCTGGCCCGATGCAAACGGATTCATCGGCCAATTTGACATATTTGGCATCCCGATCCGCTTCGGAATAAACGGCAACGGTTTTAATGCCCATTTCCCGGCACGCGCGCTGTATGCGCAATGCGATTTCGCCACGGTTGGCGATGAGGATTTTTTCAAACATGAAAATCTCCTTTAGGCGATGATGAACAAAGGTTCGCCGTATTCAACAGGCTGACCGTTTTCAATCAGTATGGCTTTGACGACACCCGCCACTTCGGCTTCAATTTCATTGAGCAGTTTCATGGCTTCGATAATACAAATGGTATCGCCCACCGCTACCGTAGAGCCTACATCGACAAATGCCTTGGCATCGGGCGAGGAGGAGCGGTAAAAAGTGCCAACCATGGGCGATTTAACCACATGGCCTTCTATCACGGGGGCGGCGGCTTCGGCGGCAATGGCGGCAGGAGCCGCCAAGCCCGCAGGCGGCGCATAGTGCATGGGCTGGGCGTAAGGTGGCGGTGCATAATAAGCCTGGGCTTGATTACTGCCAGGTACATGACGACTGATACGGACTTTTTCTTCGCCTTCGGTTAATTCCAGCTCGGAAATGCCTGATTCTTCGACCAGATCAATCAGTTTTTTGAGTTTGCGTAAATCCATGATGTTCACCCCTATGAAGCTGCATTTGTGCTAAAACTGCTTGCAGCGTTTTATTTAAATTTAATTCCTGATACAGCTTAATTGCTTAAATTAGTAATTGCATAGTCCAGTGCCAGAGCATAGCCCTGCGCGCCCAAGCCGCTAATCACGCCCACGGCAATATCCGTGAAATAGGAGTGATGGCGGAACGGCTCACGTGCATAGACATTGGAAAGATGGACTTCGATAAACGGAATTCTGACGGCAGACAAGGCATCACGCAAGGCTACCGAAGTATGCGTAAACGCCGCCGGATTGATAATCACAAATCCGGTATCAGCGCCCACCTGCTCATGTATCTTGGTAATCAGCTCCGCTTCGCTGTTGCTTTGAAACGTTTCCAGATCAAAACCTGCCTTGTTCGCCTGCTCCTGCAAACTCAGGTTTATGCTGAGTAGCGTCGCTTTGCCGTAATGCTCAGGCTCGCGCAGACCCAGCAAATTCAGGTTTGGGCCGTGCAGTACCAGGATAGACTTGAAAGGCTTAGCGGCCATGTTGAGTATTTTTCGCGATTAACCGCTTAAATTGGTGAGCGATAGTTTGCCGCAATTTATGCGACGTTGTCCAGCGCTTTCGCAGAAGTTTGTCGCAATTAGCTAAACTGCAGCTATCCGACTAAAGACAAAAAGGCTTAACTTTTGCTACGGTTATCTTTTATGTGTGGCGCTCAATTATGGCAGCAATGGCAGCAAACGCTGCTCCAGCGCCTGCATATCCAGCCGCCCCCAATAGCTGGCGACCACGCGGCCATTTTTTGCCAGCAATAGCGTATATGGCAGCACCGATTCACGATTGCCCAAGCGCATGGATAAATCCAACCCATCGCCGTCGGCGGCAAGTGTGGTGTACGTTTGTGGGGATTGTTGCAATGTGGATTGCAAAGTCGCCGGGTCATCTGTGGAAATCCCCAAAATAACTAAACCACGGAGGCGATATTTGTCTTGCAAGGCGGATAGCTCGGGCATTTCATCGCGGCACGGCGGACACCAGCTCGCCCAGAAATTGACCACCGCCACCTGATTTCGCCATTGGCTCAGTGGTTGAAGTTTGCCTTCTGCATCGGGAAAGCTGGCGGTGTACAAGGCCTCTATATTAACTGGCGTTTGCGCACCTTCAGTTGACGTTGGCTCGGAATGGCGGATGACTTGATAAAACATTGCGGCCACCAGTATGGCTCCTGCCGCAACGATTAGCACACGGCCGCTGGTGCGCATTCGCCTCCCTTGGCGGCATAAACGCTATTCAAACTGACAAGGAATTTTTCTGCATTTTGATAGCCCACCACTTTAAGCGGGGTCAGTTCGTTGCCATGTTGATCGAAAAACACAATGCCGGGCAGGCCAAACAGGCCAAAGCGCGACATCAGCTCCCAGTCGTCATTGGTATTTTTGGTGGCATCCACTTGCAGTACCACCATTTTGCTTAACTGTTTGCGCACGCGTGCATCCTGAAAGGTATAGTGCTCAAACTCCTTGCATGACACGCACCAGTCGGCATAAAAATCCAGCATCACAAATTTGCCCCTGGCTTGCTGCAAGGCCTGATCCAGCTCATGCGTATTCTTGATGCGTTGAAATTTCACGCTGGTTGTTGCTTCGTCCACCTTGGCACTGGCTGTGCCTTGAAACCCCGCCAACGGCTGCAATGGCGAATGACTACCGGAAAGCGCACCCAGCAATATGCCGCCGCCGGTAATCAGCATGATGATGGCAATGCCTTTCCAGAATTTGGCCCACAGGCTGTGCTTGGGAGGCAGGTTATCCAGGGCATGCATATAAATAGACGGCACAATCAGCAGCGCAGCCCACAAACCCATGACCAAGCCTTCAGGCAATACCGGTGCGGCAATATAAACCGCCATTGCCAGCATGGCCACGCCAAAAAAGTTGCGCACTGCATTCATCCAGGCACCGGGCTTGGGCAATAAAGTTCCAGCCGATGCGCCTATCAGCAGCAAGGGCACGCCCATGCCTATGGAGAGCGAAAACAGCGCCACGCCGCCAAGGACGGCATCGTGCGTTTTGCTGATGTAAGCCAGGGCACCGGCCAGCGGAGCCGCAATGCACGGGCTAACAATCAGCGCCGAGAGCGCGCCCATGGCAAACACGCTGGCAAAGCGCCCACCCTTGAAACGATTGCTGGCGTTGACAATGCGGCTTTCCAGCGCGCTGGGTAATTGCAATTCATAAAAGCCAAACATGGACAATGCCAGCAACACAAACATCAGCGCGCCTATGCCCAGCGCCCAAGGGTTTTGTAAAGCTGCACTCAGGCTATAACCGGAAAGCGCCGCCACTATGCCTGCCAGCGTATAACTCAAAGCCATGCCCAAGGTATAAGCCAGCGATAGATTAAAGGTGTGCAAGCGGCTGACTTTTTGCGTACTGTCTGTGGTTTTGCTGCCGACGATAATGCCGGACAAAATCGGGATCATGGGCAATACGCAGGGCGTGAGCGAGAGCAATAAACCAAAGCCAAAAAACCCCAGCACAATCAGCCATAGCTTGCCGCTTTCCAGCAGCGATGTTGCCTGGCCATCTTCATTGGCGGCAGGTGTAGCAGCGACAGGAGTATCGGCAGGTGACGCGGCGGCGGCTGAAATCAAGGCCACTTCCAGCGTTTTATGAATAGGCGCATAGCACAGCCCTTTTTCGCTGCAACCCTGATACGTGGCCAGCACGCTGATTTTGCTTGGCGCAGGCGCAGTTAAAGCCAGCTTGATGTGTGCGCTGAAGCTCTTGTGAAACACCTCACTGCTGCCAAAATTGGCATCCTGCTTGATTTCGCCAGGCGGAAAATTGATTGCACTAATACGGCCATCGGCTGACTTGATTTCAAACTTGATGCGTTGGCGATACAAATAATAGCCCGGCTCAATCTTGAAATCTGCGTTTAATGTTTGCGTATCTTTTGCGCTGATGGCCAGCTGAAACGCCTGATCCGCTTGCAGAATATCGTCACTTTTGGAGCCGGAAAGGAACGCGGTCAGCCCGGAAGCTGTCGTAGCAGGAGAGGAGGAGTCGGCAGGCGCGGCGATCACCGCAACGGGCAAGCAGCACAGAATAAAAAGTAGTCGGTGGAAAATTTGCAGGGGGGATTTCAAGTAAAGCTCTCCTTGGTCAGCCAGTTGAGGTAAGCGGGCAAACCGCCAGTGATAGGGACATGAATAATTTCAGGGAGTTCATAAGGATGCTCCCGTAAAATGGCCAGTTCCAGTGCGGCATAGCGTGCTTGCGTGGTTTTGATGAGCAGTGGAAACTCTGTTGCGCGTTCGGTTTCCCCCTGCCAATGATAAATTGAGGTGCATGGTGCCAGTATATTGATGCAGGCGGCCAGCTTTTCATCCACCAACCTTTGTGCCAACTGCTCTGCGCTGGCTTGACTTGGCAGATTGGTCAGTACCAGAATCGCGTCCACTGAAGTTAATTGAGGTTGATAATTTATGCGCTTACTGTTCATTTTGGCGATTTTACTCGCATTCCCCGTGCTGGAGATATGGCTCTTGATAACGCTCGGCAACCGCTACGGCTGGTGGCTATTGCTTTATCTGCTCATCGTGGCCTTCCTCGGCTGGCGCTTGATACTGGAAGAAAAGCTGTTCATGCTGGGACGCATGGCGCAAACCCTGGCGCAGGGCGGCACACCGATGAAAGCTCTGTTTGGTAGCTTTAAAAATTTGCTTGCCGGCATCTTGCTGATTATCCCCGGCGTTTTAAGCGATGTTATAGCGCTCATACTGTTGCTGTTGCCAACCGCCAAAGCCGAGCCTAAGCGCCAAAACTCCGCTTCCTCGAATAGCATAGATATAGACAAAGATGTGATTGAAGGTGAATTCCATCGCGAGGAATGATTTGGGGATTTTGCTGCTAACGTACCCGATAACAGAACTGAAAATCTTGTTTGTAAAATACCGTGCGATCAAAAAGTAGGTTTGTGCAATATCCAGGTTAAATATAAAAAGAAAATATCTTGGCATTATGGAAATGTACTGTCTGTGCTTATGTGTATGATGAAACGTTAGGGGATCCCGAACATGGCATCCCCGCAGGCACGCCTTGGGAAGATACCCCAGACCTGTGGCTTTGCCCGGATTGCTGTGCATTCAAGGAAGATTTTGAAGAAATGCCAGACTAAAACAAGTAGCGCCCACAATCGCACGGTGCGCGACAGGGCGCACCAGTTTGGGAATGTCGTACAAATGGGTTTCAATCCACGCGCCCACGGGGGGCGCGACCATCGCAAGATTGAGGAGCAGAAGCGAGAGACGGGGTTTCAATCCACGCGCCCACGGGGGGCGCGACTTATTTTACAAAGCAAAGCAAGCAGAGTTTACAGGTTTCAATCCACGCGCCCACGGGGGGCGCGACAAGACGGAGTGGAAAAATCCACGCGTGGTTCTATCGTTTCAATCCACGCGCCCACGGGGGGCGCGACAATCGAAACCTCGAATCCTCTGGCCTATATCAAAGTTTCAATCCACGCGCCCACGGGGGGCGCGACAACTTTTGCCACATGGGAAGCTAGCGTTTGGGTTGTTTCAATCCACGCGCCCACGGGGGGCGCGACTAATTATCACCTTACCGCCTGCGGTAATACGAATAGTTTCAATCCACGCGCCCACGGGGGGCGCGACCTGCCTCGGATGAATTGGCTGCATCGTCAACGGTCGGTTTCAATCCACGCGCCCACGGGGGGCGCGACTTCTGAGCTTGTTATGCACATTTTTAAGTATAGAGTTTCAATCCACGCGCCCACGGGGGGCGCGACTGGACGGCTGGAATTGTTTACATCTTCTGGGACAAGTTTCAATCCACGCGCCCACGGGGGGCGCGACTCTGTAGGTTTGTATTGGCAAATTCAGTACAGTGGTTTCAATCCACGCGCCCACGGGGGGCGCGACTGCGCCGGGTACTCCTGCCGCTCCCGGTACTCCCGGTTTCAATCCACGCGCCCACGGGGGGCGCGACGCGGGCGGCTAAATAATTTTTACGGCTTTATCGTGTTTCAATCCACGCGCCCACGGGGGGCGCGACAATAAGGACTTACCACTACCATTTGAACGTCCTTTGTTTCAATCCACGCGCCCACGGGGGGCGCGACAGAAGCTGCTGAAATAAAAGCACGCGAAGAACTTGTTTCAATCCACGCGCCCACGGGGGGCGCGACGCTGGCAAATTGTGAAATCACATATTTATCAACAAGGTTTCAATCCACGCGCCCACGGGGGGCGCGACCGGCAACGTTCGGCGTTGGGATTTGATAAAAGGAGTTTCAATCCACGCGCCCACGGGGGGCGCGACTTCCGGTTTGCACTTGACGAAATATAACATTGAGGTTTCAATCCACGCGCCCACGGGGGGCGCGACCATTGCTGCGGCCAATGCTCCCACTTTATCAACAAGTTTCAATCCACGCGCCCACGGGGGGCGCGACCACCGAGCGCGCCCACTTGCGCATCAATGAACACGTTTCAATCCACGCGCCCACGGGGGGCGCGACCTCATACCGAAGGCACCGATGAGCCAAAGACCAGCAGTTTCAATCCACGCGCCCACGGGGGGCGCGACTAAAACGCTCGGGCGAAACATTGACCGACAAGGCAGTTTCAATCCACGCGCCCACGGGGGGCGCGACGCTGACAGACTACATGCCGTTATCATCATTTGATAGTTTCAATCCACGCGCCCACGGGGGGCGCGACCCAAATTCACAAAATTATAGGAGTCCAATAATGTTGTTTCAATCCACGCGCCCACGGGGGGCGCGACATGCGAAAAATGAATTTTCTGCGTGTGGTTTTAAATAGTTTCAATCCACGCGCCCACGGGGGGCGCGACATTGCCGCCAATAAATTTATGGAGCTTAAGAAAATGTTTCAATCCACGCGCCCACGGGGGGCGCGACTCTGGCTTTTCGTCTACTGGATGCAGCATATGTGAGTTTCAATCCACGCGCCCACGGGGGGCGCGACGACAAATGGGCTTGATGCACACGGTTTACATTGGTGTTTCAATCCACGCGCCCACGGGGGGCGCGACTTGTTCCTTTAGATGCGGAGATATTAAAATGGACGTTTCAATCCACGCGCCCACGGGGGGCGCGACATTACTGCCTTTGAGTCCGCGTCGTTAGTGTCGCAGTTTCAATCCACGCGCCCACGGGGGGCGCGACAGGCCAGATCGTTAGTTGCTTTTGTAATTGCACACGTTTCAATCCACGCGCCCACGGGGGGCGCGACAAAACTACAAACACGCTCTAGCGCGTTAATACAGGTTTCAATCCACGCGCCCACGGGGGGCGCGACGGCAGATTCAGCAGCAACGCCAGTAGTCACAACAAGTTTCAATCCACGCGCCCACGGGGGGCGCGACCCGTATGCGCGGCTATTGCCGTGCAAGAATTGTCGTTTCAATCCACGCGCCCACGGGGGGCGCGACCACCTGTCGCAGAAATTACAACCGATTCACGATTGTTTCAATCCACGCGCCCACGGGGGGCGCGACGCAATGAGTAAGATTACAAAAATGGCCATCAAATGTTTCAATCCACGCGCCCACGGGGGGCGCGACTCGCGATATCGTAACTATTATCAGAGTTATAGATGTTTCAATCCACGCGCCCACGGGGGGCGCGACAGGTTGTAGCGGTTGACTTGCGCAACGCCTACAGAGTTTCAATCCACGCGCCCACGGGGGGCGCGACGGTGGTTGAAAGCCCGAACAAGATCAAAAAACTTGTTTCAATCCACGCGCCCACGGGGGGCGCGACGATTGCGAAGTTCATAACTTGGTAGTTAAAAATGCGTTTCAATCCACGCGCCCACGGGGGGCGCGACTCCAAAGAGCAAATAACAACAACACAACCAAACGGTTTCAATCCACGCGCCCACGGGGGGCGCGACGGACATTGTTTTTAAAAGTCGCAAGAAAGGCACAGTTTCAATCCACGCGCCCACGGGGGGCGCGACCAATCGCGGCTTGTGACTTCTCTATGGAAGAACTGTTTCAATCCACGCGCCCACGGGGGGCGCGACGTGCTTTCGGGCAACACCGCTACATCATTATTGGCCGTTTCAATCCACGCGCCCACGGGGGGCGCGACTGCATCATTTCCGATTGGCGTATTACGTGGTTTGTGACCACGTTTCCCGCTAATCTGAAACAATTGGGAGCCATTTTACAGCAGCTCTTAATTACGATGCATTACTTCTTTTTATTCAATCTGTTAAGGAGCGATAACCTGCCAGTGTTTATATGAGAGCGTTGGCTTAGCGGGTTATAAAATAAGGGCGTCACGCAGAGGGTCTGGCGTGGCTTTTGTACCAAGATGTTCAACTTTTTGCCGGCCTTTGCTGCCCAGCATATAGAAACGCAGGCTGTCTTCCTCTGCGTTGTAAATGTTGAGTAGTTCAGCTTTTAACATGACGTATTGATCCGGCGTGACTTCACATTCAAATACGGAATTTTGCACGCGCATTCCGTAATCCAGACAGGTTTTCGCTATATTACGCAATCGGCGTTGACCGGCTTTGGTGAGTACGCTCACATCGTAGGTGATTAAAACCAGCATATTCGGCTTTGCATTATTTGATAAGGTAAGGTGTATAAAACTGGGTGTCACCGCGCAAGTGCCGTGCCAGCAATAGCGCCTGGCAATGCGGAAGCAAGCCAAATGCCATTTTTTCTTCCAGATAGGGGTGTACGATTTCCTCTTGTTTTCGCTCCTGAAAGGCGACCAATACTTTTTTTCTGGCATCGTCGCTCAGCCGAATTGCGCCGCTGGCTTCGGTGACAAAATCCTTTTGTTGCAATTGCTTACGATTGAACAGGGTAAGCACGAAACGGTCTGCCCAGGGCGCGCGGAATTCTTCCAGTAAATCCAGTGCCAAGCTTGGCCTGCCGGGACGATCCTGATGCAGAAATCCCACGTAGGGATCCAGCCCCACGCCCATCAAGGCGGAAACACATTCCTGGGTGATGAGCGAATAGGTAAACGAAAGCAGTGCATTCACGGGATCGGTGGGTGGCCGCCGTATGCGTCCGCTAAATTGAAATTCGCTATCGTGAAGCAGGGTATTGAATACTGAAAAATAAGTGGCGGCGGCTTCGCCTTCTATGCCCATGGTTTGAGGTACATCCACACTGCTTTGGCAATTTTTCAGGCTGTAGCCCAGTCGCTCCACGGCCGCACTCAGGTTGGCATTTTCGCCATGATTGCGTATCTCGCGCATCAGCACGGTGCGGGCATTGGCGATTTTTGCACCGACCATCACTTTGGCGATGGCATTCGACTGTTCCGGCTTATCAGCCAGGCGATATTGCGTGCGGCGTAACAAGACATTGCCCGTTTGCTTACCCAACACGCGCGCCTGGAAACGGCCATATTCGGTATAAAACGAAAGCCCGATCCCATTTTCACCACAATAGCCCATCAAAGGTGGCGAAACGGAAACCTGCCCAAAACACAGGATATTGCTGATAGTGAGCGCGGGAAACTGCCCCAATTTCACATCGCCATTTTTAATCACAATGGTATCGCGCTCTTTATGCACATAGCTTTCCTGACGCGTGATGTAGAGCGTATTCAACAGCTTTTTCATAGAGGATCGTTCCCGTTAAATAACTGCATGACGTAATGTGCCGAATGGTCTTTGCGCAAGGCATCGGGAACACATAGATCAATCAGTGAGCACGCCTTGCAACGGCTTTTGAGCGTAGTAGGCGCGGGCGTTTTGCCGGAGGATAAAATCTCGCGCGCCAAATCAATGGCAGCCAAGGTCACTTCGCGCAAGCGGGCATCAATCAGCACACGCTCCCGTTTGCGCTCCTGCCAATACCACAACGCGCCTTCGCTAATCTCAATACCGCGCATTTCTTCAAGGCATAAAGCCTGCGCGCAAAGCTGGATGCGATCCCAATCTTCTACCTTGAGTTTGCCGCGTTTATATTCCACCGGAAAAAAGCGCTCGGCTGGTTTACCCTCAATCTCCAGCAAATCCAGCTTGCCCGTAATGCCCAGCGTTTGCGAATACACCGAAACCGAGCGTTCATAACGCACATTCCCCCGCTGCTCCGGCGCGCCCGCATCCACCCGCTCATGCAATACACGCCCCTGCGCGGTGAAATAATTTTCCTCCCACGCTTGCTCCACATGAATCAACGCAAACTGGCGCGGGCAATAGGCGACATGTTGCAGGGCGGAGAGAGAAATGGAGTATGAATCATCGGGTGATAGCGCCATTTGTATTTAGCTCAGTTGGTTTCCAGGACTTCGACTATCGGCTGCATCCATTCTGGTATCGCGGCATATTGCCTGACGATTTTCCCCTGGGCTGCGCGCAATATCAGCGCGGCCTGCTCGCCATCCACAGAGTTATCGTATAGGTAAAGGCGATCTACCTCTGCCGCAATGGAACTGCAATTAGCGATGGAGCGAAAATGTCGTGTAATGATTTTTTGAATCGGCACATCGTGCCCGCCCTGCATCACACGCCGGGCAACGCGTGATGCATTAATCGCCGGATCGGTGGTGGCCACAAAAAATACTCGGATAAAGAACCCAATACGCCGTGCCTTGCGCACAAAATCCACTTTATCCGGCGCAGAAAAAACACTCTCAAAGGCTAAACTTCGTTGCTCAGAGAGACAATTTTCACGGCGAATCTGCGCGAGGTCGGCAGCCTTTTTAATCGCCACAGGAGAGTTCCAATCGCCAAACTCATCACGCGCGATAAAATCCGGGTTCACATACTCACAGCCAGTGAACCATTCATGCGCCAAACCACGCTCAGTCACTGTTGTCTTGCCCGCTCCGTTTGGCCCCGCAACCAACAGCAGCCGGGGCTGATCTGCTGCCACTTGGGTATTCAAGCTACGTCTCTGATGCGCGCATTTTCCACGGCCTTGGCCATCTCCGCACGCATCCATGCATCCGATTCCACCTTGCGCGCAAGCGCCAAATCACGCGCCTCACGCATCACCTCCGCCAACTCTTCATCCGTAGGTTCAGTATCCGCCGCCAAGGGCAAGCGCTTTTTGATAATTGCATCAGTCATTTTGGTTTCCTTATATGCAGTAATCGAATTAGTGAAAATCCGCCTTTAAAACCCATCAATAATTTCAGGCTCAAGACCTGACAATGTTTTTAATGCTTCCAAATTGTGACTGCCATCAGAATTAACCCGCAAGCTATCATGCACCTTCGCCGAAGAGTATTGCCCGGCCTTGCTGTTATGTTCCCACCAAAATACCTTTTCAACGGCCATAGAGCCTTCCGGTCTTGCCGATGAAGCGTCTCCTTCAAACAACTTGGGTAGTAAGGATTTAATCACTTCAGCATCCGCATCACTAAACCCAGTGCGCTCGGCCAATTGCGGTGTAATCGCGCCATAAACGGTATATACCGCTTCATCAACACGGTGTTTCATGCCCATGGTGTCGGATGATTTTTTCGTGCCATCACCTTCACCATTCACACTTTTGGTAATTTGGGTGCTGGTCACTCTGACAGGCTCAACACTAAAAGCCGATTGAATAGTCACCGGGCCACGAATGGCAATTGAAACACCCGCAGCATCTTCGCTTTTACCAAAGGCAAACACCTGACCAAATGCACGCACATCAAACCATTTATCACACAGTATTTTGCTTGCTTCATCCTTGCTTGTCTTTTTCGGATCAAACACCTTTTTACCTACACCAAACTCATCGCTTTCGGCACGATTTTTCAAGCTGGTCATGCCATCGGTTTTTTTCTCGTCGGATTGCACAAAAATAGCTTGTCCTGCGCTTTGTAAACGATCACGCAATTTACGTTTTAAACAAACATCCGTAATTTCACCTTTACCGTCGTAGTCAGTACGCGGGCGGTTTCCGTTGAGTGGGTCGCCGTTTGGATTGGCATTTTTTACTTTGATAATTAAAGCGAAATCAATTTTTTTACTTAAGCTCATGTCATATTTCCTATTGGGTTCATCTGCGATTTATCTGTGGTTTAACGCTTAGGTCTTACTCTTCGCTTGCATTTTCAGATTCGGTGTTTTCGGATTTAACCTTTCTATAAGTCATTTTTTGGCAGTGGTATCCCAACAAAAACTCACCCGTCAGTTTTTTATCATCTGAAAAATTCTCCGCATCGAATAGATTCATGATGTCGGTTAGCTCTTTTTGTCGATTGTTCAAAAAACCAGCACGGTTGTTTCGTAAACGTTCCATATATGGGCGCAAAGCCAATTCAATATTTCGCCATGTACTAAATGGCCTATCTGCAAATTGCTGCATAAAACGCTCAGCAGTAGTGGAACGCTTTTCTCCGCCTATCACCAAAGCTAAATGCTCAATTTCCTCAGCAACGGCAAGTAAACGACCATATAAGTAATCACGCGATTGATTTGTAATATCTAATGCCATAGAAAAATTTCTCCTTGATTCCAATTTAGGGTGACGGCTGAAGTAGCCACGATACAAAGCACAGGCAACACCAACATTGCGCTCCCATTCCCAATGTTCCCCGCTATTGGGATTGCAAGCTCTCGCAATGCATAGATTTACAACATCAATGGGAAAAGCGCACCCTTCGGCTATACAAGGCAAAATACGTGCGTAAAGATTTTTTTTGAGCGTATCCGATAAAGTAAAGGCCTTACCATATGCTGTCAAACCTATACTCAATGGTGATGGCGGTACAATCGGCCACAAAACCTGATCTTTGGACTTTTTTCCTTCGGACTGTGTTGTTTTTTTGTTATAGCGTTGATACCAAGAAAAGCTTTCGTACCAGTTTTCTAATTTAGAAAGGTAATCTTCAGATAAACACTCTCTGTAATAGGTCACGCCCATGCGCCCCGGTGTAGCAGAATCAATAGCCATAATAGACAATTGCTCAGTTTTGCCTAAGGCCTGCTGATAACCTTTGATTTTGAGTTTTAGCTTGAGCGCAACTCTTTGACCTAAATTACTACTTAGATTGAGATTGTCAGTGTTTTTATCTGCCTGGTTGTCTGAGCCTGCCTCAATTATTGATGAATCATCGTCATCATCAAAATCAAACGGGTCAGCGACAGGATTGGGAATTTTTTTGCCTGAAATCGCCCATGCCACAATGACTTGATCGCCATTTTTTACACCCTGACGGCTAATCAACCAGCGCAGCGCATTATGGGCTTTTTGGGTCACTTCAAAGCCAACACCAGTGGCTTGAGTGCTCTCTAAAAACTTACCTCGAAAGGTAAATCCAGACGAGTCATTGGAGGAAATGAGCTTTGCTCCATCACCTGAATGACGAATAAATCTAGGATGGTTATTTGCAACACGAGTTTCTTCACCATTGGTTGTGCAAAACCCGAGCGTTGTGTTGACTTGTGCATCATATTTTATCCAAGCTTCAATCAGGATTTGATCTTCCCATGTGCCAGTATAGTTTTCTAGCTTGGTTTCAACACGCCATCTAATAAATGCCTTGTTAGGCGGAATTTTAGATGCCTGTCCACTTGCATTTTTAAAAGTCAGTGGAAATTCAATAGCGTTATTTTGCAAATCAGTCCAAATACAATTTTTGTCTAAATATGACTTAATGGCTTTAAGTTTAGGATGAGAATGTTCGGAATTGCACCAGTCCGTTAATTGTTTGTAATAGGCTTGGTAACGCTCATTTTCAATCCCAGGATAATCAGCTGCACAATAACCAATTTCATCGCTAAGTGGGTGTGGGGCAATTTTAGAACCTGAACGACCTGCTGAACTTTCACTAGCTGGTATCAAAGTTAAAGCGTCACTGCCTTGTAACAGATGGATTCTTTTTAAATTCCCATCATCACTAATCACCATTTCTATATGTGCATTTTTCACAAAATGCGCTAATGGCCACAGATTCTTTGCATCTTCAAGACTTTTGATATGGTCGTATGTCTGATACAGCCGCTGCATCCAGCTCATAGTGCCTCCTCTTCATCCAACACACTCAATAGATTGGTTCCAATGCCAAATGCTTTTGCGTCCATGGGTCTCACGAATCTGCGAATATCACAGACTTCCGGGCGGGGGAATTCCAAAATACCTGTTTTCATGGCGGCTCGCCAAAATCGGCTATGCAGTTCTTTGCTGCCGGTTTCATCCGGGTAATCAAAGCCATGAAACATCATGCCAAAACCTAATTCATCTGTACTGTCGTAAGCGGATTCGCCGCTACCAAACTCACACGGTTCAACATAGCCTTGGCAGTCTCGTGTGCCCAGAAAAATATCTTGCCGCCCGCCTTTTTCAAGCATGCGCTGAACAATATTGAAATGCTTACCGTCGATACGGTCTTGTGCTAACTCCGGGCGATGCTCGTTCCACTCAAAATGCGCATCTACCTGATACTCCACATCGTGCAGAAAAGTGTAAATAGCCAAACTGTTGCCACCACCCCAAACCAATGGCTTTACTCCCTTGGTTTGGGTGCGTATCGGCTTCATCACACGCACACGATCTACATGCCAAACGATGGTTGGCTTCCAATAGATAGACTTTAAAACCCCTTTAATCGCTTCATAAGTAGGTACGTGGTAAGTACATTTTTCCCCACCCACCTTGGTAATGGGATCAGTAAATAATGCATATCTGCCCCAAAGCTTGAAACTGATGCTGTTTTTCATTTACACCCCTATAAAACCCATATTAGTCACAACCTCTGAAGATAAACCAAACGCCTGGCTGTAATTGGTTTCTCTTAAAAAATAAATGCCTTCTTTTTGAATCTCCACTATGGCTTCCGCTTGCTCCAGCTTTTTCCATACATTGGGAAAAACATTGACGCTGAATTTCTGTGCCTGCTTGAGTAAACCATAATATTTCTTTGCATTAAAATCCTTGCTGACTTTGCAAAGCTCCGCTATCAACTCCTTAGCCTCGCCATATGGCACGATAACAGACTGTGTAGGCGCATCAATCGCCTTGAACTGATTGGCTGCTGTTTTAAAGGATTGCATTAGCAATGGTCTTAATCTCTCAGACGCTCGCTCCAGATTTTTAGGCGTGTAGCTATTCTTGCCGTTTTGACTGAGCAAATTCAGCAAGGTATCCGTACTACCAATTTCATCTTTAAACGGATATGCCATATCATCTGCACGATCAAAAAAATAATAATTAAAGTAGGTTGAAATGCTTTCTGGAGTCAAAACGCTAGCTTGCTCCAAATCATCAAAAACGCGCCGCGCTTTATCTTTTCCTATTTCGATTTCTTTCAGCAAGTTAGTAGATTCTTTGTCTGGGTTTAGCACATATACAAAACCTTTAACTGGGTTGTCCTGATGGTCTTTTAATTCCCCATGACGATTACAGCGTCCTGCCGCCTGCGCAATTGAATCCAACCCGGCCAGAAACCGAATAACAGTGGCAAAACTTACATCTACACCTGCTTCAATCAATTGTGTACTGACACACATCACGGGCAATTGGCTTGCAAGACGTTTTTTAACGACATCCAGAATGTTTTTTCTATGTGCCGCACATTGGTTAGTGCTTAAATGGAAAAGCGCCTCTTTATCAATCCCTTGATTTTCAAAAGCCTGATATAGCTTTTGCGCCCAATCTTTGGTATTTACGATGATTAAACAGCTGCCTTTTTGCTCGAAAGCATCCATTGCCAAGTTTGCAATTTCTTCACCAGTCCAGCCTTGCGGCTTACATAGGTTTTCAACATTAACGCGCTCTAAAGCATCAAATAATTGAGCAACCTCGGTAATGATTTCATTATCAGGTGAAAAATGTAACTGCCCGTTATCAGATATTGGAAGCTGATTCAGCAAAGGCTGGGTCGCCGTGCATAGCACAGTAGTAGTTTTAGCGTATTCGGTTAAAAAGTTAATGGCGTTACAATAGAGATGCACACAATTAATTGGCAAGGTTTGAATTTCATCAAAAATTAAAACGCTATTGGCCAGCTGGTGCAATCGACGCACGCTTCGCGTTCCGCCACTAAACAACACTTCTAAAAATTGCACCATGGTGGTAAAGATAATGGGTGAATCCCAATTTTCAGAAGCCAGTTTGCTGTGCCATGTTTGTTGCTCAGGCTCAAGATTCGAGTGATGCTCCAACACCCAAGACCGAATGTCTCCATCTTCTTCGACTATTTTTCGTACGGCATCGGCATTTTGTTCAATGATGGAGGTGTAAGGAATGATGTAAATGATACGTTCCAGATCATGCTTTTTTGCGTGGTGTAAAGCAAAACGTAAACTCGCTAGTGTTTTGCCGCCGCCAGTTGGCACAGTAAGTGTATAGATGCCTAGTTTGTCCTGTGCGCGATTGAGGCAGGCATCCGAGATTTTTCTGCGAATAACATCAATACCCAGTTCACCTTTCAGTGCAGCCAATTTGCTTTCCAAGCGCTTAATGGCAACATCCCATTTTGGCAGCTCCGAGCTCCGCAAACGGGCATTTTCAGGCGTTTCAAAATCAATGCTATTGATTCTGTCGGCATCTATCAGGCAACTAAATAAAAATCGCGCATAAAAGCCTAAATAAAACTCACGAATACGGGTACTCAACCGCTGGCCATCATGCGACGCTTTAAGGATGCGATTAATGACAGCGTGCATTTCTTCAATCAAAGTAGCTGTTGCCAAATCTACTGCTTGCTTAAGTATTTCCTTGTCTGATTTTTCAATACACTCCTTCAGATGGCTTTTTTCATCGAGCTTTCCCATACGTTTTTTAAAATTGTTTTCGCCATCAGGTGAAAGGCAATCAATCAAGCCACTATGGTGTGAAGCAATACAAAGCGCCAAAATTTGACCACATAACTCGCCCTGCCCCTTGGCATCAAAAGGCTTCAACTGCTGATAAACCCACTGAGCACCGGCCGAAGAATGGTCAATTTTCCCCTTTAAGCCTTTTGCATCGACATAATCATCCTCGTCGGGATTAATCACTCCGGTAGCCGACTGAATATATGACTGGAACTGCTGACTATACTTACCAAAATCATGCAGCAAGCCAATAAGCAGCCCAGCACTTGGTAGCCCAAGCTTGGCAGCCAGCCTTTGGCAAATAACAGACACTTCGGTCAAATGAACACGCAGCTCTTGTTTTTCAGCATCTGATTCGCGTACATGCGCTATAGGTATATCTACTTGCTTACCTTCCAATTTATCCATCCCACCCCCCAATGTAACCCAACGATCAAAAACAGATTCTTCGCCTTCAGTCACCATTTTGCACAGCCGCAGGGTCAAATCCTGACCCTGTGCAAATTATTTTTTATGGATGGCCGGGCTTTTAGGTGAATATAGCGGGCGGCTTGGGTTGCGGGCGTGTTTGGCAAGCCGCGTTTATTTGCCCTGGCAGCATTTTTTGAATTTTTTTCCGCTGCCGCAGGGGCAGGGGTCGTTGCGTCCGGTTTTGGGTTCCGGGCGAATGTAAGGTGCCTCATAAAATTGCAGGTCCTCTTCGCTTAGGGTTCCGGCCAATGGATGCAGTCTGGCTTGTTCATCTTCTTTCGCCCAGCGTTGCTGGCGCTCGGCGATGGCTTGCGGGTTGTAGAATGACCAGGCATCGTGGGTTGCCAAGTATAAGGATCGTTTATTGGGTTCGGCATAGGCTTTGTTGATATCGTCCTCATCGAAATGCAAAACCCATCCACTTTGTCTGGAGGCCATATTTTCCAGCAAGGCACGATATTCTTCGCGCGGATAATCGAGCAGTTTGCTGGAACAGAACAGGCGTAATTCCCAGTCTTCTTCTTCATTGGCGACGATGCCCGCTACCCAGGCCAATGCTTCATTCAGGACTTTGTCATCCATCTGTGCCGAGAGGTCGGTTGTGGTTTCCACGGCGTAGTAGCGGGAATAGCAATTCAGGCTTGCATCCATGCCCAGTTCGCGCAAGGCATTTAGTACGCCGGGGGGCTTGTTGATGAAGAATTGTGTCCAGAGTCCTGCCAACCATTCTTGTAGATTGTCATCTTCCTCAATCGCCATTCGGTGCATCATTTTCGGCAGTAGCCATCCGGCCTGTTCGCCGGGGATGATGCCAAGAATCATGACTGTGTGCAGGCGTAGCCACCATTTGCCATCTAAACCTTCCTTCTGCCAAAGGTCGCCACTGTCGTGCAGGCCTTGCAGGTAGTGCACCATTTCTTCGCCGCGTTTGACACAGGCATCAATGAGGTTGCGCGGTGCGCGATCTTCATTTTCAATGAGAAGGTCTATCAGTTCCGCTGGCGTTTGATGGCTGAGTTCCTGTTCGGTGTATTCGGGTAGTGCGGTCATATTGTCTCTTGGTTTAAATGGATGGAAGCCGTCCAATCGTCGCTTTCAGCTGCGCCTGAAGTTTTAAGAGCAATAATTTTGATTTCAGGCATGTGTCGCATCATGCCCGTGTGTTAAGTTCGCGTGAATCGGCTGTGTCAGCTCACCCGATGAAATTGTGTGGCGTGGCATTTCGGACATGGCGGAATATGCCCGGGTTTATGGAAATGCAATTTCTCACCGCATTGATCGCAGGCCAATGTGCCTATGCCGATGACTTCACCCGTTTGATAGCCCGCTTGCTCGGCGGTCAGTTTTAACTGTAAAAGTTCAGTGGTAGTTTGATCCGCTGCTTGCGAAAACTTGTCCCAGAAAGCTTGTTCGATCAAATGCAGATCAAAGCCCAGCCAGCTTTTCAGTTCTTCGCCGGTATGTTGCAGGTAGCTTGAGGCATCGGCCAGGTCGCGCTTTATATATTGCTCCAGCAGCACTATTTCATCGGCACTCAAATCATAAAGGGCCGATGCATCTTGCTTGATTTCATCTACGACGTGTTGCACCACCACTTCGCCTTGATGGGTTTTTTGTGACAATTTATCCAGCAAGTGTTCATACGCTTTGGTTATAGCGCTAGCGTTGCCTGATTTAGGTGCGTTGCTCATTTTTGGTTTCCTCGGATTTGTTTTTTGATAAATGGATTATAGAAATGCCTTTTAGTCGTTACGCTCTAATTGCTGGCTGATTGCGTTAAGTTCTTCACCTGAGTCAGTAAAGTCCTCATATTGGTTTTTACTGCTGGCATACCAATAGCGGCTATTGCTTTCATCACCTTCGATTTTGTGTAATACGGCATGTATCCAGCAAGCGATTGAATCGTCACGCACTTGTACTATTTTATGCGCCAAATCCCAATCGCCCGCTTGCGCATGTTTGATGGCTAATTTCAAATATTCATTTGACATAAAAACCTCCTGACGACAGCCTGCTAGACACCAAAGTATTTGGCATTCGGATGATGCACAATAATGGCGCTGGTGGTTTCTTCCGGCCATAGCTGGTCTTCATCGCCCAGCACGACTTTAATGCGCTCGGCTTCCAGCAAATCCAGAATCTTGTCCTGATCGTGCAGGTTGGGGCAGGCCGGGTAGCCAAACGAATAGCGGCTGCCGCGATAATGTTGCTTAATCATTTCGGATAGTTCGCGTGCATCTTCACGGCCATAGCCCAGTTCTACACGGATACGTTTGTGGATGAATTCGGCCATGCCTTCCGCGCCTTCCGCGTTGAGGCCGTGCCAATACAGATATTCCTTGTAATTGTCTTGCGCAAATAGCTCCCGCGCATAGTCGGAAGCGCGCTGACCTACGGTGACCAATTGAAAGGCTACCACGTCAATTTCGCCACTTTCAACCGGGCGAAAAAAATCAGCAATGCATAATTTGCGCTCTGTGGTTTGGCGCGGAAAAGTAAAGCGGCAACGCTCTTCACCACCTTCGGGTTTCGCATAAATTATTAGCTGTTCGCCCTGTGATTGACATGGGAAGTAGCCATAGACGGCTTGCGCCACCTGTATTTGTTCACGATCACTTTGCTCAATCAATCTTGTCAGGATGGGGTCAACTTCATGGCGGATATAGTTACGATATTCTTCTTCTGTGTAGCCCTTGGTTTTAAAGCCCCACTGGAATTTATACAGCGCCGTTTTATTGATATACGGCAAAACCGCCTTCATGGGGACTTTGTCTATGCATTTTGCCCCCCAAAATGGCGGAACTGGAATAGGGTTGTCGTTGAGGGTGGCGGAGCGCTGAGTCATGTAAGAATTAACCACTTTATTTGAAGGTGTTTTATAGGAGGGCTGTACGGCACTCGCTATGATAAAATACTTTACTACCAATACGTTAGAATAAATAGTTCAAAAGTGACGAAACCAAAAATGACGAAACCCAGCTTTATTGAAAGATTAAAACAAAACGTGCTGCTGTGTGATGGTGGTACGGGTACTTTAATTCAGGCCGTTGAATGGGATGTGGAAAAAGATTTTGCGGGCTTGGAAAACTGCTCGGAAATTCTTGTCGTAACCCGTCCTGATTTTGTCGAATCCATGCACCGCACTTATTTCGAGGCCGGTGCGGATTGCGTAGAAACCAACTCTTTCGGTGCAAATAAAGTAGTTTTCGCAGAATTTGACCTCACTGAACGCACTTATGAATTGAATAAAATTGCCGCTGAAATCGCGTGTAAAGTCGCCGCCGAGTTCAGTACGCCGGAATGGCCGCGTTATGTACTAGGCTCTATTGGGCCCGGCACCAAGCTCGCGAGCCTTGGCCATGCTAGCTATGACGTTCTGGAAGATTCTTACGCTGAGCAGGCGCGCGGTCTGATTGATGGCGGCATAGATTGCTTTTTGCTGGAAACCAATCAGGATTTGTTGACCATTAAAGCCGCTGTTAACGGCTGCAAAATCGCGCGCGCCGAGAAAAGTCGTACTGACCTGCCTATTTTTGTACAAGTGACCATAGAAACCACAGGCACCATGCTGGTGGGAAGTGATATTGCCTGCGCCTGCACCAGCATAGACGCGCTGGATGTCGAGGGCATGGGACTGAATTGTGCTACCGGCCCGGTAGAAATGGCAGAGCATGTGAAGTATCTGGGCGAGCACTGGCCGCGCATGATTTCGGTCATGCCGAATGCGGGCTTGCCCATGCTCGTGGATGGCAAGACCGAATACCCGCTGCAACCGTTTGAACTTTGCGATTGGCAACAACGCTTTATTGAAGAAGATGGTGTTAATTTGATTGGCGGCTGTTGTGGCACCACGCCTGCGCATATTCAAGAACTGCGAGCCATGCTGGATGCACGTGCCGAAAAAGCGCCGATTGATAGGGAGGTGGTGTGGGAGCCCTCGGTGGCTTCGCTTTACACCTCCGTCGCCTTGCGTCAAGAAAACGCCGTGTTTGCCATAGGTGAGCGCAGCAATGCGAACGGCTCCAAAAAGTTCAGGGATTTATTAAACGAAGAAGATTGGGATTCATTGGTGGCCATAGGCCGCGATCAAGTGCGTGAAGGCTCGCACGCGCTTGATGTCTGCACCGCTTATGTCGGTCGCCCGGAAGTAGCTGATATGAGTGAAGTGCTGACGCGCTATCGCGGGCAGATTACTGTGCCTATCGTCATTGATTCCACCGAAACGCCCGTGCTGGAAGCTGCGTTAAAGCTGATTGGTGGCAAGGCGATTATCAACTCCATTAACTTTGAAGATGGCGAAGAGCGCGCTGAAACCGTTCTTAAACTGGCCAAAAAGTTTGGCGCGGCGGTGATTGCTTTGACCATTGATGAAGATGGTATGGCCAAGGAGGTGGACGACAAGCTGCGTGTCGCGCATCGCTTATATGATTTTGCCGTCAATAAACACGGCTTGCCTGCTTCGGATTTAATGTTTGATCCGCTCACTTTCACCATTTGTACCGGCGTGGAAGAAGACCGTAACCACGGCGTTAATACCCTGAATGCGATTGAGCGTATCCGTAAAGAGCTGCCTGATTGCCAGGTGATGTTAGGGCTTTCCAACATCAGCTTCGGCCTGAATCCGGCGGCGCGTCATGTTTTGAATTCTGTTTTTTTGGCTCACGCGCAAAAACGTGGCATGACGGCGGCGATTATTCATGTCTCGAAAATCATGCCTTTGCACAAAATCGACGACGCACAACGCGAAGCCGCTGAAGATTTGATTTTCAACCATTCGCGCGACGGCCGTGATCCGTTGCTGTATTACGTGGATTTATTCAAAGATATAAAACTGACGGAAGTCGTCAAAAAACGTCCTGAGACCATAGAAGAAATTCTCAAGCAACGTATTATTGATGGTGATAAAACCGGCCTGAACGATGATCTGGACAAGGCCATGGAAACCTATGCGCCGCTAGCCATCATCAACGAGTTGCTACTGGATGGAATGCGTGTAGTGGGCGAGCTATTTGGCTCAGGTGAAATGCAGCTACCCTTCGTACTGCAAAGTGCCGAGACCATGAAAGCTGCTGTGGCTTATCTGGAAAAGTTCATGGAGAAAATTGAAGGTCAGGAAAAAGGGATTTTGGTCTTGGCGACAGTCAAAGGCGATGTGCATGACATCGGCAAAAACCTGGTGGATATTATCCTCACCAACAACGGCTATAAAGTCATTAATCTCGGCATCAAACAACCCATAGGCAACATCATGGAGGCCGTGCGTATGCATGCCGCCGACGCGATTGGCATGTCCGGCCTGCTGGTGAAATCGACCGTTATCATGAAAGAAAACCTGAGCGAGATGAAAAAAGAAGGGATTGATATTCCTGTGCTGCTGGGCGGCGCGGCGCTCACTCGTAAATATGTGCAAGAAGATTGCCGCATGGTCTACACTAACCCGGATCAGGTGCATTACGCCAAGGATGCATTTGCGGGCTTGACGCTGATGAATGAGATTATGTCGGCGAAAGCGGCTTAACCTACGGTGTTTCACATAGGGTCTATTTTCTGATTTTATTTTTTCTGAAGTAAATCACGCAAATAATTACTGGGAATGGCGTAAGTGATGCCGCTGGGTTGCGTCAATGCGGTTTCTTTCAGTCCTTTGACAAAAACCATGTTGATGATTCCATAGACATTGCCGGTTTCAGGATCAAATACCGGACTTCCGCTATTGCCGGGGTAAGCGGTGCCATCCAGCTGAAAAATAGTAAAAGCGGATTTTTTTAGTTGCGCAATCATTTTTGCGTCGAGGCGATTGGAATTGAGCGCTGGCAAAATAATTGGCGTAATTGAAGATAACATGCCGCGATGCGTTACCGGATGAAATCCAAGCACCATGCTGATGGGAAAGCCGGTGAAGGCCAGCATTTGCCCTTCGCGTGCTGTGGATGAATCTGCCAATGTCATCGCGGGAAGCGGTTCTCCGCTGATTTTGAGTAGCGCAAGATCATGCTCTTTATCCAGGGCGACTTTCACGGCGCTTCTCAGTTCGGTTTCATTGCCCTTTGCGATGATAACGACTAGCGATTCCATTTTTTCGGCATCCACAGATTCCGGCGCGACATGGGCGTTGGTGACTACCAGCGTTCCATCACCCACCACAAACCCAGTTCCCATGAAATTTACCGGCGGGCTGCGCATTTTTTGAAAAGTGGCAATGCCCACAATAGAAGGTTTGATAGCCGCAATCGTCTGCGTTAATTCAGCACTCCAAGCTAAGTTTGCACCCCATGCCAAGCTTGCACCCCAAGCCAGGCATGCGCTCAAGGCGAAAATAAAATAACCAAAAATCAAACTTGTTTTGATGATGAGTACATTGCGAATATTCAACATGATTTTGTGATTCATTATGGTCTCCTAATGTACGCATTAATTGGTGTGTTGCGTGCCTACGTGCTTGCGGCTGCGGTTGCTGAAATGGGATCATCCGCTTTTTCTTCAGGCGAGTCTTCATGTAGCGCTAGCTTATTGCTACCTATGGCTATTTCTTTTTTAACGCCTGCGTTTTTACCGTACAGCTTGAATTTTAAACGCAATTCATTAATGGAGTCCGCATTTCGCAAAGCATCTTCTTCTGTAATGCGGCCTGCTTCCGCCAGTATAAAAAGCGCTTGGTCGAAGGTTTGCATACCCAATTCAACCGATTTGGCCATGGCCTCTTTCACCATATTAGTTTCACCTTTGAGTATCAAGTCTGAAACCAATGGCGAATTTAATAAAATTTCGATAGCGGCGCAGCGCCCACCGCCTTTTTTTGGCACCAAGCGTTGTGATACGAAGGCGCGTAAATTCAGCGATAAATCCATGTGCAATTGGGCATGACGCTCTTCAGGAAAGAAATTGACAATACGATCCAGCGCCTGATTCGAGCTATTGGCATGCAAGGTTGCCATGCACAGATGGCCGGTTTCAGCAAAAGCCAGTGCAAACTCCATGGTTTCACGATCTCGAATTTCGCCAATCAGGATAACATCAGGCGCTTGTCGCAAGGTGTTTTTAAGCGCATTGAACCAGCCATTGGTATCGCGCCCGATTTCACGATGGGTAATTAAACAGTTTTTACTGGGGTGCACGTATTCAACCGGATCTTCGACGGTAATAATATGGCCGTAGCTATTTTCGTTACGGTAATCAATGAGCGCTGCCAGCGTGGTGGATTTTCCCGAGCCAGTGCCACCGACCAGAATGACCAAGCCGCGCTTGGTCATCATCACATCTTTCAGCACTTCAGGTAGCTCAAGATCTTCAAATTTCGGGATATTGGTGGTGATGGTGCGTAATACCATGCCCACTTTTTCTTGCTGAACAAACACATTTACCCGAAAACGGCCAATTTCTCTAGGCCAGATGGCAAAGTTACATTCTTTGTCTGCGGCAAATTCAGCTTGTTGCTTTTCGCTCATCAGCGCCTCGGCAAAGGCCTTGGTATGTTCCCCGCTAAGTTTTTGTTCGGTTACCGGAGTCATTTTCCCGTCTATTTTCATGGCGGGAGGAAAGTCGGCTGAAATGAATAAATCGGAGGCTTTTTTATCCAGCATGGCGCGCAACAGATTATGCATGTAGGCCAGCGCTTGTTCGTTTGTCATGCCGTAGAACTCCACAATTAAATTTGATAAGGAGTATTACGGCAAAGCCTAGTTAATCTGAATCGGTTGCTGGTGCCAGCAAATAGGTGGTAATCAGTCCGTTGACAATGCCGAAAATAAGCGCTGCCATAGCAAACGCTGGGATCAGATAAGCCACACCCGCATGTGGAATCAGCCAAAGCCTTACCACAACCAGTTGCCCTGCTATATGGGCAAAAGCCGCCACTATGCTTAAGGTGATCGGCCCGAAGTAATTTTTTGGCAAACGGTAGGCAAAAGTTAACATGCCCAAACTGGCAACAGCACCACTTAAGCTCAATAGAAACGTAGGCGATAGAAACTGGCCTAATAATAGACTGCTGGCAAATACTCTTAATAAACTGACCCAGACAGCCGTAGCCAAACCAAATCGATACAGCACCAGCAGTGTGATGATATTGGCGATGCCAGGCTTTACACCAGGCAAAGGCGAAGGCAGAATGGATTCCACCAGATGCAGACCAATAGCCAACGCTGCAAGCTGGGCAATGCAGTGGTCATCGGCGGTGGTTTTGATGGTGATGGTTTTAATTTTAGCCGCTTTAATTTTTGCGTTGTTGATTCTGTAAGTTAATAACTGAGCGAATCATAGGCTTTTTCGGCACCTAATAATTCTATGCTGACCTGATTGGGCAAGCACATCGCCACTTGCCCGGCATGGGTCAGCCAGCCCTGTTTGACGCAGTATTGACGCGCCCCAGGGTCGCTGGCTACACGCGCTCTGCCGTGATCGACCACGATGCGGCTCACTCCCAACGGCCCATTGACATTGATGCTGCGCGCTTGATCCAGACTCAGGGTGGCATAAATACTATTGCCGCTGCGTATGCGTAATTTGGTGGCGGATGCGCTTTGCCAGAATGTTTGAAATAGCCAAATCACCAGCCCCAGGCTGATGAGCATGACCAGCCAGTCACCAATAAGCGGCTGGGGGAAGCGGTTACTGAAGTTTTTCCAGCGCCACATTGGGTTCCGTCCATTGCACTCGTTTTGCCAAAGCGGCACTGACAAAAATCTTGCCGTGCGCATCAATTACCATAAAACCATCTATACCCATGCGTTTGGCCATCGCGATACGATTAGCTGGCTCGGCCACGAAAATGGGTTTGGAGGCCACATCAGAAAGTGTGCCGGTATGTTCTCCCGGTGGCACCAACACGGTAACGGCTTGTGTGTTTTGCGCGGGGTAGCCGTTACGTGGATCAATGATATGGCAGTAGCGTTTACCGTTGACCGTGAAATAGCGCTGATAATCGCCGGATGTGCCTATCGCCCAGCCATCCGCCAAATCCAGCGTGGCAATGGGGCCGGGTTTGCGCGGATGTTGTATGCCCACGCGCCAGGGTTTTTTGCCATGTTGACCCAAGGCGATAATATTGCCACCGATGTTGATGAGTGCATTTTTAACGCCCTGACTACGCAAATAAGCGGCGGCCTGATCCAGTGCATAACCTTTGGCATAACCGCCTAAATCCAGCTTTACGGCCCGGTTTTTACTAAAAGCCTGATCATCTTTCAGCACAATGTCGCTCATTTGCGGCTGAGTTTGCACCAAAGCGGCAATCGCCTCGGCATTGATATTGATTGCTGTAAATTCATCGCGCTGGAAGCCCCATTGTTTAATCAGGCCGCCAATGGCGGGGTTAAACAAACCTAGTGATTGCCGGGAAAAAATGGTGGCTTGGGTGATGATGGCTGCCAATTCGGCACTGACCGGCACCGGTTTTTGGCCTTGTGCAAACGCCTGATTGAGTTGATCCAGATCACTGCCCGCCTGCCAGGCGTGCAGGCGATCATGCAAGCCCTGAAAGTTTTGCAATACATGGTTGCTTAAATCACGCGCGCGCGGCTCGGTTTCCCCGTAGATGCTGACATCGACCAAAGTGCCGAACACATACCCCTGATTTTGATATAGTGGTTCACGTCCACAGCTGATTAACGCCAGCACATAAAAAATCAGCCCCAAACAGCGCCATAACCGTTTATTCAAGCGCTTGTTCCAGTGGCTTGGCCAGTTCAATTTCCAGTGCATCCATGAAAATAAAAGCTGGGTCGCAGTCGGTTTGCGCGGCGATTTCCACCATGCCGGTGGGGCTGGTGACGTTGATTTCAGTCAAACATTCACCAATCACATCCAGCCCTACCAGAAACAAGCCCTGTTTTTTCAGCTTCACACCTACGGTGCTGGCGATTTCATGGTCGCGTGCGGTCAATGGTTGCGCCACACCGGTGCCGCCTGCGGCCAGATTGCCGCGTGTTTCACCGGCCTTGGGAATGCGTGCCAGCACGTAAGGTAGAGGCTCGCCGTTAATCACAATAATGCGTTTATCTCCAGCTTTAATCTCCGGCAAATAGCGCTGCGCCATTATGGTGCGGTGTTCAAAGTGGGTAATGGTTTCCAGAATCACGCTGGTATTGTGGTCGGTGCTGTGCAAACGGAATACGCCGCTGCCGCCCATGCCGTCCAGCGGTTTGACCACTATATCGCCATGCTCGGCCAGAAAATCCCGAATCAGACCGGTGTGACGCGTGACCAGAAATTCCGGCGCAAATTGCGGAAAACGCGCAACAGAAAGCTTTTCATTCCAGCCGCGCACTTGTTCGGGGTTATTGAGGATGCGTGCACCTTGCTTGGCGGCCAGCTCCAGCAAATAGGTGCTGTAGAGATACTCGTTATCAAAGGGCGGATCTTTGCGCATGAGTACGGCATCAAAATCGGCAGGTGCCGCTTCCAACGCATCGCCCAGGGCATACCAGTTTTTGCCTTCGGTAAATGCAAAGAGCCGCGTAATAATGCGTGCCTGTTGCTGGCGCAGCAATAAATCGCCCTGCATGGAGACAAACAGCGTATGGCCGCGCCTGGCCGCTTCGCGCATCAAGGCAAGGCTGGTGTCTTTTTTGACTTTGAGGCCATCCAGCGGGTCGAGTATGAAAAGTAATCGCATGGGTTTAATCGCTTTCACGTTGCGGATCGTTTTCTTGCAGCTCTATCGCCGCTGCCAGCAAGGCTAAACGCGCCACTACGCCATAAGCATAAAAGCGGTTAGGCACGTCGTCAGGCGCACCTGTACAATCCGGTGTGGAGCAGGGAGCCTCAAAAGCCAGCGGGATAAATTGCATCCCCGGCGCATTCAGATTCTGGTCTATGCCACGTTCAGTATGCACGCGGTAAAATCCGCCTACCACGTAACGATCTATCATATACACCACCGGTTCGGCGATAGCTTCATCTATGCTTTCAAAAGTATAAACACCTTCTTGAATAATTACTTCCGACACTTGCAAGCCTTCTTTGACGACGGACATTTTATTGCGCTGTTTGCGGTTCAGGCCGCGCACTTCGTCCGGGTTTTTTACCGTCATGATGCCCATACCATAGGTTCCTGCATCGGCTTTCACAATAACAAATGGCTCCTGGTCTATACCATATTCTGCATATTTGGCGCGGATTTTCGACAACAGCAGCTCCACTTTTTTGGCCAGACAATCTTCACCCGTGCGCGCCTGAAAATCTATATCGCCGCAGGCTTCAAAATATGGGTTAATCAACCACTCATCAATTCCGAGTATTTGAGCAAACTCAGCCGCTACACGATTGTAGGCGGCAAAATGCTGGGATTTACGCCGCGTGGCCCAGCCCGCGTGCAGCGGCGGAATCACATTTTGCTCCAAACCTTGCAACATGTCTGGAACACCCGCAGACAAGTCGTTATTCAGCAACACCGCGCAACTATCAAAACCTTCCAGTAGCAAGCGATTACCTTTACGTTGCACGGGCTCCAGCAAAATGCTATGCCCATCATGCGTTTCCAGCGGGGTAGGTGCTGTAATCTCTGGCGATAAACTACCGATACGCACCTCAAGCCCCGCATGGCGCAAGATGTTGGCCAGCGCTGCTACATTGCGCAAATAAAAAGTATTGCGTGTGTGATTTTCAGGAATCAACAATAATCTGCGCGCTTCCGGGCACACTTTCTCAATTGCCGACATGGTGGCTTGCACGCATAGCGGCAAAAAAGCCGGATTCAAATTGTTAAATCCACCGGGGAACAAATTGGTATCGACCGGTGCCAGTTTGAAACCGGCATTACGCAAATCTACAGAAGCATAAAAAGGCGGGCTGTGCTCTAGCCACTGTGTACGAAACCAGTGCTCTATTTGGGGCATAGATTCCAGCATGCGCTTTTCAAGTGTGAGCAAGGTGCCGGTGAGCGCCGTTGTCAGATGAGGAACCATGGTTTACTTCTTACATTGTGAGGTGTGCGGGATTTTAGCCCAGTTGCGCCAAGAATAGGCGATAAAAAAATGGGCACCAATGGGTGCCCTGAGGGAGGAGGAGAACAACGGAGAAACTTAAGAATCGAACAAGAAACTGCTCAGTTG
Organism: Methylophilaceae bacterium; assembly: GCA_013141125.1. Taxonomy (GTDB): domain Bacteria; phylum Pseudomonadota; class Gammaproteobacteria; order Burkholderiales; family Methylophilaceae; genus JABFRO01. Next base: position 145,731 of record JABFRO010000002.1, read on the forward strand.
TACTTAAGCAGGATTTGTGCCACTTACTTAAAAGCCCCGCTGGCAAAGGATGGCGCTATTTAACTGCTCTAAAAGGAGTATTTCTTCCAAAAAACGCACCAGCAATGTGCACCTAAACACTGCGCTTGGGTTATTGCAATCTTGAAAAATTGTACCTATTGGCTTTGGTTCTAAAAGGCATGATGGTTGCTTCGGTTTGAGGTTCGATTTCTTCATCGGCTCGGTGAAATTGTTTACCCGAGCTTATTGTTGCTTTTGGCCGAAACGGTACTACAATTGCCAACTCGCGCTTGTGGCGCACGGCAGCCTGCGCCATGGACACTAGTGCCACCACCTCGCTAATACTTAAATCCGTTAGGTAGCTATCATCTACTTCTTTCATATTTGCAAGGCTCATTAATAGGTTAATGGTTTGCGGGCTTAGCAAATTATCCGCTTTACTTAAGATTTCCTGCGTAGTGTTAAGCCAGTCCAATGTGACGCTTTCAACTTTATGAGTCATTTTAGTACTCCAAAATAAAATAAATCGCGGTTTAGATACACTGAGTATATTGTCGGCACAAATCTCTTTTGCCTTAGTGATGACACCTATAAATTCACCAGTCTTTAAAGGGAAGCCCGGGCAACGGGTTATTCATGCCTATCATACTTAATTTCTTATATAAAACTAAATACTAATAATTAATATAGCTATTGTTGGTGGTTATAAAAACGCCATTGGGTGAGTGTAAGCTACTGATGAATATTCACTCTCCCGCCCTTTCATGCTCACTGGTAGATAAGCAATAGTTATGCCATTGGTAGGTGATGGGCAGCTACATGAAAGGTTCGGCAATGCATAATTGTGCTGCGCTGCTTATACGTGCTATTGCTGGCGGGTGTCATGAGATGTGGATGCCTGGCACTTGGCTTCAGGTCTCTTGTTTCTAAATGTCATTTGAGCTGATAGGGCTTTTCTGACTTATGGTCAAATCATGCGGTTTATTGCACCAATGGAAAGATCCTGTTTGGACGGCGCACTTTTTTGGTGCAAAAATCATCGCATCAATGCGACGAAAGTATGTGAAATGCTCTTGGTGGATAATGTGGTGTGTCGCTGCAGCACTGAAATTTGTCGATGACAGAGGGTTCCGCCCTGGTAATCTTAAGTTTTCCTTGCCTCGTGCATGTTTAATCAAAGGCCTGCCAATAGCCACGCCAATTATTGCAGTTTGAATTTTTAAGCTGCGTCAATGTTGCTGCTGCTGATCTGTGGCTGCCAAGCTAGTGGCCTGGTTTATGCTTTTGTTTATTGATTATCTTAAATAATGATGATTTTTAGTCCTATGTGATTGAACTATCAACATGTTGATAGTATTATTAAAGGTTCCACTTTTTATTGTGCGGCTTAGCTGTGGCTAGCCGCCGGGCGCGCTAACACCCTCGGTTAGCGCTGTTGCGAATGTTTGTCGAGGGATAGCCAGGTAGAGTCAACAGTGTTTAACAAGCCAAAACAACAAGGTTTATATAATCCCGCCAACGAGCATGATGCTTGTGGTGTTGGTTTTATTGCGCATATTAAAGGTAAAAAAAGCCATGATGTGGTGCGCAATGGCTTACAGATCCTTGCTAATCTGACGCATCGTGGTGCCACGGGTTACGATCCAAAATTGGGAGATGGTGCGGGTATTTTGATTCAGCTGCCTGATGCTTTTTTGCGCAATGAGGCGCTAAGGCTCAATATCAGACTGCCAGCGGTCGGAGAGTACGCTTGTGGCATCGTGTTTTTGCCACAGTCTGAAAACGGTCGCCTGGCTTGCGAATCCATTATTGCGCGTATTATTCACGAGGAGACGCAGATATTATTGGGTTGGCGTGATGTGCCGCGCGACAATACCAATATTGCCGATGCGGCACGCGCTATAGAGCCAGTGATGCGTCAGGTTTTTATCGCGCGAGGTGAAAATACTGCTGATCAAAATGCGTTCGAGCGCAAATTATTCATTATTCGCAAGCGCATAGAACACGCCGTGCGTGCGATCAAGCTGGAAGACCAATCCCAGTTTTATATTCCGTCACTGTCTTCCCGCACTATTGTTTATAAAGGCATGTTGCTGGCCAATGAGGTGGGTGTTTATTATCGAGATTTAACCGATGAGAGCGTCGTTTCTGCACTAGCCTTGGTGCATCAGCGCTTCTCTACCAACACCTTTCCCGCATGGGATTTGGCACATCCATTCCGTATGATCGCCCACAACGGTGAAATCAACACCATGCAAGGTAACGTCAATTGGATGGCTGCGCGGCATGAAACCATGCGCTCCGCACTTTTGGGCGAAGATTTGGAAAAAGTTTGGCCACTGATTGTTGAGGGTCAGTCAGATTCCGCCGCTTTTGATAATGCACTGGAATTACTGGTAGCAGGTGGCTATTCACTACCGCACGCCATGATGCTGCTTATTCCTGAAGCCTGGTCTAGCAATACACTCATGGACGAAGATAGACGTGCTTTCTATGAATATCATGCCGCGCTGATGGAGCCGTGGGATGGCCCGGCCGCTGTCGCCTTTACTGATGGCCGTACCATTGGTGCTACACTGGATAGGAATGGTTTGCGCCCAGCACGCTATTTGATTACCGATGATGATTTCGTCATGATGGCCTCGGAAATGGGCGTGCTTACTTTTCCGCAAGAAAAAATAGTTAAAAAATGGCGTTTGCAACCTGGCAAAATGCTGCTGATAGACACCGAACAAGGCCGTATTATTGATGACGCAGAAGTAAAAAAAGATTTGGCACAGGCCAAACCTTACCGCGAGTGGATTAAAAAATCCCGCTATTGCCTTGTAGATTTACCCAAAATTGAAGGCGTACTAAAGTTCAGCCCTAATTTGCTCGACACACAGCAAGCTTTTGGTTACAGCCAGGAAGACATCAAGACTGTGCTACAACCGATGATAACGGCGGGCGAAGAAGGCATGGGCTCCATGGGTAACGATAGTGCCCTGCCTATTCTTTCCAACAAAGCCAAGCCACTGTATACCTATTTCAAACAACTGTTTGCGCAAGTGACTAATCCGCCGATTGATCCGATTCGCGAAGAGCTGGTGATGTCTTTGGTGACCTTCATCGGCCCCAAGCCCAATCTGCTGGGCATAGATGAAACCGATCCGCCCTTGCGTCTGGAAGCCAGTCAACCGGTATTGATGCTTGACGAATTGGCACAACTTACCGCCATAGACACGTTTACGCAAAATCGCTTTCGTGCGCTGGTGCTGGATATTACCTATCCGGTGAGCCAGTTAAGCCCAGCGATGGCTAAACAAGCCATGGCAGGTGCTATCGAGGCTTTGAACCAAGCCGCCGAGCAAGCCGTGCGCAATGGTGTTAATTTGTTGATTTTGTCCGACCGTGCAATGAGTGCCGAGCGCTTGGCGATTCCTGCACTGTTAGCCTGCGCCGCCACGCATCAATCTCTGGTGCGTGCAGGTTTGCGCACCAATACCGGGCTGGTGATTGATACCGGCTCTGCGCGTGAAGTGCATCATTTTGCCTTGCTCGCGGGCTATGGTGCGGAAGCTATTTGCCCATGGTTGGCATTTGAGACTATCCGCAATTTAGTGGGCACAGAAAAGGCTGAAGAAGCGCAGAAGAAATTCGTTAAAGCCATCGGCAAGGGTTTATATAAAGTCATGTCCAAGATGGGCATTTCCACTTATCAATCTTATTGCGGCGCGCAAATTTTTGAGGCGATTGGCCTCAATAGCGCCTTTGTCGATAAATATTTTGCCGGAACTGCTACCAACATTCAGGGTATAGGCCTGGCTGAAGTGGCTGAAGAAAGCTTGCGTATGCATACCAGCGCTTTTGGTGCAGATCCGGTACTGGCGGGGGCATTGGAAGCGGGTGGTGAATATGCTTTCCGTGTACGCGGTGAAGAGCATATGTGGACACCGGAATCCATCGCCAAGCTGCAAAGTGCAACCCGCACTGGGCAAACCAGCACCTACAAGGAATATGCCAAGCTGATTAACGATCAAAGCCAGCGCCACATGACTTTGCGTAGTTTGTTTGAAATCAAATCGGCAGGTGCGCCAGTGCCACTAACAGAAGTTGAATCCGCCAAGGAAATCGTCAAACGCTTTGCTACCGGTGCCATGTCATTGGGTTCTATTTCCACCGAGGCCCATGCCACGCTGGCGATTGCCATGAACCGCATTGGCGGTAAATCCAACACCGGCGAAGGCGGCGAAGATCCCAAGCGCTTCATTGCAGTGACCAAGGCCAGCTCTATGGCGGAAGTGATTGGTGCCAGCCTGATTGAGCGCGATATTCCTCTGCTCGCGGGTGACTCCATGCGTTCACGCATCAAACAAGTCGCTTCCGGCCGTTTTGGCGTAACTGCTGAGTATCTGTCTAGTGCCGATCAGATTCAAATTAAAATGGCGCAAGGAGCCAAGCCCGGTGAAGGTGGACAATTGCCCGGCCACAAAGTCAGCCCGTATATTGCCCAGCTGCGTTTTTCCGTGCCGGGCGTAGGTTTGATTTCCCCGCCGCCGCATCATGATATTTATTCGATTGAAGATTTGGCGCAACTGATTCATGACTTGAAAAACGCCAATCCCAAGGCCTCCATTTCGGTAAAACTGGTGTCGGAAACCGGTATCGGTACTGTGGCGGCAGGGGTAGCCAAAGCCAAATCGGATCATATTGTTGTGGCAGGTCACGATGGCGGTACAGGTGCATCGCCGCTGTCTTCGATCAAGTATGCCGGTACGCCGTGGGAGCTGGGGCTTTCAGAAACCCAGCAAACGCTAGTGCTCAATCAATTGCGTAGCCGTGTGATTTTGCAAGTTGATGGGCAAATGAAAACCGGGCGCGATGTGTTGATTGGTGCCTTGCTGGGTGCGGATGAATTCGGTTTTGCTACGGCACCGCTGGTGGTTGAAGGCTGCATCATGATGCGCAAATGCCATCTCAACACCTGTCCGGTAGGCGTTGCCACGCAAGACCCGGAACTGCGCAAGCGTTTCACTGGTCAGCCTGAGCATGTGGTGAATTACTTTTTCTTTGTGGCTGAAGAAGTGCGTGAACTCATGGCCAACATGGGCATACGCAAGTTTGACGAATTGATTGGCCGTGCTGATTTGCTGGATATGCAAGCGGGTATCACGCACTGGAAAGCACAGGGGCTGGATTTCAGCAAGGTTTTCTATCAACCCAAAATAGCTAATACAATTTCACGCCGTCACAGTGAGTTCCAGGAGCATGGTTTGGAACGTGCGCTGGACAATAAACTGATTGAGTTTGCCAAGCCCGCTTTGGAAAAAGGCGAAAAAGTAGTGGTTGATATGCCTATTTCCAATACCAACCGCACGGTGGGCACGATGTTATCCAACCAGGTAGCGGTTCATTACGGCCATGCAGGTTTGCCAGACGATACCATCACCGTCAGGCTGACAGGCACCGCAGGCCAAAGTTTTGCGGCTTTTCTCGCGCACGGTATCAGCTTTGAGCTGACAGGTGAAGGCAACGACTACGTAGGTAAAGGCCTGTGTGGCGGTCGTATTGTCATCAAACCGCCCAAGTTGTTTACCGGCAAGGCTGAAGAAAACATTATCGTTGGTAATACCGTTATGTATGGCGCAACTGGTGGTGAAAGCTACTTCCACGGTGTGGCTGGTGAGCGCTTTTGTGTGCGCAATTCCGGTGCCTCGGCGGTGGTTGAAGGCGTTGGCAACCATGGCTGCGAATACATGACAGGCGGCACGGTGGTGGTGTTGGGGCTGACCGGCCTTAATTTCGCCGCTGGTATGTCGGGCGGCGTGGCTTATGTATATGACGAAGACGGCTTGTTCGCCAAGCGCTGCAATCCAGGCATGGTATCGCTAGAAAAAGTGGAGCATATCGACAATGTTAACGAAGATGCCGTGCAACATCTGGGTCAGCCGGATGAAGCCATATTATTGGGCTTGCTGGCCAAACATGTGGCTTATACGGATAGTGAGCGGGCTAAAACCATCTTGCAGCACTGGGATCAATACCGTGAAAAATTCGTTAAAGTCATGCCGAATGAATACAAACGCGCATTGATTGAACTTGCTGAAGAAAAAGTGCTGGAGGCCGCATAATGGGCAAAATTACAGGTTTTTTAGAATACGAACGTGAAGCGGAAGTTTATCTGCCGGTAACCGACCGCGTAAAAAACTACAAGGAATTCGTACTGCATCTAACGGACGAACAAGCCAAAACGCAAGGTGCGCGCTGCATGGATTGCGGCATTCCCTTTTGCACTACCGGTTGTCCGATCAACAACATCATTCCCGACTGGAATGATCTGGTTTATCACCAAAATTGGAAGCAGGCGATTGAGATTTTACACTCCACCAATAACTTTCCCGAGTTCACCGGCCGCATTTGCCCGGCACCGTGTGAAGCCGCCTGTACGCTTAACATTAATGCCGAGGCTGTCGGCATTAAATCCATAGAACATGCGATTATTGATAAAGCCTGGGAAAACGACTGGGTAATCCCGCAGCCGCCTGCACATAAATCCGGCAAAAAAGTAGCGATAGTCGGCTCGGGTCCGGCCGGTTTAGCGGCGGCGCAGCAATTGGCGCGGGCTGGTCATGCTGTGGTGGTACTGGAAAAAAATAGCCGTATTGGTGGCTTGCTGCGTTACGGCATCCCCGATTTCAAGATGGAAAAAAGCCATATAGACCGCCGCGTGGTGCAGATGGTAGCGGAAGGCGTTTTATTCCGCACCCATCAACATGTGGGCGAAAACGTCAATGCCGATGACCTGGTCAATGAGTTTGATGCGGTCATTCTGGCGGGCGGAGCCGAATATCCGCGTGATTTGCCGGTAACTGGGCGCGAATTGCAAGGCGTGCATTACGCCATGGATTTCCTCACGCCACAAAACAAGGTCAACGCTGGAGATAAAGTGGCGGATCAAATCAAAGCCACCGGCAAGCATGTGGTAGTGATAGGCGGCGGTGATACCGGTTCGGATTGCGTAGGCACTTCCAATCGTCATGGCGCGCTTTCTGTCACCCAGTTTGAATTGATGCCACAGCCCCCCGCACACGAGAACAAAGAGCTGGTTTGGCCAAACTGGCCGCTCAAACTGCGCACCTCCAGTTCGCATGAAGAAGGTTGCGCGCGTGATTGGTCAATCACCACCAAGGAATTGATCGGTAAAGATGGCAAACTTACGCATCTGAAAGCTGCACGCGTGGAATGGAAAGACGGCAAAATGCAGGAAGTCGCCGGTTCCGAATTCACCATTCCTGCGGATCTGGTTTTTCTGGCCATGGGCTTTGTCAGCCCGGTGCAAAAAGTGCTGGAAGCTTTCGGTATTGAAAAAGATAACCGTGGTAATGCCAAGGCCAGCACCGAAGGCGCAGCCAGTTATGCCACTTCCAGAGCCAAAGTGTTTGCCGCAGGTGACATGCGTCGCGGGCAATCCTTGGTAGTATGGGCGATTCGTGAAGGCCGCCAGGCAGCGCGTGCCGTGGATGAGTTTCTGACGGGGTCATCCACCTTGCCTCGATAATTTTTTTGAAATCAATAAGGCCGCGCAGACGAGCCAAAGACCATGCAAACATGGCATGAAATTGAAACATTACTACTATCACTGGGGATACTGAGAATTGGCTCGTATCCCTATTTTTTTGAGAGAACCCTTCGAGCACACGCTATGACCACACTTCAAAACGACACCTTCCTGCGCGCCTTGTTACGTCAACCGACTGACTACACCCCGGTGTGGATGATGCGTCAGGCCGGACGCTATTTACCTGAATATCGCGCCAGCCGCAAAAATGCAGGCAGTTTTTTAAGTCTGTGTAAAAACCCCAACTTCGCCACTGAAGTCACCTTGCAACCTATAGACCGCTATCCGCTGGATGCCGCCATTTTGTTCTCCGACATCCTCACCGTGCCGGATGCCATGGGCTTGGGGCTATATTTTGAAGATGGGGAGGGGCCGAAATTTGAGCGCCCGATTACCGAGGAAGCCGCCATCAAAGCCTTGGCGGTGCCGGATATGTCCAAACTGCAATACGTATTTGATGCCGTCAAACAAATCCGCAGCAGTATTAATGGCCGTGTGCCGCTGATTGGCTTTACCGGCAGCCCGTGGACACTGGCTACATACATGGTAGAAGGCAAAGGCGGTACCGATTTTCTTACGATTAAGCAGATGATGTATGCCCGCCCGGATTTGTTGCATCATATTTTGCAAATCAACACACAAACCATCATCGCCTACCTCAATGCGCAAATCGACGCCGGTGCGCAAGCTGTGATGATTTTTGACTCTTGGGGCGGCGCACTTTCGCACAATGCCTACCTTGAATTTTCACTGCAATACATGCAAAAAATTATCGCCGGACTCAAGCGTGAAAACGAGGGCCGCATCGTACCGCGCATTGTATTCACCAAAGGCGGCGCATTATGGCTGGAAGCTCAGGCCGAGATCGGTGCAGATGCTTTGGGGCTGGATTGGGCGGTGGATATTGGCCAAGCGCGCCAACGTGTAGGTAACAAAGTGGCCTTGCAGGGCAATCTGGATCCGGCGATTTTGCTTTCCAACCCAGAAGCGATTGAGAAAGAAGTAGCGGAGGTGCTTGCCAGTTACGGTCACGGCCATGGTCATGTGTTTAATCTGGGGCACGGCATTACCCAATTTACGCCGCCGGAAAATGCCGGTGCCATGATCGCTGCAGTGCATGCGCTGAGCAAGCAATATCACGTATGAGATAAGCTGGATTCACATCAGAATGCAAAAAAATAAAAGCCGCCCGTAGGCGGCTTTTAGGTCATATCTATGACCTTTTTATTTGCTTAATACACCAGAAAGCTTACCAGACAACAAGCCAAAAATCGCTCCCAGAACTAAAGAGAATGAGACTAGGATGAGTGGATTAGCAAAACTTGCAGCAGTCAAGCTCGCCAGAGGCCCTACACCATCTACTGTTGGTTGGTGCAATGAATAAGCTACAATTGCTACATAGCCGTAAACATGGCTTGGTACTGATGAAAGCAAATTGCAGCCTGCAACAATAACCAGAAAGAATACCGTGGCAGCAACAACAAGCGCTGGCCACAATGGTGCAGGTAAGGCGAATGGATTATTGACGATCAAAAGAAGACCTACCCAGCCAATTAGAGCTCCATAAATAGTACCCGCTATGGTTTTCTGAAGTGCCGCATTATCCCCTCCATTATGAAAGAAGGCACCCCAAGCAATGAACCCTGCCCAGACTAAAACCAAACCAGCTAATGGGCCAAGTGCTAAATAAGTCCATACGCCACCCAGTAAAGCAATACTTACAGCAAGTGCAGTTAATTTTGACATACTACCCCCCCCTAATTTTAAGTTTATTGGAACAGCAGCAAGCAGGTTTGCAAAGGTATCCTGACTCAACCCCAGCCAAAACCATAGCAGCCGAGTGGGATAGTAGTATAAATTGGATTGAAAAGTAAACTTTTTGTTTTAAAGTTATTCATGAGGTTTCGCAGATAAAGCTCAACAATGTCAGTTGTGCCAAGCATATTGAGGGGTGCTCCATTCTTGACATGCCTAGAGAAAAGGGTGATATTTTACTTTTGCACTTAGGAGTAAGCATTATGCCAGTAGATAAACAAGAATCAGCCTCTCGTCGAACAACCAAGAAAACAGGGAAGGTACGCGCTGCGTCTGCTGGCGATGTTCCTCCAGATGAAACCTCGTCTGGTATTGAAAGTTTTGCGGTGAGCGAAAGCGTATCCGCAGCACGTGAATCCAAGGCGGCGGCCGTGGAGGATATTATTCAGCGTATGGCAGGGATGGATGTGTCCAAGCTTTCTGCGTCGCTACAAGCCATACTGGATGGCGCTTCGCCTGATGATGCGGCTGCATTGCGTAACATGCTCATTACAACATCAGGTGGGGCGGCGAATAAAACGCTGGTTAAAGCCGATGATGAGCTTGCCAAAGATTGGCGTGATGGTGGTTATCCCTATAAAAATCTGCTCTCACGCCGCAACTATGAAAAACAAAAATACCAGCTGCAAGTCGAGCTGTTGAAATTGCAGGCTTGGGTCAAGGAAACCGGTCAGCGCGTTGTTATTATTTTTGAAGGGCGTGACGCGGCAGGCAAAGGCGGCTCCATCAAGCGCTTTATGGAGCGCCTCAATCCACGCGGTGCGCGCGTAGTGGCGTTGGAAAAACCCAGTGAAGTAGAGCGTGGCCAGTGGTATTTCCAGCGTTATGTGTCGCAGCTACCTACCGCTGGTGAAATCGTATTGTTCGACCGTTCATGGTACAACCGTGCAGGTGTGGAGCGTGTTATGGGCTTTTGCAGTAACGATGAATATCTGGAATTTATGCGCCAAGCTCCCGATTTTGAGCGTCATCTTAGCCGAAGTGGTATTCATTTGATTAAATTCTGGTTTTCTGTCAGTAGTGAGGAACAGCGCCGCAGATTCAAAGAGCGAGAAGTGCATCCGCTTAAGCAGTGGAAATTAAGTCCGATTGATTTGGCTTCGCTGGACAAATGGGATGATTATACTAAAGCCAAGGAGGCTATGTTTTTCCATACGGATACGGCAGATTCGCCTTGGACGGTCATCAAGTCAGACTGCAAGAAGCGTGCACGCCTGAATGCAATGCGTTATGTGTTGCATAAGCTGCCCTATAAGAATAAAGAGCTGTCCGCGATAGGGGTCTTGGATCCATTGCTGGTGGGTCGTGCTCATATTGTTTATGAGCGCGGCGAACGTCAGGGTGGTAGTGACCAGCCACTGCTTTAAAAATTGAAGAGTTGGCAGCCCTGTTCAGGCAGCCGAGAGGCTGCCTGTTTTTGTTTCAACTCAAAAAATCATATAAGCGTGAATTTAGCGTAGTTCTATCGGAACAAAGTCACGTCGTTGGGAGCCTGTGTACAGTTGGCGTGGCCGTCCAATTCTGACTTCAGGATCAGAAATCATTTCGCTCCATTGCGCAACCCAGCCAGCGGTGCGCGCCAGCGCAAAAATAGCCGTAAACATACAGTTGGGAATCCCCATGGCGCGCATGACGATGCCAGAATAAAAGTCGACATTGGGGTAGAGTCTTCTACTCACGAAATATTCATCTTCTAAAGCAATTTTTTCCAGCTCTAATGCCAACTTGAACATTGGATCGTTGTGCAGACCCAGCTCGTCCAGTACTTGATGGCAAGTATGTCGCATGATGGCCGCACGTGGATCCATATTTTTATAGACTCTATGCCCAAAGCCCATGAGCCGGAAAGAATCGGTTTTATCCTTGGCACGCTTGATGTACTCGCCTATACGGCTAACATCTCCAATTTCTTCCAGCATTTTTAGTGTGGCTTCATTTGCTCCGCCATGCGCTGGCCCCCACAAAGAAGCAATTCCGGCAGCAACGCAGGCAAACGGATTAGCACCGCTGGAGCCAGCTAATCTTACGGTTGAAGTCGAGGCGTTTTGTTCATGATCGGCATGTAAAATTAGAATGCGCTCAAACGCTTTGGCGAGAATAGGGTTGGGCTCATAAGCTTCACATGGTGTAGCAAACATCATGTGCATGAAGTTTTCCGCATAATTAAAACGATTTTGCGGATACATGAAGGGCTCGCCAATGTTGTATTTATAGCTCCAGGCGGCGATAGTCGGTACTTTAGCCAGCAGGCGATAAGCAGACACTTCGCGACTAAGTTTGTCAGTCACATCAATTGAATCGTGATAAAACGCTGACATGGAGCCAACCACCCCTACCATCACCGCCATAGGGTGCGCATCGCGCCTGAATCCTCTGAAAATATTGGTGAGCTGGTCATGTAACATGCTGTGACCACTGATGAGGCTGGTGAATTGTTTTTTTTGTTCTTTATCGGGCAATTCGCCGTGCATGAGCAGGTGACAAACTTCCATGAAATCACAGTGTTCCGCTAATTGCTCAATGGGGTAGCCACGGTAGTAAAGCAGGCCTTCGTCACCATCTATAAAAGTAATATCCGAGCTGCAAGAAGCCGTAGATAAAAAGCCGGGGTCATAAGTAAATACGCCATGTTTACCCAGGCTGCGAATATCAATCACATCTGATCCGAGACTGCCGGAAAGAATGGGCAACTCAATCGGAGCGTTATCATTGTCAAAAGTAAGAGTAACTTTAGTTGGCTTCATATGTAATTTTCTCTATGGAATTGCGATCAATTCTAGCGGTTAAATCAGCGGCATTTTAGTGGTAGTAAATAGCACCCAGAATTCTGGCGGCTTTGGCACCGGTCACCTCAGGTAAATTACCTGGTTGTTTAAGCAAAGTTTGTCTGGCTAGCCATGCAAACGCTGCTGCCTCAACCCAATTTACGCTAATCCCCAACGCATCACTCAGGGAAATTCTTGCGGGATATAGCAATTGCCGCAAGCGTTCAACGAGCAAATGGTTGTGCGCACCGCCACCACAAAGATAAATTTCGTCTACGTTACCACAGTAGGTTTTTACGGCATTGGCGATACTGAATGCTGTAAGTTCAAGCAAGGTACGCTGTATGTCGGCCGCCTTGAAGTCTGGCGGTAGATGTTCCTCCAGCCAGCCCAGGCTGAATAAATCACGCCCAGTGCTTTTAGGTGGCGCGAGCTTGAAAAATGGTTCCGTTAATAATTCATCCAGCAATGCTGTGATAACTTGCCCTGTAGCCGCCCACAGCCCTGACTCATCGTAAGGCTTGCCTAAATGACGCTCAGCCCATGCATCCATTAACATATTGCCGGGACCGGTATCAAACCCGCTGGCCATTCCTTTCGCCGGAAGGTGGGTGAGGTTTGCTATGCCACCAATATTAATGACAGCACGACACAGGCTATCATCAGCAAACAGGGCTTGATGAAAGGCCGGAACTAATGGCGCACCTTGTCCGCCAGCGGCTATATCACGGCTACGAAAATCGGCTATAACGGTTATTCCCGTGAGCTCGGCCAGAAGCGCGGGGTTGCCAATCTGCAGCGTAAATCCCAGCTCGGGCCTATGGCGTATGGTTTGGCCGTGACAGCCCATTGCAACTACTTGCTCTCGGCTAACTCCGTTAGTGGCGAGCATTTGATTAACCGCATTCGCATATAAATGTGCTAACTGATTTCCCAGCAACGCTGTGCGTTCGAGTTCGTTGCTACCGCTGGTGTGTAGAGATAACAAGCCTGCTCGTAGCTCGGGCGTGAAGGCTGAAAAATAGGTATGTATGACTTCACATTGTTGATTGCGGGCTTTAGTGCCATGAAGGTTGACCAGCGCAACATCTACCCCATCCAAGCTAGTGCCTGACATCAGTCCGATAAATAATCTGCCAAAGTTTGATTTGTGAGGTGTTGCTTCCAGAGCTGTTATTCCAGAGAAGCCAGTCTGCTTGTGCCCAGCATACGCAGTTGTGCCGTTAATGTTGAACTTTGCGCCAAGAACCCTGCCATTTGTTGTGGAGGTACTGGTGCCGCCATCGGCAATGCAACACTTATTGGATCGCGATGTTCACCATTTTGCAAAAACTCGTAGTGCAAGTGCGGGCCGGTCGCGAGACCCGTCATGCCAACATAGCCGATGACTTCGCCTTGGCTAACTTTTGCACCTCGATGTAAACCTCCGGCAAAGGCGGACAAGTGCCCGTATACCGTGCTGATGTTATTGGGGTGTTGCAAAGTAATGACATTGCCATAACCATTTTTAACGCCGACAAAATCAACTATGCCATCACCTGGTGCCTTAACCCGTGTTCCAATCGGAGCTGCGAAATCCACGCCCTTGTGAGCGCGTACTTCCTGCAAGACTGGGTGGAGACGGCCGGAGCTAAAGCCGGAGCTGATGCGGGAGAACTCCAATGGTGAGCGCAAAAATGATTTATTTAAACTTTTGCCTTCTGGCGTGTAATAACTGGCTTTGCCATTGGCATCACGATACATTACGGCGTGATAAGTTTGCCCTTGGTTGACAAATTCAGCGGCAAGTATCTGCCCGGTTTTGACCAATTCACCATTGTTATAGCTGGCTTCATAAGCGATAGCAAGGCGATCACCTTTGTGAATGTCATTGTGAAAGTCAATGTCGGTTGAAAAAATCTGAGTGATTTGCGTGGCGACAGCATCGGGAATATCTGCGGCATCCGTCGCCGCAAATAACGAGTTCTTGATCTCGGCAGATTTTAGTACGTTGCGCATTTCCAGAACGGGTTCGACATTTTTTGCTTTATAACCGGATGGCGTGCGATCAATGATCAACGTTGTTTTTGAATCAATTTCATACCGTAACTTAACCAATTCGCCGTCTTGCTTGATTTGCGCTTGAATAAGCCGACCTGGTGTCAATTTTGAGGCTAGAGCAGCAGCTGTGGAATCGTGACGTATAAAATTAATGGCATCCGTGTTGCGAATGTTTAGTCGCTTGATTATGTCGGCCAAAGTGTCATCACGGCGTACTTTGTCAATCTGCCAGAAGTCTGCTTGAGCTTGATTTTGTTGCTGCACATTCAGTGGCAAGGTAATTTCTTCAATGACTGTTGATACGGCTATGTCCTGCGTTATGGTTTGCGGAGCTATACCAAATGCTGTAAAAATGCCGAACAGTGGAAGGCTGGAAAGCGCAAGTAGCCAGCGTACGCGCTGCTTTCGTGCTTGAGGATGGGTGTTTTGCGTTAAAATGCTCAGGATGAAACTGGTTTCGCTTGGTAGCACTGGCGTTACCTCGAATGCTTGTATTGGGTTCTGATGGTAACAGAATATTTTAAATAGGCAACAGTTAAAGGGTAAGTATTGTGATGGATGAAGTAAGCAAATGACAAATTTGAACGAAACACTGGCCATTATTAAACGCGGTAGTGATGAGTTGTTAATCGAGCACGAGCTCATCGAAAAGCTTAAAAAAGGGCAGCCTTTACGGGTAAAAGCGGGCTTTGATCCCACCGCACCAGACCTGCATCTGGGGCATACGGTGCTGTTAAACAAGCTGCGTCAGTTTCAAGACTTGGGTCATCATGTGCTGTTTTTGATAGGTGATTTTACCGGCATGATTGGCGATCCAACGGGGAAAAGTGCCACGCGTCCGCCATTGACGGCAGAGCAAGTGCACGAAAACGCCAAGTCTTACACGGCGCAAGTTTTTAAAATACTCAGGTCAGAATTAACGGAGGTGGTTTTTAATTCGACTTGGATTAGTAAATTGGGCGCAGCTGGCATGTTGAAACTTGCGGCTACGCACACGGTTGCACGTATGTTGGAGCGCGATGATTTCAATAAGCGTTATAAAGGCAATCAGCCTATTGCCATTCATGAGTTTCTTTATCCATTATTGCAAGGCTATGATTCAGTTGAGTTAAGGGCAGATGTTGAGTTGGGTGGGACGGATCAGAAGTTTAATTTGCTCATGGGGCGTGAATTGCAGAAACATTATGGTCAAAGCCCGCAGTGTGTGCTTACCATGCCGCTGCTTGAAGGGTTGGATGGTGTTAATAAAATGTCCAAATCGTTAGGTAACTATATTGGTATTGCAGAAGCGCCGGAAGAAATTTTTGGCAAACTGATGTCAGTATCCGATGATTTGATGTGGCGTTATATTGACTTGCTATCCTTTGAGTCGCTAGCAACAATAGCCGACTGGAAGCGCCGTGTGGAAAATGGCAGTAATCCGCGCGACATCAAAGTGCGGTTCGCGCAAGAAATTGTCACGCGCTTTCACTCTGGAATCGCTGCCGAACTTGCATTGACCAATTTTGAGCAGCGTTCGAAAGGGGGAATTCCTGATGAAGTACCCGAGATTGAGGTGCAACTTTTACAAGATACTATTTCAATTGCGCAGCTGCTGAAACAGGTGGGGCTGGTCGCCAGCACGTCAGAGGCCTTGCGTATGATAGAGCAAGGTGGCATAAAACTGAATGGCGAGAAGGTGAGTGATAAATCACTAAATCTGGTGCGGGGAGCAACCACTGTGGCTCAGGTTGGCAAGCGAAAGTATGCAAGAATTACGCTGAAGTAGCAGGTTGCGTTGCCAGCACATAGCCTAATGCCGCGTTAGTCTGGGTTAAGTCATCACTCTCTGGCAACTTGAGGCTTGGGTCGCCGACCGATGGTGACCAATACTTTTGTTTCCTCCAGATTGCGCGCAATCTTTAGGGTTGCCTGTTCTTCTGGCTGGAGCGCAGCAATTAAATTCAACATGGCCGAACTATCAGTCACCTCGTTGTCATTAATCGCCAGAAGAATATCGCCAGGCTTCAAACCAGCTCGCTCAGCTGGGCTGTTGCGTACAATGCCGGCGATGAGGGAGCCGCGTGTTGATTT
Organism: Methylophilaceae bacterium; assembly: GCA_013141125.1. GTDB lineage: Bacteria > Pseudomonadota > Gammaproteobacteria > Burkholderiales > Methylophilaceae > JABFRO01. The sequence continues at coordinate 162,021 of JABFRO010000002.1, forward strand.
TAGCTTGAATGATTCCGCCAAATCAGGTGTGATGTCTTGTGCTTCAATGCCTATCCATCCGCGTGTTACACCGCCCTGTTTGACTATTTGCTCCATGACTTGTTTGGCAATGCTGGCGGGTATGGCGAAACCGATGCCTAAAGAGCCGCCGCTACGCGAGTAAATGGCGCTGTTTATGCCCACTAAATTGCCGGAAGTGTCGATCAAAGCGCCGCCTGAGTTGCCGGGATTGATGGATGCATCCGTTTGAATGAAATTTTCAAAGGTGTTGATGCCTAGGTGATTTCGACCCAGCGCGCTAACGATGCCTTGTGTTACCGTTTGGCCAACACCGAATGGATTGCCAATAGCGAGCACTACGTCTCCGATGTTGGGTTTGTCTGCTGCAAAGGTTATGGCAGAAAGCTTGTTTGCTTCAACTTTTAAAACGGCAACGTCAGATTCCGGGTCGGTGCCGACTACGCGCGCAGGAAATGTTCGACCGTCAGCCAGCGCAATTTCGATTTCATCGGCCATTTCGATGACATGATGGTTGGTTAATATAAAGCCTTGCGTACTCACAATAACCCCGGAACCCAGGCTGTTTTCGGCTTGAGGCTGATTTTCTTGTGGATCGCCAAAGAAATGCCGAAAAAGCGGATCATCCAGAAGCGGGTTGGCGTTGCGGCTAACCTTTTTGCTGGTAAAAATATTGACTACGGCGGGCATCGCCTTTTTGGCGGCGTTGCTGTAAGAGCTGGGGTTGCTTGCAGTGGCGGCTTTTTCAGCTTGTTGAATAATCACTTGCCCATCTTGTTTACCCAGATTGCTCAATAATGAGGGGTGAAACAGCTGTGCAACAAACAATGCCGCCAGACTGATGGTGACGGATTGAGCAAATATAAGCCAGAATTTACGCATGTGATTTTGGTGTAGTTTAATTTTTAATTTAAGGTAAGCGCCATAAAATGAAAATAAATGACTTGGTAAATTATACCGGACAAATCTTGCAAGTTGAGCGCTTCAAGGATTATTGCCCCAACGGCCTGCAAGTAGCCGGGTGTCATGAGGTTAGCAAAATTGTGAGCGGTGTTACAGCCAGCTTGGCGTTGCTGGAAGCTGCTCACGCGGCTGGCGCGGATACTGTACTGGTGCATCACGGCTATTTCTGGCGTAATGAGGATGTGCGCGTGGTGGGTCTAAAACATGCGCGCCTAAAGTTTTTGTTGCAGCATGATATCAACTTGGTAGCCTACCACTTGCCTTTGGATGCGCATCCGGAGTTGGGTAATAACGCGCAACTGGGTCATCTGCTTGGGTTGCAGCTTGATGGATGGGCTGGCGATCAAAATCTGATTGCCTATGGTGGATTGCCAAATGCAAGTTCTTTGGCTGGACTGGGCGAACATTTGGCTCGCACACTGCAGCGCGCGCCCTTGCTCTTGGGGGATTTGGCCAAGCCAATCAAGCGTGTAGCTTGGTGTACGGGTGGTGCACAAAGTTATTTTGAACAGGCGATAGCGCTAGATGTGGATGTTTTTATTAGTGGCGAAGCATCAGAGCAAGCTGTTCATTTGGCACGGGAATCGGGAGTAGCTTATATTGCGGCGGGACATCATGCAACCGAGCGCTATGGCATACAGGCGCTAGGTGACCACCTCGCTAAACAGTTTGGGCTGGAGCATCATTTTGTGGATATTGAGAATCCGGTGTAATTGTTGCTTTAAATTGCGAGTTTAAGTTTCTTGCTAAAAGCGGTAAAATAGAACCAAATTGGTAATCGCAATATTATTTTTAGGGTATTTAATGGCAAATCAACCAGTGGATCATGGGAAGCGGCGGTTTCTGATCGCCGCCACTACGACAGTAGGTGGTATCGGTGCGGGCGCCGTCGCCGTACCCTTTGTGTCAAGCATGTTGCCCAGTGAGCGAGCGAAAGCTGCTGGTGCGCCGGTTGAGGTGGATGTCAGCAAAATTGAGCCGGGTGCCATGATTACTGAAGAATGGCGCGGTAAGCCGGTGTGGATTATCAATCTCACTAAGGAAATGAGCGCTACGCTTAACAAACATAATGATTTGCTAACTGACCCTGGCTGTGATGTCACCAGCCAACAACCGTCTTATTGTAAAAACGCGACACGCTCTATCAAGCCCGGCCTGGTAGTAGTAGTTGGGATTTGTACGCATCTTGGCTGTTCGCCTTCGCCGAAACTGCAAGCAGGTGGCGATATGGGTGCGGCTTGGGCGGGTGGTTTTTTCTGTCCTTGTCACGGCTCCAAATTTGATCTGGTTGGCCGCGTTTATAAAGGCTCTCCAGCACCAACCAATCTGGTGGTTCCCCCTTACAAATATCTCAGCGATTCCATGTTGCTGATTGGTGATGATAGTAAAGGGGTGGCGTAATCATGCAGAAACACCTGGTAAATTTACTTGCCTGGGTTGATGAGCGTTTCCCGCTCACGTCCAATTGGAAAGCGCATCTTTCCGAATATTATGCCCCGAAAAACTTCAACTTCTGGTACTACTTCGGCTCGCTGGCCATGTTGGTGTTGGTGCTGCAGATTGTCACCGGCATTTTTCTGGCCATGCATTACAAGCCGGATGCTGCATTGGCTTTTGCCTCGGTTGAATACATCATGCGCGATGTTTCCTGGGGTTGGCTAATTCGTTATATGCACTCTACAGGTGCTTCCATGTTTTTTATTGTGGTGTATTTGCACATGTTTCGCGGAATGATTTACGGCTCGTATCGTAGTCCGCGCGAGCTCATATGGCTGTTTGGCGTGGGAATTTTTCTGTGCCTGATGGGGGAAGCGTTTTTTGGTTATTTGCTGCCATGGGGGCAAATGTCTTATTGGGGCGCGCAGGTTATTATCAACCTGTTTACCACTATCCCATTTATTGGTCCGGATGTTTCGGAATGGCTGCGCGGTGATTACGTGGTGTCGGATGCCACGCTCAACCGATTCTTTGCGTTTCATGTGATTGCTCTGCCGCTCGTGTTGTTGGGCTTGGTGGCGGCGCATATTATCGCGCTGCATGAGGTGGGGTCGAATAATCCCGATGGTGTTGAAATAAAGAAAAACAAAGATCCTGTCACACATATTCCGCTAGATGGCATTCCTTTTCATCCGTATTACACGGTAAAGGATATTGTTGGCGTATCGGTGTTTCTGATTGTGTTTTCAGCCATTATATTTTTTGCCCCAGAAATGGGGGGCTATTTTCTTGAGGCCAATAACTTCATTCCAGCAGATCCATTGAAAACTCCTGCCCATATTGCCCCTGTGTGGTATTTCACGCCTTATTACTCAATTTTGCGTGCGGTTCCGCCAATATTTAACTCGCAATTTCCCGGAGTGGCTGCAATGGGGCTTTCAGTGATGGTGTTTGCACTTATGCCCTGGTTGGATCGTAGTCCGGTGAAGTCTATTCGCTACCGTAGCGTTACATATAAATTATGGTTGTCACTGTTTGTTGTGAGCTTTGTGATACTCGGCTACCTTGGTACTGTACCTTCCAACGTTTGGGGTACTTTTGATGCAGCAACATCCGTTGTCGGTGGTGCGGATCGGGCGACTATTGTTGCGCGTATATTCACAGTAGCTTATTTTGCCTTCTTTGTATTCATGCCTTGGTATACCAAAAATGAGAAAACCAAGCTTGTACCAGAAAGGGTTACAGGATGAATAGCCTAATAATGAAACGTTTATTACTGGTGATAAGCCTGAGCCTACCTTTGTTGTTGCAAGCTAGTGAGTCCGTGCATCTTGAGCGCGCACCTATTAACTCTTCAGATCAAGCATCATTGCAACGCGGTGCTAAAACTTTTGTGAATTATTGTCTTAATTGCCACAGTGCGGCTTATATGCGCTATAACCGCTTGTCTGAAATTGGTTTGAATGACACCCAAATAAAAGATAGCCTACTTTTTGCTGGTGAAAAAATCGGTGAAACCATGAAGGTGGCGATACAGCCTACAGATGCAAAGGTATGGTTTGGCGTAGCACCTCCAGACTTGTCGGTGGTGGCTCGCGCCCGCGGTGTAGATTGGTTGTATGGCTACCTGCGCGGTTTTTACCGTGATAGCTCACGCCCTAGTGGCTGGAATAATACGGTTTTTCCAAATGTAGGTATGCCGCATGTGCTTTGGCAATTGCAGGGTCAGCAAGTGCTGAAACCTGGGCTGCATTCAGATGTTGCACAGCCTGCGTTACGCTTGGAAAAGCCGGGATTGTTATCGCCAAAAGAGTATGACGCTACCATTGCCGACTTGGTGAATTATCTGGCATTCATGGCAGAGCCTGGCAAGCAGCAGCACCAGAAGTTAGGTTTAATAGTTTTGTTGTTTTTGAGTTTGCTGTTTGTGCTTGCATACTATCTCAAAAAAGAATTCTGGAAAGACGTACATTAAATACACCTTAGTGGGAGCTGTCTGCCATCCGGCAGACCTCCCGCTTTGTTTTTAGCTAGCAGGAAACAAAGATTATGATGACCCTATATTCAGGCACTGTTTGCCCTTACAGCCACCGTTGCCGCATTGTGTTGTTTGAAAAAGGCATGGATTTTCAAGTGATTGATGTTGATCTTGCCAATAAGCCAGAAGATTTGGCAGTAATTAATCCGTATAACACGGTGCCGGTGCTGGTTGAGCGCGATTTGGTGTTGCAGCAGGCAAATATCATCAATGAATATATTGATGAGCGCTTCCCGCATCCGCAGCTGATGCCGGCTGATCCTGTGATGCGCGCACGCGCCAGGCTGTTTTTACATGATTTTGAACGGCAATTGTTTAGTCATATTGAAGACATAGAAACAGGTAGCGTTAAAGCAGCGGAAAAAGCACGTACTACGATTCGCGATAATTTAACGCAAATTGTTCCCTTGTTTAGTAAGCAGGAATATATTTTGGGCGATGAGTTTTCCATGTTGGATGTCGCGCTAGCCCCATTGTTATGGCGCTTGGGTCACTATGGTATTGTTATGCCAAATCAGGCGGCACCTTTGTTGAAATATGCTGAGCGTATTTTTTCACGCCCTGCTTATATTGAGGCATTGACCCCGTCAGAAAAGGCGATGCGCAAGTGATCCTTGCGCTAGATTCCCAGCCCGATTTGAATAGGTGAAATCATGAGTGAAAATACTTCCACCAAGCCGTATATGATTCGTGCATTGCACGAATGGTGTACAGATAATGGCTTTACGCCTCATTTGCTGGTGGCTGTGGATGGCCAAACACGCGTTCCCATGGCCTATGTCAAAAATGGGGAGATTGTGTTGAATCTTGGCTATGCCGCAACTAAGAATTTGTTGATTAGTAATGAAGCTATTACTTTTTCAGCGCGTTTTGGCGGCATTTCCACTAATTTGTATATTCCGCTAGCGGCTGTGCGGGGTATTTTTGCCCGAGAGAATAGTCAGGGTATGTTTTTCCCGGAGGAGTCAGCGGTGCCCATATCAAATACTGGTGGGTTGGTGTTGGTGGCAGGGGAAGGTGAGGCTGAAATATTAAAAAGCGATACTTCAGCGGCAGCAAAAGAAATATCGGAAAAAACATCAGTAAAAAAACCCACATTAACGTTGGTGAAATAACAAATATCGAGTAGAATCGCATCTCAGAAATTTTATGAGTTTCTAAATGCCGGATTAGCTCAGTTGGTAGAGCAGCGCACTTGTAATGCGAAGGTCAACAGTTCGATTCCGTTATCCGGCACCAAATATCCCTTCATGCAATCTCATGGCCGCCAGACAAGTAATAGATGGGCGGTTCTTGATGCCAGCAGACTGCAGCTATACTGCGTGCAAATATAAAAATTAAACGTACGCAATACTAACAGCTTGGAAAAGCATGATGAACTTCGCCTGAATTAGGTGCAGTACGAAAAATGTAATGAATGTTTATTCACTATAGTTCAAATTTGTGGCGAGAGGTTTTGGTTGGTCGCGAAATCGAATTTATGATCAACGCGGATAAGCCGACTTTTTGTGAAAACGCGCAGTGGCATGATTAATTTAAGGAAAGACTACACGATGCAGACAAAGGTAGATGAGCAGCTCCATATTAGTGTTGGTGAGGCTCATGCCTCATCTGTGGCTGCGCTCACAGGGCTGTCAAAAACCACCCCTTTTGAAGAGCTTGATTCTGCACTGGTTTGCGCACGTGAGGCCATAATATCGCGCCAGTCCTTGCAAGGTTACTGGGTATTTGATCTTGAGGCTGATGCAACGATACCGGCTGAATATATCTTGCTTCAGCATTATCTGGGTACCGTGGAGTTGGAGTTGCAAACACGAATAGCCCATTATCTGCGTCGCAAGCAGCAAAGTAATGGCGGCTGGCCAATTTTTGAGGAGGGAGCATCTGACATTAGTGCAACGGTAAAGGCTTATTTTGCGCTTAAAGTTGCCGGAGATTTGCCGGATGAGCCGCACATGAAGAAGGCGCGTGAGCTTATTCTCAGCATGGGTGGTGCGGCAAAGGTCAATGTTTTTACACGTACTACACTAGCTTTATTCGGACAGTTGCCGTGGAGAACCGTGGTGGCGATGCCGATTGAAATCATGTTGCTGCCCAAGTGGTTCTTCTTTCATCTGTCCAAGGTGTCGTATTGGTCACGCTGCGTGATGACCCCGCTGCTTATCCTGTTTAATCGACAGCCTGTGCATACGTTGCCAGCAGAGCACTGTGTAACTGAGTTATTTACCAGCCCACCGCAAAACCTGCGGCATCTTGACCATTTTATTCCAGGTCGCTACCTGCATAATGCATTTATCCTACTAGATTCAGTGTTACGTTTTGTAGATCCATTAATGCCACAAAAATTACGTGGCAGAGCGTTACGCCGCGCTGATGTTTGGGTGCGCGAACACATGCAGGGTGAAGGCGGCATTGGTGGCATCTTTCCTGCCATGGCCAATGCTCTGATGGCGCTGAAAGCCCTAGGCTACGATGATAACCACCCTGACATGGTGCGCGGTACAAAAGCTGTTAATGATCTGATTGTTGAGCAGGCTGACGAGGCCTATTGTCAGGCTTGTGTGTCACCTGTTTGGGATACTTGCCTCACAATTAATGCTTTGATAGAAGCTGGTGTGCCTGAGTCGCACCCGGCGATTAAAAGCAGTGTGGCCTGGCTACTTAAAGAGCAAATTTTTACTCGTGGTGACTGGTGTGATTTAGCACCGGATTTGGCGCCAGGAGGTTGGGCATTCCAATTTGAAAACGCTCAGTTTCCGGACGTAGATGATACTTGTGTTGTGCTGATGGCATTGTTGCGTGCAGGCGCGCACAGAAACCCGCATACATTGACAGAACATATTCAACCCGCTGTGAATTGGGTGCTGGGTATGCAAAGCTCGGATGGTAGTTGGGGTGCATTTGATATTAACAATAATCGTCTCTATCTGAATAACATTCCATTTGCTGACCACGGTGCTTTGCTTGATCCTGGTACTGCTGATTTGACCGCACGTTGTATTGAGCTGTTGTCAATGTTGGGCTACAACCGTCACTTCCCGCCGATAGAGCGTGGCTTGGCCTTTGTGCGTAAAGAGCAAGAAGAAAATGGTGCTTGGTTTGGGCGCTGGGGTGTTAATTATATTTATGGTACGTGGTCGGTGTTATGTGCACTGAATGCCCTCGGAGAGGATGTGGGCCAGCCTTATATTCGTAAATCTGTAATTTGGCTTAACTCATGCCAAAATGAAGACGGGGGTTGGGGTGAGACTTGTGATAGCTATGATGATGCCAAGTTGGCGGGTGTAGGCAAGAGTACTGCTTCTCAGACGGCTTGGGCGCTACTAGGTTTGATGGCTGCTGGAGAAGTGAATAGCAATAGTGTAAAGCGCGGCATCCAGTATTTGGTCAGCAGTCTCAATGCCGATGGTCAGTGGGAAGAGCATTTGTACACAGGTACAGGCTTCCCTAAAGTTTTTTACCTGTTATATCATGGCTATAGCCAATACTTCCCACTTTGGGCTTTAGGTGTCTATCAAAGCTTGCGTAATGGCGACTCTACACGGCAGATGTCTGGCTTGGCTGCTGAACCCCTTTTAGGAACACTTCCTGCCCAATTGGCTGCTCGTAAAGTAAATACTCGAAGAGCTTTTAGCTAGGTTGGGGTTTGTTAAATAGTGACATTCGGGCATCGCGTCCGAAAAAATAAACAAAAACACCGGGTAATAGTGCGGAGTTTTTGTTTATGTCTTGATGCGAGCATAAGCAGTCATTTTCAATGAGCAATCAGGAGTGCTATTTTTGATAGGCGTTGTTGTTGCCATGCCACCTGAGGCCTTTGCAGTATTCGGACGCAAAGGCTGGCTACCACTTAAAACCAATCTAAGCATATTTAGCTATCAGCAAGTTAGCGCTACTTGCTTGGTTGTGCAAAGTGGTTTGGGTTTAGCCAGAGCAGAAGAGGCCGCACAATGGCTGCTGAGCCAGGGCGTAAAGGCGCTGGTGAGTTTGGGCATTTCAGGCGGGCTGATTGAAGATTTGGCAACAGGAGATCTGCTTTTAGCCGACACCTTTACTGGAAGAGAGCGGGAATTTAAAGCTGATGTTACTGGTGTGGCAAGATGTAGTGCTGCGCTGGAAAGAACGGCATTGAATTGGCGCTGTGGCAAATTGGTGAGTGTAGAGCAAGCGGTGTTAAGCCCAGCGGCCAAGCTTAATTTAGCAGAAAAATCAGGGGCGCTTGCCGTTGATATGGAAAGTGCAGCGGTGGCACTCGTGGCTGAAATGGCTAATTTGCCATATTTTGCCTTGCGTAGTGTATGCGACACTGTGAGCCAGGAAGTAGGATTAGATCCGGCCCGTATTTTGACAAAAGAGGGGCAGGTGAAGGTCGGCAGATTAGTTACTGAAATTGTTCAAAGACCCTCGCTTCTGTTGGTATTGCCCGGATTGGGTAAAGATTTTAACGTGGCACTCGCTGCGCTTAAGCAGGGCTGGCATGTGCTCGAAGGAGAGTTCGAGCGCAGCCGCTAACTGGGGGAGTGTCACTAATAACGAAATCCATTAAGATCGCGGCATTCTATCCTCAGGCTGAATGGTAAAGTGGTTTAGTATGGCTATTCAGTCTCGAATTGGCATCGTCTATTTTTTACTGATGTTTTGGATTGCAAGGTAGAACAGTTTCAGAAGCGCCAACATCCGATGTGAAGGGGTCACGATTTTGGTGATTTTCTCAGCTTTATGTTGGCGGGTTCAATGGTGTTGTGTAAATCACCTTCCGAATTTCCGGTGGATAATCAAAGAACGGCGTGATACGCGACCAATCGCACCGACAACCCAGAGGCTGCCAGGTTAAGTAATTACACATTTTTAGGCAATAAAAATCCCCGGGTCTAGTAACACATGACTTCTAAGGATTTTTTATACTTTTTAAAACAGGTGTTTGGTGCCGGGAGCCGGAATCGAACCGGCACGCTGTTTCCAGCGCGGGATTTTGAGTCCCGTGCGTCTACCAATTCCGCCATCCCGGCATGAGAGACTGAAGCTTGGAGAGGCGACATTATAACAAAGACTGGGCTTTATGCGAACTGAAGATTTTGATTTTTATTTACCGAATGCGCTTATTGCACAATTTCCTGCATCTCAACGCAATGCCAGCCGCTTATTACGGCTGGATGGGGCGAGTGGTGTGCTGGCAGATCATCAGTTTCGAGAGTTGCCTGAGTTCCTGAAAGCGGGTGATTTACTGGTATTTAATGATACGCGCGTGATTAAAGCACGTCTTGTGGGCGTTAAAGCCAGCGGCGGAAAAGTTGAAGTGCTCATTGAGCGTGTGTTGGATGAGCATACTGCATTGGCGCACGTTCGCGCTTCAAAAGCACCCAAGTCGGGGCAGCCGCTTATTTTGGCTGGTACTATCAATGTTTCTGTGCTTGATCGGCGAGATGATTTGTTTTTGCTGCGTTTTGAAGATGAAATGCCAATTCTGGAATTGCTTAAACAGTATGGTACGCTTCCACTTCCACCTTATATTAGCCATGCAGCGAATCCATTAGACGAGGAGCGTTATCAGACCGTTTACGCAAAAACTCCTGGTGCCATTGCGGCACCGACGGCTGGTTTGCATTTTGATGTGGCTATGCTGGCATTACTTAAAGACAAAGGCATAGAGATAGCCTATGTTACTTTACATGTCGGTGCTGGTACTTTTCAGCCGGTGCGTGTGGAGGATATCAATCAGCATAAAATGCACAGTGAGCTGTATTTTGTCCCGGAGCAAACGGTAGCTCTCATTAAAGCGGCACAGCAACGCGGCAACAAGGTTACCGCAGTAGGAACCACGGCTTTACGCGCATTAGAGAGCGCAGCGCGCACTGGTGAATTATCCGCTGGCAGTGGCGATACCGATATTTTTATTACGCCGGGCTATCAATTTAAAGTTGTAGAACGCTTACTAACCAATTTTCATCTACCCAAAAGCACTTTGCTCATGTTGATTTCAGCTTTTGCCGGATTGGAATCTGTGCAACAGGCTTATCAGCATGCCGTTGAGGCTGATTATCGGTTTTTCAGCTATGGTGATGCCATGCTAATTGAGCGAGCGGGCTAATTTGTTGACCGACCAGTCGCTGAGCGTTAAAGTTGGCGATTCCACGTAGCTTGCTACAGGAGGGATTCGTATCGGCTTAATGATTTTTTAAAAGGAGCATCCATTTCCTGCTGCTGGTTATCGGGTCATATCTATCCGTGAATGGTGAACGACACTATTCGCCACATCCCAGATCATGATCTGGCTACACTGCCAGGGATGCACTTGAACCGTCAAGCCTATGCACTTGCATAATGGAAAAAACATGCATTTCTTGATTAAGTGAAAGGTCGCTTGACTCGGTTTAATTACACTAGTGTCGGGTTGAATTCCTTATAAAATCAATTGGTTATCTAATTGATAGGCATCGGAAGTGTTGCTTTTGTTTGTAAGTGCTTGTTGCAATGTGATTTTTCAAAAAGAATGAGCGATAAAATCTGTAGCAATGTGTAGAGCGAAGCGTCCAAATTGAGGCGTTATTTGACAATGGTCACGAGGACACAAACCGAAACGGCGATCCAGATTTGTGTCTTGACGGCCTTCTCTGACGTACCAAAGTAACATTTGGTCCGAAGATGCTGTTTGATCCATTTGAAAACAATTCCACCTGCCATCTGCTCTTGTACAGTGCGCAAATGGTCGCGGCTGGCAAGATCATCTGGTTGGTGAGGTAGACCAGCGTCCTGCCAGACTCGGCATCCTTGAATCGAATGCGGCGCAGAGGAACGGGATAGTGCTGTTTGGTGCAAGCGCCATCCCGTGTAATCGTCTGGTCGCAAATAATGCCAGTCGATCGATCCGTTTTCTCCGAGTAAACCCGGTGCGCCTTCATGTTGGATTTAGCGCGCGTAACAAAGAAAGCGCCAGCCAGGTGCAAGGCATGAAGCCTACTGAAATCAACGTAGCCACGATCCATGACATAGATTGCGCCGGGTTCCGGCTTGCAACAGGTCGAGGGCGTGAACGTCAGCCATCTTGCCATCAGAGATGTGGATGAAGCCGGAATATTGCCCTTAAGATCGAGCAGTGTATGCATCTTGACGGCCGCCTTGGTGGTTCGAAATGTGCCCACGGAAATACCGACAGGCACAAGTCGATGGCGGTCGAGTCGAGTGCATAAACCGTGTTCGACAAATCCAGTCCAAGATCATCCTTGATGTAAAGTTCGCGCGCCTGAACAATCAGGCGCTGCCCGAAATCTGCATAAATTCGCCCGTCGCGAGATTCATTGGCATCGGCCAGTGTCGAACGCTTCATCTGTCCGCGAAACCCCATATGGTAGAGCTTTCCGGCTTGAGCACCAAAACCGACTTCGATGTCCCGCAGACTCTCGCGGCAGGTCGATTGAGCAAATACCATGAGGCGGTATTGCTTGGCGCAAGTCATGGTACGAACGCCACGGTTGCCGCCATACCGATCGAGATAGCGATCGACATAGCGATCGAAGGTTGTCCACGGCAGGAAATCCATTATTTGGGCGAACAGCGTCTTGCCAGCATTCATGGCATCATGCTCCGGGATAAATCCCGGAGCATGATGCCAGAATCGAGGGCGGCGGCAATTCAAATCGACACCACCCTTTATCGCTCGCAATCCCGCGTCAATTGTGGCCTGCAGCGTTTCGGGTCGTTAATAAACCGGATATTAGTGGTTTAATTTATCAAAAAAGCCTGTCGAAATCATCCATTTTAGATTGCCGTTGCAAATTCTTGAGCCAGGCTTTGACCTTTTTGATGTCTTTAAATATAAGTAGCTCGTCTTTTGATTGACGAATGGCCTGTTGAATCTCGACGATTTCAATAGCAAGATGACGCATGATGTTGCCAGAAGAAACATGCTCAAAGGGTGATAGGCCAAACTGCTCCTTGAACTCTTCAACGACTTGCAAAGTTTCATGCTCCAATTCAGCGAGTTGTTCTTTTAGTATTTTGTTGTAATGCTTCAGGCGGCTGACGCTGATGTTGTTGATGCTGGCTTGATCGATGTGCTCCAGCTCCATTTGGAGTTCCAGCAACAGCAATAGATTTTTCTGGTCGTAGGCCTGATTAATGCGCTGCATTAATTCCGTTTTTCGCTCACGTTCCTGTAGGTCAGGTTCGCGATCTGGGTGCAGGGCGCTGGCTAGTTTGCGGTATAGCTCACGGATGGATAGGTGAGTTTCTTGCTCTTCAGCCTGTAGTTGCGCCTCTTTGGCAATTTGTTTGGCAGTTTTTTTGCGTTTGGCCTGCTGTTCGGCTTGCGCTTCCTGCTTGGCAAAATGTTGCGCTTGCTGTTCCTGCATGAGGATTTTGGCATGGGCAATCAAGTCTTCAGGCGAGTTCATGTCAAAGTCACTCATATCCAGCCCCAGCTCGCTCTCCATCATGGCTTTCAAGCCCTCCATGGCGGCTGCTTCTTCCGTGTCAAAATCCGAATCACTGTGTTTGTTATAGAGATTTTTCAAATCCTCATCGTCACGTTCCATAATCAAGTCAGCTGCCAAATGGCTAATCAGCTCATGCATCATGCGGCACTCTGTGGAGCTTAATCCTTTTTGCTCGCAGGCGCGATCCAGGCAATATAGCAATTCGATTTTCATCTGCTGTGTCGTTTCGAGCAGGGGTAAAAATTCGCTAACATACTTTTTCTGGTAAGCCGGAATAACCTCTTGCCAAGCGGCAAGGTTGGCGCGTTTGACTTCAATTTTCCCGATGAGCGTATTGAACGCTTTTTGTTCTTTGGAGAGGGTAGGCTGGTCTTGGTTGGCGGCAATGCTGATGGCTTTGGACTGAGTTTTTAACATGGTTAAGTGACCTATGAAAATTGGTGACTAGGCTAATAGCCGTTTAACAATATTGCCTTGTTTGAGATGGCTTTCAATAATCTCGTCAATATCCTGATTATCGCGATATTTATACCATACGGCTTCCGGGTAGATCACCATCAGCGGGCCTTCCGAACAACGGTCAAAACAGCCGGCGCGGTTGACGCGTACTTTATCGCGACCATTGAGCTTGAGCGCTTTAACTTGTGATTTCATATAGTCAAATACGCTTTCTGCACCTTGGGCGGCACAACAAGCCGCGCCATCATCGCGCTGATTTAGGCAGAAAAAAACATGGTGTTTAAAGTAATTGGCTGCATTCATTTTTATCCTCCTAAAGATATTTATTCAATGCTGGAAAGACTATCCTGCTGGCTGAAAGTCCAGGTACGGGTAATGCTGAGGATGTCGGTATCCTTGCGTATATCTTCAGGAAACGCCGCATAGGGCGCTGACATTTCGACGATTCTTTTTGCCGCATTATCCAGCACGGCATGGCCGGAGCTTTTGTCGATTTCTATACGCTCGACTGAGCCGTCAGAGCGAATGGAAACTGTCATGCGTAATTGACCGTAAAGTTTTTGATCTTTGGCCGCTTCCGGGTAATTCAAATTACCAATTTTCTCCACTTTTTGCCGCCAGGATTCCACATAGGCGGCAAAACGATATTCCTGGGTACGTGCCCCAATAAATTTTCTTTTGGGTCGCTTTTGATACTCGTCTTGCTGTCTTGCTATCATCGCTTCCAGTCTGGCAATATTTAAACTGGTTTGCATTAAGTCAGCCGTTTTGGCTATTTTTGTGGGTGTTTCAAGAATCTCTTTTTCTGCTTCTGGTGCGGCGGCAGTATGTGTGGACTGAGATATTACTTTATTGCTGGCTTGAATCTGCGTCATTAACGCTCGGGATTGTTCTTCCAATTGCGCAATACGTTGTTGCTCGCGCGCGGCCGTGGTACTGATGGTATCCGCTTGTGGTGAGGTCTGTACCGCTGCTGTTGGAGTGGCAGTGAATTCTGTTGGTTGATTAATCATTGCAGGCGCAGCGGATTTTATTTTGCGGTCCGCATCCGTATTGCCGCCTCTGTCGAGATTGGCTTGTGCCAAGGTGTCTGCCGTTCGCGGTCTACTTTTGGTCTTGGTGTTGACCAGAGCCACCTCTAGCGTTTGTGCATTATCTTTGCTGATTTTAGGTTTTGGTGCAGAAAAATGCACCACACCTATCATGGCATGCAGCGCTAGGGAAATAGCTAGCGCGATAGTCAGTGGCGTTAATTTTAGCCAGCGCATTTGTGCTTAAACCGCGAGTCTTCCCAGCAGTTTTTGATGAATACCGGCAAAGCCGCCATTGCTCATTATCAGCACCTGGTCACCAGGCTTGGCTTCTTGCGCGATGGCTTCAATCAATTGCGACAAATCGGTATGAACCGCCGCTTTGGCTTGTATAGGCGCGAGGGCTGCGGCGGCATCCCAACCTAAATTTGCACCATAGCAAAATACCTTGTCTGCATCCACCAAACTGGCTGGCAGTGCATTTTTCATCACGCCCAGTTTCATGGTGTTGGAGCGCGGCTCCAGCACGGCAATAATTTTGGCGCGGCCGACTTTGGCGCGTAGCCCGGCCACGGTGGTGGCAATCGCGGTGGGGTGATGCGCAAAATCGTCATATACGGTAATGCCATTGACCACACCGCGCACTTCCATGCGGCGTTTCACGTTTTGAAATTCGCCCAAAGCGGCGATGCCAACTTCTATGCTCACACCCACATGACGCGCCGCCGCCAGCGCGGCCAGTGCGTTCATGCGGTTATGTTCGCCCTGCAACGCCCATTGCACGCGGCCTTGCGTCTGGTCGTTCAAAATCACATCAAAACTGCCATCGGCTACGGCATTAATGGCCTGCCAATCATGTGCGCTGCCAAAGCTTTCCACCGGTGTCCAGCAACCGCGTGCCAGCACACGTTGCAGGCTATCTTCCTGGCCATTGGCTACTATCAAACCATGAGCCGGCACGGTACGTACCAGATGATGAAACTGGGTTTCTATGGCGGCAAGGTCGGCAAAAATATCCGCGTGATCGAATTCCAGATTATTCAAAATGGCGGTACGCGGATGGTAATGCACAAACTTTGAGCGTTTATCAAAAAACGCGGTGTCGTATTCGTCGGCTTCAATCACAAAAAATGGCGAGCGGCCGCCAGGCTCCTGCCTGGGTGCGCCAGGCAAGCGCGCGGAAATGTCAAAATTCTGCGGCACGCCGCCAATCAGAAAACCGGGAGCCAGTCCGGCGTATTCCAGTATCCACGCCAACATGGAGCTGGTAGTGGTTTTTCCGTGCGTGCCAGCTACGGCCAGCACCCATTTGCCCTGCAATACATTTTCTGCCAGCCATTGCGGGCCAGAGATATAAGGCAAGCCGCGATTGAGAATTTCTTCCATCAGCGGGTTGCCGCGCGTAACCACATTGCCGATGACATAAACGTCCGGGTTAAGGCCTAGTTGCTCAGGCGAAAAGCCTTCAATCAGCTCCACGCCTTGTGCTTCTAATTGCGTGCTCATGGGTGGATAAACATTGGCATCGCAGCCAGTCACGCGGTAGCCCGCCTGCTTGGCCAGCACCGCAATGCCGCCCATGAAAGTGCCGCAAATACCTAGGATGTGAATGTGCATGAGTTTTCGTTGTAACTAATGTTGGGTTAACGACTTTGCAAGCGGTACATGGCCAAACTGCCCATTAAGTTGGGCAGCAGCTTGATGGGCTTTTCATCGGTGAGCACCAGTCGTTGCAGGATTTTTATCTGGTGGCTGGCGCAGAATTGGTCAAAGTCATTGATGGTACACAGATGCACATTGGGCGTGTCGTACCACTGATAAGGCAGATTTTTGGATACCGGCATTTGCCCGTTAATAAGCTGCGCACGATGCCGCCAGTAACCAAAATTGGGGAAAGTGACGATGGCTTCACGCCCCACACGCAGCATTTCATGCACAATTTCTTCCGTGTTTTGCACCGCTTGCAAGGTTTGCGAGAGTATCACCACATCAAACGATTGTGCTTCAAAGCCTGAAAGCCCGGCTTCCAGATCCATTTGTATGACATTAATGTCATTTTTTAGCGCGGCCAGCCAGTTGTCATCATCTTTTTCCACGCCATAGCCAAAAACATCCTGCGTATCGCGCAGATAGCCGAGCAAGGCACCATCGCCACAGCCTAAATCCAGCACTTTTGCGCCCGGCTTTACCCAGTTGGCAATCAATGCAAAATCGCGGCGTAGCTTGGCTTTTTCCGCAAAACTGGCATGTATGGTTTTTGCTATTTTGGTCATAGCGCACCTCGCCGCTCAATGATGGGAACTGCGCTGATGTTTTTGCGCAGCTCGATTTTTTTCAGGTAAGCACGCAAGATACTGTGATAGTGCGGGTCTGGCATGAGGAAGGCATCGTGGCCATGCGCTGCCGTTACTTCGGCATAGCTGACTGACAGGTTGTTATCGAGTAGAGCTTTGACGATTTCACGCGAGCGTGCGGGTGAAAAGCGCCAATCGCTGGTGAATGACACCACTAGAAAATCGGCTTTGGCTGGTTTCAGGGCGGCGCTCAAGTCACCGCCATGCTCCAGCGCCGGATCGTAATAATCCAGCGCCCGTGTCATGCGCAAATAAGTATTGGCATCAAATTCACCGGCAAATTTATCGCCCTGATAGCGCAAATACGATTCCATTTCAAATTCGACATCAAAACTGTATTTAATCGGGCCATGGCGCAGCTTGCGGCCAAACTTCATTCCCATGGCATCATCGGACAAATAGGTGATGTGGCCGAGCATACGCGCAATGCGCAAGCCACGGCGCGGCACCACGCCATGCGCGTAATAATCGCCGCCATGAAATTCAGGGTCGGTAATAATGGCCTGCCGCGCGACTTCATTAAACGCCATGTTCTGCGCGGTCAAATTGGGAGCCGACGCAATTACCAACGCATGTTGTACGCGCTCGGGAAAGCTTAGCGTCCATTGCAAGGCCTGCATTCCACCCAAACTACCGCCTATTACTGCCGCCAACTGTTGTATGCCCAGATAATCCGCCAGCCGTGCCTGCGAGGCTACCCAGTCTTCTACCGTGATGACCGGAAAGGTCGAACCCCAAGGCTGGCGTGTTAGCGGATCTATACTGGCTGGCCCGCTACTACCATGGCAGCCACCCAGATTATTCACGCCAATTACAAAGAAACGGTTGGTATCCAGCGGCTTGCCGGGGCCAATGAGGTTATCCCACCAACCTGCGTTTTTGTCGGTTTCTGTATATTTTCCTGCTACGTGATGGTTGCCGGAAAGCGCATGACAGATCAATACCGCGTTGGATTTATCTGCATTCAATGTGCCGTAGATTTCATAAGTAAGATCAAACTGTGGCAATACCTCGCCGTTTTTAAGCGTGAGCGGTGCATCAAAATGCGCAGTTTGTGGCGCGACTATGCCAATAGAGGAAGATTCTTGCATGGTCGGATTATACTATGGCTTATGACGATAAATAAGCCTGCAAAAACAAGTACCAGCAATGCGCAGAATATCCAGTGCTATCAAGGCCTTTTGCCGCAGATAGCTGCGGAGGTTTACATCCATCCATCGGCCACGGTAATCGGTGATGTGCATTTGGCGGAACAGGTTTCGGTTTGGCCGGGAACGGTCATACGCGGTGATGTAAATCACATACAAATAGGCGCTGGCACCAATGTGCAGGATCTATCCGTGTTGCATGTCAGCCACAAATCGAGCTGGAACCCGCAAGGCGCGCCACTTCTCATTGGCAAGCATGTAACCATAGGCCACAAAGTGATTTTGCATGGCTGTACCATAGCAGATGAATGTTTAATCGGCATGGGCAGCATCGTTATGGATAAAGTTATTGTGCAAAAAAATGTGTTACTTGCTGCTGGCAGCCTGGTGCCAGAAGGCCGTGTGCTGGAAAGCGGTTTTCTGTATATGGGTAGTCCGGCGCAAAAAATCAGGCCGCTGACGGAAAAGGAAATGGCTCATTTCCTTTATTCTGCCGAGCATTACATGCGGCTAAAAAATCAATACTTGGCGGATCAACTTTAGGGCATCTCTACCCAGTCAGTGGAGTTGATGTAGTTCCAGCTCTCTGAGTTTTGGCGCTAACTTAGCCGTGATTCCCACCACGGCCAGCGTCATCACTCCACCAAAAATCACCGATGGCACCAAGCCCATTAGTCGTGCGGCAAGGCCGGATTCAAACGCCCCCAGTTCATTGGAAGAACCAATAAAAATGCCACTAATGGCAGATACTCTGCCGCGCATGTGGTCGGGTGTGGCGAGTTGCAGCATGGTAGTACGCAAAACTACTGAAATGCCGTCACAAATGCCGGAGAGTAAAAGTAGAGCGGCAGCCACCCAAAATAAAGTGGTGACAGCGAAGCCGATGATACAAAAACCAAAGCCGGCAACAGCACCTAACAACCAACGTCCCGCATGGAGATTGATAGGGTGGCGCGCGAGTGCCACACTGGTGATGATGGCACCCACGGCAGGAGCGGCGCGTAATATGCCCAAGCCTTCCGGTCCATAATGATATACGTCTTGAATGAAAGCGGGCAGCATGGCCACAGCGCCACCAAATAATACGGCAAACATATCCAGTGACATGGCCCCCAGCACAATTTGATGATTAAACACAAAACGCAAGCCTTCACGAATGCTGGTGAATACGGGTGCGCTCTCGACGGCTGGTGGTTCTTTCACTTTGAGTGATGTCATGGCTAGCAGCGCCCCTAAACACAGCAATGTAGCCACCGAATAAGCCGCTGTTTTGCTGGCAAAGCCTACCAATAGCCCCCCTACCGCCGGGCCAACCACCAAGCCGGTTTGCAAGACAGCGCTGCCTATGCTGGAAGCGCGAGCGTATTCTTCTCTGGGCAGGATGATGGCAAACAGCGTGGTGTAGCTGGGAGCAATGAAAGCACGCGCGATGCCGGTAAAGGCGATGGAGCTATAAATCCACAAGCTGGCATTGCCGCCTATCCAGCCCACAGAAAGCGCGGTTAGAGTAAAGGCATTCAGACACAACATCACGGCAGCGAGTGCACCAAATTTGCGCCGTGAGTAGTAATGATCTACGGCATGGCCTGCGAAAAGTGCGCAGCTAAAATAAGTCACCACTTCTGCCAAACCCACTAATCCCAGTGCAAGCGTATCGTGCGTAATCTCGTAAATATGCCAGCCGACGACAACGGCCATAATCTGGTAAGCCAGCACCATTTGCATACGAAAAGCCAATAGCTTTAGAAAGGCATGATTGCGATAGGTGAAAATTTGATGACCGGAGGTTGGCATGTAGGCTCTTGTAAGGGGATCAAGGGGTAAATGATAGCGTTTAATGTAGAAGTTTTACGGATAGTGCATTGGTCATAGGACAAAATGATCGCAACTGGTAACATTCCGCTCTGCTAAATTTTAGTAATTAAAGGACAACAAAATGAGCAAAATCATCGTTGAACGCAAGCCCAAGACGGCTCGCCTGGATGAATTGGGCGTTACCAAATGGCCAACCTGGGAAAAGGAAGTTTCTGAATTTCCCTGGACATTCCATGAGCAGGAAATTGCCTGGATACTGGAAGGTGAATGCGTGATTACTCCTGAAGGTGGTGTGCCCGTAACTTTTGGTAAAGGTGATTTGGTGACGTTTCCTGCGGGGTTGAAGTGCCGCTGGGAAGTGCGTAAACCGCTACATAAACATTATCAACTGGACGGTACGAAGTTAGGGCAAATGGCGCGTCGCATGCGAGCACTTTTACCTTTTTAATTAAGTACTTCTCTAGCGGCATAAAAAAACGGGCACTTTCGTGCCCGTTTTCTTTTTAACGCCTATTACTCATTAACTCAAGCCCAAGCGACTTAGGAGTGATAAGCGCGTTCGCCGTGTTCACTTGTATCCAAACCTTCACGTTCAGACTCTTCGCTAACACGCAGACCAATCAACACATCCACAATCTTGAAAGCCAGGAAGGCAACTACGGCAGACAATACCACTGAAGTCAACACGGCTTGCGCCTGTATCCAAACTTGTGTACCGACTTCAGTATCAATCCACTTGTTGTTGACGTAGTCGTAGATACCTGTGCCGCCAAATTTCCAGGTGTTAAATACACCGGTCAGTAAGGCACCGAGAATGCCACCAACCGCATGCACGCCAAAAACGTCAAGCGCATCATCTGCACCGAGCATTTTCTTCAACCCTGTCACACCCCAGAAGCAAACCACGCCTGCCAGTGCGCCTATGGCCAAACCACCACCTACCCCTACCCAGCCGCAAGCCGGAGTAATGGCTACCAGACCTGCAACTGCACCGGAGGCTGCGCCCAACATGGAGGGTTTACCTTTCAGCAACCATTCAGCCGCCAACCAGGTAAGCACGGCAGCAGCGGTTGCCGCTAGCGTGTTCATAAAGGCCAGGGTGGCAGTGCCGCCTGCTTCAAGCGCTGAACCCGCGTTAAAGCCAAACCAACCTACCCAGAGCAAGGATGCACCAATCATGGTCATCGTCATGCTATGTGGTGCCAGCGCTTCTTTGCCGTAACCGATACGCTTGCCCACCATATAAGCGCCTACCAGACCAGCTACACCGGCATTGATATGCACCACGGTACCACCGGCAAAGTCCAGCGCGCCTTTTTGAAATAGCCAACCCGCTGTTGCGGTTGCCGCATCTGCCGCTGCTTGCGAGGTATAAGCATCCGGGCCTGCCCAGAACCAAACCATGTGCGCCATCGGCAAATAGGCAAAAGTGAACCAGAGTGCCGAGAACAATAATACAGCTGAGAACTTCATGCGTTCGGCAAAACCACCGACGATGAGTGAAACGGTAATCGCCGCAAATGTGGCTTGGAATGCCACAAAAATGAACTCTGGGATGACCACGCCTTTACTAAATGTAGCCGCATTTGCCACGCTGCCATCTAGCGGATTATAGATGCCGGATAGGAATGCCCGACCAAATCCGCCAAAGAAAGCATTGCCTTGCGTAAACGCCACCGAGTAACCGTAAATCACCCACAATACGGTGATTAAGGCAAAGATGGAGAAGACTTGCATCAACACCGACAGCATGTTTTTGGAGCGTACCAAGCCACCGTAAAACAAGGCCAAACCGGGAATGCTCATCAAAACAACCAATATAGTGGCGATTAGCATCCAGGAGACATCGCCTTTATTGGGGGTTGGTGCGGCGACAGGCGCTTCCGCTACAACAGGTGTGGCTTCTACAGCAGCGGGAGCGGCTACTTCCGCTGCCACAACAGGTGCTGCTTCTGTAGTGGCTGCGGTAGCCGGTAGTGCATCTTCGGCAACACTTAAGCTATTTACGCCAAAAACACCCAAGCCCAAGGTGCTGACTAAAGCTAAAGCAGAAAGAAACTTTTTCATTTTTATCCCCTTAAAGCGCATCCACACCGGTTTCACCGGTACGGATACGATAAACTTGTTCGAGATCAAAGATGAAAATCTTGCCATCACCGATTTTGCCTGTAGAGGCAGATTTTTCTATGGTCTCTATCACTAGATCTAGTAAATCGTCCTTGATAGCCGCCTCTAGTTTTACTTTAGGCAGAAAATCCACCACATATTCCGCACCCCGATACAGCTCGGTGTGCCCCTTTTGACGGCCAAAGCCTTTGACTTCGGTGACGGTAATGCCTTGCACGCCTATGCTTGATAGCGCTTCCCGTACCTCGTCCAGCTTGAACGGCTTGATAATTGCGGATACAAATTTCATGTTTTTCTCCAGAGTAATACTTCTTTAAAACTTACCAACGAGCTAGAAAGTTTTTTGTATGAAACCGACAAATTGTTCAGCACCAAGAAATTTGCCTGAAAGATCTAGCCAGTTGGCTTTGATGGCATCGGTATCGGTGTAATAAAAACCTACATTGATGCCATTGCTCCAGGATTTGGTTGCACCAAGTTTCCAATCGGTATACGAATACTTCGAATTGGCAACACCAGAAGCATCACTCCCTTCAAATTCCTGATGGCCGACATGAAAATTGAGTGTGACCCCCGTATCTTTGGTAAAGCCGAAGTCATCAATAGGCACATTGGCGTTGCCTTCTGCATACCAAGAGCCACGTGCATTTCCGATTGCGAATGCATTGTTATTGGCAACTACAGAAACTTTACCGGTAATCCATCTATAGCTTAAAGCGGCATACACTTCGCTCGTAAAAGGGTCAATAGCGGCCGGATTTCTACGATTAATTCCTGGATATACGTATTGCAGCAAACCTACATCGTAGCCAATGCCGGTATCCAGTATGGTGTTGCGGTAACCGCCATAAATATCCCATTCAATGCTCGCACCATCGTAGTTGCCAGTATCACCCAGCCAGCTAACATTGGAGGCCCAGGTGCCGGCATAAAAGCCACTGGAGTGAGAATAGTCTGCACCACCTTGAACCGCTACATTTTCCTGCGTTTGCGTCAAGCCACGGAAAACATATTGACTATAAAGCCCGATGTTATAGGTGAAGGTGTGGTCTGATTTTGCTTCAGCGGCTGGAGCGGCAGGTGTGGCTGCGGCTTCTGCAGGAGCTGCATCGGCTGCCAATACGGTAACAGGTAGTGCAAAAGTGCCGAGTACGGCGGCTAATAGAAGTGATTGGCGCATGGTGTTTCCTCTCGAAGTTGTAGTGTAAAAAATTTATGTTCATACGGCTGTTTTCATAAAGCAATACCTATGCCATGTTATTAGTTGATAAAAATCAATGAGTTAAATAATAATTTCATTTTCAAGCAGGCTTTATAAGTATTAAAAACCTGCTAAACTGCTTAAAAATTATGGAGAAAAACATGGTTAATTTACGCTTTATTGATGATTTATCATTAAAATTCAAAGAGTTAGTGGGGAGCAATCCTGCCGTAGATGTGGAAAAGAATTTTCGCGCACTATTACAGGGCGCGCTCACCAAATTGGAGCTTGTTTCACGCGAGGAATTTGATATACAGGCTGAAGTATTGCGCAAAACGCGTGAAAAACTAGAAAATCTCGAAGAAAAACTGGCTGGGCTCGAAATTTTGCTGCAAAAAGAGAGCGAATAGTTTGCAATGAGTTTAGCCGTTCTACATAGCCGCGCACTCGCGGGCATGGATGCACCTGAGGTCACTGTTGAAGTGCATCTGGCCAATGGCTTGCCCAGCTTCACCATTGTGGGCTTGCCTGAAGCTGAAGTGAAAGAAAGCAAAGACCGTGTGCGCGCGGCCTTGCAAACCGCGCAGTTTGAGTTCCCCGCGCGCCGTATTACCGTGAATCTGGCACCGGCAGATTTACCCAAGGAAAGCGGTCGTTATGATTTGCCGATTGCTTTGGGCATATTGGCAGCATCGGGGCAGATTCCGTTGGAGCCGCTGGATCGCTATGAAATAGCCGGAGAATTGGCGCTGACGGGCGATTTGCGTCCTATTCGCGGTGCGCTCGCCATGACCGTGAGCATGATGCACGGTAATAAAGAGGCTCTCTCAACAGGTATCCCCAAACGTGCCTTCATCCTGCCCTATGAAAGCGCCGCAGAAGCCGCGCTGGTGCGTGATGCGATTATTTTTCCGGCAAAGTCCCTACTGGAGGTTTGTGCGCATTTGGCGGGACACACCGAGTTAGCCCGCTACCAGGCGGAAACAGAAATTACCGTGATTGAATATCCTGATTTCAGTGAAGTTAAAGGGCAATCATCCCCCAAGCGCGCTCTGGAAATTGCCGCCGCAGGTGGGCATAGCATTTTGCTATCCGGTCCGCCAGGCACAGGAAAATCCATGCTGGCCTCACGTTTTGTTGGCATTTTGCCCACCATGACCGAGCAAGAAGCGCTTGAATCCGCCGCCATTCAATCCCTTAACGGCGCATTTTGCAGTAGCAACTGGAAGCGCAGACCCTTTCGTTCGCCTCATCACACAGCATCAGGCGTGGCCTTGGTGGGTGGCGGTGGAATTCCGCGTCCAGGAGAAATTTCCCTCGCCCACAATGGCGTTTTGTTTTTGGATGAATTGCCGGAGTTTGATCGTAGAGTGCTGGAAGTGTTGCGTGAACCGCTGGAATCTGGCCACATCACGATTTCCCGCGCGGCACGTCAGGCGGATTTTCCTGCCAGCTTTCAATTGATTGCGGCGATGAACCCTTGTCCTTGTGGCTATTTGGGGCATTACAACAACAAATGCCGCTGCACGCCGGATCAGGTATCGCGCTACAAATCGAAAATTTCCGGTCCACTGTTGGATCGTATAGATTTGCATATTGAAGTGCCTGCGCTACGCGAAGATGAACTGACCGCAAAAGGCAATAGCGAAGCCAGCGCAGAAATCAGAACGCGCGTTGAAAATGCTCGCAAATTACAGCTGGCACGCCAAGGCAAAGCCAATTTTTTGCTTGGCAGTTTGGAGATTGAACAATTCTGCACTCCCGATGAAGTGGGTTTGAATTTATTAAAACAAGCCATCAACCGCCTTAGCCTCTCCGCCCGCGCCTATCATCGTATATTAAAAGTAGCGCGCAGCATTGCTGATCTGGCTGATGCGCCCACGATAAAGCCTGCCCATATAGCCGAAGCCGTGCAGTATCGGCGCTATGAGATTTAGAGTACCTTGAGCTAAAGTGAGGTTGAAATATGGAACCGCAAATCAATAGCTGGCAAGAAGAAAAGCGTTCGGTACATTTGTACCAAGCCATGGCCGAAACTGAAACAATCGCCTCGCGCAAGGCCTTGTTTGCACAGCTGGCTATTGAGGCCGAGCATCAGGCTGGGCTTTGGGCGCAAGCCATAAAAGAGGCGGGTCAGAAGCTACCCGATAAATATATGCCTGAGCTTCGCGTCAGGCTTGTCATTTGGCTGATTCGCCATATTGGGGCTGAAAAAATCAAACCTATTTTAGCCGCCATTAAAATTCGCGGCCTATCGGTTTACAATCACAGTCATCTTACCGGTACGCGCAAGACCGGCTATCACCCGGTTCCCAGATCAATTAAAGATATTGGAGCCAGCCATCGGGGCACCAGCAACAGTGGCGGTCTACGCGCAGCGGTGTTTGGTGTGAATGATGGCTTGGTTTCAATTGCTTGTTTGATTATGGGGGTAGCGGGTGCAGCCAGTGCCAACAGCGTGATTTTGCTGACCGGTGTTGCAGGTTTGCTGGCGGGCGCGTTTTCCATGGCAGCCGGTGAATACATTTCCATGCGCTCACAACGCGAGATGTTTGAATATCAAATCGGGTTGGAGCGCGAAGAGTTGGCGCAATATCCAGAAGAAGAGGCGGATGAGCTGGCTTTGATTTATATCGCTCGTGGAATGCAGGAAGAGGAGGCCCAGGCCATGGCGCAACATATGATCGCCGACCCAGAGCTTGGCTTGGATACGCTGGCACGTGAAGAGCTGGGTTTGAACCCGGACGAATTAGGCTCGCCCTGGCTGGCGGCTTTTTCGTCTTTCTTCGCTTTTGTCGCTGGGGGTATTATCCCTATGCTGCCTTATTTGTTTACGATTAAGCATTCATTACAAGTCTCAGTCTCATTAACTGGCTTGGCATTATTCGGCATAGGCGCCACACTTTCGCTATTTACCGGGCGAGATGCGCTATGGGGTGGTTTGCGTATGCTGGTGATAGGTGGCTCAGCAGGGGTACTCACTTATGGCATAGGTAATTTGTTAGGGGCGAATCTGGGATAAGCCGTTTTTTAGTGCAGAAAGCATGTTTAAATTAATTTTGAGACGGAAACATTGTCATGAAGAAAGTGATCAAATCAGATGTTGAGTGGCAACAACAACTCAGCCCGATTCAATATGAAGTTACCCGTCACGCTGCAACCGAACGGCCAGGTACAGGAGAATATACGCACCACGACGAAATCGGTATTTATACCTGTGTTTGCTGCGGAACACCACTATTTGAATCCGACACCAAATTCGATGCTGGTTGCGGTTGGCCCAGTTATTTTAAGTCACTAAACCCCGCCAATGTGCGTGAAAAAACGGATAAATCGCACGGTATGGTGCGTACGGAAGTGATTTGCAATATTTGTGACGCACATTTAGGCCACGTTTTTTCTGATGGGCCGCCACCTACCGGCTTGCGTTATTGCATTAACTCGGCCGCATTGAGATTCGAGCCAGCACCCAAACTTTGATTGAAGGTTTTGATTGGACAAAGGGCATGTAAAAACAATGTTTTTACATGCCCTTTTTATTACAGGGATGCGTTTTTGGTTTGTTGCGACGACGGCTTGTGAGTTACCCAAATAAAATGACAGACAGTATGCTCGACCATGCCAGCACGATTAAAGCCACTACAATGGTCATTGGTAAATTATCAAAAGTAAAATAAGTCTTCATAAAAAAATCTCGCTTGTAAATTATTTCTTAATACTATTCTTATTGACCTCGTGATTCAAGTGGTTAAACGGAATCATCGGATCGTTGTCATCCATTAAAATGCGCTGCGCCGGACCTTCCATATCATCGTATTGCCCACTTTTGATCGCCCATAATATGCCGATAGCAACCAATCCTAAAAAAATGACGGTAATTCCAAACAGAAATAGTAGCGTGGCCAGGGTCATTTGAGTCAGGCCGACTTGAATAATGGAACATTGTCGGTATTGGAATTCAGTGCAGCGCTAATTTTTTGCTGAAAAGCATCCAGGTCGGCTATCTGTTTCAGCACGCCTTTTCCAGCACTGCTAACTCCCTATACGTTCATCCAGAGAGTCGGTAGATTTATAAATGCGCTTAATGCTGTCCAGTCGCCTGCGTAGCAACATTTGATGTTCTTTTATCTGCGATTGCATGGGGGAAATGACAGACCTAAGCCAGCCCTCCACATCATGATTCGCTGTTTCAAATAAGGTAATGACACGACTTGCCAGCGTTGCAAAAAACTTTGAAGTTAAGGTGGCTTTCTCATTGGAAAGCATGTTTAGCAGTGTGTTGAATCGCTCTTTATAAGCGCGCTCAAGTTTAGCCAGTTCTTTTTGGTGACGTAGCGAGGTGTATTGGGGAATGTCGAATTCACGCAAGCCATGTTCCTTCGCAAATTTTGCATACATGGCATCCATCATCTTTTTAATTTCATTGGCTTGGTGGTCTGACTTAATCAAACGATCTTTAATTTCAACAAAGAACACATCCATGGCATCTCGGATGTTTTTGTAAAATTGGCTGAGAGCATAGTTGCTCTAGTTGTCTTGACCTGCTCCTTAAGTACCTCCATACCAAGCAACGTTAGTAACTGATTGGCTTGTTGTGAAAAAATACTCCTTAGCGCCTGGAATTGCTGCAAGCCCTTATCAAAACTTTCTTTATCTGTTTTAACTTTACTCATCATGTGCGCAATGACGTCTTCGTTTTTGCCACGCAGCCCTTTTAACTCTTCCAGCTGATCGCCAAGTCCTAGCGTTCTTGCTGCCAGGATAGTACGCGCATTATTTATCAGCTCTTCAATCTCGCCCTGCGTATTGCTGCGCACGATGTCTTTTTTGGATAACATTAGCTCTTCAGACAGCGCTTTTTCCAATAATGGCAGACGGCTTTGCGTTAAAAGTTTTTCATCGCCATTTATTCTGGCTAGCAAACCCTTTTGCGCCGAAACCGGAAAAATATGCTGGGTATCCAGCCCCAGCAAGCTGGCACTACTCTCTACCTGTTTAACAATTTCTTTCTCTATTTCAGCATCCTGCTTGAGTTCATCCCACAAGCCGTCAATTTTATTCAGGACTGCAAACCTGCCCTTTTGCTTGAAGCGTACGCCGCTGATAAATTGTCGCCAAACGTCAATTTCCGATTTGGTGACACCGGTATCCGCTGCGAGAATAAACAACACCGCATGGGCGTTGGGTAGCATGTTCAGCGTGAGTTCAGGTTCGGTACCGATAGCGTTCAAGCCTGGCGTATCAAAAATAACCAAGCCTTGCTCCAATAACGGATGGGGGAAATTAATCACCGCATAGCGCCAGCAGGGAATGTCGATACTGCCATCTGCATTCAGGTTCATTGCATCATCAGCACTATTGGGATCATATAAGCCATAGCGCTCCGCATCCTCGACGCTGACACGTTTGGTACGACTCACTTGCTTAAAGGTTTCCTGCATGGTTTCGTTGTCTTTGATGTTAAATTCAAAGATCGTCCATTCTTCAGGCCGCCGTTTGTATTCTGAAGTAGTTGCATCCAGTAAACGTGTTTCTATGGGGAGTAAGCGTAATGAGGTTGGCAACGCCGCATCGTAAAGCAACTCCGTCGGGCACATGGTGGTACGACCGGCGCTGGACGGCAACATGCGCTGCCCATAATCAGCAAAGAAAATCGCGTTGATTAACTCGGATTTGCCGCGCGAAAATTCTGCAACAAAAGCGACATTAAGCTTGTCGTCGCGCAGCTTTTCCAAAATATGCTGGATATGCTTTTCTATTTGACTATCAATCAACTCCTGCTCAGTGAGCCAGTGTTGATATTCACTAATCGAATCAAAAAGTGCTTTTCGCCACTGAGCGTAAGCGGTGAATTGATGGGCTATCTGGTTTTCCGCCACGTTTCTACCTTAGTGCGTTTAGTTGATTATCACTCTAGCATGGTTTAAAAATTAATTAAACAAATCAGTCGGCTATTGCGCCGAGTCGGATTTGTAACCAAGCCAGAAGCCTCTGAAAAAGGTTCCATGAACAGCGAAATTGCCTAGGTATCACAGCCGCCTTAACTGCGTTCTGATAGACCTATTCTGCTATTATCGTGACTTTAACAAAAACCTTTAAAAGTAATTCATCATGACTGCGCTAACCGCTAACCCGCCACGTCCCGTCGATATTCGTTTGCATCAAGCTTCGCGCGTATTGGAAATATCGTTTGATGACGACACCAATGCCAGATTTTCCTGCGAATTTCTGCGTGTTTACTCGCCTTCTGCCGAAGTGCGTGGCCATGGTGCCGGACAAGAAGTGCTGCAAATGGGCAAAGAAGAGGTCAACATTGTAGGCATAGAACCTGTTGGCCATTATGCCGTCAAGCTGGTTTTTTCGGATGGTCATGACACCGGGCTGTATTCGTGGGACTACTTACACAATCTGGCTAAAAATTATGATGCGCTCTGGTTGGAGTATTTGGGCCGCCTCGCCGCAGCAGGGGTCGCGCGCAAGGAGCTGGTATGAGTGAAGAGAGTAGTACGCATTTTGGTTTTAAAACGATAAATGAAAACGAAAAGGCGCAAAAAGTCGGTGAAGTATTTCATTCTGTTGCACGTAATTATGATTTGATGAACGATGTCATGTCCGCTGGCTTGCATCGTGGATGGAAGCGTTTTGCGGTTGAGATTAGCGGTGTGAGCGCAGGTGGCCGTGTGCTGGATGTGGCGGGAGGCAGCGGCGATATGTCGCGTTTGTTTGCCAAAAAAGTGGGTGATACGGGCGAAGTTGTGTTGACTGATATTAATGCTTCCATGCTAGCCGTAGGCCGCGACCGTCTGATTGATGCTGGCCTGACCGCCCCGGCCTTGCAGTGTGATGCAGAAAAGCTGCCTTTTCCTGACCAGTATTTTGATTGCGTGTGCGTGGCTTTTGGCCTGCGCAATATGACGCACAAAGAAAAAGCGTTGGCTGAAATGCAGCGCGTGCTCAAAGTCGGTGGGCGCTTACTTGTTCTGGAATTCTCGCAAATATGGAAACCGCTCGCTCCGCTCTATGATGCTTACTCCTTTAAGCTATTGCCACTCATGGGCAAGCTATTCGCCAAGGATGCCGACAGCTACCAATATCTGGCCGAATCCATTCGTATGCACCCGGATCAGGAAACCTTGCGCCAGATGATGCTGGATGCGGGATTTGCCAAAGTGGATTATTACAATCTGGCGGCAGGCGTTGTGGCCTTGCATAAAGGTTGGAAAATCTGACTCATTATGCTCAAGCCACTACTTACAAAACTATTAAATCATTTAATCAACCAGAATCTAACAGCAAAAGAACAACTTCAACCTTTTGCCAGCAAATCTGTCAATTTTCGTTTACCGCCGTTAAATGTCACGCTTGTGGTTTTGGAAGATGGTGGTTTGGCCATCGCGGGCGAATCCAGCACACCCGAAGCCACAGTTACCATTCCAATGTCTGTCGCACTTCGCTTGCTGGCAAATGATGAAGCCGCAAACTCGCTGATTACCCTGGAGGGTGATTCTGAGTTAGCCGCTACGCTGGCAAAAGTATTGCGTGGATTTTCCTGGAATTATGAAGAAGATTTAAGCCGAATCGTCGGCGCTATGCCTGCGAGCAAAGTGACTAGCTTTGGCCGCAAAGCCACAGAGCAAGTGAGCGCCCAAGCCCAAAACGCGACCGCATCTCTCACCGAATACTTGCGTGAAGATCAGCAGCTGATTGCCGCCAACTATGCCATCCAACAATTTTTAAGCGATGTGGATGATGTGCGCGATGATGCCGAGCGCTTGGCAAAACGGCTGCAAAAGCTGGAAGCAGCGATCACGGAAAAACTGAACAAGAAACCAGCCGCCTGATGCTTTTATTTCGTCTTGTAAAAATCATGCTGATTTCCATGCGCTTTGGCCTGGATGAATTCATTCTGGGTCATGCCAAACTGAATTGGCTGCAAAAGCTCGTCAACACCCTGTTATTCTGGCGCAAGCTTCAGGCACCGCGCGGCGAGCGGCTGCGCTTGGCACTGGAAACGCTGGGGCCGATTTTCGTCAAATTCGGCCAAATGCTTTCCACCCGGCGTGATTTGATACCCTTGGATATAGCCGACGAGCTGGCCAAATTGCAGGATCAAGTGCCGCCTGTCGCCTATACCTCTGTGGCGCAGACCATACAGCTGGCATTCGCGCAACCGGTAGAGCAGGTGTTTGCGCAATTCAATCAGCAGCCCATCGCCAGCGCCTCGGTGGCGCAGGTACATTTTGCGCATTTGCCGGATGGCACGCCGGTTGCAGTCAAAATTCTGCGTCCCGGCATTGCCGCTGTCATTGCCAAGGATTTGGCATTGCTGGATAGCGCCGCTTGGTTGCTGCAAAAGCTGTGGTCTGAAGGCAAGCGTTTGAAACCGCGCGAGATTGTGGCGGAATTCGGGCGACATATACACAGCGAGCTGGATTTGACACTGGAAGCCGCCAATTGCAGCCTGTTGGGGCGCAATTTTGCCAGCAGCAAGTTGCTGATGGTGCCCAAGGTGCATTGGGATTGGTGCCGCGAGCAAGTCATGGTGATGGAGCGCATGGATGGCACACCTATCAGCCAGGTGGATTATTTGCGCAAAATGGGGGTGAATATACCCAAGCTGGCGCGTGACGGCGTGGAGATTTTCTTTACCCAGGTGTTCAGGGATGGCTATTTTCATGCCGACATGCACCCCGGCAATATCCAGGTCGCCGCCGATGGCCGTTATATCGCACTGGATTTCGGCATCATGGGTACGCTGAATGACACCGACAAATACTATTTGGCGCGCAATTTTTTGGCCTTTTTCAAACGCGATTACCGCGATGTAGCCGTGGCGCATATTGAATCCGGCTGGGTGCCTGCGGATACTAATGCCGATGCCCTGGAAACCGCTGTGCGTGCAATCTGTGAACCGATATTTGATAAGCCGCTTAAAGATATTTCCTTTGGCAGAACCTTGCTCAGCCTGTTTCAAATGTCGCGCCGCTTTGGTGTCATCATTCAGCCGCAACTCATCATGCTGCAAAAAACCCTGCTAAATATTGAAGGCTTGGGGCGCGATCTGGATCCCAATCTGGATTTATGGGCAACTGCGAAACCGTTTCTGGAGCGCTGGATGTCTGAACAAATGGGCTGGCGCAGTGTAGTGCGCAATCTCAAAACAGAATTACCCCATTGGCGCACCGCCATCCCGCAAATGCCGCGACTGTTGCAAACGCTATTGCAAGACCAGCAAAAGTCATCCCAAAATCACGAACTACACCTGCTGGTGCGCGAACAAAAACGCCAGAATGGCTGGCTCAGGCTAATTGCCGGTGCTTTAATCGTGTTGGTGTTGTTCGAGATTTATAGCCGCTGGACTGGCGCAGTTTAAGGCAAAATGATTACCGATGGCGCGGTGAGTGTGGAACACGGCATGATACTGGGTACCGCCATCGTCCTGACTTACACCACGTTTGGCGGCATGATGTCCGTTGCCATTCTGGATTTCATACAGATGATTGTGGTCATCAGCGGTTTGCTCTACATCGGCTATCTGGTTTCCGATATGACAGGCGGCGTGTTGCCTGTCATAGAAAAAGCGCGCGCTACCGGCAAGCTGGATTTTTCCGCCGCCTGATCCATGGCTGTGGCTGACCTTTATCGGCGCGTGGATGACCATGATTGCCGGCTCGTTATTGCCCAGAAGATAGGTAAAACCTTGCCTCCAGAAGCCAGCTTTTTACACCGCCATGCCGCGCGAGCACATAATTCGCACCAATATCGCTAATGTTGGCAGTATTATTCAGATGGACTTACATCGAAGACAAAATCCCTTGTAGAATCATCATTTTCCCCCGCTGGACGAAGTTACTTCATGAAAAAATCCCACCCTCTACTCATGGCTATTGCGCTGGCTTTGGCCACATTGCCCAATTTGTTGTTAGCAGCAAACGCCAAAGAACCCATACAACCGATCAAAGCGGCCAAGCCTGTTAATCCGGCTTTGGTCGAGCTAGGCAAAAAGCTGTATTTCGATCCGCGTTTGTCCAAATCCGGTTTTATTTCGTGCAATTCCTGCCACAACTTATCAATGGGGGGTACGGATAACCTGAAAACTTCCATCGGCCATAACTGGTTTCAAGGCCCCATCAATGCCCCTACCGTGCTCAATTCCAGTTTGAATCTGGCGCAGTTTTGGGATGGCCGCGCGGCCGATTTGAAAGCGCAAGCGGGTGGCCCGATTGCCAATCCGGGAGAAATGGCTTTTACCCATGAGTTGACTGTCGATGTGTTGCAGTCGATACCGCAATACGTGGCTGAATTCAAAAAGTCGTTTGGCAGTGAAAAAGTGACAATTGATGAAGTCACCACCGCTATCGCCGCTTTTGAAGAAACGCTAGTGACACCCAACGCCCGCTTCGATAAATGGCTGCAAGGCGACAAAAAAGCGCTGAGCGCAACTGAACTAACCGGTTATCAATTGTTCAAGAATAGCGGCTGCACAGGCTGCCATAACGGTGTCGCCGTAGGCGGCAATTCGTTTCAGAAGTTTGGCCTGGTACAACCCTATGCAACCAAAAATCCGGCAGTCGGCCGTTTTGCAGTAACCGGCAAGGATAGTGATCGTTTCAATTTCAAGGTGCCCACCTTGCGCAATGTGGAGCTGACCTACCCCTATTTTCACGATGGCGAGGCTGCCACCTTGACGCAAGCGGTAGATACCATGGGGCGCTTGCAATTGGGCAAGAAATTTACCGATGAAGAAAATGCCAGTATCGTAGCTTTTTTGAAAACCTTGACAGGCGATCAACCCACTTTCAAATTGCCACAATTACCACCATCCAGCGACAAAACACCGCGTCCGCAGCCGTTCAGCAAATAAAGATTCAAATTGAATAAAAAACCGGTGCAGACAACAATCAGCACCGGTTTTTTATTCAGCGTGTGATGGAATCACTCTGGGAAATGAAGCCTGATTCTTGGTCTATTCCTGCCTTGAACTACACATAATCCGCGTTATTCTGTGGGCTGAGCTATAAGAGTCAGCGCCTAATCGTTGCCAATTTGCGCACTATAAGCTTCCGCCGAGAGTAGTGTTGCCATATCTGCCGGGTTGGTGGCTTTAAATTTAAAAATCCAGCTTTTATAGGGTGTGTCGTTAATGAGTTCAGGGGTTTCTGATACGGCTTGGTTGATGGCTTCAACAATGCCATCCAGCGGAGCATATAAATCAGAACCGGTTTTGACAGATTCCAGCAAGCCGCATGGTTGACCCGTTTGAAGGCTCTGGCCGATGGCAGGTAATTCGACAAAAACAATGTCGCCCAAAGCGTCTTGCGCAAAATGGGTGATGCCAGCTAAAAAGCTGCCGTCATCGGTTTTTTTTACCCAAACATGCTGGGGGGAATAGCTTAAATCATCTGGATTCTTCATGACATTGTCGCCTGTAGTTGGAGTTGATACGTTATATATTTATTTTCGCATAAATGCTTGAATCATGGGGTTGGTATAATTTCTTAAATCAGTTGAGATATGTTGCCTAAGCGATTGACATTGCAGTAATATGTAGATAAATTGAAAATTAAAAGTAATTCAGGAGTTGAGCATGTTAAGAAAATTATTAATAGTTTGCACAGCGCTTACGCTGCTGATTCCACCGCTATCGGTAGCTGCCGGCCAAGCCAAACATCATAAAAATGTTGCGCAAATACAGCCGAAACATAGTCAGCAAAAGGTGGCAAAATTAAACAAGGCTAAACCGGTCAAGCTAAGCAAATCCAAATCCGTCAAATTGGTTAAGGCTAGTAAAGCGGCTAATTTAGCTCATGTTCGGCCAGAGTCAAAGGCACGCGCAACAAAAGTGAGCATGCGCAGCGTTGGTAGAAGACTGGTTGTCATCAATTCGCATATCCGTAATAGTCAGCCAGTCGTGAAAAAAGTTGCACTGACGCAGGATGTATTCAATCAGGCCATGGATAGCGGCGGCGTGCTCCGCCTCGCTTCCAGCAAAGCGCTGATTATTAACCAGCAAACTGGCGAAACGCTTTACGCAAAAAATGTGGATTTACCCACACCCATTGCCTCGGTCACCAAGCTTATGACAGCGATGGTGGTGTTGGATGCTGCGCTTTCCATGGATGAAAACATTACCATCAGCGATGCGGATGTGGATTGGCTTAAAAACACCAGCTCCAGAGTACATGTGGGCACTCAATTAAGCCGTTTTGAGCTGCTGCAACTGGCGCTCATGTCTTCGGAGAATCGTGCCGCTTCTGCGCTGGGTAGAAATTACCCGGGCGGCATTACCGCTTTTGTTAGCGCAATGAATAATAAAGCGAAGCTGTTAGGTATGACGCGTACGCGCTTTGTTGATTCGAGTGGGCTGGATAGCAGCAATATCTCTACCGCTGAAGATTTAGTAAAAATGGTAAATGCGGCGCACCGCTACAATGTCATTAAACAAATCACTACCACCGCCAGTTACCAAGTGCCATTGCTCGGCTATAGCCATCCGGTTGAGTTTCACAATACCAATGCGCTGGTGCGAAATAGCGATTGGACTATAGGTATCTCCAAAACCGGATTTATCAATGAAGCCGGGCGTTGTCTGGTAATGCAAGCGCAGATTGACGGCAAGCCTTTCATTATTGTGTTGCTGGATTCAGTCGGGAAATACACCCGTATTGCCGATGCGCAACGCATACGCAAATGGATAGAAAGCAATCATTCGGTGGGTTAAGCGACTTTTGTCCAATCTGTATTAGCGAAGTGCCCTTGAAATCTTCTTTTTCAGGGGCACTTTGCTTTTGGGAATGCCAATTCAGATGTACTTGAACAACTAGCCAGGAGCCTGACCGCACACCTTGCAAGCGGCATCCCGACTCAGCTTGATACTGCGCCACTCCATCGCCAGCACGTCCAGCAACAGCAAACGTCCTTGCAGGCTTTTACCCACACCCATTAACAGCTTCATCGCCTCTGCGGCTTGGCATGTGCCTATCATGCCCACCAGCGCCGCAAACACGCCATTTTCCGCACAACGCATTTCCTGGTCGCCGCCTAAATCCGGGAACAAACAGTGATAGCACGGGCTGCTATCACTACGCATATCAAACACCGTCACCTGCCCTTCAAACCCAATCGCCGCACCGGAAACCAAAGGCTTGCGCAGTTTTACGCAAAGACGGTTCAAGGTATAACGCGTGGCAAAATTATCCGAGCAATCAATCACCACATCCGCCGCCGCGACCAGTTTTTCAAACATTTCTTCAGAGGGTTTCTCGCAGATGGTGTTGACCAAAATCTCAGGGTTAATTGCCTGCAACGTCTGCCGCGCCGAAAGCGCCTTATTCACGCCTATGGCTTGCGTGGTATGAATAATCTGCCGCTGTAAATTGGTCAGATCCACAGTATCAAAATCGCAAATGGTTAGCTGCCCCACGCCGCCCGCTGCCAGATACAACGCCACCGGCGAACCCAAGCCCCCCGCGCCAACAATCAGCGCATGGCTATGGACGAGTTTATCTTGCCCCTCGTAACCGATTTGCGGCAACAGGATATGGCGGCTATAACGGAGGAGTTGGTGGTCGTTCATAGGTTTGTTTGTTCTCGGGGGGAGTTACGCTTCAGATTTGGGGTGTATTCATGCGCCCCACTAATTTTTTGTTGTTT
The DNA here is from genome assembly GCA_013141125.1 of Methylophilaceae bacterium. Classification (GTDB taxonomy): domain Bacteria; phylum Pseudomonadota; class Gammaproteobacteria; order Burkholderiales; family Methylophilaceae; genus JABFRO01. Next base: position 198,697 of record JABFRO010000002.1, read on the forward strand.
TGTTGTCGGTAATGCGTGCAGGCTGGCGTTTCTGGATTGGCAATTCATCCAAGCCAATAGATAAAAAACGTTGATGTACTCTATTAGGCAAGGCTGGTATTTTAGGGAAGGTTCATGGACTTCCGAAATATATCGCCCAGCTCCTGCCCACGCGTTCTACGATGATATGCCGCCTGTAAACACAGCTTGGCTATGAGCATTTTATCCAGATTGCGGATTGTCAGATTTGCCATGGAAGAGCCTGTAGCGAGATTCAAAACAATCATTGTAGACAGAGCTAACGCACTGAACAAGCCATGTAGCGTTGCCCACCTCGCTTACAAAGATTCTCCAGGCAACCATCCTTCCTTTAATACGTCTGCTATATTCCACGGGCAGGTTTCCGGGAAAGTATCAATATCCATTCCCGTTTCATTTTCAACTTGTGATTTTGCTTTATCCCAAACAATTTCAGTCCATGGTTCATCCCTGAATTTTGTATGCAGACTAGGCGCTTCCTTTAATACATAACTAACCTCTTTCCGTTGCGTTCGGATGGTATGTTGCCAGTTTTTGCATTGTCTGGCAGGCTGATATTGCCATTTCAACAAATGCGCCAATAACACGGCCATGCGGCTGGCCAGTTCGCGTTGTTCGCTTTTGCCCACGCATTCTATTTCCTCGGCAAGATGTTCAATATCCAGCTAGTCAAACTTGCCTGAACGCATGAATGCCGCCTGCTCGTTAGCCCATGCCACTACGTCGGTTTGATAAGCGGTTGCCATGATTTTCGTCTTCCAGGTTTTGTGAAAAGATTTTGTGAAATTCTACGCTCAATTTTTATTACACGCTTTATCGTTGCCACCTTGCGCGAGCCGCATTGAGATGGCGCTAACTTTAGGGCATTTCTATTAATTCACAATCGTCACCATACCGCATTGCTCACAAAAAAATATTCCTTACTTATCAAACATATGCCGCGTCATAATTTTTTATTCGTGCCTTGTCTGGTTTAGAAACTTGAATTAATAGAAGTGCCCTTTATGCGGTATTTTCAAACATAAACTCATACCCCAAGTTTTGCCGGGCAAAAGAACGTGGCTCGGCCGCTGCGTTTTACAGCATGATTTTCAGGTATTTACCGGTATAGCTTTCCGCACAGGCCGCCACAATTTCCGGCGCGCCTTGGGCAATCACCATACCGCCGCCATCGCCGCCTTCCGGCCCCATGTCTATCAACCAGTCAGCGGTTTTTATCACATCCAGATTGTGTTCAATAATGACAACGGTATTGCCGTGGTCGCGCAGGCGGTGCAGCACATCCAGCAGTAATTGAATGTCTGCAAAATGCAGGCCGGTGGTGGGTTCATCCAGAATATACAGCGTGCGGCCGGTATCGCGCTTGGAGAGTTCCAGCGCCAGCTTGACACGCTGCGCCTCACCACCCGAGAGCGTGGTGGCGGATTGACCAAGCGTGATATAACCCAAGCCAACTTCAAGCAGGGTTTTCAGCTTGCGCGCCACCACAGGTACCGCGTTAAAAAACTCATAGGCCTGTTCTACTGTCATCGCCAGCACTTCGTGGATGTTTTTGCCTTTGTAATGAATTTCCAGTGTTTCGCGGTTGTAGCGATGGCCTTTGCACACATCACACGGCACATAAACATCCGGCAAAAAGTGCATTTCCACACGCAGCACGCCATCGCCCTGACAGGCTTCGCAGCGCCCGCCTTTGACGTTGAACGAATAGCGACCCGGGCCATAGCCGCGTGCGCGTGATTCCGGCACCCCGGCAAATAATTCACGAATCGGCGTAAACAAGCCGGTATAAGTGGCAGGATTGGAACGTGGCGTTCGGCCTATCGGGCTTTGGTCTACATCCACCACCTTGTCGAAAAACTCCAGTCCTTCAATCCCGTCAAACGGCGCAGGTTCGGTGGTGCTGCCATATAAATGATGGGCAACCACGCGATACAACGTGTCGTTAATCAAGGTCGATTTGCCGGAGCCGGAAACCCCGGTCACGCAAGTCAGCAAGCCTACGGGCAGCTCCAGCGTCACATCTTTTAAATTATTACCCGTAGCATGGGTCATTTTCAGCCAGCGTTCAGGCTCGGGCGCGTGGCGCTGTTTGGCGTATTGAATTTGTTTTTCCCGCTTAAATACTGCCCGGTGAGGGCGAATCGGTATTGGCCTGAATTTGTGCTGGCGTGCCTGCTGCTACCACATGGCCGCCATGTTCACCGGCCCCGGGGCCTATATCCACCACATAATCCGCCGCCATGATGGCATCCTGATCGTGTTCCACTACGATTACGGTGTTGCCTATATCACGCAGACGCTTTAGCGTTTCCAGCAGCCTGTCGTTATCACGCTGATGCAAGCCTATGGAAGGCTCATCCAGCACATACATCACGCCAGTCAGGCCGGAACCAATCTGCGAGGCCAGTCGTATGCGCTGCGCTTCGCCGCCGGAGAGCGTTTCTGCCGAGCGCGATAGTGAAAGATATTCCAGCCCGACATTGGTCAGAAATTTCAAACGATTGCTGATTTCCTTGACGATTTTGTCGGCAATCGCCAGCTTTTGCCCGGTCAGTTCCAGCGTGTCGAAGAAAACCAGTGCGTGTTTGAGCGGAGCTTCACAGATTTCATGGATATTTTTATTGCCCACTTTAACGTGGCGCGCCTCGCGCCTGAGGCGGGTGCCGCCGCAATCGGGACAGCTTTGAGAGTTGAGATATTTCGCCAGCTCTTCGCGCACGGTGGATGAATCCGTCTCATGGTAGCGGCGTTGCAGATTATTCAAAATGCCTTCAAAACTGTGGGATTTTTGATAAGCCTTGCCGCGTTCATTCAAATACTGAAAGGAGATTTCCTCTTTGCCACTGCCATGCAATAAAATCTGTTGCGTTGTTTCCGGCAGCGCTTCAAACGCGGTTTCCAGATCAAATGCATAGTGCGTAGCCAGGCTTTGCAACATTTGAAAATAAAACTGGTTGCGTTTATCCCAGCCTTTGATTGCACCGGCCGCCAGCGATAAACTCGGAAAAGCTACCACGCGTTTAGGATCAAAAAAGCTGATTTGCCCCAAGCCATCACACTTGGGGCAAGCACCCATGGGGTTGTTGAACGAAAATAAACGCGGCTCCAGCTCAGCCAAGGAATAATCGCAAACCGGGCAGGAGAATTTGGCCGAGAATACATATTCCTTCGCGCTATCCATTTCTAGCACCAAAGCTTTGCCATCGGCCAAACGCAAGGCTGTCTCGAAAGATTCGGCAATACGCTGCTTCATATCCGCGCGCACTTTCAGGCGATCCACCACTACATCCACGCTGTGCTTGGTAGTTTTGGCCAGTTTGGGCAGGGCTTCCATTTCATACACCGTGCCATCCACACGCACGCGCACAAAACCCTGGGCTTTCAGCTCTTCAAACAAATCCAGCTGCTCGCCCTTGCGGTTGGCCACCACAGGCGCAAGTATCATTAGCTTGGTGTCTTCCGCTAGCGCCAGCACACTATCCACCATTTGTGACACCGTTTGCGCTTCCAGCTTGAAGCCATGCTCCGGGCATTCCGGGTCACCGGCGCGCGCATACAGCAGGCGCAGATAATCGTGAATTTCTGTGACCGTGCCCACGGTGGAGCGCGGATTATGTGAAGTGGATTTTTGCTCGATGGAAATGGCGGGCGATAAGCCTTCAATCAAATCCACATCGGGTTTATCCATGCGCGCTAAAAATTGCCGCGCATAAGCCGAGAGCGATTCCACATAACGCCGCTGGCCTTCCGCATAAAGCGTATCGAAAGCCAGGGACGATTTTCCCGAGCCGGAAAGCCCGGTAATGACAATCATTTTATTGCGCGGCAAATCCAGCGAAATGTTTTTAAGATTGTGCGTGCGTGCACCGCGTATGCGTATGAAATCCATGAAGGCTACAACCTGACTAACGCCATTAAAGGCAACCTGTTAATATACGCAATTTCCCGCCTACAGTTCAATAACTTTTCGTATCGCAAAAAATAATGGCCTCCAAACAAGATAAAAATCCCAAAAATAAAAATGCGGAACGCATGTCGCCGCTGGAAATGCGCGCCAGTGCCAGCCTTGCCTCCATTTACGGCTTGCGCATGTTGGGCATGTTTCTTATTCTGCCGATTTTTGCCATTTATGCCAATACCTTGCCGGGCGGCAGCAGCCAGCTTCTGGTCGGCCTGGCGCTGGGTGCCTATGGTTTGACGCAAGCCATTTTTCAGCTGCCTTTCGGCATGGCTTCGGATAAATTTGGCCGCAAGCGCGTGATCTACTTTGGCTTGCTTGTCTTTGTCATCGGCTGTGTGGTGGCCGCGCAAGCCAGCGATATTTACGGCATCATCATTGGCCGCGCATTGCAAGGAGCGGGGGCGGTATCCGCCGCCGTGATGGCGCTGGTGGCCGATTCCACACGCGAAGAGCACCGTACCAAAGCCATGGCAATGATAGGCAGCACCATTGGGCTAACCTTCGCTTTATCGTTGATACTAGGCCCCGTGCTCAACCAATGGATAGGCGTTCCCGGTATTTTTGCGTTGACTGGCGTACTCGCTGCACTAGCGATTTTGGTAGTGAAATTCATCGTCCCCGACCCTGGCAATAGCCATTTTCACTCGGATACGCAAGCCGTCCCCGCCAAGCTCAAAGATGTGCTGCAAAACCCGCAATTGTTACGTTTGAATTTCGGCATCTTTGCCTTACACGCCGCGCAGATGGCGATGTTTCTGGTGGTGCCGTTTGCCATCAAGCAAAGCAGCGGCATGGGGGTGAATGACCACTGGCTGATTTATCTGCCAGTATTGCTACTGTCTTTTGTGGTGATGGTACCGGCGATTATCATTGGCGAAACCCGCGCCAAGTTGAAGCAAGTATTTGTCAGCGCCATCGCCCTGATGCTGGGCGCGCAGCTGCTGTTTGCTTCCTCCATCACCCACTTTTGGGGCATTGTGATCTCGCTTGGCGTGTACTTCATTGCCTTCAATATTCTTGAAGCCACCCTGCCTTCCATCATCTCCAAAATCGCCCCCGCCGCGTTTAAAGGCACGGCTATGGGGGTTTACAACACCGCGCAATCGCTGGGAATTTTTACCGGTGGTTTGGTCGGCGGTTTTCTGTCGCACTATTATGGCTATGCCGCTGTGTTCAGCTTCTGTAGCGTGCTCATGGCGCTATGGCTGTTTTTTGCCATCAGTATGCAAGCGCCGCCAGCTGTGCGCACCAAGATGTATCATCTGGAAAAAATCAGCGCAGCTGATGCTAAAATACTCTCGGATAAACTGAGTCAATTGGCCGGCGTACGCGAAACCACCGTGATTGCCGAAGAAGGCCTGATCGTACTCAAGGTAGATATGAAACAAGAATGGGATGAGCAGCTCGTGCTCAATCTCATAGAACAAGCCCATTAGAAAAAAGGACAGCTAAATGAATAATTTAAACTTTACCGGCAATATCGGACGCGATTGTGAAACGCGCTATACCGCAGGCGGTGATGCCATTACCTCATTCTCGGTGGCGCTCACCAGTGGCTTTGGTGAGAAAAAACTCACCAGCTGGATGAATTGCTCCATGTTCGGCAAACGCGGTGAAGCCGTTGCGCCATACCTCAAAAAAGGTACCCAAGTCGCCATCAGCGGCGAGTTTTCAGCCCGCCCCTATACCAACAAAGAAGGCGTTGAAAAAATCAGTCTGGATGTACGCGTCAATGATCTGACCTTGCTAGGCGGCAAATCCACCGCCAACTATGATGACAGCGGCATGAATCAGGACGCAGAACGCCAATCCGCCCCGCGTCAAGCCCCCGCAGCGGCTCCGCGCCAAGCTCCCGCCAGCAAACCGGCAGGCTCCGGCTTTGATGATTTTGAGGACGACATTCCGTTTTAGAGTATACCTCTCGTATTGATGTAAACTAAACCCTCCATGTCTTTTGATATGGAGGGTTTTTATTTGTTTACATAGTTTTAATTGTTTGCTACTCTTTCGGCATAGTGCATACCTTGAGAGAGTGTAAATAATGCATCTTCGTTATCGGCTTAAATTGATCGTAATGTTTTCAGGCGAGCGTCTGCCTGTTCTCCTTGGTCTGGATGGCTTGCCCATGTTTGAGCCAACGGTCTTTTCATTGTCAGAGGTGCGCTCAAGAAACAGGGCATCCAACACGATCGACAGTTATCTAAGGTCGGTGATGGTGTTTCTACTGTTCCTTGATCTGAGGAAGATCAACCTGGAAGATCGCTTGGATGAAGGGCAATTACTTTCTCTTGGGGAAATTGAGGAGTTGGTTGGGATATGTCGGCTGCCTCTGGAAAAGATATATTCCATGCTGGACGAAGCTCCGAGCTTGTCTCCGCAATCTGCTTCATCAGTTGTTTCGTTGGAAAAATTAAGGATGAAATCGGCAGGGCCTCCTGAGGTTGAAATTAATCCTAGTTCGGCAGCAACAAGGCTAAGGAATATCCGTGATTATCTGAGATGGCTTGCTATTGGGCGCATGTCCAAACATGGCATTGATGCATCGCTCAGGATTACATTGGAATCTTCAACTCAATACACATCGCATGCTATTGATGCTCGTCTTCCATCAGCCAGCTATAAATCAGGTGAGCTTGACCAGCGCGAGGGATTGGAGCCGGAAGTCGTTGAGCGAATCCTGAAAGTCATCGATCCGCACTCGTCAGATAATCCATGGACGGATGAGCATTCACGATATCGAAACGCACTCATTATTGAATGGCTGCTTTGTCTCGGGTTGCGGCGTGGTGAACTGCTTAATGTCCGTATCGGAGACGTTAAATTTCGGGATAGCACGGTAACGGTGGTCCGTCGGGCTGACAACCCTGATGACCCTAGAAAAAACCAGCCTAAGGTCAAAACGAAGGGAAGAGAAATTCCAATATCTTCCAGTCTGCTAGATAAGACCAACGCTTACATCATGAATCATCGTTCAGTGATTCGCGGTGCCAGGAAACATGATTGCCTATTTGTTGCCTCGGGTACTGGTGCCCATTTGTCGATTCCTTCACTGAACAAGATATTTAATGTCCTTCGTGAAAAATGCCCAGATATCCCGGGTCATGTTTTTCCGCATATCTTCCGCCATACATGGAACGACCGGTTCTCTGAAGAGATGGATGCCAATAAAGTTGGAGAAGATGCCGAAAAGAAAGCGCGATCATATTTGATGGGGTGGTCTGAGACATCGGGGACAGCGGCCACTTATACACGTCGCCATATTCGTAAGAAGGCTCAGGAGGTTTCACTTCAGTTGCAGAAAAATATTCTGGAAAGGGGGAGTGACGATGAGTAATTTGCAGCCAATAACTCCATTGCGCAATACGCCACTAGATTTGCCTAGTGAAGTTAAGACGCTTAATGGTGCGCGGTTTGATCCTCGACTAGATAGATGGGCTTATCGGGATAGCACGAGAAATATAAGTCTGAATTTCTCGGAGTGGAATGCTGCACCTGCATTAATCGATTCCGTAAAGAAGGTGCTGATTTGGTACGCCGAGAATAAGTCTCCTGATCACCTTAAGAATATGTTTGAGCGCTTTCAGCACATGCTGAGAAGTATTGATTTATATGGTGGCAATGCTGTGCAAATTAGTTGTAATGACATAATAAATTACAGGGCGAAATTATCTAAAAATACTGCTTGGTATCTCGGCAATTTGGCCGGCTTCTTGCAAAAATGGCACGATCTAGGTGTGCCTGGCGTAACGGATGATGCCGTCGCGCTACTTAAACAGCTACGCATTCAAGGCAATCAAAAAGGCGAGGCCGTTCTGACGATGGATGCCGAGAATGGTCCTTTCTCGGACATTGAAGTAGAAGCTATTCAAGCTGCACTCGGGTGTGCTTATGAAGAGGGCAAGATAGATTTAGAGGATTACCTTCTTGTCTGGTTATTTTTGGCGCTAGGGCAACGCCCGATTCAATATGCTTCTCTAAAAGTGTGTGATGTTGGAACTGAGGAGTCAAAGGACGGTGCGACTATATATACGCTGAGGGTGCCCAGGGCGAAGCAGCGTGGACACTTGTCACGAGGAGATTTCAAGCAGCGTGTCTTGATTCCACAAATTGGTGTGAAGCTTGTCCAGCATGCAATGGAAGTACAGGCAAATTTCATGGAGACCCTGCCGAATCCAGGTCATGCCCCGTTGTTTCCAGCGAAAAGATCACGACTAAACGAACCAAAAGGATTTGAGTACCATCGTACATCACAGACATTGTCGGATGCTTTGGAAGCGGTGCTGCTAGGCTTGAATGTCGTATCAGAGCGCACAGGCGAGCGACTCCATATAACAGCTACGCGATTCCGCCGTACGCTGGGTACTCGCGCAGCGATGGAAGGCCATGGTGAATTGGTAATCGCAGAGTTGCTTGACCATACAGACACCCAGAATGTCGGCGTTTATGTACAAGCCACGCCAGAAATCGTTGAACGTATCGATAGGGCGATGGCCATGCATCTAGCTCCGCTGGCTCAAGCTTTTGCTGGTGTCATTATTGCCGATGAGTCCGAGGCGACTCGCAAGGATGATCCAGCAAGTCGTATATGTGATCCGCGAATTGACTCATCCATGAAGCCGATGGGTAATTGCGGCAAGTATGGTTTCTGTGGCTCCTTAGCCCCCATTTCTTGCTACACCTGTAGGAGTTTTCAGCCATGGTTAGACGGCCCGCATGAGGCCGTGCTAAATCATCTTATTCTGGAGCGTGAACGCTTGCTGGTTGGAAGTGATATACGCATCGCATCTATCAATGACAGGACAATTCTTGCCGTGGCCGAAGTTGTGCATCGCTGCGAAGCAATCAGGGCTGAGATGCGGGAGGTAATGGATGTCTGATATTTTTCTATTCAAGCCCAAGGCGGAACTTGATGCCTCACAGAATCTGCGTCGTTTTATTGATTCATGTCGCAACGAGCTGACGGTATTCGGTGCAGATTTGCCATTTGACGAAAATGTTTGGGACATAACTGACTCAATCAATTTGAAAGGGCATGGAAACAAAAGGCATAGATTGGTCTTTAGTAATTTGGAGACGGTTAATGATAAGGCTCCTGCTCCAATGGCGGAGTCATTCCTGTCTTTTGCCAAAGCCTATTTTCGTTACATGCAGGGATTTCGCCCCATTGTCGGCGTTGGGCCAAGACTCGTCGCATTGCGTGCTTTGGAAGCCGCTTTGAGAGTGAATGGAGGCGATGCCGGCCCAGCCCGTGCAGACATTCTGATTTTCAATCGCGCTGCTCAAATGATTGTTGAAAAATACACCGAAGCTGCAGCCTATAGGATGGGTGGGCAGCTTGAAATGTTGGCGGACTTTTTAACTGATAACAAATTAACAACTGTCCCTGCTCGGTGGAGGAACTTTATCAAACGTCCTGGTGATGCGGTTCGGGTTGGTAAAGAGTTTGATGAACGTCGCAAAGAAAAGATGCCATCTCAGGCTGCCTTGGATGCTTTGCCGCAAATATTTCGAAATGCTGTTGAACCAATTGATGTGATTGTTAGCTCAGCGGCGGCGATGATGTGTGCCTCGCCGGATCGAATTAGTGAGCTTTTATCTCTCCCGCTTGATTGCGAAGTTCGGCAGAAGAACAAAAAAACTGGTGAGGAGGCTTACGGTCTGCGTTGGTGGCCGGCAAAGGGGGCTGACCCAATGATTAAATGGGTTGTTCCTTCAATGGCTAGTGTTGTTCAAGAAGCTATCGAAAAAATTCGCAAGGTAACTGATGAGGCTCGTCGTATTGCAAAATGGTATGAGGGTCATCCGGGGAAAATTTATTTAGTTGGCGAACTGGAATATCTACGTGGGCAGGAGTGGGTATCAATGCAGGAATTGGCAGGCATACTTGGTATGTCAGAACGCGCAGGTGCTAATACTTGGTGTAAGACGAATCGCATTGATGTCATAAAAAAAGAACAAGGCAAAATTTATGTGCGGTTGAGTGATGTTGAAAAAGTAATTATTGGAATGTTGCCAAGAGACTTCCCGCTGCTGGATAAAGAGACTGGCTGCAAATACAGCGAAGCTTTGTTTGTGGTTCGAGTCAATCAGCTCCACGCTCAGCGAGGCACCTACAATTGCCAGATTGAACCAATAACCATCAATCAAATTAACACTGGCCTTGGCGGTCGAACTGAGCATGGGTTTGCCTCCATATTTTCTAGATTTGGATTCATTGAGCCAGATGGAAGCCCAATTAACATTAGCACCCATCAGTTCCGTCATTACCTCAATACGCTCGCGCAAGCGGGTGGCCTAAGCCAGCTCGACATCGCCAAATGGTCGGGTCGAAAAGATATTCGGCAGAACGCTGCATACGATCACGTCACACCTGGTCAAATGGTGCAGAAGATACGTGATGCGATTGGTGATGACAGCACCATGTTTGGCCCACTGGCTGAACTAGCAAAAAAGACTCTTATCCCTAGAGACGAATTCGCTCGCTTGGTTGTGCCCACTGCGCACACCACTGAACTGGGTTATTGCATTCACGACTACACCATGTCGCCATGTCAGCAGCATCGGGATTGTATTAATTGCACAGACTTGATTTGCGTAAAGGGTGATGAAGAGAAGGAGCGACGGTTGCGTCAGCAGCTTGAGGAGGCGCGAGATTTATTGCGTCGGGCAGAAGAAGCCACAAAAGATGGCTATTACGGAAGTGATCGTTGGCTGGAGCATCACACGTCAACCGTGGAGCGATTGTCACAACTCTGTTCCATCATAGATGATCCTAAAGTGCCCATAGGCGCAGTGATTCAATTGTCACAGCCGAAATCAGTTATGCAGCAAGTTACCATGCAACGCAGGTTAGAGTCGGTGGAGGAAATGAGTCATGCACCGGCCTCTCAGTCGAGTACAGCGACCATAACGGGAGAATGAGATGGCGCAGAAAAGAGCCAAAAACCTTGATGATGCAGGCATAAAGCAAATCGTTGAAATTCTCGATGGCTGGTCTGGGAAATTAACATGGGAACTATTGATAGATGCTATTGAACTGCGTATGCATAGTCGTTATACACGTCAGACTTTGCATAAACACGAACGTATTTACAATGCTTTCGAGCTTCGCAAGAAAGGTATTGCCGATGGCGACGGAGAAATTCGAACTGTTCGTTCCCCGGAGTTGCAAAAATCATTGGAACGTATAGCAAGGCTGGAAGTTGAGAATAAGCGTTTAGAGTCTGAGAACGAGAAGCTGTTAGAGCAATTTGTTCGCTGGGCATATAATGCTCATACGAGAGGGTTGGATAACAACTTTTTAAATCAGCCGCTCCCACCGGTAAATCGTGGGCAGACCAAGAAGTGATTGCCACACTAGCTATCTGTGCTGTTGATTACGGATACCAAATATTCAGATGTGATGCGGAACCACGAATTGTGTAATATCCTTTGTGTGTATAGTATTCGCTAGAGTATCAAGCTTTAACTCATAATAAATTATCAGGGACGTTACATGCTCACCGGCGAACTTCGCAGCCAAATAGATTCAATCTGGAACTCCTTCTGGTCAGGCGGCATCTCCAACCCCATGGAGGTGATGGAGCAAATCACTTATCTGCTGTTCCTGCGCAGGCTGGATGACCTGCACACCCTCGAAGAAAACAAATCCACCCGCCTTGGCAAGCCGATAGAGCGGCGCATTTTTCCCGAGGGCAAAGATGCCAAGAAGCGGAATTACAACGACCTGCGCTGGTCGCGCTTCAAGCACTTCGCCCCTGCCGAGATGTACACCGTGGTGGGCGAGCATGTGTTTCCTTTCCTGCGCACCATGGGCGGCGACGGCTCCACCTATGCGCACCACATGAAAGATGCGCGCTTCACCATCCCCACCCCGGCACTGCTCGCCAAAGTGGTGGACTTGCTCGACCACGTGCCGATGGAAGACCGCGACACCAAGGGCGACCTGTACGAATACATGCTGGGCAAGATAGCCAGCGCCGGGCAGAACGGCCAGTTCCGCACCCCGCGCCACATCATCCAGCTCATGGTCGAAATGTCCGCGCCCAACCCCAAAGACATCATCTGCGACCCGGCCAGCGGCACCTGCGGTTTTCTGGTGGCGGCGGGCGAATACCTGCGCCAGCACCATCCTGAAATCCTGCGCGATGCCAAAGCCAGCAAACATTTCCACCACGGCATGTTCCACGGCTACGACTTCGACAACACCATGCTGCGCATCGGCAGCATGAACATGGCGCTGCACGGCGTGGACAACCCCGACATCCGCTACCGCGATTCGCTGGCGCAAGACCACGCCGGGGATGAAGACAAATACTCCCTCATCCTCGCCAACCCGCCGTTCGCCGGATCGCTCGATTACGAAAACACCGCCAAAGACCTGCTCGCCATCGTCAAAACCAAAAAGACCGAGCTGCTGTTCCTGGCCCTTTTCCTGCGCCTGCTCAAACCCGGCGGCCGCGCTACCGTTATCGTGCCGGATGGCGTGCTGTTCGGCTCATCCAACGCGCACAAAGAACTGCGCCGCATGCTGGTCGAAGACCACAAGCTGGAAGCCGTCATCTCGCTGCCCTCCGGCGCATTCAAACCTTACGCGGGCGTTTCTACCGGCATCCTGATTTTTACCAAGACCAACTCAGGCGGCACGGATAACGTCTGGTTCTACGACATGCAGGCTGATGGCTGGAGCCTCGACGACAAGCGGCAGCCGTTGCTGCCCGAGGACAAGCTGGGCGCTATCCCTGCACAAGCATTGAGCGAAGCGGAACACGCCAAGAACAACCTGCCCGATGCGTTGGCACGGTGGACGCAACGCGAGAACGCAGAACTGCAACGCCCCCGCACTGCACAGAGCTTCTGCGTACCTAAGGCCGAGATTGCCGCCAACGGCTACGACCTCTCCATCAATCGCTACAAAGAGGTGGTACATGACGTGGTGGAGCATGTGTCACCCAAGGAGATTATGGCAAGGCTGGACAAGTGGGAAACTGAGATTGCAGCAGGCATGAAAGAGCTTGAGAGGCTGTTGGGATGAATGCTTGGGGTAGGGTTCCTTTGGCGAAGCTCGCGGAGTCAGTTGACTATGGAGTTACTGCATCTGCAACATCTAAGCCAGTTGGGCCAAAATTTCTCCGCATAACTGACATACAGGACAATGCGGTGAATTGGGAAACCGTGCCTTGGTGTGAGTGTGATTCACGGAGTTTAGCTGAATCACAACTTAAGCCGGGTGACATTGTTTTTGCCAGAACTGGAGCAACAACAGGAAAAAGCTATCTCATCAAGGATTGCCCACCGGAGACCGTCTTCGCTTCCTACCTTATTCGTGTTCGAGTTCGAGAAAATGTTGAGCCTCGCTACGTAAGCCACTTTTTTCAAACTACAGATTATTGGTCTCAGATTACAAGAGGTTCACGCGGTGCTGCACAGCCAGGGGTAAATGCAACTACGCTAAAAACTCTTGAAATTCCTGTTCCACCCCTGCCTGAGCAACGACGCATTGCCGCAATCCTTGACCAAGCAGATGTGCTGCGGGTTATGCGCAGGGTTGCTTTGGTAGACTTGGATAGCCTCACGCAGTCCATTTTCATTGAGATGTTTGGTGACCCCGCAACCAACCCGAAAAGCTGGCCGTACAAAAGTCTTATTGGTTTGGGGAATGTTGTAACTGGGGGTACACCGCCGAGTTCAAAACCAGGCATGTTTGAGGGCCCAATTCCATTTGTCACGCCCGGTGACTTGGAAAGCGATGAGTCAGTGAAGAGAAGCTTGACAACAGAGGGTGCAAAGGAAAGCAGGACGGTGCGTGCGGGATCAACTCTTGTCTGCTGCATCGGCGCGACAATTGGAAAGATGGGTATCGCGCGGGTGCAAAGCGCGTTTAATCAGCAGCTCAATGCGGTTGAATGGACCGGCGAAATCGATGACATCTACGGCTATGCAGCACTACGATTCTTCAAACCGACGATTAGAGCCTGGGGTGCATCCACCACGCTTCCAATTCTGAAGAAATCATCATTCGAGAAGATTGAAATCCCAGTTCCCCCAGTATCCTTACAACGAGAGTTCGCAGAAAAAGTCAAAGCGGCAGAAAAACTGCGCGTGGCTCATAAGTCCTCGTTGGCCGAGCTAGATGATCTATTTGTCTCGCTTCAAAATCTCGCCTTCAAGGGAGGGCTGTAGCTATGAGAGGTGAGTTCATAGGGGTGTGGGAGGAAACCTACCGAGAAATATGGAACCCACTGCTACAGCAGGAAGCTGTGCCCAGCGACGTATATTCCGCGCTCTACCAAGAACTGTATGAAGCAATCGGTGATACACACGGCGTCGAGTTTTCACTGCAGATCAACGATGCCATTCAGCTTCGTGAAGCGTTTGATCGTGCTTTGACGCTCGCAGGTATAGATGTAGGTCGTGAAAAGGCGGACGGAGTTTATGCAACTGTTGATCAACCTGATGTAACTGCAAGGAGGGCTGCAATAGAATCTGCGCTTGCAAGTCTAATTGGCGACGCTGCCAAAGCGGCTCAGGCGCTAAATCAAGCGTTGCGAGAGCTTGCAAGCGAACCAGTAAGACGAGCAGAAGCAAGAGAACGCGCTCTTGGACTCATATTGAATGAAACCGGGAAAAGCCAAGAAGCCTTTGAAGAGGTCCGTGCATCTATGCTGATTGGTGAACGGGCCATAGTCACTTTTCTTGAATCGGTTTTCGATATCCTCGAAGAATATGGTGGGGATGCGCTTTCAAATCCCTATTTCAACTTGCTTACCACCTTCATTGAAAAGTTTAGCCTTCGCTATGACTTGCGACGCCCCTGTCTGCTTTGCCCGACACTTCCGGGTGTTTTCAATAGTCTTGTACGTGACTTAAAGGAGGCAACCATCAAAGACGTTCATCTAAACGGGCTGATGAAGGATTACGAGGAAGCGATCCGTGATCTGCGCACTGACTGCACAGATACTCGGATCAAGACCTGCATGGTCAAGCAAATAAACTTGTTGGAAGCGATGGGAAGCAGCACTTCTGGAGTAACAGCGAAAACTGTGGGGCAAATTTGCAATCAAGTCGGAACTTGGCCTCATGAGAGCATCAAGCAATCAATGAAAAGCCTTTACGAATTTACCTGCGACTATCCAGGAATCAGACATGCGGGCACACCTGGAAGTGCGCTTCGTACAATTGAGATGCGCGACATGGTTGCGATGTCTATCTTACTGACGGGTTTTATCCCCTATCTGTCGGACAAAGTAAATTCCGAAACGGTGTATTGGAGGAGTTAAGTTAATGACCAGTACCGCTACCCACCATATGTTTAGGCAAACAACACGCATTGCTATAAGGAAAAATAAGTGAGCAACTTCGCCTTCCTCAAGTCTGAGTGGCCGATGCTGTTCGATGCAGCAACCCAAGCAGAAGGAATGGCGAACACCGATGCCCGCGCCTCCTGCTTCTATTCCCGCCGCGCGTTGGAGCTGACGGTGGCGTGGCTCTACACCTACGACAAAACCCTCAAGCTGCCATACCAAGACCACCTGAGCGCGCTCATTCATGAGCCCACTTTCCGCAAGGCAACGGGCGAGGCGGTGTTCACCAAGACCAAGCTCATCAAGGACCTCGGCAATCTGGCGGTGCACAGCACGCGCAAGATCATGCACGCCGATGCGCTGACGGCGACGCGCGAGTTGTTTCATGTTTGTTACTGGCTGGCGCGCACTTATGGCAAGAAGTCGCGCCCTGATCCCGGCCTGATTTTTTCCGCTACCTTGCTGCCGCAACCTTCCGCCGCACCGGCACAGTCACTCGACCAATTGCAGAAGCTGGAAGCGCAACTGCACGAGCGCGACCAAAAACTCACCACGCTGCTGGCGGACAAGACGGCGCTGGATGAGGAACTGAAAAAGCTGCGCGAGGAAATCGCTGCGGCCAAGAAGACCAACTCCGCGCAACTCGACACCCACGATTATTCCGAAGCGCAAACCCGCGATTACTTCATCGACCTTCTGCTGAAAGAAGCGGGTTGGCCGCTGGATAAGTCGCAAGACCGCGAGTTTGAAGTGAGCGGCATGCCCAGCGATTCCGGCGTCGGCTTTGTCGACTATGTGTTGTGGGCAGATGACGGCAAACCGCTGGCGGTGATTGAAGCCAAGCGCACCAAGCGCGATGCCAAGGTGGGGCAGCAGCAAGCCAAGCTGTATGCCGATTGCCTGGAAGCGAAGTACGGTCAGCGTCCCGTGATTTTCTACACCAATGGCTATGAGCATTGGCTGTGGGACGATGCCAGTTACCCGCCTCGTGCGGTGCAGGGCTTTTTCAAAAAGGCCGAGCTGGAGTTGATGATTCAGCGCAGAACCACGCGCAAATCGCTGGCAGCCGCGCCGATTAACGAGGCCATCGTCGAACGCTATTACCAGACCCGCGCGATCCGCCGCATCGGCGAAGCCATTGAAACCGACCATCAGCGCAAAGCCTTGGTGGTGATGGCGACCGGGGCGGGCAAGACGCGCACGGTGATTGCGCTGGCCGATGTCCTGATGCGCTGCAACTGGGCCAAGCGCGTGCTGTTTCTGGCCGACCGTGTGGCCTTGGTAAGGCAGGCGGTCAATGCCTTCAAGACGCACCTGCCGGATTCTTCGCCGGTGAATCTGGTTACCGAAAAAGATACCGAGGGGCGCGTTTACCTTTCCACTTATCCCACCATGATGGGCTTGATTGATGATGCGAAGGACGGGCAGCGCCGTTTTGGAGTGGGGCACTTCGACCTTATCGTGATCGACGAGGCGCATCGCTCGGTGTATCAAAAATATCGCGCCATCTTTGAGTATTTCGACAGCTTGCTGGTGGGACTGACGGCCACGCCCAAGGATGAAATCGACCACAACACCTATGGCTTGTTTGATCTGGAAAGCGGTGTGCCGACCGATGCCTATTCGCTGGACGATGCGGTGTCTGATAGGTTTCTGGTTCCGCCCGAGGCGGTTTCCGTGCCGCTCAAGTTTCAGCGCGAGGGCATCAAGTACGACGAGCTATCGGAAGACGAGCAGGAGCAGTGGGACGCACTGGAGTGGAACGAGGACGGCACTGCGCCTGATGAAGTGGGCGCCGAGGCGCTCAACAAGTGGCTGTTCAATACCGACACCGTGGACAAGGTGCTGGCGCATGTGATGACGCGCGGGCAGAAGGTGGCGGGTGGCGACCGGCTGGGCAAGACCATCATCTTTGCCAAGAACAACGACCACGCCGAGTTCATTGCCGAACGCTTCAATATCAACTACCCGCATTACAAGGGCGAGTTTGCGCGGGTCATCACTTTCAAGACCGAATACGCGCAGAGTCTGATCGACAACTTCTCCGCCAAGGACAAGATGCCGCATATCGCCATCTCGGTGGATATGCTGGACACCGGCATCGACGTGCCGGAGGTGTTGAACCTGGTGTTCTTCAAGGCGGTTCGCTCCAAGACCAAGTTCTGGCAGATGGTCGGGCGCGGCACACGTTTGTGCCCGAATGTGTTCGGGCCGAACGAGGACAAGAAATTCTTTTACCTTTTCGACTACTGCCAGAACCTGGAATATTTCAGTCAGAACCCGGATGTGACCGACGGTGCGTCCAGCGAAGCGCTGGGGACGCGCTTGTTCAAGGCGCGCCTGCAACTGATAGGCGAGCTGGACAACCAATTCATCGGTGAGCAGTCCATGCTCCAAGTCGAAGATGCGTATTACGATAAGGGTGACGACAAGACGCTGCGCCGCGATTTGGCCGACATGCTGCATACGCAGGTGGCGGCGATGAACATCGACAATTTCGTGGTGCGGCCACAACGCAGGCTGGTGGAAAAATATGCCCAGACTGAGCCGTGGAAAAAGTTGGGTGTGGCCGAGTTTACCGAACTGGCGCAATACGTGTCGGGTCTGCCCACCGAGTTGGCCGATGAAGACGAAGAGGCCAAGCGTTTCGATTTGCTGGTGCTGCGCACGCAGCTTTCCATCTTGCAGGCCAATCCGGGCTTCGCCAGCCTGCGCGACAAAATCATCGCCATTGCCAGTGCACTGGAAGATCAGCAGAGCATCCCGGCCATCAAGGCACACATCGTTTTGATTCAGTCGATGATGGGAGAGGAGTGGTGGGCGGATGTCACCGTCGCTATGCTGGAGACGGCTCGCAAACGGCTGCGCACGTTAATCAAGCTCATTGAGAAAGGTAAGCGCATCGTCGTTTACACCGACTTTGAAGATGAGCTGGGCGAAGGCACAACAGTCGAGTTGCCGGAAATGGGCATTGGCATGAACTTCGAACGCTTCCGCGACAAGGCACGCCAGTTCCTTAAAGCGCACGAAAGCCATCTGGCATTGCAACGCCTGCGCCGTAATCAGCCGCTCACAGCATCCGACCTCGACGAGCTGGAGCGGATGTTGGTCGAAGCGGGCGGCACACAGGCAATCATTGATCGAGCAAAGGAACAAAGCCAAGGGCTGGGTGTGTTCATCCGCTCGTTGGTAGGGCTGGATCATGAAACTGCAAAGCAGACATTTAGCCAGTTCATTTCAGGGGCTGCGGTGTCCGCTAACCAAATTGAGTTCATCAACCTTGTGGTCGATTACCTGACCGAGAATGGTGTGATGGAGCCGGACAGGCTGTATGAGTCTCCGTTTACCGACATCAACCCCTTGGGGCCGGAAGGGGTGTTTCCGTCGGCCAAAGTGGATCAGATAGTGCAGGTGCTCACTGAAATTCGGAATAGTGCGGTTGGATAGGCTACAGTAAAACAAACCGTATGAGGCATTGTCACCCCATGGACAATCCTGAGGGCAGGGGCTATCATTTCAAGTTATAGTTCCTCAGTATATTGAGAACAAATAAAGACGAAGAAGAAAATGAATATTGCTGGCTCGGTAACAGTCACACAGGAGAACCCAAACATGAACATAGTTTATGCGGCTCCAAAACCTTATGGGCAACCTCAAGTTTATATTTCCGAAGTAGCGAAGGACGTGGCTAAAGAAATTAGTTATGGTTCTGGAGATGATTTAATTGCACTCGTTGAAAACATCGGTGGTAGGGTGACTTATCAAGAGTTGCGCGAGCTTGAAAAAAGTGACTCTGGTTCAATACTTGTTGAGCCCGATGGGAAGTTTGAAATAACTCTTCCTAACCACACAAGTATGCAGCGTGATCGTTTTACTATCGCACATGAAATAGGCCATTTGGTTTTGCACTTCATGTTAAATAAAGGGAAAGCTGATCATGAAGGTTTGGCAGCAGCTCGCTATGGCTCTGGTCTAGTGGAGTATGAGGCTAACTGGTTTGCAGCTTCTTTCTTGATGCCAGATGATCAATTCAAACTATGTTATGAAAGCAATGCGGCTGATTTGAATGCTGTTGCTGCTAAGTTTGCGGTATCTTTAACTGCGGCCGCAGTGAGAGCAAAGGCATTGGGACTTAGTGGTTACTGACCATTCGCTTCCTGATGGCCTCCAAGATCATGGCTATCTCAAACCTACGCTGAGAATTTTTTTAAGCGTGGATATAGTTAACTCCACTTCATTTAAACAAGCAGCCCGTGGTCATTTAGAAAAGAAGCTGAGACAAGCGGACGTGCCTATTGAGAATGACCGAGAGGAAATTTGGTTTTCTCCGATCGCCCGGTTTTATCGCGGCATTGAGCGAAAGCTTGGGGAAGAGTGGAGGAAGCGATGTGATTCAATTACTGATTTAGGGGATCCGGGTTCTCCACCAACTCTTTGGAAGGCATCCGGTGACGAAGTTATTTATGAGAAAAAATTAGTTTCGCCGCTTCAGGCATTGCTGACTACCCGCGCGTGGATGGCAGCAGTAAATGAGCATCGGTTAGAACTTAAAGAAGAGTTTCCAATACTAGATTTGAAAGCCTCGGCATGGCTCGCAGGTTTTCCAGTGAATAACGCTGAAGTCGTTTTGCGCCGTACTCCTGATGAGTTAAATCCACTTGAAGATTTAACTGAAGGTGACTCCTTTTTGGTAAATATTCTTCGGCTAAAAGAATTGCATAAGCAGTCCAGAAGTGACGATGGGGACATATTTCTGGACTTTATTGGCCCTTCAATGGATACCGGATTTCGAGTTTCCTCCTTGGCTACGCCACGTAAATTGGCCATTACCATTGACCTTGCTTACATGGTCGCTCATGCAGCAGATGCGATGCCGAAGCACATTTCTTTTCCATTGCTGAGGCCTCCTTTGTTTCAATATGACGGGCGTATCCCCTTGAAGGGGGTTTCGGATGGGGCTCCATACCCTTTTTTCTGGATAGATATGAAAGAGGATGACGCCATACTCGTCGAAGAGGATAAGTTGACGGGCCGTAAGAGACTACTGTGTGCAGAAGTTCTTCCGTTCTGCACGGGATTTTTCTCGGAGCATCATGAAAGAGGTGCGTTCATGACCCCATATCTGGTGGATGAGCCCACGACCTCACCTTTTAGTCATGTTCCAGAGGTGCATAAGAAAAGATTGGCGGGACTTGTATATTGGGCACAAGAGCTTAATAAGCGGGAAGAGGAAAAAGCATCTCAATTGGCCATTAATGAACCAACTGTTCCGCAAGAACCCGCCTCGGTTCCGCCTACGTTTCCTGAGTTGTGGACTGAGTTGGCGAAATTTTTCATTAGCAGACAGCCTGGGATTGTTCAAAAGTAATACTGACAGCAACTTGGGTTAATGTACATGAAACGCCAATCGGATCGCACCCGGTTGGCGTTTCGCTTTATAGCTTATGCAAGTCTCAGACTTGGAATATCTTTCGATTTTATAATTTGCTTATCTACCGGATTATCAATTAAATTAAATATCAATCCATATAGCTCCCCGCTAGGAATGTAAAGCTCTTTAGCAACATGCTCTTTTGTAATTCTGTCTTCCCAAAGCTTGCGGAATATCATTTCCCAAAGCGTAGATTTCTCTCTCGGCAATCCATTAGGCTCCGATCTTCCAAACTGCTTATTAATCTGAATACAGAAAGTTCTATATTGCCAATCACTCAGACGCTCAGCTTTATGTAGCCGATAAGCTAGCGCAGAAACTGATATTCCCCATCGAGACTTCGCCTGTACTAATTGATTCAATGAGGTGATAAAAGGAACATTGCCG
Source organism: Methylophilaceae bacterium (assembly GCA_013141125.1). GTDB lineage: Bacteria > Pseudomonadota > Gammaproteobacteria > Burkholderiales > Methylophilaceae > JABFRO01. Next base: position 219,800 of record JABFRO010000002.1, read on the forward strand.
ATCAAATCCATTGTCGGCATAAGGACATGGGAAGCAAACTTATCGGCTTCTATTTCTGCTTGCCGCCCTTGCGGTTTCGTATGCCTATGGAGAACCAAATGCCCCAATTCATGCAACGCATCAAATCTGCTTCTTTCAGCCGTGCTGAAGGAATTTAGAAAAATATATGGAATCCCATCGCGCCAACATGAAAATGCATCTAGATTTTTTGTATCTTCACAAAGTGAAAAGATTCTCACGCCTTTGGATTCCAACAATTTAATTACATTCGATATTGGCTTTTCACCAAGCCCCCAATATGTACGCAATACTTTTGCGGCAGCATCTGGCTCGTTCTCATGTTCCAAATTTATCAAGTCTACTTCGGGCAAATTGAATTTATCTGAAACCCAATCGGCAATTAGATATGCAAATGATCCAGCCATTAAAGCAGAATCTCTTTCTCTTGCTGTCATGGCCGAAAGACTGCGGAAACTTACTGAGTCAGGAGTCGGAATATCTATGTCGTCACCGCAGAAAAAATCAACAGGGAATTTTAGCGCCTTAGATAGAGCATCTATGGTTGATTGCTCGATATTTTCTGCCTTTCCTTGTTCAATCCTAGAGAGATGCACAGCAGTAATTCCGGCCAAGTCGGCCAGCCCCTTGCCGGTCAATTGCCTTCGTTTTCTGGCAATAATAAGTCTTGATGGATTAAACATGGTTAAGCTTTTTTGCTTATCTGGATGTCGAAGTCTTGATCGTCAGTATCAGGTTTGTCTGATTTAACCGACAAATCACTCCAATCATCATCCTGAATGATGAAAATTCGCTCATCAAACGTTCCGAAGCTTCCATTCTTAATTGCGCGCGGCTTAGACAGTTCAGCCTTTACAATGCCGTCATTAAAAGATACACAGTAAAACCATACATGCGTATTTTCCCTAGCCTTGTCCTCATCTTCCATGTAAGACCACAAATATCCTGCTGGGTTATTAACAAGTCCGGCGATGCCACTCCCTTTGCTGGATATTGGGCATGGGTCTTTCATACTGCATGCCACATCAACATTTTGGAACAAAAGTACGACACCAAGATTCTTGTTTGAGATTCCTTCTACACCATTATGTCTCGTCATTTCCCAGCCATGTTTACTGACAAATATTAATCTTAGCGCTGCCAGTCCTGCATGATATGAATATGTACCCGGAGCACTTGCTGAGTGTAGAATGGTTGCCTCATTTCTTGCGGAAACCGCCTCAAGTGCTATGCCTTGAAGTTCTCTGATAGTTACATCGAAATCAAACAGTTTATTATTGATTTCGTCTTGCTCTTGAAAAACAGTCGCTGAATTCATAATTAGCACCAAGTTAATATTTTAAGCCTCAATTGTGGTACAAAAAATTAACTTGGTCAATGTAATTCTATGATGATGTTGCGAGTTTTTGATGCGCCAGTAATTTTCTTAATATTGGCAACGGTATTTAACAGATTTTATACGACTTGTGCGGCTGCTACATAATCCCGCTTTTTCCCGTATCGTAGGGCGTTTTACTGAAAGATTAAAGCAAGTCAACAGCAAGGCGTGGGCATTGTGGGGAGTGCGCTCAAGGTGACACAACTTCAGTCTCAGATAGATGAATTGAAGAAGGCCGTAACAATTAAGGATGAAGAAATGTGGGGCATTAATAGCAAACTCAAGCCACCGATGAAAATATCTCAAGAAGCTATTGATAGAGCCGCCATTCCAGATAGAGGAAGATTTCGCCTCTAACGATTAAGGTTAGACTTCATATAACTCCCTATGTCTGAGTCAAAAAATATTCCCCTTGAGCAAGTTCTCGCGAATGCGCTCATGAAGTCAAGTTTCGGTCCAAAACTAGAATCGCACATCGCCCTCTCTCTGGCGGCATCTGAGTCACGGCAGCAGTTGGCTAAAACAGTTCAAGAGCCTGTGCGGGATTTACAGAAAGCCTTCGCCGATCTTATCGCTGACATGGTTAGTGCCTTTGCAAAACTTCCTGGAGAACTCCGCCCTGCAATGAGGTCGCTGGTGGGTCTTGGATGGTTTCCGTCAGGCGAAATGGGCTTCTCCGAAATACACGCATTTCGGCAAGCCTGCGATGCGGGAAACAAAGTTGCCGTCGATCAAGCGATGGTCGACTGGTTGCGAACCGAAATGCCGGAAATACGAAAGCGTCTGTCGAACAGATTCCCCCTCAGACATCAAATTCTGGATGCAGCTTTCGCAGCTCATGAATCCGCCAAGTATGAGTTATCCATTCCAGTCTTTCTTGCTCAGGTAGAGGGTATGTGTCTAGAAGTTCTAGGAACGAAACTGTTCTCCACTAAGAGCGGCGTACCTGTGACGCGAGAGTCGACTGAAGCGTTGTCACGAATGGAGCTCTCTGAAGTCTTGCTGTTACCTCTTCGGGAGCTTCATGGCCTAACGGCCAGCAAGGCATCACGCGGCAATTGGCCTGATGCACCGAATCGTCATGAAATCTTGCATGGTATTTCGACCGACTACGCCACGCCCATCAACAGCTACAAGGCCATCTCCCTTTTGGAGTACTTCTGCACCTTTGTTGCACCAAGACTTGATGCGGACTGGCCACGCATATGAAGTTGCCACCTAACCCGTCCATCAACCCGGACCAGCCGGGTGGTGTCCTATGGAAATAATTGCGCACGAATTTACAGATTCACTCTCAAGTTTTCTTCTGGAAAATCCCACCTCAAACGAAAGAGATTGGCTGAAACAAATTGATCAAGGTGAGCTATCGACACTTGTTGATCTATTGCGATTAATTGCGGAGGGGAGAGGGGTTCCAGGATTCGATGAATTCGAATGTTTAAATAAATTCACTGACGCGCATCTATTGGCTTTTAAGGTTAATAATATTGGGAAGAAACGTCATATTTCAAAAATGAAACCTGAGCGGCAAAATAAATTGGTCTCCAGAATTCTGATGGACGCTCAATTGACGTTGATCAGTCACAAAATTGTTTAGCTCGGATTGAGCACAACAAAAATTGCATCGAATAGCAAATAGGCGTTGGGGCGGCTTCGTAAATCAGTTGGCGAACATGCCGACAAGAAAAAGTGTAAACTTTATCATCGAATTTCAGTATATTGTTTACAGAATAATTGACATGATAATGACGAATCACTATCTAGCCCTTGTATTCCCTCTGTATGGTTGTATGTTTACCTGTCTTAGGTATGCAGAACCATTTTGAATTTAAATATTTCAATAATGCAAAAATTGGCACATTAAATCTAAAATCATATAACACGCAGCCGCTTAATCTCCAATCCGATTGCGGCTGATTTCCCGCAACATAAAAACATAAAGCCCTTCCACCTTGTCGCGCGCCCAGGGCGTTTTGCGTAGAAATTTCAGGCTGGATGCAATACTGGGATCATGGCTGAAGCAACGCACGGGAATGCGCTCAGCCAGTTCCACCCAGCCATAATGTGCCTCCAACGCAGTGACAATGACCTCCAGCGTAAGGCCATGCAGTGGGTTGTTAATTTGCTTGGCCGGCACTATGGCTTGCGCTTCGGCTTGCGTGGTGGACGTGCTGGGAAAGCTATCTGCGGGCGGCTTCATGTGTGCTCTTTGATCGGGCGGAGTGTGTGAATATACCTCTTATTGCGTTTGCAAGCTTGCGTTCTCCAAACGTAACTTAACCGCATCTTTTAAAGCCATCAGCTCGGGATCGTGCGTGGCAATGACCACACAGTGATTGTCATCACACATTTTTCGAATCAAGGCGATCACTTGCTGGCGCGCCTCTTCGTCCAGATTGGCGGTTGGTTCATCCAGCAATAAAATCTCGGGATTCAGCACTTTTGCTCGCGCCAAAGCCACACGCTGTTTTTCACCGCCGGATAATTTATGTGGTGGAATCTGTGCCAGATATTGCACGCCCGCCCATTGCATGGCTGCGTTTACTTTTGCATCACGCTGACGCAGGTTGAGGCCGCTGGCCTTGAGTCCGTAGGCTATATTGGCCGCTACACTAGTGCTGAAAAGATAGGGATGCTGATGCAGGTAAATCACGCGCGGTGCAAGCTGCGTGCATATTTTAGGTGCTGGCACAACCCGGCCTGCAAAATACAGGCTATTGATTTGCGCTGGCTCCAAGCCCGCCAATATGCGTAACAGCGTGGTTTTACCGGAACCATTGCTACCGGTCAGCACATAACTTTGGCCGTGTTTCAGGCTTAATTCCGGCACATCAAACAATAGGCGCTCACCAAAGGTTTTACGCAAGCCGTACACTTGCAGCAGATTATCAAGCGCTTGCATATACACAGGTGTGTTCATTATTACAGCATTCATCTCAGGCCTCCCCGACCTTGCAAAACGGCCAAACCTATATTGATGGCTAAGGCAATCACCACCAGCACTATGCCTAACGCAATACCCTGCACAAATTCGCCCTTGCTGGTTTCCAGCGCAATAGTGGTGGTGATGTTGCGCGTCACACCGGCGATATTGCCGCCCACCATCATGGCGCAACCGATTTCAGAAATCACCCGGCCAAAGCCGCTTACTATGGCCGCCATCACCGCAAAGCGTACTTCCAGCAAAATCGTCATGGCGCTGCGCAAATGACCGGCACCCAGGGTTCGCGCGGTTTCCGCCACACGTTCATCCACCGCTTGCACGGCGGCCAGCGTTAACGCGGCAAGAATAGGAAAAGCCAGTATCGCCTCACCGATAACCATGGCTTGCTGCGTAAACAGTAAATGCAGTTCACCAAATGGCCCTAAGCGGGAGAGCATCATGTAGAGAATCAGACCTATCACGACCGTGGGTAAAGCCAGCAGCGTCTGCACTAATACAATGGCTAATCTGCGCCCGGGAAAACGATAAGTCGCCAGTACAAAGCCCAGAGCAATGGCTAATGGCGCGGCTATTAACAAAGCTAAAAAGCACACTTTGACCGAGATCAATATGGTGCCCCACAGGGTGGCATCCCACGAAAACAACAGCCTTAAGGCCTCCAGCGTGGTGTTTAACAAGGGCATGAAAAAACCGGCTTACTTGCTTGCAGGTATGAAGAGTTGTTCGCCACTCACTTTGTAGGACGCGATTGCCTGCTGCCCGGTTTTGGACGTAATCCAGCTAATCAGCGCGCTTGCGCCTTTGTAATTAATATCCGGATATTTTTTTGGGTTCACGGCAATAATGCCATAAGGATTAAACAGTCGTACATCGCCTTCCAGCAGAACAGGCAAGGCAATTTTGTCGCGATAGCTGACATAAGTACCACGATCCGTAAGTGTGTAAGCGCGCAGCTCGCCGGACATGGCCAATACCTCGCCCATGCCCTGCCCGGCGGAAATATACCAGTGGGATTGATTGATGTCGGCAGGCTTGATACCGGCTATTTTCCAGTAACTTCGCTCCATTTGATCGGTGCCGGAATCATCGCCGCGTGAGATGAATTTGGACTGACTTGACGCGATTTTCTTCAGCGCAGCTACCACATCCTTGTCACCCTTGATTTTAGCCGGATCATTCGCAGGCCCAATCACCACAAAATCATTGGCCATCACATCATGCCGGTCTATGCCGTGACCTGCCGCCACAAAGGCATCTTCTGCCGGGCGCGCATGTACCAGCACCACATCCACATTGCCATCTTCGCCCAATTTAAGCGCCTTACCGCTACCCACAGAAATCACCTGCACCTTACAGCCACAGCTTTGTTCAAATTTAGGCAGCAAATAATCCAGCAAACCGGAATTGGCGGTGCTGGTGGTAGTAGCCAGCCTTATAATGTTTTGATCTGTAGCACTGGCAGGACTTATTGCCGACAATATCAACGTAGCCAAGGCTACAAAAGTTTTATAAAGATTCATGTGTGGCCTTTGATAGTGGTTTTCAGCTGCGTTTATCAGGCCGATATATTAGCAAAAATACAACAGCTTTCCTATTTGCGGTTGGTTTTAAAAATATGGATACTAGAAAAACCACCTTCAGCAGAACTACCATGCTGATGCGTAGTCTGCAGATTGCAAACTTGCAATTAAAAATTAATCGCCAAATTAGCCTATGAAATTGATCGTAAAATTGATTGCATTAACACTGCTGCTTTTCTCGCTAGCCTTGATCGGTGCGCTGGTGCTGGCGGTTGAGGATAAGCCACGGCTTCAAGGTCGTGCAGATTTAACAGCAGAGCGTATTGCACACGGCAAGCAGTTTTTTGAACAAAATGATCCGCGCCGCTTGAAAGCTGGCTCGGTTAAACAAATTCGTCTGGAGCAGGAGGATTTGGATCTGGCAATTAATTATTTTGCCAATCAATACTTGGGCGCTGTGGCTGGATTGAGTATTGATGCAGGCCAGGCGGTTATAGAAGGTACGCTAAATTTACCTCAAAGTCCTTTGGGGCGATTTTTGAATGTAAAAATTGCATTCAAACAAACCGATAAGCTACCCACAATTGACCATGTGATGCTGGGCAAGTTGTGGGTTCCCGGTTTTATTGCGGAGTTTTTGATGGAAAGCATCTTGCCACGCATACAACCACTTGTTGATTGGGGCGTGCTGGATACCATGATGCGCGAGGTGAAGTTTGAACAGCAGTATGCGTTAGTCACTTATCAGTGGCAGAACAATCTGCCCGCACAATTCAGCGGTATTGTTTTTTCAGTGGAGGATCAGGAAAAAATTACGATTTATCAGCAGCGCTTATCTGAGTTAACCATAAAAAACAAAGGCAATCTGGAGTTAACGCGACTGATGCAACCGCTGTTTCAGTTGGCACAGGAGCGTAGTCAAAACAGCGATGCGATTGCAGAAAACCGTGCGCTGATTTTGGTGCTCACTTTTTACGTCAACCATAAGGCATTAAACAAAATACTACCGCAACCCCAGCTATTGATTAAACCAAAGTGGCGTAAAGTGACCTTGAATGGCCGCGATGATTTTCCCAAGCATTATCTGGTTTCTGCACTATTAGCAGCCTATGCGGGAACGCCATTGGCGAATGCGGTGGGGTTGTTCAAGGAAATGGAAGATTCCAAAAGTGGCAGCGGTTTTTCGTTTAACGATATTGCGGCGGATCACGCCGGTACGCGCATGGGTGAATTAGCTATTGGCAGCGAGTTAAATGCGCAGAAAATTCAGGCACTAATGATGCAGGCAAATGAAAGTGACATCATGCCTAAAACCTCGGATTTGCCCGAATATATGGCGGAAGCTGAATTTAAACGCCGCTTCGGCGGTACACAAGGTGCGCCTTATCAGAAAATGATGCGGGAAATTGAGCGCCGTGTGGCGGCCTTGCCGATTAATCAGTAACTGATGTTACGCACCTTCATTTATCCGCAGATGGCACAGATCACGCAGATTAAAGGCCATGTGTTTGTACTCCATGTGTGGCGTACCACAGTTAGCCATGCACCGCCATTACAGAACCAATGACAGCGTAAGTCTATTCATCCCATTTTTGAAAATCTGCGTCCATCCGCGTTATCTGCGGATCATGTTTTTCATGGGGTTTGCGTAACAGCACTCAGTAAAAGCGAATTCTTTCGCCCTTGAACCAGTTTTCTCACCATTGATTTTAAAGTACGAAAGTAAAATCCTTCACCAATGCTCCCGGCAGGCGTGCACTGTGGGTGCTGCGTTCACCGTAAGAATCATTATCTATCAGCAATTCGCGTTCATTAGTCAGCGCCAGCAGGTTTTCGCCCAAAATACGGAACAGCGAATCATCAAAACGCATCACATTCAATGGCGCTTTAATTACGCCGTTTTCCACCCAAAACGTGGCAAAGCGCGTCATACCGGTGACGCGGCAATTGGCGCGATCAGAAAAATTAAGATACCAGAGGTTGCTGATGTAAATGCCGGTGCCGAGTTCGGCCAGAATCTGTGACAGCGGCAATTCACCGGCGGCGATGTCGAGTGAAGCCAGTGTTTCGCTGCCATTGGTGGTGAGGTCATATTCCTTGGCGGTGCGCGGCGCAATCATGCTGTTCACCAGTCGTCCGTGATCGAGCAGCGTAATGCGCTCAGGCTTGATAAAACCTTCACTTTGAAACCCGGGAGCCAGACCTTGGGCTGTATTTTCAGATAAGTTAAGCTTTGCACTCAGTTCAAGCCCTTCATCACGCATACGCCGTAGCGAGCTTTGCTTGGTGCGTAGGGATTTTTCCGAGAAGCCATCCCAATTCAGCATGCTGATGATTTCACCCAATGCGGTGGGCGTTAAATAGGCGCGATAGGCTCCGGGCTTGATGGTGACGGGTTCGCGTTTGAGGTTTTCCAATTGTGCAGTTGCCGCGTGAAATTTCTCCCTGAATGCCGTGCTGTCCCAATCAAATCCAGCATAGGCGGTTTTTACGGCTTTGTCGCGGGTTTGGTACAAGCTCCAATCGAGATTGAAATTACTGGTTTCATGCCAATTACGCTGACCATAGGAATTGGCAAAGCCGCGATACAGTGCGCCTGCGGCGAGAATGCCGACAAAATCATAGGCGTTTGCCAGCGCCAGAATGTCATTCACGATGACATCGGTTGCAGGCAAGCGTGAGGCGACGATATGTTCAGTCGAATTCACCCCGGTTGAAATCAGTAAATGCGGGTCTTCCGGCAAATCGGGCAATTGGCTGCGCAAATCTGCCAGTATTTTATCCAGCGCCGTGTGATCGGTTTGCAGATGGCCGCTAAGCGTGGTTGAGCTATTGGCGTGGCGCAGGCCGTTAATCAATTTCAGCGACAGATAAATCTGATGCACATGCCCAGGCTGGCGTATGGCACCGCGATTGAAACGCACAAAGTCTGAATCCTCCGCTGCCAGCCAGCAGGTAAATTGTTCGTCATTTTTAAGTTGATGTTGCAATGCATCAGCAAGGGCGTAAAAATAGGTTTTCATTAGATTTCTGCTCCAAAAACATCCACCTGCTCGAACAAACAGGCGGGCGAAGCGTGGCCTACTCGGATCACTTGTGACGGTTCGGCCTTGCCGCAAAAGGGCGTGCCCATCACCTCAAGCGTTGAGGCATCGCCCACGTCTTTCAGGTTGCGCCAGAAGGTGGCGGAAATGCCGCGATAATTGGGATTTTTGACCACGCCTTTTAGTTCGCCGTTTTCAATTAAGCGACCATATTCACAACCAAACTGAAATTTATTGCGCGAATCATCAATCGACCAGGAAGTGTTGGTCTCCATCAACACGCCGCGCTCCACGGATTTAATCATGTCGTGTAACGCGCTGCTGCCGGGCTCAATATTCAGATTGGCCATGCGATCCAGCGGCGGACGGTTCCAGCTGCTGGCACGTGATGCCGCCACGCCTTCAATGCCTGCGCGGGCTTGTGAAATTGCACCGCCCAGAGGCCGCTCCAGCAAGCCATTGCGGATGACAAATTGCTTCTCGGCAGGGCTGCCGTCGTCATCCCATTGATAGCTGGCAAACTGCTCGGGACGCGTGGGATCAAAACTGACATTGAGTAGCTCGGAGCCGTATTGATAGTGACCGAACATATCCAGCGAGACAAAGCTGGTACCTGCAAAATTGCGCTCATCGCCCAGGATGCGATCCAGCTCCAGCGGATGACCGATGGATTCGTGAATTTGCAGCATCATTTGTGATGGCATCAGCAATAAATCCATCGTACCCGTCGGGCAGTTGGGTGCGGCCAACAACTCCAGCGCCTCTTCTGCCAGACGTTGACCGCTGCCAAGCAAGCCGCCGTGCGTAAATATCGACAAATCGCCCTGCAAACACACACCACGCCCGCCAAAGCTGCGCGTTTGCGTATCCGCACCGGCATTGGCAGTCACAGCAAGATTGGGCATCACATAGCGAAACTGCTGCAACACTTCACCGCCATCCGCAGTCAGATAAAGCTGGTCAGAGGCAATCGTCCACAAAGAAGCCTCCCAATCCACAATGCGCCCATCCAAATGACAAGTCGCCGATTCCGCTTGCAAAAGATCAATGATTTCTTTCCGCGACAATTGCGCTGGCTGGCTCAAATTCGGGCTTTGATAGCGGCCAGTCGCGCGCGGTAAAGCAATCCTGGAATAATCCGTCACCGCTCGCCCGGCGCTGGCTTCTGCCCAGGCTTGTGCTTGCTTGATGGCTTGCCTTAAACCGGATTCGCTCAAGTCGCTGGTTGCCGCATAACCATAACCACCTTGATGAATGACCGTTACCATGGCACCGCGATCCACGCTGGTAGATAGCGGCTGCAACACATTCTGGCGTACCGTGATTTGCTCACTGGATTCATCCAGCAAACGTAGCGAGCAAAAATCAACGGCGGGAGACAGGCGTTGGAATAGGGCGCGTATGGAATCGAACATTTTCTAACTCGCAGGTGATTAAAATATAAAGAATAAAGCTCTGGATTGTTTATGAGCTTGAATAAGCAAGTTAGTTTACATGGCTATGAAAATAGACGCAAAATTCTGGATACCCTCGACGAGGGCGATAGGGATAGCTACTTTTACACAGGAACTCAAATCAAATTTGCTCAAAATCAGGCACGCTCTTATACTTGTCCAACTTAACGTACAAGTAAGGAGTTTGAGATGAAAGTTGTCACCTATTCACATGCGCGTAATTCACTTAAATCTGTTTTGGATGGGGTGGTGCAAGATGCTGACATCACCATCATTAGCCGCCGTGATGCCGAAGGCGATGCGGTGGTGATGTCCCTGGACAATTACAACAGCATGATGGAGACGCTGTATCTGATCAGCAACCCGGCTAATGCGGCGCACCTTGCCAAGTCCATTAAGCAGGCGCGTGAAGGTAAAGCGCAGACCCGCGAATTGTTGCCCGACTAATGGCGCGCCTGTTGACGTTTACCCCTGCCGCGTGGGGTGATTATCTTTATTGGCAAGGGCAGGATAAAAAGACGCTTAAGCGGATTAATTCCCTTATCAATGAAGCCGCGCGCAGCCCGTTTGACGGCATAGGCAAGCCAGAAGGCTTGCGCGGTGATTTGTCAGGTGCCTGGTCCAGGCGTATTGATGATGTAAATCGGCTGGTGTATGAGGTAACAGAATCGGAGCTGCTTATTATCGCTTGCCGTTTTCATTATGAAAGCTGAGTATTAAGCCGCGCGCTTACTCTTCTATCGGAGCCAGTAACGCCAGCAAATCACCGATTTCAGCGTTGACTACCTGGCTGGCTTTCGCTTCTATTTCCCGATAGCGATGCAACACCAAAAACCCAAGCTCGGTAATATGCGCGCCGCCACCGTGGCTACCACCGGTGGCGGTGGCGACCAAGGGCTGTTTAAAACTGTGGTTCATGGTATCCACCAAATCCCAAGCACGTTTGTAGGACATGCCCATGCTGCGCGCGGCGGCAGATATGGAGCCATCGCGTGCTATCGCTTCCAGCAGGCTGGCTTTGCCCGGGCCTATGGCCGAAACCTTGCCGTAGGGGACGTGAATTTTGATGATGTTGGTGGTCATTAAATGGGTTCCGTGAAAGTTTGTGGGCTTCTTGCAAGATAACCCTGCTTACGTCAGCATTGTATATGCGTGTTGGAACACTTAAAATCAAAAAAATGAAATCCATAACGCAAAATAACCAGCCGCATCATGCAATTGTTAATGAATGCAAAATTCAGGGACAGGCTTCATCCGCGATATGTTTTGATAAATTGCGCTATTATATTTTCAGACTGTAATGTTTATTAGACAACTCAAATACCTGGTAACACTGGCCGAGATGCGACATTTCTCACGCGCGGCAGAGGCTTGCCATGTATCGCAGCCCGCCTTGTCCGCTGCCATCCGCAATCTGGAAAAAGAGCTGGATCTGAATCTGGTTTTGCGCGGTCGAAATTATGAAGGCTTAACGGCCGAAGGTGAAAAAGTCGTGGGTTGGGCGCAGCATTTGCTTTCCAGCTATGAAGCCATGCGCCAGGAGGCCGTCAGTGCGCACACCAATCTGTCCGGCACTTTGCGCATAGGTGCTATTCCCACCACCATGCCGGTGGTTCCTTTCCTCACGACTCCCTGCCAGGAAAAGTACAGCGACATCAAGGTCACTGTGCTATCGCTTTCATCCGACGAAATTGTGCGACGGCTGGACAGTTGTGATTTGGATATTGGTCTGACATTTCTGGATGAGAAATCACTGGCGGGCTTCCAGATGTACCCGCTTTACCTGGAGCGTTATGTGCTGGCCACCCACAATGAGGCGATTCTGCAAGGCAGGCAATCACTAAACTGGAATGAAGTAGCCGAGCTGCCTTTATGCCTGCTGACAGCCAATATGCAAAGTCGGCGCATGATAGATTCTGCCTTTCGCTTTGCTGGTGTAAGCCCGCATATCCGCGTTGAAACCGATTCCATTTTTGCGCTGTATGCGCAATTGCGTTGCAGTGATTTATGCACCGTAGTACCGCACAGCGTGCTCAGCCTGATCGAAATGCGCCAGGAAATATCCATTGTGCCCATCACGCCGCCACTCGCACGTGAAATCGGCTTGATCGTGCGCAAGCAAAATCCCTATCCTCCCGTCACTGCTGCCGCTTTGGAAATGGCTTTGAAAATTCCATTGCAGGCGCGCTTCGATAGCTTAATTCAGCAAGTTTGATTCAACAGCTTGACCTAATACCCAAGTTTGATAACTAAAACCTATTAAACGATAAGGCAACGGTATTGGGAATCGCCATTTAAAACCCGCACAATCCTCCTCGTGATGTAGCTGCATTCATAACGCAACGCTGTCACTGCAAGTAGCCAAAATTTGGCGCTGCATAACCCACCAGGAGGAAACAAATGGCTAAAATTGTTGTTGTTTTATATGATGACCCAGTTGGCGGTTACCCTACAAGCTATGCGCGCGATGATTTGCCGCAACCGGAAATTTACCCTGACGGTCAAACTCTGCCTACCCCCAAGGCTATTGATTTCAAACCAGGTGTATTGCTGGGCAGTGTTTCCGGTGAACTGGGCTTGCGCAAATATCTGGAATCGAATGGTCATACATTAGTAGTAACTTCCAGCAAGGATGGTGCAGACAGCGTATTGGATCGTGAATTGCCTGATGCTGAGATTGTTATTTCGCAACCGTTCTGGCCTGCCTACATGACAGCCGAACGTATCGCCAAGGCGAAAAAGCTGAAGATGATTGTGACTGCCGGTATTGGCTCCGACCATACCGATTTGCAAGCCGCGATTGAACGCAATATCACCGTGGCTGAAGTCACTTACTGCAACAGTAATGCGGTGGCTGAACACGTGGTCATGTCGATTCTGGCATTGGTACGCAATTTTATTCCATCCCATAACTGGGTACTCAAAGGCGGCTGGAACATCGCTGACTGCGTATCACGTTCCTATGATCTGGAAGCCATGAATGTCGGTACCGTAGCCGCAGGGCGTATCGGCTTGCGCGTATTGCGTTTGCTCAAGCCTTTCGGTGTCAATTTGCACTATCTGGATCGCCATCGTCTGCCAGAGGCAGTAGAACAAGAATTGGGACTGACTTACCACAGCAGTCTGGAAAGTCTGGCCAAGGTGTGCGACGTGGTTACCCTGAACTGCCCATTGCATCCTGAAACCGAGCACATGATTAATGAAAAAACGCTAAAATTCTTCAAACGCGGTGCCTATCTGGTGAACACGGCACGCGGCAAGCTGGCGGATCGTGATGCTATCGTGGATGCTCTGGAAAGTGGCCAACTGGCAGGTTATGCCGGTGACGTTTGGTTCCCGCAACCAGCGCCCAATGACCATCCATGGCGCACCATGCCCAATCACGGCATGACACCGCATATCTCCGGTACCAGTCTGTCGGCTCAAGCACGCTATGCTGCTGGCACCCGCGAGATTCTGGAATGCTACTTTGAAAACCGTCCAATTCGTAATGAATACCTGGTGGTACAGAATGGCGCACTGGCTGGCGTGGGTGCGCACTCGTACAGCAAGGGCAATGCCACCGGCGGTTCAGAAGAAGCCGCCAAGTTTGAAAAGAAATAGACTTATTTCTGTTTTTTAAAAGTTAAGGTGAGCTGACGAGCGATGCGCAATCTCCGCCATCGCTCGTTTTTTAGGCGCAAATTTTAATCATTGATTGTTGGCTGATTCGATTCTGAAATGGAATTATTTTGTCATTACTGAAAAAACTGAAAAGCGATAAGGCTGGGTTACCACCGCGCCCCGCATTTAAATCCGTCGCCTTGGCCTGGCTAGGCGCTTTTCTCGCCATTGCCTTGACTTCAACAATGTCTGATGCCCTCGCGGTCAGTCTGGTGCTGGGTTCGTTTGGTGCCACCTGTGTGCTGGTATTTGGTTTCCCTGATGTCGCATTTTCGCAACCGCGCAATGTGATTGCCGGGCATTTGGTAAGTTCGATGAGTGGCTTATTGTTTCTCAGCGCTTTTGGCGCGCATTGGTGGGCCATGGCCGCCGCCGTTGCCACGGCTTTGGCGTTGATGCTGTTTTTAAGAGTCGTACACCCTCCCGCAGGTTCTAATCCCGTCATCATTTTTATGGCATTACCCACTTGGAAATTCCTGATATTTCCAACGCTGGTAGGTTCTATTCTGATAGTTGCCGTTGCGCTCGTTTATAACAAATACGTGCGAAAAATTAATTATCCGAAATATTGGTAAGCATTTGTTGTCAAACAGCCATTTAATAGACGTGGTTTAACGGTAGGCTAGAAACCCTACCGCTCTCAACGTTGTATTAACTCATTGAAACATTTAGAATCGCAACCCCATATGTTTAATGCGAAATGTATTCTGCCAAGATGCAAATACAATATAAAGAGCCAGAAAACAATACTCACCTCAGCCCGCTCATTGACCGTTTTGGGCGGCAGGTGGATTACATTCGCTTGTCGATTACGGATAGATGCGATTTCCGCTGCGTATATTGCATGGCCGAGGACATGACGTTTTTGCCGCGCCACGAGGTGTTAAGCCTGGAAGAATGCGCGCGCTTGGTGAGGGTTTTTGTGGCGTTAGGCGTGAGCAAGGTACGTATTACCGGCGGTGAGCCGCTGGTGCGTAAGAATGCGCTGTGGCTGTTTCAGGAAATTGGGCAGCTCACCGGATTAAAGGAATTGGTCATGACGACCAATGGCTCGCAACTGGAGCAGTATGCACAGGCTTTGCGCGATGCCGGAGTCAAGCGCATCAATATCAGCCTGGATAGTTTGAATGCCGAGCGTTTCCGCAAAATTACCCGCGTAGGTGAACTGGATAAAGTGTTGCGCGGCATAGCGGCCGCCAAAGCGGTTGGCTTTGACAATATCAAATTAAATACCGTGTTGATGCGCGGCACCAATGATGATGAAGCCTTGCCACTGTTGAATTTTGCCATTGAGCAAGACATTGATATTTCCTATATCGAAGAAATGCCTTTGGGCGCGGTGGATCATACGCGCGATTCGACTTATATCAGCAACGCCGCTACGCTTAAATCACTGCAAAGTCATTATCCATTGGTCAGCAGTGCAGAAAGCAGCGCGGAAAATCGCACTGGCCCCGCAGAATACTGGCGCGTTACCGGCACCCAAACACGCGTGGGTTTTATTTCGCCGCATAGCCATAATTTCTGTGAATCCTGCAACCGCGTGCGTATTACCTGCAAGGGCGAGCTTTTTCTGTGTTTGGGGCAGGATGACAAAGTGGATTTAATGCCCTTGCTGCGCGAGTTTCCCGATGACGATACCCCGCTCATCAACGCCATCATTGCCTCCATGCAAATCAAACCCCAAGGCCATGATTTTGACTTGAAGCGCGCCGAACCAGCGGTGATCCGCTTTATGTCGCACACCGGCGGATAACATTCATCCCATGCCACTTACTGCTATCGCTCAACGCCCCGAAATCACCCAAGCCAGCCGTCCGCTTACTTTTATCGTCCCTGCCATCAACGAGCATGGCGAAAGCATAGCTACCGAAATCGCTGGTGAAAGCCCGCTTACGCTTTATCTGGATAAGCGTGAGATTGTGACGCTAATGACACTGGGTGCCGCGCCAGAAGCTTTGGCTATCGGCTATTTGCGCAACCAGCGCTTGCTCAACAACATCGAACAAATTGCCGCCGTGCAGGTGGATTGGGAAGTTGAAGCCGTTGCCGTCACTACGCGCCATGGTGTGGAGCTGGGCGATAAATTGGATAAGCGCACCGTAACTACGGGCTGTGGACAAGGCACGGTTTTTGGTGATTTGATGGAAGATATAGACAACATCAAGCTGCAGCAGGATAGCGTGCTCAATGAATCCACTTTGCATGCGCTGCTGGACAATGTGCGCACCTACGACAGCCTGTATAAAAAGGCGGGCGCTTTGCATGGGTGCGCGCTGGCTAATAATTCCAATGGCAAAATTCTTTATTATGTCGAAGATGTAGGTCGCCACAATGCCGTGGATGCGATTGCCGGCATGATGTGGCTGGATGGCGTGAGTGGGCATGACAAAATTTTTTACACCACCGGCCGCCTCACCAGCGAAATGGTGATTAAAGCCGCCCAAATGGGCGTGCCGTTTTTAATTTCGCGCTCCGGCCTCACGCAAATGGGCTGGCAAGTCGCCCAGTGCTTGGGCATGACCATGATAGGCCGCTCGCAAGGCAAACATTTTCTTATCTTTACCGGTGCTGAACGCTTCTGCTTTCAATCGCAAACTGGAGTGGCATAAACATGGGCATTACTGGCGTTATTCTGGCGGGCGGCTTAGGCCGCCGTATGGGTGGCTTGGATAAAGGCTGGGTTCCATTTCTGGGTAAGCCATTAATTACCCATGTCATCGCGCGCCTTCAGCCGCAAGTCGATGAAGTTTTAATCAATGCCAACCGCGAAACCGAGCGTTATGCGGCGCTGGGCTATACGGTCATTGCCGATGACATCGCCGGATTTGCAGGGCCTCTTGCTGGATTGCACATCGGCATGAGCGCCGCAAAACAGGATTTTGTAGTTACCACTCCCTGCGATTCGCCTTTATTGCCACTGGATTTGGTAGAACGTTTGATGGCAGGGTTAATCAAACAACATGCAGATTTAGCCGTGGCTAAAACCGGTAATCAAGCGCATCCCGTCTTTTGCTTGTGTAGAAAAACCTTGCTGCCACATTTAACGGCTTATTTGCAAAGCGGTGGCCGAAAAATTGATGCCTGGTATAGCACTTTGAACGTGGCGGAAATTTTGTTTGATGACAATGCAGAAGCTTTTAGCAATGTGAATACACCCGAAGAACTGCGCGAATTAGAGAATCTGTTTTGAATCCCCATAATCACCCGCCCATCACTTGCCCCGTCCCTATCCTCGGCTTTTGCGCCTACGGCAGCGGTATCGGTAAAACCACATTGTTGGTCAGCCTGATTCCCGTCCTAACCCGGCGGCGCTTACGCATTTCCGTCATCAAACACGCACACCACAGCTTTGATATAGATCACCCGGGCAAGGATAGCTACCGCCTGCGTGAGTCCGGCGCAGTGCAAATGCTGCTAGGCTCGCGCCACCGCTGGGCGCTGATGACCGAACTCTCGCGCATCCCGAATAATCCACCCGAACCCGGCTTGGACGAATTGCTGCCGCATATTGATACCAGCCTGATTGACTTGGTGATAGTCGAAGGCTTCAAACACGCCGCCATCCCCAAAATAGAAGTGTTTCGCCCCTCGCTCAACAAGCCCTTATTGGCGAATGAAGATAGCCATATCATCGCTATTGCCAGTGACGGCGCGGTTGCTAGCCAATTGCCGGTGCTCAATTTGAATGATGCAGAGGAAATCGCGGCATTCATTTTGGCGTGGATGCAAGCGCAGTCGGCAACGGCCAAACAATGTTCTGCTTTGTGAATAAAACACTGCACCTACAAACTATGAACTCATTGGCTTTTAGGGGATAATCGCACCCGTAATGATTAATGGGTTTGATAATATGAATTGTGATATAAGGCCAGTTAAAGGCGTTCATGCAGTGCAAAGCGTAGCTTTTGTACTGGAGCTTAGTGCGCCTGTTCTAGCATCACAAATAAAAGCCGCTATAGCAAGTTATGAATCTTCCGATAGGTTACGCACTTTGTTTCCATCCAAACAAGAAAACCGTGGCACTACTATAGCCATTAACGATGGCGGTGTTGCAGTAAAGCAAAACCAAGAAATTGATAGCGTTACTTTTCAAAGACTTTCATTAGACGGAAGTCTGGAGGTTGCGTTAACAATCCAAGCTAATAATATTTCCTATGCCTGCAATAGGTATACAAGATGGAAAGAGGTTTCTCAACAAGCGTTGAGCTTACTACGAGAATTCGTTAAATATGTATTTCCAGAACTTAGTGTCACAGTTATTGGATTGCAATATATTGATGAATTTTTAATAACTGGAGAAGTGGATTCATTTTTCCCTTCGATGATTCTAAGAGAAAATCAGAGGGTGCCCAAAGCGCTTCTAATGCAAAAAGATGGATGGCATAGCCATTCAGGTTGGTTTGAGTCAAGTAAAGATAATGACAAAATGCTAACAAATTTGAATTTCAATATGGTGCCTCAGTCTGAAAACTCTGTTTTTCAAATAGTCACCGTACATAGAGAAATAAAGCATATACCAATAAAGTCTTTTGATGCCTTAGTAGTGGCTGTTGATTCAGATTTTGAAAAATTACATCAACGAAACATAAGTGTTTTAAGAGAAGTTTTGAACGAAGATACACAAAATTTGATAAATCTTGGAAGTGGTAAATAACGCTATGTTAGCAATTGCAAGTTTGGCCGTCATTGGATATTTGGCTACAGGTGCTGACACCAAACGTGTTAGCGGGGATGTTTACGCTCCGAAAATAAGTTTAGTCGAAAACAACATAGCCAAAGACTACTCTCAAACAAAGACACATATACCATCTTTGGTAGCTTTGACTAACTCGACAACCATATCAAAAGCTCGTGGCTTAGATAATAAAGCAGGCGATGAAATATTAAAGGCTTTTAATGAAATCGGCTTGCCACCAAAAGAGGGTATCCGCCTGTTAGAAATTAATAAAGATTTTTTAGGTTTAAATTCTTACCCAGTTAAAAAAATTGAGCCTATTACATCAATAGATTTAGAAGAGGGAGCGACTTATTTAAATGTTCGCCTTTATATCGAGGCTGATTTTGAAAAGGTATTAGAGTTAGATTATCTGATGACAAAAAATCTTGTTAAATCTACAGAATATATTCCTGAGAAAATCTCATTTACCGTATACAACGAAGAGATTGTATAAATTGATAGAGCCTCGTGACTTTGAGGATCAGGCTAGAGGAATTGTGGGAACTTTACCAACCGAAGTTAAGTTTCGTACGGGTATAAGTCGAGCCTATTACGCCGCTTTCCATTACTGTAATGTGGCAGCGAAAACATGGTGTAATCAACTACCCAATACAGAGAAAAAGGATAAGGGTATTCACGAACAGCTTTATTGTCAGTTACAAAAACCAAGTAACTTAGCTGTTGTGGACTCTTCGTTGCGAAGCATGGCTGAACTAGCAAAAAAATTGAAATTTCTTCGTGTGGATGCAGATTATCACCTTGATAAAACTATAAGCAACAAGGAATACACTTCAGCATTAAGCTACATGAGTAATGTGAAAAAAGAGCTTGAAGAAGCTCAAAGATTATCCACTTCTACACAATCGTAATCGGCATATATACCTATCCAAACTGCATAACGCTAGAATATGTTTGCCTTACTGCACAGTCACTTCGCTTACTGCCTAGAAAACTCAGCTACATAAAATATTGCTCAAATTTAAAATATAACCAACATAATGAACAAAAAATCCATCACCGAGTTAGTTAACGGCGCGAGTTGCCTGGATGACTATGATCCCAATTCCATGCCTGTTGTACAGGCGCGCAAACACATTCGCAATTATTTAAGCCCGCTTAGCACCAAGGAGTGTTTGCCGCTGCGTAGCGCGCTGGGTCGGGTTTTGGCGGAGGCGATTATTTCGCCATTTAATGTGCCTAATCATGATAACTCTGCCATGGATGGTTATGCATTTAATGCGGATGAGCCGTCAACTGACGGCGTGACGCGTTTAAAAATAATAGGTACCGCTTTTGCCGGGAAAGCTTTCGACGGCAAAGTAAGTGGCGGTACTTGTGTGCGCATTATGACCGGCGCGGTGATGCCGGAGGGCGCGGATACCGTGGTAGTGCAGGAGCGTGTGACTGTGGATGGCGACATCGTCAGTTTTAGTGATGGGCCTAAACGCGGCATGAACCGGCGTTTGGCGGGGGAAGATTTAACGCGGGGGCAGGTAGTATTGGCGGCGGGTCACCTCATGCGTCCGGCGGATTTGGGTTTGATTGCATCGCTAGGGTTTGGCGAAGTCAAAGTTTATCGCAAGCTGCGTGTGGCGTTTTTTTCCACCGGTGATGAACTGGCCAGCATTGGCCAAGCGCTTGGCCAGGGCGAAGTTTACGACAGTAATCGCTATACGCTTTACGGCATGTTGGCACGTTTGGGCGTTGAAATTATCGACATGGGCGTGGTGCGGGATGATCCGGCCTTGTTGGAAAGCGCCCTGCAAGAGGCTGCCAGCAGCGCCGATGTTATTCTCACCAGCGGCGGTGTCTCTGTGGGTGAGGCGGATTTCATGAAGGAGTTGCTGGAAAAATTAGGCCATGTTGTTTTCTGGAAAATCGCCATGAAACCCGGCCGTCCACTGGCTTACGGCAAAGTGGGCAATGCGCATTATTTCGGTTTGCCCGGCAACCCGGTCTCGGTCATGGTCACTTTTTATCAATTTGTACGCGAAGCGTTGCTGGTGCTGATGGGGCAACCAGAACCTGCGCCTTTGCCGCTGCTCAATGTTGAATGCACCAGCAACATTAAAAAATTCACCGGCCGTACCGAATTCCAACGCGGCAGATTATTTATAGTTAGCGATGGCACTTGGAAAGTCAGCACCACCGGCGCGCAAGGTTCAGGCATTTTGCGTTCCATGTCGGAAGCTAATTGCTTTATCGTTTTGGATGAGAATGTAGGCAATGTGACCGCAGGGATGACAGTACAGGTACAGCTTCTGGAGGGTCTGGTTTAGTCTTTGCAGCCTTCCCCTACCTGAGAGCTATCTATTTACCCAGATTTTCTGCTGCAAAACTCCAGTTAATCAACTTGTCTAAAACGGCCGTGACGTAATCCGCGCGGCGGTTTTGATAATCAAGATAATAGGCGTGTTCCCAAACGTCTATAGTAAGTAATGGTTTTGCACCACTAGTGAACGGTACTTCAGCGTTGCCGGTTTTGACAACTTTAAGCGTATTATTTTCCAGCACCAGCCATGCCCAGCCGCTGCCGAATTGGCTGGCGGCGGCGGTAGCCAGCGCTTTTTTCAGTGCATCTACCGAGCCAAAAGCCGCTTCAATTTTCTGTTTCAAGGCGGCGGGTGGCTCACCACCACCGCTGGTGCGCAGGCTATTCCAATAAAACGTGTGGTTCCAGATTTGCGCGGCATTATTGAAAATGGCGGCTTTATCGGCTTTACCAGCGGTTAGCATGATAATTTTTTCTAGCGATAGTTCGGCTAATTCCGTTCCCGCCACCAGTTTATTTAGGTTATCCACATAGCCTTTATGATGCTTGCCGTAATGAAAACTCAAGGTGTTGGCCGAAATTACCGGCTCCAGCGCATTTTCCGCATATGGTAAAGGCGGTAAAACATGCGGTGCTGCAGCCGCGTGCGCTTTACTGGCAAAACTACCTGCCGCCAACAACAGCGCCGCGCTTGAAGTTGCTGTTAAAAAATCACGGCGACTAATACTGGAAAAAGTTTCTACTTTGGTTTCATTCATGATGATTTTCCTGATGGTCATTATTAAATTATCAGCTAAATCTGACATTCTTGGAAAGCACTGGTTCAGCAAACATGCTATTTACCTTCTGCACAGATAAAAAATGACATTCCTAACTATTGGAGTATATTTTTGTTCTCCAAACATGGATATTGCATAATGCAGCTTGGAAAGACGAAATGTGATCAATGTTGATTTGAGTAGCATAAATCGTACATCACTCTGCAAACCACATGTATTCATTCGGCGAAAACGTCTCAAAATGGACTTTGATAAAGGAGCATTCCAAATGAAAAAGAAACTATTGACAGGTTTAACAACGAGTATGCTAATGATGGTCAGTGTAGGCATTGCACAGGCTAATATTATTGACGATACTTACGGTGCCGGTGCAGGCGGTTTTGAGCTTGGCAACTTTGTGAGTGGTGGTGGACTTACCGATGCTTGGGGTCAAGATTATATGGGGCTGGCACCTGGCGACACAACCATCACAGGCTGGACAGTAGGTGGGCCAGGGAATGGTGTTGATTGGTTGTCAACTCCAAACTTTGCAGCAGATTCTGGCATTCACTCGGTTGACCTTACTCATTTGAGTGCAAGTTCAATCTTTACGGTTATTCCGACTATTGCGGGTAATTTGTATTCTTTGTCCTTTAGTGCAGCGACTTCCAATGCTCCGCCGATTTATCCTAATTACACGGGGACTGGAGTAGTATCCGCAGGCTCTCTGGTCAACCAAGCCTTTGTTGCTACGCTGAGCGTTCCCACTTCCGCCCAAACTTACACGCCATATTCGTTCCTGTTCACAGCAACTGAAGCAACGACTACGATCAAGTTCACAAGCACAGGTCTAAGCAACAGCTATTACGGACCAGTAATTGATAGCGTGAGTGTTTCAGCTGTGCCGGAGCCAACAACCATACTTCTTTTTAGCGCTGGCTTGGCATGGCTGGCTGATGCCAGACGTAGAAGTAAAAAACAATAGTCAAGCAAAAGCAGAGCCACTTTGGCTCTGCTTTTTCAATTGCCATTGGCAAAATCTACCCCATCAGTTAAGCTCATAACCGCTCAAACCTTAACCCACTCTTCCGCCTGATTCATCCAGCGTTGTAAATGTAGCGCTACGGCTTCCGGGTGCTGCTGTAACAATTTTTCCGCATTAGCTTGCGCCTGTTCCAACAGATCCACATCGCGCTCCAGATCGGCAATTTTAAGCATGGGCACACCGCTTTGGCGCAAGCCCAAAAACTCTCCTGGGCCGCGCAGATGCAGATCGGCCTTGGCAATTTCAAAGCCATCAGCAGACTCCCGAATAATTTTAAGCCGTGCGCGGGCGGTTTCCGAGAGTGGTTGTTGATAAAGCAGAATGCAGGCGCTTTGCGCCGCACCCCGACCTACGCGCCCGCGCAACTGATGCAGCTGCGATAGCCCGAAGCGCTCGGCATGTTCTATCACCATCAGGCTGGCGTTGGGTACATCGACCCCAACTTCAATCACGGTGGTGGCGACCAGCAATTGAATAGCACCGGCACTGAAGGCCTCCATCACCGCCTGCTTTTCAGCGGCCTTCATACGTCCATGGATTAGCCCCGTATGCAAATCGGGGAAAGATTCAGAGAGTAATGCGTAAGTATCCTGCGCGGTTTGCAGTTGCAGTGTTTCCGATTCCTCAATCAGCGGGCATACCCAATAGGCTTGGCGGCCTTGGCTGCAGGCCTCATGCACGCGCTCCAGCACTTCATCGCGGCGCGCATCGGAAACCAATCGCGTGGCGACAGGGCTGCGTCCGGGAGGCAACTCATCAATCACGGAAACATCCAGATCGGCGTAATAGCTCATGGATAAGGTGCGCGGAATTGGCGTGGCACTCATCATCAGCTGATGCGGCTGTGCGCCTTTTTGCCGTAGCGACAAGCGCTGCTGTACGCCAAAGCGGTGTTGCTCATCGACTATGCTCAAGCCTAAATTGGCAAACTGCACTTGCTCCTGAAACAGCGCATGGGTACCCACCGCCAGTTTGGCTCGACCATTGGCGATGGCTTCCAAGGCCGTAGTACGGGCTTTTTTGCCTTGACTGCCCACCAGCCAGGCGATTTCTATAGCCAGTGGAGCCAGCCAGGATTGCATTTTTTGATAATGTTGTTCAGCCAGAATTTCCGTAGGTGCCATGATGGCAACTTGCCAGCCATTTTCCATGGCTTGCAAAGCGGCTACCGTTGCCACGATGGTCTTGCCGCTACCAACATCGCCTTGCAACAAGCGCTGCATGGGATAAGCCAAGGCCAAATCCTGCGTGATTTCTTGCACCACTTTTTGCTGCGCAGCGGTCAAGGTAAAAGGCAGGCTTTGCAATAAAGCCGGTACCAGTTTGGTCGATGGCAACAGTGCCGGTGCGCCCAAGCTGCGGCGGCGCGCATAATGGCGGCGCATGGAAAGCTGCTGCGCGAGCAACTCGTCAAACGCCAGCCGTCGCCAGGCGGGCGTGGTGCGTTCCTGCAAGGCTTGCAGATTAGCTTCAGGGCTGGGGTGGTGCAAAGCGTGCAGGCTATCGGCAAACTCGGGCAAATGCAGTGCTTGATAAACCCAGGCGGGCAAGGTTTCTTGCAGTGAATTTTGTTGCAGCGCCCAGGCTATCCATTTGCGCAAAGTGGCTTGGGTTAGGCCAGCCGCAGCCGGATAAATTGGGGTGAGATTTTCTGCTACCGGCGTGTCCGGCTGCGCTACCCGGCATTGCGGATGCACCATCTCCCAACCGACAAAAGCTTGGCGCGCTTCGCCAAAAGCACGTATACGCTTGCCCACTTTGAGGGCGGCAATCTGGCTGGGGTAAAAGTGCAAAAAGCGCAAATTGAGCTGGCCGCTGGCATCTTCCAAACGCGCAATGAGCATCTTGCGCGGCTTGTATTGCACTTCGGCATGGACAATTTCGCCTTCTATTTGCACCTGATCGCCACTGCGCAAATCACGAATGGCGGTGACATGCGTTTCATCCATATAACGCAGGGGCAAATGCAGCAATAAATCCTGCTGCGTGGTGATGCCCAGCTTTTGCAAATTGGCTAAAACCGGTTTGGAAATAAGCTTGAATTCAGCCAGCTTGCTCAGGGTTCAGACTTTCAATTGACCAGTGTTAGCGATGGATTTATTAGCTATCGGCTAATACCAGCACGCCGTCGGCTTCAACCAGTGCATCTCTGGGCAAGGATGCCACACCCACAGCAGCGCGGGCAGGGTAAGGTGCGCTGAAGTATTCCGCCATGATGGTATTCACCAAAGCAAAATGCGCTAAATCGGTCAGAAAAATATTCAGCTTGACCACATCCGCCAGTGAGCCGCCGGCAGCCGTGGCCACTGCGCTCAAGTTTTTGAACACACGGTGCACCTGCGCCTCTATGCCTTCCACCAGCTGCATGGTAGAGGGATCGAGACCGATTTGGCCGGACAAATAAACCGTGTTGCCGACTTTAACCGCTTGTGAATAAGTGCCTATGGCTTGCGGTGCATCATTGGTTTGAATGATTTGTTTTGACATATTGTTCCTTTAATTTTGAAACTTGCTAGCTAACGACCTTTTCGACGCCGTTCTATACTAGCGCCCTTAGCGCGATTGATGCGCACTACATCAGGAATTTTGCGCAAATGTCGCATCAAGGCGGCCAAATGCGCGCGATTTTCTACTTCCACGGTAAATTGCATATTGGTATAAGCGCTGTTGTCGGATTCTTCCATGCTGACATTATCAATATTGGAACCGGCAGCGGCAATACCCGCAGCAATTTTCGCCAACATGCCAGGCTGGTTGGCCGCCGCCAGTTTGAGATTCACCTTGAACAAGCTTTTACTGTCAGGCTCCCATTCCACATCCAACCATTTTTCCGGGTCAACACGGAATTTACGAATGGCCGGGCAATCATGGGTATGAATGACCAAGCCTTTGTCTTTATTGATGAAGCCCAAAATCGGATCACCGGGGATGGGGCGGCAACATTTTGAGAAATTAACCGCCATACCTTCCGAACCGCGTATGGTGATGATGCCTAAAGCTTTATTGGTAGATTTATCGTGATCTTCGCGCAATGCCAACAGCTGGTGTGCTACCAGCACATTCAAACGCTGACCCAAGCCAATATCTGTCAGAATTTCTTCCTTGCTGGTGACATTGTAATCACGCAATAACTTTGTCCAGCGCTCTTCTTCAATATCCGCAGGGTTCGCGTGTAGTGCGCGCAAGGCCTGATTCAACATGCGCTCGCCCAGCTCTGCCGATTCTGAAGATTGCATGGATTTTAGATAATGGCGGATATGCGCGCGCGCCTTGCCTGAAATGACGTAATTCAACCAAGCCGGGTTGGGTTTGGCGTGTATGGCGGTAATAATCTCGACATGGTCGCCGTTATGCAATTCCGTGCGCAGCGGGGCGAGCTCATGATTGACTTTAACCGCGACACAGCGGTTGCCAATGTCGGTATGTACCGCATAGGCAAAATCTACAGCCGACGCACCTTTGGGTAAAGCCAGAATTCTGCCTTTGGGCGTAAAGACATAAACCTCATCGGGAAACAAATCCACCTTGAAATGCTCAAGAAATTCCAGCGAATCCGTACTTTCGCTCTGTATATCCAGCAAGCGTTGTAGCCATTTGTGCGTTTGCTGCTGCAAGGCCGTCAAATGGGCATCCGAGGCTTTATATAACCAGTGCGCGGCAACCCCGGCATCTGCCACATTGTGCATTTCCTTGCTGCGGATTTGCACTTCAATCGGCGTGCCGAACGGACCAAACAATGTCGTATGCAAAGACTGATAACCATTCGCCTTGGGGATGGCGATGTAATCCTTAAACTTGCCGGGGATAGGCTTATAAAGGCCATGCAGCACACCAAGCGCCACGTAACAGGTAGAAAAATCTTTTACTACGACACGAAAGCCATAAATATCGTGGATTTGTGAAAAAGTGACGGTTTTACCGATCATTTTTTTGTAAATACTGTAAAGATGCTTTTCTCGACCGGAAACTTCCGCGTCTATATGCTCAGTTTTCAAGCGCTGTTTGATATCATCAAGGATCTTGCTGATCACCTCCTTGCGATTGCCGCGCGCCGCTTTTACCGCTTTTGAAATCACTCGAAAGCGCATCGGGTAGAGGAATTTAAAACTTAAATCCTCCAGCGATTGGTAAATGGTATTGAGTCCTAATCGATTAGCTATCGGCGCATAAATTTCCAGTGTTTCACGTGCAATGCGGCGCTGTTTTTCCGCTGCCATGATTTCCAGTGTGCTCATGTTATGCAGCCTATCCGCCAGCTTGACCAAAATGACGCGCACATCTTGCGACATGGCCAGCAACATCTTGCGGAAATTCTCAGCTTGCGCTTCCGTCGCACTCTGAAACTCGATTTTATCCAGCTTGGAAACACCATCCACCAGATTCGCCACTTGCTTGCCAAATATCTGCGCAATTTCGTGTTGTGTGGTGCCAGTATCCTCCACCACATCATGCAATAAACCGGCAATGATGGTAGGTGTATCCATGTGCAGCTCAGCCAAAATGCACGCGACAGAAACCGGATGCATGATATAAGGCTCACCGCTTTTGCGCATTTGACCTTCATGCGCGGTCGCACTATAGCGATAGGCCGCCCAAATCTGGAAAATATCTTCCGGCCTTAGATAGGCCTTGAGAAGCAAAGTAAGCTGGGAATCCTCGCTGTCGGCGGGCAGCAGGGGAGGGGTAGCTGGTTTTACAAATTCCGCCGAATCTTTTGTGTTGGTTTTGGGCATGACACGCGCTCTTTGCCTGACATCAAACCAAACAAAACTCAAACACATGACTAGCTGCCGAGTTCAATGCTCGCAGATTACCCGTGAAAGCGCTTGAGATACGCATGTTAGCCCGAAACATCAGGGTCGTCCGCGATGCAGTAATTCCAAACCCACTTTGCCTGCTGCAATTTCACGCAAGGCCAGCAGGCCAGGCTTTTCTTTCAAGCCGCTACGCACCGCCACCAACGGCTCGGAACCGTTAGCCAGCTGACGTGAGCGGTAAGCTGCAACCAGCGTCAGGTGGAAGCGATTAGGGATTAATTCCATACATTCGTCTATCATGCTGCGTGACATTGAGATTCTCCATTTGAGTGCGGTTTATATCAGGCTATTTAGTAATGCCTGATGCCGCCATAACTGTTTATCGCGCGTGAGGCGCTGAGTACGGATGATGGCGCAAACATCTTGCAGCGCCACCTGAAAATTGTCATTGATTATAACATAGTCAAATTCGCTGACATGGCTCATCTCTTCACGCGCCGCTGCCATGCGCCGCGCAATCACTTCCGGGCTATCCTGGCCACGATTACTCAGTCGCTCGCCCAAGGCATCTATTGAAGGCGGTAAAATAAAAATGCCGATGGCTTGCGCATGATGTCCACGTACTTGCGCTGCTCCCTGCCAGTCTATTTCCAGAATCAGATCATAACCCTCATGCAACACCGTCTCTATGCGCGTTTGCGAGGTGCCATAACGTGCGCCATGCACTTCCGCACTTTCCAGAAAATCGCCTTTTTCCAGCATTTGCAAGAATTGTGCTTCATTCACAAAATGATAATCCACACCGTTCACTTCACCGGGACGCGGCGACCGCGTGGTATAGGAAACTGATAACCGAACCAGGGGATCAGCGGCCAGCAACGCTCTTACCAGGCTGGTTTTACCCGCACCGGAAGGGGCGGAGATAATAAATAAGTTACCTGTCATTTTGCCTCTATCATTCAATATTCTGTATTTGCTCGCGCATTTGCTCAATCAACACCTTGAGTGACATTGAAACTTGCGAGACTTCTGTGGAGACGGATTTGGCACCTAGCGTATTGGCTTCACGATTGAGTTCCTGCATTAAAAAGTCCAGGCGTTTTCCCGCTGCGCCGCCGACTTGCAGGATGCGCTTAACTTCCTCAATGTGTGCACCAAGACGTGTCAATTCTTCATCCACATCGACCCGCTGCGCAAAAAGGATTAACTCCTGCCGAACGCGCTCTTCATCTGCATTGTGAATGACTTCCTGCAGTTTTGCGATCAAGCGCGTTTGATAAGCTTTGATTTGTGCTGGCAACATAGGCTTGACCTGCTCCAGAAGCGCATCAATATCAGCCAGTCGTGCCAAAATAATCGCCTGAAGTTTTGCCCCTTCGCGTGCGCGCGAATCAATCATTTCCTGCACGGCTTGCGCCAAACTTGCACGAATTTCATCGGCGAGTGTGTCATGGCTCAAGCGCTCCCCTTGCAATACCCCAGGCCAACGCAAAACATCCGCCACACTCAAGGGCTGACTTTGCGGGAAATGTTGTTGTATGGTTACAGACAGCTGCACCAATTGCTGCAAAACCGTACTATCCAACTGCGCGAGTTTTGTCGCATGGTCGCGTTGCATCAAGCTTAATCTGCATTCAACCTTGCCGCGTCCGAGTTTGGCCGCCAGCTGCTCACGTATCAGCGGCTCAAAGCTACGCACATTTTCATCCAGCTTCAATTGCAATTCAAGATAGCGGTGATTGACCGCACGCAACTCCAAAATCAAAACGCCGCTGGCTGTTTCTCGTTCTACTGCGGCAAAACCGGTCATGCTATTGATCATTATTGTTCCTGAGTAAATTTAGCCTATGGTATCAAATAAGTTGGAATTCATGACAAAATAGCCGTTATATGTCAGAACAGCTTTCATAACCGCGCATATTTCCCAATTATCCTATAACAATGTCCGTAAAAAAGAATCAGGCACTTCCTGTTGGCTACAAACTACAAGACTATGAAATTATCAAAGTCTTGAGTATGGGCGGCTTTAGCTATGTATATCTGGCACGCGATCAGAACCAAACCACGGTCGCCATAAAAGAGTATCTGCCTGCCGCACTGGCACTACGCCAAA
The DNA here is from genome assembly GCA_013141125.1 of Methylophilaceae bacterium. Classification (GTDB taxonomy): domain Bacteria; phylum Pseudomonadota; class Gammaproteobacteria; order Burkholderiales; family Methylophilaceae; genus JABFRO01. Next base: position 249,486 of record JABFRO010000002.1, read on the forward strand.
GCCAAGCGCAAGTAAGAGCAACTTCTTTTGAAACCAGTGCTGACTTTCGACTCGGGCTTAAATGTTTCTTTGAAGAAGGGCGCGCGCTCGCCAACATCAATCACAAAAACGTGGTGCGTGTGCTTAATTTTTTTCGCGAAAATGAGACCGTTTACATGGTCATGCAGTACGAGCGAGGCAAATCACTGCAGCAATTTATTCTTGCGCAAAACAAGCCGGTGACAGAAAGCTTTGTCCGGCGCGTATTTAGTGAACTGCTTAATGGGTTGCGTGAAGTCCACACCCATAAACTGCTGCATCTGGATATCAAACCCGCCAATATTTACATTCGACTGGATGGCTCGCCGGTTTTACTGGATTTTGGCTCTGCGCGCCAGGCGCTGTCAGATATACATCTCAACTTGCCTTCCAGCTTCACACCTGGATTTGCCCCGCCAGAGCAGCACTACGAGCGCAAATTTTTGGGGCCATGGAGTGATATTTACAGCGTAGGGGCTAGCATGTATGCCTGCATGGCACGTGCGGCACCCATGGCCGCAGACCAGCGCCTCAAAAAAGATCTGTTAGTGCCAGCAGAAATTGTCGGCAAGGAAATTTATTCCATCAGTCTATTGAAAACAATAGATCACTGCATGGCTTTAGACCATATGCAACGACCACAAAGTGTTTTGGCATTGCAAAAAATGCTGCTGGAAAACACCTCACTAAAAGATCGACAGCGTCAACAAAGTCTGTTTTTAGCGCAAGATCAGCAGCAAAGCAATTTGCTGGAAGAGAAAAAATCTGGGCTGTTTACGCAGTTCAAAAACTATTTGAAACTATTAAGCTGAACCATCATGAAATTTACCATTTATCAAGAAAGTCGGCAGGGGCCGCGTGAATACAATCAGGACCGTTTAGCCTACTCTTACAGCAAAGAAGCTCTACTGCTGGTGTTAGCGGATGGCATGGGCGGGCATAGCCATGGTGAAATTGCTGCCGAACTGGCAGTAAAAACGCTGACAGACGCTTTCCAGAACCTGGCTAAACCATTGCTGGTTTATCCTGACAAATTCCTTAAAGAATATATACAGCAAATACACAGCACGATAGATAGTTTCGCTTTGGTCAATGATTTGCCAGAATCGCCTTGTACCACTATCGTAGCGGCTTTGATTCAGGGCAATAAACTCTATTGCGCACACGCGGGAGATTCGCGCCTGTATCATTTGAGAAATGGGCGTTTGCTTTCTCGCACCATTGACCATTCTGTCGTGCAATTAATGTTACAGCGCAACCAAATCAACCGCGAAGAAATGCTTTATCACCCGGAGCGCCATGTTATTTACAACTGCCTGGGTGGGGAAAAATCACCCAATATTGAGTTGGCACCCCAGCGGGAGATTCAGGAAGGAGACATTCTTCTGCTTTGTTCGGATGGCTTATGGACAGGGCTGGATGATCAAACCATCAGTGATATTCTGAACGAGCTGCCGCTTAAGCTTGCCATAACGCAATTGCTGGATTTGTCTGAATCTACGCTAGGAAAATCGGGTGACAATTTGAGTGCAATAGGTATGCAATGGGGTGATAGCAACTACGACAAACTAGCCATTTCAACTTCCACCATGGCTTTGGGAGCCACCACTACCATTATCAACCAGGTAAAAGCTTCCGCAAGCAAACGCTCAGCAGCAGATGTCTCCAAGCTATCAGAGGAAGATATTGAAAAAGCGATAGCGGATATTCAGGCAGCATTACACAGAACTCGACGCTGAAGCGACCCCTTGCTGAGGGAAGGCATAGGCTGACACATCCGCAAAAGGTTTCTCACCTGCGATTAATGCCCCAAGCAGCTGTGCACTCGCTGGAGCCATGGTCACGCCGTAGCGAAAATGCCCGGTATTAATATACAGATTATCAAATTGCGGATGGCGAGCAATGACCGGCACATTATCCGGTGAGCCTGGGCGCAGGCCGCTCCAGTGTTTGATAATGGGAGCCTTGATCAGTGCTGGTAATAACTCTGCTGCACGTACCGCCAAGTGGCGAGCTGCCTCTGCTGTCGTGGTTTTGTCAAAACCCACATCTTCCACTGTACTACCCGCCAGAATATAACCATCTCGGCGCGGAATGAGGTAAAAATCTTCACAATACAGCATGTTTTGCAGCACATCCGGCGCAAGTTTATACAGCAACATTTGGCCGCGCATGGGTTTGAATGGCAACGACAGCGCCTGGGCACCTAATAGATTGGAGCTCCATGCCCCGGCGGTGAGCACGAAAGCATCAGCTTCAAACCTCCGCCCATCCAAACTTTGCCATGCGCTTAAATGCCCATTCTTTGTCGGCAGGGGTGCTAACGTAATATGCTCTAAAATTTCCACACCACGTTTTAGCAAAAAAGCACGCAACGCCTGCATCAGGCGCGGATTGCGTGCCTGCGCCACTTGCGGCAACCATAAACTTTGATTTTTAATTTCTGCAGTTACGTTATGTAACTGACACCATAACAAGGCGGTATCCGTGTCGAATTTTGGCAGAATGCGCAAGCCGCTTACTTGATATTGCGGATCTATACCGGTCTCTTGCAAGAGCTGTTGGCACAAAGCGGGATAGCGCGCAGCCCCAGCCAAGGCCAGCCGATTAACCGATTCACTGTAATTCCAAGGCAGCAACGGGAATAAAATGCCGCCGCCAGCCCATGAGGATTCCTCGCCCACGCGGCCTTGATCCGCCAGCGTGACTTGCCAGCCGCGTTCAGCCAGCGCCAGCGCCGTCAAGCAGCCAACAACACCACCACCAACAACCAAGGCGCGGCTATTCATGATGCCTAACCATTGCGGCCAGTCAGTAACATCTTTTCCGCGCTGATCAAATCTTGCGGTTTACCTAACAACACGAGTACATCACCCTCGGCAAATACGGTATCTGGCGTTGGCTCAAAAGCTTTGCCGTTTTGGCGACGTATGGATTTTACTTCAACTTTAAATGCTCCTAACCAAACATCAATGGAACGCTTGCCGACACAGTAAGCCGAAGCAGCAATCGCTAAAGAATGCATACGTGCTGGCTGTTGCCGCTCGATGGCTTCTTGTTCGGCATCGGTAATGCCATGAAAAAATCCGCGAAACATTTTATAGCGCTCTTCACGAAACATGCGAATGCGCTTGATGACGCGGCTGAGTGGCACGTCCATCAGCACCAATGCGTGCGAGGCCAGCATCAGGCTACCTTCCAGCACTTCAGGTACCACTTCGGTTGCACCTGCTTCACGGAAGGCTTCAATATTTGAATCATCCACCGTGCGTACAATCACCGGCAATTGTGGGTATTTATCCTGCGCCATATGCAAAATTTTCATGGCTGACGCGGCATCATTATAGCTAATCACCAACGCTTTGGCGCGCCTACCACCCGCTGCCTCAAGCACTACACTGCGCGAAGCATCACCGTAGATCACACTGTCACCTGCGGTTGCCGCTTCCTGGACGCGTGCAGGATCAATATCCAGCGCTATATACGGAATATTTTCTTCATTGAGGAATCGTCCGAGATATTGGCCACTACGCCCATAACCGCAAATAATGACATGGTCAGTCAACTGCATGCCCATTTCCTCGATCGCAGCCACTTTCAAGCCGGCGTTACGATTGTAACTGCGGGCAAAATGCCGTGCCAGACGGCCGTTATACTGAATAATGAAAGGTGCCGCCACCATGGAAAGTAGCGAGCTGGCTAACACCACTTGTAGCGCTTGCCCGTTGAGTAAACCATGCTCGGAGCTAAGCGCCAATATCACAAAGCTAAATTCCCCTGCTTGCGCCAGAATAACGCCAGTACGCAAGGCCACACCGGGCTCGTACTTAAAAGCTCGGCTAAGCAGCCCGACCACTACCGCCTTGAAAAGAACCAGCCCAACCAATAGCAACAAAACCAAACCAATGTTCGCGGCCAGTTGCTGCCAATCAAGCAACATGCCAACCGAAATAAAAAACAAGCCGAGCAAAATGTCACGAAAAGAAGCAATATCCGATTCCACTTGGTAGCGATAACGCGTTTCTGAAATCAACATACCCGCAATAAATGCGCCCAGAGCATAGGATAATCCCGCCAACTTGGTAGCATAAGCCAGAATCAGCGTGACCATAAGTACGTTCATCACAAACAGCTCTCTGGAGCGTTGCTTGGCGACCAAATGAAACAGCGGATTAACCAGCGCTTTGCCAAATACAAACAGAAAAAACAACATGGCGGCAGCTTTGAGCATGGCAATGCCTATGGTGTACGCCAAATTTCCGCCATGTGCAGCCAGCGCGGGAATCAGCACCAAAATGGGCACTACGGCAATATCCTGAAACAACAAAATGCCAATGGCCAGCCGTCCATGGCGCGAATTCAAATCCACGCGTTCAGCCAGTATTTTAGAAACGATGGCCGTTGATGACATGGTTAAAGCACTACCAATAACAAACGCTGCCGACCAACTTAAACCGGCCAGCCGTGCAATACCCATAGTCGTAAGCAAGGTGATGGCAACTTGCGCGCCGCCCAAGCCGAGCAAGGTGCGACGCATGGCGTAAAGCTGCGGCAAGCTGAATTCCAGACCTATGCTAAACATCAAAAACACAATACCGAATTCAGCCAGCTCACGACTTGATTCCGTATCCGCCAAGAGGCCGAACGTATGTGGCCCCAAGGCCAAGCCAACCAAAAAGTAAGCCAGCATGCCAGGTAGATGCAAAGCACGAAACAAGGCTACTGCCAAAACCGAGCTGGTGAGTAGAATTAAAATGGTAGGTAGTGTGTCTTGCATAGAAGGCTTATTTAGTTTTACAGGCAAAAATTATGCCGACTTTGATAAAAGTCTGACTTATTTGCACGCGTGTCCTTTATTCATGGAGCATTCCCTTTTATACTAGACACCAATGGAAACTTTATTTCAAAAAACCAAATTAAAACCTATGGATGCTGGGGATTCTTCAAGCACTCTGGTATTAACCTTGGCACGAAAAGTTTTATTGATTGAGGCGCACGCAGTCGAGGCCTTAGCGCATCGGCTGGATGCAAGCTTCGCCCGCGCAGTGGTGCTTATTCTACAATGCCAAGGCCGTGTTGTGGTGAGTGGCATGGGCAAATCTGGTCATATAGGCGGCAAAATAGCTTCCACGTTAGCCAGCACGGGTACTCCTGCCTTTTTTATGCACCCCGCTGAAGCGAGCCATGGTGATCTGGGTATGATTACACCAGATGATGTAGTAATTGCGCTGTCCAACTCGGGCGAGAGCGGCGAGTTGTTGGCGATTGTGCCTTTTCTCAAGCGCATGGGCACGCAAATTATCAGCATTAGCGGCAATCCCGAATCCAGTCTGGCACAGGCTTCCGATGTGCATCTCAATGCGCAGGTGTCGCAAGAGGCTTGCCCACTGGGTTTGGCTCCCACGGCCAGCACTACCGCCATGTTAGCGCTGGGTGATGCGTTGGCAGTCACTGTGCTGGATCAACGCGGTTTTTCAGCGGAGGATTTTGCGCGCTCACACCCGGGCGGTGCGCTGGGGCGGCGTCTGCTGGTGCATGTACGCGACATCATGCGGCAAGGGGATGCCATTCCCAGCGTAAGTTTGGAAGCCTCACTCTCGGATGGCTTGCTGGAAATGTCTCGCAAAGGTTTGGGCATGACAGCAATTGTTGATGCAACAGGCAAGCCGGTTGGCATTTTTACCGATGGGGATTTACGTCGCGTATTTGAACGCGGGATTGATGTACGAATCACTGCCATGCGTGATGTGATGCACGCCAATCCGCAGACTATAGCGCCGGATCAATTAGCGGCCGAAGCGGTAGAAATAATGGAACAGCGCAAAGTAAACGGCTTGCTGGTGGTTAACACGCAAGGCAAACTGGAAGGTGCGCTGAATATGCACGACTTATTAATAGCAAAGGTGATTTAGTGAACTCAGAACTCATAGATTTAGGCCAAGCCAGTCCGGTTGAAGAGCGTGCAAAACGCATTAAAGTGCTGATATTTGATGTGGACGGTGTCATGACCGATGGTAGCCTCATGATTGGAGACGATGGCCAAGAGTACAAAAGCTTTCATTCTCTGGACGGCTTGGGCATGAAGCTGCTAAAAGCCAGCGGCGTTGATATGGCCATCATTACAGGTCGCAGCTCGAAAGTGGTCACCAAGCGTGCAGAAACCACAGGTATTGCACACTTTTATCAAGGTGTGGATGACAAACTGGAAGCATTTAAAGATCTGGTTAAAAAGCTAAACGTATCCCCTGATGAATGTGCTTTTATGGGCGATGACGTGGTGGATCTTCCACCCATGCGCCGTTGCGGTTTAGCTATCACCGTGCCATCGGCCACGCCGTTGGTAAAGCAATATGCGCATTACTGTACCAATGCCCGAGCCGGCTTTGGTGCGGTGCGCGAAGTGTGTGAGCTTATTATGCGTGCACAAGGCACTTTTGATGCGCAAATGGCACAGTTTTTAAAATAGCTTGATAAACATCTGTAATGGTTGAGCGTTCCGCGATTTTTTTGCCATTGGCCTTGCTAGCCTTGTTGGCGCTACTGACGCTCTGGATAGACCGCGTGGTACAACCCGCCAAGTTAAGACCGGATGGCAGTTTGCGCCACGATCCAGATTACACCATGCATGATTTCACCAGTGCCAGAACTGACATCGACGGCAACTTGCGCAATCAATTGGCAGCAGCAGAAATGTTGCACTACCCTGACGATGACAGCACGGCGCTAATACGGCCGCGCTATACACTTTATGCAAAAAACAAGCCATATACCCAGATAGAAGGTCAGCGTGGTACGGTATCCAAAAACGGTGAAAACGTACAGCTCATGGATCAAGTCAAAGTAGTACGGGGAGCGTTTAAAGACCGGGGTGAAATGACGGTAAGCACCGAGCTTTTGAATATCAATGTCAAAGAAAATATAGCAACGACCGACAAACCGGTAGTGATAACGCAGGCGCCAAAAACGGTGATTCATGCGATAGGCATGATTTATGATAAAAAAAATGGCACAGTGCAATTACTGCAGAAAGTGCGTGTGCATTATGAAAGACCAGAACCTAGCCGTGTGTTGCCTACAGCAAAGATAGAAAACAATAACAGCGAAATAAACAAGCGTGCTGTAAATAATAGTCCTTTGAAACCGCCCAAATACAATACCCGCATTCGGAGAAATTATGCGCCACCTGCAAACTAGCCTGCTACTCATTATGCTAATGCTGCTGGGCTGCAATGCCTGGGCAGAAAAAGCAGACCGCGAAAAACCTATCAATCTTGAAGCGGATACCGTAACCGTCAATGATGCAAAAAAAACCAGCACTTACAGCGGCAATGTCATTCTGACCCAGGGAACGCTGGAGATTCATGCAGACAAGTTGATTGTGCGCGAAGACAAAGAAGGATTTCAACACAGTACTTCTACCGGAAATCCCACCACGTTTAAACAAAAACTTGAGGGAAAATCGGAATATATGACAGGAAGTTCGCAACGTATCGAATACGATGGGCATATGGACAAAGTGCAGCTTTACACCAAGGCCTGGGTAAAACGTGGTGAAGATATTATCCACGGTGATTACATCATGTATGATGCCAACGCCGAATATGCCGAAGTCATTGGTGGTGGCTCACAAGCGGGCTCACCCGCTACTCCTGGCGGTCGCGTACGGGCGGTAATTCAGCCCAAAAACAAGCCGGCCGCCAACGCATCATCCAAATAAAATTAATATTATTATTTAGAAACCGACCGCAACATGAGCGAATTAATTATTGAGAACCTGCGCAAACAGTACAAATCCCGTACGGTAGTGCATGATGTTTCCTTGCGCTTGAGTAGCGGTGAAGTGGTTGGTTTACTTGGTCCGAATGGTGCCGGAAAAACCACTTGTTTTTATATGACAGTTGGACTGGTGCCTATGGATGATGGCCGCATCCTGCTGGATGGTAAAGACCTTGGCCATTTACCAATTCATCAACGTGCGCGCCTGGGCTTGTCTTATTTGCCACAAGAGCCTTCAATTTTCCGCAAAATGACCGTGGCACAAAATATTATGGCGGTATTGGAATTACAAACGCTCACGCCGGAGCAGATGGAACAAGAACTCGAATCACTGTTGCAACAGTTACACATCACACACATTCGCAACAACATGGCCATCAGTCTTTCTGGTGGTGAGCGTAGGCGCGTGGAAATCGCCCGTTGCCTGGCAAGCAAGCCGAGGTTCATTCTGCTGGATGAGCCTTTTGCTGGTATTGACCCCATCGCTGTGTTGGATATCAAGAAAATCATACGCTTGTTGAGCGAGCTCAATATCGGCGTATTGATTACCGATCATAATGTACGTGAAACGCTGGACATCTGTGACAGAGCGTATATTGTGAACGAGGGACGTATTTTTGCAGCAGGAGCACCTTCAGCAGTCATTCAAAATGAACGCGTGAGAGAAATTTACCTCGGTAAAGATTTTCGTCTTTAATCCGAAACGTAACGGGATATGCAATGAAACAAAACTTACAACTCAAAATCTCTCAAAACCTTACGCTTACACCACAACTGCAACAGTCTATTCGTCTGCTACAGCTTTCAAGTCAGGAACTTAGTCAGGAATTAGAAGTTATTCTACAAGCCAATCCCTTGCTTGAACGTGATGAAAAAAATGTTGACGGCTCGGATGCCGTTGATAGCTTTATGTCCTCCAGTACCAGCCCGGCAACCACAGAGCAGCCAGCGGCCAAATCGGCGGAAGAAGTCAGCGCACCAGAAGAAGCCCCTCCTCAAGAAAATTTTGCGGAAGATTTTGCCGACTTTTCCGGAGATGGGCGCTGGGATGATAGCCGTGCAGCAAGCGATGACGACACAGACTTTACCTTTCAGGAAGCCGTTCCAATAACGTTAAGAGATCATTTGCTGGGGCAACTCAAATTAATGCCCCTGTCCGAACGCGATCAAATACTTGCCATGTTTTTGGTGGATGAATTAAACGAGGATGGCTACCTGGATCAGCCCCTGGAAGAGTTGGCTGAACTATTATCGGAAGAGCAGGAAATAGACCCGCTAGAACTACAAACCGCATTAAAACATATTCAACATTTAGACCCGGCAGGCGTAGGCGCGCAAAATTTGGCGGAATGCCTGTGCTTACAGCTGCAGGCGATGCCCGCAGATACAGCACACCTTGGTTTGGCTATTGCGGCGGCTAAAAATCACTTGCCATTGTTGGCGAGTCGCGATTATGCAAAACTTAAAAAACTATTGCAATGTGATGATGAAGCCCTGCGCGCTGTGCAGCTTATGATTACTCAACTCAATCCGCGTCCTGGAGCTAAATACTCCAACATCGGATCGGAACATTACATTCAGCATGAAGTGGTGGTTAAAAAGATCAAAGGCATTTGGGTGGCCACGCTGAATGATGAAGTCATCCCCAAGTTGCGTATTAATCAACTCTATGCCAATATTTTAAAGCGCAATCGCGATAGCTCCGGTCAATATCTGATGAGTCAGATGCAGGAAGCCAAGTGGATGATTAAAAATATTCAGCAGCGCTTTTCAACCATACTGCGCGTTTCCCAAGCCATTGTTGATCGCCAGAGCAATTTCTTTGAACACGGCGATGTCGCCATGCGCCCACTGGTTTTGCGTGAAATCGCCGATGAGCTGGAATTGCATGAATCCACCATTTCGCGCGTCACTACGCATAAATACATGCTGACCCCGCGCGGCATTTACGAGCTTAAATATTTCTTTGGCAGCCATGTGTCCACCGATAGCGGTGGCGCTTGCTCAGCAACCGCAATTCGTGCGCTTATCAAGCAAATGGTGGCGGAAGAAGATCAAAAAAAACCCTTGTCGGACAACACTATTACTGATGTTTTAAGTAGTCAAGGCATCGTCGTCGCAAGGCGTACCGTTGCCAAATACCGCGAGTCTTTGCAAATACCTGCGGCCAGCCAGCGCAAATCCATTTGAGAAAATTATCTTCTCGGATAGGCGTTTAATTTTGCATTTAATTTTTGTGTGTTTAATTTTAAGGAAAAAATCATGAACCTGAACATCACCGGCCATCATCTGGAAGTCACCCCCGCCATACGCGAGTATGTTGAAACCAAGCTGGCACGCGTCAGCGGTCATTTCGATCATGTCATTGATGTCAAAGTAACGCTGAGTGTAGAAAAACTGGTGCAAAAAGCGGAAGCCACCGTACATGTACCAGGCAATGATCTGCATGTGGCTTGTTCTGACGAAAACTTGTACAGCGCTATTGATTTACTGGCAGACAAGCTGGATCGCCAAGTATTAAAACACAAAGAAAAACAAGCCAATCATCACAAGGAAAATGGCGCAGTCAAACATCAACAACTGGCTGAATAAAATGAGAAAAGCAGCGCACGTTGATTTGTTGGTAGCCAGCCATTATGGCTGAAATCAGCGTTAGCGCACTGTATCAAGACACCCATCGCAAGCTCAAACTTGCCTGGGTGGCTGGCCTTGCGGGGGGTGGCAATACGCTGAGCAGTGAAACCGTGAGCAAGCCATCACTGGCGCTCATTGGCCATCTCAATTTTGTGCACCCCAATCGGCTACAAGTGCTGGGTTGCGCTGAAATGGATTATTTGCGCGGCTTGCACGCGACCGATTTGCAACGTGCCATACATAATTTATTTTCCACCGATTTAGCGGCCATCGTCGTGGCTAACGGCGAATTGCCACCCGCTGAACTGCTTGCCGCAGCCGAACAATACCGCACACCTTTATTTACCTCCCCGCTGCGTAGCCCGGCGTTAATGGACATTCTTAGCCATTATTTAGCCAAAGCCGTCGCCGAATCTACCAGTCTGCATGGGGTGTTTTTAGAAGTTAATGGGTTTGGTGTGTTGCTTAAAGGTGCGCCCGCTATTGGCAAAAGCGAGCTGGCACTGGAATTAATATCACGTGGACATCGCTTAATTGCCGATGATATTGTCGATTTTTTCCGCATTGCACCGGACAGCCTGGAAGGTCGCTGCCCACCATTATTGCAGGATTTTCTGGAAGTACGCGGTCTTGGGGTGCTGAATATTCATGCGATGTTTGGTGATAGCTCGGTCAAACCCAGCAAACCCTTGGATTTGATAATTCAATTGGAAATGGCTGACGCGCTGGCAGCGCACCAGCTGGACCGACTGAAAATAGAATCACGCTATGAAGAAATTTTGAGTATTAACATCCCCAAAGTCATTATTCCTGTAGCGGCCGGGCGTAATCTCGCGGTATTGGTTGAAGTAGCGGTACGCAATCATATGCTTTTATTACGCGGCATTAATGGCAGCAAGCAATTCATGCAACGCCAGAGTCGCGAAATGAAAAAAAACAAGGCAGAAAACTGATGCAACTCGTCATTGTCACCGGCCTTTCCGGATCGGGGAAAAGTGTCGTACTCAAAGCGCTGGAGGATAGCGGCTATTATTGCGTGGATAATCTACCAGCCACCCTGCTGCCGCATATTTCTCAACATTTAAGTGCGGTCGCGCAAGAGCGTGTTGCCATTAGTATGGATACACGTAGTGCCGCGATTGAAACCCTACCGGAACTCATGGAAAAGCTCAAAGCGCAAGGCATTAGCGTCCAGCTTTTGTTTCTCGAATCCAATGTCGAAACATTGGTGAAGCGCTTTAGTGAAACGCGTCGACGTCATCCATTAAGTAGTGAAAAAACCACCTTGGCTGAAAGCATCCTGTATGAACGTGAGTTATTAGAACCGCTGGCTAGTCTAGGTCACCGAATCGACACCAGTGATTTAAGTACCAATACCTTGCGTAACTGGGTTAAGGATTTTGTTTCGCTGGACAGTAGCGGCCTGACCTTGCTCTTTGCTTCCTTTGGTTTTAAACATGGCATTCCACTGGATGCCGATTTGGTATTTGATGTTCGCTGTCTACCCAATCCGCATTACGATCCTCTACTAAGACCCTTAACCGGGCGCGATGCCGCTGTTAAGGATTTTCTTGAAAAACAGGAAACCGTGCAATTGATGTATGCTGATATTTGTGGCTTTGTCGAACGCTGGTTACCTTGTTTTGTACGCGATAACCGTAGCTATCTCACCATTGCCATTGGTTGCACAGGTGGCCAGCACCGCTCGGTCTATTTTGTTGAGCGATTGGGGCAGCACTTTAGTGAATTGCAACAAAAAGTGCTGGTCAGGCATAGAGAGCTAAAGTAATCCCGCGCCCAAGGTGATGAAAATCACCACTAGCACTATAAGAGAGACTGGATGGAAATATGATAGGTATTTTAATTATTGCGCATGGCACCTTGGGCGAAAGCCTGATTCACTGTGCCAGCCATGTCATGGGGGCGCGTCCGCCCATGTTGGGACAATTAGGCATAGGTACTGTTGATGATCCAGCTACACTTTTACCGCAGGCGCAGCAATTGATTAAGGATCTTGATCAAGGACAAGGGGTATTGGTACTTTCGGACATTTATGGGGCAACACCTTGTAATCTGGTAAGTAAACTACTCGAATCCGGGCGTGTTGAGGGAGTGGCTGGAGTTAGCTTGCCTATGCTGGTAAGAGCACTGACCTACCGCAATGAAAGTATGACTATATTGGTAGCAAAGGCACTGAGTGGCGGATTGGAAGGAGTTATTCATTTTACCGAGGAAGCGTGTAAACCATGATTAGACAGGAAGTAGAAATCATCAATAAACTTGGGCTTCACGCTCGCGCCTCGACCAAACTAACCCAGACCGCAAGCCGCTTTGCCAGTGAAGTCTGGCTGGAACGTAATGCCCGTCGCGTGAATGCAAAAAGTATCATGGGGGTGATGATGCTGGCGGCCAGCAAAGGCAGTAAAATCACAATAGAGACTATTGGTGAAGACGAAAGTGTGGCGATGGAGGCGTTAACTAGCTTGGTTGCCAGTCGCTTTGGTGAATCAGAATAAACCCATATAATTCATTGAATTGCAGGTCTGACTTTAGTCAGGCAAGTCGGGTTGAAACCCGATCTTGCAGGCTTAAAAAGGTTTCGTTTCATGAGCTTTACTCTCTCAGGTTACGCTTTATGAGCTTTACTCTCTCAGGTTACGCTCTATGAGCTTCACCATGCACGGCGTGGGTATTTCCGGTGGTATCGCCATCGGACATGCGCATCTTGTTTCTCATGCATTGCTGGAGGTGGCGCACTACCAGGTGCCAAAAAACCTGGTGGCAGATGAAATCACGCGTTTTCAATTGGCTGTAGATACCGTGACGCAGGATTTGGAAACTTTACGCCTGCAGCTGCCCAACAACGCACCCGCAGAATTGAAAGCGTTTCTCAGCACACACTCAATGATTTTGGCTGACAAATCCCTGTCCGAAGCGCCTATCACCATGATACAAAATGAGCAATGTAACGCGGAGTGGGCGCTCAAGCAGCAAATGGATGACTTGGTCGAACAGTTTGAGCAGTTCGAAGATGAGTATTTGCGCGAACGTAAGCAGGACGTGGTGCAAGTGGTTGAACGCGTAATTAAAGTGCTACTCGGACACCCCAGCCAAGTGCTACTTAAAGCGCAGGAAAACGCCATTATTCTGGTAGCACATGATCTCTCGCCCGCCGATGCCATCCAGTTCAAACGCCATCAATTCGCCGCCTTTATTACCGATGTCGGCGGTGCCACTTCGCATACGGCGATTCTTGCGCGCAGCCTAAATATTCCCTCCATTGTGGCCTTGCAACGTGCGCGCGATCTTATTTTTGATGGCGAACTCATTATTGTTGACGGCACCCTGGGTGTGGTCATTACCGATCCCGACAAAAGCACGCTGGCCGAATACAAGCTGAAACAAGAGCAATGGGAGATCGAGCAGCAAAAGCTTAGACGCCTCAGGCTGACCAAAGCAGTGACACTGGACGGCACAGCAATCGAACTTTTTGCCAATATTGAAGTGCCTGAAGATGCAGCCAAAGCTAAAGCCATCAGCGCAACAGGCATTGGGTTATACCGTACTGAGTTTCTCTTCATGAACCGGCGCGAGTGGCCAACGGAAGAAGAACAATTTCAGGCCTACCGCCAAGTCGCTGAATCCATGAAAGGCTTGCCGGTCACTATCCGCACGCTGGATCTGGGGGCTGACAAACAAATAGATCCAGATACCGCACGCACCTGCACCAATCCGGCACTGGGTTTGCGTGCGATTCGATTATGCCTGGCGGAACCGCAAATTTTTCACGCCCAGTTGCGCGCCATCCTGCGTGCTTCGCACTACGGTCACGTCAAAATCCTCATCCCCATGCTCACTACACTATCCGAGCTACGCCAGGCCAAGCTGTTGCTAGAGCGCGCCAAACGCAGCTTGCGTGTGGAGAATACTCCGTTCAATGAAATCATTACGGTCGGCGGCATGATAGAGGTGCCTGCCGCCGCATTAAAAGCCGAAGCGTTCGCACGCGAGCTGGATTTTCTCTCCATAGGCACCAATGATTTGATTCAATACACCCTGGCCATTGATCGCACCGATGACACGGTTTCTCATCTCTACAGCGCACTTCACCCTGCCGTATTGCAATTGATAGAAATGACCATACGTGCCGCCAACAAGCTGAACAAACCCGTATCCGTATGCGGAGAAATGGCGGGCGATGCCAGATATACGAGGCTGCTGCTAGGCTTTGGCCTGCGCAATTTCTCCATGCATCCGGCCAATGTACTGGCGGTAAAACAGCAGGTATTGCAAAGCAATCTACCCGAATTGACAGCTCCGGTACGTAAGATTTTGAGCCTCGCCAATATCGACAAAATTGAGCCTTTATTGCAAAAACTTAATCTTCAATAAAAGGAGCGTTCCATCATGACTGAAATTTCAAACGAAACCAAAGCAACACCAGAAGCTAATACAGAAGTAAGCGCAGATGATAAAAACATAGCCGTACTCAGCCATTTGGGCGGCACTGTATTTTCCATCTTCCCCAGCCTCATTATCTGGTTGCTTAAAAAAGACGATAGCACCTATATTGCCAGCCAATCGCGCGAAGCTCTGAACTTTCAGATCACCTTGTTACTGGCCTACTTCATTTGCTGGATATTGGCTTTCATCCTGGTTGGCTTTGTTTTCATGGGCATCATTTGGCTTGCCAATATCGTTCTCAGCATTCTAGCCGCCGTGGCCGCCAGCAAAGGCGAAGATTATCGCTACCCATTTGCATTACGCTTGATTAATTAAGCATTTTTTTGAGGATACCAAACCGTGAGCACCAAGCCGTTACAAGATAACCCTTTACTGCATTTTTCCGGCTTGCCCAAGTTCGATCAAGTGCAAGCCATCCATGTAGCGCCTGCTATTGATTACCTGCTGGATAACGGCCGACTTTTGCTGGAAAGCTTGAGCACAGGTATGGATGCGTCCAGCTGGGATAATTTTGTGCGTCCGCTGGAAGATATGGAAGAGCAAATCTCGCGCGCCTGGTCGCAGGTTTCGCACATGAACGCCGTGGTCAATAGCCCGGAACTGCGTGAGGCCTATAATGCCAGCTTGCCCAAGCTCACCGCCTTTTATGCCGATATTTCACAGGATGAACGTCTCTACGCCAAATTCCGCGCCCTGCGTGCCAGTCAGGAATACGCCACACTCAGCAGCGCGCAGCGCAAAATTATAGACAATGAAGTGCGTGATTTTCGTCTGGGTGGCGCAGAATTGGCTGAGGATAAAAAAGCCCGCTTCAAGGAAATTCAGGAAGCGCTGTCCAAACTCTCCGCCAAGTTTGAAGAAAACATCATGGATGCGACCGATGCCTATGCCTATGTTGTGGAGAATGTTGAAGAGCTGAAAGGCATTCCAGCAGATGCATTGCAGGCCGCGCACGAAGCCGCCAAAGCCGAGGATAAAAATGGCTGGAAATTTACCTTGCATTTCCCTTCCTATATGCCGGTGCTGCAATATGCAGAAAATCGCGCTCTGCGGGAAACCCTTTATCGCGCCTATGCCACGCGCTCTTCTGAATTCGGCAAGCCCGAGCTGGACAACACCACGCTGATTGGCGATATTTTAAAACTGCGCCTGGAAGCTGCGCAGCTACTGGGTTTTGCCAATTATTCCGAAATGTCGCTCGCCACCAAAATGGCGGATACTCCACAACAAGTCACCACTTTTCTCGACACCATGGGTCAACGCGCCAAACCCTTTGCCGAACGCGATATGCAAGAGCTGCGCGAATATGCCAAAAAACTTGAACTAGAGGATTTGCAGGCGTGGGATATTGCCTTTGTATCGGAAAAACTGCGTGAAGAAAAATATGCGTTTTCCGATCAGGAAGTAAAACAATACTTCCCGGAACAACAAGTGCTGCACGGCTTGTTCAAAGTCACCGAAACCATTTTTGGTGTGCATGTTAAAAAATCCCAGGCACCGGTATGGCATGAAAATGTAGATTTTTATGAAATCACCAATCAACAAGGCCAACTGGTAGGCCAGTTTTATCTGGATTTATACGCCCGCAACAACAAACGCGGTGGTGCCTGGATGGATGAAGCCATCACCCGCCGCCGCAAAGCGCATGGCATAGAAACACCGGTGGCTTTTCTCACCTGTAATTTCTCCCCACCTGTCGGCGACAAGCCCGCGCTGTTCACCCACGATGAAGTCAACACCATGTTTCATGAGTTCGGCCACGGCCTGCATCATTTGCTAACGCAAGTGGAAGAATATGGCGTTTCCGGCATTAAAGGCGTGGAATGGGATGCCGTGGAACTGCCCAGCCAGTTTATGGAAAACTTCTGCTGGGAGTGGGAAGTGCTGCGCCACATGACCAAACATGTGGAAACCGGCGCGCATTTACCGCGTGAATTGTTCGATAAAATGGTGGCCGCCAAAAACTTTCAGGCCGGCATGCAAACCTTGCGCCAGGTGGAGTTTTCATTATTCGACATGCGCCTGCACGGTGAATTTGATCCCAATGGCACAAAAACCGCACTGGATTTGATCGAGCAGGTACGCGACGAAGTCGCCGTGGTACGCCCGCCAAAATGGAATCGTTTCCCCAATAACTTCTCGCATATTTTTGCCGGAGGCTATGCTGCAGGCTATTACAGTTACAAATGGGCGGAGGTTTTATCCGCCGATGCCTACAGCCTGTTTGAAGAAACCGGCGTGTTGTCGCATGAGACCGGCCAGCGCTTCTGGAACGAAATACTGGCCCAAGGCGGCTCGCGTCCGGCGCTGGAATCCTTCATCGCCTTCCGTGGCCGTGAGCCTTCCATAGATGCGCTGTTGCGCCATAACGGTATGACGGGTTAAGGGGTTACTATGCGTCATTGGCTGTTTTCATTGCTGTTATTCATGTTTTTTACACCGGCGGCATCGGCTCAGATTTACAAATGGGCAGATGCTGACGGTCGCGTACATTACAGCAATGTACAACCGCCGCCTTCTGCCAAAATCATGGTTACGAAAAAACTGGGAGCCAACACCGATGATAATCAACCATCACCCTCGGCAATCAACAAAACCGCGAAAAAGAACACCATCCTGCTCTACATCTCCGCCGCCTGCGGCGAACCCTGCATCAAAGCCCAGGCCTTGCTCGATCAACGCGGTGTTTCCTACACCCTGAAAAACACCGATAAAGATAAAAAAGCCATCAAAAGCCCGGCGGACTTGGAGCGCCTGCCAATTTTGATAGCAGGCAACCAACCTGCCTATAAAGGCCTGGTGGAAAACGACTGGCAGCATTTGATTGATAATTTAGGCTATGCCAAAAGAAAGTTTGCTGAATTTGGTAATAATATATCTTCAAATACATCAGCCCCAGTCAGCACTGCTCAGAATCAAACAAGCACTGCCAATCGGGGCAAAGACAGTCAGCGTTTCTATCCAGCAAACACCGCCCCCAATCCAACAAATAGTGCATTATCATCAAGATGTGATGGGCGAACTCACTGCTCGCAAATGAAGTCTTGTGAAGAGGCAAAATACTTTCTTAAAAATTGCCCAGGCACAGAAATGGATGGAGATGGTGATGGCACCCCTTGTGAAAAACAATGGTGCAATCGACTTTTCAACTAAATTTATTCAGCAAAAATCTGCACCAGTTCATTGCGGGACTGAAGACTAAACACAGATGCAATATGATTTGCAAACATGGAAGGGTTGGTAAATGCTGTATTTGAATGTAGATCATCTGCGACGCTGTATGCAAACACTGGATTCTTCGTTGGCGCTTTATCAAAAAGCCGAGCCGGACAGTATCGACCAGGAAGTTTTTCGTAATGCCATCGTAAAAAGCTACGAACTCACCCAAGAAACAGCGTTTAAGCTACTCATTAAAGCACTCAAAGTTTACGGTCATGGCGGAAAAAAACTGGCAACAACCCCCATCAAAGACTTATTGCGTCTCGCTGCTGCGCATGATCTGATGACACTGCCAGAGGTTGAGCGATGGTTTCGCTACCGAGACAATCGCAACAATACCGCACACGATTATGGTGAGCAATTTGCCCATGAGACGCTAGTGCTCATTCCCACTTTTTTGCAGGATATAGCCACACTGTCCGACACGCTGGAGCGCAAACTGGGTAAAGAGAACGCAAATGTCAATGATTGAATCGCCACGCCTGCATCTGCCGGAAGCTTACTTGCAAATGGTGCAGGATATTTTGCGCACCCATTTACCGAAAGCCGAAGTCTGGGCTTATGGCAGCCGCGTCAACGGCGACTTTTACGATGCCAGCGATCTCGATCTTGTAGTGCGCCAACCGGATGATTTGCATCAGCGACAAACCAACTTGGGTGCAGTGAAGGAAGCTTTTACTGAAAGTAATCTGCCCATTATGGTGCAGCTGGTCGATTGGGCCAGTATTCCTCAAGCGTTTCATGCTGAAATTTTAGCGAAATATGTTGTGTTGCAACATGAAACTCAAGCCGCTGTACATCGCCCGGCGTAGGGCAGATGAGCGTAGCGTTATCTGCCGTATGGAAGCCAAAGGCCTTCAAGCGCAATTTGAAAAGCTATACACTAATCCAAAGTTTAAAAAGGACGTGAAATCATGAAAACTGCATACCAAACCGATGTCGTGGCATGGGCAAATGAACAGGCCGCGTTCATCCGCCAAGGCAAGTTTGACCAACTGGATTTGGAGCATCTGGCCGAGGAGATTGAAGACGTGGGCAAAAGTGAACAACGCGAATTGGCCAGCCGCATGGCCGTGTTATTGGCGCATTTGTTGAAGTATAAATTTCAACCTGAAAGGAATGGCTCAAGCTGGCAATCCACTATTAACAATCAAAGAAAACGTATAGCTCTACGCCTCAAAAACACCCCGAGTCTAAAAACAGTTCTGTCTAACCAGGATTGGCAAATCGACATCTGGCTAGAAGCTGTTGATATAGCTTCAAAGGAAACCAATATCCATGAGGATATTTTCCCTGAGCAATGTCTTTGGGATATGGCAGATGTATTGAAAGAAGGCTGGCTGCCTGGGGAGTGCGACAAAAATTACACATAATCAAATGCTTGCAATAAATTCCTAACTTCTAGCAATCAAACGTGGTGCGTCCCCAATACTGTTCTGAGAAATCAATCACTTACAATCGTCAAAAACTCCTTAAACAGGGTTTTTCTATAGCCTCGTTAGGCTTTTCTTTCGGCAACTGAAGGACTTGAAATGCTCCAGATTCCGCGCAGAATTTATTTTGGCATCCTTTTGATTACACTATTTTTCCTCACGGGCTGTGGCAAAGAGCAAGAACCACTAACAGAGCGAGAAAGGCCTACGACCATAGAGAAAGAAAATCAAGACATAACGTCCGTCAAGGAGGTCACATGCAAACCAGAACAGCAAAATTACAATGGAGTATGCATGTCACAAAGGGTTATAGAATACATAGTTTGCGTTCAAGGGGTGGAAGGGGGCAAAGATTCAACCAACAAAATCATAGAGGAATACACCAATGATGCTCGTAATTTTGCCATATCTGGCAAAGCGAAAGTGATATCAGGCACCATAGAGCTGGGCGATTCAAACGAACGGAAAATAATCAATAAAATTGAAACAAAATTCTCGCCGGGGGCTCGAAGCGATTGTTTGAAGGCGCTCCCAGAAAGTTATTCAAAATCAGCGCAAGAAATATATATTACAGAGAAAAGAAATGACGACCTGAGATTCATTAGGGACCATTTGGCAATTTATGGAAAATCAAGCTTTACAGTCCGCAACGAAGCCAAATGCGAAGTGTTCGGAAACTCATACGCGGATTCAAAAGTTGAAATAACCAATGAATCTGTGACTGTGGTAAATCGACAGAATTCAGAAGTTGTCTGTCAAGATCGGCCAAATTTTGGAAAGACCTACACTGAGCTTAAGACTTGTACAGCAAGACTGGCCAATTTAGATGAATCGATCACAACTTTTAGTGGGGGGCACGATGGCATCGTTTTGCAGTGCCTATCAGGAGAGTGCGCAGAATGCCAAATAGAATACATGGAAAATGAATTTCGGCCTCATAAAATATCGGACCCATACAAGGAAAGTGATCTTAGGGTTTATAATGACAAATATACCCCTACCGAGGCATTGTCAGAATACAAGGAAAGAATAACGCCACTTATGAGGGCATTCGCGAGAGTAATATCAAGCGGCAGCGATGCAAAACTCTGCAAGAACTACAATTTGAATTGCAGTTAAAAACTTATTTGCTGTTTCATTCCAAATTGCAACACTATGAGTAGCTCAACTGCCCTGGCACCAGCCACCAGCCTAACTGTCGGTTCAACGCGGACGCCAACACTGGCCATGGCTTCGCCATTTTCATGGCTAGTGTTGGTGCCTTACGGCCTCCGGCGCCGGTTAACCTGGGCGTTGGGCAATAACTTACTCAAGGAGGCAATATGAAACTCATTAAAGCAATTGTATTCATCGCAACCCTTTCACCGGTACTTTCATTTGCTTGTTCTTTCGATACCGACTGTAGCCCCGGTAGCAAATGTGTGAAAAGTCGAGGAGATATCTACGGCATTTGTGCAGGAGGATTGTTTCCTGGTAATAAAAATGACCAGCAACCTGTGTACGCACCACTCGATATAAATCGCACATATGGCTATACATGCTCCTTTGATACAGACTGCGGCCCCGGTTCAAAATGTGCGAAGGACAGAGGATCCATAGAGGGCGTTTGTGTTAGTGGACGCTAAATTTCGTTGTGCATCATAGACCGTCCGATTACATGACCGATATTCCAAATAGTGGGTGGTACGCAAATTTAAGCCAAGAGCGAGGCGTTGCTTTTCATAATAATAGGGGACAGACCACGGTTTAATGAAGCCTATATCCCCGACCCGAGTGTAAATAACGAGAGAACAGGGGACGGGACACAATTAAAAATACTGGTAGCATGTATGCGTAAGCCCGCGTAGGGCAGATGAGCGTAGCGTTATCTGCCATATGTTAAGCCTTCATACGGCGGAATGCGTTACACTTTTCCTCCTTTCAAACCCATCAAACTATCTCCATCATGAAACTCGCTACCTGGAACGTCAATTCTCTCAATGTCCGCTTGCCGCATGTGCTGGATTGGCTGGTGGCGCAGCAGCCGGATGTGCTGTGTTTGCAGGAAACCAAGCAGGAAGACAGCAAATTTCCTTACGCGGCTTTGGCCGAAGCGGGCTATAACGCATTGCACAGCGGGCAAAAGACTTATAACGGCGTAGCCATATTAAGCCGTCAGCCGCAAACCGATATTCTGGTTGGCATCCCTGATTTTGCCGATGAGCAAAAACGCGTGGTGGCGGCCACGGTGAATGATATTCGCATTGTCTGCGCTTATATTCCCAATGGTCAGGCGGTGGATTCGGACAAATATCAATACAAATTACGCTGGCTGGAGGCGCTCACCAGCTGGCTGCAACAGGAGCTGAAAACCTATCCCAAGCTGGTATTGCTGGGCGATTACAACATTGCGCCGGAAGACCGCGATGTGCATGACCCCGCAGCATGGATAGGGCAGGTTTTGGTCAGCCCGCCCGAACGCGCGGCTTTTCAGAAATTAGCTGCTTTGGGGCTGCACGATAGTTTTCGATTATTTGAACAGGCGGAAGCCAGCTTCAGTTGGTGGGATTACCGTATGGCGGCTTTTCGCCGCAATCTGGGGATGCGTATTGACCATATCCTGCTCAGCACACCACTGGTCAGCACTTGCAAGAGTTGCTGGATAGATAAAGCACCACGCAAGCTGGAACGCCCGTCGGATCACACTCCGGTGGTGGTGGAGCTGGCGTAAACATCAATCTTGGGGAGGCGTGTATTTATGCCCCCCTTCTTTCCGCACTGATCGGAAAGATGAATCCATAGACCTTCCCCAACGCGGCTCCAACACTTGGTCCACTTGAATTCAGCTTGCCCGGCAAGCCATGCCCTGTCCTTTAGTTTTTTCAATGAAATAGTCGAAAATTAATCGCTTTAAGAAAGCGTTAAGAATCATTAAGCAGTATATGCTTATGTTATATATCTCTGGCGGAATATCAATGTTTAAAAAATACTTATTAAAAGTAGGCGGTTTAATACTGCTTGGCATGTTGCTGACGGGTTGCGATCACGAAGTAGCACTACTTACGCCTGAGGGTGTAGCCGCAGGCTCGGGGCGATTAAGTTTTACTGACAGCAATACGGCTCATGCCAGTTTTGTTATCGCGGGCAAAAATTATCAAGGGACGTGGGTGGCGCAAAAAGTGGATGAAAGCCGCGCCATTGCCGCGCATTATGGTTTTGCCAGCCGTAAATATCAAAGCTATGCGACCGGCAACGGCAGTTATTTGAAAAAAGGGGAAGCGATACTACTTTCCGAGCAAGGCGAAACGCTCAAATGCGAGATTAGTGTGCGGGCGGCAGCGGGTAGAGCACGCTGTGTATCGGCAGCGGAAACCTTCGATTTGGTCATTAAAGGTTGAAATTACCTATGCGTTTGAAACTCTTTTTTTTATTGTTTTTGCCCTTGATTGCTGGCGCAGAAGAACTTAACAGTTTATCGGTCAATCCCGAATTAACTTTAGCCTCGGTGGTAGAGAAAACGTTTGAACGCAATCCGCAACAGCAGGTTTTGCGTGCGGGTAGCCAGGTAGTCGAAGCCAAAAACATACACGCGAGCAGCTTATTGCCTGCTGCTCCGGCCATTTCTGTGCGCCATCAGAACGACAAGATAGGCAGTGGACGCAATCAGCGCGAATGGGAGGCGGGGCTGGAGATTCCGGTCTGGCTGCCTGGTCAGCGTAGTGCACGCGTTGCGGTGGCTACCGATGCGCAAACCGAGCTGAGTGCCAGCCGCGCCGGATTGAAGCTGATATTGGCGGGTCAGGTGCGCGATGCCTTGTGGGATATTGCCATGCAAACGGGTTATGTGGATTTGGCTCAATCGCGCTTTAATGCCGCAGAAGCCTTGCAGCGCGATGTGCAAAAACGCTACAAGGCGGGCGAACTGGCCAAGACGGATTTCATGCTGGCACAGAATGAAACCTTGCAGGCGCAAACCTTGCTGTTACGCGCTTCTGCCGAGCTTAAACATGCCGAGCACAGATACTGGATGTTGACCGGCCTCAAGGAATTACCCGCCAAACAGGACGAGCCGCTTTCCGGCAAGGCCGAACTGGACGACAACCATCCCTTGCTGATTGAAGCGGCCAGCCGCGTTGGTTTGGCGCAAGTTGAACGCAATCTGGTGCAGGTGGAAAAGCGCGAAAACCCGCAAGTGACAGTAGGTGGGCGCTATGAACAAGGCGCTTTTGATACGGCTTACAACGCCAGTGTGGGCGTGGCCTTACGTGTACCCTTCAGTTACGGCGCGCGCACGGCACCCATGTTGGCCAATGCCGAAATGGGGCTGGCCAACGCCATGAGTGAGCGCGATAAGTTGTTGCTGGTGTTGCAGGCCGCACAGCATGAAGCCGAACATAATCTGGAAGTGACGCACGCCGAATTGAAAATTGTGGAAACACAAAACCAGTTGGCGCAGGAAAATCTGCGTCTGGCAAAAAAAGCCTTTGCTCTGGGCGAATCTGATTTGGTAGCGCTGATGCGCATACAGGCACTGGCGCAAGAAGCCGAACGTAATCTGCGCAATCGCCAAACCCAATTGCAATGGGATGCCGCCCGTTATAACCAAGCTGTAGGAGTGTTACCTTGAAATATTTATTCGCGATTGTTTTAACCGCTTGGTCAACGTTAAGTTCCGCCAGTGAAAACATCATTTTATTCAACAGGGCGCAAATGCAAACGCTGGGCATTAGCGTTGCACCGCTGGCACAACCCAACCTGGTGATGAGCAACCATTTGCCGGGCGAAATTGTGGTGCCGATCAATCAGGAGCGCATTGTGAGTGCACCGCAAGCCGGTTTGATAGACAGCTTGCAAGTAGCGGTTGGCCAATCGGTAAAAAAAGGGCAGGCATTGGCACATTTGAGCAGTGCGGATATGGTGGCCATACAGCGCGATTACTTGCAGGCAAAAAGCCAGCAACGCCAAGCCGGCAAACTGCTGGAACGTGACCGCGAATTATTCAAGGATGGCATTATTGCCGAACGCCGCTATCTTTCCACGCAGAGCAACCACGACGAGCTGTCTTATTCCGTAGCGCAACGTCAACAAACTTTAAAACTGGCCGGCATGGGTGATAGTTCCATACGCCAACTGGAAAGCAAAGGCCAAATGGTGAGCGGCTTGAGCATCGTTTCACCGATAGACGGTGTGGTGCTGGAACAAATGGCCACAGTCGGCCAACGCATAGACCCCTCTGCGCCTATTTATCGTATTGCACGCTTGAAACCCTTATGGCTGGAGATCCATGCGCCACTGGAGATTTTGAGTTTTGCGCATGAGGGGATGCGCGTCAACATCCCCAAGTATCAGGCGGAAGGCAAAATCATCAACATTATTCGCAATGTGAACAAAACCGATCAAACCGTGCATTTGCGAGCGGAAATCACCAAGGGCGTAGAAAAACTTTCCCCAGGACAATTTATTGAGGCGGAAATCACCCGTGAAAATACCGGGCGGCTCTATTCCATCCCCAAGGCTGGCCTGATCCGCAATGCACAAAAAAGCTATATGTTTGTACAGACCGCGTTGGGCTTCAGGGCGCAAGCCGTGACCGTAGTAAGCGAAGAAGCCGATCATGCCGTCATCAGCGGCGACCTGACCGGTAACGAGCGCGTGGCGGTGACCGGCACCTCGGCCATCAAGGCCTCGTGGAACGGTGTGGGTGGCGAATAATGGGTACCTTTATAAGCTCAACTTTCGTCACCATACTTCGTTGCTCACAAAAAATCACTCCTTACATATAAACCATATGCCGCGTCGTAATTTTTTGCTTGCGCCTAGTCTGGTTTAGAAATTTGAACTTATAAAGGCACCCTAATGTTAGGTCGATTAATTCAGTTTTCCCTGGTTCAGCGCCTGCTGATACTGGTACTTACTACTTTATTGGTTGGTGGCGGGCTCTATGCCGTCAATGGCCTGCCGATTGATGCTTTCCCCGATGTTTCTTCAACGCAGGTGAAGATTATCGTCAAAGCGCCGGGCATGACACCGGAAGAAGTCGAGGCACGTATCACCGCGCCGATAGAAGTGGAAATTCTGGGTATTCCCAATCAAACCATGTTGCGTGCGGTGGCCAAATACGCGCTCACCGACATCACCGTGGATTTTGCCGATGGCACCGATATTTACTGGGCGCGGCAACAGGTAGCCGAGCGTCTAAACGCCATCTGGGGCAATTTGCCGCCGGATGTAACGGGCGGTATTGCCCCCATGACCACACCACTGGGCGAAATGTTCATGTTTACCGTGGAAGGCGGCAACCTGACGTTGGCCGAGCGCCGCAGCTTGCTGGATTGGGTGATACGTCCTGCCTTGCGCACGGTGCCCGGTGTGGCCGATGTCAACGCATTGGGCGGCATGGTACGCAGCTTTGAAGTGGTACCGGACAATGCCCGCATGTATGCACGCGGCGTAACGCTGGCCGATCTGCAGCAGGCGCTGGAGCTGAATAATCGCAACGATGGTGCGGGACGCTTGGGCGATGGCGAGGAATCGCTGCTGGTGCGCTCAGAAGGCCGCTTCAAAAATGTAGAAGATGTGCAGGGTAGCGTCATCAAAAGCGACATGGGCATGCCGGTGCGCATAGGCGATGTGGCTAGGGTGAGCATAGGTGCGATGACGCGCTATGGTGCGGTGACCAAGGATGGCAAAGGCGAAGCCGTTGAAGGCCTGGTTTTGAGTTTGCGTGGAGCCAACGCCAAACAGGTGGTAAAAGATGTACGCGCCAAGCTCAAGGAAATACAACCCAGCCTGCCGCAGGGCGTGAATCTGGAAGTGTTTTACGACAGAGGCAGTCTGGTAGAGCGCGCGGTCAGCACCGTGACTCATGCGCTGGGTGAAGCCATTGTGCTGGTGGTGATTCTGCTGATTCTGTTTCTGGGAGATTTGCGTGCCGCCCTCACCGTGGCGCTCGCACTGCCGCTGGCCGCGCTGGGTACCTTTATTCTGATGCGGCAATTCAATATGTCGGCCAATCTGATGAGTCTGGGCGGGCTTTCCATTGCTATCGGTATGCTGGTGGATGCTGCTGTGGTGGTGGTGGAGAACATTGTTTCACACCTGGCACATGCCGGAGACAATAGCCGTTTGCCGCGTTTGCATGTGATTTATCGTGCCGTGCGCGAAGTCAGCGTGCCTGTCACTTCCGGCATACTTATCATCATTACCGTGTTTTTACCGCTGCTCACGCTACAGGGGCTGGAAGGCAAGTTGTTCTCGCCGGTGGCGCTGACTATCGTATTTGCCCTGTCCGGCTCGCTGATATTATCGCTCACCGTAATCCCGGTGCTGGCCTCGTTTTTTCTGGGCAAAGTCAGCCACGAGGAACCCTGGCTGATACGCAAGGCGCTGAAAGGCTATGCGCCTGTATTGGATTGGTCATTGGCACATGCCCGCAGTGTGATTGTCGCCGCCGTGTTGGCCTTGGCCGCCACCGCCGTGGTTTATACGTTTATCGGCAAAACCTTTATGCCGACCATGGATGAAGGCGACATCATCATCGGCGTGGAAAAACTGCCTTCCATTAACCTCGCACAGACTACAGCAACCGACCTCAATATCCAGCGCGCCATTATGAAAAATGTGCCGGAAGTCAAAGGCATGGTGTCACGCGTGGGTTCGGATGAGCTGGGGCTAGACCCTATGGGCTTGAACCAGACCGATAACTTTCTGGTGCTGAAACCGCGCGAGGAATGGAAAGTGCAGAGCAAGGAGGCGCTGACCGATGAATTGCGCAAAGTCATGTCACAACTGCCCGGCATTGCCTACAGCTTTACCCAGCCGATTGATATGCGCGTGAACGAGATGATTCTGGGTGTGCGCGGCGATCTGGCAGTGAAAATTTTTGGTACCGATATGCAAGTGTTGGATGACAAGGCACAACAAATCATCAAAATACTGGAAGGCATTAAAGGCAGTCAGGATGTCTACACCCCGCAAAATGGCGGTGTGCAGTATATGCGTGTAGATATAGACAGGCTGGCAGCGGGGCGTTTGGGCTTTAATATCAGCGAAGTGGAAAGCATTTTACGCAGCCAGCTGGAAGGCCGTACCGTAGGCATTGTGCAGGAAGGCGCACGCCGTACGCCGGTGTTATTGCGTGGAGCCGAAGCGCTGCGCAGTTCACCCACCGACTTTGCCAATCTGATGCTGACCTTGCCCAACGGCACCAATGTACCGCTCTCCACCATCGCCAAACTGGAGCGCGTGGAAGGCCCGGTAAAAATTGACCGCGAACGCGGGGCACGCATGGTGGTCGTCACCGCCAATGTGCGCGGACGTGATCTGGTCGGCTTTGTGCAGGAGGCGCAAAATAAGGTGCAAGCCAGCGTCAAAATGTCGGAAGGCTATTCCATGAAATGGGGCGGCCAGTTTGAAAACCAGCAACGCGCTGCGGCACGGCTTTCCATCGTGGTGCCTATCTCCATCGGCATGATTTTTCTGCTGCTGTTTGCCACCTTCCGCTCCATACGCCAATCGGTGCTGATACTCTCCAACATCCCGTTTGCGATGATAGGCGGCGTGTTTGCGCTATGGGCTTCGGGCGAATATCTATCCGTGCCCGCCTCGGTCGGCTTTATTGCGCTGCTGGGTATCGCTGTGTTGAATGGCGTGGTGATGGTGAGTTATTTCAATCAACTGCTCGCGCATGGCATGAGCATAGGTCAAGTAGTGGTGGACGGCGCAAAACGCCGGTTACGCCCGGTGCTGATGACGGCCAGCATCGCCGCTTTCGGTCTGGTGCCACTGTTATTCGCCACCGGCCCGGGTTCTGAAATTCAGCGGCCATTGGCAATAGTGGTAATTGGCGGGCTGGTAACCTCCACCGCACTCACGCTCATTTTATTGCCCATACTTTATCGCCGCTTTGGTCAGGAGAAGCTAAATGGATAAATGTTTACTGATTATTTACAGTCCGCCCGCGCTGGAAGAGACGCTGGTAGACTGGCTGCTGGAACAGGATCAGCTTAGCGGCTTCAGCACCGCCGAAGCCTACGGACACGGTTCGCGTCAGGAGGGTATGAGCTTGCAGGAGCAGGTTTCCGGCCGCCAAAAACGTATTCAATTTACCCTGCATGCGGAACAAAAAGTCATCACAGGATTAATTGAACAGCTCAAAATCGAGTTTGCTGGCACCAATCTGCACTTCATCCAAATACCACTCACGGACTGCGGCTCAATTTAGCAATTGCCAGCCCGTTCGACAAAAGGAAAAACCAACATGAATGCCATCAACGACAAACAGCAAGTTGCACTCCACGCCACCAAACTGGTTGAACACGGCATGACGGTTGGCCTCGGCACCGGTTCCACCGCTAATTATTTTATTGAAGAACTCGCCAGACGGCACACGCAAGAAGGCCTGCAAATCAATGTAGTCGCCAGCTCCGTGGTTAGCTGCTTAAAAGCGCAAACGCTGGGGCTGCCAATAAAAGCCATAGAACATATCACCCGACTCGATCTATATGTAGACGGTGCCGACGAAGTGACCCCGGATCT
Source organism: Methylophilaceae bacterium (assembly GCA_013141125.1). Classification (GTDB taxonomy): domain Bacteria; phylum Pseudomonadota; class Gammaproteobacteria; order Burkholderiales; family Methylophilaceae; genus JABFRO01. Next base: position 278,546 of record JABFRO010000002.1, read on the forward strand.
AACGCTGTTGAAAGGGCGCGGCTATGATCTGGTGCGGGAAAAACTGCTGGCACAAACCAGCGACCAATTCATCGTACTGGTTGATCCCAGCAAACTGGTCACGCATATAGGGGAAAATTTCCCCATCCCGATTGAAGTCGTACCCTTCGCTTGGCAACTGGTCCACCATAAACTGGAAGCCATGGGTGGAAAAGGAGGATTGCGCCAGAACGCCAACAAAGATGGGCTGGCAATAAGCTCACACGGCAGCCTGATACTGGATATGACATTTCCGCCTGAACTTGATGGCGAGGCGCTCAACCACAAGTTGAACCAAATAGCCGGCATCGTCGAACACGGTATTTTTTATAAACTCGCCAACGCCATCTACATAGTAGCTGACGGTCAACTCAGCAAGCGCATTGCAACCACGCAACAAACAAAGAATTAACACCGATTTAATCTGCGCGGCCTAAGACTAATTTTGACAACTGCCAAGCAAAGCAATAGAATACTGCGCTTGCCTAGAGTTTGAGGCGAATATCAGTTTCTGGTGATATAGCTCAGTTGGTTAGAGCGACGGATTCATAATCCGTAGGTCGGTGGTTCAAGTCCACTTATCACCACCATATACAAGCGGCTTGCAGCGATGCAAGCCGTTTTTATTTAACTGGTAACGTAGTCAAATCGTAGCCGGATGTACAATTTCCAATCGCTCCGAAGCACCCTTTAAAGCATCGGGTGCAATGGCGCACAACGTTTAAAACCATCGCAGTAGTATCCAAGCACCTTGTAGGCGTTAAATTCCATGCGTTGGCGTGCTTGCCTGACGGCACCACATTGCCCTGTGTCGCAAATCATGCCAAAAGCTTTAAATTCCTGCGTGTTGTAATGCATTTCTCCATGTATCAGGATTAAGTCTTTTCATAAGACTCAGAAGCAAAAGCTGGCAGCTCAAACAATTGAACTTGGTGTGATAATTAACGAATTTGGCGGTGAGAACAGCACTTTCGCGAAGCACGCATATGCAAATTGAAATAAGGCAAAACCAAGGCTTCTTTAATTGCGCGAGGGGATATTGTTTGATGTTGTAGGCCGAGCTATACACAGCCCCTGTGTATAAAGAAAAGCGGATTCAGCTCTGAAGTGAAATCAGAAATAAAAAAGCCTCACAACATTGTGAGGCTTATAGAATATGGGGTGGCCGATGGGGCTCGAACCCACGACAACAGGAATCACAATCCTGGACTCTACCAACTGAGCTACGGCCACCATTGAAACTGGATCAATAGCACTTAAAGCAGATTTAAGCACTTTGTCATGACAAACCAAACTGGCCTGCCCGACAGGAATCGAACCTGTAACCCCCAGCTTAGAAGGCTGGTGCTCTATCCGGTTGAGCTACGGGCAGATTCTTGAGATAAAACTGGTCGGGGCGGAGAGATTTGAACTCCCGACATCCTGCTCCCAAAGCAGGCGCGCTACCAGGCTACGCTACGCCCCGAAGCCGTGCAATATAGCGCCAACCCAATCGGTCGTCAAGTTTTTTCTGTTAAAATATGCGCTTTTAAAAAAGTGACTTTTCGATGACCGCACAGATTATTAATGGCAAAGCCATTGCAGAAGCTATGCTCAATGGCATTAAAACCCGCGTTGATTTTCGTTTAACAGCTGGTAAGCGTGCACCAACGCTGGCCGTGATTCTCTTAGGCGCTGATCCTGCCTCGGCTATTTATGTGCGTAACAAGCGCTTGGCTTGTGAAAAAGTGGGGATACGCTCTATCGCCTATGATTTACCAACAACGACAACTGAGAGTGGACTGCTAAGTCTAATTGACCAGCTAAACCAGGATGATGAGGTGGATGGCATTTTAGTACAAGCACCGCTGCCTGCGCATATTGAAGATGAGCGCGTCATTGAAGAGATCAGCCCGGGCAAGGATGTCGACGGATTTCATCCGTACAACATTGGCAGACTGGCTGTGCGCCAACCCACTTTGCGCTCCTGCACACCTTACGGAGTTATCAAGCTACTGCAGGCCGCCGGTCTAAAAATTCTCGGCTTGAATGCCGTTGTGGTAGGCGTTTCCAACCATGTGGGTCGCCCTATGGCGCTGGAATTACTACTGGCTGGCTGTACAGTCACCTGCTGCCATCGCCATACTAAAAACCTGGCTGAAGCTGTGGGAAATGCTGATTTGGTTGTTGCTGCCGCAGGGAAAGCCGGTTTGATTAAAGGCGAATGGATCAAACCCGGCGCGATTGTGATTGATATTGGCATTAACCGACTGGAAAATGGCAGCATTTGCGGTGATGTGGATTTCGCCGAAGCGAAAGAACGCGCAGGCTGGATTACGCCCGTGCCAGGCGGCGTGGGGCCGATGACGGTGGCTACGCTGATGGAAAATACTTTGCTGGCGCAGGAATTGCGCGAATCAGCTGTGACATGATTATCTTATAATTTTGTCAGCGCGGCTAAATCAACATAATAGCTGCCATCCAAAATTCCTTGCAGTACTTGGCATGGCACATCTGGTTCGCCAAGATCACTTAACACCACGGCAGCACCATCAAACTGATGGTTGGCCGTATAGTCATTTATCGTCACGATGGTTTTCAAGCCAGCGCCAAGACTGGATTTCAAGCCATTTTCTGAGTCCTCAAACGCCAGGCACACTTCCGCACCAAGCTGTAATTTTTTCAGCGCCCATAAGTAAATATCCGGTGCAGGTTTTTTGGCAGGGACTATATCGCCTGCCGCGATGACTTCAAACCAGCTTAGCGATTCTTCGCCTAATGTATGTTTCAAAAGTGTGGTGACATTTTCTGGTGTGGTGGTGGTGGCGATAGCCAAGCGTAAACCTGCGGCACGTGCTTCAAACAATAAACGCTTTACGCCTGCGCGCAGGGGGATTTTGCCGGTGGATAACAGCTCAGTGTAAATCCGCGTTTTATCACGATGCAACTGAGCCACAAGACTATCAAATTCTTCGTCTTTTTTATAATTCGGGTGATAGCGCTCCACAAAGTAGCGAATGCGCTCTTTGCCGCCAGTAACAGCGAGTAATTCGCCATAAAGCGCGACATCCCAATGCCAGTCTAGCCCTGCTTCTTTAAACGCTTGATTAAATGCAGGTCTATGTCCATCGCGCTCGGTATCGGCAAGTGTGCCATCTACATCGAAAATTAAGGCTTGTAGCTTCATAAGATTTACTTTCTAAATGGCCCCCAGCCGCCAAAGCGAGGTGATTTCTGCTTTGCGCGCGGCATACAGTGGGTCATTGGCATCTGTAGATTTTGGATGGCTGGGCTTTACATCAATGCGGCCTAGCACTTTTAATCCGGCGGCAGCAATATTGGCGAGCAGGCTTTCGCGCGAGCGTAGTTGCAAATGTTCGGCCAAGTCGGAGAGGATAAGCCAGCCTTCGCCTGGCGGGGTTAAATGGGCAGCTAGACCTTGCAAAAAGCCGTTTAGCATGCGGCTTTCAGGGTCATATACCGCATATTCCAGCGGTGAGCTGGGGCGTGCGGGTAACCATGGAGGATTGCAGACAATCAGCGGCGCGCGGCCTTGGGGGAACAAATCGGCTTGCAATACTTTAACTTGGCCAGCCAAACCTAAACGGTGGATATTTTCATTCGCGCAGGTCAATGCACGCGGGTCTTGATCGGTGGCTACGATTTGTTTTACACCGCGCCTGGCAAGCACTGCTGCCAGTACGCCTGTGCCTGTGCCTATATCAAAAGCCAGCTCCACTGTTGGCAAGGGCGCATCTGCCACCATCGCCACATATTCACCGCGTACGGGTGAAAACACGCCGTAATGCGGGTGGATTCGTTCACCTAATGATGGAATTGCCACGCCTTTTTTACGCCATTCGTGCGCGCCGATTAAGCCTAGTAGCTCGCGTAATGAAACAACGGAGGCTTCATTATTTTCAGTGCCATAAGCTTCCACGCAAGCTTGCTTGATGTCCGGTGCACGGCGTAGCGGTACGCTGTAATCGGCATTCAGCGGCAATAGCAACATGCCCAAAGTGCGTGCACGTTGCGATTGCACAAGCCGGTGTAAATTAAAAGCTTCTGCGGGTGAGGATGACGTTTGCGGTTTGGCGCGGCGCGGTTTGCGCTCCAGCCTTCGCCCCATGGCTTGCAATAATTGCCGCGCGTTTTGAAAATCGCCGCGCCATAGCAGGGCTGTGCCTTCGCAGGCAAGTATATACGCGGCATCAGCAGTCATGGTGTCGTCTGCAATCACCACACGTCTAGGCGCTTGCACACCGGCCTCACTGCGCCAGCGGGCGTGCTGTGTTGCACCTGCGGCCTCCCAGCTTATCGTTGGAAACTCTTTAATCGTTATTGTCTCGCTCATCCTATATCTCGCTTATCCCAGAAACAACTGGTAGGCGGGGTTTTTGCTTTCTTCCCAATACTGATAACCCAAGTTTTCCAGAAAGGTTTTGAACGCCATTTCATCGGCGGGTGGTACCTGCAACCCCACCAGTACGCGGCCGTAATCTGCGCCATGATTGCGATAATGGAATAGGCTAATGTTCCAACCCTGACCCTTTTGGTTTTGACCCATGGTGTTGAGGAAATTCAGTAGGGCGCCTGGCTTTTCAGGAAACTCAAAGCGATATAGCTGCTCATGCTCGGCTTGCGGTGCGTGGCCGCCTACCATGTGGCGCAAATGCAACTTGGCGATTTCATTGTTGGTTAAATCCAGCGTTGGCAAACCATGCTGCTGGAGCATCTCCACCAAACGGTCAGATTCCTTATGACCATGAATCGCTACACCCACGTAAATATGCGCTTTTTGGGAGTCTGAATAGCGGTAATTGAATTCGGTGATGCTACGATTCCCCAATAGGCTACAGAAGGTCTTGAAGGAGCCGGGTTTTTCCGGGATAGTCACCGCCAATACTGCTTCACGTGCTTCACCAATTTCGGCGCGTTCTGCAATAAAGCGTAAACGGTCAAAATTCATATTGGCACCGGAGGCAATGCCTATCAGCGTTTTTCCTTGTAGATTGTGGCGTTTGGCATATTCCTTGAGACCAGCGGTCGCCAGCGCGCCAGCCGGTTCCAAGATGGAGCGCGTATCTTCAAACACATCTTTAATGGCGGCGCAAATCGCATCGTTATCCACGACTATCATTTCATCCACATATTGTTGGCATAAACGGAAAGTCTCCACGCCCACCTGCTTAACCGCCGCGCCATCAGCAAACAGCCCAACTTGATCGAGCATGACGCGCTCGCCTTTTTTCAAGGATTGCGTCATAGCATCGGCATCCACGGCCTCCACACCAATAATCTTGATTTCCGGGCGCATTTGCTTAACATAAGCCGCAATGCCCGCAATCAGGCCACCGCCACCCACACAGCAAAAAATTGCATGAATGGCTTGCGGGTGTTCGCGCAGAATTTCCATGGCGATCGTGCCTTGGCCAGCAATCACATCGGGGTCATCATAAGGATGCACAAAGGTCAGTTTTTCTGATTTTTCCAGCTCCAACGCATGCAAATAAGCATCGGAATAGGAATCGCCAAACAGTACCACTTCGGCTCCGCGATTTTTCACCGCCTCTACCTTGATACTCGGTGTCGTGGTAGGCATCACAATCACAGCGCGGCACTTCAGCTTTTGTGCAGAAAGCGCTACACCCTGTGCGTGATTGCCCGCCGAGGCGGCAATCACGCCTTGTGCCAACACATCCGGTGCAAGGTGCGCCATTTTGTTATAAGCGCCACGCAGTTTGAAGGAAAATACCGGCTGGGTATCTTCTCGTTTAAGTAACACGCGGTTGTGAATGCGGGCGGATAAATTGGGTTGAAATTCTAGCGCTGTTTCAACAGCAACCTCATAAACACGAGCAGATTGGATTTTGCTTACATAGTCAATTTTCGGGTCGTCGTTTTTCATTAAGTGCGGCACAGTGTATGATTCAAATTGGGATTTAACCAATTATAAAGAAAACATAAGGACAAAAGTAAATGGCAACTCAAGACGAATTAAAACTGCAAGTAGCTCAGGCCGCCGTGGCCTATGTTAAAGGCGGCATCATAGGCGTAGGCACAGGTTCTACCGCAAATTTTTTTATTGATGAATTAGCCAAAGTCAAAGGCAAAATTGATGGTGCAGTGGCCAGTAGTGAAGCCACCGCACAACGTCTGAAAGCGCATGGCATTCAGGTGTTTGATTTGAACAGCGTGGATGGCATGGATATTTACGTGGATGGTGCTGACGAAATCACTGAACACTTGCATATGTTAAAAGGCGGCGGCGGCGCATTAACCCGCGAGAAGATTGTGGCAGCCTGTGCCAAAAGCTTCATCTGTATTTGTGATGCCAGCAAGCTGGTGCCTGTCATCGGCAAGTTTCCGCTACCGGTTGAAGTGCTGCCTATGGCGCGCAGCTATGTGGCACGTGAGCTGGTCAAACTGGGCGGACAGCCAAAATTGCGCGATTTCACTACTGACAATGGCAATGTGATTCTGGATGTTTGGGGCTTGACGATCCTTGATCCGGTAGCCATGGAAGCTAAAATCAATCAAATAGTAGGCGTGGTCACCAATGGCCTGTTTGCCGCCCGCCCTGCCGATGTGCTGTTGCTGGCGACAGCGGATGGTGTTAAAACGTACACGCGCTAATGTGTGCTTTCTCTAATTAATTCAGAATAGATTCTTATCCGGTGGATGCGCTATGTAGCCTTGCTTACCAGATTAACGCTACCCACGCGTCACCACTTCAAAGCTGAAGGCATCAACACCGGTTTGGATTGCTTCTCGGCTTTGTGGGTGCCGCCTGGCTTGACCCTTTGAAGCATGGTTAACAATTACCGTTAACTGCGCGGGCTTGGCGTTCTTTATGGCGGTATCTAATAGCGGCATATGTAACCCGGACAGAAACCGCTTTGCGCTACAAGGAGTTACCCATCTAAAGCGCCAGCTTCGGTGAATCATACAACCGCTTAGGACGCTTGGGCAATAAAAAAGCCCTTATTTCAAGGGCTTAGTATGCCGTACTGGACGGGGTAAAACAGGTATATGGTGGGTCTCCTCGGAGTCGAACCGAGCACCAACGGATTATGAGTCCGCTGCTCTAACCAAGCATGAGCTAGAGACCCAAAAGCTTTAACAATCTTCTAATATTATCACGCAAATAGCTGAAGCTTATTCTGAACTTGAACTCAAAAAGCTCTTCAATCGTTCCGAGCGAGTTGGGTGACGCAGTTTACGTAGCGCTTTCGCCTCAATTTGTCTAATGCGTTCGCGTGTCACGTCAAATTGTTTGCCAACTTCTTCCAAGGTATGGTCGGTGTTCATTTCAATGCCAAAACGCATGCGCAACACCTTGGCTTCACGTGCTGTCAGCGATTCCAGAACTTCTTTGGTGGCATCGCGCAGACTGGCATATACCGCCGCATCGACGGGAGCAAGCGTTGCATTATCTTCAATGAAGTCGCCCAAGTGCGAGTCGTCGTCATCGCCGATAGGCGTTTCCATGGAAATAGGTTCTTTGGAAATTTTAAGGATTTTACGGATTTTTTCTTCCGGCATTTCCATTTTTTCCGCCAAAGTTGCAGGGTCAGGCTCCAGCCCGGTTTCCTGTAATATCTGGCGCGAGATACGATTCATCTTGTTGATGGTTTCTATCATGTGTACCGGAATACGTATGGTGCGCGCCTGATCCGCAATAGAGCGGGTAATGGCCTGACGTATCCACCATGTGGCATAAGTAGAAAATTTATAACCGCGTCGATACTCAAATTTATCAACCGCTTTCATCAACCCGATGTTGCCTTCCTGAATTAAATCCAGAAATTGCAAACCACGATTGGTATATTTTTTTGCAATGGATATAACCAAACGCAAGTTGGCTTCAATCATTTCACGTTTGGCACGACGCGCACGCGCTTCGCCAGTGGTCATTTGCTTGTTAATATCTTTCAGCTCTTTGATTGGAATGCCAACCTGCGCTTGTAAGTCGAGCAAACGTTGTTGCTGATCTACAATTGCATGCTTGTGGCGCTCCATACGCTCACAATAAGCTTTACCAACCGCCAATTCACCTGCCAGCCAATCAAGATTGGTTTCATTGCCCGGAAATACCTTAATAAAATCCACGCGTGGCATACCAGATTTATCTACGCAGAACTCCATGATTTTGCGTTCGTGACTACGAATTTTTTCAACCATTCCGCGCACATGTTCACATAGTGCCTCCACTTGTTTAGCGGAGAAACGGAACGCGGTCAATTCCTCAAGAATAACCTCCTGAAGCTTTTTATAGGCCTCGTTTTGTGAGCCATCCTTTTGCAGTATCACCGTCATTTTTTGATGTGATTCACGAATGACGGCAAATCGCACCAAAACCTCAGCCTTCAGCTTGGCTAATGCCTCTGCAGAAATAGCCGCCGCTTTGGCACCATCATCATCTTCATCATCCCCATCACCTTCGTCGGCGACTTCCTCTAACTCTTCGCCAGCCAATGCCGCTTCAGTGGCCAAGGCTTCTTCGGGGCTTACATCAGCATCTATCAGGCCATCGACCAAATCATCTACGCTTAGCTCATCATTTTCAACCTTATCCACCATCATCAATAATTCGGCGATAGTGGTCGGGCAGGTGGCGATGGCTTGCACCATGTGCTTAAGGCCATCCTCGATGCGCTTGGCAATTTCAATTTCACCTTCGCGCGTGAGCAGATCCACAGTACCCATTTCACGCATATACATGCGCACGGGATCCGTGGTTCGGCCGAACTCCGAGTCTACAGTCGACAGCGCTTGCTCAGCTTCAGCTACAGCATCCTCATCGGTGACCGCCACCGTGGTATCTGACATGAGTAATGCTTCAGCATCAGGCGCTTCTTCATATACCTGAATACCCATATCATTGATCATGCCAATGATGCCATCAATCTGCTCGGAATCCTGGACATCATCCGGCAGATGGTCGTTAATTTCGGCGTAAGTAAGATAACCACGTTCTTTGCCGAGGACGATCAGTGTCTTCAGGCGCGTGCGGCGTTCTTCAGCCTCATTTGTCGGCGCATCCGCTTTTTCGTTGACTTGTTCGTTTTGCTGCTCAATAGCCATTCTTGACCTCAAATTCACATATCCATGGATTCAACCCATGGAAGGCGCCAGATTATACCTTAAATCTAGGCGTTTTTATTGTTGCGCTTGCTTACCTGCTTAAGTAGTTGCTTTTCTTCATCAGTTAGCTCGCTTAAACTTTTCTCTCTAATATGCTCCAACAGCGACGAGTGTTGGCGCTGGGCATATATTTCCTGCATTTGTTTCCGCGCACCAGCATACTCAAGCGTTAAATCCAGGCTTTCATCCAACCGATATAATTCCTGCTCTACCTCTCTCAGCAATTTTGTATCTGTTTTTGATTCCAGTTTACGTAAAATCGCTGCCGGATTGGATTTCGGGTTGGCTGCAGTCGCTTCTATCGTGTAACGTAGCAAGGTATCATCTTCGGAATTGCCATGCACCCAAGCAATGTCGTCGGCATTTGCCAGTTGCGGCTGCATCAACAGCATCAATACAAACCTTCGTTGCAACGACATGGTGGTACGCAATTGTCTTTGCGCGACTTTAACAGGACGATGACTGGTTTGTGGGAGTTTAATCATACGCCCCATCTCTTCCAGCGAAATGCCTGCAAGCTCTGCAATACGTTTACGTAAAAGCAAAGCCAGCCGTGGTGCGACTATCGAATTGAGAATAGGTTCCGCCTCATTTAAAAAGCGCACACGATCCTCCTGTGATTGCAACTTGTTTTCAATGCTTAAATGCTGAATAACATATTGCGACAATGGCAACGCCGATTTCATTGCTGCTTCGAAGGCCACTTTACCAAATTCACGCACATAACTATCAGGATCATGCTCCGCAGGCAAGAATAAAAAATACAGACGTAAATTATCGGTAAGTGCTGGCAAAGCATTCATTGCTGCTCGCCAGGCGGCCTTGAGTCCGGCGGCATCACCATCAAAGCAGAATACAATTTCTTCTGTTTGCCGCATTAACTTGGTAATGTGAAATGATGTGGTCGCGGTACCCAGCGCGGCCACGGTATACTCAATGCCATATTGCGCCAACGCAACTACATCCATATAACCTTCAACCACCAATGCACGCCCAGCTGCACGAATAGCGCGCCGAGCAAGAAACAAACCGTAAAGTTCATGCCCTTTTTGGAACAGCGGCGTTTCAGGCGAATTAAGGTATTTAGGGCCGCCGCTTTCGCCACGGCCTTCATTAGCCTCTTGTTGAGTCTGATTTGAATCAGGAATTATGCGACCACCAAATCCTATTACCTGCCCGCGTTGATCCTGAATCGGGAACATGATGCGATCACGAAATCGGTCATAGTGCCGCCCCTGTTCACTTTCCACCACTAGTCCGACTGAGCCGAGTACATCAGATTGATAATCAGGAAAAATCGTTTTCAGATTTTGCCAGTCTGACGGTGCGAACCCTATCTGAAAACGAGCAGCAACCTCACCTGTTAAACCGCGCTCTTTTAAATAATCAATAGCGCGCGTCGACTTCTTCAGTTCGCCCCGATAATAATTCGCCGCGTGCTGCAAGACTTCATGCATATTCAGCACAGTGCGTTGCGATAGCGGCTCTGCATTCTCCGCGCTGGCGGATCGAGCCTCTTGCGGTACCGTCATGCCTGCCATTTTGGCGAGCTCGTGCACGGCCTCAACGAAGCTTAAGCCCTGATGTTCCATCAGAAAACCAATTGCCGTCCCGCTAGCACCACAACCAAAGCAATGATAAAACTGCTTGACGGGACTGACGGTAAACGAAGGAGATTTTTCATTATGAAAAGGACAGCAGGCGATGTAGTTCGCGCCAGCCTTTTTCAAAGGGACACTTTTATCAATCACATCAACAATATCAATGCGATTAATCAGCTCTTGGATAAAGACTTCAGGAATCATGATGAATTTGCATGGAGGTATTCTCTGACAGGCACCTCTGAAGTCGAAATAAAAAAAGGAGCTTGATGCTCCTTAGTTTTAGCACAACGCCTTTAAATTCAGGCGCTTAATCTGGCTTTAATCAAACCGGATATTTTTCCCATATCAGCGCGGCCTACAACCAAGGGCTTGATTGCGGCCATCACCTTGCTCATATCCTTTATACCCACAGCCCCGGTTTCCACCACCACTTTCTCCAGCACTGCGTTAACCTCATCTTCTGTCAGCGCTTGTGGCAAATAGGTTTGCAACACGCCAACTTCAAATTTTTCTACATCAACCAGATCTTGGCGATTGGCAGCTTCATACTGAGAGATTGAATCTCTGCGCTGCTTGAGCATTTTTTCAATAGCCTCGACAATTTGCGTGTCGTCCAATTCAATGCGCTCATCCACCTCGCGCTGCTTGATGGCCGCTAGTAACAATCGGATAGCCGCAAGCTGCGCGCTATCTTTAGCACGCATAGCCGTTTTCATATCCTCAGTAATCTGAGTTTTCAGCGACACAGCAGAAGGACTTAATAAAGCTTGGCAGGAAGTGTCTGGTTACGCAGGCGGCGGTGCTGACGCTTAACTGCGGCGGCGGCTTTGCGCTTACGCTCCCAAGTGGGCTTTTCATAGAATTCGCGCGCGCGCAAGTCTGTGAGCAGACCTGTTTTTTCAATTAAACGCTTAAAACGACGTAGAGCTACATCAAACGGTTCATTCTCTTTTACACGTACACTAGACATTAAAACTCTCTTTGTTCAAAAATGCGATTGGGAAATTGGAAAAGTTTGTTATTCTAGCGGCCGTTTAAAATTTTATCAATCATTAATTCATGAACCCACTGCCAAATCATGCTAATTCTGGGTATTGAGTCTTCCTGTGACGAAACTGGTATCGCACTTTACGACACTCACCAAGGTCTATTGGCGCACGCTTTACATTCACAAGTGAAGATGCACGCGGAATACGGCGGAGTGGTGCCTGAGCTCGCCTCGCGCGACCATATCCGCCGCGCACTACCTCTCACGCAAGTGGTTTTGGACGAAGCGGGTCTGGCACTCCAAGACATTGATGGCATCGCCTACACCCAAGGCCCCGGCCTATCTGGCGCATTATTGGTAGGCAGCAGCGTTGCTGAAGCGCTAGCCTTTGCGCTGAATATTCCAGCGATTGGCGTGCATCACCTTGAAGGTCATTTGCTTGCACCTTTGCTGGAAAATCCCGCTCCGGCTTTTCCTTTTGTAGCACTCCTGGTTTCTGGCGGACACACGCAACTTATGCGTGTGGATAATATTGGTGCCTATCAATTGCTTGGTGATACGCTGGATGATGCCGCAGGCGAGGCTTTCGATAAAACGGCTAAATTATTAGGCCTGGGCTATCCGGGCGGGCCTGCGGTTTCCACGTTGGCGGCGCAGGGCAATAGTGGAAGATTCAAGCTGCCACGTCCCATGCTGAATAGTAAGGATTTGAACTTCAGCTTCAGCGGTTTGAAAACGGCGGTTTTGACCTTGTCAAAAAATAATGAAATTGATATTCAAACCAAAGCAGATATCGCCTTTGAGTTTCAGGAAGCCGTTACGGAGGTATTGACGGCCAAATGCATGACGGCATTGCGGGACACCGGGCTGGATAATCTGGTGGTTTCTGGTGGTGTAGGCGCGAATCAGCGTTTGCGGGAACGTTTAAGCCAAGCCGCCAAACGCAGGTTATGCCATGTGCATTTCCCGCGATTGGAATTTTGCACAGATAATGGTGCCATGATTGCCTTTGCTGGTGCCATGCGCATGCAACATGCGGTTGAAGGCGGCCACAGCTTCACAGTCAGGCCGCGCTGGGATTTGGCGGAATTACAAGCACCGAGATAGCCTTGACGAATGCAACAATCAAACCCCGGGAATTATTCAGCTCAAAGACTTTAGGGCACTTCTATCAATTCAAAATTCCAAATCAGGCGAGGCGCAAATCAAAAATAATTAGGCGGTATATATTTGATATATAAAGAATTATTTTTTCGTGAGTAACGAGGAATCACGACGAAATTTGAATTTATAGAAGTGCCCTTTAGCCCACATGGGTTAGCGCTTGCATGTGGTAACATTGATACAATCTTAATTAAATAAATCCGTCGCGAATGCACCGCATTTTTTTCCTATTGAGCGGTTACGCAAGGTTATTGCCTTTGTGTCTGCTGCTGTGGTCACAGCCAAGCTTCGCTGCAACCGATGCTGTCATAGTGACCAGCTTGGATTCTTCGCGGGTAATCTCGCCCTACCAAGCCAAGGCTTATTTTGGTATGCGCATTCAACAATGGCCTGATGGTCGTCCTCTTCGTGTGTTTGTTTTGCCGGACAGGCACCCGCTACATGAAGTTTTTTGCAAAACTCTGTTAAATGTTTTTCCTCATCAGTTACGCACCGCGTGGGATAGGCAGGTATTTTCCGGCACAGGGCAAGCGCCAGTAGAAGTAGCTTCCGAAGATGAGATGCTGGTGCGTATTGCCAGCACACCAGGTGCCATTGGCTACCTATCAAGACAAAAAGCGGATGAATCCAGAGTAAGGAAAATCGAGGTGCGTGATGGAAACCAATAACTTTCTTAGAAAAATAATTTTAGCAAATATGGCGCTCTGTTTGGCGTGGCTGCCGTCTGTCGCCAAGTCGTTTGACTGGGATGATGGAAAAGGTCAGCTACATGGATTTCTGACACAAGGGTTGGTCGCCAGCACGGGTAACAACTTTTATGGAGATAGCCGACGCAATGTCAGCCTGGATTTTCGTGAAATTGGTTTGAATGGCTCTTATCACGTGACTCCTGGCATCCAGTTATCTGCACAAATCATATCGCGGCGTACCGGTGAAATAGATGACAGCCCGCTGTGGCTGGACTACGCCTTTGTCGATGCGGTTCTCGCACAAAACGAAACGACAAAACTTGGCATACGTTTGGGGCGCATGAAAAATCCTTACGGCTTATATGCTGATACACGCGATGTTGCTTTTACCCGACCCGGAATTATTGTGCCGCAATCCATTTATTTTGACCGCACACGCAAGCTTTCACTATCTGGCGATGGCATCCATCTGTATGGCTCTTTTCAAGCACCGGGTGGCAATATTGATGCCGTGTTTGGAATAGCCCAATTGCCCACCAATGATCGTAGTGGGAAATCCGTTCTGGTCGGATCCAATGCCAATGGTGAGTTAGCCTCAGACCGGCCTTCGCTTGGATTTCGCATTCTGTATGAAACTGACAACGGACGCTGGCGTGGTGGGGTTACTTATTTAACCATGCGCACCAAATATCAGGCTGTCGCAAGCGATCAGTTTCCGATTTCTGACCGAAAAATCGGATTGGAGCCTTTGATATTTTCGCTGCAATATCTTGGGGAACAATGGACAATTACCGGTGAGTTTACGCAGTACCGAACAGAAGTAACACAAAATCGTACCGTAGTTCTGCACAGCATATCAGACGGTTGGTATTTGCAAAGCCAATATCGGTTTAAGCCGCAGTGGGAATTATTATTACGCTATGAATCAGCTTTAAGCGATAAAAATGACCCCGATGGCAAAGACTTTGCCGCGAAATATCCCGGCCAGCAGGCGTTTTCACGCTATAGCCATGATTGGGTAGCCGGTTTGCGCTATGACGTAAATGCCAGTTTCATGGTACGTGCAGAATTGCATCACATAAAAGGCACAAATTGGCTTTCGTCTTTGGAGAATCCTGTGCCTGGCGACATCGTTCGCAACTGGAATATGCTGATGTTATTAGGCTCTTACCGCTTTTAAGCTTGCCATGGCTGATTCGCTAGCATCCAACATAAAGTTTACCAGCCTGCGCTGGAAATTGATGGTCACACTTGTGCTGGTAACTTGTGTGGTGGGTGCTAGTCTTGCCCTGCTTTTCTACCAGTTTTTAATGGATCAATACACACAATCGCGGAATGATGCACTCTCCATTGCCTCGAAACAAGTCAACGGTTTACTCGACCAGCAACGTCAACAGTTGCAACAAATTGCTTCAACGCTACCCAAGCTGTCACCCAATTGGGATGATACCAGCCGCGCAGATGCACCATTGGTGAATGAGGCCTGGTCGGCATTGCAACTGGATATGGGTTTGGATAGCATTCACTTTTTCACCCCCCAAGGGCAAGAGCAGGCTCGGTTGGGAGAGTTTCACGCCAAACCATTTTGGCAAAAGCTTATATTGGAGAGTATTGCTAGTGAAGCACCTGTGAGCTTCATCGACTGTAGCGAAAAATGTCACATGGTGGCGCTGGCACCTGTACTTTCAGGGCAACATCTCACTGGCATATTCGCCGTTAGCGCCACTCTGGCTGACACGGTGCTGGCATTTCACAAGATTTCACATGCGGATATCGCCATGCTTGCCACGCACAGGGGTTCAGCCAAGCCGCGCATTGAGGCCGCCTCCAGCCCGAGCACCACGCATGAAGTGCTTAAAAAATTCCTGCTTATGCATCAAGAAACCCCCAATCAAAAGGCGCTGATAACTCTCGCTAACAATAGTTTTGAAGTGGCTGCACTTGCCCTCTCTCCAGCCAATCTTGCCCTATCCTCAGCGAATCAAAGTGCAGGCGTGCAGCTATTATTGATAGAAAACGTAAACGCCAAATTGTTGGCCGTACATTCCACCATTCGCCATGTTTTCTTTTTAATACTCGGTCAACTTTTTGTCATGCTGGCCTTGCTGTATCTGCTACTTACCCGCCCTTTGGAGCGTTTACTGCGCATCTCAAAAGCGTTGCCCATGTTGGGTAATGGTGCATTTGCAGAGCTGCGAAATATTATTTCCCCGCGTAAAACTCGCAATTGGCAGGATGAAGTCGACCTGCTGGATCGCACCTCGATTGATCTTTCACATCGCCTACAATATCTGGAAGCGGCTGCCGTTGAACACACGCTGAGTTTAAAGCAGGCGCTCAATCAGGTTTCCCGTGAAAAAGTATTTACTTCCAACTTGCTGGATAAAGCTCAGGCCATGATTGTGGTGAGCGACCACAACGGCAATATTCTCACACTTAACCGCTATGGTATTGAGCTCACCGGATACAGCGGCCAGCAGCTGACCCATACACCTTTTATCAGCTCTCCCATGCTAAAAGATGCAGAACCGGGAATTTGTGAAACGCTGTTGTTATTAATGTCAGAGGAAGAGGAGCCTCATTTACGCCATGAGTCTGATGTGTCATTTGCCAATGGTAGCCTGCATAAAGTGGCCTGGTCACACTCCTGGTTGCCTGATACCTTGGAAGGCCATGGCGTATTGCTCTCCATGGGCATGGATATTACCGAGCGCATACAAAACGAAGTAAAACTGGCCTATTTGGCAGATCATGACACGCTTACCGGCTGCTTCAATCGCCGTCGTTTTCAGGCCGAGCTAGAAAGAATGCTGGAAACAGCCAAGCGCTACTCCATGCAGGGGGCTTTGTTGTATTTTGATCTCGATCATTTTAAAAACATTAATGACACCAGCGGCCATCAAGCGGGGGATGCCTTGTTGCAACGCGTCATTACCGAGCTGCGTATGTTATTGCGTAATGTCGATATTATTGGCCGCATGGGCGGGGATGAGTTTGCGATTGCTACACTGGATACCAATGCACTGGATGCGCCACTGGTTGCGCAACGCATAAACGATCAACTCGCCACCATTAGCCTGGCCGATTTAGGCTTGAGTCAACGTGTTTCTGCCAGCATAGGTATCGTCACCTTTTCCGGCGAAGACATTAGTGTGCGCGATTTACTAGCACACGCCGACATCGCCATGTATCAAGCCAAGGGAGCGCAGCGTGGATCCTGGCATTTGTACTCTCAAGCGGAAAAAATACGAGAACGTCTGCGCGAAACTCTGGACTGGGAAAAGCGTATCCAGGAGGGGATGAGCCTTGACCGCTTTGAACTACACTACCAGCCCATACTTTGTCTGCACGACAATAGCATTCATCATTACGAAGCCTTGCTGCGCCTGCGCGTCGATAGCGAGCTGGTAGCACCAGGAGACTTTCTGGAAATCGCATTACTGAACGGACAGATTCGCGAACTTGATGCCTGGGTCATGCATAAAGCCATACAGCAACTGGCACTAATTTCTGGGCAACATCCCGATATTTCGTTTGCCATCAACCTTTCAGCAGTGAATATTGGTAATGTTAAATTGCTACTAAAGCTGAAACAACAGATTCAGGAAAGTCAGATTGACCCGCGCCGCATTATTTTTGAAATCACCGAAACGGCGGCGGTTACCGATTTTTCTGCAGCCAACGAATTTATTCACACCATACGGGAAATTGGCTGTGCATTTGCCCTGGATGATTTCGGTAGCGGCTTTGCCTCGTTTTATTATCTCAAACAGTTCCCTGTGGACTATATCAAAATAGATGGCTCGTTTATTCGCAATTTGGCAGAAAGCCCGGATGACCAGATTTTTGTGCGCGCCATGGTGGATATTGCGCGTGCTTACGGCAAAAAAACCGTGGCAGAATTTGTCGAAAATGCTAAAACCATGGACTTGTTACGGCAATACGGCGTGGATTACGCGCAAGGTTACCATATAGGCAAACCGGCTCCTTTTGGCACACATTTCGAAAAATAGAACACCTGATGCGTCGCAGTCCTTATAATAAACACAACTTATTGAATTTATAGAAGAAAGAAAATATTGAATGAATCTGATTAATCCTGATTTACTACGTTTGGCTGGTATGGCCTTGGCTGATGTACTCGGACTCTCCGGCCCGGCGGATGCCAAGTTAGGTGCTTTTTTTCGCCAAAATCGTGAATTGGGCACTAAAGAACGTGCGTTTGTCGCTGAATCCGTTTATGGCGTGTTGCGTCGCAGAAGCTTTTTGGCTTATGTAGCCGATGGCGAAGATCCGCGCAAATTACTGCTGGCCTGGTTGTTGCGCATTCAGGGCATGAGTATGCGCGAGCTGGATGAGGTGCTGAATAAACAACAAAAAGAATGGGCGCAGGAAATCAAAGCCAAATCCGGCAATGATCTGCCCAAGGCCATGCAGGCGGATATACCGGAATGGTTGTGGGAAAGCATGGTGGCGCAATACGGCGAGGCGGAAACACTGGCTATCGCCCGCAGTATGCATCTGCCCGCCACGCTGGATTTACGCGTGAATACGATAAAAGCCACGCGTGATGAGGTGATGGCCAAATATGCGAGCGAAAAAACTGAAGTAACAGCCACACCTTATTCACCAATCGGCATTCGTATGCCGCAAAAAGTGACGATTAGCCGCCATATTTTGTTTACCGACGGCAAAATTGAAGTGCAGGATGAAGGTAGTCAGCTGATTGCACATTTGGTCGCGCCGCGCCGTGGTGAAATGATCGCGGATTTCTGTGCCGGTGCCGGTGGCAAAACCCTGGCCTTGGGTGCCTTGATGCGCAATTCCGGCCGCATATATGCGTTTGATGTTTCCGAAAAGCGGCTGCTGAATCTCGGTCAACGCCTCAAGCGCTCCGGCTTATCCAATTTGCATAGCCAACGTATCAGCAATGAGCAAGACCCCAAATTAAAACGCCTGAATGGCAAGTTTGATCGGGTGCTGGTGGATGCTCCCTGTAGCGGCTTGGGTACCTTGCGACGCAATCCTGACTTGAAATGGCGGCAAACGCCGCAGGATATTGTCGAGCTGACCGCCAAGCAAACCGCCATTCTGGCGCGTGCAGCAAAGCTGGTAAAAGGCGGTGGACGCTTGGTATATGCCACTTGCAGTCTACTGCAAGATGAAAACGAAGCCATTGCAGAAGCCTTTTTGAGCGCCCATCCAGAGTTCGCATTAAAACCGGCCAATGAGATTTTAGCGCAGCAACAAATCCCGCTGGATACTGGCAAATATTTGAAACTGTTTCCACATATCCATCAAACCGATGGATTTTTTGCAGCCGTGTTTGAGAAAACAGCGTTGCCAGAAGAAAAGTCGGCCAAGCCGAAAAAAGTTAAAGCCATTAAAGAAGATGCGACCGTTGAAATAGCCTAAATTAAAAACCATCCAGGAGCTTGAAATGAAAATGCCCAGCCTCAATACGCAAATACTCATCGGTGCCATTTTGGGTTTGGTATTTGGTTTGGGGATGAGCACATTGGCTCCAGATTCTGCCACCCGTGAAATCAGCTTGTACACCAGTGGGTTGCTTGGCACGCTATTTATAGATCTGTTAAAAATGGTGCTGATTCCGCTGGTATTCACCTCCATTGTGGTTGGCGTGGCTAATTTGCAGGCACATCAGCAGATGCACCGTGTCTGGATGAGCACACTGGGCTTTTTTGTTTTCTCCATGGCACTATCAATAGGGCTGGCTTTGTTCGCCAGCCATATTTTTCGTCCGGGTGAAGGCTTGCATCTGGCTATGTTTCAAAATGCCATGCAGGGTTTTGAAGCCAAACAAATGCCGCTGGCAGATTTTTTTGCCCAGTTTTTACATGGTATTTTCGTTAATCCCATCGCTGCGCTAGCGCAGGGTAATGTGCTGGCTGTTGTGGTATTTGCCTTGATTTTAGGCATTTCTCTAATAATTGGTGGCGAGCGCTATCGCAATATTCTCAATCTATTAAAAGAGTTGCTTGAAATCACCATGCAAATCGTGGGCTGGATCATGCGCTTGGCTCCATTGGGCATCATGGCCTTACTTATCAAACTGGTCGCTACGCAAGATGTTGCCTTGCTGGGCAGTTTGGGCAAGTTTGTTGCGGTTGTCATCGGCACATTATTAATGCATGGTTTAGTAGTGCTACCCCTGATTTTGTATCTGATAACGAAAGTCTCACCGTTAAAATTCTGGCGCGGCGCGCGTGAAGCGCTGGTGACCGCTTTTGCCACTAGCTCCAGCTCGGCCACATTGCCTGTGACTTTGCGCTGTGCGGAGCAACATCTGCATGTCAAGCCGGCTGTAGCAGGATTTGTCATTCCACTTGGTGCCACCGTCAATATGGATGGCACCGCGTTGTATGAGGCCGCCGCTGCGCTCTTTATCGCCAATTTGGTTGGCATTGAGCTCAATCTCATGCAACAGCTCATTGTATTCTTCACTGCCATGATCGCCGCCATCGGTGCGCCCGGCATTCCTAGTGCAGGCATGGTGACCATGGTGATGGTGCTGCAATCAGTAGGCTTGCCTGCGGAAGCCATTGCCATTCTGCTTCCCGTAGACCGCTTGCTGGATACCCTGCGTACTGCGGTGAATGTAGAGGGTGATATGGTGGGTAGTTTGTTGGTGAATCATTGGATGAAACCAAAACCATAGGCAGCTTGAAACCCTGGATGCAGGTCTGTTTAAAGCGGCGTAAGTGCGCCGGTGAGCAAGCTTTGAGCACATTCCACAGCGGTTTGTGCGGCTTGTTGCCGAATCTGTTCGCGGTTTCCTGCAAAATGACAGGTTTTGCTATCAATTGTGCCACCTGAGCTTGCCCAGGCAAAGCATACGGTGCCTACGGGTTTTTCTACGCTTCCGCCATCCGGTCCGGCAATGCCGGTAATGGCCACGGTGAGATTGGCGTGGCTGTGTTTAATTGCGCCCAGTGCCATTTCACGCGCGGTTTTTTCGCTTACCGCTCCATATTGAGCCAGCGTATTTTCTGCAACGCCCAGCATTTCGATTTTGGCAGCGTTGCTGTAAGTGACAAAACCGCGATCAAACCAGGCGGAGCTACCGGCTATGCTGGTTACTGCTTGCGCCACCATGCCACCAGTGCAGGATTCAGCCAGCGCAAGCATTAATGCACGCTCTTTAAGCGCTTGCCCGAGTTGAGCGGCGAGTGCATTTAACCTGGATTTATCATTAACTCCAGATTCATCATTTAACCCAGATTCATATAGTGCAGTAGCCACCATTTAAAACCCTCAAGGCAGATGATTGCGTAAATTGCAGCGAGTAAGTCGTCAAACATCACGCCGAAGCCACCTTTGATTTTGGCATCACATTGACGGATAGGGAACGGTTTCCAAATATCAAACAGGCGAAACAGTAAAAATGCGATAAGCCACCATGCCCAGAAGAATGGCGTAAAAATCAATACCAGCATCATGGCAACGATTTCATCCCAGACGATGCCACCGTGATCAGCCACGCCTATATTCTCCCCCGTAATTTTGCAGAAATAAATACCAACTAAAAACAGCAGTGTGATTATTGTTAGTTGCACGCTAATGGAAAAAGTGGAGATCGCCCAGTACAGTGGCAAACCTACCAGCGTGCCAAATGTGCCAGGTGCTTTGGGAGCCAGGCCACTACCAAAGCCCAAAGCAAAAAAATGCGCAGGATGTTTTAATAAAAATTGGTGTGTGAGTGGCTTAGGCAAAATGGTCAAAACCGGTTTCCTTGAAGTCTAAAATTTCATGATTAAAACCACGTACCACCAAGCCCGTGTTGCCAGTTATTTGGCCGATGACGCTTAAGGGTATATCGAGATATTCACCTAGCCTGGAAATCTCGGCATGCGCCTTATACGGCGCAGTAAAGCACAGTTCATAATCATCACCGCCAACCAAAGCCATTTGCCGAACCGCATTAATAGAAAAGTAATTGCTAACTATGGATGATTTCGGGATATTGGTTAAATGAATCTCTGCGCCAACTTTGGAGCATTGCAGAATATGGCCTAAATCTGCCAACAAACCATCGGAAACATCAATTGCGCTATTAGCCAAGCCAAGCAGCGCCAGACCCAGCGAGACTCTGGGTTGTGGAGTGTGTAGTGCTTTGGCACAGCTGGCGAATTCCGCTTCTGGCAAATTGAATTTACTCAGCGTATGTGCCAAGGCTAGGGCGGCATCACCCAAACAACCGGAAACCCAAATCTCATCGCCTATTTTTGCACCCGCGCGTTGTAGTGCTTTGCCAGCCGCGACTTCACCCATTATTTGCACGCTGATGGTTAATGGCCCGCGCGTGGTGTCGCCACCGATTAAATCTACATTAAACTTTTCGGCGCAGGCAAAAAAGCCACGAGAGAACTCGGCCAGCCAGCGTTCATTAATTTCCGGCAAGGCAATTGCCAGCGTTGCCCATTTTGGCTGCGCGCCCATGGCGGCCATGTCGGATATATTCACAGCCAAGGATTTCCAGCCGAGTTGGTAAGGGTCAGCGTCAGCAAAGAAGTGCGTGCCTGCAACCAGCATATCCGCTGAAATAGCCATCTGCTGACCAGGCGTAACGGAAATCAATGCGGCATCATCACCCACGCCTAAATCAGCTTGTGCTGCGGGGCGGGTAAAATATTGCTGAATAAGATTAAATTCTGGGGTCATTAGTAAAATCCCCGGAATTAATAAATCTTTTCAAGATGAAATACAAATACAAATACAAACACAGACCAATGACAATACCAATAGCATCTGCCATCCAGTCCAGCACATCACCGGTACGCGTTGTAGTCAACGTATTTTGCATGATTTCAATGATTGCACCGTATAAAAACAAGCCCAAATAAATGAAGCTGGTTTTTTTTGGGTAGGCGAGACTACCGGTCAATGTCAGCAGCACAAATGACAAGGTGTGTTGTGCTTTATCCCAAAAAGTGAAAGCGCTTGGGATGTTACCCGCTGGCATTAACGTCATGACGGTGGTTAATAGGCATAAGCCAAAAAATATCAACGGCATGGCACGTAGCATGTACGAATAAAGCTTCTGGTTCATTTTATAAGTCTTATAAGTCGATTCGGTTCAACTGGGGCATCGGCATTAACTTTACCACAAACAGCAATGCTGATTTGACTAGGCCAATGCGCCAGGGCGATAATGAATTGGACTAATCGATGCCTTGGAAAAAAGAAAGATGATAGAAAGTCCCTTTAAAGGTAAAACCGGTTTGCGTCGGTTGATAAACGCCTTATATTATTCCAGAGATGGCTTCAAATCAGCTTATCAGCATGAAGATGCCATCCGCATGGAAGTATGGTCGGCAATGGCACTCATTCCGCTGGCACTGTATCTGGGCAATAGCGCTATTGCACGCGCAATGATGCTTGCCAGCCTGATTTTGGTGATTATTGTAGAGCTTATCAACTCTTCGATTGAGGCAACCGTCGATCATACCTCGCTGGAGAAACATCCTTTAGCCAAACGTGCCAAGGATATAGGCAGTGCAGCGGTATTATTAAGCCTGATAAATCTGGGCGTGGTCTGGGGCTTGATTGTTTTTGGCTGATTTTTGATGGGCGTGAAAACTCGGCATCAGCATCATAGGCCGCCAACTTTAACAGAGTCTTTACTCATCGCTGAAGTATTTGACGGTCAGCTAGCCGTAGAAAATATGCAAATTGTGCATGGATACTGGATAAAACCTCTATTCCCTTTGCCTATGATCCCCATGGCTCCCAATGGATGTATTTATTTTCACCCAATAGACCGTAATTACCGACATGACTTTTGTGAGCCGCATGCCAGCACGGAGCAAAACGCAAGGCTGTTACATTTGTTTGTGCATGAAATGACACATGTTTGGCAGCATCAGCGTGGATGCCACGTAGTCTGGTGCGGATTGGTCTTGCATATATGGTTTCAACCTTTGGCTAAACTGTGCAAATTGTTGAGTCATCATGCGTTCTTCAAAAATCTGCTTGTCCGTCATAATATTTACCGCTATCAAGCAGGTGAGCAAGCCGTCGCTCTTAATATTGAACAGCAGGCGGAAGTATTTGCGGATTGGTTTTTACTTAAGCATTTTCCTCAAAGTTTGCTGGCACGACAGCGCCAGGCTTGTTCTAGTGCCAGTTTGGCCGATGTCTCACGCCTGCGTGGAGAATTGCTGGCTTATCATCACTCCTGATAAAACCTAAACTTTAGGAATCAACATGCTGCATGAATTCACCCAAGGCCATCGAATCGCTTACTTTTCCATGGAAATAGCACTGGAATACAACATTCCCACTTATGCGGGTGGTTTGGGTGTACTGGCGGGTGATACGCTGCGTTCAGCGGCAGATTTGGCCATGCCTATGGTAGGCGTAACGCTGGTGAGTCGTGCGGGTTATTTTCAGCAAAAAATTGATAGTATTGGCCGCCAGATTGAGCTGGCCGATACTTGGGAACCCGCTGCCCATGCGGAACCGGTGACGGCTAAAGTCGCTGTTCAGATTGAACGCCGCACGGTATGGGTAGGTGCTTGGCTGTATCGGGTCAAAAGCTTGTGTGGTACACAAGTGCCGGTGATCTTGCTGGATACGGATCTGCCTGAAAATCATGTAGAAGACCGCGAAATTACGCATCATCTTTATGGCCGGGATGCAGCTTATCGCCTCAAACAGGAGATTGTACTGGGCGTAGGTGGAATTCGGATGCTGCAAGCATTAGGGTTTCAGATTCGTAAACATCACATGAATGAAGGCCATTCGGCCTTGTTGGCGATGGAATTACTGAATCGCTACGCCTATCAAAAGCGCGATTTACGCCCGGGCGAATCGCTCTATGACATTCCTATCGTGCGCTCAAAATGTATATTTACCACGCACACCCCGGTTGAGGCGGGGCAGGATCAATTTGATTACGATATGGTGGAACGCATTGCCGACGGTGACTTCATGGATTTGCAGGAAGTACGCAAACTGGCGGGACAGGACAGGCTCAACATGACGCGGTTGGCGCTCAATTTGTCAGACTATGTCAATGGTGTGGCCAAGCGCCATGCCGAAGTATCACAAGCCATGTTTCCGGATTACAAAATGCACGCGATTACCAATGGCGTGCACCCACATACCTGGACCAACCAGTTTTTTGCCACGCTCTATGATAAATACATGCCGGGCTGGCGACATGAGCCGGAACTATTGGTACGTATTGACCAAGTGCCTGACCAGGCGCTATGGGATGCCCACATAAGCGCCAAGCAGCGCTTACTTGAGCGGATAGGGCAAACGACCGGGCAAGTGCTTGATCCATTGCTGCCGGTGCTTGGCTTTGCACGCCGCATGACCGCTTACAAGCGTCCTGACCTGATTTTTTTTGATCTGGAACGGTTGCGCACCATCGCAAGAGATAAACCATTCCACCTGGTAATGGCAGGCAAAGCACACCCCGCCGATGAAGGTGGCAAGCGTCTGATTGAGCAAATTCATAGTCACATGCGCGAACTGGCAGCTGACCTGAACATTGTTTATTTACCCGGTTATGACATGAATCTGGCGCTGGATTTGATTGCAGGCGTAGATGTGTGGCTTAACACGCCATTACGTCCGCTGGAAGCTTCTGGCACCAGTGGTATGAAGGCCGCTTTCAATGGTGTACCCAGCCTGAGCGTTTTGGATGGCTGGTGGCTGGAAGGTTGTATTGAAAATATTACGGGCTGGGCAGTGGGCGAATTTAAAAACCAAAGTAATCAAACCAGTGAAAGCTGCGGTTGTATTGATAATACAACTGAAAATATCACCCCGGATAACACGACACAAACTGAAGAAAATGATGCCAGGGATTTGTATGCCAAGTTAGAGCATGTTGTATTGCCACTTTACCATGATGACCGTGCTGGCTGGATCAATATAATGAAAGGCGCTATTGGCAAAAATGCGGCGGTTTTTAATAGCCACCGCATGATCTGGCGTTACGCGGCTGAAGCCTATATAAAGTAGTGACTACGCGCATTGACAATGCCCAAAAGCTCCTATTAAATAGTATGTCCGCCAAGACAATTCGCTTGTGCGGATTAATCATTTTTTTGCCATCGACAGGCTGCAGAGCGGGTTCCCCCCAAGTTTGCTGATGCATTGCATAAAATAACAATTCGCACCATAAGGCGGCGAACCAATCCAGAGGAGAAAAGATGTCCGATATTTTAGGTGTAGTGGCTAGTGGACGGCGTTACCCAGTTAAATCCATGATGGGCGAAGAACCCAATGTGATAGATATTGGTGAGCACGGCGTGGTGGGTGACCGTGCTTATGCTTTTGTAGATGTGGCAACAGGCGCGCTGGTGAGTGCAAAGAATCCTAAAAAATGGCCAGACATCTTTTTCAGCAATGCCCAGTTTTTAAGTTTACCCAAAGTGGGTGATGCGCACCCGGCTGTGCGCATTACTTTCCCCGATGGTACGGTGGCACAGAGTGACCAAAGCGACATCAATCAAATTGCATCACGCATTTTTGGTCGTGAAGTCCGTTTGGAAACGGCCATTACAAGTAAGCCGCATCTGGAGCAATTTTGGCCAGAAGGGATAGACCCGGCCAATAGTGATGTAGTCACGCAGGAAAATACCTTGGTGGGCACCTTCTTTGATGCCGCGCCCATCCATATTTTAACTACGTCCACTATTAATCAGTTACGCAAGCTATATCCCGAAGGGCGTTTTGAAGCGCGCCGCTTTCGTCCCAACATTGTAGTGGATACAGGCACTGCCGCTGAGTTTGTAGAAAATGATTGGGCGGGTAAAACACTGGCTATCGGTGATGAAGTGCGGCTGGAAATTTCCAGCGCCTGCCCGCGCTGTGTGATGACGACACTGGCACAAGGCGATTTACCCAAAGACTATGGCATTTTGTCCACCATCGTCCAAGGCAATAAAGGTAATGTCGGCATCTACGCCAAAGTGATACAAGGCGGAAGCGTGAAGCGCGGTGATGCAGTACGCTTGATTTAGTTGCACACCATTGAGGCGACAAAAAGCCCACCCTGCGCAAACAGGGTGGGCTTTTTCATTGCTAAAACATTACTTCATGCGACGACGTGCCGTGGCAGCCAGCACACCAAGGCCAGCCAACAACATGGCATAGGTTTCTGGCTCAGGTACGGGAACAGTAAAATCAGTTACGCTTGTACCTGTTTTTAAAAATGCAGTATATACGCCACCTTGATTACCAGTTGCGTTACCAGCCACTTTGAAGCTATAGCTACCTGCAGTAAGTTGCCATGCGCCTAATTTTTGATCGCTGGTGCTTCCAATGCTGTATGACAGATTGCTAATAAGTTCATTTGCACCGTCATACAGTTTTACCGATAAAGCATCGATATTTTTCGAATTATATTGAAGAATTGGCAAATCAGTAAAAGTTGCAGCCAGGTAGGTATTAGCCAGAACTTCAAAACTCCAGGTATCCGTAAAGCTTCCAGGAGCATTGTGCTCATCACTTAGATTAAATAACTCATTTGGTACAACCAATGAACCCAAGTCGTAATCCTGCGCTTGAGCCAACGAACTCAGCCCCAACGCCATCGCAATAACCATTAATTTCAATTTCATTTGAACATCCTTAAAAGTTTAGTTTACAAAAATTGCAAAGAAAAAAACAAAAACCCACTTAATTTGAAATTTAATTCAAGAAACCGTTTATGGGCTATAAGCGGTCTAGTTATCAACATCATAAAAACACAACTTGCTTCCGTTATATTCATTTGATGCATTTTTTTATATTGTTATAATGGGATAATATATCCAAGAAATATTAACCAATACGAATCCAATCCTACCTTGTTAAGACAAAAATATCAAGTAAGATAATTCATGCAGTGGTTTCATATTAATGTGGATATGTGAAGTATTTGTGATTCATCTATAGTCCTTTCGGGCTATATCCTTTGTGGAGTAATTGGCCGCATCAACAACATCTGGTTTTGGGTCAAACGCCCTGTTTTAAGCTTTCTGAAATAAACGGATCCAGATCTCCATCCAGCACGCCTTGTGTATTGCCGATTTCGACGTTGGTGCGTAAATCTTTAATTCGCGACTGATCTAGCACGTAGCTGCGAATCTGGTGGCCCCAGCCAATGTCGGTTTTGTTGTCTTCTATCGCTTGTTTTTCTTCGTTGCGTTTACGCAACTCCAGTGCATATAGTTGTGCCTTCAGCATGGCCATGGCTTCCGCACGGTTGCGGTGTTGCGAACGATCATTCTGGCATTGCACCACCACACCGGTTGGAGCATGGGTAATGCGCACGGCGGAATCGGTTTTGTTGATGTGCTGACCACCGGCACCACTGGCACGGTAAGTATCTATGCGCAAATCGGCTGGATTAATATCGACTTCAATCGAATCATCCACTTCAGGGAACACCGAAACACTGGCGAACGAGGTATGACGGCGATTGCCGGAATCAAAAGGTGATTTGCGCACCAAGCGATGCACACCGCTTTCGGTACGCAAATAACCAAAGGCATAATCACCGGAAACCTTGAGCGAAGCGCTTTTTAATCCGGCCACATCGCCTTCGGATTCTTCCAGCACTTCCACCTTGAATCCACGCCGTTCGCAATAGCGTAAATACATGCGCAACAGCATGGATGCCCAATCCTGTGCTTCAGTACCTCCCGAGCCGGACTGAATATCAATAAAACAGTTATTGGCATCCATGGCGTTGCTAAACATGCGGCGGAATTCCATCGCCGCAACGGTGGTTTCCAAGGCCTTGCTGTCCTCTTCCACACTCAATAGTGTGTCGTCGTCATTTTCCTCGCGCGCCATGTTGAATAATTCGCGGCAATCGTTCAGGCCACTGTCAACATCGGTTAGCGATTTAACGATAAACTCCAGTTCACGCCGCTCTTTACCCAGCTTTTGTGAACGCTCGTTATCATTCCAAATGGCGGGGTCTTCCAATAGCTGCCTGACTTCTTCCAGACGTTGCTGCTTGGTTTCGAAGTCAAAGATACCCCCGTAGGGCGTTATTGCGTTCGACCAAGCCATCCAGTCGATTGATAATAAGATTAAGTTGTTCTGCTTCCATAATGACCGGCGAGTTTAAGACTGAAGCGCGTAATTATACCTGTTACCAACATTTCAGCTCTCGACAAAATAATTTGGGTGCGAAAAGCAACTTAGCCGCGCGGATGGTGCTTGCTGTGCAGTTGCTTTAATCGCTCTCGCGCCACATGCGTATAAATCTGCGTGGTGGAAATATCCGCATGTCCCAGCAACATTTGCACCACGCGCAAATCCGCACCGTGATTAAGCAAATGTGTGGCAAAGGCATGGCGTAACGTATGCGGCGACAGCGGCTTGATTATGCCCGCCAGCAAGGCATAGCGTTTGATTAAATACCAGAAAGCCTGACGCGTCATGGCCGCATCGCGCTGGGTGACAAACAAGCTATCGCACAAATGTTGTTGCAATATTTCCGGGCGCGAATCCTGCAAATAGCGCGCTATCCAATCAATCGCCTCCTGCCCCATGGGCACCAATCGCGTTTTGCTGCCTTTGCCGGTAATGCGCACCACACCATCACTCAAACTTACCTCGGTGACTTTAACGCTGACCAATTCGGATACGCGCAGACCGCTGGCATACAGCAGCTCCAGCATGGCTCTATCACGCAGACCCAATGGCTTGGTCACGTCTGGTGCGTTCAACAAAGACACCACTTCATCTTCATTCAGGCTACCTGGTAGTGAGCGCGGCAACTTGGGTGATTCAAGGTGCAGACTAGGGTCGATGGCGATTTTATTTTCACGCAGACAATAGCGATATAGCCTGCGCAAGCTGGCAATGAGCCGGCTAACACTGCGCGGTTTGCTGGCAGGATGTTTGAAAGCAAGATAATCTTGAATGTCACCCGCTTGAACCGCCAATAGATTTCCCTCACCTTTTAATTGCAGCCATTGGGCAAACAGCATCAAATCTTGCCGATAGCTATCCAGTGTATTGCGTGCAAGTCCCTCCTCCAGCCACAAGCTATCGTTAAGTTCGTCCAGTAGCGCAAGATTGAATGCGCTTATATCAGCCGTCATGGTGGTTTAATCAACTTGATTTAGTCAGGTGAAGGGGACTTCTGTAAATCCAAACTTCGTCGTGATGCTTCGTTACTCACGAAAAATAATTCGTTATATATCAAACATATACTGCCTCATTATTTTTCGTTTGCGCTTCGTCTGACTTGGAATTTTGAATTTACAAAAGCCCCCTGAATTATTTTCATTGCAGACATTTTACTTTCATTTGAGCTGGATGCTGCATATGGCGCGTTTTGGATTGATTGCGCCCCCTATAGACGCTATAGTAGCCACATGCTGCAATTTCTGGAATTCGTTCAATTTTCTCGCATTACAAAGGTCTGATAGATGGCTGCTCCTCGTCCCGTACTGATTATTATTGATGATGACCCGCTGATTAGTGAAACACTGCATTTTGTTTTAAGTAAAGAGTTTGATGTATGTGTGGCGGATTCTCGTGCGCAGGCCAAGAGCCTGTTGCGTCAGCTAGACATACCGCCATCGTTGGCCTTGGTTGACTTGGGTCTGCCACCCACCCCGCATAAGCCTGACGAAGGCTTCACACTGATAGGCGAATTGCTGGCACATTCACCTATTATGAAAATAATCGTACTATCGGGGCAAAGTGATGATGCCAATGTGAAACATGCCCTAGCCTTGGGTGCTGTTGATTTCTTGCCCAAACCCTGCAATCTGGAACGCCTGCGTGAGATTTTGCATAGTGCGCATAAATTCCAGGACGTGGAATTGGTGGCTGAACAGAAAAAAGAGGCCAATTTTGGCTTGCTTGGTGAAAGCCCGCCCATGGTGACACTCAGAACATTAATTGCGCAATTTGCCGATGCGCCTTTTCCGGTACTGATTCAAGGTGAATCCGGCAGTGGTAAAGAGCTGGTCGCGGGTTGTTTGCATGGCATGAGCCAGCGCGCCAGCCAACCTTATCTTTCTGTGAACTGTGCGGCTATATCGCCCACCCTGGCTGAGTCTATTTTGTTTGGCCATGCCAAAGGCGCGTTTACCGGAGCTGCCGCACCGCATTCAGGCTATTTTGAAGATGCTGGCGAAGGCACCTTGTTTCTGGATGAGATAGGCGAATTGCCTTTGGAAATGCAGGCTAAATTGCTGCGCGTGCTGGAAAATGGCGAATATCAACGCGTAGGTGAAACACAAACCAGACGCAGTAAAGCGCGCATTATTGCCGCCACCAACCGTGATCTGCGTGAAGAAATGCATAAATCGCGCTTTAGAACTGATTTATATCATCGTTTGAGTGTGTTTGCGCTGGATGTACCGCCATTACGCGAGCTGGGTGACGATAGAGCCTTACTATTGAAACACTTCAGCAAATTTTATGCTTATGAGACAAAGCAGCAGAACTTTATTTTCGACAGTCAGGCGCATCTGCTTTGGATGAGCTATCGCTTTCCCGGAAATGTGCGCGAGTTGCGCAATATTATTATCCGCCTGATTGCGAAATATGCCGGACAACAAGTCAATGAAATGCAACTCAAGGCTGAACTTGATCTTAGCCGGCACAGTGGCAATGATTCCGAATCATCGCTGATTGATGATGAAGCCGGTTTATCCAATCATGCCTATACCCATCTGCAAACGCGCGCCAATATCAATCTGGATGTGGTATTGAAAAGCTGGGAAAAAGCCTACATTGATGCAGCGCTAAAAATCACACACGGCAACTTAAGCCAGGCGGCCAAACTGCTGGGTGTTAATCGCACCACATTGTATAGCCGCATACAACTGCAAGAAGATTTCAAAGGCTAATTGCGTGTATTACACGCATTTTGGCTTACAGCAACCGCCCTTTAAAATCACGCCGAATACGGAGTTTTTCTTTTCCGGTGGTAAACGTGGTGCGGTGTTGGATGCCTTGCTTTACGCCATTAACAGTGGCGAGGGCATTATTAAAGTCGTAGGCGAAGTGGGCAGTGGTAAAACCATGCTTTGCCGCATGTTGCAAACACAGCTACCTTCGACCATTGAAAGCGTTTTTCTCGCCAATCCCAGCGTGGCACCGGAAGATATTCTCCATGCTATTGCCTTTGAGTTACAGCTCAAGCTGCCACCTCAGGCGAATCGTTTGCAAGTCATGCAAGTGCTGCAACAGCATTTACTGGAGCGCCATGCCGCAGGCAAACAAGTCGTCATTTTTGTCGAAGAAGCGCAAGGCATGCCGCTGGCGACATTGGAAGAAATTCGCCTGCTTTCCAATCTGGAAACGCGTAACGACAAACTGTTGCAAATAGTGTTGTTCGGTCAGCCGGAGCTGGATCGTCATCTGGATGAAGTGCATATTCGGCAACTGCGCGAGCGCATTACGCACAGCTTTCACTTGGGGCCGCTCAAGGAAAATGAAATTGGCGAATATCTGATTTTTCGCCTGCGTGCGGCGGGTTATTTTGGCCCGCACCTGTTTTCACCCGCCGCCATTCGCCTGATATATCAGGCCTCGCTAGGGCTGGTACGGCGCGCCAATATACTGGCGGACAAATCACTATTGGCCGCTTTCTCGGAAAATCTGTATCAGGTCACACCCAAGCAAGTACGCGCGGCGATAAAAGACAGTGAATTTGGCACGGATCTCGTTAACCAAGCATCCCCGTCGCGTTTTTATCTGGGCATGGCCGCCATGCTGGCAGTCGGGCTGGCGTTGGGGTTTCTGTTAAATGAGCGCTTGGACTTTCACGCCAAACCAATAGCCTCAAGTACAACACCAGTAAAGCCCGTGGCAACAGCCACAATACCTGAAAAAGTGACAGCAACTACCGCCTTGGCATCCGACAATCTAACTGACAATCCTCCCACGCATGTTACACAAAAAACTTTGACTGAAGCCCAGGCAGAGCCGGACGATTTATTGCAGCAGCGTTTGCAAACCACCCAAATCTGGCTAAAGCAGCAGGCCAGCAACACCATCAGCATCCAGTTATTTGGTAGCGCAGATGAACAAAAAATCAAACAACAGCTGGCATTATTAGCCCGGCAAATAGAGCGTGATAATCTTTATGTTTATCGCACCAAAGCAAAAAATACACCTTATATTACCGTGGTGTACGGAGCCTATGCCAGCCGTGCAGAAGCCGTAAAAGCCATTAAAAATCTACCCGGAAATTTGCGCAACTACCAGCCGCAGCTGAGAACAATAGGCGGGATTCTCAAAGAGTTAACTTAAACATTTTTAACTAAAAACTACATCCAATCGAACTCCAATGGCAGTATGATTATGCTATAACCCATATAACACAAAACGATTGTGGCTCAGGCAACTCCATGAAAAAAACTCTGATTTTATTGATGACACTGCTGGTGCCAGCCTTGGCAGGCTGCGCGCATGAATCCAGCATACGTCCCTCTGGCGGGCATATCGATGCATTGGAAACCAACCAGCCCGATGTCAGCGTTGCGGCGGATATTCCCAAACCTGTCAAAAACAATAGCTATTTGCCACCGCCCAAACCCAAAGCCAAAGTGCAAACCTATAGCGTGGTGGTGAATGAAGTGCCGGTGAAGGAGATTCTGTTTGCACTTGCGCGCGAAAGCCAGCTGAATATTGACATTCATCCGGCGATTCAAGGCCGTGTGACTTTGAATGCCGTCGATCAAACCTTGCTTGCGATTCTGGAACGTCTGGCGAAGCAAGTGGATTTGACTTACAAAGTTGAAGGCAATGTATTGAACATTAGTCCGGATTATCCGGTTTTGAGAACGTATAAAGTTGATTATGTGAATATGTCCAGAGATACCACTGGATTCATAGGAGCGGCGGCAGAAATATCGAGCACAGGCCAGAGTGCATCAACTGGTGCTGGCGGAACATCGGCAACTACCAGCACTTCTGGCAATGGAGCCAACAATAGTTCACGCACTTCTGTGAGTAGCGAATCCAAAAGCCATTTCTGGGAAAATCTGGAAAAAAATATCAAGGATATTCTGGCGGAAACAGATAAAGAAGTCATTATTACGCGTACTGGCAGTGCGGCACAAACGACAGCCAAATCCACCACACAAGGTGCTGAAAAAAACCTGCAATCTGCAAACCTTGAGGACGTATCTAAAACAAGTGCACAGGAACGAGAGGAAGCTAGAACCGAATATAAAACCTTGTTCGCCGCCAATGTGATTGCTAATCGTGAAGCGGGTGTAATCAGCGTTAGGGGAACCAATAAACAACATGAGAGAGTGCAGGAATTTTTAGGCCAGGTGTTGAGTAGCGCGAAGCGTCAGGTGTTGATCGAGGCGACTATCGTGGAAGTACGATTGAATGATGCGTTTCAGGCCGGCATAGATTGGAGCAGGCTAAATAATCCTCTTGCAACGAGTGGATTTCAATTTAGACAACAATTGGGCGCACAATCAACCGTATCACCAACGGGACAATTAGGCATGACTGCAAATGCCTTGGGTGTAATTCCGGCAGCCGGTTTTGTGGCTGGCTACTTGAATCCTGTGAGTGCGCTTGGAAATGTCGCTGCCTCCATCAATTTGCTGGAACAATTTGGCAAAACCAAGGTGCTTTCCAGCCCTAAACTGATGGTACTTAACAATCAGACAGCGATTTTAAAAGTGGTTGATAATCTGGTTTATTTTACGGTGCAATCCCAACAATCCCAAGGCTCGGTGGGAGGCGGTATCTTATCAACCGTAACCACAGTGGCTAACACCGTGCCGGTTGGCGTTGTGATGAGCGTAACTCCGCAGATCAATGCGACAGGCCAGGTGAATATTAATGTGCGACCAACGGTTTCCAGAGTGCTTGGTTATAAAGTAGACCCCAATCCTAATTTGAGAGTTGAAAGCTTGATTCCAGAAATTCAGGTACGTGAAATGGAATCCATGCTGCAGATCAACAGTGGCAATATGGCCGTACTTGGCGGACTGATGCAGGATGAAATACTGACCAGCACAGATAGCGTACCTGTTTTGTCCAGAGTCCCCGGACTTGGCAAATTGTTTACCGGGCGCAATAACGCCAATCGTAAAACGGAACTGGTGGTTTTTCTGCGCCCCACTGTGATTGCAAACGCCAGCCTGGAAAGTGATGAATTACAAGCTTACAAGCAATATCTGCCTACGCCCCAACTCCAGCAAAGCATAAGCAATGAGCCTGTTAATTAAAGCCTTGCAGAAGGCGGAGCAGCATAAGGCAGCGGATGGCGATCATCTTGCCGCGCCGGATGAGCTGTCCTATTCCCCCGCCAGCGCTAACGCAAATGCGGAACCACCAAAACCAAGCGTGCAACAGGCGGCAGCGGGCTTGGTATTTTCAGCAAAAAATCTACCCTCCAATAATGATGCCTTGAAGCGCATGTATTTACTCGCGGGTGCTGGCTTATTGATGCTGCTATTGTTGGGCGGCGGTTTTTATTATTATCTGAATTCATTGCAGCAGCCGGAAATATTGGTACCTAAAATGATGGCGGCTCAATCCGTAGCACCTGTGGCTATGCAGCCGTTAGCTGCAAATATTGAAGCGCCAACGCCAGAAGCTGAAGTGGCACCGTCTAAAGCCAACCAAGCGGCTCCAGCTGCGGCCGAAATCACGACAGCGGATAAATCAAGCCTGGCCACGGCCGCAATGGTCAGCGCAACACTGGCTACAGCTTCCAAAAATCCAGCAACTACGCAGAGACCACGTGCCACATCATCAAAGCAGCTCAGTTTTGGTGAGCCGGTAACCAGTACCAATGCAGCAGTTAAAGTCACACGCAATGCGACAATAAACGCTGTAAATCCTACCCTGCTCTCGGCTTATCGGGCGTTTACTGCCGGTGACAATACGCTTGCGCAACGGCATTACCGGCAAGTGCTGCAAACGGATGTGCGCAATGTGGATGCCTTGCTGGGAATGGCCGCCATCGCGACAAGACAAGGGCGGGATATGGATGCGGCAGGCTGGTATGGCAAAGTGCTGGAAGTGGAACCAAGAAATACCATTGCACAAAGCGCGCTGCTGAATGCCTTTTCCCCAACTGATCCGGTAGGCAGTGAATCGCATATTAAAAACTTATTGGCGCAACAGCCGGAATCAGCGGAATTATATGCCGCACTGGGCAATTTATACGCCGAACAGAAGCAATGGGCTTCGGCGCAGCAGGCTTATTTTCAGGCGCATCATTTTGAACCGAATAATGCCAACCATGTTTATAACCTCGCCATCAGTCTGGATCAGTTGGGCAAATCGCAACTGGCCTTGCGCTTCTACAAGGAAACCCTGGCATTACTGGCAAGCGCCCAGGCGAGCGGCATAGATCAAACACAGCTGGAGCGCAGAATTGCGCAGCTGCAATAAATTTGAAAATCAAGGCTAACGTTTAATGGCAGAGGAGTTCATAACAGAGCAACGGCGCAAATTGCGCCTGGGTGAGCTGATGATGCAACAGGGGCTGATTACGCAGGATCAGCTGCGCATCGGCCTCATGGAACAGGTCAAAAGCGGCTTGTTGCTGGGGCGGCAGCTGGTGCAGCTGGGCTTTGTCACCGAAGCCGTGGTGCGTGATGTGGTGGCGCATACCATAGGTCAGGATAGTATTGATCTTGATAACGTAGTAGCCGATGCCGATGCGCTGGCCATGGTGCCGGAAGTGTTTGCGCGCCGCTATCATTTGCTGCCGGTGGCTTTTGATGCCGTCAGCCGCATCATCGTGGTGGCGATGACGGATATGTTCAACGTGGTGGCCATAGATCAGTTGCGCGCCATGCTGGGAGGCGAAATTCAAGTCAAGGCTCTGCTGGCAGCCGAGGCACAGCTGGAAGAATATATAGACCAGTTTTACGGATATGAGCTGTCGGTCGATGGCATTTTGCGTGAAATTGAAACCGGTGAAATTGATTACAGCAGCCTGCAAATAGCCGGGGATGAATATACGCAACCCGTAGTGCGGCTGGTGGGGGCTTTGCTGATGGATGCGGTCAAGCGCGAAGCCTCGGATATTCACTTTGAGCCGGAGCATGCGTTTTTGCGCATACGTTACCGCATAGATGGCGTGCTGCAACAAATCCGCAGCCTGCATAAAACCTATTGGCCGGGCGTGGCCGTCAGATTAAAAGTCATTAGCGGCATGGATATTGCCGAAACCCGCGCGCCCCAGGATGGCCGCATCCAAATCAATTTATGTGGCCGCCCCATTGATTTTCGTGTCTCCAGCCACCCCACTATACATGGTGAAAATATCGTCTTGCGCGTGCTGGATAGAGAACGCTCCATCATGCCGCTGGATGGCATGGGTTTGCGCGAGCAAATTCATGATGAACTCAAACTCATGATGAAACGGCCTGAAGGTATTTTGATTGTGACCGGGCCAACCGGTAGCGGCAAGACCACAACGCTGTATTCTTTGTTAACTCATAAAAATACCACCGAAGTTAATATCATGACCCTGGAAGACCCGGTGGAATATCCGGTAACCATGATGCGGCAAACTTCCGTGGCTGAAGCCAACAAAGTCGATTTTGCCAACGGCATACGCTCCATGATGCGGCAAGACCCGGATATTATTCTGGTGGGTGAAATCCGCGATGAAGATACCGCCACCATGGCTTTTCGCGCCGCCATGACCGGGCATCAGGTGTATACCACCCTGCATACCAACTCGGCTTTGGGCACTTTTCCCCGGCTGGCGGATATAGGCATTTCCGCCGAGATCATGGCGGGCAATATTATAGGCATAATTGCGCAGCGGCTGGTGCGTGTGCTGTGTCCGCATTGCAAGGAGGCCTATACTCCTGGCGAGGAAGAATGCCGCTTGATGGGCATTATGGCAAGCGACAGCGTAAAAATATACAGGCCCATGGGTTGCAAACATTGCAGCTATACCGGCTATCACGGGCGCATGGCGCTGATCGAGTTATTGCGCATAGATGCGGAGCTGGATGCACTGATCGCCAGACGCTCGCATGTGGATGAAATGCGCAAAGTGGCGTTGAACAAGGGCTTTATCACGCTGGCCGATGACGGCGTGTGCCGTATTCTGGATGGCCACACCAGCCTGGCCGAAGTAACACGCGTGATTGATTTGACGCGACAAACGACCTAAAGCCTTAACCATGAATAGCCCCATCCATGCCCAGCTATAGCTATAAAGCCGTTGATAAAATTGGACGACCAGCGCAAGGCGAAATTGAGGCTATTAACGAGATTGATCTTGAGCTCAGGTTGCAGCGCATCGGCCTGGATTTAATTACCTTCAAGCCGCTTAAAAAAGCCTCGGCCTTTTTCAGTCGCTCCCGCGTCAGCCTGCAAGACCTAGTGATGTTTTGTTTTCAGATGGAACAGCTCACTTCAGCCGGCGTGCCCTTGCTGGAAGGGCTGACCGATTTGCGCGACAGCAATCCCAATCCGCAGCTGCAAAAAGTCATTGCTGCCATTATTTCCGATATTGAAGGCGGCAAACTGTTTTCGCAGGCACTGGCAGAACATCCGCATATTTTCACGCCGGTGTTTGTCAGCCTGGTAAAGGCCGGTGAGCTCACCGGCAAATTGCCCGAAGTATTTGCCAATCTATCCACCACCCTGAAATGGCAGGATGATTTAATCTCGCAAACCAAACGCCTGTTGGCTTATCCCTTGTTTGTGCTGGTGGTGGTACTGGGGGCGATTGTATTTTTGATGATTTATCTGGTGCCGCAAATGGTGTCGTTTTTGCGCAATATGGGGCAGGTGCTGCCGCTGCAAACCAAGATTCTGATTTTTGTGTCCAATGCCTTTGTCGCTTATTGGTGGCTGATATTGTCCTTGCCCGCAGCCGCGTTCACGCTGTTTGCCTTGCTCATAAAACAAAGCCCGGCCATGCGCTACCGTTGGGATTATCTGAAATTAAAATTACCAGTTACCGGCGACATTTTGCATAAAATCATCATGGCGCGTTTTACCCGCTATTTTGCCTTGATGTATCAAGCGGGCATTCCTATTCTGGATGCGATTAAAACCTGTGAAGACATTGTAGCCAATCAAGTGATTGCCGATGCCTTGAGCCGGGTGCATCAGCGCATTAATGCGGGCGATAACATGAGTGATAGTTTTAAAAATACCGGCCTGTTCCCCTCGCTGGTGGTGCGCATGATACGCGTGGGTGAAAATTCCGGCGCTTTGGATAAATCCCTGCTTAAAATCAGTGATTTTTACGACCGCGATGTCAATGAATCCATAGAAAAAATGCTCAAACTGCTGGAGCCTGCGCTCACCGTGGTGCTGGGTCTGATTCTGGCGTTTATCATGCTTTCCGTACTCGGCCCGGTGTACGATTCCTTCACCAAGCTCAAACTTTAGGGCATCTACCAGCCATGGCCATTTTTTCAAAAATCATTTTATATGCCGAATCAACCCGCTTGACGGCGGGCGTTTGGCGCACATTTCTAGGCAGCGCCAAGCTGTTGTCTTACCGTGTGTTTGAAAACACGACGCAAGATAATCAAACCAGGCACGATTTTGCCGCCTTTTTAAGCCAGCATCCCAATACGCCGATTTATCTGATTGCCAATCATATTGAAGAAGACTATCGCTCGGAAACCCTGCCGCATGTGCTAGGCACAGCCAAGCAAGACATGGTGGAACGCAAACTGAATCAGCTGTTTCGCAATGTAACGTATCGCGCCGCCCATTTTGCCGGACGCGAGCCAGACAAGCGCCGCGATGACCGCTATTTGTTGGTGGCGCTCAACAATGCAGAATATATCCAGGACTGGATCGCGCAGATCGAGCAACAGCAAGCCAATCTGGTAGGCGTTTATTTGCTGTCCATGATTAGCCAGTTTCTGGTGGATAAATTAAAACTCAAACAGCCGCATGTGTTGCTGGTTGAGCGTTTAAATGATGATTTGCGCCAATCCTATTTTCAGCAGGGACAATTGCGCATCAGCCGCTTGTCGCCCATCCCGGATTTGGCACCCAGCCAGTGGGCTAACTTTTATATAGGCGAAACCGAAAAAACCCGGCTGTATCTTTCCGCACAACGCCTGATCGCGCGCGATACCCGTTTGACCACGCTGTTTGCAGATACGGATGGCAATCTGAGTGACATTTGCCAGCGCATCAGCCAGGAACAAAACATGGATTGCGGCACGCTGGATTTTGCCGATTTTGCGCAAAGCCTGCGCCTGACAGCGGAACAATCCCAACGTTCCGAGCTGCTGTACATGCAATTGCTGGCCATGGGCAATGTACCGGTCAATCTCGCGCCACCTCGCCTGACCAAGCCCTATCAGCTGGCCATGATAAAGCGCTGGATAAACTTAAGCAGTGCGCTGGTGTTGCTGGCCGGTGTATTGCTAGCGGGATTGAATGCTTACTCGGCCTATGAGACCAGGCGCGAAACAGCACAGACTCAGGCACAAACAGCGATGCAACAAAGGCAATATCAGGAAGTCGCTAAAAATTTCCCCGCCACGCCTATCCCCAGTACAGATTTGCAAATAGCCGCCGAGTTGCACGACAAAATTGTGCTATCCAGCCAACAACCGGATCGATTGCTGCAAATGCTCAGCCTGGCCTTGGAACAGGCACCAGAGATGCAAATCAACCGCATGCATTGGGCGCTGGGCAATGATGCCAATTTCAAGGACACGGATGCCGCCGCAGCAAACAAATCCAGCCCGCTGCCAAGTGCGCAAGTCGCTGCTTTGCCGTTGGATGCAGGCGTGTTGTATGAAATGGCCTATGTCAATGGCGAGATCAAAAACTTCAAGGGTGATTATCGCGCGGCCAATCAACAGGTCAGGCAATGGGTGGAAACGCTAAAAAACAACCCCGAGGTATTGCAGGTGAAGCTGCTGCAACAACCGGTCAACACCAACTCCTACACCGATTTGCAAGGCAGCACCGCCGATGTGAGCCAGAACCAGACCGTGGCCGCGCAATTCAAACTGTTGCTCATACTTCAACAAAAGCGCCGACCCTCATGAAACTCAAGCTGAATGACTGGAAAAGTTTGCGCAATGCCTTGCTGGCGCTGGGCGCGGCCTTGCTGGCTACTGCATTGCTGGTTACTTACAGCGGCCAGCTGGCAGAAACAGCCGCCGCGACCTTAAAAACCGAACAAAGCCAGCTGGCACAAGCGCGTAACCGTTTGCAAAGCTCGGGCACAGAAAAACAAAACATTATCCAATACCTGCCTATCTATCAGCGCCTCATCACACAAGGCATCGTCGGCGAAGAAAAGCGCGAAGACTGGATAGAAGCGCTGCGCCTGATTCAGGCCAATAACAAACTTTTCAGTATCAAATACAGCATCAGCAAACAGGAAAACTACAAACCGGATTTTGCCGTCAACCTCGGGTCTTTTGCATTGCATCGCTCGGTGATGAAGCTGCAACTGCCCATGCTGCACGAAGGCGATTTGCTCACGCTGCTACAGAGCCTTAAACAGGAACAAAGCGCCATGTTCATGGTCAGGGATTGTGAAATCAAAAAATTAAACCCGCTAGCACAAATAAAACTCAACCCCAATTCACATGCAGACTGCACCCTGGATTGGCTAACAATCAGCGAAGCGCAAGGGGTCGCGCCATGAAACCCCTAACCCGCTTACCGGCCTTGATAATTGGCGGATGCCTATGCCTATGCCTGAATGCCAACGCCGAACCCGCGCTCGGCCGCCTGTTCACCACCCCCGCTGAACGCGCCAACCTCGATCACCTGCGCAGCATCAGCAAAACCCCCACCATGGAAACCCCGCCGGAAGCACCCGTAGAGCAGGATAATCTATCCGAGTTGCCAAGCGTGACCCCATCAGTGATCCGTATGCAAGGCTATGTAAAACGCAACGACGGCAAAAAAAGCACCGTCTGGGTGAATGGCGAAGCCGTGCAGGAAAACACCGGCACCAGCGAAGTGCAAGTCGGCAAGCTGCAACAGGGCGCGGGGAATGTAGCGCTCAAACTCAAGGCATCAGGCAAAAATGTGAACCTGAAAGCCGGGCAAGTGTATGTGCCGGAAACGGATAGCGTGGCGGAAATCAAGGCCGATGCAAAAAACGTAGAGCAAGAATCCGGCAACATAAACCGCGATGACCCTCCGGCTGGTACTGGTACTCGCAAATAAAGCGCAGACGATTGATGAACCACTCTCTCTATCCGCCATACGCTCTACACCAGCACAAACAACACGGTGCTGCACTGCTGATATTTGTCCTGGTCATGTTGCTGGCAGGCACCAGCTTTTTGTTTTCGGTGTTGAATAGTAATAGTGTAAAAATAGAGCGGGATAAGAAAACGGCAGCGGCGTTGGCGGAGGCTAAGGCGGCGTTGATAGGAGTTGCCATTAGCACTTCTTCTGTTGATTCTGCTGGTTTTTTGACAAATCCAGATACGGGCGTTCTTCCTGAAGGTAGTGCAGCTCCTAACATGAGCCTCAAGGATTTGTCACTTGTAGGCAAGTTTCCTTGGCGAACTCTTGGAGCTTCACCCCTTAAAGATGGTTCAGGTGAATGTGTTTGGTATGTCGTATCCGGCAGATACAAAAAAAGTCCAAAAACCTCAGTATTCAATTGGGATACACAAGGACAAATTGATGTGATAGATGTTAGCGGAAATGTAATCGCGACAAACCTAGCGGCATTAATCATCTCTCCAGATTCTGCGTTAGATGCACAGAATCAAGCGCTCGCCGATTCAGCTTATGTGCAATGTAGAGGCAACTACGATGCCAGAAACTATCTTGATACTTATGATGCGACGAATGCCATTGCCGGAGCGGTCAATTATTTCACGGGGAGCACAAATAACAGATTAGCACCTGATACAAACAACAAGCAGTTTGTGCTGGCCAGGAACGATCACTACAACGACAAATTTCTATTTGTAACGGTAGAGGAAATCTTTCGTCCTATCATTCGGCGTGCTGACTTCTTAGTTCAAATTCAAAATTTTTTAGGCGATAACGGCTTTCGCTTACAAGTTGAACCTGGCCATCTTGAGACTGTTGCAGTTTCGAGTGCAGGCACCAAAGGAGCAGACAATATTGATTGCAATAAGCTTAGCAGTGCCAACAAAACGTTTTGCAAGAACTGGAAGGAAATGTTGCTACTTACTGAATTCTCACCACCCTCAACTATTACTATAGATGGAGTGTCCACTGTGACAGCCTGTACTCGTGTACTCATTTTTGGTGGGCAAAAAATTGGAGTACAAACACGGCTTACAGCTATTGATAAGAATGATCCAGCCAATTATCTCGAAGGTGCGAACTTAATTGCTTTCGCAGCACCGATAGCAAATGCTAACAATTTCGTAGGGGTATCAACCTTTAATGCTAGCAACCCAAGTGCTGATGTTTTGAAGTGCCTACCATGACATCTCAAAACCTTAAAGGCTTCACTCTGATTGAAATGGCCATTGTGCTGGTCATTGTTGGTCTAATTTTGGGTGGATTATTGCTGCCATTGAGTGTTCAGGTCGATCAGAAAAAATACAATGAAACGCATCAGGCACTTGGTGAAATCAGAGAGGCCATCATGGGTTTTTCCTTGAGTCATTCGGCTCTGGATGGCAAACCCTATTTACCTTGCCCAGATACCGATGCAAACGGGATGGAGAATCGTACAGGGGCCATATGTACTAGTCCTGAGGGAGACTTGCCATGGGCTGATCTCGGTATGCCCAGATTGGATGGTTGGGATAGAACATACCGCTATCGTGTTACACCCGCTTATTCAAGCAATGCCGTAGGATTTACTCTAACAAGTCTGGGTGTTATAGATGTATTAGATGCAGTGGCAGGAAATGTCATTGCCAGCAATTTACCACTTGTGGTTTTTTCAAGGGGTAAAAATGGGGTATCAGGTAGCGTGGATGAAGCTGAAAATTCAGATAATGATACGGTTTTTGTCAGTCATCCTCCTTCCGAGGTAGCCGGAAGCGAATTTGATGATGCGCTAGTTTGGGTACCTTCCGTACTTTTGTTTAATCGCATGGTTACTGCCAGTAGGCTTCCTTAGGGAAACTTTGACAAGTCACATAGGGTGAGCAACGCCGTTTTGCCCACCACGAATGCCGCTAATGCACAAACAAAAAACCACCCCAGTCGTTAAGCATTGGATGGTTTTTAAATGCGAGCTGGGTGAAAGAGGATTGCTCGGTACGCGTGGGCAAACAGTGCTACTTAACCTACACGACTTGTTTTGTGCGAAATCACTGATTACAATGATGGCAATGCAATCACTTTGGGGGGTCTCATGGCAAGTCTAACCATCCGCAATTTGGATGAAACTTTAAAAACCAATCTACGCTTGCAAGCGGCGCAGCATGGCTGGTCTATGGAGCAGGAGGTGCGCGAGAT
This sequence comes from Methylophilaceae bacterium, assembly GCA_013141125.1. GTDB lineage: Bacteria > Pseudomonadota > Gammaproteobacteria > Burkholderiales > Methylophilaceae > JABFRO01. Next base: position 322,486 of record JABFRO010000002.1, read on the forward strand.
TCTTCGGCAGTCGGTTATGCCTGCTGTGAGCGATATTGGCTTTGCGCAGAAAATTCACCAGCGTTTCGCAGATTATGAACTGGATGCTTTATCTATCCCGGAACGGCGGACGGCACATATTTCTGATATGACTGAGGAATAAGCGTGAAAGGTGTTTTGCTGGATACCAACGTAGTATCTGAATTGATGCGCAAGATTCCCGATGCGACGGTGCTGGTTTGGTTCGAGCAACAAAAAACGGCCAGGATGTACACAACAGCGATTACGCAAGCCGAGATATTGTTGGGGATTGCCTTGTTGCCCGATGGCAAGCGCAGAGATGGCTTGGCGACAGCCGCTGATCTGATGTTTCGTGAGGATTTTGCCAAGCACTGTTTACCATTCGAGCAGGAGGCGGCATCCGAATATGCACTTGTGGTTGCCAGCCGGGCAAAATCCGGGTTTTCCATTACCACTGAAGATGCGCAAATTGCAGCTATTGCATTGGCTCATCAATTGCCGTTGGCCACGCGGAATATCAAGGATTTTCGCCAGATTGAAGGATTGACCCTCATCAATCCCTGGGCACAAACAAACCTATGAATGACCATTAACTCCCGCGCTATAGCCGCCATATTCTATTACCGCAAATTGGTTATGTTGGGCAGGATCAGCCACGTAGGGTGGGCAACGCTGTTTTGCCCACCATGAATACCATCAATGCACCAACAAAAACCACCCCAGCCGTTCAGCCTTGGATGGTTTTTAAATGCGCGTTGGGTGAAACATGCTTACCCTATATGCGTGGGCAAAAAAACGTTGCCCACCCTACACGGTTGCGCCCTGCTTGGTTGCCCCTCAATTACTCATCATCGAGGCTTGCTTTTTTACCGCCTTGAAAAATAGATAAATTATAGAGTAAACTAAGCCAAATTAAGGGGGGGTAGACTCATGGAATTGGAAATATACGAGGCATTTATTTCTGCAGGCGTTAAGGAAGATAAAGCCAAAGCCGCCGTTGAATCCATCAACAAAGAGATTGATAAACGTTACACACTACATGCCAGCCAACTCGCCACTAAATCTGATTTGGCAGATGCGAAAACGGAAATCATCAAATGGGCAGTGGGCAGTATTTTTGTAGCGGTTGGATTATTTGCAGCAATCGTAAAAGTAATGATTTGAATTTTATAGTTTCAAGCAAGCGTAGCCTCGATGTAATGAAATAAAATCGAGAACTGCCCCCTCCCGAAGCTCTAGCTATCGCGGCTTGCTTTCCATGCATCTTGCTTAATTTACAGAATGTTTAGTGATTAGCGGCCTGGCGGGTGTTCCATAATAAACTGGCGCAGCGCAGCATCCATGCGGGTTTGCCAGCCAGCGCCTGTCGCACGGAATTGCGTTACAACATCACGCGATAATCGAATGGTGATGCGCTCCTTGGTAATTTTGGCCTTGGGGCGACCGATGCGTACCAAAGGCTTTGCCTTCTCCCATTCCTCGTCGGTGTAGGGCATGGCATCCGGGTCTGACATGGCGGCGGCGCTAATCGCGGCATCTTCATCGTCAGTAGGCATAATAATAGTGCGCCCAGAGCGCGACTTAATTGTTTTCAGCATAAATTTTCACCTCTCTGCAATTGGCCTTGCGTAAACTAATAATACGTCGGCAATTGGCGCGATTAACAAAAGCAACAAAATACACACGCTCCTTAAACAGTATTAGGGCAACTAGGCGCGCTTCACCATATTCGTACCGCGTATCCGGCCAGATCATGGCAAATGCCCAATCCATTTCAGCAGTCAGTGCGAGAGAAATGCCGTGTTTGGCTATATTGCGCACATCTTTGGCCGGGTCGAATTCCACTTTCATACTTGATATTGTATGCACGGTAACGCATGCAGTCAATGGCTCTAAATTCAAGCGCATAAAGCCCAATCTGCATATTCCACCCGCGATTCGCACCGCATCATAGGCGAGACCAAAAAACATTGCATCACTACCATGTTGCAAAAAAACAACATAAATCACCAATTTTTACAAAAAACAACATCTTTACTTGCGAGGCTTGTCTGCCCTTTGGCATACTGTGCTCACTCTTCCGCAAGGAAGGTTCAAGAGTACCCTCTGATTTGCTTGAGTAAATTGGGCAAAATGGATTCAGGGCAAATCTAAAACACAATAGGAGAAATGGAAATGAACAAGAAACTAGGTTTGGCAGTAGCCAGTGCAGTATTGGCTTTCGGCGCTTCAGCCGCTAATGCTGGCATCGTAATCCCAGCTGGTGATTGGACTGTAGACATCAGCGGTAACATCAACGCTTATGTGACTCACGTAGAAGATAACGTATCAATCAACGGTCTGCCTTCAACACGTTCTAGCCGCAGCAATGTACAAGGTGGCACGCTGTCTTCGGCTTTTGGCATTGGTGCTAAAACCCGTCAAAATGATCTGGACATCGGCTTCCAATTCACAATGTTTGCTGACGGCGACGGTTCTGCCTGGGGCGGTTCAACCGGTGCTGGTTCAGGCCCTGTTACCGCTAACGGTAGCAGCTTCGCTAACGTGCGTCAGGCTTACCTGACCGTTGGTGATAAGAGTTGGGGTAGTGTTAAAGCCGGTCGTGATATCGGTCTGTTTGCTTCCGAAGCTTTGTTGAGCGATATGGCCTTGTTGGGTGGCGTTGGTCAAGGTAACTCTTCACTGGCACACGTCGGTAGCGGTTATATGTACGCTGACTGGGTCAACCAAGTGCAATATAACTCACCTAACTGGAATGGCCTGACTTTTGCCTTCGCTGTTCGTGCACCTTTGAGTAATGGTGCAAATGCTAATAATCAACCTAACAATGCTAACTGGGTAAGACCAGGTAACAAGGAACTGGGTTATGACGGTAAGATCGGTTATGACTGGTCTGGCAACGTAGCTGGCAACCCATTGACCGCACGTGCCTATTTCGGTGCTTTGTATCAAAAGCAAGATGCCTCTTTGACATCAGCTGGTTATGATTCCTGGGGTGGTGAAGTCGGCGGTAAGGTCGGTTACTGGGGTTTTGAATTGACTGGTTACTACTACAATGGCCAAGGTCTGGATTCACAAGTGGCTGCTAACACACTTATCTGGGGTGGTTTGTTGCATGGTTCCAGCGCAAATACCAAGGATGAAGGTGGTTATGCCCAGTTGACTTACAAGATCCCAACCATTGGTACCAAGGTTGGTATTTCCTACGGTGTCAGTGATTCTGTGCTGAACGGCGCATGGAATGCAGCTAACGAATCTTTCATCGTTGGTGCTTACCATCCTTTGACCAAGAGCTTGAATCTGGTAGCTGAATACAGCAATCAGCAACAAAAGGCTTCATTCAATCCAGCACTGGGCGGCAATACCAGAGAAACTCATGACGTTGATCAATTCTCAATAGGCGCGATCCTGTTTTTCTAGGATTAACCGCTTAGCTTCAGCAAGCTTGGTTTGATCGGCTTGTTTGAATAGCAAAACTTAAAAACGGCATCTTCGGGTGCCGTTTTTTTATGTGAGGTCGGCAACAGAATTAACGCAATCCATGGATGTTCATTGAGTATCTATAGAGTATCCATTAAAATGACATTGTGCTATTTATCAATGTGAGCTCATCATGACTAAAGAAGTTCAAATGTCGATCAAAATGGAATCGGAACTCCGCGATCAGTTTATGGCTGTGGCGGCTGGCCGCCATCGCCCTGCCGCCCAGATTATTCGTGATCTGATGCGGCTCTACATTGCTGATAGTGAAGTGCCTAACATGCTGACGGCGGAGACTCTTCGCAAAAGCGATCGAGGTGAAGAGGTGTTTTACGCCACCAATGCAACAGACTTATTTAAACAGCTGGATATTTGATGCGTGTGCCAAGCTACTCCGGCCAATTTAAACGCGATGTCAAGCTGGCTGAAAAACGTGGTAAGGATTTGAATAAATTACGTGAAGTTATCAATTTGCTATTGGCTGACGAGCCGCTCCCGCGTGAACTTTGCGATCATCCATTAAAAGGGGATTGGAAGCCAAGGCGAGACCTTCATATCGAACCTGATTGGTTGTTGATTTACCAAGTAGACGATGAGCATATTCGTCTTGAACGTACCGGGTCGCATGCCGACCTTTTCGGGTAACCTCGTAGCGTGGGCAGCGCCCTTTTGCCCACGCGTTAAATCCCCTCCATACCATTGTCAACGCGTGGGCAAAAAAAGCTGTCCACCCAACTTTGTTTCGACAAATCCAGCTTAAACGGCTTGCCTGCATGGTAAAACATAAAAAAACGGTACTCTCGGGTGCCGTTTTTTTGTGCCCGAAGCCAACGCTATCTTGTTGTATGAGTTAAAAAGGTGTATAAAACACACATAAATAAGCTATGGGGGTGTTGTCATGAGTGTACGTTTTAATGTAATTCTGTCGGATGATTTGAATCGGGAAATTGATCTGGCCGTAGCAGAAAGCGAAACCAGCAAAAGTGAGATATTGCGTAAGGCGCTACAACTCTACCTTGCCGCGCGTGATGGTAGTCGGCGCGGGCTTAAACTTGGCTTGGTTGAGCCAAAGACCGAAAAGTTACAAACGGAAATTGTGGGTCTGTGAGCACCATTGATCTAAACACGCCACCACCAAACCACAAGTTCAGCGTATCCGTAGAGCGCGAAGAAACCGCAGGCGAGCGCAATGTTCGTTTGTTCAAGGATGTCACTCTTTTTATGGTTGCCGTAGCTTTCGTCACGCTGATTGCTTGGTTATGTTACAGCACGCTTTCCGCGCCGAATGCCACAGCTGATGAGAAAAAGTGGGCGATGTCGGTGTTGTCGGCCGCCACTGGCGGCATTATTGGTTATTTGGTTCGCAGATGATTTGATTGAACAATTAACCTCGATTCCATTGCTTTCCATCGAGGCTACAGGTCTATACGGTTTGAAAGTTAAATCTAAAAATGGCATCTTCGGGTGCCGTTTTTTTATGTTGATTTTTTGTGACTGTTACAAAAAATATTTTGCTAGTCAGTAAAAATATTGTAATTATTTAAAGCATGAGAGATACTTGTATTTCATTTTTAGCTCTGGAGAACGGGTGATGAGTGCAGTATCAATCCGCTTACCTGATGAAGTCACTGATCGCCTGCAACAATTGGCTCAGCGCACAGGACGTAGCAAAACCTTTTATATGATTGAAGCAATTACCGAGCATCTAAATGATCTTGAGGATTTGTATCTTGCTGAGCAGCGTCTGCTGGATATTCGATCAGGAAAAACCAAGGCTGTACCTCTTGAGGAGCTGATGAAGCTTTATGTCTTGGAGGATTGAGTTCGACGCAGCCGCAAGTCGTGAGTTGGGTAAGATCGATCCGCAAATAGCTCGCCGCATTTTATCTTTTCTGAATGAGAGAATTGCACCTTCGGATGATCCCCGTAACATTGGAGAAGCGCTCAAAGGTTCACGTTTGGGTGAGTTTTGGAAATACCGTATTGGCGATTACCGGATTATTTCAAGTATAGAGGATAATACTTTGACCATTCTGGTGGTGCGTATAGGTAATCGTCGAGAGGTTTATCGGTAACAGTATCTGGTAAAACTTGCTGTGCATCGTGGTGCATATTTGACGGATTGCCAGAATAGCAGAAACTTAAAAAAACGGCATCTTCGGGTGCCGTTTTTTATGAACCTTGGTATTCTTGTTTGACTACATCTCAAATGAGATACATAATGAACCGTTTAAAGGGGAGTTTAGCTATGTCTACACAAACAGCCATGCTTCATGTTCGAGTGGATGATGAAACCAAGGAACAAGCAACGCAAGCGCTTGCTGCAATGGGCATGTCAGTGTCTGAGGCGGTGCGTCTGTTTTTGCATCGGGTGGTCATTGATCAGGCTTTTCCTTTGGAGCTCAAGGTGCCAAATGCCGAAACACGCGCCGCAATGACCGAGGCCAATGAGATCATCCGTTTGCGCCACGTGCGCTTTGCCACTGCTGACGCATTATTTGATGACATCGAAACGAACAGCGGCCAGTAAGCGGGCAATATTGCCACGGGCAACAGACTATACAAAATCGTTTCTGAAAGACTGGGGGCGACTTTCGCGATCCGGACGCTATGACATGATTCGTTTGAAAGAAGCCATGTTATTACTGATCGCTAATGATAGCCCGCTTGGGCAGGAGTGGTTGGATCATGCGCTCAAAGGTGATTGGGAAGGACACAGAGAATGCCATATTGGCGGTGATTTTCTGCTGGCGTACAAACTTGATGATAGCGGAAAAATTGGCATGCTCGTGTTTGTGCGTGCCGGCACGCATGCTGACCTTTTCGGCTAGCTTGCGAAGCCTCTATGCAACGTAGCGGAATCGAGCTACACAGTTTAGTTCATGTAGGGTGGGCAACGCTGTTTTGCCCGCCAAGCTTCGCTGCATCTGCGTGGGAAAAACAATTGGTGTCGCGTGGGCAACGATTTTCCTCCCGCGTTGCTTATCTGCAACCAAATGAATTTAAATGAAATTTTTAATATATTAGGAGATGAAAATGGAACTCAGTCTGGAACCGGAAGCCAATTTTGATCAGGTGCTTGATGCGCGTGGATTAAATTGTCCACTGCCTATTTTGCGTTGTAAAAAAGGTTTGGCCGAAATCTCCGGCGGACAGGTATTAAAAGTGCTGACTACCGATTCGGGCTCAGTAAAAGATTTTCAGGCCTTTTGCAAGCAGACCGGGCACGAGCTTTTGTCATTGGAACAAGGGGAAAAAGAGTACGTTTTCTTTATCCGTAAGCACGCGTAGTCTGGATTGTTGATTTGATCTGGATTGCTTGCTGATTTCATAGTGATGAAAAAGGGTGTATTTTATGCACCCTTTTTCATCTGACCTATTTTCGTCTGAGCTTGGCTAGGCTATTTCAGGCGATCCAGTTGAATTTGCAGTTTTTCTACAGTCGCCGTAAAGTCAGCCAGGCGCGCTTTTTCTTGCTCAACCACCGCTGGTGGGGCGCGATCCACAAAGCTGGCATTGGTCAGCTTGCCTTGTGCCTTGGCAATTTCGCCGCTCAAGCGCGCAATCTCTTTATTGAGCCGCTCTTTTTCCGCGTCTACATCAATCTCGATTTTAAGCATCAGCTTGAAATTGCCTGCCAACGCTACCGCCGCATCGGCCTCGGGCAGTTCCTGCACAATTTCCACTTCGCTTAATTTTGCCAGTGCTTTGTAATACGGCGCAAAAGCAGCCAGTTCAGCGGCATCACCGGCGGCAATCAGTGGTACGCGCTGGGCGGGTGAAACGTTCATTTCGCCGCGCAGGCTGCGGCAGGCATCTACTGCTTGTTTCAATAAACTCACCCAGGCTTCGGCATTGGTATCAATCTTCTCGGGCTGCGCCTTGGGATAGGCTTGCAGCATAATGCTCGGGCCAGTGCGTCCTGAGAGCGGAGCTACGGTTTGCCATAATTCTTCGGTGATGAACGGAATAATGGGGTGTGCCAGACGTAGAATGGTTTCCAGCACGCGCAGCAGGGTGCGCCGTGTGGCGCGTTGCTGCGCGGGGGTTCCCGCTTGAATTTGCACCTTGGCCAGTTCCAGATACCAATCGCAGTATTCATCCCACACCAGCTCATAAATGGCCTTGGCTGCCAGATCGAAACGGTAATCGGCAAAGGCTTTTTCTACTTCCGTTTCCGTGCGTTGCAGCTGGCTGACGATCCAGCGATCGGCCTGGGAAAAATCCAGGTAAGCTTCTGGCCCGCAATCGTGCTGGCAAGGTTCCAGACCGTTATCCTGGCCTTCGCAATTCATCAGCACAAAGCGCGTGGCATTCCATAACTTGTTGCAAAAATTGCGATAACCATCGCAGCGCTGCAAATCAAACTTGATGTCGCGGCCGGGGCTGGCGAGCGCGGCGAAAGTAAACCTTAAAGCATCCGTCCCGTAAGCGCTAATGCCTTCAGGAAACTCTTTGCGTGTGTTTTTCTCGATTTTTGCCGCATCTTTGGGGTTCATTAAACCCGTGGTGCGTTTTTTGACCAAATCGTCCAGACTAATGCCGTCTATCAGATCAATCGGGTCTAAAACATTACCTTTGGATTTGGACATTTTCTGCCCTTCCGCATCACGGATCAGGCCGTGCACATACACATCCTTGAACGGAATTTTGCCGGTGAGGTGCGTGGTCATCATCACCATGCGCGCCACCCAGAAGAAAATGATGTCAAAGCCGGTGACCAATACGCTGGAAGGCAGATATTGTTGCAGGAACTGGTTTTGCGCATCCCGTGCCTCATCACCCGTCCAATCCAGTGTGGAGAATGGCCATAGCGCGGAGGAATACCAGGTATCGAGCACGTCTTCATCGCGTTTGAGGTTGCCGCTATAGCCATCCCTAGCCGCCAGGGCTTGCGCTTCGGCCTCATTCTTGGCCACCCAAACCTGACCACTGTCGCCATACCAAGCCGGAATTTGATGCCCCCACCATAGCTGGCGCGAGATGCACCAATCCTGAATGTTGTTGAGCCACTGGTTGTAGGTGTTGACCCAGTTTTCCGGGTAGAACTTGATTTCACCGCTGGCCACTACATCCAGTGCTTTTTGCGTGATGCTTTTGCCATCGGCAGCAGGTTTGCTCATGGCGACAAACCATTGGTCGGTGAGCATGGGCTCAATAATGACACCAGTGCGGTCGCCGCGTGGCACTTTGAGTTTGTGTTTGTCGGTTTTGACCAGATAGCCCTGCGCTTCCAGATCGGCCACCACTTGCTTGCGCGCGGCAAAGCGCTCTAGTCCCTGATAGTGCTTGGGTGCGGCATCATTGATGAAACCTTGCAGATTCAAAATGCCTATTATCGGCAACTGGTGACGTTGCCCCACAGCATAGTCATTAAAATCATGCGCTGGCGTTACCTTCACCACGCCGGTGCCGAATTCTTTATCCACATAATCATCGGCAATGATGGGGATTTCACGCTCGCATAAAGGCAGTTTTACAAACTTGCCTATCAAATGTGCATAGCGCTCATCTTCAGGATGCACCATGACCGCCACGTCGCCCAACATGGTTTCCGGGCGTGTGGTGGCAACTGTCAAATGGCCTGAACCATCGGCCAGTGGATAATTGATATGCCACATGAAGCCATCTTCTTCTTCCTGCACCACTTCCAGATCGGACACCGCTGTGCCCAGCTTTACATCCCAATTCACCAGACGTTTGCCGCGATAAATCAGGCCTTCGTTATACAGGCGCACAAAGGATTCGGTCACGGTTTTGTTCAAGCCTTCATCCATGGTGAAGCGCTCGCGGCTCCAGTCGGGCGAAGTGCCAAGGCGACGCATCTGGCGCGTGATGGTGGAGCCTGAGTGTTCTTTCCATTCCCACACTTTTTGCAGAAATTTCTCGCGTCCCAAATCATGCCGCGTTACGCCCTGCGCATCCAGCTGGCGCTCCACCACAATCTGCGTGGCAATGCCGGCATGGTCGGTGCCCGGCTGCCATAGCGTGTTGTCGCCGCGCATGCGGTGGTAGCGCGTCAGCGCATCCATGATGGTTTGGTTGAAGCCATGCCCCATGTGCAGGGTGCCGGTAACATTGGGCGGCGGTAGCAATATGCAGAAGTTATCCTGCTTGGTGCTGTCTAATCCCGCTTGATAAAGCCCTCTGGATTCCCAGAATTGATACCACTGGGCTTCTATGGTTTTGGGGTCGAAGGATTTGGCGAGTTCTTTTTGAGTTGGATTGTCTGTAGTCATAGCGCTGAATTTTATCACAGCATAAGGTATAACCGTTTGGGCGCAATAAATGATCGTTTGTATACATTCAATTTGTTAAATTGATGGTGAACGATTAGCATAGACAATTGTATTGTTTTGAAAGGCATGGTAAATGAATGAACATTTCTGGCTGTGGGGTATTCTGGGGCTGGTTTTGCTGGGTGTAGAAATGGCCAGCGGCACATTTTATGTGCTGTGGTTTGGCGTGGCTGCGCTGGTTTTAAGTGTGTTGCTATGGCTGCTGCCTGATATTGCCACGGCGGTTCAATTGCTGATATATGCTGTCGTTTCTGTTGGCCTGCTCTTTGTGTGGCAACGGTTCTACAAAAAATCCGCTGTGGATTCACGCGTTGGACAAGCGCAGGGGGAAGAGATAGGGCGTGTCGGCACTATGGTGGAAACCGTCAGCGCCACTCAAAATGGCCGTATTCAGTTTGCTCAAGGGGTAATGGGTAGCCGCGAATGGGCGGCGGTATCAACCGAGACGATAGCCGCAGGCTCATCTGCCACCATAGTAGCCATTGAGGGTAATAGTCTGCGCGTTAAATCCTGCTGATGGCAGGATTGCAGATAACTAAATGATTATACTAAGATTTGTAGGTATGGTTTAAACCCGGCCAATTGGCGTAACTTCAGTAATAATTTTAAGATGACTATTAAAAATAAGGAAATATCATGTTTGAATTCATGCTTTTTTTGATTGCAATTGCCGCTATTCTGGCGTTCAAAGGTATCCGAATTGTGCCGCAGGGTGAGGAATGGGTGGTGGAACGCCTGGGTAAATTCTCAGCGGTCATTCGGCCCGGCCTTAACATTATTAACCCGATTTTCAGCAAGGTTAGTTATAAAGTCACCACCAAAGATATTATTCTGGATGTGCCACAGCAAGAGGTGATTACCCGCGATAATGCGGTGATTCTTGCCAATGCGATAGCGTTCATCAAGGTTACCAATATTGAGCGTTCGGTTTATGGCATTGAAAATTTTCGCGAGGCCATGCGCAATATGGTGCAAACCAGTTTACGTTCCATCATAGGCGGCATGGATTTGAATCAGGCGCTGACTTCGCGCGATCGCATTAAAGCCGAGCTGAAAATGGCGATTGCGGATGAGGCGCTGGATTGGGGTCTGACTGTCAAATCCGTTGAAATTCAAGATATTAAGCCTTCACCCAATATGCAGGATGCGATGGAAAGACAAGCCGCCGCCGAACGTGAGCGTATTGCCGTAGTCACTGAAGCAGAAGGTGCCAAACAATCGCTTATTTTAAATGCTGAAGCGCGCCTGGAAGCAGCGCGTAAAGATGCGGAAGCACAAATGGTGGCGGCCAGAGCTTCGGCAGAATCCATCAAATTTATTACCGAATCGATCAAAGAAAATAATGCCTCTGCCATGTTTTTGCTGGGTGATCGTTATATTCAAGCGTTGCAAAAGTTGTCTGCATCGGAAAACAGCAAGATTGTAGTGATGCCGGGGGATTTGGTCAGCGCGGTTAAATCACTGGTAGCGGGTAAATAACCGCATATCCTATGCCAGCGGAGCCAAATCTGATGTCATCCAATACTTTTAACAGCACGACGCATGCTTAAGATACAGTTTGCCTTAAGGGCGTGTTCTCTAGGATGGATACTTGTTGCCGCTAGCGAGCTTGGAATATGCGCTATTTTTTTGGGGGATGATGCCGAGGTTCTAATACACGACTTGCAAGGCCGGTTTCCTCAATCAAATTTCATCGGCGGCGATCAGGCGCTTGAGGCATTAATGGTTAAAGTAGTGGATTTTATTGAGGCTCCCGCCATGGGGCTTGATCTGCCACTGGATATTAGAGGTAGCGCTTTTCAGCAAAAAGTTTGGCAAGCACTGCGCGAAATTCCTGCGGGTGAAACGGCAAGTTATTCCGATATTGCAAAGAAGATTGGTGCGCCCAAGGCTTTTCGTGCGGTAGCACAAGCTTGTGCCGCCAATGCGCTGGCGGTTGTTATTCCATGCCATCGGGTGGTCAAAAGCGATGGTGCAATATCCGGTTATCGTTGGGGGGTGCAACGTAAAATAACTTTGCTTGCGCGAGAGGCGCTGAAGCCATAAAGCCAAGTTCCTGAAGGCTGGGGGGCTTCAGCTATTTTACTTGAGCTATTTTATTTTGATTCCCAGCTGTTTAAGCTTGCGGTACAAATGTGTGCGTTCCAACCCTACCAGTTCAGAAACCTTGCTCATGTTGCCGCCGGTTTTTTGCATGTAATAATCAAAATAAAGTCGCTCGAAGGCATCGCGTGCTTCACGCAGGGGTTGATCCAGGTTGATTGGAAACTGGGCGTTGGCTGGAATAGAGTCGGTGCGAATGGAAGTGGCGCTTAAGTCAGTCGGTTCAAATTGCGCTAATACTCGGTTTACATCCTCTGGCGATATTTTTTTGCCCAGGCTGGTTTGCATTAAATTACGAATGACGTTTTCCAGTTGCGCCAAATTACCCGGCCAGTCAGCGTTTCTGAGTGCATTCAGTGCGCCTGTGTCAAATTCCCTATAAGTCATTGCGCTGGTTTCTGCTAACAAAGTGGCCATGGTGTTTGCCAGATCGGGAATATCCTCGCGGTGCTCCTGCAAGGCTGGCACGCGTAAGGTTGTGGCAGATAAGGCTTGAAATAGTGCTGGATCAAAACGGCCTTCTGCCACCCATTGTGGAAGTGAGAGTGCCGTAGCACAAACTACACGCACCCCACTTTTTTCTGCATTGGCCAACAGTTGCAACAGTCCTTTTTGTTCACTTTTGTTGAGGTCGGTTATTTCGGGTATAAACAATAATCCATGCTCGAGCTGTTGCAGAATATCCAGGGGTGCTGTGGTAAGCCTGTCATTTTCGGCCAATGACAGCCAAGGTGTTTCCTGCTCATGCAAAAATCGCGCACAAAGTTCGGCTCCACTGCCAATCGCCCCCACCAATAGTAGCGGTGTTTTAAGTAAGGCTACTTGCTGCAGGCGTTGTCGTAACGCAATAACGATATTACTTTTGCCAAGCTTCAGCAAATTCAACCCGGATTTAGGCGTTTGCGCGCCATGAGCGAGTGCATCATTCACGGTTTTAAGTAGTTTTTGCAGGGCAATGGGTTTTTCCAGAAAATCAAAAGCGCCAATACGTGTGGCCTCTACGGCAGTATCTATGGTGCCATGACCGGACATCATTACCACAGGCATGGTGAGTAAGCCGTTATTTGCCCATTCCTTGAGCAAGGTAATGCCATCGCAGTCTGGCATCCAGATGTCCAGCAATACCAGATTCGGTCGCATGCGCTGCCGCCAGTCCCGTGCTTCGGCTGCATTTGCCGCCAACTTCACCTGATAACCTTCATCTTGCAGAATGTCTTGTAATAGCTCACGTATGCCGATTTCATCATCGACGATTAATATCTGCCTTGCTGTCATTGATTATGCTCCACTACAACTCTAATAACGGGTCTGTAACGATGGGTAAGGTGACGGTAATGCATGCACCGCCGTGTTCAAGGTTTTCAATTTTGATTTGTCCTTTGTGTTCTTCTACAATTTTTTTAACAATGGCCAAACCCAAGCCTGTGCCGTGGCGCTTGGTGGTCATATAAGGTTCAAAAGCACGCGCCATGATTTCGGTTGGAATACCGGGGCCATTGTCGGTGATGCTCAAAAGTAATTTTTTTTCAGCGAGTCTGGTGTTGATGATAATTTGCGCATCGGTTTTTCCATCCAGTGCATCCTGTGCATTTTGCAATAAATTATGCAGCACTTGTCTGAGCATGGTGGCATCCCCCACCACCATGGGAGTGTTAGGATCCAAATGGATTTTCAATAGGGAGCCAGCGGGTTCATAAAGCACCAGAATCTCTTCTATCAAACGGTTAATATTAATGGCGGTGAGGTTAAGCGCAGGTGCGCGCGCGTATTCGCTGAATTCGTTGACCATGGTTTTTAAGGCGCTGACCTGGCTGACGATGGTGTGGGTGGCTCTTTTCAGCACTTCGGCATCATGTGCATCCAGCTTGGCTGTGAGTTTATGTTCCAGCCGCTCCGCAGACAGCTGGATAGGCGTGAGCGGATTTTTTATTTCATGCGCCAAACGTCGCGCTACTTCACCCCAGGCAGCATCACGCTGGGCTTGCGCCAGTGCTGTAATATCATCGAATACCACCATAAAGCCGTGATCAACACCTTCGGGTAAACGCGTGCAGCGCACTAACAATACCTGCTTGCCTTGTGCTGTTTGCATATCAATTTGCTGCTTCCATTCATCGTTTTTTTCACTGCTTTTTTCACTGGCGCTGTTTTTTTCAATGACAGAGCCTGCTTCGTTAAGTGATAAATGCGGTAATACCATTTTTACAAATGGCTCAATGGCGGGCAGTTGTTGTGAGATGGAAATGAATGGCTGATTAACAAACTGTCCTAGACTGGCGGCTAAAATCTGCTCGGCAGAGAGATTGTAAGTGCGCAATTGCCCATTTTCGTTAAGGGTAAGCACACCGGAAGAAAGGTGTGCCAGTATGGTTTCCAGATAGGCTCTGGCGGCTTCTACTCGAGCACGGTTGCGCTCCGCCGCTTGCGTGGCATCGCCCAGTTGGCGGGTCATGCTGTTAAAAGATTGTACTAGAATGCCCAGCTCATCCTTGCCATGCGCAGGTAGCATGGTGGAGTAATCTCCGCGCGCAATGGCATGCGTGCCATCCGCCAGAATACTCAGCGGCGCTGACAAGCGTCGGCTGAGAACAAAGGCGATAGCAATAGCGGAGAGCATGGCCAGCATTAACACCAGCGTCAGGCTGAGAGCAAACACTTCCTTCATGGATTGGCGGCTGAGTGAAAGGCTTTCGTATTCCTGATAAACGTTTTGTACGGATTCTGCTGTTGTGGAAAGGGTTTTGGGTACGCGTTGCAGCAATTGCAAAATACGTGTTTCACCATTTAAATCCACCATGCTCACCGGTGCTAATACGCGCAAGTATAAGCCTTTGTCGGGAGTGGGCTCAATGGCGCTGTGTATGTGCTGACGTGCTTGCTGGAGCTGTGGCAGGCCGGGTCTATCCGGTAAAAAACTGGAGTTGGGGTCATTGCTGGAGAATGCCAGAATACGTCCTTGTAGCGTAAGCAGGACAGCTTCTTGCACGGCGTATTTTTCTCTCAATTCATTTAATGCGCGAACATGCTCATTGGCCGGTATAAAAGCCAGCGCCAATGACATGTTTTCGCCTTTGCCTACCAAATCCGCCAACATAATATCCAAGGTATTTTGCCCTAAGCGCAAGCCTCCTTCCAGCGCGGCCTCTACTTTGACGTTAAACCAGGATTCGATGGATTGGGTGAGAAAGTTGACGGAAACGGCATATACAACAGCACCCGGAATAATCGCCATTAAGGCAAATGCACCCAGTAGACGCAAGGTGAGGCGACTGCCCATCACTTGCGCTTTTTTCAGTTTATATAGCCGCCGCAGCTGCCAGGCGATGAGGGCTAGGAACAACACCGCTAAACTGATATTCAGGGCGAGCAATACCTGATAGCTATATTCGGAAACTGCGGTGTTGGCATTGGCGTGTGAGAGCAAATAAAGAAGCACTGCCCCCAGACATAGGCTAACAATAATGATGTACTTCATTGGCGTTTAGCTACGGTGTAAAACTGGGTTGCCATAAGTAAGGTTCGGAACTTAGATCCCAGACTTCCGAACTCGAGGCTTCAATCTGCAATGGTTTGGGCAAACGAGATTGATCCAGACGTATCAGCACAGCGGCTTGATAGAGCTCACCTTTTTTTACACTCTCTTTTGAAAACACGTTCCAATCACGTACATGCGTAAATTCATCCTTGGCTTCTTGCCAGGTAGCAAAGGCTTTTTGACGATTTTCTCGATGGATCAGATATTGCCGTGATAGGGCATGGTAACTTAACACTACTTGTTGGCGAGCACTGGCAATTTCATCATCAAACCAGTATTTACGCGGCTTGGACAGCTTAAATTCAATCAGGAAATTAAGTGCTACGCCTTTGTGCAGAGCCGCTTCGACTTCCTCCCCTAATTTTGCATCAAAATCTATATTCAGCATGTAACTCTCAGCCGCAGGTATCAACACCGCTTCCTTGATCGAAAAATTACCCGCCGCCCAGACCGAAGCACTTAGCAATAATGCCAATGCGCCGCCCAAGAGCTTGAGTGCAATTTGATTAAACAGCGGATTTTTCCAAAAGTGCATAAAAGAAGCCGTCATGTTCCCGGCATGGGAGCAACTGCCCAAGTGCCGGATGTTTTAGGGTAAGTTGATATTGCTCTGTTGGTTTGCTTACATCGGTAAGCAATGCCGCGAAATCGATCTGGATTTGCCTGGCATCCGCATGATTTTTTAGAAACTGGTCAATCTGTAGCTGATTTTCCTCCTGAAAGACTGAGCAGGTGACATAAAGTAATTTGCCACCCTTGGCCAGTAGCGGCCATAAGCCGTGCAAAATGCGCGCCTGCTGGCTGGCAAACGAGGCTATATCCGCATGACGGCGCAACCATTTGATGTCCACATGTCGTCTGACCACGCCGGAAGCGGTGCAGGGCACATCGGCCAGAATACGGTCAAACGGCACGCCATCCCACCATTTGTTGGTGTTATCCGCATTGGTGACGGCCAGCTCAGCGGATAGGTTCAAGCGCTCCAGATTGGATTGTACACGCTGCAAGCGCTTGGCATCGTTATCAATGGCTAACAGCCTGACCTTGGCTGATTCCAGTATATGGCTGGTTTTTCCACCCGGCGCACAACAGGCATCCAGCACCCTTTGGCCATCTTCGAGTGACAATAATTTTGCAGCCAATTGCGCGCCGTAATCCTGCACGGACACTTCACCTTCATAAAAACCGGGAAGCTTATCAACAGGTAGCGGTTTTTCCAGCATGATGGCCGATGAGCCAATGGCACAAAATTGCAAACCTTGTGCGCTCAGTCGCTGAGAGTAATTCGCGATATTCGACAGGCGCTGATTCACACGTAATGTCATCGGTGGATGCTGATTGCCCGCTTCTAAAATATTCTGCCAGTTTTCAGGATATTGCTGCTTGATGAGGGTGATCCACCACTGCGGGTAGGAATAAGTGGCAACTTCATCAGCAACCAGGGTTTTTATCAAGGCCTCGCGCTGGCGCAGAAAATTTCGCAACACGGCGTTTACCAAGCCTTTCGCCCAAGGCTTTTTAAGTTGGGCAGCAGCACCTACCGCTTGATCGACCACGGTATGTGGCGCGGCTTTATCATGCATCAGTTGATACAAGGCCACTAATAACAGGTTGTGCGCACGTTTGTCTTGCAACGGCTTCTGCAGTAGCTGTGTCAACAGCGCTTGTAGCTGCCCGTAATAGCGCAAGCTGCCATAGCTTAAATCCTGTGTGACAGCGCGTTGCTGCGGCGTAATGTCGCCATAATCCTTAAAAATTTGATCCAGTGTTGAAGTGAGATTGTGTCCGGCTAATACTTGGCCAACGGCTAGGGCGGCGAGTTGTTGTGAGATATGCAAAACGTTAGCGCGCCATCGCCAAGAGACGTGCAACACGCTCTTCAGTTTGTGGGTGTGTGCTGAATAAGCTGCGTATGCCGTCGCCGGATAGTGGGTTAATAATCATCATTTGTGCCGTTTCGGGATGTTGTTCTGCAGTGTCCAGGGGAATTTGATGCGCGTAATCTTGTATCTTTTTCAGTGCCGAGGCCAGGGCGGCAGGATCACCGCTTATGGCGGCACCTGCTTTATCGGCTTCAAATTCGCGCGCGCGTGAAATGGCCATTTGGATCAACATGGCGGCTATGGGTGCCAAAAACATTATCAGTATGCTCACAATTGGATGCACATTGCGCTCGCCATTGCTATTATGCCCACCACCAAACAACATGCCAAAGCTGCCGATGGAGGAAATGGCACCCGCTATGGTGGCGGAAATTGTGGAAATAAGTGTGTCGCGATGTTTTACGTGCGCCAATTCATGTGCCATCACGCCGCGTAATTCACGTTCCGACAAAATGCGCATAATGCCGGTAGTGGCGGTAACAGCCGCATGTTCCGGATTGCGTCCGGTAGCAAAAGCATTGGGTTGCGCTTCGTCGATGACATACACCTTGGGCATGGGTAGCTCTGCATTTTGTGCCAGTTCGCGCACCAGCCGATAAAACGAACTTTGCTCATCCACTTCTTGCGCATTGTACATTTTGAGTACCGCTGCATCAGAAAACCAGTAGGCATAAACATTCATCGCGGCGGCGATCAACAAGGCGATGAGCATTCCGCCACGACCGCCCAATGCCGCACCGACCACGCCAAACAGGGCGACAATGCCAGCCATAAGAATAGCTGTTTTTAACCAGTTACCAAGCATGTTCTCTCCGTTAATTTTAATTGGCTATGTTGGGTCTTATAGACCAGGATCAAGTGGCTAAAGTTTCACCGATTTGCACCGCGTGTCCGGCCAGAAACTCGCGCGCGCGCAGACGTTTACCGCCTGGCATTTGTAACTCTTCAATGCGCAATACGCCTTCGCCGCAAGCGACCGTGATGCCGTCTGTCACCTCAATTACTGTGCCTGGTGCAGCATGAATCAGAGGTGTATCAGGCCGTGCTTGCGCCATCCAGATTCTACAGGTTTCGCCATGCAATATGGCTTGTGCTACCGGAAACGGATTAAAAGCGCGTATCTGGCGTGATAGTTCGGCAGCGCCTTTTGTCCAATCCAGGTTCGCTTCAGTCTTGTTAAGCTTATGCGCGTAAGTGACCAGTGATTCGTCTTGTGGTGTTGCTGGCAACTGGCCGCTAAGTGCCAGTTTTTCCATCGCCTGCACCATCAGCTTTGCACCTAGGCTTGCCAGGCCATCATGCAGTGTTTGCGCTGTATCGCGCTCACTAATGGCTAAAGTTTCGTGTGTGATCATGGCACCTGCATCCAGTGCAGGCACTACTTCCATGATAGTGACTCCAGTTTCCTTGTCGCCAGCCAATAATGCGCGCTGTATCGGTGCCGCACCGCGCCAGCGAGGCAGTAGCGAGGCATGAATATTGAAGCAGCCATAACGTGGCATATGCAGCACCACAGTAGGAATAATCAAGCCATAAGCTGCCACTATCATGGCATCCGCCTGCACGCTGGCAATGTGCGCCTGTACCTCTGCATCTTTTAAGGTTTCAGGTTGAAAAACTGCCAGCCGATGCTGCAGTGCTAATTCTTTAACCGGGCTGGCTTTTAATTTCATGCCGCGTCCTGAAGGGCGATCCGGCTGAGTAAGTACTAGCACAATCTGGTGGCCGGCAGTGATTAATGCGGCTAAAGCTGGAACAGCAAAATCGGGTGTGCCAGCAAAAATAAGTTTCATAGGGGGTTCGCTGAGAGTCATCGTTATCTATTAAACGTTATGTATTAAATACGTAGGCGTTTCTTCATTTTGTTTTTTATGCGCGCTTGCTTGAGAGATGACAAATACTCAACAAACACTTTACCCAGTAAATGGTCAATTTCATGCTGTATGCAGACCGCAAGCAGACCTTCGGCTTCAAATTCAAACGGTTTGCCATCATGATTCAGAGCGCTAACTGTAATTTTTTCTGCTCGCGTCACCTGCTCATAAATTCCGGGGACGGAGAGGCAGCCTTCTTCATAATCCTGTTTGCCGCTGCTGGTGATTATTTTCGGATTAATCAACACTTGCAGGTTGCGCTTATCTTCACTGATGTCTATTAGTATAAGCTGCTGATGCACATCGACTTGTGTGGCCGCCAGACCAACGCCTGGAGCGGCATACATGGTTTCTGCCATATTGTCGATCAGGCGATGAATTTTGGAATCTACCGCTGCTATCGGCTTGGCTACAGTATATAAACGTGGGTCAGGATAATTAAGTATCTTTAAAATGGCCATATTATGTTGATTGTTGGGTAAATTGGATGCAGAATTTGCCGTTAATTCATAGGTTACAGCCTATGCACCATTTTTATGCATTAATAAATTAAAGGTTATCACTATGTTCAGACGCATTATAACGCCCCTCATGCTTTGCTGCCTGATTATGCCTGCAATCGCAGATGACGGTGTGTTACGCAAGAATCATCCTGATCGTCATGTGGTGGTTAAAGGTGACACATTGTGGGGAATTTCTGCAAAATTTCTTGAAAATCCTTGGCTGTGGCCAGAAGTCTGGCAAATGAATCGCGCCGAGATCCATAATCCACACTTGATATATCCAGGTGATGTGGTGATGCTGGATTATGTCAATGGTCAGCCACAGTTGCGCCTGCTTAAAGAAACCACATCACTTACCCCTGGCATACGGGTAGAGGCGCTGGATAGAGAGGCGGTGCCGACAATATCGCCCAATGTGATCGAGCCCTTTCTAAGCAAGCCTTTAATCATAGAAAATGGCGAACTCAAGCAGGCTGTCAGTATTATTGCCGGGCAACAGAATCGTGTTGTCCTGGCGCAAGGCGATAAAGCTTATGCAGATCAGATTAATGAAGGCGCGGAATCTTTTTGGCATGTATATCGTGAGGGCAAGCCGTTGGTTGATCCTGTTGCGAAGGAAACGCTGGGGATAGAGGCCATTTATTTGGGTGATGCTAAAGTGACGCGTTTTGGCGAACCTGCCACATTGGAAATATTGCGCACGAAACAAGAGATCCTTGTGGGTGATAAGTTACTGGAAGCGCCTGAATCCAGCGCTACCAACTTTATACCCAGGGCACCGGAAACGGCTTTAGTAGGGCGAATCCTATCCATTTACGGCGGTATAGCTGAAGCTGGAAACAATGCTATTGTTACGTTAAACCGTGGCAAAATAGACGGGATGGAACCGGGGCATGTGCTGGCTATCTACCGAGAAGGTAAGCAAGTAAAAAAATCGGCTGAAAAAATCAAGGAGCTTGAAAGTGCCGGTGCTTATAAAGGGCTAAGTAAAGAGGCCAAGCGTGACCTTGCGATGATTAAGTTACCCGATGAACGCGTTGGCTTACTTATGGTGTTCCGTACCTTTAATAGAGTATCTTACGCGCTGGTAATGCAAGCTGCTGAACCGGTCAATGTGCTGGATATAGTGCAAACACCTTGATGGATAGCGTGTCCGCAAGCGCAGCGCATGAAGATGTAGCGCTATGGGTAGCCCTTGGTCAGGTTCGTGGTTTAGGCGGTCAGGGGCTGTGCCAATTATTACGCACCTTTGGTGACCCGGCCGCTATCTATGCGGCTACCTACACGCAATTGCGTACGGTCGTAACAGAGTCTGTTGCCCGGGCGATCAGTATCGGGCCTGATGATGTAGCCATTGCGCCCACCCTGGATTGGTTAAAACACCCCGCAAATCATCTCATTACACTGGCAGACGAACATTATCCAAAAGCGTTGCTGGAAATCTCTGATCCACCGCCTATTCTCTACGCCAAAGGTGTTTTGACTTGGCTAAATTCCCGTAGTATTGCCGTGGTAGGTAGCCGCAACGCCAGCCCGCAAGGGGAGAGAAATGCGGAAGATTTTTCGCAGGCCTTATGCCATCATGGTTTTTCTGTGGTGAGCGGATTAGCGCTGGGCATTGATGGCGCGGCACATCGCGGCGCGCTTAAAGCCAACGGCGCTACCATAGCCGTGGTGGGCACGGGTCTGGATATGGTTTATCCGGCAAGACATCGGCAACTGGCGCATCAGATAGCCGAGCGAGGTCTTATTCTTTCTGAATTCGGTTTGGGTACACCGTCGCGAGCACAAAATTTCCCGCGTCGAAATCGTATTATTAGCGGCTTGAGTCTCGGATGTCTGGTGGTGGAAGCGAATGTGCAAAGTGGCTCATTAATCACGGCACGGCTAGCAGCGGAGCAAGGGCGTGATGTTTTTGCCATTCCCGGCTCCATACACTCTTCGGTTTCTAAAGGCTGTCATCAGTTAATCAAGCAAGGCGCAAAGCTGGTGGATGATATACAAGACATTGTGGATGAATTTGGAAGCGTAACTGCGTGCAATTCCAGCGAGATTCCGGCAAAATCCAACACAGAAACTCACCCGGTGTTGGATTGCATGGGCTATGATCCCATAAGTATGGATTTACTGCTGGAACGAACTAACCTGGTGGCAGGTAATCTCACCACCATGTTGCTCATGTTGGAACTGGATGGAAAAGTAGCTCCTGTGCCGGGTGGCAAGTATCAACGTATTGTTTGATGCTGTGTATTGCAGTATGCGATATTACTTATTCCATGTTGTATTCAAAATGATACGTCGTTGCACCTGCCTTGCTATAGCGCTGTCCGCGTTGGTGTGCCTAGTCTCATCTTGAATGCAACATGAAATTACACAATAAATTCAAACCAACCAAATTTGGTTTTATGCGGCAAGTAAGGAGGGGTTATGTTCGAAGTACTGGTATATATGTTTGAGAATTACTATGAGGTCAATGTTCGCCCAGACCACAGCACCCTTGCTCGAGAGCTATTCGCTGCGGGTTTTGATGAAATAGACATCAATGGTGCTTTTGACTGGTTTGCGGTGCTGGAAGCAATGGCAGCACAGCCTGACTTGGTTGTGGAGGGGCAAGCGCAGAGCCTGCGTATCTATGCTGCATTGGAAACCGAGAAAATTAGCACGGAAAGCCTGGGGTTTTTGATGTTTCTGGAGCAAGCCAATATTATCAGCCCAGCCCAGCGTGAGGTGGTAATTGATCGCGCCATGGCTTTGCCGCAACAAGAAGTCGACATTGAAGAAATACGCTGGATTGTGCTTATGGCGTTATGGAAACAGGGTAAAGCCAATGATTATTTATTTGTTGAAGATGCCGTATTTGGTGAAGACATCTCAACGCTGCATTAGAGAAATAGCGGCTTATTCGATTTCGTTCATCCCGCTAAATTAAAAGTTGAACCCCAAATAGAGACGACAAATAAACCAGCTTTTCAATAGGGAAATTGATTGCCTTGTGATTCAAAAGCCTCACTTGCCAGGATCAATCACGCAAGCTAATGACAGGCCAGTTTTTTTCATCTGCATAAGCTTTTAGTGTTTCGTCCGGGTCTACGGCTACCGGGTAATTTACCAGTTGCATCAGTGGTAAATCATTGTGAGAGTCGCTATAAAACCAAGTGGCGGCAAAATCAGTGAGTGTTTCCCCTCGCGCAGATAGCCACTCGTTAAGGCGAGTAATTTTACCTTGTTGAAAGCTAGGCGTACCAGTAACGCGGCCGGTAAATTCGCCGTTGATTTCTTCCGGTGTTGTTCCTATCAGATTTTCAACGCCAAAAGCCCGAGCTATAGGCGTAGTGACAAAGCTGTTGGTGGCGGTGATAATCAACAATAAATCGCCATTGGCACGGTGTTTTTCTACCAGCGCGATGGCTTTTTCCGTCATCATCGGGCGTATTTTCTTTTCCATATAGCGCACATGCAGTGCATCAAGTTGTGCACGTGGATGAAGGCTGAGCGGTTTGAGCTGAAAATCCAAAAACGCATTAATATCCAAAACGCCTTGCTTATAGTCTTCGTAAAACTGGATATTTTTAGCCTGATGCAATTCACGATCAAGCAAGCCCTCTTCCATGAGGAATTGTCCCCATTGAAAATCACTGTCTCCAGCCAGCAAGGTGTTATCCAAATCAAATAGTGCCAGGTTCAATCTAATCTCCGTTCATTTTTTAGTAAAAGGTAAAACGAGTAAAACGCCCACTATGATAATCGTCAATGCGATATATTCCACGCGATCAATATGTTCATTGGAAAGATGCATTCCCAGAATGAAAGCAACGACAGGGTTGACGAATGCGTAACTGGTAGCCAGTGCCGGGCGCACTGTTTTCAGCAAGAATACATAGGCGCTGTAAGCGATAAGTGAACCGAATAGCACCAGATAGAGCATGGCATAAATTGATTTGGCTGATGGTGTTTGTGTGATTGTTTCACCCGCCAGCAGGCTGGCGATGACCAATATCACTCCCGCTGTCAGCATTTGTGCAGCACTGGCCATAGCACCTTGCGGCATCGGCAAATACTTGCTCCACATGGAGCCGAGTGCCCAACAAGCGGCAGCAAACAATAATATAGCGGATCCAATTGGATTGGCTTGCAATGTGCCGCCCAGATTTAGTATTGCCACACCGATAGTTCCAACCAAAATGCCTGACCATTCACGGTTGGTTGGCACATGTTTCCAGAAGGTGCCAAAAACGGCTGCCAGTAAAGGCACGGTTGAAATGAGTAGTGCCGCTATTCCAGATGAAACGGTTTGTTCCGCAATGGCGACACCTGCGTTACCGATGGAGAGTAGAAGAAACCCTACCAGGGTGGCTCCCAACCACTCTTTTGATGTAGGGTTGGGGCTGCCGCGTAGCCGCAAAAAGCTATAAAGCAAAACACCTGCAATGCAAAATCGAATGGCTGCCATCATCAGGGGAGGAAAACTTTCTATGGCAAATTTCATTGCCAGAAAAGTAGAACCCCAAATGAAATACAGTGCAATCAACGCCAGGATGATGAGTAACCTTGGAGCGTTATGGTGCTTGTTACTCATCAAGTTGTGATCCGACAGTATTAAACCTGCGGATGCGCGCGCTCGGATTTCGAATGCAATTTGTTCAGGCCATTGAGATAAGCCTTGGCAGAAGCAATCACAATATCCGTATCGGCGCCTTGTCCATTCACAATGCGCCCACCTTTTGATAGCCGCACCGTCACCTCACCCTGCGCATCGGTGCCGCTGGTGATGTTGTTGACAGAATAAAGCTGCAATTCCGCGCCGCTATTCACAATGCGTTCAATGGCTTTAAAGGCAGCATCCACTGGTCCACCGCCATCCGATTCGGCCTGTTTTTCGCAACCACTTTCAGAAAGCGTCAATAAGGCATGCGGAATTTCGCCGGTTTGTGAACACACTTGCAAATAGACCAGTTTGTAATGTTCAGCGGCCTCGCTGAAAAACTCATCACTGACCAAAGCCTGTATATCTTCATCGAAAATTTCCGACTTTTTATCGGCTAGGGTTTTAAAGCGGGCAAACGTAGCATTTAACGCTTCTTCAGATTCCAGTTCTATGCCCAATTCTTTCAAGCGCGAGCGAAAAGCGTTGCGGCCGGATAATTTGCCCAATGTCAGCTTGTTCGCCCCCCAACCCACATCTTCCGCACGCATGATTTCATAAGTCTCACGGTGCTTGAGTACGCCATCCTGATGAATGCCGGATTCATGCGCAAAGGCATTGGCACCCACCACCGCTTTGTTGGGTTGCACCGGGTAGCCGGTGATACTGGAAACCAGTTTTGAAGCCGGCACGATTTGCGTGGTATCAATGCTGGTTTCCAGATTGAATACATCGTGGCGCGTTCTTACTGCCATCACGATTTCTTCCAGACTGGCATTGCCCGCGCGTTCACCCAAGCCATTTATAGTGCATTCCACCTGACGCGCACCCCCCATTACCGCCGCGAGAGAATTGGCGACTGCCATGCCCAAATCATTGTGGCAATGCGTAGACCACACCACTTTATCGGAATTGGGCACGCGCGCGATAAGTTGCTGCATACGCTCACCCCATAAAGCGGGGATGGAATAACCCACGGTATCCGGCACATTCAAGGTTTTGGCACCGGCCTGGATCACCGCATCAAACACGCGCACCAGAAAATCCATGTCCGAACGTACGGCATCTTCAGCTGAGAACTCCACATCATCGGTATATTCCAATGCCCATTTGACCGCCTGCACAGCCCGCTCAACGACTTGATCCGGTGTCATGCGCAACTTGTTTTCCATATGAATTTTGGAAGTGGCAATAAACGTATGTATGCGCCCGGATTGTGCTGGCCTGATGGCCTCGCCCGCGCGGCGTACATCATTCTCGCTGGCGCGCGCTAACGAGCAAACCGTAGAGTTTTTAATGACTTCAGCAATCGCATAAATGGAATCAAAATCGCCCTGACTGGCTGCGGCAAACCCTGCCTCAATCACATTCACCCCCAGCTTTTCCAACTGACGCGCAATGCGCAACTTTTCTTCCTTGGTCATGGCAGCGCCCGGGCTTTGTTCGCCATCGCGCAAGGTAGTATCAAAAATAATAAGCTTGGAATTGTCTTTTAATTTAGTATTTTTCATCGTGCTATATCCGTAAAAATTAGATGCTCCGTTATGGAAATATCATAACGGGAATGCGGTACTACTCAAGATTGGGAGGGTATTTAGCGCGCTGGGCGCAGCAGCAGCCCAGCCTGGGGCAGGCAGGGTTGCATAAAGAGAAGGGTGGCGATTTGCTGAAAAAACATCATCTGAAAATAGTAAAGTGTTTTTCACCAGAGCGCAAGTTTTTGGGTGCTTTATTAATAGGATAGGCAATAAAAAAGCCAGTCATTTCAACTGGCTTTAGGGTGACGCTTAAAGATTTTTATTTAAGAGCAAGAATCCACTTAACCAAAGTTTTAATATCTGCATCGGCTACTTGAGTGTTGGCTGGCATTGGGATAGCACCCCAAGTACCACTGCCACCTGCTTTGACTTTGGCAATCAACTTGGCTTCAGCGGTTTTATCGCCCTTGTATTTTGCAGCCACATCTTTGTAAGATGGGCCAAGTACCTTGGTTGCAACTTGATGGCAAGCCAGACAGCCACTCTTTTGTGCCAATGCCTCAGCAGGATCTGCTGCACTTGCTTGACCAGCTACCAATAATGTACTTGCAGCGGCAGCTGCGATTAGTAAAGATTTCATACCTTCTCCTTGATAATTAACAAAAAATAAAGCCATAAAACTGTGCGCAATCATACATAACTAACACCCTTCTTGAAAAGGGATTGTTTCACCTTTTAATGCCATTCGTAAAAATCAAATGGCGGGTGCTTATCAAACGCGTAAAATGCAGAAGGGTTGACTGCAAATGAAAAATTATGCGTTTATTTATCGTTATCCAGTTTTTCTATACCCAACATTTTTAGCATGTATTTTTCGTAAATAGGTTCTGAACTGCCTTTTTTCATTTTGTAGATGAAGTATTTTTCAAAAGCTATTTTGGCCAAATGCACCCATTTACCTTTTTTGAACCAGTTAACATTACGCGGAGGCAGTTGCGGTAAGGCAACAAATGCAGCACCGGTATCACCCATGTCAGCCAGACAAATCGCGTTCCAACTACCTTTTGCATCGGCGACTTCTCCAGCCAGGTCGGCGGCAATGTTGTGCACAATGGCGGTGACCATGGATTCAATCATATAACCGGTCTTGGGTGCGCCGGTTGGCACGGGCGTCACTTCAACCGGTGGAATCGCAACGCAAACGCCAGCGGCAAAAATATTGTGATATTTCTTGCTGCGTTGATATTCGTCAATCAGCACAAAACCGCGCGGATTGCACAAGCCTTCAACGCTGGCGACCGCATCCACGCCCTTGAATGCGGGTAGCATCATGGAATACTTAAATGGCAGCTCGTGCTCTTTGACCAAGCCGCCCTGTGCATCCAGTTCGGTGACATACATGATGCCTGCTTCCACTTTGGTCACTTTGGCATTGGTGATCCATTTGATGTCGTTATTGCGAAACTCCGATTCCAACATGCCTTTGGAATCGCCCACACCGCCTAAACCCATGTGTCCAACATAAGGCTCGCTGGTGACGTAAGTCATCGGTACTTTTTTACGCAGTTTACGTTTGCGTAAATCACGATTGAAAATAAAGGCGAATTCATAGGCCGGACCAAAACAGCTAGCTCCAGGCATAGCGCCGATGATGGCTGGGCCAGGATCGGCTAAAAACTTCTGATATTCGCCATACGCCGTGACTGCATGATCTACCGAGCAGATGGAATTGGTATGCGCTTCAGGGCCGGAGCCTGCGACTTCTTCAAACGCCAGTCTGGGGCCGGTGGTTATCACCAGATAATCATAAGCCACTTGTTCGCCATTGCTCAAATGCACGATGTTTTGCTCGGCATCAATTTTATCCACACGCTGGGCAATGAAAGCAATGTCTTTTTTCTCCAGATAAGGCCGAATCGGGAAGGTAATGTCATCACGTTCGCGCCAGCCAACCGCTATCCAAGGGTTGGAGGGTACAAATTGAAAATAATCCACCGCATTGATGACGGTGATCTGATGGGCATTGCCCAGCTTTTCTTTCAATTCATAGGCAGCAGGCATGCCGCCTATGCCGGCACCTAAAACTACGATGTTTGCCATTTTGTTTGTCCTTGGTTTATTTAACGCTGATTAATTTAAAAGTTTTCGCGTGGGAAAAAGAACATTGCCCACGCTCTACTCGGGGCTAAGTAATTGATTTACCTGTTGCAGGCGGGTTTCATTTAATTCACCTGCTGTAGCTGAAAGATTAAGTAGAGCCAACAACACCTGATAGCGGCTGCGATAGAGGGTGAGGCGCGTGTTGTACAGCTCCTGCTCGGAATTGAGCACATCCAGTGTGGTGCGGTCACCTACATCACGCCCCAGTCGGGTAGAATCCAGCTTGATTTCAGCGGAATGCTCGGCCTGTTGCAAGGCTTTTACCTGGCTTTGCCCTACGCTTAACGCCAGCCATGCGCTTCTGGCTTCACGTGTGGCTTGTTGGCGGGTGGCTTCTACTTGATATTGTGCCTTATCTGCCAAGGCCAAGGCTTCCTGATAGCGTGCATCGCGCATACCACCGGTATAGAGAGGAATGGTGAGTTGCAGGCCGAGGTTTAATTGATGGCTATTTAAATTGGCATCATGGCTACCCAAGCCATCCACACGCTGTCCACCTGCCTGTGCAACTAGATTCAATTGCGGCGATTTAAAGGCTAGATGCTTTTGCGTTTCTTCACGCGCAATATCTTGTTGTAATAGCTGCGTGTGCAACGAAACATTGTTATTTTTTGCACGTTCCAGCCATTCAGCCAGTTCCCCCGCTTTTAAATCCTGGAGATCGACCTTTGGTGGAAGCGCTGCCAGCACAGCTTCCTGATGGCCGCTCATATCGGCAAGAATGGCGCGGGTGAGTTGCAAGTGACTTTCGGCTTCCAGCACAGCAGCGGCTAATAAATCAAAACGTGCCTGGGTCTCATGCGTATCAATAATGGCTAAATCACCTTCTTTGAAGCGCTCCTTAGCGCTGGCCAACGCTTCTTTGACTGCTGCTTGTTGCGATTGGAGTGTGGCTAGCGTATCCGCCGCCAGCAAGGTGTCAAAATATGCCTGTGCTACGCGCAACATCAGTTGCTGTTCATCATTGCTCAATTGCACTTCGGCCAGTTCGGCCTGCTTGTTAAGCTGGCTGGCGGAATTAAAGCGAGCGACATCATAAAGCGGATACTCGGCACGGATGTTCCATTGTGTATTAACGCCTGCATTGGTTTGCGTGCGAAAGCTCGCTCCGCTCGCCGCACCCATGCCGGGTGCGGAGAATTGCGCATTGCTCATTTCATTATTGCTATTAATGTCACCCATGCCAAGATTGGCTGTAACTTGCGGCCTTTTCAGTGCCTGCGCCTGCAAACTTTTGGTTTTTCCTGCCTCGGCACTGGCATGCGCCACCCCAAACAAAGGGTCTTGCGTGTGTGCGGATTGCCATGCTTGCAGCAGATCAAACGCTTGCGCTTGGCTCGAAATGAGCTGGCTGGAGATGACAGTCAGCAATATTGCGGATAGTTTAAATCGCATCATTAGTTGCCAGCACGCAGACCAAGCTTGCGTAAGATGGTTTCCATTAAACACCAGCGGGTTAAGCCACTTTGTAATAGGTTAAATCCGACAAATGCGGTAAACCATAACCAGTTGGTATGTATGAATAGCGGGCTGCCTTGTACGCCCAAAGCCAATGAAAGCAGAATAAACGTGCCTGCAATAATGCGAACCAGTTGCCATGAAGTCATGTTATTTCTCCTGAAAATTAATGTGTATGGCGATATGCCGTGTAATAAAGCAACGGAATAATCACCAAAGTTAGCATTGTGGAAACCAGTATGCCAAAAATAAGCGAAATCGCCAGCCCGTTAAAAATAGGAT
This sequence comes from Methylophilaceae bacterium, assembly GCA_013141125.1. Taxonomy (GTDB): domain Bacteria; phylum Pseudomonadota; class Gammaproteobacteria; order Burkholderiales; family Methylophilaceae; genus JABFRO01. Next base: position 352,183 of record JABFRO010000002.1, read on the forward strand.
CATCCAGTATGAACAGCGCGCCCAGCATGGCCGATAGCGCAGTGAGTAAAATTGGCTGAGTACGGGCAATGGCGGAGTTGATGACAGCTTGTTTCAGTGGTTTACCCTGTATCAATTCCAGCTGAATAAAATCCACCAGCAAGATGGAATTGCGCACGATTATGCCCGCCAGTGCGATCATGCCTATCATCGAAGTGGCGGTGAACTGCGCGCCAAATAAAGCATGACCAGGCATCACGCCTATGATAGTGAGTGGTATCGGTGCCATAATGATGAGCGGCGTTAAATAAGAGCCAAATTGCGCCACCACCAGCAAATAGATCAGAATCATGCCAACGGCATAGGCCGCGCCCATATCACGGAAAGTCTCGTAAGTGACTTGCCACTCGCCATCCCATTTCAGCGCAAACTGCCGCTGGGCTTCATTCGGTTGGCGGATAAAGTACTCGTCCAGCACTTCACCGCTAGGCGTTTTAATATCCAAAATAGCGCTACGCATAGTGAATAGACCATACAGCGGGCTATCCAGCTTGCCGCCCAAATTGCCCACCACATAGTTCACCGGCAGCATGTCCTTGTGATAAATCGGCTGTTCGCGCTGTACATCCTGCTGGCTGACCAGCTCGCGGATAGGTACTAATTGGCCATTTGTGGCGCGCACGGATAGCTGAAGCAAGGCATCCGTATTGGCTTGAAGTTCAGTCGGCAGACGCAGCTGGATGGCAGCAGGAAATTTGCTGGCATCGTGTAGATAAGTGACGTTTTCGCCCGACAAGCCGCTACGCATGGTGTTAATAATGGCTTCTTGCGAAACGCCCAGCAATGCCGCTTTTTTGCGGTCTATGATCCACTCCTGCTTGGGCGCGGACGCAATCGCACTTTCATCCACATCCACTACATCGGTGGTTTGCATAAATACTTGCTTAACCTGCTTTGCAATTTGTTCGCGCCCGGCTTGGTCGGGGCCGTAAATTTCAGCCACAATCGGCGACTGCACTGGCGGTCCTGGCGGCACTTCCACCACTTTCAACTTTGCGCCAAATTCATCGGCAATTTTCTGCAAGGCCGGACGCACGCGGCTGGCAATCGCATGGCTTTTGTCGCTGCGATGATGCTTATCCACCAGATTGACCTGAATATCGCCCACTTCGCCGCCGCTACGCAAATAATATTGACGCACCAAACCGTTGAAATTGATAGGTGCAGACAAACCCGCATAGGCCTGATAGTTTTCCACTTCCGGCACAGTGGCAAGGTAAGCCGTCATGGCGTGCAATACGCGGGCGGTTTTTTCCAGCGGCGCGCCTGCGGGCATATCCACCACCACTTGAAATTCGGATTTGTTATCAAAAGGCAGCATTTTCATGACGACCAGTTTTGAGATGGGCAAAATCAATGAAATAGCAATAAGCAATGCCACCCCCAGCCAGAGCAGCAAGCGGTTACGGCCACCGCGTGCATCATCCAGCAAGGGCGTAAATACGCGCAGGAATAAGGATGAAATACTCCCGCCGATTGCACTTTCATGATGCGTAGGCTTTAGCCAGTGCAAACACAGCCAGGGCGTAACCGTGAACGCAATTGCCAGCGAAATCAGCATGCCCATGCTGGCGTTGATGGGAATGGGGCTCATGTACGGTCCCATTAAGCCGCTAACGAATGCCATCGGCAAGAGCGCGGCAATGACGGTAAATGTTGCCAATATCGTGGGGCTACCCACTTCATCCACCGCGCCGGGGATGATTTGCAATAGGGTTTTAGTTGGGTAGAGCTGCATATGGCGATGGATGTTTTCCACCACCACAATTGCATCATCTACCAAAATTCCGATGGAAAAAATCAGCGCAAACAATGAAACGCGGTTAATGGTAAAGCCCCAAGCCCAGGAGGCAAACAAGGTGGCGGACAAGGTTAACACCACCGCAATGCCAACAATTGCCGCCTCGCGCTTGCCCAGTGCAAAAAACACCAGTAACACCACGGCAGAAGTGGCAAAGATTAATTTCTGGATGAGTTTTTTGGCTTTGTCGTTCGCAGTTTCGCCATAGTTGCGGCTGATTTGTACGCCCACATCGGCAGGAATCAGCACATTTTTCATCTGCTCAATCTGGCGAATAACGCCATCGCTCACATCTACCGCATTCTGCCCCGGCTTTTTAGTCACCGCGATGGTAACGGCGGGATACTCCATATTGGACGTTTTATCGCCATGCCAAACATAACGCGTGGCTGGTAGCGCGCCATCTTCCACCTTGGCCACGTTGCCCAAAAATATGGGATTACCATTGCTCACGCCCACCACCAACTCGGCGACATCCTTGGCGCTGGCCAGATAACGCCCAGCTTCCAGCGCTATCGCCTGATTCGCTTGAAAAGTATTACCCAGCGGCGCGCCTACATTTGCGCTTTGTAATACACGACGCAAATCGGCCAGTGTGATATTCGCCGCCGCCATGCGCGCGGGGTCGAGCAGAATGTTAATCGCACGCCCCGGAGCGCCCAGTGTATTGACTTCTCGTGTGCCCGGCACATGCTTGATTTCTGCTTCCAAGGTGTGCGCCACGCGCTCCAGATCAAAGGCACCCTGTTGTGGATTTTTTGCATACAGCGTAGCCGTGAGTATAGGCACATCATCAATGCCCTTGGGTTTGACGATGGGTTCGCCCACGCCAAGATTCTTGGGCAACCAATCCTGATTGGCATGAATGGTGTTGTATAACTCCACCAAGGCTTTCGTTCGCGGCACACCTACTTCAAACTGCACAGTTATCACCGCCAACCCCGCCGCTGAGACGGAAGTCACATGTTCAACTCCCGTCATTTGTGCCAGCACTTGTTCCGCAGGCACGGCTACCATTTGTTCTACATCATTTACGCGCGCACCGGGGAAGGGAATCAACACGTTAGCCATGGTGACATCAATTTGTGGCTCTTCTTCGCGTGGGGTGACCCATATGGCAAACAGGCCGAGTAGCAAGGCCAACATAGCCAGCAAAGGCGTAATTTGCGTGTTCTGAAAATGACGGGCGACTTTGCCGGAAAAGCCTAAATTCTTCTGTGAATTGTCTTGTGTCATGACCTGCCTACTTCTTGCTCTTGAAAGACGAAATCGCAGCCAATGGATTTAGCGCCACTTGCTCGCCGGCTTCCACGCCGGAGACTATTTCAATGAAATCTCCTCGCGTTTGTCCAAGCCTGACTTGGCGCAATTGTGCTCTGCCATTAATCACTACATACAACACAGATAATTCGCCACGTCGCATCACAGCAGCACTTGGCACTTGCAGCTGTGCAGTATCACGCTTGCCTGTAATTGGCACAGACAGCCGCGCAAACGTGCCGGGCGAAGGTTTGGTTAAGCCTTCCGTCAGATTCTGCGGCAATGTTATACGTACTTGTATTTGATGGCTTATCGCATCTGCAGTGGGCAAAATTATCATGCTTTGTACTGATAGCACTACCGCTGATAAGGTGTGGCCGGAAATTTCCAGCCTTAATTCGCCCGCACGATCCAATTGCGTAATTTGACTTTCTGGCACGCTGGCCGTTACCCGCATTTTTTGGGGATCATAAAGTGTCAACAAGGGCTTGCCCGGCAAGGCCATGTCACCTACTTCAGCAAATACGGCAGAAATTATGCCGCTATAGGGCGCAACCACGGTATGCAAACCAGCTTGCACATTCGCAATTGAAATCTCGGCTTGCTGGGCATGGGTTTGTGCCTGTGCGGTTTTGTATTCAGCAGATGCTTGTTCCAGCGCGGCCTGGCTGATGTAGTGCTTTTCATATAAACGCTGCTTACGCTCATAAGTTTGGCGTGCAGCAAATAATTGCGCGTTAGCCGCAGCGGCCTGTGCCTGACTGCCAGTCACTTGTTGGCGCGCTACGCGTGAGTCAATCCGCGCCAGCACCTGACCCGCTTTGACACTATCACCGACTTTGACTGGTAATGCGGTGATGCTACCCTGCGTCTCTGCCGCAATTTGTGTGGTTTTGATAGCCTCCACCACCGCTTCAGCTGTATATGAGCTTGCGGAAGTGCTGCGCTTAACAGGTGCAGTTGCCAAGGGTTCTGCCGATGCAGATACTGCTAATAGTAATAATGCGCAAAGTTGAATACGTAAGATATGCATGGTTAATCCATCAATAATCATTAATTGCACTATATGAGCATATAGCTATATAGTCAACAAATAAATTGAGGTATACTTGATTATCGAATCCACATAGTTCACGCGCCATGCAAAAATTAAATGACCACGCATTGCAATATATAGCACAATATTTTCAAGCGCTTGCAGAGCCAATGCGTCTGAAAATTCTACATGCCTTGCAAGAAGGGGAGCGTAATGTAGGTGAGTTAACTGAAATCTCTGGCTGTACACAGGCCAATGTCTCCAAACATTTATCCTCACTCGCAAAAAGTGGTTTGGTTAAAAGAGAATCGCGCGGCACTTGTGTTTACTACAGCATTGCTGACACCAGCGTATATACTTTGTGCGAGCTGGTTTGCAACCAGATAGGCAATAGATGGGCGGCCGAAGCCGAGTTAAGAAATGTATTTATTTCAAACGCTAAAATTCTGCACGCGGATTAACGCTTAACTACAGTCGCTGAAAGTTTTATACGGCTCATGAACTTCTGCCCTACTAGCACTCTCTAATATAGAGTGCTAAAATTATTTGAAATTCAGGAGGATTAATAATGAGTAATGCCTTGGCGCTACCTTCAATTACCACTACAGATAGTATCGACAGCTACATGCGTGCAGTTAGAGCTTACCCTGTACTGAGTGCAGAGGAAGAGCATGATTTTGCCACACGGTTGCAACGGGATAATGATCTGGATGCCGCTAAAAAGCTGATTGTGTCGCATTTGCGCGTGGTAGTGAGCATTGCGCGCGGCTATGCGGGCTACGGCTTGCCGCAGTCGGATCTGATTCAGGAAGGCAACATTGGCCTGATGAAAGCGGTGCGCCGTTTTGATCCAACACGTGGTGTGCGCTTGGTATCTTTCGCCATGCATTGGATCAAAGCCGAGATGCATGAATATATCGTGCGCAACTGGCGTTTGGTAAAAGTTGCCACCACCAAGGCGCAACGCAAACTATTCTTCAATTTACGTAGCATGAAACCCGGCGCAGGTAGCCTGAAACCGGACGATGTGGCACACATAGCGCATGAATTAAATGTAAAACCGGAAGATGTGCTGGAAATGGAAGCGCGCATGGGTGGGCGCGAAATTTCGCTGGAAGGAAACAGTGATGATGAAAATGAAGATGCCTTCAGCCCCATTGCCTATCTGGAAGATCCGGGTGCCGAACCTTCAGAAGTGCTCGCCGAACAGCAATTTGAACAACTGCAAAGTACAGGTCTGGAGAATGCTCTGCAAAGCCTGGATGAGCGTAGTCGTAAAATTGTAAAGGCACGCTGGTTACAAGAAGGCAATGGTGCCACCCTGCACGATTTGGCCGCTGAATTGGGAGTTTCCGCAGAGAGAGTTCGCCAGATTGAGCAAAAGGCTATGCTAAAAATGAAGACATTGCTGGTAGCCTAGGCTTTGCATTTTATTTTCTGACTTTGCATTTCTGTGCTTAGTCAGATTCAAAGAATATCCCAAATGGATAAACGCAGATTTATGTTTTTCCAATAAGCGATTTCACTGGCTAGCTCTGCCGCTGTCAGTGGATTGTTTTTAAGCCATAGCGCTGGCATCTTGAGTTGAAACTCATCCCTCTCTCTTGTCAGCTGCAGTTGAGGGCGGCTACTATCCAGTCGATTGCGGTGAAACAAGATAGCCAATCTTAAAATCAGTACCAGCAGGCAGCGATCATCTTGAATGCTGAGCTGTGCCAGTTTGTTCAGTGAACGGCGCTGGGCGCGCACCAGCAGCCCCAAAGCGCCTTGATCTTTTGCAGAAAAACCAGGCATATCGGCATTTTCCACAATATAAGCCGAGTGCTTATGAAAGGCGTTGTGCGCAATGGATATACCGATTTCATGCAGCCTAACTGCCCAGCTCAGATGATTGCCGGCCGTGTCAGCATCCATGGTAAGTTGATGATCCACTTGCGATAACAGGCTTAAAGCCAGCTTTTCCACACGGTTGGCTTGTGCAATATCCACATGGTAGCGGCGCATGAAGTTATTCACGGTGGCTTCGCGTATGTCATGGTAATTCATGCGTCCGAGCAGCTCGTACAGCACGCCTTCGCGTAGTGCGGTGCTGACGGTGGTCATACGCTCAATGTTTAGCACCTCAAAAGCCGCCATCATGATCGCCAGGCCGCCGGGAATAACGGCAGCGCGGTCTTCACTCAGGCCGGCCAAAACCAGTCTCTTGGTATCTTTTGCCTTAATTAATTGATTACGTAGTTGCTTTAATCCATCGTGGGTAATGGCACCATCACTCCAGTCATTCAAACGCAAAATTTCGCCCAGTGCACGTGCTGTGCCGGAAGAGCCTACGGCCTCTTGCCAATGATCGTATGAAAAATGTTGTTGAATGCTTTGAATTTCAGCTCCAGCCGCAATCTCGGCGTCGCGCATATTGGTTTCGGTAATTTTTCCATCCGAGAAAAACCGCAAGCTGTAGCTGACACAGCCCATAAACAGGCTTTCCATGGATTCCGGCTCAAACCCCTGGCCGACAATAAACTCGGTAGAGCCACCGCCGATGTCAATCACTAAACGCTTATGCCTGGCTGCGGGAAGGCCATGGCTCACACCGATAAAAATCATGCGCGCCTCTTCACGTCCGGCAATGATTTCTATTGGAAAGCCTAAAGCGGCTTGTGCTTCTTCCAACAATTGTGCTGCATTGCTAGCCACACGGAAAGTATTAGTTGCTACTGCACGCACGGCTTGTGGTGGCAAACCGCGCAGGCGCTCACCAAAGCGCTTGAGGCAATCAATAGCGCGGCGCTGTGCGCCTGCATCCAGCTGATTGTCCTGGTTTAGGCCAGCACCCAAACGCACGGCATCTCGTAGTGAATCGTGAAAAATAAGCTGGCCGTCCTGCACACGTGCCATTTGCAACCGAAAGCTGTTAGAGCCTAAATCCACGGCTGCAATTTCAGAAAGGGCGATATTGGTATTGGACACGGTTTTCCTTAAACGGAACGATAACGGTTGCTTAGCTCAGCCTACGGTAAGTTTCAAGCATGGTTTTATTGATTACTAGAAGCCTGTCGGATTTAAAGAATCGAAGCGAGAATTTGGCTGGGCGAGGACAGATTTCTAGCCGATTTCCTTTAAGTTCGTCAGGCTCCTAGGCTAGCCTTTGTACGATAGTTGAGATGATTCCCGCCTGATTCAATGTGTAAAAATGCAGGCCGGGGGCACCGCCAGCGAGTAGTTGTTCGCATATGTCGGTGACTACATCCAAGCCCAGTGATCGTAGTGAGGCCATGTCATCGCCATATTCTTGCAGCCTTAAGCGTAGCCAGCGAGGAATCTCTGCGCCACATACACCGGAAAAGCGCGCGAGTTGCGTGTAATTGTAAATGGGCATCACGCCTGGCACGATGGGGATATTAATGCCCAATGCACCACATTGATCCATAAAGCGAAAGTAGGAATCAGCATTATAGAAATACTGCGTTATTGCCGCATTGGCACCAGCATCCACTTTGTTTTTGAAGTGCTGCAAATCAGCAGTAGGTGAAGATGATTCAGGATGAAACTCGGGATACGCGGCGACTTCTATCTGAAACCAGTCGCCAGTTTCTTGCCGGATAAAAGTTACTAACTCGTTGGCATAACGAAAATCACCAGCACTCACTTCTCCGGATGGAACATCGCCGCGTAAAGCTACCAAATGGCGTATGTTTGCATTTTTATAATCGCTCAACAGTTGGCGTATTTCCTCTTTACTGGAAGAAATACAGGAAATATGCGGTGCAGCGTCAAAACCTTCACGCTGAATCTCCAGCACCGTATCCATGGTGCGATCACGCGTGGAGCCGCCTGCGCCAAACGTCACCGAGAAAAATTTGGGGTTTAATTGTGCCAACTGCTTGCGGGTTTCACGCAGTTTGGCTATGCCTTCTGTTGTTTTTGGTGGGAAAAATTCAAAGCTGATGGCTGGGTTGTTCATGGTGGTTATAAGTTTAATCGTTGGGAATGAGCGCTGTCAGCACCCAGGAAATCACGCTGTATAAAAAAGCGCCCAATATGCCGGAAACAAAATCCCGGACATGAAAGCCTTGCAGCAAGTGGCCAACCGCATAGAACAGGGCGCCATTGATGACGAAAATAAACAGACCTAAAGTCAGTATCGTGACGGGTAAAGTGAGGATGAGAAGAATGGGTTTGACCAGCATATTGAGTAGGCCAATCACTGCTGCAGCGATTAATGCAGCGGCAAAACCATCCACATGAATGGCCGGAATGAAATAGGTCACGGCTAATAAAGCCACGGCGTTTAATAACCAAACCAGTAATAATTTCATTGAAACCTCCTTGAATAGACAGCCTGATGATTCGGCTGTCTATTTCATTCAACCAGCCAAATTAATAACGCAAAATCAATAACGATAGTGCTCAGGTTTAAACGGTCCGCTCGGGGAAACACCAATATACGCGGCCTGCTGGTCAGTTAGACGCGACAGTTGCGCATTGAGTTTCTTCAGTTGCAGAACCGCTACTTTTTCATCCAGATGCTTGGGCAAGGTGTAAACGCCCACTGGATATTGCTCAGGTTGGCTGAATAGCTCAATTTGCGCAATGGTTTGGTTGGCAAAGGAAGAGCTCATAACGTAGCTGGGGTGGCCGGTACCACAGCCCAGATTTACCAAACGGCCTTTGGCCAGCAGGATAATTTTTTTGCCGTTGGGGAAAATCACATGATCCACCTGCGGCTTGATTTCATCCCACTCATATTTTTCCAGTGAGGCCACGTCGATTTCATTATCAAAGTGACCAATATTGCAGACGATGGCTTGGTCTTTCATTTTTGCCATATGGTCATGCGTAATCACATGATAATTGCCGGTGCAGGTCACAAAAATGTCGCCATGTTCACAGGCGTAATCCATAGTAACCACGCGATAGCCTTCCATCGCTGCTTGCAATGCACAAATCGGATCAATTTCTGTCACCCAAACTTGCGCAGACAAGGCGCGCATGGCTTGCGCTGAGCCTTTACCTACATCGCCATAACCCGCGATAATTGCTACCTTGCCTGCAATCATTACATCGGTGGCACGTTTGATCGCATCCACCAGAGACTCACGACAACCGTACAAGTTATCAAACTTGGATTTGGTCACAGAATCATTGACGTTGATTGCCGGAAACGCCAATCGACCTTCTTTGTGCATTTGATACAAACGATGTACGCCGGTGGTGGTTTCTTCGGTCACGCCTATAATATGTGGCAAGCGCGTGGAGTACCAGCTTGGATCAACTGCCAGCTTGGCCTTGATAGCATTGAACAGGCAAATTTCTTCTTCTGAAGACGGGTGATTCAATAAGGTGGCATCACTTTCGGCTTTGGTGCCCAGATGTAGCAGCAATGTAGCATCCCCGCCATCATCCAGAATCATGTTGGTATAGCCACCATCAGCCCATTCAAAAATACGGTGCGTGTAATCCCAATAATCTTCCAGACTTTCACCTTTAACGGCAAATACCGGCGTGCCATTGGCGGCAATCGCAGCAGCGGCATGATCTTGGGTGGAGAAAATATTACAGGAGGCCCAGCGTACCTCTGCACCAAGGGCTTCCAGGGTTTCAATCAGCACAGCGGTTTGAATGGTCATGTGTAAAGAGCCGGTAATGCGTGCACCTTTTAATGGCTTAGTGAGTGCATACTCTTCACGAATCGCCATTAAGCCAGGCATTTCTGTCTCGGCAATGGCTATTTCCTTGCGACCCCAAGTTGATAAACTTAAATCGGCAATGACGTAATCTTTGATGTCAGCCACAGTATTCATAAAATTTTTCCTTTGAATAATATGACCGGCAGGGAGGGAGTGGAAAGGCGGTAGCGCTGTTCACCCGCAACCCGTGACCGGCACGGTTGGTTAGGCGAACGTCGTTACTACCAAAAAAACCCAAACAGGCAATTTTAAGGATACTGAGCCTAGGGTAAAAATCACCTTGCAACGTTCCTCAGTAAGAGTGGCACTATACTACAAGAATAAATCCAGATACATAGGCGAAATTAGAAGCGGAATTAACCATTACTTGTAATGATGCTAATCCAGCAGCTCATCTAAATAGTTGATTTTCCACTGTGCTGGGCTTTCATGACCGACCACTTTATCCTGCACTTTCGATAGATTTAACAGTTCGGGAACAATGCGCATATTGGATTTAATGGAGAAAAACACTTTAACAATGGGCATCAGCAAAGATTTTTCAGATTGGTCAACGACTACCGCCAATCTGTTTGATTCCAGCCTGACCAAGGATCCGGTTGGATAAATGCCGACACTTTTGACGAAAGCCTGAAAAATCAGCGGATCAAAATGACCTTTGCTCCATTCTGCCATTTTTTGCAGTGACTCCACAGGACTCCAGCCTGCTTTGTAAGGACGGTTGGATGTGATGGCATCATATACATCGCACACCGCGCCCATCTTGGCAAACGGGCTGATTTGCTCTCCCGCAAGTCGATGTGGGTAACCGCTGCCATCCATTTTTTCATGATGATGCAGACAAACATCCAGCGTGACTTCACCTACTCCCGTGCCCTCCAGCAGCATTTCATAGCCAGCCACCGGATGATTTTTGACTACGCTGAATTCTTCATCAGTGAGTTTGCCGGGTTTATTGAGCACGTCTAATGGAATCATCATCTTGCCCACATCGTGCAGCAAGCCCGCCAACCCTGCTTGACGCACCTCGTCATCCGACAAATGCATTTCATGCGCCAATGCCACCATTAATGCACACACGGCAATCGAGTGCATATAGGTGTAATCATCTTTGGTTTTAAGTCTGGCCAGATTAATCAAAGCTCCGGGGTTGCGCGAAACCGATGCGGTAATTTCTTCTACCAAAGGCAGCGCATTGGCGGCATCCAGCGCTTTGCCCATGCGCGCTTCCTGAAACATTAAGGTTACAGCTTTTTTGGATTTGTTAATGGTATTGCGTGCGCGCGTCCGTTCTTCAGCGGAGGTAATGCGTTTTTGTATTTTTTTCGGCTGCTTGGGCGGCGGTGCATCAGCTTGAGCTAGCGTACGCTCCACTTCGGCGGCATTTTCTTCTGGCCGTATGACATGACTGGGATCAACATCCGCCAATACATCCAATCCCTTGGCGGTATCTATCCACACCTCACGTACACTACTTTCCTGAATACGCTTTAAATCTTCAGGATCCGTGATTTTAAAGGATTTACGCCAGAATGGATGTTCCATCCACGAACCGCAAAGCTCATGAAGGAACATGCCAAGACGCAAATCGGAAACAAGTATTTTCTTTAACATTTTAATGTCAGCAAAGCTTAAAACCCTGCTGATGCTTTAAGTAATGCAGCTTTATCGGTAGCTTCCCAGGTAAATTCAGGTTCATCGCGGCCAAAATGCCCATAGGCGGCAGTTTTGGCATAAATCGGACGCAATAAATTCAGCATTTTAACGATGCCTTTGGGGCGCAAATCAAAATGCTCACGCACCAGCTGCGTCAACACTTCATCAGAAACCTTGCCCGTGCCGTAGGTTTCCACCATCACGCTGGTGGGTTGTGCCACACCAATGGCATAAGAAACCTGTACCAGGCAGCGTGAAGCCAGCCCAGCCGCCACAATGTTTTTAGCCACATAACGGCCTGCATAAGCAGCGGAGCGGTCAACCTTGGAGGGATCCTTGCCGGAAAAAGCACCGCCGCCGTGCGGCGCTGCGCCACCGTAGGTGTCCACAATAATCTTGCGCCCGGTCAGACCGCAATCACCTTGCGGGCCACCGATTACAAAGCGACCTGTTGGGTTTACCAAATATTTAATATCGCCTTTAATCAGCTCTTGCGGCAACATCGGCTTGATGATTTCTTCAATTACAGCTTCGCGAATATCCGTAAGTGACATTTCCGGTGCATGTTGCGTGGAAACCACAATGGTATCAATCGCACTAGGTTTGCCATCGACGTATTTAATCGTGACTTGGCTTTTGGCATCCGGGCGCAGCCAAGGCAAGCGGCCATCTTTACGCAATTGCGCCTGGCGTTCCATCAAGCGGTGTGACAACCAAATCGGCAACGGCATTAATTGCGGTGTTTCATCGCAAGCATAACCGAACATCAAACCCTGATCACCTGCGCCTTGATCCAACGGATCATCATGCGCACCGTCCACACCTTGCGCAATATCCGGCGATTGCTTGTCATAAGCCACCAGCACTGCGCAACCTTTGTAATCAATGCCAAATTCGGTATTGTCGTAACCAATGCGCTTGATTGCATCGCGGGCGACTTTGATGTAATCGACATTGGCGGTGGTGGTAATCTCACCCGCCAACACAATCAAGCCCGTATTGGCCAAAGTTTCAGCCGCTACACGTGCTGTTGGATCTTGCGCAAGAATAGCATCCAGAATGCTATCGGAGACTTGGTCTGCCAATTTGTCAGGATGGCCTTCAGAAACAGATTCAGAGGTAAACAGATATTCGCTCATACGCCTTGCTTTAAAGTTGTGAAAGATTGCTAGAATAACAAAAGGAATATGAATTCAAAAGAAAATTCAAGCATGGGATACCGTCTCAGTTCTAACGATTAAGCGCTAGAGGCTCTGCTTTCAGCGATTTAAGCATGCGATTATTTGGCATAAGCTTCGCCAAATAATATATTTATAAAAAGGCAATTCCGCCGCAGTTTTAATTTATTGCTTAAGCCTATCACCATGAAACTAACTCACTTTATATTTTTAATCACCTTGGCTTTCGCTACCTTTTCCCCGCTACATGCCAAGGAAAACACTCCGGAACTATTGTTAGCGCAAAATTACCAGCGCGGCATTGATGTACAACAATATTTGGTGAGCGAAAAGTTTGATGGCGTGCGTGCCGTGTGGGATGGCAAAGCCTTTCACACCCGCACAGGCAATGTTATTGCGGCTCCTGTGTGGTTTATTAAAGGCATGCCCGCAATCCCGCTCGATGGTGAATTGTGGCTAGCGCATGGCAAATTTGATCTGCTTTCAGGAGCCGTGCGCAAAGACATTCCAGTAGATCAAGAATGGCGCGGTATCACCTACCAGATTTTTGAACTACCCAACGCACCGGGCACTTTTGCATCACGCGCAAAACGCATTACCGAAATCGTCAAGCAAGCGAATATCCCTCACCTTAAAGCCGTCACACAATTTCGCGTAAATGACGAGGCCGCACTCTACGCGCGGCTTAAACAAATCGTTGCACAAGGCGGAGAAGGGCTGATGCTACACCGCGCAGATGCGCTTTATGTGACGGGACGAAGTGATGCGCTGCTTAAATTAAAACCACAATACGATGCCGAGGCCACCGTGGTGGAGCATACACAAGGACGCGGCAAATACACCGGCAAACTTGGCGCACTCGTAGTAGAAACCCCAGAAGGCATACGCTTCAAACTCGGCACCGGCTTTACTAACGCGCAACGCGAAAACCCACCCAAAATTGGTAGCATTGTCACCTACACTTACAAGGATAAAACGGTGAAAGGAAAACCTAAATTCGCAAGTTTTTTGCGGGTGCGAAATGAATGAGCCATGTGTTTGTCATTTGGTGCGTGAAACTGTCGTTTAATAAAATGGACAAAGCGAATATCTTGCATTGCATTTCTGGCAGAAAATTTAGGCGCGGAATAGCATCTGGTCTAAACGTTTGACCGATTTCTGCTACTGTTACGGTTACTTCTCGTTACTTAAAACTGCAAATGTCTCTTACCCAACTCTATACCCGTGCCGATGTGATTCGCTGGCTTACTAATCGCGAAGTTCAAAAAGGGATTGCCTATCTTAATGTGGTTAGTCAGTTAAGAGTGTTATCTGATTCGATCACGGCGCAGGTTAAGGGCAGCGCGCGGCAACCTTATCACGTTAGTATTGATTTTTTTCAGGATGATGCAGGTGAGCTGGATATAGAAACCGAGTGTACTTGCCCGGTGGGTTATGGCTGTAAGCATAGTGCCGCAGTGTTGCTGGAAGCTCTGGAGATGCGTAACGCGGCTCCACAAATCAACCCTGCAGTGCTGCAATGGATAGAAAGTTTTCGTCGCACCGCCACCGTTAAAAAGAAAGCCGTGTTGTCACCGGTCAAGCGTACAGAACAATTGTTTTATTTGCTGCGGCTCAACATCTATAGCAATATGTATGAGATTTATATTCAAAAAGGCCGCGCCGGGGAAGGCGGCAGGCCACATCATAGCGCGCAGGGTTGGAACAACATAGAGCGCGCCTTGTTGCAGCCGCCCAAATTTGTCGATGAGGAAGATATAGCCATTCTGCGGGCGCTGTGGGCTATGCGCAGTAAAAGCCGCTACGCAGATACTTTTCCCATTACTGGCCGCATGGGCGAAGACACCTTGCATAGACTGCTGGCGGCCAACCGTTTGTTTTTTGCTACCAAGCTTGAAAACCGCTATGAATATGTGGCATCGGCTGCGCTAAAACTGGGTGCGGAAAGACAAGGTCGGCTGAAATGGCAAGCGGCTGATAATGGTGAGATTGTGCCAACAATTCTGGCCTCCCCCCCGGCAACCACCATACTTGCGCTGGAAACGGTATGGTATGTTGATGCACAAACCGAAGAAGTCGGGCCGTTGGCTACCTCCTGTTCAGCAGAAGAAATCTCGCGATTGATGACCTTGCCTCCGCTGCGTGCGGTTGATGTCGCCGTGGTTTCCAACGTGTTGCGTGAACTGGCTCCCGCGCTAACACTGCCAGATAATATGGCCGCTTTGCGCACCGTTGAATCGGCACCCAGGCCTGTGCTCACCTTGGACACAGCCGCGCCTAACTGGATCTCAAATTTTCGCGGTTATTCCTACGGCAGCCATGAAATTGATTACGCCGCCCCTAGTTTTCGTTATGAAGAGTTTGTGGTGGAGGCTGGTAGCACCACGGAATTTGTCACTGCAGCCAGTGGTGAAACGGTGCACATCAAGCGCCAGGCAATCGCCGAAGCCAGCTTGCTTAAATCGCTGGAATTATTTGACCTGAAGAAAATGCCGCCTCATGCTTTACCCACTTTTCAGCGCGCCAAGTGGCTCTATGCACTGAATGACAAAGACGCATGGCCGGAGTTTATGCAGCTTACTCTGCCCAAGCTGCGCGAAAGAGGCTGGGAAATGAACATCCCTGCCAATTTTCGTCATCTGGTGCTGGAAATTAGTGCTTGGGATGCCGACATCAGTGAAGATGAAAGCGGCTGGTTTAATCTCGATATGGGGATTATGGTTGACGGCGAACGTTTACCGTTAGCACCCTTGCTCTATGAGTTGTTTCACCGTGATCCACGTTGGCTGGATGCCAAACTGCTCGCGCAGATAGGCGATCAGGAAAACATCACCCTGTTATTGCCCAATGGTAGCCGCGTGCTAGCCCCTGCCGAACGTCTCAAAACCCTGGCGCTTACCTTGATTGATCTGTTTGATAGGCCGCCAGAAGGCGAGCTGCGGCTCTCAAAATTAGATGCCCCGCGTCTGGCCGAACTTTCCAACATGGAAAACTGGCAATTCAAAGGCGCAGAATCAGTTTGTCGCTTGGCGGAAAAGCTTAAACAAAAACCCGGCGTGCTAGCCGTTGCTCCACCCGTTGGATTCGCTTTGCAATTGCGTCCGTATCAACAGGAAGGTCTGGCCTGGTTGCAATATCTGCGTGAACAAGAGCTGGCGGGCATACTGGCTGACGATATGGGCTTGGGCAAAACCGCACAAGCGCTGGCGCATTTGTTGTTGGAAAAAGAAGCTGGGCGTTTGAACAAGCCGGCACTGATTGTCATGCCCACTTCGCTCATATTTAACTGGAAACATGAAGCGGCACGATTTGCGCCCGGCCTTAAAATTTTGTCCCTACACGGCAAAGATCGCGCCGAAAATTTCCCCAAAATACTTGCACATGATGTGGTTCTGACCACTTATCCGTTACTGTGGCGTGACGAAGAAAGCATCGCCGTACATGAATATCATTTGCTCATTCTGGATGAAGCGCAAACCGTAAAAAACGCCGCCAGCAAATCCGCACAAACTGTACGCAGGCTTAAAGCACGTCATCGTTTGTGTCTCACTGGCACGCCGTTGGAGAATCATCTGGGCGAATTATGGGCGCAATTTGATTTTCTACTACCTGGTTTTCTGGGCGATAGCAAAGGCTTTACCAAGGCTTGGCGCACACCCATCGAAAAACACGGTGACAGCCTGCGCCGTGATTTATTGGCACGGCGTATCAAACCCTTTATTCTGCGTCGACGCAAGGAAGATGTCGCCAAAGAGTTGCCGCCCAAAACCATTATTGTGCGCAGCGTGGAGCTGGAAGGCGGTCAGCGTGATTTGTACGAAGCCGTGCGCAGTGCCATGGATCAACGCGTGCGCGAAGAAATCGCCAGCAAAGGCTTTGCCCGCAGTCATATCGTTATTCTCGATGCTTTACTTAAATTGCGCCAAGTATGTTGCGACCCACGTCTTTTGAAAAATGATGCTGCAAAACGCGTTAAGGAGCGCGCAAAACTTGATCTGCTCATGGAAATGCTGCCCGAACTGGTCAGTGAAGGTCGTCGTGTTTTGGTATTTTCGCAATTCACCTCCATGCTGGATTTGATTGAGGCCGAGCTGGTGCGCCATAAATTGGGCTATGTGTTGCTCACCGGCGATACCAAAGATCGTGAAAGCGTGGTGGGGCGTTTTCAACGCGAAGAAGTGCCTATTTTCCTCATCAGTCTCAAGGCTGGTGGCGTGGGCTTGAACCTCACCGCAGCGGATACTGTTATCCATTATGATCCCTGGTGGAACCCGGCCGCTGAAAATCAAGCTACTGACCGCGCCCACCGCATTGGTCAGAAAAGCAATGTGTTTGTCTACAAGCTGGTCGTTGCTGGCAGCATAGAAGAAAAAATCCTGGCTCTGCAAGAGAAAAAAGCCGATCTTGCTGCTGGCGTGCTCTCTGAAGATGCCAATGGTTTGGCTAAGTTTGGTGCGGCTGATTTATCGGCGTTGCTGGAACCCTTGCCGTCATTGGAAAAAAAATAGACAGCCGAATTTCATCAGAGCATTATCTTGCTTGGGGCGCTTGCATTTAACCCCCAGGAAAACTGGAAAACCTAAGAAAACTGGAGAATCGCATGTCTGCACATATTTACAAATTAATCGAACTCGTTGGCACTTCGCCCAATAGCTCTGATGAAGCCATCCAAAATGCCATCGCCAGGGCTGCACATACCGTCAAACATATGGATTGGTTTGAAGTCACGGAAACGCGCGGCCACATTGTCGATGGCAAAATCGCCCACTTTCAAGTCACTATCAAAGTAGGCTTTAGAGTTGAGGATTAAACTTTAAGCTTGAATCCACCCTTGGCTAGTAAACGACCGTGATTAATTACCCATTAGTTAGACGAGGAGAAATAAATGAATCCATTAACGCTGTTTAAATTGTTTTTCACACCGACCACGGGTTGGAATGCTTTGGTCAAAAGTCGGCCGTCTATTCATGGCCTATATTTGTTACACGTGATTCCATTTGCACTGCTTGCGTCCGTTATGCTTTACTTCTCTGCAAGCAGTCATGGTGGAGTTTTAGGGATATTCCCCGGTAAAAAGCTTGCATTGGTAGCGATTGCTTTTTTTCTCGTTCAATTGATTGCGGTACCCGCCATGGCCGTCATCATTCGTCAACTGGGTGAAATCGCGGATACGCAAGCTTCATTTAAGGATTCGTTTATCCTCGCCGCCGTTGCGCCTACACCACTATGGTTTTTACCCATTATTTTGGTGGTGCCTAACACATTGGTTTTGTTGGCCGCTTTGGTACTGGCTTTATTAGCCTCTGCCGGCTTTATTTACTATGGAGTCCCGGCCGTTTTCAAAATTAAGGAACAAGGCCATGCAATTCTTTATTTTGGAGGGATTTTAATAGCCGGGGTTGTTGCGGCTGGATTTTTGATGATATGCACGCTGGTAATATGGAGTGCGGTACAGGGTCTGCAATTTGCCCCTAAGCTGGCTGGTTTATAACACCGAACCACTTGGGAATTCATTATTCCGGGCTGGAAGTCGCCAGTAATATTGCTGGTTACGGCCAGTCAAAATCTTATTCCGCCACAACACGCCCAATCAGCGGTTGCGCAGGGCGGTTGTTGTGATGGTGATCGGTATGTTCAAACGCTTGAATCTGTTCTTTGGATACGGAATAGGCGATTTCATTAGCAACCAACTTACGCACTCGTTGCAAGGCAGAGTAATTGGTGTGCCGCCAAAGTGATAATAGCTATGACACTCTGGTAACAAATCATTCACCATCATGTTGGTTTTTAGTGCGGTAGACTCACCAATCTCATTGGGAGCCAGCGCCTTCGACGGGGAAAAAGTAATCGGATTTTTACAAGCGCCCAGATATAATTAGCAATGGGTAGCTTTTATTTCGCAAACGAGATAGATCGGGATTAAAGTCAGCAGATCGGATTGAAGTCTGGCTTTCCATAGAGCTACTGAATCGTAATTTCAAACATTCAAGAACTTCTTAAAAACTTCAGCGGGGTAAATTAAATCATGCTTTCGACAAAAAGTATTTTTCGTGAGATCCGACAAAATCGGGACGCATTCAAATTATTGCTCAGCATTGCCGCCAAGGGTGAAACGCAGGGTGGTTGGGAAAATGAGCGTATTGCAGCTTTGACACGTGATCCGGTTGCGGCGCGCAAGGTATTGCGTCACGGTGCAGATGAAACCAAGCATGGGCTGATGTTTGCCAAACTATTACACAAAGCCCGACTGGATACGGTTGCTGTGCCAATGGCCGCTGATTATTGTATGTTGCTGGAACAACGAGGTATTGGTTTGCCACATACACGGCTCAAGCAGGAAGAGCCGCTGGATAAAGAAGAGTTTCTTAAATATCTGGTGCATAGCAAAGTCACCGAGGAGCGCGCTTCGGAAGAGGTGAATCTCATGCTCAAAGTATTTCAGGATGATCCCGATCTTGCACCTACGCTGGGTGCTATTGCGGATGATGAAATTAATCACGTTTCTTACACCCATGAGGAATTGCTCAAGCTTTGCGCGCAAGGAGAGCAGGATAAAATCAATCGCCTATTGAAAGACTACGCCATGGTGGAAATTCGTGTTTATCGTCAAGTTGGACAAGTTTTTGTGCGCAACATGGCGCAGATGTTGGGCTGGAGCCGTCCTAAACAATGGCTGCTGGAGTTTGGTGTTTTTGCCACCTACCTGATTGAGAGAGCCTTTACCTGGCGTCGCTTGGTTGCCTTGCGCCCGCCCGTGCGTCCGAATGCGATGGGTTGATATGCAAATTACTTCCGCAGCAACTGCGTTGCTTACCTGTTTTGTCTACGGCGCGGCCGTGTGCTGGGTTTCCTTGCTGCTGGTGCCATGGCGGCCTTGGAGTACATGTGAGCGTTTGGATGCTACCGCCGCAACACCGGCGGCAGATCTGAGCGATATTACCGTGCTTATCCCGGCGCGCGATGAGGCTGAAGTTATTGCGCAGACGCTAACCAGTCTGGCCGCGCAAGGCCGGCTTCTGAATATCCTGTTAATTGACGATCAATCCACGGATGGAACCGCAGCCATTGCGCGTGCGATCTCTGGTATCAATTTAACCGTCATCAATGGTGCGCCTTTAACCCCGGGCTGGAGCGGCAAGCTGTGGGCGCTGGAACAAGGTCGGCGGCACATCAAAACGCCGCTTACCTTGTTATTGGATGCAGATATTGCACTGGAGCCGGGTTTGCTGTTTGCCCTGCGTGAAAAAATGCAAACCAAGCATATTCAGTTTGCCTCGCTCATGGCGGCGTTGCGCATGCAAAGTTTTTGGGAAAAACTGCTCATGCCGGCGTTTATTTATTTTTTTAAATTGCTTTACCCGTTCAAGCTTTCCAACAAGCCCTGGCGCGGAAGCTTGCAGCCACGTGTGGCAGCGGCAGCAGGCGGCTGCATCCTGTTGGAAACGCGCATTCTGGCCGAGATGGGTGGTTTTGGTGCATTGCGCGAGGCGCTGATTGATGATTGCACCCTTGCGCGCAAGGTTAAAACGCTGGGTTACCGTACTTGGGTTGGCCTCACGCATTCCGTCATCAGTTTGCGCCCTTACCCAAATTTGCAAAGCATCTGGCAAATGGTGACGCGCACGGCCTTTACCCAGCTGCATTATTCCGTGCCACTGTTGTTGCTATGCACCCTGATGATGACCATGACCTTCTGGGCACCCGTCGCCGGTTTGCTGCTAAACGGTTACGCCGCCATCGCTTCCGTATTGGCGCTCGCGGCCATGTTGCTAAGCTATATCCCAACGCTACGTTTCTACCGATTATCCATTTTTTGGGCGCTTGCCATGCCCATCATTGGCACTCTCTTTCTTGCCATGACCTGGGCTTCAGCCCTTAGTTATTACTCCGGCAAACGCTCTCAGTGGAAAGGCCGCACCTATAGCAAAACGCTGGATACTGATTAATGCGCCAAGGATGGATAGAAAGGTATTATCCATGAAGTCACTCAATTATTGAGGCGTGGGTTAAGGCACTTCAGCAAAGCGCATACGTGATTGAATAATGCGCGTTTTTCTGGATAAACCACGCGCTGATTGGTGCGCATCGTAATACCTGGGGTTGGGAATCATGGCAGCCAGTTTGGAGGCTTGTGCGCTTGATAAGCCAGCGGCGCTGGTTTTGTAGTAGTGTCTGGCGGCGGCTTCCGCACCAAATACCCCATTTCCCCACTCGATAACATTGAGATAAATTTCCAAAATTCGGCGTTTACTGAGCATGTTTTCCAGCATCAAGGTAATCGCCGCTTCTTCCAGTTTGCGCCAAGGCGTGCGCTTGGTGGAAAGAAACAGATTTTTCGCCAGCTGCTGGCTGATGGTGGAGCCGCCTGCCACGATTTTGCCTTTTTTCAGGTTTTTCTCGTAGGCCTTTTGTATGCCTTCCCAATCAAAACCTTCATGATCGACAAATTTGGCATCTTCAGAAGCAACGACCGCGCGCTTGAGATTAATCGAAATCTGCTGGTAGGCCACCCATTTGTGCCTTAATTCGGCATCCGGGTTGTTTTCCTGCAATACGGCTAACTGATCTTCCATAAAGGCGCTGGTGGAAGGGTTGTGATTAACCCACCAACAGATATGCAGAAAAATCCATAGCTGATACAGCACGATCAATAAAATCAGCGCCAGCAGGCCGCGTGTTATCCATTGTTTGATACTCATGATTGAAATTGCTCAATAACCGGAGCGGTTTGTGGACGCACCTTGCGCCATAGATAAAACGATTCGGCTGCCTGTTCAATCAACATGCCCAGGCCGTCCGCGATCCTGCCAGCACCATGGCTACGTGCAAACGCCATAAACGGTGTTTCGCGGCCATACAGCATTTCGTAAGCCAGGGCATCCTTGGCGAAAATATCGCCAGGCAATGGTAACTGCGTATCCGTTAAACCCGTAGAAGTGGCGTTAATAACAATATCAAATGATTGTCCCTGCAAGCTGTCAAAAGTAGATGTGCTGGTCAAGGTGTGTTGCCCAAACTTTTCCGACTCGATTTTTCTTTGCATATTGAGGGCTTTTTCCAGGCTTCTGTTAGCAATGACTAGCTGCGCAGGCTGTTCTGCAAGAATCGGCAGTAACACTCCCTCAGCCGCGCCGCCTGCGCCAAGTAACAGTACGCGTTTTTGTTTAATGGGTACGCCTAAATTGTGCTGAATATCTTGAACCAAGCCTGCACCGTCTGTATTGTCACCAGAAATGCTATTGCCATCAAACATCAAGGTATTCACAGCACCCGCAGCCCTGGCTCGCTCGGTTAGCTGATTTGCCATCTGAAAAGCTTCAAATTTAAACGGTACGGTAACATTTACCCCTTTGAATCCTACCGCACGCAAAGTGTTGACTGAGCTAACGAAGCCATCCAGCGGTGCCAAAACGCGCAAGTACTCAATTTCTTGTTGCAGTTGTTTGGCAAAGGCCTGATGAATTACTGGTGATTTACTGTGTTCGATGGGGTTGCCTATGACGGCGTAACGATCCGCGATTCCCATTTATATCCCCTGGAAAATGATGTGATAACAATTTTTTTGTAAGAACTGCTTTTAAAAAGCATAGTGCAATATTTTTACGCTTTATGCTGAGTCAGTTTGGACTAATATACCATTAGCCGATGCGCCAGCTTGGTGCAGTTCAGGTCTTTTTGCACTAGCTTAATGCGCTTTAAACCGCTTTCAATTAGGTAAGCTCATGTGAGACAATGAAAAGTTGATAAAATTTTACTGGCACAGTTCCTGCTTGCCTTGTGGAATAGCGCATATATTTTAATCCAATCCAAATCTTAGGAGAAATGAATGGCAATAGCTGATGTTTTTAAATTAATTGAGGAAAACGACATCAAGTTTGTTGATTTCCGCTTTACGGATACTCGTGGTAAAGAGCAGCACGTGACTGTGCCTATTTCTGCATTTAATGAAGATAAATTCACTGAAGGCCATGCGTTTGATGGTTCCTCCATTGGTGGCTGGAAAGGCATTCAAGCCTCCGACATGCAATTGATGCCTGATCCTGATACTGCCAACATTGATCCCTTCATGGATGAGCCAACGCTTATTCTGACCTGTGATGTGGTTGATCCTACCGATGGCAAAGGTTATGACCGTTGCCCACGCAGCCTGGCAAAACGTGCTGAAGCCTATTTGAAATCCAGCGGATTGGGTGATACCGCTTATTTTGGTCCAGAACCAGAATTTTTCATTTTTGATTCTGTGCAATGGCATGCAGACATGAGCGGCAGCTCAGTGAAAATTGGTTCTGAAGAAGGTGCCTGGTCTTCATCAGACAAATTCGACGGCGGCAATATCGGCCACCGCCCGGGCGTGAAAGGTGGCTATTTCCCTGTGCCTCCCGTGGATTCACTGCAAGATGTACGTTCAGCCATGTGTATAGCACTGGAAGATATGGGTGTGCCCGTTGAAGTGCATCACCATGAAGTAGCTACTGCTGGCCAATGCGAAATCGGTACTCAATTCAGCACACTGACAAAACGTGCGGATTGGACACAAATTTTGAAATACGTGGTATTGAATACCGCCCATGCGTATGGCAAAACAGCTACCTTCATGCCTAAACCGATTGTGGGCGATAATGGTTCCGGTATGCATGTGCATCAATCCATCTGGAAAGATGGCAAAAACCTGTTTGCAGGCAATGGTTATGCCGGTTTGAGCGAGTTCGCGCTGTACTACATTGGCGGCATCATCAAACATGCCAAAGCACTGAACGCCATTACCAATCCTGGCACCAACTCTTACAAACGTCTGGTCCCTCATTATGAAGCGCCGGTGAAATTGGCTTATTCCGCCAAGAATCGTTCCGCTGCTATCCGTATTCCTTTTGTACATTCAGACAAGGCGCGCCGCGTTGAGGCACGCTTCCCTGATCCTATCGCCAATCCATATCTGGCTTTCAGTGCCTTGATGATGGCCGGTCTGGATGGTGTGCAAAACAAGATACATCCAGGTGAACCAGCGACCAAAGATTTGTACCATCTGCCACCAGAAGAAGATGCCGCGATTCCAACCGTCTGCGCTTCATTGGAAGAGGCGCTGGAGAGTTTGGATAAAGATCGTGAGTTTCTGACGCGCGGTGGTGTATTTTCAGAAGATTGGATAGATGCTTACATTGCACTCAAAATGGAAGAAGTCAACAAGCTGCGCATGACACCGCATCCTGTTGAGTTTGGTCTATACTACAGCTGTTAATCGCTTGGTCTAGTACCATTTGATCTAGTACAAGGCAAAAAGGCGGGTATCCCGTCTTTTTGCTTTTCTACAGAGTGAATTAAAAAATAAATAAATTAAATAGTCGGGCTAAAATTGCCGTCAATGCAGATGCTCGCTGGCGCTGATCGCTTAAATTAAAAAGCTCGGCATTTACTTGTTTTATTGTTAGGCGGATTCAACTCAACCATCATGAATAAACACCTGTTACGCTGTTTGCTGCTCCTGCTTCCATGCCTGGCCTGGCCGGTTCACGCGCAAATTTACAAAAGCGTGGATGCCGATGGCCACATCACCTATTCCAATGTGCCCATAAAAGGCGCAGTGAAATTGAATATCGAAGTTGCCGAACCCAACGACAGCTCGGCAAACCGCAATAATGCCGAGGCTGCCAGAGGTACTTCAGGGTCTGGCTCCCGCAGCAAGCCAGCTGCCACACCGGGTAAATCACTACGCATAGACCCGGAAGTACAGGACAAGCGTGACGACAAGCGTAAAAAAATCTTGCAGGATGAACTTGAAGCCGAGAGAAAAGCTTTGGCTGAAGCCAAGCTGGCCTATCAGGAAGGCGAATCAAACCCTGAGGTTTACCGCGCCGCCAACGGCAAGACCTTTCGCAACGTAGCCAAGTTTGACGAAAAAATGCAAGGTTTGAAAAATGAAGTTGAAACGCACGAAAAAAATATTCAGCTATTACAAAAAGAGCTGGGTTCGTCAAAATAGCGGAAAGCTTGAATTGTTATAGTGGCATAGGGTTTGCGTCTTATTGTGTGAATCAAGCGGATGGCATACCGATAGTCCGTTATCATGGATACATGGTTAAATTTTCAGGTATACATGATGAAAGACAAGCAAGACGCACATAAAACAACAAAAACTGCGCCGTCGAAAACAGAGCCGCTAGAAAAACAGCTTTGGAAAGCCGCCGACAAACTGCGTAAAAATATTGATGCCGCCGAGTACAAACACATTGTGCTGGGGCTGATATTCCTCAAATATATTTCAGATTCTTTCGAGCAACACTTTACCAAACTACAAGCGGGCGAAGGCGAATATGCTGGCGCTGACCCGGAAGACAAAGACGAATACGCAGCAGAAAACGTATTCTTTGTGCCGCAGGATGCACGCTGGTCTTATTTGCAATCCAATGCGCGTCAGCCTGAAATCGGCAAGCTGGTCGATGCCGCCATGGATGCGCTTGAAGCTGAAAATGCCCCGCTTAAAGGCGTGTTACCCAAGGTTTTCGCCCGTGACAACTTAGACCCTGCAAGCCTTGGTCAGTTGATTGATTTAGTCGGCAACATTGCCTTGGGTGATGCCAAATCCCGCAGTGCCGATGTGTTAGGTCATGTGTTTGAATACTTCTTAGGGGAGTTTGCGCTAGCAGAGGGCAAACAAGGTGGGCAGTTCTATACGCCGCGCTCAGTTGTTGAGTTGTTGGTGGAAATGCTTGAGCCATATCAAGGTCGCGTGTTTGACCCCTGCTGTGGCTCTGGCGGAATGTTTGTGCAATCTGAAAAGTTTGTGGCAGACCACCAAGGCCGCGCCAATGATATTTCCATCTACGGGCAAGAGAGTAACCAAACCACATGGCGTTTGGCGAAGATGAACCTTGCCATTCGTGGCATTGAAGCCAGTCAGGTGAAATGGAACAACGAAGGCAGCTTTTTAAATGATGCGCATAAAGATGTAAAAGCTGATTACATTATTGCCAACCCGCCATTCAATGTAAGTGATTGGTCTGGCGAGCTACTGCGCACCGATGGCCGCTGGCAATATGGCGTACCGCCCGCAGGCAATGCCAACTTTGCATGGCTGCAACACTTTATCTACCACCTCTCCCCCACAGGCCAAGCAGGCGTGGTGCTGGCCAAAGGCGCACTCACCAGCAAAACCAGTGGCGAAGGTGAAATCCGCAAAGCGCTGATTGAGCAAGGCAATGTGATAGATTGCATCGTCAACCTGCCCGCCAAGCTATTCCTCAATACGCAAATTCCTGCTGCTTTGTGGTTTATGAGCCGCAACCGAGGCTCTAATAATCAAAGCAATGGCAAATTCAGAAACCGTAGTAACGAGATATTGTTTATCGACGCCCGCAACCTAGGCCACCTCATCAACCGCCGTACCAAAGAGCTGAGCCATGAGGATATAAAACAAATCACCGACACCTACCACAACTGGCGCAACAATATACCCTCTCCCTCTGGGAGAGGGCAGGGTGAGGGAAGCAGTGAGGGCAATAAACTACCAGAGAAACTGCTTGAAAACGCACGAAAATTACGAAAAAATCAAACCGATGCTGAAGCTCTACTTTGGAGTTTGTTGCGCAGCTGTCAGCTTAATGATTGTAAATTTCGCCGTCAGCACCCTATAGAGCCTTATATTCTCGACTTTTACTGCCATGAAGAAAAGCTAGCGATTGAATTGGATGGCGGACAACACAATACAGAATCTGCCATTGCTAATGACCATAAAAGAACCGAGTATCTAAAATCACAAGGTATTACCGTATTACGGTTTTGGAATAATGACGTATTGCAAAATACCGAATCTGTGTTGCAGCAAATATATAGCACCCTCACCCCAGCCCTCTCCCAAAGGGAGAGGGAGTCAAAAGCAGAACCCTCGCCCGCAGGCGGGAGAGGGCAGGGTGAGAGAAATGCCTACCAAGACATCCCCGGCTTCTGCGCATCTGTCAGCCTAGCGCGTGTTAAAGAACTCGATTACGTACTCACCCCAGGCCGTTATGTAGGCCTGCCCGATGATGAAGATGACTTTAACTTTGCCGAGCGCTTTAATGCCCTAAAAGCTGAATTTGAAGCACAGTTGGTGGAGGAAGAAAAACTCAATAAAGCCATTGCTGACAACTTGGCGAGGGTAAAGCTGTGAGTGAGTGGCGCGAATTAACCCTGAACCAAATTACTGAGCCAGTTAAAAGCACGTATTTGCCAAAAGGTGATGAACAACTGGCTTATATTGGACTTGAGCATATTGAACAAGAAACTCTTAGGCTTACAGGCGTTGGCAAATCATCCGATGTCACTAGCAATAAATTCAAGTTTGAAACTAATGATGTACTTTTTGGAAAATTAAGGCCGTATTTCAGAAAAGTCTATAAACCAAAATTCTCAGGAATTTGCTCTACTGATATTTGGGTCTTCAGGGCAAAAAAAGGATTTGTACAAGATTATTTATTCTATTTTTTAGCTAGTTGGGATTTTGTAGATACGGCAAATAGCGGTGAAGGTGGCACTCGTATGCCTCGCGCTGACTGGAACTTCCTTAAATCTACAAGCTGGCTTGTTCCCTGTGAAGAAGAACAAAAAGCCATCGCCTCAGTCCTCAGCAGTTTGGATGACAAAATCGACCTGCTCCACCGCCAAAACACCACCCTAGAACGCATGGCCGAAACGCTGTTTAGACTGTGGTTTGTAGAAGAAGCGCAGGAGGTTTGGGAGGAAGTACCATTAAGAGATGTCTGCTCAATAAACAATGGTTATGCGTTTCAAAGCGAAACTTATAGAGAAACAGGTCAAAAAATCATCAGAACAATGAATTTTAATAATCATTGGATTGAATTTAATAGCCTAGTTTATATTTCAGAAGAACTCGCAAGGAGTTTTGGAAAGTTTTATTTGAGACGCAATGATTTTTTGTTAGTGATGGTTGGTGCAAGTTTAGGTAATTTTGCAATTGTTACTGATGACGTAATACCATCTTTGCAAAATCAAAACATGTGGTGCTTTAGATCTGATGAAAATATTTTCCAGCACTATCTAAATTTTGCACTACGTAACATCATTAATGATGCGTTAAACGGTGCGTCAGGAAGTGCAAGAGAATTTTTCCAAAAAGGCGTTTTTTACGAAATTAAGATTCAAATACCTCCCAATGATTTAATTCAGAAATTTCATAATATTTCTGAGAGTTATTTTTCAAAGATTGAATTAAACCGAAAGCAAATCAAAACCCTAGAAAATCTCCGCGATAACTTGCTCCCCAAGCTAATGAGCGGTGACGTAAGAGTGCGCGATGACTGAAATTAGCTCGTAGGTTGGGCTGAAAAGCCCAACAATCAATGCAACAAACGATTACCGTTGGGCTTCCAAATGTCAGCCCAACCTACAAATGCAGGGTGTTGGGTGATACGCTTTGGGTTAGAGAGAGCTCGTAGGTTGGGCTGAAAAGCCCAACGCACAATGACACATACGTTAACCGTTGGGCTTCCAAAAGTCAGCCCAACCTACAAGATGAGGTAAATTGGGAGGTCATGTTTTGCGTTATCGACGAGCGGATGTGGCAGGCGGCACTTATTTTTTTACGGTGAATTTGGCGGATAGAAAAGCCGATTTACTCACGCGCCATATTGATGTTTTGCGCGAGGTGATGCAACAGGTGAAACAGGCGCACCCGTTTGTGATTGAGGCGATGGTGGTGTTGCCTGAACATTTGCACACGATTTGGCGTTTGCCGCACGATGATGTGGATTTCCCTATGCGGTGGAGTTTGATTAAGGCAGGGTTTTCGCGGCGTTTGCCTAAAACTGAAACGATACGCGCCAGCCGCCAAGCAAAACGTGAGCGTGGTATTTGGCAACGCCGTTATTGGGAGCATTGCCTCCGCAACGAGATCGATTTTGAGCGGCATGTGGATTATATTCATTACAACCCTGTGAAACATGGGTATGTGCGCCGAGTGATTGATTGGCCGTTTTCAACGTTTCATAAATTTGTTGAGCGAGGGGTTTTGTCAGCGGATTGGGGCGATAGCATGGTGAATATTGAGGCGGGTGGTGAGTGTTTATTGGTGTGGTGAGTGTTGGGCTTCCTGAAGTCAGCCCAACCTACAGACTACAGACTTGCTCGTTTCGTTTGTTTCGTTTAATCTAAGCAAAAAAGCATAATATAAGCTTAATTATTAGAGGTGATAAACAATGAACGCAATTCAAAATGTGGTGCATTTGCCCACAACACCAGAGATTGAGGCGGCTAAACAATCTAGCCGCATGTTGAGTAAATATGCGGATGCAGATAGGGTGCAACTGACACTGCGTGCTAATAATGGTGCGCCTGAAGATTTGGTGTTGCCTGGTCAAGTGATGCAATTATTATTAGATATTGTCTCGGAAATGGCAAAGGGCAATGCGATTAGCTTGGTGCCGATTCATCATGAGCTGAGCACACAAGAAGCAGCCAATTTGCTAAATGTGAGCCGTCCACATTTGGTCAGTTTATTAGAAAAAAATGAATTGCCACATCGTAAGGTTGGGGCGCATCGCCGTGTGTTGGCCAGTGATGTGTTGGCTTATAAAGCATCATTGTTAGATAAGCGAAATAAAGCACTGGATGAGTTAACTGCAATGTCACAGGAGTTAGGAATGGGGTATTAAAACCAATGGCGCGTTTTGCCGTTTTGTTTGATGCTTGTGTGCTTTACCCCGCACCATTGCGCGATAGTTTGATGCGCTTGGCAACCAGTGATTTGTTTAAAGCGCATTGGACAGACGCAATTCATGAAGAGTGGATAAACGCTTTGATGCGTGAGAATAAGCACCCACGTGATGCACTTGAACGTGCACGAGATTTAATGGACAGCCATGTGCCCGATGCAAAGGTGGTCGGCTATGAATGTTTGGTGGAAGGGTTGACCTTACCAGACCCAAATGACCGCCATGTGTTGGCGGCGGCGATTAAGTGCAAAGCCGATGCGATTGTGACATTTAATCAAAAGGATTTTCCTGCTGATTATTTGCAAACGTTTCAGATAGAGGTGATTCACCCTGATGATTTTATTTATTATCAGATTGATATGGCACCTGCGATTAGTTGCACAGCGTTTAGGGCTCAGCGCAATGCTTTGAAAAAGCCGCCAATGACAGTCGATGAGTTTTTAACTTGTTTGCAAAAGCAACAATTACCGCAAACTGTTTCGTTGCTGAAGAATTATTCTGGTTTTATTTAGGATTAAAGAAATAAGTAAGGACGGCTAATGTATTACCCGATTGCGATCCATCAAGATAGAGACACTTCATACGGAGTCACTGTGCCTGATGTGCCTGGTTGCTTTTCATATGGCGATACCATTGAAGAGGCGATTTCAAATGCCAAAGAAGCGGTTGTTGGTCATATTGAAACCTTGTTAGAGCTTGGTGAGCCTGTGGATTTTAAAGCTTCTGCGATTGAGGTTTTAAAATCGCAAGAAGCATTTAAAGATGCTGCTTGGGGCTTTGTGGAGGTTGATTTGACAGAGTTAGATAGTAAACCAGAGCGAGTAAATATTAGCTTGCCAAAATTTGTGCTTCACCGCATTGATCAATATGTGGCGAGTAAGCACGAAACCCGAAGCGGTTTTATTGCCAGAGTTGCGTTGTCTGCACTGGCGCACGAGCAATAAATCTTTCAAAGCCCCGTTGGGGCTTTTTCTTTATCTACGGACTACGGACTGGACTATGGTAAAAGTAGTTGAAAGCAGGGCAGCACAGGCTGGGTTTATGAGGCGATTTAGCAAACCATGTCAGATGGTGAAAGAATATAACCATGATCGATAACAACAATAACCCGCAAATTGTTATCTATCAAGCTGAGGATGGTCAAACCCAAATTGATGTACGTGTGGAAGACGACAGTGTTTGGCTGACGCAACGGCAAATGAGTGCGGTGTTTGATACTTCGCCTGAGAATGTTCTCATGCATTTAAAAAATATCTTTCGGGATGTGGAGTTAACTGAAAGTGCAACTACTAAGGATTTCTTAGCAGTTCAAACCGAAGGTAAAAGGCAAGTGGAACGTAGTTTAAAGCACTACAATCTGGATGCCATTATCTCGGTGGGGTATCGCGTAAGCACCAAACGTGCTGTTCAATTTCGGCAATGGGCAACAATGCGCCTGCGTGAATATTTGGTGCGGGGTTACACCTTGAACCAATCACGTTTCGACCAAAATGCGGCTGAGTTGCAGCAGGCCTTGGCTTTGATTCGCAAGGCGGCACGTTCGCCCGAACTGAGCGCAGAAGCCGGTAGCGGTCTGGTGGAGATTGTTAGCCGTTATACGCAAACTTTCCTGTGGTTGCAGCGTTATGATGAAGGTTTGTTAAATGAGCCAGCAGGTCAATCTGGCGGCATTTTGCCAACGGAGGCTGGGGCGATGCAATCTTTGCTTTCACTCAAACAGTCGCTGATCGAGCGTGGCGAGGCGAGCGATTTATTTGCTCAGCCTCGTGGTGATGGTTTGGGGGCGTTGTTGGGTAATTTGGATCAATCCGTATTTGGTGAAGCGGCTTATCCTACAGTGGAAAGCAAGGCAGCGCATTTGCTCTATTTTGTGGTGAAAAATCATCCATTTTCAGACGGTAACAAGCGCAGCGGTGCGTTTTTGTTTGTGGATTTTCTGCATCGGAATGGTCGGTTGTTGAATGCAAATGGCGAAGCGGTGATTAACGATACCGGTCTGGCGGCTTTAACGCTGCTGGTTGCCGAATCTGACCCGAAACAAAAAGAAATACTGATACGCTTGATTATGAATATGCTGAGCGTTTCTGACAGCGTACTTTAAAGGATACTTTGTTGCGTCATTTGAATGAAAAGGCCATTGAAGCATTCGCCATAGCCCGCTTGCAGGCTTTGGGTTATGAATATATTTACGGCCCTGATATTGCGCCGGATACGGCCAGTCCTGAGCGCGAGAGTTTTGCCGAGGTGTTGCTCAGCAAGCGATTACGCAAGGCCGTTGCCCGAATTAACCCAATGCTCCCATCTGCCGCTTTAGACGAGGCGATTAAAACCATTGGGCGCATCAGCTCCCCTGAGTTGTTTGCCAACAATGAGGCGTTTCACCGCTTGCTGACCGAGGGAGTGAATGTAAGTTATCTAAAGGACGGCAACACACGCGGTGATTTGGTTTGGCTGGTGGATTTTGCTAACCCTGACAATAACGAATTTGTGGTGGTGAATCAGTTCACCATTATTGAAAACAACCAGAACAAGCGCCCCGACATTATTCTGTTTGTGAACGGCTTGCCGTTGGTGGTGATCGAGATTAAAAATGCCGCCGATGAAAACGCCACCATCCTAAGCGCCTATCAGCAAATCAGCACTTACAAAGCGACGATTCCCAGTCTGTTTACTTATAATGGCTTTGTGATTGTCTCGGATGGCTTGGAGGCGAGGGCGGGCAGTATTTCGGCGGGCTTAAGCCGTTTTATGGCGTGGAAAAGTGCGGATGGAAAAGCAGATGCTTCACATCTGGTGAGCCAGCTGGAAACGCTGATTGATGGCATGTTGAATAAAGCCACGCTGTTGGATTTAATCCGTCACTTTATCGTGTTTGAAAAAACGTCTCGTGAGGATGCCAAATCCAAGCAAATCAGCATCAGCACGGTTAAAAAGCTGGCGGCGTATCACCAGTATTATGCAGTGAATGCGGCGGTGATTTCGACGTTAAGAGCTTGCGCGGAAGCTTCGGGTATCGCGCAAACTCCGGCCAGTTATGGTTTGAGCGATGTACGCAGCCAACCGCAAGGTGACCGCAAAGCGGGCGTGGTGTGGCACACGCAAGGCAGTGGAAAATCGCTGAGCATGGTGTTTTATACGGGCAAGATTGTTTTGGCGCTGAATAATCCAACGATCGTGGTGATTACTGACCGTAATGATTTGGACGATCAGTTGTTTGATACTTTTGCGGCATCCAGCCAGTTGTTACGCCAGGAACCAAAACAGGTTGAGAATAGGGAGCAACTTAAAGAGCTTTTGAAGGTTGCATCTGGCGGTGTGATATTTACCACCATCCAGAAGTTTCAGCCGGAAGAAGGCAATGTGTATGAAACCTTGTCGCAGCGCAGAAATATTATCGTCATTGCCGACGAGGCACACCGCACCCAATATGGCTTTAAAGCCAAAACCGTAGACGATAAAAACGCAGCGGGCGAAGTGATCGGGCAAAAGATTGTGTATGGCTTTGCCAAATATATGCGTGATGCGCTGCCGAATGCCACGTATTTAGGCTTTACCGGCACGCCGATTGAAAGCACCGATGTCAACACGCCTGCGGTGTTTGGCAATTATGTGGATATTTACGATATTGCGCAGGCGGTGGAAGATGGCGCTACGGTGCGTATTTATTACGAAAGCCGTTTGGCAAAAGTGCAGCTTTCCGATGAAGGCCGTAAGCTGGTAGCGGAATTGGATGAAGAGCTGGAACAAGATGAACTCAACGAAACGCAAAAGGCCAAAGCGCGCTGGACGCAGGTTGAAGCGCTTATTGGCAGCGAAAACCGTATTAAAAATATAGCGCAAGATATTGTGACGCACTTTGAACAGCGTCAGGAAGTGTTTGTCGGCAAGGGCATGATAGTTAGCATGTCGCGCCGTATCGCCGCCGCGCTGTATGCTGAAATCATCAAGCTCAAACCTGATTGGCATTCGCATGATTTAAACAAAGGTGCGATTAAAGTCGTGATGACCGCTTCTTCCAGTGATGGCCCGCAACTTGCCAAACACCATACCACCAAGCAACAACGCCGCAACCTTGCCGAGCGCATGAAAGACCCGGACGATGAATTAAAACTCGTCATCGTGCGCGATATGTGGCTGACCGGCTTTGACGCGCCCAGCATGCATACGCTTTATATTGATAAGCCGATGAAAGGCCACAACCTGATGCAGGCCATTGCGCGAGTGAACCGTGTGTATGGTGACAAACCTGGCGGTTTGGTGGTGGATTATCTGGGCATTGCCGCTGATCTTAAACAAGCGCTGTCATTTTATTCGGATGCCGGCGGCAAGGGTGACCCAGCGCTGGCGCAGGAACAAGCGGTTAATTTGATGCTGGAAAAGCTGGAAGTGGTGGCGGATATGTATCATGGCTTTGCTTATGAAAATTACTTTGAGGCGGATACCTCGCGCAAGCTTTCATTGATATTGGCGGCTGAAGAACATGTATTGGGTTTGGACGATGGTAAAAAGCGCTATCTCAATGAAGTAACCGCTTTGTCGCTGGCTTTTGCCATTGCTATTCCGCATGAGCAAGCCCTGGATGTCAAAGACGAGGTGGCGTTTTTTCAGGCCGTTAAGGCGCGTTTGGCAAAATTTGAAAGTTCTGACAATGGCAGGACGGATGTTGAAATTGAAACCACTATTCGCCAAGTTATCGACCAGGCCCTGGTTTCAGAGCAGGTGATTGATGTGTTTGATGCCGCAGGCATCAAGAAGCCGGATATTTCCATTTTAAGCGACGAGTTTTTGCAGGAACTTAAAAACCATGAGCATAAAAATATCGCGCTGGAAGTGCTGAAAAAACTGCTGAATGATGAGCTGAAAGTCCGTACTAAAAAGAATCTGGTGCAAAGCCGCAGCTTGATGGAAATGCTGGAAAATGCCATCAAAAAGTATCAGAACAAGGTACTCACTGCCGCCGAGGTGATGGACGAGCTGATACGTATCAGTAAAGAGATTGTGGCCTCGGATACGCAAGCCAAAAATCTGGGCTTGAGTGAATTTGAATATGCCTTTTACACCGCTGTTGCCAATAACGATAGTGCCAAACAGCTCATGCAACACGAGCAATTGCGCGAGCTGGCCGTTGTGCTCACACAGCGCGTGCGTGAAAATGCAACTATAGATTGGACTATCAAGGAAAGCGTGAAAGCCAAACTCAAAGTGATTGTTAAACGCACATTAAGGCAATTTGGCTATCCGCCGGATATGCAATTATTGGCGACTGAAACGGTACTCAAGCAGGCTGAAATGATAGCCAACGAGCTTGCTACGCATTAGTGTTGCGCAAAAAAATCAAATCCCAAACCCCGTGTCCCAGGCGTAAACCGCGATTCTCAAATTTGGTTAACGGCCGGTAATTTGGTCTTGGTGCATAATCAGCCACCGTATTTTCAAGTAAAGTCTCGGCGCGCAATACTTCCAATATCCATTCGGCGTATTCCTGCCAATCGGTTGCCACATGAATATACGCCCCCGGTTTCATTTTTCCGCATAAGGCACGAATGAAAGCGGCTTGAATCAGTCGCCGTTTGTGATGCTTGGTTTTATGCCAGGGATCAGGAAAGAAAATGTGGATGCCATCCAGGCTGGCATCCGGCAACATATGCTGGAGCACTTCCACTGCATCATTCTGAATGATGCGGCAATTGCCCAGTTGCTGGGTATCAATCAGCTTTAGCAAATTGCCCACACCCGGGCCGTGTACCTCTATCCCCAGATAATCTAGTGCCGGATTATTCAAGGCAATATTGGCCGTGGTTTCGCCCATGCCGCAGCCTATTTCCAGAATGCGCGGTGCCTTGCGTCCGAATATGGCATCAAAATCCAGTAGCTCAGTGGCATATTGAATACCAAATTGCGGGTATAGCGTTTCAATCGCCCGTGTTTGTCCCGGCGACATGCGGCCTTGGCGCAGCACAAAGCTGCGAATAGGGCGTTGTTTTGCTTGTGCTGCGGGTTCGTCTTGCACGGGATGGTCTTGCAGACTTGGCGGTATTGGTTGTTTGGTATTTGGCATGAAAGTGCATTTTGTTGGATTAAGCGGGAATTATACGCGGCTTGCAGCAACCTGGTTTTCCGGGGAACCGGTCGGATTCAAGTTTAGAGTGTGTGCCGTTTATCGCCTTGAGCGAAACCAAGCAAGGGGATGGCCACGTTTTTACCGAAGGCAATGGTCTTAAACAATTCTCCCATTTCATTAGGCGATAACAACTTTTGTGCCTGGGCAACCAGAGGCAAATACTTGGCCATATCCTCGGGTGAGTTTTGCGCCAGAATTTCGGTAATGCCGCAATTAATTAAAAATTGTGTTTGGTTGCAATAGCCCAGCAATAGCAAGCCATTAGCCAGGCCGATTTCTGCCAGACGGGTAAAATCTACGTGCGCAGTAATATCCTGCAAACCGGGATAGAAGAATGGATTGTCGTGGGCGTATTGGCGATAGTGGCACATTAAGGTACCCTGATGGCGTTGCGGATGATAATACTCGCGCTGTGAAAAGCCATAATCTATAAATAATATAACGCCTGTTTGTAACATGGTCGCCAAGCTGGAGAGCAAGCCTGTGGCCGCCGGGCAGAATTCACTGGTATAACCTGGGGGCAGCGAGAGTGCATGAGCCAGATCGAACAAATGGCCGGAGGTTAGCGCTTGATCCGCCCAGATGAAATTCTGACCATCCCACGCCACACCGCGCTCATGAATGCTGGTTTCATACTGGCTGATAATATGCACCGGAATTGCATCCAGAATCTCGTTTCCCAGCACCAGACCGCTAAAAGTGGGCGGCAGGCTGTCCAGCCATTCTATGCGCTGCATAAAATGTTCCGGTAGCGCTGCTTGCAGGGTCTCACGTTGCACTTGTTGCAGATGGGCGCTGACTTCCAGTATTTTGTAGCAGGCG
The DNA here is from genome assembly GCA_013141125.1 of Methylophilaceae bacterium. GTDB lineage: Bacteria > Pseudomonadota > Gammaproteobacteria > Burkholderiales > Methylophilaceae > JABFRO01. The sequence continues at coordinate 388,486 of JABFRO010000002.1, forward strand.
GGGAATTTGCCCAGGTTTGTTAATTCGGTTAATAATCCGGCGGCCAAACGCCCGGTACCCGCTCCCAGTTCCAGAATTTGGTCTGACGAAGCTTGCAAAATCTGGGCAACTTGTCGTGCCAACGTTTGCGCGAACAGCGGTGAAATCTCCGGTGCTGTAACAAAATCACCAGCTGAACCGAACTTTGTGACGTTACTACTGTAATATCCAAGCTCAGGTGTGTATAACGCCAGGTGCATATAGCGTGCAAAGTTTATCCAGCCGCCAGCGCTGTCTATTTCAGATTGAATGTGTAGCGAAAGATGTTGGCTATGCTGCAAGGCATGGTTGTTGGGGGTCGGCAATAAAGTTTGGGGGGGCGATAATAAAGTCATAGTGTACTAGTCAAGTTTAGGGTGAATTCGTATAATCGTTCGCGGTTAATTTCTGGGAGCAATAAGTGGGTTCAAGTTTGGAAAATCAAGTCGTTCTTATTACCGGTGGAGCCAAGCGGGTAGGTGCGTCTATTTGCCGCTTGTTACATGCCGGTGGTGCCAAGCTGATGATTCACTACCGTACTTCCGTGGTAGAAGCGCGGGCTTTGCAGGCCGAGCTAAATTTGCAGCGTGCTGATTCCGTGGCGATTATTCAGGGCGATTTACTGAATTTGGCCGTTTTGCCCAGTTTGGTAAAAAGTACCATTAAACATTTTGGTCGTCTGGATGTGCTGATTAACAATGCTTCCAGTTACTATGCCACAGAAATCGGCAAAATCAAGCAGGAGCAATGGCAAGATTTAATTGGTGCCAACCTCAAAGCGCCGTTATTTCTGTCTCAAGCGGCGGCACCCGAGTTGCGCCGCCGCCGTGGATGCATCATTAACATCACCGATATGCATGTGGAGCGTCCCAAAAAAGGCTATATCGTTTACAGCGTGGCCAAGGCTGGGCTGGTAACGTTAACCAAATCGTTGGCGCAGGAGCTGGGGCCTGACGTTCGTGTCAATGCCGTGGCTCCCGGGCCGGTACTGTGGCCGGAAGATAACGCGCAGTTTGATGAAGTTTATCGTCAGCGTGTGATTTCACAAACCTTACTCAAACGCATAGGTGAAGGCGATGATGTCGCCAAAGCCGTGCGCTTTTTAATTCAGGATGCGCCTTTTATTACCGGTCAGGTGATTGCAGTAGATGGCGGTAGATCCGTAAACTTATAAAGGGTACTTCTATTAATTCACAATCGTCATTAAGCTGCGCTGCCCGTAAAAAATTATTGGCTACGACGTAACCTAAAGGTTACGTCCCCACTGAAACGGCGTTTTCCTTACATAGATCCCATAGGCTGCGTCATAATTTTTTGTGTCCGTCCTTGTCTAACTTAGAAACTTGAATTAATAGAAATACCCCAAACCAAATGATTAAACATATTCCCGATAACGCCTCAGGTAATTTCATTCGCTTACGTAATAGCCTCATTAGTGCGACAGGCAAGGCGATTGGCGATTACAACATGATAGAAGAGGGCGACACCATTTTGGTGTGCATGAGTGGCGGCAAGGATTCCTACACCATGCTGATGCTATTGCTGGCCTTGCAGGAAAGAGCACCGGTTAATTTCAAGTTGATTGCCATGAATCTGGATCAAAAACAGCCAAATTTCCCTGAACATATCTTGCCCGAATATTTGAAAAACCTGGGCATAGATTATCGTATTGTAGAAGCGGATACCTACTCTATTGTTAAAGAGAAGGTGCCGGAAGGTAAAACCACTTGTTCGCTATGTTCTCGTTTACGTCGCGGTATTATTTATCGTACCGCCAAAGAGTTGGGCGCGAATAAAATCGCCTTGGGACATCACCGTGATGACATCGTGGAAACCTTGTTTTTAAATATGTTTTTTGGCTCCAAACTCAAGGCCATGCCGCCCAAATTGGCCACCAATAAAGGTGAGTTCATGGTGATTCGGCCACTGGCCTATTGCACGGAAAAAGATATAGCCTCTTATGCGAGGCAAATGGAGTTTCCGATTATTCCGTGTGACTTATGCGGTTCGCAAGAGAATCTGCAACGGCAGAAGATCAAGGACATGCTGCACGGCTGGGAGCGCGAGCAACCCGGGCGCGTGAATAACATTTTTCGCGCACTCACCAATGTAGAGCCTTCGCACTTGGCCGATACCAATCTTTATGATTTTAAGGGTTTGTCTACTGCTCAGTATGAAGATGAAGATCCCTTATTTGGTGATATAGATAGCGACAACCATAAAAATTCAGCCTTAACGCTGACCAATGTTTCAGAAACGCGCATTGAATTTGTACGCAAAGCTTCATGAAAATGCGACATTCTTTATCTTATTAATTAAACCCTTGGTTATTTTTCATAAATGTCAAAACTGCTGATTGTCGAATCGCCCTCTAAAGCCAAAACTCTGAAAAAGTATTTGGGTGCTGATTTTGAGGTTTTAGCCTCGTTTGGTCATGTGCGTGATCTTGTTCCCAAAACCGGTGCAGTGGATACCGAGCATGGTTTTGCCATGAAGTACGAAATCATCGAGCGCAACGCCAAACATGTGGATGCCATTGCCAAAGCGGTGAAAGCGGCTGATGCGATCTATCTGGCAACCGACCCGGATCGTGAAGGGGAGGCTATTTCCTGGCATATTGCTGAAATTTTAGCGGAAAAAAAGCTGCTCAAAAATAAAATTCTGAAGCGTGTGGTTTTTCATGAAATTACCAAAAGCGCGGTACAACATGCGATTGATGAGCCGCGCGATATTTTAATGCCGCTGGTGAACGCCCAGCAGGCGCGGCGTGCGCTGGATTATCTGGTCGGTTTCAATCTCTCGCCGCTACTTTGGAAAAAAATACGCCGTGGTTTGTCGGCAGGGCGCGTACAAAGCCCTGCGTTGCGTTTGATTGTGGAGCGTGAGCTGGAAATTGAGGCGTTTAAAAGCCAGGAATACTGGACCATTCATATGGAGTCGCGCAAGCATCAACAGGTGTTTGATGCCAGATTGGTGCGGCTGGATGGCGAAAAAGTAGAGCAATTCACCGTCATCAATCAGGATCAGCAAGCTGATATTGTCGGTCGCTTGCTGCTTCAAAGCGCAGGTAAAACCACGGTTAGCCGCGTAGAAAAGAAACAGCGCAGCCGCAGCCCTGCCGCGCCATTCACCACCTCTACGCTACAGCAAGAGGCCGTGCGCAAGCTGGGCTTTACCACTAGCCGTGCCATGCGAGTCGCACAGCAATTGTATGAGGGTATAGACATAGGCGGCGGTGCGGTGGGTTTGATTACCTATATGCGTACTGACTCGTTCAGCTTGGCGGCTGAAGCGGTGATGCAGATTCGCGACCACATCAAAAAGAATTTTGATGCTGAGTATTTGCCAAAATCGCCGGTAATGTATAAAACCAAGGCCAAGAATGCGCAAGAAGCACATGAGGCCATACGTCCTACCGACATCAGCCGCACGCCAGCCAGTGTGCGAGCACATTTAACCGATGAGCAGTTTAAGCTTTACGAAATGATCTGGAAGCGCGCACTGGCTTGTCAGATGGCACCGGCTAAATTTGATGCCGTCAGTGTGGATTTGGCGGTAGGCAGCGAGGCCAATTTATTCCGTGCCACCGGTCAAACCATGGTGTTTCCGGGCTTTATAGCTGTGTATATGGAAAGCCTGGACGACGCGGAAGAGGAAGGCGAAAGTAAATTGCCAGCCTTGGAAACCGGTGAGATATTGGATGTGCAGAAGATTTTTGGCGACCAGCATTTTACCGAGCCACCGCCGCGTTATAGTGAAGCCAGTCTGGTAAAGGTGTTGGAGGAGTTCGGCATCGGTCGTCCTTCTACCTATGCGAGCATTATTTCCACCCTGCAAGACCGTGAATATGTGTTGCTGGATAAAAAACGTTTTACGCCTACCGATGTTGGGCGCGTGGTGAATAAGTTTTTGACTGAGCATTTCACACGTTATGTGGATTATGACTTCACCGCCAATCTGGAAAATCAGCTGGATAGCGTAGCTGATGGCGAGCGTGAGTGGATACCGCTCATGGAAGAATTTTGGCAGGGCTTTAATCAACAATTGCTGAGCAAGGCCGGTGTTGACCGACCCGGTAATGAACTCCTGGACGAGGCTTGTCCAAAATGCGGCAAACCGCTACAAAAACAATTAAGCCGCTACGGCAGCTTTATCGGTTGCACAGGTTATAACGACACACCGAAATGCGATTACAAGCGCAGTGCCGATGGCGCGGCACAAGCCGGTAGTGACCCTGTTGCCATAGGCACAGACGCTGAATCGGGTAAGGAAATTTTGCTCATGAACGGCCCTTACGGCCCCTATTTGCAATTGGGATTAGCCGAAGCCGATGCTAAAAAGAAACCCAAGCGCGTCAGCATCCCCAAGGATATTCCCCTGGCCAATGTTAATCTGGACATCGCCTTGCAATTGATTGCATTGCCGCGTGATTTGGGCTTGCATACTGAAACAGGTAAAAAAGTCATCGCCAATATCGGGCGCTTTGGCCCTTATGTGAATCATGATGGCAAATTCAAATCCATTCCCAAATCGGATAGTGTGTTTGATATTGATCTAACGCGCGCGGTAGAGCTATTGTCGCAAGCCAATACCGGCCCGGCACCGTTAAAAGAATTAGGCGTGCACCCTGAAGACGGCGCGAATATCGCCATTTTCTCCGGCCGTTACGGGCCTTATGTACAGCATGGCAAGGTCAATGCCACGCTGCCCAAAGGTGAAGAGCTAGAATCTATTACCCTGGAGTTTGCGCTGGAATTGTTGGCGGCCAAAGTGGCCAAGGATTTGGCTTCGGGCAAGACAGCAAAAAGTGCGGCCAAAAAAGCCCCCGCCAAGAAGGCTGTGGTTAAGGTCGCTCCGGTCAAGGCCGCAACGGCTAAAAAAACGGAAGCTGCAAAACCGGCAGTCAAAAAGACAGCGGTTGTAAAAAAAGAAGCCGCTAAACCGGAAGCCAGTGACACCATAGTAAGCAAGGCGGTGACCAGGAAAAAGCCTGCTGCTAAAGCAGTCAAAACCACGCCGCAAGAGTAACTATTCCCAATAATTAACCCAAGAAATTTTATGGATGCCATTTTTGATATTGTTGATACCGTACTCTGGCTGTTGGCGGCTTTATCCATCCTGACCTGGACTATTTTGATCGTCAAAGTTTATGTGTTTTGGCGACTCAAGCTGGCTAACCGGCAGTTTCTCGATGCTTATACCCCGCTAACAAAGGTGGGGCAAGTTGCTGCCTTGAGGCATGATGTTCAAGGTACGTTAAGCTATCTTGCCCAGGCGGCTTTGTCTGAGCTGCGTGCACGCAGCAGCGAAACCACGCTGGATGCACAATCACGAGTCGAGCAGTTGCGGCAAACGCTTAATCAGGAGCGCTATAACCTGCAAACCCGTCTGGAAAGCGGCATGACGGTCTTGGCCAGCATAGGCTCCACCTCGCCATTTATCGGTCTGTTTGGTACCGTATGGGGCATCATGCATGCGCTCAAGGGTATCTCGGCCAGCGGCTCGGCGGGCTTGGATGTGGTGGCGGGGCCGATTGGTGAGGCGCTGATTGCTACGGCTATGGGCATTGCGGCGGCGATTCCGGCGGTACTGGCCTATAATTTTTTTCTGCGCAAAGTCAGGCTATCCGCAGCGGAAATGGATCATTTCTCCGAGCGCCTGCAATTGTTGGCAAAGCGTTCTGATTACAAGGTAGATTAGCGTGGCGATGAATGATTACGGCAGTGATGGCATGATGAGTGAAATCAATGTCACGCCGCTGGTGGATGTAATGCTGGTGCTGCTGACAGTGTTCATTGTGACTGCTCCTTTACTGATGAATGCGGTTTCAGTCAATCTGCCCAAAGCTTCGGCCAGTATTGCCTTGCAGAAAATCAGCGATGTGCGGGTTAGCATCACAGCCAGTGGTGAGGTTTTTGTGGATAAAACTAAAATACCCGCTGCCTCATTGGAAAATACACTGAAACAACTCAAAGCCAAAGCCGATGTCCGCGTTGAAATTTTGGCTGATGAACGCGTGCCTTACCGTGAAGTAGCACGCGCGATGGCACAAATCCAGCGCGCAGGCATCAGCAAATTCACCTTCGTCATGTTGCCGGATAGCGCCATGCAAGCCAAGTCCTAGTGGGTGATAGGTGACATCTGGCTAATCTGACTCAAAATTTGTTTGCAAGAGAAGAATCATTGCAAATTAATAGCCATACAATTTTTGTTGCATTGCTAATCTCGCTGGCACTGCATTTTGCCATCATGCGCGCACTGCCTTGGCTAGAGACCGTGGCAGTAAGACCGGTAATCACTATTGAGGCTGAGCTTGTGTTGCCGCCCCTGCCGATTACTGAGCCACAGCCGCAAGTTGAACCTCAAGCTAAGGTTAAACCTGAGTCTGTACAACCCAAACCAGCATTGCCGTCCAAGGCAGATTCTGCACAAGCGTTGTCGAAACCGGCCAAACCAGAAACACGCAAACAAAAATCGGAAGCACTCGCCTTGCCGATACTTGCTGCTGAAAAGGCCATGCCATCTGACAATGATTATAAAGTTGCAGATATATCCAAGACTCAAGCGGCTTCTCCAGCCAATGTGATTGGCATCACGCCAGCACCTCCCGCAGTAATACCTGCGGCACCCAGCCCGGCCACGATAAATGTCAGTAAAGAGGAAGCTTCTGATGCCACATGGGATGCCGAAACCTTATGGCGAGAATACGGAAGAAACCTGCATCAGCTCGCTGCTCGTTACAAACAATATCCTATGGTGGCTCAAAGACGGGGCTGGGAAGGCAAAGTCAAAGTGGTAGTGCGTTTTTCTGCGGAAGGCAAGATGTTGAGTTTGACGGTTAAAAATCCGGGAGAACACCAGGTGCTGGATGACGAAGCTATGGCAATGGTTAAAAAAGGATTGAACGACCTACCTGCTCCCGGCAATTTGCGTGGTAGGGCGTTCACTCTGGTAATTCCGGTAGATTTTCATCTGGCTGAACCCTGACTCGTCACCTTGACGGCTTATTCTACGGTCACTGATTTGGCCAAATTTCTTGGTTTATCTACGTCTGTTCCTTTAAGCAAAGCGGCATGATAGGCTAATAGCTGTACCGGTATGGTATGCAATATCGGCGAAAGTATACCAACGTGGCGCGGCGTGCGTATCACATGCACATTTTCACTTTCGCTAAATTGGCTATCCGCGTCGGTAAATACAAATAACTCACCACCACGTGCACTGACCTCCTGCATATTGGATTTTACTTTTTCCAATAAGGCATCATTGGGAGCAATGACCACCACCGGCATATCTTTATCCACCAAGGCTAATGGGCCATGCTTAAGCTCACCGGCAGGATAGGCTTCCGCATGAATATACGAAATCTCTTTAAGTTTTAATGCACCCTCCAAAGCGATTGGATAATGTACGCCACGACCAAGAAATAGCGCATGTTGCTTATTGGCAAAGGCTTTGGCCCATTCGCGGATTTGCGGTTCAAGATTCAAGGCATGTTGCACACTGCCCGGCAAATGACGCAAAGCTTCCAGATGCTGTGCTTCGTGTGTTGGCTCCAAGTAGCCGCGTTGTTTGGCCAGCGTAGCCGCCAAGGTAAACAAGGCGACCAATTGTGTAGTGAAGGCCTTGGTTGAGGCCACGCCAATCTCTGCACCGGCACGGGTATACAGGATGAGTCTGGAGGCACGTGGTATGGCGCTTTCCTGCACGTTGCAAATGGCCAGTGTTAGCGTATGGCCAAGAGATTTTGCATGTTTGAGAGCTTCCATGGTATCCAGAGTTTCACCGGATTGAGAAATGGTCACAATCAATTGCCGTGGATTAGGTACGGATTCACGATAGCGATATTCGCTGGATATTTCTACAGAAGTGGGCAGCTTGGCCAAGCTTTCCAGCCAGTATTTAGCCGTCATTCCGGCATAATAGCTGGTGCCAGCCGCTAAAATAAGCACACTATCAACTTGTGCAAAGACTTCAGCGGCATCTTTGCCAAACAAGGCAGGCGAGAAGCCATTGTCGTCAATTACGGCTTCAATCGTGTCAGTAATTGCGCGTGGTTGTTCGTGGATTTCCTTTTGCATGAAGTGCGCATAGGGGCCCAGTTCCATAGAGGCCAGGGAAACGTCACTCAAGTGGATTTTTCGTGTCAACTCGATACCATCTCGACCATAGATAGTCACGCCTTCACGGCGAATTTCGGCGACATCGCCATCTTCCAGATAAATAACACGGCGTGTGGCGGATAGCACGGCAGAGACATCGGAAGCGATGAAATTTTCACCTTCTCCCAAGCCTATCAATAGCGGGCAACCCAAACGTGCACATACCATCAAATCCGGCGAAGCAAGTGCGATGACACTAATGGCAAATGCACCTGTAAGCTCGGCAACGGCAAGTTGCGTTGCTACTAATAAGGCATTGCCTTGTTTATAGTAGTAATGAATCAGATGCGCAATAACTTCAGTATCCGTTTGTGATTCAAACACATAGCCCAAGCCTTTTAAGCGATTACGCTGCGCTTCATGATTTTCGATAATGCCGTTATGCACAACGGCCAGTTCATCACAAGAAACGTGCGGGTGAGCATTGGATTCGGTTACACCACCATGCGTTGCCCAGCGTGTGTGACCAATACCAATTTGACCGGTAAGATTCTCTGCATGCGCCTTGTATTGCATTTCTGCCACACGGCCAACAGCACGCACGCGTTTGATGCCATCACCTAATACGGCAATGCCTGATGAATCATAACCCCGATATTCGAGGCGGCTAAGCCCTTCAATCAGAATGGGAACAATGTTGCGTGAGCCAACTGCACCTACGATTCCACACATATTATTTTTTCACTTTCTGAGGCCGTTTCCAGCCTTCAATCGTTATTTGTCTACCACGCGATATAGTCAGCCTATCCGCTGGCGCATCTTTGGTAATGGTCGAGCCTGCGGCAATGGTGGCACCATCGCCAATAGTTACCGGTGCAATTAATTGTGTATCCGAGCCAATAAAAACATTATCGCCAATTTGGGTACGGAATTTATTGGCTCCATCATAATTGCAAGTAATGGTGCCCGCGCCTATATTTACACTCTTGCCAATGGAGGTATCACCCACATAACTCAAATGATTGATCTTGCTTCCCACATCCACCTGGCTATTTTTAAGTTCAACAAAATTTCCTATATGTGTATCTGTGTTGAGCGTTGTACCCGGGCGAAGTCGTGCAAATGGGCCGATGCGGCAGTCATCAGCAATAACTACTTGTTCCATATGTGTAAAGGGTGCAACCGTTGTACCAACACCTAAGTTTGAGTCTTTTATAACACAATAGGCGCCGATTTTTACACCATTAGCGAGTACAACTTTGCCCTCGAAAATACAACCAACATCAATTTCCACATCGTGGCCTACCTCTAAGTCTCCGCGCACATCAATCCTTAAGGGGTCAAATAGGGTAACTCCAGCTTGCATTAATTTAAGCGCCTGCCGCTGCTGAAACTCACGCTCCAATGTGGCCAAGTCCGGCTTCGAATTTACACCGGCAACCGCAGCTTCGTCGTCAGTGATTTCAGTAGAAACCTCAAATCCGTCATTAACCGCCATAGCAACTATATCGGTTAGATAGAATTCTTTCTGCGCATTATTGTTATTTAATTGTTGTAGCCATGCGCTTAAGTGAGAGGTGTTTGCCGCAATAATGCCGCTATTAACTTCATTTATTTTTAATTGCACATCATTTGCATCTTTTTGTTCTACGATGGCAGTAACCTTGTTGCTGGCATCTCTGACTATGCGACCGTAACCCGATGGGTTTTGTTTTTTTACTGTCAATAAACCCAGTTGCTCGGTTTTACTCAGTAACGCTTTGCAGCTGCTAATATTTACTAGTGGCACGTCGCCTAATAAAATTAGCACCTTTGCATCTTTATCCAATAGTGGTGCTGCTTGCTGAACAGCATGACCAGTACCCAATTGTTCGGCTTGCTCAACCCAGCTAATAGTTTCATGTTCGAACGCATCCGGCACTATCTCGCCTCCATAGCCGTAAACAACTATGATCTTTTCTGGACTAAGTTGTTTGGCACAGTTTAATACATGCTGCAAAAGTGGTTTGCCAGCCAAGTTGTGCAACACCTTTGGTTTTGATGAGTGCATTCGTGTGCCCTTGCCGGCTGCAAGGATAACAATATTAAGAAGGTTTTTATTCATAATTTTACAATTGAAAATAAAGTTAACGGTTTTAATTTTAAAAAACTAAAATCGTTATCGTATAAAATAAAAGCAGCCACAAGGGCTGCTTATATTAAGATCTAGTCATGGATAAATAAGTCAATGAGTATGCTTACGTAGACGCTCAATCGTCTGTAATTGTGCTAATGCTTCTGATAATTCAGCTTGCGCCTGCGCATAATTGATTTTAGTACTTTTGTTTTTTATAGCCTCTTCAGCCTGTTTTTTAGCTTCAATAGCCTTGGCTTCATCCAGATCCTGGCCACGAATTGCTGTATCAGCTAACAGAGTTATCACGCCAGGCTGTACTTCCAAAATACCGCCGGAAACATAAATGAGCTGTTCTTGATCTGCATCAGGCATTTTCACTCGAAGCACACCAGGTTTAATTGTTGTAATTAGCGGGGCATGCCGTGGATAAATGCCAACTTCACCCATAGTAGCAGGCGCAATGACAAATTCTGCCAACCCGGAAAAAATAGATTGCTCAGCACTCACCACATCCAAATGTATTGTCATTGCCATATTAAATCTCTTTTACTTAAGCTGCAGAAAACTTCCAAGATAGCCGCATTAATTAAGAATGCGGCAACAAGCATTAATTCATGGTTTTAGCTTTTTCTACTGCTTCTTCTATAGCGCCAACCATATAAAACGCTTGCTCAGGAAGTGAATCGTATTCACCTGCAACAATTGCTTTGAAGCCTTTGATGGTATCTTTCAATGTTACGTATTTTCCTGGTGAGCCAGTAAATACTTCGGCAACGTGGAATGGCTGAGACAAGAAGCGTTGTATCTTACGCGCACGACCTACAGCCAGCTTATCTTCTGGTGATAATTCATCCATACCTAGAATAGCGATAATGTCGCGCAATTCTTTATAGCGCTGCAATGTTTGTTGAACGCTACGAGCAACTGAATAATGCTCTTCACCAACCACAAGTGGATCAAGCTGGCGTGAGGATGAATCCAGAGGATCAACCGCCGGATAAATACCCAAGGATGCAATATCGCGCGACAATACCACTGTTGAATCCAAATGTTGGAAGGTGGTAGCCGGTGATGGATCAGTCAAGTCATCCGCAGGTACGTAGACGGCTTGAATCGAGGTGATTGAACCGACTTTAGTTGAAGTGATACGCTCTTGCAAGCGACCCATTTCGTCTGCCAGAGTCGGCTGATATCCCACTGCTGAAGGCATACGACCCAATAGCGCTGACACCTCAGTGCCAGCTAATGTGTAGCGGTAAATATTGTCCACGAAAAACAGGATGTCACGTCCTTCATCACGAAATTTTTCAGCCATGGTCAAACCAGATAGCGCAACACGCAAACGGTTACCTGGCGGCTCGTTCATCTGACCGAACACCATCGCTACTTTCGATTCGCTCAGATTTTCCAGGTTGATAACGCCAGCCTCAGCCATTTCGTGATAGAAGTCATTGCCTTCACGGGTGCGTTCTCCCACACCGGCAAAAACAGACAAGCCGGCGTGCTGTTTGGCAATGTTATTAATAAGCTCAAGCATGTTTACGGTTTTACCTACACCAGCACCACCGAACAGTCCAACTTTACCACCCTTGGCGAACGGACATACCAAATCAATTACCTTGATGCCAGTTTCAAGTAAATCCACCGAAGGAGATAATTCTTCAAAAGTAGGGGCTTTTTGATGAATAGAGCGACGTTCATCACATAAAATAGGGCCTACATCGTCAATCGGACGACCAAGCACATCCATGATGCGACCTAAGGTGCCGTTACCAACCGGTACGGTGATCTGTGCACCAGTAGCTTTGAATTTCATGCCGCGACTTAATCCATCGCTTGAGCCCATCGCAATAGTACGTACAACACCGTCGCCCAATTGTTGTTGCACTTCCAGTGTCAAGCCAGGTTCAGCTGTGGAGCCTACTTCATCTAAAAGAAGCGCGTCATATACTTTTGGCATTTGATCACGAGGGAATTCAACGTCTACCACAGCACCAATACATTGCACAACCTTGCCTATACTTAGGGTACTCATTATTTTTCCTTACTGATTTTTTCAGACTTAATGTTAAATTCTGCTACGCAACAGCCGCTGCACCACCAACGATTTCAGAAATCTCTTTGGTGATTGCCGCTTGCCGTGCCTTGTTGTATACCAATTTAAGTTCACCGATGACAGTCTTGGCGTTGTCAGATGCTGATTTCATCGCCACCATGCGCGCAGACTGCTCTGAAGCCATGTTTTCTGCAACTGCGTTATACACCAAGGACTCTACGTAGCGCACCATCAAATCGTCGATCACACTTTTAGCTTCCGGTTCATAGATGTAATCCCAGTGACCTTCCGCACTACCAATTTTTTCGCCAGAAAGTGGTAGCAGTAGCTCCATTACAGGCTCCTGTTTCATGGTGTTGATGAAGCGAGTGTAGCAAATATGCAACTGGTCAATTTCACCTTTGGTATATGCATCAAGCATTACTTTGATCGCACCGATAAGATTTTCCATATGCGGGGTATCGCCCAAACCTGTCACATGTGACTTCAAGTTGGCACCAAGGCGCGTCATAAAGCCAAATCCCTTGTTGCCAATTGCGCTGATCTGTAAACCCTTACCTTCCGATTCCCAAGCCTTCATTTGATTAAATGACAATCGCAACATGTTGGTATTCAAGCCTCCGCACAGGCCTTTATCAGAGCTTATAACGATCAAGCCGATATTTTTCACCACTTCACGTTTAATCAGAAACGGATGCTTATATTCTGCTTGCGCATGAGAAAGGTGAGCTGCCACGCTACGAATTTTTTCAGCATATGGACGCGATGCACGCATACGCTCCTGCGCCTTACGCATCTTGGAAGCAGCTACCATTTCCATAGCTTTGGTGATCTTACGTGTGTTTTCTACACTTTTGATCTTGGTTCTAATCTCTTTACTACCAGCCATTATCGTTCTGCCTGTAAATTATTTAGATTAGTATGCGTTAGTAGCTTTGAAGTCTTTAATTGCAGCTTCAACAGCTTTTTCATCATCACCAGCCAAGTCCTTTGTGGATTCAACCTTTTCCATCAAAGCTCTGTACTTGGAGTTCATAAATCCATGCAATCCAGATTCAAATGCTAAAACCTTGTTGGTTGGCACATCATCGAAGTAGCCTTTGTTAGCCGCCAACAGCGATATTGCCATTTGTGAAACGCTCAAGGGGGCATATTGCGCCTGCTTCATAAGCTCGGTAAACATACGCCCACGATCTAATTGTTTGCGTGTTGCCTCATCCAGATCAGAAGCAAATTGCGCGAAAGCAGCCAATTCGCGATATTGCGCCAGAGCTAAACGAACACCGCCACCAAGCTTTTTAATGACCTTGGTTTGAGCTGCGCCCCCGACGCGTGATACTGAAATACCTGCGTTAATAGCAGGACGAACACCTGCGTTAAACAAATCGGTTTCCAGAAATATCTGGCCATCTGTAATTGAAATTACGTTAGTTGGAACAAATGCAGAAACGTCACCGGCGGCTGTTTCGATTACCGGCAATGCTGTTAACGAACCAGTCTTGCCCTTAATTTCGCCATTAGTAAACTTTTCAACATAGTCTTCATTTACACGAGCCGCGCGCTCTAGCAAGCGGGAGTGAATGTAAAATACATCGCCTGGGTAAGCTTCACGACCCGGTGGACGGCGTAGTAATAGGGAGATTTGGCGGTAAGCCCAAGCTTGCTTGGTTAGGTCATCATAAACAATTAACGCGTCTTGACCACGGTCGCGGAAATATTCGCCCATTGTGCATCCTGCATAGGGTGCCAAAAATTGTAATGCAGCAGAGTCAGAAGCCGTTGCAGCCACAACGATGGTGTATTCCATCGCGCCGTGTTCTTCAAGCTTACGCACTACGTTGGCAATGGTCGAGGCTTTCTGACCAATTGCCACATAGATACAGGTCATGTTTTGACCCTTCTGATTAATGATAGCATCTACTGCCACTGCTGTTTTGCCAGTTTGGCGATCGCCAATAATTAATTCGCGTTGGCCACGGCCTACCGGAACCATTGAGTCGATTGATTTTAAGCCGGTTTGTACAGGCTGTGAAACTGACTTACGGGCAATTACCCCAGGTGCCACTTTTTCAATCTTGTCTGTAATTTTTGCATTGACCGGGCCTTTACCATCAATAGGCTGACCAAGCGCATTAACAACACGGCCAATTAATTCAGGACCTACAGGCACCTCAAGTATGCGGCCAGTACATTTGCAGATATCTCCTTCAGTAATATGCTCGTATTCTCCAAGAATAACAGCACCTACTGAGTCACGCTCAAGATTCAACGCCAAGCCAAAAGTGTTGCCAGGAAATTCAATCATCTCCCCAGACATTACATTGGATAAGCCGTGGATACGTACAATACCATCTGTCACTGAAACAACCGTACCTTGCGTACGAGCTTCAGCGCTAGTGGTGAAATTTTCTAATCTACTCTTAATCAGCTCACTGATTTCTGACGTGGATAACTGCATTAATATGTCTCCTGACCTTTTTAAGGTCTAGCTTTTCAATGAATAGGCCATTTGCTGTAACTGGCCTTTGACTGATGCATCAATGACCGTATCGCCTACTAAAATTTTGATCCCGCCAATTAACTCAGGATCAACTTTAACGTTTACTTCAATTTTCTTGCTGAATTTTGCTTCCAGCTTTTGTACCAGTACCGCTGCTTCAATGTCTGTCAACGCGCTGGCTGTCGTGATTTCCGCCTGCAATACGCCGCCATCTTCTGCTTTTAATACTTCAAAGGCTGAGGCTATTTCTGGCAAGATTGATAAGCGACCATATTCAACCAGTAGCTTAATCAAACTTTCACCTTGTGCATTCAGCCTGCCTGCACAAATAGCAAGAAATGACTGCAGTAAATCGCTTGATGTGACATTTGGATCAGTAATGTAGGCTTGCATTTTACCATCGGCCGAAACCGAAGCGGTAAAGGCAAGCATGTTAGACCAAACGGCTTGCGTGCTACTTTCCTTAGCTAAGCGAAAAGCTGCTACGGCATAAGGTCTTGCAATGGTTATAGTCTCAGCCATGCTTAAACCCCTTGTCTTTTCTATAGCTCATTTGCGATGACGGATAACATATCAGCGTGGGCTTTAGCATCTATTTCGCGACGCAGAATTTTCTCCGCACCTGCGATAGCTAAAGTAGCTACTTGCTGACGCAAACCTTCTTTGGCGCGATTAACTTCTTGATCAATTTCCGCCTTGGCGCCAGCGACAATACGGTCACCTTCGTTTTTTGCATTCGCTTTTGCTTCTTCAATAATTTCACTGGCACGTTTATCTGCCAATGCAATAATCTCCGATGCTTTTTCTTTAGCTGTACGCAACTCTTGTGTCGCTTTTTTTGCAGCTAGCTCCAACTCATGCTTACCACGATCAGCCGCCGCTAAGCCATCAGCAATCTGCTTTTGACGTACCAGCAAAGCCGATGTGATTGGAGGCCACACAAATCTCATCGTAAACCAAACGAACAAGCCAAACATAATGGCCTGTGCGAGAAGGGTTGCATTAATGTTCATGCAAATACCTTTCTAAAATGTTAGCTGGGTTGATCTGACTAAACTTACTTGGCTACCGCGAACAATACATACATCGCGATACCAACAGCAATCATAGGAACGGCATCAACCAGACCCATGACAATAAAGAACTGTGTACGCAACATAGGAATCAATTCAGGCTGGCGTGCAGCACCTTCCAAAAAGCGACCACCCAGAATGCCGATACCCACTGCAGCACCTAATGCGCCCAAGCCCATCATGATTGCACCAGCGATGAATAGTAATGCGTTTGCTGACTCCATTATTGCCTTCTCCTCAATTTATACCACTAGATAATTAAAACACTACAATAAAAACAACTTAAAACTTAATGATGCTCTTGGTGCGCCATATCCAAATACACAATGGTCAATGTCATGAATATAAACGCTTGCAAGGTAATAATCAGTATATGAAATATAGCCCAGCCCAGAGACAACAGGACTTGCGAGCTAAAAAGTGTGGCATTTGCCAGTGAGAAGCCTGCCCACGTACTACCCATAATAGCTATTAGAATAAAAATCATCTCACCTGCATACATGTTGCCAAAAAGCCGCAAGGCTAAAGAAATTGGCTTGGCGATCAAATTTACACCTTCGAGAAATATATTTGCCGGCAAACCGTACTTTCCAAATGGTTGCAATGTTAACTCACCAACAAAGCCACCCACACCTTTAACTTTTATGCTGTAGAACAGCACAATGAAAAACACCGATAGCGCCAAGCCAAACGTAGCATTAGGATCGGTTGTTGGTACAACTTTAAAATGACCTAAACCGAAATTGGTTGCCAGCATGGGCACCAAGTCTATCGGTAATAGATCCATCAGATTCATCAGGAAAATCCAAGCAAACACAGTTAAAGCAAGCGGTGCTACCAGATTATTTTTTGCAGAAAAAGAGCCGCGAACACTGCTGTCAATAAATTCGATTATCCATTCTACAAAATTCTGCATCCCTGTTGGAACACCCGTCGATGCACGCGTGGCTACTCGCGCAAAAAAGAATAGGAATACTACACCCATCAGTAGCGATACAAGCACAGTGTCGACATTTAACGCCCAAAACCCCATTTCCTTCGCCTCTGCAGCAGTATGCGCACAGTGGAAGCCGCTGTCGCCTATCGCGCACGTAAGGTTTTGTAGGTGGTGTCTGATGTACTCAGATGATGTGATAGTCTCGCTCGTCATATTACTCAGCTTTTTCACGCATTCCAAAAATTAAATAGGCCAAAATTAATCCCACTTGACCCGACATAAAGCCCAACAATACTGCAAAAGGCACCAGATCCATTCTCAACACGCCGAATGCCAACAAGCCCATGACAACAAAAAACCGCTCTAGTGCGGAGCGGTACATTAACCCTAGATGCCTGCTTGCACTGATGCTGGAGTCGCTGTCAGTGTGCAATCGCAGCTTTAATAGCCCAACATTAACCAGTGAGCATAACCCGCCCCACGCAACAGATAGAGCGTTATAGCCACTCATTAAATACGTTGCAACCGCTATTATTGCGATAAGCACAATCTGGATGACCAGAACCTCTGTGCTTAGTGTCGAGCTTATTTTCTTTTGGCTAGAAGGCAAGACTGCATTTTAACAATTATTAATGGTCTGCGTCAACCAATTATGCCTGTTCTTGTCAAAGGGCTTTTTCAGAGCCCAGTAAAGATGCTCTGTATTTAAAGCGGTTTAAGGCAGGGTGTTAGCACCACTACAATGGCTGCTCCTCAATGGCAAAAAGCCTTCTATATTCGCGTATGGCATAGCGGTCTGTCATTCCGGCAATATAATCTGCTACTGCGCGTGGTTTGTCTTTGACTGCTCGTAATTGAAATTCGTCCGGCATTAGGCCTGTGTCTTGTATAAATACTGCAAATAGTTCTCGTATTATGCGTTGCGCTTTTGCGCTCATACGATTAACGCGGTAATGTTGGTAGAGATTCTTGCGTAAAAACTGTTTCAGTTCAGCCTGTTGCTGACTCATGGGTTTGCTAAAGCTGATTAGTGAAGGCAGCGCTCGAATGTCGTTGATGTCCGTAGGCTCTGCTTTTTTAATATTCTCTTGGCTTTGCTGGCATACATCCATTACTAGCGAATGTATCATTATACGTATGGTTTCATGCACTAATTTTCGGCCAGTGAGTGCAGGATATTTTTGTTTCACCCTGGCTAAATGTGTTGCAAATATGGTTACTTCAGCCAGTTGTTCCAGCGTAATCAAGCCAGAGCGCAAGCCATCATCAACATCGTGATTGTTGTAGGCAATTTCATCGGCCAAATTGGTGACTTGCGCCTCCAAAGAAGGTTGTTGTTTTTGCAGAAAGCGCGCACCCACATCGCCCAATGATTTTGCGTTTTTTGCAGAGCAGTGTTTAAGGATGCCTTCACGCACTTCAAAGCTGAGATTAAGACCATCAAATTCTGCGTAGCGTTGTTCCAGGTGATCCACCACGCGTAATGATTGTATATTGTGCTCAAAGCCGCCGTCGTTTTTCATGCAGTCATTTAGTGCATCTTGTCCGGCGTGACCGAATGGCGTATGACCAAGATCATGTGCTAGAGCCACGGCCTCAACCAGATCTTCATGCAAATTCAAATTGCGCGCAATGCCGCGACCGATTTGGGCAACTTCCAGGCTATGCGTCAAACGCGTACGAAATAAATCGCCTTCATGATTTACAAACACTTGCGTTTTGTATTCCAGCCGACGAAATGCGCTGGAATGAATAATGCGGTCACGGTCGCGTTGAAACTGGTTGCGGGCTACTGGCGGTGGTTCAGGGTGATTACGCCCCCGTGTTTGGTCTGGATTGGCCGCGTAACTTGCTAGCTTATTCATGATCAGCTAACGCCAATGTTTGACGCAGCTGCGCTACATCATAATCACTGCTGACGATGGCCTGGCCTATACCTTGTTGCAATATTAAACGAATTTTGCCATCTACTACTTTCTTGTCCAATCCCATGAGATCCAAGTAACGCTCTACACCTAGACTAGGAGCGGTGATTGGTAAATTGGCGGCTTTGAATATATTTGCCACACGCTGCTTATCCTTGTCACTTAACCAGCCCAATCTATGCGACAAATCAGCCGCCAGCATCGTTCCAGCCGCAACTGCTTCACCATGCAACCAAACCCCATAGCCCATGGCATTTTCAATGGCATGGCCAAACGTGTGGCCAAGATTCAGTAGTGCACGCTCACCGTGCTCGTGTTCATCGGCAATGACTACGTCGGCCTTGTTTTTGCAAGAGCGATAAATAGCATAACTCAAGGCTTCTGCATCAAGTGCCAACAATAGCCCTATATTATTTTCTAGCCAGCTGAAAAAATCTGCATCCCGAATAAGGCCATACTTAATGATCTCAGCCAAGCCGGCAGTTAATTCACGTGCTGGTAATGTGGTCAGTGTCGTTATGTCTGCAAGCACTAACTTGGGCTGATAGAATGCACCTATCATGTTTTTACCTAGAGGATGATTGATGCCAGTTTTGCCTCCTACAGAAGAATCAACCTGTGACAGCAATGTTGTAGGTACCTGAATAAATGGTACTCCGCGCAGGTAGGTTGCGGCGGCATAACCCGTTATATCGCCAATTACACCGCCACCCAGCGCAATCAGTGTGGTGCTGCGCTCGCAACGGTTTTGCAGCAAAGCATCGTAAATTAAATTGAGTGTTTCGGTGCTTTTGTATGACTCACCATCAGGCAGAATAATAGGAACAATAGAGACTCCGGCCTCTCGCAATGGCTGCGATAAGGTTTCCAAATACAGTGGTGCCACCGTAGTATTGCTGACAATGGCAACTTGCTTGCGCTTTAAATGTGGCAATATCAGCGCTGTTTGCGCAAGCAAATTCCGACCAATATGGATAGGATAGGTGCGGCTAGCTAATTCAACGTTTAGTGTTTGCATGTTGATCTCATGTAGAGTTTTAATTTACGGATTTAGAGCTGCCACTATGTGTAAGGATTAATTAGTTGGTATAAAAAGTTAATTAATTGACTACAGAGTGGTCACTAAGGGAATAGGGATCCAGATTAGTCTGCAGCGATGCAAGCAGAATTGCAGCTCAAAGCGAGCGTGTTTCATTAGTTAATATGTTTGCTGCTTGCTTAGGAGTTCTTCAAGGTGTTGCACGATATGGTTGACTGGCTGGCCACCGGTATCCACTACAATGGAAGCTATCTCGCTATATAACGGGTTGCGCTCCTCAAATAGTTGCTCTAACTTTGCGCGAGGATTCTCAGTTTGCAATAAAGGGCGGGTTTTGTCATTGCGTGTGCGTCGCCAAAGCTCTTGTACACTGGCTCGCAAATATATTACTGTGCCATTATTTTTAAGATGTTGCCGATTTTCTTCTGCCAGCACTGCCCCTCCCCCAGTAGCCAGCACAATATGCTGTAGCTTGGTTAGCTCCTCAATGGCTGAAATCTCACGCTTGCGAAAGCCATCTTCGCCCTCAACTTCAAAAATAATGGGAATTTTAACGCCAGTACGCAGTTCAATTTCATGATCGGTATCATAAAACTGCATATCAAAATGCTTGGCTAATAGCCGACCCACCGTTGTTTTACCTGCACCCATCAAACCTACCAAAAATACATTACCCATTATGAAAAATGCCCATCATTCAAGTGATGGGCATTTTAAGGGAAACTTTGGGTTTAAGGAAATTTACGGAGCTAATTAAATCTGGCCATAGTTAAATTTGTAACAATGTCATTTTTAGTTAGCGCACACTTAAGCTTTCATCCATGATTCTGGGTGTGACAAAAATCAGTAGTTCCTGTTTGTTATTTTGCCTGGTTTTGGTCTTGAATAAATTGCCAAGCACTGGCACATCACCCAGCATAGGCACTTTTTTAATGTCGCTATTTTCGGTTTGTTCAAATATGCCGCCTAATACAGCCGTTTCGCCGTTACCTACCAGTGCTTGCGTTTCAACTTTTTGCGTGGCAATGGCTGGCACATCGAGGATTCTAGGAACATCCAGTGCAATTTGCTCCTTTTTGACGATAAGATCCATGATTATTTTCTGATCGGGTGTAATTTGCGGGGTCACTTCCAAGCTCAATACTGCACTTTTGAACGATACGCTAGTCGCGCCACTACTGGTAGCTTGTTGGTAAGGAATTTCTGTTCCTGCCGAAATTGTAGCTTTCTTTTGGTTGGTCGTTGTAACTCTTGGGCTGGATACAATCTTGCCGCGTGCATCAGTTTCCATTGCAGAAAGCTCCAAGTTTAACATTAAGCCAGCAGGCAGGCGGAACCAGCTGAATGCCAAGCTTGCGGCTTTCGCTGCACCTAGAGCCGCAGCTGGTAAATTGACGTTCAAGTCCGGCTGATTATTAGGGCTTGTACCAGTAAAAATAGAGCCACCTTGAGCTAAAGCTGCTGAACCAATCTGCCCAGTATAGGTATCCGTTATTTTTCCAGTATTGTCAATGGCTCTTGCTGGCACATTGCCTACAGTGCTACTAATGCCAACACTGTTGCTACCAGTTCCTTGCTTTTGTAATCCCAAACGTGCACCTAAGCTTTTACCAAAGCCTTCACTGGCAAGTACTAGTCTCGATTCAATCATAACTTGTTGCACCGCTACATCGGTTTTATTGATGATACGTTGTACATCCTCAAGATTGCGAGCAATATCCTGTATAAACACAGTATTGGTACGCTCGTCTATTACGGCACTGCCGCGTTTAGAGAGGATTTTTTGCTTGGAATCGGTAATTATTTTCTGAAAATCCACGGCTTTCTGATACTTGAGCGTAAAAGCCTCGGTATGTAGTTGTTCCAGATCTTCAATCTGCTGATTTGCTTCCAGAGTTTGTTTCTCCTTGGCTGCCACTTCTTCGGTAGGCGCAATCCAGATCACATTACCCGTTTTGCGTTGGGTCAAACCTTTGCTTTGCATGATAATATCCAGTGCCTGATCCCAAGGCACATCTTTAAGGCGCAGCGTAAGGTTGCCCGTTACCGTATCACTGGTAATGATGTTCAAGCCGGTGAAATCTGCGATGACCTGTAGCACTGAGCGAATATCTATGTTCTGAAAGTTCAGCGATAGCTTTTCGCCGGCGTAACCAGGCTTGGAGCCTTGTACTAGCTTGTTTGGGTCTTCTACCACTTTCTTTATGTCAATAATAAAGCGTTTGTCTGCCTGATAGGCTGATTGTTCCCAGTTGCCCTGCGGCTCTATCACCAATTGCGCGTTATTGCCCTTTTTCATGGCATCTACAAGAATGACTGGGGTGTTGAAATTGCTTACATTTAATCTACGTTCAAGATTGGTCGGGATTTCAGTATTAATGAAATCGACGATGACTTTTTTACCCTGCTGACGAATGTTTATGCCGGTGCTTGCATCGGAAAGATCAACCATGATGCGCCCCTCGCCATTTTTGCCACGCATAAAGTCAATATTTTTTAAGGTATGTGCTTTGCCATCCAGCCTGGCTTGCGCGAAACGTGTTTCCGTATTGACTGCATTTGCGTTAGCGGCGTTACCTTGCAGGATGATTTCTGTTTGATTGCCATTGATATTGGCCGTGTAAGCCACCGCTTTTGACAAATTCAGTACTAAACGGGTTCGATCTTTAGCTTGTGCCAAACTGACACTTTTAAGTGCGCCATAATCTGCGTTGAGGCTGCTCTTGTTTAAGCCATTTACGGTATTGGGAAAATCCAGAGCAATTCTGGAGGGGTTGCTTAAGGTGAAGCCCGCTGGTGGGTTTTTTAACGCGTTAGTGGTCTTTATGTTTACCGATACTCGACCGCCGGATAAATTAATGAATTCAACATTTTCGATTTTATTATTTAAAGCTACAGGCTCTGCCGCCACCGCTGTAGACATCCAAATAAATGTAGCAATCCCCAAGCACAGGGCAGAGGTTAACTTTGTAATATTAGCAACTAATTTTTCCATGTTTATTCTCACCCTTATTCTTGCAGATTTACGCTAGCAGAACGCTCTACCCAATCTCCGGAGAGTTCATCCTGTACTACTTCTTTAATAGTTATTCCACTTTCGGTGATTTCGGTGATTATGCCGAAATTTTGCCCAATGTAATTACCCACCTTGGCCTGCTGTATGCTGTTATCCGGCGCTTTAATTAAAGCGTATTTCAACTTGGCTTTAAATATTGCCCCTACAAATTTCAAACTTTCCAGAGGAAACGTCTCCAGTGCTTCTTTGGGGCGATTCAAGTTTGGCTGTAAGCTACTGGATCCTGTTGATTGTGTCTTGCGTATTTTAAACGGGTTGGCCAGCGAGTTGTCAGCGTTGTATTCCAATGGCACGTAAGGCTTCACTTCTGGTAGCGGCTCTATCCTGCCGTGCAAGTTTTTACCAGCCTCACGCATAAATTGATCCAGATCATCTCCATTTTCTGCACTACATGCCGCTAGAAGCAGGAGTGAATGAATAATCAAAGCTCGCTTGATATTCATAACCCCCTCCCTTGCATAAAGTTGTATTCAAAATTAATCATGGTTAATTCTTTTTACCCTTATTATCTTTTTGATCGGCTTTTTTCTTGCTGGCAATTTCACCGGCATCGAGATAACGGTAGGTTTTCGCTATGGCCTCCATCACCAATTTGCCATCTTTACTATCTTTAGTTTGTTGAGTAATTGTGAGATCGTTTAAGGTAACAATGCGTGAAAGCTTTGAAATGTCGGCGGCAAAGTTACCCAGCTCATGATAGTTCCCATTCACTTTAATGGAGATTGGCATTTCGGCATAAAACTCAAAAATAGTTTCCTGCCCCGGCTTGAATAATTCGAACTCTAGTCCGCGTGCCAGCCCTGCCTGATTTATATCGGTCAATAACCCGTCCATTTGAGACTTATCTGGCAATTGTTTTAAAAGCGCACCAAAAATGCGCTCAATTTCTATCATTTGCTGCTTGTAGTCCTCTAATTTCACCGCCTGTTTCTTTTTAGTAACAAACACTTCTCGCAGTTCTTGTTCCTTTGCTTTTTCCTGCCCCAGCAACTCCAAAGCAGGAGCCCAGAAAAACCAATAGCCTGCGGCAACCAGAAAAACAAAAATAACGCTCAGAATTACTGTCTTAACAGGTGTTGGCAGATTGCCCGCGTTGTTGAAATCAATATTATTAAAATCTTCTAATTTCATGGCTTATTACCCCCTATTTTTTTATGGTCAGAATCGCTTTCTGGGGGTTGTTGTGCTTTGAGCTGAACATTTAGAGTGAACTCATTCTGCTTCAAGCCGTTAACTGTCGAGGATTTGATTTCTACCAACCCTGGATTTTCCATCCACTCTGATGAAGACAGATTTCTGACCAGCGTCGCAACGCGCGCATTGGTATCAGCCACACCTTCAGTAGTAATTAGATTCGCTTTTTGTTTGATGCTTTTTAAATACATGCCCTCTGGTAATTTTCGGCTAATTTCGTCCAAAACTACCACGGCTTGACTTCGATTGGTTTGCAGATTTTCCACGACTTGTTTGCGCGAAAGTACATCCTGTATCTGCCCCTTCAAATTTTTTATTTCATCTATTTCTTTTTCGAGCTGGGCGTTGGCGGTCTCTAAGCGCGCGTTACGTTCAGTCTGGGCATTCACGCGTGAATCAATCAGCGTTTGCCCTGCGAATACAACGGCACCTCCCAAGACGGTGATGACGGCAAGCATTAAAATGAACTGGCGCTGACGTTCCGCGCGTTTAATCTGGCGGTGAGGTAGCAGGTTTATACGTATCATTAATCAAACCTCCGCAAGGCTAGCCCACAGGCAATCATCAAGGCTGGCGCATCGGCAGCTAACTGCTGCTGCTTGATTTTTGCACTCATGGACATGCCAATAAATGGATTAGCAACCAGTGTATTTACCTGAGTTCGCTCTTGTACTAACCTATCAATGCCAGCGATTGCCGCGCAACCACCCGCTAATAAAATATGATCTACACGATTATATTGGGTGGAGCTGGTAAAAAACTGTAGCGCACGCGTCACTTCTTGTGTCAAAGACTGTATGAACGGTTGCAATACTTCCACGCCATAACTATCCGGTAGCCCACCTTTGCGCTTGGCTATTTCTGCTTCTTCTGGAGAAAGCCCAAAGCGGCGCTGGATTTCCTGCGTAAGCTGTGCTCCGCCAAATGGCTGATCACGCATGAAAACAGATTGATTACCATGCAGCACATTGATGTGCATGGTTTGCGGACCAATATCTATAATCATTACTGTTTGTTCTTTGCCGCCATTGGGTAACTGCTTCGCCACTAGCGCATAGGCTGACTCAGTGGCATAAGTTTCTACATCCATTACAACAACCTTGAGTCCAGCACCCTCTGCAGCAGCCACGCGATCTTCAATTTTCTCTTTACGTGATGCCGCTATCAACACTTCTACTTCTTCAGCATTGTTGGGTGCAGCCCCCAATATCTGGAAATCAATATTGACTTCATCTAATGAAAAAGGAATGTATTGGTTTGCTTCAGACTCAACCTGCAGCTCCATATCTTCTTCGCGCAAACCCGCTTGCATGATTACTTTTTTGCTAATAACTGCGGCCGCTGGCAATGCAAGCGCCACTCGCTTCTCTCGGCTATTTAAAAGTTTCCATGCGCGGCTGACTGCGTCAGAAACCTGGTCTAAATTTACAATATTGCCATCTACTATTGCATCTTTAGGTAGCGAGGATATGGCGTAGCTATCGAGACGGTATACGCCCTTTCCGCCATCAGTGAGCTCCACAATTTTGACGGACATGGAGCTGATGTCTACTCCGATCAGAGGTGGGGTTCGTTCAGTGAAGAAGTCGAATTTCAAATGAAAATCCCTTTTCTATCTACGTAAGTTACGGAAAACATGAGTAATTCGCCTTCGATGCTAGCAACAACCCCAGCAGGAGTAAAGAAAATTTTATTAAATCTGACGCTTAGCATTTATAATGCGTCGTCTGCATTATTTCTGAAATGCTCATCTCATGCTTCCCAAAAAATGGTGGCAATTACTGGTTCTAGCGATTATTTCTCTAGGTTTGGTAATCACCGCACTCGTTGGTCTATCTGCACTGCTTATTTATCCTACGCTACCCTCGCTTGAGGCGCTGACCGATTATCGCCCAAAAATGCCGTTGCGCGTTTATTCAAGTGATAACTTTCTTATCGGTGAGTTTGGTGAGGAAAGACGTGCTTTCATCAAAATTAATGATGTCCCGCAAAATCTTAAATCGGCTGTACTGGCGATTGAAGACCGACGCTTTTACCAACATGGTGGTGTGGATACCCGAGGAATTCTGCGAGCCGCTTTCACCAATCTTAGCGGTCGCGGTCACGAAGGTGCCAGCACAATTACCATGCAGGTGGCGCGTAATTTTTTCCTTTCAAGTGAGGTTACTTTCAAGCGCAAAATTAATGAAGCCCTGCTTGCTATTAAAATTGAACATAGTTTAACTAAAGATAAAATTCTCGAGCTCTACATTAATCAAATTTACCTTGGGCAGCGTGCCTATGGGTTCGAGGCTGCCTCACAAGTTTATTTCGGCAAATCATTGGAAAACCTTAATCTCGCAGAAGCCGCAATGTTGGCTGGCTTACCCAAGGCACCTTCAAGCTCCAACCCATTTGCCAATCTTAAACGCGCAACCAATAGACAGCGCGAGGTGTTGCGTGATATGTATCGGTTTGATTTTATAGATGAAAAAACCTTCAATGAAGCTATGGAGCAACCATTGCGCCTTAGGGTTACGCGTCAATCTCGCGACTTGTCTGCCGACTATGTGGCTGAAATTGCACGGCAGACGTTGCATGAGCAATATGGAGATGCGATTTATAGTTCAGGCATGCGCGTCTATACCACTATCATCAAAAGCAATCAGCAAGCGGCTAATGGCGCTGTATTACAGAATATATTGGAATATGACCGGCGCCATGGCTACCGTGGACCGGAAAAGTTTGTGCGTGCAGGAGAAGGTGAGGGCGTTACAGATAATAACTGGATGGATAAAGCATTGGATGAATTTGAGACTTTTAATGGCTTGATCCCTGCCATTACCATGCAGGTTTCATCGCGAAGTGTTAAAGCTCACACCAAAACAGGTGAAGATATTGAAATTACAGGCGCAGGTTTGGCTTTCATACAAAACAGCTTAAACAAGAAAGAAAGCTCCAAATCAAAAATTGATATTGGTGCAGTGATACGGGTTATGCGTATCAATGATATTTGGCAAGTTGTCCAATTGCCACAAGTTGAATCTGCATTTGTTGCGCTTGACCCGGAAAGTGGTGCGGTACGCGCCTTGGTAGGCGGGTTCGATTTTAATCGTAATAAATTCAATCATGTTACCCAGGCCTGGCGTCAGCCAGGCTCGAGTTTTAAGCCCTTTATTTATTCGGCTGCTCTTGAAAAAGGTTTTACTCCAGCGAGCGTGATTCAGGATGCGCCTCTCTTTCTATCTGCTGAAGAAACCGGTAGCGGCTCAGCGTGGGAGCCGCATAATTATGATAATAAATACGATGGCTCAATCCGCATGCGCACGGCGCTGACAAAATCCAAAAATATGGTTTCCATACGAATTTTACGCGCCATAGGCGTGGGTTATGCGCAGGAATACATCACCAGATTCGGTTTTTTGGCTAAGGATCATCCACCATACTTGGCAATGGCACTTGGTGCTGGTGCTGTCACACCGTGGCAAATGGCGGGTGCTTATGCCATATTCGCCAATGGCGGTTATCGTATCAAGCCATACTTGATTAGCAAAGTCACGGATAGTAAGGGCAAGGTTCTGGAGCAAACTAAGGTTGCTCTTGCCGCGAGGGGTGCTCCTAGAGCGATTGATGCGCGCAACGCATTTTTGATGACTTCGATGATGCAGGATGTTGTTCGCACAGGTACTGCAGCTAGAGCACGACAACTCGGCCGCAATGATCTGGCGGGCAAAACGGGTACCACCAATAATCAATTTGACACATGGTTTGCGGGGTTTAGTCCAAAACAGGTTGCTGTTGCCTGGATGGGGTTTGATCAGCCACGTTCGCTGGGCAGCAATGAAACAGGCGGGCACGCAGCACTACCCATCTGGATTAGCTATATGGCGACGGCACTTAAAAATACGCCTGATTTACCCCTTGAAATACCAGAAGGTATCACTTCGATTAAAATTAATCCCTACTCGGGTACGCGAGCCAGTGATGATACCGATGGCATTTATGAGTATTTTTATCACGAATATCCACCTCGGGCAGTTGGTGACAGTGATCCTCTTGGCGTAGAAGAAGATACTTCTACCATGCCTGGTATGCCAGAAGCTACTGAGCCGTCAGTGATACCTGGAATTCCATCAACGTCGACTGAGCCAGCTACGCATCCGGCACCTGCCACAGGTGCATCCGACATATCAGATACACCACCAGTTAAATCCAAGCCACGGGCAGAACCTAAATTCTCTCCCATTCCAGGGCACTTATCTGCCTGGTTTGGAAACAGGTCAAGTTTTACCTGAAGGATTAATATCAGGTATTTATATGCCCAAAGATAGCACCGTTCGGCTACAACAAATTCGCCAGATGATTGCCCAACAAGCGGCACGCATGATGGCCGAAGATGGTATTTCTGATTTTGCTTATGCCAAGAAAAAAGCTGGGCGTCAATTGGGGGCAGTTGACCTTAACTGTTTACCTACCAATGCGCAAATCGAAGAGGAAATTAAGCTTTTTCATGAAATTTATCAGGGTGAAGAGCAGCCAGCAACTTTGCTGCAACTGCGTAATGATGCATTGCTGGTGATGAAAATGTTGGAGAAGTTTAATCCGTTTTTGACTGGATCCGTTTTGGATGGCACTGCAGGCCGCTATGCGGAAACGCATATACATTTGTTTGTGGATAGTCTTAAGGATGTTGAAATGTTTTTGCTGAACAATCAACTCCCTTATGAGTCGGATGAGAAATCATATCGCACATCCAATAGTAGGGGCGGTGCGGACAAAAAAGGCAATGGCCGCAAAAAAGTGCCGGTGTTTACTCTGGATGGTCCCAACGGACTGATTAAATTAAGCGTATTTGAGGTAAATGATGTACGTACTGGAACCATGCATAGCGTGAGCGGCGGCCATGCTGCCAAGGCTGACGTGAAGAGTGTGCAAGCCTTGATTGACGATGTCACAGCAGCCGTATAAATGACAATCGAACCAGTATTACGCAAAGCCTAGGATAGCTTTAACCAGCGCGCAGCCTGCATGGCGTAATATGTCAAAATGCCATCTGCGCCTGCGCGCTTAAAGGCCAGCAACGCCTCCATTGCACAAGCTTTTTCGTCCAGCCAACCGTTTTGTGCGGCGGCTTTAAGCATGGCGTATTCGCCACTTACCTGATAGGCGTAAGTGGGTATGCCAAGCTCTTGTTTTACGCGATAGACAATATCGAGATAGGGCATTCCCGGCTTCACCATTACCATATCTGCACCCTCGGCAATGTCCAGCGCGACTTCTTTTAAGGCTTCGTTGCTGTTGGCAGGATCCATCTGGTACGTTTTTTTATCACCTTTACCCAGATTAGCAGAAGAGCCGACGGCATCTCTGAAAGGGCCGTAAAAGGCGGAGGCATATTTAGCCGAATAGGCCAGAATGCGGGTATGTATATAGCCGTGAGCTTCAAGTGCTTTTCTGATCTGGCCGATACGACCATCCATCATGTCGGATGGGGCTACCACATCCGCACCAGCCGCCGCATGGCTTAAGGCTTGTTTGATAAGCACTTCCACGGTTTCATCGTTCAGCACATATCCGCTTGCGTCTATCAGGCCATCCTGACCGTGGCTGGTATAGGGATCAAGTGCGATGTCGGTGATGACACCAAGATCGGGGAAGCTGGATTTAAGCGCCTTGATGGTGCGAGGTACCAAGCCTTCTGCATTGTAAGCTTCGGCAGCATCCAGACTTTTGAGTTGGTTTTCTATCACAGGAAACAAGGCTAATGCCGGAATGCCAAGCGCTACGCATTCTGCTGCGGTTTTTAACAAGTTATCAATACTTTGTCGCTGCACACCCGGCATTGACGGCACATCTTCTATTCTATTGGTGCCATCGAGTACGAATACGGGGTAAATAAGGTCGTTTGTGGTCAACACATTTTCGCTCATCAAGCGTCGTGAAAAATCATCGCGGCGCATACGGCGTGGGCGGGAGTTAGGGAAGGTTCCGCTAGTCATTTTGTATCCTTGGATCAATTTCAGGCAAAGACGCGAGCCAGTTCCGTACCTGGCTCAGGTTGGCGCATAAAGGCCTCGCCTACGAGAAAAGTTTGCACATCATTTTTACGCATCAATGCGACATCTTCCGGTGTGAATATGCCGGATTCGGTCACTACGCATCTGTCATCCGGTATCTGGGCGAGCAAGCCCAGCGTGGTGTCTAGCGTTACTTCAAATGTGCGTAAATTGCGATTATTGATGCCAATTAATGGGGTATTCAGCTGCAAAGCCAGTTTCAGCTCATCGCCGTCATGTACTTCAACCAATACTGCCATTCCTAAATCATTGGCTAGCTTTTCCAGCTCAAGCAGTTTAGGCAAATCCAGTGCGGCGACAATCAGCAAAATGCAATCGGCACCCATGGCGCGCGCTTCATAGACCTGGTACGGATCTATGATGAAATCCTTGCGCAACACGGGTAGCTTGCAGGCCGCACGCGCCTGTTTCAGGTATTCGGCATCACCTTGAAAATACTGGGTATCGGTTAACACCGACAAACAGGCCGCACCGCCTTTTTCGTAACTTGCCGCAATTTCTGCCGGATTAAAGTTTTCACGAATAATGCCCTTGGATGGGCTGGCTTTTTTGATTTCCGCAATAACGGCGGCTTTGTTGGCAATCAGTTTGGCGTGTATGGCTCCGGCAAAGTTGCGTGTACGCGGCGCTTTATGTGCTTCTTCAATAAGTTGCTCCAACGGCTTAAGCTTTACCGCTGCCTGTATTTCAGCACGTTTGGTTTCAAGAATTTTGTTCAAAATGTCTGACATGGGTTACGCCGCCTGCTGCGATAATGCAGTAAATTGTTTGAGCTTGTTGATTGCAGCACCGTTATCAATCACTTGTGCTGCGGATTTAATGCCTGCCGCCAAATCTGGCACCAGCCCTGCCACATAGATCGCTGCGCCGGCATTGAGGAGGACGATGTCACGGGCTGCGCGATAAGACGGCTGATCTTGCTGCCCGCTCAAGACGGCCAGTATCAAGTGTTTCGATTCTTCGGCATTTTGCACACGTATGCCTTGCACATCATGTAGCGGCAAACCAAATAATTGTGGATTAATGACATATTCGCTGACCTGGCCGTCTTTTAGTTCGGCTATGTAGGTATCGCCGGAAAAGGAAATTTCATCCATACCATCCGCGCCATGTACCACTAAAACATGCTCACTGCCTAGCTTTTGTAGCACATGTGCCAGTTTTCCGGTGAGTGCGCGGTCAAACACGCCCATGACTTGTCGTTTGGCACCTGCCGGATTGGTGAGCGGCCCCAGCAAGTTAAACAAGGTGCGCACGCCTAATTCACGGCGCACAGGTGCTGCATATTTCATGGCGCTGTGATGGTTAGGCGCAAACATGAAGCCAATACCAATTTGGTCTACACTGCGTGCGACTTGTTCCGCTGTTGATTTCACATTTGCGCCCAAAGCTTCCAGTACATCAGCACTGCCGCAGGTGGATGAGACGGAACGTCCGCCATGTTTGGCTACTTTGGCACCAGCAGCAGCGGCTACAAAGGCACAGGCTGTAGAAACATTGAAGGTCTGGATGCCGTCGCCGCCAGTGCCACAGGTGTCAATGAGATGCGTAGCATCGCCAAGTTGCACATTGCTTGCCAGCTCGCGCATGACTTCGGCAGCAGCGCTGATTTCATCTACCGTTTCTCCTTTCATGCGCAAGGCAATCAATAAAGCGGCAATTTGCGTTGGAGTAAATGCGCCACTCATGATTTGACGCATCACAAACAGCATTTCCAGATGCGTGAAGTCGGTAAGATTTATCAGGGATTGCAGTGCATGCTTGTATGCTGGCACTTTTAATAGGCCTTGAGAAAATTATTCAGGAGCTCGTGACCATATTCGGTGAGTATGGATTCCGGGTGAAATTGAACGCCTTCAATGGGTAGGGTTTTATGGCGTACCCCCATGATTTCATCATCTTCTGTCCAGGCGGTAATTTCCAGACAATCGGGGATAGTTGCGCGCTCAATCACCAGGGAGTGATAGCGAGTTGCGGTGTAGGGGTTTGGTAAGTCTTTGAACAAGCCTACATTTTTATGATAAATAAGCGAGGTTTTGCCGTGCATGAGTTGTTTGGCATGAATGATGTTGCCGCCAAAAGCCTGACCTATACTTTGATGGCCGAGACAAACACCCAAAATAGGAATCTTGCCGGCAAATTCATGTATCAGAGGCACGGAAATACCAGCTTCGTTGGGCGTACACGGCCCTGGTGAAATGACGATATGACGCGGCTTTAATGCTGCAACTTTGGCTAAATCAATTTCGTCATTCCGATAAACGCAAACTTCTTGCCCAAGCTCTGCCAGATATTGCACCAGGTTGTAGGTGAAGGAGTCGTAGTTGTCGATCATCAATAACATAGAGAGTCTTACAGCCTGCGTTTGGAAAAAGTAAGGGTGGCGTTGGTGCCGCCGAAGCCGAAGCTGTTGGATAATGCTGTTTCAATCTGCACATTATCCATGCGCTCACGGACGATATTCAGACCTTCTGCTGCCGGATCCAGGGTTTCAATATTGGCAGAAGCGGCAATAAAATGGTTTTCCATCATCAGCAAGGTGTAAATAGCCTCATTCACGCCAGCCGCACCCAATGCATGGCCGGAAAGTGATTTGGTGGAAGCAATGGCCGGGGATTGATCTGCAAATACAGCGCGTATCGCTTCCAGCTCTTTGGTATCACCGACAGGGGTGCTGGTGCCATGGGTGTTGATGTAATCCACTGGCTCTGCCACATTTTGCAATGCCATCTGCATACAGCGCACTGCGCCTTCACCGGAGGGTGCCACCATATCGTAGCCGTCAGATGTGGCTCCGTAACCTATGACTTCGGCATAAATTTTTGCACCGCGCGCTTTGGCGTGTTCCAATTCTTCCAGCACTAAAATGCCGCCGCCACCGGAGATGACAAAGCCATCCCGATTGGCATCATAAGTGCGAGAGGCTCTTTCCGGCGTATCGTTAAATTTGCTGGAAAGCGCGCCCATGGCATCAAACATGAATGATAAGGTCCAGTGCTCTTCTTCGGCACCGCCAGCGAACACAATATCCTGCTTGCCCATTTGAATTTGCTCAACACCCGCACCTATGCAATGTGCACTGGTAGAACAGGCGGAACTAATGCCATAGTTGACCCCTTTTATTTTGGCACCGGTTGCCAAACAAGCCGAGACACCGCTGGCCATGGCCTTGGTCACCATATACGGCCCAACGCGGCGCACGCCTTTTTCGCGCAGCGTATCTATGCCCTCTGAAATACTTTCATGTGAAGCACCGCCAGCACCTACTATCAGACCGGTGCGCACGTTGGAAACCAAGGCTTCCGGCAATTGCGCA
Organism: Methylophilaceae bacterium; assembly: GCA_013141125.1. GTDB lineage: Bacteria > Pseudomonadota > Gammaproteobacteria > Burkholderiales > Methylophilaceae > JABFRO01. Next base: position 421,894 of record JABFRO010000002.1, read on the forward strand.
TCGGCAATGGCTTGTTGCATCGCCAGCCAGGCATAGGCGTGACCTTTGGCCATAAAGCGCATTAACTTGCGGTCTATGTGTTCTTCAACATTCAAATTCTTGATCGAGCCGGCCACTTGCGAGCGCAAGCCTTTTTCAGCGTATTCCGGCTGATAAGTAATGCCGGAACGGCCTTCGCGCAAGCTAGCCAGCACTTCAGTTTGATTATTTCCCAGACTGGAAACAATGCCCAGGCCTGTTACCACTACACGACGTGTTTGCATAATCGTGCTCCCCAAGTTTTCTAAAAGTTATCGGTACGAGTGAACAGGCCGACACGCAGATCTTTGGCGACATAAATTTCTCTGCCATCCAGTTCCATCGTCGCATCGGCAATGCCCATGACCAGTTTACGTAAAATAACACGCTTCAAATCTATGCGGTAAGTAACCAGTTTGCCGGTTGGCAATACTTGACCGCTAAATTTAACCTCACCGGCACCTAGTGCGCGGCCTCGCCCCGGAGCACCCATCCAGCCAAGGAAGAAGCCTACCAGTTGCCACATGGCATCCAGCCCGAGACAGCCAGGCATGACCGGGTCACCAGTAAAGTGACAGTCAAAAAACCACAGCTCAGGTTTTACATCCAGTTCAGCAATAATCTGGCCGCAGCCATAAGCCCCACCGTCTTCAGTGATGGAAACAATGCGATCAAACATCAGCATGGGCGGTAGTGGCAATTGTGCATTACCGGCACCGAACATTTCACCGCGCCCGCAGGCCAGCAACTCATCATTATTGAAGCTATTTTGTTTTTGCATTATGTTGGATTCATGATTTTAAATAAATTAGTCCGCTATTTTCGCCGTATTTGGTTCCGAGTGAAAGCCTTAAGCGATTTTAATCAGTAATAAAGCCGTCTTGGCTGACTGAATGATAATAGTGAGTGGCTTTAGCCATTTTCAAAACCAGCGCGTTTAACAGACGCTGCATGGCATCATGCTTAATCGTTATTATCCAGACCCGCCTGCACAATTTCAGCTGCGCGCAATACGGCACGCGCCTTGTTTTGGGTTTCCGTCCATTCACTTGCCGGTACTGAATCAGCCACGATGCCAGCGCCCGCCTGGGCATACAGCCTGCCATTTTTAATCACACCGGTACGGATGGCAATGGCTACGTCCATATCACCATTGAAGCTTAGATAGCCCACAGCCCCCGCGTAAATGCCGCGCTTGCTGGGTTCCAGCTCGTCTATGATTTCCATCGCCCGCACCTTGGGTGCGCCGCTGACAGTGCCCGCCGGGAAAGTGGCCTTGAGTACGTCTATGGCATCCATGCCGGGTTTGAGTTTGCCTTCCACATTGGAGACGATATGCATTACATGTGAATAGCGCTCTATCATCATGTTGTCCGTCACTTTTACTGTGCCGGTTTGTGCAACGCGGCCTACATCATTACGCCCCAGATCCATCAGTTGCACATGCTCGGCACGCTCTTTGGGGTCAGCCAGCAATTCCTCTGCCAGTGCAATATCGTCCTCGCGCGTTTTGCCGCGTGGACGGGTTCCGGCAATCGGACGTGCAGTGACCGTATCGTTTTCCAGTCGCACCAGAATCTCCGGTGAAGCGCCCACCACATGATGATCGCCCATGTCGTAATAGAACATATATGGGGATGGATTCAGGCTGCGCAAGGCGCGATATAAAGATAATGGCGGGGCAGTAAAGGGTTGTGACATGCGTTGTGATAACACTACCTGCATGATGTCGCCATCAAAAATATAGCGTTTGGCTTTTTCGACGGCTTCCTTGAAGCCGGTTTCGCCGAATTCCGAAGTGGCTGTTGTGGCGGCAAAGGCTGGTGCTTCCGGTACTGCAACCGGTTTTCTCAGTTGCGCGATTAATGCTCGCAGTCTTGCTTGCGCATGTGGGTAGGCATCTTTCTGCGCGGGGTCGGCGTAAACAATAAAATACAGCTTGCCGGAAAGATTGTCGACCACGGCCAGTTCTTCCGAAACCATAAGCAATATATCCGGCGTTCCCAGCACATCCGGTTTTTTGGTATTGGCTAATCTGCGCTCAATATAACGTATGGTTTCATAAGAAAAATAACCTGCCAGACCACCAGTGAAACGTGGCAAGCCGTGATAGGGCAGACTTTGCGCAGGGGGCGTTTTGAAACGCGCCTGATAAGCCTGCACAAAATCCAAAGGATTTACATGATTGACGCTTTCAATGACCTGATTATCCTGCAATACCTGTATTTCTCTGTCAACGGCCACAATACGTGTGCGTGCAGGCAAACCTATGATGGAATAGCGACCAAAGCGTTCGCCACCCTGTACTGATTCCAGCAAGTAGGAATAAGGCTGATTGGCGAGTTTGAGATAAAGAGAAAGCGGCGTATCGAGATCAGCAAAAGTCTCGACCACTAATGGAATACGGTTGTAGCCAGCGTTGGCCAAGGTTTCAAAAGCTTGTTGGCTGATGGTTTGTAACATGGAAATCCTCAAATTCTAAAATTAGCGATGTGGCGACATACAGCCGCCCGATGAAAAGGCAAAATCAGTACCGCCATCGCCCATCGTAAAATTTGAAGTTTATTGGTTTAAGCATGGATTTTTAATTCTGGGTGTTAAATTGCGAGGATTTTTCAAGTTCACTTGGCTTCAGCTTAAGGAGATGAGTTTTGTAGCATCAAGCAAAGTATCAACCACCGCATCCAAATCCAACTCGCACACATCCTGTCCGCGATTGTAGCCATAAGGCACACAGAATATATGGCAGCCTGCCGCCCGCGCAGCTTGCGTATCGTTAAGCGAATCACCAATCAGCAGCATTTCTTCAGGCTGCACTGCAAACTTTTCACAGGCATGTAACAAAGGCATGGGGTCGGGCTTCTTTTTCGGCAAACTGTCGCCGGATAAAATCAGCTCGAAATAATCATGCAAGCCCGTGTCTTTGAGCAAGGGCAGGGTAAAGCTTTCTGCTTTGTTGGTAATGCAAGCCAAGCGGTAACCGGCCTGTTTCAACACGTTTAAGCCATCGACCACGCCTGCGTAAGGCCGACTATTAAGGCTGACCACAGCATGATAATGTTTTTCGTAAATCGGCTGTGCTTGCGCAAACAACGCGGCATCAGGCTCGGCTTCCATGTCGCGGGTTAATACACGCTTGATTAACTTGGCCACGCCATTGCCTATAAAGGTTTTAAGCAAAGTGCCATCAATCGGCGGCAACGCCAGCTCCTCTAACATGCGGTTGGCGGCTTCGGCCAGATCCGGCGCGGTATCCAGCAAGGTTCCGTCCAAATCTATGACCACAGCCTTAACCGCCAGCGGGAAAGTTTTTAGTTGTCGATTCACGTGCAATTAAACCTTGGCCAACTCGGCACGCAAGGCGCTGACGATGGTGTTGTAACGATTGGCATCGCTATCTTTGCCCGCGCCAAAAACCGCAGAACCGGCCACGAAGGTATCTGCACCGGCACGCGCGATTTCAGCGATATTGGCGACATTGACACCGCCATCGACTTGCAGCCAGATTTCACGACCGGTTTTAGCTGTGTAGGCATCAATTCTGGCGCGGGCCTGTTTGAGCTTGTCCAAGGTGCCGGGAATGAATTTTTGACCGCCAAAGCCGGGGTTAACCGACATCAGCAGAATCATATCCACTTTGTCCATGACGTAATCCAGAAAATCCAGCGGTGTGGCCGGATTAAACACCAAGCCGGATTTACAGCCGTGCTCACGAATCAGCGACAGGCTACGGTCGATATGATCGGAAGCTTCAGGATGAAAGGTAATGATGTTGGCACCCGCTTTGGCAAAATCGGGAATGATGCGATCAACCGGTTTTACCATCAAATGTACGTCAATAATGGCATCGGTTACCGGGCGAATCGCCTCGCAAACCAGCGGGCCTATGGTCAGGTTGGGAACATAGTGATTATCCATCACATCAAAATGAACAATATCCGTGCCGGAAGTGATGACATCGGTAATTTCCTGCCCCAACTTGGCAAAGTTGGCGGAAAGAATACTGGGAGCAATGCGGAAGGTTTTAGCCATGATTTTAGTCTGCCATTGGTAAAACGCTTATTTTAACCGGATTCAACCGCCAAGAAACAGTGCGTGCATGATAAATCTCAGGCGCTGGCGAAGATTGTTTCCAATTAAGCCGTAACCCTTGGGCAATATTGCGTAATCCTGCGCAGGATTACGCGAGCGATTCGCCAGGAGGATGTGTGATCTGTTGAATTTTTAGAGCCACGCTTTATAAATGGTTGCTTATGCTTCTCTGATACGGGAAAATTGCGGGATGCATTTATTCACTGTTGGTCTCAACCACACCACCGCCCCAGTCTCCATTCGTGAACATGTGGCTTTTCAGCATGAAAAATTGGGCGAAGCCTTGCGCGATTTAACCATGCACAGCGCGGCTTATGGAGTGAAAGAAGCCGCCATTCTTTCCACCTGTAATCGCATGGAGCTGTATTGCAATGCAGAAGATCCGCAGAAGGCGCTGAACTGGCTGGCGCAATATCATCAGTTGCAAGCGCATAATATTCAGCCATACATTTATACCTTGCCGCAGCAAGAAGCCGTCAAACATGCCTTCCGCGTGGCCTCCGGGCTGGATTCCATGGTGCTGGGCGAAGCGCAGATTCTGGGACAAATGAAGCAGGCGGTAAAAATAGCGGAAGATGCCGGTACGCTGGGTACCTTGCTGCACCAGCTGTTTCAACGCACATTTGCCGTAGCCAAAGAAGTGCGTACACAGACCGATATTGGTGCCAGCTCGATTTCCATGGCAGCGGCAGCGGTTAAGCTGGCGCAGCGAATTTTTGGCGATTTACGCAGCCAGAAAGTGCTATTCATTGGCGCTGGGGAAATGATAGAGCTTTGCGCCAATCATTTTTCTGCACAAAATCCACTCAGCATCACTATTGCCAATCGCTCGCTGGAACGTGGCGTTGAATTGGCGGAAAAATTTGGCGCATCGGCTATTTTGCTGAGTGAAATATCTGAAAAACTGGCGGAATTTGATATTGTCGTCACCAGCACGGGTAGCCAATTGCCGATTGTTGGTCTGGGTATGGTAGAACGCGCGATAAAAACGCGCAAACACAGACCCATGTTCATGGTTGATCTGGCCGTGCCGCGCGATATTGAACCGGAAGTGGCGGAACTGGACGACGTGTTTCTTTACACCGTGGATGACCTGGCGCAAATTGTGCAGGAAGGCATGGATAACCGGCAGGAAGCGGCTGTGGAAGCGGAGACCATTATCAGTGCGCGCGTTGACAACTTTATGCATTGGCTGCAAACGCGCAACGGCGTGCCCACCATACGTGCCCTGCGCGATCAGGCAGACAGATTGCGCCGTCATGAGCTGGAAAAAGCACACAAATCACTGGCGCGTGGTGAAGACCCCGCTACCGTGCTTGAAACCATGAGTAATGCGCTCATTAATAAACTTTTGCACGGTCCCAGCCACGCACTGAATAGCAGCCAGGGCGCAGAGCGCGAGCAGCTGGACGTACTCTTGCGTCAACTTTATCAATTGCATCAATCCTGAAACAGAACACTATTTAAAAACCCCTATGAAACCATCAATGATTAAAAAGCTTGCCACTCTGGGCGAGCGTTTAGATGAGCTAGATCGCCTGTTAAGCAGCGAGCAAGCCACAGCGGATATGGATAACTACCGCAAAATTACGCGTGAACACGCGGAAATCACACCTATCGTTGAACAATACCGCGCGTTTGAAAAAGCCGAGGCCGACATTAGCGAAGCGCAAAGCATGTTGAGTGACCCGGACATGAAAGAATTTGCGCAGGAAGAAATCGAGCTGGGAAAAAACAAGCTGGAAGCCATAGAGCAAGCCTTGCAAACCTTGTTGCTGCCCAAAGACCCCAACGATGAAAGAAATATTTTTCTGGAAATTCGCGCCGGTACCGGCGGTGACGAATCCGGGCTATTTGCCGGTGATTTGTTCCGCATGTATAGCCGCTATGCCGAGCGCCAACGCTGGAAAGTGGAAATCATGTCCGCCAATGAAGGTGAGATGGGCGGCTACAAGGAAATCATTGCCAAGATAGAAGGTTATGGCGCGTATTCCAAATTGAAATTTGAATCTGGCGGCCACCGCGTGCAGCGTGTGCCTGATACCGAAACCCAGGGGCGTATACACACCAGCGCCTGCACGGTGGCCGTGTTGCCGGAAGTGGATGCGGTGACCGACGTGGTTATCAACCCGGCGGATATTCGTATTGATACTTTTCGCGCCAGTGGTGCTGGCGGCCAGCACATCAACAAAACCGATTCCGCCGTGCGTATTACCCATGCGCCAACGGGGATTGTGGTGGAGTGCCAGGAAGGTCGCAGCCAACACGCCAATAAAGCCCAGGCTTTTGCCGTGCTGGCGGCGCGCATCAAAGCCAAACAAGTGGATGAGCAACAATCAAAAATCGCTTCCGAACGCAAAAGTTTGATCGGTTCCGGTGATCGCTCCGAACGCATTCGCACCTACAACTACCCGCAAGGCCGTATTACCGACCACCGTATCAACCTCACCCTGTACAAAATCGACGCGATTACCGAAGGCGATATGGATGAGCTGATAGGGGCGTTAGCCGCAGAACATCAGGCGGATCTGCTGGCGAGTTTGGGTGAAGATAATTAATCTGTTTGTTGAGAAAAAGTGCCAAATGATGCATGTTTGCGTTGGCAATCACTAGCAATTTGCCGCTTTGTTCCATTGAAATGACCAGCACTCAATCTATCAAATCCATGCTGGTTGCGGCTGCCGCTCAGCTGAAAATAGAAGGTGCGGCTTTTGAGGCGCAGCTTCTTATGCAACATGCGCTAGGTGTCAACCGGGCATGGTTGATTGCCCATGACAATGATGTCCTGCCGGCCAATGTCCAGTCAACGTTTCAAACCTTGTTGAAGCGTCGAGCAAGCGGTGAACCGATGGCTTATATTTTTGGCTACCGCGAATTTTATGGGCTGAAGCTGAAAGTCACGCCTGATACGCTGATTCCACGACCGGATACGGAAACGCTGGTGGAGGCGGCCTTGGCCAAAATTCCACCCCTAGCCCCTCTCACGGAGGGCGAGAGCGATAAATGCAGAGTGCTGGATCTGGGCACAGGTTCCGGTGCCATTGCCTTGAGCCTTGCCCAACATAGGCCGCAGGCCGAAGTCATTGCCGTAGATACCTCGCCAGCCGCACTGGTTGTGGCTAAACAGAATGCACAAAACCTGAAGATCGCCAATGTGCGCTTTGTGCTGAGTGATTGGTTTTCAGCGCTGGCGGGTGAGCAATTTGATGTGATTGTCAGCAATCCGCCGTATATAGAACAGCAGGATATGCACCTGCAACAAGGCGATTTGCGCTTTGAGCCACTCTCGGCGCTGGCTTCCGGTCAGGATGGGCTGGATGATATTCGCCGGATTGTGGCAGCAGCGGCATTACATCTCCAGCCGCAGGGCTGGCTGCTGTTGGAGCATGGCTATAATCAGGCACAGTCAGTCGCCGATTTGTTACAGCAGGCCGGTTTTGTTGAGATTGACCATGCGCAGGATTTAGCGGGGATTCTGCGGGTTACTATGGGGCGATTGGAGCCTTAAGAATGTGTTTTAAAGGCTCTATGTGAAACAGTGGGTAATGCAAGTTGTGGCAGTTGGCTCGCTAGTAGTTAGCAGAAGAATGTCTTCCCCCTTTTGCAAAGGGGGAAGACATTCTTCTACCCAATACAAACCACATAGAGCCCGAAATATTCCGCCATCTGGGAACGTGTTCAAGCTATGGCGTTAACGCCGCCAATTCTTCCTCGCTAAAACCCGCCGCGCGTCTGGCTGGCAAATTGAACGGGCCGCGCAGTTTGGGCGCGGCATAATCGGCGGCCAAACCTGCATAAGTGGCAACAGGCTCCAGCCCGCGTTGCTGGCATAGCCAGTGGAACCAGCGGTTACCCGTGGCCACATGGCCGATTTCATCGCGCAGAATAATATCCAGAATCTCCACCGCCGCCGTATCCTTGGCTTGGGCAAATTTGGCGCGCACCTGCGGCGTGGCATCCAGTCCGCGCGCTTCCATGGTTCTGGGGATAAGCGCGATTCTGGCGAGTATATCGCCCTGCGTTTTGGCCGCCATTTCCCACAAGCTATTGTGCGCGGTGAAATCGCCATAAGCATAACCCTGTGTTTGCAAATGCGCCGCCAGCAGCGAAAAATGCAACGCCTCTTCCGCCGCCACCCGCAACCAGTCCGCATAAAATTCGCGCGGCATCCCGGCAAAACGCCAGATTGCATCCAGTGCCAGATTGATGGCGTTGAACTCGATATGCGCCAGCGCATGCAGCAAAACTGCGCGGCCTTCTATTGTATTCATGGCGCGGCGTTTAACCGCGAGTGGCGACACCAGTTCCGGTTTGCTCGGCAAACCGGGGATATTGGCGGTTGGTCTTGGTAAGGCTTGCGTATCCAGCTCCAGCGTACCGGTTTGCCAGGCCTGCGCCAAAGCCTGCACGCCCGCCACTTTACCGGCAGGCTCGGTCTCAGCTAGCCAAGTCAACGCTAATTGGCGTAATTCAGGTATTTCAGGCGGGTTGGGCAATGGAAATTATTCCAGGTTGAAATCAAGCGTATGTTTTTATAGGATGGAAAAGTGAAACGCATTTCGCCGTGGGTGGTGTTTCAAATGCAGGATAAGGCTATGTGTATTCTCGTCCTGCGCGCATTGGAAAGCTGTTGTTGGCCCGATTTATTGGGGTTTGGTAATGCCTAGAATTTTCTTGGTGTCGATATATTTCCCCGCGTCGGAAAAGCCTGCCGTCACATTGGGGTTTGACATCAGCTCTTGCATGGCGAGCTTGCCGAGAAATTCGAAACCCGCTTTGGCGGCGGTTTCACCCTCGAATTGAATCGCGACTTTCAGTTCTTTACTGCATACATCTCCCATCAGTTTGTTATAGATGAGGCCGCTTGATTTGTAAATGGCATCTCTTTTATCTGGCAGGATAGATGCAATGTCCGTCAGATCCGGGTGCAGTGCCATGACTGAAAACATCATGCGCGCCAGATCAATTCTATCTTTGCCAGTCGTGGAATTGGCAAGACAACGCGTCATCGCATCGGTAAAAGTACCAGAATACGCGGCGATGGGTGTACTCAGCATGGCAAGCAGCAAGGCTGTATTTTTCATGAGATGAAGCCTAACTAAGGGTTTAACTGTTATTAGTGTGTTCACTCGATTTCTCCAGATTGAAGTGATTGCCTTATTACATTGTAGTTTGCGCAGGGTGTATTTCATACAGCAAGCTATACGAATAGCTTGCTGTATGCAGACCGGCAGCTGTGCGTAAAACGCACCCTGCTTTTTTGCAACAATTAAGTAATCACCGTCGGTGTATCGCGTCCGGTTCTATCTTTGAGCTGGGAGATTTGCAGCGCAATGGTGATTAATTCTGCCAGCGCAACTTGCGCATCCAGATGATGTTGCTTGGTATCCGGCTCAAACGCTTCCAGATAAATACGTAGCGTAGCGCCTTCGGTGCCGGTGCCGGAGAGGCGGAATACGATGCGTGAGCCGTCGGTGAACAGAATGCGCACGCCCTGACCGCTGCTGACGCTGCTATCGACTGGGTCGGTGTAGCTGAAATCATCGGCCACCTTGACGGTGTAGCGGCCAAATGCCTGGCCACTAAAAGCGCCCAGATTTTCATGCAAATGTTGCATCACGCCATTGGCGGCATCGCTGGCAATACCTTCGTAATCATGGCGTGAATACACATTGCGGCCATATTGTGCCCAATGCGCCATGAGAATTTCCTGCACGCTTTGTTTTTTAACAGCGAGAATATTCAGCCAGAACAGCACCGCCCACAAGCCGTCTTTTTCGCGCACATGGTTGGAGCCGGTGCCGAAACTTTCTTCGCCACAGAGTGTGACTTTGCCTGCATCCATCAGGTTGCCAAAAAATTTCCAGCCGGTAGGTGTTTCAAAACAGGGAATGCCCAGCGCTGCCGCCACGCGGTCAGCTGCTGCGCTGGTGGGCATAGAGCGGGCAATACCGGCAATGCCGCTGGCGTAGCCCGGCACCAATTTGGCATTGGCGGCGAGCACGGCCAGACTATCGGAGGGGGTCACAAAGAAATGGTTGCCCAAAATCATGTTGCGGTCGCCATCGCCATCGGAGGCGGCACCAAAATCCGGCGCATTGTCACCGTAGAGTATTTCCACCAGATCATGGGCATAGGTCAGATTGGGGTCAGGATGGCCGCCGCCAAAGTCTTTCAATGGAACGGCGTTCATTACGCTATTTTCCGTCGCGCCCAAACGCTTGACCAGAATTTCCTTGGCATAAGGGCCGTTCACCGCGTGCATGGCATCAAATTTGATGCGGAAACCGCTGCTCAGCAAATCGCGTATGGCATTGAAATCAAAAAGGGAAGCCATTAAATCTGCGTAATCGGTTACCGGGTCTATCACTTGCACCACCATGCCACCCAGATCAAACTCACCAATTTCATCCAGCGCAATATCCGAAGCCTGATACTCCAGGTATTGGCTGATTTTTTTGCTGTTGGCAAAAATCGCTTCGGTGATTTTCTCCGGGGCCGGGCCGCCGTTCTGCGTGTTGTATTTGATGCCGAAATCGCCATCCGGCCCGCCCGGATTATGGCTGGCGGAAAGAATGATGCCGCCGAAGGTTTGATACTTGCGAATCACGCAGGAGGCGGCAGGTGTGGACAATATGCCGCAACGCCCCACCAGCACACGCCCAAAACCATTGGCAGCTGCCATTTTGAGTATGGTTTGAATTGCTTCCAGATTGTAATAACGCCCATCGCCGCCCAGGGTCAGCGTGGCTCCCTGCGGTGCGGCTATGGTGTCAAAAATGGACTGCACGAAATTTTCCAGATAATGCGCCTGCTTGAAAACCGGCACCTTTTTGCGCAGGCCGGAAGTTCCGGGTTTTTGATCGTTAAATGGCTGGGTTGGTATGGTCAGGATGGTCATTTTTATCGCCTTGTTTACAGAATTTTTTATATGTTACCACTGCCCAAAGCGCGGATAGCGAAATCATGTGCAGATTAAATTTTTGCCATTCTGCTCCGGGTACCGCTTTTGTACCACGCGGTTGTTACTACTAAACAATTGCTTGGCGAGTCTGAAAAATTGGCACCGTTTGCGCTAAGATTGAATTGCTGTGATACCTGGGGCGATAGTCGAAGATAAGCATTCCGATTGACCCACGCCCCCTAAGATTCACACCATTTGCCCATGGCACGGCTAGTCATGGAACAAAACATACGGTTTAACCCAAGATACATACACCACCTCTGCGTTCAAGCTATAATGCTTGCAACTAATTTTATCGCGTACCTGGTCAGGAATTTCAGGCGCTGGCGGCAATTTCGTATTTTCTTGCAAGAAATGTCTCAAAAGCTAATGGAATGTTAAGTATGTTATTGTATTTTAATAATAAAAGTTATATTACGCGACAACACGTCTGGATTATAAGACAAAATATGTCGTATATATTACGTTAGCCCTTTCAATCTCGCCACTATGCCCATCTACGACAAGCCAGTCCGCGTACTGATCCGCGACATGATTTTCACGTTGACCCCGACCTCGGGACAGCACTTCTCGAAAGATGCCGCCCTTGAGTGGTTTGCTCAGAACTATCCGAAGATCAAGGAAGGCACAATCTCCGCGCACCTCATTCGCTTTTCAACGAATGCCCCGAGCCGCTTGCACTACAGCGTAAAGGCAGACGAAGACCTCTTGTTTCAGATTGATGGCGCACATTTTCGCCTCTACGACGCAGCAACCGATCCAGCGCCAATACACTCAAAGTCAGACGCTTCCGCGTCTCAAGAGGAATTGGTAGAACCGATCGAAGTTCAAAGCCCAAGCGAATTTGCATACGAGAGCGATCTTCGAGACTTTCTGGCGAAGAACCTATCGCACATCGAGCCTGGTCTCCAGCTCTACCAAGACGAAGGTATTACCGGAATTGAGTTTCCTGTCGGGGGTCGCTTCATCGACATCCTCGCCTTGGACGCCCAACGGAATTTCGTGGTTATCGAACTCAAGGTTTCTCGCGGCTATGACCGAGTAATTGGGCAAATTCTCCGATACATGGCTTGGATCGAAAAGCATCACGCGGAATCCGGCCAAAGTGTCAGAGGAATCATCGCAGCCCGCGAAATATCCGAAGACTTGAAGTTGGCATGCTCATATTTGCCGAACGTCTCGCTCTACGAATATGAGTTGTCAGTTTCACTTCGAAAGGTTGCCGTAGATGCCATCGTCAAGCAGAATTGGGGACAGACCACGGTTTAATGATATACTTTGGTTTTAATCTTCCTTCGGATTTTGGAGTTTTAAATTACCGCGCCGCCCCCGCATTATTTTGTCCAATGTGCCACAACATCAGATCCAGCGTGGTAGGTTGGGCTTCGCTACCGCTCTGCCCAACCTACGCGCTAATAAAAGGGCTTCAGGTAGTTAACCAAGAATTAAGACGTTGTAATATCATCGCATGATCTGCTTAGACGGTCGTATTGAGCAAAACGCTCACGCTTTAGCATACGGCCTAACCTAACGTTCGAGCTGGACTGCCGCGAAGCAGCCCGCGACAGCCCCTCAACTTAACGTTGAGGCTGTAGAAAATCCCCAAATTTGAAAAGTAGGATCATGAGAAATCAATCACTTACAATCGTCAAAAACTCCTTAAACAGGGTTTTTCTATAGCCTCGTTGGGCATAAAAGGATTCAGTATGAAATTTGGCTACACTATCGTTTATGTTAGCAATGTTGCTTCGTCGCTAGCGTTTTTTGAAAAAGCATTTGGTTTTTCTCGTCGCTTTCTTCATGAGGCAGGAGATTACGGCGAACTGGAAACTGGAGAAACAACGTTGGCTTTCGCTTCTCATACACTTGGGTCATCAAACTTTCCTGCCGGTTATGTTGCAGTTAATTCAACATCAAAACCATTGGGTATTGAGCTAGTTTTTGTTACTCAATCAGTGCAAGAAAGTCATAAAACCGCTATTTCTGCGGGGGCAGTTGAGGTTAGCCCACCAGAAACCAAGCCTTGGGGGCAAGTTGTTTCTTATGTGCGCTGTCCAGAGGGTACGTTAATTGAGCTTTGCACACCTGTTGGCGGTTAATATGTTGTCCAACCCATCATTCAAGCGCAAAGACAAATGGGTTCAGACACGATTGAAATTGCAATATCTTGTCTGAACCATGGTCTGAATCGATACCCTCCATATCAACCGCGTTAATCAGTGATCTTTCTCCAGCCATTCACCTTGCAATTTTGCCGTTCATAAGTTTCCGTTCCTCCATAAATGATCCATGGTGTTAAGGCTTGCTCTCCGGCAAAGCTACGCCATTTGTTTGTAAATATGGCCTTGGCCAAAGTGGTATTACCCGGCTGGCGCGGTCCATTTTATAAATGTAAAGTTTAACTTTTGATTTGTAAGCTTAAGGAAGCATTTATTTATTCGTCATCCTCGCGAAAGCGGGGATCCAGCTTGTTGATTAAAATTGATTCCCGCCTTCGCGGGAAAGACGAGCGAATAAATCAGTGTTACCTTAATAAATTTACTAAAACGACAAACACAGATAGGCCTCTTAGCCAAAATTCAGCACCAACCAAGGATGCTGTGAACAAACATGGTTAGACAAGCGCACCATGAACGGAATCAGTCAGTTATCGTGCGTCCCCAGCTTGTTAAAGGATTTAATCAGAGCCTCCAAACCCATGCTCAATTTTCCCGGGCAAGCCTTGGATGAAGCGTAGCGTAATCAAGGCTACAGTTGCTCTGCATACTTGCCGTGCACTTTTACCAGCCGCCTTAATTCAGGCATACATGAGCCGCATTCGGTGCCGCATTTTAGTTTGGCCTGTAATGCAGGCAAATTGCCGCCTAGCTTGATGACTTCAATAATTTCATTCTCGGCCACATTCATGCAGTTACAGAGGATTTTGCCGCGACTGTGTTGGCTCACAGGCGGGGCGCTTAACGGGGCGAGCGCCCAGCGCCGCAGTTCATCGTTGAATTTGCCTTCGCTCATGACTTCTTTTAGCCATGCGCTAGCCAGTGTTTCGCCTATGAGGTAGATGCCGGTGACTTGATCGTTTTCGACGGCAATACGTTTGCAAATGCCGCGTTTGGCATCGTTGTAAATCAGCATGGGGGTGTTTGCGGTCATGCCCAGCAGTTCATCCAGTTGCAAAATGACTGCTTTGTCCGGTGGCGCATGGTGTGCCGCACGCAATATCACCATGCCGTCGCCACGGCCATACAGGCCGCAACTGGCGTAATCAAAGTGTTGCAGCAGGCCGCGTATGGCTTGCAGCAGGCGTAAATCATGGCATTGCCGCATCACCGTCATGCGCCAGGGCAGCTCCGCTTTTTCTATTTTGATTGCGCTATGTTTCAGTTCCGGCTGTTTGGAAATTTTGTCAAAAGCGGCAGGCATCAGCGCGTTCACGCCCAGGCCGCTCATATGCTGGCTACCCCAGTGCATGGGGATGAAGGTTTGTGCGGGCATCATTTCGTCGGAGGGCATGGCGCGCAGCATCAGGCTGCCGCGTTTGTTGCTGACCTTGACTAGATCACCCGCAGTAATGGCGCGGCGCTGCATGTCGCCCGCATTCATGGAAATGACCGGCTCTTCCGCATGGTTGAAAAGTTGTGCCACGGTGCCGGTGCGGCTCATGCCATGCCATTGATCGCGCAGGCGGCCGGTGGTGAGGTGTAGCGGGTGGCGCACATCGGTTTTGTCAAACGTGGCGCGGTAACGTGTGTTGGAAAAATGCGCTTTGCCATCGGCATTCTCAAATTGGCCGTTGCCATACAGCCGTTTTTCTCCGGTGACAGCACCTTCGGGAAACGGCCATTGCTGTGCGCCTGCGGTATCCAGCAGCTGATAGCTCAAGCCGCTAATATCGAGATCGCGGCCGCGTGTGCTTGCACGGTGTTCATTGAAAATTTGTTCGGGGTCGGTGTAGGGGAACAAGCGCTGTGCGTGTTCGGCGGAATGCAGTTTGCTACCTAGCCGCCGGGCAAAATCCACCGCGATTTGCCAATCATGGCGCGCCTCTCCCGGTGGCAGGATGGCGGCATTGACATGGGTAATGCGACGCTCGGAGTTGGTCACCGTGCCTGTTTTTTCTCCCCAGCTGGAAGCGGGCAGCAACACATCGGCAAACGCGGTGGTTTCCGTGTCATGAAAAGCGTCTTGCACTACCACCAATTCGGCATTTTTCAGGGCTGCTATTACCTGGGCAAGATCAGGCATGGAGTGTGCCGGATTGGTGCAGGCTATCCATACCGCCTTGATGTGGCCATCGCGCAAGCCTTCAAACATTTCCACGGCGGTGGTGCCGGGTGTGGCGGGCACGCTTTCCACACCCCAGAATTTGGCGACTTCCGCGCGGTGTTCAGGGTTGGCTAAATCCCGATGCCCAGACAGTAAATTGGCCATGCCGCCAACTTCGCGCCCGCCCATGGCATTGGGCTGGCCGGTGAGCGAAAGCGGCCCGGCACCGGGTTTACCGATTTGCCCGGTGGCCAGATGCAGATTAATCAAGCCCGCATTTTTATCCGTGCCGCTGGTGGATTGATTCAAACCCTGACAATACAGCGAAAGCGTAGGCCCGGCTCCAAACCACTTGGCGGCGGTGAGGATGTCGGCCTCCCGGATGCCGCAAATATCTGCCACCATTTTCGGCGTATATTCGCGCACGGTGTCTTTGAGTGCTTCAAATCCGCTGGTATGCGCTTTTATGTAGGCCATATCCAGCAAGCCTTCCCACAGCATCACATGCAGCATGCCATTGAACAAGGCGACATCGGTGCCGGGCAGGATGGCGAGGTGCAAATCCGCTGCTTGTGCGGTATCGGTAAGGCGCGGATCGACGACGATGATTTTCAGTTCGGGGTTTTTGGCCTTGGCCTGTTCAATGCGCCGATACAGGATGGGGTGGGCATACGCGGTGTTGGAACCGGCGATGAAAATACATGCGGCATGGTCTATATCCTCATAGCAGGCAGGCGGCGCATCGGCACCTAATGTGGCTTTATAGCCCGCCACGGCGGAGGACATGCACAACCGCGAATTGGTATCAACATTGTTGGTGCCTATCAGCCCCTTGGCCAGTTTGTTGAAAACGTAATAATCCTCGGTCAGCAATTGCCCGGAAATATAAAAAGCCACGGCATCCGCACCGTGCTCGCGGATGATGGCGGCAAAGCGTGCGGCGACAAAATCCAGTGTTTCATCCCAACCGGCTTGTTGGCGCGGTTCATCCCGCCCATGTCTAAGCTCGGGATAGTGCGCCCGCACTTCCGGCCTGGAGGTGAGATGCAGAGTGGAGCCTTTGGTACACAAGCGGCCAAAGTTGGCGGGGTGATCGGGGTCGCCTTTGACGTGCATGATTTTGTCGTTTTGCGATTCAATAATGACACCGCAACCAACACCGCAATAGCAACAGGTGGATTTTGTTTGTTTCATGGTTTTATGTTGGGGGATTTATTTGTCAAGACACAAGAACACAAAACCATTTTCCTGCCTGGTTTCAAAACATGCTGTGGTACCCACGTCCGGCTCTTCGGCCTTGCCATCCACCAGGCTGATTTTCCAGCCATGCAAGGGACAAGCCACCTTGTCGCCATAGACTATGCCTTGCGACAAAGGTCCGGCTTTGTGCGGGCAGCGATTGTTAATGGCGAAAATACGATCATCTTCGGTGCGGAATAGGCCAATTTCCAGTGTGCTGTTATCGGCATTTTTGGTGCGTACCACGCGTGCTCCCAGTGGCGGAATGTCGGCAAACGCGGCTATTTTTACCCAGTTACTCATGTTTTTCTCTTATGAAATTACTAATAATCAACATTGTCATTCCGTGCTTGACACGGAATCCAGAGGCTTCTCACGCCACTGGATACTGATTTTCGTCGGTATGACGGCTTGGCTGAAGTGACTTGCTAATCAGTAAGAATTAAACCGTAATCGTTTCAAACTCTTTATATTTTTCACGGTTTTTCACGCGCTCGCTCCACGGTTCCACGGCACCTTGCAGGGCGTAGAGCAGGCGTTCATAGGCGGCTTTGCGACCTTGCTCATCTTCCAGCACGCGTTGCTTCACATAATCCAGGCCGACACGCGCTATCCAGTGCACGGTGCGATCCAGATAGCGCGCTTCTTCACGGTAGATTTGGATGAATGCGCCCGAGTATTCCATGACTTCATCCGCGCTTTTTACCTTGCACAAAAACTGCGCGGCTTCGGTTTTAATGCCGCCATTGCCGCCTACATAAATCTCCCAGCCGGAATCCACGCCTATGATGCCCACATCCTTGATGCCGGATTCGGCACAGTTGCGCGGGCAGCCGGAAACGGCAAATTTGACTTTATGCGGTGCCCACATGTGGTCGAAGGCTTTTTCAATATCTATGCCCAGTTGCGTGGAATTTTGCGTGCCAAAACGGCAGAATTCGGAACCCACACAGGTTTTGACGGTACGTATGCCTTTGGAATAGGCATAGCCGGAGGGCATATCCAAATCTGCCCACATATCGACCAAATCTTCCTTTTTCACCCCCAGCAAGTCGATACGCTGACCGCCGGTGAGCTTGACCATGGGCACGGCGTATTTATCCGCGACATCGGCGATTTTGCGCAGTTGCGCGGGCGAGGTCACACCGCCGTACATGCGCGGAATCACCGAATAAGTGCCGTCTTTTTGAATGTTGGCGTGCACACGCTCGTTAATGAAGCGCGATTGCGGATCATCCACGGATTCATGCGGCCAGGTGGATAGCAGGTAATAATTGAGGGCGGGTCTGCAAGTGGCGCAGCCATTGGGCGTGCGCCATTCCATGCCCGCCATTGCGTCCGGGATATTCAGGCATTTTTGCGCACGGATTTCAGCCCGCACTTCTTCATGATTTTTATCGGTACAGCCGCACACGGCTTTTGAAGTGGAGGGTGGCGCATAGCCGCCGCCCAGGGTGGAGGCCAGAATCTGCTCCACTAGCCCGGTGCAGGAGCCGCAGCTGGAAGCGGCTTTGGTTTGTTTTTTGACATCATCCAGCGTGAACAGGCCTTTTTCCTTGATGGCCTTGACGATAGTGCCCTTGCATACGCCGTTGCAGCCGCACACCTCCATGGCATCGGTCATTGCCGCTGCGCTGTTTTGTCCGGCATGGCCGGTATTGCCCAGGCTATCCTGACCAAACAGCAGGTGATCGCGGATTTCATGTATAGGCTTGCCATCGCGCAACATCTGAAAATACCAGGAGCCTTCGGTGGTGTCGCCATACAGCACGCTGCCTATGATTTTGTCATCCTTAATCACCAGCTTTTTATAAACGCCGCCTACCGCATCGTGCAGAATGATTTCTTCCGTATCAACCCCGCCACGAAAATCACCGGCAGAAAACAGATCAATGCCGGTCACTTTCAGCTTGGTCGAGGTCACCGAGCCTTTATAAAGCCCTATGCCAAAGTTGGCCAAATGCGTGGCGCAGACCTTGGCCATTTCAAACAGCGGGGCGACCAAGCCATAGGAAATGCCGCGATGCGCCACACATTCGCCCACGGCATAAACACGCGGATCATAGGTTTGCATGGTGTCGCTGACGACGATGCCGTGATGGCAATGGATGCCTGCCGCTTGTGCCAGGGCGAAATTGGGGCGTATGCCGATTGCCATCACCACCAGATCGGCGGCAAGCTCGCGGCCATCCTTTAAGTGCAGCGCAGTGACGCGACCCTGCTCACCGATGAGTTGCCCGGTTTCCTGTTTCAGCAAAAACTTTAGACCCTTGGCTTCCAGCGATTTTTGCAGCATGTTGCCGGCGGTTTTATCCAGCTGTTTTTCCAGCAGCCATTCATTGCGGTGGATGACAGTGACATCCATGCCCTGAATCATCAGGCCATTGGCCGCTTCCAAGCCCAATAAGCCGCCGCCTATCACCACCGCATGTTTATGCGTTTTGGCGCTGGCCAGCATGGTGTCCACGTCTTTTACATCACGAAAACCAATCACGCCTTGCAGGTCTTTTCCCGGCACCGGCAATATATAGGGCATGGAACCCGTTGCCAGCAGCAAGCGGTCATATTCCGAGCTGGAGCCGTCTTCCGCCGTTACTACACGCCGGATACGGTCAATCTGGTTGATACGTTTGCCGGTATGCAGGGTGATATTATTTTCGGCATACCATTCGCGGCTGTTGAGAATAATGTCCGCGATAGTTTGCTCACCCGCCAGCACCGGTGACAGCATGATGCGGTTGTAATTGGGATGCGGCTCATCGCCATAGACGGTGATCTCGTATAAATCCGGCGCAATTTTCAGCAGTTCCTCGACTGTTCTCATGCCCGCCATGCCGTTGCCGACCACCACCAGTTTCAATTTTTGCATGTGTGTTTCCTTTATTATCTTTTGCCTATGATCTTTATGCCGAGTCAAGCGGCAACGGCCAAAACCGTAGGCAGTGGCAGCTGGGAAGGCAATGCGGCTGCCGTGTGTTGCGCCAGACTGACCGCATCCCCTACTACAATAATAGCCGGGCTGCTTAAGCCCTGTTGCTGCACCGCCATAGGCAACATATACAGCGGGCTGATGACATGGCGCTGCTGCGGCAAGGTGCCGTGTTGTATGGCGGCGGCGAGCATATTCGCACGCAAACCAGCATCCAGCAATTCATGCACAATCGCCGCCAGATGCTTCATGCCCATGTAAATCACCAGCGTGGTGCCGCTTGCCGCCAGCGCATGCCAATTGGGGCTATGGCCGTTTTGGGTGTGGCCGGTGACAAAAGTAACGCCATGCGTATATTCACGATGCGTAATTGGGATGCCGATACTGGCAGGCACAGCCATGCCGCTGGTGATGCCGGGGATGATTTCCACGCGAATTCCCGCCGCTTGCAGTGCCTGCATTTCTTCGCCGCCACGACCAAACAGAAACGGGTCGCCACCTTTAAGCCGGGCTACCGTTTGCCCTTGTTCCGCCAATGCAATCATCATGCGGTTGATGAAATGCTGGGGCGTGGATTTGCAACCGCCGCGTTTACCCACTTCCACCACGCGCGCTTGCGGCGCATGCTGCAATAGCTCGCGGTTGACCAGATCATCCACCAGCAGCACATCGGCCAGTTGTAGCGCCTTGATGGCTTTAAGCGTAATCAGCTCGGCATCACCCGGGCCTGCACCAATTAAATAAACCTTACCTGTCATGATGCATGCCCAATGAGATTGAAGCGAAATTAAAACGCATACATCGCCGTCAGCCACAGCTTGTCAGTGCTACGGATACGTCCGGCTGCATAACGGTCGCCTTCCGTGAATCGGCCGTACTCGACTTTGCTACTGATGTTTTTGTTAAACGCGTAGGCGGCGGATAGATCCCACTCATTGCCATACCTATGTCCCGTACCGCCACCCAGTCGATTGAATCCCACATCGGAATTAATCCTGTGGAATTCCGTAGACAAGGTTAAATCGCGAAACTTGTAAGCGGCGGTGAGGAAGGTGTCCTGAATCCCTTCTTTAGGGGTGACGAGGAATTTATCCACCCAACCTTGAAATAAATGGTTGGTACCAAACGGGGTTTGGAAGCCGAATCTGCCGCCGTTGCTGGATAAGGTTTCGTGGTCTAAACGTAGTGAAAACGTACCGTAAGCTTCTTCATCAATTTTCAAATCATAAATAGCGCCGCCGCCCAAGCGCAGATAATGTGCGTTGATACGGCTATCGCCATCGGCAAAGCGGGTTTGTTTGGCGAATTCAGCGGTATAGGCATATTTCCAGTCATCATTGAATTTGCGTACCCCGTCCAGACGCGCGCCAAAGCTGACGTTGGATTGATCGGCATTGGCATTGCCTGCTCCAAACCAGCCATTACCAAAGCCTAAATCGGTGAAGGTGGAAAAATTTGCGTAGCCCACCAAAGATTCAGACGGTGAAATGCGATATTTAACGTTGACGATGCCTAAACGCCCACTGTCACGTAATTTGGTGTTGATTTGCTTGATGCGCTCAAAATCGGCCAGATAAATTTCCGTATCCGGCAAGCTTTTGTTTTCCAGCGCAATGCCATCAAACACTTGCATCACTTGGCGGAATTCAATATTGCCTATCATGCGCACGTTATCCAGCTTGAGCGATTGCCGACCTGCACGAATCTTGGTGTTTTTAATGCCGGTCCATTCCACAAACAACTGATTTACATCGGTGTAATCGGGGTCAACAATGGCCGGATATTGTGTATGCCCAGGCTGTGGCAAACCTTTGGCAACATCGTTGTAATCATCTTTGAACTTGCTGACGTTAATAAACTGCGCAGCTATGCTGAAGTTTTTATAAGGTGCAGTTTGCCAGCCGATCAGGCTACGCAGGGTTACGCCGTTGGCCTCTTGCGCAAAACCATCCTGATTTACATTTTCATAACGTAAACGGAAACTGGTTAAATTTTTTCCGCCTTTTAGCGCATCCAGAAAGGTGTATTCGGGTAAGGGGGCTTCTGCGGCTGGCGCGTTTTCTGTTATCGCTTCTGCAGCATAGGCGCTGCCGATTAAACCAAATAGTATTAGGCCGCTAATAGCCTGTTGTAATAAATTGCGTTTTAAGTGTTTCATTTGATTGCTCCAAAATTATTGATGATTAAGCCGCCTTGGCATGACGTTCATATAAAAAGCGCAGCACTTCCGCACGCAAATGGTTGTAATCGGTGTTTTCTGCTAGTTCCAGTCGTTTTCTGGGGCGTGGCAGATCAACACTTAACACTTCGCCTATGGTCGCCGCAGGGCCGTTGGTCATCATCACGATCTTGTCTGAAAGCAAGACCGCTTCATCTACATCGTGCGTCACCATGATAGCGGTGGCGCCGGATTTCGCCATGATGCCCATCAGCTCATCCTGCAAGCGTGCGCGGGTCAGGGCATCGAGTGCGCCAAAAGGCTCATCCAGCAATAACACTTTGGGCTCCATGGCCAGGGCGCGGGCAATACCTACACGTTGCTTCATGCCGCCGGAAACTTCATTGGGGCGTTTATCCGCCGCGTGGGATAAGCCCACCAAATCCATAGCGGCGGCAGTGCGTGCCAGCATTTGCGCTTTGCTTTCTTTGTTTGCAAATACGCGTTCAATCGCCAGATACACGTTTTCAGCGCAAGTCAGCCAGGGCAGCAGGGAATGATTCTGGAACACCACGGCACGCTCCGGGCCGGGGCCGGCGATTTCACGTCCGGCACAGAACATCAAGCCGTCTGTGGGGCTGAGTAAACCTGCCAGCAGATTAAGTACCGTGGATTTGCCGCAGCCGGAGTGACCGATAATGGTGACAAATTCTCCTTGTGTAATATTCAAATTGACGTTACGCAAGGCCTCGAAACTGCCGTTCTTGGTGTGGAACACCATGTTGACTTGTTCTAACAACACATACTTTTCAATAGGTTTGATTTCAAGATTTTTTTGCATGATTGTTGTCCTCTATTCGTAACTGAATCGTTTGGCAATGGTTAGCAAAATTTGCTCCAGCAACAGCCCCACAATGCCGACCACAAAAATGGCGATGATGATGTGTTCCACATTCAGATTGTTCCATTCATCCCATACCCAAAAACCAATGCCCACGCCGCCGGTCAGCATTTCCGCCGCCACAATCACCAGCCAGGCCACGCCTATGGAAAGGCGTACTCCCGTCATCATGTAAGGCATGACAAAAGGAAACAGAATTTTGCTGAAAATTTTCCATTCCGACAGGTTCAACACCTTGGCGACGTTCATGTAATCCTGCGGTACTTTGCTTACACCTACCGCCGTGTTGATAATCATGGGCCAGATGGCGGAGATGAAAATTACCCAAATCGCCGCAGGATTGGCGGCTTTGAACACCAACAAACCTATAGGCAACCAGGCCAAGGGTGAAACCGGACGCAATAAGCCGATGATGGGTGCCGCCATGCGCGACATAAACTGAAAGCGGCCAATAATAAAGCCCAGCGGAATGCCGATTAAAGCCGCCATGCCAAAGCCCAGCCCTACACGTCCCAGCGAAGCCAGAATATTCCAGCCCACGCCCTTGTCATTCGGCCCATTGTCATAGAAAGGATTGCTGAATAACTCCACCGCCGAATACCAGGTAGAAACCGGCCCCGGCAAGCCCTGCGTCTGATGTGAAATCAGCGTCCACACCGCCAGTAACAGCAGAACGCCGAAAACAGGTGGCAGTAAGCAATTAAAAAAAGCACGGGTTTTTAGCCATGGTTTGTTTGATGGCTTATTTGGTTTGTCATTGGCCTTTCTTGCAGACGGTGCTAGCTTGATTGCCGGCAACTCAATAACCGGCTCGTTGGCTGCCGTATGATTAGTGACGGTTTTTTCGCTACGCATAATCGTTTCCAGAGCTTCTTGTTTAATGCTGACTGCGCTCATGATGATTTCTCCTTATGTATTTTGTAGGTCGGATGAGCGTAGCGTTATCCGACGTTTGGGACTTATGCAGGGTTTACGTCGGATAACGCTACGCTCATCCGACCTCCGAGGGCTTATGCCTTAATTTTGAACCCAGCGGCGTAAGCCTTGGGATTTGAGCCATCCCACACCACGCCATCCATCAGCTTGGAGCTGCGCATGGAAGATTTAGGCACACTCACGCCCAGCTGGCCGGCGGCTTCGCTATACAGCTTGATTTGATTCACTTTTTGCGCAACGCCCAGATAATCAGGGTCAGTTTTCAACATGCCCCAACGCTTGTGCTGGGTGAGAAACCACATGCCGTCGGAAAGATAGGGGAAATTCACCTTGCCATCGCTGAAAAATTTCATGTAGTTGGGGTCTTTCCATTTTTTACCGATGCCGTTGTCGTAATCGCCCATAAAGCGGCCTTCGATCACTTCTTCCGGCGCATTGACATAGGCCTTGCCCGCGATCAACTTAACTACCGCCTTGCGGTTTGCTGCTAGGTCGATGTAACGGCAGGCTTCCAGAATCGCCATTATCATGGCGCGCGCGGTATTGGGGTTTTTGGCTACAAATTCGGCCGTGCAACCCAATACTTTTTCAGGATGGTCTGTCCAAATATCTTGTGAAGTGGCTACGCTAAAGCCAACCTTGTCATAAATCGCCCGTGCATTCCACGGCTCGCCCACACAGTAGCCATCCATATTGCCGATGCGCATATTGGCCACCATTTGCGGCGGCGGCACGACGATGGTTTTCACATCCTTAACCGGATCTATGCCATTCGCCGCCAGCCAGTAATTCAGCCACATGGCATGGGTGCCAGTGGGGAAGGTCTGGGCAAAGGTAAAGTCACGATTTTCGTTGTCCAGCAGACGTTTTAACGTTGCGCCGCTGGTGACACCTTTGTCTTTGAGCTGGTTGGCCAAGGTAATACCTTGGCCGTTATGGTTAAGCGTCATTAACACCGCCATGTCTTTTTTTTGCCCGCCTATGCCCATTTGCACGCCATAAATCAGGCCATACAACACATGCGCCGCGTGCAGTTCACCATTCACGGTTTTATCCCGAATCGCCGCCCAGGAAGCCTCTTTTGAAGGCGTAATTTTGATGCCATATTTCTTGTCGAAACCCATAGCCGCCGCCACGACAATCGGGGCGCAATCGGTGAGCGGAATAAAACCAATTTTCACTTCCGTTAATTCCGGTGCATCACTGCCTGCTGCCCAGGCATTAGTGCGAATCTCTTCCGGCACCAGACCCAATAACGCTGCCGCACCCATCGCACTCGCGCCGGCACGAAAAAAATTGCGCCGGCTGCTATCTTCCGGCTCATTCGCAAGCGCGGCTTTATCCAAAGTTTTTTTGTCATTCGTATGCATGTGATTCTCCAGTTAATTCAAAATTGCCTTGCAAAACTGCAAATAAAAAAGGCGTCCTGCTGACGGATTACTCCGTAGCAAGGACGCCTTTGTCCGGTGAGCCTTCATTGGCTCGGTAATGCTGAAATTTTGTTACAAGTTAACGTAGGTCGGATGAGCCGTAGGCATTATCCGACAAAAACAAATTACAGCAGCAACTTTGCTGCCTGTACCACTTGCTCGGCCAATAGGCCTAAGCGTACCTTTTGGTTCATCGCCATATTGCGCAACATGCGATAAGCTTCTTCCTCATCCACGCCACGCTGCTTCATCAGCAAACCCTTGGCGCGTTCAATCACTTTGCGGTCACTCAGCTTGGTATTGGCTTCATCCAGTGCATTGCGCATCGCATTGAATTCTTCAAAACGTGCAATCGCCGCCTCCATCACCGGCTTCAGGCGCTCATTCGGCAAATGCCCCACTACATAAGCACTGACCCCGGCACGCGTTGCCGAACGTATTTTTTCACTATCCTCATCAAACGTAAACATTACAATCGGTCGTGGTGAGTTTGTGCTCATCACAATCAAATGCTCCAGCGTATCGCGGCTTGGAGAGTCGGTATCAATAATCACAATATCCGGCTGATGTCTGCCCACCTCATCGTTGAGATTAGCCGTATCAGTCAGATGTGCAATTACTTTATAACCCGCCCTAGTCAAAGACTGCTGCAATAGCGCTGTGCGCTCCAAGTGATTATCCACCAGCATGACTCGGAGCATTTATCACCCGGAATTAATTGTTATGTTAGTACAGAGCAAAAACAATGCCATATTGTTAAAATTTAAGCGCAATCAATTAATACAATGTGTTAGCACGATGACCTGCATACGTTCTATGGCGATAGTCTGAGGCACCGATGCACACTTAAAGTGCATGCGTAGCCAATGTGGTGCATGTAACTGAAATGCCTCGCCGAGCTATTTCTGGCTATAATTCATACTAAATAAAAACTAATCACCAAGAAAAAATGAATACTATTGAAACACTCGTTGCTACTCTTTCTGGCTGGGTATGGGGTCCGCCCATGCTCACACTGCTCGTTGGCACCGGCCTTTACCTCACCATCATTTTAAAAGGCGTTCAATTTCGCGCTTTACCATTAGCGTTTCGTCTGATTTTTCATAAAGATCATGGTCACGCGGGCGACATTAGCCATTTTGCGGCATTGATGACCGCGCTGGCGGCCACAGTGGGTATAGGCAATATTGTCGGCGTGGCTACCGCGATTTCCCTGGGTGGGCCGGGCGCTGTATTCTGGATGTGGATGACCGGTTTAGTCGGCATGGCGACCAAGTATTCTGAAGCAGTTTTAGCCGTGAAATATCGCGAAAAAGGTGAGCATGGAATGCGCGGCGGACCTATGTATTATTTAGCAAAAGGTGCGGGTTTACCCAGGCTGGGCTGGCTGTTTGCATTTTTCACTGCATTGGCGACTTTTGGCATAGGTAACATGACGCAAGCCAACGCCACCGCTAAAATTTTTGAAGCCACCTTTCATGTTGCTCCCTGGGTGACTGGTGTGGTGTTAATGGTGTTAACCGCGCTAGTTATCTTGGGTGGCATAAAATCCATAGGCCGCTTTACCTCATTTTTGGTACCCTTTATGATAGTTGGCTATGTAGGCGCAGCGCTGGTTGTGTTGGCGCTGAATGTGAGGGAAATCCCCCATGCCTTCGGCCTGATATTCAGCCACGCCTTTTCACCAGCCGCCGCTACGGGGGGCTTTGCCGGAGCCACAATTGCCGCCGCCATGCGTTTCGGTATCGCGCGCGGTGTGTTTTCCAATGAATCAGGTCTTGGTTCAGCCCCGATTGCTGCTGCTGCTGCCCGTACCAATGACCCTGTAAAACAAGCCTTGGTCAGCATGACGCAAACTTTTATTGATACCCTTGTGGTGTGCACCATGACTGCGCTCATTATTCTCACTGCGTCTTCATGGATGCAAGGTGTCAGTGCCGACCAGCTCACCAGTGCCAGCTTCCGCGAGACGCTGGGTGCAACAGGTGAAATCATTGTTGCAGTGGCCATTGCGATATTTGCTTATTCCACGCTCATAGGCTGGAATTATTATGGTGAAAAAGCCATCGAATATTTATTTGGATCGCAGTCTATACTTACCTATCGTATTCTGTTTATTGCGGCAGTTGTAGTAGGTGCCATGATGAAGCTGGAGTTTGTGTGGAACTTTTCTGACCTGATGAATGGCATGATGGCTATTCCCAATCTGATAGGCTTGCTGTTGCTATCAAAAGTCATTAAAGAGGAGACCGATCGATATTTCAAAAAATAGGGTGCGTTTTAAGCGCCAATGATGTCATCACCCACGATGTCATCAAAAGTCTTCCCCAATCACTTCCATTTCAACCAATTGCGTCCGTAGCTTCCAACTTGCTTCCAAGCCTTGCTTGGATTTGAATAAAGGATCGCGATCCAGTTCTTCGGCAGCGGTTTCGTCATCGGTGTAAATACGAAAATCGCTTGCGCTGGCGACAGCGGCAAGGCTGGCTTGGAGTTTTGAAACCGCTGTACTTTGGTAGCTACCTTGACCTAGCAGGTAATCCGCGCGATAAAGCGGGGTGTCCCAGCCATATTGTGCGGCCAGCGCTTCGGCTGTCCCGGCGATATGTTCTGGAGCGGAGAGTAGTTGCTGCGCTGTGGTTAGGCCAAAGATGACCATATCGAGTTGTGCGCCGTGATCGACATGCACCTTGCGGATAAGATCTGCTTCATCAAAGGCAAACCAGACATAGGCATGGTTTTGTTCGTTGATTTCGATGATGTGAATCATAGGTGTATCCTGTTTTTTAGGTTGCTTTTCATCGTGTTAATCCAAATTTGAAAACTGCTTGCGGGCATCGGCGATAAGCGTTTCTGCGCTTGCTTCTTGCTGGTTCTGAAAGCGTACCGTTGCGGCAAAGCTATGTGCCAGGGTTGCTGCAATTATCGTCGCGCAGACTTGTTCGCGCGGGTCACCGCTCCATTGCAGGGTAATGGCCGTATCTTTGCCAACAATTTTGTTGCTTTCGTCAAATCTGATGGTTACTCCTGCGTCTTCTCCATCCAGCGTGCAAGGTAGGTAGCCAGCACTTTGCAACGGAACATAGCTATCATCCATGACCAGCCTGAAAGCAAGCGTTTTGATAGCGGCTTGTAATGTGCCAAGATCGGGAATCTGGTCGTGGTTCAGGAACAAGGTATATGAGCGCGCCATAGTCAATCCGTTTAAAACCTAAATACGAAACTGGAAGCATGGATTGTACCAAATGGAAGAATCTGCCTATTGGCGGCCTTTGCAGGGTTGTCATAAGTATTGGCAGAGTGTCTGAAATGCTACAAATTGATAGTGTTTGTTGTAAGGAGAGCAATGTTCGTGGTCATTTCACATGGGAAATTGAGCTAACACGGATTTCCTGAATAGTTCGCATAGCGCTTGTTTGCGTAGTGCAATACGCCACTCTTAATGCGGCATCGGCTCCTTGTATATGTTTTAAGGATGCTACTATTTTTTTTTTGCGTATTACGTTATGCTAATGCACTCAAAGTTAAAGGAAGCATCGTCATGACGCAAACCACGCATCGTAGCCATTGGAGTAATCGTTGGACATTTATGTTGGCAACAGCAGGTTCTGCGGTTGGTTTGGGGAATATTTGGAAATTCCCTTTTATGACCGGCGTTAATGGCGGTAGTGCTTTTGTGCTGGTGTTTCTGGCCTGCATTGCGCTGGTTGGCATTCCGTTGATGATGTGCGAGATCATGCTTGGGCGGCGTGCGCAGCGCAATCCGGTGGATGGGATGCTGGCGCTGGCACGGGAGGCTGGGGCATCAGCTTTGTGGAAGTGGGTAGGTGTTGTCGGTTTGTTTGCAGGCTTGCTGATTCTGGCTTTCTACAGCGTGATTGCGGGATGGGTGCTGGATTACGTGGTACGTGCGGCCAGTGGCAGTTTCAAGGGGGTGGATGCAGCAATGGCTCAAAGCCAGTTCAATACATTTCTGGCAACACCGTTGGAATTGGTTTTATGGCATAGCTTGTTCATGGTGATGACCATGAGTGTAGTGGCGCGTGGTGTGAATGCGGGGCTGGAGCAGGCCAACAAGATTTTGATGCCCGCACTTTTTGCTATTCTGTTGGTACTGTTGGGTTATAGCATGGCAGTCGGCAATTTTGCTGCGGCTGTGCGCTTTATGTTTACGCCAGACTTTTCAAAAATAACTCCAGGCGCGGTTTTATCTGCGCTTGGTCATGCGTTTTTTTCACTCAGCTTAGGCATGGGCGCGGTTATGGTCTATGGCTCTTATTTACAACGCCATGTTTCTATTGTCAGAACCACGTTTTATGTGGCTATCGCCGAAACGGCGGTGGGCTTATTGGTAGGCTTGGCTATTTTTTCACTGGTATTTGCTTATGATTTGGAGCCGGGAGCTGGTCCCGGATTGATCTTTCAAACTCTGCCTATCGCTTTTGGCCAAATGCCCGCAGGCAATTTTTTCGCTACATTGTTTTTTCTACTGGTCGCATTTGCCGCTTGGACATCAGCTATTTCATTGGTAGAACCTGCCATTGCCTGGCTGACTGAAAATACTAAATTAACACGTAAACAAGCTGCATGGCTGATAGGTGTGACGGATTGGATATTGGGCATCGCTGTCGCGCTTTCCTTCAGTGTATGGAAAGACGTGAAGTTGTTTTTTGGCCTAAACATCTTTGATACATTGGATAAGCTCACCACCAATATCCTGCTGCCACTGGGCGGCTTGCTCATGGCGCTATTTGCCGGATGGGTCATGAAAACACCGCATGTGCAGGATGAGCTGGGCTTGGCAGGTGCGCCGTACCGTCTCTGGCGCTTCACTATCCGCTTCATCTCACCTATTGCCATCCTTATGATTTTTATGTATTTGTTGGGATTGGTATAAGTGCGGTCATTATGTATCGCTATTATTTGATGCGGTTTGTTTAAGGGGAAAGCGGCATATCCTTAGGTAGTAACACCCAAATTTTACCTTTTTGTTTCATGGCTCCCGCCAGTTTGCCGGCTTCTTGACCTGCACCCCAAAATACGTCTGCGCGCACACCACCTTTGATGGCACCACCAGTATCTTGCGCCATCATCAAGCGTTGCAAGGGCTTGCTGTTATTAGGGTATGTGGTTGAAAGAAAGATAGGCGCACCAAGTGGAACTTGTTGCGGGTCTATGGCCACACTGCGTTCTGCCATGATGGGAACGCCAAGAGAGCCAAGCGGCCCCGGCAGTCCAGCAGGCAATTCGCGAAAAAATACATAACTTGGATTGTTATTGAGTAACTCTTGCAGCCTGTTTGGGTTATTGCGTGCCCAATCTTTAATGCTCTGCATAGAGGCTTTTTCCAGAGTCAGCTCGCCGCGATCAACTAACAAGCGGCCTATGGATTGATAAGTCAGTCCATTTTGATCGGCATAGCCCACATGTACCGGTTCTTCCTTTGCCAGGGCTATCAAACCGGAGCCTTGTATTTGCAGGAAGAAAAGGTCAATTTCGTCATCGACCCAGAATAGCTCCTTGCCTCGTAGCGGCGATGTTTCAGCACCGATTTCAGCGCGGTTGTAATAGGGAACCAGTTTGTTGTTCACTAGCCTGCCACGCACACGTTTATTCGCCAATTCGGGAAAGAGGCTGCCTAGCTCTACTGTAATTAGATCATCAGGCTTGCTGTATAAAGGATAGCGATAGACGTTGGTTTTGGTTCGACTGCCACTGAGACGCGGCTGATAATAGCCGGTAATCAGGCCGGTATCCGAGCTGTCTGCATTAGTGCTACGGTATGGCGTGAAATTTTGTTTGAAATAAGCTTGTATGGCGCTGTTATTAGGTTTATTTAACGTCGCTGCCGATAGGCACACTTTTTGCCAGTAAGGCTGCCGGTTTTTTAGTACGCTGCAACTTTGTAACCATGCTGACCATGCCGCACTCAGGTTATCCTGATTGTAACCTTCCAATTCCGTCCAATTGGCTGGACGCAGCAAGCTGTAATTTGTTGAGATTGGGCTTGTCGCAATCGCGGATGTTTCTGGTTTGCTGCTAGCGCCTGCTTTTGCTAAATCCGGTTGCTCAGTTTTTTTTTGTGTGGTGGATGCCGCCAGTGGGGCGCATACGCACTCAGTTTTAGTCTGATGGGATTGGATGGGAGATTGACTGCAAGCGCTTAGTAGTAATGCGAATGGCAGTAGCTTGAGACGAGCGATTATTACAGTCATTAATGAGCCTTAATGCAGCACACGAGGCATGGTGAGTGTGAATGGCGCAACTTTGGCATCAAATTGAGTGCCATCTTCTGCGGTCAGATGATAGCTTCCATGCATGGTGCCGGTGGGTGTGCTGAGTACGGTGCCGCTGGTGTATTTGAAATGCTCCCCCGGCTTCAAAAAAGGTTGCTCGCCGACTACACCCAAGCCGCGAACCTCCTGCACGCTATTGGCGGAATTTGTGACAAACCAATGGCGGCTGATTAACTGTGCGGACATGTTGCCTGTATTGGTAATAGTAATGGTGTAAGAAAATACGTAGCGGTTTAGCTCTACGCTGGATTGCTCTGCGATATAGGCCGTTTCGACCGCCACTGAAAATTGATAAAGTTTATCTGTTGACATTAAGCTATGAGTCCATTGGTAGGCGAGCTGGGGGAGGCTGAGTATAGCTTCTTGGGCATACGGCCAGCCAAGTAAGCATCGCGCCCAGCTTCGATGGCTTTTTTCATGGCACTTGCCATTAAAATCGGGTTGCGTGCTGTGGCAATTGCTGTGTTCATCAACACGCCATCACATCCCAGCTCCATGGCAATAGCGGCATCCGAAGCGGTACCTACACCAGCATCCACCAAAACTGGAACTTTGGCATTATCAATAATAATTTGCAAATTCCATGGGTTAAGAATGCCCATGCCAGAACCTATTAGCGAAGCTAAGGGCATAATGGCGCAACAGCCAATTTCTTCCAGCTGTTTGGCGATGATGGGGTCGTCTGAGCAATAGACCATCACATCAAATCCATCTTTAACCAGCACTTCTGCTGCTTTTAATGTTTCTATCATGTTCGGATAAAGTGTGGTTGGATCACCCAGAACTTCCAGTTTGACCAATTTATGTCCGTCCAGTAGCTCACGTGCTAAACGCAGTGTGCGAATGGCATCATCCGCCGAATAACAACCTGCCGTGTTGGGCAGATAAGTGAATTTCTCTGGCGGTAGAAAATCCAGCAAAGATGGTTCGCCTGTATTTTGGCCAATGTTGGTGCGGCGTATCGCTACGGTAATAATTTCGGCACCACTGGCATCAATGGCCGCGCGTGTTTGGGCGAAATCCTTGTATTTTCCGGTACCAACCAGCAAGCGGGAATTGTAAGCTTTGCCTGCAATATTCAATGTATTCATAAGGGTAATAAAATCCTGCTTAACCGCCACCAACGGCGCCAACGATTTCCAGCTTGTCGCCAGAGTTTAGTGGTGTTTCTGTGAATAAACTACGCGGCACAATCGCGCCGTTTTTCTCAATGGCCAAGCGCCTGCCTTCCAAGCTCAGCAAGGTTACCAGCGCATATACCGTTGGAATCGGATGATCGAAATTGCGGAGATTGCCGTTTATAATGAGTTGCATCACGATGATAAAAGTTGACACGCAACAGCGCACGCATAAATTAAAGATACATTTTACTTTAGCTTTGCACTTTAATGTGTAAACCTAAAGTAAAATGTAATTTCGCTAAAGAACTTGCGTAAAGCAGAATCGCCAAAAGTCTTGCGGGTGTAGTTCAATGGCAGAACGGCAGCTTCCCAAGCTGCATACGCGGGTTCGATTCCCGTCACCCGCTCCAAATTTAATTGGTACGACATATTTTATATCTTAAATCGTTAAAGCTCCTATGATTCGCATACCACCTACCGTTTTAACTTTTGCCGCCACCGACCCTAGCAGTGGCGCAGGGTTGCAGGCTGACCTGCTGACCTTTGCCAGCATTGGTTGCTACCCGCTTTCTGTAGTCACGGCAATTACCGTGCAAGATACTGTAGGTGTCGAAAACGTATTGGTTTTTGATGCCGACTGGGTTAATGATCAGGCACGGGCCGTTTTGGAAGATATGCAGGTTTCAGCTTTTAAGCTCGGCTTATTGGGTAGTACGGAAAATGTCGCAGTGATTGCTGAGATTATGGCCGATTATCCTGATATCCCTTTGCTTATAGATCCGATTCTTGCTTCAGGGCGAGGTGACGAGCTGGCGGATGAGGAGATGCAAGCTGCGATGATAGAGCTGCTATTTCCGCAAGCTACGCTGATTACCCCGAATAGTCTGGAGGCGCGTCGCTTTGCATTTTTTGATGATGACAGTGATGCTGCAGAAAATGCCACACTGGACGAATGTGCCCAGCGCTTGCTGAATATGGGTTGCGAATATGTGTTGATTACAGGTACGCATGAGCGTTCGCCCGAAGTGATTAACACGCTTTACGGTGAAAATGGCTTGAAGCAAGTTTTTAGCTGGGAGCGCCTGCCTGGCAGTTATCATGGCTCCGGTTGCACACTTACTTCTGCGATCGCCGCCTGTATTGCGCATGGTTTGCCCATAGAGGAGGCCGTCGCTGAAGCACAGGAATACACTTGGCAAACTCTTAAGGGCGCGTTTCGTCCAGGCATGGGACAATTTATTCCTGATCGTATGTTTTGGGCGCGGGATGAAGACGATGATGGCGACGAAGACGACGAGAGTTAATTCGTCAATAGTTGCTGGTCTGTATGCGGTCACGCCGGATTTGGCGGATACTCAAAAACTTTGTGAGTTGGTAGAGGCCAGTTTGCTCGGTGGCGCAGCTATTGTTCAATATCGGAACAAAAGCGCTAATCCCGAGTTGCGTGAACAGCAAGCTGCCGCTTTGTTGTCGCTGTGTCATAAATATTCCGTTCCGCTCATCATTAATGATTTTCTGGACTTGTGCATTAGCTTGGATGCTGATGGTGTGCATATGGGAGCCGATGATGGTGATCTGGCTGAGGCTCGCGAGCGACTAGGTTCAGATAAGCTTTTGGGCGTTTCCTGCTATAACCGCTACGAGCTGGCCGAGCAAGCTCGTGCAATGAAAGCCGATTATGTGGCGTTCGGTGCCTGCTATGCATCGGGCACCAAACCCGCAGCGTTTAAAGCACCTCTCGAGCTAATTGTTCGAGCACATGCCAGCATTGGGCTGCCAGTTGTGGCTATAGGTGGAATTACGCTGGATAACGCGACTCAGCTTATACAAGCTGGCGCAGATAGTGTTGCCGTGGTAGGCGCACTTTTTTCCGGTAAAAATGTTACTGCTGAACATGTTACGCAAACTGCAAAACAATTCTTCCAATTATTTATTTAACTTCATTACGTAAGACAATTCTCATGACCTCACGCAATCTACAATTATTTGAACAATCCCTACGTCTTATCCCTGGTGGCGTTAATTCGCCAGTGCGTGCATTCCGCTCTGTAGGCGGCACGCCAGTCTTTTTCAAGCGCGGATTAGGCTCCCAGTTATGGGATGAAGATGGCAGGCAATATACGGATTATGTAGGTTCTTGGGGGCCAATGATTTTAGGGCATGCGCATCCTGAAGTAATTGAGGCTGTGCAAAAAACCGCCGAAAACAGTCTCTCTTTTGGCGCACCAACTGCACTAGAGCTGGAGATGGCGGAGTTGTTGACACAAATCGTGCCTAGTATGGAGCAAGTGCGGCTGGTCAGCTCGGGAACCGAGGCTACCATGAGTGCTATTCGTTTGGCACGTGGGTTTACCGGGCGCAGCAAGATTCTAAAATTTGAAGGATGCTATCATGGCCATGCAGATGCCTTGCTGGTGAAGGCTGGTTCAGGTGCACTCACTTTCGGCCAACCAAGCTCAGCAGGTGTTCCGCCGGAAGTTGCTGCACACACGTTGACGCTGCAATATAACGATAGCGCGGCAGTAGAGGCCTTATTCCGGCAGATGGGTGAGGAGATAGCCTGTGTGATTGTAGAGCCGGTTGCAGGCAATATGAATCTCATTGCGCCAGTGGATGGTTTTTTAGAAATCTTGCGTGCAGTATCTAGTAAATATGGCGCTGTTTTGATTTTTGATGAAGTAATGACAGGCTTCCGTGTGGCGCTAGGCGGCGCGCAGGCGCTGTACAGAATCAAACCGGATATTACTACCTTAGGCAAGGTTATAGGTGGCGGCTTGCCGGTTGGCGCGTTCGGAGGTCGTAAAGACATTATGGCTTGTCTCGCTCCGCTTGGGGCTGTCTACCAGGCTGGCACCCTGTCTGGCAATCCAGTTGCCGTTGCGGCGGGTTTGGCCACGCTCAAACTTATTCAGGCCCCAGGCTTTCATGCAGCACTTGCAGCCAAAACGGAAAAGTTGGTAGACGGCCTAATGTGCGTCGCAAAAGAAGTCGGTGTCAAATTCAGTGCGCAATCTGTGGGGGGCATGTTCGGCTTATACTTTAGTGAAACAGTACCCACCAGCTACACAGAAGCTATGCAATCAGACAAAGAAGCCTTTAATCATTTCTTCCATGCCATGCTGGATGCAGGTTTCTATCTAGCACCGTCAGCCTTTGAAGCAGGGTTTGTATCAGCGGCTCATAGTGATGAAGATATTCAAAATACCATAAAAGCGGCTAAAAAGGCTTTTTTAAAGCCGTAGCTTTATAAAGCTAATCAAGGTGCCTCTAAATTTTCAAGTTGGGTGCAAAATTGGACTGATGATAGAGGCGCTCATATGGCTTGCTTTGTAATAACTGAATGCTAATCTTGGGTTTTGTAAGAATGTGGTTGACAAGATGGTTTTAAGTGAGGATAATTCTGAGTTCTGTTGGGAGGGGTGGCCGAGTGGTTAAAGGCGACGGACTGTAAATCCGTTCTCTCAGAGTACGAAGGTTCGAATCCTTCCCCCTCCACCAGTTTGTATTTTAAATTAAGCATGGTCTTGGATCGGTTTGTCAGGGGTGCGCGGGTGTAGCTCAGTTGGTAGAGCATTAGTTTTCCAAACTAAATGTCGCGAGTTCGAACCTCGTCGCCCGCTCCAAAATAATTGAATTTGGCGGATAATTTATACAGCGCCCATGTGGCTCAGTGGTAGAGCACTCCCTTGGTAAGGGAGAGGTCGCGGGTCCGATTCCCGCCATGGGCACCATGCGCAGTATGGCGGTGCGTTATTTAGTGCTTTTAAAGGCTGGCTCCACAAAGTTGTTATAGGGGATTAATTATGGCAAAGAGTAAATTTGAGCGGACGAAACCGCACGTAAACGTTGGCACTATCGGTCACGTTGACCATGGAAAGACCACATTGACGGCAGCGATTACTACGATACTATCCAAGAAATTTGGCGGTGAAGCGAAGGCTTACGATCAGATTGATGCGGCACCGGAAGAAAAAGCACGTGGCATTACCATTAACACCGCCCATGTGGAATATGAAACAGCGGCTCGCCACTACGCCCACGTAGATTGCCCGGGACACGCCGACTATGTTAAAAACATGATTACGGGTGCAGCGCAAATGGATGGCGCTATTCTGGTCTGCTCTGCCGCAGACGGCCCTATGCCACAAACGCGCGAACACATCCTGCTGGCACGCCAGGTAGGTGTGCCCTACATAGTGGTTTTCCTGAACAAAGCCGACATGGTAGATGACGCAGAGCTGCTAGAGCTGGTTGAAATGGAAATACGCGAATTGCTGTCCAAATACGACTTTCCAGGCGACGACACCCCGGTAGTCATCGGTTCGGCCAAGCTTGCGCTGGAAGGAGATCAATCCGAATACGGCGAACCGGCCATCCTGCGTCTGGCCGATGCCTTGGACACCTATATTCCAACACCCGAACGCGCAATTGATGGCACTTTCCTGATGCCAGTGGAAGACGTATTCTCCATATCTGGTCGAGGCACCGTAGTGACGGGTCGTATCGAGCGCGGCATTGTAAAAGTCGGCGATGAAATAGAAATTGTAGGCATTAAGCCCACACTCAAAACCACCTGTACCGGCGTTGAAATGTTCCGCAAACTGCTGGATCAAGGACAAGCGGGTGACAACGTGGGCGTATTGCTGCGCGGCACCAAGCGTGAAGAGGTGGAGCGTGGTCAAGTGCTAGCCAAATCCGGATCGATTAAACCGCACACAAAATTTACTGCAGAAATCTATGTGCTGGGTAAGGATGAGGGTGGTCGCCATACGCCATTTTTTAATGGCTATCGCCCACAATTTTACTTCCGTACCACAGATGTCACTGGTGCAGTAGAATTGCCGGAAGGTACTGAGATGGTGATGCCGGGTGATAACGTATCCATCACCGTGGCATTGATTGCACCGATTGCCATGGAAGACGGTCTGCGCTTCGCGATTCGTGAAGGTGGTCGCACGGTAGGTGCAGGTGTTGTTGCAAAGATTATTGAGTAAATATTCAATGTCAATTATACGACGGCATGCGGTCATGTTTTATAAGGCTGTTTTGCCGTACGTATATTCAAAATGATTTTAGGCCAGTAGCTCAATTGGTAGAGTATCGGTCTCCAAAACCGAGGGTTGGGGGTTCGAAACCCTCCTGGCCTGCCATAATTATAAGTGTAAAATATGACCGAAAAAATTAAGCTGGTGCTATCCCTGCTGCTCTTATTAGCGGGGGTGGTCGGCTTTTACTGGCTTGCAGACCAGGCTCTGGTCTTGCGCATTCTTGCTGTCATAGCGGGAATGATGGCTGCTTCGTTTGTATTCTGGATGTCGACTTTAGGCAAGAGCAGTTTTGCTTTTGCCGCTGAGTCGTGGTTGGAAGCGCGTAAAGTGGTCTGGCCGAGCCGGAAAGAAACCATACAAACAACATTGGTTGTTTTTGCTTTGGTATTGCTGGTGGCGGCTTTTCTGTGGGTGGTCGACATCGGCTTTCTTTGGATGGTAAAAATGCTGATGGGGCGGGATGCTTAATGGGAATGCGATGGTACGCGGTGCAAGCTTTTTCTGGATATGAGAAGTCGGTAAAGCGTGGTTTGGAAGAGCGCATTAATCGGGCTGCTTTACAGCATTTTTTTGGCGAAATACTGGTTCCGGTGGAAGAGGTTGTGGAGATGAAGTCCGGCCAAAAAACCATAAGTGAACGCAAGCTTTATCCGGGGTATGTGTTGGTTCAGATGGAGATGAACGACGATAGTTGGCATCTGGTCAAAAATACCCCAAGGGTTACTGGCTTCATTGGCGGAACCACTTTGAAGCCAACACCAATAAAAGACGCTGAAGTTGATATTATCTTGCGCCGTATGGATGATAGCAAAAGTAATCCTATGCAAAAGCTCACCTTTGAGAAAGGTGAATCTGTACGTGTTATTGATGGTCCGTTCCGTGACTTCTCTGGTGTTGTGGAAGATATAAATTACGAAAAAAATAAATTGCATGTTGCGGTCATCATATTTGGTCGCGCCACGCCTGTAGAGCTGCAATTTAGTCAAGTGGAAAAAGAAGTGTAGATTTGTCCTTGGGTTATGCATCGGCTTACCGAGAGTGGTATCCATGTTTCCTCTTGGACTGGCAGTGGTTTTGAGTTGAAGTTTAATTGGGATTTATTAGATTGTAGGGTTGTTACTAAACTAGATAGGGGAGCCTGGTTAGGCGTTTGAACCCACAGGGAGTTATGCATGGCAAAAAAGATTATTGGTTATATAAAATTGCAGGTTCCTGCAGGCAAGGCGAATCCTAGTCCTCCAATAGGCCCCGCGCTTGGTCAGCGTGGCTTGAATATTATGGAATTTTGTAAGGCGTTCAATGCGGCTACGCAAGGGGTGGAGCCAGGGCTGCCTATTCCTGTTGTAATTACTGCATTTGCCGACAAGAGTTTTACTTTTGTCATGAAAACACCGCCAGCGACTATTCTGATTAAGAAAGCAGCCAAAATAGATAAAGGTTCTGCGCGTCCGCATTTGGATAAAGTTGGCAAAATTACTCGTGCACAAGCTGAAGAAATTGCTACCACTAAAATGCCGGATTTAACAGCTTCAGATATGGATGCTGCAGTTCGAACTATAGCTGGTAGCGCTCGCAGTATGGGTATTGAAGTGGAGGGTGTGTAACATGGCTAATCTATCTAAACGTGTAGTAGCGTTGCGGGCGAAAGTTGATCGTAACAAAGTTTATCCTGTTGTCGATGCGCTATCGCTAGTAAAAGAAACTGCAACAGCGAAATTTGATGAGTCTGTCGATGCTGTAATTAATCTCGGAATCGACGCGCGTAAATCTGATCAGCTGGTGCGCGGATCGATTGTGCTTCCTAACGGCACAGGCAAAACGCAGCGTGTTGCAGTTTTTGCTCAAGGAGCGGCGGCTGACGCTGCACGAGCAGCTGGTGCGGAAATTGTTGGATTTGAAGATTTGGCTGAGCAGGTTAAGGGTGGCATGCTGGATTTTGATATAGCAATCGCAACGCCGGATGCAATGCGTATCGTTGGTCAGTTGGGTCAGGTTTTGGGGCCGCGTGGCTTGATGCCAAATCCTAAGGTGGGTACTGTAACGCCAGATGTGGCAACAGCTGTCAAGAATGCCAAGGCTGGGCAAGTGCAGTATCGTACAGATAAAGGTGGGATTATACATTGCACCATAGGTCGAGCCTCGTTTGCGGTCGATGCACTTAAAGGTAACTTGTCCGCATTGGTGGAGGCTTTAAATAAAGCGAAGCCAGCATCAGCTAAGGGTGTTTACGTGAAAAAGATTTCAGTATCAAGCACTATGGGCGTAGGTGTACGTGTTGACCATGCGGATATTTTAAGCTAATGAATTTCCTGGCCTTTATTAAAGGCTAGGTTAAGTAAGGCTTTGGGCTTGCTGTTAAGTTTTTTGACAGTAAGATCATCAAAGACCGTAGGAGCCTCCTAGAGGTTTAATTATTTGCAAGAGCGCTTGAAAGTTGGGTGCTTATTAGCAGGTTTCCTACGCAGATGGCGTTCCAGAAAACAGGATATGACTTGTTAATACCCCTGATTAAAGGTCGCCGTGGTAGGTTCTCGCAGTCAGGCATTGCTTGGATGTGGGGGCTCAATTAACGGAAGGAGGTAAGACCTTGAGTCTTAATCTTGAAGAGAAAAAGGCAGTAGTTGCTGAAGTTGGCGAGCAGGTATCACAGGCGCAAGCAATTATTCTTGCTGAATATCGCGGTCTCGGTGTGGGTGATATGACTCAACTGCGTGCGCAGGCTAGAAAGTCCGGTGTTTATCTACGTGTGCTTAAAAATTCACTAGTACGTCGTGCTGTTGACGGAACTCCGTTTTCTGGTCTGGCGAACGATATGGTCGGCCCGCTGGTGTTTGGTATTTCTACCGACCCGGTAGCCGCAGCAAAAGTATTGAGTGATTTTGCCAAGTCAAATGACAAGTTTGTCATTAAAGCTGGTGCAATGCCAAATCAGGTGATGGACGTTAAAGGCGTACAAGCCTTGGCATCATTGCCGAGTCGTGACGAATTGCTGGCTAAATTGCTTGGCACTATGCAAGCGCCGATTGCAACCTTTGTGCGTACGCTTAATGAAGTACCTACAAAATTTGTACGTGGATTGGCAGCTGTGCGCGATCAAAAGCAGGCAGCTTAATCAAATTTATATTTATCAGGAGTATTAAAAATGGCTATATCTAAAGCAGAAATTCTTGATGCAATTGCATCATTATCAGTACTTGAGTTGTCTGAGCTTATTAAAGACTTGGAAGAAAAGTTTGGCGTTTCAGCTGCGGCAGCCGTTGCAGTTGCAGCAGCTCCGACAGCCGGTGCAGCCGCTGCAGCTGAGGAGCAGACTGAGTTTGACGTGATCCTGACTGGTGCTGGTGACAATAAAGTCGGTACTATTAAGGCAGTTCGTGAAATTACCGCTCTTGGCCTGAAGGAAGCTAAAGATTTGGTTGATGGCGCACCTAAGGCAGTTAAAGAGGGTGTTTCCAAAGCTGATGCAGATGCAGCACTTAAAAAATTGATTGAAGCTGGCGCAACTGGCGAAATCAAGTAATCTAGCGTAATTCTGCATGATAGGCTGACGGGAGACCGTCAGCCTTAAGCATTTTAAGAAGGCAAAAGACAGGGAGTCGATAGACGACCCTGTCTTTTGTCCTCACCTATAGGAGATGCTATGAGCTATTCCTTTACCGAAAAGAAGCGCATTCGTAAAAGTTTTGCCAAACGCGAAAGCGTGCAGGAAGTTCCATATCTGCTCGCCATGCAATTGGAATCTTACGCGGCATTTTTGCAAGCTGAAGTACCTGTTGAGAAAAGAGAAGAGAGTGGCCTGCAAGCTACATTTGCCTCTATTTTCCCGATTACCAGTCATTCTGGAAACGCACGCCTGGATTATGTAAGCTATGCCTTGGGTGATGCGCCGTTTGATGTGAAAGAGTGTCAGCAGCGAGGCTTGACTTTTGCGGCACCGTTGCGTGTCAAAGTGCGTTTGACGATTATGGATAAAGAGGCTTCAAAGCCAACGGTAAAAGAAGTTAAAGAGCAAGAAGTCTACATGGGCGAGTTGCCTTTGATGACGGAAAATGGTTCTTTTGTAATTAATGGCACTGAGCGTGTAATTGTTTCACAATTACATCGTAGTCCAGGCGTATTCTTTGAGCATGATAGAGGTAAGACGCATAGTTCAGGCAAGTTGTTATTTTCTGCGCGGATTATTCCTTACCGTGGCTCGTGGCTGGATTTCGAATTTGATCCTAAAGACTATTTATATTTCCGCGTAGATCGTCGTCGTAAAATGCCAGTGACTATTTTACTCAAGGCGCTAGGCTATACTCCCGAGCAAATACTCGGAACCTTCTATGATTTCGATACCTTTCATATTGGCAAAAAAGGCGTGCAATTTGAACTAATGCCTGAACGTTTACGTGGCGAAGTTGCCAAGTTTGATATTGCGGACAAAGATGGCAATGTGCTGGTTGCTAAAGATAAAAGAATTACGGTCAAACATATCAGGGATTTGGAAAAAGCTGGAATTAATAAAATCACGGTACCTGAGGAATTTCTCCTTGGTCGAGCCATAAGCCGCGCAGTAGTGGATAAAGAGTCGGGTGAAGTGATAGCAAATGCAAATGATGAGATTACTGAATCTACGTTGGAAAAGCTGCGTGATGCTGATGTTGCCAAGATTCAGACGCTTTACACCAATGACCTGGATCATGGTGACTACATTTCGCAAACATTACGTATTGATGAAATAGCCGACCAATATGCCGCAAAAGTGGCCATTTATCGCATGATGCGCCCTGGTGAGCCGCCAACTGAGGATGCTGTTGAGGCTCTGTTCCTAGGATTGTTCTTTAACGCTGATCGCTATGACTTGTCAGCTGTAGGGCGGATGAAGTTTAATCGCAGAGTTTACCCTGAGAAGGTTGAGGAGCGCATCTCTGCATGGTTGCGTAACTTTTACGATCGCGTCGGACCACAAGGTGCCGAAGGTACCAATACACTTTCCAATGATGATATTTTAGGCGTGGTTGGTGTATTGGTTGAGTTGCGTAATGGTCGCGGCGAAATTGACGATATCGATCACTTGGGTAATCGTAGAATTCGTTCAGTTGGCGAGTTGGCAGAGAATCAATTCCGTACCGGCCTGGTGCGCGTTGAAAGAGCGGTGAAAGAGCGTTTGGGTCAGGCGGAAGCTGATAATTTGATGCCGCACGATTTGATTAATGCAAAACCCGTATCCAGTGCTATTCGTGAGTTTTTTGGCTCATCGCAACTATCACAGTTTATGGATCAGACTAATCCCTTGTCTGAAATTACGCATAAACGTCGTGTTTCAGCTTTGGGGCCAGGTGGTTTAACGCGCGAGCGTGCCGGCTTTGAAGTGCGAGATGTGCATCCAACGCATTACGGTCGCGTATGTCCTATCGAAACACCGGAAGGTCCAAACATTGGCTTGATCAACTCGCTGGCTTTGTTTTCAAATACCAATAAATATGGCTTCCTGGAAACACCTTACCGCAAGGTAGACGGTGCAAAAGTGACCGACCAGATTGATTTTCTATCAGCGATTGAAGAAAGTCAGTACATGATTGCTCAGGCCAATAGTGAGCTGGACAGCAATGGCAAGTTCACCGATGAGCTGGTTTCCGCACGTTATCATAATGAATTTACGATGGCACAGCCTGATCGTGTCCAGTACATGGACGTTGCGCCTTCTCAGATTGTGTCCGTAGCGGCCTCCTTGATCCCGTTTCTTGAGCACGATGATGCGAACCGAGCCTTGATGGGTGCCAACATGCAACGTCAGGCAGTACCTTGCTTGCGTGCTGAAAAAGCCGTAGTGGGTACGGGCATTGAACGTACAGTAGCCGTTGACTCGGGCACTACAGTGCAAGCACGTCGTGGCGGTATTGTAGATTATGTTGATGCGGCACGTATTGTGATCCGTGTGCATGATGCCGAAGCTAATGCTGGTGAAGTTGGTGTGGATATTTACAATCTGACCAAATATACACGTTCCAATCAAAATACCAATATCAACCAGCGCCCACTCGTGAACATCGGTGATGTGCTGGCACGTGGTGACGTTATCGCAGATGGTGCCTCTACAGATATGGGTGAGTTGGCACTTGGTCAAAACATGCTGGTGGCATTTATGCCTTGGAACGGCTATAACTTTGAGGATTCGATCCTCATTTCCGAACGCGTAGTTGCTGACGATAGATATACCTCGATTCATATCGAAGAGTTAACGGTTGTGGCACGTGATACCAAGCTGGGTCCTGAGGAAATTACGCGCGATATTTCCAATCTGTCCGAACATATGCTGGGGCGCTTGGATGAATCCGGCATTATTTATATCGGGGCCGAGGTTGAAGCTGGTGATGTATTGGTAGGAAAAGTTACGCCTAAAGGCG
This sequence comes from Methylophilaceae bacterium, assembly GCA_013141125.1. GTDB lineage: Bacteria > Pseudomonadota > Gammaproteobacteria > Burkholderiales > Methylophilaceae > JABFRO01. Next base: position 465,678 of record JABFRO010000002.1, read on the forward strand.
AAACGCAACTGACACCAGAAGAAAAATTGCTGCGTGCGATCTTTGGTGAAAAAGCCAGTGATGTAAAAGACACCAGCTTGCGTGTACCCTCAGGGACTGTAGGTACGGTGATTGATGTGCAAGTGTTTACGCGTGAAGGCCTGGAGCGAGATCCGCGTGCGCAGCAAATTATTGATGACCAACTGGCACATTACAAGCTGGATATTGCGGATCAGATGCGGATTGTTGAAGATGATGCTTTTGGTCGAATTCGTCGCTTGCTGGAAGACAAGGTCGCTACAGGCGGCCCCAAGAAGCTTAAAAAAGGCGACAAATTAACAGCGGAATATTTGCATGATATTGGTCGTTATGACTGGTTCGATATACGCCTTGAAGATGAAGAGGCTTCGCGTCAACTAGAGCAATTGAAAGATAGTTTGGCGCAGGCGCGTATTGAATTTGAAAGTCGCTTTGAAGAGAAAAAGCGTAAGTTAACACAGGGCGATGAGCTGTCTGCCGGTGTGCAAAAAATGGTCAAAGTTTATCTGGCTGTGAAGCGTAGGATTCAACCTGGCGACAAAATGGCGGGGCGTCATGGTAACAAAGGTGTGATTTCTAAAATTGCGCCAATTGAAGACATGCCGCACATGGCTGATGGTACCCCTGTGGACATCGTGCTAAATCCGCTAGGCGTTCCTTCGCGGATGAATATCGGACAGATTCTTGAAACGCATCTGGGCTGGGCTTCCAAAGGTCTGGGAATGCGGATTGGTGAAATGTTATCCAGCCAATCCAAGGTTGGTGAGGTGCGTGAATTTATCGACAAGATATATAACACCAGTAGTGGTAAAAAAGAGGATATCGCTTCATTATCTGACAAAGAGGTTTTAGAGTTGGCCAAAAACCTGGAGCGTGGCGTGCCGTTTGCTACGCCAGTGTTTGACGGAGCAGCAGAGTCTGATATTAAAGCCATGTTGGATCTGGCCTTTCCTGATGATGACCCAAGGACTAAACAATTGCAGTTTGCTGCTGGTAAAACGCAAGTTAAATTGATCGATGGACGCACTGGTGAAACTTTCGAGCGACCAGTGACCGTTGGTTATATGCATGTGCTTAAACTGCATCACTTGGTGGATGACAAAATGCATGCGCGTTCTACAGGGCCATATTCTCTGGTTACACAGCAACCGCTGGGTGGTAAGGCGCAATTCGGTGGCCAGCGTTTTGGTGAGATGGAAGTGTGGGCATTGGAGGCTTATGGTGCCGCTTATACCTTGCAAGAAATGCTCACCGTTAAGTCGGATGACGTTTCAGGCCGAACCAAGGTCTATGAGAATATCGTCAAGGGCGAGCACAAGATTGATGCTGGTATGCCGGAATCCTTCAATGTGTTGGTAAAAGAAATCCGTTCACTCGCTATCGATATTGATCTGGATCGTAACTAATTTTGGGCATAGGCCTTTTCAAAGCATAACCCTGGAGAATTCACATGAAAGCTCTATTAGATTTATTTAAGCAGGTAACACAGGAAGAAGAGTTTGATGCGATCAAGATTGCATTGGCTTCGCCTGAAAAAATTCGTGCCTGGTCGTATGGTGAAGTAAAAAAACCGGAAACCATCAACTACCGTACTTTCAAACCAGAGCGTGATGGACTTTTTTGCGCCAAGATATTTGGCCCTATCAAAGACTATGAATGTCTTTGCGGCAAATATAAACGCCTTAAACATCGTGGTGTGATTTGTGAAAAATGCGGTGTTGAAGTTACCTTGTCCAAGGTGCGCCGTGAGCGCATGGCGCATATCGAGCTGGCCAGTCCAGTTGCACATATCTGGTTTCTGAAAAGTTTGCCTAGCCGTTTGGGCATGGTGCTGAATATTGCTTTGCGTGATATTGAGCGCGTTTTGTATTTTGAAGCTTTCATCGTTATTGATCCAGGCATGACTCCATTATCTCGTGGGCAGTTATTGACTGAAGATGACTACTTGGCCAAGGTCGAAGAGTATGGCGATGAATTTAACGCGGTAATGGGTGCTGAAGCTGTGCGCGAATTGCTGCGCACCATGGACATCCATAGTGAAATTGAAAATCAACGCCGCGAACTGGGTGAAACTGGCTCTGAAGCCAAAATCAAAAAGATTGCCAAGCGTCTAAAGGTATTGGAAGCGTTTCAAAAATCCGGTATTAAGCCAGAATGGATGATCCTGGAAGTGCTGCCAGTCCTGCCGCCGGAGCTGCGTCCATTAGTGCCTTTGGATGGCGGTCGTTTTGCCACATCCGATTTGAATGATCTCTACCGCCGTGTGATTAACCGTAATAATCGCTTAAAAAGATTGTTAGAGCTTAAGGCTCCAGAAATCATTGTGCGTAATGAAAAGCGCATGCTGCAAGAGGCTGTGGATTCTCTACTGGATAACGGTAGACGCGGTAAAGTTATGACCGGAGCTAATAAGCGTCCACTTAAATCGTTGGCCGACATGATTAAGGGCAAGGGTGGTCGTTTCCGTCAAAACTTGCTGGGCAAGCGTGTTGATTACTCCGGTCGTTCCGTTATTGTGGTTGGTCCTCAGCTCAAGCTGAATCAATGCGGATTGCCTAAAAAAATGGCATTGGAGCTATTCAAGCCATTTATTTTTCATAAGCTTGAAGTGCTTGGCCTAGCTACAACGATTAAAGCAGCCAAAAAGAAAGTGGAAGAAGAGGGTCCGGAAGTATGGGATATTCTCGAAGATGTGATTCGTTCACATCCGGTGCTACTGAATCGTGCCCCAACACTCCATAGGCTTGGCATTCAGGCATTTGAGCCAGTGCTGATTGAAGGCAAGGCCATTCAGCTGCACCCGTTGGTCTGCGCGGCTTTTAATGCCGACTTTGACGGTGACCAGATGGCAGTGCACGTACCACTTTCGCTAGAAGCGCAGATGGAAGCACGTACGCTTATGCTCGCATCCAATAATGTACTTTCGCCAGCGAATGGAGAGCCAATTATTGTGCCGTCGCAAGACATTGTGCTTGGCCTTTATTACATGACGCGGGAGAAAAAATCTGCGCGCGGGGAGGGCATGCGTTTTGCTGACTTGGCTGAAGTGCAACGTGTCTACGATGGCGGTCAGATTGATCTACATGCACGCATTACAGTTCGTCTTAAAGAGTATGAATTAGACTTGGATGGGACTAAGCAGGAAAAAATAAATCGTTATGAAACAACAGTGGGTCGAGCACTGTTGTCTGAAATATTGCCTGATGGCCTGCCATTCAGCCATGTAGACAAAGCGATGAAGAAAAAAGAAATATCAAAGTTGATTAACGCGAGTTTCCGCAAGGTTGGCATTCGCGAAACGGTAGAGTTGGCAGATAAGCTGATGACTACCGGATATGCCTTCGCTACGCGCGCAGGTATTTCTATCAGCATCAATGATATGTTGGTACCGCCAGAGAAAGAGATATTAATTTCAGCTGCCGAAGCTGAAGTTAGAGAGATTGAAGACCAATACGTATCAGGTTTGGTCACACAAGGTGAACGTTACAATAAAGTAGTAGATATTTGGGGTCGTGCTGGAGATAGAGTCGCTGATGCTATGATGAAGCAACTGCGAGAAGAGGCCGTACTTGATGAAAATGGCGATGTGGCTAAAGATAAGAGCGGCAAGGTATTAACTCAAGAATCGTTCAACGCCATTTACATGATGGCCGACTCAGGGGCGCGTGGTTCAGCAGCACAAGTGCGTCAATTGGCTGGTATGCGTGGCCTGATGGCTAAGCCTGACGGCTCTATTATTGAAACGCCAATTAAGGCGAATTTCCGTGATGGTCTAAATGTATTGCAATATTTCATATCAACCCACGGTGCGCGTAAAGGTCTGGCAGATACAGCTTTAAAAACCGCCAACTCAGGTTATTTGACGCGCCGCTTGGTCGATGTGACGCAGGATTTGGTAGTAACAGAATTGGATTGCGGAACTACAGATGGCTTGGTAACTAAAGCCTTGGTCAAGGGCGGTGAGGTTATTGAGCCTTTACACGATAGAATTTTAGGGCGTGTAACAGCAATAGACCTATTTCATCCAGAATCTCAGGAGCTGATTTACACTGCTGGCACGTTATTGACTGAAGATGAGGTTGAACACATTGACGCTTTGGGCATTGATGAAGTTAAAGTGCGTACTGCACTGACTTGTGAAACGCGTCATGGTATTTGTGCCAAGTGTTATGGGCGTGATCTTGGCCGAGGAAAGCTTATTAGCATGGGTGAGGCAGTAGGGGTTATTGCTGCGCAGTCTATTGGTGAGCCAGGCACTCAGTTGACAATGCGTACATTCCACATTGGGGGTGCCGTGTCACGTGCAGCATCAGTAAGCCAGGTTGAAAGTAAATCGAATGGAGTGGTGCGCTTTACCTCTACTATGCGCTATGTTACCAATGCCAGAAACGAGCAAATTGTAATTTCACGTAACGGTGAGGTGATTATTCAGGATGAAAGTGGTCGCGAACGTGAGCGCCACAAAGCACCATACGGATCCACTTTGCAATTGCTGGATGGTAAAGCGGTCAAAGCTGGCCAGGCGTTAGCAATTTGGGATCCTCACACACGTCCAATTATTACTGAATACGCTGGCAAAATTAAATTTGAAAACGTGGAAGAAGGCATCACCGTTGCTAAACAGATTGACGATGTAACCGGATTATCTTCATTAGTGGTTATTGATCCGAAACAGCGATCAGGGCAATCTAAGGGTTTGCGCCCACAAGTTAAATTGCTGGATGCAAATGGTGTAGAAGTAAAGGTGACGGCTAGCGAGTTGTCCGTCAATATCACTTTCCAGCTTGGTTGCATTATTACGGTTAAGGATGGTCAGGAAGTGGGCGTAGGCGAAGTATTGGCGCGTATACCACAAGAGTCCTCCAAAACACGTGATATTACCGGTGGTTTGCCACGAGTGGCAGAGCTGTTTGAAGCGCGCTCACCTAAAGATGCAGGTCTGCTTGCAGAAGTGACTGGGACTGTTTCGTTTGGTAAAGATACCAAGGGCAAGCAGCGCCTGGTATTCACTGATCTTGATGGCATTACTCATGAATTTCTTATCCCCAAGGATAAGCATGTGACAGTACATGATGGACAAGTGGTTACCAAGGGTGAAAGTATTGTTGACGGCCCTGCCGATCCACAAGATATTTTACGCTTGCAGGGTAGGGAAGCACTTGCGCGCTATATCATAGATGAAGTGCAGGATGTGTACCGCTTACAAGGCGTTAAGATCAATGATAAGCATATTGAAGTCATCGTGCGCCAAATGTTAAGAAGAGTGCGTATAACAGAGGCTGGGGATACAAGTTTCATTATGGGTGAGCAGGTTGAGCGAGCAGATGTGCTAGCTGAAAATGAACGCGTTGTCGCTGAAGATAAGCGCCCGGCAAGTTACGAATTTGTGCTACTTGGAATCACAAAAGCGTCGCTATCTACTGATTCGTTTATTTCGGCAGCTTCTTTTCAGGAAACGACACGCGTGCTTACCGAGGCCGCTATTCTTGGTAAGCGTGATGAATTGCGTGGGTTGAAAGAGAATGTCATTGTAGGTCGTTTAATACCCGCAGGAACGGGCTTGGTCTACCACGATGCACGTAAAAAACGTGGAAATATGCAAGAAGCAGAGGCGGTGTTAATTGCAGAGTCATCAGTAATGCAATCAAATGATAGACCGGAAGAGTCACTTAGCAATGAAGAGCTCGCTTGACAATAGGTTAAGTGATAAATAGAATGTCAGGTTTTCGGGATGGCGTGTATTCGTCGTCCCGTAATTTTTAGGGATTATATGTAATGCCAACCATCAACCAATTAGTGCGTAAACCACGCCAAAAAGTGGTAACAAAAAGCAAAGTGCCGGCGCTTGAAAGTTGCCCGCAAAAACGTGGCGTTTGTACGCGAGTTTATACCACAACACCTAAGAAGCCGAATTCCGCCTTGCGTAAAGTAGCAAAAGTGCGCTTGACTAACGGTTATGAAGTTATTAGTTATATCGGTGGCGAAGGCCATAATTTGCAGGAGCACTCGGTAGTGCTGTTGCGCGGTGGTCGTGTAAAGGATTTGCCCGGTGTGCGTTATCACATGGTGCGCGGAAGTCTGGATACGGCTGGGGTTAAAGATCGTAAGCAATCTCGCTCCAAGTATGGTGCTAAGCGCCCAAAAGCGGCTTAGCCTGTTCTATTAAATTGTTGAGGAATTAGAAGTTATGCCAAGACGTAGAGAAGTTCCCAAGCGTGACATTCTGCCGGATCCAAAATTCGGTAGTGAAGAAGTATCAAAATTTATCAACGTGCTGATGACGGGTGGAAAAAAATCTGTAGCTGAACGTATTCTTTACGGTGCCTTTGATCAGGTTGCAGTAAAGAGTGGCAAGGATGCCTTGGAGGTGTTTACTCTGGCCATTAACAATCTGCGCCCGGTAGTCGAGGTTAAGAGTCGGCGTGTGGGCGGGGCAAACTATCAGGTGCCGGTGGAAGTGCGTCCAACTCGTCGTAGTGCGCTGGCGATGCGCTGGTTGCGTGATGCGGCCCGTAAGCGTGGAGAAAAGTCCATGGGTTTGCGATTGGCTGCCGAGCTGGTTGAGGCTTCCGAGGGTCGTGGATCGGCAATGAAAAAACGTGAAGAAGTGCATCGTATGGCGGAGGCTAATAAGGCATTCTCGCATTTCCGCTTCTAAATTTAAGTAAAAGACAGTTTCTCAGAAAAGGTATTGGCTGTGGCTCGTATAACTCCCATTGAACGTTACCGTAACATCGGTATTAGTGCGCACATTGACGCTGGCAAGACAACGACAACTGAACGTATTCTTTTTTATACTGGTGTAAATCACAAAATCGGTGAAGTCCATAATGGCGCAGCTACTATGGACTGGATGGAGCAGGAGCAGGAGCGTGGCATTACCATTACCTCGGCGGCCACTACCTGCTTCTGGAAGGGGATGGCGGGTCAATTCGATCAGCATCGCATCAATATCATTGATACTCCGGGTCACGTTGATTTTACCATTGAAGTAGAGCGTTCAATGCGTGTGTTGGATGGTGCGTGTATGGTGTACTGTGCGGTAGGTGGTGTACAGCCCCAATCTGAAACGGTGTGGCGTCAGGCAAATAAATACAAGGTTCCGCGTTTGGCATTCGTGAACAAGATGGATCGTGCGGGTGCAAACTTCTTCAAGGTGTACGATCAAATGCGTACACGCTTAAAGGCGAATCCTATTCCATTGCAAGTGCCCATCGGCGCAGAGGAAAAATTTGAAGGCGTGGTTGATCTCATTAAAATGAAGGCTGTTTACTGGGATGATGCATCGCAAGGGATGAAGTTTGATTACCGTGATATTCCAGCTGATTTGAAAGAAGAGTGTGATAAGTGGCGTGAAAACATGGTGGAAGCTGCGGCCGAGGCTACTGAAGAGCTGATGAATAAATACCTTGATGAGGGTGATTTGTCAGAAGCGGATATTCTGGCAGGTCTGCGTCAGCGCACTATCGCCTTTGAAATTGTACCTATGGTATGTGGTTCGGCATTCAAGAATAAAGGTGTGCAGGCGATGCTTGACAAGGTTGTTGAGTTGATGCCGGCTCCGACTGATATTCCGCCTACTAAGGCGGAAGATGGCAATGGTAACGAAATTCGTCTAAAAGCTTCAGACGAAGAAAAGTTCTCCGCTCTGGCTTTCAAAATCATGACGGATCCTTTTGTTGGGCAGTTAATTTTCTTTCGAGTGTACTCGGGGGTCATTAAAGCGGGTGATACTGTATACAATCCAATCAAGGGAAAGAAAGAGCGTATAGGTCGCATTGTCCAAATGCACGCGAATACACGTGAGCCTCTGGAGGAGGTTCGTGCGGGAGATATTGCAGCCGCTATCGGTCTTAAAGAGGCCACAACAGGTGATACTCTATGTAGCCTGAATGATGAAATTATTCTGGAGCGTATGGTATTTCCTGAGCCGGTAATTCATGTGGCAGTAGAGCCTAAAACCAAAGCCGATCAAGAGAAGATGGGCTTGGCACTCAACCGTTTAGCGCAAGAAGATCCTTCATTCCGTGTTAAAACGGATGAAGAAACCAATCAGATTATTATTTCAGGTATGGGTGAGCTGCATCTTGAAATTCTAGTGGATCGTATGCGGCGTGAGTTTGGTGTTGAAGCAAATGTGGGAGCGCCACAAGTAGCCTACCGCGAAGCAATCAAGAAAAAAGTTGAAGTTGAAGGTAAGTTTGTTAAGCAGTCCGGTGGTAAGGGGCAGTATGGTCATGTTTGGCTTATTATGGAGCCTAATGAGCCAGGTAAAGGTTTTGAGTTTATTGACCAAATCAAGGGTGGAACGGTGCCGCGAGAGTTCATCCCTGCAGTAGAAAAGGGATTGAGAGAAACAATACCAAGTGGTGTTTTGGCAGGATTCCCAGTCGTTGATGTTAAGGTCACCTTGTTTGACGGTTCTTATCACGATGTGGACTCTAATGAAAATGCTTTTAAAATGGCAGCTTCGATGGGTTTTAAAGATGGCATGCGTAAAGCTGACCCAATCCTGCTCGAGCCTATGATGGCAGTTGAGGTTGAAACCCCGGAAGATTACATGGGCGACATTATGGGTGACTTGTCATCACGTCGTGGCATGATTCAAGGCATGGAGGATAATGCGACAGGCAAAGTAATTCGTGCTGAAGTGCCATTGGCAGAAATGTTTGGCTACTCGACTACGGTAAGGTCTTTGTCACAAGGTCGTGCCAGCTATAGTATGGAATTCAAACATTATTCAGAAGCGCCAAAGAACGTAGCGGAAGCTATCATCAACAAAAAATAATTGATTATTTAGGTTAATAAAGGAAAGTAATTATGGCAAAGAGTAAATTTGAGCGGACGAAACCGCACGTAAACGTTGGCACTATCGGTCACGTTGACCATGGAAAGACCACATTGACGGCAGCGATTACTACGATACTATCCAAGAAATTTGGCGGTGAAGCGAAGGCTTACGATCAGATTGATGCGGCACCGGAAGAAAAAGCACGTGGCATTACCATTAACACCGCCCATGTGGAATACGAAACAGCGGCTCGCCACTACGCCCACGTAGATTGCCCGGGACACGCCGACTATGTTAAAAACATGATTACGGGTGCAGCGCAAATGGATGGCGCTATTCTGGTCTGCTCTGCCGCAGACGGCCCTATGCCACAAACGCGCGAACACATCCTGCTGGCGCGCCAAGTGGGTGTGCCCTACATAGTAGTTTTTCTGAACAAAGCTGACATGGTAGACGACGCAGAGTTGTTAGAGCTGGTTGAAATGGAAATACGCGAATTGCTGTCGAAGTACGACTTTCCAGGCGACGACACCCCGGTAGTCATCGGTTCGGCCAAGCTTGCGCTGGAAGGAGATCAATCCGAATACGGCGAACCGGCCATCCTGCGTCTGGCCGATGCCTTGGACACCTATATTCCAACACCCGAACGCGCAATTGATGGCACTTTCCTGATGCCAGTGGAAGACGTATTCTCCATATCTGGTCGAGGCACCGTAGTGACGGGTCGTATCGAGCGCGGCATTGTAAAAGTCGGCGATGAAATAGAAATTGTAGGCATTAAGCCCACACTCAAAACCACCTGTACCGGCGTTGAAATGTTCCGCAAACTGCTGGATCAAGGACAAGCGGGTGACAACGTGGGCGTATTGCTGCGCGGCACCAAGCGTGAAGAGGTGGAGCGTGGTCAAGTGCTAGCCAAATCCGGATCGATTAAACCGCACACAAAATTTACTGCAGAAATCTATGTGCTGGGTAAGGATGAGGGTGGTCGCCATACGCCATTTTTTAATGGCTATCGCCCACAATTTTACTTCCGTACCACAGATGTCACTGGTGCAGTAGAATTGCCGGAAGGTACTGAGATGGTGATGCCGGGTGATAACGTATCCATCACCGTGGCATTGATTGCACCGATTGCCATGGAAGACGGTCTGCGCTTCGCGATTCGTGAAGGTGGTCGCACGGTAGGTGCAGGTGTTGTTGCAAAGATTATTGAGTAATATAGATGTTTAATTTAAACAGCGGGATTGTATCCCGCTGTTTTGTTCTTTAGAGAGGCAGTATATGCAAAGTCAAAAAATACGTATCCGTTTGAAAGCTTTTGATTATAGATTGATTGATCAATCGGCTCAGGAAATTGTCGAGACAGCTAAGCGTACTGGCGCTGTTGTTAAGGGCCCTGTTCCTTTACCTACGCGCATTGAGCGTTTCGACATTCTGCGTTCGCCGCATGTCAATAAAACATCGCGTGACCAATTCGAGATTCGTACACATCAGCGTCTAATGGATATCGTAGATCCAACCGATAAGACGGTTGATGCGTTGATGAAGCTTGATCTCCCTGCCGGAGTTGACGTGGAAATTAAACTTTAATCAATAGTGCTATTTAAAGTTGTAATAACAGGGAGAGTCGTATACAATCACGCCTCTCGCAAATTGGCTGGTCAATTGTAATCAGCCTATTAATTAAATATAAGGAAACGATCATGGGCTTAGGGCTTATTGGTCGCAAGGTAGGTATGACGCGCGTGTTTACTGAGGAAGGCGAAAGCATTCCAGTAACAGTGCTCGAGGTTATACCTAACCGTGTGACGCAGATCAAGACGATACAAAATGATGGCTACTCAGGTTTGCAGCTTGCACATGGTGAGCGCAGAGCTAGCAGGGTAGGCAAGGCGCTTAGTGGGCATTATGCAAAAGCAAAAGTGCTTGCGGGTGCGGGAATTAAGGAATTTTCCGTGGCTGAATCGGAGTTAGCCTCGTTTGAGGCTGGCTCGCAAGTCACGGTTGGAATATTCAAGACAGGTCAGCTGGTCGATGTGACGGGAACATCTCTAGGTAAGGGATTTTCTGGTGCAATCAAGCGGCATCACTTTAGCTCTAATCGGGCTTCTCATGGCAATTCCAAGTCGCATAATGTGCCCGGTTCAATTGGTATGGCGCAAGATCCTGGTCGTGTATTTCCGGGTAAGCGCATGCCTGGCCATCTGGGTGCGGTAAAGGTTACGACGCAAAATTTGCAAGTTGTTCGAGTTGATTTGGAGCGCAACCTGTTGCTAATTAAGGGGGCTATTCCTGGCTCCAAGGGTGGCAATGTTGTTGTGCGCTCTGCAGTTAAGGCGAAGGTGGTAGATAATGGAGCTTAAGTTAATAGATAAAAATGGCAAACTGGGGAATTCTGGTGTTGCCGTTTCAGATTCCACTTTTGGTCGCGAATTTAATGAAGCGTTAGTGCATCAGGTTGTAGTTGCTTATCTGGCTAACGCACGCACGGCCACCCGTGCGCAGTTGGGTCGTGGGAATGTGCATCACACAACGCACAAGCCTTGGAATCAGAAAGGTACCGGGCGCGCACGTGCTGGTATGAGCTCTAGTCCAATTTGGCGTGGAGGCGGTAGAGCTTTCCCCAATAGTCCGGATGAGAATTTTAGTCATAAATTAAATCGCAAGGTTTTCCGTGCTGGTATGCGCTCAATTCTGTCGGAGCTTGCTAGACAGGAGCGCATTGCAGTTGTTGAAGAGTTTTCTTTGGAGGTTCCGAAGACTAAATTGCTTTCTGAGAAAATTAAAGGACTTGGCTACGAATCTGGAGTCTTGTTGTTGGTGGATGGGTTTGATGAAAACTTGTATTTGTCCGCGCGAAATTTACCCAACGTCTTGGTTGTTGAAGCGCAGTATGCTGATCCAGTCAGTTTGGTGCGATTTGAGAATGTGGTTGCTACTAGGGCAGCGGTAAGAAAACTTGAGGAGTTGCTGGCATGAGTTCAAATCTAAGCGCGGTACATACTCAAGAACGTCTGCTGCAAATTATACTTGCACCACAAATTACAGAAAAAGCAACACGTATTGCTGATAAGTACCAGCAAATTGCATTTAAAGTTCGCACTGATTCAACCAAGTTTGAAATTAAATCAGCGGTTGAGTTGATGTTTAAGGTGGAAGTGCAGGCTGTGACGGTGGTAAATGTGGGTGGAAAAGAAAAGCGGTCCGGCCGAGTTAATGGTCGCCGTAAGGACTGGAAGAAGGCTTATGTAAGCCTGAAGCCGGGACAAGAAATTAATTTTGCAGCGGGCGAATAGGAGAGATCATGGCACTTGTTAAAGTTAAGCCAACTTCCCCAGGTCGGCGCGCCGTAGTTAAGGTGGTAACACCAGATCTACATAAGGGCAAGCCCCACGCGCCGCTGCTGGAGAAGCAAAGTAGAAATGCAGGTCGTAACAATAATGGTCGTATAACGGTTCGACATCAAGGTGGTGGGCATAAGCAGCATTACCGGCTGATTGATTTTAAGCGTGACAAAGATGGAATTTCAGCTAAAGTCGAACATATTGAGTATGATCCAAATCGTAGTGCGCATATAGCTTTGTTATGCTATGCCGATGGTGAGCGTCGTTACATTATTGCGCCGCGCAGTGTGGTTGCTGGTATGCAATTGATTAGTGGTTCAGATGCGCCAATCAAAGCTGGAAATGCACTTCCCTTACGTAATATTCCAGTGGGTAGTACTATTCATTGCATAGAGTTGCAGCCAGGTAAAGGTGCGCAAGTTGCGCGTTCTGCTGGAACGTCTGTTCAGTTGTTGGCTAGGGAAGGTAGTTACGCTCAGTTACGTTTGCGTTCAGGTGAGGTGCGTCGTGTGCATGTGGACTGCCGTGCTACCATAGGTGAAGTAGGTAATGAGGAGCACTCGTTGCGGTCAATTGGTAAGGCGGGTGCGATGCGCTGGCGTGGAGTTAGGCCGACAGTACGCGGTGTGGTAATGAATCCTGTCGATCACCCGCACGGTGGCGGTGAAGGTAAAACTGCAGCGGGTATGAATCCTGTCAGTCCATGGGGTACACCAACGAAGGGTTATCGTACTCGTTCGAATAAGCGCACTGATAATATGCGCGTAAGCCGTCGTCCAGCTAATAAGAGGTAATAGATATGGCACGTTCAATTAAAAAAGGGCCGTTTGTTGATGGTCATTTGAAAAAAAAGGTTGAGATAGCTGCGGCAGTTCGTGATAGAAAACCAATTAAAACTTGGTCACGTCGCTCCACAATATTGCCTGATTTTATCGGGCTTACGATAGCCATACATAATGGAAAACAGCACATTCCAGTTCTGATTTCTGAGAACATGGTGGGTCATAAGTTGGGTGAGTTTGCGCTAACGCGCACGTTCAAAGGACATGCTGCAGATAAGAAAGCTAAAAAGTAGGAGATAAAGATGCAAGTTTCAGCTGTTTTAAAGGGTGTACATTTATCTCCACAGAAGGCTCGTTTGGTTGCCGATTTGGTTAGAGGTAAAAAAGTCGATTATGCACTCAATATTCTTAATTTTAGCCCAAAGAAGGGTGCTGAAATCATAAAGAAGGTTGTTGAGTCTGCTATTGCAAACGCAGAACATAACGAGGGTGCCGATATCGATGAATTGAAAGTTACCTCAATTTATGTGGATAAGGGTATCGTGCTTAAACGTATTCGACCGCGCGCTAAAGGCCGTGCAGGAAGAATTACTAAGCCTACATGTCATATAACAGTAACTGTGGGTAATTAAAGGAATCGTTATGGGTCAAAAAATTCATCCAATTGGTTTCCGCTTGAGTGTTCAGAAAAATTGGACATCGCGTTGGTATGCAAATAGTAAAAATTTCCCTGCCATGCTCAATGGCGACATAAAAGTACGCGAGTTCCTTAAGAAGAAGCTTGCGCATGCGGCTGTAAGTCGTGTTGTTATCGAGCGGCCCGCAAAAAATGCAAAAATTACTATATTTAGTGCTAGACCCGGTATTGTAATTGGAAAAAAAGGAGAAGATATTGAGTCTCTTAGATCCAGTCTGCAGGGTTTAATGGGGATTCCGGTTCATCTTAATGTTGAAGAGATACGTAAGCCTGAGCTTGATGCTACGCTAATTGCTGAAAGTATTGCGCAACAGCTAGAGAAACGCGTAATGTTTAGGCGCGCAATGAAGCGCGCTATGCAGAACGCGATGCGCCTAGGTGCCCAAGGTATCAAGATCATGAGTTCTGGTCGCTTGAACGGTATAGAGATTGCAAGAACGGAGTGGTACAGAGAGGGACGTGTACCGCTACATACTTTGCGTGCTGACATCGACTACGGCGTAGCCGAAGCCAAAACCACTTACGGCATAATCGGCATTAAAGTATGGGTTTTTAAAGGTGAGATTTTTTCTGGTAGTGCAGATCAATTAGCTGCCAAGCCCGTTGAATCCGACAAGAATATTAAAAATAGCGCTTCCGAACAGGAACCAAAAATTAGGAAGTCGGGAGTAAAAAATGCTACAACCGTCTAGACAGAAGTATCGTAAGCAACAAAAAGGTCGTAATAAAGGTATTGCAACCACAGGTTTCAGTGTTAGTTTTGGTGAGTATGGTCTTAAGGCAATAGGTCGCGGACGTCTTACCGCACGGCAAATTGAAGCAGCTAGACGTGTAATGACTCGTCATATCAAGCGTGGCGGTCGCATTTGGATACGCATATTCCCGGACAAGCCAATCTCTAGCAAGCCAGCAGAAGTACGCATGGGTAATGGTAAGGGAAGCCCAGAGTATTTTGTCGCTGAAATCCAGCCAGGAAAGATGCTTTATGAAATGGATGGCGTAAGTGAGCAGTTGGCTCGTGAGGCTTTCCGTTTGGCAGCAGCTAAGTTGCCAATTGAGACAGTGTTTACAACGCGCCACATCGGAGGCTAATAATGAAAGCTTTGGAACTACGTAGTAAGACAGTTGATGAGTTAAATACGGAGTTGCTTGAAATGCGTCGCGCACAATTTTCAATGCGCATGTTGCAAGCAACTCAGCAGCTTGATAAGCCTGACCAAGTTAAGAAGGTAAGGCGTGACATAGCGCGAGTTAGAACAGTTCTTGCTGAAAAATTAAAGCTAGCTTAACGGGAGTTATGTAAATGAATAGTGAGAATCAGCAAATTAAAGTAATGCGTACTTTAACTGGGCGAGTTGTTAGTGACAGGATGGATAAGACAGTTACTGTTTTGGTTGAGCGTAAGGCAAAGCATCCTTTGATTGGTAAGGTTATATCTAGATCTAATAAATTTCATGCGCATGACGAAGGTAATGCCTGCAAAATCGGTGATTTAGTTATTATTGAAGAATCACGCCCACTTTCTAAAACGAAAACTTGGCGTGTAAGCAAGATTGTTTAATAGTTAAAGTATAAATGTATTGAAGTTTTTTTACAGATAAAGTAATATAACAAATTGACACCCAATAGCTGGTGTCCCAATACTGACCGTGGTTTTGTCGGCCGAGACTAAATCGGCTGGTGTTGGTTAACGGATTAAGTTGGAGTAAATCTCATGATACAAATGCAAACTCGTCTCGAAGTTGCTGACAACACGGGCGCACGATCAGTTATGTGCATCAAAGTTTTGGGCGGCTCTAAAAGGCGTTACGCTGGAATAGGCGATGTTATTAAAGTCAGCATTAAAGATGCTGCGCCAAGATCTCGCGTAAAAAAAGGTGAAGTGTATAGTGCTGTTGTGGTGCGTACAACTAAAGGTGTGCGTCGCGCGGATGGGTCGTTGGTTAAATTTGACGGTAACGCAGCTGTGTTGCTTAATAATAAGCTAGAGCCGATTGGTACTCGTATATTTGGTCCTGTGACTCGTGAGTTGCGTGGCGAGCGATTCATGAAAATAGTTTCACTTGCCCCAGAAGTGCTGTAAAGAGGAGATTTTGGTGAATAAAATACGTAAAGGTGATCAGGTAATTCTAAACACTGGTAAAGATAAGGGGAAGCGTGGTGCTGTTCTGCTTGTGCTTGATTCGCATGTGGTTGTTGAGGGATTGAATCTTGTAAGAAAGCACGCAAAGCCTAATCCGTTAAAAGGCCAGGCGGGTGGAATTGTGGATAAAGAGATGCCTATTCAGATTTCAAATGTGGCTTTGTTTAATGTCGCAACACAGAAGGCTGACCGTGTAGGCTTTAAGTTTTTGGATGATGGTCGCAAGGTTCGTGTCTTCAGGTCGAATGGTGAAGTTGTTGATGTATAGGGATGAATCATGGCTCGTTTAAAAGAATTTTATAGAAATACAGTTGTGAAAAGGCTTACAGAGGAGTTTGGTTATTCTTCTGTCATGCAAGTTCCACGCATAGAAAAAATCACACTTAATATGGGTGTTGGTGAGGCGGTTGCTGATAAAAAAATCATGGAAAACGCCGTGAGTGATATGCAGAAAATCGCTGGTCAAAAGCCGGTTGTTACTAAAGCTAAAAAATCAGTTGCAGCCTTTAAAATTCGTGATGATTATCCGGTAGGTTGTAAGGTTACATTGCGTCGTGAGCGAATGTATGAATTCCTGGATCGGTTGGTAACTGTTGCTATACCTAGAATTCGAGATTTTCGTGGAATATCATCAAAGTCGTTTGATGGTCGGGGAAATTTCAACATGGGTGTTAAAGAGCAAATAATTTTCCCTGAAATTGAATACGATAAGATTGATGCGCTACGCGGTATGAATATTACAATCACAACTACAGCAAACACTGATGAAGAAGCTCGTGCTCTGTTATCAGCGTTCAGCTTTCCATTTAGGAACTAAAGCAATTATGGCTAAAACTTGTATGATAGAGCGTGAGCGTAAGCGGCGTGAAGTGGTTGCAAAATATGCTAATAAAAGGGCTGCACTAAGTGCTATAGTTACTGATTTATCATTGCCGGCAGCGGAGCGTGTTGAGGCGCGATTGAAGTTGCAGGGATTGCCGCGAAATTCCAGTGCGGTACGCTTGCGCAATAGATGCGCTTTAACCGGGCGTCCTAGAGGCGTATTTAGCAAGTTTGGAATTGGGCGCAGTAAATTGCGCGAATTGATGATGCGTGGTGAAGTTCCAGGTGTCACCAAGGCTAGTTGGTAACGGAGGAGTATTTACAATGAGTATGAGTGATCCGATTGCCGATATGTTGACACGTATCCGTAATGCGCAGCGTGTTAATAAATCTAACGTTTATATGGCCTCTTCAAAACTGAAAATATCAATTGCTGAAGTTTTAAAAAGCGAAGGTTATATTGATGATTATTCAGTAAATCAGAATGACGGGAAGCCGATTTTGGAAATAGCTTTAAAATATTATGCTGGCCAACCAGTGATTGAAAAGATTGATCGTGTAAGCAAGCCTGGCTTGCGGGTTTATAGGGGTAGTCAGAATATACCCAAGGTGATGAACGGGCTTGGGGTAACTATAGTGTCTACTTCCAAGGGTGTTATGACTGATCGTAAAGCAATCGCTGCCGGCATCGGTGGTGAGGTGCTGTGCGTTGTGGCGTAAGGGGATTTCATGTCTCGAGTAGCTAAAAACCCAGTTGCCATACCTGCTAAAGTGGAAGTGCAGCTAAATGCGGATGGTATTGCTGTAAGTGGGCCGTTAGGTAAATTGTATCAGGCGTTGACTGGAGTGGTTGAATTAAAGCGTGAGGGTGATTTCATTTCATTCTCAGCTGTTAATGACACTAAAGCCTCTGTGTCTATGTCAGGGACTGTGCGCTCATTAGTGGCCAATATGGTTCACGGAGTTTCTGTAGGTTATTCGCGCAAATTAACTTTGGTTGGGGTGGGTTACAAAGCTCAGGCTCAGGGTGCTGTGTTGAATTTGGAATTGGGGTTTTCTCACCCAGTTCAACATAAATTGCCGGCTGGCATTACTGTTGAAACGCCTACACAAACTGAGGTTATTCTGAAAGGTGTTGACAAGCAGGTAGTGGGTCAGGTGGCGGCGCAGATTCGAGCATATAGACCACCTGAGCCATATAAGGGAAAAGGTGTTCGTTATTCTGATGAAGTGGTTGCTATTAAAGAAACCAAGAAGAAGTAGGGGCTGTGATGAATAATTATAAAGATGTGGATTCGCGTCAACGCAGAGCACGTAAGACTCGCGCAAAAATTGCGGAACTAAAAGTGCTGCGCTTAAGTGTACACCGTAGTAACGGGCATATTTACGCGCAAATTATTGCTGAAACTGGTGATGTGGTTCTTGCTAGTGCCTCAACGCTTGAGCTTGAAGTGCGAAAAGACATTGCTAATGGTGGCAATATAGATGCTGCAGTAGTTGTGGGTAAGCGTATAGCAGAAAAAGCAAAGGCTGCGGGGATCGGTGCTGTTGCATTTGACCGTTCAGGTTATAAATACCATGGACGCATTAAGGCGCTAGCTGAGGCTGCGCGTGAGAATGGTTTGTCCTTCTAACAAACGGGATTGATGATGGCTAAAGCTAAAGAAGTAGATCAGCAGCAAACTGATGGATTGCGTGAGAAAATGATCGCAGTTAACCGGGTTACCAAAGTAGTGAAGGGTGGACGCATTATGAGTTTCGCGGCACTTACAGTTGTTGGTGATGGTGATGGTGCTGTAGGTATGGGAAAAGGTAAGGCACGTGAAGTTCCTGTAGCTGTGCAAAAGGCTATGGATGAAGCTAGGCGTGAAATGGTTAAGGTTAATTTAAATAATGGAACCTTGCATCACGCTGTAATGGGTGTTCATGGAGCCGCTAAGGTTTTTATTCAGCCAGCTTCTGATGGGACTGGAATTATTGCCGGTGGAGCGATGCGGGCAATATTTGAGGTTATGGGTATCACTAATGTTTTAGCTAAGTGTATTGGCTCAACAAACCCTTACAATGTTGTTCGTGCGACTCTTAATGGCTTGCAGTCAATGAACACGCCGGCTGGAATTGCTGCAAAACGTGGTAAAACAATAGAAGAAATTAGGGGATAGATGTGTCTACAGATCTAACTAAATCCACTTTTATCAAAGTAACTTTGATTAAAAGCACAATTGGAAGAATTGCTTCGCACCGTGCCTCGGTTGCAGGCTTGGGGTTGCGTAAAATCAGACAGACCGTCTTGGTTCAAGATACTTTAGCGAACCGCGGTATGATTAATGCTGTAGGTTATCTACTGAAGGTGGAAGATAAATGAATTTAAATACGATTAAACCTGCAGAAGGTAGTAAAAAGGAAAGCAGGCGAGTTGGGCGTGGAATAGGTTCTGGTTTCGGTAAAACGGCAGGTCGTGGTCACAAAGGCCAAAAGTCCCGTACAGGCGGCTTCCATAAAGTAGGCTTTGAAGGTGGTCAGATGCCGCTACAGAGACGTTTGCCGAAACGTGGATTTGTATCGTTAACCAAAAGGTTTACAGCTCACGTGCGTACTTGCGAATTAAATAAAATTGATGTTGATGTTGTGGATATGCTAACGCTTAAGCAACTGAATATTATATCTGCAGATATTCGCACTGTTAAGGTTTATCTATCAGGTGCTGTTGATCGTGCATATAAGGTAAGCGGACTTTTGCTAAGCAAGGGTGCGCGTGATGCCATTGAATCTGTTGGCGGTTCTGTTTTAGGTCAAGAGTAATATAAATTGGCTAAAGACGGGGTTTTGGGATCTATTGGAAAAACTAGCGAGTTGAAATCACGTTTGTTATTTGTGCTTTCTGCTTTGGTGGTATTTAGGTTAGGTGCACATGTTCCTGTGCCTGGTATAGATCCGGAGATTTTGGCGAAGTTATTCGCTACGCAGAGCAATGGCATACTTGGTATGTTTAATATGTTTTCTGGTGGTGCCCTTTCTAGGTTTACAGTATTTGCTCTTGGGATTATGCCATATATTTCGGCATCAATTATTATGCAGCTGCTAACAGTAGTATCGCCCAAGCTGGAACAGCTGAAAAAGGAAGGAGAGGCTGGTAGGAGGCAAATCACTAAATATACGCGCTACGGGACGCTAGTCCTTGCTATTTTTCAAGCTTTTGGCATAGCTGTCGCGCTGGAAGCTCAAGTGGGATTGGTGATTGATCCGGGGATGGCTTTTAGAGTTACAGCAGCTATAACGCTGGTAAGTGGGACTATGTTCTTGATGTGGCTAGGTGAGCAAATTACAGAGCGCGGCGTTGGTAATGGCATATCTATTATAATTTTTGCTGGTATTGTTGCTGGACTTCCCGCCGCAGTTAAAAATACTTTGGACTTGGCTGCTACAGGAGAGTTTTCAATCCCGCTAGTATTATTTCTTTTTACAATGATTGTTTTGGTTACAGCTTTTGTGGTTTTTGTAGAGAGGGGACAAAGGAAAATCACTGTAAATTATGCTAAAAGACAGGTTGGAAGGCAGGTTTTTGCAGGACAGACAAGTCATTTACCGCTAAAGCTAAATATGGCGGGTGTAATTCCACCTATATTTGCTTCAAGCATTATATTATTTCCAGCAACTATGGCAGGGTGGTTTGGTAGTTCGGAAAGAATGTCTTGGCTTAAGGGAGTTAGTAATGCACTATCACCTGGACAGCCGTTATATGTTTTTCTTTTTGCTGCAGCTATTCTATTTTTTTGTTTTTTCTATACTGCTTTAGTTTTTAATCCAAAAGAGACTGCGGAAAATTTAAAGAAAAGTGGAGCGTTTGTGCCGGGCATTAGGCCGGGAGATCAGACAGCTAAATATATAGATAAGATAATGGCAAGGCTTACGTTGATTGGTGCTATATATATAGCGACAGTTTGTTTGCTACCAGAAATGCTAAGGCTGAAATTTCATACTCCCTTTTACTTTGGCGGTACTTCACTACTAATTATTGTGGTTGTTACAATGGATTTTATGGCGCAAGTTCAATCATATTTGATGTCGCATCAATATGAAGGGCTGCTTAAGAAGGCTAATTTTAAAGGCGGTGCGGTAACTCCGCGTTGATTAGGCATTCGATGTATGGCTAAGGAAGATTCAATTGAAATGCAGGGGGTAGTTTTAGAGAATTTACCTAATGCTACCTTTAGAGTTAAGTTAGAGAATGACCATGTTGTACTTGGTCATATTTCAGGGAAGATGCGAAAAATTATATTCGTATATTACCTGGAGATAAAGTTACTGTTGAAATGACGCCTTATGATTTAACTAGGGCTCGTATTGTGTTCCGTGTGAAATGATATTTTAATAAGAGGTTTGAAATGAGAGTTCGTGCATCTGTTAAAGCTTTATGCCGTCATTGTAAGGTGGTTCGCCGTCGTGGTGTTGTTCGTATTATTTGCAGTGACCCACGACATAAGCAGCGTCAAGGTTGATATTATTCAGTATTGACATAACTATATTTGTTATATATAAGTTGAGCTGGTACAATTCTCGGTTTTTAAATTTTACCAGTAATTTGGAGTAGTAATATGGCTCGTATTGCAGGGGTAAATATCCCCAATCATAAACATACTGAAATTGCTCTTACATCAATTTTTGGTGTTGGACGTAATACTGCAAAGCAAATTTGCTTGGCTGCTGGTGTATTGTCTACAGCAAAAGTTAAAGATTTGAACGATGCTGAAGTCGAAAAGTTACGTGACGAGGTTGCTAAGTTGAAGGTGGAAGGTGACTTACGACGTGAAGTTTCAATGAATATTAAGCGCTTGATGGATCTTGGTTGTTATCGTGGTGTTAGGCATAGACGTGGATTGCCGGTTAGAGGGCAGCGTACGAAAACAAATGCCCGCACTCGTAAGGGTCCTATTAAGCCTATCAAGTCATCTAAATAAAGGTTCAGTAATATGGCTAAAGCAAATGTTCGTATTCGTAAGAAAGTTAAAAAGAATATTGCGGAAGGTATCGCGCACGTACATGCATCATTCAATAATACAATAATTACTATAACGGATCGTCAAGGCAATGCACTTTCTTGGGCAACTTCAGGAGGTGCTGGTTTTAAGGGCTCTCGTAAAAGTACACCATTTGCGGCGCAAGTTGCTGCTGAAGCAGCTGGTAAGGCTGCACAAGAATGCGGTGTAAAAAATCTAGAAGTTCGTATAAAAGGCCCAGGTCCGGGCCGTGAATCAGCGGTTAGGGCGCTAAATGCAGTTGGCTTTAAGATTACTAGCATTTCTGATGTAACGCCCGTGCCACATAATGGCTGCCGCCCGTCAAAAAAGCGTCGCATTTAAGTTGCGATGCTCTTAGTAGTAGATATAACAGGAGAACCCCTTGGCTAGAAATTTAGATCCCAAATGCCGTCAATGTCGTAGAGAAGGCGAAAAACTTTTCCTTAAAGGTGAAAAGTGTTTTACAGACAAATGTGCAATCGAAAAACGAAACTTCCCTCCCGGGCAACATGGCCAGCGGCGTAACCAGCGTCTATCAGACTATGGTGTTCAATTGCGCGAGAAGCAGAAATTACGCAGAATATACGGCATACTAGAAAAGCAATTCCGTGGTTATTATGCAGAAGCAGATCGTAAAAAAGGCATTACAGGTGAAAACCTATTGCAATTACTTGAATGCCGCTTGGATAATGTAACTTATCGTATGGGTATTGGTGCATCACGTACTGAATCGCGTCAAATTGTTAGGCATAACAGCATTCTTGTAAATGGTAGGCGTGTAAACATTCCTTCATTTCAAGTTAAGCCTGGCGATGTAGTTCAAGTAGCTACCGCCTCACTGCAGCAATTAAGAATCAAAGGTGCTTTGGCAGCAGCGGAGCAGCGCGGATTCCCTGAATGGATAGAAATGGATGTTAAGGCTCTAAAAGGTACTTTCAAAGCAAAGCCGCTGCGTGATGAGTTGCCAAGTACAATAAATGAATCGCTTGTAGTTGAGCTTTATTCAAAGTAAATTAGGCTCAGAGAGATACATTATGCAAAATAGTCCGACAGAGTATTTAAGACCGCGCGTCGTAAATGTTGAGGTTATCTCGCCTGTGAGGGCACGTGTTACGCTTGAACCAATGGAACGCGGATTTGGATATACATTAGGTAATGCTTTACGCCGCGTTATGCTATCGTCTATACATGGTTTTGCTATTACCGAGGTTAAGATAGATGGGGTTGTACACGAGTATTCAACATTGAATGGTGTGCAAGAAGATGTGGTTGATATATTGCTCAATCTTAAAGGTATTGCGCTCAAGCTAAATGGTAAGAGTGAAGCGGTATTATCATTGGATAAGTCTGATGAGGGTGTTGTAACTGCAGGTGACTTTGAGACTGGTCACCATGCAGAGATAATTAATCAGAGTCATGTGATTGCACACCTAACCAAAGGTGGCCGATTGAGCATGGAAGTTAAAGTTGAATTGGGACGTGGTTATCAACCAGTTCCAGTTCGTCAGAAAACTGACAATGATGAACATATACTCGGTTACATACAGGTAGACTCTTCATTTAGTCCTATTAATAAAGTTAGTTACCATGTTGAGAGTGCTAGGGTTCAGCAGCGTACTGACCTTGACAAGCTAATCATAGACGTAGAAACCAATGGCGTTATAGAACCTGAGCAAGCAATAAGAGATGCAGCGCGTATTTTAATGGGTCAGTTAGCTGTTTTTGCAGATCTTGAGGGCGCACCAACAGAGGTTGAGGTAAAAGCCTTACCACAAGTAGATCCTATTTTATTGAGACCAGTTGATGATTTGGAGCTAACTGTAAGGTCTGCTAATTGTTTAAAAGCTGAAAACATTTACTATATTGGTGATTTAATACAACGTGGTGAAAATGAGTTGCTTAAAGCGCCTAATCTTGGTCGTAAATCACTTAATGAGATAAAAGATGTGCTGGCTTCAAAAGGCCTCACTTTAGGTATGAAATTAGAAAATTGGCCGCCTGTTGGCCTCGAAAAGGTCTAGGAGATACAAATGCGTCATCGTAATAGTAATCGCAAGTTAAATCGAACAAGCAGCCATCGTTTAGCTATGTTGCAAAATATGACTAATTCGCTTTTGCATCATGAGATTATAAAAACCACTTTGCCTAAAGCTAAAGAGCTGCGTCGCGTCGCGGAGCCTCTGATCACATTGGGGAAAAACTCTAGTTTGGCGAATCGTAGAATTGCATTTAACCGAACGCGTGATAGAGAGATTGTGGGTAAGTTATTCAATGAGCTAGGGCCACGATATGTTAGCCGTAACGGTGGATATTTAAGAATTATAAAGTGTGGCTTCCGCCAAGGTGATAATGCTCCAATGGCAATAGTAGAGCTTGTTGATAGGCCAGATAGTCAATTGGAAAATTGAGCATTTCAATTATCTTGCACTAAGAAACTAAAATCCCGCTAAGTAGCGGGATTTTTTATTGCATAATCAAATAGTTGAATTTCAGTAAAATTATTGTAGGACATTCTCGATTTTCGACTAGTACATAATTTGCTAGGTGCTCTGTAATATTGATGCTCGGTACACTTTAATGCGTATTCCACACCAAACTGGACGGCCAGTCCACGGCAAACTGGACACTGATTCCAGCGCAAAGTGGACAGTGACTCCACGGCGAACTGGACAGTAAAAATAGTCACGTAGCGCGCGGGATAACCGTGGCACTCTCGAAGATTTATCTTCGGAGACCACATGGCAAACAACAGGTTATCCATGCGCAAAATTACAGAAGCACTGCGGCTGCATTTCGAGCACAACCGCACCAACCGAGAAATCGCTCAGGCCATCGGCACCTCGCCGACCACGGTCGGCCAGTACCTGCGCCGAGCCCGTGAGGCTGGCATTGCTTATCCATTGCCAGAAGGCTTGGATGACACCGCCATTGAATCTCGCCTCTTTCCGCCAGTCGTTTCCGCAGATGTCGTTCGGTTTGAGCCAGACTGGACATGGGTGCATCGCGAGATGCGCAGGAAAAGCGTTGCGCTCGACTTGTTGTGGCAGGAATACAAGGCGGAACACCCAGACGGTTATCGCTACAGCTGGTTCTGCGAGCGTTACCTGCGTATTCCACGCAAACTGGACACCCACTCCACGGCAAACTGGACAGTCGGAGCGTAGCGACGCGGGGGTTTTAGTTTAACTCTAAATCATGTTTTTTGGCCAAGCTATTTTTGTTTTTTTGCATGGATTCTCCAGTCAGAATTAATTGATGCGCGTTGTGCACCAGACGATCCAGTATTGCATCTGCCAACGTCGGGTCGCCAATCGATTCATGCCAATTTACTACCGGCAATTGGCTGGTCACAATAGTAGAACGATGACCATGTCGATCATCCAGTATTTCCAGCAGGTCACGTCGTGCGGAGTCGGTCAGCAACGCCAATCCCCAGTCATCCAATAGCAATACGTCCGTCTTGGCCAACTGCATGAGCAGCTTGCTGTAACGCCCATCTCCATGGGCAATCGCCATGTCCTCAAACAAGCGTGGCACACGCAAATAGAGCACTGACTTGCCTTGACGGCACACCTGATTGGCCAAGGCGCATGCCAGCCAAGTTTTGCCAACACCAGTGGGGCCTGTAATCAGCACATTCTGATGCTCTGCTACCCACGACCCTGTCAGCAGTCTGTTGAACAAAGCGCGATCCAAACTACGCGCTGCACGGTAATCCACATCTTCAGCGACGGCGGCCTGTTTAAGCTTTGCACGCCGCAGGCGGCTGGAGGTTAATCTTGAATCGCGCTCGCTGACTTCACGTTCGACCAATAAGCCAAGACGCTCCTCGAACGCCAAGTGGGTAATATCCAGCATGGCCTGCTGCTCGGCAAAGGCGCGTGCCATGCCAAACAGGCGTAACTGTTGCAGTTGGTCATGAGTGGGATGATTGAGCATGGGGGATTCTCCTGTGGTGGTTAATGGTAATAGTCTGACCGCGCACATTGGCGTGATCCAGTGGTAGGGGTGCTTGTGTCGCGATTGCCGGTGGTTGTTTATCCAGGCTATTCTTGAGGATTGAGTGAATGCTACGGTAGCCCGCTGCGTTAAGCTTCAAGGCACGCGCACACGCCGCATTCAACCGATCATTGCCAAAGCCATTGGCTAGGCGCAGTACGCCAAGGCAGGCGCGATAGCTTTGTTGCGGATGCTTGCGTGAACCCAGCATGATTTGCACTGCAGCCTCGGTAGAACTACCAATGCCTTGCGCCCAGTGAAGCAGACGCTGGTCATTCCAGCCAGCGATGGCTTGGTGCTGTGGCGGCATGTGCGCATCCAGCGTGGTGTGCCGCTCTTTGAGCGGACTGAGCACGTGCGCAGCAATACGCTGGCCACGGTAAAATGCCTCTATCGTCGTAGCTGTGATGCGGACTTCTACCTGCTGACGGGCGTGACGGTATGGCACCGAATAGTAATGGCCAATGACTTCAATGTGATAGTCAATGCCAACGCGCGCAGTCTTCCATTCGGCGTATTCGTAACGGGATTGTGGAAGTGGCTTGAGCACAGGGCAATCCATTTCCAGAAAGGCACTGTGGCGGCAACCTGGTAGCTTTTTGAATGGCCGCTGATTAAGTGATGTCAGTAGCTCGGCAATGGCACGGTTGGCTTCCGCTAAGCTGAAGAAGCGCTGATTGCGTAGCCGCGCCAGTATCCAGCGCTCCACGATCAACACGCCGCCTTCTACCTTGGCCTTATCCTTGGGTTTGTATGGACGTGCCGGCAATACCGCTACGCCATAATGTCTGGCGAAATCACGGTAGGTCGGATTGATTTCCGGGTCATAGTAAGAGGCATGCTTGACACCTGATTTTAGGTTGTCGGGCACGATGATCTCGGTGACGCCGCCGAGAAACTCAAAGGTGCGGACGTGAGAGCCAATCCAGTCTGGCAGCTTCTGTGTCCAAGTTGCTTCGGCATAGGTGTAGTTGGATGCGCCGAGGACGGCGACGAACAATTGTGCCTGACGAATCTCGCCAGTAGCACCGTCAATGATCGGTAGCGTCTGGCCGACATAATCAACGAACAGCTTCTCGCCGGATGTGTGCGTCTGCCGCATGCTGACGGATAGTTTGCCAGACCATTGCCGGTAACGCTCGCAGAACCAGCTGTAGCGATAACCGTCTGGGTGTTCCGCCTTGTATTCCTGCCACAACAAGTCGAGCGCAACGCTTTTCCTGCGCATCTCGCGATGCACCCATGTCCAGTCTGGCTCAAACCGAACGACATCTGCGGAAACGACTGGCGGAAAGAGGCGAGATTCAATGGCGGTGTCATCCAAGCCTTCTGGCAATGGATAAGCAATGCCAGCCTCACGGGCTCGGCGCAGGTACTGGCCGACCGTGGTCGGCGCAGGTACTGGCCGACCGTGGTCGGCGAGGTGCCGATGGCCTGAGCGATTTCTCGGTTGGTGCGGTTGTGCTCGAAATGCAGCCGCAGTGCTTCTGTAATTTTGCGCATGGATAACCTGTTGTTTGCCATGTGGTCTCCGAAGATAAATCTTCGAGAGTGCCACGGTTATCCCGCGCGCTACGTGACTATTTTTACTGTCCAGTTCGCCGTGGAGTCACTGTCCACTTTGCGCTGGAATCAGTGTCCAGTTTGCCGTGGACTGGCCGTCCAGTTTGGTGTGGAATACGCAACTATTGTGACCAGCCAATTGCCGGTAGTAAATTGGCATGAATCGATTGGCGACCCGACGTTGGCAGATGCAATACTGGATCGTCTGGTGCACAACGCGCATCAATTAATTCTGACTGGAGAATCCATGCGAAAAAACAAAAATAGCTTGGCCAAAAAACATGATTTAGAGTTAAACTAAAACCCCCGCGTCGCTACGCTCCGACTGTCCAGTTTGCCGTGGAGTGGGTGTCCAGTTTGCGTGGAATACGCAGGCTATGGAATAAATTTTTCTAGAGTAGGCGATTCAGCTCTGAAGTGCTGCTGTTGTAAGCGCGATTAGGTGGTGAGCTGGATTATTGTCAGCGCCATTTATACGACCAGGTAAAAGAAACACCGATGAAGCATTATAAGCAGCTCACCAGCGAACTACGATGCCAGATTTACTGGCTGAAACAAGCGGGGTTAAAACGTACTGAAATTGCGCAATAGATCGGGGTCAACAAATCCACGATTACACAGGAGTTCAAGCGCAATCAAGGGCAGCGTGGCTGGCGCCCCAAACAAGCGCAAGCGCTCTGTGATGCACGCAGGCTAGCCTGTTACCATGATCGGCAGTTGTTGGGCGAGGACTGGGCGCAAGTTGACCCCTTAATCCGGCAGGACTTCAGCCCGGAGCAAACCGCACATCGCCTGAAACAGGAAGGCCGCTTGCAGATCAGTCACGAAACAATCTACCAGCTCATTTACGCCGACAAGCGCAGTGGTGGTGACCCGCATCAATTTTGTGCAGCCAGAAATCTCGCTGCATGCGATACGCCAGAGGGCAGTAGCGATGCGGTGCGACCAATACCCAGTTAGCATAAAGGTGCGTCCTTAAGTCCTGGCACAAAAAATTAGACTGGGTGATTGGAAGGCTGACCCGTTGATTGGCCGACACCACAATGGTAGCCTGGTGATCGCTCTGGTGGAACGCAAATCGCGTTATGTGCTGCAGCCCCAACACATTCTAAGCCAAACATGCCGAGTGAGTGGCTGCGACGATTATACGTTTATTCGCGCCCCATCAGAATGGCTGCCTTCCATCACGTTTGATAATGGCAAGGAATTTGCGGAGCATGGATTACAAATCTTCATCTACTTTGCTCATCCCTAACACTCCCGGGAGTGTGGGTTGACCGTGAGCTGTAATGGATGGCTGTGGCAATACTTTCCCAAGGGAATGGTGCTGATCAATGTCACTGAGTAAAAGGTAAAAAAGCGGTAGGCCCACGCAATCATCGGCCGCGAAAAGTGCTTGGCTATAAAACCCAGCACAATGTATTCTTCAGCGTAGAAATGCGCTATCCGATCCACCTTTAGCTGTTGCACTTCAAAGTTTAATCCGCTTTTTTGTAACGGCTAAAGCCAATTTATTCTAACTGAATGGTGTTTTGAATGTATGCTGAATTAAATCAAATCTGGCATGAGTTATGGATCAATCAGCTGACATTATCTGCTTTTTGGCAGTTTTGTGTCATTCTGGTCAGTCTGCTATTGGCTTGGTCAATTAATGGATTGTTGCGTACTTACGTGATGCGCTATGCGCCTGAGCACTGGAAGATTGGAATAGGCGGAGTAAACCGAGCTATTTTTCCTTTAACCTCGTTGGTTTTTGTTTATAGTGGTCAGTTGCTTTTGCAGGATTGGCAAAATATCAGCATGCTAAAGCTTGCTACTAGTTTGCTTATTGCAATGACAGTTATAAGGCTGGCGGTCTATGCGATGCGTTATATTTTCAGTCCTGGTGGTTGGGTTCGCGCAATGGAAACCACAATTTTCGCAAGTGTGTGGATAGTTTGGGCATTGCATCTAAGTGGCTTGTTGCCGCAGATAGTCCAGGTGCTGGACGATATTAGTTTTCACATAGGTAAAACGCCTATCACTTTATGGCTTTTAATCCAGGGCTTATTTACGGTGTTGGTAACACTTATTATCGCGCTGTGGTTGAGCCGTGTACTTGAAAACAAAGTCATGCGTGCATCACAGATCAGTATTAATATGCGCGTCGTGTTAAGTAAGTTGGTTCGCATCATGCTCTCCTTAATGGCAATCTTGATGGCGCTTTCGGCAGTTGGTCTGGATATTACATTTCTTTCAATCTTTGGTGGTGCGCTAGGTGTTGGGCTTGGTTTTGGAATGCAGAAAATTGCTAGCAATTATATTAGTGGTTTTATTATTCTAATGGATCGCTCCATGCGCATAGGGGATGTCATCACTGTCGATTCTCACTACGGTATCGTTAATGAAATGCGCACTCGCTACATGGTATTGCGCAAACTGGATAATACCGAAGTCATTATTCCTAATGAAACTTTGATTACTAACGCCGTGATAAATCATTCATTATCTGATCGAACGACGCGTGTGCAGATGCTAGTACAAGTTAGTTATGAAAGCTCGTTAGAGCTTGTAATGCAGCTGATGCGTGATGTGGCACTACTACAACCACGTATTCTAAAAATGCCTGAGCCTGCTGTTCTGATAAAAGGCTTTGGTGAGAGCGGCGTGGATTTGAGCTTGTCTGTTTGGATACCAGACCCGGAGGAGGGTTCGGCAACCTTACAATCGGCGATATATTTAGATATTTGGCATGCGTTTAAAGCCAACTCAATTTCAATCCCATACCCGCAAAGAGAAATTAGAATATTAGGTGGGGTAGCAAGAGACAACGTTGAATGAAAAGTAGGGTGCATCTAATCTATACGACTAAAAATATCCATGAATAAATACAGATGGAATTAAATTCTCCCAGTGATGAAAGTAGGTTTGGCGCGAGAAAGTTTTAATTTTCTGCAGGACTTGTTGGTCTTTCATGCTTGGATACGAAGTAGAGGCAAGCGTTTAAGCGCTCGTACAACGGCATGAATGAGGTACCTAGGAGCCGCTTTTACAATTGAAGGGTAGCTAAATCCCTAAGCGGCGACGATCGAACATATGCGATAATAATGCAATTTTTTGATTTTACCTGGAAAATTTAAAAGCCCACAAATGTGGGCTTTTAAATTGATTCCAGCTTAAATTGCTTGGTTAGAGCGAGTTATTATTTAAGCTTGGTTTCTTTATAAATTACATGCTTACGTACTACTGGGTCAAACTTCTTGAGCTCCAGTTTTTCTGGCATGGTGCGCTTGTTTTTGGTCGTAGTGTAGAAGTGACCAGTACCAGCACTTGATTCGAGCTTGATTTTTTCACGCATGATGTTTACCTTAAATCCTAATGCAGTTAGATTTTTTCGCCGTTTGCACGCAAATTAGCTAAAACTGCATCAATGCCGTTCTTGTCAATTGTACGCAATGCGGCGTTAGTTATACGCATACTTACCCAACGATTTTCGCTTTCAACCCAGAATTTGCGGTTTTGCAAATTAGGCAGAAAACGACGCTTAGTTTTGTTATTTGCATGAGAAACATTGTTTCCAACCATCGGCTTTTTGCCGGTTACCTGACAGACACGTGCCATGGCAGACTCCAAAATTCGAAAGAGCGCATTTATACCATAAATCACGACTAATATTCAAGTTATTCCAGAATATTATTAATGTTTTCCCGTGCTACCAAACCCATCTTCACCTCGAATAGACGCTGTAAACTCATCTACCAAGTTGAAATTGGCCTGTACTACGGGAACAATAACAAGCTGTGCGATTCGCTCCATTGGATTAAGTAGAAATGGCACGTGACTACGATTCCAACAAGAAACGAGCAATTGCCCTTGATAATCTGAATCAATCAAACCAACCAGATTACCTAATACAATGCCATGCTTATGCCCAAGGCCTGAGCGCGGCAGGATGATGGCGGCATAGTTGGCGTCTGCCAAATGAATGGCTATACCTGTTGGGATCATGGTGGTTTCACCGGGAGCCAGAGTTTTGACATGCTCGATGCAGGCACGCAAGTCCAAGCCAGCAGAACCCGATGTAGCATAGGCTGGCATTAAATTGTGCAAGCGCGCATCCAGAATTTTTAAATCAACGTTTAGGGACATAGTTTGGTTTCTCGTAAAATATGAGGTTTATTTCAGCATATTAGCCACATGTTGCAATAACATACGAGCCAATACAATTTTGGGTGCATGTGGTAGCTGGTAGCTACCGTAGTCATCCAGTAAAGTTAGCGAGCTTTCATCCTTGCCGATGGCATCGCTTGCCAGATTGGCCGCAATGAGCGGTAGTTTTTTGCGCAAACGTTTTTGCTCTGCGTATTCCAGCAAGTTTTCACTTTCAGCCGCGAAGCCTATGCAAAAAGGCGCATTGGGTAGATGGCTTACGCTTGCAAGAATGTCGGTATTAGGCGTAAGTTCCAGCGTTAAGTTCTGATCGTTTTTCTTGATTTTTCGTGTACTAGTAATGCTGGGTCGATAATCCGCCACTGCCGCCACGGCAATGAAAATGTCTTGTTGTGCGATTTTGTCCAAGACGGCCGTTAGCATATCTTGTGCACTAATAACTTTGATTGTTTTTGCATT
Source organism: Methylophilaceae bacterium (assembly GCA_013141125.1). Classification (GTDB taxonomy): domain Bacteria; phylum Pseudomonadota; class Gammaproteobacteria; order Burkholderiales; family Methylophilaceae; genus JABFRO01. The sequence continues at coordinate 497,466 of JABFRO010000002.1, forward strand.
TAGTGGTGCGATGAGCGTTGTCGGACCACTCACCAGAGTGACTGTAGCCCCCATTTCAATAGCTGCCTGTGCAATGCTGTAGCCCATTTTCCCCGAGCTGAAATTGGTAATGGCGCGCACAGGATCAATTGCTTCTATGGTGGGGCCGGCGGTAATAAGTATTCGCTTACCTGTGAGAAGCTTTGGCTGTTGGCTAGATTCAATAGCTGAAACTAGCTGTTCAGGCTCTAGCATGCGACCGAGACCGACTTCACCACAGGCTTGTTCGCCACTGTTCGGACCGAGTATTTGTATGCCATCCTGGTGAAGTTGGCGGATATTACGTTGTGTGGCCGGGTTTTCCCACATTTGCTTATTCATGGCTGGAGCTACCAAAAGCGGACAATCTCGGGCGAGACAAATGGTTGATAGCAGGTCATCAGCAATGCCATGCGCTAGTTTTGCTAAAAAATCGGCACTGGCTGGAGCAATCAAGATGCCACCAGTCACGCGAGATAACTCGATATGCGCCATACCATGGTTGGTGCTGCCATTCCACATGTCAGTAAATACTGGCTTACCTGAAAGTGCCTGCATCGTCATGGGGGTGATGAATTGGCAAGCAGCCTCTGTCATCACAACTTGCACTTCAATCTCTTGCTTGATAAGTAGGCGAACTAATTCAGCGGATTTGTAAGCTGCGATTCCTCCAGTAATGCCCAAAACTAAGTGATTGATTTTTTGCATGCGAGGCTAACTTTATGTAATGCTTTTATTTTAATACCAAACCTAGTTAGATGGACTGAAAATCAATGTGGCGAAAACTACGAATTTTAATATTGCTATTTATATTAGCGACGGTAGCTCAAGAAGCCTTAATGAAAAATGGTGCGCCGGACTGGGAGAAAACTTTATACGTTAATCTTTATCCCATCAATGCGGATGGTAGTAACGCTTCCGCAAAAGCCATACGCAACTTGGCATCTGGTCAGCAAGAGGAAATGGAAAGTTATTTCAGCGAAGAGGCTACCAGGTTGGGCTTGCCTTTGAGAAAACCATTTGCGATTAGACTAGGTTCTGAGGTTAAAGCCCTGCCGCCTGAACCCTCCTTTGGCGCGTTGAATACCCTATTTTGGAGTTTGAAATTCCGTTGCTGGGCTTTTCAACATAGTCCTGAAACCAAAGTGCCAGCGAATATTCGACTGTTTGTTTTGTATCATGACCCAGCAACACATCCTGTGTTAAAGCATTCCACGGCACTGAGTAAAGGCCGCGTTGGCATGGTCAATGTGTTTGCCGATTCCGCTTACATTAAGCAAAACGATGTGATTATCGCCCACGAGTTATTACACACTGTAGATGCCACCGATAAATACAATCTTGAAGATAACCAGCCGATTTACCCAGTGGGATATGCCGAGCCAGATAAAAAGCCTTTGTATCCACAGCAGGTTGCCGAGCTGATGGCTGGTCGCAGACCAATTTCAGAAGCTCAAGCGGAAATTCCTGAAAGCTTGGCGCAAACCCTCATCGGCGATTTAACTGCACGTGAAATTGGCTGGTTTAAAGCGCCGCGCCAAAGCTTGCGAAAGTTTCCTCAGTTAAAGCCCGTAGATTAAATTGCGCTAGCCAAGTAGGCGGAAAGACCGGCTCGTCTTTGCTCTGTTGTAACTGATGAGCCGCAACCAAAGCGCCCAGCATAATAGACCGCCCGCAGCTATCGCCACCAGCGCGAATGTTGGCTTCAATCGCAGTGCGATAATCGGGAGCGGTTTTAGCGATATGAAAAATGATGGGCAGACCTTGTACAACGCGGCAGTTCATGCCGAAACGTTTGCCTGCAGCAACGCTATCCAATAGGGGTTCAGCGAGCGCGTCTTCAAGCAATGGTTGAAGCGTTTCACCCGCAAAGAGCAATGCGTTGGATAGGGCTTTTTCTAAAGGCACACCGTTCAGCACGGCAAATAAAGCGGCAGCAGCACATTGCGCGGCAGAAATCGCCAGAGCGTTATTGTTGGTCACGCGCACTACCTCTTCAACGAGGCACAACAAAGCTTCCCGCGTGCCGCGATGTGTGGCCACCAAAGCGGGAAGTGCCGACAAAGCAGGAAGCTGGTCGTCATTCGAACCTGAAACCGCCGGGTATTTAGCAGGTTCGAGTGAATTTAGGGTAAGCAATAAGTAGCGCGTGGGATGATCTATATAACCCACATATGCACCACCCTCGCCAAAGTGCTGACAAAACTCCATTTGATACGCCATGCGCTTAAATGCGCCATGTTTGGCCAAATGCTTCAGCATCAACAAACAAACCTCGCCGTAACCGCTGGAATCGCCCGCTACTTTCTTTTTATGTGCAAAAAAACTGGGCGTGCCTGAATAATCGTCCAGATTGGGTGATAAAAACGTCAAACCTTTTACCGCTTCAATTTCTGCAATACGCACCGGACAATATAACCAGTGCAAACCCAGCGATGCGGCATCAGCGATAAGCGCGCCTAGAATGGCGGTGGTGTTAATGCGCGTTATCGTAGTTACAGAAGCTTTCATAAAGCAGACTCTTTAGCATTGGATTGTTGATCGGAGCTTTTCTTGCCCGGCTCGGGCTTGTGATTGAATTGGAGTTTATCCAAATCTGGCAATCCCATAATGGGAGAATACATAATATCAGTGGGATCAATCGATCTTTTCCAGCCAAAATGCATTTCACCGATAGCGCGCAAGAGCATTTTTATAAAACGTGATAAGGTTAAAGCTTCATTGACGGTTTTATCATCTGAAACTTCTATCATCCTTGCCAACGAGATTACGGACGTATTCAGACTGGTATCATGGAATGAAAACTGATACCGAAAATTGCCGGATCGGTTGTTAATGTCTTTTGTTGTAAGAATCACGAAATAGGTTTTGGCGGATGTTTCAGGCAAAGATTTAATTACATTCTGGGATATTGCCAAAATATCTTCTGCGGCATATTGATTTATTCCTGCAATGGGACTTAAACCAAGCTCACCTAAGCGCAGAGAGCTTTTGACTCTAATGCCAAGGCCTTTGGATAGCGTCGTCGCGATATCAGAAGATAGCTGTTCAGGGAAATCATTTAAAGGCACCAGATAAACGTCTATCGAATCGAGATGGCTCTCTTCCACAAGTGCACCGCTTGCGCTCGAAAAGGTGAGTGCTAACACCAAGCAGATAAAAGTCAGAATTGTTTTCATAGAAACTCCTCGAGTACCTTGTTTATTCCCACTCCAACATAGGGTAAATCAAATTCACATTACGGCGATTAATCGTCTCAAATAACACCCAGTTGTTTTTTTCTGAAGCCGCCGCTGTACCCATAGTTTTTTCCATGGATTCCCCTTTTTTAATGCTGGCGCGAATATCACTTAACAATAACGCCAAATAGCGCTCTTCATTATTTAACGCGGTTTGGCTATGGCTGACCACCGCGCCATGCCCAGGAACCATGCGCTTGGCTGAACTTGTTTTAAGCGTTTTAACAGCCTCCAGCCAGCCTTTAAGATCGCCATCAAAAGAAGGCGTGCGCTCCACAAATAACAAATCACCCGTCCACAAGCTTGCTGTTTTGTTATCTAACACCGTCAAATCATTATTGGTGTGTGCAGTCGGATAAGCCGTGAGTTCCAGCTGACGATCACCCAAGTCCAGCGTCATATTTTTTTGTACGGCAATACTCGGTTTGATGAATACACTCCCGGTAAACTCCGCACCCAGCCAATTTTCATTGATGCGCAAATAAGTTTCCTTGCGTTGATCCATGGCCTCTGCGAGTTTGTAATGTCCTACAAATTCCGCTTTGTCTTCAACAAACGCGGCATTACCGAATATATGGTCAGGATGCACATGCGTATTAATGACATACAAAATAGGCAGGGGTGTGACCACGCGCACCGCCTCACGCAAACTTTTGCCTATTTTCAGACTGCCGCCTGAATCAATCACCGCAACGCCTTTACTTCCTACTATAAAGCCGATATTGCAAATATCGCCGTGATAGCCTTCCGACAAATCCTCATGCACGCCTTGATGCACATAAACACCTGTCGCGATTTCTGTTACTGGCAAGGGCTCCGCTTGTGCTTGATTAATAATTAGCAGTGTAAAAAAACCTAAGAGAATTTTTAGCATGTAATTTTTTCCTGTTGATTGAGCTTCGCAATGCCAGTGTAAGGTTTGCAAAAAATAAATGCAGTAAGACTTTAATGTTAATGGCAGAAGGAAGCCGCCTCAAGTGGGTAATAATCTTAATTATTCAAATAAATCAAGCAAGTTAATTTTAAGAGAAAATGGTAGTTGAGCAACACCTTCTCATGGAGGGCGTAGCGCCGAAGCTGAAACCAAGCCGAACTTATCTAAATTGCAAGGTAAAATACGGGAATGGAAACATTCCCGATTTTTTTGAAATTAAAAGGCCGCCGTTGCGTGGTGATAGGCGGCGGCGAAGTGGCGGCGCGTAAAGTCAGCATGTTGCTGAAGGCGGGTGCGACTATCGAGGTCATCGCCCCTGAGTTCTGTTCTGCATTATCTGATTTATTTACAGCAGGAAAGATTGCATATACCCATGCGCTTTTTACGCCTTTGCAGTTGGATGAGGCTTGCCTAGTTATTGCGGCAACCAATAGTCCGGCAATAAACCAAGAGGTTTCGCAAGCCGCGCAACAAAAAAATATTCCCGTCAATGTCGTGGATTCTCCTGAATTATGTACGTTTACCATGCCTTCCATTGTGGATCGCTCGCCGATTGTGATAGCAATTTCCAGCAGCGGTGTGGCTCCTGTGCTGGCACGCCAGATTCGTAGCAAAATTGAAACGATGGTGCCAGCTACTTATGGCCGTCTGGCGGTGTTGGCGGCAGAGTTCCGCGATAGGGTCAAACAGCGTTTTAGTGTAATGCAGGAGCGCCGTATTTTCTGGGAGGACGTGTTTCAGGGTTCCATTGCCGAACAAGTGTTTTCGGGGCAAGAATCATCCGCACGCGCCGCTTTGCAAGATGTGTTGGCAGGCAAAGTGCAAACCACGCCACGCGGCGAAGTTTATTTGGTGGGTGGCGGGCCGGGCGACCCGGATCTGCTGACTTTTCGCGCACTAAGGCTGATGCAGCAGGCAGATGTTTGTGTTTACGACAAGCTGGTAAGCCCCGAAGTGATGGCGCTGGTGCGGCGTGATGCGGCTTTGGTTTACGTGGGTAAGGCACGCGATCAACACACACTGCCGCAGGAAGAAATCAATGCCTTATTGGTGAAGCTGGCAAAGGAAGGCAAGCGTGTGTTACGTCTGAAAGGCGGCGATCCGTTCATTTTTGGACGTGGCGGCGAGGAGATTGAAACCTTGATGGAGCTGGGTATTCCGTTTCAGGTGGTACCCGGTATCACCGCCGCTAGTGGCGTTTCCAGTTATGCGGGTATTCCGCTTACGCATCGTGATTATGCGCAGTCATGTATTTTTACTACTGGGCATTTACGCGCTAAAGCAAACTCAAGCGACCATGGGAATGCGAAAGAAAGTACTGTCGATCTGGATTGGCTAGCGCTGGCGCGCCCCAATCAGACCGTGGTTATTTATATGGGCTTGGTTGGTTTGCCGGACATCTGTCGCCAATTGATAGCACATGGTTTGGCGGAAACTACACCTGCTGCAGTGGTGCAACAAGGCACGACTCTAAAGCAGCGCGTGGTGGTGGCAGATTTGCAAACACTGGCCGAAAAAGTTGCCGTCGCCGAAATGAAGCCGCCGTGCCTGATTATCATTGGTGGCGTAGTGAACTTAAGGGAAAAGTTGGCCTGGTTTGAGCCGAATGCGCCCATATGAGTGAAAATGTGTCCCCTGACAGTCATTCTTCTTCTACCAGGTGGTTCTTAATGGCGTAATGCGTGAGTTCGGCATTGTTACGCAATTGCATTTTTTCCAATAATCGTGCGCGGTAAACGCTGACGGTCTTAACTGAAAGGCATAGCTTGAGGGCAATGTCGCCGACGGATAAGCCGGATGCAATCATGGATAAAGTCTGAAACTCCCGGTCAGACAAGGTTTCATGCAAGGCTTTTTCTGTATCTACACCAATCTGATTAGCCAATGCTTCGGCAACCCCGGCGCTGAGATATTTTTTGCCTTTGGCCACGGTGCGAATAGCGAGTACCAGTTCAGAAGAGGCACTTTGTTTGCTGACATAACCAGAAGCACCCGCTTTGAGCGAGCGAATGGCGTATTGATCTTCTTTGTGCATGGAGAGCATTAATACAGCGAGTTGCGGATTATCTTTTTTGATGATTTTTAACGCTTCAATGCCATTGCGATCAGGCAGCGAAATATCTAGCAGCATGATGTTAGCATTGGTAGTACGCGCTAGCGAAATAGCTTCCGCTGCAGTTTGTGCTTCTGCGACCACCAAAATATCTTCAGTTTCAGAGAGAATCTGTTTAAGACCCTCTCTTAAAATGGAATGGTCGTCAGCGATTAAGACTTGAATAATAGGTGTGGTCATAGAGGCTTTTGTAACAGGCTTTTAAAAAGGTAATTTACGCTGAATTTTACGCTATATCGTTAATTGCACTAGAATTTCAGTGCCGCCATGCTGGCCTTGTTTTATGGAGAAACTACCGCCGATAGCGGATACTCGCTCGGCCATACCGCGCAGGCCAAAAGCATTACTTTTAAGTTTATCAGCGGGAGAGATACCTATACCGTCGTCTACAATGCGCATGGTGACACTGTCAGTATCACTCATTAGCTGCACTTGCACATGGTTAGCCTTGGCATATTTGGCGATATTGGAAGTCGCCTCCTGGCATATGCGAAACAGGGCAATAGCTTCATCCGTGGTTAATTCTATATTTTCATTATTGGTAATAAATTCGCAAGGAATGCCGATTTGCCGTTCAAACTCTTCCGTTTGCCATTCTAGTGCTGCCACTATGCCTAACTCAAGCACATCTGGCCTGAGGTCGCGGGTGATTCTATGGGCGGCCTCAAACGTGTTATCTACCAGCTGCTCCAGCTGTTGCGCCTTATCTAACAATACTTGTTGATTCTTATCCAGTTTGCTGGTTAAAGAGGCCAGTCCTATTTTGATGGCGGTCAAATTCCCGCCCAGATCGTCATGCACTTCGCGTGCAATACGTAGCCGTTCTTGTTCTTTAATCAAGGATAAGTGCGAGGAAAGTTCTGCAAGTCGGCGATGCGATTCTTCAATTTCACGTTTTTCATTTCTGCTTTGTGTGATGTTGGTGATAACTCCACCCCATTGCACCACACCATAGGTATTTATTCTGGCCGTAGCGCGCAAATTAACCAGCTTGATGTCTTGCCATTTTTCAATCCACAAGCTGCCCTCCCAGTTCCAAACTACGAGTTGGTTTGCCGAAGTTTGCATGCTCTGTAAAAAGGAAGCACGATCTTCCGGCAAAATTTGATCCAGAAGTTTGCCGGGGTTTTCGAGTAAATCTTCGGCTTTAATGCCAAGTAATGCCCGGCAGTTTTCGCTGACATAATTAAATTGAATTTCGTTATGCGGATTAAGCCGACATTGAAAAACCATGCTCGGTATATTGGCGACAATGGCTTGAAATCGAGATTCACTTTCGTCGAGCTCCGTTTGCTCACTGCGTGTTGCAATAATGGCCTCGTGTTGACCCTGTTTAATAAAAACCATCTTGAGATCGGATGAAAATGCATCAAGTTGATTCATTCTTAGTGGTTCAGCTACATAACTTTCATCATCAAACTTGGCTAAATATCCCCTTAATACGGTATGACTTACCCCATGAAATATTTCCGCTACTGTTAATGTCTGTAACTCAGCTCGTGTACGGCTAAGGTTGGCAAGCGCACTAGCGCTAGCAGTGATGAAGCGAAATGCGCTGGTTTCTATTACGTAAAGCTCTTTGCTGGTAGCAGCCAAAATAGCCTCTAGGCAAAAAGCTTCATCAATCGATGAAAATTTTTTGTTTAAAGTATCAAGAGTCATGAAATGGATCCGTTAAAGGCTGTGAGATTAGCAGTTTGTGGGCTTAGCACATCGTCATTTGAGTCGATTTTTATCTTCATAATTAAAAAATAGAGTTTTTAATAACTAATTCTAAATTATTATCAATAATAATCAATAGGTTATTAAAAACTTTAGAAAATATTAAAAATTTTCTAAAGTTTTATAAAAGCTAGCCGACAATAAGATACATCGCAGCTATTATTTTGTTGTAAAAAAGCCCGAAAATGGGATTTATTGAAATAATACCTTTAAATTTTTTATGTATTGGAAGAGAAGAAGCTTAAAAATACCTTATATTCTCAGTTTGTAATATATATAACATATTGATTTCAAAATTATTAATCACCTGCGTACGTGTTTGTAAGACAAACGCGTACGCGGGTGCATCCGCTTCCCTGACACAAAATACCGACAGACACTCATTTTTAAACTTTGCATAAACGCTCAAAGTTCGTCCCATGGTGGTTGCAAACAAAGCCACATTCAATTTAAGTATTATTGATTAGGGGAATTAAAATGACTACAGAAGAAATGATGTCGGAAATTCGTGATGCCAATTTGGGTTATTTAATGCTGGCTCAGCAAATGATTCGTGCCGATAAGGCCACAGCAATTTTCCGCTTAGGGATAAGTAAGGAAATTGCCACTTTGATCGAGAGCTTGAGTAATTCCCAAATCACCAAACTTGCTAGCTCTCAAATGATGTTGGCACGCTTTCGCTTTGAAGATGGTGCCATTCTGGGCATGTTGACCAATTACAAAAAAGACCGCGCTTTATCCAATGCACATGCCACGGTGCTCATGGCAGGGCAAGCCGTTGAGGCGATGGCTTAGTCATTTTTAAGTTCAGTTAATAACGTCATAATCAAATACCGCATTAGGGAGATCATCATGGTCAAGTTAGGTTTAGTTGAAGAATCAGCACAAATTCAATTGGCAATCGAGCTGATTCAATTGGGCGCACGTTTGCAACTTCTGGAGTCACAAACTGACCTTTCGCGGGAACGTCTGATCAAGCTGTATAAAGAGCTCAAAGGTATTTCTCCACCCAAAGGTATGTTGCCCTTTTCGACAGACTGGTTCATGACTTGGCAACCCAATATTCATTCTTCCATCTTTTTGAATATCTACCGTTTTATGGTGGAGTATGCGGATGTCAAGGGCATTGTCGCGGTCATGAAGGCCTATAAAATCTACCTGACACAAGTTCAGAGCGAAAGCGATGAAGAGCCTGTTTTATCTTTAACGCGGGCTTGGACATTGGTGCGCTTTGCGGATAGCAAGATGCTTAAAATGATGCCATGTAAATGTTGTGGTGGTCATTTTGTCGTTAACTCTTATGATTTAAACAATGATTTTGTTTGTGGCATTTGCCACGTACCATCACGTGCAGGTAAAACCAAAGCAGCTGCCAAAGCAGCTAACGTGGCTTGGGATGAAGCGCATGCTTTGTGTGCTTAAGGATGCATCATGCAAATTTCCCCCAAAAAACCGGGTGACTTTGGCGATAGCTCAACGCTAACCATCGTTTCTAGTGAAGAAAAAAATGCCCTGAAACCGGCTACTCTTGCCCTGTTTATTCAATGCGCATCCTTCCTCTTGGCAATGCTTGCCAGCTGGAGTATTCATCAACTTTACTTGCTACCGGTAAATTTGTTTGTTTTTGTTCTAGTGCAAGGCAGTTTGGCTTTGCTTATATCCAGCGCTTTTGGGCTGGCCATCTGGTGGTGCATTATTCAATTTGTTTTTCCCTTCGCCGCTTTATTCATGCATGGTTTACAGCTACCTGCGGGTATTTACCTGGCCGGGTTTCTGTTAACACTTAGTCTGTTCTGGACAACTTTCCGTACCCAAGTGCCGTTTTATCCTTCCCGCTTGGGCGCGTGGCAGCAAATATTCAAGTTGCTGCCGCAAGGTCGGCATATCCGTATGGTGGATATTGGCAGTGGTTTGGGGGATTTGGTGATGTATATGGCCAGAGCCAAACCTGGCAGTTATTTTCTGGGTGTGGAAATTGCTCCCTTGCCCTGGCTTATCAGCGTGGTGCGCAAATTTTTCAAAAAGTCCAACGCAGACTTCAAATTGAGCGATTACCACACGCTGAATTTCGCCGATTTTGATGTGGTATTCGCTTATTTATCGCCCGCCGCCATGCAGGCCTTATGGGAAAAAGCCGCGCTGGAGATGTCTACCGGTAGCCTGCTCATAAGCTATGAATTTGAAATTCCCGGCAAGACACCCGCGCGCGTTATTCGCAAGGATAAAAATTCCCCCGCTATTTACGTCTGGCAATTCTGAAACGGTATTTTGATTAGAATGGCAGATTGACTTGCGGTGCCGCCGCCAGAATCAAGGCTTTGAATTGCGCCTGAATACGTTGCAGTGCCACTTCAGAATCCGCTTCAAAACGTAATACCACCACTGGCGTGGTATTGGATGGCCGCATCAAGCCGAAGCCATCAGCATATTCCACACGCAAGCCGTCTATGGTTATCACTTCCGTTGCACCTTCAAATTTTGCTGTTGCTTGCAGGTGCGCAATCAGGGTATGCGGCTCGCCTTCCTGCATTTGAATGTGTTGTTCCGGTGTGCTGACACTGTCGGGCAAGCTGTTTAACACGGCCGAAGGATTATCAAATCGGCTCAAGATTTCCAACAAGCGCGCGCCGCTATAAAGGCCGTCATCAAAGCCATACCAACGCTCCTTGAAGAACGTATGCCCGCTCATTTCACCCGCCAGTGCTGCGCCGGTTTCCTTCATTTTGGCTTTCACCAGCGAATGACCCGTTTTCCATAACAAGGGTTTTCCGCCGCGTGCAGCAATCCACGGCGTTAAGTTGCGTGTGGATTTCACATCAAAAATAATGGTGGCACCTGGCTCGCGTTTCAGGACATCTTCGGCAAACAGCATGAGTTGGCGGTCGGGATAAATGATGCTGCCATCTTTGGTCACCACGCCCAAGCGATCACCATCACCATCAAACGCCAGACCAATTTCTGCACTGCCGGTTTTTAATACCGTCACCAAATCGCTTAGATTTTCCGGTACCGAGGGGTCAGGATGGTGGTTGGGGAAGTGGCCATTGACTTCACAGAATAGTTCTTCAACTTCACAGCCCAGGGTTTCGTAAAGCTTTCTGGCATAAGCCCCTGCCACGCCGTTGCCACAATCCACGGCAATTTTCAGCGGGCGGGCAAGTTGGATATGGTCGGCAATTTTGGCGATATATTCCGGCGCAATATCGTATTGGCTTTCCGTGCCTTGGCCTGTAAAGAGCTGATTTTGTTCTATGCGTAAACGCAAACCTTGAATGGTTGCGCCGGAAAGCGTTTCTCCGGCCAGCACCATTTTCAAGCCATTATAATCCGGTGGATTATGGCTACCGGTGACCATTACGCCGCAATTGGTGCCCAGATGGCAAGCGGCAAAATACACCATAGGCGTAGCCACCATGCCCAGATTAATCACATGGATACCGCTTTTGCGTATACCGCGTGAAAGTGCCGCAGCAAGATCCGGGCCGGATAAGCGGCCATCGTAACCGATGCAGATTTGTGTCTGGCGGCGCGCGGTGGCTTCAGAGCCAATGGCGTGGCCGATGGCTTCCACAATTTCCGGGGTCAGGGTTTTGTCTATAATGCCGCGAATGTCATAGGCTTTGAAAATTTCTTTAGGGATGGTCATGGTTTCTCTTAATTAATCGTGATTAAACTTCGTCTATCCAGGCTTGTTGAATTGCCTCCAGCACCTTCTCACCACCGCGATGATGATCGTCATCAAAGCCCGGCAGCTCTACCACGTAATTATGCAGATCAGTAAAACGCACGGTGTTGGGGTTTACCTCAGGATGTTGTTCATACAAAGTTTCAGCGATAAGTTGTACATCAGTCCATTTCATTTTGGGTTCTCTCGTGGTGTGTGTTGCTTAGATTTTAGCGCGAACATATTGCGCAGGCCAGGTGACATCCGCGCCCAGTTCGTGCGCTGCATGTAGAGGCCAATTCGGGTCGCGCAATAATTCGCGGGCAAGAAAAACTGCATCTGCTTGCTCAGTGATCAGTATATGTTCAGCTTGTGCGGCGGAGGTAATCAAGCCCACCGCGCTAGTGGCAATGTGTGATTCTGCGCGTATGGCGGCAGAAAAACCGGTTTGAAAACCCACACCCACCCGCATTTTGGCATCCAGCAGCAAGCCGCCACTGGAACAATCCAGCAGATCAATGCCCAGTTGTTTCAGCCATTTTGCCAACTGAATGGATTGCGCTAAATCCCAACCATTATCCACCCAGTCGGTGACAGAAATGCGCACAAAAACCGGTTTATCCTGCGGCCACAGTTCGCGCAAAAGTTTGGCAATTTTTAATGGCAAACGGCAGCGATTTGCCAGACTGCCACCGTATTCATCGCTACGCTGATTGGTAAGCGGTGACAAAAATTCATGTAGCAAATAACCATGTGCACTATGCAATTCCAGCACCTCAAAACCGGCCGCCAGCGCACGTTTGGCCGCCGCTACAAACAAGGCCGCGATGTCATCAATCTCCGCGCCGGAAAGTGCTTTTGGTGTAGCATGATCAGGCGAAAGCGCCAGCGCAGAAGGTGCCATCGTCTGCCAGCCGCCTGCATCGGCGGACAAAAAACCACTGCCATTCCAAGGTGCCGCACATGAAGCCTTGCGTCCGGCATGGCCTATTTGTATGCCTAGTACTGCGCCTTGCTGCTTGATAAAATCTACAATCGGCCGCAAGGCCTCCGTGTGCGCATCCGACCAAATACCCAAACAATGCGGCGTAATACGGCCTTCAGGGCAAACGCCCGTCGCCTCCACCATCACCAGTCCCGCACCACCCACGGCACGGCTGCCGTAATGCACCAAATGCCATTGATTTGCAAGACCATCCGTGGCCGAATACTGGCACATGGGCGAAACAAAAATACGATTCTTGAAAGTGGTTTCGCGCAGTTGAAAAGGGGTGAAAAGTTTTGCCATTTGTAGGAGCCTGTTTTATGGAAGTGCTCTGAAACATTTCTGCGGTTGGATTAGTGTTTCAATTATAGCAAGGATAAAACCGGGGCAACTGAATTCGCCAGCTTTCGTAAAAATGCGCTGTAGACTGGTGGCAGCGAAAAGCCAATTTGGCTATATTTTTGTTTTTTCAAGACTATTGCTTTCCCTATTACTTCGATTTCAACCAGATATTAATTCGTACTCGCAAAACGCATGAAAAACCAGTAAAGTTGCGGCCGACGAAATGCGTCTTTCAAAAACATTATTCAAAGGACTAAGCGATGAGCAAAATTGTTGTAGTAAAAAATCCAAGCCAGGAAAAACTGAACGAACTGGGCGTATCAAAATGGGCGATTTGGGAAAAAGAAGTTTCCAAGTTTCCAATTGATTTCGGCTCTACCGAATGCGCCTACGTGCTGGATGGCGAAATTCTGGTTACCCCAAAAGGCGGCGAACCTGTGCGTATCGTGGCCGGTGATCTGGTAGCATTCCATGCCGGTCTGGATAGCCAATGGGAAGTAATCAAGCCGCTGCGCAAGCATTACAGTTACGATTTCCCTAACGGGTTCTAAATTGGGGCTAGTGTTTCAGTAGGTAAAAAAGCGGGTTGCTTAACCCGCTTTTTTGTTGCCCGATAATTTGCACGTAATTCCATTTTTAAATTGGAATATTAATGGCCTGACCGATTTTTTAGTTTATCTGTTAGATAATTAAGATCGATTTGGCGATGGATGTCGCCTTGCTCCACCCATCCAGTGTTGGCTTCATCGTATCAGCTTGCCGAGTTCTGCGATTACCTGGTCAGCGTCATCAATTTGAATCAAGCCAAATCTTGGATATTCGAGATCAATGATTATCAATAAGGTTACCGACATTGTCGTGGTAAACAGAAGCATGTAGAACCAACTTCGTACGGCAGTGCTGCACATCACGTAGCCAGCCAATAACGCACTGGTCAGGCTCAATGCTACAAGCAGGAAAAAAATGACGCATGGTGGGTGGTTTTGCAAGGCGACAGCTCTCGTTGTTGTTATGTCGACCATTGCATTGAGTGCGGGAAGCAGCAGGATGGCCGCTTGCGGCGCTGCATCAGGTCGTCGGCTAGCGGAGATTGCCTTCGACCAGATTTGACTTTGAATCGTGGCAGTATCAGAAATCCTCGCTTTCGTGACCTCGATGTTATCTACGTCGTGATAGATGTTCGTTCGAGTTTTTAGATAGCGGGCAAAGAGCTGCCTGATCTCTGGTTGCGTGTCGGCCGGTAGCATATCAATGCGAAGATAAGCCGTTCCGATTGCGTTGGCCTCTTCGCTGATAAGGTGCCTGCGGTCTTCGAACCTTGATGCTGCACCGGAGAATGTGAATGCTAAAAGTAAACCAAGCAGTCCAAATATCGCAGCCTCAACCGAGCCAGAGCCCTTGTCTACGCCTTCAGGGTCGTGCGCGCGTCTAGCGATGCCGAATCTTCGTCCCACTTCAAAAAGCAGCAGCATTCCAAAGAACAGGCCGCTGGACAATAGAATTTCTTCGATTGAAAAGTTCATTTTTGGCTACCTTTGGGTTTACATCTGCAGGGAATGTTGTCTGTTAACTGAAAATATACATCAAAACCTGGCTCGCCATACTACCGGTCCGGTTTTGTGGACGGAATGTCCCTGACTATCCACCGCCACCGTCACCGGCATGTCTTCCACAATGAGTTCATAAATTGCTTCCATGCCCAGTTCGGGGAAGGCGACCACACGGGCGGATTTGATGGCTTGCGAGATTAAATAGGCGGCACCGCCGACGGCGATGAGATACACCGATTGGTGCTGGCGTATGCTGTTTATGGTGGCTTCGCCGCGTTCGGCTTTGCCTATCATGCCGAGCAGGCCGGTTTGGCTGAGCATGGTTTCGGTGAATCTGTCCATTCTCGTCGCTGTGGTGGGTCCGGCTGGCCCCAGCACTTCATCGCGTACCGGGTTTACCGGGCCGACGTAGTAAATAAAGCGGTTGGTGAAATCTACGCCTTGCGGCATAGGCTCGCCACGTGCAATCAAATCCACAATGCGTTTATGCGCGGCATCGCGGCCGGTGAGGATTTTGCCGGAAAGCAGCAGTTTTTCGCCGGGTTGCCATTGCGTGATGTCTTGTTTGCTTAGTGTGTCGAGATTAACGCGGCGCACCGGTGCGCTGGCATCGAGGGCAATTTGCGGCCAATCTTCCAGTTTGGGTACGGGTAATTGCGCCACGCCGGAGCCATCCAGTACAAAATGCACATGACGCGTGGCGGCGCAATTGGGGATGATGGCGACGGGGAGTGAGGTGGCATGGGTGGGGTAGTCCAGCACTTTCACATCCAGTACTGTGGTCAGGCCACCCAGCCCCTGCGCGCCTATGCCGAGACGGTTGATTTTGTCATACAGCTCCAAGCGCAATTCTTCGGCACGGTTACTGGCTCCACGCGCTTGCAGTTGCGCAATATCAATCGGTGCAAACAAGGATTGTTTTGCCAGCAGCACGGCTTTTTCCGCCGTGCCGCCTATGCCTATGCCCAGCACACCCGGCGGACACCAGCCCGCGCCCATGGTGGGCACGGTTTGCAGCACCCAATCGACAATACTGTCAGAAGGCTCCAGCATGGCGAGCTTGGCTTTGTTCTCGGAACCGCCCCCTTTGGCGGCAATGCTGATTTCAACCGTATTGCCCGGCACCAGCTCCACATGCACTACGGCAGGCGTGTTGTCACGGGTGTTGATGCGCTGCCCGGCAGGATCGCTGACAATGGAAGCGCGCAAGGGATTATGTGGATCAGCATATGCACGGCGCACCCCTTCATCGACCAGTTCTTGCAGGCTTAAACTTGAATCCCAGCGCACATCCATACCCACCTTGATGAAGGCTACGACTATGCCGGTATCCTGACATAAAGGCCGCTGGCCTTGAGCGCACAGATAGGAGTTGATGAGTATTTGTGCCATGGCATCTTTTGCGCCCGGTGCTTGTTCCAGCTGCCAGGCTTGATGCAAAGCCTGCAAAAAATCCGGCGCGTGATAACAGGCAATATATTGCAGCGCGCTATGAATACTGCTGATGAAATCTTCTTGCTTGATTAAGGCCATTTGATGAAACGCTAGGGTGGCGTTGGATTTGATTAATAATGGCTGGATTATAGCGCGGCAGGTGGTGTCTGCTTTAAGCGGACGAAGTTTGCTCACGCATAATTCTCTATTGTGGCAAAGCTTCCACTCCATCAAGGCTATTAGGAATGCGCTGATTCATTCGATTTTTGCCGTTCCCGCGCAAGTGGAAACCTACAAATCAAATAATTGAATTTCCGCCTGTGCGAGAACAACAAATAAATCAGTGTTTCTTTGGTTCAATACTCTTGAAGCGTTCAACTAGCCGCCACTCGCTGTGCTATATGCGCCAGCGCTGCATCAATTTGGTCGATCAGGATCAAACACATATCCCCCGCTTGCAGGCGTGACAGGCCTTGGTCTATGGCCAGAAACTCGCCGGTAATTTCTTCAACGTACCGGACACGTTTGGCATTCTGCAAACCCTGACGTAGCAAGGCCAGCACTTCGCCATCTTTGCGGCCACGTTGGCACTGATCCTGATACAGAATAATCTCGTCGAACACATTGCCCAATATTTCAGTTTGCCCGATGATGTCGATGTCGCGTCTATCGCCCGCGCCGCTGATGACCAGCACGCGTTTGTTGGCGGTTATGCTTTCAATGGCAGGGACTAGCGCCAGCATGGCATCGGGGTTATGTGCGTAATCGGCAATGACGCTGGCACCTTGGTAATCAAAAAAATTGAAGCGGCCGGGGGCGGTTTTTGCATCGTTGATGAAAGTGGCTAAGGCGCTGCTGATGATTTGCCAATCCACGTTTAATGCCCACACGGCGGCGATGGCGGCCATGGCGTTTTCAATCTGAAAGCCTATGCTGCCGTTGCGGCTTAAGGGAATGGCGGCAAGCGGAAAGCGATATTGTTCAGTTTTATGCACGGCGACAATGTGCTTGTCGTCTACAAACACCACGCGGCGGCCTTGCGCGCGGTGCATGGCGATAACCGGATGCTGGCTATCCATGGCGAAAAAAGTGACATTGCCAGGGCAGACTTCGGCCATTTGTACGCACATGGAGTCGGCGGCATTGAGTACAGCGGTGCCGTGCGGCGCGACATTTTGTACCACAACCTGCTTTACCACCGCGAGATCTTCAACCGTGCTGATATAGCTGAGTCCGAGATGATCGCCGATGCCGATGTTGGTGACTACAGCGACATCGCAGACATCAAAAGCCAAGCCTTCGCGCAATATGCCGCCACGCGCGGTTTCCAGCACGGCGGCATCCACATCGGGATGCAATAACACATTGCGCGCGCTTTTGGGGCCACTGCAATCGCCGGTGTCTATGCGCTTCCCCGCGATATAAACGCCGTCTGAATTGGTCATGCCCACGCGTAAATTATTCGTACTCAGAATATGCGCAATCAGGCGCACAGTGGTGGTTTTGCCGTTGGTTCCGGCAACAGTGAGCAGCGGGATACGGCCGTTATCGTTGGTATTGAACAGGGTGGAAATGATGGCTTCGCCGACAGCGCGGCCTTTGCCGTAGGATGGCTGCAAATGCATACGCAAGCCCGGAGCGGCATTCACTTCAATAATCGCGCCTCCTTGTTGTTGCAGGGATTGATGCACGTTGTCGCATTGCACATCAATACCGCACACATCCAGGCCTATCATTTGTGCGGCCGCCACTGCGCTGGCCGCCAGTTCCGGGTGCACATTGTCGGTAACATCGGTGGCGCTACCGCCGGTGCTGAGATTAGCATTGTTGCGCAATTGCACGCGGGCACCTTTGCCTGGCACTGAATCTGCATTCAATTCTTGCGTGGCCAGACTGGCCAATGCTATTTCATCAAAGCGTATTTTGGTTAAGGATGTGGCATGGCCTTCGCCCCGGCGCGGGTCGCGGTTTACGCGCGCCACCAAATCGCGCACACTATGCACACCGTCGCCGATGACTAGCGGCGGATCTCGACGTGCGGCGGCAACCAGCCGGTTGCCCACCACCAGCAGGCGAAAATCATTGCCGGGAATAAAGCGTTCTACCAGCACTTCCGCGCTGATTTTTCTGGCGGCAGCATAAGCCAGCTCCAGGCCTTCACGGCTCGCGATATTGACGGTTACGCCTTTGCCCTGATTGCCATCTGCCGGTTTGACTACAACCGGCGCATTGATTTCACTCATGGCCGCCCAGGCATCGTCGGCATCTGTCACCGTGCGCCCGTTGGGCACAGGCACGCCAGCGGCGCTTAAAAGTTTCTTGGTGAGTTCTTTATCCTGCGCGATGGATTCGGCGATAGCGCTGCTGCGGTCGGTTTCGGCGGCCTGAATGCGGCGCTGTTTACTGCCCCAGCCAAATTGCACCAGACTGCCGCGTGTGAGTCGG
The DNA here is from genome assembly GCA_013141125.1 of Methylophilaceae bacterium. GTDB lineage: Bacteria > Pseudomonadota > Gammaproteobacteria > Burkholderiales > Methylophilaceae > JABFRO01. Next base: position 515,912 of record JABFRO010000002.1, read on the forward strand.
CGGAAAGGAATATGGCGCGCTGCGGCGGCTTGTACGATCGCCCCGGTGCTAGGGCCAAGACGTTCATCTTCATCCAGTTCACGCAGTTCGGATAAGGCAGCGGTCACATCGAATGGCGCGTTGGTCAGCGCCGCCTGGCACAGCTGCTGTGCCAGAGCAAACGCGCGTCTGCCTACTGATTCCTCGCTATATTCCACCACTACCTGATAAACACCGGGTTCCTGTGTCGCGGTGGTCCGGCTGAATGTTACCGGACATCCGGCTTGCGCCTGCAAGCCCAGCGCGGCCAGTTCCAGCACATGCGCCAGAGGTACGGTTTCACTATGGCCGGCCAGTTGCAGCAGCGCGATTTCAGGAAACAGTGCGCGCAAATGCGTTTCAAAATTCTTCAATCTGGCGATGTCTTGTTCGGCTTCGTTACAGGTGACAACGGCTTCAATGGAGGTGTGTCGGCTCCATAAATTGGGGCCGCGCAGCGCGCGTATACGTGACACTTGCATTAAATGGTTCCCTTCGTATTGGCTTTGATGGTTTCAAATGTTCTCAATCCGGCGCGCATCAGCTCCGGCGCAACATTCAATGCCCAGGCGGCGGCAATGGCGGCCAGCACGCTATCTACTTGTATGGGGTTTTCACTGTGCATGAGGATGGGCAAATCAGCCAATTTAATCAGCACGGATGACTGCTTGCCGGTTGTTAAAAGGATGCTGTTATTTTCTACCAGCACGGCGCGCCCGCCCTGTTGTAGATGCTGGGTGAGGCGCTCGGAGGCGGCTTGCTGCGTAAAAAACACCACTTCGCCATCACAATATTCCGCCATGCCGGCAACCAGATCATCTGCCGCATTGAGTACCGCCACCCCATCCGGCAGCACCACATCAATTTGTGTGCGCAACACATTGCACACCTGTTCCGGCGTTTCAATATAAAACTTGCCGTAGTGTGCAGGTGCATCAATATTGGTGATGATGCCGATCTGGCAGCGGTCGTAGCCCAGTCCTTCAGATAAAATCACGTCGCTGCTGTTTTCGATCACGGCCGCTTGCACGCTGCGGTTCATCAAGACTTTTTGTGCATTCAACCAGTTGGCACTGTCGCGCTGATCTACCAGGCGGTGTGCAAAATAGAGGCCATCGGCACAAGCCAGACCCACATATTGACCATTCAAATGCAGCAGTTTGGCCACGATGCGCGCGGTGAGGCTCTTGCCATGGCTACCGCTGACGCCGATAACGGGGATGCGACCATGGTCATCTTCAGGAAACAAATGTTCAATAATGGCTGAGCCTACCGGGCGGGCTTGTCCAGACGCGGGTTTGAGGTGCATGAGCAAACCGGGGCCGGCATTGATTTCAACGATGGCGCCGCCTTGTTCGGCCAGCGGGCGAGAAATATCCTGTGCCACCAGATCAATCCCGGCAATATCCAGGCCGACGATGCGCGCGGCCAATGCCGCCGTCGCCGCGACTTCGGGATGCACCTCGTCGGTGACATCAATGGCTACATTGCCATTGCGTTGAATCAGAATTTGCAAGCCTGGTGCGGGGATGGATTCGGCGTTGTAGCCTTGCCGCTCCAGCTCAAAACGCAGTGCCGGGTCTTGATCCGGCTGTACCAGATCCAGCGGAAATTCTTCGGCCAGTCCACGGCGCGGATCGCAATTTATTTGTGTATCAATCAGCTGGCGTATGCTCGCCACGCCATCCGCTACCACCGATACCGATTCACCGCGCGCGGCGGCGGCCAAACGGCCGCCAACGATGAGCAGGCGGTGTTCATTACCCTGCACAAAACGCTCGACGATGACTTCACTGCCTTCATTACGCGCCAGCTGAAACGCGGTTTCGACTTCTTCACGCGTCATCAAATCGGTGGAAACGCCGCGACCGTGATTGCCGTCACTGGGCTTGACCACCACGGGCACGCCTATGTCTTCTGCCGCTTCCCAGGCATCTTGCGGGTTTTCCACAATACGGCCTTCAGGCACGGGCACGCCGCAAGCGTGCAACAAACTTTTGGATAAATCCTTATCGCGGGAAATGCCCTCGGCAATGGCGCTGGTCTGGTCGGTTTCGGCGGTCCAAATGCGGCGTTGGCGCGCGCCATAACCCAGCTGCACCAGATTGCCTTCGGTCAAACGTATGTAGGGAATGCGGCGCTCGCTGGCCGCCTCCACAATACATGCAGTGCTAGGTCCCAGGCACAAGTTATCCGCCATGTCACGCAACTGGGCAACAGTGGCGGCCACATCGAAAGGCTGATCGTGGATGGCGGCCAGTATCAGATCGCGTCCGGCATGGAGCGCGGCGCGAGTGACCTGTTCATTACGGGAACGCACCACCACTTTGTAAACCCCGCGCACCGAAGTGCTGCGCGCCTTGCCAAAGCCGCTTTGCATGCCCGCCAGATTTTGCAGTTCCAGCGTGACATGTTCCAGAATATGCCCCGCCCAAGTGCCTTCGCGCAGCCGTTGCAAAAAGCCGCCACGCTCGCCTATGCCGCATCGGTGCTCAATGAGCGAAGGTAACCAATCCGTCAGGCGCTCATAAAAGCCGGGGAGGGTATTGGAGGGGGAATCCTCCAGCGCGCCTATATCCAGCCAGACCTCAATCACCGGACGATACGTCCAAATGTTGGGGCCGCGTAAGGGTAAAACTTTGAGAAACTCCATCAATTTGTCCTGATGAATAAATGGTGGGTGAAAAGTGAATCGGTGGGAATTGCAAAAACTGGGAATCAAAGCCAAGTTGCAAAGGTGCAGATAGAATTACGGGGCATAATACACAGCCAAACTTACTTGAACCTTACAACGAAGAATTTAAAATTCAGAGCGGTTCCGGCTGTTTGTTCAGTAAAGTGGCTGTAGTATACTCAGCCCGTGAAAGCCCATAAAACAACCTCTCATCCCCTAGTTGGCGGCATCCCTGAAGTCTGGCGTAATTTCGTGCAAGCGCGTTTATCGGTTCAGGGAACAGTTTATGCGCATCTGGAAACCAATCTGGATGCACAGCTCAATTTTGTCGGCCATTTATTGTTGCTGACCGACCAGCGCCTGCTGGTTTTAGTGCGATCTGCCGACGATGTCGAAGCAACAGATTTTTATGAATTTGCACTGCATGAGCAACTTTCATTACGCCAATTCGACCATGCCGGCGTAGGACGCATTGAGTTGTTTGCCGGTGAATCACGCCTGGCATTCTGGCTATACACCATGGCGCGCAATGCCGAAGCCTCAAGTTTTGTACGCCAATTTCAGCAGCTTATTCATAGCCTGCGGACGGGGCAAGCCATCACGGAAACCGCGCCTGCGTGTTGCCCGAAATGCCTCACGCCGCTGGCCGCCGATGTGGAGGAATGCACGTATTGCAATATTGAAGCCGAAGCGCCGCCTTCCACCTGGGTATTGCTGCGCTTGTGGCGTTTTGCGCGGCCTTATCGCTGGCAGTTGCTGAGCGGTTTTCTGTTGATGCTGGCTTCCACCGCAGCCACGCTGGTGCCGCCTTATTTGACCATGCCCTTGATGGACAAGGTGCTGATTCCCTACCAAAACGGCGCGCCGATTGATACCGGCATGGTGACGCTGCTGTTGGCCGGTTTGTTCGGTTCCGCCGTGCTGGCTTGGGGGCTGGGCTGGGCAAAAACCTATATTCTGGCCTTGGTGAGTGAGCGTATCGGTGCTGATTTGCGCACCATTACCTACGATCATCTATTGCGTCTTTCATTGGAATATTTTGGTGGCAAGCGTACCGGTGATTTGATGTCGCGCATCGGTTCCGAATCGGATCGTATCTGCGTATTTCTATCGCTGCACTTGCTGGATTTTGCCACCGATGTGCTGATGATTACCATGACGGCGGTGATTCTGATCTCGATCAATCCCTCGCTGGCAATGGTCACGCTGCTACCCTTGCCGTTTATTGCCTGGATGATTCATCTGGTCAGAGACCGGTTGCGCACCGGTTTTGAAAAAATAGACCGCGTCTGGTCGCAAGTCAGCAATGTGCTGGCCGATACCATCCCCGGCATTCGCGTGGTGAAAGCCTTTGCCCAGGAAGAACGTGAATCGGCGCGCTTCCGCGAGGCCAACCAACATAATCTGGCGGTGAATGACCGCATCAATAAAATCTGGTCACTGTTCTCCCCCAGCGTGACCTTGCTCACTGAAATCGGCTTGCTGGTGGTGTGGGCATTTGGCATCTGGCAGGTATCGCGCGATGAAATCAGCGTGGGCGTGTTGACGGCTTTTCTGGCCTATATCAGCCGCTTTTATACGCGTCTGGATTCCATGAGCCGTATCGTTTCCGTCACCCAAAAAGCCGCCTCGGGTGCCAAACGTATTTTCGATATTCTGGATCATGTCTCCAGCGTGCCTGAGCCAAGCAAGCCCGTGCATCTGACAAACATCAGTGGCCGCATCGAAATCCGCGAAGCCGGATTCCGCTATGGCAGCCGTGCTGTCATCAAGGGGCTGAATCTGAGTATAGCGCCGGGCGAAGTGATAGGCTTGGTCGGCCATAGCGGTTCCGGCAAAAGCACGCTGGTAAATTTGATGTGCCGTTTTTACGATGTCAGCGAAGGCTCAATCAGTATTGATGGCGTGAACATACGCTCGCTGCCTATTGCCGAATACCGGCGCAATATCGGCCTGGTGTTGCAGGAGCCGTTTCTGTTTTTTGGTTCCATTGCCGAGAATATTGCCTATGGCAAACCGCATGCCACCCATGCGGAAATCATAGCCGCCGCACGCGCCGCCCATGCGCATGAATTCATCCTGCGTTTGCCGCACGGTTATGATTCGCTGGTGGGCGAGCGCGGTCAGGGTTTGTCCGGCGGCGAACGCCAGCGTATTTCCATTGCCCGCGCACTGTTGATTGATCCGCGTATTTTGATACTGGATGAAGCCACAGCTTCGGTGGATACAGAAACCGAAAAAGAAATTCAAAAGGCGTTGGATAATCTGGTGCGCGGTCGTACCACCATCGCCATCGCCCATCGCTTATCCACTTTGCATAAAGCCGATCGCCTGGTGGTACTGGATAGGGGTGAAATTGTCGAAGTGGGCAGCCATGATGAATTGATGGCAAAAGAAGGTGCATACTATCGCCTGTATCAAGCGCAGGCGCGCAATGTGGATGTTGATCTGGAATGAGTATTGATGACATGAGCCCTGGCGATTTTGACATTACCAGAAATGCGGCGGGCCGCCTGGTGCTGACCCGTGCCAGCGGTGAAGCTTTTGACAACATCGTCCCCGCGCGAGCTTTTCCGGTTAGCGCGCCGACCCAGGGTTTATCCTTATTTGGTGAAGATGGGCATGAGCTGCAATGGATCAATAATCTTGATGAATTGCCCGCAGCCAGCCGCGCGCTGATTGAAATGGAGCTGGCGCAACGTGAATTCATGCCGGAAATTATCCGCGTGAATCAGGTTTCCAGCTATGCCACGCCCAGTGTCTGGCAAGTGGCCACCAATCGCGGCGCTACTGAACTGCTGCTCAAAGCCGAAGACCACATCCGCCGCCTGACCCACACCACGCTGATTATTACCGATGGCCATGGCGTATCGTTCCTGATCCGCGATATTGACAGCATGGATGGCCACAGCCGCAAACTGCTTGATCGCTTTTTGTAGCATTCACTCATGAAACAAAAAATCAAACAAGCCAAAGCCCCGTGTCAGGCTAAAGAAAACAAATCAGCAGAACCCAACATACCAGCGGCGGATGAAGCGAATGCCACGCACAAAAGATTAAGCATGAAATCTTTCTGCGCCTGGGATGGCGACACGCTGGTGCTCAATATTCTCGGCACCCCCAGTGCCAAACAGGACGCCATTGGTAAGCCCAAAGGGCATCAGCTTAAAGTCAGCGTCACTGCCGCACCGGTAGCCGGGCGTGCGACCGATCATATGGTGAAGTTTTTGGCAGAAGCCTTTGGTGTGCCCGCCAGGGATATAGAAGTGGTATTTGGCAGAATGAATGTCAATAAACAACTGCGTATCAAAGCGCCGAAGACGCTACCTGCGGTTATCAGCAAGCAGTTGGCGAGTGCTTAGTTGTAATGGAGAATTGGGTTATTACGCAGACTTGGTAATCACCACTTTTTGGTACAAGTCGCCGAAATAAGTGGTTTTGACCAGCGCGGCTGGCGTATTGGTGGCGGGTAAGAAATGGCTGATTTCATGTCGCCATAAATCGCGGGCAAAAGGCTCCAACGCTGTCAGCACCATTTTCATTAAATAGCGTAAAGGGTTGCGGCGCTTGGGGTTGTGATAATCGACAATGATTATCCTGCCGCCCGGTCGGGTAACGCGCATGGCTTCGGCCAAGGTGTTGCGTCGAACGGCTTCCGGTTGTTCGTGCAGCAGAAAAAACAGTAAAACCGCATCAAAGCTGGCATCGGCAAATTTTAGCGCGCTGGAATCCTGCTGGTGCAGTATCGCCGTTGAAGCCGCAGGTAGTTTGGCGCGCAGGTTGGCAAGCTGTATAGAGGCCACATCCACCACACCCAAAGTGCCTGGTTGTTGCAGACGCTCGGCTATACGCAGGGTGAAATCGCCATACACACAAGCTACTTGCAGCAAGTTGATTTGAATCGTTGCGCCCAGTTCAGCCAGCGCGGCATCACGTAAACGGCTGTAATTACCCCATAAAATCAGATTAACCAGCCACTCTCGCTCAAACAAGCGCACGGCATTGGGGTGCAGATAAGCCCACCAATAAACCCTTTGCAGATATTCAGGAATGGCTGGTTCGGTAATGGCGCGTGGCCTTTTTTTTGTAGAAGGCTGTAGTTTTTCAGAAACTGTAGGCGTTTTAATGGATAAGTTCGAGCTTGGAAACGTCATGTGAATGCCCAGATGGAGTATCGCCCCAATTTCCTTTAGTTTGCCAGTTTAAATTAATCATCGTCATCGTCATCTTCTGCTGGCAACAGGTTTTGTGGCATGGCGCTTACGTTGAAAATATCCTTGTAGCTGACGTAAAGCGAGGCGGTCATGGTGGGGATCATAACCAATAGCCCCATGCCTAATGGAATGGCTGCGAGCAATAACAACACCATGGAAATCAAGCCATACAAAAAAAAGGGCAAGATGTTATGCAAGCAGGCGCGAAAACTCAGCTTCATGGCATCCACGGCTGTCATTTCATGAAAAGCCACCAGTACGGGCGCAAACCAGTACGCCATAATCAGTAGTGACATCAGCACCAAGCCAAGCAAAGCGGTCACTAAAAATCCTGAACCTAAGGCTGCAGCGGCTTGTTGTTGCGCTAATTTATCGCCGGAAAAAATAGCCTGCAATACCGTGTTATCACTACCTGCAAACATGATGCCGACAATGATGATAATGCCGGCCAGATACATGCCGCCCACGGAAATCAACTGTGCCGCGTGATGTTTGAAGCCGGCAAACAAATGGTTGATCTCCAGATCATCGTCATTTTCCAGTGCGCGGCAGCCAAACATGAAGCCAGCTACAAACACGGGTGCCAGCAGATTAAGCACAATCGGCCCGATGATTTTTATCTGTGATAACAATAATCCGATCAGCAAATATACAAAGAATAAAGCAATCCAGATCACCGGATTTTTCTTGAATATGGCAAAACCTTCTGCTATCCAACGCCATCCGTGCGTAGCTGACACTTGATGAACTTCCATTACAACCACTGTGCTCATGCTATTTATTTCCCCTGGAATTGAATTTAAAACGCAAAGCTGCTCAGGCTTTGTGCCTGTTGAATATGTTTTTTTAGAATGATTTGAAAATGTTGCGGATCCTTGGCGTGCGTCAATTCTCCTTCCTGCGGAAAATAGTGATCGAACAGGCGTGATAGCCAAAAGCGTAATGCGGCGATGCGCAACATGCCAGGCCAGGCGGATTGTTCGTTTGCACTTAACGGACGTATGACATGGTAAGCCTTAAGCAAGGCGCTGGTTCGCGCATCATCCAAACTGCCGTCAGGCAAGGTGCACCAATCATTAGCGGCTATCGCAATATCGTAGAGCAACACGTCATTGCAGGCGTAGTAAAAATCGATCACGCCACCCAATTGATCTCCATCAAACAGCACATTGTCGCGGAATAAGTCGGCGTGAATTACGCCGCGCGGCAAGCTGGAAGTGTCGAAATCCGCCTGAAAAGCCAGGGTTTGTTGCAACAGCTTATGATCTTCCGCATTCAGAAAGTCCATCACCTGAGCCGCTGTTGCAGTACGCCATTCTGCACCACGCTGATTAATACTTGAGGATAAAAATGACCGCCCGGCAACATGCATTTCTGCCAGCACACGCCCGACTTCCGTGCAATGCGCGGTGCTTGGCGTTTCCAAAGAACATCCGCGCAAACAGCTGACCAATGCGGCAGGCTTGCCATTCAGCTCACTTAGACTTGCGCCATCATGCCGCCGCAATGGGCGCGGACAAAGCACGCCTCGTTCTGCCAGATGCGCCATGAGATCGAGAAAATATGGCAATTCATCCGCTGAATTTTTCTCGAACAAGGTCAGCACATAGCGCCCAGTGCTGGTGGTGACGAAATAATTGGTATTGGTAATGCCGGAGGCAATACCTTTTAACTCGACTAAATCACCCAGCGGATAAGCCAGCAGCCAAGTGCGTAATTGCTCGGGAGTAACGGTAGTAAATACAGACATAAAGAGTGCTTAAATAGTAGAAAATGACTTTAAAGCGTAAAAAATTTCAGGGGGGCTGCCCCCCTGAAATTTAAAGTCTTGAAAATTAGAATCGGAACAACACCCATTTAGGCACGGAGATGCGCGGATTTGGCCCTTCCATGCGCGACCATCCGCCTTCCTGATCTTCCTTCAGCAAGTAATAAGGCACCCCATGGAAAGGGGTTACCTTCATCATGTAAAGTTCATTATTAACGCGATACTCTTCTATGGTATCCGAACCTTTTTTGATGATGGTAATTTGCGGCTCGGCTGATACCTCACCATCTAGCGTGTTGGGCGGTGGTGGCACTTCAGGCAATGGTTCAAGCTTGGGAGGATTGTCTGCTGCCATCGCCCTTAGCGGCACAGCGATAGCTAAAGCTAGCAAAAACAGGAAACGGCGCATGATAACCCCAAGCATTAAATGTATGGCTCCGATTCTATCAAAAAGCAGCGCCTGCCAGAAAACTATTACATGTCGAAGCCTATGCTTAAGTTGAAATAAATGGCTCTGTCATTGAGTAGTTGGCTAGTTTACCCAGGGATACACTGATATATTCAATTCCGTCGTTCCCGCGAAGGCGGGAACCTATAAATCAAGCAATTGGATCCCTGCCTCCGCGCGGAATGACGAACAAGCCGGTACCTCTATAGCATTTATTTGGCAAGCCACGGGGATGCCAAAGCCTGCCTGATTTTGTAAAAAAATGTAATTTCCATTTGGTTTTATACTTAAGTCAGTAAAGTGAGCACTTGGCATATTTTAGAATATGCTCGGCGTTAACATGAGGCTTGCTCAAGTTGTTAAAGCGTAACGCTTTTTTATAAGCTCTTAAATTTGAATATTTTCACCAAACCGTACAAGTTTAAAAAAATGACAGTTCAAATAAAACCAGATTATGTCCGGCTTGCCCCAGCGCGCAAGTTCGTTATTTTAGCGTTCGTAGTGATTGGCTTTTGGTACCTAGCGTGGCGCTCGTCCGTTATAAATCCAGATTATCCCGTATTTTCCTGGGCGCTGTATGGTGCAGAAGTTTTTGGATTCATAACGGCGCTGCTGACTTTTTTTATGACTTGGCGATTAACGCAGCGCCATTCCAGGCTGCCTCGGGCGGGAATGAGTGTGGCCGTCTGGGTGCCTACCTATAATGAATCCGTTGAAATGCTTAGGCGCACGCTACGCGCTTGTATGTTTATGGACTATCCGCACACCACATGGCTGCTGGATGACGGCAATCGGCCGGAAATGCGGAGATTGGCACAGGAGCTGGGTTGCGAGTACTTGTCTCGTAGTGATAATGCACATGCCAAAGCTGGCAATCTGAATCATGCCATGCAAAATTCCCATGAAGATTTTATCGCTATTTTTGATGCGGATCACGCGCCAAGAAAGGATTTTTTAGTAAAAACCTTGGGTTTCTTTGGGGATGACAAGGTCGCCTTTGTGCAAACTCCGCAAGATTTTTACAATCTGGACTCTTTTCAAAATCGTACCAATAGTCATAATCATTTGACGTGGCATGAGCAAACCTTGTTTTTCCGAGTCATACAACGCGGCAAGGATTTCTGGAACTCTGCTTTTTTCTGTGGCAGTTGCGCGGTCATCCGCCGTCAGCATCTTGATGAAATTGGCGGATTTGCCACGGGTACCGTGACTGAAGATATTCACACCTCATTGCGTTTACATAAGCGCGGCTATCGGTCGGTATATATTCCTGAGTCGCTGGCTTACGGTGTGGCTCCTGCAAAAATTGAACCTTTCCTTAAACAGCGCATTCGCTGGGGAATCGGTGCCATGAATGTTTGGCGCAAGGAGGGCATACTGTTTGCTCGCGGGTTGACAGTGGCACAACGTCTGAGTTATTTGGCAACAGTTCTAGCCTATTTTGATGGCTGGCAAAAGGCTATTTTTTACATTGCTCCGGTTATTGTATTGGCTTTTGGAGCCATGCCGATTGAGGCTGACACAACAACCTTCTTGTTGCATTTCATTCCGTTTTATCTGCTTAACTTTCTGGCGTTTGAGGAAATCTCGCGCGGTTATGGCCGTAGTTTGTTGACAGAGCAATACAACATGGCAAGATTTGCCAGCTTTGCCTGGTCGACCTTGGGCTGGTTGCGTATCCGCAAGCATTTTGGTGTCACTGCCAAGAGGCAGAATCATGGCGAACGCCCTTTGCGCTTTCTTTTACCGCAAACCTTGGTGCTGTTGTTGAACGTGGGAGCTATACCCTTAGGCATCTATCTCTATTTTAGGTATGCACATTTACCTGCTTACGGGCTTTGGGCGAATGTGGTGTGGGGGCTCATAAATGCAGGTTTGGCTGGTGCCGTGATTCGCTTTGCGCTAAAGCGCTCGCAAAATCGGCGTGAAGAATATCGCTTTCCAATTTCATTGGTTGGCCAGCTGGAAATTGGAGCATCAAATAAATGTTTAGGCACGCTGGACGACATCTCACCGAGTGGTTTTAAATTTTATGGGAAATTTTCAGAGGTAGTGACTGGAATGCCAATACGTGGCGATATTTTTTCCCCCGGTGGACGTATACCCTTTGAAGCCACTGTGCGGTCGATTAATCTGGCCTATGAGGGAGATACCAAGATAGGCTTTGCCAAATCCCTGGGGTGCGAATTCAAACCCATGAGCGAGGCAGCACACACTCAGTTAGAAGGGCTTTTGTTTGGCACCGATCTGCAGTTGCGCATGCAGGGATATACCGATCAAGAGCAAACGCCGCTGCAAAAGCTGCATTTGCTATCAGGAAAGCATTTATCTGAAGACCATGGCAAAATATTGCAAAGCCATTGGAGTGCCGTTTTCTTTCGGCGTGAAGGTGAGGCTGGTGATATGGTTGGTGCAGGCTTGTTAGCCATGGAGAAAGTGAGCGATGTGCCCAATACGCTAATGGCCTACCGGGAACTTCGTGCTGAAACCAATCTGCAACTGACCTTGTTTTCGCGTAGTCATCCGCGTCGACTATGGATCAAGTGTGGGATAGGGGAGCGTTTTGAAACCGTTTCCGGTACCATATATAGTTACCCAGTGAGTGCTTGGGGGCTGAATGAAAATGAGCGGAGTGCTGAGGATTTGCTTGAGCCTGGTGTCGAGACATTTGAGCCTATTTAATTTATGTACGGTTGACTAAGAGAAAACATGAGACAAATTGCAATATCAGGGTTGGCGCTGCTATTTTCCAGCCAAGTATTGGCTCAGGAAAACCTGGTTCTGACTGGCGTGGAAGTGAGCGGTCGCGCTGGCTATGCTTATCTCGGATCCATTTTGCCTCTCGGTGACAGCGTATTAGGTAATGGCTGGGTGCAGCGCGTTTGGCTGGATCATAATCGCTATCAGTATCAATCCGGTAATCAAAACATCCACATCCAACGCAGTGGGGTGGCCTATGCTTTGGGTTATCAAAGTGGAACATCTCACTTAAGTTATGCGGCCTATTTTGGGGCTGGCTATGCCTATTCCGATATGGATCATGAAGATCCCGGTTTTAAAGAACGCGGCGGTAGAGTCCGCCCACATTTGAGCGGTGAACTTGGCGTTGAGCTGCCTTTGGGCTGGCGTGGCGATCTCATAGCCAGCTACACCTTCATCAAGTCTGATTATTGGTTCCGAGGGCGTTTTGCTCATTCGCTGGGGAAAATTCAAATAGGGCCTGAAGTGATTACACAAGGAGACCCGAATTACAGCATGTCAAAGCTGGGGATGCTGGTTTCCGGGATACCTTTGGGCAAGCAAGGCAGTGTGATGCTTAAAGCCGGTGCGGTTTTTGAGGACAGAGGCACTACCCCGTACATAGGTGTTGAATATGTTCAGGCGTTTTAGGCACTGAATACGGCATTTGAACCCATCGTCCATAAAAAACCCCGCATTGCGGGGTTTTTTATGGACGATGGGTATGTTTGATTAGATAGTTGCTACGATATTTCTGTATCGTCTCCATCCAACAAGCAGCAAGCCCAGGGTCATCATAGTCATTAAGCTTGGTTCTGGTACGGGAGAGGTTATATTAGCAAAGCTTACCTGAACATTATCCAAACCCCAGCTTTCGTCAGATTTGTCTTGCAAACCAATGCCCGAAAAATTGAACTGAATATCTGAAGCGTTATGGTCAAAAGTGAAGCTGAAGTGGTATACCGAATCCTGGTTATAAGTTTGTTTTTGGATGCCATCGTAGAATGTATATCCAAGTGAATACTGTTCAATAGAACCAGTCATGTTGGCATTATGCGTATTGGGGCCATAGGTTTGACCGGCGGGATTGCCATTGCTGAAAGTGTCTTCCAGCAATACAGCCCCCCCATTTACACCGACCTTGAAAACATCATTGCCATAATCGTACAGACTGGCACCGCCAGAGCTACCATCCCATGTACGTAGCAGATAGAGGTCAAAATTCAGTGTTATTTCATCGTGCGCATCCAAGCCAGCCAAATCAAGAGATACTGTTTCGGCACCAAACTCGCCGAGAAAAGTACGTGCCCCAGCCGGGTATGGGGTGAGTGCGTTGGTGGTAGTCGTGCTTGACCACTCATTATTCACGGTGCCCTGAAAGTCATTAAAATAATTAGTGGCAGATGCATAGCTTGGCAAGGTGAGTAAAGCCATGCAGCAGGCACGTAAGTTGAAATTCAAAGAGGTCATTGGTATTTCCTTTAAATATTAATGCGTAACTTAAAGCATGAAATATGCCAAACATTTTTTGGCTGAAGCCCTGTATTTGTTAGGTATTGCGCCCGCGCGATGTCGAAATGTATAGTGTTTCGTTGAAAAAATGGCGAAAAATTATTAAAGACTATGGGTATTAAATATAGTGAGTGATATTCTAAATACGCTCCGGTGACTTGGCGATTGTGCGTATTTTGCGTTACTGGCTATTTGCATAATCAAATCTGAGGATAGCTTTTGGACATGGCGACTAGTTCGGCTCTGGCAGATTGCGCATCAATTACTGGCTGCTTAAAGCTGAAACGTAGTTGATGCGCATCGGCTTGCACATCAAAGCCATCCGTATCTATACCCAGCATTTCGGCATGGCTGGCTTGCACTTGATGAAAATGTAGACAATAAGCCAGCAGGCTGCTGGCGTGGTCGCTGTTCATGTGCGTAAGGATGGCCGCTTCTTGCTGAGCCAGTTGATTGGCTGGCGAGGCGAATGCTTCGGCGTTGATCCAGGCAATTTTGCCAAAGCCGCCGATGTAGCGCGCTTGCTGGATGTGGATGCGGTAAAACGAAAAATCGTGCATCTCAAAATAACCGGCTGCCGATGGAAAATAACGCAGATAACGTGCACGCAACAGCGTGTCATCTTCAGTGATTTGCTGCGCTGCGCCCATCAGCGTGAGGCGCGCGTTATCCTGCAAATCGTCCATACTCGCTAGCACAATCAACGAGACTTTGGGGTTGGCGATGATGTTTTTGGTGTGTTCCGCCAGTGCGCTGATAAGGATGATGGGCGCACCGTTCTGATCCAGCACAAATGGTGCCACCGAGCCGAACGGGCAACCATCAAATTTGGCGGAAAGCGTGGAAAGTACGCCACTACGCGTGGCTCTTAAAAATTGGCGGGCGTTTGCGTCTATGCTCATGAATTTGACCCTGTGTTTAGTTTCAAAGCGGTTTCGGCCAGACGTTTACCCAGTGCAATACTCAATCGGCGTTCCTCGTCGCTAATCGGCTTGTCATCCATGATGCCGCCGATATGGCTGGCACCATAAGGCGTGCCGCCGGTGCTGGTGGTGGACAAATCCGGCTCGGAATAAGGCAGGCCGACAATGAGCATGCCATGATGCAGCAATGGCAGCATCATGGTAATCAGCGTGGTTTCATTGCCGCCATGCAGCGAGCCGCTAGAGGTGAATACTGCCGCCGGTTTGCCGACCAGCGCGCCTTGCAGCCACAAGGCGCTGGTACCATCGAGAAAATATTTCACCGAAGCCGCCATATTACCAAAGCGGGTGGGGCTACCCAATGCCAGACCGGCGCATTCTTCCAGATCTTTCAGCTCTGCATACGGCGCGCCACTGGCGGGAATATCAGACTCGGTGGCTTCACAATTGGCGGAAACTTTAGGCACGGTGCGCAAACGTGCCTGCACGCCGTCAACGCTTTCCACGCCGCGTGCAATCAGCTGTGCCAGCTCGCGCACGGCACCGCCCTGGGAGTAATAAAGGACAAGGATTTCAATCATGATGTAAACGCCTGCTGGCTTATTTGAAGCTGAAAGTATACAGCACGTCCACCGCGCTTTCTGACCCGGCGGCGGCGCGTAATGACCATCTGGGCGAGATGATGTAGGTGAGTCTGGCGATGTCCAGCAAGCCGCTGATGCTTTTTTCGTAACTGAGGAAAAGTTGCGAGCTGATACGTTTGCCAAAGGATAGCACCGTGCTTTGCGGATCACTGCCGGAAACGCCAAATTCATCCAGCCCGGCCATACGCGCCAAGCGGGTTTGCATGGGCACGGATTGACCTTGGGAGAGTAAGGCACCGGCAGCGAGCGAGAGCATGGCCAGATCATTTTTACCGGTTTTATCCATGCCGTGCCCCAGCATCAGCCAGGCCAGTTTTTCGGTTTCCGGCACGTCCGGGTCGGAAACCAGCTTTATCGTCGGCAACAAGGCATTGCCGCTGACTTCCACGCCGGCATCGGTAGGCTTGCTGCCACGCATGGCGCGGATATTCAGGCCGGGATTATCCAATGCGCCGTTGAAGTTCAATATGCCGCGCTCTATGCTCAAGGTTTGCCCGTAGGCCGCCACCGTGCCTTTGGTCACTTGTATGCTGCCTGTTGTATAAGGATGATATTGCGTCAAGCCGGTGAGCGTAAGTCCGCCGGTAAGCTCCGCATTCAGGCCGCGTCCGCGCAAGGTGAACTGCTTGCCCAGATTGATGTGCAGTTTATCCAGCAGGATTTTTAGCGCGGGTTCCTGCAAGGTTTCAGTTGCCCCGAGCACCACCACATCATCGCTCAAGGTTGGCGCATCTTCACCGGCCAATTCGATCAAACCCTGATCCACGCTAAAATCACCGGAAATGGTGAGCAAACCCTGCGCCAATCGGGTTTTGCCTGCGCCGCTTAACACTAGCAAACGGTCGCTACGCGAAATGGCGGTGAACTGCTCAGCGCTCCAATCCAGATCAATTTCAGGTGATTTGTTGGCAAATGATAAAGTGCCGCTGGCATTCAGGCGGCCTTTGCCACCGTGCCAAATGGACTGCGTAATGAGTAGACGGTTTTCTGCAAAACTGGCATCCAGCGTGCCATCCGCCAGTGCCAAACCTTGCGTAGGTAAAGTCAATTGCAGATTTTTGCCGCTGACATTGCCGCGTAAATTGGGCGCTGCCAGAGTGCCGTTGGCGGTAACCGACATTGAAATTTGCCCATCCACGCTGGCATCGGGCAAGCTTGCAGGCAGCGGCAACCAGGCCAGCGTATTGAGTTGCGCGGAGGCGGTCAGGGTCAACGGTGCGCTGGCCAGCAGCGCGTAGCCGGAAGCCAGTTTACTGAGCGTGGTGTTGAGTTTTGCATCCAGCGTGCCGACTTGTTCCCCGGCCAGACTGACGTGAATGGCCGCGTTATTATGGGTAAATTGCACTGCTGCGCGCATCTCGCCCAAGCCCAAGCCTTGCGGCTTGCCATCCGCTGTGCTCAAAGTTAAATCACCCGCTGCGCGCCACAGGCTGATATTGCCGTTGAGCGTATCTTTTGCCGTTAAATCCCATGTGCCTGCAAACTGCAGATCGCCTTTAAGCCTGGGCGGCAAGTGGAGAAAGTCATCGGGCAAATCCGTCAGCGCAATTTCTTCCAGACGACCTTGGCTGCGGAAATTGCCGTTTTCCCATTGCAGTGTATCCAGCAAAACACGTCCCTGTGCCAGCTTGAAAACAGCCGCATCCAACTGCGCGCTGTTGGCAGCAAGTCGCAGCGCAGCGGGTGCTTGCAGTGTGATAGGTGTATTGCCTTGCAACGCCAGACTTTGCAGCCAGCCTTGCCATTCATACCTTGCCGTTAATGCGCCTTGCAAGGTGCCTGACAATTGCAACTCCTTAGCTTGCGCCTGAAGTTGCAACTGGTGATTGCTACGCGTGCCTTGTAGTGAGACATTGCCTAGGCTCAACAGGTTTTTGCCGTATTGCAGATTATTGGCCGTCAGTTCAGCCTGCACTTTGCCGTCGTCACCCGTCGCTATTTCACCCTGCCCATGCAGGTTTTCTATTTTGAAATCACCAGGCAAACCCAGTTGCTGCGCACTGAGCTTGAACTGCAAGGCGGGATGCTCAGTGTCACCTTGCAGCGTGCCGCTAGCTGTCGCCGCACCGGAAATTTGCGCGGAGAATGCGGATAAATCCGGCAAATTGGCCTGCCATTCCAGATGGTTTTCTGTTTCCGCCCATGTGCCGCTGGCGCTGATTTGGTTACTGGCGATTTGCGCGAGCAGATTGAGGTCGTGAATTTTTGTGCCGTCAAAGCCAATCTTTGCGTTGCCGGACAAGCTTTGGCCGCGCCAATGGCTATCGTGCAGCGTGATTTGCAGGGTTTGCAGATTGCCGGATAACCGCGTTTTAATCGCATACGGGGCAGTGCCGGATTGTTGCAGAGCCACACTGCCGGCAATGGCAAACGGCTTGCTATTAGCCATATTTAGCGCAGCTTGCGCCTCGCCCCAGGGCGTATCCGCGTGGTGCAGGTTTAGTTTGAAAGTATTGCTATCAGCCTCCAGTGATAGTTGCACCTTGTTCAAGGTGTAGCGTTTTTCCGCGCTGATGATGACGATTTCATCCAGCTCCGCCTGTTGCAGTTTGAGGGCAAAGGGCAGTTTGATATGTTTCGGCAATGCGGAATTATTGGCGGCATTTGTATTGCCGCGCAGGGTAATGGTTAAACGGCGCGCATGTAGCCGCTCCACCAGCAGATTGCCGTCAGCGGACGGCGCAAGCTGCCAGCGTGCTTCCAGCTTTTCCAGTTGCAAATGCAGTTGATCCAGGTCATAACTGAAAGTATCCAGACTGGTATTCAGGTTCAGCGTCATCTCGCCTTGCGCAGGCGAGAAGGCGAATAGCGCCAACGCCAGCAATAGAAATTTTAGGCAACGCCACATCAGAAAGTTATCCCCAGATTGAAGTGAAAATGGAATTCTTTACTAGCTTGCCCGTAGCCAATGTCCGCCCCCAAGGGGCCAATCGGGCTTTTCCAGCGCGCGCCAAAACCATAACCAAACACGGGTTTCAGCTCTTGCACATGGTTGGCGGCATTGCCAAAATCGACAAAGGCCGCCGCGCCCCAGCGCTCGGTCAGCCATTGCACCATTTCCACACTACCGGTAGCCAGATAACGGCCGCCAACGATAGCATTGGCTTGTTTAACGCCCAGGCTTTGGTAAGCATAACCGCGTACTGATTGATCGCCACCGGCGCGAAACAAAAAGCTGGCGGGGGCGTTATTGTTACCCGTCAGCATCCCCAATTCACCACGCACAATGAGTTGCGTGCTGCGCGTGAGCGGATAATAGCCTTGTGCTTTGGTGTAGCTTTGCACAAAGCTTCCACCGGATAGCGCATCAAACGGGGCCACCGCAAACTGGGCGTTGAACAGATAACCGCGCGTAGGAAAAAATTCATTATCGGTGCGGCGCAGGGTAACGCCATAGGAGGCCGTCACTACCTGCGTATCGGTACCGGGAGCACCGTCCAGCTGTTTTTGTTCGATCAAATAACTCAGGCCTACGGTCTGCTCGGTACGCCGTGGTCCCCAGGTACGATTAACTCCGGCATGGCCGCTAGTGGTGGTTTGGCCTGCAATCGACGTGCGCACCAGACCGGTATTCAGGCTGTCGCGGTAATTATTACTATCGGTCGGCAGCCGTATCAAGGCGCTGATGGATTGTTCCTTTTGCTCCAGTTTCAAGCTGCTGGTGAGCCGCCAGCCCTTATCCAGTAAATTAAGATGGTCTACAGTTAGCTGCACGCGTGCACCGGTGTTGGTGCTGTAGCCCGCGCCCACACCAAGTTTGATGGCTTTATTCTCCTCCACCGCCACATGTATGGAAGCGCTATCCGCATTATTCGGGTCGGTGTCCGCAGTCACTTCCACATTGCGAAAATAACCGCTTTCGAGCAAACGCGTCTGCAAAGCCAGCAGGCTGGATTGCTGATAAAGCTCGCCCGGTTTGATGGTATTCAGATTCTCGATTACGGCGGGCTGATAGCGCTTCAAACCCTGAATTCTGAGGCCGCCAAAGCGAAATACCGGCCCGCTGTCGATGGCCACACTAAGGGCTACGCGATGCGTTTTTGCATCCACCTCCGCCTTACTGCTGCGGATGCTGGCATTGGGATAACGTTCCATCATTAAGCGGCTGAGTAGACGGCGCTTGGCTTGTGTCCAATCCTCCTGACGAAAAATGGCCTCGGCTGGCAGCAACCAGCTTTCGCGCAGTTGGCTGATATTGGGCGTTGCGCTTGCCGCTTGTAGCGTGATGGCACCGCTGAATTGTAAATCCACGCTGCTGATAAGCGCGGGTGCGCCGGGGTCAATCTGAAATTTGGCGATAAAAGTAGCGGCATTTTCTTGCAGCGAAGGTTTGATAACTGGAGAAAAATAACCTTCGGTAGCCAGCAGTTGCTCAATGTTTTTTGGTGCGGCGCGAAACAGCCGTTGCCATTCGCCCGGGGTCATGCGCGGATTATCGCGCCATTTGATGATTTCCAGATGGTTTTGCAACAGCTCTTTTAACGGGGCAGGTGCGGATATTTCAACCTGATAATTATTGTCAGCCGCTTGCGCTTTTAAGGTAAAAAGCGCAAGCAGGCATAGCACGCACAGGCAAAGCAAAAGTTCCGTGCAAAGTGATAAAGCACGGCGCGTGCAGTGGTTATTGCAGAGGCTAGATGGCTGAGGCAAGCTCCGCCGCCTTGCCGATATAACTGGCGGGAGTCATTTCCAGCAGCGCGCTTTTGGCCGCTTCGGGAATCGTCAGATTATGGATGAAATCGTGCAGCGATTCCTTGTTGATACCGCCTTTGCCGCGCGTGAGTGCTTTCAGCTGCTCGTAAGGGTTTTCTACGCCATAACGGCGCATCACCGTTTGTATCGGTTCTGCCAGCACCTCCCAATTGTGATCGAGGTCTTGTGCCAGTTTAGCCGGGTTGGCTTCCAGCTTGTGCAAACCTTTCAGGCAGGAATCATAGCCCAACAAGGTATAGCCGAATGCCACGCCCATATTACGCAATACGGTGGAATCGGTGAGGTCGCGCTGCCAGCGTGAAATCGGCAATTTTTCCGCCAGATGGCGCAACACGGCATTGGCCAAGCCCAGATTGCCTTCGGAATTCTCGAAATCAATCGGATTGACTTTGTGCGGCATGGTGGAAGAGCCAACTTCGCCTTCCTTCACTTTTTGTTTGAAATAGCCCAGCGAGATATAACCCCAAAGGTCTCTATCCAGGTCTATCAATATGGTGTTGATGCGGCTGAATACATCGTATAGCTCGGCCATGTAATCGTGCGGCTCAATCTGTATGGTGTAGGGGTTGTAGACCAAACCCAAATTAGTGACGAATTTTTGCGCGAAAGATTCCCAGTCAAAATCAGGATAAGCCGATAAATGCGCGTTGAAGTTACCCACCGCACCGTTGATCTTGCCCAGAATTTCCACATTAAGCAATTGCTGGCGTTGGCGGCGCAAACGGTACACCACGTTGGCGATTTCCTTGCCTAGCGTAGTGGGTGAGGCCGGTTGACCGTGTGTATGCGCTAGCATCGGTATCGCCGCATGTTCCCTGGCCAATTCGGTCAGGCGTAAAATGACTTGATCCAGCATGGGCAACATCACTTGTTCCCGCGCATTTTTCAGCATCAAGCCGTGTGAAAGATTATTGATGTCTTCCGAAGTGCAGGCGAAATGGATGAATTCAGAAGCCTTGCGAATTTCCGCATTGCCGTCAAAATGCTCTTTCAGCCAGTATTCCAGCGCCTTGACATCGTGATTGGTGCGCGCCTCTATGGTTTTGACCTGCTCGGCTTCGGCTTCACCAAAGCGGCTGATTTTAGTATCCAGTTCTTCCAGGGTGTAGGCGCTAAAAGGCGCAATTTCAGCCAGTGTCGGCTCGGCGGCCAGCGCTTTCAGCCACTCTATTTCAACCAGCGCGCGAAAACGAATCAGCGCGTATTCGCTGAAGTAAGGGCGCAGCGGATCAAGTTTGGCCTGATAACGACCATCAAGCGGGGAAAGTGCGTTGAGCGAAGTGAGCTCCATAGACAACCTTTAAAGTAAATAAAAATGTTTAATGCTGAATAATCCCGGCGCAATTTTACCCTCACTGGCGGTGCAGGGGGGGATCACAAGCGATTCGCCGTCGCATTTTATGCTTTAAATTCATGTTTGTACCTAATCAGATACCGCTGAGCACCTAATTTGTGTCGGGATTCTTTACACTTAATGCAGATGAAAGATTTGAATCAAATGGATGCCAAAATTTATCCAAATAAATCTGTAGTTAATATTTCATAAGTATTTAATTTTTATGAATAATTAAATATTATTTTTATAGTCTTTGGTATAGGCTTGTTTATTGCTTATTTTCTAGGGTGAAGTGATAGGGTGAAGCTCTGTTACTTCCGAACTTTATAATTTTAAACGAGGTTAAAATGAAACAATTTCTATTACCTGCTTTGTTTGCATCATTATTTATGCAAGCTGCTCCTGTGCTGGCGGATTCCAGTGCAAGTGCGACCATTAACTGGGGCAGTTTCAATGTCCAGATTATTGACCTTTCCGGCGGTACAAACGCTCCTGTGTTTACATGGACTAACCAAAGTGGCGCAGCAAACTCTTCAGCGTCTTCTTATATGGATGGTGGATCGGATAGTGCATCCAGCTCTCGAAGTGCGCCAAACTGGACTAAAGCACTTACTCCAAATTCAAATACCGAGAATGCTCAAGCCAGTGGTTTGCGCAACACCTCCACTCTGTCTGCCAGTGCTGCTACTCAGGCAAGTTCCTCGGATAGTTATTCTTGGTATAGTACTAATAATAATGCAAGCGCAAATGCCAATAACGCTGGGAACTTTTCATTAACTGGTTACGGCATTGCGCTGATTTCCGTTAGCTGGAATGCCAGTGTGACAGGTGCAACGAGTGATTTGTATGACTACAGCAACGCCAATGTTTCTATTTCCGGTAGTTACAATGATGGACTTTATAGTAATGGCAGCGCGAATTCCGGTGTCAATTTACAGAGTTATTGGGGAGCAACCAGCGTAAATGGCCTTTTCACTTTAGCTGTGACTAACGCTGGTAGTGGTTTAACCACCGGTTATCTGAATGCCAATGTATCAACAAATTCAACTAGTCCGTTTTCAGTCGCTATCACGCCTGTTCCAGAGCCTGATGTTTATGCCATGTTGTTGGCAGGTTTGGGTTTGATTGGCTTTATGTCTCGCCGCAGGCTTCTTTAGAAATCGACTTTGGCTGGATTTGTGTAATTGAGTCTCAGGTTTGTCGGAATTCTTTACAGTCCGCAACCGGGGAATATCCTCAAATCCAATACCTAGCACTTACTTCTGCTTGCTGAAATTCAGCAACAACCCCGCAATAGCGAGGTTGTTGCTTTAAATCGACTGTCGAAAAATTTTACTTGGGATTTGTATTGCTGCCCAATTAGTAGCCCTCTAATTGTTAGCCATCGTAAGCCTGTCTGCTTTGTAAAGAATATTTTCTGGTACGCAAATTACGATTCAAGCTTTCAACAGCACAATCACGGCACCACTACCGCCGTCATTGGGTCTGGCCTGTGCATAGGCGATGACTTCATCTTTTTGTATGAGCCAGCCGCGCAATTTGTTTTTAAGTACCGGTTCGCCGTTTTTTGAGCCCAAGCCTTTGCCGTGAATAATGCGTACACAGCGGATGCCGCGTTTTTTGCAATTGCTGATAAATTCGGCCACGTAGAGCCGTGCTTCATCGGCGATTAATCCATGCAAATCAATTTTTGCCTGTACTACCCAATGGCCGCGCCGCAGTTTGCTTAAAATATCGGGGGCATGGCCATCCCTTAAATACAGCAGCTCTTCACCGCTTTCCAGTTCATGGCTTGGCATGTAGGCATCGCTGAGCGAGTCTTTTAATGCTTGGCGCTCGTCACGAATAAGCTGGTGCGGAATGGGTTTGGGGCGCAGTGGTTGATGATGCACGCGTGCCGGTTTTAGCGGACGTGTGCCTTTGACAGCCTCACGGAACAGCCTGGTTTTTTCGGCATGGCTTTCCATGTTGATTTCAAGGTTATTCTCAAACCCGGACGAATTTTGCGTGATAGCGCCAGCTTCGGCTGCCCGGGATTGAAAAAGTTGCTGCATGGCATCGGCATTGCGCTTTTGCCAGGCAGCTTTTGTCGCTTTGCTGATAATGGACATGGCGCGAACTCAAGTGGCTAAGTTTATTTCAGGCCATCCAGATAGCGTTCGGCATCCAAAGCAGCCATGCAGCCGGTGCCGGCGCTGGTGACAGCTTGGCGGTAAATATGATCCTGCACATCACCGGCGGCAAATACACCGGGAGCGCTGGTAGCAGTAGCATTGCCGCCACGCCCCATTTGGGTGACGATGTAACCGTTTTCCATATCTAGCTGGCCGGCAAAAATATCGGTATTGGGTTTATGGCCGATGGCAATAAATACGCCTTGCAGCGCGATGTCTTTAGTTTCGCCACTAGTTACATTTTTCAGGCGCATACCGGTAACACCGCTGTCGTCGCCCAGCACTTCATCCAGGGTGGAGAATAGCTCCAGCACGATTTTGCCTTCCTTGACGCGCTCGTTTAGTTTGTCTACCAAAATAGCCTCGGCCCTGAATTTGTCGCGGCGGTGTACCAGCGTGACCTTGCTGGCAATATTGGCCAGATAAAGCGCTTCTTCCACAGCGGTATTGCCACCGCCAATGACGGCTACTTCCTGGTTTCTGTAAAAAAAACCATCACAGGTAGCGCAGGCGGAAACGCCTCTGCCAGCAAAGGTTTCTTCTGAGGGCAGACCCAGATATTGCGCGGAAGCACCGGTGGCAATAATTAGCGCATCGCAGGTGTATTCACTGGAATCGCCCACCAGACGAATGGGTTTTTCATGCAGGTGTGTGGTGTGGATGTGGTCGAAAATCATTTCCGTGTTGAAGCGTTCGGCATGTTTTTTAAAGCGCTCCATCAGTTCCGGTCCTTGCACACCGTCGGCATCCGCTGGCCAATTATCTACATCGGTGGTGGTCATCAATTGGCCGCCTTGTGCAATGCCGGTAATCAGCACCGGTTTGAGATTGGCGCGCGCGGCATAAACGGCTGCGGAATAGCCGGCCGGGCCTGAGCCCAGAATCAACAAATGGGAATGCTTGGTAGGCATGGTTAAATAACTCCTTGAATTTAGTATGAATTATGGGTGCATGGGACGCACCCCAACCCAGTCATGGGTGCTGAAAATCAGGCAGCCCGCATTTTACGCTATTTTTGATGGGAGAGATTTAGCGGATGAATAGTCATGCGGTGCTAATGAAAGCGGCTATTCTGGGACAGGCTTTGTTCAAACTCTTCAATCGGCGCCGGTCTTCCTAACAAATAGCCCTGATAGGCGTGACAATCAAATTGTTTTAGCAGATTTAATTGCGCTTCTGTCTCCACGCCTTCGGCGATGACATCTATCGCCAGCGTTTTTGCCATGACTATAATGGCCTTGATGATAACGGCATCGTTGGGATCGGTGTCGATGTCGCGTACAAAGCTTTGGTCTATCTTCAATTGGTTAAACGGCAAGCGTTTAAGGTAAGACAGCGATGAATAGCCGGTGCCAAAATCATCC
This sequence comes from Methylophilaceae bacterium, assembly GCA_013141125.1. Lineage (GTDB taxonomy): Bacteria > Pseudomonadota > Gammaproteobacteria > Burkholderiales > Methylophilaceae > JABFRO01. Next base: position 540,439 of record JABFRO010000002.1, read on the forward strand.
ATGGAAAAACTGATGCCCAGTGTTTGCAGTGCCTGCATTTTTTCCACGGTGTCGGTGACGTTATCAAGCACAATGCTTTCGGTCAGCTCCAGCTTGAGTGAAAGCGGATTAGCGCCAGTTTGCGCCAGCACGTTACGCACTTGTTCCACAAAATTGCTCTGGCGGAATTGGCGTGCGCTGATATTTACCGCAATTTGCAACTGCTTGGCCTGTGGATTGTTCTCCCACGCTTTTAGTTGCTGACAGGCCGCATCCAGCACATAGTGACCAATTTGCAGAATCAATCCGGTTTCTTCGGCCAGCGGAATAAACTCGGCGGGAGACACCAGGCCGCGCTCAGGATGTAGCCAGCGTAATAATACTTCAGCACCCAAGCGCTGTTGCCGGTCATTGATTTGTATCTGGTAATAGAGTTTGAACTGATGTTGTGACAAGGCGCGCCGTAAATCGGCTTCCATCGCCGCGCGCGATTCCAGCGCCGTTTGCATGGCCGGATCAAAGAAGCGAAAGGTGTTGCGTCCCGATTGTTTGGATTGATACATGGCGGTATCGGCATGTTTAAGCAAAGCATCCTGGGGCGTTGAGTTGCCATAAAACATGCTGATGCCTATGCTGCCGCTACCGTGGTACTCATGGTCTTCCAGTATGTGTGGCCTATTGATGGCATGCAGAATTTTTTCGGCGATCGCTTCCGCTTCCGCTGCAGCACGTTTGGATTCTGCATTTAAACCTTCCAGCATTACCACAAATTCATCACCACCCAAACGGGTGACGGTATCACCCGCACGCACACAATCTTGCAGGCGGTGGGCAATTTCGATCAAAAGTAAATCGCCTATATTGTGGCCTTGCGTGTCATTCAGTGTTTTGAAATTATCCAGATCAATGAACAACAAGGCTCCGTGGTGTTGGCTGCGCACTGACGCGGCAATGGCTTGTTGCAATCTATCTACCAATAAGCGGCGATTGGGCAGGTTGGTGAGCGGGTCGTAATAGGCTAGCTGATGCAGATCCTGTTGCAGCTTTTTGTTGGGAGCCATATCGGAAAACACGCCGACAAAATTTACTACCTTGCCAGTAGCATCGGTCACACTGTTAATATGTAACCACTCTGGATAGATGTCGCCGTTTTTACGCCTATTCCATACTTCGCCTTCCCAAACCCCATTTTCTTGCAGCGATTGCCACATGACCTGATAAAACTCCTTATCCTGGCGGCCGGAATGCAACATGCTGGGATTTTGGTTGATGACTTCTTCAGTGGAGTATCCAGTGGTTTGGCTAAAGCCTCGGTTCACTTGCAGAATGCGCGCGTCGGCATCGGTGATTAAAATACCTTCCGAAGTGTTTTCAAACACCAGCGCTGCCAGCTTGCGATAGTTCAGCTCAATTTCCAGCTGTTTAATCAGGGCATCGCGCTCCTGGCGCACTTTTGTTTCCTGTTTGATGAGTGCAGTAAACAGGCTTAAGTTAGAAATAACGCCGACAAAACGCCCGTCATCCAGCACGGCAATGAATTCACTTTTGTTGGCATCAAAGTGTGCCAGCACCGCATCCAGCGAGGTATTGAGAGGAAGCGTTTCAGCCGCGCGGCGCACCAGCAAATCGGAAAATATGCGGCCGGGAAACAGGGCGGCACGTTTGGCTTCAACCAGATCCAAAAAGTTTTCTTCTTCATCCAGTACGGCAAACACATTGGGTTTGATGTTGGTTTGCGCCATCACCTCATGGTATTTTTGCATGGGCAAGACTTTGAGTATTTGCGTACACAAGCAGTCTAAAAGCTGCAAAGTCGCGGTCATGACTGTTTGACTTCCAGCAAAATTTCCACCTTGAGATCCAGGTGGATGATTTCTTCTGCGCCCATGACGGGTTTGATTTCCTGCAATACAAAATTGATGATCTGCTCGCGGTTGGCTTTGCGCAAAATGGCCGAACGTATCAATACATCACCTATCACATCATCATCATCTATCTGCAAGTGCTCAAACGAGGTGGTGGTCAACAAGCTTAAGGCCTTGCCTACCGCCACACAGCCAATGGGAGAGTTTTTGCCCAACACCAAACCATCCGTGATGGGCGGCAGAGAAAATTCTGATATTTGCGCGCGGATGATGTTGCTGGTTTTTCTGCTGTTCATAGGGGTTTCCATGGGGTTTGAGCACTCCCAGTTATAACTTTTTTGTTAAATGTTTAATTGTTTCTGTCTCAAAACGTATACAAAAGGCAGAGTCATTTTAACGTTTTTTTATTTTTGTGCAGAGTTTTTTGGTTTTTTTATGATGGTCTACCATCAATCATTCATATCGCTCCCGAATTAAACGCCTTTTCACCCTCTTATTCCACTGATTCGATTTAGCTTGTTTCGCTAATAATGGCGTTCATGGAAATCCCGATAGCTAAGTAATAAAAGCGATTTAACAGGAGCTGACATGGCTGAAGATAGTGATATGGAGAAAACGGAACCCGCCACCCCCAAGCGGCTTGAAAAAGCACGTGAGGAAGGCGATGTGCCGCGCTCCAGAGAAATGGTCACTTGCACTATGCTACTGGCCATGGGCTTGGGTTTGTGGATGCTGGGTGGCAATTTGACGCAGGCACTTAAAGTGAATTTAAGTAGTGGACTTACGCTGGAGCGTCAAATGGCGTTTGATCCATACCGCTTATTGGTCAATATAGCCGAGCATTTGGGTGCGCTGTTGTGGGCATTTGTGCCGCTGGCCGGGCTGATGCTGGTGGTGGCGATTGCTTCGCCAGTTTTATTGGGCGGCTGGTTATTCAGTGGCAAGGCCCTGATGCCTAATTTTATGCGCATGAATCCGATCAGCGGTTTGGCTAATCTGGTTTCTGCCAATGCGCTGGTTGAATTGCTTAAAGCAGTTGCTAAAGCCTTGGTGGTGGGTACTGCGGCTTATGTGGTGGTTTCCAGCCAATTGGAGCAAGTGCTGTCACTGCCATTGCAGCCTCTGCATTCCGGCATGGCAGATGTGACGCATTTGTTATTGGTGGGTTTTTTTACCATAGTGGCCGCGTTGGTGTTGATTGCTGCGGTGGATGTACCTTACCAATTGATCCATTACGCCAACAAACACAAAATGACCAAAGAGGAAGTGCGTCAAGAGTCCAAGGAATCTGAAGGCAATCCTGAAATCAAAGCCAAAATTCGTCAGCAACAACGTGAAATGGCCAGACGCAGAATGATGGCGGAAATCCCCAATGCCGATGTTGTTATTACCAACCCAACCCATTATGCCGTCGCCATTAAATATAAAAGCGATGCCATGCGTGCGCCTATTGTGGTAGCCAAGGGAGCCGATGCCGTGGCTATGAAAATCCGTGAAATCGCCGGTGAAAACAACATTACCATTATGGAAGCTCCCAAGCTGGCGCGGGCTTTATATGCGCATACCGAATTGGGCGATGCCATCCCCGAAGCGCTTTATTCCGCCGTGGCTGAGGTGCTGGCTTATATCTTCCAAATGCGTATTTTCAGCAAACAAGGCGGTGTGCGCCCACAAGTGCCAGCGGCGCTGGATGTGCCGGAAGCGCTGGATCCGCATAATGATCTCAATTTGCAAAGCATGCTGGCAGCCGGAGCTAGATCATGAACGGATTAAGCTTACCCGGCTGGCTGACCGCTTTAACCGGCAATGTCAAAGGCAACATGATTGCCGCGCCACTCATCATTGTGTTGTTGCTGTCGATGATGATTTTGCCGTTGCCCGCCATCGCGCTGGATGCGCTGTTCAGCTTCAATATCGCGCTTTCCATCATTGTGTTGCTGATTGGTCTCAACACCGTCAAGCCGCTGGATTTTATCGCTTTCCCTACCGTGCTGCTGGTCACCACCATGTTGCGTCTGTCGCTCAACGTGGCCTCTACCCGCGTGGTGCTGACAGAAGGCCATACCGGGCCGGACGCGGCGGGTAAGGTGATTGAAGCTTTCGGGCACTTTTTGATTGGCGGTAATTACACCGTCGGTATCGTCGTGTTCATTATTCTCACCATCATCAACTTTACCGTAGTCACCAAGGGCGCAGGCCGTATTGCCGAAGTGGGCGCACGGTTCACTCTGGATGCGATGCCAGGCAAACAAATGGCCATTGATGCCGATTTGAACGCCGGCCTTATTGGCGAGGATGAAGCGCGTCGCCGCCGCAAGGAGGTGAGTCAGGAATCCGAGTTTTACGGTGCCATGGATGGTGCCAGCAAATATGTACGCGGCGATGCGGTTGCCGGGATCATGGTAACTATCATCAACATCGTTGGCGGTTTGATTGTGGGCATGGTGCAGCATGATCTGGCGTTTGCGGTTGCCATCAAGAACTATACCTTGTTGGCGATTGGTGATGGTCTGGTGGCGCAAATTCCATCGCTGGTAATTTCAGTCGCCGCCGGTGTGGTGGTATCGCGCGTGGCCAATGAGCAGGATATTGGTGGGCAGTTAGTTACACAATTGTTTAGCAATGCGCGGGTGCTGTATATCACCGCCGCGATTATCGGTGCCATGGGCTTGATCCCCGGTATGCCCAACTTGGCATTTCTAATGCTGGCCGCTTTGATGGCGGGTGCCGCTTATTTTGTCGCCGCGCGCAAAGATGTGGTGGAAACAGCGGTGGTGGAGGAAGCCCAGGTGAGCCGTGGCGAAGAGGAAGAAGCCAGCTGGAGTGACGTAGTGCCGGTGGATGTGTTGGGGCTGGAAGTGGGTTATCGCTTGATTGCGCTGGTGGACAAAGGGCAGGGCGGTGAACTGCTCAAGCGCATTAAAGGCCTGCGTAAAAAATTCGCACAGGAAGTGGGCTTTTTAACACCGCCCGTGCACATCCGCGATAACCTCGAACTCAAACCTTCTGCTTACAGAATCTTGCTAAAAGGCGTGGAAGTCGCCAGTGGCGAATCCGTACACGGGCAATTTTTGGCGATAGATCCGGGCATGGTGGCCGGCATATTGCCCGGCCCGCAAACCACAGACCCCGCGTTTGGCTTGCCAGCGGTGTGGATAGAAAACGAAATGCGCGACCATGCGCAAGGGCTGGGTTACACCGTGGTAGATGCGGGAACGGTGGTAGCCACGCATTTGAATCATGTGATTACGCAGAATGCGGCTGAGCTGCTGGGTCGTCAGGAAGTACAACAATTGCTGGATCACTTGAGTGCTGAATCTCCAAAGTTAGTGGAAGATTTGGTGCCCAAGTTATTACCACTGGCGGTATTGCAAAAAGTGCTGCAAAACCTGTTGATCGAAGGTGTGCATATCCGCGATATGCGCACCATTATTGAAACCTTGTCCGAACATGCCGCGCGTTCGCAAGACCCGGCTGAACTGACCGCGATTGTGCGTGTGCAACTGGGGCGCGCCATCGTGCAACAGCTGTTCCCCGAAGGCAATGAAGTTTCAGTGATGGCCTTCGATCAGAATCTGGAGCATTTGCTGATGCAAGCCATGCAGCCGGGTAACGGTAGTGTTGCCATTGAGCCCGGCCTGGCGGATACGCTTTCGCAACAAACGCAAGCCGCTGCCAGACAGCAGGAAAACATGGGCATGACTCCGGTGTTGTTGGTGCCGGGCGCTATCCGTGCGGTATTGGCGAAATTCCTGCGCCGCGCCATTCCCCAGCTACGTGTGCTTTCACACGAAGAATTACCCGATTCAAAAACCATACGTGTTACTAGCCTTATTGGAGGTTCAGCATGAACATCAAGAAATTCTTTGGTAAAAATTCGCGCGAAGCATTAGCTCTGGTGCGCCATGCGTTGGGGCCGGATGCGGTAATTCTGGCGAATAAATCCATCAATGGCGGCAATGAAATACTGGCGCTGGGGAATGATGATATGGAGTTGATTACCGCTAATGCGACCCAGCGACCGGTTTATCAAACTTCGTTGCAGGAAACCGCAACGTTGTCCGAGCCTGTATCCGGACCGTTGACGACTATGCCCTGGTTTTCCAATCCCAACCGGTTTGCGGATCTTACGCGGGCGGCTGAAATCAGTCGAGCTGTTGAATCAGGCAGGTTTTCTGAACCCGTGCGGACAGCCGAACACGCTCGGGCTGCGCAGCCAGCCAGACATCCGGAATCCATGCATTACGCGGAACATGAGCGTTTTGAAGATTCTCGTCGTTTTGACGAAGCTGGCCGTTATGATGAAACTAATCATCATGATAAACCCAGGCGTTTTGCCGAACCCGCAGCAGAACAGCCACACGCTCAGGCGCGTATGCAGTCGGCAGAATCGCTGTCAGATTTCATTGCGCGTAATCGTCGCGATTATCATGAAGATGCGCCTGATTTTTCGTATGCAGAAGGTCAAGCCAATCCGCTGGATAGTTTGCCATCAGCTACTCATATGCCGCACGATTTGTCTCCAATGGCGGAATATTCGGATTTGTCAGCGCCGGTACAAACCATGCTGGGCATGGAAGAGATTATGAGCGAAATGCGCGAAATGCGCGGCTCGATTGAAACACAGCTGGCAGAACTGGTTTGGGAAAACATGCAGCGCCGTGATCCGACTAAATCCGTTATCTTGCGCACGCTGCTTTCTGCCGGTTTTGGTGCTGGCCTGGCCAGACACTTAACCGAGAAACTACCTAAAAATCAAACGGCGGAAGAAGCTGTTAAATGGGTTAAATCCATTCTGGAAAGTAATTTGCAAACCATTCCCGATGAAAGTGAAATTTTGGATAAAGGCGGGGTTTTTGCACTCATCGGCCCTACTGGTGTTGGTAAAACCACAACCATCGCCAAATTGGCGGCACGTTATGTGATGAAACACGGCACGCAAAAACTGGCTTTGATTACCACGGATGCTTATCGTATTGGCGGGCATGAGCAATTGCGCATTTACGGAAAAATTCTGGGCGTTATGGTACATGCCGTCAAGGATGAGGCCGATTTGCGTATCGCACTGGAAGAGCTGAAAGGTAAGCACACCATTCTTATTGATACCGTAGGCGTGAATCAGCGCGATGAAATGGTGGTACAGCAGATTGCCATGCTTTCAGCCGAAGGCACCAATGTGAAAAGATTGTTATGCCTGAGCGCTACCAACGCCGGCGAAACCCTCACCGATGTTGTGAGTGCTTATAAAGGCAAGGGCTTGGCCGGTTGCATTATTACCAAACTGGATGAAGCTGCCACCATAGGCAGCACGCTGGATGTTATCGTCAGAGAAAAACTCAAGATTTATTATGTGGCAAACGGCCAGCGTGTGCCGGAAGATCTGCACATTGCTAATAGCAAAGTGCTGGTGCATCACGCGTTTAAGCCCAACAAACGCTCGGGTGGTTTGTTTGAGTTTCGCGATGATGAATTGTCCTTGCTCATGGCGCATACTACTAAAGTATCCAACGAACAATCGCTGAAGGAGATGCATCATGGTTAATACACCTCGTGACCAGGCGGCCGGGTTGCGCCGCATTATGGCGGGGCCGCAGCCCAGAGTTGTTTCCATACTTTCCGCTACCAATAGCGGTGATAAATCCCGCACTTTAAGCAATCTGGCGGTTTCATTGCGCCGAAATGGCAGTGATGTGTTGGTGGTCAATGCGGCCACTAATGCGCATGAGGTGCTGAAACAGTATGGCATTAATGGCTTGCCCAGTTTGATGGCGGTGGCGCAGAAAAAACGTGTGATGGAAGAGGCTATCCTGCTTTCGCCGCAAGGGTTTTATGTGGCGAATTTAATGGCGAATCATCAACTTACTACCGGCTTGGATGCCGCCGCCAGCCATGCTCTAAACAAGATATTTGAGTCATTGGCACATCACTATGATGTGGTTTTGGTCGATGCTGAACTTACAGCCGCCGACACCCTGCCACTGCAGATCATGAATGATAGCGAAATTATCATTGAGCTGACGAATAAGGCTGAATCCATTAAACAAGCCTATCGTCTGATAAAACAGGTGTACTCGCAGTTGGGCAAACGCTCTTTTGGCATTCTGGTGACTAATGTCAATGATACGCAGGCGCAAGACGTTTTTCGCAATCTGGCACAAGTGGCACGGCGTTATTTATCCATTGAATTAGAGTTCATGGGAGCTATTCCACCAGATGAGCATTTGAATCGCGCGACGCAACTTGGCCGCTCTGTAGTCGAGGCTTTTCCTATGGCTCTGGCAACCGCTGCATTCAAGGCACTAGCCAAGCGGCTGGGTTATGCGCTTGGCACCCGCAATCAAAACGCACAACGTGCAGAAGCCTAACCAACCTAAGTCCTGTTGCCTTGTAGCACAGGGATAATTTAGAAACTTGAACTTTTAGAGGCACTCCTATGTACAACATGAAAGGCAAGTCAGCCGACTACAAAAATCAGTTGTTAAAACAACATGCATCTTTGGTGAAGAAGTTGGCCTACAGGCTTAAAGCCAGGCTGCCACCTAGTGTGGAGGTGGATGATCTAATTCAAGCCGGCATGATGGGCTTGTTGAGTGCGGTCAATAATTATGAAGATACGCATGGTGCGCAATTTGAAACTTATGCCTCGCAACGCATTCAAGGTGCCATGCTAGATGAATTGCGCAGTGCAGATTGGCTGCCACGCAGCACACGCAAAAAAATGCGTACAGTAGAAGTCGCGATCAATGCGCTAGAGCAAAAGTTGGGGCGCTCACCGAGTGAGGCTGAGGTGGCAAAACATCTTAATCTCTCAACCGATGAATATTTTGAGATGTTGGGCGATTGCGGCGGCCACCAGTTGGTTTACTACGAAGACTTTCATGATAGTGATGGCGGCGGCGATCACTTTCTGGATCGACATGTGCAAGGGCAAGGTGGTGATCCTCTGCAAAGCTTGATGTCGGCAGGCTTTAAGGAGGCGCTGGTGAGCGTGATTGATGAACTGCCAGAGCGCGAAAAATTATTGATGGCTTTATATTATGAACAGGAGCTGAATTTGAAGGAAATTGGCGCAGTGATGAAGGTTTCGGAATCGCGCGTTTGCCAATTGCACAGCCAGGCTGTAGCCAGATTGCGTGCAAAACTTAAAGAGCAGGCATGGACTGGGGCAGTTTAACTGGCCTTATTCTCGCAATCGCCGCGATCCTGCTCGGTCAGGCGGTTGAGGGGGGCAATGTAGGTTCGCTGCTACAACCGGCGGCTTTTATTATTGTTTTTTTTGGCACGCTAGGTGCGGTATTGCTGCAAACCAGTTTGTCACATTTTATCTTAAGTCTAAAAATGATGATGTGGGTGATTAATCCACCGCCCAGCGATAGACAAGCGCTCGCCAAACGCATCACCATGTGGAGCATCGTGGCGCGAAAAGAAGGTATTCTGAAACTGGAAAATTACATGAATGCTGAAAAGGATGTCTTCGTTAAAAAAATATTGCGGCTTATGATTGATGGTGTTTCTGCTGAAAAAATCCAGGATATTGGCGGTATTGATGTGGATATTTGGGATGCCAAATATCGTAATGCCGCAAAAGTATGGGATTCTGCCGGCGGTTATGCGCCTACAGTAGGCATTCTTGGTGCCGTATTGGGATTGATTCATGTCATGGAAAATCTGTCTGATCCCACTTTATTGGGAAGCGGTATTGCGGTGGCTTTTGTCGCCACTATTTATGGCATTGGTTTGGCTAATCTGTTTTTTTTACCGATTGCCTACAAGCTCCGTTCGCACATTCAGCTGGAAGTCGGGCGGCGGGAAATGGTGATAGATGCCATGTGTTGCATTGCCAATGGCGAGCATCCGCGTGTGATCGAAGAGCGCTTGGCCAGCTATGAGCTTTGAGTGTTATGGCGTTAATTGAGTACGGACTGACAAAATGAGACGACGAAAAAAATTTGAAATGGAACGTGAAAATCACGAGCGCTGGTTGGTGTCGTATGCGGATTTCATTACTTTGTTGTTTGCTTTTTTTGTGGTGATGTATGCCATGTCTTCAGTAAACCAGGGTAAATACAAAGTATTGACCAATGCCCTGGGTAGCGCGTTTAAAACTGGCGACAGCAGCGATTTCCAGCCGCATGATGCGAATAAGAATGCGCAGCAATTTGGCAGCATAGACCGCCAATTTTCTGCGGCTGGTACATCGTTCATTCGGCCTTTTCCCACGCTCAAACGTCAAAATGCGCAGTTGGCGCAGGAAAAAGAAAAAATGACCGCTATGACGACCAATTTGACCCGGGTATTGGCACCGCTGGTCAACGAGGGCAAAGTAAATATTATGCAAAATAGCCGTGGTCTGCGCATTGATATTCAAAGTAGCGCTTTATTTTCAGCGGGTTCAGCAGAAATTAATGCCCTATCCATAGCGCCATTGCAAGCGGTTGCGCAAACCTTGCTGGATAGCCCGTATGCCATACAGGTGGAAGGCCATACCGATAACACGCCGATTCATAATGATTTGTTTTTCTCCAATTGGGAGCTATCCGCCGTCCGCGCCAGCAGTGTGGTGCGTTTGTTTTCGCTGGCTGGCATAGGTGAATCGCGATTAAGTGCCATTGGTTACGGCTCCGCCCAACCGCTAACGTCTGATCAAACTGAAGAAGCGCGCGCCAGGAACCGTAGAGTATCCATTATGGTGTTGTACAACACTCTGGAATCACACTCTGGAATCAGCCAGGGCAATAATTAAATAATGCGTAAAAAAATTTTCAATGAAGACAAAACCAAAATTTAAAATCCGGAATTAACATCAAGTAAGGACAAAATCATGCACGATCAAGCTTTTATAGGGCGTCAGCCCATACTGAATGCCAAGCAACATATTATTGGTTATGAGCTTTTTTTTCGCCACAGCGCAGAAGCGAATGATGCGGTGCTGGAAAACGACCTCAAAGCCAGTGCGCGTGTTTTGGTGAACACTTTGAATGATATGGGTGCACAGTGGTTGCTTGGCGATAAATTAGCCTTTATCAATGTTAATGAAGAAATGCTGCATAGTGAGTTTCTTGAGCTTTTGCCACCGGAGCGCACAGTGCTGGAGATTCTGAAAAACGTTGTGCCTAGCGATACTGTTATTGCGCGCTGCAAAGAGCTACGCACACAAGGTTTTCATCTTGCTCTGGATGGCTGTGAGCTGGCTGAAAGTACGGCCCTTTTGGCCTTGGCCAGTTACCTGAAGGTAGATACGCTGGCACTAGGCTTGGCGCGCGCGGCGGTGATTTTCAATCAATACCATACGCCCAACCTAAAGTTAGTGGCCGAGAAAGTAGAAACGCGCACACAGCAAGAGGCTTTGCAAAAACTAGGCTTTCAATATTTCCAAGGATTTTATTTCGCGCACCCGGAAACACTTTCCGCCAGGATTATCAACCCGGCTTACAGTGCTGTACTTAATTTGCTAAATCTGGTTAGCCGTGACGCGGAAAATCATGAAATTGAAACCGGCTTTAAACTGGATGCCGCCTTATCCTACAAGTTATTGCGCTATATTAATTCCATCGGTTTTGGGCTTTCCTGTGAAATTCAATCCATCAATCACGCTTTGTCCATTTTAGGTAGAAAGCAGCTTTATCGCTGGCTCACGCTGCTGATGGTGACTGCCGGGAAAAACGCCGCTACCTCCGCGTTGATGAAAACTTCGATTACGCGTGGACGCTTTACCGAACTACTGGGCGAGAGTTATTTTGATAAACAAGGTAAAGATAATCTGTTTATCGTGGGTATTTTTTCCCTGTTGGATAGTATCTTGGAAATGCCAATGGAGCTGGTTTTAGAAAAAATGCAACTGCCAGAAACCATCAGCGAAGCACTGCTTAATCGGGAAGGGATTTACGGGCCATTTTTGCAATTGGCAGAAGCCTGCGAAGAGGCGAATACCCCGCGTGTGGTTAACTTGGCCGAGTCCTTGCAGCTTGATCCCAGTCAAGTGAATGATCATCACATTGCAGCACTGGCGTGGGTTGAAACGCTAGGCATTTAACATTGCGCGTAAATTGAATTCCTGATCTCGTGAATAAAGGAAATTTTGAAATGGCCTCAACTCCACATGACTTGCCTTCCTGGGTGGATTTTTTAAGCCACGCAGAAATACCTGTGCTTAAGCATAGCGCGCGTGAAATTAATCACTTGCAAGCGGATGAAGAGGCGGTAACGGCGCGCGGACTGACTAACATTGTCAATCATGATCCGTTGATGGCATTTCGTGTTTTGCGCTATATGCAAAACCATAAGCGCAAAAATCAATTGCAGGATCTGGTGTTGGTTGAGCAAGCCATCATGATGATGGGCATCACCACATTTTTTAGAGATTTAGCGCCGCAGCCATTGGTCGAAGCGGTTCTGAAAACCAATTTGCCAGCGTTAACGCAGTTGTTACGCCTGATTAATCGCGCTAATCGTGCGGCACATTATGCGTTTGAATGGGGCGTGATGTTGCGTGATTTGCATGTGGATGAAGTAAGAGTCGCCGCACTTTTGCATGATCTGGCAGAAGTTTTAATGTGGTGCTTTGCTCCGGAACAAATGACGCTCATACACGATAAACAACTTGCCGATAAAAATTTGCGTAGCCATCAAGTTCAGCAGGAGGTTTTTGGTTTTAAATTGTCTGATCTGCAACTTCGGTTGATTGAAGTCTGTCAGTTGCCGCCTTTGTTAGCCAAATTAATGAACGACTCGACATGCAGTGAGCAACAGGTAAAAAATGTCGCGTTAGCGGTGAATCTCGCGCGCCATTCTGCCAACGGCTGGCAAGATGCGGCACTCCCTGATGATTATCGTGATATTGCCGATTTATTGCGTATAGATACAGCCAAGGCCATGCAAATAGTAGGTGCCAAGCCGGAAATCACGGCTGTGTAAATTTAGCTAGAAGCCAGACTTACAAAAAAGCTGCTCTGAATTTTAGAGCAGTTTTTTGTTTATATGAGGTAAAATCAAAAAATCCAAGAGAACTTGGCAAACAAGAGAACTTGGCAAAAAAGAACTAGGTACATGTGCATTGATTACTTACTTTTTCTTTAAGCTTTTGATTTCTCCTCTATATCAATATTTATTCAGGAATAACGTTATGCAACCCAACATCCATAGCACTCCACTCAATGCGTTTGATTTGAATTTACTTCCTGCGGATGCGCGGCAAACGGATTCGGATGCTTTCAAATTGGCTGTCATGAGCCATTACGCCAAGCTACATGCAGATAAAGGTGAAACGACTTTAGTGATTGTTGAGAATGAAGATATTACTGTATTTAGCTGGGAAGGCACTGTGGAGCCTATGGATTATGTCCTGGAATTGCTCAACTCCGGGCGTTTTATAGATGCGGTGCGTCTGTTGCGTAGCATTACCTTTTCTCAGCCTGATAATACCCCAGCCTTTTTTAACCTGGGAATCGCTAATTTGGAAAGTGGCAATTTTGATGAGGCGGTTATTAATCTGGAAAAAGCCGTGGAGCTGGATCCCTCGCTGAGTGATGCCTGGTTTGGTATTGGCATGGGCAAATTAAAACAGGAAGATACTGCGGCTGCTATTGATGCGTTGATTATGGCAGTCAAAACCGACCCGGAAAATTCTTATGCACAGCGCAATTTGGCTGGGCTGCTGAACAAGGAAGGCCGATTTGAAGAATCACTATCTCACTATCTGGCCGTGAGTGAAAAGCTACCGAATGACCCGCAAGTGATTTTCGGAGTAGCGCAATGTCTGGAGATTATCGAAGGCGAAGGAAATCTGGAAAAAGCAGACGTGTTATATGCAAAATTAATCAAGGACTTCCCAGCATTGCGCGCCACTGAATTTGCTGGTGAGGCGCGTGCCAGAATTGCGGAAAAATTGGGTAAAAAATCCAGCTGATTTTTGTTGATCCTTACCGCCTTTGGGATGGAGGCGGTAGTGGTTATGTTTACTTTTGATTGGTTTCACACCAGCGTCCATAGCCTTTGAACTGTTCAAACACCTGTTCCATCTCTTGCGTGCTCAGCAGCACCGGTTGACCAACTTGCTGGGCACGCCAGTATTGCTCACACAGATTTTCCACTTCCACGGCTATAGCCAGCGCTTGATCCAAATCGCTACCCAATGCAATCATGCCATGATTGGCGAGCAAGCAAGCTTTGCGCCTTTGCAGCGCATGCAAGGCGTGATCCGATAAGGCTTGTGTGCCAAACAGCGCATAAGGTGCACAGCGTATACTATCGCCACCTGCCAACGCGATCATGTAATGAAACGGTGGAATATCCTGATGCAAACAAGCTAGCGTGGTTGCAAACATGGAGTGGGTATGAATCACCGCGCCAATTTCAGGCCGTGACCGTAAAATGTCGCGATGAAAGCGCCACTCACTGGAAGGCTGGCGTTCGCCTTGCCATGTCCCTGAAAAATCCATCCATACCAAATCTTCCACTGTCATGTCTTCAGCGGCTATGCCGGATGGCGTAATCAGATAACCAGTTTCAGTGCGTGCGCTTACGTTGCCAGCGGTGCCCTTATTCAAGCCGGAGGCCGATAGATTTCTGGCGGTTAGTAGTAATTTTTCACGTAGTTTATGCATGATTTTAATTTTCAGGGAAAAGGGTCGCCAAATCAGACGGCGCACAAACTCCGCGTTCAGTGATAATGCCGGTGACCAGGCGGGCAGGGGTAATGTCAAAGGCAGGATTGGCGGCACGGCTTCCTGTCGGTAATACATTCACGCTGGCTAGTGTGCCATCCGCCAAACGCCCCGTGATATAGGCCACCTCGTCTTCACTACGCGCTTCAATCTCGATTTCGTGACCATGCGTGATGTTCCAATCTATGCTGGGGGATGGTGCGGCCACGTAAAACGGTATGTGGTTATCAAAGGCCGCTAGCGCTTTGAGATAAGTACCGATTTTATTGCACACATCCCCGTTTTTAGTGACGCGATCTGCCCCCACAATGACCATATCTACCTGCCCCAGTTGCATTAAATGACCACCGGCATTATCGGTAATTACTGTATGCGCAATACCGTGTTGTCGCAGCTCCCAAGCGGTCAGGCTGGCACCCTGATTACGTGGACGTGTTTCATCGACCCAAACATGTAAGGTAATGCCAGCCTCAAACGCGGCATAAATAGGTGCAAGTGCCGTGCCCCAATCGACAGTCGCCAGCCAGCCAGCATTGCAATGGGTGAGTATATTCAGGGTGTTGGTACTGGTGCGATTCTGATGGCGTGCAGAAAGCGCCTGCAATAGGGTTAGGCCACGCTGCGCAATCGCCTGATTTAAAGCCACATCTTCATTGCAAATCAAAGCCGCTTCAGCCCATGCGGTGGCAACACGCTGTTCGGGGGGGAGCGCTTGCAAATGACTCAACATACGCTGCACCGCCCAGCGCAGATTAACAGCGGTAGGGCGGCTTGCCAGCAGCGTTTTGGCCGTGTAATCAAGATGAATATTACTGGCATCTTCTTGCATTGCCAGCGCTACTCCATAGGCGGCCGCTGCGCCTATCAGTGGGGCACCGCGCACTTGCATGGTCATAATGGCGGTGACCATTTCTTGTAAAGTACTTAATCTGCGTATTTCAAAACGATGCGGCAACAAGGTTTGGTCGATAATTTTAACCGCTTGATCATTCATATTTCCACAACTGGAGTCAAGCCAAATACTTCGGTAATTTTCATTATTAATTTGCATAATACCTTGCAACTTCAATTGATTTAGGTTCTTTTTCATCATCCACAAATACTGTGGATAACTCTGTGGATTGCTGTGACTTAAAACTGTAACCCTACAATTTTAAACAAGTTTTTAAAATCGCTTAATTTTTACGCGCATATTTATATTGTATGAAATCAATCACTTATAATTTAACATTGATTTGTATGGGGTTTTTAGCCAGCTTAATGTAAGACTTTAGCTGATGTGCATAAGTCGGCTAGATTTGGCAGTATGTCAAGTGCATTTTGTGTGGTTCTATCAGCCACCTGAGCCAATTTAAGTCCTCGCAGATCGGCCAGTACTTGAGCGATTTTGGGTAATTCAGCTGGGCTGTTTCTGGCACCTGAACCCAGCCATGCAGGCGAAATATCCGGTGCATCGGTTTCCAGAACGATAGCCTCCAGCGGTAGTGTGGTGGCCAGTTCGCGTAGTTTCAAAGCGCGTGTATAAGTCATCGCACCGCCAAAGCCCAGTTTGAATCCCAGCTTAATGAATTCATCTGCTTGCTGGTGGCTACCGTTAAAAGCATGGGCGATGCCGCCGATGACTTTGATGCGGCGTAAATGTTTCAGAACGTCATCAATGGCGCGGCGCACATGTAACAGTACCGGTAGATTGAATTGGCGTGCCAGTTTCAATTGCGCAACAAAATAGTGTTCCTGAAGTTCGCGCTGAACCCCTGGTGCAGAACCAGGTACAAAAAAATCCAGGCCGATTTCGCCGATAGCAATGGGGCTATTTTCAGTCATTAGTTTCTCGGCGATAAATTGCGCTAAAAAATCCAGGTCTTCTGGCAAGGCTTTATCTACCAACATGGGGTGTATGCCTAGAGCGTAAGCACATGCTGAAAACTGTTGAGCGAGCTGGGCAACCGTTGCGAAATTCGCGCGTTCAATAGCGGGGATGATCATGGCAGCAACTCCATTTTGCCGCGCCGCTTTAAACACAGCCTCGCGATCATCATTGAATTCAGGTGCGTCCAGATGACAGTGTGTATCAATCAGCATGATTAGGGCTTGTAGGGCGGGCGCGAATACGAATATCACAGCCGATTTGTCGCACATCAAAAATATCCAGAGGCGTACGCTGGCTCATCTCGGTCAGCGCAGGCATGGCAAACATGCCTTTGGCTTTATCACCCAGTAACAGCGGTGCATAATAAAACAGAAATTCGTCAATCAGATTCAGCGCCAGCAATGCGCCATTCAAACCTTGTCCAGACTCCACCATTAGCTCATTGATTTCGCGCCGCGCCAATTCTTCCAACAAGCGCTTTAAGCACACGCGATTTTCTGCATTGGTCAATTGAATCAACTCAGCTCCCGCTGCCTGTAAAGCCTGGTGTTTTTTATGCGGATCTTGTGCATAGGCGATTAGCGTATTGCCACCTTGCAAAATTTTTGCCTGGGGTGAAATGCGCAAGCGGCTATCCACCACCACGCGCAAAGGTTGACGGCCAATATCCAAGTTGCGCACGTTCATTTGCGGGTTATCGGCCAATACCGTACCAACACCCGTCAAAATGGCGCAGGCGCAGGCGCGCCAATGTTGCACATCATGTCTGGCAGCCTCACTGGTAATCCACTGGCTTATGCCGTTGGCCAGCGCAGTGCGCCCATCCAGACTGGCGGCAATTTTAGAGCGAACAAAAGGCTGTCCCCGTGTCATGCGTGAAATAAAACCGGCATTGAGTGCAAGTGCCTGCTCTTGCAATAAACCATGGTTTACTTCAATGCCACTGGCTTTTAGTCGCGCCAGTCCATTGCCAGCCACCAAGGGGTTTGGGTCTTGCATGGCGGCAACAACGCGCCTTACACCAGCGTTGATTAGCGCATCGCAACACGGTGGTGTGCGGCCAAAGTGGCTACATGGCTCCAGTGTTACATATACATCTGCGCCACGTGGATCGGCATTGCAATGTTTTAGTGCTTGAATTTCAGCATGATCCTGTCCGGCCGGTTGCGTCCATCCACTACCCAGTACCAACCCATCTTTGACAATCACGCAACCTACACGCGGATTGGGCATGGTGGTGTAAAGGCCGCGTTCTGCCAAACGTAGCGCCTGAGTCATGAACAGATAATCGTTAGGGGAAAAAATCATTAAATTTATTTTCGTATAATGTTAGAGGCGGGTTTTAAGGAGGCAGGCTGGTTCGAGTGATAATTCCAGATTACTCGTTAAAACAAACTTTTATTCAGTAGCAGATGCGTACCTATGCTAGCTGCATAACCCAGCGCGATCACTGGTGTCCATTTTAAATGGCCAAAAAATGTATAACTGCCGTGCGCCTGCCCCATCAACGCAACACCAGCGGCGGAGCCGATGGAAAGTAGCGAGCCACCCACACCTGCGGTAAGTGTTACCAGCATCCATTGGCCGACGGACATATCCGGCATCATTGTTAACACGGCAAACATCACCGGAATGTTATCGACAATAGCCGAGATGATACCTACCGCAATATTGGCATTGGTCGCGCCCCAACCGCCGTAAATGGTTTGCGACAGCGTGCTTAAATAGCCAAGAAAGCCCAAGCCGCCCACGCACATAACCACGCCATAGAAGAAAAACAGCGTATCCCATTCCGCACGCGCGATTTTGCTGAATATGTTAAACGGCACGGGATTGCTGATGTCTCCATTTTGGTCTTGTCCGAACTGGGTGTGTTCGCCAGTGACTTTGAGGTAATACGCTAGAAATTGCAGCAAGCCGAGACCGGTCAACATGCCCATCACTGGCGGCAAATGCAGAAAGCTATGAAAGCTTACCGCCAGGGCTATGGTGATTAAAAACAAGGTCAGTATGCGCAAGGCTCCACGCTTCATGGGCAATTGCACGCTAATACCCTTGGGGCGTTCATTGGGGATGGCAAAGTGCATGAAGGCCGCTGGAACCAGCCAATTGACCAGAGCCGGAACAAACAGACTGAAAAATATCCAGAAATCAATCGCCCCATTGCTGGCATGAATATTCTTTTGCCACACCATCAGCGTGGTGATGTCTCCAAACGGGCTGAAAGCCCCCCCCGCGTTGGCGGCGATAACCAGACTAATGCAGGAGATCAGCACGAATTTTTTATTGTTGCCGCCTATGGCCATCACCACCGCACCCATGAGCAAGGCGGTGGTGAGATTGTCGGCAATGGCTGAGATGAAAAAAGCCAGAAAGCCTGTTGTCCAGAATAGTGCGCGGTAGCTTAAACCTTTACGAATCAGCCATGTGCGCAAGGCCTCAAACACATGGCGCTCTTCCAGCGCGTTGATGAATGTCATCGCTACAATTAAAAATAGCAAGAGCTCGGCATATTCTTCCAGATTGTGGCGCAGCGCAATTTCCACGATTTCATCTATGCCTTGCGTCTGGTAATACCAGGCGATTAGCGCCCAGATGATGCCTGCCGCCAGCATTACTGGTTTGGATTTGCGCAGGTGGATGAATTCTTCGGCGATTACCAACAGATACGCCAGAAAAAACAGGAGTACCGAGACTATACCTATCCAGTGACCAGTCAAATCCAGATGATTGCCGCTGGCGTAAGTTATTGTAGGGGTTGCCAGAAGAGTTAATGTTGCCAGTAGTTGTTTCACCGGGGGAATGCTCCAAAATTAGGTTTACAAAGCGTGACTGAAGGGATGGATTAAAGGAAGTATGTATTCCTCCAAATAATTGGCCACATAGCTACTATGCCAAATTCAAACAAGCGAATTTAGTTGTGATTCCGGTGCGTATTTTACAGAGATTTACAAGTGCTAACCAGATGAATCAAAACCAAAAATTTAAAATAACCTTCTGATTAAATTAATGATAATTGGATTTAAGACTATCTTGTGACTGTTTTGCAAATGTAGGCATTAGTCTGAACGGACTATTGCTGACTATTCGCTCACATAATACATTGTTACCCATCAAGCGCTGCCATTGGCCGCGCATTAAGTAACGGATGTAACGGTCCATCGTTTTCAGGAGCAGCAACATGTTTAAACATAATCTTTCCATGCTTGGTTTGGCCATTGGCCTCACCCTGGCATCCGGCGCACAAGCCACGACCATCACCATGTCCAGCTTTCAAAATAGCCCTGCACAAATTGCAACCATCAACGGCGGCGGCCATAGCGGCGCTGTTTATGCAGGCGGTTTTAATGCCATGCTGGATGGTACGGAAGCCTTTATCGCTTACTGTGTAGATACCGCGCAGTCTTTCAATTGGGGGCAGGTTTTTAGCGTGACTGCAGTGGCTGCCAATGACAAGTTTGGTGCAAGCAAAGCATTGGCCATGGGTCAGCTTTATACCCAGCATTTCGGCAGCATTAGCAATGCCACTGAATCGGCCGCGTTTCAGGTGGCCTTGTGGGAGATTGTCAATGAAGCCAGTAGCAATGCCCTCTCGCTGACCACAGGCGATTTTAAAGTTACCCCGTGGAATGCCGCCGTAACCGGCCTTGCCAGCAATTGGCTCAATTCCCTAGGTGGTGCAGGCGATGCTTATGACTTAACCGTTTTGACGAATTCTAGCTATCAGGATCAATTAATGGCAACTTTAAGTGTGAATCCACTATCGACCGTGCCAGAGCCGCAAACATTGGCATTGGTACTGGTAGGCTTTATCGCCATGGGTGCTGTAGTACGCCGTCGTAAATTGCCCGTTTAAAGTTTGTTACTAAAAAGTTTCCAGGGGGAAATGAAATGACAAGTGCCACTATATTGAAAGTAAACGCGGTACAAACCGCGACTCTAGCACTTTTGGCCGCAGGACTGATGGGATTGTCATCAGTGGCTTATGCGGCTATGAGTGTTGACGAACCTATCATGACAGCCGTACCCGAGCCAGAAACCTATGCGCTACTGTTGGTGGGATTGGGTTTTGTGGGCTTGGTCGCACGTCGCCGCCGTTCAAAACGCTAGATTGCATGATAAAAATGCCGGGCATGTCCCGGTCTTTAGTTTTATCCGGGTTGATTTAAAACCGATTCTTTAAGTCTGACAAGCTGCCAGCGTGTGTTCATTCTCTCAATCTCCCGTATCCTGCAGCAGCTCTCCGTAGCCTTCTTTAAAGTTTTTATAGCGCAGTTCAAAGCCGCATGCGCGCATTTTTGCATTGCTCAGGCGTTTGCCGCCCGTGATTGGCGGTACGGTCACGGCATTCGTGTCGATAGCCAGCTGTGCGGCTAGCCATAGCAGCACTTCATATTGCGTTGCTGGCTGGTTGTCGGTGACGATATAACAATCATTCACAGCGCTCATATTGATAACGCGCTCAATCAAAAACGCGATAAACGCGGCGGCATCGTCTCTATGGATGCGGTTGCTCCAAGTGTTTTTCTGCGGCCAGCTTTGTGGCTGGCGGGCGAGTTTAAGCATACGCTCGCGCCCCGGGCCGTAAATGCCGGATAAGCGTAGCGCTGTGCCTGGGCAGAGCAGGTTTTTAAGCAGATGTTCAGCTTGCAACAGACGCTCACCGCCAAAATCAGCGGCTTGCGCCGGGCAGTTTTCATTTAGCAGTTCATCGCTGGGCTGGCCGTAAACGCGGGTACTGGAGACAAAAAATACGTGGCGCAAGTTGTGGCTGTTATTGAGTTCAGCTAACACATTGCGTAGGCCATCCACATAAATCGCGCGGTAGCTGTCATCAGTTTGCGCGGAGGCGCTTGCACAATAGACCAGAATGTCCGGCTTGAGCGCTGCCAGATTTTGCAGTGTGGCGGGCTGTGTCACATCACCGCGCAGGCTTTGTGCTCCATGCGGCAAGGCCGAATCGCTACGGCGCAAGGCGCTTACCTTATGCCCTGTATTTAATAACAAGGCGGCAAGTGCACAACCCAAATCACCACAACCGGCAATCAGAATATGTGTTGGATGTTTTTGCATGGCTGGGGAAACCTCATGATGGATAGGGAGGGCGCGTCACGCGCAGCGGCTGGCGAATTGGGGAGGCGTTGAATTATTCGCGGGAACGTCGGAATCGAATTAATCAGCGTTTCCTTAACCGATTACATACAATTTTTTGGCCAAGCTTTTTAGTTCTTGTTCGGCGTTTCGGTAATCAGGAAAAATGCGCTCGACCACAGTCCAGAACTTTACCGAATGATTCATTTCCTTGAGATGCGCCAACTCATGCGCGGTTACGTAGTTGATAATGTGCGGCGGGGCTTGCAACAAGCGCCAGCTGAGCCGGATTTCATTTTTGCTGTTGCAGCTGCCCCAGCGTGTGCGGGCGTTGGAAATAAATAGCTTGGGTGTTGGCACATCCAGTTTGGCCGCGAGCAGCTCGATTCTACGGCCAAAATCCGTGAGTGCCTGTTTTTGATACCACTGCAATACTTTACGCGCGATGGCGAGTTCATCCTCTACACCGGGTAAGGCAACTTGCAAAACCCCGGCCCGATAGGCAATGGCACGGCTATGGTTATGCTGCTTTACGCTGAGTTTGATCGTGTTGCCCAGCAGCAGTAAATTGGCACCATCACGCCATTGCATGGTTTCTATCACGCGCTCTTGCCGCGTTTCCAGCTTGCGCTGTATCCAATTGATTTTACTGAGTAGTATTTGTTCCAATTGTGATTGTGAAATGCGTTGCGGGGCGTGCACAATCAAGCCCTCTACACTGATGCGCATCCCTATGGTTTTGCGTGGTCTGAGTTCCAGCCGGTAAGGAATGCGGCTACCGTCCGGTAACAGTAAGCAATATGCACTCATTTGGAATTGAGCTTGCTCATTTCTGTTTCTATCCAGTTTTCAACCTGCCCATTGAGTGCGTCCGGCTTCAGGTCTGTGCTATTAATCGGCTGGCCGATGCTAACGGTAATGGTGCCCGGCTTTTTCAAAAACTGATGTTTGCCCCAAAACTCACCCGCATTATGCGCGACCGGGATAACCGCAGAATGCGTGTGATGCGCCAGCCATGCACCGCCGATATGGTATTTGCCGCGCTGACCGGGAGCCATGCGCGTGCCTTCCGGGTACATCAGAATATGGAAGCCTTTTTTCAAGCGATCCTTACCTTGTGACCCCAATTGTTTTAGCGCCTTGCTGCCTGCCCCCCGGTTGATGGCAATCGGGGAGGTCAAGGCCAAGCCCCAACCAAAAAATGGCACCCACAGTAACTCGCGCTTGAGTACCCAAACCTGGGGCGGGAATATTTGTTGAAAAGCCAGCGTTTCCCACATGGATTGATGCTTGGACAGAATGATGCTAGGCGTGACAGGAATGTTTTCCGCACCGATCACACGATATTGGATACCGCAACTAATACGCAACCACCACAACATGCAGCGCGCCCAAATCGAAATAAAGCGATAACGCGTGAGTGGCGGAAAGGGGAAAGCCAGCAAGGCCACTAGAGCGAAAATCGGCGTGAATAGCCAAATGCCGATGGTAAAAAGAGTGGAGCGTAAATAAATCACAGGGCGTATCCGGCTTAATCCAGCTCGACAATAATGCGTTGCACGGCATCTGCCAGATCGTCACAGATCCAAGTATTTTCTGGCAGATTGCCTTCTGCTAGCGTTTTTGTGCCTTTGCCAGTGCGCACTAAAATGTTCTGCGTTCCCAGCGCCTCGCCAGCCTGCAAATCACGCAAGGAATCGCCTACATTGGGAACATCTTTTAAATCCATGGCAAACCGGCGCGCAATTTCTTCCAGCATACCCGGCTTGGGTTTCCGGCAGCTACAGTTGGCTTCGGCGGCATGCGGGCAATAGAACAAGGCATCTATGCGACCACCAAATTGCGCCAGGGCGCGGTGCATTTTGTCATGAATGGCATTGAGTGTCGCCATGTCGAACAAGCCGCGCTCAATGCCGGATTGATTGGTGGCCAATGCCACGCGAAAGCCACTTTGATTGAGCAAGGCAATCGCCTCCAGACTGCCCGGAATGGGGTTCCATTCATGCGGGTTTTTGATAAATTGCGGGCTGTCAAAATTGATGACACCGTCGCGGTCGAGAATGACAAGTTTCATGATTCACTAATCCTTAGCTTGCCAGTTTGGAAAGATCAGCCACACGGTTCATGGTCTGGTGCAAAATCGCTAGCAAACCCAGACGGTTGGCCTTCAGCGCCGGATCATCGGCATTTACCATGACGTTATCGAAGAAAGCATCCACTGGCGCTTTCAAGGCGGCAAGTGATTTGAGCGAAGCGGTGTAATCACTTTGTTCAAACGCGTTGTCCGCCCCAGGCTTAACTTGGATCAAGGCTGCATGGAGTGCTATTTCGGCGGGCTCTTGCAGTAAGCTGGTGCTAACTTCTGCCTTGACTTCAATCTCCACTTTTTTCAGGATATTGCCCACGCGCTTGTTGGCGGCGGCCAGACTTTCGGCTTCCGGCAGGCTGGTAAAGGCTTGTACGGCGGCTAGGCGTTTGGGTATGTCGCTTAAAATTTGTGGATTTAGCGACAGCACGGCATCCACTTCTTGTGTGCTGTAACCTTGCTCGCGCAAATTGCCGGAAAGGCGCTCGTATATAAAGGTTTCCAGGCCTTCTGCAGCTGGCAAATTGGCAACGTTAGTCGAGTCTGTAATTAATGCACCGAGTGCCAATGGCAAATTTTTTTCTATCAATATACGTATTATGCCCAGCGCTTGTCGGCGCAAACCGAAGGGATCTTTGTCGCCGGTTGGTTTTTCACCTATGCCAAACAAGCCTATCAAGGTTTCTAATTTGTCTGCCAGCGCCACACATATGCCGACAGGATTGCGTGGCAACTCATCGCCGGCAAAGCGTGGTTTGTAGTGGTCTTCAATGGCATAAGCAATAGAATCAATGAGGCCATCATGCTGTGCGTAATAGCGCCCCATGATGCCTTGCAGTTCTGGGAACTCGCCTACCATGTCGGTGAGCAGATCCGCTTTGGCAAGCAAAGCCGCCTGGTCAGCCTGGTTCGCCAGTGTGTCACCGCAAAGTTGCCGCCCGAGCGCACTGGCAATCGCTTGCACACGTTGCACACGCTCACCTTGAGAGCCTAATTTGTTGTGATAAACCACTTTATCCAAGCTGATTACACGGTCAAATAAAGACTTTTTTCTATCCTGATCGAAAAAGAATTTGGCATCCGCCAGCCGTGGCCGCACCACACGCTCATTGCCGCCGATGACGGCGCTGGCATCCTCGGGGCTGATGTTGGACACAATCAAAAACTTATTGGTCAGCTTGCCTTGGGCATCCAGCAGCGGAAAGTATTTCTGATTCGCCTTCATGGTCAGAATCAAACATTCTTGCGGCACTTCTAAATACAGTTCTTCAAATGAGCCAAGCAATACATTGGGGCGTTCCACCAGTGCGGTGACTTCATCCAGCAGCGCATCATCGTCAATCGGTTTGAGGTTTTCCAGTGTTGCAGCGGCGTTGAGTTGACGCTCGATTTCGGCACGGCGTTCGCTGAAACTGGCGATCACTGCGCCTTCGCTGCGCAATTGTTCGGCGTAGTCGTTGGCATGTTGAATCAGCACAGGCGAAACTTTGGCTTCAAAGCGATGGCCTTGGGTTGCGCGGCTGGAATTCAGCCCTAAAATCTGAATGGCAACAACATCTGCGCCATGCAAGGCCACCAGGCCATGTGCGGGGCGCACAAAATTGACGCTGCTCCAGCCGTCGGCGAGTTGATAGCTCATGACTTTGGGGATAGGCAGCTTGGTCAGTGCTTCTTCCAGCGCAATTTGCAGACCCGCCGCCAGTGCCGCCCCTTTAACGGTTTGGTCAAAAAATAGCACTTCGGCTTTGCCGTCTTGTGCTTTTTTAAGCAGCGGAATGGCGCTCTCATCCGCACCCAAGGCATTCAATCGTTTAAGCAACGCCGGTGTGGCCTTGCCGTCAGCCGTTAGGCCAACGCTCACCGGCATCAATTTTTGTGTGACCGATTTATCGGCGGCCTGCGTTGCGACCTGGGTGATGTGCACTGCCAAGCGGCGCGGTGAGGCAAATGCGGTGATGCTGGCATCTGTGGCTGCCAGACCTTGCGACTTCAGGCTCTCGGCCACGCTGCTGGCAAAGCTGTCGCCCAGTTTTTTGAGTGCCTTGGGCGGCAATTCTTCAACAAACAGTTCCAGTAATAAATTTTGTGTACTCATGCTTATGCGGCTCGTTTGTTATTGGATTTTGCTGCCGCCAATTGCGTCAGGATTTCTTCTGCGTGTTCCGGTTTTGCCATGGGGAAGCCCAGTCGAGCGCGGCTTTCCAGATAGCTGGCAGCCACCGAGCGCGCCAGATTGCGGATGCGGCCGATATAACCCGCGCGTTCAGTCACCGAAATCGCGCCGCGAGCATCTAGCAGGTTGAAGGTATGTGCGGCTTTCAACACTTGTTCGTAGGCAGGCAGCGCCAGCTCGCTTTGCATCAGATGTTGTGCCTGCTTCTCATAGGCGCTGAAGGCGGTGAGCAGAAATTCTGCATCGCTGTGTTCAAAGTTGTATGCGCTTTGTTCCTTCTCGTTTTGCAGATAGACATCGCCGTAAGTCAGGCCATCAGTCCAGGTCAGATCATATACATTGTCCACAGCCTGCAAATACATGGCCAGACGCTCCAGCCCATAGGTGATTTCGCCGGTGATGGGTTTGCAGTTAATGCCGCCGACTTGCTGAAAATAGGTGAACTGCGTCACTTCCATGCCGTTCAACCACACTTCCCAGCCCAGACCCCACGCGCCCAGTGTTGGGTTTTCCCAGTCGTCTTCAACAAAGCGGATGTCGTTCTTTTTCAGATCAAAGCCCAACGCTTGCAGCGAGCCTAAATACAGCTCCAGAATATCCGCAGGCGCAGGCTTCAGCACCACCTGAAATTGATAGTAATGCTGCAAACGATTGGGGTTTTCACCATAACGCCCATCTTTGGGGCGGCGGCTGGGTTGCACATAAGCCGCTTTCCAAGGCTCCGGGCCAAGTGAACGCAGAAAGGTGGCGGTGTGGGAAGTACCCGCGCCAACTTCCATGTCGTAGGATTGCAGCAGCGCACAGCCGTGTATTGCCCAATAGTTTTGCAAGGTGAGTATGATTTGCTGAAAAGTAAGCGGCTTGTGTGAGTTGAGTGCCATCGTGGATTCTATTAATTACCATGAGTTTGCGTCTAGCGCGAAGAGGCCTGATTCTACTTGTTTTCACGTCTCGGCAAAAGACTGGTAAGCCGTGAGTGAAATTTGAGTTTGGACTATTAATTAATTAAAAGGATTTGGTACGCTGATTTTATTTTGAACTATATGCCAGGTAGTATTGGCTAAAGGGTGCCTCTATTAATTCAGTTTTTGTCATCATACTGCGTTGCTCATGGAAAATTATTCCTTACATATCAAATATATGCCGCGTCATAATTTTTCATTTGCGCCTTGTCTGATTTGGAAACCTAAATTAATAGAGGCACGCCTAAATCATTGGCGTTAATGCCTTATAATGCGCGCGCCAGCAAGCGGCTGGGTAAGGCTTATTAATACGTGGCCACCGTTGCTCCCGATTTTAAATTGGAAAAAATTTAGTGAAATCATTGCTCGCATTTTGGGGGGAATTTCTCCGCAACCCCAGGGACGTAGGTTCCGTCATTCCTTCCAGTCAAATGCTGGGTGCCGCTGTGGCCAAAGAAGTATTAAGCAGTAATCCCGGTTTTGTCATCGAAATTGGAGCCGGCACTGGATCCATTACCCATGCGCTAGTGCAGATACGCGATCAATTAACGGAATTGATTGTCATTGAAAAATCAGAAAAACTGGCCAAGGTTCTGGCGCAGCGCTATGCCAATGTCAAAGTAACCGCAGGTTGCGCCTCACTGCTTGCAAAAATGCCGATTTCTGAACAACAACCTTTAACCATCGTCTCGTCCCTGCCATTCCGCTCGCTACCATTGCCTGAGCTGGAAATGATTCGGGATTTAATTAGTGAGCTGGGCAAGCGCAAAGTCGCCTTCCGTTTAATTCAGTACAGTTATTTTGGCCGACTGCCCTTCGTCAATAAAGTCTCATGGCTGACATGGGAAAGAAAACATACCGTGTTTGCCAACATCCCACCTGCAACTATCTGGGTGCTGAGCAATAAAGCCCATAAGCATAAAGCGTCATATCATTGAGCAAGTTGAGGTGGTCGAGTTACGCGCTGTGGCTAACCCGACCTTGCGCTGATTAAGCCTACAGAGGTTTGCTGCGCAGCAATGAAATGACGTTTTTATTTTTTGGAATGGCAAAATCATGCACCGCCAATACGATATTGGTATTGGGCTGGATAACTTTGAGATTGACGAACACATCGTCCGTACTTTCGCCATAAGTACCCACAATCACCGCTTGTGAGTTCTGCTTTCTGGCGATTTCATTGATCTCGCGCGTCAGCATCAGTTCGCCTTGATCCTGCTTGACATACATGCTATCGCGGAACTTGATTTCAATGAGCTTGAGTCCGCTTTGCGAGAATCTGGCGGCAACTTGTTCAGAAATGAGTCGGCCCAGTGTTGAAGATTGCTCCAGGGCATTGATATTGACTGTGGTGGCAATAATCAAGGGTTGTTCGGCGCGGAGTTTGCCGGAAAGTTGCGCCAGTAGTGCATCGGCGGCTTTGTAGTTTTCACGGATGAAGGGGTTGACGGCGGTTGATTGTTGAAACGCTGCTCTGGAATTATCGGCACGTGTTTCAACGCTTTCACAAGCAGTGAGCAATGAGAGGCTGGCGGCCATCGTAGGATAAGGAAAGGAGCTTTTTCATTACAGGCCACCTTTTACGTTAAATGTATTCAATTGAACTTGAGGGAGCTGCGCATACAGGCTGCTATCGCTGTCTGCCACGTAATACACATTGGTGGAACGGGCAATATATTGCTGCTCATCGGAGACGGAGGTGTTAATAATGATTTCAGTCTTGGGTCTTGCGCCAGCAGCCCACTCGGATTTAAACACAGTCTTCGGGCTGGCACCAATGGTCAAGCCGCCTAATACCCATACGCCAACGGTAAGTGGCGTGGGTTCGCCGCCGTATTTGCCTTGCGAACGATTGGGTGAAAATGCTACCACTTGCGTATCAATATCGACTTTTAACGTACCGGATGGATTTTTAACCACGGTGTACCCATTTTGCACCAGTGAAGTAATCAGTTGATTGGTAACGGCGCGGTTAAATGGGGTGGTTTGGACGGCTTGCACATAAAGCGGTGTGCTTTTGTTATTGGATAATGAGGCGCTGAATTTTTTAGCTACATCGTCCGAGATGGTATCCCAGTGGGAGGCCGCCTGTAGCCTAAGCTGGTTGCTGGTAGGGAAATTAGTGGCTATCGGCGTTTCCGAGAACGGGGTGGTGCAGCCTGCGATTAACAAGGTGCCAATAACGGCAATGCCTAAATTCCTGATTCCATTTTTATTTCCTTATAAGAGAAGTTTGAAAATTTTACGCTAATTCAATGGTTGGATTGTGAAAGCTTATCGTATCAAATCAAACAGTGACAGGCTAGTAATGTTGACGAATGACTTCTGCGCAGCGGTGAGTATGGTTTGCTGTTGCGAAGCGTCTGATAGTGCTTTGGCGTAATCCAGATCTTGCAAGGAGGAGAGCGATTGCGCGTATTGCAGATTAGCTTCGCTGCCAAAATTATCCAGTGCCTCTAGTTCTTTTAAGCGGCTGCCGACCATGGCGCGGGTGGTTAATACGCTGTCCAGCGTGCTTTCAAGGCCGCTTTGCGCAGAGTTTAGCCCGGTGGTCAAAGCGGCCGCAGTGGCGGCATTGGTGACTGGTGTTTTTAACAGAGTAATAGCATCGGTCAGGGATTTGAAAATATCCTGACCGCCTGCCTGAAAAATAGCATTGCCTGCATCATTCACCTCCAGCTGTCGCGAGGAGCCCACTTGTAATTTTTGTTGCAGTGCATCCCCTTGATAGGTGGCACCTGTGGTGGTTTTGGTGAAGGGTATTGTTCCGGTTTGCGAGCCGGAAAATATATGGTGACCAGCACCATCGGTGGCGTTAGCCAGCCCCAGTAAATGATCCAGCGAGCCTTCCAATTCCGAGGCCAAAAAGTTGCGCTCAGTATCCGAGTAGGAGCCGTTGCCTGCCGCTACCAAGGCTGTTTTTACCGATAACAACAGGTCACTAACGCCTTGCAAAGTGCCATCTTCCAAGCCTAATTTGGTTTGCGCTGCGCCTCGGTTGTCGGCGTATTGCGTGCCGATTTTTTGTGATTGCGTCAATTGCAATGCCCGCGCAGAACCTACCGGATCATCCGAAGGCGTTAAAATGCGGCGGCCAGTGGCGATCTGCTGTTGCAGCTTGGATTGTTCCACCTGTATGTCGCTTATTTTGGAAATGCCGCTTTGATAAATGGTGTTGGTGCTGATTCGCATGAATTTATTCCTTAACCGCCCAGAGTCAGTAAGGTATCAAACATCTGGCTGGCGATTTGCATCATTTTCCCCGCCGCTTGATAGGCTTGTTGATAACGTAAAAGATTAGTAGCTTCTTCATCCAGATTGACACCGGATTCTGATTGCTGTGAGGCTACAGCTTGCGCCAGTAATTCGGTTTCAGCCTTGCCAGTGACTTTCAATTCACTGGTTTTGCTGCCAATCTGGCTCACCAGCTGGCCATAAGCACCTTCATAGCTGGCAGTGCCACCTAGCGTGGTGGCGCTGGTTTGCAGGGCTGCGAGCAATAGCGCGTTACGGTTATCACTTTTGCCGGTGCTGGTATTGGGTGTGATGTTGAATTTGTCAGTGTTATTGGGGGTTCCTCCCATAGTAAAGCTCAAGCCTGATACGCTATAGGTGGCACCGGAAGTAAACGGTACCGGAGTGCTGGCAGGATAAGTGGTGCTGGCGGCTCCATTGGTCACGGTAACCGGCGCAGCGGGAAAGCCGGTCAAGTTGCCGCCTGAGTAAGTGACAGTAAAAGGCGTAGCCAGTGGGCTGGCGGCATAGCCTGCGCTCAATTTTGCCGCGCTGATGCTACCCGTGCCGGTGTTGGTTGTGGCGGCGGCATTGGTAAGCGCTGGGCCGCCCAAAGCCATTTTGGAAATATCGCTAATAGCCACGGCGAAACCGGTGGCACCCAGTGCGGTGGGTTTGACCAGAAAGTCGTCGCCACTGGCCATGGCACCAGATGTAATGTTGAAACTTATACCATCTATGGCCTGCGGCAAAGTGGCGAATGACTGCGAAGTATTGTCACTCAATTTGCTGATTTTGTAATTGCTGCCGTCATATTGCAGGCGATAATTGCTGCCAGTCAAAGCTTTGGCATCGCTAATATCTGCGGTAACAACCGCCGTGCCGGTGTTCAAGGTGCTGGCATTGACCAGTGGTGCCGTTACTGTAAAAAACTGCCCCCCCGCCTTACCTGCTGAATCCAGCGCTTGTTCATGTTGTTGGTTAAAGGTTTCACTCAGGGCTAACCCAACCAAGCCTAACTTGCTCTGCGCACTATCCAGTGATTGTTCTCTAAACTGAATCAGCCCGCCTATGGTGCCGCCAGCCAAACTGGAGCTGCCCAGAATAGTGGATTTGCCTTTATTGTTATAAGCCACTTCCAGACGTGAGCTGTCGGTCGGAGAGCGTGCTGTAGTTAATGAAAACGTATCATTGCCTAATACCAGCGGCAAGCCATTGCCTACAAACACGCTGTATTTCACGCCATCCTGTTTAACTACGCTTACTTTCAGCTGCTTACTAAGGTCATTGATGAGTTGGTCACGTTGATCGAGCAAATCATTGGGGGCGGTGGAGGTAGCTCCGGTTGCACTTTCAATGGCATCATTTAATTGTGCAATTTGTTTGGCGTAGGAGTTTACCAAGCCCACACTGGCACCCAGCTGTGTGTTAACGTCTTGCCCGATTTCATTTAATCTATCGCCCACGCCACGAAAGCGCGAAGCTAGTGATTGCGCAGCTGAGAGCAGCGTTTGGCGCGATGCCGCATCGCCGGGGTTGCTGGAAGCGGCTTGTAGCGTGTTGAAAAACTCCTGTATCGCAGGCGCAACTCCCGCCGAAGGATTGGCGAGCAAATTGTCAATTTGCGTCATTTGCGTAGCATAGGCATTGATCTCACTGCTGGTAGCTTGGCTATTATTAACGTGTTTACTCAATGTTTCGTTATAAATGCGCTGAATAGCTGTGATTTGTGTACCTTGGCCTAAGAAACCATAGCCAAAATCCTGCGCGGCAGCGGTACCTTGCACCATGACCTGGCGCGAAAATCCGGGGGTTGAGGCATTGGCAATATTGTGTCCGGTAACGCTTATGCCCACTTGCGCCGCCGCTAACGCGCTTTTGCCTATACTGAGAGTATTCGATGCCATGATAACTACCTGTTACTTTGAGTTAGTTTGTATTTCGGTACTTATTTTCATATCTTTAAGTTTTACCGGCTAGCTGGCAGAGGCCAGTTGAATGATGCGTTTCAGTTTTTCAGCGTATTGCGGATCTGTGGCATAACCGCCTTTTTGCAGGGCTTGTGCGTAGCTGTTGATATCCTGCCCGTTGCCAATCACTTTGTCATAACGCGGATTGCTACGGATCAAATTGGCGAAATCCTTGAAGGAGTCTGCATAGGAATCGTAGGCTCTGAATTTTTCTATGCGTTTTTGTTTTTCACCATTGATGTATTCCGTGGTCACCGCTTCCACTACCTTGCCTTTCCAGCCGCCTGTGGCTTTAATGCCAAACAGGTTAAAGCTTTGCGTGCCGTCCATGCCTTTTACTTCATGTTTGCCCCAACCGCTTTCCAGCGCAGCCTGTCCTATCATGTATTGGGCGGGTATGCCGGAAGCCTGGCTGGCCTCTTGTGCGGCGGGCAACATGGTTTGCTGAAAGGCTTTTACATGATTGGGCTGATTTTTGTTGCTAACAAAACTGGGCATAGAGGGCATGGATGCGGCGAGGTCTGCGCGCGTTTGCTCTGCATCTTCAACTAGAGCTTGAGCTGCCAAAGACTGTTTTACCTCAGACGCTGCGGCTGGATTGCGTGCAACGGCTTGTGGAAGCTGATAGGGAAAGGTATTGCCAAAATTAAGGTTGCTGACGTTTTTTTGTGCGGCTGTCTCCGGCGTAGCTGAGTCTTTAGATGTGGCTGAGCCCAGAGATGTAGCAGAATCCAAGGATACGCCCGAGGTTTTGGACAATTGCTTGGCCAGCACTTCCGTCAGCCCCATGCCTTTTGTAGCAAGATTCTGACTGAGTTGCTGATCCAGCATGGAGGTGAAGCTACGGCTTTGTTCACTGTCGAACGGACTGTCTTGTGGTGTGGCATCGCGCATGCTTTTGAGCATCATGTTCATGAACATGGCTTCAAACTGGCGCGCAGTGGCTTTGATGGCTTCTGGTGAACTTTCTTTTGCCGCTTGCCGCAAATTGTTGAGGCCGTTGGCATCCAGCGCTATTTTTCCTGATAAATCGGCTTGTTTAATCATGATTAAATAATTTCCAGATCGGCATGCAGCGAGCCAGCCGCTTTCATGGCTTGCAGAATCGCCAATAGATCCTGCGGTGTGGCACCGATAGCATTCAAGGCTTTCAATACCTCCGACAAAGAAGCACCAGCTTGTAACAACATTACTTTGCCCGGTTCTTTTTTGATCTCGATTTGCGAGGCCTGGGTGGATATGGTGGTGCCGTTGGACAGTGTACCGGGTTGGCTGATGACAGGAACCGTATTGATAATCACAGAAAGATTGCCGTGAGAAACCGCGCAACTATCCAGTGTGACCGCCTGATTCATAACTACAGAACCAGTGCGTGCGTTCATGATGACTTTAGCCGCAGTTTTGGCTGGGCTGACACTTATGGATTCCAGCGCACCCAGAAAGCTGACTCTATCATTGGTGTTTTCCGGGATTTGTACACGAATCACGCGCCCATTTTGTGCGGCTGCGGTGTCTTTACCAAAGCGTTTATTGATGGCATCGACCACCAGGCTGGCAGTGGAGAAGTCTGAATCCATCAGTTCCAGATTGATATTATTGCCTTCACCAATAGCACTCGGTAACGCCCTTTCTACTGTAGCACCGGCAGAAATACGGCCTACACTCAAGTGATTGACTTGTGTGGAGCTGCCGTTGGCGGAAGCGCCCACGCCGCCCACCAGCAAATTGCCCTGGGCGATGGCATAGACTTGACCATCCGCACCTTTCAATGGGGTCATCAGCAAGGTACCGCCGCGCAAGCTTTTGGCGTTGCCCATGGAAGACGCAGTGACATCCAGGGTTTGTCCCGGTTGGGCAAAGGCGGGCAGGGCACTGGTAACCATGACTGCGGCCACGTTTTTAAGCTGCAAGCTGGTACCTGGCGGCATATTAACGCCCATCTGTTGCATCATACTGAGCACACTCTGTACGGTAAAAGGCGTTTGCGTGGTTTGGTCGCCACTGCCGTCCAACCCCACCACCAAGCCGTAACCGATCAACTGATTGGAACGCACACCTTGTATGGTGGCTAAATCCTTGATACGTTCAGCCTGAGCCGAATGAGCCACAAATAGTAGAGTAGCAGACAAAAACAGTGCGTTAGAAACAAGTGCTTTAATTGAGCGGATCAACATGATTTTCCAAGCCTTCATGAATTTTCAAGCCTTAAAGTGGAGCAAAACTCAGGAAAAAGCGCGCTAATAACATGATGACCTGTGCGGTATCCAAATGTGTTCCGGTACGATATTCAATTCTGGCATCAGCTACTTTGGAGGAGGGAATGTTATTGCCGATGGTGATGTAGTCCGGGTTAATCACACCGGAAAAGCGAACATACTCAGAACCGCGATCAAAGGCGATCTGCTTTTCACCAGCGACTACCAGATTGCCATTTTCCAGCACCTCAATCACGGTTACACCTATGTTGCCATTGAAGTTGTTACTGGCGCTGGCGGCAGCTTTATCTTCATTTTTCATGGCAGAGTTTGCTGCCAGTGAGATGTCCGGGATAGGCAGAGGCAGGCCAATTGGCTTGGTAATAGAAGCATCCACGGATCCGCTTTTGCTGGATGAGCCCGCACCATTCTTGCCCGCAGAAGTGTTTTCGGTAATGTTGATGGTTAAAGTATCACCTATTGCGCGTGCACGTCTATCTTCAAACAAGGGCTTGTAAGATTGGGCTTGGTAAATGCTGCCGCTACTGGCCAAGGGCTTGGCGCGTGGCAGCGGTTTGGCGGTCAATGGTGTTTGTACGATGGTCTCTGGTACAAAGGTGCAGGCGGCTGTAACAAGCAGAAAAGCCAGTAGCAAGCCTTTGCCAATAGCCTGAAAAAATCCTGAGTAATGTTGCATGTAAATACTCCTTGTATCCCAGATTACATCTGCGTTAGTTTTTGCAACATTTGATCCGAAGTGGTAATCGCCTTGCTGTTGATTTCGTAGGCGCGCTGGGTCTGTATCATACTGACCAGCTCTTCCACTACATTGACATTGGAAGTTTCCACGTAATTTTGTATTAGCAAACCCGCGCCATTGGTGCCGGGTGTATTGGTGTTGGCGGTGCCGGAAGCGGCGGTTTCCACATAAAGATTTTCACCTTTGCCTTGCAGGCCTGCTGGGTTGATAAAGGTAGCCACTTGCATGGTGCCCACTTGTACCGAAGCTGATGAACCTGCTTGCGTCACCGATACCGTGCCATCACGGGCGATGGTTAAGCTTTCTATATTTGCGGGAAGCGTAATCGCAGGTTGCACTGGAAAGCCGCTGGAAGTAACTAACTGACCTTGGCTATCGGCTTGAAAAGAGCCGTCTCGGGTGTAAGCGGTAGTGCCGTCTGGCAGCAATACCTGAAAAAATCCGGCACCCTGAATCGCCACATCCTTATTATTGCCGGTTTGTTGTAGATTACCTTGTGTGAAGATGCGTTCAGTGGCCACTGGCCTGACTCCAGTGCCGAGTTGCAGCCCGGATGGCAGCTGCGTTTGTTGGGAGGATTGCGCACCCGGTTGGCGGATGTTTTGGTACAGCAAATCTTCAAACACCGCACGTGAGCGTTTAAAGCCATTGGTACTGACGTTGGCCAGATTGTTGGAAATTACATCCATCTGGGTTTGTTGAGCATCCAACCCGGTTTTTGAAATCCATAGTGAGCGTATCATTTTAGTTCTCCAAATTGGGAATGACAGTCAACATCTTAGCGCGTCCATTAACCAGCCAAGCTCAAGAGCTGACTGGCTTTATTGGCGTTATTCTCGGCGGACTGTAATAATTTCATTTGCATTTCAAATTGTCGAGCCAGACTAATCATGTTTACCATGGCATCTACCACGTTGACATTGCTGCCTTCCAGCGCACCGGAGATTACGTTCACATTGGCATCCACTTCTGCCGGGTTGCCATCTTTTGTGTCAAACAAGCCATCTTTACCGCGCACCAGATTTTCCTCGGCAGGGTTGACCAGCTTTAAGCGCCCCAGCACATTGATTGCGCCGGGTAAAGTGTTGTTGGAAACGGAAGATACCGTGCCATCTTTGGCAATGGAGATAGCTACATCCGGTGGAATGCTGATCGGCCCGCCGTCGCCTAGCACATTCAAGCCGCTAGCCGTTTGCAACATGCCGTTTTCACTGATTTTCAGGGAGCCGTTTCTGGTATAGCCTTCCGAGCCATCCTCGCGACTGACGGATAACCAGCCTGCCCCTTGTATGGCGACATCCAGTTCACGACTGGTTTGCTGAATTGACCCTGGTGTAAAGTCTGCACCCACAGTGGCATCTACCACAAAGGTGCGGGTGGGCAGGCCTTCGCTTTCGATGGGAACCGCGCGAAAGGAATCCAGTTGCGCACGGAATCCAGTGGAAGTGGCATTGGCCAAATTGTGTGTGGTTGTAGCCTGTTGCTCCAGTATATGTTTGGCACCGCTCATGGCAGTGTAAATCATGCGATCCATATAGGCTCCTTAATGCAACTTGCTACCTGAGGTTGACCAGTGTTTGCAGCACTTGATCCTGTGTTTTAATAGTTTGCGCATTGGCTTGATAAACCCGCTGTGCAGTAATCATGTTCACCAGTTCCGAGGTTAAATCCACATTGGAATCTTCTACAGCATTGGATTGCAGCACACCCAAACTGCCGCTATTGGGCGTATTGACTTGCGGTTGACCGGAAGTGGAACTTTCTGCCCAGGCGTTATTTCCCAGCGCTTGCAAGCCATTGGGGTTGGTGAAGTTGGCGAGCACTACCTGGCCAAGCGTAGCCGATTGTCCATTGGTATAGCTGCCCACAATAACGCCTTCTGCACTCATGTTGAACTTGGACAGTCGCCCGGCAGTGAAGCCATCCTGCGTCACGCTATTGACACTGAAATTGGTACCAAACTCGGTGCTGCCGGATAAATCCAGTGTGACATTGAACGGCGAAGTGGCACCTGTGGTTACTGTGATTGGAATGCTTGAAACACCGCCCGTTGGCGCGACCCCTGTTCCCGAGAAGCCCAGTGTGGTGGCTAATGTGGCTGGTGTAACGCCATCTATCGTGGCATATACATCCCATGTGCCAGGGGCGGTTTTAACAAAATAACTTTGCAGGCTATGGCTAACGCCCTTGCTGTCATATACCGATGCTGTGGTTGAGTTGTTAAACGTTGTCGGGTCGGTCGCGTCAAATGAAGCGGTAGGTTTGGTGGTGCTGCGAGAATCCAGACTTAATAACTCCACCACTTTAGTCGTTGTCTTGGGTGGTAAATCTGAAGGATCAATTTTAATGTCAGTCGTGGCTCCGCCTGTCACTACACCGTTGTAACCTTGCAGTTTCTTATTGTCTGAATTAACGATATAGCCGTTTTTATCCAGCTGAAACTGGCCATTGCGCGAGTAAGTGATGCTGCCATTTTGACTCAGAGGAAAAAATCCGCCGCCGTTAATGGCTATATCCAGTGAATTATTGGTGCTGGTGATATTGCCTTGTGTGAACTGTTGCTGAACCTTGGCGATTTTTGTGCCAATGCCAACCTGCGAAGCGCCGCTGCCATTTAGTGAGTTGGCATATACATCTGAGAAGATGGCCTGCGATTGCTTGAAGCCAACGGTGCTGGCGTTGGAAACATTGTTGCCTATCACTTCAAGATTCTTGGACGCTGCATTTAGACCGCTTAAGCCTTGTTGAAAACCCATGTTGTTCCCCTTGATTTAGTAAATAATCAAAAAACTAATAAACTTCTTTAACCACATTCATCCCTATCGTGCCCAGACGCGACAAATTGAGCTGTACACCCGCCGTGGCGCTGGAAGAAATACTGGCCACAGCGTCATAGCTCAAGGCGCTTGCTGCTACGTTCTTGCCAGCCAGTGTGGCCTCGACTTTGAAGCGGTAGTCGCCATCGGTAGCCACGGTGCCAGTATCTGTCTTGCCATCCCACGGCAGAGAAGTAATACCTGCGGTTTTGCTCCCCAAAGACAAGGTGCGTAAGGTATTGCCTCCACTATCCACAATGCTGACTTTGACGTTATCTGCCGAGCTGGGCAGTTCAAACGCCAACACGCCTTTGCTGCTATTTAGTGCCAGATGATCGCCTGCGGTAAGTACCGTATGGCCTATCATGTTGGAAGCTTGCAATAATTGATTGGACTGGGTTCCGCTGACCAAGGATTCCAAAGTCGTATTCAGTTTTTCAATGCCGGTGACTGTGGATAACTGCGCCATTTGGCTGGTTACCTGCGCGTTATCCATTGGGTTTAATGGATCCTGATTTTTCATTTGTGTGACTAACAAGGTCATGAATCTATCCTGTGCCCCAGCTGCGGTGGAGGCGCTGGTGCCAGCTTTGGCTGTTGTGTTGCCATTCATGGTGGCTAAAACTGAAGAGGAAATAGTGTCGTTTTGTATTGCGCTCATGGTTTATTTGCTCCTGCTGAGAAAGTTATAAATACTCATATTGTGTCGCAATCATTATTGCTGGCCGATGGTGAGCGTTTTCATTAACATGGTTTTTACCGCATTCATGGTTTCCACGTTGTTTTGATAGGCACGTGAGGCGGAAATCATATTCACCATTTCTTCCGTGACATTCACATTGGGCATGGCGACATAACCTTTTTCGTCGGCGCTTGGGTTATGCGGTTCGTAAACCATTTTTGCGGGGGAGGGGTCTTCAATCACTTTTTGTACTTTCACGCCCGTTCCATCCTGTCCAGCCATAGGCACTGCTTCAAATACCACTTGTTTGGCTTTATAAGGCTGGCCATTGGCACTGGTCACGCTGTCGGCATTGGCCAGATTGCTCGCCACCGCATTCAGCCGCTGAGCCTGTGCGCTCATGGCTGAGCCGGAAATATTAAATACGTTGAATAAAGACATTTTCTCTCCTGATAAATCTGGTTTTATTGGCCGACGGCTTAACCTTGCAAGACGCTAGTCAAATGTTTAATTTGTGCATTAATCATGGTTAGGCTGGCCTCATAACGAATCCCATTATCGGCAAATTGGTTGCGTTCAACATCCATATCCACGGTGTTACCGTCCACGCTACCTTCTATCATTTTGCGATACTGTGGATCACCCGGCAGTGCCAAGTCATTTTGCATAGGCAATGGATTTGCGACTAGATGCGCCGGGTTGGTTTGCGTCAACTCCTTGCTTGGTTTGCTTGGGCCAGACATGGCACTTGCAAACGCCGCTTTAAAATCAATATCCTTGGCTTTGAAGTTGGGCGTATCCGCATTGGCGATATTGGAGGCAATCAGCTCCTGCCGCTGCGCTCGTACACGTAGGGCGGTCTGATGAAAGCCCAAAGCCTCGTCTAATTTGTTAATCATTTGCTGTTTCTCCTGCTTTAAGTTTCAGATTGGCGCTGGCATCTTGAAATGCATGGGCTGTTCAAATAATCACAAGGTTCTTAACATGCAGACAAGTTTAGGATTAATCCTGTCATTTCAATTCGGAGATAAGTGGGGAAAACACACGGCTTTTTAACGCTTAACTTGTTAACCGTCATCGTAGAATGCAATTTGAGATTTTGCCGATAGGCGTGGAGTGTGAATTATGAAGAGTGATATGCCTAATAAAACCAA
The DNA here is from genome assembly GCA_013141125.1 of Methylophilaceae bacterium. Classification (GTDB taxonomy): domain Bacteria; phylum Pseudomonadota; class Gammaproteobacteria; order Burkholderiales; family Methylophilaceae; genus JABFRO01. The sequence goes on from JABFRO010000002.1 coordinate 579,938, forward strand.
ATATGATGAAAGTCGCTTTTGTAGAGTATTGGCGATGCTGTTGTGTTGCGTCGGGTTTAGCGCGCTCAATTATTCGCAATTAATGGCTGCGACTATCGAAAACCAGAATCCAGCCATAATTAAACAAAAGGTCGAAGAGTACTTGCTCATGCAAAGCCAAGGTGCGCCGGGCAAAGTGGTGGTGACCGTAGGTGCGATAGATCAGCATATAAAGCTAGCCAATTGTGCAGCCATGCAAGCTTCGTTGCCGACTGGCAGCCGCGCCTGGGGTAAAACTACGGTAGCCGTGCAATGTGCCATGCCCAGTAATTGGACAATTTATGTGCAAGCAAAAGTTAGTGTGTTGGCCGATTATCTGATTGCTGCGCTACCGTTAGCGCAGGGTCGTGTGATCACGGGCGGCGATACCACTTTCATTCATGGTGATTTGGCCAGCCTGCCCCCCGGAATATTCACTGATACCGCACAAGTTATCGGCCAAACGGTAGCTAATTCACTTGGCGCTGGCACGGTAATAAGGCAAGAAATGCTTCGCAGCCCTGTCGCGATAAAGCAAGGCCAAGTGGTACGTATGGTAACTTCTGGACAGGGCTTTAGTATCACTTCTGAAGGCCGCGCGCTGACCAATGCTAGTGTTGGTCAAGGGGTGCAGGTCAAGGCTGCAAACGGCAATGTGGTCAGTGGCATTGCCAAAAACAATGGTGAAATAGAAATCAATTTTTAGCCTGGAAAGGCCTTTTTGTTCAAAAAAGAATCAGCTAGTGTTAAAGTTTACCTAACTACAGCCGTAGAGCAGGCGTAGTTACTAAACTCTTAACATGATGAGGCAAAAGAAAACCCATGAAAATTGATGACTCGCTGAAAAAAGCTTCCGGGTTAGCGACTGGAAACATTGAAGCTAAAACCGTTAAAAATGGTTCGGCTGCCAAAGTAGAGGCCAAAATAGAGAAAGGTGCTGTAGAGAAGATTACACTCTCCACGCGGTCTTCCGAGTTGCAATCTTTGGAAACCAAAGCCGCCGCAGAAGATACGTTCGATGCTAAAAAAGTAGAGGCCATTAAGTCTGCTATTTTGGATGGCAACTTCAAAATTGATTCTGAAAAAGTAGCCGATGGCTTGATTAATACCGTGAAAGACTTACTCACTAATAAATAATGAAATGATGGGAACGTTATGACTTTTGAGCAAGAATTACAAGCTATCTCAAGTTTGGTAGAAATTCTTGAGCGAGAACAAAATAGTCTGATTAGTGCAGATATTAACCAAATACGAACTTTGGTAGATGAAAAATCAAAAGTCTTGTATGCACTCCATGCATTTTCACAAAGTCGCTATCAATGGCTCGCAAAATTGGGGTTTGCAGCTAGTGAATCGGGCATGGCGGACTGGCTCTTAAGCTGTAATGAAGAAGCTGCTCAAGCGGCTTGGCTCACCATGCAACAATTGCTGGTGAAAGCCAAAGAGCTCAATCGCGTTAATGGCCTGCTTATTAATAAACATTTCACGCGTAATCAGCAAACTCTGAGCGCTTTGCAAGGCCAATCAGAAACTAGCCAGTTCTACGGCTCAAATGGGCAGGCTACTACGCAGGTGCGCTTGCGCTCAGCAATCATTGGATAATTCATGACTAAATCCATAATTTGGATTCGTCATCTGGCACATTGTTCAGCTAAACTTGCACGCTTTATAATTTAATAAAATTACGCGTGACTAAAGTAAATTCACTGCCCATAGGCATTTTTGATTCTGGTGTGGGTGGCATTTCAGTGCTCAAGCATATTCGCGAGCTGTTGCCGCACGAAAACTTACTTTATTTCGCCGATTCAAAATTTGCTCCCTATGGCAACAAATCCCCGGAATTCATACGCGCGCGCGCGCGCTATTTGGCTGGCTTTTTGATTGAGCAAGGTGCAAAAGCGCTAGTTGTCGCCTGCAACACCGCCACAGCGGCGGCGGTCAATCTGTTGCGTGAAAACTATGCTGTGCCTATTATTGGCATGGAACCCGCCGTCAAGCCCGCCGCTATCGTCAGTAAAACTGGTGTGATAGGTGTACTGGCCACTAGTGGCACGCTAAAAAGTGCACAGTTCGCCGCACTCTTGGAAAGCTACGGCCAAAATGTGCAAGTTGTCACGCAAGCTTGCCACGGCTTGGTAGAATGCATAGAGCGTGGCGAGCTGAATACACCAGCTACCAAAATCCTGCTGAATACTTACTTGCAGCCCCTGCTGGATGCAGGTGCTGATACCATCGTGCTAGGTTGCACGCACTACCCCTTCGTGCGGAAACTGATTGAAGAGCTGGTTGGTGAAGAGGTTATACTGGTAGACACAGGTGCGGCAGTTGCACGGCATTTAAAGCGCCGCTTGCTGCAAACAGATTTGCTGACAGGCTTAGACAAGCCAGGGCAGGCCAACTTTTGGACAAATAGTCAATCCGTCTGTGCAAAGCAGGTGATTTCACAGCTATGGGGCGCGAGTGCAGATACGGTGATTTTGGATTAGCTTGTTGCGTTGAAAATAGTTTACGCAGTACATGTCTTTATAATGGTTAAACTTCAGGGCACCTCTTAATGATGTCCCGCTTTTTCCCCTGCTTTTAATTTGTACTTGGTGCCGCAATATGGGCAGCTCGCATATCCTGTCGCTGCAATATCCAAAAATACTCGTGGATGTGAACACCATAATGCAACTTCTTTGGTTGGGCAGTGGAGCGGCAAATCTTTGGCACTAATTTCCAGTTCTTTTTTGTCAGGCATCGCGGTTAACCCTAAATTAAACCGTCATTCTGATTTTGCGAGCATCTGCTTTGCAGGTTGTCTGCTTGGGACGCTACATCAAAATGACGGTGATCAATAACACTTACACTAAAGTCAGCCAATCCGCATGTTTGTCAGATCTGCCTTTTACCACATCAAAATACATTGCCTGTAATTTCTCTGTTATTGGGCCGCGTTTGCCTTCGCCTATGGTGCGGTTGTCCAATTCGCGGATAGGTGTAACTTCAGCAGCGGTGCCAGTGAAGAAGGCTTCGTCGGCAGAATAGACTTCATCGCGTGTGATGCGTTTTTCAACTACGGGTAGGCCAATTTCAGCAGCAAGTTGCACGATGGTATCGCGGGTAATACCTTCTAGTGCGCTGGTGAGATCAGGGGTAATCAGTTTGCCATTACGTACAATGAAAAAGTTTTCACCTGAGCCTTCGGCGACAAAGCCGTCCACATCCAGCAACAAAGCTTCATCATAACCATCCTGCGCGGCTTCCTGATGCGCTAGTATGGAGTTCATGTAGTTGCCATTGGCTTTGGCCTTGCACATGGTGATGTTGACATGATGCCGCGCAAAGGAGGAGGTTTTGACACGTATGCCGCGCTCCAGCGCTTCATCGCCCATATAAGCGCCCCAAGTCCAGGCGGCAACAATCACATGCGTAGAAAGCGTTTTGGCGGAAATGCCCATGGCTTCTGCGCCGTAGAACGCCATGGGGCGTAAATAAGCAGATTCCAGATTGTTTTCTCGTACGGCAGCTTTTTGTGCTTCGGCTATTGTCGTTTTGTCATAGGGCATTTTCATGCCGAGAATGTGTGCGGAGCGGAACAGGCGGTCGGTATGCTCCTTTAGACGAAAAATGGCAGTACCCCTATCCGTCTTGTAGGCACGCACGCCTTCAAATACGCCCATGCCATAGTGCAAAGTATGCGTGAGCACATGGGTAGTAGCATCGCGCCAAGGCACCATCTTGCCATCGTACCAAATTACCCCATCACGGTCAGCCATCGTTTTGGCTATAGCCATTTCATTCTCCAGCGCGCAAAAGGTTTAATTGTAAACGCAAGCTCTTATGCTTGGATAGTGAGTTTCGGTTAATGATAAAAGATGAGATTGGTGGTGTGCCCAAACATAAAGCCAAGTCAGGAGAATCGGGTGTCAATTAGTCTGGCTACACATGCTAAAATTGCCATTAATTTAGCTGATTATTCAATAGCCAGCACTGGAGGCGTGATATGCGCATGGTTTATATTGTCCTGTCTTGTTTTATGTTCTGTGCTTGTAATCAGGATAGCCCAGCGCCGTCACCAGTATTCGGTTCTGATATTTCCAGCTCGGGCTTTAGTAATGCGCTGAGTTTGACTGACCATACAGGAAATGTCAGGCATCTTGCTGATTTCAAAGGAAAAGTTGTTGCGCTGTTCTTTGGTTACACCCACTGTCCCGATGTATGCCCAACGACACTGAGTGAGCTTGCTCAGGCTATGAAATTGTTGGGAAAGCGAAATGTAGAAACTCAGGTTTTATTTGTTACGCTGGATCCCGAGCGCGATACGCAGCAGGTACTGGCGAAATTCGTGCCCTTTTTCAATAGTCGCTTCATTGGCTTGTATGGCACTTCTGAGCAAATTGCGGAGGCTGCAAAAAATTTCAAGGTTTATTTTGCCAAGCAGGAGGTGACTGAAAAGTCCGGTTACAGCATAGATCATAGTGCAGGAATATATCTTTTTGATAAATCAGGGAAAATTAGGATTTATCTCAAATATGGGCAAAGCGCCGAGGAGATTGCACACGACATTGGAACCTTGTTGTAAGCATGGGTATTCTTGCTGTAAATACGCTAGAAGCATATACTGTGCGCAAAGTGCGACATTTTGCCGCAGTACAAAATGTCATATTAAAGATTTACTATAAGTAAGGGGCAGTGATGGCAACGTCTAGTATCGCGTTTAGCGAACAATATAATTACGATGTGATTCGAAAATTTACCATTATGGCGATGGTATGGGCTGCGGTGGGGATGCTGGTGGGGGTGTATATCGCTTCTGAGCTGGCTTTTCCAATTTTGAATTTTGATATTCCTTATATAACGTTTGGTCGATTGCGCCCGGTGCATACCGGTGCAGTTATTTTTGGCTTTGGTGGCAGCGCTCTATTTGCTACTTCCTACTACATTGTTCAGCGCACCTGTCAGGCGCGCTTGTTCGGGGGGGTGAAGGCAGCAAATTTCACTTTCTGGGGTTGGCAATCTATCATTGTTTTGGCTGCCTTGGGCGACGTGCTAGGCTACTCGCAAGGTTGGGAATACGCTGAAATGGAATGGCCTATCGACTTGCTTATCGCTGTGGTGTGGGTGGTATATGGGGTCATTTTTATCGGCACTATCATGAAGCGCAAAGAGCCGCATATTTACGTGGCTAACTGGTTCTACATGGCGTTTATTCTGGCAACGGCACTGCTGCATATCTTCCACAATCTGGTGATACCAGTAAGTCTGACCAAATCCTACCCGCTGTTTGCCGGTGTGCAGGATGCTATGATGCAGTGGTGGTATGGACATAACGCCGTAGGTTTCTTTTTGACAGCGGCATTTCTGGGCATGATGTATTACTTTGTGCCCAAGCAAGCAGGTCGTCCGGTTTATTCCTATCGCTTGTCAGTAGTTCACTTCTGGGCGATTTCTTTTCTCTACATGTGGGCAGGTACGCATCACCTGCACTGGACAGCTATTCCTGACTGGACATCAACACTGGCAGCAACTTTTTCCATCATGCTATTGCTGCCGTCCTGGGGCGGTATGATTAACGGCATCATGACACTTTCCGGCGCTTGGGATAAGTTGCGTACAGACCCCATCATGCGCTTCCTGATTGTGGCATTGTCGTTCTATGGCATGTCTACATTTGAAGGGCCAATGATGTCGCTTAAAGATGTGAATGCACTATCACACTATACGGACTGGACGGTAGGTCACGTACATTCGGGAGCGCTGGGTTGGGTGGCGATGATTTCTTTCGGCTCGCTTTATCATATGATTCCGCGGTTATGGAACACCACGGTTTACAACGAAAAGCTGATTAATGTGCATTTCTGGTTGGCGACAATTGGCATCCTACTTTATATCGTTTCCATGTGGATTTCCGGCATCATGCAAGGTTTGATGTGGCGTGCATTTGATGATTTTGGCAATTTGCAATACTCGTTTGCCGAATCTGTTGCAGCCATGCATCCCTACTACGCTATGCGTGCATTGGGCGGTGCCTTCTTTCTGACGGGTATGTTGGTTATGTGCTACAACATGACGAAAACAATCCGCAAGAGCACAGCTGTGGCGATAGGTAGCGCTGCTGTTCCAGCATAAAGCTGAGAAATCAAGATTACAGGAGCAAGTATGGAACACGATAAAATTGAACGAAATATAGGCTTGATGCTGGTGCTGACGATGATTGCGATTAGCGTTGGCGGCATGGTTGAAGTTTTACCCTTGTTCTTCCTAAAGGACACAGTAGAGACCGTTAAAACCGCAGATGGCAAAGATATGGTGCGTCCATATTCACCTTTGGAGCAGATTGGACGTGATATATATATTCGCGAAGGCTGTTATTTGTGCCATTCGCAAATGATACGGCCATTCCGCGATGAGGCCTTACGTTATGGGCATTACTCCCTGGCAGCAGAATCCAAGTACGACCATCCATTTCAATGGGGTTCCAAACGTACCGGCCCGGATCTGGCACGTGTAGGCGGAAAATATTCCAATGATTGGCAAGTACAGCATTTGACCGCACCGCGCTCCATGGTGCCGGAATCCGTGATGCCAAATTATCCTTGGTTGATACGTAACAAGCTGGATTATTCGGATATTCAGGACAAGATGCGTGCCCTGCGTACTACTGGCGTGCCTTATTCCAATTCACAAGGCGAATACAAGCGCAACGTTACTCAGTTTGGTGAGGATGTTGCAAAAACCTTGCACATTCCCGATGCTGAAAAAACGTTAGTAGCGCAAGCGCAGCTGGGTAATTACGACAATAATAAAGATGATATTACCGAAATGGATGCTTTAGTCGCTTATTTGCAAGTGCTTGGAACCATGGTCGATTTCTCGAAATTTGACGATGATTATTTCGCAAAATTCCGCTAAATATCGAGAAGTAACAGATTTAAGTAATTAGGGAATCAAGCAAATGGAATGGTTCATGTGGTTCACGCGTTTTGAAAATACCAAGCCCTTGGCGCTGCTAATATTTTTTACTGTATTTTGCGGCATCCTGGTTTATTTGTTTGGCAGCAAAAAACGTGGGAAAAGACTGGAAAGTTATAAAAATATGCCATTTCTGGATGACGACCAAGATAACAAAAACAGAAATAACAAGGACGTACAATCATGAGTCAGGACAAGGATAAAACCGGGGCAGTAACAACAACCGGACATAGATGGGATGATACGCTAGAGGAATTTTCCAACCCGTTGCCACGCTGGTGGGTATGGACGTTTTACTTATCGGCTATTTTTACTGTAGTTTATTGGCTGTTTTATCCAGCTTGGCCGGTAGGTAATACTTATACCATTGGCATTCCGGGCTGGAATAGCATTAACTATACGGCGACTCAGCCCGATGGCAAAGAAGTACAGAAATCGACACATTGGAATATGCGCGCATTGCTGGCAAAAGACATGAATGATTTGCATGCCAAGCAAAAGCAGTATTTCGACAAAGTGGCAGCACTGCCTTATGAGAAAGTGGCACAGGATGCAGAGTTGATGCAGTTTGTGAATTCCGCCGGAAAAACCCTGTTCTCGGATAACTGCAAACCTTGCCATCAGGCCGGCGGTCAGGGCAAGATTACTTTTGCACCGAATCTGATTGATGACAGTTGGATGTATGGCGGTTCTTATGAAAAAATACATCAAACATTAACTGGGGGCCGTCGCGGCTTTATGCCGGCGTTTAAAGAAGTATTGTCTGATGCACAAATCACGCAGTTGGCTAATTATGTTTTAAGTTTGTCTGGCGATCTGCACGATGCAAAAGCGGCCAAAGCTGGTGATGCCTTGTTTCATGGTGAGACGGCTGCCTGTTACTTCTGCCACGGTGCTGATGGTAAAGGTAAAGTTGAAATGGGCTCCGCTAATCTGGCCGACAAAATTTGGTTATGGGTCAATATACCGGAAGATAAAACCGTAGAAAGTAAAGTGGCTGATGTAAAAAACGTCATTAATGCTGGCTTAAATCGTGGAGTGATGCCTAACTGGGATACTCGATTAAAACCTGAACAGATTAAACTGCTCACGGTTTATGTGCATGATAGTTTAGGCGGTGGTAAATAAGCTTTAACACACTTGTATTCTGAACGATAATAAAGGCTCGCGTTCCAACGTGAGCCTTTATCTTTTCTAACCCAAGATTTTCCAATCTGTTTTCTGACAAAGAAAGATTTAAAAATGTCATCCAGCTCTGAAGATACTGCTAGCCTTTACCAAAAGCATATTCCAATCCACACCCGCTCAGTAAAAGGCAAGTTCCGCAACTTTAAAACTGCAGTATTGGTACTGGCGTATACGGTCTATTTTTTATTACCTTGGTTACCGTGGCATAGAGCTAACGGATCTCACCAGGCGGTGCTGTTTGATCTGGCGGCAAGACGCTTTTATCTGTTCGATTTGGTTATTTATCCACAGGATATTTTTTTATTGTCGTTGCTTTTGTTTATAGCAGCCACTTTGTTATTCTTTGTCACTGGGCTTGTCGGTCGTGCCTGGTGCGGATTTTTCTGTTTTCAAACTTTGTGGACAGATTTGTTCATCATGATAGAACATTGGATACAAGGCGAGCGTCCTGCGCGCATACGCTTATCCAAACAGCCTTGGGGCGCTGAAAAGGTTCTTAAAATAGGCGGATCACATGTTTTGATGATTGCCATCTCATTCTGGACAGCGTTTACTTTCGCTATTTATTACACAGATGCGCATCAGTTCGTGATTGATTTTCTGAGCGGAAATGCAGCGCAAGCGGGCTATATTACGGTGCTGGCTTTAGGTTTTGCGACTTATCTAGCGGGTGGTTTAGGGCGTGAGCAAATTTGTATTTACATTTGTCCTTACGCTAGATTCCAGGCCGTGATGTATGAGGCTGAGACGCTAGCGGTCAGTTATGATGCACGCCGTGGCGAGGGTAGCAAAGGCCGTGTAATCCCCATCAAGGGCTTGCGCACGCAGGAAGAAAGGCATGTAGCAGGACATGGCGACTGTATAGATTGCGGCTTTTGTGTACAGGTTTGTCCGACTGGCATTGATATTCGTAATGGCTTGCAATACCAGTGCATCTCTTGTGGTTTATGTATAGATGCCTGTAATAACATCATGGATTCGGTAGGTTATCCGCGTGGACTGATACGTTATGATTCAGAAAAGAATCTGGCAAGCGCACAACCGGAGAAGCCACAAATTAAATGGAAACGTTTAAAAGTTGTTGGCTACGCAGTAGCGCTGCTCAGCATGATCGCTTTCATGATTTATACGCTAGGCACACGTACCGCCGCTGAAGTGCAAGTGCAGCAGATAAGACAACCGCTTTTTGTAGAATTGTCGGATGGTAAAATACGTAATCGCTATGATATTCATATTGTCAATAAAACTGAGCGTGAAGAAGTGTTTACTATACATGCAACTGGCATTCCAGAAGATGCACTGAGTTTAGGGCATGTGTCTGAAATCAAAGCCCGCGCGGGTAAGGATTTGACTATCGCTGCCAAAGTAGATTTGGAGCATGATCTGGCAGAGAGGGTGCATGAGATCAAATTTATCATTACGCCCCTATCTAACCCACAAGAAGCCATCGTGCGTGAAGTAAATTTCTCCAGCAAACAGAAAGAGCACGATGAAAAAGAGCAAGACAGCCATGATTAAGTCTGAGATTAAAACTCACACTGAAATAAAGGTGTTGAAATGACATTAACAGAAACCTTGTTTGGCGGTTTGTTATTCTCTGTATTGCTTTTCTTTTTTAGCCGTCGTCTCAGGCTTTCCAATTTCTGGGCAGGTATTCTTTCAGGTGCTTTGCCATTCTTGATCTATCTGGCTTATAGCACACGCCATTGGCCAGGCGGTGATGTGCTGGCGATCCATTTTGTCGTCTATCTGGCCACAGCAGGCGTATTAATGGTATTTGGTGGCATGGAAAATAAGCAAAAAATGCACTGGGCTCCGCGTTTGATTATTTTCTTTTTTATCGGCTTAGTCATCCTCAATGCAACCTTTTTGACGATTGCCAGCCGTGGTTTGCCGGATGTTATATCAGGAATTTTCCTGCCCAATCCTACCTTGCAAACGGTACACACGGGTTTCCCCGGTGTGATTCCACATGATGAAAACAAATTGTATGCACCACATCTTGAAAATGTTGAACAACAGCGCGGATTGGCCTGGAAGCTAAGCATAATCGGCTTGGATGACTTGCGCAGTAAAACCGCTAGCATAGTGCGTGTTGAAATACGCGATGCCGAGAACAAACCTGTTAGTGCAGCCACTGTTACGCTTGGTTTTTTGCGTATGGCAGATAGTTTGGACGATCACAAAGTCGCACTAAAGGAAACTGAAGCCGGGCGTTATATTGGTTCAGTGACTATTCCCGATGCCGGACGTTGGCTATCTGAGTTGCATGTTGTTAGAAAGTTAGCCGGCAAGGATGAAACGCATGTTGAGCGGCAATCCTTGTTTGTCGCGCATTAGTTTTATATAGGCTGATGGATGACACTTGTTACCACTGTGGTTTGCCTATACTACCTGGGGTAAAATTCTCTGCCCATGTGTTAGGTCAAGATAGACCGCTTTGTTGCCTTGGCTGTCAGGCTGTAGCAGAGGCTATTGTGCAAAATGGCTTGGAAGATTATTACAACTTTCGCACTGAACGACCCAATACTGCCGAAGCACTTATCCCTGAAGAGTTGCGCCAGCTAACCTTGTACGACCATCCTGAGGTACAAAAAAGTTTTGTTTTTTCTGCAGCCAGCACGGCCAAAAATAAATCAGAAACCAATCTCAAGCAGGCTTCTTTAATTCTTGAAGGAGTCACTTGCGCCGCTTGTATCTGGCTCAATGAGCGCCATTTAAAGCAGCTTCCCGGCGTGCGCGAAGTGGCTTTTAACTATGGTTCGCATCGCGCGCGCATCAGCTGGGATGATTCCGAGATCAAGTTAAGCCATATTCTCGCGGAAATCCGAAAAATTGGCTATCACGCTCATCCGTTTAGTGCACAACAGCAAGATGCCATGCGTCAACAAGCACGTAAAGTCGAGCTGCGCCGTCTGGCAGTGGCTGGCATTTCCGCCGCTCAAGTCATGATGCTAGGTGTGGCCTTGTATGCCGGTATGGATATAGCGACTGAACAGTTTATGCGCTGGTTCAGTTTGGTGATGACCATCCCCGCTATGCTTTATTCGGCTTGGCCGTTTTACCAAGCGGCTTGGCGCGGTGTAGTTAATCGCCGTATCGGCATGGATGTACCTATCGTTTTAGGTCTGTTTACCGGCTTTGCAGGTAGTCTTTGGGCGACATTGCAAGGGCATGGCACGGTGTATTACGACACCCTCACCATGTTGGTTTTCTTTTTGCTGGCTACGCGTTTACTAGAACGTAACGCGCGTGAAAAATCTGTGGAATCTGCAGAAAATCTATTGCGCCTGGTGCCTGTGATGGCGGTGCGCATAGATAGCCAGCAGCAGCAAACTTTAGTGCCGTTGGTGGAAATAAACGCTGGTGATTTAATTGTCAGCAAGCCCGGAGAAACCATTGCGGCTGATGGTGTAGTTGAAAATGGTGAGAGTAGCGCCGATGAATCGCTGCTTTCAGGCGAAAGCCGACCATTACCAAAAACTATAGGTAGTCGAGTTTACGCAGGCAGTATCAATTATGAAAGTCCGTTAGTAATCCGTGTGACTGGTGTGGGTGAAAATACCATGCTAGCCAGCATTTCTCGACTATTGGATAGAGCACAAGCAGAAAAGCCAAAATTGGCCATGTTTGCAGACCAAGTGGCCGCTTATTTTACTTATGGCTTGCTAGTTCTGGTTGCCGTGATAGGTTTAGTCTGGTGGCAGCTGGACATCTCACGCTGTCTGGAAATTGTGCTCACCGTGCTGGTAGTGAGTTGCCCTTGCGCTTTGTCACTAGCGGCACCTGCCGCGTTTGCGGCGGCGGGTTCACATTTGGTAAAGCGCGGTGTATTGCTGACACGTGGTCATGCGCTGGAAGCTCTGTCTCACGTTACGCATGTCGTATTTGATAAAACCGGAACGCTAACGATAGGTCGTCCGGTACTGCTAAATACGCTGGCATTTGCTGAAATAGATGTGAATGAATGTTTGAAAATTGCCACTAGCCTGGAACAGGTTTCTGAGCATCCACTCGCTCGTAGTTTTATTGAAGCAGCAAAAGGCCAAGTTTTATATACGGTTGAAAGCAGTAACAACACGCCGGGCAAGGGATTGAGCGGCAGAATTGACGGCAGAAATTATTTTTTGGGAAATGCCGATCTCAATCCAGGCGTGATGCAGCAGTGCAACTTGTACGCAAAAGATGCAAGATTAAACGTAGCCTCTGGTGCTACTATCGTATGGCTTAGTAATGACATACAGGTATTAGCCGCATTTGAGTTGGCCGATAAAGCGCGCCCACAAGCTGTCTTGCTGGTAAAAAATCTACGAGAGCAGCAGATTGACGTGTCTATTTTGAGTGGTGATTCAACAACAGCCGTCGCCTATTTCGCAGAGGAGCTTGACATAAAAAATTGGCAGGCCAGCCAATCGCCAGAACAAAAATTAAGCGCCTTGAAAGCCTTGCAACAACAAGGTGAAGTGGTGGCGATGGTGGGTGATGGCATTAACGATGCACCGGTATTGGCGGGCGCTCAGGTTTCCATCGCCATGGGGAGCGGCACGCAAATGGCCAGGGCGACGGGGGATGTCATTTTGTTAAGCGAAAATCTGCTGGAAATCGAACATGCCATCCGCATCAGCCGCTTCAGTATACAAGTCATCCGGCAAAACTTCGCATGGGCGCTGGCTTATAACATGCTGGCATTACCGTTTGCTGCCATGGGTTTGTTATCCCCTTGGATGGCGGCCATAGGCATGTCCATCAGTTCGCTGGTGGTGGTGCTGAACGCATTGCGCTTGCGCTAACAGTCAGCGCTACTTACGCAATGGTTGCGCCTGCAACCACTGTTCCAGCATCATCAATACCCAGATCATGACACCGTAATACGCCGTGTCACCGCTTTGGTGCTGGTTGAGTAATTGGTTGATATATTCCGGGCGCACCAGATTACGTTGGCGCAAACTGGTCAGGCTATCGCCGGCGAGTGCATGTAGTTCTGCATTGGTTTGCATCCACAAACCAAAGGGCAAGCCAAAGCCGTGTTTGCTTTTGTTGATAATTTCATCAGGCAGGAAGTCTTTTAAGGCCTGTTTGAAAAAATAGCGCAGATATTGGCCACGCACTTTCTCATCCGGCGTAAGCGCTGCCGAGAAAGCCACCAGCGCTTCATCCAGCAAGGGGTAGCGTACCGCTATACCGGCCAGTTCGGCGGCGCGGTTCACCTTGCGTAAATCGTTATCCGCCAGGGTGAATTTCATATCCAGATGCAACATGCGATTGATATACGATTGCGAATCGGCTCTGCCATAAACTTCACGCAATAGGGTTTCCGGCTGATTGGTTTTAATCTGCGCCAGAAACTCTGCGCTCAGAATTTGATTCAATGGTTCGCGGTGCAGAAAATTGTAGGTTTCCAGCCTATCCGGCAGCGGAATGCGCGCCTGAGCCACATAACTCTTCACCTTGTTGAGCAAGCCTAGGCCGGGCAGCGCACCCGTCAGCGGCTCAATCAAGCCTTGTCTGGCCCAAGCCGGGATGCGACCATAAAGCTCGAACACTTTTTGCTTGGCATAGCGAGCATTGCCGCCAAAAATCTCATCACCACCATCACCTGCCAGCATGACCTTTATGCCCGCATCGTGCGCGAGTTTTGCGCAATAATAAGTTGGAATGACCGAGGCATTGCCAAAAGGTTCGTCATAAGCAGCGGCAATTTTGGGGATAGCGGCCACCACATCGGCGGGCGTTAAGTAATATTCATGCGGCCGCGTACCAAAGCGCTTGGAGGCGATGCGCGCATATTCCATTTCGTCATAACCTTCGGCATCAAAGCCGATAGAGAAGGTGTCTATCGGCCGCCCCAGGCTCTGGGTGAGCATGCCCACCACGGTTGAGCTATCTGTGCCGCCGGAAAGGAATGCGCCTGTTTCCGGTGCATCTGCCGCTGTGGTGACTGCCTGTTTCAACAATGCTTTGAAATGCTCGGCTTTTTCCTTGAAGGCGGCAGCTGTGCCATTGTCCTGATATTTCAATTGCCAATAGAAATGGCGTTGCAGCTGGCCTTGCTGCCAGATTACGCATTCGCCCGGCAGCAGTTTTTGCACTCCAGTAAAAATGCTGCCCGGACTAGGCACCATATGAAAATAGATGTAATTAAAAACACCTTGCGGGCTGATTTCACTATTGACCTCGGGGTGTACCGCCACAGCTCTGGCATCCGAGGAAAATACCAAGCCATGCGCGGCTTGCGCAAATGCCAGCGGCTGCGTACCCAAGCGGTCAATCGCCAGCAAGGCCAGCTGTTTTTGCGTATCCACCAGCGCGACCGCAAATACGCCATGCAGGTGCTGCAGAAAATCTTTGCCATACCGGCGATAAGCTTCGATGACACTTGCGGCCAGGCCGTTTTGTGCGGCTAGGCTCTGCAATTCAGCGGATTCCCAATGGGCAGAACCTATCAGCACCACATTGATGCCATCCTTACCCAGCACGCTTACGGCATTATTGGTTTGCCATGCGGCAAGCGCAGTGGCTGAACTGATGCTTGCTGTATCCAGTGGCATATGGATTTGCGCGGCTTGCGCCATGGCATCCAGTGTTTTAGCCGCATCCAGTTCTGCTGTGCCGGTAAACCAGCCGAATAATCCTGTCATGTTGATCGTCCCTGAAATCTGATAATTATCAATGTGTTGATATTGTGTAAATTTTGGCTGGAGCTTTGAACGCTAGGCTGAGCGCAGAATCCTGTCGTAAACTGCTTCTATTTGCCGCACATGCTCTTCAACGGAAAACACTTGCAAAGCATGTGCGCGCGCGGCTTGTCCCAAAGCCGTGCGCAGGTTTTGGTTTTGATAAAACGCGGCTATTTTCGCTGTCAAATCCTCAGCATTCCCGGCTTGAAACAGAAGTCCGGTTTTGCCATCTTCTATCATTTCCACGGCTCCCCCATGATTGGGTGCAATCAGCGGTCGCGCCAGCGTCATGGCCTCAATAATCATGGTGCCTAGCGGTTCAGGCGAAGTGGATGCGGAAACGACAATATCCAATCCCTTATAGACTGCCGCCATATTGCTCACATGGCCGGTAAATATCACGCGCCCTTGCAGCCCGGGTTCTTTGGCAATCGTTCTTAATTCGGCTTCAAAGGCGCGGCATTCCTCCGGCGTTCCACCAACCAGTGCAAAAATGGCATCCGGCATTTTTGTCAGCAATAATTTAGCGGCTTCGATAAACAGCTTTTGCCCTTTCCATGGGATCAATAGCCCGACCAAACCTACAATAAAGGCATGTTCAGGAATATGAGCTTGCCTGCGAAAAGCCAGACCATCAGCATTCAAATCCAGTTTATCCAGCTCAATACCATCATAAATATAGCTACGTTTTTCAGCGGGTACGCCCACACGGCCTATGCTCTCGGAAACCCAGCGCGAAACGGCAATGAAATAATCCGGCAATTTGAAAAAGGAATGCATGAGCAAAGAGCCTTGCTGATCGCCGCGCACATGGTTAATGACCGGTATGTTGAGTAATTTACCTGCCAGCACAGCAGCACGATTGCATAGCGGCTCGTTATTGGCGTGGATCAAATCCGGCTTGAAACGCAGGATAGTCCAACCAGTTTGCAGGAAAGAAGGCAAAAAATTGACAACATCATCCAGTCTGGAAAGCAGCTGATTTAGTAGCCAGCGCAAGCCGGGCAAGGCACTCGGCCAGCGTTTGGATGCCAGCTTGCGTTTCATGGTGACCACGTCCAGTCGCCGATCCGGGATGTGTTGCCATTTGGCTTCGCTGACGATGTCCTGATATTTTTCATCCCCCAGCCCGGTAATCACCATAGGCTCAAATCGGCTGCGATCCAGATTTCTTACCAGATGACGCAAGCAAATGATGGCTCCACCATAACCGATACCATTTTCGACATAAAGAATACGCGTTCTTCGCTGTTCAGACATCGTCTCAAATACTCGCTTTGTTTTCAGGGTTTGGGGATTGGATTATGGTCGTATCTTTTGCTTGAATTTGCGCAAACCACTCAGCACACTCAATGGAATCAGGCTTAAGCCAGCATAGGCTAAAGTGCGTATGGAAAAACTTTCCTTAAGGCTTTCCATGAATACGGGATAGGCGCGCTTGGGTGCACTAGAGCTGAAATACCAATAGCCTAAATCCCAGAGCGTAGCCGCAACTACTTTATCGGCATCCATGCCATCTTTATTTAGTTTGGCGGCACCCCAGCTACGTATGCTTTTCATCACGCGTACCATATCCAGCAGCAGCTTTTCCGTGGCCTGTGTCGCATTCGTATCGTGGCGGCGATAATGTAGCATGACCTTGGCTAGGCAGGCTATTTGGAATTGCGCGGCAATGCGCACCCATAATTCAAGGTCCTCACCGTAGCGTATTGTGGTGTCAAAAACGCCAACCCGATTGAGCGCCGCTTTTCGCACCAGCACACTGCTAGTAGGAATGAAATTGACTTTCACCAGCTGGCTCATGACTTTGGGGATAGGCGCATTATTCAGGCTGGAAAAATAAGTATGCAAATGCTGTTGTTTGAATAAGGACGGCAGCAGCAGTTTGCCTTGCGTATCAATTTCCGCTTTATCGGTGGCCACCAAAGCCACATCGGGGTGATCTTGAAACACCTGGAGTTGGCGCTCAATTTTTTCAGGCAACCACACATCGTCAGCATCCAGAAAGGCAATGATCTCACCCGTAGCTGCATCAATTCCACGATTTCTTGCGGCAGAAACTCCGGCATTCTTTTGCCGGATATACAAGATACCATCGCCCAATGACTGCACCACTTGCTCGGTATCATCGGTAGAACCGTCGTCCATGATGATGATCTCATGCACCGCTAGCGTTTGCTTACGCACACTGTCTATGGCTTCAGGCAAAAAGCGGGCGGCGTTATAGGACGGTATAACCACGCTTACGCGCAGTGGTGATGGGGTGTTAATGGCGGTCATGTGCGTTTTCTCTCTGCAATAATGGATCTTCTGCCAAGCGTTGTTCCAGCAAAGCACGCATGTTGAGCATAATTTCGGGATGATGTGTTGCAACATCATTCAGGCACGCTGGATCATCATTCAGATCAAACAGGCTGTAAACAATGCTGTCGTGCATGGGTTGATAGACCAGCTTCCAGCGGTCTGTTCTCACCATGCGATCCTTGGCACCTGCAATCAATGCTCTGTACTCGGTTTTGATGGTCATGGTTCCGTCCTGCTTATCAGGGATTTCCAGCAAATCCGGCAGATCGGGGTAGGTGATATGATTCTCTTCCAGACTGGGGACGCGCGTAACCCAGATGCCGGTTTCGGCATAAGCGACCAGCCCGGGATCAATACTCTCATCATTGAGGCTAGGTTTGAGTGAAACACCCTGCATTTCCTTGGGGATAGGCAGCCCCACCATATCCAATAAGGTAGGTGCCAAGTCTATGCTACGTACCGTGTGTTTAATGGTGTGATGCGATGATGCGCGCGGATCGGCAATAATCAGCGGGATACGTGAGCTGTCATCCACAATCACACTATTGCCCTGCCCCCAGGTTTTGCGTTCAAAAAACTCCATGCCGTGATCGCTATAAATGACAACGATGGTGTTTTCAGTCAATCCGCATTGATCGAGGTGCTTTAGAATGCGCCCCACTTCGTAATCAAAATTGCGTACACAACCGTCGTACAGGTTGAGTATCTGCTCAAAATCGAAAAATTCCTTCACTTGTTTCTGGCGCTGAATCACTTCAAAAGGTTCATTAAGGCCGCTCATGACAAACTTCGAGCAACCGAAATAATCTTTGGAGGCTTGTGGTGCATAGTAAGGGTATTCGGAACCAAATGGCGCATGTGTGGAAGACATGAACACATTCATGAAAAACGGCTTATCTATTTGAGCCGCGCGGCTGATGGCACTACGCGTACGTTTGCCTAATAAAGAAGTCATGGGCACGCCGGCCAAATAATAAAGCTCGGGTAAAAAGCGGCGGCCAAATTCATTATGGGTAAACAAAGATAGAAACAAGCGAATATCCTTGGGACCCTGGCGGATAAGATAGCGGATATTCCATTGATCCTTTGGTAGATCCAGATCTTTGAAACCAAAGGGAAATTTCCCCAAGTCTGCGCCGCACCAATCACTGATGGCAATAGTGTGGTAGCCATGCCTATCCAGCACTTGCGGTAACGATGCGTGGCCTAAATTTGACTCATCCAATGTACTAAAGTTATCACGAATACCATGGCTATGTGGCCACAAGCCAGTGAGTAATGAAGCTAGGCTGGGCGCAGTGCGTGCGCAAGGTACATAACATTGTTGCAAAAAAAACCCACGGTTGGCCAAGGCATCCAGAGTGGGAGTCAGGCCCTTGGTGTTTCCATCCACTCCCAGCCGATCTGAGCGCAGTGAATCAGAACCTAGCATGAGAATATTGGGTTTTTTTTCTGTTCTTTCTGCACGAATAGGTCGCGGTTCGCTTGCCTTGCGCCAAAATAGAGCCGGGATTAGGAACAAGGCGGCTGCCGAAATTAATCCTAGTGCTGACTCCATTTGCCCATATAAGCCCAAACGTCCTCCTCCGGCAATCGAGGCAATGGCGAAGATGAACAATAAAGACAGAGTAACGCGCTCAATGCGTTCTGGTGTTAAATGTGTCCAAAACGCGTAAAAACGGCTCATGCGGTAGTTTGACGAGGCTTCAATACTGCCGGGGATATGCAAAAGATGACGGCAGAACTGTACAGCAGTTGTTATAACAACCCCCAACAAACCAAAACCTGCTGCAATCTCGCGATTGATGGAAAAATTGAATACAGCTGCGAGTGAAAAATAAAAGACAATTCCAGCCAATGCCATGAGAAAACATAGTATAAAAGACCAAATGCCCAGTCGGAACAAGGCGTAGATGGAGTACGGTAGATAGTAGCGCAATATCTCTGATTTGAGCTGTGGGCCTGTTCGCGAAAAGTTTAATGTTGATTTAATCAGCAGCATGGTCACGCAAAGTGCTGCCATATAGGCGGCAATTGGTAGTCCTATAGCTATTATTTGATGCGCACTGTGTAATGCATATCCGCCAAATACTACGGTTAATACAGGCAGCATCCATGTGGGCGGCGTATTTCTTCCGATTTGTGGATGATAACGTCGAGCTGAAGCATTGGCTTTAAACAGTCCTTTAATCTCACCAAGTGCTGCAGCCGTACGAATCAAATAGAACTGGCGCCGATGCGATGCGAATGAAAATATGGCATTTGTGGCATAGGTCGCAAGTTTTCGCCACACATAGGCGGGCATTTTTCCGGTGCCAGACCCGAGGCGTACCGCCGCATAGGTGCGTTGATAGGCAAAACGCATGAGAAAGCCAAGCTTTAGTCGAGCAGGATCTACATAATGGAATTGCACGATATCCGGGCTGTAAAGGATGCGTTCACCAATGCTCAAGGCTTTGAGTACAAAAGCCGTATCTTCCCCTCCCCCAAGATTATGCCCCTGTGGCCCAAGCTCGGTAGAGAAGCCTCCTACCCTGTCGAATACCTTTCGTCGCACGAATAAATTGCCACCAGGAGGTAAGTCACCTTCAAAAACTGCACATTCCCTTTTTGCAGGCTCAAAATAAGGTACAGGAAGCGGATAAATCGTGTAAGGACCTTGACGCATCCATGCGGGTTCTGTGCCATCCCAATCCGGGATCAATTTTCCGCAAAATATAGAACCATCCGGATTGCGGTCAGCCAATTTACTTAGATTAACCAAAAAGTCAGTAGCAACCCGCTGATCATCATCCACTAATGCAATCAAATCGCCTTGCGCGCGCTTGATGGCACTGTTGAGTGCATAGGATTTGCCCGCAGTAGGCTCAATAAACCATTTTAGCGGTAACTTATTATTGCTTAAATGTTTTTGATAAGCCTCTAGCTGTGGACAAGTATCATCGCTACAGGCGTTAGCCGCTATCAGGATTCCAACTTTCCAATCCTGAGGACGCTGCGCTGCATTGAGTGAAAGCAGCAACTGTTCCAGCAACTGCCAGCGGTTATGGGTACATATCAGAATGGTAAGTTGCTGCATTTAACTCTTTCGTTATTATTTAAGCAGGAATGCCCAATATGGATGGGAGTCATTGAGATTAAAACCATCCAGGATATCGCCATAGAATTTTAGTTCTAAAACGACTCAATATTCTGTGAGTCATTTGTTTTGACCTCGAGTGTAGCCAGGCATTATGGCGAGGAATAATCACTTTCGCCAAGAAATCATGCCATTTTTCAACTGTTTGAGTCGTTGAAAACAGTTCTACCGATTTTTTTCCAGCATCAACGAGTTCTTTTACCAGCGATGGGTTTTGCTTTAGTTTTTTCAATGCGTCCAAAACATCTTGAGTTGAAGTTGCTTCGATATAATTTACGTTTATCTTGCCCTCAGCACGATAGGAGGTTTCATAACCCATAATTGCTGGTACACCAGCAAGCCATGCATTGTAAAGTTTAAGTGAGGGTTTATTGAGATATTGTTCCTGTATGCCTAGTTTTCTGATTGCGAGAATAACATCCGCATGTGAAAAATCATGCCAATGGGCAGGTGGAGAGTAAGTTATGGATAATCCGAGTTTTTGAATGCTTTCCAGAAAATCATTCTCTCTTAATTTTTCGTCAAGATTTTCTGAATAGCCATGATAAACAATGTTTGTGAATATTTCTCCGCGTTTTGTATCCCTTGGTATCAGGCCAATTTGGGGCCATGGAGGCATATAGAAATAAGGCTGCCCCAAGTGTAGCTTTTGAACTGGATTATGTGTGACATGCAATTGTGCATATGGCAAAGGGACATCGCGATCTACTAATAGCACTACAACGAATAAATTATTAGTTGGAATAAAGTCATATTTCAGACAATCTCGATGAGTGATGAGTATTCCTTCATGGGGTAATTTATTGGTCAATATCACATTCAGGCCGGAGGCTTTTAGATGGATATAGGTTTGTACTACCCAATGATATTGTCCCCAGTTCTGGCTGATGCCTAGAGCAGTCAGTTGCCACTCCCAATAATCATTTATGGAAGTGGGTAATGAACTGAATGCCTCTTCATTCAGAGGAATATAAAACTGGATTGCTACAGTCATTTAGTTTCTAATCCTAAAAGTTATGGCAATTACTATTGTCAACTGATGTGTCTGAATGCGGTAATCACGTCTCGCAGATAATCGGGTAAGCAAGTTCCTGCAGCGGGCATTTTTAACTTCGGCATGTCAGTTTGCTTTATTAAACGAGTAAGCTATTCGAGTGGATCTTGTTTGGGTAACAAAAGTCTTATAGCAAATTTTGCATACGAGAACGTTGGTTGCGTCTTGATAGCATTCCACCAATGGTTCCATGCTTGCTTTTGCTTGCCTTGATGGTGATAATATTAGGCAGCATCAAACTCGGCCTTGGCTAGGCTGTGACGAATATCCCGTTTCCAGTTTTTGAATTGTTGCATACTCAGTGAAGCGCGAAAAAATTGTGTTTTAATTTTGATAGCTTGCAGAGTATGGCGCTCCAGATTGGCTGGTTGCGAGCTCATCCCTTGCCTTTCACAACGTTGTAAATATCCTGGCTGGTTATATAGTGCTGTTTTTGTACAAACTACCCCGGCATAAAGCGCCCATTCTGAATCTCTTAGCTGGCCTCGAATCAGATTCATAGCCTCTGCTTCACTGGGTAGATTGGCTACTTTCTGATAGGCTTGAAGTCTCAGTTTGCTTACTCGCTCCCAAACTTCTCGCCGTGCCACGACTCTCTGAAAAGCCATTGGCACTTGATTGATTAAGCCTTCCAGTAAGTTTTTGCTGAAAAGTATCAAGTCAGGTTTGACTTCGCGACCTTTGCCTTGTTTGATAACACGAGCGAGGCCGATGGGCTGCATTTTGTTAAAATAATCTGAATCCGATCCAAATCCTTCAACGCCAACAAAAACCAATTCCAATGCAGGATCAGCCTCAAGCAATGAAGTACATTCACCCAGCGTTTTGGGAGCGAACAAATCATCATCGTCCATGTGGGCTACATATTGGCTACTTGCCGCCATGGCACCCTGATTCCTTGCCCAAGCCAGGCCTTGGGATTCTTCGTTGCGCAGAACCTTGATAGATGAGCCGAATTCAGTCTTTAATTTGGCTGCGTCCACTGGTGGTAGAGAACCATCATCCACAATAATAATCTCATTGGCGGGGGGTGTTTGTTGCAACACACTTTTTATGGCTTCCCGCAATAGTTCTGGTCGATTTAGAGTTGGAATGATCACGGAAACGCTAGGCATATTTTAGTTGCTCCTGAAGGCAATGTGGTTTTGTTTAATTTTTAAATGGCGGATTCAGATCTGAAGTGCAACTTTTGTAAGTGAATTTAAGTGGTGAGCTGGGTTATTATCAGCGCCACTTAAACGAGCAAGTAAAAGGAGCACCGATGAAGCACTACAAGCAGCTCACCAGCGAGCTACGATACCAGATTTACGGGCTGAAACAAGCCGGATTAAAGCGCGCTGAAATTGCTGAAGAGATCGGGGTCAACAAATCCACGATTACACGGGAGTTCAAGCGCAATCAGGGGCGGTACATGTCAACCAAGTTGTCGCATTAATTAAAAGATTAATGAACGGTAGTTTTGTTTTTTTGCCCCACATTACCGATCGATTTATCAGGGTTTAAGCAGACTTCTGCCTGCCAGTTCCAGTCGCGCGTATGGCGACTCCAGCGCTCTGGTTTTTTAGCCTTGGCCATCGCATAAACCGCCTGGCGTTGCTTCAGTATCCCCTGATCTTCGCCGGTGTGGCATTGCTCCGGTGTTACAAATTAAACCGAGATTTCCCATTACAAATAAATTCTAATGGAAACCATTAGGCCAAGTAATTGATTGCTATTATATTTCAGTCATATCTGATCTAAAATAAGCCATCGCGATTTCAGTGCAGAGGACTTATGGGATTTGACCTGCGTTTTAGCGATAAGGAAATCACCGCCTGGGGTGGCATGGGGTTGATGAAACGGATGCTCGATCACTTGGGATTTGAGTCTGCCCTTTCGACTTCCGGTTTGCCGCAACCCGGCAGCAATCGGGGCTATCGCCCGGAACAACTCATCACCCAATTCATGTAGCGGTCAAGTAATTTCGGACACCTCAATCGGTTGTTTTGCTGCAAATTGTTGTTCAAATACCAAGGGTGCAACATTCCCCAAGGCGGAATGGCGTCGGATACTGTTATAAAAGCCCACGATGTAATCTGTTACATCCTTTGTAGCCTCCAGTTGATTGGCATATTTTCGTTGCCATATCCGCTCCATCTTCAAATTCAGAAAGAAACGTTCCATCACGGCGTTATCCCAGCAATTGCCTTTACGGCTCATGCTGCAAACCATGCCGTGTTGCTTCAGTAGTGCCTGGTATTCATGGCTGGCGTATTGACTACCCCGGTCGGAATGCAGCAGGAGTCCCGCTTGCGGTCGTCGCTGCCCGATGGCCATGCGCAAAGCCCGGCACACCAGCTCCGCCGGCATGGTGGCATCCATCGCCCAACCTATCATTTTGCGCGAGTGCAACTCCATCACCGCCGCTAAATACAGCCAACCGGTTTGCGTACGAATGTAGGTAATATCCGAGGTCCACGCCTGATTTGACTTGGGCGGATTAAACTGCCGATTCAACAGGTTATCCGCGACAGGTAAATCGTGTTTACTGTCAGTGGTGTTCACAAATTTCTTTTTCCAAACGGGTTTGAGCCGGGCTTCACGCATCAAACGCCGGACTTTGAAACGCCCGAGGGACAGGCCTTGTTCGCGTAAGGTATCCACTATACGCCGACTGCCATAACAGCCTTGATGCGCCGCAAACACGGCTTTGACCCTCACGCTGGCGCTGCAAATAGCAGGCGGCTTAGGCCGTTGCCTGGCGGCGTAATAACCCGAACGACTGACTTGCAATACCCGACACGCCTGATGTACCGCCTTCTCATCTTCCTGAATGATCTGGTAAATCATTTCAGTGCGCGGGCGAAGAAGGCCGAGGCTTTTTTAGGAGTTCATTATCCGATTTCAGTTGCCGGTTCTCCATCTCCAGTTGGCGGATGCGTTGCAGTTCGGCGGTGAGGGGTTTTCCAATCCAGGGCTTACCCAATTGCTCGGCACGGTATTGCGCCACCCAGCGGCTCACCGCCGTGCGGCCAATCTTCATGTCTTTAACAACTTGCGCGATGCCCACCCCCCTGATCGACAACCATGCGAGCGACTTCCAACTTGAATGCAGCTTCGTAATGCTTGTTTGCTTGACTCATTTTTACGTTCCTCTTTAGGTGAATAGTAACCTATCAAGGTGTCCGTTTTTATTAGACCATGACACCTTGCGCCGCTGGCGGTGTGGTACGCGCAAAACCCGGACGACACGGCTGAATTTGAAAAGCAGATGCGCCGCAAGACGCATTATGTGATCCAGCCCGCTTTCCTTTGGAGCAGCATCGCCGAGATGGCGCGCACGCAAGACGGGGAGCTGCTGCACACTCTGCAAAAGGGCTTCGATTACATCGAGAACGAATCCTTTGCCAGCACCTTCGGCGGGTTGTTTTCCGAGATCAACCTGAATTCGGAAAAGCTGGGCAAGAACTACACCACGCAAAACGCCACGCTCTGCACGGTAATTAAGGCGATTGCTTAGGGACTGGAAAAGTTCTCTACCAACAAAGACACGCTGGGCGATGCCTATGAATACCTGATCGGCCAGTTTGCGGCAGGTTCCGGCAAGAAGGCGGGCGAGTTTTACACGCCGCAACAGATTTCCAGCATCTTGTCGGGCATCGTCACACTCGATAGTCAGGAGCCCGCCACCGGCCAACGCAAGCAACTGGAAAGCGTGTTCGACTTTGCCTGCGGCTCTGGCTCGCTGCTGCTGAATGTGCGCCACCGTATGGGGCCGCACGGCATCGGCAAAATCGTCGGGCAGGAGAAGAACATCACCACCTACAACCTGGCGCGCATGAACATGCTGCTGCACGGGGTGAAGGATTCGGAGTTCGAGATTTACCACGGCGACACGCTGACCAACGACTGGGACATGCTGCGCGAAATGAACCCGGCCAAAATGCCGAAGTTTGACGCGGTGGTAGCCAATCCGCCGTTCAGCTACCGCTGGGAGCCAAGCGAGGCGCTGAATGATGACATGCGCTTCAAGAATTACGGCATGGCGCCCAAGTCCGCCGCCGACTTCGCCTTTTTACTGCACGGCTTCCACTATCTGAAGCAGGACGGCGTGATGGCCATCATCTTGCCCCATGGCGTGTTGTTCCGTGGCGGCGCGGAAGAGCGCATCCGCACCAAGCTACTGAAAGACGGCCATATCGACACGGTGATCGGCCTGCCCGCCAATCTGTTCTTCTCCACCGGCATCCCGGTGTGTATCTTGGTGTTGAAGAAATGCAAGAAGCCCGATGACGTGCTTTTCATCAACGCCGCCGAGCACTTCGAGAAAGGCAAGCGGCAAAACAGGCTGTTGCCGGAGCACATCGACAAGATCATCGACACTTACCAGTACCGCAAAGAAGAGGATCGCTATTCCATGCGTGTGGCTATGGAGCGAATCGAGAAGGAAGGCTACAACCTGAATATCTCGCGCTACATCAGCACCGCCATGGCAGAGAAGGAAATCAAGCTTGGCGCAGTGCACGAGGAACTGGAAACTCTGGAGCAGAAAATCGTAGTGGCCAGGGAGAAGCACAATGCTTTCCTTAAAGAGCTCGGATTGCCGCCACTCCCATAAGGCTGATCTGCTAAAGTTTGAAACAGTATATTGTCATTTGATTTTTGATTTGAACGACAGACTGGTTGGGCCGAGGAACAGACGTTCAACATAATATCCTCGACCGTCTGCCAAATCTGCAAAGCCGACTTTGAAGAAGGAACAACAAGCAGCAAGTACGGTTTGTGCTGAGACCTTTGATTGCCGATTCGGGCTAATGGTTACAGGTGGCGGTTTTAGTCGGAATCACTGGCGGATTTGAAGTGGAATAGGCAACCCGCTTCAAACCCGCCAGAGCGTTCGCTATTCAGCTGTTGCCGGGTCTATCATCCCTCTGATTTCCGCAATGCTATTGGCGGGGAAGCCCCCCAGCTCGGCGTGTTCACGAATGGCATCGGCATTGGGCGCTATGTAAATGCAATAGACTTTATCGTCCGTGATATAGCTTTCCTGCCACTGTACACCTGTGCTCAGGTTACGCAGAATGCCGCAGGATTTTTGTGAAATTGCCTGTAGCTCCTGCGCCGTTAACTTTCCTGCTCCGGGTATGTTACGTTCAATAATAAATTTTGGCATGTTGTAATCCTCTCTAATATATAAAAATATGACCGGTCGTATATATGCCAGCCAAAAAAATAATCAGGCTTTAAAGTATCCGCCCAATAAATCTTCGCAACACGCTCGAATGGGCATTACCGATTGCTCAATCTTCATGCGCAAAAGTGCGCCTTGCCAAGTATTCAGCAACAAGTCCGCCATACGCTCTGCACTTTTGTCGGCTCTGACACTACCTTCCGCTTGCGCTCGGGTCAGCCCCAACACCAGTAAATCACGATAACGTCCGATTGCCTGCTTTAGCGAAAACCTGCAAAGTTCGCTGGTATCGCCAATTTCTCCCATTAAGTTTCCCAATAAGCACCCCCCCTTGAAATCGCCTTGCTCCAGATCATGGATCAAGGCGGCAAAATAAGCCTGAAGTACGGACAAGGCATCCAGTTCGGGATTATTCAGATGATCTGTTAATTGCTGGATAAAAGGCTCGATGTAATGTGTGACGACTTCCGCGCCAAACGCCTCTTTACTTTCAAAGTATTGATAAAAAGAACCTTTGGGGATTTTTACCGCATCCAGAATTTCCTTTAAGCCCGTTCCGTGATAACCCTGAGCCAGCAACAGGTTTACGCCTTGTTCCAGTAATTGTTCACGCTTGTTTGGCTTATCCAGTTTGTTCATACATTCATTATATGACCGGTCGTCTAAAATGGCAAGCGCCATTCGTCACTTTTTAAAGTTTTGAATGGCGCTTGTTTTGAGGGTGGATTTTAATCCAGAGTAACCGTGCTGATTAAAGCCTGGCTGTACAGGTTTTCAATATCTGCACGGCTGGGTTTATGGTTCTGTCCGCCGCGACTGGCAATTTTGATCGCGCCCATGACTGAGGCGAGGCGGCCACAGGTCAGCCAATCCCAGCCGTGTGCAATGCCGTACAGCAAGCCGGCACGGTAAGCGTCGCCGCAGCCGGTAGGGTCAAGCACTTCCGTGGCTTTTACACAGGGAATATCAATGCGTAGTCCATCGGCATAAATGGCGGAGCCATTGGCACCCAAAGTCACGATCAAGGCTTTGACTTTTGTTGCCAAGGATTCAATGGTCTGCCCGGTTTTGTCCGCAATCAATTGCGCTTCGTAATCATTCACCGCCAGATAATCCGCCAGTTCGATAAAGTGCATTAGCTCTTCGCCGCTGAACATGGGCAAGCCTTGGCCTGGATCAAACAAAAATGGAATGCCCGCTTCATGACATTCACGCGCATGCTGAAACATGCCGTCACGGCCATCCGGCGCAATAATTGCCAAGCTAACATCCTTGGTATCTTTCACGCTGTTATGATGAGAAAAATTCATGGCACCGGGATGAAAGGCGGTAATTTGATTGTCGTCCAGATCGGTGGTGATAAACGCCTGCGCAGTAAAGCTGCCGTCTATGGTTTTGATATGTGTGGTATCCAAACCATGCGCGCTTAGCCGCGCCGCATAGCCAGCAAAATCCTCGCCTACTGTGGCCATAATCACTGGCTTGCCATTTAGCAGTTGCAGGTTGTAAGCAATATTGCCTGCCGTGCCGCCGAATTCACGCCGCATTTCCGGTACCAGAAAGCCGACATTGAGCATGTGAATCTTGTCCGGCAGGATATGATTTTTGAACTGGTCTTCAAACACCATAATGGTGTCAAAAGCGAGGGAGCCGCAAATGAGAGTATTCATATAAAATTAGAGTATTTTGTGGAAAGCAGCATTATCCGTAGGCTCTATCGCACATGCAAGCAAAGTGCTACCAAAACAAGAGTCACAGTGTTGGCCAAGATACATGTTAGCAGCGCAGCTTTGCGCTTGTATTTTCATTAGAGCCAATTATTATCCCTTTAATTTTACAAGAAAATAATGACGCAACTAACCCTAGAGCAACTCAGCACATTTTTTGACAGTGAAGAATTTTGCCAAACCGGTCATGCGCTTATTGATGTGCTTGGCCAATATCTGCAGGAAAACCTGCAAGGTTCAGGTGCCGTTATCGCCTGGCAAGCTCCGCAAGCCGCCATTATGAACTGGCAACAGCCATTACCATTGCAGCCCACGCTAACGCCAGCCAGCTTTATTTCTGCGCTGCAGGATAAGGTTTTAGCAGCGAATTTGCATATTCATCATCCACGCAATATGGGGCATCAGGTCGCACCGCCGTTGCCATTGGCCGCTTTGTGTGATCTGGTAGCGGCGCTGTCGAATCAAGCCATGGCGGTTTATGAAACCGGTCCTAGTGCGACGCTAATCGAAAAACAAGTCGTGCAGTGGATGGGCGCGTTGGTAGGTTGGTCGGATGCGACGGGGTTTCTGACTTCGGGTGGTGCGCAAGCCAATCTCACAGCTTTGCTGGCTGCGCGGCAATCTGTGGCGGGTTGGAATGTCTGGCAGCATGGCGTAAGCGCTGGCAAGCCTTTATGTTTGTTTGCCAGCGAACATGCGCATTATTCGGTCAGTCGTGCAGCGGGCATCATGGGGCTGGGGTCGGATGCGGTCATTAAAGTGGCGGCTGATAGCAAGGGTTGTATGGATGTAAACGCCTTGCAAACGGCTTGGCGGCAATGCCAAACACAGGGTCAATTGCCTATCGCCGTGGTGGCTACAGCAGGTTGCACGCCGACTGGCAGCATAGACCCGCTGTTGGCGATTGGCCATTTTTGCCGCGAAAAAAATCTGTGGTTTCATGTGGATGGCGCACATGGCGCATCGGCTTTACTGTCTCCCGTTCTTGGACAGCAATTGCATGGCATAGCGCTTGCAGATTCTGTTGTATGGGATGGGCACAAATTACTATATATGCCGGCGGCCGTTTCAGCGGTGCTGTTTCGGGTGCAGAAAAACAGTTATGCTGCCTTTGCACAAGAGGCTTCGTATTTGTTTCAAGGCAATGAGGATGCCGATGAAGCCTATAATATGAGCTACCGTACCCTGGAATGCACCAAGCGCATGATGGGCTTGAAACTGTGGGCGGCATTTTCGTTGTATGGCGTAGAAAATCTGGCTGCACTGGTAGAGCAGGTGTTTTCTGTAGCTAGCCTATTGGCGCAAAAGCTGGAGGCTGCGCCGGATTTTGAATTGCTGATGCAACCACAAACCAATATTGTCTGTTTTCGCCATTTGCCAACAGCAAGACTTAGCGCCGAAGCGCTGAACACGCATCAAGCCAGATTAAGGATGAAGCTGGTGGAAGATGGTGCTTTTCACTTAACGCAAGTGACATTGCAAGGCCAGTATTGGTTACGCACCACGATCATGAACCCGCTCACCTGCGAAAGTGATTTGGACGCGTTACTGCTTGCATTGTCAGTCTAAAGCGGATATGGAAAATTTTCTTCAAGACTTAAAGGTATTGCACGCATTTAAATCACCCTGTTCTATACCGATTTGAAACCAGTGCATACGTGCCTGGGATGAGCCGTGAGTGAAGGATTCTGGGCTGACGGCTTGGCCCGCTGATTGTTGCAGGCGATCATCGCCTACTGCTGCCGCAGCATTGATGGCTTCTTCAATATCACCACTTTCCAGCATGGCGCGTTGTTGGTTGGCATGATGTGCCCACACGCCGGCATAACAATCAGCTTGTAACTCCAGTAACACAGAGAGTTTGTTGGCATTGGTTTTTGAGCTGCGCTGTTCAGCTGCACTGACTTTGGCGGAGGTGCCGAGCAGGTTTTGCACATGATGGCCAATTTCATGGCCGATGACATAAGCGCGGGCAAAATCACCGCCCGCGCCCAGTTTGCCTTCCAACTCGCGGAAGAAATCCAAATCCAGATAAACTTTGTGATCACCCGGACAGTAGAACGGCCCCATGGCTGATTGCGCGGAGCCACAGGCCGATTGCACTGCGCCGGTAAACAATACCAGTTTGGGCTGTTCATATTGCCTGCCATATTGCGGTAATAGCGTACCCCAAGTGTCTTCTGTGCTTGCCAGTACAACAGATACAAAATCTTTTTGCTGCTCACTTTCAGCCGTGTGTGCTGCGGGCTGGGTTTGTTGAGGCGTGTCTGGATTGGCCCCTTGTATCATGCCTAATAATTGCAGGGGGTTTTGTCCGGTGAGAAAGCTGACGGCGAGTACGATAATGATGCCGCCTATGCCAATGCGCCCACCACCGCCAAAGCGCGATCCGCCGGATGTGTCGGCATCTCTTTCATCTTCTAAATTATCGCTTCGGCGACCGTCTTCCCAACGCATGATTTGACCCTTGGCTTTAATTAATGGTGATGCCCATCAGCGCCGTGGACATGGCTATGTTCCACTTCCTCCTTGCTGGCGCTACGCACATTGGTGACTGTGCATTTGAACAGAACGCGCTCACCACTACTTTGTCGTCTTCAATATCCGTTACTGTATAAAGCACAATGTCGCCAGTTTCATCTTCTCCTTCAAATTGCATACCTAATACAAGGTCTTCCGCAGGAAAAGCGGAGGCCGGTTCGATTTGTACCAACTCTTCGTCGTATTCACCATAAG
>JABFRO010000003.1 GCA_013141125.1 Methylophilaceae bacterium
ATTCCCTAAGCCATTAACAGGCGAGATTGATGAACTGGCAGATGGGCTTTGGGAACGCTTACTCAAATCAACAGAGCGTCGCATAGGGAAAAGACGCGACTGGCATGTGATGCTATCAGGTGGTTTGGACTCCCGTGTATGTGCCGGCCTCCTTCATGCTGTGGATGCTTTGGGTGGGGCATTCAATTGGGGCAAAGCCAGCAGTGGTGATTCACGTGTCCCGGGGCAATTGGCCAAAGCCTTGGGTATAAAATTGAAACGTATCAATATTCCCCGAGATCATCTGCAAACCTATCACCGTGACTTGGTAACGCTAAACGCCAGCCTCACCAACGCACATATAACTTATTTGATCGCTGCATTAAGCAATATTCCTGAACCGTTACCCCCACTTGTGATTGGATATTCTGGCGACCCGCTTACCGGAGGGCATGTTCCCCTGACCACACCGAGTGGCGAAACAAACCCTACTCTTGAAGCGAGTGTTGATCATTTTTACAATTATCTGGAAGATGCCTTCAAAGCGCCCGAGCTCGCCGAACTTTTGCTGCAAGAAAACTGGGTAGCTGCCATTGATGCGTCGCGCCATGAAATGGCTGAAATGATGGCCGCCTCAGGGAGTTCGCTACACTATCAGCGATGGATTGCCGCCCTGCTGTGGTGCCGACAGCTTCGTTACACAACTTTTTTACCAAGGCTTTGCGATAACTTCACCCCTACCTTTTCACCCTTTGAGGATCTGGAAGTTTTTCAATATTGTCTGGGACTACCACCAGAAGGCCTGAAGGATCAATTGATTTATCGCAGAATGATTTCCAGACATCTTCCCAATTTAGCCAACTTTCCAAGGTCGGATGGTTCATTCGTTGATCCGTCCAATTGGCGCAGCAAAGTAACCCAGATATACAGAAAACTTGTTTCCAAATTACCTGATAGACTGCGCTGGCGATTTGATTGGTGGTCTGGCGGTGGTTACGCAGTAGATCCAAATGCAGATCTTAGAATTGGTAGTTCGGAGTATTTGCGTTCGCTTCTCGATGAGCGGCAGAAATGGGAAAGCTATTTTGACTACCAGCAGGTAGCAACTCTTATAGAGGGGCACCTGTCAGGTAAACAGCTTGCCGGATTCCGTATCCAGTCATTGGTAATGATTTTGGAGTCCATTATTTACACTGACAAAATGATTAATGCCCGCAAAGTCTGAGTGGAGCCATAAGAGATCAATGGAAGACCACTCCCTTTCCCTATAGGTTTCATGTTGATGAGTATAGATACTAATTTCCCCCGTAGACCAATTCACGACAAACAGCATTGCGACAAACTTTCCGTTGTATGCAGATTAAGTGATGGTTTAGGCAATCAATTGTTTCAGTATGCCGCAGGACGTTCTCTGGCAGATCGGCTTAATGCAGATCTGCTACTTGATTGCGGATGGTTTTCAGAAAATGGTGGCAGAGTCTTTGCTCTAGATGATTTTTCCATTGACGCTGTTCGTGACCATAACAAAAGGGAGATGCCCCGCGATAAGAGTTGGCTTTCAAAATTGTTTGGCTGGAGGGTTTTGCAAGCTTTGCGTCAAAAAATACCCCATGAAATAAATATTATAGATTCCGCCCAAATAACTCTTGAATTCAGGGAAAAAATCCCCATATAGTTTTGTATGAAAACAGAAACTACAAACATCAAAGAGAAATGTAGCCTTGATCAGCTTTACGCCCTGCGCAAGCAAGTCGTGCGCATGTACGACAAAGGTCTTGGCATCATGCAAATCGTCGAACTCAGCGAGCTCAGCTGGGCGGGAGTTAATGCGGCCATCACCTTGTACAAAGCCGGTGGATTAAAAGCCCTGCGCCCAGCCAAACGGGGCGCAAAACAAGGGACCAGGCGCAGCCTGGATGACGCGCAAGCGCAAGCCATTCAACGCCTGATCTGTGATAAGCGTCCTGAACAACTCAAGATGGACTTTGCCTTGTGGAGCTGCAAGGCCGTGATGCAACTGATTGAAGATCAGTACGGGATCAAACTGCATGAACGCTCGGTAGGAAAAACCCTGGCGCGTTGGGGCTTTACCCCGCAAAAGCCCATCAAAAAAGCGTATGAACAGCAACCCGAAGCGGTCAAGCACTGGCTGGATGAAAGCTACCCGGCCATTGCCCTGCAGGCGAAAACAGAGGGTGCCGAGATCCACTGGGTGGATGAAACCGCCTTGGTCAACACCGATGTGCGAGGTCGCAGTTTTGCGCCGATCGGCAAAACACCGGTAACGTTAACAGTAGGCGGTACACGCCACAAACTGTCGATGATCGCCGCCGTGACCAATCAAGGCAAAATGCGCTGGATGATCATTGATGAGGCGTTTAATTCGGACAAACTGATCGAGTTTCTGGAAGCGCTGATCAAAGATACGGATAGGAAGGTGTTTGTCATCATGGATAATCTGCGCGTACATCACAGCAAACCTGTCAAGGCATGGGCAGCAGAGCGCAAGGATAGGATAGAACTGTTTTACTTGCCCAGTTATAGCCCTGAGCTGAATCCGGAAGAGCGCTTGAATGCGGACTTGAAACAAAACATAGGGCAACGCGTACCGGCTAGAACCAAGGTTAAATTGCACAAGGCGGCCACCGAGCATATGGAGGATTTGGCACAAAAACCTGAGCGGATAAAATCATTCTTTCAGGATGCCCATGTTAAATATGCCGCTTAAGAGTTATTTGGGCGGAATCAATAGTGTAATTGTTAGCCGTTTTTATCATCATTCTCCACGAAACTCTTTATAATTACAGCCGGATTCCCACCTGCAACAACCATGGATGGGATATTCTTAATGACAACGCTATTTGCGGAAATCACTGAGCTTTTTCCAATCGTAACGCCTGGCAGAACGATTGAATTAGCTCAAATCCAGACGTTGTCCTCTATTTTGACTGGTTTGCTTGTGCCACTTGTGTTGATTCTATCTTCCACATTGGGGAATGATAAATCGTGTCCATTGTTATCGAAAATCTGGCAATTTCCCGCTATTAAGCAATTATTACCGATAACTATTGATTGACATGCGTGGATGCAAGTGCTATGTATTCTGGTTTTATCTCCTATTCGTATTTCGGCTCCTGGTCTATCAGCAAAAAGTTTGACGGGTGAATGAAGATTGATGTGATATCCACTATTTTTTGAATTGAGAGTCACGCCAACCCCAATATACAGATTGCTTCCTTTTCGGATATCGATCAGTGGTTGACCATTAATAATCAAGCCACCTTTGATTTCTATATTTTGTTTTGACGAAAGCCATAACATATAGAGCTTTCGCCAAAGATAAAAAGGAATCTTCAGCGAATCCGTATGTAGTATAAACAATATTCTTTTGATCAGGCTGAACTTAAACATTATTTGCACTAAGTTTCTGATTAACCATGATTAATCTAAAGCATGATATGCTAGCAGAAGTCTAACACCAAACTTTACATACGATAGCGTCGGTCGTGTTTTGATTGCCTCCCACCAATGGATCCAAGCTTGCTTTTGCTTGCCTTGATGGTGATAATAGTAGGCAGCATCAAACTCGGCCTTGGCTAGGCTGTGACGAATATACCGTTTCCAGTTTTTGAATTGTTGCATACTCAGTGAAGCGCGAAAAAATTGTGTTTTAATTTTGATAGCTTGCAGAGTATGGCGCTCCAGATTGGCTGGTTGCGAGCTCATCCCTTGCCTTTCACAACGTTGTAAATATCCTGGCTGGTTATATAGTGCTGTTTTTGTACAAACCACCCCTGCATAAAGCGCCCATTCCGAATCTCTTAGCTGGCCTCGAATCAGATTCATAGCCTCTGCTTCACTGGGTAGATTGGCTACTTTCTGATAGGCTCGAAGTCTCAGTTTGCTTACTCGTTCCCAAACTTCTCGCCGTGCCACGACTCTCTGAAAAGCCATTGGCACTTGATTGATTAAGCCTTCCAGTAAGTTTTTGCTGAAAAGTATCAAGTCAGGTTTGACTTCGCGACCTTTGCCTTGTTTGATAACACGAGCGAGGCCGATGGGCTGCATTTTGTTAAAATAATCTGAATCCGATCCAAATCCTTCAACGCCAACAAAAACCAATTCCAATGCAGGATCAGCCTCAAGCAATGAAGTACATTCAGCCAGCGTTTTGGGAGCGAACAAATCATCATCGTCCAGGTGGGCTACATATTGGCTACTTGCTGCTATGGCACCCTGATTCCTTGCCCAAGCTAAGCCTTGGGATTCTTCGTTGCGCAGAACCTTGATAGATGAGCCGAATTCAGTCTTTAATTTGGCTGCGTCCACTGGTGGTAGAGAACCATCATCCACAATAATAATCTCATTGGCGGGGAGTGTTTGTTGCAACACACTTTTTATGGCTTCCCGCAATAGTTCTGGTCGATTTAGAGTTGGAATGATCACGGAAACGCTAGGCATATTTTAGTTGCTCCTGAAGGCAATGTGGTTTTGTTTAATTTTTAAATGGCGGATTCAGATCTGAAGTGCAACTTTTGTAAGTGAATTTAAGTGGTGAGCTGGGTTATTATCAGCGCCACTTAAACGAGCAAGTAAAAGGAGCACCGATGAAGCACTACAAGCAGCTCACCAGCGAGCTACGATACCAGATTTACGGGCTGAAACAAGCCGGATTAAAGCGCGCTGAAATTGCTGAAGAGATCGGGGTCAACAAATCCACGATTACACGGGAGTTCAAGCGCAATCAGGGGCGGTACATGTCAACCAAGTTGTCGCATTAATTAAAAGATTAATGAACGGTAGTTTTGTTTTTTTGCCCCACATTATCGATCGATTTATCAGGGTTTAAGCAGACTTCTGCCTGCCAGTTCCAGTCGCGCGTATGGCGACTCCAGCGTTCTGGTTTTTTAGCCTTGGCCATCGCATAAACCGCCTGGCGTTGCTTCAGTATCCCCTGATCTTCGCCGGTGTGGCATTGCTCCGGTGTTACAAATTAAACCGAGATTTCCCATTACAAATAAATTCTAATGGAAACCATTAGGCCAAGTATTTGATTGCTATTATATTTCAGTCATATCTGATCTAAAATAAGCCATCGCGATTTCAGTGCGGAGGAATTATGGAATTTGACCTGCGTTTTAGCGATTAGGAAATCACCGCCTGGGGTGGCATGGGGTTGATGAAACGGATGCTCGATCACTTGGGATTTGAGTCTGCCCTTTCGACTTCCGGTTTGCCGCAACCCGGCAGCAATCGGGGCTATCGCCCGGAACAACTCATCACCCAATTCATGCTCTCGGTGTGGTGTGGTGCCAATCGCTTTGAGCACGGCGAGGTCACACGACATGACCCGGTCTTGAAGCGGCTGTTCGGCTTCAAGCGTATGGCTAACTTTAAAGCCGTTATGCGGCTATTCAACAAATTTACCCAGGGCACGAATGAGTCGGTGATGGACGCTTTGTACCGCTGGATGTGGGGACAATCTGGCAACAGCCGCTCCGCCAAAAACGGTCAGGCCTTCTTGGCCAACACCTTGCACCGATTGGGCGATCAACACGTTTCTCTGGCGTGCAGACAGTGGGTTTGGCGACAGCGCTTTTCTTGACCATCTCGACCAGCAACAACTTCATCACGTCATTGCGCTCTGCGAGAACCCGCCTTTGCAACGTGCACTCGTCAGTGCTGATGGTTGGTGGGCACCGCAAGAGGAACATGGCAAACCTGTCGAAGGCTTGGAATTGACCCGCTTTCGTTATCAGGCTCCCTCGTGGTCAAGGCCGCGTTGGGTGGTCGGCATTCGGCAGCACATCGAACAGCGTGCCGCGCCCAAGGGCAAGACCTTGAATCTGTTTGCCGATGATCCGGTGATTGGCAAATGGCGTTTTTCTGCGCTGGTGACGGATTTGGACTTGCCTGCCGAAACGATCTGGCGTATCTATCGTGGGCGTGCTGACTGTGAGAACCGTATCAAAGAACTGAAATATGATTTTGCGGCGGATAGTTTTAACATGAAGGATTTTTGGGCGACCGAAGCCGCGCTCAATACGGTTATGCTGGCGTATAACCTGATGAGCTTATTGCGTCAGGCATTGCTTAAAACTAGTACGGTAAAACATTCCACCACCACCGTACAACACACGCTGCAAACGCTGCGTTACAAGTTGTTTGCAAAAGCGGGGTACATCACCACCGAAAGTCGAAAACCCATCCTGAATCTGGCAATGGCCATGCAACAGCGTGCCTGGATGCATAGCTTGTGGGATGCCGCTAAAACCTTTGATTTACCGGCTAAATTCACGCCTGATTATTCGCCTTGATCATTCCTAATGGAAAATCTCGGTTTAATATTGGCATCTGCTAAGTGCCGGGTGGCAACGTTTAAGTTTGTCAGGTGCTTGCCCAACAAGGGTTGCTGTCGGTCAATTTGGCGTGTCAACTTCAGCAGTCAGCCCAAAAGAGTCATTTGCTAACTAAGCAGTTCGGCACCTCATACCACAATCGGGTGAGCGACTGCGAAGGTTTACCTAACGCAGTCAACTCAGTTGAGATATTCACTTTAATGCCAAATAACAGCAACATCCCCATGGTGAGTCTTAAAATTACTAATGTCTGCCTGGGTTAGCCTGTTTTTGACTGGCTTTTAAGCTTAATAATATGCTGATGCCCAGCACTGAAATCACCACGCCAAGAGACACCGCAACTGGGATTTTCAGCCACTCCACAATCAACATTTTTGTGCCGACAAACATGAGCACTACGGCTAAACCATATTTAAGTAAATGAAAGCGGTCAGCCATATCGGCTAGCAAAAAGTATAAAGCCCGCAAACCTAAAATTGCGAAGATGTTTGAAGTAAATACAATGAATGGATCGCTAGTAATAGCAAAAATAGCTGGAATGCTATCCATGGCAAAAATCACGTCTGAGAACTCAACGAGGACTAAGACTAAAAACATAGGCGTGAACCAGCGTACACCATTCTCAACAATCCAAAATTTATCCCCGTGATAAATATCGGTGATACGTACATGTTTACGCAACCAACGTAGTAACGGGTTGTGAGTTAAATCTGGTTCATGGTCAGCAAATATAAACATCTTAATGCCGGTAATGAGCAAAAATGCACCGAAGACATAGAGCACCCAATGAAACTGGGCAATCAACCATGCGCCAAGTAATATCATTAATGCACGTAATACAATTGCACCAAATACGCCATACACCAGCACACGTTTTTGATATTCAATTGGCACAGAAAAGTAGGAAAACAGCATAACGAAGACAAATATATTATCCATCGCCAAGGTTTTTTCTAGCAAATAACCAGTGAGATATTCCATAACCTTGACATCGGCTATAGCTCGCCCCGAAGTGTGGTCTAACCAAGCCCACAATGCGCCACCAAATAATAGCGCGAGTGAGAACCAAATTAATGACCAAATAAGCGCTTCTTTAGCGCTGACTTTGTGCGCACCTTTGCGGCCTAATGCAAACATATCGATAGATAACATGGCAATAACAAATAAGCTAAATCCTCCCCACATCCACCAAGTACCGATTGATTGTAATTCACCCATTTTTTACTCTTTTCTGATTTTACCGATTTAGCTGGTTATTTAAGGAGGTGCAGATTTATTGCCATTCCTCACTGCGTACGGAATGACAATAAATCTGCACCTCCTTAAGCCATTAGATTTAAGTTTAACGATTGTTTTTTTCCAAATGCGTATTTCATTCACGCCAAACCGCCAACCGTTAACACAATGGGGTCGACCAACAAAGCTAACTAAGCAAAATGCCAACAGTCCTATCAATCAGCGACTGTTAAACATAAAAATGCTCTAAAAATAATTCAATGCGTTTCATTTTTTAACACGTCTCAATATTTATGAATTACTGCGTAATGCCGCAATGCGCTCATCTAAACCCGGATGCGTAGTAAATAATTTTTTCAAGCCAATCGCACCACTGCCAGAAATACCAGTAGCCGCCATTTGTTTGGGTAACGTGGAAGGTTCATGCTCGGCTTGCAAACGCTCCAATGCCGCAATCATTTTTTTGCTACTCGATAATTTAGCCGCACCAGCATCTGCACGAAATTCGCGTTGGCGTGAGAACCACATGACGATGATAGAGGCTAATACTCCCAATACCAGTTCAGCGATAATCATCGTGACAAAAAATGCCGGACCGGTACCTTTTTCAGTTTTGAAAATAATCTTATCTACTGCGTAGCCAATCACACGTGAGAGGAACATGACAAAGGTATTCACTACGCCTTGAATCAGTGTGAGGGTTACCATGTCACCATTGGCAATGTGTGACACCTCATGTGCTAATACCGCTTCCGCTTCATCTTTACTCATTTTATT
This sequence comes from Methylophilaceae bacterium, assembly GCA_013141125.1. Lineage (GTDB taxonomy): Bacteria > Pseudomonadota > Gammaproteobacteria > Burkholderiales > Methylophilaceae > JABFRO01. The sequence goes on from JABFRO010000003.1 coordinate 8,352, forward strand.
GAGTAAACCAATTGATACCGCCACTAGTGAGCTATTTTTGGTCATACCAGTTGCAAAGGCATTGACCTCAGGGGAATCGAAAATAGCGACTTCTGGCATTTTAATGCCTACCATATCAGCCTGAGTACGTACCGTTTTAATCAACCAAATTTCTGTTGGAGTCTTCGCGACTTCGATGACTACCGCGCCAGACATGCGCTTGGCCGACCACTTGGAAATCGCTAATGAAATAAACGCACCGCCAAAGCCCATAATGGCGGCAAAGACGAGTAGGTTTTTAAGGTCTAGCCCATTGGCGTTCAAATAGGGCTCTACGCCTAATACGCGCATGGTGACTGAAAGCACCAGCATAATGGCAAGGTTGGTGGCTAAAAAATAGAAAATGCGTTTCATATAATGTCCTTAAAAATTACAGAGCTTTTCGCTCTTGTTTATAGTGCGCGTGTCACTTGCGATGAATGGTCATGTAGCATTGGGTGTGGCTTATTCATTTTCAACACATAAATAAATCGCGCTTCAAAGGATGGTTAAATGCAAGCGTTGAGAGAGATGCCGATAGATATTTCATGGTGTTATCCTCAAATTTGTACTCATGTGGTTTTGAGCCATCAGTTTTATGTTTTGGCTTGCTTTTGCTAAAATTTGCAAAGCTATTTTTGTGATTATTCTTCTGTTGCTGGTAACGTTACCGTTTCATGCGAAAACTCTCGCATCCGCTCTAAACGCCTTGTTAACGTGCGCGAACAACGTTCACTCGCACGGTCAATAGCCACATAAAGATTGGTTTCAGTATCTTCAATCACAATATCGTTGTGACTAGCTAGGCTTACGTCAATTTGACAACGTTTATCTACGCCACCGCGAGGGCCGTTAATATCTGCTAACCGTACTTGCACCCGAGTAATATATTTGTCGTTTCTGTTGAGTGCAAACTGCATACGACGTTTTGTGTAATCTCGTATGCCATCAGTGAGTGAAAAGCCATTTGTTTGAATATCAAGTTGCATTGTTTTTTCCTTGCTATTGAATATGTGATGAACTTTACGCTTAGAATATACATCTAGCAATTAGATAAATATTGATTAATACTTCTAATTTTTAGATGTATTTTGATTAAGGGGAAGTGTTTGAAGGGCTTAAATTTTAAGCACTTGCGATATTTTTGGATGGTGGGCAAAACTGGCAGTATTGCTCGGGCGAGTGAGCAGCTGCATTTGTCCCCCCAATCTATCAGTGTTCAGTTAGGTGATTTAGAGAACAGTCTTGGCGTTCAGCTTTTTTGCAAGGTCGGTCGTGGCCTTGATTTGACTGATATTGGGCGTAGGGTTTTTAGCTATGCAGATGAGATATTTTCCCTTGGCAATGAATTGCTAGAGGTTACACAACATCAGGAAGGCAGGAAAAGTATTCCGTTTCGCATTGGCATCACTGATTCTGTTCCAAAGTCAGTCGCTTATCGTGTGATAGAGCCTGTATTAAATATGGATGAGCCAATTCGATTAATCTGCAGAGAAGGCAAGTTGGCGGACCTATTGTCAGAAATGTCTGTCAATCAGCTTGATCTGGTTATTGCTGATCGCCCTATGCCCAGTAATTTGAATGTCCGTGCCTATAATCATTTACTTGGAGAAAGTAAGTTGGCGATTTTTGCCGCTAAAAGCTTAATTGAAAGGTATTCGGAGAAGTCTTTCCCAAAAATTTTGCATAATGCACCGTTTCTAATGCCTGGTGAAGACTTTGCTTTTCAGAAAAAACTGCTTACATGGATGGAGTCCAAACAAATTTATCCCAATATCGTTGGTGAATTTGATGACAGCGCACTACTTAAGTCTTTTGGTCAGGCAGGCGCAGGATTTTTCGCGGGATCAGAGGCTATTACAGCCTATATATGTCAACAATATCAGGTTGAAAAAATAGGGCTATTAGATAATATTAGTGTGCAACTCTATGCGATTACAACGGAACGCCGCTTAACTCACCCTGCGGTAGTTTCGATTGTAAAAGCAACGGCAGAAGTTTTTGCCACTTAGCTCAGCATGGTAAAGCTACGACGACAAGCCAATTACCGCTGATTGCTGAAGAAGTTTGGCTTCTATTTTAGTAAATCAGGAAAATTCACGATTGTCAACTTGGATTGCTACCTGTGTTAGGCACAGATGTGAGTGGCAACTTTGTGGATATTATAGCCGAATAGCCTAAATTGGCGAATGACTCCAAAGGCTGAATTTTGCCGTTCAATGCTGTCGCTAGCGTTTATGTCTTGCCGCTTTTCGCCTTGCACTTTCATCGGCTGTCGGCTGATAATGCGCTGCATCCCATCTTATTATTACTATCATGACGGACGCAACGGACATTGGTACTCGCAAACGCCAGCGCACAGAAGCTGAGTTGAGCATGGCTGCCGAGGCTTTCGAGACGCATGACGCACTCATGATTACCGATGCTGATTCCAATATCATTCGCGTTAATCGCGCGTTTGAGGAAATTACCGGTTATACCGAAGAGGAAGTGTTGGGTCAGAATCCACGCATTCTGAAATCGGATCGTCATGGTAAAGCGTTCTATATCGCCTTGTGGCAAGCATTGGCCAGTCATGGCTTCTGGTCTGGCGAGATATGGGATAGGCACAAAAATGGCGCTATTTACCCCAAGCACTTGACGGTCACCGCAATTAAAAACAGTGCAGGCGTGACCATAGAGTATGTGGCCAGCTTTGTTGATATTACTGAACGCAAGCAGGATGAGCTGGAGCTGCGAAAGTTCAGAGCTATCGTGGCCTCCTCGGACGATGCCATTATCAGTGAAACATTGGACGGCATTATCGAGAGTTGGAACCATGCGGCAGAAATTATTTTTGGCTACGCAGCGCATGAAGCGATTGGCTGTTCGATGGAAATACTGATTCCGCCAGACCGACAATATGAAGAAACAGAAATTCTGGCGCTGATTAAACTGGGTGAGCGTGTTGAACACTTTGAATCCGTGCGCCGTCGCAAAGATGGCCGCTTGATTGATGTTTCCGCTACTATTTCGCCCATTTTTGATACCAATGGCAAGGTTATTGCGGCTTCCAAGATTGCCAGGGATATTACCGAGCGCAAGCAGGATGAGCTGGAGTTGCGAAAATTCAGAGCCCTCGTTGCGTCTTCTGATGATGCCATTATCAGCGAATCACTGGAGGGCACCATCAAGAGCTGGAATCATGCGGCGGAACAGATTTTGGGCTATAGCGCCTATGAGGCTATCGATCATTCATTCGAGATGCTGATTCCGCCGGGGCGGCAGCATGAGGAAACGGAAATCCTGGCGCGCATTAGACGCCGCGAGCGCGTAGAGCATTTTGAAACCGTACGCCGTCACAAGGATGGCCGCTTGATTGATATATCCATTACCATTTCTCCAATATTGGATGAAGAGGGCAAGGTCATCGGGACTTCGAGAATTACCAGAGACATCACTAATCGCAAAAAAATGGAAGAGGAAATCAATCAACTGGCTTTTTTTGATGTTCTAACGAAACTCCCCAATCGTCGCACGCTGAATGATCGTCTCCGACATGCCCTGGCATTCAGTAAACGCAATGCACTGTATGGGGCGTTGATGTTCCTGGGTTTAGACCATTTCAGGCGGCTCAATGAGCAGCATGGACATGACGTAGGTGATCAGCTTTTGCTTGAAGTGGCCAATCGAATTACCGGTTGCCTAAGAGAAATGGATACCGTGGCTCGTTTTGGAGGTGATGAGTTTGTTGTATTGCTCAACGAGCTGGATGTTGACCCCATCTTGTCTGCCGCAAAAGCGGAGGTTGTTGCAGAGAAAATTCGTGTCATTCTGTCTGATCCTTACCTCTTGAAAATTCAGCTGGAAGGGGCGGCGGAAATTACAGTGCAACATAATTGTAGCGCCACTATCGGCGTGACTTTGTTTATTGGTAATGAAGATTCGCAGGCGGAGATTCTCAAATGGGCGGATTTGGCGATGTATCAGGCAAAGGAAAGCGGAGGTGATGCGGTGCGTTTTTTTGATGGTATCCGGGGGGTATCTTAGCTGCGGTTTTACGAGCAATGACTTGGCTTACTTCCTGCATGAGTGCTTTTCCAAGCTCTGGCAACTCTAAATCGCACACGCCAAGTATAATGCCTCGTTTGCCGAGCACTTCTCCATGTGGTTTAAAAACATTTTCATTTATCGGCTAGCTGTCGATAGTATTGCGCCTGACACGCTACTCGAAAAACTCTCCCTCAAGCCGCTCCTTACTTGCAGTGGACTGGACAAACAAAGCCGGGGCTGGGTTTCATGCCGTGGCGATGAGCGGCTGATTCATGTCGCCAATCAACAAATTCTGTTTGCGTTGGGTGTCGAGCAAAAACTATTACCCGCCACCATCATCAACCGTTTTGCCAAAGAGCGAGTCGCGGACATTGAAGTGCAACAAGGCTACAAAGTCGGCCGCAAGGAACTCAAAGAGCTCAAGGAAGCCATCACCGAAGAACTGCTGCCCCGCGCTTTTGCCTTACAGCGTACCACTTATGCCTGGCTGGACTTGGCCAATGGCCGTTTGCTGATAGATGCGGCTTCACAAGCCAAAGCCGATGAGCTGTTGGAGCAATTGCGCAAAACACTGGATGAGTTGCCGCTTAAACCGCTACACACGCAGATAGCACCGGTAGCGGCCATGACCGACTGGCTGGCAGGAAAGAATGCGCCAACCGGCTTCAGCATAGACCGTGAGCTGGAACTGCGCGCCAGTGGCGAAGGCCGTGCCACGGTGCGCTATGCCAACCACGAACTGGAAGGCGAAGAAATCCTTGCACATATCACTTCGGGTAAACGCGCCACCCGCTTGGGTATGACCTGGAACGACCGTATTTCCTTCGTACTTACCGAGCAACTGCAAATCAAGAAACTCGAATTTCTCGACATCATCAAGGAAGAATCCACCGCATTGGCAGAAAATGCCGATGAAATATTTGAACTCGACTTTACCTTGATGACCAGCGAGCTGGCGAGGATGCTGACGAATCTGACGGAGGCGCTGGGTGGAGAAGTGTAGAAACGCGTTATTTGCTGCTGTTCATCTTCGCAGGCCTGTCCGTCAACAGAACAAAGTGCTATTAAATTGAAATTCGCCGGATTTATGCAAAGAGCGGGCTATGATGCTGGCTGCTTTTGTCATGGTTTATACCGTTTGGTAATGATATAGCGTGTAAGTGCACGATTTTTTGCGAGAAAGCTATACGGATATAAAGGGTTGCAAAATTTCAATAACTAAATCGCGGCACTTGTGTCTAATTTATGCGTGTCTAATTTATGCGTCTAATTGAGTTTAAGGTAAACAAGCGATACACCGATTGTGAAATGAATCACAAGTAAAGGAGAACATCATGAAAAATAACAAACTTCTATGTGGGCTGATACTGCTGGCAGGTGTTACGGTTAGCGGTTTGGCAGCAGCGGATCCCAGGCATGGTGGACATGGTTATGGCGGCCATGGCCATAGGCATGGCGGTAGCAGCTTCGGATTTTATTTGGGCATACCTTATCCCTATGATCCCTACCCTTACTATAGTCCCTACCGCTATCCCTACTATCCGCCCGTTGTGACAGTACCGGTACCGACACAACCGCCGGTGTATATCGAGCAAGGCGATGTAGCAGCACCTGCTGCTGCAGATAATTATTACTGGTATCACTGCGATAGGCCTGAAGGTTATTACCCTTATGTCAAGCAATGTCCTGGTGGATGGGAACGGGTTAACCCTACACCACCCCCCCAATAATATAAGAGGACAATATCATGCATCATTCTATAAAAAGCACTTCCGTGCTGTTGTCCGTGCTGCTGCTGTCGGCGTGCGCTTCTGTGCCCAACGGCCCCAGCCTGATGGCATTGCCAGGCAGCAATAAAAATTTTGACCAGTTTCGTTACGATGATAACTACTGTCGGCAATATGCTTTAGAGCAGATAGGCGGAACAACTGCCAATCAGGCCGCCGATAGTAGCGTCGCCAAAAGCGCCGTGGTAGGCACCGCATTGGGCGCGGCTTTGGGTGCGGCCGCAGGCGGCGGCAGAGGTGCTGGTATTGGCGCTGCCACCGGCTTGCTGATTGGTAGCCTTATCGGTGTCGATAAAGGCAATCAATCGTCCTCCGGTGCGCAAGGTCATTACGATAATGCCTACGTGCAATGCATGTATGCCAAAGGGCACAAAGTGCCGGTTTCAGGCCATGTGTTGACTGAGCAGCCGCAAAACTATAGCCCAGCGCAATCTTCACCATCGAACTACCCACCACCACCACCTGGGTATAACCAGTCACGTTAATGGAGTAGGGGACGTTTACGTAATTTGATAGTTATCTGTCGAGCCCCATGAAAACTTATGGCTTGCCATATGGGCTTTGTTTGGCGCGTAGAATGTTCTCTGTCAGACTGTCGAAAAACTTTACATTTGGCGTGGATAATAAATGATGACTATTTGTAATTAGCTGATTAAATTAAATTTTATTTTATTGGCATAATATGTGCTTTTGATAAAACAGCGGCTATTGGAACCAATGGGTTCCAATAGCCGCCATTACGGTGACAGGCGATTTTCCCAACGAAATAAATTTAAAGTGATAAACCTGAATGAATAAATACCTTGGTAAGATTTTGAGTTTGGTGCTGTTTGGTGCACTTTTGAGCGGCTGTGAGCAAAAGGTTGCGCTACTTACTCCTGAAGGTGCACCAGTAGGCTCAGGCACGATCAGCATCGTTGATAATAATACCGCCAGTGCCAACTTTGTGATTAATGGCACCGAATATCAGGGAGTCTGGATCGCAAGAAAAGTAGATGAGAGCCGTGCCATTGCCGCGCATTACGGTTTTCCCAGCAGAAAATATCAACAATATTCAACCGGCAATGCCAGTTACTTGAGACAAGGTGAAGCAGTGCTGACCTCGGCACAAGGCGAGAAAATTACCTGTGCCATCAGCTATCGCGGCGCTCAGGGCAGAGCCAATTGCGGTTCAGCCTTTGAAACCTACGAGTTTTTGATTAAAGGATGATTCCCTTCCGCTACAAATTTATTCGTCATCACCATTTTTGCGGGGATGACGAATAAATCATCGATTCTCTGGTTATTGTGGGAACCTAGGCATCATTAACTATTGGGACTCTCACCAGCGGTTTGAGTAAAAGCGTTTCCGTTCTTGATTGACTCCGCACTATTTTTTCAATGACGCAGTAAATATTTCCCATTGCTGCTGGGTAGCAAGCGTTATTTCTGTTGCTGTATTCAGCATTTCCTTTTGCCAGTTATTTTTTAGCGCAAAAGCCATTAGCGCATCAGCGCTGGCAGAGCCGGAACGACCTGTTGCGCGCAGTTGATCCCAAGCTAGAATACGCCCCATGCTGATGACCACTTCCTTGAGTCTATCCAGTTTTTTACCCCAATCTCCGATAGCCACACGGTCTTCCGAGGCCTGCAGACCACGTAATATATAAGGCCGTTCATCCAGCATTATTGCTTGCAGAAAGGCATGATCAACGGCTTGCATACGTTTTTGAATACTGACAACACGACTGCCTTCATCCGGCCACAGCGGTTGTTTGATGCCCAGGTGAGCAAGGCGTGGTGCCATGGCCGAGGGCTTGGCTTGTTTGATGTCCAGCAGGTAATTGGCATCGGGAGAGCCCTTGCCTGCCACCAGCACCACAAAACGATCCACGCCCAGACTGCCGGTGCCGGCAATGCGGCGACCTATGTCCAGCACTTGGAAGAATTCGGGATTGGCTTGGTTGACAGCAAAATGCTGCATGAAATCAGTGACCAATTTTTTCTGCGCATGTGTGGCGGGCAAGGCTTTTTCACCATCTAGCTTCAGACTGCGCTGGTGATCTTTGCATAGAGTACGTTTGTCGAGAAAATCAGCGCGTCCGCGTCCATGCAAATCCGACAGCAAGGCATTTACCAGCCCGGTGGAAGTTTCGCGCTCCACCCATAGCGGCTTGCCATTGATGAGTGCGGCACGGTAGGCTTCCACACAGCTCTGGCTAACTTCCAATGCCTCACTGTGCGTGGCATTGAGCACGTTGGCACCACACTGGATACTGGTCAATAAACGCACCAAATCCCAAGTGGCAGGGGCCAGCGCAGCTTCATCAAAATCGTTGATGTCGAAATAAACCTGTCGATTATCGCCCTTGTAACTACCAAAGTTCTCAAAATGCAAATCGCCACAGCTCCACACCAGTGGCGCATCCTGAAACAGCGCGGAATTGGGTAATATTTCGTAAAATAGATGGCAAGTGCCACGTAGAAAGTCGAAAGGACTTAGCGCCATTTTGGCGTATTTCAAAGCCAGACGTTCGGGATCGCGGCCTGCATTGTTACTGGCAATGGCATCGAGTACCTTGGATGCGGATAATAAGCATGGCTTGCTCATGGTAGTGACCAGCCCGAAATGGAGTAAGCTGACAATATACGCTCACTCGAATGCAATGCTCACTCTGGCACCATGTTTTGACCGCCTTACCCCGCGCGTACTCGAGTACCCGATGTCTTCATTTAAGCTTTCCAGGCGGAAATGCAGTGGTCAAGTAATTTTGGACACCTCAATTGGTTGTTTTGCTGCAAATTGTTTTTCATAAATCAGGGATGCGACATTACCCAAGGCAGAATGTCGCCTGACGCTGTTGTAAAAGCCCCCGATATAGTCCTTCACGTCTTTGGTTGCTTCTAACTGTTCGCATATTCGCGTTGCCTACGCGCTCCATCTCCGCGTTATAGCTACGGCATAACCTAAAGGTTAGCCTTCACTGAACTCCGTTTTTCCAGCAATTGCCTTTCCGCCTCATGCTGCAAATAATGCCGTGTGGTTTCAGTAGCGCCTGGTATTCATGGCTGGCGTATTGGCTACCCGATCGGAATGCAGAATTAATCCCGCTGTTGGTTGCTGTTGCCCGATTGCGTGCGGATGTAAGTAATATCGGAAGTCCACGCCTGATCCAACTTCGGCGGATTAAACTGTCGGTCATGACACTTCCGGCAGAGACTGGCATAGGCGTATCATGCAGCTGTGCCGCTATTGCAACACGTGTTGCAGCAGTTGCTGAAACAGGCTGAAATACAGGTGCTGGCGCTGGATCCCTGCGTAGGCTATGAGATAAAAGTATTGTGAGATAAAGGTATTACATGCATGAAATGTCGTTGGCAGAAGGTGTGTTGCAAATCATTGAAGATGCCGCGCGCAGCCAGAAATTTAGCAGAGTTAAAACCGTTATTCTGGAAATCGGCAAACTGGGCTCGGTGGAACCCGAAGCCATGCGTTTTTGTTTTGAAGCCGTGATGCATGGTAGCATTGCCCAGGGTGCCGCGTTGGAGATTATAGAATTGCCCGGCAGCGGCTGGTGTATGCAATGTGCGATGAATGTCCCCATGGACGAAAAGTATGGCGCATGTCCGCAATGTGGCAGTTATCAGGTGCAACCGGTGAGCGGGACGCAGATGCGGGTAAAAGAGTTGGAAGTAGAATAATTCCACCCAAATGGAATAAGGAAAAATCATGTGTACTACATGCGGTTGTGCAACAGGTGAAGTCAAAATTGAAGGCCAGGATGAGCATCATCATGCGCATTGGCATGTGCATGAAGACGGTGCGGCGCACAGCCATGCACAAGATGGCGTAGCCAGCACAAAATACCGTCATGTGCAGGATGCGCACGAGCATATACATGGCGATCACGCACATCCTCACACGCACGACCATTTGCATTTTGGCTTGGGCGCAGCCCATTCGCACGCCTCCGGCATGTCGCAATCCCGCATGGTGCAAATCGAGCGTGATATTCTTTCCAAAAATAATGATTACGCGGCGCAGAACCGCACGTTTTTTGCAGGGCGCGGCATTCTGGCGCTGAATCTGGTGTCCAGCCCCGGTTCCGGCAAAACCTCGCTGCTGGTACGCAGTATTACCGAACTCAAACAAAGTATTGCGCTGGCAGTGATCGAAGGCGACCAGCAAACCACCAATGATGCCGAGCGTATCCGCGCCACGGGTGCACCCGCCATCCAGATCAACACCGGCAAAGGTTGTCATCTCGATGCCCACATGGTGCGACAGGCGCTGCCGGGGCTGGAGTTGCTGAACGAAAGTTTGCTGTTCATCGAAAATGTCGGCAATCTGGTGTGTCCGGCGGCTTTTGATTTGGGTGAGGCGTGTAAGGTGGCGATTTTGTCCACAACCGAAGGCGAGGACAAGCCGCTCAAATACCCGGATATGTTTCAGGCCGCGCGTTTGATGCTGCTCAACAAATGTGATTTGCTGCCCTATCTGGATTTTGATGTAAAGCTGGCTCTGGAAAATGCGCGCCGCGTGAATCCCGCCATTGAAGTTATCTGCGTTTCCGCCAAAACCGGCGAGGGCATGGCCGACTGGCTGGCATGGATAGCGCGGGAACGTACAGCGTTGCTGGAAAAACGGCAAGGCAATGCGTTGATTCACTATGGCTGAAATAATTATCGAACAGGTCATTGAACATGTGATTACCTTGCCGGAAATCGCTAAACCGGTGCTGGCAACCGGGGCATGGTTTAAAAATACGCTTTGCGTGACTTCGGGCAAGCAAGCCTGTATTAGTTATTGCGCAGGCGATCTGGATGCGACGGAAGTCTGTCTGGCACATGAGCAAACGGCTTATGCGATGCTCGATAGTCTGGGCGAAAAGCCTGTTGCGATTGTCCATGATCTGCATCCCGATTTTCATTCCAGCCGCTTTGCCGCAAATCTTGCGGCACAATTGAACATACCGCTGATTGCGGTACAGCATCATCATGCGCATATCGCCGCGATTTGTGCCGAGCATCAACTAACAAGCGCTGTATTAGGCTTGGCGCTGGACGGGGTTGGGTTAGGCACAGACGGCACAGCTTGGGGCGGTGAACTGTTGCGGGTTGACGGTGCGGAATTTCAACGCCTGGGACATTTGCGCCTGCTAGCCTTGCCCGGTGGTGATCGCGCTGCGCGTGAGCCCTGGCGTATGGCGGCGGCGGCATTGCATCTTCTGGGGCGCAATGCTGAAATTGTGACGCGTTTTACGGAGCATGTCGCCGCACAAACCGTAGCCGACATGTTGCAGCGCAATTTCAACTGTCCGCGCACTTCCAGCATGGGGCGGCTGTTTGACGCTGCCGCCGGATTGTTGGGAATCTGCCCTGTTATGGCATTTGAAGCGCAGGCTGCGATTAAGCTGGAAACCGCCGCCAGGAATCACGGCTCGGTAGCCGCACTGGAAAATGGTTTTGTCATCGACCAGGGGGGTGTGCTGGATTTCAAACCGCTGCTGGCAATGTTGGCGGATTGCAAAGATGTAAATTACGGTGCTGCCTTGTTTCATGCCACCGTTGCGGCTGGGCTGGCGCATTGGGTGAAACACGCCGCGCAGGCACAGGCTATCAACATAATCGCGCTGGGTGGCGGCTGTTTTTTAAACAAGGTATTGCTGCAAGCGCTGGAACCCGCGCTGCTGGCACAAGATTTAACCGTGCTCAACGCGTGTGAATTGTCACCCGGCGACAGCGCAATTGCGCTGGGGCAAGCCTGGGTTATGCAATATCATCTTGACCAATATCAGCTTACGCAATATCAACTTGCCCCAACCCAACTAGAAAAAGGAATCTGATATGTGCCTGGCCATCCCTGCTCGCATTGAAGAAATTACAGGCACAGATACCGCCATCGTCAATCTTGGCGGTGTGCGCAAGGAAATTTCGCTGGCCTTGGTGGAAGATATTGCCGTGGGCGATTACGTCATCGTGCATGTCGGTTATGCGTTGCAGAAACTGGATCAGGAAGAAGCGGAACATACGCTGGCGCTATTTGCCGAACTGGGTGAACTGGACGAATTACGTAGCGAATTGCAGAACAGCGGTGTGTGAAATTTAACTTATGAAATATATAGACGAATTCCGCGACGGTGAGCTGGCAAAGACTATTTCTACCAATATTGCGATGGAAGTCTGCGCTGACAAAAATTATAACTTGATGGAGTTCTGCGGCGGACATACGCATGCCATTTCGCGTTACGGCCTCACTGATTTGTTACCGGCGCAAATCACCCTGATCCACGGCCCCGGTTGCCCGGTGTGCGTGTTGCCGATAGGCCGTGTCGATCACGCCATCAAACTGGCGCTGGAACAGGATGTTATTCTGTGTACCTATGGCGATTGCTTGCGCGTGCCAGCTTCGAATGGTTTATCGCTGCTCAAGGCCAAGGCGCGCGGAGCGGATGTGCGCATGGTGTATTCCACTACGGATGCGCTCAAACTGGCGCAGCAGCATCCCGAAAAACAAGTCGTATTTTTTGCCATAGGTTTCGAGACTACCACACCGCCCACTGCGGTCATCATTAAACAGGCACAAGCACTGGCCCTGAAAAATTTTTCCGTGATCTGCAATCACGTGCTGACACCCGCCGCCATGCACGCCATTCTTGCCAACGAGGGCGGGGCTAAACTCCACGGCTTTGTCGGCCCGGCGCATGTGTCCACGGTAATTGGCAGTCGGCCTTATGAAGTCTTTGCTTATGATTATAAAAAACCGGTAGTCATTGCCGGATTTGAGCCGCTGGACGTGATGCAGGCGATATTGATGCTGGTGCGGCAAGTCAACGATGGCCGTGCCGAAGTCGAAAACGAATTCACCCGCGCCGTCACCCGCGAAGGCAACCTCAAAGCGCAGGCGCTGGTGGACGAAGTGTTTGAATTGCGTGACGAGTTTGAATGGCGCGGACTGGGGACTATTTCTAATAGCGCCCTGAAACTGCGTTCGGCATTTGCAGAATTTGATGCAGAACGGCGCTTCGGTCTGCAATATCAATCCGTACCCGACTACAAGGCTTGTGAATGTGGCGCGATACTACGCGGCGAAAAACGCCCACAGCAATGCAAGATTTTCGGCACGGTTTGCACGCCGGAGAACCCGGTCGGTTCCTGCATGGTCTCGTCCGAAGGTGCATGTGCGGCGCATTACACTTATGGCCGCTTCAAGGATGTTGCCGTGATGGCAGCATAAAAGCAACTATGGGCGAAATTAAAGCAAGTTATGTCCGTCCGCTGGACATCAAGCATGGCCGCGTGGACATGAGCCATGGCAGTGGCGGCCGTGCCATGGCACAATTGATCGAAGAGTTATTTACTAGCGCATTGGGTAATGAGTATCTGGGGCAGGGCGACGATGGTGCCGTGCTGCCACAGGTGCGTGGCCGGCTGGTGATGGCGACGGATAGTCACGTCGTCTCACCACTGTTTTTCCCAGGCGGTGACATTGGTTGTTTATCCGTGCACGGCACGATCAATGATGTTGCCGTCATGGGCGCAACGCCGCTTTATCTGGCGGCTTCATTTATACTGGAAGAAGGTTTTCCACTGGCCGATCTCAAGCGCATAGTCGAAAGCATGGCCTTGGCCGCACACACGGCCGGTGTGCCTGTGGTCACGGGTGATACCAAGGTGGTGGAGCAGGGCAAGGGCGACGGCGTATTCATTACCACCACGGGCATCGGTGTGATGCGCGACAACTTGGCACTGTCAGGCAATCTAGCTCAGGCAGGCGATAAAATTCTGCTGTCAGGCACGCTGGGCGACCACGGTATGGCGATACTTTCGCAGCGCGAAGGACTTAAATTTGATGCGCCCATAGTCTCCGACACCGCCGCATTGCATGGCCTGATTGCCTGTATGCTGGATTGTGGAGCCAGTATCAGAACCCTGCGTGACCCTACGCGCGGCGGACTGGCCACCACACTCAATGAAATCGCCAAACAATCAGGCGTGGGTATGATGCTGCACGAATCCGCTATCCCCATCAACAAACCGGTAGAAGCCGCCTGTGAATTCCTCGGCCTCGATCCGCTGTATGTCGCCAACGAAGGCAAGCTCATCGCCATCTGCACTGCGGAAGATGCCGAGCGTCTGCTGGCTGTCATGCGCGCACATGTGCAAGGCCAACAGGCCACCATCATCGGTGAAGTGCTGGCGGATACGCATAATTTTGTGCAAATGACCACAAAAATGGGCGGTCGCCGTATTGTGGATTGGTTGACGGGCGAGCAATTGCCGCGTATTTGCTGAAATGGCAACGCTGGCCAATATTCTCATCATTGACGGTGAAGTCCGTTCGCAGGAAGCTTTGCGCCGTACTTTGGCGGAAGAGTTCAATGTGCTGACCGTTTCCAGCGCGCTGGAAGGTTATGCGGTGATGGAGCGTGAAGTGGTGCAGGTGATACTGTGCGATCAGCGTATGCCAAATGGCGCTGGTATTGCTTGCCATGGAAAACTGGCTAAAGGGCACTTCTATTAATCCACACCATTATTGCGCCGACTACCTGGAACTTCTCCCCGCGCGATGCTGCAGGCCAACCCGGCGCACTGGAATGCGCCTTGGTCGGTGTATTGGCCGCAGGCGAAACACCCATTGCAGTGCAGCATGTGGTACGCTCTTTTGATCTGTGTATGGTGTGTACTGTGCATTAGTCATTGGCAAGGATTCAAAAAATGGAACGTTTTACCATCTCGCTGGACGACAATCTGGCGGCGGAATTTGACCGATTAATACGCGAGCGCGGCTATCAGAATCGCTCCGAAGCGGTGCGCGACATGTTGCGTGACCGGCTGGAAGCACTGCGCGTGGAGGAGGCGCAAACGGCATTTTGCGTGGCGAATTTATCCTATGTCTACAATCATCACGAGCGTGATCTGGCAGAACGGCTGACTGAAATTCAACATCAGCATCACGATCTGGTAGTGGCCTCCACCCATGTGCATCTGGATCATGAAAACTGTCTGGAAACCCTGATTCTGCGCGGGAAAACACTGGCAGTACGCAATTTTTCCGATGCTGTATCAGCGCAGTGCGGCGTGCGCCATGGCTTGCTGAATCTGGTGCCTGTGGATATGGAAAATCTGCACACGCATGTGCATAGCCATCCCAAAACCTGATACAACTCAATGAGTACGGCCAACGCATCATCATTTGAAAGCTTGGCAAAAGCGTCGGCGTTGAATTTCACGCCACGTCTGTCAAAACGGGGCAAATTGCTGGGTGCGGTCATCATCGGGCGACCGGTGGGTGAGCTGCGACGCGCTTACCATGCCTTGCACCAAGCACACGACCAGCTTAAACGTACCCAGCAGCAATTGTTGCAATCGGAAAAAATGGCCTCATTGGGGCGCTTGGTAGCGGCGTGGCGCACGAGCTGAATAATCCGATCAGCTTTGTGCTGGGCAATGTACATGCCATGCAGCGTTACGCGACGCGTCTCAAGTGTTTTTCTGCCGCTGACCGCTGCGAGAACGTGGAATTCAAACTGACCGAAATCATTCAGCGTTCCGTACTTTGGGTAACGCGCGCCACACCGCCTACGTTTCAAGTAGATATGCAATTACCCGAAGTGTTGCCAGCCATAGGTTCACCCGGTCAAATGCAGCAGGTGAATATCAATCTGGTGCAAAACGCGGTCGATGCCACGGAAAACCAATTGGCACCGGCGCTAACTATTCAGGCCTGGATAGAAAACTGCGAAATTAAGAAAAGCAGCAAAATTGTGGTAGTTTTTTCATGATAATGGCGCTGGCATTTCTGCCGAGGCACTGGACAAGGTTTTTGATCCTTTCTACACCACCAAAGCGCTAGGCAAAGGCACCGGATTGGGTTTATCCATTAGTTTCGGCATTATCGAAAATCATGGCGGACAACTTACAGCAAAAAACGTGGCGGAAGGCGGTGCAAAATTTAAATTAAGCCTGCCAGCGGCGCATGAGGCTGATTCCAGTAAAAATCGCCGCTGAGAACTGCGTCCTTACACCTGATTTTCTCACGATGCTGGTCGTGCTATTTCGATCTGACACCGCACCGCTTCCGCACTGGAATGAAATGCCTGTGCTTCCGTTTCATTTAGCCGGGGATGTAGTATGCGTTCAATTCCGCCTCGTCCTACCACTGCCGGCAAACTCAGGCAAACATCGTTCACTCCAAGAAATCCGTCCACAGCCACACTCACCGGCAAGGTGTGTTTGGTGTCCAGGGCGATGGCTTCGAGTATGGAGGTCACAGAGAGGGCGATGCCGTAGTTGGTGTGGCCTTTCTTTTTGAAAATCTCCAGCCCGGCCTGAACGACTTGCGTAATCAATTCACGTCGCTCGGGGGTATCTTCAATATCTTCACCGCCTGCGCTTGCACAACTCATGGCCGCAAATTGTGAACCGCCGTGTTCGCCCAGAATGTAGGCGCGCAGATCGTTAGCATGAATACCCAGCTCCAATGACAGTTCATGGCGCAAGCGAGCCGAATCAATCAATGTTCCGCTACCGAGCACGCGATGCGCGGGAAATCCCGTAAATTCAATGGCATAGTGCGTCAGGACATCCACTGGATTCGACACCATGACAAAAATAGCCGCGGGCGAAAGCATCGCCAAAGGGGGTAGTAATTCTTGCATCAATCTTACATTACTCGGCCCTTGTGCTACTCGGTCAGCCATCGTCGGCGGGGTGGGAATCGATGCACAAACGGCGATAATGTCCGAGCCTGCGGTATCCTTGACTGTACCGGCAACCATGCGGGTGGGGACTTCGACAAATGATTGGGCATGAGCCATATCCAAGGCATCACCAAGCGTTACTTCGCGGTTCCGGCCAACCAGAACCAACTCACTGACAAAACCTCTTTGAGACAGAGCAAAGGCCAAGGTGGAGCCAACCTTACCCGCGCCTACTACAGAAATTTTCATATAGCTAAATCTCCTGTGCAGAAGCCATAAACCCGCCTTGATGAAGCATTTCCGGCGCATCAATAGGCTCTATTTTCACTGATGGTTGATTCCTGTCATCAGCTGTGGCGAGTTTATCACGCTGGTCGTTACAAAGCGGAAAGTGGCTTTCCGGTAATCAGCCCAGGCGAAAGTTTACCATTGACAGACGGCACGTAGCTAAAGCCCTGCATTTCATATTTTGGCTATACTTTCAACAAATTCAATTGGTTATAAGTCCATTTAAATGCCTGAAAATCTGACACAGGCATGGCATGCTTCTTGTTATGAAGTTATACTAAAACCTCATAAGTTGGAGACGTAACATGCAAGCTTCACAGGAAACTTTATTCCCCTTGATGGCGCTGGCCATTGTTTTGGGCTTGAAACATGGCATGGATGCCGACCATCTGGCGAGCATAGACGGTTTGACCAGATACAATGCTTCCGCCGAGCGCCCGCATCTGGCGCGTCTGTGTGGTTTTCTGTTTTCTTTGGGGCACGGCACGGTGGTATGCGTGGTTGCGGTGACAGCCAGTCTCTTGTTCAAGCAAGCCGCCATGCCAATCTGGCTGGACAACGTGGGCGCTTGGGTTTCGACTTTTTTTCTGCTGTTATTGGGTGCGCTGAATCTGTATGCCGTGTTTTCTACGCCCAGCCACGAAATGGTCAGCCCATTGGGTCTCAAAGGGCGCATTCTGGGGCGCTTTAATCATGCCGGACATCCGGCGCTGGTGGCATTGGTGGGAGCCTTGTTTGCCATTTCTTTTGATACGCTGTCACAGGCTGCGTTGTTCTCCGCCGCCTCTATCCATTTTGGCGGTGCCATTTATGCACTGGTGTTGGCTTTTTGTTTTATGCTGGGCATGATGGTCACCGATGCCGCCAATGGCCTATGGATTAGTCATTTGTTGCGCCGCGCCGATGCGACGGCTCGCGCCGCTTCGCGCATCATGGGTCTGACCGTGGCTATGCTTAGCCTTGGTGTGGCAGCGCTGGGGTTGTCGCGCCGTTATGTCCCCGAAGCCGCCGCCTGGCAGGAGGGGCGTGAGTTGATGATAGGAACTATCGTTATTGCAATTGTCGGTGCCAGCTTTCTGTTTGCCCGCTACTTGCCGCGCCGCTCATCCTATTGACGCGCATTTAAAACTGATTAGCGGTGCGCGTTGAATTCTGGTTGGGTGCGAGAGCGCATGTGTAAGCTTCCCGATTGATTTCGCCCCTCTGGATGTTGCCGATTTAAGTTCGACAGGGTGCAAGGCGAAGGGCGTAGATTCGGTTTACTACCGTCATAAGTCAACTTCGATATGCGCGAAAAAGTTTGGGCGTATCGCGGTAGAGCGTTAGTCCAAGTTTGGTTGAGGTGGTAATTCATAACGGTTGATTGTTGTTTTTTATTGCGCGATACTGCATGTGCCAGAAAAAATATCAAAGGGTCTTTTGGTAAGCGCTTGGCTTAATGAGCAATTCTTAATGACACATCCCAAAGTCAAAAATTCGATAACAATGTGACACTTCGAATTTGAATTTATGGGACTTTAACTTAATGCACCACAGAATATGCACATACCTGAATTTGATAATAGTTTTTTAAATAAATTACCTGGCGATAGCAGCAGTGAGAACTTTTCACGGCAAGTGCTGAAAGCTTGCTGGTCAAAAGTGGCTCCGACTCCGGTAGTTAACCCCAAGCTTCTGGCGTACTCCAAAGAAGTTGCAAACTTGCTGGATTTGAGTGATGAACTAATGGCCTCTCCGGCGCTGACACAGGCCTTGGCGGGAAACCAATTATTGCAAGGCATGGAAACTTATGCCACTTGCTACGGTGGCCATCAGTTTGGACATTGGTCTGGCCAGCTTGGGGATGGGCGCGCCATTTTCCTGGGAGAGTTGCTTAATCGCGCGGGGAGGCGCTTTGAGCTGCAATTAAAAGGGGCGGGGCCAACGCCTTACTCACGGCGTGCGGATGGCCGCGCTGTGTTGCGCTCCTCTATTCGAGAGTTTCTTTGCAGCGAGGCCATGCATCATCTAGGTGTGCCAACTACGCGCGCTTTAAGTTTGCTAGCCACCGGTGAAACCGTCATTCGCGATATGTTTTATGATGGCCACCCAATGGCCGAGCAAGGTGCGATTGTGTGCCGTGTTGCCCCGTCATTTACACGTTTTGGGCATTTTGAAATTTTAGCTGCTAGAGGTGATTTTGATTTATTGAAAACTTTAGTCAGCTTTACCATAGCGCGTGATTTTCCTGAATTGTTGGCTAATTTTAAAAACCGCATTGCAGATGATGTTGTCGATGCAAGCCTGATTAAACAATGGTTTATTGAGATTTGCGAGCGTACCGCAGTCATGATTGCGCACTGGATGCGCGTGGGTTTCGTGCATGGCGTGATGAACACGGACAATATGTCCATCCTCGGTTTGACTATTGATTATGGCCCTTACGGCTGGGTGGATAGTTTCGATCCGGGCTGGACACCCAACACCACGGATGCCGACGGCAAACGTTATCGCTTTGGTCGCCAACCGGAAATTGCCCGCTGGAATCTGGAACGTTTGGCCGATGCGTTAAATACGTTATTACCTGAAGGTGAAAATTTAAGCCCGGAGTTAAAGCATTTTGACACGAGGTATTTTGCTGAATTTAGCAGTGCGCTTGCCGGTAAATTCGGCTTTATGCACTGGCAGGATGGCGATGAAACCATAGTAAATACCTGTTTTGATTTAATGAAACGCGCTGAAGTGGATATGACCTTATTTTTCACGCAACTGGCTGAGCTTGACATCAAGCAACCGGACACTGAAATTTTGCGAATCGCCTTTTATTCTGATGACAGCTATCAACAATATGCGCAGGATTTTTTAGCTTGGCTGACAAATTATATAACGCGTTTACAGCAGGATGCCGAGACTACGGAATCGAGAATAAGGCGTATGCAGCAATTTAATCCGCGCTATGTGTTACGCAATTATCTGGCGCAAGAAGCGATTGATTTGGCCGAACAAGGCGATTTCAGCCGAATACATACCCTGCTGCAAGTGCTGCGCAAGCCCTATGAAAAACAGGATGGACGCGAGCAATTTAGTGAAAAACGCCCGGATTGGGCGCGGAATAAGGCGGGTTGCTCCATGTTGTCATGCAGCTCATGACAACATGGGGAGGTACTATGAATAAGTACAATGGAGTTAAACGTTAAACCTAAAATGCATCACATCGCCATCTTGCACGATGTACTCCTTGCCTTCCAGACGCATTTTCCCGGCTTCTTTTGAACCTTGTTCGCCTTTGTAGGTGACAAAATCCTTGTAGTTGATGACTTCTGCACGAATGAAGCCGCGTTCAAAATCGGTATGGATCACGCCGGCGGCTTGTGGTGCGGTGGAGCCTTTATGCACAGTCCAGGCGCGGACTTCTTTCACACCGGCTGTGAAATAGGTTTCAAGCCCCAATAATGTATAAGCTGCGCGGATCACACGATCCAGACCCGCTTCAGTTTGACCTAATTCAGCTAAAAACATCAGCTTGTCTTCTTCTTCAAGATCAGAAATTTCCGCTTCAATTTTTGCGCAAATCGCCACAACCGGGGCATTTTCCCTACGCCCAAGCTCCTCAACCAGCGTTAGTAATGGATTGTTTTCAAAACCGTTTTCATCCACGTTGGCCAGATACATCACCGGTTTGACGGTAATCAGGCATAGCGGCTTGATTAACGTAAGTTCATCAGCATCCAAACCCAGCGTGCGTACTAGTCGCCCCTGGTCTAAACACTTTTGCACTTTATCTAGTACCGCACACAGTGCAACCGCGTCCTTGTCGCCTGATTTGGCTTTTTTCCCTTCACGTTGTAGCGTTTTTTCGACGGTTTCCATGTCAGCCAGCGCCAGCTCAGTGTTAATGATTTCAATGTCGGAAAGTGGATCAACTTTATTGGCTACGTGGATAACATTATCATCATTGAAACAACGAACTACGTGAGCAATGGCATCAGTTTCTCTGATATTGGCGAGAAATTTGTTGCCCAAGCCTTCACCCTTGGAAGCCCCCGCCACCAAGCCGGCAATGTCTACAAACTCCACGATTGCAGGCTGCACGCGCTGTGGGTTGATAATGTCAATCAATGGTTTCAGGCGTGGATCCGGCACTTCAACGATGCCTACATTTGGCTCAATAGTGCAGAAGGGATAGTTTTCAGCGGCAATGCCCGCTTTGGTAATGGCATTGAATAAGGTAGATTTGCCTACATTTGGTAGTCCAACAATTCCGCATTTCATTGTGTTTGCCTATACTTTTTAACTGGTTTGATCTGAATCCTGGCTAAACCAGGACTTCTGGTTAAACCAGGATTCAGGTTATGCCGGATTGGATTTTGTATGTAATTTCAGCATTGCCGCTTCGAAGCTACCTTCCAGCAGCATGGCTAGCAACGCGCTACTTTTGTCTATACTATGTTCTATTAATTGTGTTTCATCGCGCAGTGGAGCGTGTAATACATAATTGACCACGGCGCTTCTATCACCGGGATGCCCAATACCCAAACGCAAACGCCAGAAATCAGTCGTGCCCAAATGCGCCGCAATATCTTTCAGGCCATTATGACCACCATGCCCACCGCCTTTTTTCAGCTTTACATTACCTGGCGCCAAATCAAGCTCGTCATGCACAACCAAAATGGCATCTGGCGGAATTTTGTAAAACTTCGCCAGCGCGCCCACCGCGCGCCCACTGGCATTCATGAAGGTGCTTGGTTTGAGCAACCAGGCTTCATGTGAACCTGATTTTAAACGGCCTGCCCAGCCAAAAAACTTGGCTTCCATTGACAGCTTGCTGGAAGTCTCGGCGCTGATCTGATCGACCCACCAAAAGCCAGCATTATGGCGTGTGTCTGCGTATTCGCCGCCGGGGTTACCGAGACCTACAATGAGTTGGATGCCTTGCATGGTGTATATATCAGCATTCCATTTAAACAATAACGCGCGCCCGAATTATCGGAACGCGCGTTTATATTTCGCCAAAACTTATAAAGCCCAATTACTCGGCGGCGGCTTCTCCAGCCTCATCCACCTTGGCACCGCGTGGCTTGGTGATGGTAGCTACAGCAACATCTTCACCGTGGCTCAGTTGCACAAACTCAACGCCTTTTGGCAATTTGATTTCGGACAAATGTACAGAGTGACCCGCTTCAAGATTGGCCAGATCGACTTCAATAAACTCGGGCAGATCGGTTGCCAGGCAAGATACGTCAACTTCGGTATAGATATGCGCAACAACGCCATGTGCAGTTTTTACACCGGGAGCAATTTCAGCATTCACAAAGTGCAATGGCACTTTGACGTGAATTTTTTCGCTTGCGCTTACACGTTGCAAATCAATATGCTGAATGGTGCCGCGTACTGGGTGCAATTGAAAATCACGCAATAATACGGATTCTTTTTTGCCATCCAGATCAAGCGTCAGAATCGAAGAGTGAAAAGCTTCATGACGAAATTCAAGGTACAAAGCCTTGTAATCAAATACAAGGCTAACAGCCTCTTGGTCGGCACCGTAAACAATACCGGGCACTTGGTCAGCGCGACGCAGACGGCGGCTCGCACCCGTTCCTGAGCTATCGCGCTTGCTTGCTTTAATCAAAATTTCCATTTTACAACTCCTAATTGTGTGTCATCCGCGACCAGACAACACGATTGTGACCAAACTGCAGCTGCATTTTGGTCGAAATTTATACTGACTTTTAATCTATGAACAACGAGCTAACCGAATCTTCACTACTAATGCGGCGTATGGTTTCAGCTAACAACGCGGCGGTACTTAATTGGCGAATTTTTGCACAAGCGACAGCGGCAGGCGAAAGCGGAATAGTATTCGTCACTACCAGCTCATCCAGCTGCGAATTGGTGACGCGCTCAACCGCCGTGCCCGACAAAACAGGATGCGTACAGTACGCTACTACTTTGATTGCACCGCGCTCTTTAAGCGCGGCGGCAGCTTCGCAAAGGGTATTCGCGGTATCCACCATATCATCCATAATGACGCAGCTACGACCCGCCACATCGCCGATGATGTTCATGACTTTAGCAACGTTGGGCTTGGGTCGACGTTTGTCGATGATGGCTAAATCGGAATTTATTTGCTTGGCCAATGCACGTGCGCGCACTACACCGCCCACATCCGGTGAAACTACGACCAAGTTCTCATACTTTCTTGTCAGCAAGTCATCCAGCAAAATAGGCGTGGCGTAGATATTGTCTACCGGAATATCAAAGAAGCCTTGTATTTGATCTGAATGCAAATCCATCGTCAGCAAGCGATTGACGCCAACGCTGGTCAGCATATTAGCGACAACTTTAGCGGTAATGGCCACACGCGCTGAGCGTGGGCGGCGATCTTGTCGGGAATAGCCCAAATAGGGGATGGCGGCTGTAATACGTCCAGCTGATGAACGGCGCAAGGCATCCACCATCACCATCACTTCCATCAAGCTGTCATTGGTTGGTGTGCAGGTGGATTGCAATACAAAAACATCCTTACCACGTACATTCTCCAGCAACTCGACCAACACTTCACCATCACTAAAGCGGCCTACTGTTGCTCGCCCCAAACCGATGCCAAGATGACTTACAACTTCTTCGGCAAGCTTGGGATTAGCGTTACCAGTAAACACCATCATGTCGCCGTTAGCCATGATAGAGATTCCTATAGTTAGAATAAGCAGCTGAGCCTGGGTGTTTCATATCATTGATGTTTCATTTATTGATATTTCATTTGTTCGCGCGGTTATTGCACGATGCATGAGAAACAGCCAAGTTAAAAAACAAAAAGCGTGTAAATTTACACGCTCGATAAAATTCTGGCTGGGGAGGAAGGACTCGAACCTTCGGATGCTGGGATCAAAACCCAGTGCCTTAACCAACTTGGCGACTCCCCAATTAATCTGTATTTATTGCTTAATCAGCGTAATGACTTAATGGATGCTGATTCAATCCACGCGCCATAAAACCGCGCAACCCTGACCCTACTAATTTTTTCAGCTCGGCATCTTCCAGCGCTTGCTTTAGCACTTGATTCGCTTCTGCTTCATTTTCAAACTCGGCAAACACCGATGCACCTGACCCACTCATACGCGCTTGTTTGTACTGGCTTAGCCACTTTAAACAAGCAGCAACAGCAGGTTGTTGCCGTGCGACCAGAGATTCAAAATCGTTATGAAACCATGCCTCTGAACCCTTGCCAGAAACCACATCTCTGGAAAAGGCCGCTATTGTCGTAGGAACTGTGTCTCTTGTCAATTCCCTACTAGCAAAAATTTGAGCGGTTGATACATGTACCGGCGGGGTTAGCACCACATAATAAGCCGGCGATAGGCTGATCGGCTGTAATTTTTCCCCAACACCTTCCGCCCAGGCATTTTTGCCATAAACAAAAATCGGGACATCTGCCCCTAGCTGCAAGCCCAGCGCTAGCAGCTCTGTTCGCGGCAAATGCAAATTCCATAAGCGGTTTAATGCGAGCAAAATTGTCGCGGCATCCGAGCTTCCACCACCCAGTCCGCCACCCATCGGAATATTTTTCTCAATGGCAATATCCACCCCTAAACTGCAAGTTGTGTGTCGCTGCAACAAGCTTGCTGCACGTACACAGAGATCATTCTGTTCGGGAACACCCTCCACATGGGTAACGCGCCGAATCGCGCCATCCTGACGCGGTTTAAGGTAAATCGTATCGTAAAAATCCAATAGTCGAAACACTGTTTGTAAAAGGTGGTAGCCATCTTCACGTTGGCCGACAATGTGCAGAAACAGATTTATTTTGGCAGGTGCGGTGAACACTTGAAAACCCTGAGTTTCCAGAAGATGTGGCTGTATTTTTACGTCCTGAGTCATGGTGGCGCTTTTTACCTCTTGTTATCTTGCCCGTTATGGTTCTGATTGATGTTGTCTGAATCTGCCTGATTGCTTGAGGCTGCCTGTACTGACACGCTCCACTCTTTAATAACGAGCTTCAGGCTAAGTTCATGATTACGCAAATTGATTTTATTGGGCAGCTGAAAACCATCAATTTCAATATATTGCGGGTACTCTATTTCCCACCCATTCTGCTTAAGTCTGGTGATTCTCCCCAAGGCATCCCAATGTGTCAGCTCCGCCAAGCCGGAGGTGGGATGCCCCAGTATCCAATCCGCCAATCCGGTAACTGGTAGCCGCCAACCCAACACCTCATAAGTGAGCGATTCTGCATCTCGCGCAGTATAAGTTTTGCGGTCTGCCGTGACCAGCGTCACACCTTCAGGCGCGGTCTTAATCGTGGCAAACTGGCTTCCGAGAGGTGAGAAAAGTGCGATGTCATCCTTGGGAATCTGATTTGCACCACGCTCATGCTGCCATTGCGCGGTACCGGAAAATCCTTTGCCATTGGCTTGTACGCCGATGCGGCCATTGAGATTAAATTGACGTATTTTTGCCAGATCCTGCATGTGTTGCCGATGTATTTCGGGTAAATTTTCCGGCTGTCTTAACGCTGTGGACGGAAGCGCAGCACATCCCGCCAAAAAAAGTCCAAGTATTATGGATAAATCTCGACTACGCCGCCTGCAAGTATTCAACATGCGCAATTACGGCTTGAATTTTTTTTTGGTATTCATCAGCACTTCATTGCCTGGATGCTCTTGAAGGGCCGTATCCCAGGTTTTTGTCGCCTCGTCATGCTTGCCTTGCTGCCACAGCACCTCACCCAAATGTGCCGCAATTTCCGGGTCAGCCTGCTGATTATACGCTTGGCGCAAGTACTCAACCGACTGTTGCAGATTACCCAAACGGTATTGCACCCAACCCATACTATCCAGAATAAAGTGATCGTTCGGACTCAGCGCCAAAGCGATTTCAATCAACTTTTTCGCCTCTTCCAGTTTGATATTGCGGTCTGCCAATGAGTAACCCAGCGCATTGTAAGCCTGAATAAAATCCGGCTTGAATTGAATGATTTTACGTAACTGGGTTTCAGCTATATCCAGCTGATTGACACGTTCCGCCGCCATCGCATAGTCATAAACCAGCTCCGGCGTATTGGGTAGATTTTTAACGGTTTTATCCAATAAATCGAAGGCTTCCTGGTCACGTTTGTCTTGTGCCAACAAGCCCGCCTTTGCCTGAATAACGACAATTTGCCGTGCCGTATCCAATCCTTCCATCTCATCCAGCACTTTAATCGCCGCATCTATATTTTTACTACGCGCCAGGATATTGGCCACGCCAATGCGCGCATCGAGATAGCGTTCGCCGGATTGCACCTTGTTGTACCAATCCAGCGCCTGCTTTTCATGCTTTTGTTTTTCAGCCATTTGACCGAGATATAAATAAATCTGGTCTTTATCTTTATAGTTGGCTTTCAACGCCTGCTGGAAATATTTCTCGGAATCCGCATAATTCTCTGCCTGAAAAGATAACAATCCAGCCGCAACAAAAGTATCGGGATTACCATTTGCAGACTTGATGAGTTGAGAAAGCTCAATCTTGGCTTCATCAAACCGCTTCTGATTCATCAGCAAACGCACCAGATTTAAGCGAACATCGTTAGCTTTGGGGGTTTGATCCAAAAATTTATGATAAAAACTCAGCGTGGTTTCTGGCGAGCGCTTAAATAATAATTGCCCGCGCAATAGCGCGCTTATTTCCCAACCGGGACGCAATTGATCGGCAATGTCCAGTTCAGCAAGAGCCAAATCATCCTGACTTGCCGTCCATGCCGCATGCGCCATGGTAAAGTGGCTTTCGGCCAATTTGGGGTAAGGCTGGGCGAGTTCTTGCACCAGTGCTAGCACCGCATTTTTATCGGGATGACGGGCGAGCAAGCTATTCAGGTAGAGGAATCCATTGGCGCGCGTGGCTTCTTTTTCCAACAGTTTTTGCAAATGTGGCTTGGCTTCATTCAGCTTACCCAAGCCTATCAGCATTTGTGTTGTGGCTTGTTGTGCCTCGATAGAAGCCGGATCAAGCTCTGCCCATAAGTCAGCGGCTTGTATCGCGGTTGGAAAATTCTTACCGTAAATAGCGGTTTTTGTGGCACGTTCTGCCAATCTGGAATCCTTGCTGGATTTTGCCAAATCCAGAAACAATTGGCTGGCCAGTGTAAGATCGCCTTGCTGACCAGCCAATTCACCAGCCAGATATTTGAATACAAATTCGCCGGTAAGCTCGGTTTGCGGCGCACTGAACGCAGTCGCAGATTTTTCCGCAAGCGCCACAGAACTGAAAACCAGTGAAAGCAGGATAGATGCGGCAGCAAGCTTGAAAGAGTGTTGAGTCGGCATGTTGGGGAATAATCTCGCTACGTTGTAAGGTTGAAATTTCTAATGCCGGACAATTAATAAGGGCTTTCGTTAGTCCATGATAACTAACACAAGTTCACCCATGATAAAACTTGACTATAACTTTTTGAGCATGACTTTGCCAGTTGGAACTTTTATAGTCAATGAAACCTCCTATTTGCACACAATAATAAAACTGTTGTGCGTAGAAATAATACCGAATAAATCCTGAGTAATGCTTCTACATATCCAGATATAATTGCGCCGTCATTTTGTGAAGTAATTTTTTAGAAAGATTCAAGAAAAACCTGATCTGCATAGTTGCTGCCAACCAGCTTGAAGCGACAAACAGTCAAGCACCACACTCAATACCAATCAAACCGGACTTAAATTAATTTCATGACAAGCATAACTGTTGAGGCTAGCCAGCTCACACGCATTTACGGTGGCCGCGAGGCTGTGAGCGATGTGAGTTTTACGTTGAAAAAGGGCGAGGTGCTGGGCTTTCTCGGGCCCAATGGCGCGGGCAAATCCACCACCATGAAAATGCTCACCGGCAATTTGGCACCCAGTAGCGGCGCGGTCAAAATCTGCGGCATCGACATGATGGATAACCCCAGAGAAGCCAAAGCCTTGATCGGCTATTTACCGGAATCGCCACCGCTTTACCGTGAATTTACCGTGGATGAGTTTTTGACCATCGCCGCACGCCTGCATCGCGTTAGCCGCAGCCATATCAAAAAAGCGGTACAAGTGGCGAAAGAGCGTTGCGGCCTCACTGAAATGGGCAAGCGTTTGATTGAAAACCTGTCCAAGGGCTATCAACAGCGCGTTGGCATTGCGCAGGCCATTATTCATAACCCCATGGTCGTGATTCTCGACGAACCCACAGTAGGGCTGGATCCTATCCAGATCCGTGATATTCGCGCCCTGATTAAAGAGCTGGGCGGCGAACACAGTGTGATTCTCTCCACCCATATTTTGCCGGAAGTGGAAATGATTTGCGACCATGTGCAGATTATTCACAAAGGCCAGCTGGTATTCAACGGTGCCATTGACGTGCTGAAACAGCAGCGCCACAGCAATCGGCTCTTGGTCGGTTTCAGCCACCCACCTGCGGCGGAAGCCTTGTTGCTGATTCCCGGTGTGCAGCAAGTGGAAACCTTGGCCAGTGGCCTGTTGCGTATCACCCATACAGAAGGTGCCAACCCGACCGAAGCCTTGATGCACGCCGCTGTCAGCAATGGCTGGGGCTTGCACCAGATCAACCCGGATCAAACCAGCATGGAAGAAGTGTTTGTCCAGCTGACATTCCAGGATCAAGCCGCTTAAAGTGAAATTATCCCAATTGAAAAATCCAGCATCGAAAAGATAACTTATCCATGATTCTCAATATTGCCCGCAAAGAATTAAAAAGCCTGTTTGTATCGCCCATGGGATGGATCATTTTAGCCCTGCTGCAACTGGTGTTTGGTGCCTATTTTTTCCAAGGCGTAGACCAATACTTCCAGGTCATGTCCGGCGTTATGCGCCCGGAAGAACGCATGGGCGTGACTGAGTTCGTCGGCAAAAACATTTTCAGCATCGCCTCCTTTGTCATGCTGTTTGCGGTGCCGCTATTATCCATGCGTCTGATTAGCGAAGAACGCCGCGCGCAGACACTCACCTTTCTGTTCAGCGCACCGCTCTCGCTGCTGGAAATCGTGCTGGGGAAATTCCTGGGGCTGGTAGCCTTTCTGTCCATACTAATTCTGCTTATTGCCGGCATGATGTTTTCGCTGAACCTATGGGCAGAAATTGATTTTGGCTACATCATTGCCAATCTGTTGGGCTTATGGCTGCTGGTGGCCAGCTTTTCTGCCTTGGGACTATATGTTTCCAGCCTCACGCAGCAGCCGGTAGTCGCCGCCATCATTACCTTTGTCGCCTTGTTCGGACTATTACTGCTGGATCACTTTTTGGCAGGCGACCCTGGTAGCCTCATCACGCATTTCTCCCTGATGCGTCACTTTGAGCCATTCTCGCGCGGCTTGCTGGATACACAGGATTTTGTTTATTTCCTGCTCTTTATAATCACCTTTTTAATCTTGACCGTGCGTCGCCTGGACGCAGACCGCCTGCGCGGCTAATCCAGTCTATAAAATATAAGCCTATGAAAATCAACCGTAAATTACGTTTCCAATTATTCATGCAAAACAGCTTCTTTGTGTTGCTGTTTTTAGCGCTGGTCATCCTGGTCGGTATGCTGGCGCGTGAATTCCACTATGCCCGCGACATTACGCAAAACAGCCGCAACACCTTGACCGAAGGCAGCAGCAATGTGCTGAAACAAATGAAGGGAGCCGTCAATATCACGGCCTATGCCACTGAGGACAAGGAGTATCGCAAATCCATCAATGATTTTATCACCCGCTATCAGCGCGCCAAAACAGACATTAATATCACCTTCATCAATCCGGCAGAACAGCCCAAACTGGCGCAGGATGCAGGCATCAAGGCCGAAGGTGAACTGGTAGTGGAATATCAAAAGCGCAGTGATCATCTGGTGCCGCCCTATGCCGAACAAGATATGACCAATCTGTTGGTGCGTTTATCACGCAGCAACCAGCGCGCAGTGATGTATCTGGACGGCCATGGCGAGCGTAGCCTGATTGGCATCAAAAATCATGATCTGGGTGAATTTGGCAAACAACTCGAGAAAAAAGGCTTCAAGCTGGCCAATCCTGATTTGCTCATCGCGCAAAGCGTACCGCGCAATGGTGCCATGCTGGTCATCGCCAGCCCGCAAGTGGATGTGAGCGACATTGAAGCCAAAAAAATCAAGGCCTATCTGGATGCGGGCGGCAATCTGCTGTGGCTGCTGGATGATGAAAAACTGCACGGCTTGCAGCCCATCGCCGAATATCTGGGGCTGGAAATTACCCCGGGCATGGTGATTGATACTTCATCCGTCAAATACGGCGCAGATCAAAAAATTGCATTCGCCAGCCAATATGGTGACCACGCCATCACCAAAAACTTCATGTTGCGCACCCTGTTCCCGGAAGCACGCAAAATCGAGGCTTACGGCACGCCGGAAAATGGCTGGAAAGTCAGTCACCTGGTTGATGTTGCGCCGAATGGTTGGCTGGAAACCGGAAAAATTGACGACAAAATCAGCTTTGACAGTAAAAGCGACATCCCCGGTCCCACCAATATAGCGCTTGCACTGGAACGCAAATATGGCGAAAAAGGTCAGCGCGTTGTCATCGTGGGTAATGGCAATTTCCTCGCCAATACTTTTCTGGCCAACGGCGGCAATCTGGATTTAGGCATCAATATGGTTAACTGGCTGGCCGGAGATGACAGCCTCATCACCATCCAACCCAAGCCGCTTAAAGATGTCAACATGATGGTCCCGGATTCAAGCTCGGGCTTCATCATTGCCTGGCTGGTATTTAACGGCTTTAAATTCTTTATCCCGCTGGCACTGGCCATTGCCGGTATCGTCATCTGGTGGAGGCGGCGCAAGGCATGAAATCACGCTGGTTAAGCAATCTGGTGTTATTGATTCTGGTCGCAGGCTTGGGTGCTTACTTTCTGTTGCGTCCAGCCCCTGTGGAACGAGCGCAAAAAAAGCATGAAATATCTGCGCTCAAGCTCGCCAGCTTCAACAAAATCCGTGTCGAGTTTCCCTCCAAAGCGCCGCTGGTGTTTGAAAAAATCAACAACTACTGGCGCATGATGCAGCCCCAGCCAGCACGAGCCGACCAGATGCTGGTGCAAAGACTGCTATCCATAGTTGCCGCCACCAGCACAGAAAAATTCCCCGCGACCGACCTGGCGCGCTTTGGTCTGGATAGCCCAAGATTAAAACTGAAATTGGATAACGAAGAATTTCTGTTTGGCAATTTCAACCCCGTCAGCAGCGAGCAATATATGCTGTATAAAAACGCCGTGTATTTGCTCCCTTACACCTATGCCGAAGTCGCCTCTGTGCAGCCGGTTGAATTCATCGATAAAAACCCGCTCGCCCAGAGCGAAAAAATCGCCGGGTTTGATTTCTCGCATCTGGAACAATGGCAAGAAAGCCTGCTGCAAGTGGATCTGGTCAAAGGAAAGTGGATCAGCTCTGCCAACGCCAAGCTCAGCCAGAATGATATGAATGAATGGTTTGAAGGCAACTGGAAAAATGTCAGCGTCATTTCCGTGGAACCCTACACGCCCAACCACAGAATCGTGTCGCCATCGTTTGAAGTCAAACTGGCCGATGGCCGCAAAGTGCACTTTGATAAATTGCAGGAATCCCCGGAAGTGATTTTAGGCCGCCCCGATGAGGGCTTGAGCTACCACCTGCCTGCCGATGCCGGATTTGCGCTATTGAATCCGCCCGTCAGCATCGCAAAATAAATGCAGCCAATAAGGCCTCATGCCTGAATTACCCGAAGTAGAAACCACGCGCTTAGGCCTGCTGCCACTGCTGGGCAAAACCATCAGCCAGGTCATCATCCGCAACCCCACGCTGCGCTGGCCTATTCCGCCGCATTTATTACAAACCCTGATCGGGCAAAAATTTACCGCATTCAAGCGCCGCGCCAAATACATACTGGCGCAATGCGAGTCCGGCATCCTGCTGCTGCACCTCGGCATGTCCGGCCGCCTCAGCCTGCTGGAACATGATGGACCTGCCGCCAAACACGACCATTTCGACATACATTTTAGCGATGGCCATGTCCTCAGACTGCGCGACCCACGCCGCTTTGGTGCCATTTTATGGATAGACCGCAGCCAACTAAACGCAGACGGCACCGCCCAACACCCCTTGCTCGATGCACTTGGCCCGGAACCGCTGGATGACGCATTCACTGGCGCATGGCTACACAGCCAATTACGCAAGCGCAGCGCGCCCATCAAAACCGTCATTATGGATAGCCATCTGGTGGTCGGCGTAGGCAATATCTACGCCAGCGAATCACTCTTCCGCGCCCGAATCAACCCGCAAACCCCAGCGCAAAAACTCAGCCTGGCGCGCTGCGAGCGTCTGGTCAACGAAATCAAAGCCACCTTGCACGATGCCCTAAAAGCAGGCGGCAGTAGTCTGCGCGATTTTTTTGGTGCCGACGGCAACCCCGGCTATTTTCAGCAGGAATACTTCGTCTACGGCCGTACTGGTCAAGCCTGCAAAATCTGCGGCACCGCCATCACCAGCATCAAACAAGGGCAACGCTCAACGTTTTATTGTGTGAAATGTCAGCGCTAAGAGATTAATGTTTAAGTACAATATCCTTAGCCTTACAAATCCAAAGTTAAACTTTGGATTTGTAATATGATCCTGCGTCTAGCCAGCCAATTCTTCAGCTACACTACCCATGCATTCACCTCACAATCAAAGAAAAGCATGGGCATTGAGCAACAATTTCATCACTGCCCAGCCAGTCAAAAACTATCCGGCAAGGGTTCATTAAAATGGTGCTATGTGGTTTGTAATGGGTAATGCTGTGGCAGTTAGCTCGCTAATAGTTGGTAGAAGAATGTCTTCCCCCTTTTACAAAGGGGGAAGACATTCTTCTACCAACTACAAACCACATAGAGCCAATTTTTCTTAAAGTGTCGCCTCCCATATCTTCTTCCTAAAAACAAACTTGCCTTAAAGTGTTTTTTTAACAACAATGTGAGGCTGTTGCTTTTCAATTTAACCACCGTTCTACTCATAGATTAAACATGCCAAATCAAACTATTTCTGAATTTGAACTTCCCGCTACCAGTGGAAAAACGTTTCGCCTCTCGGAACATTTGGGTAAAACCTTAATCATATATTTTTATCCCAAGGATTCCACGCCCGGATGTACTACGCAGGGCATTCAGTTTAGGGATGCTTATGATGAATTTCAGGCGGCGAATGCTGAAATTGTGGGAATTTCGCGCGATAGTCTGAAATCGCATGAGAACTTTAAAGCCAAGTTCAACTTTCCTTTTGAGTTGCTGGCTGATACGGAAGAAGTTGCGTGCAATTTGTTTGAAGTCATCAAGCTGAAAAATATGTACGGTAAACAGGTGCGTGGTATTGAACGCAGTACCTTTGTGATTGATAGCACTGGCCGCATGGTCAAGGAATGGCGTAAAGTGAAGGCCGACGGTCATGCGGCGGTGGTGCTGGATTTTATTAAGTCACTGTAATTCATCTCGCTAATAAATATAAAAAGGATAATCTGATGGTTAAGAAACGTGCTGCTGTAACCAAGCTTTTTGTACTGGATACCAATGTGCTGATGCATGATCCTTCCAGCTTGTTTCGCTTTGAAGAGCATGACATTTTTCTGCCCATGGTGACGCTGGAAGAGCTGGATAACCACAAAAAAGGCATGACTGAAGTGGCGCGTAATGCGCGTCAAACCAGCCGTAACCTGGAAGAAATTGTCGGGCCAACACTGGTGGATCTGGAAAAAGGTTCGCCGCTGTCCATTCGCGGCAATACCCATGTGAGCGGTCACTTGTTCTTGCAAGCGGCGGCAGTCAGCACTGAGTTGCCCATGTTGGCGGGCGGCAAGGCGGATAACGAAATTTTGAGCGTGGTTTGGGATTTGCAAAAGAAGCATCCCAATCGCCAGGTTATTCTGGTTAGCAAAGACATCAACATTCGCATTAAAGCGCGCGCTTTGGGCATTCCGGCAGAAGACTACTTTAACGATAAAGTGCTGGAAGATACCGATTTGTTGTACAGCGGCATGAAAGAGCTGCCAGCCAATTTTTGGGAAACCCACAGCAAGGCGCTGGAATCCTGGCAGGAAGCAGGGCGCATGTTTTATCGCATTACCGGCCCGATTTGCACTAGCCTGTTGATTAACCAATTTGTGTATTATGAATTTGAAAAACCTTTTCATGCCATAGTGCGCAATGTGACAGGTAATATCGCCGTGTTGGAAGTGATACACGATTACACCCAGGCCAAGCATGGCATTTGGGGCATCGCAGCGCGCAATCGTGAACAAAACTTTGCCCTGAATTTACTCATGGATCCTGAAATTGATTTTGTTTCATTATTAGGCCAGGCCGGAACCGGTAAAACCTTGCTTACATTAGCCGCCGCCTTGACGCAAACGCTGGATAAAAAGTTGTATAGCGAGATTGTCATGACCCGTGCCACCGTCTCTGTGGGCGAGGATATTGGCTTTTTGCCAGGCACCGAAGAAGAAAAAATGGCACCGTGGATGGGGGCGCTGGAAGATAATCTGGACGTACTCAATAAAACGGACGAAGAAGCGGGCGATTGGGGACGTGCCGCCACACAGGATTTGATTCGATCAAGAATCAAGGTTAAATCCTTGAACTTTATGCGTGGACGAACCTTTTTAAGCAAGTTTTTGATTATTGATGAAGCGCAAAATCTCACGCCCAAACAAATGAAAACGCTTATTACCCGCGCTGGCCCTGGTACCAAAGTGGTCTGCCTGGGCAATATCTCGCAAATTGATACGCCTTACTTAACCGAAGGCAGCTCCGGTTTGACTTATGTGGTTGACCGCTTCAAGGGCTGGGAACACAATGGAACGGTAACGCTGGTGCGTGGCGAGCGTTCGCGGCTAGCTGATTTTGCTGCCGAGGCCTTATAAAAGCTGTCAACATCCACCAGTCTTGCTCAACCATCTCAATAGAAAGAATCTGCGCCAGGAGTACTGGCGACTAAAAGTGCAATGAATCTGGGTTTTTATATCATCTTACTAGCGCAGTTTTTATCTGCGCTAGCCGATAACGCACTGCTGTTTGCGGCCATTGCCTTGCTCAAAGTGATGAGTGCGCCAGATTGGCATACGCCACTACTGATGCAGTTCTTTGTCATTTCCTACATCCTGCTGGCACCCTTTGTTGGCTCCATTGCCGATGCGTTTCCCAAAGGACGTGTCATGCTGGCCTCCAACAGCATAAAAATCATCGGTAGCGTTTCCATGTTGCTGGGGATGCAGCCACTGTATGCCTATGGCATCGTCGGCATAGGTGCGGCGGCTTATTCACCCGCCAAATACGGCATTCTTACAGAGCTTTTACCTGCCGCCATGCTGGTAAAAGCCAACGGCTGGATGGAAGGTTCCACGGTTATCGCCATTATTCTGGGCGCTATTGTTGGTGGAAAACTGGCAAGTGTAGATCCGCACCTGGCCATGGTCATCATTACCGGGTTGTATCTGGCTGCGGCCGGATTCAACCTGTATATCCCGCATCTCCCTATCGACCATAAATTGCCCAAAAGAGACCCTCTATATGTATTGCGCGATTTCTGGCATTCTTTTAGAACCCTTTGGGCAGATACGCAGGGGCAAGTGGCGTTGGCGGTAACCACGCTGTTTTGGGGCGCGGGAGCCACGCTCAGGCTCGTGGTATTAGCCTGGGCAGCCATAGCCCTCAATTTTGATATTGCTCATGCCACGCAGCTCATCGCCACTGTAGCCATAGGTATCGCCGTAGGCTCCGTGGTTGCAGCCAAATACATCAACCTGGAAGATTCTGCCAAAGTGCTACCTGCTGGCATTGTCATGGGCTTATTGGTGATTGCCATGATTTTTGTGCATGATTGGCGTGTAGCTGCCGCGCTCTTGTTTGTCATTGGCGTACTCAGTGGTTTTTTTGTGGTACCGCTAAATGCCTTGCTACAGCATCGGGGTCACCTTCTCATCGGCTCTGGACACTCTATCGCCGTACAAAACTTTAATGAAAATTTAGGCATTCTGACATTGATCGGTGTTTACACCTTGATGGTCAAAGCGGATATTGCCATTAACCTTATCGTGGTGGTTTTTGGATTATTTGTCAGCCTGAGCATGAGTGTGATCTACAAGCTATATCGCAATCAGCTGTAGACAAACGCAAACCATGGTTAGCCGCCACGGCTAACCATGTCGCTTCTCTGCTCTGGTCGTTTGCATCCACTTTGTATATCTGTATCCGTGCCATCACATCGCACCTTTTGCATCATGCTTTGCACCAGATTCATTCCCGCGTCCTGAACCACCCTGTCAAGCTGATACGTTGCCGTTTGGCAGGCAATACTTCATGCCAGAATTGGTCGGACAAAAACACTACCAGAGTGCTACCTATAGGCTCAATATCGAGGTAAGTTTCTTCATGCCTGCCATTCAGATAAAACCGTAACTGCCCGCCATCTTCGGCCTGCCAGGCATGGTTCAGATAAAGTATGCAGCTGATTTGCCGGTGCTGTTTATCCTGAAACTGATCCAGATGTTTGCGGTAAATCGCGCCGGTGGGGTAAATGGCGAAGTGGCTTTCCAGCTCGAACAGTCCCAGATAGAAATGAAGATTCAGCTGCTCGCGCAGGGTATCCATGGTCTGCAAATACGACTTTTGCACGCGGCTGGCGTTGGCATCTTCCAGCCAGTGGATGAAGTCTCCACGCATTTTATTATCTGCAGTTGTGGCGTTGCTGCTGCCGGTCACTGCGCGGCGCATTTCTCCGGCGACTTGCAATTGTCTGGCTTCATCGGCCAGTGCAGCAATTTGTGCGGGCGGCAAAAAATCGGGAATAATGGCAAAGCCATCGCTGGCGATTGCGGTGATGATGGATTCTATTTTGCTATCTATCGGCATTATTTCTCTTTACATCCCAGGCATCGCGCAATTGGTCGCCCAATACATTGACCGCCAACACCAGTGACATCAAACTCACGCCCACTGCCAATACATAATGCGGCGCAATCAACAAATAACGCACCCCATCACGTAACATGCCACCCCACGACGCATGGGGGGCTTGTATGCCCAAGCCAAGAAAA
The DNA here is from genome assembly GCA_013141125.1 of Methylophilaceae bacterium. GTDB lineage: Bacteria > Pseudomonadota > Gammaproteobacteria > Burkholderiales > Methylophilaceae > JABFRO01. The sequence goes on from JABFRO010000003.1 coordinate 45,197, forward strand.
GATAAGCTGGCTTCGGCGATAACCAATCCGGCGATGCTATAGGTGGCTTCCACCACCAGCGGTGCCAGCAGTAGCGGCAGCATGTGTTTGAACATGATGCGCGGCACCGATGCCCCCAGTGCTTGTGCTGCCAACACATGCTGGCGATGGCGTAGTGCCAGTGCCTGCGCACGGGTTAGCCGTGCATAACCCACCCATGAAGTCAGGCACAGCGCCAGTAGCAGATTATTCAAACCGGGGCCCAATACGGCAGCAAAAGCAATCGCCAGCAAGATGCCGGGGAAGGCCAGAAACACATCGGTAATCTGCATCAGCAGCCTATCCACCCAGCCGCCAAAATAGCCCGCAATCAGGCCGACAGCCGTACCAAAACTCAGCGTAATAATCGACACCAACAGCGCCACCGTTAGTGCTGTTTGTGCGCCTACCATCAGCCGCGCCAGCACATCTCGGCCAAGATCATCATTTCCTAACAACGCTTGTAAATTGGGTGTGGATAAAATATGATCGAGATCAATCGCATCGGCATGATGATTAAAAAACACCGAGGCCAGCGCTACGCAAATCCAGAGCATGATGACCGCGATAGTCCAATTCAGCTTCATATTCATACGGTGAATCTGACGCGCGGATCCAAACGTGCGTAGAGAAAATCGGTCAACAGATTGACCAGCACATAAATCAGGGCAATTACCAGCACACAGGCTTGCGTGACCGGATAATCACGCTTTTCGATGGATTCCACTAGCAATCGACCCACACCATCCCAGCCGAACACAGTTTCTGTAATCACCGCACCGGCGAGCAAGGAACCAAGTTGCAAACCGATCACGGTCACCACCGGTAACAAGGCGGCACGCAGGGCATGGTGCAAAATCACCATGCGCTCCGGCAGCCCTTTGGCACGCGCGGTACGCACAAAATCCTCATGCAGTACTTCCAGCAGACTCGCGCGCGTCATGCGCGTGAGTATCGCCGCCAAACCAAAGCCCAGCGTTAACGCGGGTAACACCATGGAAGCCACTCCGTCCATGCCGCTTACCGGCAACCAGCCCAGCCACAACGCAAACACCAGCATCAGCAACGGCCCCAACCAGAAATGCGGCATGGCAGAAAGCGTTAAACTCAACAAAGTGGCCAGCTTATCCGGCCATTGGTGCTGTTTAAGCGCGGCCACTATGCCCAGCGGCAAACCTAGGCACAAGGCAATTAATAAGGCAGTAATGGCCAGGCTGGCAGTTGCAGGCAGGCGCTCGGCAAGCAAGTTTGCAATCGGCGTTTGCGTATGAATCGAGCGACCAAAATCTCCATGCGCCAGTTTGTTTAAATACGTAGCAAACTGTATCACCAAGGGCCGGTCTAATCCCAAATCAGCGCGCAATTCTGTCCTGTCTGCCTGCGTGGCTGATTCCCCCAGCATCACATCCACCGGATCTCCCGGCACCAAATGCACCAACAGGAAAGTCAGCAGCAGCACGCCAAATACCACAGGAATGACACCCAATAAACGTTTAATCACGGCAGTTCCTCAGCCTGCGTATCAACAATATTCACTGGCGTACCTACGGCCACCCAATCAAATAGCTCGACCAAATCGGCATTGCGCATACGTATGCAACCATGCGAGCCCGGTTTGCCCATGGGCTGGTCATCCGGTGTGCCATGTATGTAAATATAGCGCTGCATGGTATCGACATTGCCCAGCCGGTTGCTGCCCAGCTCGCAACCGGAAAGCCAGAGAATGCGCGTTAAAATCCAATCGCGCTGGGGATAGGCTGCGGCCAATTGCGGCGACCAGATTTCCCCGGTAGCACGGCGGCCGACAAATACCGCATTTGGCGGCGCATCGGCACCAATTTTGGCGCGGATGATGTGCTTGCCCAAAGGTGTGCAGCCGCTGCCTTTTTCGCTGCCTATGCCATTGGCGGCGGTAGAAATACGGTATTGTTTTTTGATGTCGCCAACAGCATCGAATAACGTCAGGGTTTGACTGGGGATGGAGATTTCAATACGCATAATTTTAGAATGGCGGCTTACGTGCAGTATGAAATACATGAGGAATTTCAAGTCTATTCTATGAGGTCTGAATTCGCAAGCTTGACATTAGTGTGACACCAGCATACCTTGCCATCGCTATGGCAACCCCCAAAAAACCCGATCAAAAGAATTACATCACTCCCCAAGGCCATGCGGCGATTGAGGCCGAGTTTACGCACTTGCTGAAAGTAGAGCGGCCTGAGGTGGTGCGCGTGGTTTCATGGGCGGCAGGCAATGGTGACCGCTCTGAAAATGGTGATTACATCTACGGCAAAAGACGTTTGCGCCAGATTGATGGACGTTTGCGCTTTTTGATGCAGCGCATGGATCTCGCTGTCATCGTAGACCCGGCGACACAACAGGGCTTGGAGAAAGTTTACTTTGGGGCTTGGGTCACTTTGTATTCTTTGGAACGCGAGACGGAGCATGTTTACCGTATTGTCGGCCAGGATGAGCTGGAGCCTACCAAAGGCTGGATTAGCTGGGTTTCGCCTTTGGCCAAGGCCATGCTGGGCAAACAGATTGGCGATATTGTGAAAGTGCAAACACCTGCCGGTGAAGAAGAATATGAAGTGCAAGACATCCGCTATCGGGCCGAGAATGACGAATAAGGCCTTCTGGAAATTCATATTCTCAGAAAAAATCTGATGCAAACCAAGCCGTTGCCAGTGTTGCCGCCTCAGCGTTGGGATATTTTCTGCCGCGTTATTGATAACTATGGCGATATTGGCGTTTGCTGGCGTTTAGCCAGACAGCTGGCGCATGAGCATGGCCTTGCTGTACGTTTATGGGTGGATGAGCTGGAAATTGCAAAGCGCTTGATTCCGACTCTGGATTCCAGATCGGTGCGGCAAACCATAGCCCGCATTGACATTTGTCATTGGCCGGACGTGTTTCCTGATGCTGCCGTTGCGGATGTCGTGATTGAAGCTTTTGCTTGTGAATTGCCGCAAAATTATGTTTTAGCTATGGCTGAAAGGCCTCAACAACCGGTGTGGCTGAATCTGGAATATCTCTCGGCAGAAACCTGGGTGGATAATTTTCATCTGCAACGTTCGCCGCATCCGATTTTGCCACTTACCAAGTATTTTTTCTTCCCTGGCTTTAGCTTGCATACAGGCGGATTAATCCGTGAAAAAAACCTCATTGAACAGCGTGAAATGTTTCAACGCTCGAGTTCTGCGCAAGCCACTTTCTGGCAGCGTTTGAGTGTTGTAAATGAATCGGCGTTAAAAATTTCGTTGTTTTGCTATGCGGATGCGCCTATTGCTGATCTTCTGGAAGTATTGGCTCAGCATGAGCAAGCTGTACTATGTCTGGTTCCGGAAAGTGTTGCTTTATCTATTATTGCGAAATATTTTGCCAGTGAAGAGCAAAAAGTGCCGCTGGAAATTGGCCAACAATATCAAAAAGGCAATCTCACGCTGCAAATACTGCCTTTCCTTGCAGCGGAAACTTACGATCAGCTACTGTGGGCGTGCGATCTCAACTTTGTACGCGGGGAAGATAGCTGGATACGCGCTCTATGGGCGGCAAAGCCCTTTATCTGGCAACCTTACCGGCAACAAGAGGAAACGCATCTCATCAAGTTAAATGCGTTTATTGAGCGCTATGGTAGCGGCCTCAACGCAAGCAGCCGCGAAGTGTTAGATGATTTTCATCATAACTGGTGTAGCCATACATTTGCGCCATCCAACGCGCGTGCACTTTTACTGCACTTGCCCGCGCTACAACTTCATGCAACAACACAAACAAATCAATTTGCTAAGCCAGTAGATCTAGCCTCTGCGCTTACGACTTTTGCGGCGACTTTTTGCGAAAATAAGTTATAATGCGCGGTTTTTCGTGCTGGCTTATTTAGCGCTATCAAACTTTAATCTCAACAAGCAGGACAATATATGAAAACAGCTCAAGAAGTTCGCGTAGGTAACGTCATCATGATCGGCAATGATCCACTCGTCGTATTAAAAGCGGAATACAACAAGTCAGGCCGCAATTCAGCGGTGGTTAAAATGAAATTCAAGAATCTGCTCACCGAAGCGCCAAGCGAATCCATTTATCGCGCGGATGACAAATTCGACGTGGTGGTGCTGGAGAAGAAGGAAGTGACCTATTCCTACTTTGCTGACCCAGCGTATGTATTCATGGATGCCGAATACAACCAATATGATATTGACGCTGAATTTATGGCCGAGGCATTGAACTACCTGGAAGTTGGCATGGCCTGTGATGTACGTTTTTATAACGATAAAGCCATCTCGGTTGATTTGCCCAACTCAGTGGTGCGTGAAATCACTTACACCGAGCCAGCAGTCAAGGGTGATACTTCAGGTAAGGTAATGAAGCCAGCCAAGATTGCCAGCGGTTTTGAATTGCCCGTACCGCTATTTTGCGCAACGGGTGACAAGATTGAAATTGATACGCGTACCAATGAATACAGAAACCGTGTGAAATAATTCAAATAAATTGAAAACTTAAAAAAGGAGCTGCGGCTCCTTTTTTATTTTCTAGCCTGGATATTCTCGTGAATGAGTGCAACATCATCTCTGGTTGCATTTGTTGTGTTATCTAACGCATGATGATTAAGTAAGCGCTCTATGTTTTCCAGCCGCTCAGCAATTTGCTTGAGCTGAACATCTACCTGTTTTTCTTCTTTTTCGACTTTTTTCACCTCGCTACCGATCAAAAAAGCGGATAGATTCGCTGTCAGTAACGAGACCAGAACCACGCCCAGCAAAATCACCAAAGCACCAAAAAAACGCCCGGCTCCGCTAATGGGAACAATGTCTCCGTAACCGGTGTGACTAATCGTCACCCATGCCCACCACATGCCATCCCAGGCATTACCTATGCTGGGGTCTATGTGGGAAACAATAATGCCTGACAGCATCACAATGACCGAAGTTACCAGTAATGTGGGGCCGACCTGGCCTTGGGCAAGATATTTACGGAAGCGGGGAGATACGCGGAAAATCAGAAACAACATAATCATTAAACGCAAATTACGCAGGGCTCCAACCAGTGGGGTCTCTGTCCAAACTATAGGAAATCCACCAAAAATAATGAGCAGATTCATCCAGTTATTGCACAGATAACGCCATTTATCACGTGCCAGCGTGGTTATCAGTGCGGTTTCAAGCAGGAAAATTAGCCAGATAGCCCAATCGAAGTAGTGCGCCGTTGTCAGGCTAATTGCGTGAACTTCTTCCAGATACCACTGAATAGGAATCCAGATCGCCACCAGTAAAACAGGCCATTGCAATCGTTCCGCCCAGCGCAGTGCTGTTATGCGTTCATTTGGGTCTATGCCAGTAACACCCAGCAATTGCCTGACTTTTATCACCCAATACCTCGTTATTTCGGTTTAACTGGCAAGAATACTCGCCATTGGCAAAACCCAATCAAGATTGGTCACTAAATTAATTAGCCTCGCCCACGGGTTTTATCACTGCGTTTTTGCTGTGCGGGCTCATTCAGATCGCTGGTTTGGCGAACACGGCGATTCGTCGCTACTGGCTTTCTGGGTTTGCTTGTGGGCTTGCTTGCCGGAGTGGGTCTGCTTCCTGGTATGTGCTCTCCTACTCTGCGACGTGCGTTTTTGGGTGCGCTGGAGTTATCTGCTGCCGGTTCGGCCAAAGCTGTCCGGCCAGCGGAACTACGTCTGGCTGGCTCCTTGCGTTCCTTTGGTGTAAAAACCTTGGAAGCACTTTCTATTTCGCGTGCTGTACGTTGACGTAACGGCGCGCGTGGCACTTCCAGCCCAGCCCACTCTAGCAGGCCTATAACTTCCTTTGGTTCCAGCTCTAGCATTTGGCCACGCTTTACCCGTGGCGGCAGATTAATCGGACCGAAGCGCACGCGCATCAAACGGCTAACAGGTAGCTGTAGCGACTCAAACAAACGGCGCACTTCGCGGTTACGGCCTTCGCGCAGAACCACTTTATACCAATGGTTGGAACCTTCGCCGCCTAGCGGATGGATGACATCAAAGCTTGCCGGGCCATCTTCCAGCTCTATACCTTGTGTCAGTTGCAGCAGTTGTTCCTCGGTTAATTCGCCAAAAATGCGCACCGCATATTCACGTTCAACTTCGTAGCGTGGATGCATGAAGTAATTGGCCAGTTCGCCCGAGGTTGTGAAAATCAACAAGCCTGAAGTATTCATATCCAAGCGGCCAATGGCTACCCAGCGCGCACCTTTGATATGCGGCAGTTTGTCGAATACGGTGGCACGCTTTTCCGGGTCATCCTGCGTTACTATTTCGCCTTCCGGCTTGTGATAGATCAGCACTTTCGGTAATTCGGCTTCAAATGGCAAGCGCAATGGGCGGCTATCCAGCCGCACAATATCAGAAGGCAGCACACCAGCGCCAACGATGGCCACTTCGCCATTAATGGTAATGCGGCCGCTGGCAATCAATGTTTCCATCTCGCGCCGTGAACCCAGCCCGGAGAGTGCTAAAAGCTTATGCAGCCGCTGCGTGGGTGCGTCCGGGTCAATGGCTACGGGTCTGGTGCTTGCTGCACGCGGGTCGCGTTGTTGTTTAAACGGACGTGCCATAATTTTTTCTCTTGTAATTCATTTGGTTGCAATGCTCTTAGTTATAATTCAGGCCCATGGCTTCGCGTACTTCACGCATGGTTTCTTTTGCCAGTTTTCGTGCACGCTCACAGCCTTCTGCCACCACATTTTTTACCAGCGTAGGATCTTCAGAGTATTCTGCGGCACGCTCTTGTATGGGTTTGAGTTCCGCGAGTACGCCTTGAATCACCGGTTGTTTACATTCAATGCAGCCTATGCCTGCACTGCGGCAACCATTCTGCACCCAGGTTTTAGTGCTGTCGTCCGAATAAACTTCATGCAATTGCCATACTGGACATTTGGCTGGGTCGCCAGCATCCGTACGGCGTATACGTGCCGGATCGGTAGGCATGGTTTTGATTTTCTTGGCAACCAGATCCGGCGACTCACGCAGGGAAATCGTATTGTTATAGGATTTGGACATTTTCTGCCCATCCAGACCAAACATTTTTGAGGCCGGTGTTAATTTGTATTCCGGCTCGACTAGAATCATTTTGCCGCCGCCTTCCAGATAACCCAATAAACGCTCGGAATCACCCAGGCTTAAGCCTTGTTGTTCTTCTACCAAGGCACGGGCTGATTCCAGCGCTTCATCATCACCACTTTCCTGATAACGGTTGCGTAATTCGTCATACAGCGCGCCTTTTTTACCACCCAACTTTTTGATCGCTGCGTGGGCTTTTTCTTCAAACCCTGGCTCACGGCCATAAATATGATTAAAACGACGCGCAATCTCACGCGTGAATTCAATATGCGGGATTTGATCTTCGCCTACTGGCACCTGCGTGGCTTTGTAAATTAGAATATCCGCGCTTTGTAATAGGGGATAGCCCAAAAAGCCATAAGTAGATAAATCCTTATGCGCAAGTTTTTCCTGTTGATCTTTGTAGGTTGGCACACGCTCCAGCCAGCCCAGCGGCGTAATCATCGACAGCAAGGTGAATAATTCTGCATGTTCGGGTACGCGGGATTGAATAAAAATTGTGGCGTTGGCCGGGTCAACGCCGGCTGCAAGCCAATCCACCACCATTTCCCACACATTGTCTTCAATGACTTGTGGGGTATCGTAATGCGTAGTAAGGGCGTGCCAATCCGCGACAAAAAACAGGCATTCCTGCTCATGTTGCAGCTTGATCCAGTTTTTCAAAACGCCGTGGTAGTGGCCTAAATGCAACAGCCCGGTAGGGCGCATCCCCGATAATATGCGTTCAACTGCCATTTCTAAATCTCAAAAACATTTCAAAACCTCAAGTTAAAGTCTAGCGCTCAAAAAATAATCCAAGTAATCAAATTTAAAACAATACCTATCATAGGCCATAAAATATTACCCAGCACATGGGTGAACATCAGTACGATTAAAATAATAAAACCATATGGCTCTATCTGGGCAAGGCGATAAGCCAGGCGGTTAGGTAACAAGCTTACGGCAATGCGCCCACCATCCAGTGGCGGTAGTGGCAATAAATTAAGCACCATCAGTATCACATTGATGATAATGCCTGCGGCTCCCATTAAAGCTAAAGGTGTGGCTATGAAATCAGGAAACACTGAAGAAAATTTAATAGCCAGTGCCCAAAATAAAGCCATGACTAAATTAGCCCCTGGCCCGGCAGCAGCAACCCATAACATATCGCGCTTGGGGTGGCGTAATTTTGAAAAATTAACAGGGACGGGCTTTGCCCAACCGAACAAAATACCACCGACCAACATAGTTAGTGCGGGAATCAGCAAAGTGCCAACGGGGTCGATGTGACGCAAGGGGTTGAGGCTAATGCGACCAGCAGCATCCGCTGTCATATCGCCAAAATGGCGCGCTGCATAGCCATGTGCTGCCTCGTGTACGGTTATGGCAAAAATCACAGGGAGCGCATAAACCGTAATGCGTTGCACGGTATCCAGATTGGAAAGTGATTGTAGTAATAATTGAAGGACTTCCATAGTGGGTATCTTTACAGTCCAAACGGCTTCGGATCACCCGCGCCCAGGCGGATCAGCTGTGGTGCTTCACCGGTTAAATCAATCACTGTTGTCGGCGTTGCCAAGCAGGCTCCGGCATCTATCACCAAATCCACTTGGCGTTCCAGTCGGTCACGAATTTCCCATGCTTCATTGAGCGGTTCTTCTTCACCGAGCAATGACAAGGTCATGCTTAATAAGGGCTGATTCAGTGCCTCAAGAATCGCCAATGTCACTGCGTGTTGCGGCACACGTAAACCAACAGTACTGCGTTTGGGGTGTTGTAAACGGCGTGGTACTTCCTTGGTGGCTTTAAGCAAAAAAGTATAACGTCCCGGTGTGTTGGCTTTTAATAAGCGAAACTGGCTGTTATCCACTTGCGCATAGCTCGCCAATTCAGCCAGATTGCGGCACACTAAAGTGAAGTGGCGCGATTCATCCACCCCGCGTATCTCACGAATACGCTCTTGAGCTTGTTTATTGCCCAGTATGCAGCCCAAGGCATAACTTGAATCGGTTGGATAAGCAATGACTCCGCCGCCTAGCAGAATTTCTACGGATTGCTGAACCAGTCTGGTCTGTGGATTCTCTGGATGTATGACAAAATATTGCGCCATTAGTATGCGCCTGCTTTCATTTGAGGTTGCATTGCTATCTCATCAATTCCCGGCCAGTTTTGCCATACCGGCACACAGCCGTCAGGCAGTTCCGGCAATCGCCCCATATCCATATAATTGTGTCCCGGACCATGATAATCCGAGCCCTGTGAGGCTTGCAGGCCAAACAGCCTGGCCAGCTTGGCAAATTCCTGATATTGCTCTACGGTATGGCTACCTGTTACCACTTCAATGGCGCTACCGCCCAGATTGCGGAACTCTTCCAATAACAGCAGCATATTGGTGCGACCCAAATCATAACGTCCGGGATGTGCCAATACGGCGACCCCGCCGCTGCCAGTTATCCAGGAGATCGCCTCTTCCAAACTTGCCCAGCTGTGTTCAAAATAGCCGGGCTTGCCTTTGACCAGATAGTTTTTAAATACGGCTCGAATATTGGGAGCCCAACCTTGTCCGACTAGAAACTGTGCAAAATGGGTGCGGCTGATAATGCCTTGTCTGGCGTAAGAATAGGCACCGTCCAAACTGCCCTGAATGCCGATTTTCTCCAAGCCATCCGCCATGTTTTTTGCGCGTATGTGGCGCCCCGCGCGAATTTCGAGCAAACCCTTTGCCAATGGGGCATGGTCAGGATTTATATTCAAGCCAACAATATGCAGAGTGCGCCGGTGCCATGTCACAGAAATTTCCACGCCTGGAATCAACGTTATTCCGTGTCGATCTGCAGTGACTTTGGCTTCAATAAAGCCTGCGGTGTCGTCGTGATCTGTCAAAGCCAAAGCACGCACTCCCTTGCTGGCGGCGTACGTCACCAGCTCTTCCGGCGTTAACAAGCCGTCAGAAACAGTCGAGTGGCTATGCAGGTCTATCATGGATGGCATTGGATACTTTATATAAATTAACTTGTTTCACTGGCTGAATCATAGCAAAATACCGCGTTAACATATACTCTTACCTTTTGCTAAGGCTTCCCAATGAAGTTTTTCTTTGACCTGTTTCCGGTCATCTTGTTTTTTATAGTCTTTAAATTTTTCGGAATTTATGCAGCCACAACCTCTGCTATCGTCGCTACTCTGTGCCAGATTGGCTGGGTGAAATACAAGCATGGCAAGGTCGATGGCATGCTCATTGCCAGTGGTATCATCATTGTGGTTTTTGGCGGTGCCACGCTATTTCTGCATGATGAAAATTTCATCAAATGGAAGCCTACGGTTTTATATTGGCTGTTTACCGTTGCGCTGATTGGCACCAACCTTTTTGTCAAAAAAAATCTGATACGTAGCATGATGGAGAAACAAATCTCCTTGCCGAATGCTGTCTGGAACAACCTTAATCTGGCTTGGGCACTGTTTTTTGCGTTATTGGGTTGCCTTAATCTCTATGTGGCGTTTAATTTTTCCACGGATACCTGGGTCAACTTTAAACTCTTTGGTACAACAGGTTTGATGCTGGTGTTTGTCATTGCACAAAGCCTGATGCTCAATAAATATATAACTGAAGCAGACTCCGAGTAAAAGGAAAGTGCCAATGTGGTACGTCATTATTGCTGAAGATGCGCCCAACAGTCTGGTGCTACGCCAGGCAAGCCGTCCTGCTCACCTTGAACGTTTGCAGGCATTGCAAAATGCAGGGCGATTGTTGCTGGCCGGGCCTTTTCCTGCCATTGATAGCCAGGATCCTGGCTCAGCGGGCTTTACTGGCAGTCTGATTGTGGCCGAGTTTGACAATCTGGCTGAAGCTCAAGCTTGGGCGCAAGCGGATCCATTTGTAGCTTCAGGCGTATACGTCAAAGTATCCGTTAAACCTTTTCGCAAAACGTTGCCTGCATAAATGACACTCATAGAAGAAATACGCGTTCGACTTTCTGTACTTGCGCCCTTAGTGCTTGAAATCAAAGATGATAGTGCGCTACACGCTGGTCATCAAGGCAATGGCGGTGGCGGACACTTTTCGCTCACCGTAGTAAGCTCGCAATTTTGCGGAAAATCACAGATAATCCGTCATCGCTCTATTTATCAATTAGTTGCCGATTTAATGCCGCATCAAATTCATGCCTTAAGTATTCAAGCCATTGCAACAGATGAATCACCCCCTAAACTTTAGTCACTTTTTAATCATCGAGGATTTGTAAATGAAACTGAAAAAAATATCATTAATTACTTTAGCCACGCTATCTGCGCTTATTTGCCTGCCAGCTTATGCGGCTGGTGATGTAGCCACTGTGAATGGCAAACCTATCAAGCAAACACTGGTGGATTTTATTGCCAAAGATGCAGCTGCACGTGGCCAAACTGTTGATAGCAATGTGCACAATGTGATTGTTAACAAATTAATCGCTAGTGAGCTGGTATATCAAGAAGCGCAGCGTATAGGTTTGGATAAGCAGGCGGATTATGTCACCAGAGCAGAACTTGCTAACCGCGAGTTACTGGTGAATAGCTTTTTGCAAGATTATCTGAAGAAAAATCCGGTTAGTGATGCCGATACCAAGGCTGCTTACGAAAAATTAAAGGCGCAATTAGGCGACAAGGAATACAGCGCCAAACACATTCTGGTGGCTAAGGAGGACGAGGCTAAAGATATTATTGCAAAATTAAATAAAGGTGCGGATTTTGCAAAATTAGCCAAAGAAAAATCAACCGACCCTGGCTCCAAAGAAAAGGGCGGTGATCTGGGATGGTTTTCACCTGCCGGTATGGTCAAACCTTTCAGTGATGCGGTAATGGCGCTAAAAAAGGGCGCAATTACGCAAACTCCAGTGCAATCGCAGTTTGGTTGGCATGTTATCAAGCTGGAAGATGCGCGCGCAACAACCGCACCGGCTTATGACAAAGTGAAAGACGATGTCAAAAAACAACTGCAACAGCAAAAGTTTGAGAAATTAGTGACCGATCTGCGCACCAAGGCCACTATAGTTGTGAATCCTGGTACTGCAGCCAAGAAATAAGCTCAATCCCCCCAGCTCGATATTCGTAAAAACACTTGAAGACGGCTAATCTAACTAGCCGTCTTTTTTGTAAACTACCTATTAATATTGCATCCACGATACTAAAGAATATGCAATAATGAGAATCATTATCATTAAGACTTCTGACAGGATTGCATATGACTACGCTGGCCAATTTACATCCCGGTGAAAGTGGCGTTATCCACGCTGTTCACGCGGATGAATCGCTATTTCAGCGTCTGAGCGCACTCGGGTTTCGTCAGGGGAAAAAAATAGAGTTCATACGCCGTGCCAATTTTAACGGGCCGTTGCATGTGCGCATAGGTTCTACCGATATTGTCCTGCGTGAGTCTGAAGCACGCCGTATTCAAATTACTCACTAATGAAACGCATCGCCCTTCTAGGTATGCCCAATACGGGCAAATCGACATTATTCAATCGTATCAGCGGCGCATCGGCGCGCGTAGGCAACTGGCCTGGCATCACTGTTGATTTGATGAGCGCAAAAATTCTGCTGGGCGGCCATATCGCCGAATTAGTCGATTTGCCCGGTTTGTATGATTTGCATGGTTTTTCCGATGATGAGCAAGTGGTTCGACACTTTTTTGCCAATAACACGGTTGATCTGGTGATGATAGTGCTCAACAGCGCGCAGATAGACCGGCAGATTTCGCTGGCACTGCAAGCCCGTGCACTGGGGCTGCCTGCCATTTTGCTATTGAACATGCGTGATGAAGCGCGTCGCGCCGGCATCACCATCAATGTCGAAGCCATGTCCAAGCAGCTGCAAATGCCAGTGGTGCTTATCAGTGCCAAATATGGCGAATCCTGTCCGCAAGCACTACAAGTCGCCGCACAAAATCTCGACCGCCAACACGCCTCCATGTCGCCTGAACAAATTGCTGCCTTGCTTCAGCAAGACAGCAGCATAGAGCGCGAGATGGAAAGCATAGTAAAAAATGCGGTACAGATGCCTGCACAATTGACCGATCAACTCACCAATAAAATTGACCGTGTGCTCTTGCATCCCTGGTTTGGGCTGCCGCTGTTTTTTGCCGCCATGTATTTGTTGTTTCAGTTCATATTCGCCGTGGGCAAGCCCTTGCAGGATGGCGTGGCCTGGCTACTGGCCGGTTTGCGCACCGAGGCACTGGGACCCTTGTTAACCGGCGCGCCCGCTTGGCTGCAAGGCCTGCTGCTGGATGGCGTATTTAACGGCATAGGCACGGTGACGGCTTTTGTGCCGATTATTGTGCTGTTTTTCATCATCATGTCCATTGTTGAAGATAGTGGCTATCTTTCGCGCGCGGCTTTCATGATGGATGCCTTGATGGCGAAAATGGGGCTGGACGGTCGCGGCTTTGTCATGATGTTGATGGGCTTTGGTTGCAATGTCCCCGCGCTCATGGGTACTCGCGTCATGCGTTCGCGCAATTTGCGTCTGCTGACCATGCTGGTGATTCCACTTTCACTGTGTTCCGCGCGGCTACAGGTATTTTTATTTCTGACCGCCACGCTATTCACCGCCACCCAGGCACCCCTGGTGTTATTTTCGCTATACCTGATGAGTTTTCTAACGATTTTTCTTAGCGCGCTGATATTCAAAGGGCGCTATGCCAGCAATGAACCCTTCATTCTGGAACTGCCGCCTTACCGCTTTCCGACCCTGCAACAAATCTGGCTACGCGGTTGGCATGAAGTCAGGCACTTTTTAAACCGCGCCACCAAATTCATTATCATCGGTGTGGTGCTGGTTTGGATACTAACCCACGTCCCCGGCAACGTGCCACCCGCCAGTCAAGCTACGCTGGCCGGTATGATAGGCAGCTGGCTGGCTCCGGTATTAACGCCCATAGGTATTGATGGCCAGCTGGCGATTGCGCTGCTGTTCGGCTTTGTCGCCAAGGAAATCGTTATCGGTGCCTTTGCCGTTATTTACGGCTTGCAAGGCGATGCGCTGATGCACATCATTGCGCAGAAGCTGGACTGGGTACAAGGCATGAGCTTTATGCTGTTCACCCTTATCTATACGCCTTGCCTTTCCACTATTGCGGTCTTGAAAAGCGAATCAAAAAGCATGGCGTTCACGCTATTGTCGATTGTATGGTCACTGGTTTTGGCCTGGGTAATCAGCTTCATTTTTTACCAATCTGCCCGTGCATTGGGCTTTTAGCGCTGCATGATTCCCTCCGGCACATGGCGCTGGCTGATATTGGCGCTGTTTGTTCTCAGCCATAATGCCAACGCTTTTCAAACATCCTCAAATGCTATTGACCCCAAGCCCATCGCGGCTACGGGTAGCATCACCGTCGCCTTCACGCCGCAACAGGATGCTGCCGGGCTGATTATTGACGCGATCAATCTGGCGCAGCAACAAATTCTGGTGCAAGCGTATAGCTTTACGCATAAGGCGATTGCCAGAGCGCTGATTAATGCGCAGCAACGTGGTGTAAAGGTCAGCCTCATTGCCGATAAAGAGCAAACCGATCATATGCCATATACGCAAATACCTGCACTTGCGGCTGGCGGTATCACCGTTTGGCTGGATGCTGAACACCAAAGCGCGCATAACAAGGTGATGCTGATAGATGCGGAAAGCCCTCATGCCGTGGTCATTACCGGCAGCTTTAATTTTACGGCGGCAGCACAATACAAAAATGCGGAAAATCTGCTGTTATTGCGTGGTAATCCAGCGCTAACCAAACGCTATCAGCTTAATTGGCAACAGCATCTGCTGCACTCCACACCGTTTTAACGCGATAAATAAATAGGCTAGGCGCAATCCTGCCAGCTATTCGTCCTATAATCTACCCCATTCATTAAACCTAGATTGTCCATTAGAGTGTAGGTCGGGTTTTAACCCGACATTGTCGAGCTGAAGCCGCCCACAGCGGCTAGTTTTGTCATAAAAAAATTTCCAATGGATAATCCCGGTTAAATACAAAATTCAAATACAAAATCATAAAGAGGAGCAAATATGAAAGAACTTATAATTGACCTGAATGGCAAAGGTCTGCGTATTGGCATAGTGTTATCGCGTTTTAATCGGGATATAGGCGATGGCTTACTTTCCGCCTGTAAGGAAGAGCTCATTAAACTGGGTGTGGATTCCGATGACATTACATTGGCCACCGTGCCGGGCGCGCTGGAAACCCCGTTAATTCTCGCGCAAATGGCTTTCAGCGAAAAATATGATGCCTTGATTGCACTGGGCGCCATTGTGCGTGGTGAAACCTATCATTTTGAAGTAGTGGCTAACGAATCCGCACGCGGCATTGCTGAAGTGCAGGCGGATTCCGGCGTGCCTATTGCCAACGCAGTTTTAACCACAGAAGATGATGAACAAGCCATTGCGCGCATGAGCATTAAAGGCGCAGAAGCAGCGCAGGTTGCCATTGAAATGGCTAATTTATTGAGGCAACTATGAGCGAAAACATCACCAACCCTAGCCCGGCAAAACCGGAAAAAACCGGCAAAAGTCGGCGCAAATCACGCGAGCTGGTATTAAAAGCCATATATCGCGGTTTGCTAAACAAAGGCGAGCTTTCACAAATCAGGCGTGATGCAATGGAAGACCCTGATTACACTCATGCCGATGTAGACTACTTTCGCCTATTGTTGGAAGGTGTGCATGAACAAATGGTGGAAATTGATAGCCATTTAATTAAATATACGGACCGTAATGTCAGCGCACTTAGCCCGATAGAGCACGCCATTTTATATATTTCCGCTTACGAGCTGCTATACGATCCCAGCATTCCTTACCGCGTGGCGATCAATGAAGGCGTTGAATTAGCCAAGCGCTTTGGCGGCACCGATGGTCACAAATACGTGAATGGTGTGTTGGATAAACTGGCTGCCAAAGCGCGGCCGAGTGAACTGGCACATGCACGTGTACCGTAAAAATTGTGAGGTTTAAGGGGGCAACGAGCTATAGGAAAACGCTTCCAAACCGTAAACAACAGCGACTCTGGCATAGGGGCGAGGTTGAAGCCTGCTTCTACTTTATACAAAAAAGGTAAATTAACTGACCATGAACTTACAGCAACTCTCACGCCGTCGGTTCATGGTTACGTTTGGCGGCCTATTGCTTACCTCATCAATATTGGCCTGCGCTTGGCGTTTTAACAAACCCATTACTATCGCCGCACACGTCTGGCCGGGATATGAACCCATGTTTCTGGCGCAACGGGAAAACTGGCTGGATACGCAGCAAGTACGCCTGATGCAAACCGCTTCTGCCACAGAGTCTGTACAAGCCCTGGCCGCAGGAAGCATTGATGGCGCGGCGCTAACACTGGACGAAACCTTAAAAGCGCGGGCAGCGGGCATACCGCTTTCTGTGGTTCTGGTCTTCAATATCTCGGCTGGTGCGGACATGCTGCTGGTCAATGCAAATATTAAAAGCCTCGCCGACCTCAAAGGGCGGCGTATAGGCTTTGAGCAAAGTTCGGTGGGCGAATTGTTTCTGGCAGAAGTATTACAAACGGCCGGGCTGAAAAAATCCGAGGTCAAATTGGTAGCGCTCACCGTAGACCAGCAAGTTGAATCCTGGACACACCAACGAATAGAGGCTGTCGTCAGCTATGAACCGGTGGCCAGCCAATTGCAGGCACTGGGTGCTTTCAAATTATTTGATAGTCGCCGAATCCCCAATACTATTGTCGATGTACTGGCCATACGCAGCGATATCCTCGATTATCGCCATAGCAGTGCCATTCGCCACTTGATAAACGCCCATTTTCGTGCGCTGGAACATATCAACCAAAATTCGCAGGATGCCTCTTATCGCATGGCAACGCACCTTGGTTTGCCCGCAGACGAAGTGCTGCCAGCCTTTAAAGGCTTGGTTCTGCCAAATGCTGCCAACAATTATCGCCTGTTCGCGGGAGCGTCACCGACCTTACTCGCCAATGCGCGACATCTATCCAACACCATGGTAAAAAATGCATTACTTACCCAGCATGACCGTCTGGATGGATTAATAAGAGCAGATTTCTTACCGACAGACTTTCAAAATAATTAACGCTATGCAATTTACCCATCTAAATTCATTCATCCGTCTCTGCCTGCTATTGGTCAGCCTGGCCAGTGCGACACTTGCCCCCGTGGCTTATGCCGCCGAACCGGTAAAAATTGGCATACTGGCTTTTCGCTCCAAACCTCAAACCCTAAAGCAATGGCAACCCTTGGCCGAGGTCTTGAAACAAGCGATGCCGACGCGCGATTTTGTGGTGGAAGCACTCACGCTCACCGAGCTGGAACAAGCGGTAGCCAGCCGTCAATTGGATTTTGTGCTGACCAACCCCGGCCACTATTTGCTCATGGCACAACGCAGCGGTTTATCAGCACCACTGGCCACCTTGGCAGTAATGGAAAATAATCAGCGCACCATGGCTTTTGGCGGCGTTATTTTCAGCCGTACACAAACCAAACTGCATAAGCTCAACGATATCCGCCATAAAACCATTGCCGCCACCAGCACAGATTCCTTGGGTGGCTATCAGGCACAGGCTTATGAGTTAATCCAGATTGGGATACATCTGCCGCAAGATGCCAAGCTGCTGTTTACCGGAATGCCGCATGACAATGTTGTCAATGCCGTGTTAAGCGGACGTGCCGATGTTGGCTTTGTGCGTACTGGCGTATTGGAGGCCATGGCGCGCGAAGGCAGGCTGGATATGCAGCAGATCGAGGTAATCAACCATCAACAACTGCCAGAATTCCCGGTGCAGGCTTCTACCCGACTTTATCCGGAATGGCCTTTCGCCGCGCTGCCGCATGTGGATGAAAACCTGGCGCGGCATGTGGTGGCGGCACTATTCATGCTGGAAGAAAATTTCAATGCCACGCGTGCAATAGGCATACATGGCTTTGTCACGCCGGCTGACTACACGCCTGTCATCAACTTGCTCAAGGAGCTGCGTGTTGCACCCTATGAAGCTGCCCCTGCTTTTACACTGCGAGATGTGTGGGAGCGTTATCGCTGGCAAACAACCTCTGGCTCGTTGGCAGCGCTGTTGATTTTGTTATTGGGGATTCGCTTATTGTTGACCAAACGCAAATTCAAACAGGAACATGATCTGGTTCTGCAACAAACCCAGCAGCTGCAAGAAAGTGAATTTCGCTGGAAATTTGCCATCGAAGGCGCTGGTGACGGTGTATGGGATTGGAATATTCAAACCAACGAAGCCAAGTACTCCAAGCGTTGGAAGGAAATGCTGGGTTATACCGAAAATGACATCCTGCCTACCTTTCAGGAGTGGTCACAGCGTATACATTCAGAAGATCAGCCTGCTGTCGCGGCAAAACTTCAGGACTATTTGGAAGGAAAGGTATCTATTTATTGTGTTGAGTTCCGCATGCGATGCAAAGATGAAAGCAACCGCTGGATTCTAGCTCGCGGGATGTTGGTCAGCCGTAGCCAAGATGGCAAGCCTTTACGCATGATAGGCACACATACGGACATAACGGAACGCAAGCAGGCCGAAAAATATGAACAATTTCGCAGCCATATTCTGGGCTTGCTGGTCAGCAATGAATCGCTCACTCATTTGCTGCAAGCGATAGTGCTGGGTGCAGAGCAATTCAATCCAGCCATGCTGTGCAGTATTTTGTTGCTGGATCATGAAGGCCGCCATCTGGTCAATGGCGCAGCCCCCAGCTTGCCTGATTTCTACAATGCAGCCATCAACGGCATTAATATCGGCATGGGCGTCGGCTCTTGTGGAACCGCTGCCTTTACCGGAGAGCGTATCTTTGTGGATGACATCCAAACCCATCCTTATTGGGCACCGTATAAAGAACTCGCAGCCAGTGCCAGGTTGGAAGCCTGCTGGTCACAACCCATACTCGCGGCTTCAGGCCAGGTGCTGGGGACTTTTGCCATTTATCATCAAAAGCCAAACTCGCCATCAGCCGCAGACATCCGATTCATTGAACAAACCGCGCATCTGGCCAGCATTGCCATTGAAAAAAGTATCGCGGCGGAAAAACTGCAACTGATCGCCAGTGTGTTCACCCATGCCCGCGAAGGCATCATGATTACAGCGGCGGATGGCACTATTATGGATGTCAATGAAGCCTTCAGCCGTATTACCGGCTACAGTCATGATGAAGTTATAGGATGCAATCCACGTTTATTCAACTCAGGTCAACATTCAAAAGAATTCTATTCCGCCATCTGGCGTGATTTGCTCAGCAAAGGTCATTGGTATGGCGAAATATGGAACCGGCGTAAAAATGGCCTGGTGTTTGCTGCCATGCAAACCATCAGCGCGGTGCGTAATGATGAAAATAACATCCAGCAATACGTGGCCTTGTTTTCCGATATTACCGCACTCAAGGAGCATGAAAGCCAGCTCGAACATATTGCCCACTACGATGCGCTCACCAATCTGCCCAACCGCGTCTTGCTGGCCGACCGTTTGCAGCAAGGCATGGCGCAAACGCAGCGCAACAAACAGCTGCTTGCTGTGGCTTATCTCGATCTGGATGGCTTCAAGGCGGTGAATGATACTTATGGACATGAAATTGGCGATCAATTACTCATTACTATTTCTGCCCGCATGAAACAGGCGCTGCGTGAAGGCGATACCCTGGCCAGACTGGGGGGCGACGAGTTTGTCGCTGTCTTGCTGGATCTGGACGACAGCACCGACAGTGTGGCGATACTGAATCGGTTACTCAGTGCCGCTGCCGAAGCGGTACATATTGACGACATCACACTACAGGTATCAGCCAGTCTTGGGGTGACCTTTTTCCCGCAGGCAGAAATTGTGGACGCGGATCAATTGCTGCGCCAGGCCGATCAATCCATGTATCAGGCCAAGCTGGCGGGGAAAAATCGTTACCATGTATTTGATGCCGAACGTGACAGCAGTGTGCGCGGCCATCACGAAAGTCTGGAGCATATCCGCCAGGCATTGAGCAGACGTGAATTCGTGCTGTTTTACCAGCCTAAAGTTAATATGCGTAGCGGCGAAGTAATAGGTGCAGAAGCTCTGATTCGCTGGCAACACCCCGAGCGAGGATTGCTACTACCCGCCGCTTTTCTACCCGTCATCGAGGATCATCCGCTGGCAGTTGAGCTGGGCGATTGGGTCATCACTACCGCGCTCACGCAGATTGCGCTATGGCGCGCAGACGGGCTGGACATCCCGGTCAGCGTCAATGTGGGGGCGCGCCAATTGCAACAATTGAACTTTGTAGAACGTCTGCGTGAAATTCTGGCTTTGCATCCAGACATTCATCCTTCATCACTTGAAATTGAAGTGCTGGAAACCAGCGCCCTGGAAGATATCGCCCAGGTTTCTCAGGTGATTGAGGTGTGCCGTGAGATCGGCATCAACTTTGCGCTGGATGATTTTGGCACCGGATATTCCTCCTTGTCTTACCTGAAGCGTTTACCGGTTACCCTGCTCAAGATAGACCAGATTTTTGTACGCGGCATGCTGGATGATCCCAATGACCTGGCCATTCTGGAAGGTATTATCGGCTTGGCCAGCGCCTTCCGCCGCCAAGTCATTGCCGAAGGTGTGGAAACTATAGAACACGGTGTCATGCTGCTGCAATTGGGCTGCGAACTCGCCCAAGGTTATGGTATTGCCCGCCCCATGCCCGCGCACAAACTACCAGAATGGGCGGCAAGCTGGCAGCCGGATCCAAGCTGGGTGAATCAACCGTCTATCCATCGCGACGATTTGCCGCTGCTTTATGCCAGCATAGAACTGCGCGCCTGGGTGATAACGATAAACAACTTTCTCAACGGCAAGCGTGGCATCCTCCCGCAGCTAGACTACCGCGCTTCCAGCTTGGAACAATGGTTAGAAAATGAAGGCCAGCAGCGCTATAGACTGCAACCTGCTTTATTCAACGTAAAAACTTTGCTGATTGGCTTGTATGCATTGGCAACCGAGCTGTTTACCCTACATGGCGAAGGGCGTGATGAGGATGTGCAGGAAGGCATGAAGGAGCTGTACCAACAACGCGATAACTTGCTGGCTCAATTGACCGCATTAAGTGCCAGTTGAATGGCGCAGCAACCCGCCGCATCCAGGCGCAAACAACTGCCCTGCGCATACCAGTCAGCCAACACCCAACGCTGACAAATATGTCCGTCTAGCGCCAGAGAATGAAGCGCTGGCCTATGCGTATGGCCATGAATAAATAGTTCAGGATAGTGATGCGTGCGTAACAGCGCTTCCACCGCTGCTGCATTCACATCCATGATGGTTTCAGCTTTGCCGGATTTCTCCTGCTCGCTGCGCTGACGCAAAGCTTCAATTTGTTGTTTGCGAGTGGACAAAGGCTGGCTCAAGAAAGCCGCTTGCCACGCGCTGTTACGCACTTGCTGACGAAACACCTGGTAGGAGGCATCATCTGTACACAAACTATCGCCATGGCTCAACAATACGCTTTTACCATACAGCGATAGCCGCGTGGGATCGGCTAACAACTGAATTCCGGCAGCCTTGGCAAAGCCGTCGGACAATAAAAAATCGCGGTTGCCGTGCATGAAAAAAACCTGCGTTCCGGAGGCCACCAGCGCATTTAATGCTGTAATAACAAGCTGATGATGCGCATCAGCCAAGTCATCATCCCCCGCCCAATACTCAAACAAATCGCCCAGAATATAAAGCGCGTCTGCTTGAGCCGCCGTAGTCTGCAAAAACGCCACAAACTGCCGCGTAATCAGCGGGCGCGTATGGCACAAATGCAAATCGGAAATGAACAGGCTGTGGTCAATGTCCATAGCCTGTTGCATTTCCGATGGCAGTTTTTTATCTGAAGTATTCAGATCAAAATCACTGGCATAAATTAGTCGCGTTAAACTAGATCAGCTCGGCGCTTTCAATCACCACATCTTCCACAGGCACATCCTGATGGCCTTTTTTGCTGCCGGTTTTCACTTTGGCAATTTTATCTACCACTTCCTGTCCGGCAGTTACTTTACCAAACACAGCGTAACCCCAACCCTGTGAAGTAGGCGCGGTAAAGTTCAGAAAATTATTATCGGCAAGATTGATAAAAAACTGGCTGCTGGCAGAATCCGGGTTCGGCGTACGCGCCATGGCAATGGTGTATTTGTCATTTTTCAAGCCATTGTTAGCTTCGTTTTTAATCTCGGCGTTAGTTGGCTTTTGATTCATGCTCGGCTCAAAACCACCGCCCTGAATCATGAAACCATCAATGACGCGATGGAAAATAACATTGCTGAAAAATCCACTTTCTACGTATTGCAAAAAGTTTGCTACGGTAATCGGTGCCTTCTCGGCATCCAGTTCCAAAGTAATATCGCCAAAATTGGTGTGTAGTTTAATCATGGTTAGTCCTTAAATAAGTTGATAAAAAAGTGTGTTACTCAAAACAATAGGCTACTGCGCAAGAACTCTATGCAACTGCATTAGGCAGCATCTTCGTATAGTATTTTCCATTGCTGGTTTTCAAGCACCCAATATTGGCGCTTCTGCATACGGTTTTCTAATTGGTTGTTTTTAAAATCCTGCTCAAAACTCACCACCACCATGGGTTTTGCTGCATCTGGGTACCTAAACATGCTGAAATTGGATAGCTTGATGGATGCCCCGGATGCGCTTGTTTGAACGCGCCGTTTGTATTCAATCCAGGATGAAAAATCATAACTGCTATTGAAGAAGTTGCTTGAATAATGTGCAAGATACTGCTCAGTATTCTGTGTCTCCCAATCATGCCGCCAATTTTCTATCGCTGCACTTAGTGCTGCTTTTTGCGGAATGGATTGATCCTCTGTTAGCCATTGAATCTGTTCGGCAATAATCACTGGCGTATTGCCGTTTTGTAGAAATGGCATCAACGCCTTCAGATCGGGTGCCGCAACGACTACGCAACCATTGCTGGCACGTGGAGGGCGGCTATAGGAATCACTGGGTGTGCCATGGATCCAGATGCCATGCCCACCGTTTCCTTGGCGGTTGTCCCATTCGTTTGGATAATTAAGCGGGAAAGCCGCCGCTCCGTAAAAATCCGGTAGCTTTGCTTTAAGCTGGGCACTGGAGAAATAAACACCCACCGGCGTACGTTTATCCCCTTCGGCTTTTTTCTGAACCCCGTTTTTACCCAATGTCACGTAATAGTCAGCAACATAGCGCGGTTTCCCGTTTTCATTATGATAGATATATAAACGCGATTTTTCCGCATCGATCACAACGGCATATGCTTGTGCCGAGTTCATTTCCCACAAAAACTCTGGCTTGCCTTTAGGCTGTTCTCTGCCTAGATAATTTTGCAAACGTACCAGCGCTTCCTGCCGAAAATCCTCAACATTGGCTGCCGGGTTGGCTGTGCTATTTCCAAACGTCTGTAATTGTTGCGCGCGCGCCATAAATAAATCACCGCGCACCAAATGTGCCAACTTGAAATTTGGTGCCACACGCAGCAGCTCATCTGTCGTCGCCAACGCTTGCTGTAGCTGGCCTTGAGAAGTCTCAAGCAAGCCCTTAATCAGCAAGCTTTCAATATCATGTTGATTTATTTGTAAATGGCGCGATGTCGAATTAACAGTAGGATTGACCGTTGCCGCCACATTCCAGGATAAGAATGGGCTAACCACCAGCCCGCAACCTATGCAAATGATGATAAAGCGCACAAAAAAACTAATTTTCAGAGTATTAATGATTGGTCAGCTCCTGCTCAATTAACCATTTGCCGCCAATATTTTTCATAACCAAGGTCTTGGGTGTGAATTTATTCACACCGTCAGCACGATAGCTTTGATTAAATGTTACTTTTACCAACTTGTCATCTTCTTGAGAGATGCGTACATGATCTGTTTGAACACTAATTTTAGCTGGCCGGTTAATGCGCTCGCGTCTGCTTTTCTCCCATTCTTTACGGCTAACACCTGCCGGTGTTTTAAAGCTATTGGCGTAACTGGCAAGATAGGCGTTCATATTCTTCTCCGCCCAGGCATTTGCCCAGCGACCAAGCGCCAGTTCGATTTCCTTATCGTTGTTTGATGCTTTGGAGGGCTCTGTAACAGCAGTAGCTACTGCTGGCTTGGTAACTGGTGCGGCCTTTAATGCGGTTGAATCTTTCGGCTTGGCGGGAATGGCTGCGGCTATAGGTGGCACAGTCGCTTTAGCGGTGCTGGCAGCATTAATCCCCGGTATCTTGGGGGTAACATTGGATGCTACGCTGGTGGGTCGGCTTGCTGTAGGTACCAACTCTTTAATTAAAGATAGCTTGCCTTGTAAACTTGTGTTGTTGTTATCTAACTTTAGCGCTTTATCATAAGCCTCTGAAGCCATTTTCGCGTAAACATCGCCCAGATTTTCATGCGCGGTGGCATAACTCGGATGCGTTTTAATCGCGGCTTCCAGCGCTTTTTGCGCCTTGTCGTATTGCCCCTTGTCTGCATAGAGCACGGCCAGATTGTTATAAGGCTCCGGCAAATTGGGATTTTTTTCGGTCACCTCTTTAAATATCTTGATGGCTTCATCCACTTTTTTAAGGTCAGCCAGAATGACTCCCTTCAAGAATAAAGCCTGGACATCTTTAGGATAGGCAAGCAAGTGTAAGTTGATACGATCCAAAGCAGCCACCGATTGGCCTTGAGTGGATAGTTGCGCAATTTCTTTTATATCATCAGCAAGCGCATTGCTCGCCGGAAAAAAAGCCATCATCAAAAGTATCAATGACGCAAAAGTGCGTGACTTGTACATTATGTTATACTTTTTCGTTAACGTTTTAGTACGCCAATTCTATCAACATTCTGGCTTAATCTCCAACAGTTGTATGCCTTTTGCGAATACTTTAGATAAAGAGCATATTCTTCTTCAAAAGTCTGGTAGACAAAGCTGACCTGATGCAACTAGTGACTTATTAAATCTACAAAAAATAATCATGCTCAAAATTTATAACTCCCTCGCCAGAGAAAAGCAGGACTTTATCCCCATAATAGCCGGCAAAGTGAACATGTATGTGTGCGGCATGACTGTGTACGATTATTGTCATTTGGGTCATGCCCGCGTCATGGTCGTCTTCGACATGGTGAGCCGCTGGTTGCGTGCTTCCGGTTATGAAGTTACCTATGTGCGTAATATCACCGATATCGATGACAAGATTATCAAGCGTGCGCTGGAGAATCAGGAAACGATAGGCACGCTCACCCAGCGTTTTATTGACGCGATGAACGAGGATGCGGCCAAACTGGGCGTTATCCGCCCTAATCTGGAGCCACGCGCGACGGAATTCGTTGAAGGCATGGTGCACATGATAAGCACACTTGTCAGCAAGGGCTTTGCTTATGCCGCCGACAATGGCGATGTTTATTATTCGGTAAAAAGCTTTGACGGCTACGGCAAGCTTTCCGGCAAATCGCTGGAAGATTTACGCGCCGGGGAGCGCGTGGATATAGACTTGCACAAACGTGACCCGCTGGATTTTGTGTTGTGGAAAGCCGCCAAACCGGACGAACCCAGTTGGGATTCACCTTGGGGCAAAGGCCGTCCGGGCTGGCATATTGAATGCTCGGTCATGGGTGAGCATCATTTGGGCAATCACTTTGATATTCACGGCGGCGGTCAGGATTTGCAGTTTCCGCACCATGAAAATGAAATCGCCCAATCCGAAGCCGCGCACGGCTGCACCTATGTCAACTACTGGATGCACAACGGTTTTATTCGCGTGATTAACGAAAAAGACGGGCAAGATGAGAAAATGTCCAAATCGCTGGGCAATTTTTTCACCATACGCGATGTACTGAGAAAATATGAGGCTGAAGTGGTGCGTTTTTTCATCCTGCGCGCGCAATATCGTAGCCCGCTGAATTATTCCGAGCACCATCTGGATGATGCAAAACAGGCACTCACGCGGCTATATACCACGCTGAAGAATGTACCTCCAGCGGCGGTTGCCATTGATTGGAGCGCGCCTTACGCCGCCAGATTCAAAGCGGCCATGGAGGATGACTTCAATACGCCGGAAGCACTGGCGGTGCTGTTTGATTTGGCCAATGAAGCCAATAAAACCAAATCGCCTGAACTGGCGGGGCAGCTTAAAGCGCTGGCCGCTATCGTGGGGCTGTTGGAACATGATGCCACTGGTTTTCTGCAAGGCCGCCTCGCGGATGAAATGTCCGATGCAAATGCTGATACCCATGCGCTGTCACCCGCAGACATTGAAACCCTTATTCAAGCACGGCTTACCGCCAAGCAAACCAAAAACTATGCCGAAGCCGACCGCATTCGCAAGGAGTTGCTGGAAAACGGCATCATTCTGGAAGATACCCCACAAGGCACCACCTGGCGCAGCGCTTAAGAAAAGGATGGCAACGTGCTGTATTCACTGATTAAACCGCTGCTGTTTGCGCTGGATGCCGAGTCCGCGCATAACCTGACGCTCAAAGCACTTAAAATTTCGGAAGCATGTGGCGTATTGGCGTTGCTACCCAAGCCACCCGTGTGCCAACCGCGCCAGGTGATGGGCATCCACTTTCCCAATGCCGTGGGTTTGGCGGCGGGTCTGGATAAAAACGCGGCTTATATAGATGGCTTGGCCGCGCTCGGTTTCGGTCATATTGAAGTCGGCACCGTCACGCCGCGTCCGCAGCCGGGCAATCCGCAACCGCGACTATTTCGCGTAGTCAACGCGCAAGGCATTATCAACCGCTTTGGTTTTAATAATCTTGGCGTTGATGCACTGGTAGAAAACGTCAAACGCGCCAGATTTTGCGATGCCGGTCACCGGGGGGTTTTAGGCATCAATATTGGCAAGAACTTTGATACGCCGAATGAGAATGCGGTGGACGACTACTTGATCTGCCTGCGCAAAGTCTATGCCCATGCCAGCTATGTGACGGTGAATATCTCCTCGCCCAATACCAAAAACCTGCGCCAGCTTCAAGAAAAAGAAGCCTTATCCAAGCTGCTATCCACACTAAAAAGCGAGCAGGAAAAGCTGGTGGAGGCGCATGGACGTTATGTGCCTATCGCGCTCAAAATCGCCCCCGACCTTGAAGTTGAACAAGTCAATGAAATTGCGGATTTGTTGATGCTGCATCAAATGGACGGTGTGATTGCGACCAATACCACACTCGCGCGCGAGGCTGTCATGGGCTTGCTTCATGCTGAAGAGTCGGGTGGTTTATCTGGTGCCCCGGTACGCGATAAATCCACGCAGATAATTCAACTGTTATCGCAACGTTTGCAGGGAAGCTTGCCGATTATAGGGGTGGGCGGAATTCTGAATGGGGTGGATGCCAAGGCCAAGATTGCCGCTGGTGCTAGCTTGGTACAGGTGTACAGTGGCTTGATTTATCGCGGCCCAGCGTTAGTGTCCGAGGTTTGCCAGGCCTTGGGCTAGGCTTCTATTACCGAAGCCGAATGACCGATTCAACACATCTTCCGATTTTATATTCCTACCGCCGCTGTCCTTATGCCATGCGTGCCAGAATGGCTTTGCATTACAGTGGCATTGCTGTTGAAGTTCGCGAAATCATGCTTAAGAATAAGCCAGCGCATATGTTACAAATCTCACCTAAAGCTACCGTCCCCGTGTTGCTGCTAACTACCGGTGAAGTCATAGATGAAAGCCTGAACATTATGCATTGGGCGCTGGCGCAGCATGACCCTGAAAACTGGCTGATGGCGGGCGATTTATTGGAGGCAAATGCGACTGAACAATTAATTGCCGAGAATGACAAACGCTTCAAGCAGGTGCTGGATCGCTACAAATATGCGGTTCGCTTCCCGCAATATCCGCCGGAATTTTACCGTGGCGAAGGTGAGCGCTTTTTAAGCGAACTTGAAACCCGCTTAAAAAATCACGCGCATTTATGTAGAGAAACCCGCTCACTTGCGGACATGGCCATTTTTCCGTTTATCCGCCAGTTTGCTGCTGTAGACCAGGTATGGTTTGAACAAGCGGCATATCCACGCTTACGACTATGGCTGGAGGGATTACTTCAATCGCGAATTTTTCTGGATGTGATGGGGAAATGCAAAGTATAAAACACGCACAAGCTGTATAGCAAATAGAAAGCGCGCATCACACTAACTGCAAGATGCGCGCTTTATTTAGTCAGCAAACCAAGCAATCAACCCACTACATCAGCCACAGCCGCCTTGCCTTTGTCATCAGTACGGCTTTCTTCAAACGTCAGCTTGACTTCATCCTTGTCATCAACATCCACAATTACATGCCCGCCATTGGCCAGGCGGCCAAACAGCAACTCATCAGCTAATGCACGGCGTATGGTGTCCTGAATCAAACGCGCCATGGGGCGTGCGCCCATGAGTGGATCAAATCCTTTTTTGGCCAGATAAGTTTTTAACGCATCGGTGAATGTCGCATCTACTTTCTTCTCATGCAATTGATCTTCCAATTGCATGAGAAATTTATCCACCACGCGAATAATGACTTCTTGTGCTAACGCGCTGAAGGATACGATGGCATCCAGACGGTTTCTGAATTCCGGCGTAAACAGACGTTTAATGTCGGCCATTTCATCGCCCACACTGTTGCTTGGATTAAAGCCTATGCTAGTCTTGGAAAGCGCTTCAGCTCCGGCATTGGTAGTCATGATAATCGTTACATTGCGGAAATCTGCCTTGCGCCCGTTGTTATCCGTCAATGTGCCATGATCCATCACTTGCAGCAGAATATTGAAAATATCGGGGTGCGCTTTTTCAATTTCATCCAGTAGCAGCACACAATACGGTTGTTTGGTAATGGCTTCAGTCAGCAAGCCACCTTGCTCAAAACCGACATAACCCGGCGGCGCGCCGATCAGGCGTGAGACTGCATGCCGCTCCATGTACTCCGACATATCAAAGCGCACCAACTCTATGCCCAGTGTGTAGGCCAGTTGTTTGGCCACTTCAGTTTTGCCTACACCAGTGGGGCCAGAGAATAAAAACGCACCAATGGGCTTGCTCGGGCTACCCAGACCGCTACGCGCCATTTTAATGGCAGAAGCCAAGGTTTCAATGGCTTTATCCTGGCCAAATACTACAGACTTAAGGTCGCGCTCCAAGGTTTTAAGCGCGGTTCTATCATCGCTGGAGATATTTTTTGGCGGAATGCGTGCAATTTTGGCAATAATGTCTTCGATCTCTTTATTGCCAATTACTTTCTTCTGTTTGGATTTAGGCAAAATGCGCTGTGCTGCACCGGCCTCATCAATCACATCAATGGCTTTATCTGGCAAATGCCTGTCATTTATGTATTTGGCGGCCAACTCTGCTGCAGTTAACAGCGCGGAGGCGCTATATTTCACATTGTGATGTATTTCAAAACGCGATTTCAAGCCTTTCAAAATTTCTACTGTTTGCGAAACACTAGGCTCGACCACGTCTACTTTTTGGAAGCGACGCGAGAGTGCATGATCCTTTTCAAAAATGCCACGATATTCTTGATAAGTGGTTGCGCCTATGCATTTTAAAGTGCCGTTGGACAAGGCTGGTTTAAGCAGGTTGGATGCATCCATCGTGCCGCCGCTGGTGGCACCCGCACCAATCAGTGTATGAATTTCATCAATAAATAAAATGGCATTGGGTTGTTCAGCCAGTTTCTTCATCACCGCTTTGAGTCGTTGTTCAAAATCTCCGCGATATTTGGTGCCTGCCATCAGCGCACCCATATCTAGCGAATACACGACAGCGTTGGCGAGCACCTCAGGTACCTGGCCGTCTGCAATACGTTGTGCCAAACCTTCGGCAATGGCGGTTTTCCCCACCCCGGCCTCACCTACCAACAACGGATTATTTTTGCGGCGGCGGCACAAGGTTTGGATCACACGTTCAATTTCCTGATCGCGCCCAATCAGCGGGTCAATTTTTCCAGCGGCCACCTGCAGGTTAAGATTGAGCGTGAAATTATCCAAGGCACTGGCAGGCGCTGCTCCGGCTTCTCCTTCGGCTTCATTTCCACCGGATTTTGGATTACCTTCAACCGCTTTAGCCACGCCGTGAGCAATGTAATTGACTACATCCAAACGCGTAATGCCTTGTTGCTGTAAAAAGTAAACAGCGTGCGAGTCTTTTTCACCAAAAATAGCCACGAGCACATTGGCACCCGTTACTTCTTTTTTACCGGAAGATTGCACATGCAAAATGGCGCGCTGAATCACACGCTGAAAGCCCAGGGTAGGCTGCGTATCAACCTCTTCCGCGCCGTCTTTCACTGGCGTATGTTCTTCAATATAGCCGATCAACTCTTTGCGCAGGGTTTCAATATTGCTGCCACAAACGCGCAGCACTTCGGCAGCGGTTGGGTTATCCAGCATGGCCAGTAACAAATGCTCAACAGTGATGAGCTCATGTCGTTTCTGCCGCGCGTCCATAAACGCCATGTGCAGGGAGACTTCCAGTTCTTGTGCAATCATTTTGGCTCCTTAAACTTCCTCCATTGCGCATTGCAATGGATGTTGATTTTCACGCGCATAATTTAATACCTGATGCACTTTGGTTTCTGCAATATCGCGTGAATAAATCCCGCAGATGCCGCTACCTTCCGTGTGTACTTTAAGCATGACCTGTGTCGCCTGTTCAAGATTTTTACTAAAAAACCGCTGGAGCACCTCAATTACAAACTCCATTGGCGTAAAGTCATCATTAATCAAAAATACTTTGTACATTGCAGGCGGTTCAACCTGCAGTTCCTCAATGCTGCTATCTTCTTTCTCTATGTGTTTGGTGCTTGCCATAAGTGTTGCCTATATTGAGCTTATTTCTAAAATTTTCAAGTCTTAATCAGCCCCATATTTCACGCTTACTTTAAAAATTTAATTTCAAACTTTAAAGTAAGCCGCGCTCGGCAAAAGATAAAAGGGTATTGCCTGCCACAATAAAATGATCCAGCACGCGCACATCCACTAACGCCAAAGCCTGTCTGAGTGCCTGGGTAAGCATTTCATCCGAGTTGCTTTGCTGCGCAACACCTGAGGGATGATTATGCGCGAAAATTACGGAAGCTGCATTATGATATAGAGCGCGTTTAACTACTTCGCGCGGATACACACTGGTTTGCGTTAAGGTGCCAGCAAATAATTCCTCCTGCGCCAGCACGCGGTTCTGCGCATCCAAAAACAACACGATGAATACTTCTCGCGGCAAGTTCCCCAGCTTTAAGCGCAGATATTCACTCACTTGCTTGGGTGAGCTTAGCACATCCCGCTCACGCATTTCTTCGTTCAAAGCGCGGCGGCTCATTTCAAAAATCGCTTTTAACTGCACGTATTTGCTACTGCCTATGCCGTGTACTTGAGATAATTCCACCAGGTCAGCCGCAAAAATCCCATTCAAACTACCAAAGCGTGTGAGTAAATCACGCGCTAAATCTACCGCACTTTTACCCACCACGCCTACGCGTAAAAAAATAGCCAACAACTCGGCATCAGACAACATCTCTACGCCTTGCTGCAATAGTTTCTCGCGTGGCCTTTCATTTGCCGGCCAATCTGTAATTGCCATTTAAACCTCCAGTTTTATTAGACTAACAGCAGCCTCTGGTTTGGTTAACGGCAGGGTTTGAATTGGCTTAATCCGGGATTACAATTCTTTTAAATTCTGTTGGCGCAGATGGATAAGCCAGATTCATGCCATTCAATACCTGTAACAACAAGCGCGAAACCAGCAGATTGCGATTGGTTTTGGAATCCGCCGGCACTATATACCAAGGCGCATAATCAGTAGAAGTGGCTATGATAGCCTGCTCGTACGCCAGTTGATATTGTGGCCAAAGCGCACGTTCCTTTAAATCATTCGGATTGAATTTCCAGGTTTTTGTCGGATCATCCAAGCGCTCCTGCAAGCGAGTTTTTTGTTCTTCTTTGGAAATATGCAAAAAACACTTGATAATAGCTGTGCCCGTTTCTGTCAGTAAACGTTCAAAATCGTTGATTTGTTTGTAGCGAAGCCTACACTCGGCCTCATCTATCCAATCATGCACTTTAACGATGAGGACATCCTCATAGTGGCTGCGGTTAAAGATCACCAGCTCGCCAGCTTTCGGCACTTGGGCGTGCGCACGCCATAAATAATCATGTGCAAGCTCCTCGCTACTGGGGGTTTTAAAGCCGGCTAAACGTATACCCAGGGGATCACATTCACTAAAAACATGGCGCACGATGCCATCTTTTCCGCTGGCATCCATGCCCTGCAAAATCAGCAACACTTTGCGCTTGCTTTCCGCATGTAAAATATCTTGCAAGGCATTAATTTCTGTCGCCAACTTTGCAAGTTCAGCCGCATTTTGCGCCTTGCTACCTGATCGCTCGCTTTTATCCTTGGTATTAAAATCGTCAAGCGTGAACTTGGCATTGGGTTTAATACGGTATTTATCTAAATCAGCCATGAATGTCTTTTATAAATTGAAAGTGTATGCGCTATTGATTTGAAGCAAAACCTGAAACAATCAAATGATAATTGGCGTTAAGATTTTCCCAAAACTATTCATAGAGGCTCCCATATATCCATCACTACAACCCATCCAGCGGACTGCTCACCCCGCGTCCGCCCTTGTTCAGTACATGGGTATAAATCATTGTTGTCGTCACGTCAGAGTGACCCAACAACTCCTGCACCGTGCGAATATCATAACCGGCCTGCAGCAAATGCGTGGCAAAACTATGGCGCAAGGTATGCGGACTGGTGGGCTTGGCGATGCCCGCAATTTGCGCCGCACGTTTAACATAGCGCTGCACCTGTTTCTCTTCCACATGATGGCGGCGCTTGGCTCCACTGCGCGGATCCACGGAATATTTGCTCGCGGCAAATATATATTGCCAACCCCATTCTTTCGGCGCGTTGGGATATTTTACCGCCAAGGCATCCGGCAGCCAGACATCCACTTTGCCTGCCAGCAAATCCTCATCAAACCAGGCACGCCGCCGCGTGATTTGCTCACGCATGGCTTCAAGCAAACTTTCAGGCAACATGGTCACGCGATCCTTGCCGCCCTTGCCGTCACGCACAATAATCTCGCGGCGCGACAAATCCACATCCTTCACCCGTAACCTGACGGCTTCCATCAAACGCATCCCGGTGCCATAAAGCAATTTGATCATCAAACCGATAGGCTCTGGCGCCTGATCTGTCCCACGCAACAACGCTTGCACTTCCAATGGTGTCAACACCACAGGCAAACGTTTGGGTTTTTTTGAGCGTTCAAAATTATTCAGCCAAGGCAAATCCAGCGCCAACACCTCGCGATACAGAAACAATATCGCGGACAAAGCCTGATTTTGAGTGGCGCTTGCCACCTGACGCGTGGTGGCCAGATAAGTCAAAAAAGCCTCCACTTCGTGCGCCCCCATCTCCAGCGGATGCCGCTTGTCATGGAACAAAATATACTGTTTAATCCAGGACACATACACTTCTTCCGTGCTCAAACTATAATGCTTGAACCGAATTTTATCGCGTACCTGGTCAAGCAACTTGGGTGCTGGCGGCAATGTCGTATCTTCTTGCATAAAATGACTTAAAAGTTAATGGAATGTTAATTATGCTATTGAATTTTAATAATACAAGTTATATTATACGACTTGGCCTAAGAATTATAGGACAAAAGATGTCGTATATATTACGTTGGGCATTCCATGTCGCCATCCAATGAGTCTCTGCCCGTCAAGGGAAAAATCGGCAGCAAACTAAAGCAAATAGTTTTTGGCTGTCTTGCTATTACTGGCGTAGTAGCCGTGATCTGGCACGGCCTTTTCCCATTGCTTCATGGAAAGTCGAATGGACATAAAGTCTACCTCTCTCCGAGCAACAAATACAAAGCCATCCTTTTCAATTGGAATGGTGGTGGAGGACTTTCTCCCTATTGTTATAACTCGATTTCCGTTGTTTCAACGACGGTAAGTGATGATGCCGCTGACAATGATCGATACAGCGTCTATTCCGGCGGTTGCCACGCGGTTGGAGACAGCGACTATGCTCCTACAATTAAATGGCTATCCGGTGTCGAACTAGAAATTACTTACAATCTTACTCAGGCAGTGCATGGCATAGACCATGTGGTTTTAAAAGGTTCGGCTGACTCTGGTCAAGTTTTTGTTATCCACAAAAATATCATGCCCTATCAGCCCAACCCGCCGTTCAAGCGGGACGCGCTAAAGCGCGCCCCTCAATTTTACGTTGAGGCTGTAGAAAAACCCCCTCCTAATTTCACCCGATTCCGCCTTGGGAATGTACGCAACCCCATGTTTTATATGCAGTTATAGATGATAACCGCTTGATTTCATGCTATAATTCCGCCATTCCAATTCACTGGCGGGCAGGATTTCCCCATGGCACGTTTCAAACCCACCCACAAAGGCCTGAAACTCCTGGCCGTTGACTTTGACCAGCAAATCCTCCCCGGCACCTTTGAACATGCCTTGTGCCATCTCATCGATCACGAACTCGATCTTTCTGCTTTCCATGCGCGTTACCAGAACGACGACGGTGGCGCTTCCGCCTATCACCCCGCCGCACTTCTCAAGATCATTTTGCTCGCCTACAGTCGCGGCCTCCTTTACAGCCGCAGGATAGAAGCCGCCTGCCGCGAGAACATAGTCTTTATCGCCGTCTCCGGTGACAGCCAACCCCACTTCAGCACCATTGCCGCCTTTGTGTCCGGCATGGGCGATGCCATCGCCTCCCTCTTTGCCCAAGTGCTGCTGGTGTGTGATCGTCAGGGCTTGATCGGGCGCGAGATGTTTGCCATTGACGGCGTTAAACTGCCCGCCAATGCCAGCAAGGCCAAATCCGGCACACGCGCCGATTATCAGCGGCAAATGGAGAGAATGGAGCAAGCCGCCAAGACCCTGCTGGAGAAACACCAACGCGCCGATGCCGCGCTCACGGAGGCAGCGATGGGGCAACGCGAGGCCAACAAGCTCGCGCGATTGCAAAAGGAGGCCACCCAACTGCGTGACTGGCTGCAAGCCAACACCCATGACCGCAAGGGCAGCCGTGGCAGCGTCATCCTCTCCAACCGCACTGATAACGAATCCGCCAAAATGGCCACCGGCAAGGGCGTGGTGCAAGGCTATACCGGTGTCGCTACCGTGGATGAGAAAGCGCAGATCATTCTGGATGCAGAAGCCCACGGCACCGGCTCGGAACAAGCCTTGCTGCTCCCCGCGATAAAAGCCGTCGCCGCCTATATGACACCGGAAACGGTGATTACCGCCGATGCCGGATATTATTCGGAAAGCAATTGCCAGGCACTGGCCACCCAATCCATCGAAGCCTATATCCCCGACCCGGATTACCGCAAGCGCGATGAGCGCTATGCCGACCAGGGGATTCATACGGCCAAACCGGATCCGTTGTGGAACAAGGCCAGGTCAGGGAAAGTCGCCACACACAAAAAGAAAGCCCGCTGTTTCAAGCCTGCCGACTTTGTATTGGCCGAGGATCATTCGCACTGCCTGTGTCCGGGCGGAAAACGACTGTATGGCAATGGTTCCAATTGCACCATAGGCGGACGCATCGCCCTCAAATTCTCGGGAGCCAAACAGGATTGTGTGCCATGCGACAAACGTAACGAGTGCTTACGCACCCCGGATAAAACACTGGTCCGGCAAGTGGCCTTTTTGCAGGGGAGGCGCGATTCAAGCCCCAGTGTGTTGGAACAAATGAAAGCCAGGATCGACAGTGCGCGTGGAAAGGCAATGATTACACGCCGCTTTGCCACCGTGGAACCCGTGTTTGGCAACTTGCGCGGGAATAAACATCTGCACCGCTTTACGCTACGTGGCAAAGATAAAGTGGATGGGCAATGGAAGCTGTATTGTTTGATGCATAACGTGGAGAAACTGGCGCATCATGGTTATGCCAGCTAAGGCGGGGATGAGGAAGGTAACCATGCGTGTGCAGAAGTGCCCATAGGCTGAACTAACACGGTGAACCGG
This sequence comes from Methylophilaceae bacterium, assembly GCA_013141125.1. GTDB lineage: Bacteria > Pseudomonadota > Gammaproteobacteria > Burkholderiales > Methylophilaceae > JABFRO01. The sequence continues at coordinate 81,216 of JABFRO010000003.1, forward strand.
GCAAAAAAAACGGCGGGAATGAATGAACATCGAAAAAGGGGCTGGGGATGCATGGAAATGCGCATTTTAAAAAATTCTCTACGGAATAAACGGGTGGTTTAGAATGGGGTTTTTCTACAGCGTCGTTGGGCAACTCAAACCACAACTCATACCAGGGAATGCAATGTTTGAACGCACCTTTTTCCATATAGACGAATTTGGCAGCGCTGGTATGGCGTACCTGCCCTCAATTCTTACTTTAAATAGATCAACTGTGCTTTGGTCTCCAGCTCCAATGTTGCTTGACCATAGCCATAATCAAGGAAGCAGTATTATTGGAACTGAGGAACTGCTCAAGCTGCTGCGGAAGCGTATTGTTCGGATTATCGGTAGGCGAAATTGGTTTGATCGATCATGGCGAAATCGAGCGGGTGCTTGGGAATTTGCCAAGTGGCAGGACGATTTCGACAATGAGGTCTGCGCTATGGCGAACGAGGATGCTAACGAACCTCTTTCTAACAGGCGCGTCATTATCGCGCCAGATGAGCAAGGTTTCGAGCGAGCGGAGTTGCTGTTAAAGCAAGACCCTGTCCTTGTTGAAAAACTCACTTCCTTGCTGTCACATCGACAGTTACCCCAAGGCATATTGGAAAAGGCAGAAAGAGCAAAGCGCCAAGGTAGGGGTGTGGAAGTTCAAATACTCAGAGATGCGTTCAATCACCAACAAGCGATTATTGACGCAGATGCGCGTTCTGCAACCGTCCCAGACACTTTCATGAACACGCTCGTCGCACTGATTAAAGGCTTGGAGCCAACCACTGCAACCGACAATCTGCTTCCGGCGGACGAATCGTGCTTGCGCGATGCTCTTGATCTACTTAGGGCAGTTCGCGCACCCACATCATTTGAATCGCTGGAAGCATTCCTTTCTTCGGGCGCACGTGATGATCTCGTTTCACTGCTTTGCTCTAACCGTGCAGCAGGATCACTTCCAGACTCCATCATCTGGCAAATCGAGCAAGCCACGAAAATTCGCCCTGTTCTTGATCGCCTCTTCCCTTCCCGTGATCCTGTTGGGTATTCGAGTTCACTGGCCACATTCGTTTCGACGCTTGCGTCACTCATATCTTCGGGCGCCTCCGTCGGACTCATCACGATCCCGTTTCAGGTCTGTAAAGGATGGCTTCAAGAACGTAGTCTTGTTCCTCTGGAAGTGGACAAGAAATATAAAGTGAAGCCACTGTTTCAGTTAGCTATCGGCACAGACCGACCTAAAAAAGACGAGGTTGAGGCACTACTAATAGCTCTTCGTCATGCATAGCGCGTCAAAATCTCTGTTGCACCGTACACGCGCATGAGTTGCCCAAACAATAGGGGACAGCAACTGTCTTGAAATAAATTGTTTTTGACCGGTTTTCAAGCAGCCTCCACCCCACGCCAAGGCGTATTGTTTTTCACCATGGCATTCAAAATCACCAGCAATTTACGCATACAAGCCACCAGCGCTACTTTTTTGACTTTGCCCGCTGCAAGCAACTTTTGATAGTACGCTTTAATGACAGGGTTATAGCGGCTTGCTACCAACGCCGCCATATACAACACCGCTCTGATACTGGCACGACCGCCCCAAATCGCCCGTCTACCTTTGTGACCACCACTGTCTCGATTGAACGGACAAACACCGACCAAGGCGCCAATCTCACGTCTGGCCAGATTTCCAAGTTCAGGGAGTTCCGCCAATAAGCTGGTTGCGGTGACCTTTCCCACCCCTGGCACTGAAATAATCAACTCAGCCTTGGCGTGCCACAAGGGGCTTTGTTGAATGGTGTCTCCCAAATCCTTATCTGCCTCGGCGAGACGTTTGCGCAACCAAATCAGGTGGTAATAATAGGGGACAGACCACGCTAATAATAGGGGACAGACCACGGTTTAATGATATACTTCAGCTCGCGTAGGTTGGGCAGAATGCAATGAAGCCCAACAATAAACAATTCCTTGAATGTTGGGCTTCGCTACCGCTCTGCCCAACCTACCGCGTTAAATGACGCCTGCGTATTTCATAAATTATATCCATGTAAAACACTCCAGATACCCCCAGCTAAAACACTGGATGGTGACATACTGAGGTGGAAACTATTGGACGCCGATTAACATACATTCACCGTCGCGGTGTTGTCACCTTACCTGAACTGCCAGACAAGTTAATTGTCGTTAGACCAGACTAGATAATTGTCGCTTAATAGTAGAAAAACCTAAATTTCAAAAAATCAGTTTTAAATTTGTAAAACCTGGTCTCTAATATCGCTTTGCAAGCGACGATCATCATGCTGGGAGGAGTTAAGTGACACTTGTTAAAATAATTTTTTGGGTTTTTCTACAGCGTCGTTAGCCATCAATAAAATTTGCATATCGTAAACAAATTGTTTATAATTGGCGCATGATTCAAACATTCGCCAACCCTGAAACCGAAAGCTTTTTCGTTACAGGTAAATCGCGTCGTTTACCTTCGGAAATTCTCAAGCGTGCAGCCATGCGTCTCAATCAGTTGCATGCCGCTACAGAGTTGAATGATCTACGTTTGCCACCCTCTAATAATTTAGAGGCTCTTTCGGGTAGCCGCGTTGGTCAATGGAGCATACGCATAAACCAACAGTGGCGTGTCTGTTTCAAGTTTGAAAATGGTGACGCATTTGATGTGGAAATAGTGGATTACCACTAGGAGTAATAACATGATCTACAATAGTTCAACGCCCCTCCATCCTGGCGAATACCTCGCCGAAATCCTTGAAGAGCTTCATATCTCCCAAGCGCTGTTCGCTCGTACCATTGGTGTGTCGCCTATGCGCATTTCCCATATTATTAAAGGCAAGCGCCCTGTTACGGCTGAACTGGCATTGCTGTTTGCAAAAGCTTTTGAGCAAACTCCACAGTATTGGCTCAATTTGCAAGCCAGCTATGATCTAAAAACTGCTGAGAAAAGCATCGCCAGTCGTCTCTTCTCCATTCATAGCTTGGCTCATGCTTAATGACTAACCCCTCATTCCACCGGATTGGCCGAAAAGTGCGGCTAGCCGGTGAATTCGCTGTGGAATAAACAGGAGGTTTAGAATGGGGTTTTTCTACAGCGTCGTTAGGACACCTCATTCAACTTTTGATTTTAGTGCAATAAAGGTATATTTTATATACCATGATTGCATTTGAATTTGACGAAACTAAAAGTCAGGCTAATCTTTTGAAGCATGGCATCAACTTCGTTGATGCACAACAGCTTTGGAATGATCCAATGTTATTGGAAATTCCTGCTAAAACTGAAGATGAGCCAAGATTTCTCATGATAGGCCTGATTAACACCAAGCATTGGTCGGCGGTTATCACTTACAGAGGCGCAGATATTCGACTTATTTCTGTTCGTCGCTCACGCACCGAGGAGGTAGCATTATATGAAAGCTATAAACTTTGAAAAACAATTTGACGAGGATGTTGATATTACGTCTTCACTAGACATTTCAAAAGCAAAGCGCGTTTTGCAAGCGCAGAAACGCGTGAATGTTGATTTTCCAACCTGGATGATTGAATCTCTAGACCGTGAGGCTGGAAAGCTTGGCGTGACTCGACAGTCGGTCATTAAGGTGTGGCTTGCTGAGCGTCTTGAAAAAGTTGCCTAACGACACTGTAGAAAAACCTAGATTTCAAAAAATCAGTTTTAAATTTGTAAAACTTGGTCTCTAATATAGATTTTTAAGCGACGATCATCATGCTGGGAGGGGTTAAGTGACGCTTGTAAAAAATAATTTTTTTGGTTTTTCTACAACCTCGTTAGGCATCAAAAACACTCCCCCCTTTTTTCAGGAGATTTAGCGTGATCGAAACTTTCGTTTCCAGACCCACATGGGCTCCACCTGAAATAGAGCAAAAGCTGAGCGGTTTCTATCAATTGCTCGAAGACACAGGATTCAAAGCAAATACTATCGGAACGAGTCAAGCACCGCTCAGATCTCCATTTGAAGATGTGAAGCGACTGATTAAGAAGTGTAAGTGCACAATCGTTCTGGGGCTTCCGCAAGTTTTCATTGCAACGGGCTCGTTGAAAACTACTCCGATCACATCGCCGGTGGCATTCGCGACTGAATGGAATCAAATTGAGGCCACTATGTCGCTGATGCTTGATTTGCCAACGCTTGTACTATTGCACGACTCTGTGGCGGCAAGAGGAATATTCGACCGCGGCGCTGCAAATGTATTTGTATACGGCTTCAATGTGCTCGAAGAATCTTGGCTCTCATCACTACGCCCAGCACTGAATTCGCTTAAAGAAGCCATTGATGCCTAACGAATAAGGTTAGATCGCGATCGCGAAGCGAGCCGCGATCTGAACCGTTTGTTGGACAAGCCCGGCCAAGGCCTACAAACGCTAGGCAAATAGCTCCTCAATCCGGCCTTGCATTAAAGGGCTGAGATGCCCAGGATATTTTAAAAAGCCACCTTCAATTTCAGTGCCGGAAGTGGCTGTTTTACCCGATTTCAGCCGTTTTTAGAGTGAGTTGAGCCGCACCTGCTGATGGCGGCAGGTTGGCGGGCGTGCTGGTTTACAGGGCAGTCTCCCTGATTGGCACCTGGCAGCGTGATGTATTCATCTCACATCTCAACCGCGTGCGCACTATCCGCATTGGCTTGCCGCTGCTCGTAGCCCGGAAGCCGCCCAATATCAGTAGGGCGGGATGAGCGTAGCGTTTCCGCCGTATGGTTTGGTTTGTCTATGGCCAGCCGTAGATAAGACCCAGCCAGCTCATGCGCCGGATAACGCTACGCTCATCCCGCCTACGCGAGCTGTATGTGTTGATCTTCTCATCCGGTGCAATCCGTTACGATTTTTTCGATCTGTTTCGATATTGCCAAATGTGAAATCTTGAAAGATGGATCCGCGCTGCAATCCGCCATGCCAATAGCTCATTAAAACTCACATCTGCCTTGTAATCACCGCCACCGGCGGTGCCCAGGCATCGCCGGGACGTTTTTTGTGGGTGACCAGGGTTAGTTGTGAGGGGTCGTAGACGTTGACGTTGTGGGTGATGGGCGAGGTGATGAGGTATTGCGCGCGGGTGGCCTTGAGGAAGGCGCTGACGCGGTCTATGTTGAAAATATCCAGATGCGCGAAAGGTTCATCAATGAACACAAAGCCGCTGGATTGATCTTCGTCCATCATCAGGCCGATCAGCAATATCAGCGATTTCATCACTTGCTGGCCGCCGCTGGCCTCGCCGTCGTTCATGCCCATCATGCCTTTGCTGTCAAAGTTGAAATTGACCTCCAGCCCGGCCTGCGCGAGTGCCAGATCATCGTTTTCCAAAGGCGGTAATTCGCCGTGCACTACGATGCCGGCCAGCTCGCCCAGGTGGCGTATGTTTTTGAGATATTGGCGCACTGTGGCTCTCAAGACATTGATGTATTCACCGCGCGCGCCATCGGTGAGCGATTGCGCGCGCTGGTTATCGGCGCGGCGCTGGTCATTTTCTTTCTGCATGGTGGTAAATTCATTCTGAAATTTGGCCAGCAGTAAAATTACTGCGTCGTCGGTTTCCCATTGTTCGCTGTTGAATCTGTTCACCAGCTCGTTGATTCTGAAGCGTACATGGGTGGCATCGCCATAGCGTTGTTTCAAGGCTTCCTGTTCAATTTTGTTGAACCAGTGTTGTGGCCGTTTGGCTCTATCCTGACGAAATAGCTGTATGCGCTTGATCTGTTCTTCACGCGGGTTGCGCAGATTTTCCTGCAAATCGGTGATTTTTTTATTCAGATCGGTCAGTTGTTGCAGGGTTTTGCTGAGCTGTTTATCGGCGGCATGACGTGCCTCATTGGTGCTGGTTTTAGCGCTATCGGCACTGGCCAGTTGTTGGCCGGCGGTTTGCACTTCGGTGTGCAGGGCGGCTAATTTTTGCTCGGCATCGCCAAATTCATCGGCGCGAATTTCCAGCATTTGCGCGGCGTTAATGCCTTTGAGCAAGCCGTCATTGTGCTGCACTTTTTGCCGCAGGGTGAGGCTTTGCTGTTCCAATCGGTTTAATTGCTGATTCAGCACAGATTCTTCATTGGCGGCGGCTTCCAGGCGCGCGCTTTTGGCCGATTCGCCAAATTGATAATCCTGCTTGGCGATGCCGATATGGCGGCCGCCACGGCGTTCGCGCTGATAGCCATCACGCGTAATCCAATCTTGTGCGGCGGGTAAATCACGGCCTTGGGCAATATGGGCCACGCGTTGAATGCGGTTGAGCAGATTGGCCAGCCAGGCGGGCGGCAGACTGCTGAAGCTGACCACTTCCAGCAAGGAGCCAGCCAGCGCGGCAGGTACTTCGGCCTGGTCGCTGCTGATAAAATGCCGGTAGTTCAAACGCTCGCCGATTTGCCAGGCCGCAATTTTATCCGCTTCCCGGCGCAGTAAAATCAAATGGCGATAAGGTGCCAGCACTGCTTCCAGTGCAGATTGCCAGCCGGTGTCGGTGACTTCAATAATATCCGGCAATAAACGGTGGGCAATATTGGTTTCATCCAGTGCGGTGCGTACCTGATTAACAAAGCCGGGGGAGGGCGCTTTGCCGCTACGTAGCGCGGCAATCAATGACGTGCATTCGGCGCGGCGTTCACGCAGGTTGCGCATTTCGGCTTCCAGCGTTGCCAGTTGTTGCCGTGCCTGGCCCAGTTCTTCGGCCAGTTTTGCGGTGTCCTGGCTGGCTTCGCTTTGGCATAAACGGCGCAGTTTTTCGCGCTCATCCAGCACGGCCTGTGTTTTTATTTGCTGTTCGCGTAGCTGGGCAAACCGTTCGCTCGCCGCTTTATATTCCGCATTGGCGCGGTTTTCCTGTTGCTCAGCAGCTGTCAGTGCGGCTTCCTGCGCGCTATGCAGTTGGCGCGTCTGCTCTGCATCTTGCACACGATCACGCAATTGGCGGCGCTGGCCGCGTAGCTGGTTTTGCGCGCCGGAAATGGAATCCCTCAGCTCAATCAGGCGCAGGCGCGGCAGCGTTTCTGTTTCCAGCGCGCGTTGTTCGCGTTGCAAATTCTCCCATTCACGGTAGCGATTAACGCGCGAAGTGTATTTTTCCACCTGATTATCCAGCGCCGTCAGCTGCACATCCATGGCCTGCAATTCGCGCTCGGTTTCGCGCTGCTGGGTTTTGGCTTCGGTATAGGCCTCCAGAATCTGTTTGTCACCAAACACCTGAAACACCAAGTCGAGCAAGGCTTTGGGCGAATATTCGCACAGCTTGTCGGTATCGCCTTGCTCCAGCGCCAGCACTTCGGCAATGGCGGCAGACAAGCCCAGCCGCCGTTTATAATCTTTCACGCCCAGCCATTCGGCGTTTTTTTCCAGGTCTTCAATGGCAATGTTGCCGGGGACGATCAAATATTGGCGTTGCCAATCGCCGCCTTGTTTGCGGATGCGGCAGGCCAGCGTGACTTCGTCCTCCATAATCGGAAAAAATGGATGGCGTTGATTGGCAATGCGGCGGTTATCCACCACCGCACGTAGCCAGGCAAAGGATTCATTGGAGCGGCGCACATAGCGTTTGTAATCGCGCTTGCCCGAGCAATCCAGCCCAACAGCGTGCGCAGTGCGTCCAGTAGCGTGGTTTTGCCGGAACCGTTGGGGCCGACGATGGTGATAATCTGCGTATCCAGCGGCAAACTGAAGCGTTGCCAAAAATCCCAGTGCACCAGTTCCAGCGAGCGAAAATTGAACATCAGATGCTCTCCTCGTCTGACTCAATTTCAGCTGGCGCTGATTCGTCCGTGTAATTTTCATCAATCCCGGTGCTGATAATGGGTTTTGCCAATAACTCGGCCAGCGCGCCTTCAATAATGCGGCCTTCCATGGTGGGGTAATCCAGCAAAACATCCAGCATATGGCCTTCCAGTATCATGCCTTTGCGCCGGATGACAAAGCCCAACCTGGCCAGCACGCCCAGATTGACATTGATGCGCATCTTGCCGCCCAGCTTGTCACCAAAATCGGCCATCAGTGTGCTTTCAAGAATGCCGCTGGAAACCTCCTCACCGCGCGGCATGGGCTTGTCGGCGGCAAACATATCGTCCTGATTCTCGCTATCGCGCGATTTGCGCCCGGTTTGGCGCTCGCGTTTGGGCAAGATAATTAGCGCCCATAACACCACCAGCAAAGCCACACCATCGCGCTGCAAACCCATATTGTTATTGAGCCAGGTTTCGCCGCCGCCAAACACGACGTTTTCCGCCTCGCGCAATAAACCCAGCGCCACATGATCGGCATAAGGGTTATCCAGCAAGCATAAACCGCAAGCCGCCAAGCGCGTTTCCAGCTCCAGACGAAAACCCTCATCCGTAAGCGAACGCCGCACCAGCTTATCCTCGCGCGGCAGACTGCGATGCGCCAACAACCGCGCGATTAAGGTTTGTATATCTCGTTCCAAAAGGCTTTCCTAATTAATTCTGTTGTGTAATCAATGCTAATTATGGTTTGTTGGCTAGCGGCATCAACATGCCGTTACTGATGCTGGCCACGCCATCACGATTAACGGCGATGTGTTCCTGTTGCAGCTTTAGCGCAATGGGTAATTGCGCAAATTTGGCTACCGCGCCGCTGGAATGTTGCGATTCGGTTTCGCTATTGAGCAAGGCCAGCAGCGAGAATCTATAGGCGGCATGCGCATAGCCGCCGCCCACCACGGCATCCTGCAAGGGCGTGTTATGCGTGATGAGCGACAGGGTGTCATGAAAGCTTTCCAGCAATTCCAGACGCAGAGTTTGCGTGTTTTCCTGCTGCGGTGCTGCGCTGGCGGGTGGCAAATGGCTGGCAGCGGCTTTTTCGCGCTCGCGTTCCAGCAGCTCGAATTCTGCGCTATCCAGCATTTCTTGTTCGGTGACAAATAAGGGTTCAGGATGCGCCCACACCGAGCCGATGGCCAGATCGGCGATATGCTCCAGAGCACAGCCGCGCAGCCAGCTGGAAATATCCGAAGAAGACAAACCGCTATCACCCAGATGCACGCGTTGCCGCTCCAGACTGATGAGCGCGCGGCTGAAAACCCCGGTCATGCGCAACATGCGGCTTTGTGCCTGGGCGATGCTTTGCGCAATGCGCCAGGCAGAAGTTCCCAATTCGCCGTTGGCATTAAGGTTGTGGATAATTTCCGTGCCTTTTTCCACCCACTTCCACACCGATTCCAGCTTGGTTTGCGCGCGTTTCAAGCGAAATTCTGAGCCGGACAGCACCGCCTGATCGAATTCATTTTGCAATTCGGTCAGCCGCCCCAGCAAATGTTGCAGCGTTTCTGTCGATACACGGCCTATGGCTTGCCCCGCCGCCACTTGCGCGGTGATAAAGCCCAGCTCGGCATCTTCTTCCCCCGCCAGTTCCAGCACATTCGCCAGAGCCGCCAGCGCAATGCGTCCGGCGGGGGATAGTTGATACAGCCTGTCTTCAGCGTCCCATACCAGCAATTCATTATCGCGCAAGCGCCCGAGCACGGTTTGCAGCTTGACCGTATCCAGATAAGCAAAATGCGCCTGCAACTCCTGCGCACTCCAGCTCGGCGCATCCGCCCGTGCGCCGATTTCACGCAACACCAGCAGCCGAATCAAAACCTCATCACTACCACCACGAAACAAAGTGATAAACGCATTCAGCGTGTCATGCGCGCGCAGCAATGGGTAGAGCGCTGGCAAATCGCCGGTTTCAATACCGGGGGCGAAAAATGCGCTGAGATCGGGGCTGGGGGGGGAAGGAGGCAGGACTGCCATTTACCCGCGCACTTCGCCATTCCCCAGCACAATATATTTCACGCTGGTCAACCCTTCTAGGCCGACCGGGCCGCGTGCGTGGAGTTTATCGGTGGAGATGCCGATTTCCGCGCCCAGGCCGTATTCAAAGCCGTCGGCAAATCTAGTAGAGGCGTTGACCATGACCGAGCTGGAATCCACTTCACGCAGGAATCTTCTGGCGTAGGTATAGTTTTCGGTGACGATGGCTTCGGTATGTTGCGAGGAATACTGGTTGATATGTGCAATGGCTGCGTCCAGTCCGTCCACCACTTTGCAGGAGATAATCGCGGCCAAGTATTCGGTGTAGTAATCCTCATCGGTTGCGGCTTGGGCTTGCGGCACTAATGCGCAGGTTTCCGAACAGCCACGGATTTCCGTGCCTTTGGCGCTCAGCATGGCGGCGATTTTTGGCAGCATAGCGGCGGCCACGCTGCGCGCAACCAGCAAGGACTCCGCCGTGTTGCAGGTGCCTAGACGCTGGGTTTTGGAGTTTTCAATAATGCGTAGCGCCTTGGCGAAATCCGCGTCGTCATCCACATACACATGGCAATTGCCATCCAGATGTTTGATGACGGGAATGCGTGCTTCGGCGGAAATGCGCGCTATCAGCCCCTTGCCACCGCGCGGCACGATGACATCGACGTATTCCTGCATGGTAATCAGCTCGCCGACGGCGGCTCTGTCCGTGGTTTCCACCACTTGCACGGCGCTGGCAGGCAAACCTGCTGCCGCCAAGCCTTCATGCACCAGTTTTGCCAGCGCTTGATTGCAGTTTATCGCCTCGGAACCGCCGCGCAAAATGGCGGCATTGCCGGATTTGATGCATAGCCCGGCGGCATCCACGGTCACATTGGGGCGCGCTTCGTAAATAATGCCGATAACCCCCAGCGGCACCCGCATATTGCCCACCTGTATGCCGGAAGGCCGATATTTGAGGTTGCTGATTTCGCCGATAGGGTCGGTCAGTGCGGCGATTTGCTCCAGACCTTCGGCCATGGTGGCGATGGATTTTTCCGATAAGGCCAGTCTATCCAGCAGCGCTTCTTCCAAGCCTGCCGCGCGCGCGGCTTGCATATCCAAAAGATTGGCCGCCAGCAGCGCCGATTTCTCGCGGCGAATCGCCTGCGCTATCGTCACCAGCGCCAGATTTTTGGCATTGGTCTCCGCCCGTGCCATCAAGCGTGAAGCGGCACGCGCCTTCGCGCCTAGTTGTTGCATGTATTGTTTAATCGCCATTTTTTTAACTTTAAATTGGGTTGGTTGAACAGTTGCCGACAAAAGTTTCAATCAAGTCGGTCAAATTCTTCGGTTTTAAGCGCAGGCACTTTGGCCAAAGCCTGATCGAACGCCGCCCGCGATCCGCGCAATGCGCGTGATTTGAGATAGCTTTCTGTGGTCAAGGCCGCTACTTTTTCTGCCACTGCGGTGGCAATGAATTGATTAAGTGAGACATTATCTTCTTCGGCAACATCTTTGGCCATTTTGTGTAAAGATTCCGATAAACGTACACTAAGTACACTCATAAATTCTCCAATAGTTTTAGTAAGCCTCGCGGAGTTTCGACTGTTAGTCCAAATTGTGCAGCTGGTACAAAGTCTTTCAGGTTCCAGGTAATAATCATGGCATTGGTTTTTACCGCCAATTCCAGTATGTGGTCGTCTTGCGGGTCGCGCAAGACAGGCCGCCATAAATAAAAAATTCCGTGCTTCTCCGAGATGTGGCAGAGATAATCAACGACGGCCTCCACATCGGTATCGCTTAAAGATTTATTACGCTTTAATGCCGCCTCGTATTCCAGCACTAGGGGTGTTGAAATGTGTAATTGCAATGACGTTTGATCTATTCGTTGCAATAGCCGGTAGGATGCGCCTAGTGACGACCTTATCGCGGAAAATAATACGTTGGTATCCAGAATAATATTCATTATTTGGTATTATATGCAATACCGTTAAATTTGCAAATTCAAGGTGAATGTTACCGTGATTAAATTTGAATGGTTGCGTTAGTCAATATTAAAAAGTTAATTAAACCATTAGCTTAAAGGCATTAAGGTGGGTAATTTTATGCAAAGTCCACATCTGAATTCCGCCGAAATTTGTCTGCGACCATTTCACGCCAGTGATGCAGATGCATTTGTAATTGCAACACGTGAGTCGGTTGTCAGTGTGGTTCCCTGGTTGCCGTGGTGTCATAGTGAATATTCGGTTGCTGAAGCCCAACAGTGATTTGCTCGTTGTGCGCAAAGGCTGGAGGAAGAATCTGCTTATGAGTTCGGTATATTTTCTGCGGATGGTTCTGAACTGATCGGTGGTATCGGTCTGAACGAGTTCAGAAAGCAGCATCAGCTCTGTAACTTGGGTTATTGGGTGCGAACGTTATGGCAACGGCGCGGTATTGCCACTCAAGCGATCCATTTGCTGGCTGAGTTTGGCTTTCAAGAGCTGGGCCTTACTCGTATTGAGATTGTGGTCGCAGAAGGCAACGAGGTCAGCACCGGGGTGGCAAAAAATCCGCCGCCATTTTTGAAGCTTATGCCCGCAATCGTCTGGTTTTGCATGGCAAGCCTATAACAGCGGCGGTGTATGCACTCATTGCATAAGCTTGTAGATCAATCCTGTCAGGCGGATGCACCATGCAATCCGCCTCGAATTAATTTACTATGCCGTTAAATCTACCGTCTCCGCTTCAGGAGCATTTTTCTTGACCGATTCGATGCCGTTATCGCGGCTGGCTTCGGATTCGTACATTTGGCTTTGGCCTATGATTTGATGATTGGCGGCTTTCAGCACAAAGTAAGGTTTCTCGTTACTGGAGGTGAGGCGCTCAAAGCGGGCTTCATCGCTGCCATTTTTTTTCACGGATTCAATGCCATTTTCAGCGCTGGCTCTGGTTTTGTACATTTCACTTTGCAGAATAATCTGCCCGTTGCCTGCCAGCAGGCTGAAGTGAAAATCACCATTTTTTGCCGACTTTAATTCGAATTTTCCAGCCATGTTGCTCTCCTGTGGGGTTGCGAAAGGTTTGACCGATGCATTTTACATTTAACCCGTAAACAACTGGCAGAATCAAGAATGTTTTACCTGTAAATTTAGCCTGCCTGCAAATGATTAATGGCTTTTAATCCTTCGTTGATGAGCTGTTCCAGTGGCAGTTCCATTCTGGGCATGGCCAGCGCGATGACGATGAAGCCTATGCCTATGGTGATGGGGAAGCCGATGCCGAACAGATTCAATTGCGGGGCGGAGCGGCTGAGTATGCCCAGCGCGAGGTTGGTCATCAACAGGGCGGCGATAATGGGCAGTGATAAATGCAGCCCGGCACTGAAGATGATTTCAGCCCAGGTGACGATATTAATCAGGTGCAAGCCATGCGCCGGGTCTATCACGATGGGCAAATTGGTGAAGCTTTCGGCCAAGGCTAAAATCAGCATCAAATGCCCATTAATGCTAAGAAACAGCAGGGTAGCGATAATGGTGAATAACTGGCTGACGGCGATGGTCTGGCCTTGCGATTGCGGATCATAAAAGCTGGCAAAGCCCAAGCCCATGGTGGCACCGCTGATTTGCCCGGCCAATTCGATGGCGGCAAAAATCAGGCGCATGGTAAAGCCCATGGCAATGCCGATAATGAGCTGCTGCACCAAGACCAGCAGGCCTTCCAGTGAAATAATATTGAAAGCTGCCAGCGGCGGCAGCATGGGCGCGATGGCCAATGCTATGACTATCCCCAGGCTGAGTTTGATGGTGGGCGGAATAGCCGCATGGCTGAATACCGGGGCGATGGCGATTAAACCCAGCACCCGGGTGAGAGGTAATAACAGGCCATTGATCCAGGTTTGCAGGACTTCGCTGCTGATGGAAATCATGGCGGCAGTGGTAGCGTAGACTTACCCAGCCAGTGCCGGAATGCTGGTGAAAACATGGCGCATGTAATCCAGCATCTCGGTCAGCATCCACGGCCCGGCGAATACCAGCGCGGCAAACACCCCCACCAGCTTGGGGATGAAAGAAAGCGTGGCTTCATTGATTTGTGTGGCCGCTTGAAAAATGCTTACCAGCAAGCCGATGATGAGCGCTACCAGCAGCATGGGCGCGGAAATCAGCAGCGTGACTTCCATGGCTTGCCGCCCTATATCCATTACGCTTGCGGGATTCATGTGCAGTCTCCTTTTGAAATCACATACAGCCAAATCGGTTCAATAAAAACTCTGCGAGAGTGAACCCAAAATCAGCTGCCAGCCATCTACCAGCACAAACAGCATCAATTTGAACGGTAAGGAAACGATGGCAGGAGATACCATCATCATACCCATGGCCATCAGCACGCTGGCGACCACCATGTCGATGACGATGAAGGGGATGAAGATGGCAAAGCCAATTTGAAATGCGGTTTTAAGTTCACTGGTCATAAAGGCAGGGATAAGCACGCGCAGTGAAATATCCTCAGGTGTTTTTGGTTGTTCGCTGCGTGACATTTTCAGAAACAGCGCCAAATCCGCCTCGCGCGTTTGTTTCAGCATAAAGGTTTTAAGCGGCGCGGCACCTTTTTCCAGCGCCACTTGCATGGTGATTTTATTTTCGGATAAAGGTTGATAAGCCTCGGTATAAATTTTGTCGAACACCGGCCCCATGACAAACAAGGTTAAAAATAGGGATAAGCCCACGATGACCTGATTTGGTGGTGAGGATTGCGTGCCCAGCGCTTGCCGTAATAAAGACAGCACAATAATGATGCGCGTGAAACCGGTCATCATCAGTAATGCCGCTGGCAGAAAAGTCAGCGAAGTGAGCAGAATCAGGGTTTGTATGCTCAGGGTGTAATTTTGCCCGCCACCGGCGGCGGGGGCAGTGGTCAGCACATTCAAACCGGCGGCATCGGCGGCGCTGGCGGCCATGGGCAAGGCTAATAGCAGCGCTGTGATAGAAAAAGCGGTCAGCAGGTGTAGGGTGCATTTCATGCACCCAATGGTGCGTAAAACGCACCCTACCCGAGCCAGATATTGGCATGCCGGTATATTTTTAAATTCATGGCGCATCGTGTTTTGCCTTTATCTGTTCGGTGTCGGCGTATTTATTAATGGCTTGTTTTAGCCACTTGGCAAACGGATGCAGCGCTGGTGCCGGATTATCCAATGCGGCTCCCTGCTCCAGTTTGATGGCAGCACCTATCTCCAGATTCGCCAGACTATTCACCTGCCCGGGTGCCACGCCTACCACGATCCAGCGATCAGCAATTTCAATTACCACGACGCGTTCACGGCTACCTACACTGACACCACCGACGATACGCGCCACGGCGGGATTGTTGTTGATGCCAGCGCCTATGTGCTTCACCAGCCAGGTGACTAATGCCATCACCGCCAATACCGTTAGCAGCCCCAATATCACCTGCAAAATGCCGGCGCCGGGTGATGGTGTGCTTGCCAACGTACTGGCTGGTCTGCTATCTGCGGCAACTGCGGCGTGCATGTTCATAAACAGCCATGTCATGCTGAACAGTTTGGTCAAACGCGATAGTCTGGGTGAGTTAGGCGGTTGCATACGCATGATCTTTTGTGAATGAGGTTTTCAAAGAGCGTGTTATTTGTTGATTTTACGTATGCGTTCTGCCGGAGTAATGATGTCCGTCAGTCGAATGCCGAATTTTTCGTTGACTACCACCACTTCTCCTTGCGCGATCAGGCAACCATTTACCAGCACGTCCATAGGTTCACCCGCCATGCCATCCAACTCTACTACTGAGCCTTGTGCCAGTTGCAGCAAGTTCTTGATGGCAATTTTGGTACGGCCCAGTTCAACCGTTAGTTGAACCGGAATATCCAGAATGAAATCAATATCATTTTGTGTTTCACGTAATTTGTTCTTTTCAGAAAACTCAGAAAAAACGGGCGTACTTTGCGTTTTGCTTTGTAAGGCTGAAGGAATGTTATTGGATTGTTCGGCCATCGCAGCACCCCAATCATCGCTATCCGTGGTGGTGGCTTCAGCTTGTTCCGCCATCGCCGCACCCCAGTCATCGGCATCAGCAGTCACTGTCTCAGCTTGTTCTGCCATTGCCGCGCCCCAATCATCTTCAGCAACCACTTCATCGGCACCGGGTTTTGTTGTTTCATTTGCCATCCTGCTCTCCTTTCATGAATTCCACTGCATTGGACTTCAGCAGTTTTTCTACACGTAATGCATATTGCCCATTAAATAACCCATATTTACATTCCATGACGGGTACGTTATCGACTTTAGCCTCTACTGTTTCGCTTAAAGGTAAAGGAATCACATCCCCCGCTTTCATGTTCAGCACGTCGCCCAAGGTCATTTTGGCTTGCCCCAAATTGGCAATTAGTTCTACCTCGGCGATTTGGATTTGTTGGGTGAGTAACTTTACCCAGCGTTTGTCTATGCCTAATGTTTCGCCTTGCAGGCTGGAGCTCAACATGTCCCGTATCGGTTCCAGCATGGAGTAAGGCATGCAAAAATGTACATCGCCGCCTATTGATCCGAACTCAACGCTAAATGTTGTGGCTACAACCACCTCGTTGGGTGTGGCGATGTTGGCGAACTGTGTATTCATTTCCGAACGGATATATTCACACTCAATGGCATATACCTGCTCCCATGCCTTGGAATAAGCTTCAAAAATAATATCCAATACACGTTGAATAATGCGTTGCTCGGTCTGCGTAAACTCTCGCCCCTCGACGCGGGTATGAAATCGGCCATCTCCGCCAAACAGATTGTCCACAATGAGGAATACCAGATTGGGATCAATCACAATCAATCCGGTTCCTCTGAAGGGCTTGAACTGAATCAAATTCAGATTGGTTGGTACAATTAAGTTACGAATGAAATCGCTATATTTTGAAATGCGCACTGCTCCTACAGAAACTTCAGCAGTGCGTCTCAAAAAGTTAAACAGACCAATACGAAACAAGCGCGCAAAGCGCTCATTGATGATTTCCAGCGTTGGCAATCTACCCCGGACAATACGCTCCTGCGTCGCCATGTTATAATCGCGCGCAATGCTCGGGTCTATCTCCTCCTTGGTGCTGGTTTGGTCGTTACCAACCCCTTTTAAGAGTGCATCAACCTCGTCCTGAGAAAGAAAGCTATCAGCCATGATTATTTATTACTGAATAATGAAAGAGGTAAATAGCACGTCGCTAACAGTCTGCGCTTCGCCGCCTTCGGCAAATGGCTTATTGATTTCGCTGACGAGTTCCTTGGTGAGTGCGGTTTTACCCTCAAGCGTGGAGATTTCAGAACTTTTCTTGGATGACAAAACCATCAACACCCGGTTGCGTACCAGGGGCATATGCGTTTTGATATTTTCTTCTTCATGCGCATCGGCAATTTGCAGTGACATTTCTGCTTGCAGATACTGCTCACCCGGATCGGGCTGCAAATTGACGGTGAAAGTTTCCAGCGTCATATACACCGGTGCTTCAGCTTTTTCGTGGTGTTTTACGGTTTTATGTGCGTCTGGCTCGGCTTTTGGCTGCATGAAAAACCAGGCAGCACCGCCGCCGCCCGCCAGTACCAACACGGCAGCGACAATCATAATCATTTTTTTATTGGATTTTGCCGGAGCGGCATCTTTCTTTGGATCCTGAGCCATTTTTTATTCCTCTGAGATGCGTAACGTATGAGTGACGTAAGCATTATCAGCAATAGCCATGTGTTTTTATGTCAGGAAAAGAAGTGGGAAAGTAGCTTTGATCCTAAAATCAGCGATTGAGCGGTGCAAGCGCAAGTAGGGGCAATAAAAATCATTTTGCCCGTGTCGGGTTTTTGTGGATGGCTCTTGAAACTGGCAGGGGTTAAGGCGCTAGCAAAGGGTCTAGTCCACCATCGAGATCCAGCGCACGTAAATCATCAAAGCCACCGATGTGCAATTCATTAATGTAAATCTGTGGCACGGTACGGCGTCCGGTTTTTTTCATCATTTCCTGACGCAGCTCGGGCTGCAAATCTACTCGAATTTTGTTGATCTCGGTTACACCCTTGTTCAGCAGCAGCCGTTCTGCACGAATGCAGTAAGGGCAAACGGCTGTGGTATACATCACGATATGCGCCATGCTTGATGACTCCCTTATGGTTTTCTGACAGTAGGTAGTTTCGCCTCAGCCCAGGCATTCAAGCCGCCATCCAGGCCAAAAACCTTACTGAATTCATGCTTGCGTAAAATGCCGCAAGCCTTGAGTGAGCGCGTACCTGTCTGGCAATTGACCAGAATCGCTTTATCCTTGTAGCGTTGAAGTTCCGCGATTCGATCTGCCAATTGTGCCAAAGGAATGTTTCTGGCACCGGTGATAGAGCCGCTCGCAAATTCAGCTTCATCACGTACATCCAGCACAATGGCATTGTCACGGTTGATAAGCAACACGGCGGCATTGGGCGGCAAATTGGTGTTGCCACCCACACCGCGCATTAACAACGGCCATAACAGCATGAGTCCTGAACTCAAGGCCAAGCTACTATAAATTACTTTATCTGACAAAAATTCCACGGTAATCCTTTCTAAATAATCATTATAAAAAATACTTCATTTGCGGCTTATGTTAATTGATGCGTTCACCCAAAGTAGATGTAGCATAATATGAACTCTGCTACCTTCTATGCAAGTGGTTCTGAAAATTATGCGCGAAATAAACACCCACCCTGTTTTACTGGTCATTCTGGATGGCTTTGGCCATAGCGAAACTACAGTCGACAACGCCATTGCCTTGGCGCACAAACCCAATTGGGACAAGCTTAATCGCGAACACCCGCATGCCTTGATTAACGCTTCGGAAAGTTTTGTCGGCTTGCCCAAAGGGCAAATGGGCAATTCGGAAGTCGGGCATCTTAACATTGGTGCCGGGCGCGTGGTGTTTCAGGAATTTGAGCGCATTAACCAGGCCATTGCCAGCGGTGAATTCTTCAGCAATCCGGCCTTGGTCAAAGCGGTGCAAACAGCTAAAACGACTGGCAAGGCCTTGCATATTTTAGGCTTGCTCTCAGATGGCGGGGTGCACAGCCACCAAAGCCATATTCACGCCATGCTGGAAATGGCGGCGCGCGCGGGTTTGCAAAAAGTCTATATTCATGCGTTTCTGGATGGCCGTGATACGCCACCTATCAGTGCTGCCGCTTATATTCAGTTGCTGGAAGATAAATGTAGCACACTGGGCACTGGCAAAATTGCTTCCATCGTCGGCCGCTACTACGCGATGGATAGAGACAAACGCTGGCCGCGTGTAGAAATAGCTTATCATTTGATTGCCGAAGGCGTGGGCGAATTTAGCGCCAGCAGCGCGGCCGAGGCATTGACGGCTGCCTATCAACGCGGTGAAAACGATGAATTTGTCAAAGCCACTGCGATTCGCCAATCCGATGCAACGCCATTAAGTATGGAAGATGGGGATGTTGTTGTGTTCATGAACTTCCGCTCCGACCGTGCGCGCCAACTGACGCATGCATTCCTTAATCCTGATTTTGAGGGTTTTCATCGGCGGCACGTGCCCAAGCTTGGCGGTTACTACACCTTGACCATGTACGATAAAGCCGAACTTCATGCCGAGGCTGCTTTTTCGCCAGTGAGTCTGCACAACAGCTTTGGTGAATATCTGGGCAAGCTGGGTTTGACTCAGTTGCGCATAGCAGAAACCGAAAAATATCCGCATGTGACTTTCTTTTTCAATGGTGGCGAAGAGCAGGTTTTCCCCGGAGAAGCGCGCATTCTGGTGCCATCGCCACAAGTGGCCACTTATGATTTGCAGCCTGAAATGAATGCATTTGAACTCACGGATCGTTTGCAGGAAGCCATACTAAGCCGCAAATATGATGCCATTATCTGTAATTTCGCCAATGCCGATATGGTCGGCCACACCGGCAACCTGCAAGCCGCCATCAAGGCCATTGAAGCCTTGGATATTTGCCTGGGGCGCGTGGTGCCAGCGGCACAACAAGCCGGTTACGAAATGCTCATCACCGCCGATCACGGCAATGCCGAGATGATGCAAGACACTATTAACCACCAAGTGCATACGCAACACACCACTAACTTGGTGCCTTTGTTATATATCGGTCGTCCTGCAAGACTGGCAGCCACCGGTGTGATTGCGAATGCCACTCTTGCAGATATTGCCCCTACTCTGCTTCAAATGATGGGGCTGGTGCAACCGGCTGAAATGACGGGTCGAGCCCTGCTGACTTTTACTGCAAATTAACATGAATAGGCGTGTTTGCTGTCAATTAAGTTTACTGATTTGTTTACTGTTTGGAAGTCTTGCAGCATCTAATACAGTCTTTGCCGAAGATAAAACCACTGAAGCCAAAATGGCCTCGAAAAAAGCCCTCAATGAACTTCAGGAGCACATTGCTGTGCTGAAGCGAGAGCTGGAAAATGCGCAATCAGCGCATTCAGAAGCCGCCGATGAACTCAAGCAAAGTGAGCAGGCTATTAGCGAGGCCAATCGCAAGTTATATGTTTTGAATCAACAGCACGCACAAAACGATGCCTCCCTGCAAACTTTGCAACAACAAAAATCCGTGCTGGAATCCCAGCTGCAACAGCAACAGCAATGGCTGAAAAAACAGTTATATCTGCAATATGTACACGGGCAACAAAGTTACACGCAAACCGTGTTGCAACAGCAGGATCCGAGCGCTATCGCGCGGCAATTGCACTATCAATCCTATGTGGCCAAAGCGCGCAGCCAGCGCATCGCCGCTGTGCGGCAAAATCTGGACAAAGTGGCAAAACTCAATGAAAAAACCGCTACAACCTTGCAGGAAATCAGTGACCTACAAAACCAGCAGCAGCAACAGCGCCTTGAATTGCAAAAACAAAAAAGGGTGCGCGGCCAAAAGCTGAGCCAGCTATCGACACAAATTAATGCGCAACGCGGTGAAATCGACAAACTTACGCGGGATGAAAAAAGCCTGTCTGATTTGGTTGAACGACTGGCACGTATTATTTCCAAAAAACAGATAGTGAAAAAAAATCCGCCCAAAAGCACTAATGTTCAAGCTAAATCCATCGTCAATGCTAAACCCAAGGTTCAAACAAAATCTGAAAAAACGACTACCGGTGAACCTGTAGCCCCCAAACCTATTGAAAATAATGTGGTTGAAAGCAAAAAGTCCGCAAATGAACCCGATGAAAAAATCATAGCAACATCAGACGAATCCATCGCTAAAAATCAGACACCTGGCAAAAACGAAGTGGTATCCGCTATTGTTGAAGCAAGTTCCAGTTTTGCCTCACTTAAAGGCAGGCTCAATTTACCAGTGCAAGGCCAAGTAAGTAATCGCTTTGGCAGAGCCCGTGAAGATACCGGTATTTCATGGAAAGGCTTGTTCATAAAAGCCAGCGAGGGTGCTGAAGTGAAATCCGTTGCCAGCGGCATGATCGTATTCGCCGATTGGCTACGCGGTTTCGGCAATTTGTTGATTATTGACCACGGCGGCGGCTACATGAGCCTCTACGGTAATAATCAGTCCTTATTGAAGCGCGTCGGTGAAGAAGTGAAGCGTGGCGATGTGGTCGCGGTGGTAGGCAACAGCGGTGGCAATGAAACCTCGGGGCTTTATTATGAATTAAGGCGGCAGAGCAAACCGTTTGATCCGCTGAGCTGGAGCCGATAGATTCGCGTTGGCTCCGTAAGTGTTTGATGTGAAAAAATTAATTCAAGTGAATGGAATTTGTATTGACTTTATCTTAATAAGTGTATTGACGCGAATCGGGGGGTGCTGCAAGATGCGATCAGATAACGCTGATTTACCGTCTCGTCATACCTTACCGAAAAGAGAATATGCCATGAACATCGCGCTGAAATTTGAAAGAGTCCTGCCTATACTGTTGATGACACTAGCGCTCAGTGCCTGCACCAATCTGAAGGATATAAAAAGCTATGCGAACGAGTCAGCAAAACTAACGGCCTATACTGATTTGACCACCCGCTTCCGCGACACATACGAGCGCGAGCAAGCCTATCTCCCCGATGGCGTGGTGCAGCAGCAAGCACAGGACAACGATAAAAAACGTAAAGCCGCCTATAACGACTTAATCCAGGTGCATCAGCAAATTACGCTTTATTTGCATACGCTGGCGATACTGGCGGGCGAAGATACATTCGACCTCTCGCATAATATCAATGCTGTTGGGGCTGGAATCAAAGCTAATCCCGAGTTTGGCGTGGATGCAAAACTGGTTGATGCTATAAACAAAATCACGCTAGGCATTAGCAAGGTAGCGACTGCCAGCTATCAAAAAATTGCGGTCAAAACGCTGATTAAAGAAAGCGATGCCGATTTGCAAACCAGCCTGCAGGGTTTGCTGACGCTGATTCATGTTTACGAAAAAACCAATGACAATGAGAAAAAAACGGTATTAGGTTTTTTTGAAATGGAAATACCATTCGCGGCGAAAAAAGACAAGCTGCTCACGGCACTGGCTCGCGCCAATGCACAGGCTAGAAGTTCGGAATACAATCGCGTACAGGAAAAATATGCCGAAGCTGAAAAAGGCATTAAGAGCATTGCTGAAGGCCATAAAAAGCTGCTGGAAAATATCGACAATCTGTCAAAATCCGAAGTTAGATCCCAGATCAGGAGGATTACTCAAGATATTAAATCGGTCAGTGAGCAACTTCAAATTGCAGCCAATTAATACTGAAAACGTAGTTAACTGAATGGAGAATACACATGGCTCTCGCAACCCAGCAGCAAGTAGAAGAATTTGCCGACAGTTTGTCCAAAAGTGCAGATGCAGTGCATGAAAGGCTAATCAATGCCATCAAGAATCAAGAGGTGGATCAACTTTCCGCCCAGTCCATTTTTCAGGACGAAGCCTCCTTGCGTCAGCGTGCCAATAGCCTGTATTTGGAAGCGGCAAAATCAGTGGTAGAGGGCATCAGTGATTCACAGGAGGATATTATCAAGCTGGTTTATAGTGCGCAGGAAAAGATAAAAACCATCAAGGAAATCGCCAGCTTTATTGACCTGACTGCGGATCTTTTGGTTCTTGCTTCGGCGGCTTATGCGGCCAAGCCAGCACCTATTATCGCTGCATTAAAAGAAGTCAAGGTGGATGTAAGTGTCATTAAAAAAGAACTGGCTTAAACTTTCTTACAATCCTGCGACGTTTAAGCAGCTCGGTTTAACCATAACAGCATGTTCTAAAAGTATTGCCAGGTTTTATGTTGTTATGGCGCAAAGCTTACCTGGTGGTTGCTGGCCGAGCGTGGCAGCATTGAGACTCGGCGAAGTTTTCAGCCACACATGCGAGGGTGGCTGAGAATAATTGGCTAGAATTCTAACCATCCACAATGATCTCCTTTACTTGGCCAGCTGAAAATCCAGCACTTGCATATTCATCACCAAGCCTGCATCCTGAATCGGCAATACAATCGCGTCCTGGTCGGAATCGTTATGGTGCGAATGCCACCAGCCGGGCGGGGTAATGAAGGTGGAGCCGCTAGTCCACATGGCTTTAATCGGGTTGATGATATTGCCATTGTCATCAATTTTTTTGCCGATCAGGGTGTAAGTATCGGCACCTGCAGATACGCAATGGTCAATGGCGACGGAGTTATGCCGGTGCGCAGCTTGCACTACGCCTTTGGGCAGGATGTTGTACAGCGACCACAGGGTGTGGGTTAGTGTCTTGGTATGCGGGAAGTGCGGGTTGGACAATAGTACGCCCACGCGGTTACGCTGCTCTCCCTGCGCACGTACTTTATTCAGCTCTTCCGTGATCCGTTGTTGCGTGTATAGCACTGGTTCAAAACGATTTTCACTGGGAATTGCACCCAAATAGCTTAACAGTGGCGCATCGTTCACCCAAAACAACACGCTGTCTTGTGTCGCTTCATGTAGCGCGGATGCCACTGCTGGCAGGGTAAATAAATCGCCGGTTTTCCAGGCAATAGTTCCGGCATCCATACTGGTGTGGCCTGCGCCGTGAATTACAAAAAACATTTGTGAAGTGGCAACAAAATCCGTCTGCAAGCGCTCATTGGTGGCAATGCGTAAATAACCCGCGTATAGATTGGGTGTTGTGGCGGCATAAGCGGTTTTTAAGGTTGCCGACAAATCAAAGGGTATCAAACGCGTAGCCCCCGCGCCATGCATGGCACTGGGAAAGGCTTCTATCTTGATTTCAGGCATCGCCGGATTAACAGCGGACATGTATTCCTTGAAATCAGCTTGTGCCTCCCACTGCTGCGGCAGGTCAAAAATAGGCGGTAATTGGGCGGACATGATTTCCTCGCATAAACTTGATAATAGGGGCTAGTGAAAGACGCATACGGAGTAATCATGCCATAAAATTTAACAGCAAGGTTGAAGGTGAGGTTTTTTTGGAGGCTATAGTTGTGTTGGCGAAACTTGTTTTTCATGAGCGGTGCAATACATTGTGACTCACTGCCCTTTCCAGTAAAATGAACTCCCGTCTGTAATGTCTTCAAGAACTCCCTCTATGACCAAATATGTATTTGTAACCGGCGGTGTTGTGTCCTCCCTTGGCAAAGGTATCGCTGCTGCTTCGCTGGGTGCAATTCTCGAATCGCGTGGCATCTCGGTGACCATGCTCAAGTTAGACCCTTATATCAACGTTGATCCCGGTACCATGAGTCCCTTTCAGCATGGTGAGGTGTTTGTCACCGATGACGGTGCCGAAACCGACCTTGATCTGGGACACTATGAGCGCTTTATCAGTGCGCGCATGGCCAAGCGTAATAACTTCACCACCGGCCAGATTTACGAAACTGTAATCAAAAAAGAACGGCGCGGCGAGTATCTGGGCAAAACTGTACAGGTGATTCCGCATATCACCGATGAGATTAAAGCGCATATCAAGCGCGGCGCTGAAGGCGCTGAAGTGGCTATTGTTGAAGTGGGCGGTACGGTAGGCGATATTGAATCGCTACCGTTTTTGGAGGCCATCCGCCAAATGGGGTTTGAAGAAGGCCGCGATAACGCCTGCTATATTCACCTCACGCTATTGCCGTGGATTCCTACCGCTGGCGAATTGAAAACCAAGCCTACACAGCACTCGGTCAAAGAGTTGCGCGAAATTGGTATTCAGCCGGATATTCTGCTGTGTCGTGCGGATCGCAGTATTCCCGACGATGAACGTCGCAAAATTGCATTATTTACCAATGTGGCATCAGAGGCGGTTATCTCCGCCGTAGATGCCAATTCCATTTATGAGATTCCATGCTTGCTGCATGACCAAATGCTGGACGAAATCGTCTGTCACAAGCTGGACATCATCGCGCGCGCCGCAGATTTATCCAGTTGGAAAAAAATTGTGTATGCGCTGGCGCATCCTGAATTCACCATTAATATCGCCTTCGTTGGCAAATATGTGGATTTGACCGAATCTTATAAATCGCTGACTGAAGCGCTGATACACGCCGGTATTCATACTCACTCCAAAGTGCGTATCAACTACATAGATTCCGAAGATATTGAAAGCAATGGTACGGACGCGCTTAAAGCCATGGATGCAATTTTGATCCCCGGCGGTTTTGGCAAACGCGGTACCGAGGGCAAGATTGCCGCCATCCGTTACGCGCGTGAAAACAAGATTCCTTATTTAGGCATTTGTTTGGGTATGCAACTGGCGGTGATTGAATTTGCGCGCAATGTGGCGCACTTAGCAGCGGCCAATAGCACAGAATTTGAGCCGCATAGCCCGCATCCGGTAGTCGGTTTGATTACCGAATGGCAAGCGGCAGATGGCAAGCTGGAAACCCGTGATGAAAACTCCAATCTGGGCGGCACCATGCGCCTGGGCGCACAACGCTGCCCGATAGTTGCGGGCACGCTGGCCGCGCAAATCTATGGCGCGGAAGTGAATGAACGCCATCGACATCGTTATGAAGTGAACAATCATTATGTTGAGCAGTTCCAAGCCGCAGGCTTGGTGATTTCCGCGCGCACACCGACAGAAAATCTGTGCGAAATGATAGAGCTGCCGCAGGATGTACATCCCTGGTTTGTGGCCTGCCAGTTTCACCCTGAATTCACCTCCAACCCGCGTACAGGTCACCCTTTGTTCAAGGCTTATGTAGAGGCCGCTTTGGCGCAGCAAAAAATAGCTAAGGAGCGTAAATAATGAAGCTATGTAACTTTGATGTCGGCCTGGAGCATCCTTTATTTTTGATTGCCGGCCCATGCGTGATTGAATCGCAGCAAATGGCCATTGATACCGCCGGACAGCTCAAGGAAATCTGCGCAAAATTGGGCATTTCCTTCATTTACAAATCGTCCTACGATAAAGCCAACCGCAGTTCGGGCAAGACCTATCGCGGCTTTGGCATTACGGAAGGCTTGAAAATTCTGGATGAAGTAAAACGCCAAATCGGCGTGCCGGTGCTGACCGATGTGCACACGGCAGAAGAAGTGCCGGAAGTGGCGGCTGTGGTAGATGTGTTGCAAACACCGGCTTTCCTGTGTCGCCAGACTGATTTTATTGAAGCCTGCGCGCGTTCCGGCAAGCCGGTGAATATCAAAAAAGGCCAATTTCTGGCACCGTGGGACATGAAAAATGTGGTGGATAAAGCCAAGGCTGCCAACGGCGGGCTGGACAACATTATGGTGTGCGAACGCGGCACCTCTTTTGGCTATAACACCCTGGTTTCTGATATGCGCGGCCTGGCTGTGATGCGTGAAACGCATTGCCCCGTGGTGTTTGATGCCACGCATTCCGTGCAACAGCCGGGTGGTCAGGGCGATAAAAGCGGTGGCCAGCGCGAGCATGTGCCGGTATTGGCACGTGCCGCCGTCGCCAGCGGCATTGCCGGTATTTTCATGGAGACGCATCCAGATCCGGCCAAAGCCTTGTCCGACGGCCCCAACGCCTGGCCCTTGCCCAAAATGCAAGCCTTGCTGGAAACGCTGATCGCTTTGGATAAACTGGTCAAACAGCAGGGATTTATCGAACAAACGCTTTAGAGGGTTTTGTAGCGTGGGCAAAGGCTTTCTAGCCCACCATTATGCTATTGGTGTTGCACCATGAGCGTGCAACAAAAGTGGACAATAAGAACATTTGCTCGTTTAACAACTAAATTTGTAATTCGCAAGGTCTATAACAGCAGGCTTGAAACTTGCTTCTATCACTAGACTATTCTTAATAAGGAAACAAAATGAGCGCCATCATAGATATTATCGCCCGTGAAATTCTGGATTCGCGCGGCAACCCTACCATAGAAGTCGATGTCTTGCTGGAATCCGGCATTATTGGTCGCGCTGCCGTACCTTCCGGTGCATCCACCGGCACCAAAGAGGCCGTTGAATTGCGTGATGGCGATGCCAGCCGCTATCTGGGCAAAGGCGTATTACAAGCTGTGGATAACGTGAATACTGAAATCAGTGAAACTCTGATTGGCCTGGATGTCGAAGAACAAAGCTTCCTCGACCAAGCCATGATTGATCTGGATGGAACCGAAAATAAAGACCGCCTGGGAGCAAATGCCATATTGGCGGTTTCCATGGCCTGTGCACGGGCGGCGGCGGAAGAGTCCGGTTTGCCGCTTTATCGCTACTTGGGCGGATCCGGCTTTATGCAATTGCCTACACCCATGATGAATATCATCAATGGCGGCGCTCATGCTGACAATAGCGTGGATATGCAGGAGTTCATGATTATTCCGGCAGGTCGCCCCAGTTTTCGTGAAGCCATACGTTGCGGTGCGGAAGTTTTTCATGCGCTGAAAAAAACGCTGCATAAAAAAGGTTTGGCTACCACGGTAGGCGATGAAGGCGGCTTTGCACCCAACTTGCCATCCAACGAATCCGCCATTCAATACATCATGGAAGCCATCGTTGACGCGGGTTACGAGCCAGGTCGTGATGTATTTATCGGTTTGGACTGTGCCAGCTCAGAATTCTACAAGGATGGTTTATACCATTTAACTTCAGAAGGGCTGGCACTCAACTCTGCCCAGTTCACTGATTACCTGGCTACCTGGTGTGATAAATACCCTATCATCAGCATTGAAGATGGCATGAGCGAGCATGATTGGGATGGCTGGGAATTGCTTACGCAGCGTCTGGGTAAAAATATACAAATCGTCGGTGACGATATATTTGTCACCAATCCGAAGATACTGCAACAAGGCATCAAACGCGGCATTGCCAATTCTGTGCTGATTAAAGTCAACCAAATTGGCACCCTTACCGAGACCTTCAAAACCATAGAAATGGCCAAGCGTGCGGGTTATACCTCGGTTATTTCGCATCGCTCGGGCGAGACAGAAGATACCAGCATAGCGGATATTGCCGTGGCCACTAATGCCTTGCAAATTAAAACCGGCTCCTTGTCGCGTTCCGAGCGCATTGCCAAATATAACCAGCTACTGCGCATTGAGGAAGAACTGGGCGATGCTACCAGCTATGCTGGTTTGGATGCTTTCTATCAAATCAAACGTTAACCAACTCGGTCAATCAGCCACTCTCATGCGCCTGCTTATACTCATCTTCGTGGTATTTATCGCTGTCCTGCAATATCCGTTGTGGCTGGGTAAAGGGGGGTGGTTACGCGTGTGGGAGCTGGATCGGCAAGTCAATTTGCAAAAAACGACTAATGCTGAACTGAAAGAGCGTAATGACACACTGGATGCGGAAGTGCGCGACCTCAAGCAAGGTAACGCCGCCATTGAGGAGCGTGCCCGAAGTGAATTGGGCATGATCAAGCAAGACGAGGTGTTTTATCAGGTGATGCAGTCTGAACTTCCCAGTGTCAACATCAAGCCAGCGCCAACTCCGGTGGAAGCGCTTGTCCGGCGGCCTTGACAGGTGTTTGGTTTGAACGCAAAAGCGGCCTTGAAGGCCGCTTTTTATTCATAAACCCCGAAATGCTTAACTGATCGTCAGTTTTTTTGCAGTCGTTGTGGCTTTCTTGGGTAAAGCCAACTCCAGCACGCCATCACTATATTTTGCTTCAGAAGCGCCTTCATCCAGCTCATTGGCCAAGCTGAAACTGCGTTCAGCTTTACCGTAAAAGCGTTCGGAGCGCAGCACTCTTTCGCCTTCCTTGACTTCTTTTTCCTGCTTCACTTCCGCGCTAATCGAAACCTGGTTGCCTTCAATTGTCACATGGATGTCTTCTTTTTTAACGCCGGGAATATCCGCATGTACGGTGTAGCCCTTGTCATCTTCTTTCACATCAATCTTGATTTTCACCTCAGGAGCTCCTTCAACGCGTACCGGCCGGAAAAAGCCTCTAAACACATCCTCAAAAGGGTCACTTGCACTTAATTGAAACGGATCAATACGGGTAATATTAGCCATGACAAATCTCCTTTAATCAGTTTTGCGAACACAGCCCAGCGGCTGTTAACTGTTAAATGGGGAAAGCTCACGCGAATTCAAGAGGTATTTTTAATCGTTATGCGTTTTTTTCTGCATGTATTGATTGAAATATTCAATGTAGTTATCCATGTTTTCCAGAAGAGCAAGGCGATATTGCTCGACAGAATAAGCAACATTTTCATCACGCTTGGCGGCTAATTCCGCGCCGGATTCAACTCCTGCCGCTGTAAGCCAGGTATTAAAGCGCGCAGAGGAAAATAACATGGAAGCGCTGACTTCTCCCGGGATAGCTTCTTTCATCTGCTCATTGGATAAATGAATGTGCGCATCTGCGCGGTCGTAAAAAGCTTGATCTGCATCTTTGGGCATGGTGACACTCCAGAAGGTGAAATTTAATACGTTGAGAGCACATTGTCTGAATATGTGGCAAAGCCTGATTTTATCTTGCCACTTCCAGCCAATTCCGATCAAGCAGAAAGTCTGTATACAGTTTGGCCTCAGCACTGCCCGCTTGTGGCTGCCAGTCGTAGCGCCATTTCACTATTGGTGGCATGGACATGAGAATGGATTCGGTGCGGCCATTGGATTGCAGGCCGAATAGGGTGCCACGGTCGTAGACCAAATTGAATTCGACATAGCGGCCACGTCTATAGGCTTGAAAGTCGCGTTCGCGTTCGCCGTAGGGCATGTCCTTGCGGCGTTGCACGATGGGTAGGTAGGCCTGCAGGAAGGCATCGCCCACGCTTTTCAGCAGGGCGAAGCTTTGTTCAAACCCCAGTGCATTGAAATCGTCAAAGAAAATGCCGCCTATACCGCGCGGTTCCTGGCGGTGTTTGAGGTAGAAGTATTCATCGCAGGCTTTTTTGAATTCGGGATAAAGGTTTGCACCAAAGGGTGCCAGGGCATCGCGGCAGGTGCGGTGGAAGTGCACGGCATCTTCTTCAAAGCCATAATAGGGGGTGAGATCCATACCGCCGCCAAACCACCAGATGGGTTCCGCTCCGGCTTTTTGCGCCACAAAAAAGCGGATGTTCATATGTACGGTGGGGGCATATGGGTTGCGCGGGTGGAACACCAGCGAAACGCCCATGGCTTCCCAGCTACGACCGGCGGCCTCGGGGTGAGCCGCGCTGGCGGAGGGTGGCAATTTGTTGCCGGTAACATGGGAGAAGCCCACGCCGGCACGTTCAAACACATGGCCTTCTTCCAGTAGGCATGAGGTGCCACCACCGCCTTCGGCACGTTGCCAGCTATCGTGCAGGAAGTTCTTGCCATCGACCAGTTCCAGCGCTTCGACAATTTTGCCTTGCAGGTTTTGCAGGTATTCAAAAACTGCATTTGTATTCAATGGGTTTGTATTCATGGTGATGTTCTCTGTGGTTGGTTTCAGGCACGTATTATCCGGCCTGTGGTCAGATCTTGAATAGTGCTGGGTTTGTGGTTTTTGCCGATACGGCCGTTGATGATTCTGATGTTTGCCGCGAATAGTTGCCGACATGCGTGCGCAGTTTTTGCCGCTTTGCCGCCGCTGTGGTTGGCGCTGGTGGAAACCAGTGCCATGTTGAGGCGGCGGCATAAATCCGCACTGGAGCGATGCGCGGTGACCCGCACGGCTATGCTGGTGTGGCGGCCGCTGAGCCAGGGTGGACAGTTTTTTGCCGCAGGCACCAGCCAGGTATGCGCGCCCGGCCAGCTGGTATCGAGTTGCAGTTGTTGCGCCGGGTTGACCGGTTGCATATAAGGCTTTAACTGGCGCTGGCAGGAGGCAATCAAAATTAAACCTTTGTGTTGCGGCCTGCCTTTCAGGCGCAGCAAGCGTTTGACGGCGCTTCTATTTTTGGGATCGCAACCCAGACCAAAACAGGATTCAGTCGGGTAGGCAATAATGCCGCCGCCTTGCAAAAAAAGCTTTAAGCCGCGCGCATTTTTCATGAGCTTGCGTTACGCGCGCTAGCCTTTGATAGCTCTATAGCCTATATCCCTGCGCATCTGGCTACCGTCAAACTGGATTTGATTGGCAATCTGGTAAGCATTTTGCTGCGCCTGCTTGACCGATTCACCCAGCGCAGTCACACATAGCACGCGTCCGCCGCTGGTGACTACCTGGCCATTTACCAGTGCGGTTCCGGCATGAAATACATGGGCACCTTCCAGTGCGCCAGGCAAGCCGCTAATCACGTCGCCAATTCTGGGTGCATCCGGGTAATTGGCGGCAGCCATCACTACACCCAGCGCGATGTGTCTGTCCCACTCCACTTCGGCCTGATCGAGTGTGCCATTCACCGCATGTTCCGCCAAACCGAGCAGATCACTCTTGAGGCGTAGCATGATAGGCTGGGTTTCCGGGTCGCCCATGCGGCAATTGAATTCCAGGGTTTTGACTTGTCCATCCGGGCTAATCATCAGCCCGGCATATAAAAAGCCGGTGTAGGGTATGCCGTCATCGGCCATACCTGCCACTGTGGGCGTGATGATTTCGCGCATGACTTTGGCGTGAATTTCGGGGGTGACCACTTTTGCGGGAGAATAAGCACCCATGCCGCCGGTATTTGGCCCCAAATCGCCATCTAGCAGACGTTTGTGATCTTGACTGGTGGCCAGCGGCAGAATGTTTTTGCCATCCACCATGACGATAAAACTGGCTTCCTCGCCTTGCAGAAATTCTTCAATCACCACGCGCGCACCGGCACTGCCCAGCTTGTTATCGGAAAGCATGAAGTCTATCGCATCGTGCGCTTCCTGCTCGTTCATGGCGACTACCACGCCTTTACCCGCCGCCAGACCATCGGCCTTGATGACGATAGGTGCGCCTTGTTTGCGCACATAAACATGCGCGGAGGCGGCATCGTCAAAGGTGGCGTAAGCAGCGGTAGGAATGTGGTGGCGCAACATGAAGGCCTTGGCAAAATCCTTGGAGCTTTCCAGTTGCGCGGCGGCTTTGGTTGGGCCGAAAATCTTTAACTTGGCGGCGTGAAAGGCATCGACAATGCCTTGTGACAGCGGCGCTTCCGGGCCGACGATGGTCAGCGCAATCTGCTCTTCCTGCGCATAACGTACCAGATCGGCCACTTGCGTCAGCGGCACGTTTTCCATATCGGGATCCAGCGCAGTACCCGCATTGCCGGGGGCGACATAGACTTTGCTGATTCTGGGACTTTGCGCAATTTTCCAGGCTAACGCATGTTCACGTCCGCCACCGCCGATGATTAGCACTTTCATGATGTTTTAAGGTTCCCTAAATTGTCGGAAGTTTTCGCAAGTTTAATGACGGAAATGGCGGATGCCGGTTAATACCATGGCAATGCCGTGTTCATCAGCGGCCGCAATCACTTCATCATCACGTATGCTGCCGCCCGGCTGAATCACGCAATTGGCACCGGCGGCCGCCAGCACATCCACACCATCGCGGAAGGGGAAGAATGCATCGGATGCCACTACTGAGTTTTGTAAGGATAGCCCGGCATTTTGCGCTTTGATGGCAGCAATGCGCGTGCTGTCCACCCGGCTCATTTGGCCTGCGCCTACGCCCAGCGTCATGTTGCCGCCGCAGAATACGATAGCATTGGATTTGATATATTTGGCCACGCGCCAGGCGAACAACAAATCCTGCATTTGTTCCGGGTTGGGGTGTTTCTTGGTAACGATTTTAAGTTCATTCAGTTTGATTTCATGGTTATCAGCTGTTTGCAGCAACAGGCCGGAACCCACACGCTTGGAGTCTATAAAATTGCGACCATTCTTCCAAGCTGTGTCGCCACCTTCAGGCAGGGCAATTTTTAAAACGCGGACATTGGCTTTAGTGCTCAACACCGCCAGCGCTTCAGCAGTAAAATCTGGTGCTATCAGCACCTCAACAAACTGTTTGGAAATGGCTTCAGCTGCTGCTCCGTGGACTATTCGATTGAAAGCAATAATGCCGCCAAAGGCCGAAGTGGGGTCAGTTTGAAATGCCTTGCTGTAAGCCTCCAATGCCGTACCGCCTAATGCCACCCCGCAAGGGTTGGCGTGTTTGACGATGACGCAAGCACCAGTATCAAAGCTTTTAACACATTCCCACGCGGCATCGGCATCGGCAATGTTGTTGTAGGAGAGCTCCTTACCCTGTAACTGTTCTGCCGTGACCAGAGAGCCTGGAGCAGGGTGCAAATCACGATAGAAGGCGGCTTGCTGGTGTGGGTTCTCACCGTAGCGCAAATCCTGTAGTTTAACGAAGTTGCCATTCACTTGATCGGGGAAAGGCTTGCGTGAGCCATCCGCTTTGAATGATGACAAATAATCGCTGATAGCACCGTCATAATTGCTGATGCGATTGAATGCGGCGACAGACAAGGCAAAACGTGTAGCTTGCCCGGTGGCTCCGCCGGTACTTTGCATTTCGGTCAGCACGTCGGCATATTGTGAGGCATCGGTCAGTACGGCGACATCTTTCCAGTTTTTTGCCGCTGAGCGCACCATGGCCGGGCCGCCAATGTCTATGTTTTCAATGGCTTCTTCCAGCGTGCAACCCGCGCGAGCCACGGTCGCCTCAAAGGGATAGAGATTAACCACTACCATATCAATATTGGGAATGTTGGCCGACTGCATGGCCGCTACGTGTTCAGGCAAATCGCGCCTGCCGAGTATGCCGCCATGCACTTTGGGGTGCAGTGTTTTAACCCGACCATCCAGCATTTCCGGGAAACCGGTGTAGTCGCCAACTTCGGTCACCGGGATATTATTCTCGCGGAAGAGTTTGGCGGTGCCGCCAGTGGAAAGTATTTCAACACCGAATGTCGCCAAGACGCTGGCAAATTCCAGAATGCCTTGTTTGTCTGAAACGCTAATGAGTGCACGCTTAATAGTAGCCATATTGGATTTGCCCGGAGTGGAGTTGCAGAGTAAGAGTTACAAAAGGGATTACTGAATTTGGTATTGCTGGAGTTTTTTGCGCAGGGTATTGCGATTGACACCTAAAATTTCTGCCGCTTTACTTTGGTTGCCGTTGGCATGCTTCATGATGTATTCCAGCAGCGGCTTTTCTACTGATTGCAATACCATATCGTAGACGGCATTTGGCTGCTGCCCATCCAGATTTTTAAAGTATTCATCAAGCGCAACCTGTATGCAGGTATTCAGGTCGTATTTTTTCATTGGGTAATCAACATTTCTTCAAGATTCGGTGTGTCTTCATCCAGATATTGCAGGCGCTCATCATGTTGTTGCAGATGAGCAAAAAACTCCTCAATAGCTGACAATTGCGCTTCTATGGTTTGTAGCTGGTTCATATTGTGGCGAAAATGCGCGGAACCAACCAAGCCCTTGGTGTACCAGGAAATATGCTTGCGTGCGACGCGCATTCCACCCAGTTCACCATAAAACTGGTAAAGGTCATGAATGTGTTCCAACATCACACTGCGAATTTCGGCCACTTCAGGTGCAGGCAAATGGCTGCCAGTTTCCAGAAAATGCGCAATTTCACGGAAGATCCATGGCCGCCCTTGCGCCGCGCGACCTATCATTACAGCATCTGCTCCGGTATGTTCCAGAACAAATTTGGCTTTTTCTGGTGTGGTAATATCGCCGTTGGCAATCAACGGAATTTTGATGGCTTGTTTTACGGCGGCGATGGTTTCGTATTCTGCATCTCCGGTGTACGCGCAAGCGCGTGTACGGCCATGCATGGCCAGTGCCTGCACACCGCAATCTTCCGCCATTCTGGCGATGGTGACCGCGTTGCGATTTTGCTTATCCCAGCCGGTGCGAATTTTTAAAGTGACCGGTACGTTTACTGCACTTACCACCGCTTTCAAAATTTGCGCTACCAAGGGTTCGTCTTTGAGTAAGGCCGAGCCTGCCATGACGTTACAAATCTTTTTTGCCGGACAGCCCATGTTGATGTCGATAATCTGCGCGCCATTATCCACGTTGTATTTGGCTGCTTCTGCCATCATTTTAGGGTCGGCACCGGCGATTTGTACTGAAATCGGATTGACTTCACCTTCATGGTTGGCTCGGCGCAAGGTCTTGGCGCTACCATACAGCAATGAATTGGAAGTCACCATCTCGGATACAGCCATGCCCGCCCCCAGCTTCTTGCAAAGTTGACGGAACGGTCTGTCAGTCACGCCAGCCATCGGGGCGACTATCAGATTGTTTTTTAAAGTGTATGGGCCGATTTGCACGTACTTGTTATTCGCTTACGCTGATGTTTGAGAGGTGGTGAAGAGCGCCTATTTTATAGGTAAAGCCAGCCTGAGAAAACCAAATATTCAGTAAATATTCTGTGGCCGATTTGCTAGACTGGCTTCTACAGGCAAGTCTGATAAAATAAAAAACCGCAGTGTTTTTCAACACGCGGTTTATGTGGGGTACTGCTTTGGTATTATTAATTTGGTGGGGCGTGCGGGGATCGAACCCACGACAAACGGATTAAAAGTCCGATGAATATCAATGACCGAGCCTACTAATAGATTTCAATTCACTAAAACAGCGATTGATGCCCTGCCCTTTGAAGCTAAAGGCAAACAAAAATCCTATTACGATACCAACTCAACGGGATTGATGTTACGTGTTGGTGAGTTTAGTAAAACATTCTATCTACAAGCGCGCATCAGGAATGGTGACCCCGTCCGAGTAGCAATTGGTAAGTATGGAAAATTTACAATCAACCAAGCCAAAGATGAGGCTGTCAAAATTCAGGCAAAACTTAACGCAGGCATCAATCCGATTGAAGAAACAAGGAAAGTAAAGCAAGAAGCAGTTGTTGCCGATTTGGCTGGAAAGCAAACGCTGGAATGGCTGTTACTGGAATATAAACAAAAACATTTGATTGAGTTTAAGGGAGGCAGTGAAAGCTCAATTAAGGGAATTGATGATGCCTTCAACTATTTCAATGAGCGTTCAGTTAAAACCCTAAAAAAAGACCCCAAAGACAAGACTGGTAAAACTTGGATTGCCGACAAAACGGTGACACTTAAAGATATGCTGAAAAGACCCTTCAGGGAAATCACCAAGTCAGAGATACAAGACAGATTTGAAGTTTTCAAAGTGGCACTACCAACCAGACCAGGTTCACGAATGGAGCCAATTAAAAGGACACATCAGTTATCGTTTAAAAATGTCAGCATTGCCTACAATTGGATTATCCCGCGCATCGCGAGTAAGAATAAACACGATGTCATAGAAAACCCCGTGAGCATTCTTGGCACTTTTAAAGAATGGCGAAGTTCAGAGGCAAGAACCAACTATTTGGACTTCAAAAATAAAGAATGCTATTTATGGTGGAATGCCGTTGATCAATACAGCTACTTTGACTACGTTGTGAGGGATTACATTTTCGTATCGCTACTACAAGGTGGTCGCTCAATCGATTTGGCGAGCATTGAATGGAAGCATATCAACCTGAAGAACAAAACCATCCACTATATACGCACAAAAAATAAATTAGACTACCTATTTCCCATGACTGATATGGTCTATGAAATATTGAAAGCCAGGCATGATAAAAAAACTTCACAATTTGTATTTGAGTATGCCAAGAGTAAAAAAACAGGCCATATTGTTAAAAACATCCACCATCACTTGGTGAATATTGCTGAAGTGAGTGGCGTCAGATTAAGTCATCACGATTTCAGGCGCACTATCACCTCGGCTGCAAGTATCAGCACCATGCTGATTAGTGAGAAAATGACCAACCATATTTTAAAACACAAACTGCAAGGTGTTGATCGACATTACTTTATGAAAGACAATGATGAGCTGAAAATTGCCCTGCAAAAAATTGAAGATTATTACCTGACACAGGTCGCCTATTTTAGAGCTCAAGCTCACGAAAGATTAAACAGTGCTACCTAATGACATTTTAAGTAAGTTGGATTCGCTACCTGCAAGCACACCCATTATGCTGGAGCATTTGATTGCTATTTTAAGCAGTCTGTCACACGACCTGCCATCAGCTCAAATCAACGTCTTATATAGCACGTGGGATAAAGAGAAGGTTATCAATGAGCAGGCATTAGCCGAATGGATTGGTGTCAGTGTTAAAACCCTGCGGGCATGGCGACTACTTGGTAAAGGTCCTCAATTTGAAAAACTTGAGAAAAAGCTGGTGGGCTATCAAGTTGGCACTATTAGAGAATGGCTTAAAAGCAGAAAGGTACAATCCACCACCGAAGCCGACACGCTTAAATTTGGTGGCATGGAATTCGACACAGTATTTCCTACTATATATATAGACTACCAACCACGACCATTCTTTGAGAGTTTAGACGAAGAATTGAATATCACGGGCTATGAAGTCCTCTGGGCTGAAAAAGACAGCCTGACCTCATGGTATCTATCGGTGTGCGAATTGGGCATTGATATTGACGCCATTATTAGCGAGCTTGAAAAACGTGTAAATGACGGGCTGGACATCAATGCGCCGCAATCATTCATTAAAAACAATGAGGCATACACTGCTTGTTTCAGTCATATTGTTGCCAAGCAGAAGATGGAATTGTTTCAGGAATACGCATTGCTGATTAACACCCTTTTTAAACTTGATATTGATTTCACGCAAACCAATAGTAATGGTGAAACAGCGATTGATTTAGCCAAACAATGTGGCAATGAAAACTTAGTTAAAATGATTGAGTCAAAAGCCTTGTTTGATAAATTGAATGAGATGTTGCCAGCTAAAGATATGCCCATAAAAGCCACTGAATGATTTCATGTAACCATAAGATACCTATATACTTAGGCATAAAATACAATCTTGATTAGGATGATTAAATGACCACACCCACACTTGATGAAAAGCGAGCCGAACTTAACCGCATAGTTGCTTTAAGTTTGAAAGGCGAATCTACAAAAGAAGATGATGACTTATATATTACTTACAGTGCAGACATTCGTGACGCTAAAAATGCGAAAACTGCAAAAATCACTGAATTAAAAGCCCTGATTAAAGATAATGAAATTGTAATCGCTGAGTTATTTAATCATGCTGAACTTAAAGCCGCAGGTTATAGCAAAACACCTAAGGTGGCAGATGAAGGCGCTAATGAAGAATATCCATACCCAAGTAATGGAAACGAAGTATTGCTTAAATTCGTCCCGCAAAAATCAGGCGAAAAGCCCTTTGAGCTCAAACAAGGCCGCATCTACGAGCCGTTAAATGGAAAAGGTACAAAACCCTTTGGACAATCAGTTCGTACGCCGTTAAAAAACTATGGCGTCAGTCAAGAAAAATTGATGGAAATTACCACGCCCTACGGCAAGACTTATTTTGAAACAACTGAAGGTCAAGCCGAACTTGCTGCGATTTTAGAAGTTGCTAAAGTTAAAACCAAAGCTGAAGCCTAAACTTTACACAGAAAGTGGCTTAAGCCGCCACTGCGTGAAATACCCGAATACGGGGTGCGATTTTATCTGTTAAATTTCGCATAGCCATGCGCATATCATATTCGCTTTGCAGATTAAGCCAAAAACGCGGCTCCATTCCGAAGAACAGCCCTAAACGTAATGCAGTATCTGCCGTAATCGGACGGGTGCCATGGACAACTTCACTAATGCGACTAGGTGAAACATCAATGTCAGAGGCTAACTGTCTAGCAGTGATGCCCATAGGTTTCATGAAATCTTCAAGAAGAATTTCGCCTGGATAAATTTCATCAAGTAGTTGTGCCATTTTCTATACTCCGTTAAGTCCCAATTTAGTGATAATCGACAATTTCAACGTCATGAACACCATCTTCACGCCAAATAAAGCACACTCGCCACTGGTCATTGACACGAATACTATGCTGACCTTTGCGATTATCCTTTAACGCTTCTAAATGATTGCCTGGTGGCACTCGTAAACTATTAAGCTCAGTTGCCGCATGCAGTTGAAGTAGCTTGCGACGTGCTACCCTTTCAATGTTCTTAAATTGACGAACATCTTGGCTATGGAATAGCGCCTCGGTGTTTGAACATTTGAATGAATGAATCATAAGCAATAATATTCCGCATTAAAGAATCTGTCAAATAGAATTACAATCAAGTTATAAATCAAGATTTTTGACATATTCATTAACCGCATCACCAAATAAGTCACTGACAGCTTTTTCCGTAATGCCTTCTATTAAGTAATACGCAATCGCTTTGCCATCGCCATCGGAGTTTCCTCTACAAAATCGGCTTAAAGCAATAATGACTAATACCACCTTCCTAATGCCTATCTTATAGAAGCCCTGATGACGCTTAATAAAATTAGCTGGCCTCGGATCTATTGCACGAAGATAACTTTCACTCACCACGTTAGTCGGCTTCGCCATCATTTCTTCAATAGAAAAATAACCACCCGCAGTCATTCCAGCGACACCACCATAAATAACCTCACCATCAGCGAGATAATCGTGTTGATGGTCAACCATCAGTGTTCTATCCACGACGAGTTTGAATATGGCTTCGCATTGTTGTTTTAAGCTCACATTTATGCCACCAAGCTTAAATTCAGCCATCACTTCCAGCAACAACCTTTCACACACATCAAGGTCGCCATTTAAAACTTCTATTACAGGTAAATTATCTTCAGTTGGCGCAATAGCCGCTGGATAGTTCGGGAAAATTATGGGTTTTTTCTTAAGTTTTTTTAGAGCCGTTAGATTATAGGCAGCCTTTGAGCCTTTAATCACTGATTCAACCGTGGCTAACGTTTTAGCTGATGGGGT
This sequence comes from Methylophilaceae bacterium, assembly GCA_013141125.1. Taxonomy (GTDB): domain Bacteria; phylum Pseudomonadota; class Gammaproteobacteria; order Burkholderiales; family Methylophilaceae; genus JABFRO01. The sequence continues at coordinate 120,958 of JABFRO010000003.1, forward strand.
TCTAATTCCTTTTTCATAAGTGCTCCACTCAATATTATCAAGAGAGTTGTCAGGCACACCATTTAAATCAAGCCACTTTTCAAAATCATCAACATTCTTGGTCGCTGATTCTGCCAGCAGATAGCGAAACCAGACCTTGATACGAAGCTGGTTCAGTGAATTTATCCTAGCAAGAACTCTAGGATGCTCTGACACCTTTTTTTCGGTAAGAGGTTTAGCAATATTCGGATCATTTTTTTCTTTTGCGACCTTTTTCTTCAGCTCTTCCTTAGCCTTCAACGCCTCATTTTTAATTGCCAGACCAAAGAGTTGACCTATCGCACCAATGCCAGAAACGATTGTTGGCTGGACCCCATTTTCAGGGGTGAAGTCCGTCTCAGTATGCAGCGCCTTATCTTTACTCATAAAACAGCCTTAATAAAAAAGTCAAGGTATGAGCTTAAACCATATACACATCAAGTAGCAATCAAAGAGAGGATATTTACAATTGTAGTAGTAAGCAACAAACGCAAAGCAATATGAATTATATAAATAACGTATTTTAAATAAGTCAAGGTAAGTGACAAATGCGCCTGCAGGAAGATTTAATTTGCATATTGATAAAATAATATCCAGCAACAAAGGAAAGGAAAATAAAAGGAGATAGATTTTAAAAAATGAGTTTTTTCAACAAGTCAAGGTAAGTTACAAAATAGCCTACAGAAATATATATGGTCCATATTGTTAGAATTGCACCAGCAACATCGGGAAAGAAAATAATGTTAATAAATTTAAAAGGAAATAGTAATGAAAGAAATTGAAGTAGTAGGCGTGCATGATGGTATTAAGTTTTCATTCCTTGCTTTGGCAAGTGATTACGGAGATCTTAAAGATCAAGTTGTATTTTACATTAACGAAAATTATGAAGATAAGTGGGATGAAAATTCAAAAATTACAAGCTGGTGTGATATTGAAGTTGAATACGACTATAAGGAGGTGTACTGCATGATGGAGTCAATGACTCACATATAAATTTGAAAATAGCATTTAAACAGTAGTAAAAATTAACTAAGTAAACAGGAGAAATAAAATGGTAGCAGCAAATAAAAACAGTAGAAATAAGAAACCAATTGAAAATAGTAGCGAGAAGATAAGCGCCACAGATAAAAGCTTAGGTTTCATTTTAGTAAATGAATTTATTGACACAACTAGGGAGCATGGCATTAGTTTTGGAAGCTCAGGATTTACAGTGCACAATGAAAAATACAATAACTGGCGGATTGATCGTGGTGATGCGCTCATGTATGAGCTTAAAAGTACGGTAGCAGGCAATATTGCTCAAAGAATTATTTTTGAAATCACAGATCAGCTTGGTTCCCTTGAGGATATTTGGGTGATTCTTCCTACAGATATCGATCATGATGATAGTTTTGGATGGGCAGCCATCCCTTTATAGAAACAAGAATTTATTTAAATTGTAGTAAAAATTAACTTAAAACTGGAGAGTATAAATGGAAAAAGAAATTAAAAGTATCAGTGTTATTGAAGAGATGGCTAACAATGAGGCGCGAATTATTGTTCGTGAAGGTATAGCCATATCTAACAGATTGATTGAAAAAATAAAATGTGTTGAATCTTATTACATTAACGAAAGATGTGTAAGAACATATGCGGAATACTGCCAAATGATTATTGATCTTTGCTTTAATTATACAAAGTTTAATGGGTTGATTGAAAACTTATCAGCTAGAACTGTAATTATCGATATATTAAAAAGTGAAATTGCAATTTCTAAAATTAAGTGTGTGGTAATAACTTCAGAGGAAGATGACCTTTCCTTTGAATGGGATTATGTATATTTAAATGATGATGGAACTACATATGTAGAAGTGAATTAACAAACAATAAATTATAAACAGGATAAATAAAATGAACACACAACTACCAGATTACATGATTAAGAAATCACTATCATATTTAGAAAGTATGATTCCATCACTTATATCGTTAAATAGAATTGGAGCGATTGATAATTCAAACATTACTTTAAAAGTAATTACTAAATTCGCAGAGCAAAAGAAATGGGATGATTTGTTTACGCGAAGCTATGACGGTGAAATGATTACATGTGATTTTGAATTTGTCAGATGCAATGCTATTTTTTTAGTGATATGTGACGGCAAAAAAGAACTAGGTTATATGAGATTAACAACTGGACATCATTGGCTTAGTATTGGCAAAGAATATTGTGTTAGTGAGGCATATATAAAACCAGCCTATCGTGGAAAAGGTGTGTTTCGTGAAGCATTAAAGCTGGCAATCGAAAATCACAATGTGAGAGCTATTTTATTGGAGCTTGAGCGAGCGGCCCTTAATGCTAGTTACTACCGAACACTGGGGTTTTGTGGCATTCAACAAAATAAAGGCTTAGTTTATTTGCTGCATGCTGATTTATATCATCAACCTCAAATAGAGGAGTCTTTATTGATAGATGAGCAGGTTGCACGAGATTTATACATGGCACTCACTACAGAAAACGCAATGGTGCATTAAGCAGTAAGAGTAAAAAATTATCGATGCCGTAGAGCATAAGCTAGCAATTCCGTTGGCTTAATAGTTCAAGGCTTGTTTCCCAGCTCAATATTTTGAGTTGCAATGAAAACGTATGAAAGGAAGCCCATACAAGAATAGAAGGACTATTTTATGAAAAAAGAGCTAAACAGCAGCGCTACGCGCACGGCTGACCAAAACACTGAGATTAACTCAGAGATTTTCAATCCATTTGAACTACTCCATGCCAATACGACATTAGAGATAGCCATCTACAAGGACTTGAAGGCATTCCAAGCAAAATATTCCATCATCAATCGTTCAGGCAAAACCTATGTTTGCTGGAAAGACCGTGACCAAGATGTATTGGAATTCCAGAATATCCCAGACTTTCACACTTTTCATGCCCACAAATTTCACTATATGCCGGCAAAGGGTAACGCTGAACCCAAGAAGGTGCTGATTTCAAAATTGTTCATTGAGAGCAAAGACACGACCCGCTATGAAGGCATCATATTTGACCCGTCACCGTCAGCCAACATCAGCAACAAATACTGGAATTTATGGAGTGGTTTTAGAGTCACGCCGAAACAAGGCGATATAACCCCGTTCAATCAGTTGGTGGCTGCCTTATGCAGCGACGATGCCGACTGTGCAGCTTATTTGATGGATTTTCTTGCACATTTGGTGCAGAGAGCCTGGGAGTTACCAGAGACCGCTTTTGTAATGCGTTCTGCTCCTGGTTGTGGTAAAGGAACCTTGATGAAAACTTTGTCCTGCTTAACCGACAACTACAAACACCTCTCTTCCAGTTATGCCTTAGTCGGAAATTTTAATGGCCACCTACTTGATGCTTATATTGTGTTTGCCGATGAGGCCATATGGGGCGGGGACAAATCAGCCGAAGGCACACTGAAAGCCATGATTACGGAACCGTATGTCATGATTAACGATAAAAACCGCACCGCCATTCAGGTGAGAAATTACAAGCGACTATTTGTTGCATCTAATGAAGACTGGGTAATTCCAGTCGGTGAAGGTGACCGTCGCTTCTTTGTGGTGGATTGTGATGCTCGCTATAAAGGTCAAACAGAACCAGGGCAGTTCTTTAGCACCTACAACCAGTGGCTTACATCAGGTGGCATTGAAGCCCTTATGTTTGAGTTAACAAGCCGAGATATTAGCGAATTCAACCCCCGCAATTTTCCAGTCACGCATGCGCGTGTTGATTTAATGCTTCGCAGCTTATCGCCTACTAACAAATTCATCATTGATTTGTTGGAAAAGAACATCAACTTGGAATCTGGAACAGAGGTGACACCTAATTCCACGGGTGCAATCCGCTGGTATCGCAATCGCCTGTATCAAGACTATCTCAATTGGTGTGACAGCCAGAAAGTTAGATATCCAGAAACATTGAGTTTTTTTGGCAAGGCTCTAAGTCAGGTCTTTGGCTTTGAAGAGGTCTGTAAAAATTGGAGGGTAAACTGGAAGCACAAATCGCTAGGATACTATTACCAATTGAATTCCAGAAAAGAAGGCATGAAGCGATTTGCCAAAGTCTTAAATGTCTCACCTGAGCTGGTGTTCTTTGGATACAACGAAGAATCAGACCATGTGGTTGAGGTGGACGAGAACGATGTTGTGGTGAGTTTGTTTAAACAGGCATAAGCAACAATCCACAGCAAATAAAGATTAACCAATAAGTAGCGAATTAACTCTACTTAACAACTAAGGAGCAACAAAATGAGTAAAACCACAAAAGCAGTAGAGAAGACTTATAACCAGAAAGCAAAGGACGCTGTCATGAACATTTCTAGGAGAGCGGTCGCAGAGCTTTATCTTGATTCCATTGAAAACCAAATGGGAGGGATTGAAGAAGATGATGTGAATGCTACAACAGCAAAAGACGAAATTGCAGCAGAATTCGACATAAATCTAGCCTTGCATGTTCTTTACAAGGTCTTCGGTAAAAAGACTGCCGATGAAATTTACGATGGCTACTGCCATAGTGTAATGACATTTGAACATGTCCAGTGCATGGTTGATTCACTTGATGCTGGAAATACCATAGCTAGGATTATAGATGGTGACATTATAGGGTAGATAAAAGCTGGCTGTTGTAATGCGCGGATGCAACAGCCAGTCATCATTGAAATGTTTTGGCAAAGCAATCCGCTATGAATAAAAATTAACAATAATAAGGGGAATGAGCATGACCGACAAGAAATTTGAAAGTGTAAGAAGAGCTATTTTGAAAAAAGGTGAGATTGGACTTGTGAAATTCACCAATCAGAAGGCTTATGCAAGCGACAGGGAAATAGCGATGCTTGCCGTAAAGTGCAATGCTGATGCATTAAAGCATGTAGTCGACGAATTAAAAGGCGACCATGAATTTATGTTGCAGGCAGTTTCGCATCACCCAATTGCTCTGAAATATGCATCTGATCTATTAAGGGACAATGAATCTATTGTTTTGGCTGCCGTTGAGAAACATGGTGAAGCCCTCGGCTTCGCCTCAGACCGATTAAGAAATAATGCGGATATTGTTGCCACCTCTGTCAAAACTTTTAGCGGCGCGTTGGCGTTCGCTTCAGATGCTTTAAATGGTGACTATGACCTAGTGATGAGTGCTGTTAAATCTAACCAGCATCATAATCTCAATTTTAAGAATAATCATGAATACAAATGCATTCTAAGATATGTGTCTGAGAGCCTAAGAGATCATGAAACATTGGCATTAGAAGCTGTGACAAAGGTAAGTGGGAATTTTGAATTTTTGTCGGAAAGACTCAGGAATCATGATGCCATTACATTGGTTGCCGTTCAGCAAAACCATTGGAACCTAAATTATGCCTCAGAACGATTAAGAGGCAATAAAGAAATCGTCTTATCCGCAATGGCTCAATATGAATCCTCCTTAGAGTTTATCTCCGAGTGCTTAAGAGCTGATGAAGACGTAGTGTTAGCCGCAGTGGAATCCAATTACGACTCGTTTAAATACGCTTCTGAAAATTTGAGAAATAACGCAAAGATTGCTCTAGTCGCGGCGGAGCGCGATGTTGGAGTCCTTCAATATGCCTCAGACATTTTACGGGACGATAAAAACTTCATGCTGTCGGCTATAAACTCAGCATCGTCTCAATATAGCTCTGCACTGCATTATGCATCAGATAGGTTAAGAGATGACGAAGAAGTTGTTTTGGCCGCAATTAAAAAAAACGTGAATGCGTTGAAATCTGCGAGTCAAAGACTTAAAGGTATGGTTGGGAGCATGGACCCAGTGATATTTTTTACAGCCAAATTACGTGCTGATAATATTATGGCCAAGCTTGATGTGCCTCCACTCACGCCAACACAAATGGCTAATGACTCAAAAAAATCAGGGGGTAAAATTTGACCCATCCACAAGGAAGAGCGCAAGGCTCTTTCATCTTGCCAATAGTTCAAGGTTCTACGCATTCAAGCACCCTTTGATTAACTAAAATTATAAAATGGAAAATATCAATGTCAGATTTAGATCATTATTTTGAAGTATGTGGCGATAAAAACTCTATAAAAGATTTTTTGGCGTCAATGGATAAAGAAGCAACATTAAACCAAGAAGGCTTATGGGGTGCTAATTATGATCCAATGAGGGTTTGGGATGATGGTGTGCCACCAAAGGGTGAGTTAGTTGTAGGTGCTAATATTGACTGGATTCATTGGGGCTGGCAGGGAGCGCGGCCTAAAGCTGATTACATAGAGGAGCTGTCACGTCAATTTGATAAGTTGGACTTTGTGTTGATTACTCTTCGCGATATAGCTATCTTAACCTGCAACCATTTCAAAAATGGAGATTGCGTGCATGGTGTTTGTTTTTACTCACCCGTAATGAACTACCACATAGCTGTTGGGGAAGCCTATAGCCACTCAAATGACCCAACAAAATACGAACGTATTCGCGTCATATTAGATGAAGATTTTTTATCTTTTTCGCCTGATTATGACAAGTTTGCGCTTGAAATCTTCTCAGATGAGGACTTTGATTCAACCGAGGGCTGGAATGAAATTTTGGAGATGAATGACTTATTTTTATTAAACAGAATTCTCAAGAACATCGGTAAGGACTTCTTGGCATCTTTGAACACCGAGCAAATGAAGCGAGTTAAATCTATCAAGAAAACAGTAAAAACATTAACTAACTATAAGGGTGAATTAGGCGGTGGCATAGGTCCTCTTGAATGGGACGTTGTTGAGGGTGATGAATAATGAACTTTGGTTCTACGCACCACGAAAATCACCGTAGAACCGTCAGAGCCAATGTTTATAAGCCATCCAGAGGTGTTTTATGGTTCTACGCAAAATGTTGAAACTTATTCTAAATAGTACTATTAGCTAGTAACGGTTACTTATACCTACCTTTATTTATATTTAATAATATTGAGTAGAACCGTAGAACCTTAGTGACAGGCTTGAATTTACTTGGCTTAACGACCCTACGCACTAAAATTTTACCCGTAGGATTGCGTAGAACGATTGACCAGAGTTGAGCGCCAGCCGATTCCCCAGTGACTTGGCTTATTTGCCTAATCCATCAATATTTATCAAAATAATCACCACCCACCCTTTACATTGCCATTATTTTTATTAGGCTCAGTATGATTGAATAATAGGAGCCATGATGAATGAAGCATTAAAGAGGAAGCAGATATACATATTACTCACCAATGAGGGTTCAGCCACCAAGTCAGATATTGCAGATAAAATTTGCTACGCCTTTGAAAGCAAGGGTCTCAAAATAGCGAAATATGACGGGGATAATGACCACCGTAGTTTGTATAAAAAATATGGCAAAAAAGACAAGCATGGCAATCTCACTGGGCTTAATGATGCGCTAGACGGGTGCTACAGGTTTGACATTGAAACTGACAACGACATTATTGTAGAGAGCATTCAAACCCACTGTGATTATGTATTGTTAGACTTGCCTGCCAGGTCTATTGATATAACCCAGCGAATATTTGGTGATTTAGATTTGTTCTACACTGCTTTTGAAAATAACGATGCTGAACTGAATGTGATTATTCCTGTGGTATCTGACAAGTCCATGACGTCAATTAAGGATATTTACGCCACCATATCGGATGTGACTTTAACCAACCCTATCAATTTAATTCTGGTGAAAAATACTGGCTATATGAAGCACCTTGGCACCTATGCAGAAGTGAGCCACTTGTATGTTGAGCTAATGGAAATTATTGCTTCAAATCAGCAGGTCAACATTATTGAGGTGGAATTAAAGACCATCTATGACAACAAGGGCGTGATGGCTGGTTTATTGAAAGAAAATAAATTAGGCGACATTCTCAATCAGAAACACAGCATTGTGGTTAAAACGCTGTTAGGGCAGGTGCAAGGTGATGTGGAAAGGTTGTATCAGGCGCTGGTGAAATGATGGTGGGTGAAGGCACATGGGGATTAGACTTTTCTAAAGCTGCCAGTGGTGAATCTACTGGTATTTCTTTTAGGGGTCGACGCACGAAACGGAATATAAACCCCGTTAAGGATTTTGAAACTAGTACGGTCAGTTATTGTGATATAATTTTTACCAATGAGTCAGACTAAGACTAAATTAATAGCTTTATTTCTCGCTTTTTCTGTGGCGTTTGCTTCGCTGTGGGCAATGAGTCCAGAGGCTGTGGCTGATACAATCAAAGAAGATGCTGGCTATCTTCATCAAGAAGTGCAAAAGGCACATCAAAACCGAAATACCCCTGATCAGGTTACGCAGAATCAAACATGCAACCATGGCTGCCACATTGCCTGTCATCTGCTAGGTTTTTCTGAAATGAATCCATCGAATGTTTTTGCATTTAATGAATCATCAATTGTATTTTCTTACGCAAATCATCCTTTAGAAAACCCCCTCCTACAGGGACCTTACCGCCCCCCACTCACACTCTCTTTAGTTTAGCCTTAGGGTTTCCCTATCTGGCTTTTGCTAGCTAGGGAAATGTACTAACAAATGAGAGAGGGTTTGCCGTGTCAAACATATCATTTCTAGTTAAGCATAGTCGCAGTTCGTGGCTATTTCTTAACTTTGTATTTTTTGGATTCATCACCACATCAACTTACAGCTATGCTGAATCACTGACCATTGATTCAGCATTGGCAATGGCTCAACGTAATAGCCCTGATTTGCGGAAAGCTGTAGCTAGCTTAGAAGCGGCCAAGGGCGAGATTACAGATGTTAATTCACCATTATTTAACAATCCAACCGTCAATTTAGCAGGCGGCACACGTAAACTCTACGATCCGAGTAATTCAGACTCTAGGCGCAGCGAGTGGAACACAGGCTTGGCTCAGACTTTTGAGTTAGCTGGTCAGCAAGGGTATAGACGTCAAACTGCCAATTCAAAATTAACAGCGCTACAACAAGAAATTGATGAAGTGCAGCACCGTGTCAATGCTGAGGTCGAGGAACGTTTTGTGCAGGTGCTCGCACTACAAAAACGTATTGAAACTGAACAGCACACACTGGAATTGACAGAGCGCAATACTGGCTTGATTGGCAAACGCGTGGAAGTAGGGGAAGATAGCAAGCTTGATGGTAATCTTGCTATCGTTGAAACTGAGCGAGCACGTAATCAAATCAATTTACTGCAAGAGCAATTGACGCGTGCACTTACTGCGCTTTCAGCAACATTGCAATTACCAGAACAACAATTCCCAACAGTCATAGGGGAGCTAGAACCTCCTGCCACTACATACACTTTGGATCATCTACTGGCTTCTGTTGCAAATCGACCAGCCCTCAAAGCACTCTCTTGGCGTGAACAATCAGCACGCAGTAATCTGGATTTAGAACGAGCAGTGCGAACACCTGACCTGACAGTCAGCTTAAACTACGGCCGCGGTGCGGTTGTTGGTGGCCAAGATACAGTGACCACCCTGGGCTTTTCTTTACCGATACCATTATTTCGTAGGAATGCAGCTGGTATTGGTCGTGCAACGACTGAACTCAATCAAGTTGAGATCGAAAAGAATACGCTTACTCGTGATGCAAGAGCTTCAGTGATAGCCTCTTGGCAACGTCGCCTCAGTTTGCAAGATCGGGTGCAAAGACTAACGACCACTGTTTATCCCAAGTTAGAAGAAAATCTAAAACTCTCACAAATTGCATTTAAGAATGGTGAGATAGCTTTGCCGCAATTGCTCCTCGTTCAGAGACAGGTCATCGATGCACAGCGCGACTTAATTGAAGCACAGCTTGATCTTCGCCTCACTCAAATAGAACTCGAATATGCAGCAGGTTGGCCAGCACACACGCTTGCCCACTAACAATAAGGATTACACCATGACAATATCATCAATGAATATAACAGACATACCAATCAGAAAAATAGCAATTGCCCTCACTTTAAGTGTTTTACTCACTAGTTGTAGTGCTTCTAAAGCACCAGAAGCTGTACAAAAAGAGACAGATGAACAGTCAGATAAACCTTTGCCTGAGGCTAAAGCAAGTTCTGAAAAAGGCATTGCTGAGAATAATAAAGACCTAATTCAATTATCTGCCGAAGATATTCAGCAATCTGGTGTAAAGGTCACTGACATCCAATCAGAAAAAATCGCTGACCAATTAATACTGAGTGCCAATATCGCCGCCAATCAGGACCGCATTGCTTTTGTAGCACCGCGGGTAGAAGGCAAGTTAATTAAAGTCACTGCTAATTTGGGCGACCAGGTTAAAGCAGGTCAATCGCTTGCTGTCATAGACAGCATTCAGATGGGTGAAGCGCGCGCTGAGAATCGACATGCGCTGAGTGAATTAAAACTCGCTGAAGCTAATTTCCAACGTACAGATAAGTTATATAAAGATGAAGTGGTACCGCAACGTCAGTGGCTAGAGGTTAAAAATGCTTATGAGCGTGCACAGACCTCAGCTCGTGAGAGTGCTGACCATTTACATATATTAGTCGGCTCATCTGATACAGGTATTTCTACCTTTGTGATTACCGCGCCATTCTCAGGTGTAGTCATTGAAAAAGATGCCGTCATGGGTGAGCTGGCAAAACCCGAAGGTAAGCTATTTACCATTGCAGACTTAAGTACGGTTTGGATTGAGGCGGATGTTTCTGAGAAAGACTTAGGCAAACTAACAGTAGGTTCTCCTGCCACGGTAACGGTCTCTTCATTTCCTGATGAGTCATTCAAAGGCAAAGTGAGCTATGTTTCCAGCATCTTTGATAAGGAAACTCGTACGGTCAAGGCACGTATCGAGTTACTCAATCCTGATAGGAAGCTTCGCATTGATATGTTTGCACGTGCGATGGTCGATTTAGCTAGTTCGCGTGATGCACTGATCTTGCCACAAGATGCTGTATTACTCGTGCAAGGTCAATCGACAGTGTATATACAAACCGAAAATGGATTTGAAGCCCGACCTGTAGAGCTTGGAGAGCAACTGAATAAAGGTGTCGTCATCAAGTCGGGATTGAAAGCAGGTGAGCAAGTCGTCACCTCTGGTGCATATGCACTTAAGTCGCGTCAATTGAAATCGCAAATTGGCGAAGAATAAGAGGACATCATGTTAAATTCAATCATAGACGCTTCATTGCGTTACAAATTACTGGTCATCATTTTATTTGTTGTTGTTGCTGGCTTAGGTGTTCGTGCCTGGCACAAAGTTCCCGTAGATGCCTTTCCTGATGTCACACCCGTACAAGTTAATATCTATACTGAATCACCTGGCTTGGCTTCTGAAGATGTGGAGCAGTTACTTTCTTTCCCTATTGAGTCAGCATTAGCTGGCTTACCCAAAGTACAGGAAATTCGCTCAGTCAGTCTGTTTGGTTTGTCTTATGTTGCCGTGTATTTTGAAGATGAAATGGACATCTACTTTGCCAGACGTTTAGTGGCAGAGCGACTGCAAGAGGTCGCAGGCCGTTTACCAGAAGGCTATGGTGTGCCAGAGATGGGGCCAAATACATCGGGCTTAGGTCAGGTGTTCTGGTACACGGTAGAGCGTGCTGAAGAGAAATTAAACGCAGCGAAACTCAAAGTAGACAACCTTAAATCTGACAAATCAAAAGATTTACCGTCAGACATGGATTTGCGGACTTTACAAGATTGGTCAATCCGCCTGATTTTGCGCACAGCACCAGGTGTGGATGATGTGATGTCTTGGGGTGGTCAAGAACGTCAATATCAAATCGTGCTCGACCCTCAAGCCTTTGCAAAATACGGCCTCACATTCAAAGAGGTGCTGGAAACGGTTGGTGTGAATAATCGTCAAGTCGGCGGGCAGTATGTTGATATTGGGCAAGAGCAGTTTCTGGTGCGCGGTTTAGGCCTAATCAAAAATGAAACTGAACTTGGTCAAATTGTGGTTAAAACAGTGAATGGCACACCTGTCTATTTGCGTGATATTGCCAAAATTCAGCAAGGTGGTGCGTTACGCACAGGTGCGGTTACCCGTGATGGTAAAGAAGTCGTCCTTGGTATGGCTCTGGCGCGTGTAGGTGAGAATGCTAAAAGTGTGGTGGATGCGGTCAAGGCAAAACTGACTACAGCTAAGCAAGCGTTGCCAGAAGGCGCAACCATTAAAACTGTTTATGAACGTACTGATTTGGTAAATAAGGCCATTGATACCGCAATTTGGGCTTTGATTGAAGGTTCAATATTGGTAGCAATTATTTTGTTCTTATTTTTAGGTGAAGTGCGTTCAGCATTAGTAGTGGTTGCGGCTTTACCACTGGCCATGCTCGCCGCATTCATTTGTATGGATCAGGCGGGGCTTTCTGCAAACTTGATGTCGCTTGCAGGATTAGCCATTGGTATCGGCATGATGGTAGACGGTGCTGTGGTGATGGTAGAGAACTCATTCCGTATCATGGCTGAACGATTGAAGCATGGTGGTAAAGTCAATCGTACCCAAGCAGTATTGGCAGCGGCGCACGAAGTGGCTAATCCGATGGCGTTTGCCATTTTAATTATTATTGTCGTGTTTCTACCGTTATTCAGCTTGCAAGGATTGGAAGGCAAGATGTTCAAGCCAATGGCATTTAGTATCAGTTTTGCCATGGGTGGTTCGTTGATTCTTGCGTTGACGTTAATTCCTGTACTTGCTGCCTTATTCCTGAAGCCTAAAGCAGAGCGAGATACGCTGTTGATGCGTGTAATCAAACGGAGTTACCTACCACTTTTAGAATGGGTGCTGTCACATAAAAAAGTGGTAGGTATTTTCTCAATTGTGATGCTGACAGCGAGTTTGGCCTTGTTTCCCTTTCTCGGTAAAGAATTCATGCCGCAGTTGCAGGAAGGCTCAATCATGTGGCGCGTAACTTCTATTCCATCTACGTCATTGGATGAGTCAATTGCTATTTCCAAACGAATTGAAAAGTCGCTAAAAGAGTTTCCTGAAGTCAACACTGCTATTGCCATGATAGGCCGTGCGGAAAAGGGAGAAACTGCTGACGTAAATTACATGGAAATCTACACCGAACTTAAACCCAAAGAGGCTTGGACGAACGGCAGGTCAATTGAACAATTAGCTGATGGCATGCGTGAGAAATTAGAAAAAGTAGCGCCTAACTCGGTCATTGCCTTTACGCAACCCATTCAGATGCGGGTAGAAGAGCTGATTTCTGGTGTGCGTGCGACACTGGCCTTGAAAGTCTATGGCGGCGACCTTGCCACTTTGGACAGACTATCTGCGCAACTCAAAGGGGTGGTTGATAAAGTGCCTGGAGCCGCTGATGTTTCCTTAGAAGCGAATGCGGGTAAACCACAAATCCGTATCACGGTCGATCGAGAAAAACTTGCCCGTTATGGTTTGAATGCCGACGATGTTTTACAGGTGGTACGCTCAGGCATTGGTCAAGAACCAGTGTCTACAATGATTGATGGTGTGCGGCGCTTTGATATTGCCTTTAAGTTAGAAGATAGCGCAAAGGCTAGCCCAGCAGCCATTGGCGCCATTCCGTTACGTACATCTACTGGCAGCATGATTCGGTTGGCTGAAGTTGCAAAAGTCGATGTAGCGGAAGGTTATTCATTCATTCGTCGTGAGCAGTTGCAGCGTTATGCCGTGATTCAATTGGATGTCAAAGGTCGTGATGTGGATGGTTTTGTGAAAGAGGCTGAAGCCAATATTCGTCAGCAAGTTAAATTACCTACAGGCTATTGGATTGAATGGGGCGGTGCTTTTGAGAACCAACAGCGTGCATTGACTCGGTTATCCATTATCGTACCGCTGACGATATTTTTCATCTTTATTCTGTTGTATACCGCTTTCAACTCGTTCAAGTATGCAGCAATGATTTTAGCCAATGTACCGTTTGCAGCGGTTGGCGGAATATTGGCACTATTCATCACAGGGCAATATCTCTCAGTACCTTCAGCCATTGGTTTTATCGCCGTATTTGGTGTGGCGATGTTGAATGGCATCGTGTTGGTGAGTTTTTTTAATGAGCTGCAGGATAAGGGCTTATCGGTAGCTGAGGCTGTTAAACAAGGCGCGATGTTACGACTCAGGCCAGTGTTAATGACCGCTAGCGTAGCTATTTTAGGATTAGTGCCGATGTTGCTATCAAGCGGGGTAGGCGCAGAAACGCAACGACCGCTTGCTACTGTGGTGGTGGGTGGTTTGATTACATCGACGCTGCTGACTTTGCTGCTTTTACCCGTGGTGTATGAATGGGTGGAAACGCGAAGTGCAGCAAAGCTGAATCCTACAGATAACTAAAAAAAACGGTTGGAGTCGGAACTCCAACCAGTCACTCCCATGATTAGAGAAAATAAATGAAAGAGATTAAGGCGTATATCCATAAGAGCCGTGTCGCCGATGTGATACAGGCATTGAAAGATGCTGGCCATTTGGATGCAAGAAATGGCTGCGAATGCCGCCACCTATATGTTCATGTCGGGCATGGTGTGTTGAAATCTTCAGATCAGCACGAACAGCATTTTTCGGTCGATCTGGCCGAGTCAGTGATAGACGAATACAAGCTAGAGCTACTGTGTGATGAGGGATATGTGGATGAAATGGTTGCCGTTATCAAGCAGGCCGCACGTACAGTAAACAGCGCTGCAGGTTGGATCGTCGTGACGGAAGTCATTTCCGCCACAGTAATTCAATAAAAATCGAGGAGACATGTTATGTATATTTACAAAAATTACCCCCAAGTATTAAAAACTACTCTGGCGGTTGGCGTGATGTTGATACTTACGGCATGCCAGCAGGACTTTATCTTGCTTGATGCGGACAATACCGTTGTTGGTAACGGCATTCTAGAGGTTAGTGCAAACTCACCTCATCCTGTGCATGTCAAAATTAATGACAGAGAATTCTCAGGAAATTGGAAATCAACCCGAGTCTATGAGGCGGATGAGGCAAAGCGGCACCGACTTCTTGGTAGCCGCTCTTACAGAGAGTATATGCAGGGAAATGCACGGGATCAGTTGAAGCATGGACAGGCCAACCTTACTGATCAAAATGGCACAGAGATGGTTTGCGATTTTTATTACCGTGGACAGCCAAAATCAGGTAGTTGCAATCTAGATGGTACTGTCCTGAAACTCGTAGTGCCGACGCTGGAAAATGAGAACAACCCATGACGACGCCTATACAAGATAAAGCCCATTGTTGCGGGGAGGGCAATCCTCAAGAGCTGGAGGGTTCTTGTATTTCATCTGGCAATGATACCAATGAACAAGCTGATTCATGCAGTATTTCACCCCCACAACTTAACATGGAAGAGTCTTTTCCATCACCAGAAAGTACTAACCAGATACGCTATCGTATAGATAAAATGGATTGTCCGACAGAAGAATACTTAATACGGCAAAAACTTGAAAGTATGAAAGGTGTTGAAAGTCTCGAATTTAATTTAATGCAACGCTGGCTGACAGTCACTCATACCTTGAGTACGCCTGATGCTATCACGCAAGCATTAATGGCTATAGATATGCATCCAGTACCCATGTTAGCAACATCTGTGCAAGTGGAATTAAATGACAAGCTCTTCTCAATCTCACAAAGAAAGTGGTGGTTATTAGGTTTAGCTGGAGTGGCAGCTACTCTTGCCGAAGTGATTGCATGGACTAGTGGATCGGATAAATCTTGGCCTGTAATGGTATTAGCGCTTGTTGCTATTGTAGTAAGTGGCACCAGCACCTATAAAAAAGGCTGGATTGCCTTAAAAAACCTCAATCTGAATATTAATGCATTGATGTCGATTGCAGTGACTGGCGCAATTTTAATTGGGCAATGGCCAGAGGCCGCGATGGTCATGGTGCTGTTTACTCTTGCAGAAATGATTGAAGCATTGTCCCTTGATCGGGCCCGCAATGCCATTCGAGGCTTGATGGAGATGACCCCTGATAAGGCAAACATTTTACAAGATGATGGTACTTGGAAGTCAACCGACGCTGCAATGATCACCATTGGCATGACCGCCCGCGTAGGGCCAGGTGAACGTATTCCATTAGATGGAGAATTAACTAAAGGACAGTCTGCGGTTAATCAGGCGCCAATTACTGGTGAAAGTATACCCATTGCTAAGTCGGTGGGTGACAAAGTGTTCGCTGGTACCATAAATGAAACTGGCTCTTTTGAATACTGCATCACCGCCATACAAACAGACTCGACCTTGTCGCGCATCATACGTGCAGTAGAGGATGCGCAAGGTAGTCGCGCGCCTACACAACGTTTTGTAGATAGCTTCGCCAAAATATATACACCTATCGTGTTCATTGTGGCTTTGGGGATTGCAGTTCTTCCGCCACTTTTATTTGGATTGGCATGGATGCCATGGATTTACAAGGCACTGGTGTTATTAGTCATTGCTTGCCCGTGTGCACTGGTTGTATCGACACCAGTCACAGTAGTGAGTGGTCTTGCAGCTGCTGCAAAAGCTGGGATTCTGATCAAGGGTGGTGTCTATTTAGAAGAGGGGCGAAAGCTTAAATCATTAGCGTTGGATAAAACAGGAACGATTACACAAGGTAAGCCGGTTGTAACCGACATAGTGTCTTTGAGTGGTGAAGAAAGTCAGGCAATGAGATTAGCGGCTACGTTAGCTGGCCGCTCAGATCACCCCGTGTCAGCTGCACTCAGTAATCATTTTAAGTCGCAATTTACATTGGTTCTAGAAGATGTTACTGACTTTGAAGCTATCACTGGACGTGGCGTTAAAGGATGCATAGGCAATCAGTGGTATTACTTAGGTAATCATCGTTTGGTTGAAGAATTGGGCATATGCAATGGGGCGACAGAAGTTGCATTGAACAAGCTGGAGGCCGAAGGTAAAACTTCTGTCATTATTAGCAATGAAACAACACCGCTCGCTGTGATTGCTGTAGCAGACACTGTTCGAGAGTCTAGTCGTCAAGCGATAGTTGAATTACATGCCTTGGGAATTCGCACCTTAATGCTTACTGGAGATAATGACCTCACAGCAAAAGCAATCGCCAAAAGTGTTGGCATAGATGATGCCAGAGGTAATTTATTGCCTGAAGATAAGCTATCTGTCATTAATGAAGAGTTAAGTAAATATGGCACGGTAGGCATGGTAGGTGACGGTATCAACGATGCGCCTGCGCTAGCTAAATCCAGTATTGGTTTTGCGATGGGAGCTGCGGGTACTGATACTGCGTTAGAAACAGCAGATGTTGCTTTAATGGATGATGATTTACGAAAAATTCCACATTTCATTCGATTAAGTATTAAAGCAGCTGGTATTTTGAAACAAAATATTATCATTGCCTTAAGTATCAAGGCGGTGTTTTTGGTACTCGCTTTTATGGGCGTTGCGACACTATGGATGGCAGTGTTTGCTGACATGGGGGCAAGTTTAATTGTTGTATTTAACGGCCTGCGCCTGTTGCGACGTAAAAACTCTGGCAGACAATGTCAGTAATGGTGTGGTTTCTAAAAAAATCATAAATAATATAAGGCCGTCCACTTCGTCGCTAGAGGAAATGAACATGTTCCCGTTGAGTGATTAAGCTTAAAGTCTGCCCCACTCACTCCAACCTCCCACAATGTTTCGCCTTAATTAGCCACGCAAAGAAATACTTCTCAACGTGGGTGT
This sequence comes from Methylophilaceae bacterium, assembly GCA_013141125.1. Classification (GTDB taxonomy): domain Bacteria; phylum Pseudomonadota; class Gammaproteobacteria; order Burkholderiales; family Methylophilaceae; genus JABFRO01. Next base: position 138,564 of record JABFRO010000003.1, read on the forward strand.
TTAACATCGGCACTAAAAGTCTCTTTTCCAGCAACCTTGATATTTTGGTATGGTTCATTTTCGCAATCCCTGAATACGTCCTCATGGAATACTCATCTTCGCCACGCCATACGAGCGCCACACCATTATTTTTAAGTTGAACCAACTCAGACTGTACCAAAGCACTTTCACCTTCATAATCGGTAATTTCAACAGGCGTCACTTCAATTTCATTGGCTAAAACCGATTTGCTTTGAATGACTGATGATGCAGACTTGCCACTATCCACCGCTACATTTACCTCAGCTAGGGCGGATGACAACTCATCCACTTTTAGAGTAGTTTCAATTTTCTGCGATTTTTGTTTTCGTTCAATTTCCCGACCCACCGCCGACATCTCATTTCTGATATGCACCAATGAAATGGCATTGCCATTTTTTTGAACGATATTATTTTGTGTCAATAATTCCTGAATCAGTTTTGCATAAGTAAGATGTTCATCTTGGAATGACCGACTATACATATTGGCATGCATGCGAATTTTATTGAAGCCATCATAATGCTTGCGAAAAATAGACCTTAAATCCATCTCGGCAATATCTCTTACTTTCACCCTGCTGTTCAGCATTGCTTCAATCTGCTCATCGATATTCATTGCACGCACTCCCTATATCCAACACCCAATATAGTAAAAATAAAGACGAATGCAAGCTCCAAATGTGCGACTTTATTACCAGCTTTATTGCAACTATGTCACAGATAACATACAGACTTCACACAACCCTATAACAACCATATTACCCATACTCACAAATATATTACGCACCATGACAAGTTTGTTACGCACTGTTGATTGTGTATTGCACCTGTATTACGCCACAGCCAAATCTCACAAAACCTAATCTATAAGAACTAATCGACACTGTGGTGTCTTTGAGGCATTCGTTCTTTCCTAGAAAGTTTAGGTTTAATAAATTCAAGCTGGTGGCCTTGATTGTTGGAAATTAGCTGTTATAACTGATGTGACGAAATGCGTGATGGTTCACGCAGTGGAGCAGAAATGACCAGCCTTAAAACCTTTAAATTAAGCAGAGAGTATGAAATTCCCGCTAAAAAATTAAGCATGAATATGAACCAGTATGTGGCCTACTTAATCCATCTGGTAGAAAGCAAACGCACCCGACTACAGGAAGTTGATAGTGAACGATTAGCTAAACTGGAAGGCACTGTTCAGTCTATGGTGCAATCCATGGTGAATACCAATATCTCTCACCGCGCACGTGAGCTGGTTCAAGAAAAGCAACTCAATGAGCTAATTCAGGTGAATGAGAGTTTATTGAAACGACTGGACGCACAATCCACGCTATTGCAAACAGTGTTCGGGGAGTTGATGTAATGATAGGCATTAAAAATGTGGTGGTGCAATCAGGATACTCCTACCAGAATTACTTGAAAAAACAGCTTGAAGGTGTATTCCAAAACTTGGAGGTGAGGCACGATTACCATGCCAAAGATTTAACCAACCCAACTCAATCGCTGGCACAAACGCAGGCAGAAGCCCAAGCCAATTTACTCACACTTTACACCAGAGCAGGTGGTTCACTATTTGATAGCTGGGGATTATCAGGTCATTTAAACCAAGACAAAATTGCCACCATTGCCAATCTGCAAATGGGTAAAGACCCAAGAACCAACGCTCATATCAAAATCAAAGCCCATACCATTCAGGCCATTACTGATATTGATGGAATAGAGGTTAAATTAAGCAAGCAAGACATTCAGCGTGGCTATTACACCGATGCTGAAAACAACAACATGCCATTCAATGCCACCGATGTTAAAACCATCACAGGTTTCAAGAAGAAAACAGACATTGAGTTTATCTTCACCCAAGACGCCACAATCAGCTACGCCATACCACTGATGAATGCCCAGGATAGAGCGGATGCTGAACAAATGCTCATGCAGACAGCGATTGACGTTCATGACCAAGTGATTAAGCAATATTTGAAAGATTATCTAGGCAATGCCGGTGATACGGCTTATTACAGCTACTACCATAATGACAATCGCACACACCAACCTAGTAGCCACGTTCACCTGCTTGTGCCCAATATGGTGAGACTTTCTGATGGCACGATAAGAGCCATTGAAATTCCAGAAATGCGTCAGAAAGACTTTCATGCGATGATAGATTACCAATACAAATCCATGCTTGTTGAGAAATGGAATGCACGGTTTACAGGCTACCAGTTAGAGGCTTATGACCAAGACTTGGAAACCATCACTGCCAATTCCTATGCTGAAATCAAGGATTGGCGCATCGCGTTTGACGAAGCTAGTCTGGAAAAAATCAGGCAAAATTCCAAAGCCAAAGAATTGATTGATACCAAAATCAGTGAGGAGAAAAAAGACCTGTTCAACAAGGTTGAGCTAAAACGCATGGCGATCAATGATGAAGCTGGAAAATTAGGCTTACTCAATCAAACCAACCCAACAACAGAAAACACCCTCACCACCCGATTAGAAAACCTAAATCGTGCTTATGAGAGGCAGCTTAAATTCTTATCCAGTGTGAAACACCGAGCCGATGTCTGGAGTGCCATTAAGCAACCCAAGAAGAATCAAGCCAAGCCACTTAAAGATTTGCAGTTATCCAGCGATGTGGCAACGATGGGTTTGCAGATGAAAGCACCGAGTGCTGTAGGTGTTGCATTCAAGCCAAAATCCAATCAAGCCATATTGGACACCCTCACTAATACTTCACCTTTCTTTACTAGAAATGGTTTGATTATTGAGTTAGCTAAAACCCACGGTCATGGTGCCAAAGCACAAAAGTTAGCCGACAGATTGTTACGCACCCTCACAAAATCCAAAATAATTCTGCAAGCAGGCAGTAATGGCAATCAGCAATGCAATTACACCACCCACGCACTCATTATTATGGAAGAGCAGAATGTTTCACTTATGCGCGGATTATTCAATGCCAAACAAGATTTGCGTGTGAAAAATATTCAAACTGAAATCAACGCCATTGTGAATGAAACAGGCATCACCCCGAATGCCGAGCAACAGGATTTTATCAAAACGGTATTCAATGATAAAAAAGGGCAGATTGTGATTGGCTTGCCTGGCACGGGTAAATCATTAGCCACTGGCTGGGCAACAAGAATTGCCAATCAACATGGATACAGAACTATTGGACTTGCTCCCACTGGTAAAGTGGCTACCGCATTAGCCAATGAAACCGATTGCAACATCACTGCCACCATAGACAAGTTTAATCTTGACGTAGCCAATGGCAAAGTTCAACTCACTGCCAATGACATTATCTTTTTAGATGAAGCCTCTATGGTTGGCACACGGAATATGCACCAATTATTGAATGCTGCACACCAAGCAAATGCCAAAGTGGTATTAGTCGGTGACCCCAATCAGATTCAATCGGTGAGCACAGGTAATACCTTGGCTGAGTTTCTAAATGACGCTGAGATTAAGCCTCAGGTGAATTACTTGCTTGAAATTCGCAGACAGAAAAATGCAGTGGCATTACAAGTGGCAGAAACCACCGCACTCAAAGCCGTATATCAATCAGATGCGATGAAACAGGTGAAAGCTGATGGCGCACATGTGATGAAAGCCCTTGAGTTGTTGGAAACCAGTGGCAATATCAATAATCAGCATATCACCACCACCGACACCATTTCAGCTATCAGTGAAGCTTATTTGACTGATATAAATTTATTTAAGGACAAGTTGCTACTCACCTCCACCAATAAATCCATCGACAGAATCAATGGCATTATTCAGGACAAGAGGATTGAATCGGGCGAGTTGTCTGGCGATTGCTATGAAAACAGAAAAGGTCGCTTCTTTGTAGGCGATAGAATTGTCATGGAAAAAACCAACAAAGATGACTATAAAAATGGCGACTTTGGCACCGTTATTGGCATAAGTAATGGGCAGCTCACCATTCAGTTTGATAGCGATAAAATTAAGATAATCAGAAACCCACAGATGATGCGATTAGCCTACGCCATCACTTTTGAGAAATCACAGGGCATGACAGTAAATCAGACTTATATCTACGGTGAGAATGCCTTCAACAATAATCAAGAGTTGTTTAACGTGGGCATGACCAGAGCAAGGTTCAACACCAGCCTCTACACCACCCAATCCGAACACCATGAAGTGGTGGCAAGTTTCAAACGAGAATCCAACCGAGTGTCATTGATTGCTTTAGGTAAAACGCTGAAAGCAAAAGTGGCACAACCCAATTTGAATCAGGTGATGATGGCTCGCGCTGAAGAGGTGGTAAATCACACACTATCCAGCATAGAGCGATTGAAACTGGGAGGGCTTGGTAAGTTATCAAGCAATCCGATAGTAATGAAGCTGAAAGCGATGGTGCAAGGTAAGCTGAATTCAGTGGTAAAAGCCCATGAAATTATTCAGCCGATAATTGAGCCTGTATTAATTGAGGCGAGTGTTAAGCCACGTAAATCTGCACGAAAAGCTAAGGTTGCTGGGAAATTGAAGGGTTCTGGGGCTTTGCTTAGGTGAATGTAGTCAAAGGTTCTACGCAGCACGAAAAATACCGTAGAACCGCCAAAGCCAATGTTGATAAGCCTTACAGAGTATTTTTATGGTTCTACGCAGAATGTTGAAACTTATTCTAAATAGTACTATTAGCTAGTAATCCTTACTTATACCTACCTTTATATATTTTTAATATTATTGAGTAGAACCGTAGAACCTTAATGAAAGGCTTGAATTTACAGGGCTTAACGACCCTACGCACTCAATTTTTACCCGTAGGATTGCGTAGAACGATTGACCAGACACAAGCGCGAGCAACAACGTTAAATCAGTGGTGAAAATTAAACCATGCAAACCAGTGAGGAAATGTAAGATTGTTGGGAAGTTGAAGGGGTAGGAGGTTTTGTTGAGATAAAACGGTAGGCTGCGTTTCATATGACATATAAATTGATAAGAACACTAAATATGCACTTGAAGTTATACAAACAGCCCACATATTGTATTTAGGGTAATTTCACCCGTCTATAGGAACTAATATGGCACACCAGCATGTTGTACAACGAGACGATGGAACATGGGCTGTTAGAGGTGAAGGTAATGGACGTGATACTTCACGCCACGATACACAGAACCAAGCTCAGGAACGAGCCAAGGAAATTGCGATAAATCAGCGTGGCGATGTTATTACGCATGGGCGTGACGGTAAAATCCGAGCGCGAGACAGTTATGGTAATGACCCTTTTCCTCCGCGTGGATAGTGTTCGATGTAAATGTATTTATAGCCCCGTGTTACATAAATAGGGAATAATAACAAACTAGAGTCTAACTTCATGACAACTACTGTTGATGCAGCTTTTAATCAATTCAATAAAGATATAGTTAATCTTGATTCAAACAGAACTAAAACTGCTCGTTCCAGCAGAGATTGGCTTATAAGTCAGCTTGAAAAATTACCTGACACGGGTGATTGCTTTCCAAATCTTTATGATGGGATGCATATTAAATTCGGCTCATTTGCTAGAAATACAAAAATTAGACCGTTAGATGACATTGATCTAATACTGACATTTTCGGCAGATGGCGCTACATATACCACTTATAAGTATGGGGAACAGTACACGCTGAGCGTACCTAATACAAATATAAATTTGTGGGCATTAACGAATGATGACGGTACTTTAAATTCAATAAAGATGGTCAATAAGTTAGTAAATTCACTAGGGAAAATTAGTCATTACTCAAAGGCATCAATACACAGAAGGCAAGAGGCCGCTACTTTGCAATTAACATCCTATGAGTGGAATTTTGATATAGTTCCCGCCTTTTATACGGATACTGGCTATTATCTTATTCCCGATGGAAACGGTGACTGGAAAGCTACAGACCCTCGAATTGATCAAGAAAACACATCTTCAGTTAATCAGATGCATAGCGGTAAGATTTTACAAATTATCCGCACGCTAAAATATTGGCAAAAACGGAAAACCATGCCAACTATGTCATCTTATCTATTTGAGGTCATAATTCTTGACTATTTTTCGAAGAAACAAGAAGTTTCTAATTTCATTGACCTTGAATTGAGAGATTTTTGGGGGCATTTGAATATAGCAATATATTCATCCTTTCAAGATCCTAAAGGATTTTCAGGGGAATTAAACAATCTTAGTTTTGATGAAAAAAGTAAAATATCTACTAAAGCGAGTGAAGATAGTATAAAAGCAAGCGAAGCTATTAGATTAGAAACTCAAGTTAAAGATCAAGAAAAAGCAATTAAAAAATGGGCAGAAATATTTGGAGGAGATTTTCCCAGTTATGGCTAACACACCTATTAAAAGTGATCCTATAAAAAAAGTTTATTACGACCCAATTGAACTGTCAGACAAGTTTCTAGGGATTTTATTTTGGATTTCGGCTGTTTTGTCATTTTTTATTGCATTTATAGATATTCCATCAAACCCTAAAATTTATAGCTATATTCAAATTGCATTCTTCATATTTGTTTTATTAACGTTTGCATTAGACATTTTTAATCGACTATATTTAAAACCTAGAGCAGATGATATGCGCATGAAAGATTTTCTATCTCACGCATATGGCATACCACTTAATCATAGCCAAACATATAATTATTACAACAATAACGAAACCATTCCAATTAGAAAAATAGCCGCTCAACTTCTAGAAAACTCTATGCATAGTAAATCTACTGCGTTAGAAATGGCAAAAAAAACACGACTCATAACTGTTGTTTATATAGCAATATTTTTTATCATTTGTATAAATAGAACCACAGCATTCGAGATTATATCAATTGCAGCTCAAATAATATTTGGGGAACATATACTTTCATCTTTAATAAGAACTGAATGGACACGAATACGGCACGAGCGAGTATATGAAGATATTTATAATTTATTTCAGTTCAATCCTGCAAAAGAGCAATTTGAAATAAAAACACTGGAAGGTTTAACTAAATATGAAACCACCAAAGCAAATGGAGGAGTTTTACTTTCATCAAAAGTTTTTGATTCAAATAACACCAGTGTTTCAGATGATTGGGATAAATTAAGATCTAAGCTGAATATTCTATAACAAGCTAATACATACACGCATAACCTAGCTCTAAGTTTTACCTGCATTGGCGCATCACTAAATTTCAGGTGTTCTCACTCATTCATTTCTACAAATTGCTTTCCCCAAAGCTGATGCTCAACACTAAGGTTCTACGCAGCACGAAAAACACCGTAGAACCGTCAAAGCCAATGTTTATAAGCCTTCCAGCGTAATTTTATGGTTCTACGCAGAATGTCAAAACTTATTCTAAAAAATACTATTAGCGAGTAACGGTTACTTATACCTACCTTTATATATTTTTAATATTATTGAGTAGAACCGTAGAACCTTAATGAAAAGGCTTATGGTTGCTGGGCTTAACTGACCTACGCACTCAATTTTTACCCGTAGAATTGGGTAGAACTGTTGACCTAAGCTGGTGGATTGTCGCAATAATAGATGGCGAGGGCGAAGCGCCACTAACCCCTTAGTTCAGGACTGTTGAGAACTTCATAGCCGAACTGACGAAGAAAGGTAAGATGGTGATTTGTAATATCCTCGGTTTCAGTTACCCCATTCCTGCTTCTGGATACAGTGCCAAAAGAGGCTTTTAGTGAGCGAGCTTTTTTGCTTGGAGAGCTGTCTACGTGAGCGCCTCCATATTCGTTGGCAGATTTTAGAACAACGTCTTTGCGTAAAAGAGTTATTCCCTCAAAGTGGTAAACGGGCTCTTCCCACCAATCAGTTGCAGTTATGGTTCTCAGCACTTCACCTGCAGAGCGAGTAAATTCCAGCGTATTTCCAAATGTCTGAGGAATAAAAAATCCTATGTCGACGCCATTCAATTGGCTCGGCTGTACCGATTTAGCTGTTGTGCTAAGCTTAGTAGTGCTTTTTTTATTCAGATGAGTGAGTAAAGATACACTTTCTTTTGTGTCATGAAGCAAAACTCGAAGTGAGACAGCGATTCGCAAAGCCTCTTCAATGTCACCGTTATCGTACGCGTCACACGAATTCTGGATGAACTTGAGATGGAATTTCAGCATCTGGTTAAAATCGACGAGAGGAATATGCATCGCTGTGTCCAATGAAATGAAAAAACCGCTACAAGAGCGGTCTTTTCGCCTTAGACGAAGAGCTAATTTAATAACTTCCGCTAAAGGTGAGTTGTGCCGCAATTGTAAGGCATAAGCAAGATTAAATCTTTATTTTCACCCAGCCATTTACAAACGATTTTGATTTTTTATAGTGAACTTAACCCACTATGGAGAATTGAACGTCATGCGTAAATTAAACACCGAAGCCGAGTTTCAACAAGTCCTACAGAAATATGAAGATGACCCAGCCTTTGCCACCATGGAAGGTTATCGGGATTACCGAAGCTTCAATATGTTTGTGGTGAGAGTTAACCGTTTTGTATCCACCACGCGTTACCGTCTGAAATGTTTAATGCCATTTATTTTGGCATTTGGTGCCACCGTCATATTTGGCGAGATATTCAGTCAAATATTAGGTAAGTGGTTTTCATAATGGCAACCTCAACCACCCAACTGTTATGGCGCTCACGGTTCTCAGTGCAATTACTGCACGACGGCAATAAACGCATTCTTTACTATGAAGATTTCGCAGTAGCCTCCATTGGCTTAGGTTTGATAGGCTTTGTTGCTGCAACCAGTGTGTCATGGTTAATCAATTTACCCATATTACCCAGACCTCCTGCCACGGAATATGTAAGTCAGTCATACCTTAGCCATTTAGAGTATTGGTCTATGGGTTTCATCAATAATATTTTTCCAACACGTTTTGAGCATGAGGCATGGGTCTATTACCGCTATTTAGAAACATTGCAGCACTACCAACTGGATTACACCATTACCACAAGATTTCTGTTTGGGTTGTTAGCTGGTGCTGTTGGCTTTATTAAAGGTTTGCAACTGGTCTGGCAAAATCCCATCCAGCAACAATTTGAAGTCCACATGCAAGGCTTGCAGGTGCATGAGTTTAAAGTGGCTGAAACCAAGTTATTGGCACACTTTAAAAATGAGCTGAAGAAATATGGTGCCTTCACCAGAATTTCCGACAACGTCGATTTATCCATGAAACGGGTGTTCAGTCACCATTTGATATTTGGCGCATCAGGCACTGGTAAATCGCAATATATGGCAAGCGCCATCAAGAGTGCCATTGATAAGAAATTGAAGGTGGTGGTGTTAGACCCTAAATATGAGTTCACCAAAGCCTATTACAAGAAAGACGGCACCTGTGCCATTTTAGACCCCACCGATGCAAGAAGTCATGTCTGGGATATTGCCCGTGATTTGTATTCCATTGGTCTTATTAAAAAATTAGCTGCCGCTATTATCCCCAGTAAAGGCAATGACCCGATGTGGTCAAATGCAGCACGTGCCATATTTGTAGGCATGATAGTGTATTTGCGAGCCAGCTTTAAAGATGCGAAAGGTGTGCCTAACTATAACTGGCAAGATATAGCCGACATATTGGTATCCAGTCCTGAAGAACTCATTCACATGATGCAGAACTATTACCCTGAAGCATTAAAACTGGTAGGTGAATTGAATGTAGAAACCAATCAAGTGCAGTCGAACGCCACCACCGCAGGCATTATGATTAACCTGCTGTCATTTATGGGTGGACTGCGTGATTTAGCAAGGTTCTGGTATGTAGATGCCGACAAACCGCAGAAGAAAATTAGCCTATATCGCTTTATGACCGATAGCCATTACAAAATAAAGACCATATTTATTAAGCCTAACGATACCGAAGGTGAAATGAGCACCGGTATTATTAGAGCCATATTGGTGTATTCCATTTCACTATTGGATAGCCCCAAGATACCCGATAGCAATACGCCCAGAGGCATGTTCTTTTTAGATGAATTCCAAGCCCCTGGGAAACTGGAAACAGAAACAGGTCAACCCGTGATAGATAAGCTGGTAGATCGAGGCCGTTCAAAACAGTTCGGGTGCTACTTGGCTTCACAAACGGTATTACAACTCTATAAGGTTTATACCAAGGAAGATGTAGATAGCTGGCGTGAAACGACTTCTAATTTCATAATGACGGGTTCGCCCCTCGGGAAAAATTTAGATGAATTATCTGCTTTGTTAGGGGATCAATTTGTCGATAAATTGCATGTGTCTATGAGCTATGGCAATGGTGGCGCACCGAGCGCTAACCGCAATTATCAGGAACATTCTAAAAAAGCGATGTTACCCAGCCAATTAACCAGTAAGTTAGAAATCAGCGATACGCATATCCGATATTTGGCTTTGTTCAGGGGAATACCTGACGCCTACATACTGGAAAAGCCATTTATAAATATCCCAGAAATCCACCCGATTTGGATTGAAAGGCCGCAGCTTGAAACCACGGTCAATCTTAACTCACGAGTGAAAATCTTATTAACTACACAAATGGCTGGTGGGCAAATGGCAGGCGGTCAAACCATCGCGAATGAAACCACAGCACCAGAAGTGGCTAAAAATTTAGTTGAGGAATTTGACGAAGAATCTGGTGAGATTGGTATGTGGGTTGATACTGGTCAACACATGGACGAAATGAGTAAGGAAGAGCGAGAATTTAGCGAAGAAGACGAGAATGTCGCCGGTGACGTTGTTAAGGGAATGGTGACTGAACCTATGATTGACTCACATGGCATCTCTACCATTTTGGACTTACTGGTAAAAATCACCGAGAAAACCAACAATCCGCAGTCGAATAAAACACTGCAAAAATATATGATGAGCGCGAAGCGTCAGATTTGAATTGACAGATAATTGAGGCAAATAGTTAACCTTCAACAAGCCTTGCTGACTCACTGAAGCAGCCTATACACCACCAGCAATAAGCCACCCCCACAAAACACAGCCCCAGACCAAACAGCCAAATCTCTCAGCACTCGCGCCATAGTCCAGATGTTATTAACGGCAATCGTATGTTGCTTCAAATACTCGGTGGTCATTTTCTTGAAAATCACAGGCAATATTTCACTCGCCGCTTTGCCTATAATATCCTTGGATTGTTCCTTAACTAATTTTTTTGCGTCACTTAAGGCCAGCACAATCTCATTGGCTCGATTTAAAACGTCCTCATGTTTTTGCATGGCCAACATTAAGCTGTTTTCATGTGTGGCTAACAATTTGATGTTCTCATTCGCACTCATAGTGAGCTGATGGCTAATTTCACCCACTTCACGTATTTTATCCGCCAGCACCGCATTTAATTGTTTCAATAAACTTTCAGAAAATCCCTTGTAGATAATTTCAATGGCGGCCAATTGCTCAATCACCTGATTATCAAAACTAGCCTCAAATTGTATTAACCTAGCATTGGTATTTTGCAACACATTAGAAGACAACATTAACAAGATAAAAAGGTGATGTATCTCCTCATTATCACGAGCACCCATCTTGTTATAAAACTCACGAAGAATCACCTTGTCGCTTTCATTCTGTATTTTATCAAAAACAGAATCCATGTTTTTAAAGTCATCATATTCAGCACCAAACATTCCAACATTCATGATTCACCACTTCTATTATTATAATAATAGAACCTATCAGCAATAATTGAAAAAGCAATGGCTGTTGAATTTATTAGTTCTTTTATTTTTCTTTAATTATCATTTTATTTTTATGGGCTGGCTATTGACGTTCATTTTTAATCTGTTATTTATTACTTATAATAATAGGAGATTGGAAATGTCGAATGAATTGTTAGCAACATGGGGAATCATTAAAGTAGGTGAACAGGATGGCGTGACCATTAGTTCAGATATGCAGAACAACCGATACTTAGTTGAAATGCCCAACAAGTATGATTTAACCCACACCTTCAAAAAGTATGAGCGTGTTGAATTCAAGCAAAACCCTGAGGCTTTGGATAAGGCTAATAATGTCGTTTACGCGACTAAGACGGTCTTTGACTTAGGCGAAGCCGATATTAAGCAGTTCATGGCGGATGTGACTAAAACTAGGCAAGTGAATAAGGAAATGATGACCGAAAGGGAAATGTTCACCACGGCTATCAGTTTTGACCATAATCCACAGGAGATTGTGTATACGGGCATACCATTACAAGCCAAGCGTGACGAGCATAATGCGATTATCAAGAACGAAGCAGGCAAAGCCATACAAACGCCAGGTTATGTGAAGGGTGAGATTTTAGCCGCAGGTAAATACTTGGTTGCCATGATGAGCGAGCGCAACCACACCGCAGAAAAAGGTGTTGTCCATCTCATTGAAACGTCCAAGTTTTTAAAATTAGAAGACTACAAAAAGCCTGATAGATTACTCGCTGTATGGGATAGGTTAGGCATTGACCCCGTTGCAGATGTTGACAATCTTGAAATAAAACGCGGTATTCATAAGTACATCTCCTTCAATGAAAGTGGCTTGGTCAAAGCAATCAACCACACCTATACCAAAGACGTGAAGCAAACCAATGCTGTAGAAAATTCCGTTGTCGCAAACCAACCAATTGAAGCAGAAAAAGCAGCCCCAGAAAAATCACCAGTCAAACCAAAGCCCAAAAGCAAACAACCTGAAATGGTGAGATAAACAATGCCCCATTACTGGGGCATAGCCTTTACATACTCATTGCAAACTCTCGTTTTACAGCAGGTAAACCCTTAGGCACCACTACTGCTTTTAAATCGGTTTTAGCCACTTGTTGCAAGAGCAAATCAGCTTTGTAGGCGGCTCTTTGCTCATGTTGGTAATTGACGGATTTTTCTGCTTGGCTGGCGGCTTTGAAGATGTAGTTTTTATCTTCGTTAAGAGCGCCTAACCATGACTTTAGATAAGCGACATTATTTTCGTGTTGAGTAGCATCGTAAGGGATGCCTAAGTCAGCACTCATTAAAACACTGCTAATCTCAGCGACCAGCTCTTCTTTGGCATAAGACTTGGAACCGAAGCCACCACTGCTTAAATCACGACCCAAGGCTTTACCCGTGGAATGGCTTATTTCGTGTAATAGCGTGCCGTAGTAATCGTTACCCGTTCTAAATAACTCTTTAGGTGGCATAGTAATGGCATGATTGGCAGGGGAATAAAAAGCTCTGCCTTTGTTGACCTCGTTATAGGTTAAACCAGTCTTTACTATCATGGCTTGCAGATGGGTTTCAGCTTCTTCGTGTGGAAAGAAGGTGTATGTTTTAGCTTGCAGCGGTTTCATATTGGTAATTTGTGTGGCATTAAACACATTGCCTGAATGGGCTTGCATCCATATCTTGGGTGCTGCGTCACCAGCTTTTACATTTTCAACAGGCTTTGGATCTGCCTCGTTATCATTAGTCTCATCAGCTGATTTGAATGACACTTGCACGGCTTTAAACACTGGAATGGCTTTTGAGCCTTTGATGATGTGCATGGCTTCAAGGCGGTTATTCAAGCCTTTAGCCTCTAACTCCTGAAATGACTTTTCTAGCGGCGCTAGCCTCTGGTCAAATTCTGCTTGTGTGATTGCCTTAGCTTCCAACTTCTCAGACAAATCGTTCAGTTCAAACACGTTTTTGGCACGGGTCTTTTCCATCTCTGCAATGTTGTTGTAAGTGTAGAAGCGATTGTCCACAAAATCAGCACTCATTAGCGAGATGACATTGATGCCTTTATACACGGTGCCAGTGGCAGGGTTCACTGGACGCTCATTACAAGAAAACCAAGGCTTATTCCATTGGTCATCAGGATTGGCTTCCATGTGACTAATCATCTCCTCAATTCTAATTTTGACTTTATCGGTGAGTTCTTGTCGATAATCTTTCTTATCTTCTTTTAATGCTATTTTCTTTTTATATTGTTTTACTTGTTTATTGCTTTCATCTTGTTTTATATTTGATTGTTCATAAGTCATATCCATTATCCTATTAAGTAATAATAGTTATAGCATAAAATTTCTCAATGTCAAATTATGAAAGTCAAATTCGTCTGTATTAGTGTGGTTTATTAAATACGAAATATATTAATAAATAACAATAATTAAATAAAATAAAACAGTAGACGTTCTATATAAAAGGAGTAGTGTACATACATCACATAAACATTAAAGAGAACTTATTAAATGAATAACGATATTGAAAACCTGAATAAAACATTACATTCAATTCAATTTGCAATTAGTGATTTAAGAGAAGTTGTAAAAACAAATAACCTTTTATTGGTTGAATTAGTGATGACTTCACTTGAAACTTTAAATAAAGAAGCAGCCAAGATTAAAAACCTGATTTTTATTTTAGAGGGGGAGTTACCATACGAAGGTAATGAGTCAAATTGAAGACCCGTCACGCGTTGGAGAAAAATCACATGTCAGCTCATTTGCAGTTCAAAGAGAAAATTACTAAGCCAAAGTTTGAAGAAAAGTTGATTGAAGAATTTGGTTCTGAAGGATTGGTGAGAAGCCCTTATACAGAAGACGGCCAACGGTTGAGCTTGTTCTATAAAGATGACTTTCATATCGCCACACATACCAGAGGCACAGGCTGGATATTTACCAGTGCTTATGACAAATTTAAACCACTACCAAGAGAATAACGATGACGATTACAGCGCTACAGATAGACGATTTTGCAGAAGATGCATTGAATACTGCTTGCCTTGCCATTCAAACAAGACTGGGAGTTGATGACGGTGGCTTTGCATCCATGTTTTTCAGTGACAATGAAGTTAAAAGCAAATTCATCGAATACATTAAAGCTGAAATTCACAATTATGGTATTTCCTATACAGAAGACTAATCATGAACACTCAATTACTCTACATATTATTACTTAGCAGATACCCAACATTTAGCTTTGCCATAGTCGGTAAGGCTGAATCTGGTATTGACGATGCAGATGTTCCAGACCAGCTTATATCACTTGGGTTTGAAGATATGAGCATTATTGACCCATTCAGTTCAAGTTGTGGCAGGTTCAGTGTCAAGCCAAGCGAGGCATACGGTTTAAGCGAACAGGATGCCCTTCTAATCAAAGAACATAACAAAGTGAGCCTAGCGTAATGGAATTAGGACAATTAGTGATTACAGCCACCTTAAAAGAGCATTGTGACGCGCACCAGCTTAATATAACGCCATTCATTGACCAATATGCTTATAAGCAGTGGGGTGAGTTAAGTTTGGATGATATAGCCGCGAATAACGATGAGCTGAATGAGGTGGCTGGGCATGTGCTGGGTAAGTACAACCTGCCTACGGGTGAGGATATTTACATTGAGACTTCTTGGAGTGACGTTGAGCGATATACGGTGGTTATGTTTTGTGGGGAGAGATAAGGATGTTGCCTATGTTTTGGCGTTGCCTTTACGTTGCCTATGAGAATTGTAGGCACATAAGAAAAAAGGCTCCCATCGCTGGAAGCCTTTTAGATATTGGTAGGGCGTGCGGGGATCGAACCCACGACAAACGGATTAAAAGTCCGCTGCTCTACCAGCTGAGCTAACGCCCCTGAAAGGGTTTCTCTTGCGATACTTTGTGTGAGAAGCGCGCCATTATCCTGAAAAGAAGTTGTTTCGTCAATCAAAAGCTAGGCCAGGTAGTAAATTCATTTGCCGTTAAAGTGCTTCGAGCTTGATGGAGCTTAAAGTTGCTAGGCTGCCAAGCACTGTTTGAATAAAACAAACTTGCGGCACAATTGTAGAACATCGCATAATGACCAAACTTTAGGGGTGTATTTAATTTGGAGTATTTTGATATGGGTAAAGTGGTTGAAGTGGAAAAAGATATGGCCAAAATTCAGCAGGGCGTTTTGCTGCATGGTTGCAATACTAAAGGTGTGATGGGTATGGGTGGGGCATTGGCCTTGCGTTCGGCGTTCCCGGCTATTTTCCCTCCTTATAAATCTTATTGCCAGATTGCCGCCAAAATGGGGCGCAATATTTTGGGCAGAGTGATTGAGGTGCAAATTGATGATAAAGATCTTTATGTACTCAGCGGCCTTACACAAGTGGATTATGGCGTGGATGGCAAGGTATATGCCGACATTGCAGCCATAGAAAAAGTGGTGAATCATGCGGCAGGATTTGCGAGTTTTCTAAAAATCCCACTTTACATGCCCAAAATTGGCTGCGGACATGGTGGTTTGAAATGGGCTGAAGTGCTGCCGATTATCGAAAAAGCCGCTAAAGATCACAAGACGGATATTTTTGTGTGCAATAAACCCAAGCAGTTTATATCCGGTAGCGAGCCGTATGACGAAGATTGATGCTTTGGCGTAATGCCAGTCACCCCAGCTTTTTATTAACCGCACAGTTGCGCGTTTATCCAACCCGGACTGTTGAATTTATCTATGCCTTTACCTTTCGAGCTTTTTGTCGGTTTACGTTACACGCGCGCCAAGCGTCGTAACCATTTCATTTCATTCATTTCTCTCACCAGCATGATAGGCATTGCCCTGGGTGTGGCTGCGCTGATTGTGGTGTTGTCGGTGATGAATGGTTTTCAGGAGGAAATGCGCACACGCATACTTGGCGTGGCTGCACATATCCAGATTAGCGGTGCCAATAATACACTGAGTGATTGGCCTGCATTGGCCGCTCATGTAAAAGATGCGCCGCATGTGCAGGGGCTTGCGCCGTATATCATGGCGCAAGCCATGCTGTCCTACGGGCAGGCGGTGCAAGGTGCCATAGTGCGCGGCGTGTTGCCTGCGGATGAAGACAAGGTGGCGGATTTGGGCAGCCACATGCGCGCCGGTAAATTGAGCGATTTGCGTGCTGGTGAATTTGGTATCGTGCTGGGCGCGGAACTGGCGCAATCCCTGGGGGTGATGCTGGGCGACAAAGTGGTGGTGATGGCACCGCAAGGCCAATTCACCCCTACCGGGGTAGTGCCACGCATCAAGCAGTTCAAGGTGGTCGGCCTGTTTCAGATTGGCATGTATGAGTACGATGCCGGTTTGGCGCTCATCCATATGGATGATGCCGCAAAGCTTTACCGCATGGGGGATAACGTTTCCGGCATTCGGCTTAAAGTGGATGATCTGTTTCAAACGCCGCAGATCGTGCAGCAATTGGCAAAGCGGCTGGATAGCGTAGGCGCTTATTATCTTAGCGACTGGACCGATCAACACGCCAACCTGTTCCGCGCCGTGCAGATGGAAAAGCGCATAATGTTCATCATTTTGACCATGATTGTTGGTGTGGCTGCATTCAACATTGTTTCCACGTTGGTAATGGCGGTGAATGATAAACGCGCCGACATCGCCATCCTGCGCACTTATGGTGCCAGCCCGCTTAGCATCATGAAGATTTTTATCGTGCAGGGCGCATTGATTGGCTTTATGGGCACGCTGATGGGGGCGGTGGGTGGCGTGTTGCTGGCGCTGAACATCAAAACCGTGGTGCCTTTTATCGAGCATCTGTTTGGCGTGCAATTCATGGCAAAAGAAGTCTATTACATCAGCGAAGTCCCCTCGCAACTGCTGTGGTCAGACGTGACCATGATTACCTCGGTGGCGCTGGTACTCAGCCTTTTGGCCACCCTTTACCCCAGCTGGCGTGCCTCCAAAATGAATCCGGCGGAGGCCTTGCGTTATGAATGATTTTTCTTCGGCAAAGCCCGCCATACTGGCGTGCAGCCAGCTACAAAAAACCTACACCGGCCTCGAAGTGGCCGTACTTAATGGCATAGACTTGGAAATCCGCCAGGGTGAACAAGTCGCCATTGTCGGCACCTCAGGCTCCGGCAAAAGCACGCTGCTGCATTTGCTGGGCGGGCTGGACGAACCCAGCGCAGGCACGGTCAGCATACTCGGCCACGCCCTGGCCGGATTGAATGAAAGCAAACGCGGCGAATTGCGCAACCAGTCACTGGGCTTCGTCTATCAATTTCACCATTTATTGCCAGAATTCACCGCGCAGGAAAACGTCGCCATGCCGTTGCTAATCCGGCGTATGCCACGCGCGCAAGCCATGCAAATCGCCGCCCAGACTCTGCAAAAAGTCGGCCTGCAACACCGGCTGGACCACATGCCCGGTGAGCTCTCCGGCGGCGAACGCCAACGCGCCGCTGTTGCCCGCGCACTGGTCACCAATCCGCAATGCGTACTGGCCGACGAACCCACTGGCAATCTGGATCGCCATACCGCCCATACCGTGTTTGATTTATTGCTGGAGCTGAACATCAGCCAAGGCACCAGTCTGGTGGTGGTGACGCATGATCTGGAACTGGCGGCCAAGATGCAGCGCCAGTTTAAATTGCAGGATGGAAAGTTGCTGCCGCTTTAGGTTTTTATTGCAGCCATATTGAAATTAAAAGATATTGGACACACTGGAATCTATGGGCTTGGTTAAGAATGTGAAAGCCTGTTTATTTTGCAATCAACTCAATCAAATACCAATGAGATCGGCATGAGTAAAATCCAATATGTAATAAACAGCGCAATTTTTAGTTTGACCATCTTCTCTTGTATGCCCGTTTTTGCGGCGGACGAGGATGAGGTTGATGCTGTGGTGAGTTGTCTCAAAGCTTGGGGGCAACATCCCTTTGGCAAACAACCAAAATATAAAACACTCACCAGTTCAGTTAAAGTATTTGGCATTGGTGATAATAGCAAGGATGCCGAAATAACCAATGCGCCCGCTTTGGTAGTGGTGGATCCCGGAGTTAATGTGATGGGTGGTGCTACGGTAGAACTTCTAAATCCCAATGGTTGGTATTGTCTTAAATCCCAGGTTAATGTTATGGGTGGTCTGACAATAAAAGCGCATTGCAAAGCGCATCTGGCTTCCGCCTTGAGTGGGGTTACCGTGTTGGGATCAGCTAATAGTAATAATAGCGTTACGGTGATGGGCTCAACGGAAGTGGAGCTGGTTGGTTGTAAGTGAGCATCGCGCTACGAGACGAATCCAGGTGCAATCCACTACTCAAAAATCGCTTGTATTCGTGCCAGGCAATCCTGCACGATAAAATCCGGTGCAATTTCTTTTTTTATCGCCTTGCGGTTTACCAAATCCAGAGCGCGTATGGCATTGACCAAAACCACACCTTGCGTTTGCAGGCCAGTACCACTCAGGCTCACAGCGAAACCTGCAAATCTCGCCGCATTGCCACCTTGCGTGATGGGGGCTACCATCGCTGTGCCAAGCGCGTTAAATTCCTTGGTGGATAGCACTAAGGCTGGACGACCTTCGCCTTGTAATTCACGCCCAATAACTGGATTCAGGTCAACATAGACCACATCACCACGATTAAAGATTAAAGGTTTCACCATGTTTCATTGCCCGCGCTTGGCAAATTCTCCCAGTCTTTCAAGTCGTCCGGCATGGGTGTATTGATGTCGCATTGCGCGATTAAGTCTTTGAGGGTGTATTTGAGCTTTGCAGGCTTGAGCAATAAGCCTTGCTCGGTTTGCTCCAGTTGCACGGTTTGACCAGCGCTCAAGGCTAAGGATTCACGTAATACTTTGGGAATGACTATGCCCAGGCTATTGCCGAATTGACGTAGTGTAGCTTCCATCATTACTCTCATTTTATTTTACAAAGTATAATTATTTGCTTGCTTGTGCTTTTATGTCAAATTTAGTTTTACATAAATACGGAGGGCGACTTCCGCTAGCGATACGTTTGAAATTTGTACTTCCCTGTAAGCAAATTACGTTTGAATAAATCTACACGCGTGTAAGATTGCCGCATGATATTCAGTAGCCGTTCATTACCCGTCATCGGCCGTCAAGCAACATGACACTGCTCGCCCTGTTCTTCGTGTTTGGTGTCTGGGTGATGCAGCAAATGCCTGATTTGCCCAACTGGCCATGGCTGTTGGCGTTAATTCCCATAGCGCTGATTACCTTTGTTTTTCATCGTAGCCAGCACGCTTTACTCAAACTACTCGCGCCAGTCTGCCTAATACTGTTTGCTTTTGTTGCCGGTTTTATGTGGGCAGCGACTATTGCGCATTTTCGTCTGGCGGATGAATTGCCTAAAGCCTGGGAGAACGAGAGCGTTCAAATCATAGGTGTAGTGGCAGCCATGCCGCAGTGGGTGGAGCGCGGTGAGCGCTTTGAGTTTGATGTGGAGCAGGTGTTGACCAGGCAGGCCACAGTGCCCAGCCATATTTCACTCACGCAATACAGCGGTGATTTCTTCAGAATCAATGTGGATGAGGCTGCCATCAAAACCAATATCTTTCATGCCGGTCAGCGCTGGAGGTTGACGGTCAAACTCAAACGTCCGCATGGCGTATCCAATCCGCATGGCTTTGATTTTGAAGCCTGGGTGCTGGAACGCAATATCCGCGCCACGGGCAGTGTCAGAAAGCATACCGAGAACCAGCTGGTGCAGAATTTTGTGCCGCGTCCGGGCTATGTGGTGGAAGCCGCGCGGGAAAAGATTCGTGATCGTATGCGTGGCGTGTTGAAGGGCACCGCTTCCGCCGAGGTATTGCAAGCGTTGGTGATTGGTGATGACAGTGGGATTCTGGCAGCGGATTGGCAAGTTTTTCTGCGCACGGGAGTCAATCATCTCATTAGCATTTCCGGCTTGCATATCACCATGCTGGCCGGTTTGGCCTATGCTTTTGTTTATGCCTTGTGGCGCAGAAACGAGAGGCTCACCTTGCGTTTCCCCACACGCAAGGCGGCGGTGCTGGCCGGGTTGGTGGCAGCGACTTTGTATTCGCTACTGGCTGGATTTTCTGTGCCTACGCAGGGTACTTTATATATGCTGGCAGTATTTGCGTTGGCATTATGGTCGGGACGCAATGTATCCATAGGGCGTGTGCTGGCGATGGCTCTGGTGCTGGTGGTATTGCTTGACCCTTGGGCGGTGCTGGCTCCCGGTTTCTGGTTGTCGTTTGGGGCGGTCGCCATTATGGCTTATGCGCTGGGCGGTCGGGTAGGGCAAATGCATTGGCTACGCGAGGCGATGCATACGCAGTGGGCGGTGACGCTGGGCTTGTTGCCATTGTTGCTGGTGATGTTTCAGCAAGTGTCGGTAATTTCACCGCTGGCGAATGCCTTCGCTATTCCTCTGGTGAGTTTGGTGGTGGTGCCGCTAGCCTTGCTGGGCGCGCTGTTGCCGATTGATGCGGCTTTGCAACTCAGCGCTTTCATCATGAATCACACCATGCAGATATTACAATGGTGTGCGGCGTTGCCGATGGCGACCTGGCAGCAACAGGCACCGCCGGTGTGGGCGCTGCCGCTGGCAATGCTGGGTGTGCTGTGGATGCTGCTCCCGCGCGGCTTTCCTCTGCGCTGGCTCGGCATGGCCGCATTGTTGCCCATGTTTTTGCTGCAACCCTTGCGCCCAGCTATAGGTGCAATGCAAGTCACCGTTCTGGATGTCGGTCAGGGTTTGGCTGTCACGGTGCAGACGGCGAGTCATGCTTTGTTATACGATGCCGGCCCGCGTTACTCTTCCCAAAGCGATGCGGGCAGCCGTATTGTCGTACCTTATTTGCGCGCAGAAGGCTTACGCCATCTGGATGGTTTTGTTATCAGTCATAACGACAACGATCATAGTGGCGGCATGGCTTCGGTGTTGGCGCAAGTGCCTGTTAACTGGGTAGCCAGCTCATTGCCTGAACATGCAGAAGCTCTGGCCGCGCATGAGCACATGCTGTGTTACAGCGGACAGGCTTGGGTTTGGGACGGTGTTTTGTTTGAAGTGTTGCATCCGGCTTGGGATAGCTATGAAAATCGTTTCATAAAAGACAATAACCGCAGCTGTGTGTTGCGCATTAGCAGCGAGTTTGGCAGCTTGATTCTAACGGGCGATATTGAAAGCTCGGTGGAACAATCACTACTCCAGACCTTACCCAAGATGCTGAATGCCGATGTGTTGGTGGCACCGCATCACGGCAGTAAGAGTTCTTCCAGCGCGCCTTTTCTGGCGGCGGTGCATCCGTCGATTGCAATATTCACTTCCGGCTATTTGAACCGTTTTGGCCATCCAAAACCAGAAGTGTTGGAACGTTATAGGCAAGTTGGCAGTCAACCTTATCGTTCGGATAGTGATGGAGCCATTTTGCTGAATTTTTCCAGCAAACAGAGCATCGCGGTAACACGTTGGCGAACCCAAGCACGACGCTATTGGCAATCAAACAACTGATAGTGGTCATACGGGCGATAAATTTGCTAAAACCAAGTGCACAGGCTAAAGTAACGCCACTTTAGAATTAACAAGGAGCTTCACGTGTGGGAGATTATTCAAGCGGCAGGCTGGCCAATTTGGCCGCTCATTTTTGCCTCTATTATTGCGCTGGCTATTATTGGTGAGCGCTTCTGGGCATTGCGGACGAGTGTAGTGGCTCCCCCCACCCTGTTGCCGGAAGTGCAAAAAAACCTGAAACAAGGCGGCTTTAGCAAGGAGACCTGCGAGCGCTTAAAACAGCATTCGTTATTGGGCGAGATTTTTTCAAGTGCACTGTTGAATGTCGATAGTTCGCGCGAAGTAACCAAAGAGGCCATCGAGGAATCTGGTCGTGCAGTTGTGCATAAATTGGAAAAATACCTGACCACTTTGGGCACCATTGCCACCGTTAGTCCTTTACTTGGATTGCTGGGGACAGTTATCGGCATGGTGGAGTTATTTGGGGCGTTTACGGCTACCGGGCATGATGTGGCACAGTTTGCCCGGGGCATATCGGTGGCTTTGTATAACACGGCTGCTGGTATTGTGGTGGCCGTGCCAGCGATGATTTTTTATCGTTACTTTCGCGGTAAGATTGATAGCCTGATTGTAGATATGGAACAGCAGGCCTTAAAGTTGGTGGAAGTTATTCACGGCAATCGCAAGTAATAAAAGGTATCTTTAAGTATCATGAACTTTCAACGCGGTAAAAAACACGAAGATCTGGAAATGAATTTGGTTCCATTGATTGATGTGCTGCTGGTTATCATTATTTTTCTGGTAGTCAGCTCTACGTTTTCCAGAGTGAGTGAGTTGCAAATTAATTTGCCCACAGCTGAAACCAATCCTACACAAGAAAAGCCATTGGTGATAACTGTGGATGTGGATGTGAATGGCCACTACCGGGTGAATAATATAGAAGTGATTAATCCGACGGTAGATACTATTAGTCAATCCTTGCAGCATGCGGCTGGCGAGGGCAAAGAACCCACCGTCGTGATTAATGCCGATGCCAACAGCACGCATCAATCTGTGGTGAATGTTATGGAGGCATCGCGCCAGGCAGGGTTTACGCATATTACATTTGCGACTCAAAACAAATCCGGCTCTTGAAGCTAGCCTGAAATCATCTGATTTTAGGCCTCTCCTTTAGTCCGCCCTCACCATTCAAGCATAATGTCCGGCATGTCAAAAAATACTCCTGAAGCAGCATCGGCACCTCATCTCAGTGCTAAAGCGTTATATTTACGTTTACTTAATTACGCTGTGCATTATTGGCTAGTGTTTTCACTCAGTATCATCGCGCTGATCGTTTTTTCGGCCACCAATACCGGCTTTGTTGCCATGATTAAGTTGGTAACTGATGAGGGATTCGTCAAAAATGGTGTCGGTAATAGTAATTTCTTACCTTTTATGTTGTTTGGTTTATTGGTGGCGCGCGCACTTTCCGGTTTTTTTTCCAACTTTTCCATGCGCTGGATTTCGCGACGAATAGTCGAAGATTTACGTTTAAATGCTTTTCAACGTCTGATGACGCTACCTGTCAGTTTTTTTGATGCACAGTCAGCAGGCATGATCACTTCGAAGCTTGCTTTTAATACCGAGCAAATGTCAGATGCAGCCACTAAAGTGGCTGTTGGTGTGATACGCGATTCATTGACGATCCTGGGCATGATTATTTATATGCTGTATCTGGATTGGCATCTGACGCTGATCTTTGCGACGATGGCTCCCATCATGGCTTTTTACATGAAAAAAACCACGCCTAAACTGCGTGCTTCAGGTAAATCCGCTCAGGAATCCATGGGTGAGATCACGCAGGTGGTTGAGGAGGCGGTATCCGGTCAGCGCATGGTTAAAATTTTTGGCGGTGAGGAATACGAATATCAACGCTTTGCTAGCGTGGTCGGCAAAAATCGTCATATGTTCATCCGCTTGGCACGTATTTCCGGTCTTAATAGCCTCATGGTGGAAATGTTGGCAGCCATTGCGTTGGGGTTAGTAGTTTTTTATGCCGTTGGAAAATTTAGCGCAGGCGAGTTTGCCGCCTATATCACGGCCTTACTGATGTTGATTGCCCCAATCAAAAGTCTGGCCAGTTTGAATGAGATGTTACAAGTTGGCTTGGCTGCCGCGCAAAGTGTGTTTGAGCTTATGGATACTGTGCCGGAAGTAGACAATGGTAAGGCTGAAGTTTTACGCGCCAAAGGTGAGATTACGTTTAAAGATGTAAATTTGCACTACGAAAATGCCAAGCGTCCAGCCCTTAAAAATTTGAGTTTAACGATTGGCTCGGGTGAAAAGGTAGCTCTGGTGGGGCGCTCTGGCGGCGGCAAAACCACTTTGGTCAATTTGCTACCGCGTTTTTATGAGCAGCAACAAGGTGTTGTTATGCTTGATGGGTTGGATATTCGTGCCATGACCTTAAAAAACCTACGCCAGCAATTCTCACTCGTTAGCCAGGATGTTGTGCTGTTTAATGACTCGGTATTCAATAATATTGCTTATGGCACTCTGCGCAGTGTTTCTGAATCGGATGTGATTGCAGCTGCTAAAGCTGCACATGCGTGGGAGTTCATAGAGCAGTTGCCCGGCGGCTTGCAAAGTGAAATCGGTGATCGCGGTGTGCGGCTTTCGGGCGGACAACGCCAACGCCTGGCCATTGCGCGCGCCATACTTAAAGATGCGCCGATTCTATTGTTAGATGAGGCTACTTCGGCTTTGGATACTGAATCAGAGCAACACGTGCAGGCCGCGCTGGATGCGCTTATGCGCAATCGCACCAGCATTGTGATCGCACACCGTCTGTCTACCATTGAAAATGCTGATCGTATTTTAGTGATGGAGCAGGGTGAAATCGTCGAGAGCGGAAGTCATAACGAGCTTCTGGCAATGAATGGACATTACGCCAAGCTCTATCAAAAACAATTTCATTGAGTTCGAATAAGTTTCCGCTATGAAAAAGCCAACCAAGTTGTGGCTAGAGGCTGAGTTGCAAAGCGTTTGGTATGGCAATAACTTTTCCTTTTGGTACTTGGTTTTGTGGCCGCTCAGCCAGCTATTTAGGGTGCTGAGTACAATACGATACTGGGCTTATCATTACGGCCTTTTGAAGATTTGGCATGCGCCGGTACCCGTGATTGTGATAGGCAATATCAGCGTGGGTGGCACAGGAAAAACGCCACTCACGCTTTGGTTAGTAGAGTTTCTTAGGTCACAAGGGCTTCATCCGGGAGTTGTTAGCAGGGGCTATGGCGGCTCTGCGACTCAAGCGCGAGCTGTTAGCATAAACGATGGGGCGGCTATAGTGGGCGATGAACCCCTGCTTTTAGCACGTCGTGCAGGCTGCCCAGTCTGGATAGGGGCGCAGCGATCAGTAGCGGCAAAGGGTTTGCTAGCGGCACATCAAGAATGCGATGTGTTGGTTTGTGATGATGGCTTGCAGCACTATGGGTTGGCGAGAGACTTTGAGATTGCGGTTGTTGACGGATTGAGGCGTTACGGTAATGAAATGCTGTTGCCAGCAGGCCCGCTGCGAGAATTACCTATAAGATTGAATGCGGTGAATGCGGTAGTGGCTCATGGGGGATTGGCTGCCCAAGGTGAATTCTCAATGCGATTGGCAGCTACTGTTTTCCGTAATCTGCTAGATAATGCATTGACTAAAGAAGTGCATGCATTTTCTGGTCATAAAGTATATGCCATTGCTGGCATAGGAAACCCGCAGCGATTTTTTAATGCGTTAGACAGCTTGGGGATAGCCAGTGAAACACAAGCTTTTCCCGACCATCATATATATAAGCCTGAAGACTTTAAATTGGCAGGAACACGAGCCATCGTGATGACGGAGAAAGATGCCGTCAAATGCTTAACTTTCGCGCAGCCAAATTGGTGGTATCTGGAAGTTAGCGCAGAAATGGATCCCGCTCTGGGTGGACAGGTATTGGATAACATAAGGAAGAGGAATGAATGCAAAATTGCTTGAAATACTGGTGTGCCCAATCTGTAAAGGGCCACTGCACTATATAAAGGCTGAACAGGAGCTAATTTGTAAGCCGTGCAGGCTTGGCTATCAGATTAAAGACGGCATTCCAATAATGCTGGAAGATGAAGCGCGGAAGTTGGCAGCCGATGAAGAGGTCTAAATAAAATGCAGTTTAAAGTGGTTATTCCGGCACGCTATGCGAGCCAGCGACTCCCGGGCAAGCCTTTACTAGACATAGCGGGCAAGCCCATGGTGATATGGGTTGCTGAACAAGCCATTTTAAGTGGCGCGGATGATGTATTGATTGCTACTGATCACCCCGCAATCGTCAGTGTAGTCCGGCAGTATGGTTACAAGGCGGTAATGACAGGAGTCGGTCATACATCAGGTACGGATCGTATTGCTGAGGTCGCCCAGCAAATGGGTTGGTCAGATCAAACTGTCGTCGTAAACGTACAGGGGGATGAACCGCTCATTGATCCGGAGTTGATAAAGGCGGTTGCAATGAGCTTGGATCAACACCCTGACGCAGCGATGGCCACAGCCTGTCATCCGATTCACGATAAAGCGACTATGTTTAATCCCAATGTCGTCAAAGTGGTAACTGATTGTAATGAATGCGCCCTTTACTTTAGTCGCGCGCCAATTCCATATGCGCGTGACGCTTTTTTGGTTGGAGATGAACCGCCAGGCGATATGTGGGCAAGGAGGCACATAGGCATTTATGCCTATCGCGTGGCTTTTCTTGAAGCCTATGCAAGCTTGGCATCCTCACCTTACGAGGACTTGGAGGCGCTGGAACAGCTTCGCGCGCTATGGCATGGATATAAAATTAGCGTTACCACAATAGAGCATGCGCCTGCTACGGGTGTCGATACCGAGGCGGATTTACAATTGGTTAGAAAGATAAAAGCAAATGTAATTATGAGCGAGTAATGAGATGGTGAAAACACATAGTCTGAAATGTTATACAACACATTGTTTCGTTTGAAATTTATCCCTGCCAAAAGCTAGAATAGTTAACTTATTTTCCAATATGTCTTGACCAGTGCTCATCTTCCTTGTTATAGTCTTATCTCTCAACTGCATCAACGGGTTGAAATCGGACGCGGGGTGGAGCAGTCTGGCAGCTCGTCGGGCTCATAACCCGAAGGTCACAGGTTCAAATCCTGTCCCCGCAACCAGAATTTTAAAAGTCGCAAATAAGCGCTTGACGGAATGAAATAAAGCTGTAGAATGCGCGGCTCACTTTGAAGTAGGAAGTGAGCAAGAAAGTGAAGTAAAACAAAAGCTTGACGCGGTGATAAAACACTGTAGAATGCGCGGCTCGCTTCAGAAATCGAAGTGAGCAGGCAAACGAAGTTGAAACAAACGCTTGACAATGCAATAAAACGCTGTAAAATGCGCACCTCGCTTCAGACGCTGTAGCGAGAAAGAACAAAAAGCTCTTTAACAAAATGAACAATCGATAGGTGTGAGTGCTTGTAGCAAAGGCCGCCACTTGATGGCAAATCTTAACAGTTAAATGTTACCGATTTGTTGCAGATAGATGGCACTCAAGATACAAGTCTTTACACCTTGAATGAAATAACAGTTTACTGTCGGATAGCAATATCCGGCACACAACCTTAAATTCATTTGAGAAAATAAAGCAAAAGCGACATACCGACTCTCGTTAAGAGAGTCACAAGTAATAGTTGGGAATTAAACTGAAGAGTTTGATCCTGGCTCAGATTGAACGCTGGCGGAATGCTTTACACATGCAAGTCGAACGGCAGCACGGGAGCTTGCTCCTGGTGGCGAGTGGCGGACGGGTGAGTAATATATCGGAACGTACCTTTTAATGGGGGATAACTAGTCGAAAGAATAGCTAATACCGCATAAGCCCTGAGGGGGAAAGCGGGGGATCGTAAGACCTCGCGTTATTAGAGCGGCCGATATCTGATTAGCTAGTTGGTGAGGTAAAGGCTCACCAAGGCGACGATCAGTAGCTGGTCTGAGAGGACGACCAGCCACACTGGAACTGAGACACGGTCCAGACTCCTACGGGAGGCAGCAGTGGGGAATTTTGGACAATGGGCGCAAGCCTGATCCAGCCATTCCGCGTGAGTGAAGAAGGCCTTCGGGTTGTAAAGCTCTTTCGCAAGGGAAGAAACGATTCATCCTAATACGGTGAGTTAATGACGGTACCTTGATAAGAAGCACCGGCTAACTACGTGCCAGCAGCCGCGGTAATACGTAGGGTGCGAGCGTTAATCGGAATTACTGGGCGTAAAGCGTGCGCAGGCGGTTTTGTAAGTCAGATGTGAAATCCCCGGGCTCAACCTGGGAACTGCGTTTGAAACTACAAGGCTAGAATATGTCAGAGGGGGGTAGAATTCCACGTGTAGCAGTGAAATGCGTAGAGATGTGGAGGAATACCAATGGCGAAGGCAGCCCCCTGGGATAATATTGACGCTCATGCACGAAAGCGTGGGGAGCAAACAGGATTAGATACCCTGGTAGTCCACGCCCTAAACGATGTCTACTAGTTGTTGGTGGAGTAAAATCCATAAGTAACGCAGCTAACGCGTGAAGTAGACCGCCTGGGGAGTACGGTCGCAAGATTAAAACTCAAAGGAATTGACGGGGGCCCGCACAAGCGGTGGATTATGTGGATTAATTCGATGCAACGCGAAAAACCTTACCTGGCCTTGACATGTACGGAACTTTCCAGAGATGGATTGGTGCTCGAAAGAGAACCGTAACACAGGTGCTGCATGGCTGTCGTCAGCTCGTGTCGTGAGATGTTGGGTTAAGTCCCGCAACGAGCGCAACCCTTGCCATTAATTGCCATCATTTAGTTGGGCACTTTAATGGGACTGCCGGTGACAAACCGGAGGAAGGTGGGGATGACGTCAAGTCCTCATGGCCCTTATGGCCAGGGCTTCACACGTAATACAATGGTCGGTACAGAGGGTTACCAACCCGCGAGGGGGAGTCAATCTCAGAAAGCCGATCGTAGTCCGGATTGCAGTCTGCAACTCGACTGCATGAAGTCGGAATCGCTAGTAATCGCGGATCAGCATGTCGCGGTGAATACGTTCCCGGGCCTTGTACACACCGCCCGTCACACCATGGGAGTGGGTTCCACCAGAAGTAGTTAGTCTAACCGCAAGGAGGGCGATTACCACGGTGGGGTTCATGACTGGGGTGAAGTCGTAACAAGGTAGCCGTATCGGAAGGTGCGGCTGGATCACCTCCTTTCAAGAGAATCCTAAACTGCAAGCATTCACACTTATCGGTTGTTCAAAAAAAGCATCACTGAAAAATGGTCAGCACCTAAACTTATAGGGTCTGTAGCTCAGTTGGTTAGAGCACCGCCTTGATAAGGCGGGGGTCGCTGGTTCGAGTCCAGCCAGACCCACCAGATTTTAAACAAAGGCTGTCAAGTCGATGTGGAAATTGGGGGATTAGCTCAGCTGGGAGAGCACCTGCTTTGCAAGCAGGGGGTCGTCGGTTCGATCCCGTCATCCTCCACCAAAAATCAGTGATGTTGTAGATAAGCAGCTAGTTTGTAGCCGTTAGTCGTTAGTTAAGCCCGTCGGTTTAACTGAAAACTAACGACTACAGTCTAACGACTGAAGTCTGATCTTTAACAAAATGGAAGAAGTAAAGTGAACACATGCCGTTGTGATGAGGGTGTGTGTTCAAAATGGGTAGTAATTGATTGCAAAATCGAAATGTTTTAATACGTTTAGTTCTAAGTCCAGTTCTCTAACTGGATGTGTAATAAACGGTTTAAATCAAATTCAGCAGCATCGCTTGGTGTTGTTGGATGTAGTGCTTTAGAAACCTATAATGGGCAGATTTACTCCCTGCCGCAGGATTTGAGTAAGGGGAATAGATTGGCCTCACCGCCATGAAAATAACCGGTAAAAGGGCTCAGGTCTTAACGTTATAGGGTCAAGCGAATAAGTGCATATGGTGGATGCCTTGGCGATTACAGGCGATGAAGGACGTGGCAGCCTGCGTAAAGTCTTGGGGAGCTGGCAACAAGCTTTGATCCAAGAATGTCCGAATGGGGAAACCCACCCGCAAGGGTAACCGCTCCTGAATATATAGGGAGATGGTGGCAAACCGAGTGAACTGAAACATCTAAGTAGCTCGAGGAAAAAGAAATCAACCGAGATTCCGGAAGTAGTGGCGAGCGAACCCGGATCAGCCTGTTATTTTTAGCACATGCGATAGTAGAACGGAATGGAAAGTCCGGCCATAGCGGGTGATAGCCCCGTATACGAAATCCCGTGTGTGGAACTAGGGTAACGACAAGTAGGGCGGGACACGTGAAATCCTGTCTGAACATGGGGGGACCATCCTCCAAGGCTAAATACTCGTAATCGACCGATAGTGAACCAGTACCGTGAGGGAAAGGCGAAAAGAACCCCGGGAGGGGAGTGAAATAGATCCTGAAACCGTATGCATACAAACAGTGGGAGCGGACTTGTTCCGTGACTGCGTACCTTTTGTATAATGGGTCAGCGACTTACATTCAGTAGCAAGCTTAACCGATAGGGGAGGCGCAGCGAAAGCGAGTCCGAATAGGGCGATAGTTGCTGGGTGTAGACCCGAAACCAAGTGATCTATCCATGGCCAGGATGAAGGTGCGGTAACACGCACTGGAGGTCCGAACCCACAAATGTTGAAAAATTTGGGGATGAGCTGTGGATAGGGGTGAAAGGCTAAACAAACTTGGAAATAGCTGGTTCTCTCCGAAAACTATTTAGGTAGTGCCTCGTGTATCACTCTTGGGGGTAGAGCACTGTTATGGCTAGGGGGTTCATAAGAACTTACCAAACCATTGCAAACTCCGAATACCGAGAAGTGCAATCACGGGAGACAGACCATGGGTGCTAACGTCCGTGGTCAAGAGGGAAACAACCCAGACCGACAGCTAAGGTCCCAAATGACGTGCTAAGTGGAAAACGAAGTGGGAAGGCATAGACAGCTAGGAGGTTGGCTTAGAAGCAGCCATCCTTTAAAGAAAGCGTAATAGCTCACTAGTCGAGTCGTCCTGCGCGGAAGATGTAACGGGGCTAAGCACGTAACCGAAGCTTCGGATGCCACCTTATTTATAAGGTGTGCATGGTAGGAGAGCGTTCTGTAGGCCTGCGAAGGTGTGCTGTGAGGCATGCTGGAGGTATCAGAAGTGCGAATGCTGACATGAGTAGCGATAAAGGGAGTGAAA
This sequence comes from Methylophilaceae bacterium, assembly GCA_013141125.1. Classification (GTDB taxonomy): domain Bacteria; phylum Pseudomonadota; class Gammaproteobacteria; order Burkholderiales; family Methylophilaceae; genus JABFRO01. The sequence goes on from JABFRO010000003.1 coordinate 169,933, forward strand.
AGCTCCCTCGCCGAAAGCCCAAGGTTTCCTGCGCAACGTTCATCGGCGCAGGGTGAGTCGGCCCCTAAGGTGAGGCAGAGATGCGTAGCTGATGGGAAACAGGTTAATATTCCTGTACTTTAATAGAATGCGATGTGGGGACGGAGAAGGTTAGGTCAGCCAACTGTTGGAATAGTTGGTTCAAGCGTGTAGGGAGATCTCTTAGGCAAATCCGGGAGGTCAATTCTGAGGCGTGATAACGAGGCACTTAGGTGCTGAAGTGATTGATACCATGCTTCCAAGAAAAGCCACTAAGCTTCAGTTCTATTAAAACCGTACCGCAAACCGACACAGGTGGGCAGGATGAGAATTCTAAGGCGCTTGAGAGAACCCGGGAGAAGGAACTCGGCAAATTAGCACCGTAACTTCGGGAGAAGGTGCGCCCCGGTAGGTTGTAGAGATTTACTCTCGAAGGCCGATGGGGTTGCAGTGAAAAGGTGGCTGCGACTGTTTAATAAAAACACAGCACTGTGCAAACACGAAAGTGGACGTATACGGTGTGACGCCTGCCCGGTGCCGGAAGGTTAATTGATGGGGTGCAAGCTCTTGATCGAAGCCCCGGTAAACGGCGGCCGTAACTATAACGGTCCTAAGGTAGCGAAATTCCTTGTCGGGTAAGTTCCGACCCGCACGAATGGCGTAACGATGGCCACACTGTCTCCTCTCGGGACTCAGCGAAGTTGAAATGTTTGTGAAGATGCAATCTACCCGCGGCTAGACGGAAAGACCCCATGAACCTTTACTGTAGCTTTACATTGGACTTTGACAAGATTTGTGTAGGATAGGTGGGAGACGTTGAAGCGGAGTCGCTAGATTTCGTGGAGTCAACCTTGAAATACCACCCTGATGTTGTTGAGGTTCTAACCTAGGTCCATAATCTGGATCGGGGACCGTGTATGGTGGGCAGTTTGACTGGGGCGGTCTCCTCCCAAAGAGTAACGGAGGAGTGCGAAGGTAACCTAGGTACGGTCGGAAATCGTACTGATAGTGCAATGGCATAAGGTTGCTTGACTGCGAGACGGACAGGTCGAGCAGGTGCGAAAGCAGGTCATAGTGATCCGGTGGTTCTGTATGGAAGGGCCATCGCTCAACGGATAAAAGGTACTCTGGGGATAACAGGCTGATTCCTCCCAAGAGTTCATATCGACGGGGGAGTTTGGCACCTCGATGTCGGCTCATCACATCCTGGGGCTGTAGCCGGTCCCAAGGGTATGGCTGTTCGCCATTTAAAGTGGTACGTGAGCTGGGTTTAAAACGTCGTGAGACAGTTTGGTCCCTATCTGCCGTGGGCGTTGGAAATTTGAAGGGGGCTGCTCCTAGTACGAGAGGACCGGAGTGGACGTATCTCTGGTGGACCGGTTGTCACGCCAGTGGCATAGCCGGGTAGCTAAATACGGAAGAGATAAACGCTGAAAGCATCTAAGCGTGAAACTTGCCTTAAGATGAGATTTCCCGGGGGTTTAACCCCCCTAAAGAGTCGTTCGAGACCAGGACGTTGATAGGTCGGATGTGGAAGCGCAGTAATGCGTTAAGCTGACCGATACTAATTGCTCGTGAGGCTTGATCCTATAACCTTGAGACTTGAGTGATTCAAGTGCAGGTTATTCTAAAGCATGCAATCAAGAAATAACCCATTAAACTTTACTTCTTCCAATTTGTTTAAGACCGTTGTTTACTCAGTGTATTAAGCTGATAAGCAGCGTGTTTTACTCGCTGAGCAGTGTCAATTTTGGCGCTGTTCACGACAGCATAACAGTGTCTTGAAGTCCGCTTCAGGGTGCTAACGGTTATGTCTGGCGGCCATAGCGAATTGGAACCACCCCTTCCCATCTCGAACAGGGCCGTGAAACGATTCTGCGCCAATGATAGTATGCTTCGTGCATGCGAAAGTAGGTCACCGCCAGGCTATTTATTTGAAAGATGTTAAGTCTCAGGCTTAATCCTTTCGCACTTAAGCCCTCCTAGTGAGGGCTTTTTTGTTGTGGTTCGTTCGGGGGGGTGCCGTCATGCTTGTGGTGATGGTGTTTGCCCCGTTTTTGTTTCACAATGCCTAGTGTTCATAGGCCGTCTGGTAGGTGATATGCAGGATCTGTACAGTTTGTTGGAGCGTTCCTTGACTCAACTCGGTTATGAGTTGGTCGATGTCGATGTGTCGGCTACTACCGAAATAACTTTCTCAACATGTTCAGCATCTAGTTGCGGTCCGATAGGTAAGCTAAGTACCTCGTTCGCATAACGTTCAGCTAGTGGTAGGCTGAGTTTTGAGGCTCCTACATCCATATAAGCGCGTTGCAGGTGTGGCGGGACAGGGTAATGAATCAGAGTTTGTATATCAGCCTTGGTTAGACTGGCATGTAACAAATCGCGCTGTGGAGTGGCAATTACATATAAATGCCACACAGCTTCTGCCCAAGCCGGTACTTGGGGTAAGGTGATTGGCAGATGTGCCAAAGCTCGGGTGTAGTGCTGTGCAATGTTTTCTCTGCGCGTATTCCAAGCATCAAGATGCTTTAATTTAACCGCTAAAATAGCCGCCTGAATCGGATCTAAGCGGCTGTTGATTCCGCGTTCTTCATTAAAATATTTGACCGATGAACCATAGTTGCCAAGTTTGCGTATACGCTGAGCAATAGTGGTATCGTTGGTGGTAATTGCGCCGGCATCACCCAGCGCGCCCAGATTCTTTCCGGGATAAAAACTCCACGCGACGACATCCCCATGGCTACCAATGCGTTTACCCCGCACTTTTGCACCATGCGCCTGTGCTGCATCCTCTACCACTGCCAGTCTGTGTTTTTTAGCAAGCTGGCAAATGGCATCCATATCAGCGGGGATTCCATACAAATGTACCGGTAATATAGCTTTGGTGCGAGAGGTGATATAGGCCTCCGCACTTGCCGCATCCAGATTGTAGCTGCCACTAATCGGTTCAACAGGTACCGGTATGGCACCCACGGCACTCACCGCCAGCCAAGTGGCAATAAAGGTATGCGATGGTACCAGCACTTCATCGCCAGCCCCTATATCCAGAGCGCGTAATGCCAGTATTAACGCATCCAGTCCATTGCCTACACCTACGCAATACTTGGCTTGCGTATAGGCTGCAAACTCTGCTTCAAAAGTTTCAACTTCTGCCCCGCCAATATACCAGCCGGAGCGGCTGGCACGTAATACTGCCGTATCTAGCTCTGCCGCCAATTCGTTATAAGACGCTTTGAGATCGAGGAAGGGTACAGTCATGCTTTCACCCATCTTGCGCGCATGAAGTCTTCATAATTGCGATAATAATCTTCTTCGGTGTATTTGTTGGAGGCCAAAACCATCAATACAGAGCCCGAAGAGAAATTGTCAATTTCGCGCCAGATCATCGGGCAGACATATAGGCCGTAATAGGAGCGGGCTAGATGAAACTTCTTTTTGTCCTTGCCATCATCCAGCGTAATATCAAAACTGCCTGACATGGCAATGATGAGCTGATGCAGATCTTTGTGGGCATGTCCGCCGCGCTCGGCACCACCAGGAACATCGTAAACGTAATACACGCGCTGAATATCAAAAGGGATTTGCGAATCGCTTTCGATAAAGGTCAAGTTACCTTGCGGGTTATGGATTTTGGGAAGTTCTATGATGCGGCAATCTTCTAATGGCATATTAAATGTTCCGTAAGTTTCTATTTGTTCAATGGAATGTTAAAAGTTTCAATATTCTTTATTGCAATTAGCATATCTTCTGTAGTGTCTATCTCATTGCTAATAATGAGTTCAGTGTTTAATGGCAGATAATAATTTAAACGCTCAAACACTGCCGTGCATGGCTCAGAAAAAAATTTCGGATGAATCCATACAATATTTGCCCATTCGTAAGGTGATAATTTTGTTCTTGAAAATGCCGTAATTTGTTTATCCGAATTAATTGAAGTAAAAACAGCATCTTTAGTTTTAGCAGGTGTTATACCTACCAACGTTTCATCTGGTATGCACTTACTCAGAAAGTTTTTTAAGCTTGATGGTTGAAATAGGATATCGCCATCCAGAAAAAGACAGTCCTCATCCAAATAGGCAGCTCCCATTACATAGCTGTGCAAGGTAGTTGTAGTGCGATAGCCAGGATTTCTTACGATGATAGTTTCATGCCGTAAGCTATGAATTAAATCAATCACCAATTCCTCTTCAAACCCAACCACTACGCGCACATCTTCGATATCGTCCAAAAGCTTTAATTGATGTTCCAATATGGTCATCCCACCGATTTCGATTAAACATTTAGGCTTCCCCAATCCAAGTCTTGAACCTAATCCTGCTGCGGCTATAACAGCGTGTTTATCATGCGACATAACGCACTCCCAGAAAATGTGACGAAATCGGCCATTTGAACTAATGGTTTTGCTGGCGAGTGAACACCGCCAAATGCAATGCGTATGTCTGCTGCATCAAACATTGGCATGTCGTTTAATCCATCACCAATAGCGACAACACGATCAAACGTCTTTTTTAATTCGAGAATCGGATGGTTTTTTCTTAATACAGAGCTGATATTGCAAAGTTGGCCATGATTGATTGTTGCCGTTGATGAAAAGCTTCTACAGCCAAGTTTTTCTGCAAGGGGGGGCAATCCATATGTCCAGGTTACCTGTGACAATTGCGCATTGTGTCGGGTGTTTTTGTATGAAGCGAAGGATGTCCTTATCTAATGCCGCATCGGCTACTATGCTTTGCACCTCCTTGATTGAGGCGCTTTTTAGACATGCACAACGCAAACGAAAAGAATCTTCAAATGGTATTAGCCCTTGAATAGTCAGCTGTGTTAAAAGACGCATTTCCTTTTCCAAATCAAGTGCGCCGGCGATGAGTGGCAAAAGCTCTTGTCTGGTTACGGTTCCATCCAAATCAAATGCGAAACATGTATTCATTTTAACGATCAATTCATCAGGGTTTATGTAAAGGAAACGTTGGTTAAGTCCAAGTGCGTCATTCCGACGTAAGTCGGAATCCAGTGACTTAACGGCTCTGGACACCGACTTGCGTCAGTGTGACGAACTTAATCAGTGTTTCCCAAATGAAGCATTGCGTAAAACTGCTTGGTTTCATTTCGATTATTTAAAGCATTATCTTTATACAAAGGCACAAATTTGATCGGTGTTAGAATTAGATCACCAAGTGTCTGATTGATGAGCGTCTTTAAATCATTCTCGGTGCGATAGATGGCGCTGTAATTAGCGCTTAATTCTTCAGACCAAAACTGATTTAAGGTTAATCTTTCTTCAAGCGCAATGGGTTCTCTTAAATAGATCAAACAGTCTTTGGCAACAATTTTACGAATATCATTAAGCAAGGCCATGATTTGATCGTCATTTAAGTAAATCAGCAATCCGGCGATGAGAATGCGATCAAACGGCGCATGGAGCTTGACCTCAGCGCATCCAAGCTCTTCTGCGCTTGCGGTAAAAAAAGCAACATTACTGGCACGGATTTGTTGTTTGGCAATAGCAATTAAGCTTTGGCTGAAATCAATGCCCATGTAATATTTAACCTTATGATGGAGTAAATGTGCCCAGCGGCCTATACCACAGCCAATATCTAGCAAAGATTCCTTCCCCGTAAGTTTGAGCAAGGGGAGAGCGACTTGCTTTTCATAGGCATCGCGTTCTTCAGCCAGCGCTGGGTTGTTGTCTTGATAAAGCACGGCTGTTAATGGATGCTGTGGGTTAAATTTTTCAGCTCTATCATGAAAGAAAGAGGCTACCGAATGCGGATCAATGGCTATATTTTTTTCTTTTATCCTAGCATTTTTCATATTCAAATCTCTTTGGAATTTGGTGCAATTTTTTTCAGAAGAAATAAGCGTGTTGCAGTATCAGAGGGGCTTTCTGAAATAGTTGTCTGAAAATCAATTTGAAACCCCAACATGTGTGTGAATTTGATAAATGCATCAATGTTTCTGAGTTTTATACTCAATCCGGATGATTGTTTGCGCAGCTGGTCTTCTTGCAGTGAAAAGCAATCCAAGATAAGTAAATAGCCATTTTCTTTGAGCATACGATGCAATTTATTGAAAAGTTTGGAAAAATCTTGGTCGCTTAGGATGCTGCCTGCAAGTTCTATGCAGCTGATTAAATCTATATTTTGCCTCGCTGTAATTTCAGTGAAAGCTTGTGTTTGAAAATTAACATTTTCCAAATTCAGTTTCGCCGCACGCTTTTTTGCAGATTGAATGAGCTTCTTTGAAATGTCGTAAGCATCCATCTGCTTGGCTTTCTGCGCTAGTAGTGCAGTATAGGCACCTTCGCCACATCCTATATCCATCGCATAGTTAAGTTCGGGTATATAGCGCATTGTATTTTGGAGTGCTTGGGTTTTATATTGGTAATAATCACTTGCGCCTGTGATCGTTGTCGGAGCATTTTTCCAATAAAAATCTGATTTGTTTTGTAACGCGACTATGTTGCATGGTTCTGTATCCCATTCTGTTAATTCAAGTTCATTTGATAGATTTTCAACTACATAATCTGCTATGCGTTGACCGGCCTTTCCATCCAATCCATATAAATACTCATCTATTATTGCAATGCGCTCGGCTTGCATGGGGTCAGCGCCATTTGCAACCATGTCGATATATGCAGCAATATCTTCAGGTTTTGTTGCTTGGTAGTAGTGTGCCACTAAATCCGAATCATCATTAAGTCCCAAGCCCTCTGGGTGGTGTAAATATAAAATCGGTTTTTTAGTAGGTAAAAACTCCAATAGAAAAGAGCCTACATCGGTCATGAGACCATTTGCAGCCGCGAAGGCTTCCATATAGTCAGGGTTTTCATCGAGCCACAGGTTGTTTTTTTGTCGGCATAGTAATCTGAATGCTGTTTCATTCGTTTCCTGCCAAACCTGTTGTCTTAACATTTCCTTAAAAAATAATGGATGGGGGCGAATAATAAAAAATAAATCAGGCCTAGCTTCTACTTGCTGCATGATGATTTCATTGTAAATGCGGTATGTTGACCAACTGGCGTGTAATCCAACGGAAAAGTGAGGTGTCCATAAAACCACAGATCGACCTGCAATTTTTGCTCTCAGATTATCGCTGATAGGGTAGGTTGCAAAATTTTGCTGTAGGTCAAATTTAGGATGGCCTGTAACGATGGCGTGAGAATCACCAACATCGCAGTATTTTGCATACATGGCTTTGTTGCGCTTGGATCTTAAAAATACGCGCCATGCCGCTTGTTGCACTGATTCGTTAAATTGCCATCGCAAATTATCAGAACCTCCTCCCATCTCTATGCCGTATGGAATATAGGCTATTCTGCAACCAGTGTTGATGAGAGTGCTTGTGTGTAATTCAGGCACGCGCGTGCTGTCGTAAGGGTTGGGCAGAAACACTAAATGCGGTTGAAAAGTGGTTATCACTTTTTCGCCGCTGGTATCGACTGCAAGCCCCATATCCGTGCTGAATGTATTCAGTTGTGCCCAATTGTCGTCACTAAAATCCGTGGCAGGATGTATAAATTTTGTGTTAATTAATTTCAGTTCAACATTGGGATAAGCTGACAATGCGCGCCATACACTGCCTAGTGAAGACCAGTTGACCGCAAGCTGAAGCACAAACAGGATGCGAATTTTTTTATTTTTCGGTGTTGATTTCTCTCTTTCACGAAAGCTTTTTGTTTCAAACCCAAAATGACGTAATGCGGCTAAAACAGTTTGCGTATTTATTTTAAAGTCTGCATGGTTAATATCGTCCCAGCATCCTGTATCAACCACTTTACCTAAAACATAGCCAAGTTGATGCCCCAATGCAAAAGCAATGTTGCTGAAATACCAATAGTTGGCTACTTTGGAATCATTCATTAGTACAATAACTTTTGCATCCGCAGGTGCCCAGATCATATTTACCAAGGCTGCACCTGATGCTGCCACGATAAATTTAGCGTGGCTGAACTGCCTGATTTGTTCTGTGAAAGTCAAAAGGCTAGGGTCAATGCTAACAAAGCCCAACAACTCAAGAGCATTTTGAATTTCTGCTTCATTGAGTACTGAACGTGCATGATAGGTTCTGCCGGGAGTTCTTTTAATGAAGATTTTTTCTGGTGTGAAATCAGACGGTTGTTTGTCTATTAATTTAAGAAAAGTTTCACGAGTGGTTTGTAAAACTTCAGGATGAAAAATTGCATGTTGTGGTTCTGCCAGCTGATGTGAAGAGTTTGCAGTCAAGGCGTTTGGACGTTGAAACACGATATTGGCTACCGGGCTGACCCATAGCGCATGGGGGAATGCGTGTAGTGACAAGGCCTCCACACGTATGAGTTGCTCATTTTTTATCCCAAGTAAAAATAAAGCCTCAAGCATACTGGGGAACGATCTGGCATCAATCAGAACTTTATAGTTAGATAAATCAATGCCTGTTTTTTTGAGTAAAACCAGTTGTGGTAGGAATTCTGTTAGCCAATGGGCATAGTTGTATGAGCCATTACCAACCAGATTAATGATCTTGCAGTTTTGCGTGGGTTGTTTTTTTAGTTGACCATAACCGATTAGATTTTGATCTTGGCGTATACTGCAAACGCCGATGGCTTGTTCCCAAGTCTCCCAGATTTCGGTTGAAAAGTTTTGATGGTGGATGCATTTGTTTTGGATGATAGGGAAAGCAGTACCACCTATCATTTTGTAATCACTGACTTTGGCAAAATAAATAGCAGGATGCGTGAGTGCATGGCTATTTTTTATATCTGGATTGGCGCAATGCTCACCAAATATGGGGATAGGTGGGATGGTGTATTGAATTTGGGGTAAAAGCAGACTGCCGCCAAATTTATTGGTATTAGCCTTGACTGTTTCCAGCTCAAAGACTTCAAGGGTTGTTTCATCCGTGTTTTTACTCATTTTAAGACTGATCTCCCAGTGTTCTGGCAGGATTTCCTACTACAGTCGTATAGTCGGCTACCTCTTTGGTAACGACAGCGCCCGCTCCGACGACGGCTCCAATACCTATTCTTAGGCCTGGTAGAATTACGGCACCGCCGCCAATTGAGGCTCCCTTGCAAATCGTGGTTTTATCAAGTCTAAAATTCACATTTTTGGATTTTGGGTATTTGTCATTGGTAAAGGTGACGTTTGGGCCAATAAATACATCGTCCTCAATGGTTAAGCCATTCCAAAGGTAGTTTCCACATTTAACCGTCACATTGTCGCCAATGACGACATCATTTTCGATAAAGCAATGGGCATTGATGTTGCAGTTCTTGCCGATTTTGGCTTGAGCCAGTACTACACAAAACTGCCATATTTGCGTACCTTCGCCTATTTGGATAGATTCGCAACTTGCAAGGGGATGAATTTTTATCATAATATTTTCGTGCTTTCTAAAGCCGTACAGAGACTAAATAATTAAACAGTTTTATAAAAGTTGGATATTTAAATCACCCACCAGCACTTTTTGTAATTGCACTTCTTCCAGGTAGCTATTCCATAGTGCTAAAAAATCTTCCTTGAACATCGCGCTATATTCATGATGCGCATCCAATAAGGTGAGCATGGAAATGCCCAGCGTATCCTCACTATATCTTTCGCGGATGGAGTGGCTTATATAGCGTATGCATTGCCATGCTTTTTCTTTGGAAATTAAGGCATTTTCAATGCCTATGATGGCAAACGCTATCCAGGCATAGTGTGCGCATTTGATGGTGGTGTTATTTATTCGGTTTGTATTTTGGCGATCATGTGTTCTGAAAAATCCTAAAGGTGTAGGTATCCAAATGCCGGATTTTTGGCTTGTAGCATGAATAAAGCTGCCTATGTCATCTAATCCAAAGTAGCAAATGCCATTTAGGTAGGGGTTAAGGATGCTGTCAGCGGCTTCTTTTCTAAATACTGCATGGCTCCATTCACCCAGCTTGTTATCACAGCGGGGAATCAAAGCCTTAAAAATAGCGGCTGCATTAAATTGTAGAGAGAACGATTGGCTTGTGGACTCGTCCATCGGCAATGATAAAGGTTGACCAAATTGGTTTGCAGTCCATCTGGCGCTTATAGATACAGGCGCAAGTATAGAGCTATGTTTACGCATGTGCGTTTCATAAAATGTAGGATAAATAATATCGTCATCCAGCAAAATATGAAAAAAATCTGATTGATGCGCATAATTTCGCACCAAGTGAAAGGTGTTGGCATAGCCTCCTTTTTGGGGTCCTTCAATGATTTTTAAATTTAAAAGTTTTTTTAGCTCTTGCATTTCCGGGCTGTTAATCAGTTTTGTTACTTCATTGTTGGGGCTATCATCTGAAATAATGACCTTGAATGATTTAAAGGTTTGCGTAACCAAACTGGCTAAAAGCTCTGGGATAAACTGCGTGTTAAAAGCAGGAATAAGGGTTGTGATAGAAGGATGATTTTTATCACTGGCTTTATCTTGAGCGCTATTTTTTAATTGAGTGGGTTGTGGCGGGGCTTGGTGTAAATCAAAAGCTTCGATAAATTCAGCGGCCAACGTTTGTGCAGTGGATGTGCTGAGGCCAAATTTTTGGCCTAATTCCAAGGCATCGGCTGTTGCATCAACATCCCCGGCCTGCATCAGCGCATCAATATAACTTACCCAGAATTGTTCATGCTCCGGCATGGCCATCACCGCAGCTTCCAGTCTTGGCAATGCGGTGTGAATATCTTTGGTATGGGCTTCTATTACACCCAGATTATGATTGGCCTCTGCATGGTGGGGTTGAATGCGGATGATTTCTAGGTATAGTTTTTCTGCTTGTTCTAGCTGCCCGCTGTTTTGCTGTTCTATGGCTAGTTTCAGCACTTCATTTACGGCTTGTTGCAATTCATGCGTGTTATTTTTTTCATCCGACGAAGAAAGACCTGCATCCCATTTGTTTAGGTAAAGCTGATATTTTTCTTGCCAGTGTGGGCTACCGAAAGCACCACTACTCTGGTGGGTAAGTTTAATTGGCCAAGTACCCAGTTTTAACCCAGTTTGTCTGGCGCTTCGGCAAAAATCCATGTCGTAAAAGTGAAAATCGAATTGAATGTCGAATTGCACCTTACTTTTGTTCAAGGTGGTCTTTTTTGCAGCCAGAAAAACGCCATCCAGTAACTCGCATTCGGCAGGCACAGCACCAAATTCCGAGACTTCGCCTAAGGCGTTGTTGCCATGGGCAACTCTTCCGCTTAAGTTGGATTTTTCATCCCAGGTGAATTGCTGATCGATAAACGCCCAGGCGGGTTGATTCGGAAGTCTGCGGCGGTTTCCGGCAACGCCTATCACGTCAAACTGTTCTAGTCCTGCGCTAATGGCCTCTGTAAAGTTGGCTTCATCTATCCAGACATCATCATGTATAAAAATAAGAATCGCATTATTTTCTGCTTGCTCTATTCCTTCATTGAATATTTCCGCAAGTCCGCGTGCATTATTGAAGGCGATTTTTGCGGATAATTCTGGCTCGCGTTCAAACAGGGCTTTTAGCGAAAGCCCCAGTGCAGATTGGTTCCAGAAATCTGTTTCCGAAAGCTTGGTGGCACTCAAAACGATTAGCGAGTGTTTTGTTTGCAGCTTTTTGCTGCGCTCAAAATCCTCTTTGGTCACGGCTTGATATTGAATTTCAATAGATACATCCTTTTCTATACTTGCTTGTTTTTCTATTGCTGTCTGATGGCTCGCGTGATTCTGTATTGCATTCGATTTTTCATCCCACATCTCCCATAAAGCTTTTTCCATGTTTTTGGCAAAACGTGGTGCATCAAACAAGGAGGAGGCCAATACTTGCGCCCTCAAGTTGGCTCTTAGGCGAATAAGCTGATTTAAATCATGGCAATATGCTATGGCTTTGTTTATATAGTCTGTTTGATCCACGGTGATCCAGTCCGTGAGTCCAGCTGCCGTTAGCAGGCTGGCTCCTTGTCTGGCGATTAAGGTGTCACCGGTGAGTGTTAACGTCGGCACGCCCATCCACAGGGCTTCGCACGTGGTTGTACCACCGGGGAAGGGGAAGGTATCCAGAATCATATCGACTTCTGCATGTGCGGCCAGATAGTCCTCACGTTCGACCATGTTGCACAGAATCAATCGATCTGCGTGTATGCCAAGCTTATTCAGGCATTGGTATAAGTCCTCTCTTGCAGCAGCATCTGAGAAGGATTTACATTGCCAGCGTAATTTTGCCGTAGGCAATGCTTGCAGTATTTTTACCCATAAAGCGAGTACTTGATCCCCGACTTTTGCGCGGTTTTGAAAGCATCCAAAAGTAATATATCCATTTGTCTGTGCTGGCAGGGGGGATACTTCCATTGTGGAATTCGGTACGGTAAAACACAACCGGGTATCCGGCAGGTATTTTACTATTTCTGTAAATTGCGCTTGATTAGCCTTGGGAACCCCCACTTCATCGGCGAGAAAATAATCCATGACCGCCATGCCCGTAGTCGCAAAATAACCCAGCCAGCTGACTTGCACTGGGGCAGGTTTCCAGGCAAACACTGGCAGGCGGTTGCCTGCCGAGTGACCGGATAAATCCAGCAAAACATGAATGCCATCGTCATGAATTTGTTGCGCGGCGGCTTGGTCGCTGAGTTCTGAGAGTGGCCGCCATAACGAAAAATAGGGTTTGAGACGTGTCGTGACTTGATCTTCGCACGCATCTGTAGGATAGGCGATTAATTCAATGGTTTCAGCATTGATGTGCTGTAACAGGTTTTCAAGAAAATAAGCGACCGCATGTTGATGTAAATCGCCAGAAACCAATCCTATACGCAAGCGTTTGGTCGGTGCCTGATATTGCCAGGAGGTAAAGGCTGTATTTACCTTTGCCGCGACCATTTGGTTGTAATGTCTGGCTTGTTGTAGACGTTCATTGGCATTGTGATGCGCTGAATAATTCATGACGAAGAGTAGATTACTTTGGGCTTTAGTGAGATCCGGTTGAATCTTTAATGCTTGCGCGTAGCAAGTTTCCGCTTGCTGGGTGAGTCCCTGATGTAAAAAGTTGCTGGCTAGGTTGATATATAAATTCACAAAATTCGGGTCAAGCGCCAACGCTTGCTTTAAACAGGCTTCTGCCTTGCCCAATAGACCTTGGGCGCTAAAGGTGATGCTTAGATTGCTGAGTGCGGCGACTTGATTGGGGTTGTATGCAAGTGCTTTTTCAAAGACGGTGACGGCCTCGTCCCAGCGCCTCATGTCGTGCAAAGCGAGTCCCAGATTGTTATAAGCATCCATAAATTCAGGGCTAATTTGCAGCGCTTTTCTTAAGTAAGCTTCGGCTTCGGCATATTGGCCTCGTTCAGAAAGTAACAGCCCCAGATTATTAAGCGCGTAGGGATGTTCCGAATCAATACTCAGCGCTTTTCTGTCATGTTTTTCTGCTTCTGGCAAGCGCCCTAGTGTTTTGTAAACCACACCCAGATTAATGTGAGCAGAAACCAAATCCGGTTGTGTTTTCAAAGCCTGCAGATAGCTATTGATAGCTTCGGGGAGGCGTTGTTGTTCCTGAAATATCGCTCCCAGATTAAAGTGCATTTGTGCATTTTTTGGATCAAGTTTCAATGCTTGTTTATAACTGCTTTCTGCCAACTCCAGGCATCCCAAGCTTTTGAATACGCTGCCAAGGTTGTAGTGTGCCTTGGAAAAGCCCGGAAATATTTTTACGGCCTGTTGATATTGCAATTGGGCCAGCTGCAATTGTTCTTGGTCAAAATAAACATTGCCAAGGTTGTAGTGTGCTTCCGCATCCGGCATTAGCTCTGTGGCTTTTTTAAAGGCCTCTACGGCTTCCAATGGCATCCCTTGTTTTTGATAGATGGCACCAAGCACTTTCCATGCAAATCCATGTTTGGGAAAGCGTTGGGTCATAGCGAGTGCCATTTGTTTGGCTTCAGCGGAGCTACCCTTATTAAATAAATTGGAGAGGGTCTTTATTTCTTCGTTACTTGGTTGAGTATTCCATCTGCTTGCCATAGGTTGATTATCAGATTTTTTTGGCATTGCAACTTTCCTGGAATGGTTTTTTTTATTTTTGTTGAATGCTTGTTGATTACTGATGTTTTGTGAGGCATTCATTACCTATCCTTTATAACGCTGTCTTGCCAAAAAATTTGGTTGGTTTGCTCTGAGTTATCTTTTGCGAATTTCTTGCGATCAAATCACTCATCAAGAAACAGCCCTATTATTAAAAATTTTTACTTAGTTAGATGTCACTAAAAGAGCCGTGAAAGTACCTCAATTCAACTTTAACCACTGTCTTTGACTGATACGCCGTGGATGCCTAAATCTAACAACAGGATTGCACCAGTTTTACCGCGTTATTAGAGGGTTTGATTGGTGCTATACCTCGGTAACATGGCGACATCCTGTTGAGGGGTTTTGAGGAAATTTGTATGGATTTTTCTATGACTACAGCGTTTTAAAAATCGGCTTTAACCAAGTGGCTGGAAAACCAAAACGGATTGCTATTCAATGGGACTTTGATTCATTCGTTTAGTTTTTTATTGAAATATATTAAAGATTTACCGCATGATTGTCGTCAAAGAATTACACCGGCACACTAGCGGATGTGAAGAGAAAAAGTTAAATCGCAACACTAAATTTTTTCAACCAGCATCCGATAACAGTTACAACAACGATGCAACGCAAATGATTAAGAAATTAAGTGAAGCAGCGTTGAAGGCACATGCCAAATTGAATTTAATTTTGATACCTAAGGAGCACTAAAATGTCTGCTGTAATTAATACCAATATCGCCTCATTAAACACTCAACGTAACTTGGCTTCTTCTAAATCAGGCTTGGAAACTTCGATTCAACGCTTGTCTTCCGGCTTGCGTGTGAATAGTGCCAAGGACGATGCTTCTGGCTTGTCCGTAGCGACCAAGATGGATGCACAAATTCGCGGCATGAACGTCGCCATTCGTAACTCCAATGATGCCGTTTCTTATGCGCAAACAGCCGATGGTGGTTTAAGCAAGATTAATGATTCATTGCAACGTATGCGCGAACTTGCGGTACAAGGTGCCAACGCGACTACAGATAACGGCAGCCTTACAACAGAATTTAAACAACTGCAGGATGAAATCACCCGAGTGACGGACAACACCAAATTTAATACCAAAGATGTGTTGAAGGCTTCAGCTGACACAGTTTTTCAAGTAGGCGCGGGCACCACAACTGCAGACCAAGTAGCTTTAACCGCCACGAATTTGACCTCTTCTGGTACAGGAAGTGCTGTGGCAACAGCCGCTGCGTCTGCTTCAGCTTCAGTTTCGAGTGCAGCAAGTTCTAAAACAGCAATTGACTCGATAGATGCCGCAATTTCTGCCGTCAATACGGCACGCGCTGATGTGGGTGCGGCACAAAACCGGTTTGAATCTATCGTGAGTAATTTACAGGTTTCTGTGGAAAGCCAATCGGCTGCTAAATCCAGAATTATGGATACTGACTTTGCCGAAGAAACCGCGAAACTGACGCGCGGTCAAATCTTGCAACAAGCGGGCACGGCAATGTTGGCGCAGGCTAACTCCGCACCGAATGGTGTGCTAGCTTTGTTGAGGGGTTAATCAGTGAAAGCCTCGCGTAACTAGCAGCAGAATCGCGGGGGAGTTATTCCCCCGTAATTGTTTGTTTGCGCGATCATTTATTTGAAGGACTCAATATCATGTCGATTACTGCTATAAATGGTTCTCAGTCTATCCGGGAGCCAAGCATTACCCAGGCTAAGGTACCTGTAGTTGATCTGCCAAAAAAGCCGGATAAAACCACGGAGGCTGTTGCACAAAATGGTGAGCAGCCAGATGCAAAAGAAATGCAAGGCGCTGTGGATGAGTTGAATAAGGCGATGCTGGCATCCGCACAAAATATCCAGTTTTCTATGGATCAGGATTTAGGGAAAATTGTGGTAAAGGTGATGGATACTGAAACTCAAAAGGTATTGCGACAAATGCCGAGCCAGGAAGCGCTGGCATTTTCAAAAAACATTTCGCGTTTGCAGGGTTTGATGATTCACGATAAGGCTTGAGCCAATGTGACCTCGATGCAGAGTAACTGAATCGAGGAGTGGCTGTAGTTCCTTGATTACACGTTGTTGCATCAAGGCGCGCATTATTAAAATTCATCAGGTTTTTTAAGTTTTACACTTTTTAGGACACTCACATGGCTATTTCATCACCAGGTATAGGTTCCAACCTTGATGTAAATTCCATTGTGACAGGTTTGATGAGCACCGAGCAGGGGCCTTTGAACAATGTCACCAAACAAAAGACCGCTGTTCAGGCAAAAATATCCGCTTTTGGTAGCCTAAAAAGCTCGCTAGCTTCGTTTCAAACTGCATTGGGCAATTTGGCGACCAGTGATAAATTCAATGCACAAGCGATTAAGGTTGGGGATAGTAGCTTGTTTTCCGCCACGGCCAATGGCAAGGCTACCAATGGGGATTATGCGGTTAAAGTGACGCAACTTGCGCAAAATCAGAAGCTGGCTTTGCCGGGCTTTGCGAGTAAGGCCGATATTGTAGGTTCGGGTACTATCACCATAGACTTTGGCAGCTATAACTCGCTTGGTAACAGTTTTTCACTTAATCCTGAAAAAACCTCAAAAGCCATTACCATCGCACCAGGTAGCGATAGTTTGCAGGGGATTCGCGATGCGATTAACGCCGCCGATGCCGGTGTAACGGCTTCTATAATTAACGATGGCAGTAGCAATGGTAACCGGTTGGTGATTACCTCCAAAGATACTGGCACTACCAATAGCCTGAAAATTTCTGTGGCTGATGGCGACGGCAATAATTTGGATAGCACAGGTTTATCTGCTTTAGCTTTTGATCCAACGCTTAGCTCTGGTAGTGGTAAAAACTTGATGCAATTGCAAGAGGCCAAAGATGCGCTGCTAAATGTAGATGGTGTGGATATTGTCAAAGCCAGTAATACCATTAGCGATGCGGTAGAAGGCATAACGCTCAATTTGCTCAAGGTGGGCACGGCCGTTCCCACCAACCTCAATGTGAGCACGGATGCCGAGGCGATTAAAACCTCGGTAAACGCTTTTGCCAAAGCTTATAACGACCTGAATACGACATTACGCAATTTGACCAAATATGATGCTGTTAGCAAAACGGGTGGGGCTTTGCAAGGCGATGCCACGGCGCGCTCTATTTCATCCCAGATTAAAAATGCTTTAACTGGCACCTTGAGTTCTGGTGGTGCTTTTAATTCGCTTTCGCAGGTAGGGGTGGCTTTTCAGCGCGATGGTACGCTGGCGGTGGATAGCACCAAGTTGCAATCAGCAATAGACAAAAACTTTAGTGATATTGCCGGGTTGTTTGCCAACAGTGCCAAGTTTACTGATCCACAGATTACCTTTTCTGCCAGTGGCAGTAAAACCAAATCCGGTACTTATGCCATTACCGTGGCTCAGTTAGGCAGTGGCGCTATCAATGCACAAGGCACGATTAACGGTGTAACGGCGACCGGTTCCGGGCAAAGTTTGACTGGTGCCACAGGTGATCCCAGCGAAGGTCTCGCTATTAAAGTAGCGGGCGGTGCGTTGGGTGCACGTGGCACGGTTAATTTTAGTGTGGGTTTTGCCAAACAGCTAAATAACATGGTGAGCAACTTTTTGAGTAGTGATGGTTTGCTCACGGCTAAAACTGATGGTTTGAATAGTTCAATTACTCGATTAACGGATAGGCAACAAGTGGAGCAGGATCATTTAACGCAGATAGAAAAACGTTACCGCGCGCAATTTACTGCGCTAGACAGAGTAATGAGTAGCATGTCGCAAACCAGCACTTTTTTAACGCAGCAAATCGCACAATATAATAAAGCCTAATCAATAAGGAAAATCCGGCATGTTTGGAATGAATAAACGTGGTGTGCATGAATATACTAAGGTCGGTATGGAAACCGGAGTGATTGCAGCGAATCCACATGGGCTGGTTGTGATGCTCTATGATGGTGCGGTTGCGGCATGCCACTCTGGCTTGGTGCATATGCAGAAAAATGAAATTGCCGAAAAAGGCAAGGCACTTTCAAAGGCGATTATGATTATTGAGAGCGGGTTGCGCATCTCGCTGGATAAAAATGCCGGTGGGGACATCGCTAATAGTCTGGATGCGCTCTATGCCTATATGGTGGAGCGCTTGTATGCCGCACATCTGAAAAATAAACCCGAGCATGTACAGGAGGTTATCAAGTTGCTGGCAGATCTGCGTAGTGCCTGGGCAGCAATCGCCCAAAACCCTGCCATTGCTGCAAACACTAGTGCCGCCTATAATAAAATAGCAAATAAAAATTCCAACGCCGTCTTGGCAAAGGGCTAAATCATGCATACCAACACCACACTTAATTTATATGCAGATATGGTGGAAATTTCTAGCCAAATGCTTGCGGCCACCAAAGCGGAAGATTGGGAATTGCTGGAATCACTGGAGGCGCATTGCGCGCATCGCGCACAAGTTTTAGGTACGCAGGAGCCAGTAGCATTAAGTGATGCAGAGCTGGATACTAAAATTGATTACATCGGTAAAATTTTAGCCACAGACCGTGAAATCAGGCGTTTGGTGGAGCCGTGGATGGCGAGATTGTCAGCCTTGATGCACAGTGGCGGCAATCAGCAAAAGCTTAATAGCAGCTATGGACGCGATTTTAGTCATTAGTTTTATAGGAAGGATTTGTGCATTACTCCTACAAAATCTCATGAGCTTGCAAATATTTCAAGTTGCGAGCCATGTGCAACGTATTCAATATTAGAAGTCTACGATGATCTCGATATCTGCCGATACCGCTGGCACTGCCCCAGTCAGCAAAGTTACGCCATTGATTCCTGTTAGGATTGTCGGCGATATTGCGGGTGAGACGGATTTTCGGCTGGAGCAGTTTCG
Organism: Methylophilaceae bacterium; assembly: GCA_013141125.1. GTDB lineage: Bacteria > Pseudomonadota > Gammaproteobacteria > Burkholderiales > Methylophilaceae > JABFRO01. The sequence continues at coordinate 188,824 of JABFRO010000003.1, forward strand.
ATTAGTACAAACACTTTCCGAGCAGTTGGTTAAGGGGCAAGTCTATCAGGGTAAAGTGGTGGCCAAGTTGGATGAGCAGATTGCAGTGGTGACGTTGAATGGCACTGCGGTGAAAATGGCGTTGGGCGATCATGGCAGGCTGGGCGAATCAGTCTCGCTCAAGTTTTTGGGGGAGCAGGCTAACCCTGCTTTTTTGCTGACTCCTGCGGCGATCAATCAGGATGCAGAATTAACTACAATTAGTCATGCCGCGCAACAAATTAGCCAGTTTTTTGGCAGCACGCAAGAAAACAAAGCGCCAGCCAGATTCGAGGCGCAAACTCCTGTCACCAGTTCACCGCTAAATCTGCCGCAAGTCGTGGCCAATGATTTAAAACATGCGCTGGCGCAGAGTGGTTTGTTTTATGAATCACATCTGGTCGAAAATCTGGAAGGCAAACGTCCGCTTTCTGCGCTGTTGCAAGAGCCTCAAAATCAAGCGGCAGCACAAAATCAAGGCGTTGCCGAGAGTAAAGTTTTGTCTTTACAAAATCAGATGGCTGCCACGCTTAATGCGCTGGTGCCGCAACAGCTGAATATTCTGGAAAATCAAAAGTTGAGTTGGCATGGCGAAGTCTGGCCAAATCAGTTGATGGAATGGGATGTTGGGCGAAAAAACTTGCCCGAAATTACGGTACAGAACCAAAAGCAATCCACCTCGGCCATGCTGGAGAACGAGCAGATAGATAGCAAAATTACCCTGCATTTACCTAATCTTGGCAGCGTTACGGCGCGGCTCAATCTGCAAAATGGCAAAATGCGCATCCAGATTATGGCGGATGAATTAGCCACCTCTACACTACTCAAAGACCACAGCGCCGCGCTGGCACAATCGCTGGAGGCCTCCGGTCAAGCACTCGATTTTTTATCGGTTTTGCATCATGAGCAAGCCACCCAACCCTAGGCAGCAGGCAATAGCACTGGCCTATGAAACCGGCGATTTGGCACCCAGAGTGGTTGCCAAAGGCCGAGGTGTAATTGCCGAACAGATCATAGCGCGCGCCCGTGAAAACCAGGTGTTTGTGCATGAATCCAAAGAGCTGGTGGCGCTGCTGATGCAAGTGGATTTGGATGGTCATATTCCACCCACACTGTATTTGGCGATTGCGGAGATTCTGGCCTGGTTGTATCGCTTGGAATCAGGAGAAACGCAAATATAGAGGCGATTCAAACATTGCTTCTATGTATTGCTTTTCCGCCACCATTTAATCATCTCAAACAGGGCGAATGTCACAAAGCCTATCAGTGCGCACAGGCCAACATCGAGTAGATGCAGTTTGCTGAAAGAAAATAATCGGCTGAGTACGGGCAAGAAAATCACCAAGCCCATGATGGCGACAGCGCTTAAGGTGATCCACCATAAAGCCGGGTTGGACGATTGTGAAATGATCCATGCGGATCTGACCCGTGAGCGATTGGTGAAAATCAGGCCTATGCTGGAAAGAATGAGCGTGGTAAAAGTAAGCGCTCTGGCTTCTTCTGCGCCCATGCCGCGATAAAGAGTGAGGCCGAAGATGGCCAGAACTACCACCAGCAACACCGCGCCTTGCATGAACCCCAGTTTTAAAACTTCAACATCAAACAGCCTGGCATTGGCCGCGCGTGGTGGCCGCTGCATGACATCGGCTTCTTCGGCCTCGGCTTCAAATACAATGGAACAAACCGGATCAATAATCAGTTGCAGAAAAAGAATATGCACCGGCATCAGTACCGGCGGCCAGCCCAGCATCACAGGAATCAGCGATAAACCAATAATGGGCACATGCGCGGCGATGACAAAGGCGATGGCTTTGCGCAGATTATCAAAAATACGCCGCCCGAGTTTGACGGCGGCAATGATGGAATTGAAGTCATCATCCAGCAATACCAGTGCCGCTGATTCCCGCGCCACATCGGTGCCGCGCCCGCCCATGGCAATGCCGATGTGCGCGGCTTTCAAGGCAGGCGCATCATTCACGCCATCGCCGGTCATGGCGACGATTTCACCGCTGCTTTTAAAGGCATTCACCAGCCGCAGTTTTTGTTCTGGCACCACGCGGCAAAATATATTGACGCGCTGGATGCGGTTTTGTAGATCGGCATCAGACAAGCTATCCAGCTCGGTGCCGGTGATAACGCCAGCAGGCGATTGCAGACCAATCTGGTGCGCGATATTCAGCGCGGTGGCCGGATAATCGCCGGTAATCATCACCACTCGTAATCCGGCGCTATGACTTTCCCGGATGGCGGCCGCTACTGCGGGGCGTATAGGGTCGGCCAGGGCGATTAAGCCAAGAAACTGGAAAGCAAAATCATGCTGAATCTGTGGCAGCGTTTCTTGCTTGAAGGCGGCTTTTGCTACGGCCAAAACGCGCAATCCCTGCTCGGCCAGTGTATTGACCTGCTGCATGATGTTTTGCGCGGCTGCGGCCGGCATGTGGCATAAATCCACAATCGCTTCTGGCGCACCTTTGGCGGCGATGATGTATTGCGCATTGTCGGGTGATTGCCAAACGCGCGACATGGCGAGCAGCTCCTTGGATAGCGGATATTCTTCCACCAGTTGCCATGCGCCGTGCCAATGCTCGGTTGCGGCCAGCAGCTGCAAGCCGCTTTCGCGTATGGCCATTTCCATGGGGTCGAAGGGGTCGCGATGGCTGGCTAGTACGGCGAATTCCAGTGTGGAATGAAAGGTTTCCGGCAGATTTTGTTGCAGGGTGCCGATTTCAATTATTTGATCGTCAGCCACCATTTGTGCCAGTGCCATTTTGTTTTGCGTCAGCGTGCCGGTTTTGTCTACACACAACACGGTGGCCGCACCCAGCATTTCAATCGCGGGAACATGCCGCGTCAGCACGTTTTTTTGCGCCATACGCCATGCGCCAAGCCCCATGAAAATGGTCAGCACTACTGGCAGCTCTTCCGGCAAAATCGCCATGGCCAGCGTAATGCCCGCCAAAAATCCGCTTAGCCAATCACCGCGCATTGCACCGTACCACAGCGCCACAATCGCGGCCAGTGTAAAGCCTGCCCAGGAGGCACGTTTCACCACTTGTTCTATTTCTGTTTGTATATGCGTGGTTTCAGCAGTGATGGATGACAATGCCAGGCCGATGCGACCGATGGCGGTATTGCCACCAGTGGCCATTACCTGTGCCCAGCCTTTGCCTTGCACTACCAAGGTGCCGGAAAACAGATAAGGCAAATCATCGCCGCCGGGTTTGATTTGATTCTGAGTCTCTAGTTGTTTGTTATCACCCGCCAATTTGCGCACCGGAACCGATTCGCCCGTCAGCAAGGCCTCATCCACGGTCAGGCTGGTGCATTGCAGAAGAACGGCATCCGCCGGAACGCGGTCGCCTTCTACCAGAATGATGATGTCGTCACGCACCACTTCACGCCCGGGTATGCGCTGCTGCTGACCGTTTCTGATGACACAAGCACGCGGGCTGGATAGATTTTTCAAGGCTTCCAGCGCGCGTTCGGTTTTGCGCTGCTGAATGAAGGTAATGCTCATGACTACCAGCACAAAGCCCAGTAGCATCAAGGCCTCTTGCCGGTCACCCAGCAACAAATAAATGGCACCGCAAGCCACCAGCAACATGAACATGGGTTCGCGGCCTATGGAAAACGCAATCATCCACACGCTGCGCGGTTTGGCTGAAGGCAAGTCGTTATAGCCTTCTTCTTGCAGCCGTTTTGAAGCCTGAGCGTCGGTCAGGCCGGAGCTTGAATCAATATGCGATGGCGCAGGTGTCATGAATAGCCTTTGCTTACATTCAGTGAGCTGAAAATTAAAACATTGTCATGTCTATGGGTGGATGCACGATGCTTACCCACCCTGCACCCTGCACCCTGCAGACGTAAAGAGTACTTTGAGTCATCATTTTGGCGAGATTAATTAATTTTTAGTTATAAACTTATGAATAAAGATTATTTTTAATTATTAAATGGTGTTGTTAAAGTGGTAAGCACAAATTATGAATTTTACATAAAGGCGCGTTATGTCACATGAAATTGCATCGCAAATCCCGGATGGCGTGCTACAGGAGATTGCGCGCGCACTGGAGCAACTGCGCTATGGCTCAATTGAGATTGTAGTGCATGAAGGCAAGGTAACACAGATTGAGCGCCGTGAAAAAATTCGATTTGGGCCAGAGCAACAAAAACTGGAGCAACAAAGAATCAAGCCTGCTGCCAGCTCTACGGTAGCCAAGCATTGAGGCTGTAAGAGCCGCCGATTATTGGCGGACGAACCGGAAAACCGGAAGTAAGTAATAAAACCTAGGGAGTCATTATGCATTACAAAAACAAGATACTGACATCGTTATTGATTGCCAGTGGAATTATATCAACACCATTATCAGCCTTTGCCAATGATAGTTCCGAACTGGAGCAATTGCGCTCGCTAGTGCAGGAGCTGGATCAGAAAGTGCGTATTCTTGAACGAAAAGGAGAGCTGGGCGAAGAAGTTGCCGTTGCTGAAAAAAAAGCCGCGCCCGTGATTAAAGCTGATGCAGGCAGATTCGGTTTGTCATCGGCCGATGGCAAAAACACCTTCAATCTGCACGCCTTGGTGCAGGCAGATTATCGCGCCTATGACAATTCGAGCACCAATGCTACCGGAAGCACCGATGGCTGGCTGATACGCAAGGCACGTACCGGCATTGATGGCACTTTGTTTGGTTGGGTCAATTACAGAATTACACCTGAGTTTGCCGGTTCCGGCCCAGTGTTAATGGATGCCTATGTTGATTTGAATTACAAACCCTGGCTCAAGTTGCGTGCCGGACGTTACAAACCCTTTGTTGGTTTGGCGCGCTTGCAAGGTGATTCCGATGGCAAATTTCTGGAACATAGTTTTGTCACCGGTTTTGTACCGCAGCGTGATATAGGAGCCAGCATATTTGGTGATTTATTTGGCGGCAAACTGAGTTATGCCTTGGGTTATAACAACGGCACACCTGATGGTTCCGGCACCGAATATCCGAGCAGTGAACCCGGCGGCAATGGCAAGGAGGTCACCGGGCGTTTATTCGCACAGCCGTTCAAGGGTGAAGACCATGTGTTGGCCGGCCTGGGCTTTGGTTTTGCAGGCACCACCATAACCCAGGCAGGCAGTCAAACCAGTACACAACTTTCTGCTTACAAGGCTTTCGGTCAGAGTAATTTCTTTAGTTACAGTGCAGCTTCAGCAGCTGGGGTAACTCCAGCTACAACTGCCACCGTAGCAGACGGTGAGCGCACGCGTTGGACACCCCAGCTGTATTACTACTATGGGCCATTCGGCCTGATGACGGAATATGTACATGAAACACAGGGTGTTACGCGTAGTACCAATCACAAGGTGTTGAGCAACGATGCCTGGCAGGCCACGTTTTCTTATGTGCTGACAGGTGAAGATGCCTCTTATGGCACGGTTAATCCCAAGCAGGCATTTAGCCCTAACAGCGGTGGCTGGGGTGCATGGGAAGTGGTGGCGCGAGTGAATGGTGTAAGTTTTGATGACAATGCCTTCATCGGCACGTCTGCGACGCGTCTGGCGGATATTTCAAAATCTGCAAAATCAGCTACGGCCTATGGTGCGGGAATCAACTGGTATATCAACAATTACACCCGTTTCGGCTTTGACTATGAGCACACGGAATTTGAGGGTGGTGGCGTTGGCAGCACAGCAAATGCTGTAGGCATCACCAAGCTCGTCAATAAAAAAGACGAAAACACAGTGATTGGCCGTCTGCAAGTGGCCTTTTAATTTTGGCATAAGGCCAGTGCGGCTGGCTTAAATGGAAAGTCTCAGCCGCACTTTTTTGATTCTTGCCAAGCACGCATTTATTAACACAATTATTAAAAGGGATTAACACATGAAAAAATCATTATTACAACTGGCGTTGCTCGGCACACTGGGTTTTGCTTCACTGGCGACAAGTGCGGCTGAAATCACGCTGCTGAATGTTTCTTACGATCCAACCCGTGAGCTGTATCAGGAATTTAACGCCGCATTTGCCAAACATTGGCTGGCAAAAACCGGCGATAAAGTCACGGTTAAAGCCTCACACGGCGGTTCCGGCAAACAGGCACGCGCCATTATTGACGGTCTGGATGGTGATGTAGCGACACTGGCCTTGGCCTATGACGTGGATCAACTTTACGAAAAAGGCAAACTGATTCCCAAGGATTGGCAAAAACGGCTGAAGAACAACAGCTCGCCTTATACCTCAACCATCGTGTTTTTGGTGCGCAAAGGTAACCCGAAGAAAATCAAGGATTGGAATGACGTGGTTAAACCCGGTGTTTCCGTGATTACGCCCAACCCCAAGACCTCCGGCGGTGCGCGTTGGAATTATCTGGCTGCCTGGGCTTATGCCCTCAAAAACAACAATAATGATGAAGCCAAAGCCAAAGAGTTTGTAGGCAAATTGTTAAAGAATGTGCCGGTGCTGGATACCGGTGCGCGTGGCTCTACCACTACATTTGTGGAACGCGGCATTGGCGATGTATTGCTGGCCTGGGAAAACGAAGCTTATCTGGCGCTGAAGGAATTTGGCCCGGAAAAGTTTGAAATTGTGAGTCCTTCACTTTCTATTTTGGCTGAACCGCCAGTAACGGTGGTAGATAAAGTGGTGGATAAGCGTAAAACCCGCGCTGTTGCCACGGCTTATCTGGAATATCTCTACAGCGATGAAGGTCAGGAAATTGCCGCGAAGAACTTCTATCGCCCAATTTCTCCTGCCGTTGCCAAGAAGTATGAAAAGAGTTTTGCAAAAATCAATTTGATTACCATTGATGATGTATTTGGCGGCTGGGCAAAAGCGCAAAAAACGCATTTTTCTGATGGCGGTACGTTTGATCAGGTTTATGCGAAGTAAGTAGAGGGGTAGGGTGGGCAACGCTGTTTTGCCCACCTTCAACCATCAAATTAACATCGTCTTTAAATAAACGTGGGCAAAACAGCGTTGCCCACTCTACAAAATCTGAAGGGAGCAATAGCATGAGTAAAGCCTTGGTAGTGGGTGGTGACATGATAGATGGCATCAGGCAAGTGTTGACGGGGCATGGCATTGACGGCATTACGCATTGGTCAGGGCGCAAGGTGGGGGATGGCAATAAAATTATCCCGCAAGATGTCAAGCTGATTGTGTTGGTGACCGACTGGATCAGTCATTCACTTACCAAAAAAATCAAACTTAATGCAGCCAAGCGCGGTGTACGCGTGGTGTATACGCCCAATGGCTCGGCCACTTTACAAGCCAGACTTGATCGTATCAGCCAGGATACGGCTACGGAGGGCGAATGTAGAAGCCTAATAAACAACATCTTGGGTTTGCTCATTCGGTCAAAAATTTTGATCGAAAGATATAGCTGAAAGCGAGTGCAGTCTTGATGCTGCCTTGGGCGGCTGTATCAAAACTGCACTTGCTGTTTACCTTTACTTGCTCAACATTTCAGGAGTTAATCATGGCTATTCAAGCAATCAATGTGCGTAATCAGTTTCGTGGACGTATCAAGGAAATCGTGCTGGGTTCTGTAGTTTCTGAAGTGGACGTGGAAACTGCGATTGGCCTGGTGACTTCGATTATTTCAACCAGGTCGGTGAATGATCTTAATCTGCAAGTGGGTACAGAAGTTTTGGCTCTGATTAAAGCCACGGAAGTAAGTATTGCCAAAGTTTAGAGTAGGGCGGGCAATTTCCTAGCAAAACCAGAATTGCGGAATGTTTCATGAAATAAAAATGGCGCGGCTCAATAAAGAGACCGCGCCATTTTTATTGCCAATTATTAATCAGTGACGATTAATAACCATTTCTACCACTTTGCACACGCCTAATCGCCGCGACTAGCGCATCAACATCGGCATGATTGTTATACAGCGCCAAGGAGGGCCGCACGGTAGTTTCTACACCAAAACGACGCAAAATCGGCTGCGCGCAGTGGTGGCCGGAGCGTACCGCAATGCCTTCGCGATTGAGCGCGGCACCTATTTCTTCGCTCTTGTGTCCTTTTAGAGTGAAGGATAAGACGCTGGCTTTTTCCTTTGCTGTGCCTATCAAGCATAAGCCCGGTATTTCACACATCGCTGCTGTAGCATATTCTAAAAGCGCATGCTCATAGCGATGGATGTTATAAATGCCGATGCGTTCCACGTAGTCAATCGCAGCGCCTAACCCAACTGCATCGGCGATATTGCCGGTGCCTGCTTCAAACTTGGCAGGGGCGGCGTGATAGATGGTTTTTTCAAACGTCACATCCTGAATCATGTTGCCGCCGCCTTGCCAGGCGGGCATGGCTTCCAGCACTTCTGCCTTGCCGTATAAAGCGCCTATGCCGGTAGGGCCAAACACCTTGTGACCGGAGAAAACAAACCAGTCACAATCCAGAGTTTGCACATCAGCGCGCATGTGCGAAACCGATTGCGCGCCATCCACCAAAACGCGAGCGCCAACACGATGAGCCATTTCCACCATTTTCTTGGCGGGTGTGACGGTGCCAAGTGCGTTGGAAACTTGCGTGAACGACACCAGCTTGGTACGCGAGGTCAGCAGCTTTTGATACTCTTCCAGCAATACCTGGCCATCGTTATCCACCGGGGCTACACGCAGCTTGGCACCTTTTGCCGTGCATAGCTGTTGCCATGGCACGATATTGGCGTGATGTTCCAGCCAGGTAATGACAATTTCATCACCTTCACCTATGTTTTGCCAGCCCCAACTTTTGGCTACCAGATTGATGGCTTCGGTGGTGCCGCGCACGAATATCACTTCGTCCACGGAGGGCGCATTAATGAAGTGGCGGATTTTCTCGCGTGCACCTTCATAAGCATCGGTGGCGCGCGCTGCCAACTCATGTGCGGCGCGGTGGATATTGGAGTTCTCGTGCTCGTAAAAATACGAGAGCCGGTCTATCACCGATTGCGGCTTTTGCGTAGTGGCCGCGTTATCCAGCCAGATCAACGGCTTGCCATGCACGTGTTCTTTCAGGATAGGAAAGTCACGGCGTATGGCGTTGATGTCAAACGGCGGATGTGCGCTTGTGTTTGCTGGTACTTGTAATGACTCTGACGCTTGTGAGCCATTGCGCGGTGAAATTGATTCATCCAAAAAATAATAGGATGAACCTTGCGCTGGTCTGGCGATGTTTGGCGCTTTAGTCGTATTGCTAACACTGTCTGCAGTTTTGGGCACTGAAAACAAATCACGCAAATTCGCTTCAAAAGGCAGCGGAATACCTGACAGAGAAGTCACCGCAAGCGGTGAGCCATTATCCAGTACAGATTGCCCTTGCGTATAGTTTTCAACATAAGCGGGACCACGGGCTGAAACGCTGTCACGCGCTGACGCTGGCTTTTCAGCAGAAATACCCGTTTGGCTGAAGTTGGAAGTTTCCAGCGGCGCACTGGCTTGCGTGAGGCTTTGCAAGGTGCGCAGGGCATCTTCAAACGGTAACTGTGCGGGTAGCGGGGATGCCCCCAATGGTGAGTTTAAGGGCACGTTGCCGGTGTTTACGGTTGATGGCAAACTTGCCACGCCACCTTGAGTCGGTGGAGCAGAAAACAATTCGTTTGCCAGTTGCGCTATAAGTCCCACATCCAGTACGCCCGCATCAGGTGTAAAGCCAGAAGTCCCACCTGCAACGCCAGGAATCAGATTTTCAAACTCACTTGTACTCATGATATTTGCCTACTTCGACGTTCTCGAGCACGCCTAGCGCATCCTCAGTCAACACCGCTAGCGAGCAATAGAGAGATACCAGATAAGAGGCAATGGCTTTATGGTTAATGCCCATGAAGCGTACTGACAAGCCTGGGCTTTGTTCACCCGGCAGGCCTGGTTGATACAAGCCAACCACGCCTTGGCGACTTTCGCCTGTGCGTAATAACAAAATGTTGGTTTTGCCATTGATGATTCTCAGTTTATCGCAAGGAATCAGCGGGATACCGCGCCAAGTGAGGAACTGCGAACCGAATAACGGTACGGTAGGTGGCGGCACACCGCGACGGGTACATTCACGGCCAAAAGCGGCAATGGCTTGTGGGTGCGCCAGGAAGAACGCAGGTTCTTTCCATACGCGGGCAATCAGCTCATCCAGATCATCCGGGGTTGGCGCGCCAGTCCGTGTTTGCACTTTCATGGAAGGTGCAACATTGTTGAGCAGGCCGTATTCCTTATTATTAATCAGTTCGGATTCTTGGCGCTCTTTGATGGTTTCTATGGTCAAACGCAATTGCTCACGGATTTGATTATGCGGGCTGCTGTATAGATCAGAAACACGGGTATGCACATCCAGCACGGTGTTGACTGCGCTCAATACATATTCGCGACCCCATTCTTCATAATCAACATACGTTGCAGGTAGCTCGCGTTCGTCCTTGGCGGAACAATCCACCACTACATTTTCCGCATGCTTTACTTTGTTGACGCGGTAAATACCGGCTTCGACCGGCACCCAGTTCAGCAGGTGCGCCAGCCAGCGCGGTGTAATGGTTCCCATCATGGGGACGGTTTTGGTGGCATTCGCCAGGGTACGTGCAGCGACATCGCTTAGCGCGGTTTGTGCGTCATGAATATCAGACATGGTGATTTCCTTTGAGAGATTGTGCTTATCTCCAGAGGTCTGGTTAATACGCAGTGTAATTAAACTTTATTGGCCGCCAGTTTGTGCTGGTAGGAGTAAGCACTGGCTGGTATCGGGCGGGATATAAATAAACCGGCAAATCAATCAATGCTTGTTTGATGCTTTGGTACGTGGATTTGATGCGTTTTTTTATTTTGGAGACTCAAGCTGTGATATTAGCTTGAGTTAATCATACGAAAAATACTACCGTCTTGCAATTTAATTATAAGCTTATAATTAAAAATTATATTGATGGGGAATTAGAGTTAAATGCCTGCACCCCCATCAAAAGTTTCTTGCCGTGTTTGGGCTTGAGAAACATTGCTTCCGGGGGCAACGCTGCGCGTGAGCCAGACATTGCCACCTATGGTGGAGCCGCGGCCTATGGTGATGCGTCCGAGGATGGTTGCTCCGGCGTAGATAACCACGTCATCTTCAACAATAGGATGGCGCAAATTACCTTTCATCAATACGCCATTCTCATCCACCGGGAAGCGTTTGGCACCTAGCGTTACGGCCTGATACAGGCGCACATGTTGGCCGATGATGGCGGTTTCGCCAATGACCACGCCTGTGCCATGGTCGATAAAGAAACTGCCCTTGATTTGCGCGCCGGGGTGTATATCTATGCCGGTATCGGAATGGGCGATTTCAGAAATGATGCGGGCAATCAGTGGTACGCCCAGTTTATACAGCTCGTGCGCCAGACGGTAATAGGTGATGGCGATTATGCCGGGGTAGCACACCAGCACTTCATCCACACTGCGCGCGGCGGGGTCGCCTTCAAAAGCGGCGTGAATATCGCTATCCAGCAAACTGCGTATTACAGGCAGGCGTTTGGCAAAATTATGGGTAATGACATGCGCTTGTGCGCGGTCGGCATCGCTGACAAGTTCGCCACCTGAAACAAAATGCAGCTCGCGCCGCACTTGCACTTGTAACTCGCGCAGTGCCGCATCCAGCGTATGACCCACGTAATAATCAATGCCTTCATCGGTAATTTCCGGCTGGCCCAAACGATTGGGAAACAGTACCGCGCTCAAGCCATCCACAATTTTTGCCAGCACTTTGCGCGAGGGCAATTTGGGCGGATTATCGCGCCGCTGCCGGTATTCCAACGAAGCCACGCGCAAGAGGCGTAGCTCGGCAACGATATGGTCAATCTCCAGGGTTTTCAGCCCCACGCTTTCATGGTCATGATAGGTCATGCGGCTTGTCCCTGTGCATCAAACAAGCCTTCAAACAAAGTGGTGCTTAGATAGCGCTCACCCGAATCCGGCAGAATGACGACGATGGTTTTGCCTGCGTTCTCCGGGCGCTGGGCGTAACGCACTGCCACAGCGGTGGCCGCGCCGCAGGAAATGCCGGAAAGTATGCCTTCTTCCAGCGCCAGACGGCGCGCAAAAGTGATGGCTTCTTCATTGGTGACCTGTGCAATTTCATCCACCAAAGATAAATCCAGTACATCCGGCACAAAGCCTGCGCCTATGCCCTGAATTTTATGCGGAGCCGGTTTGATAGGTTCGCCTGCGCGTTTTTGCGTCAGCACCGGGCTGTTGGCAGGTTCCACGGCGACTGAAGTAATGGCCTTGCCTTGAGTTTTTTTAATGTAACGGGAAATGCCGGTGATGGTACCGCCGGTACCCACACCGGAAACCAGAATGTCAATCGCGCCATCGGTATCATTCCATATTTCCGGCCCGGTGGTTTGTTCATGAATAGCAGGGTTGGCCGGGTTTTTGAATTGTTGCAGTAGCACGTAGCGATTGGGGTCGGAGGCCGCAATTTCTTCCGCTTTGGCAATGGCACCGCTCATGCCTTTTGCACCCTCGGTCAATACCAGTTTGGCACCGTAGGCGATCAGCAGTTTTCGGCGCTCCAGGCTCATGGTTTCCGGCATGGTCAAGGTCAGCGGAATGCCGCGCGCGGCTGCCACAAACGCCAGTGCAATGCCGGTATTGCCGCTGGTGGGTTCGACCAGCTCTTTACCTGCGCCCAATAAGCCGCGCTTCTCGGCATCCCAGATCATGGCGGCACCAATGCGGCATTTGACCGAGTAAGCCGGATTGCGTCCTTCTATTTTGGCCAGCACGGTGGCTGTCGCGCCATCGGTGATGCGGTTAAGCTTAACCAGCGGTGTATGGCCGATGGACTGGGAATTGTCTTCGTAATATTTTGACATTAGTGCTCTCCAAACTGTGGCGCTCAAAAATTCTTATCAATATCTTGCCTGTCTATATCTTGCCGGTCTAGCGCTTAAAAACTTAGGCCGCCGAAGAAAGCGAACAAATTCTACGACTAATAAAATCGGTCACGCAAGCACTATTTTTTAGTTTAATTTAGTTATAAACATATTCACATTCATTCTTTTACATTGTTTTAACGGCTGTTTACCATGGCGATTCTTTACCACGTTTTAAATACTCGATTACGGAGCTATCCATGTTTAGGCCATTGATTTTAGCAGCTTTGATGGTTGCATCCAGCGCTTATGCGGATACCGCATTATTAAATGTTTCATACGATGTAACACGCGAGTTTTATCGCGAATATAACACTGCATTTATTAATTACTGGAAACAAAAAACGGGTGAAGCCGTCACCGTCAATCAAGCCCATGGCGGCTCCAGCAAGCAAGTGCGTTCTGTGGCTGATGGGCTGGAAGCCGATGTGGTGACCATGAATCAGTCGAATGATATAGATGTGCTCTATGAGCGCGGCAAGTTGATTCCCAAAGACTGGCAAAAACGTTTGCCTAATGCCAGTTCGCCCACTACATCCACCACGGTATTTTTGGTGCGCAAAGGTAATCCCAAGCGTATCAAGGATTGGGATGATCTGGCCAAGCCCGGCATTTCAGTGGTGGTTCCTAATCCTAAAACTTCGGGTAACGGCAAATATAGCTATCTGGCAGCTTGGGGTTATGTGCTGAAAACGGGTGGCAATGAAGTCAAGGCCAAGGATTTCGTTGCCAAACTATTCAAAAACGTGCCAGTGCTGGATACTGGTGGGCGCGGCGCTACGACGACTTTTGTGCAGCGCGGCATAGGCGATGTGTTATTGACCTTTGAAAACGAGGTTTATTTGATTAAGCAAGAGTTGGGCAGCGATCAATTCGATGTGGTGTATCCCTCTGTTAGTGTTTTGGCGGAAAACCCGGTAACCGTTGTCGATAGAGTGGTGGATAAGCACAAAACGCGTGTGCTAGCGCAAGCATATCTGGAGTATTTGTATTCGGAAACAGGCCAGGAAATAGCGGCGCGTCATCATTTACGGCCGCGTTTGGAAAGTGTTTTTGCCAAACACAAGGCGGATTTCAAGGCAATTAAGTTATTTACGATTGATGAGGTTTTTGGCGGCTGGCCAAAAGCGCAAAAGACGCATTTTGCCGATGGAGGCTATTTTGACCAAATCTACCTCAAATAAAAAATCCGTTGGGTGTTTATCAATCGGAACTATCAGGAGATATTATCATGGCCACACAGGGGCATAGATTGCAATTCAGTGACAAATTATTGCATGTTGAGCAGTTGAAGTCACAGCTGCGCGAGGCGCTGTATCTGGATTTTGACGATTTTGGTTTGGAAGAACAGGAGGGCGGCGAATTTAGTAGTACCTTTCTGGGAATAAGGTTGAACAGTGCTTTTCAGCCTATATATGATAGTGCTGCGGGTGAGCTGGTGGGGCATGAGGCTTTATTGCGCCCCTCACTGGGCGGGGAGCAGGCGATAAGTCCGGAATTTGCTTTTAGTTTTGCGGATCAATCAGGTCGATTGGTTAAATTTGATCGGGTAGCCAGAACTTTGCATGTACTAAATTTCAGGCAGATTTACGCGGAAAATGGCCTGCTGTTTCTTAATGTTCATCCCAGCTTGCTGCTTAATGTGAATGCACATGGCAAGGTATTTGAACGAATTTTGCATGCCAATTCCGTGCCCACCAATCGCGTGGTCATCGAAATTCAGGAAAGCTGGATTGAGCAGGATAAGCAATTAGCGGATGCCGTTGATAATTATCGTGACCGTGGCTACAAAATAGCTATTGATGGTTTTGGCCGCAAGCACTCCAATCTTGAGCGTTTATGGAAACTGTCTCCCAGCTTCGTTAAGCTGGATATGAACATCATTCAGGAAGCGGAGCAAAATATTGGCGTGCGTAAAATGACCGCGAGATTGGTTGACATTGTGCGTGATTTAGGCGCGCAGCCAGTTATTCAAGGCATAGAGACACAAACCCAGCTGGATATAGCAATTGGTGCAGGCAGCCCGCTGATTCAAGGTTATTTTTTGGGGAAGCCCGTCATCACAAAAGAGTTGCAGCTTAAAAAAGCGATTAAAACAACGGCAACGGTACGTGCTGTTGTTTAGTTTTGATGTTACTCAGAGAGTCAAGCGGTGAATGCGGGCGGCTAAACTATGCCTATCCATCCTAAAAAAATCCCCCGCAGTGGGCGGCGGGGGATTGAAGTCGTAGGGATTAAATGAGTAGGCTTGTAGTTCGTTGCGCTGAAATCACTTAGCCTGTATTACGCAATCCCGCTGCAACGCCATTAATCGTGAGATGAATAGCACGTTTGACCAGTTCGTCGGTATCACCGGCACGATAGCGTTTGATGAGTTCGACTTGTAGATGGTTGAGCGGATCAAGGTAGGGCAGCCGGTTTTTAATTGAGTTGGCGAGTGTTGGGTTGTTGGCTAGACGCTCCTTGTTTTCCAGCAGCAAATCCAGCGCTTGTGTGGTCAAGGCATGTTCTTTTTTGATGCGCTCGAAGACGGTATTTCTGAGAATGCCGTCTTCTACCAGTTCCGCATAACGCGAGGCGACGGTGAGGTCGGTTTTGGCGAGTACCATATCCATATTGGAAATCAACGTTTTGAATAGCGGCCATTCTGCCAGCATGTTTTTCAGCATCTGGATGTGTTGATCGCGTTCGTTTGCGTTTTTGCATGTGCTCAGATAATTGTCGATGGCACTGCCGAAGCCATACCAGCCGGGTAGTAACAAGCGGCATTGCCCCCATGAAAAGCCCCAGGGAATAGCGCGTAAATCTTCAATGCGCTGGGTGGATTTTCTGGCTGCCGGGCGGCTGCCGATGTTGAGTTCAGCGATTTCGGAAATGGGCGTGGCGCTGAAAAAGTATTCAGCAAAGCCCGGGGTTTCATATACCAGATTGCGGTAGGCCGTCATGGCGTAGCCGGAGAGTTCATCCATCACCATTTCATAGGCGGTGCGCTGGGCTTGGGGCAATTGGTCTTGTGGAAACAGCGTGGCATCTATGGTGGCAGCAATCAGCGCTTCCAGATTTTGCCGGGCGATTTTGGGGTTGGAGAATTTGTTGGCGATAATCTCGCCTTGTTCGGTCAGGCGGATTTGGCCGTCTACCGTACCCAAGGGTTGCGACATAATGGCCTGGTATGTGGGGCCGCCACCACGACCCACTGCGCCGCCACGGCCATGGAACAAGCGCAGGGTGACCCCGGCCTGACTGAATAGCTCGACCAGATAAACCTCAGCTTTGTAGAGCTCCCAGCTGGAGGTGAGGAAGCCGCCATCCTTGTTGCTATCAGAATAACCCAGCATGATTTCCTGTTGGTTACCCTGATAACGGATGACATGACGTATGCCCAGCAAGCTCAGCCATTCGCCCATGATGCGCGGCGCGTGTCGTAAATCTTCTATGGTTTCAAACAAGGGCACAATATTCAGATCCAGCTGGATTTTGGTGGAACCCCAAACCCCTCGCAGCAAGCCAGCTTCTCTTTGTAATAGCGCCACTTCCAGCAAATCCGACAGCGTTTCGGTGTGAGAAATGATGTAGTGACGCACCGTGTTGTTCCCGAATTTTTCACGCACTTCATGCGCTTGTCGAAGAATACCCAGTTCTTTTTGCGCCAAATCGGAATATTTCTGGAAAGGTGAAAATAGCAAACGTGGTTGCTTTAATTCCTCCAGTAATAATTCTATTTTGTAGGGCTCTTCCAATTCTTTATAGTGAAAATCATAACCGGCTCTAATCAACAGCTCATCGATGACTTCTTCATGCACATCCGAGCTTTGGCGTAAATCAATACTGGCCAAATGAAAGCCGAAGGTTTCGACGGCCTTGATAAGCTTGCCTAGTCGGGGATAAACCAGTGCCTCACCCTGATTTTGGATGAGCGAATCTGCAACAATGTTGAGATCAACAAGGAATTCTTCATGATTTTGATACGCCGTTAATGCGGCACCACCACTCTTTCTTTGCCTGATTTCATAGCCGGTTAATGTTTGTGCGCTGTGCGTCAGTCGTGAGATGACAGTCACCAGCGCCAACCGATAGGGTTCATCCTGACGATGTGGCGATTGGTCAGGGGAGGCATTGGCCAATGCATTCAATTCCAGCGTTACGCCAACCAGACGTGTGGTCATTGAGAGTTCATTACGCAGGGCGTTTAATTCACGCAAGTAGTGTTCAAAAACAGTACTGCTCTGGCGCACCGTGGCTTGTTGCAAAGTGGCGGCATTGACATTGGGATTGCCATCACGGTCGCCACCGATCCAGCTCCCCATTTGCAGGAAATTGGGCAGTTTATAGCGCGTGTTTTCTGTGGCTTGAGTGGGTTTGTCGGCATCAATAATTCTGCCAATGTCAAGCTCCATATCCTGCAAAAGTTCAGGAATCGCTTGCAGAAAACTCATGCGGTAAAAAGCCAGGGCATTGTCGATTTCATCGCTAACGGTCAGACGATCAAAACGCAACATGCGCGTTTGCCATAGTGTGGAGATGGCAGAATGCAGCAAACGGCCAATTTTTTCGGCTTCCTGACGTGAGATGGGTAATGCCTTGTTTTCCAGTAGCTTGGAAATGGTGCGCTGGGTATCGAGCAAGCTTTTTCTTTGTACTTCTGTTGGGTGTGCGGTCAGAACGGGAGAAATAAGCGCGGAATTGAAAAATGCGCTAATGGTTTTTGCGTCTGTGTTCTGGTTTTTAAATGAGGCCAGCGAATGCGCCAATTGCCCAGGTTTTTCGCTCTCGTCTTGGCGCGCGTCCTGTTGATGATTGTAGTCATCTTCCGCAATGTTCACCAAATGTTTGAAATAGCTGAAAGCCCGCACCACAGAGATGGTCTGGGCAGTCGTCAAACTCTTGAGTGAGCTATCCAGTTTTTTTGCTGATGCCAGATTACCGTCACGATGAAACTTTACCGCTTCCTGACGAATCGATTCGATAGCGGCAAAAGTTTCATCGCCTTCATTATCTTTAATGACGGCACCCAGAATGCGTCCCAGATAACGGATGTTTTCTTTGAGGGTAGCTTCGGGAGAGTTGTCGTTTTTTAACATTTGGGTTTATCTCATTGGTTATGATGTCGTCGGGCGAATGTCGGGTGGGCAAATTGGGTTTGTTTGGCCACCGTGCTTCCGTCATCCGCGTGGGAAAAAGAGCGTTGCCCACCCAAAACGATGCAATTTTATTCATTAGCCTTAAGCGCATGCCATCTCAAATCCAGTGTAAATGGATAGGCTTGATTTTCTTCTTCGATGGGTGGCAAACCATTTATAGCGGTATCCGGCGTATGCCCCAGCACGGAGAAGCGGCTGACACGGCGGCCTTCGGCTTCATTGGCGTTGACCGGCAAGGTGTCGTAATTGCGGCCGCCGGGGTGGGTGACATGGTAGGTGCAACCAGCTATGGAGCGGCTGTTCCAAGTATCAAAAATGTCGAATACCAGCGGCGCTTGTACGCCTATGCTGGGGTGCAGCGCCGAGGGTGGATTCCAAGCACGATAACGTACGCCGGCGACCATTT
Organism: Methylophilaceae bacterium; assembly: GCA_013141125.1. Lineage (GTDB taxonomy): Bacteria > Pseudomonadota > Gammaproteobacteria > Burkholderiales > Methylophilaceae > JABFRO01. The sequence goes on from JABFRO010000003.1 coordinate 207,241, forward strand.
CACCTTGCGTACCGGTTGCACGTAAGGGTATGCGGCGGCCATTGCAGGTAACGATATAACGATCGCCAGTGATGCCGGTCAGCTTGACTTGCATGCGTTCAACGGAAGAATCCACATATCTGGCGGTGCCGCCGCTGGTGATTTCTTCGCCCAACACATGCCAAGGCTCAATCGCGGTGCGCAGTTCCAGTTCCATATCCTGAATGTTTAGCGTACCGGCACGCGGAAAGCGGAACTCGATAAACGGCGCAAACCACTCCTTGCGGAAGTCGTAGCCTGCGCTTTGCAAATCCTGTGCCACATTTTCAATATCGCGGGTGATAAAGTGCGGCAGCATGAAGCGGTCATGCAACTGCGTACCCCATCTGACCAGTGGTTTTTTGTAGGGTGTTTTCCAGAATCTGGCCACCAGCGTGCGCAGCAATAATATCTGCATCAGACTCATCTGCGCATGGGGTGGCATTTCAAAGGCGCGTAGCTCCAGCAAGCCCAGCCTGCCAGTGTCGGAGCCTGGCGCGTAGAGTTTGTCTATGCAGAATTCGCTGCGGTGCGTATTGCCGGTCATGTCCACCAGCAGATTGCGCAGCAACCTATCCACCAGCCACGGAGCAGGCACTTCACCGTCCGGCATTTGCTGAAAGGCAATTTCCAGCTCATACAGGCTGTCGTTACGCGCTTCATCCACACGCGGTGCTTGGCTGGTGGGGCCGATGAACAGGCCGGAGAACAGATAAGACAGCGCCGGATGATGCTGCCAATAGGTAATGAGACTGCGCAACAAATCCGGTCTGCGTAATATGGGGCTTTCGGCGGGGGTAATGCCGCCCAGCGTGACGTGATTGCCACCACCGGTGCCGGTATGGCGGCCATCCAGCATGAATTTTTCCGTACCCAGCCGCGTTAGCCGCGCCAGCTCATACAGCGTGGTGGTGTTACGCACCAGCTCTTGCCAGCTTGCCGCCGGGTGGATATTGACTTCAATCACGCCGGGGTCGGGGGTGACGGGGAGGCGCGTCAGACGTAAATCATGCGGCGGCTGATAGCCTTCAATCACCACTGGCATCATCAAGGTGCTGGCGCTGGCTTCTATCGAGGCGATGATGTCGAGGTAATGTTCCAGCGCATTGGTCGGCGGCAGAAAGACATGCAGGCGACCGTTTCTGGCTTCTACGCAGAGGGCGGTATGCGGGGTGAATTCCGGGTCTTTTTCAACGGCATCATCCTCATCGTCTGCGGCTTCCATTTCGGTGGGATGCAATGATTTTTTACCCATCTGGCTATAGCGGCGGCTGATTTCCGAATCTATATCGGCCAGCGGTTCTACCGCTTCATACAAGCTGCGTTCATGCGCATGGTCGCGCTCTGCAAATTCTACCCAAGGCAGGCTATTCAAAGGCAAACGCAAGCCCATGGCGGAATCACCGGGTGCCAGAAACATTTCACCGCGTTTAAATTCCCAGGCGCTGCTGCTCCAGCGGTTGGAGGTGTAGCTCCAATGCAGTGGCAACACATAACCTACCGCCGCACCCAAGTCGCCCGTCAGCACTTTAGTGAGCCGTTGGCGTTCCAGATCGTCTTTTAAATTGGATTCCAGTGGGTTCAGGTTGTTGGGTAACAGGCCTTCTTGCAACAGGTAAACCAGCGGGTCTTCATAACCGGCACGAATATGCTCGCCCTTGAGGCCTAGGCGTTTGCTTACATCGCGCATGAAAATGTCGGCGTGCTTTTGGCTGAAAGCGTAATCCATGTTTTCATCGGCCAGCAGCGCCGGATTGCGCCACACCGGTTTGCCATCCTTGCGCCAGAAGCAGGCCAATTGCCAGCGTGGCAACTGTTCGCCCGGATACCATTTGCCTTGGCCAAAATACAACAAGCCACCCGGGGCAAAGGCATCGCGCAAACGCCGCACTAGCTCGCCTGCCAGCTTGCGTTTCTGCGCGCCGTCGGCATCAACATTCCACTCGGGAGCATCCATGTCGTCGATGGAAACAAAAGTCGGCTCGCCGCCCATGGTCAGGCGCACGTCACCCGCTTGCAGCTCGGCATCCACTTGTTGCCCCAACGTGTCTATCTGCGCCCATTGTGCTTCACTATAGGGTTTGGTAACACGCGGGTCTTCATGGATGCGCGTCACTTGGTTGCTGAAGCTGAATTCAATATTGGCCTGACCAGTATAGCCGCCGGTGACGGGTGCCGCACTGACATAATCAGCGGTACAGGCCAGCGGAATATGGCCTTCCCCGGCAAACAGGCCGGAGGTCGGGTCCAGGCCTATCCAGCCCGCACCGGGGATGTAAACTTCTGCCCAGGCGTGCAAATCCGTGAAATCGACTTCCGTACCAGAAGGCCCATCCAGTGCTTTAATATCCGCCGTGAGCTGCACTAGATAACCCGAAACAAAGCGTGCCGCCAGCCCCATATGGCGTAATGCTTGTACCAGTAACCAACCGGAATCACGACAGGAACCCAGTTTCTTTTCCAGCGTTTCCTCGCAGGTTTGCACACCGGCTTCCATGCGGATGGAATAGTTAACCGCCTGATTTACGTGCTGATTGATGTAAACCAGAAAATCGACAATAGCTTTTTGGCTCTTATCAATTTGCGCTAGCCAGGCATCCAGCAAAACCCCATTTTCACGGATTTGCAAATAAGGCGCGAGTTCTTTACTTAACTGCTCAGGATAAGCGAACGGATAGTGCTCGGCGTATTCTTCCAGAAAGAAATCGAAGGGGTTAATCACAGTCATTTCGGCGATTAAATCGACTTCTATGCTGAGTTCACGGGATTTTTCCGGGAAAACAACGCGCGCTAGATAATTGCCGAATGGATCTTGCTGCCAGTTGATGAAGTGGTTTTCCGGTTTGATGGTGAGCGAATAAGCCGTGACCGGCGTGCGCGAATGCGCGGCCGGACGCAGGCGAAATACATGCGGTGATAGCTGTACCGGTTGGTCGTAGTGATAAGCCGTTTTATGATGAAGCGCGACGCGTATGGTCATGGGGTGCCTGATTATTTTGCTGGCTTTGTAGGGTGGGCAAAATGATTTATCTTGCCCACCGTTGCCATGATGGAAAACATGGTGGGCATAAAATCGTGCCCACCCTACAACGGGTTAACTGGAGCTTTCAGCTTGCAGTAAACGTAAATTTTCTTCCACACCAGCGGCATGGGTCAGTTCAGCCACATTTTGTTTGGTAAAGAAACCATCAAAATCACCAAAACGTTGTACATATTCAATGATGAGTGAGGAATGTTCGGAGGCGCTGGAGAAAATCTGCTTGAGACCTTCTTCACGCGTGCCGATCACATCCAGCAGGAAATCCTTGCCTTTGGCACGAATTGCCTCGACCACATAATCAATATTGGCCACACCGTTGGTATCACCATCGGCCACGCCCAGTGCAATGTGGTGCAGGCGTGGGCCATAATTACGCACAAAGCTTTCAGTGGGTGAAGGTAGCCCTACCAGATGATTGACGAAATAGGGGTGATTGGCGGCGGTAAACACTTTGGCCGGGCTTTTTTGTTCGCTCGCATAATGCACACTTTTGGTGACATTGGTAGAAGAGCTTTGGTTGGTAATATCATACGAGCCCCAGTAGTAATAGCTGGTCAATGTCAGATATTCCAATATGGCCACTTCACGATTTTGGCTATAGATACGCGTGGCCAAATGATCTATCGGTAAAATCAGCTTATCCAGACCAAGTTTGGCCTGGGTGTCCTTGGCTTCGAGATAGCCGCGATTCACATCCTGATGAATGACACTTACGCCCAGCGCATAAACGCGAATTTCTCCCTCTGGGCGCTCCCAATAACCCACAATATTATGCGTATAGGGCGAAGGTTTGACGATGGCCATATTGCCCGGCAGTTCCAGCTTGCGGATTTGATCCTGATTGAAAAAACGAATCTCGCGCGATTTTTGCAACTCCACCACTTCATGCAGATTGGTGACGCGGAAAATCTCGCCCATATAGCGTGAATTCGGTTTGTGCGCGCCGATCGGATAGACTTCGTTCAGACTGCGGAAAATACCGTGGATATTGGGGTCGCGCACTTCGCGCACCATAATGTCGGGTGAATTCATATCCACACGTAAAATATGCGTCCAGTGCGATTCGGATTCTAGCGTCACCAGATAATGATACGGTGTCATCAGCGCCAACTCACTGACATAAGCCACTGAGCAACCCGGCTCCACGGTAATCATCAGCGCGTCGATTTCGTGCACCATGTCGGTTAGGCCAATGCGGTCGCGGTCTTCCAGCAGTTTAGGTAAAAACTCTTCAAACCAGGAGGAATTGACTTTGTCGCCGTGGCGTTGGAATTGCAGTGAGTTCATTAAGAGTATCCGTATGTCTAAAAGAAGTTAAAAAGTCGGGTTGAAACCCGACCTACTGCTGCATCATTTCCTGCATGCCCACTTTTCGCACGATGAAATCAACCGATAGCTGTTCATGTTCAGGGTCACGCATCACGTTGCTGATAGGGCAAGCATCACGGTAATCCAGACCCGTGGCCAAGCGTACATGCACGCCGTTGCTCAAGCAGTTATTGGCTATATCAAAACTCTGCCAACTCTCACCAACCAACCAGGCATCTGCCCAGCTGTGATTGATCAGTTTATTTTCCGCTTGATTAAAATAGTAGCCGTGCACAAAGCGCGCTGGCACTTTTAATGCCCGGCAACTAGCGATAAAAAGATGTGCCATATCGTGACTGGCACCGCTGCCTATGCTCAGGGTTTCAATCGCTGATCGTGGCGCGGTTTTAGTTTCTTTGATCCAAAACAAACGTTGATGGATATTTTTCATTAGTGCGATGAGCATGGCTTTATCCACCACTTTCCCCGCTGGCAGAAAATGGTGGGCTAGCTGGCGAATATCTGTATTCGCTTGAGTCAATGGCGTATGGCGCAAATACACCGGAAGTGCCAAACCATTGAAGATGGCAGGCAGATCAACATCGGTTTCCACTTCGCCGCTGGCGGTAATGGTGATTTCCTGATGCGGCGTATCCATCACCAACGTGTGTGCGGTATTACCATAGGCATCGGTATGCGAAGCGGCACGACCGCTGACTTTCAGGTTCCAGTTTTTTACGCGTTGGCCAAAACCATCTTGTGGCGTGAGGCGCAATTGCTGAATGGTGTAGCTGAGAGGCGCATCAAACTGATAGCGGGTGCGGTGTTCAATGTTGAGTTTCATGTGAGCTCCTTTTCATTACCATTTAAAATCCATCATTAACTCAGGTTCATCCACTTTCGGCGCATTAAGATAGGTACGCTGTATTTCCATGCCGAGCCGATTGTTATGCATGAGAAATGCTTCTAGGAATTCGTGCAGGCCACTGCGGAAAATGTTTTCCATGCGTCCGTAATGCAGCCTCGAATGCATTTCGCCGGCTTGACGTTTGCATTCGTTGCCGGTTTCGCCATTGAGTTGGTCAAGAATGGTAGTGAGTTCGTTCATGCAGGCATGTAGTGAGCGTGGCATGTCTTGGCGCAACACCAGAAGCTCGGCTACACGTAACGGCGTGACGGCATCGCGATAAACTTTTAAATAGGCCTCATAAGCGCTTGCTGAACGTAAAAGTGCGCTCCATTCGTAATAATCCACTGCGCCGCCTACGTCGTTGGCTGAGGGTAATAGCAAATGGTATTTCACGTCCAGCAAACGTGCCATATCATCCGCGCGTTCTATAAAGCTGCCAAGGCGCGTGAAGCGGAAGCCGTCATCGCGCAACATGGTGCCGTAGGTTACGCCACGAAACAGATGGGAGCGCGATTTAACCCAATCGCAAAATTCGGACAAACCGCTTTCCAGCAAATGACGTTTATCCAGCTGCTGAAATTCCAGCCATAAGCTATTGATGTTCTCCCACATTTCTGACGACATGGCCACGCGCACCGCATGCGCATTGTCACGCGCGGCACGCAAACAGCTATAAATGCTGGAAGGATTTTTTTCATCCAGCGCAATGTGATACAGCACATTGCGCGCGCTGATTTCATCATAGGCTGCAATAAATTCATCATAATTGTCTGCGATACGCAGCAGCGGCACCCACAACCCAGCCTCACTTTGTGCGGCATTGTGTACCATGGACATGCGATAGGTGACTTCCAGCATACGCGCCATGTTTTCTGCGCGCTCGATATAGCGTGCCATCCAGTACAGATGATCGGCGGTGCGGCTCAACATTGCAGAACTCCTAACATTGTAAAACCCAGGTATCTTTAGTGCCGCCGCCCTGCGAGGAATTCACCACCAGCGAACCCTCACGCATGGCAACACGGCATAACGCCCCCGGCACCACGGTGGTGGTTTTGCCAGATAACACGAACGGGCGCAAATCGACATGACGCGGTGCAACGCCTTGCTCCACCAAGGTTGGGCAGCTGGAAAGCGCCAACGTGGGTTGGGCAATGTAATTGCCGGGGTTGGCGAGTATGCGCAAACGAAACTCTTCAATCTCTGCTTTGCTGGAGGTGGGGCCAACCAACATGCCGTAGCCGCCCGAGCCTTGTACTTCCTTGACCACCAGCTCGGCCAGATGCTCCAGCACATATTTTCTGTCGTCTTCCTCGCCCAGTTTGTAGGTGGGTACGTTAGATAAAATAGGCTCTTCTCCCAAATAAAATCGAATCATTTCCGGTACGTGGATATACGTGGATTTATCATCCGCCACGCCTGTACCTATAGCATTAGCCAATGTCACGCCACCATTGCGATACACTGAAACCAGCCCCGGCACGCCCAGCATGGAATCCGCCTTGAACGCCAGTGGATCAATAAAGTCATCATCAATACGGCGATAAATCACATCCACGCGTTTCGGCCCTTCTGTGGTGCGCATATATACCGCATCATCCTTGACGAACATGTCCTGCCCTTCCACCAGTTCTATGCCCATTTGCTGCGCGAGAAAAGCATGTTCAAAGTAGGCGCTGTTGTAAGCACCGGGGGTCATTAACACCACGGTGGGGTCACTCACACCGCGCGGCGCGCAAGCGCGCAGATTTTCCAGCAGCAACTGCGGATAATGTTCCACCGGAGAAATTGGATAATGGCGAAACAGATCAGGAAACAGCCGCATCATCATGCGCCGGTTTTCCAGCATGTAGGAAACCCCGGACGGTGTGCGTAAATTGTCTTCCAGCACATAAAAAGTATCCGCTGCCGTGCGTACAATGTCGATGCCGGCAATATGTGCATAAATACCGCCGGGTACATCCACGCCTTGCATTTCGGGGCGGTACATTTCGTTGGTGAGTATGCTTTCCGGCACAATGCCTGCCTTGATGATTTCCTGTCCGTGATACAGATCATTGAGAAACATATTGAGCGCTTTCACGCGCTGGCATGCACCATCGGATAGTTTTTTCCATTCATCCGCCGCCAGAATACGTGGCACGACATCGAAAGGAATCAGGCGCTCAGCCCCTGCCTCTTCCCCATAGACGGCAAACGTAATCCCGACGCGACGAAACAGCAGCTCGGCATCGCGCGATTTTTGCGCAAGTTGCGCAAAATCCATCCCCGCGAGCCAATCGGCATAAGGTGCATAAACGGATCGAACCCCAAGTTGTGAATCAAATGATTCATCAAAGGCCGAAAGTTTTTGGTTTTGATATTGAATAGTGGCCATAGTAATTAGTTATAAGCAAAGCACGTGCCAAACTTTTTAAGTGATTGTTTTTGCGTTAAATCAGCCAGGTAATCTGCGGGTTTGCCTAGATTTGGTGCACTATTGAACTTGCTGTGCCTCTTGTCGGTGCGAAATATACGAAGTTTAAGAGCCTCAAGTGTTAATCATGACACCTTTGGATAATCACGGACTTGGGGCGAGCTTCAGCAGAATGTAGCAATTGATAATTGGAGGGAGATGCTGGATTGAAAGATTTTTTGGGGTAGAACAGAATTGCTCAGCTGTTTCTGAACAAGTTTTGGCACTATGTGAAATACAGGGGGTGCCAGTGCTGACACCCGGCTTGAATTTATAGGAGTCTCCTTTATTTCAATTTTGCTGCGCTTTCTGAGGGGGCTTGGTTGTAAGCGTTTTAGTTGTCGGAATTTTGATAGGTGCCGCTTTTTGCCATTGCGCTGCCAGCAGTTTGCCTTGTGCAATGTGCTCGGCGCTCATTTGGGTGATTAAGGCATCTCGCTCCCGGGTAGCGGCTACATGACCATCTCTACTCGCAACATCATATAAAGCATAAGCAATAACCGCATTTTTTGGCACGCCGCGCCCGTCACGGTAAAGTTGAGCCAATGCGTATTGCGCTTTGAGATGCCCTTGTTCTGCCGACTTGCTTACCCATTGTGCGCCTTCCTGCTCGTTTTTACTGACACCACGACCTTCAATATATAAGCCGCCCAGCACCAATTGTGCTTTGTAATGGCCTTGCTCAGCGGCCTTGCGATACCATTTGGCGGCTTCTTTATCATCCTGCATTACACCACGTCCTACTGTATAAAGGCGACCCAAGGCAAACTGCGAAAGCGCATGGCCTTGCCTGGCGGCTTTTTTAAACCAGTTAGCTGAAATTTTGTCGTCACGTGTTACACCCTGGCCTTGTGCATACATAACACCCAGATTGTATTGCGCATCAACGTAGCCCTGCGTAGCTGCCTTGTTATACCACTTACTGGCCTGCTCGTAGCTTTGGGCAACGCCCTGGCCTTCGTCATACATCATGCCGACGATATGCTGTGATTTTGCATCGCCTTTTTCCGCCAATGGGGTGAATTCGTGCATCGCCTTGGAAAAATCACGATTCAGCATGGCAGCTTTGCCTTCCTCAAAACCGGCGTAGCCAAAAGCCGGGGAGAGCAATAACAGCCATGCAGAAATAAAACGGGTAAGATTAGGTTTCATCAATAGCCTCTCAAATAATTAGCGATAGTACATGGCTGCAAGCGGCCTGATTCAGCCTTCAATTACGCCAAAGCGTATGGCCAGGCGTACTAGTTCGACGGAGTTCAGGATGCCGAGTTTTTGTTTTAAAACGGTTTGATAGTTGGCCACGGTTTTTTGACTGATTTTAAGGATTTCGGCAATATCTTCCACAGAACGCCCTTCGGCCAGCAGGCGAAATACTTCAAATTCACGCGCGGAAAGTTTGCGCGTCGGGTCGTCATCGCCGGATAAGCTCTGCAATGCTATTTTCTGTGCCACAGCGGCGCTGATAAAGCCGCGACCTGCCGCTGCTTCGCGCACGGCGCGTACCAGGTCTTCAGCCGCTTCCGATTTTGCCACATAGCCGCGTGCGCCTGCGCTTAGTGCCTGCGAGGCAAATGCAGCGTTTTCATGCATGGAAAAGATCACCACGCGCGCGCCATGATGGCGTGCCATGATGCGGCGCAAGGCTTCCAATCCGCCCATGCCTGGCATGGACATATCCATTACCATTACATCCGGCAGATGCTCGCTATACCACTGATAGGCTTGTTCACCGCTATCGACTTCAGCAACGACTTCCATGCCGCCACTTTGTTCGAGTAGGCGGCGCAGACCGGAACGTACCACCACATGATCGTCTGCAAGCATGACGCGAATATTAGCCATTTATACAACATCCTTTGCCAGAAAGGGTAGGCGTACCGCTATCAGCACCCCTGAGTTTGGTTGATTGGCAGCGTACTCGCTCTCTATCATGACAGTTCCTCCCAAGCCTTCAACGCGTTCGCGCATTCCCGCCAGGCCAAAACCACTCGGCGTTGAGCCGGTATCAAATCCCATCCCATCATCCTTGATTAATAAAGTTAAATCCTCACCGTTACGGCTGACCGTAATCGCGACGTGCCGCGCATGGGCATGGCGCGCAATATTGGTCAGACATTCCTGAACGATGCGGTAAGCCGTAATGGCGATGCCTTCCTCGGCATCTTCCAGTTGCTGGGAAATGTGTACTGTGCAGCAAATATCCGGGTGGCGTTGCTGCCAAAGATCAACCAGTTCCTGTAAAGCTACTGCCAGTCCCAGTTCCTCCAGCACGCCAGGGCGCAGGCGTTGCAGCATGGTGTGCACCATATCCATCATTTGCCGTGCCACGCTATCAATCGCTTTGGCACTTTCATGCGTATGCGCAAGGTGTTTGGCATTGAGAATAGCGGAGGCATCCATATGGATTGCGGTCAAACACTGGCCAATTTCATCATGCAGATCGCGTGCCAAACTTTTACGTTCATCCTCTTGCAAGCGAATCATTTGTTGTGCCAAACGATGATTGTTGCGTATGCTGCTTTGCAGCGTTTGTGCCATGGTGTTGAATTTATCACTGATGCTGGATAGTTCTGGCAATGAAAAAACCGGTAAGCGCGCATCCAGATGTCCGATTTCCAGTTCTGTTAATGCCTTTAAAATGCGGTCTACCGGACGCAAAGCGCGGCTTACCGCCCAATACACCATGGCATTGACGGCGACAAAGAAAAACGCCGCAAGTGACAGCAAGCCTAAAATGTCATGCCATATTTCTGCAATTTCATAAGTAGGATCAGGCGTTACAATCAGCTCACCCAGTACGCGCCCACTGGCGTAAATCGGACGTCGAATAGGCGGCATGTTGGAGGATACGACATCCATGGTTTTGGCAAACCATGCAGGCGGCAGATTCTCAATACGTCTATCTGCGCTGTAATTACTATCACGCAAGCGACCGGCGGCATCAAAAAACTCGATGCGCAAATGGCGAATATTACTCAGACTTTGCAGGCGAAAAATGGAGGCTTTGTTCTGATTTTCGCTATTTAACCAGGCATAATCCGAGGTGTAATAGAGAATCTCGGCATCCAGCAAATGTAAGGCCAGGCCGGCGGTAGATTGAACTTCTGCACGCACATCTTCACGCGCATTACGCGCCATGAGCAATGCGCCTATGAGCATGACTAATAATAGCAATGCATTGATAATCAGGTTTATACGGAGTTTTAAGTTCACACGGCTGGCGTTTCTTGAAGCTGATACCGGAAGGCATAAGCATTGAAAAAGCTATCTGGAAAATAGTGGAGTTTAAGTTTTGCCAATGGTGGCTAGTTTAAAGTGTTGGCGAAAAACCGATACGGGAATAATTCCCGACCATGCCAATTACCTTGTGTTTTTCGAGAAAAAATCCCATAACAGAAGGTGATGCTCTCCCTTATACAGGGACGCTGCTACCTTGTAATATCCACATCGCGTTGTTAGGTTCATCTCCATGCTCCTCATAACTGCTCCATAGTGATTGGGCCGATGCTAGCGCATCGGCTTTTTTTTGCGTTGAAAAATTGCGTGTTACTTTGCCACCAGATGACGGCTGTGGCACCAGCCGACTATATCCATTACGCCATTGGCCGATCCAACCACGTCCACCTGCCACCACACGCCGTTACGTTGCAAAACTTCAACTTCAGTGCCAACTGGTAAAGGGCTGCCTGGGAGTAGTGAAAATTCTGTTCCCGCACCACTGCGCACATTGAGATCTGCTGTGGTTTGAAAGTGCTCGGATTGATCGCCACCTCTACCTAGCAAACGGGAACGTACTGATGCCATGGGAAAGTCCGGGCCGGGATCCGTTTTACGCCCCGGAGCAATGTCTTCATGTCCAAGCACATCAGTCAGTCCGTAAGCTTTGACCAGCGCTAAACTAGCCGCAAGTGTGGCCTCAATTTGCGCTTCGGTATAAGCATGCCAACCGGAGGGCGGCGTTCCTGCCGGATCATTTTTATGGTTGGCAATGGTGACTTCGCTCTCGGCATAGCTGCGGCGGGTGAGTGGTGACACCCATTTACCGCCACTTTGAATCAGTTTTCCGGCATTATCCAGCTCAATGCCAATGGTGTAACGATTCAGGCTGGTCAGGCTGCCCCATTGCGATACGCCCGCATGTTGTGCCAGACGGTTGAAAGCAACCATTTGCGTAATCGTGCCATCACGCGCAATGACCAGATGCGCGGATACTTTTGATGCTCGATTCTGAAACCAGGAAATAGCACCCTCAGCACTACTACCTGCGGTGTAATGAATGATCAGAAATTTTGGCTGTATAACGCCGCCGATATTGGGGCTGGGAATAAACGCCACACTATTGTCGTCATCTTTAATTAAGCGGTGATTGCGGATTTTCATTTTGTAAGCTCCCTCTGTTTTGGTTAGTCAGGACTATTGCGACGGTAAGGCCAGATGCTGAATCTTGCTGCGTAACCCCGGGCTGGCGAAGGTAAAGTTATGCACCACGTTTTCCGCCAGTAGTTGATCTTTTTCGGCCGCAGAGGGAACACTAAAGGCAATAAATAAAGAGCTGTACTCTTCTTTTTCACCAATTACCAGCTCCAAATTGCGTGCTGCATAGGGCACCTGAAACACCACTTCGCCTTCTTCTGCGCTACGACTATTAACGGCTTTGTAAAGATTGGAAATAGGCGCACGCGGCACGCCATCCATTTTTAATCGAAATCCCTCATCCCATAAAAGCACCAGGGAGCCAGCATCGTTCATGAGGCGAATCGAGAGTTTAAGCACCCATTTTTCTGAGTTTAGCGGTTCTGCATGTGCAGAAAGTAAGGTGTAGGTTAACTTGCCCAGCTTAACTACATTGGAGGCTTGATGCGCGCCAGCTGCAGGGGAGTGCGAATTCTCAGCAACAACTGCGCGTGCATCACTGGCTGCTGAGGGCGTGGTGCCACTTGCCGTTGCAACTGTTGAAATGCCTGATTCAGGTGCCACCGTTACCGATTTAGCCTCGGAAGACTTGCTACCCAACAGACCTGTCTGATTCAGCGCAAGCAAAAATCCACCTGTCGCTGTGATTACACCGGCAATCGCTGTCAGTACGCCGGGGAAAGTCACCCACCAACTTTTTGTTCCCCCATCCTCACTCATATTTACATCCTTCATGTAGCTGTAGCCTGATTTTTAATCAAGCATAGCGATAATCGATACGCCAATTTATGTAACTTGGCAACTGCGAATGTCTTCTTTCAAGCTATTTTAAAATCAATTTAGCCTGGCGTGTACGATGGATTCTGCATTTTCGGCGGCTTATTCCTGATTGGGGGTAATGGCAGGTTGAAACGGATATTCGGTGATTCGCTGCGCGGTGCGCAGCTTCTTTCCAGTTGCGCTTTGTTAAATGAGAAGTTACCCGTTGTACATTGGTTGCGGTCGCTTGAATGAAGCTTGTTATCGGCGCAGCACCAGCCTTGAAAAGTGTAGTTATTACGCCAACGTACAATATCCGCCAATTGCGGCTCGGAGAGGCTTTTTAAACTAATTCCATCCTGCTTGTGTACGATGATTCTTTGACCCGCCTTTACACGCACTGGTTGCGGTCGCACCATGGCCACATTGCCTTTAAGGACGGTTATCCCCGATTGTTGAGTAGTGACTATGATATTAATCTGGCTGTGGCTTATGGCTTCCAGTACCGGGCTCTCTATGCAAAAATCCTGCTTATCCAGGAAGGATTGCCCTTTGAAAATGCGGATAAAAATGCAAACTCCCTCGCTAAGCCGCTTGACAAGGAAAATGGGATCGGTGTTTTCATCCAGTTGAAAAAAGCCACCGCTGGTAAAATCCACCAAACCGCTGCTATTTTGTCCGGTAGTGATCGTGTCGCCTACTTTAACCAAGGCTCCATTCTGAGCGCGCTCGCCATTAAGGAAAACATTGGAACCAGAAACACCTAGAATACCAATAGTATCTCCGGTTTCAGGAATCTTGGTGGCAGGCGGTGCGCTAATCCTCTCTATCATGCTGTTTGGCCCCACTGTACTCTGCGTGGTCACGCAGCCTGATTGCAGCAGTGCCACGATCAATAGCACATTTTTTATAGAAAATAATTGTCTCATGGCGCTATCCTTTCTTTATCCCGGTGTAAAAACAAAGGCTCGACTTGCCTGATTTCTGCTGACTTTACAGCGCTTACAGGCAACCAGAATACGCGTTTGCTGTTCGCATCCCACAGCACGAATTCTTGATCGGATTTGTTGAGCAGATACAGTTTCTTCTGATCGCCCAAGGACTTGGTGTCAGTCAACGCGAGAGTTACGACAGGCAAATGAATCTGCCGTTGCAGCACACCATAAAGCATAGGTAACAGCAAAAAATAAAGCAGGAAAATAATAATAAAAGGCGACATATAGAGTAGTCGTGCGCGCCAACCGCTGACCACCTCCCAGGCAAGAAAAAGTAATAGGCCTTCTTTGAGCAGCATTAGTAAACTATTAGCGAAAATAGCATTCAGTTTTGATGTGTCACCCAGAATGAGTAATTGTGCCAGCCCTGCGGTCTTGCCATGTGCAGCCTCATTAAAAAGCAAACCGGAAACTTCCAGCGGCGCTTTAAAAATTCTGGGATCTTCAGTGCCTACCAATAGTGCCATCAGCAACACAATAAACGCGATAACTCGCCAAAATTCGGGAAAGCGCTGATTGAACGCTATCAAACTACTCATTACCCAGTCTTGTTTGGTTTTGAGCCAGGCAAGTTTGAATGATGACATTCCTGCAAGTAATAACAATACTGGCAGAGCGATAACGCTGATCAAAATCAACAGGTTGAGTACAATTTCCCCCGTCTGCGCCACCACAGTAATAAGATAACGTCCGCCCTCTTCCAGATAGTGCTCGTGCTCCAAGTGCACTAATCCTGACAAACCCAGCAGATTGAGTTGTGCAACGCTGGAAAGATAGCCAAATACGTAAAAAATGGCGGCGATACCTCCCACTGAGCCGGATAGCCAGCCGATAAAAACTGCAACTGCCTTGGTCAGACTTTGTTTTTCAGGAGTCAACGTATCCATTACATTTTGCTCTCACCCAAGTATGGCAGATGCCAGAGAATATTCCCCAGCACATATGACCACAGCCTGATTATCATTAGGCACTTAATATTCTTTGGAATCAATACCTGTTTTTAGATAGCGCGCCTGCCAGTCTGGCGGGCGCGAAAGCTGCCATATTTTTTGCAGTTTTTATTGAGTATTCAATCAAATAAAAAGGGCTGACGCATAGCGCCAACCCTTTTTAATGCAATGCATTTTAGTGGCTATATGCCACATGCACGAAATTAACCGTGCTTATAGTGCTTTTTCAAAGCCTTTTTTACTTCCCACTTGCAACTCAGGCCTTCAGGAAACACCAATAGATCACCTGCAGTGAAATCAACGGCGGCGCTACCATCGTTTGGGGTGATGGTGCAGTCGCCTTCAAGAATATAAGCGGTTTCACGTGCATTAAATTCAAAAGGAAATACTGAAACTTCTTTCGACCAGGTGGGCCATTTTGCAACGCCAAGTTGCTTTAAACGATCTTCGCTCGGATTGTGTTCAATGCTAATGTTCGCCATATTTAATTCCTTTTTATATGCGTTGCGCCTGAAATGCAGCGCGTTTGGATTGAGTTGCGAAATGAGATTACTTAAGTGATTCTGCTAAGCATTCAGATGTGCTTTACGCAATGCGCATAATAGATGGTTTTAGTCTTGGCTTCCAGCCCGTTCTTTTATTCTGTATGGCTGAATTAATAATCTAGCTGGCGACAGGTGTGGTGCCGTAATGCGTTTCTACCATGATGCCGATTTCTTTTAGAAAGGGTGTGGGTAACACACCACCAGCGCATATGATGACAGCTTCATTGGGAATTTCCTCGATTTCCTTGCTGGATAATTCGATTTGTACCGTGTCTGAAAAAATCTCCTTAACCTTGGATTTAAGTTCCACTCTGAGCCGTCCAGCGGCCTCTGCTTTTTGCAGATCTTCACGGTTTTTTCCTTTGACTCGGCCAAAGGCTTCACTGCGATAAGATAGCGTGACTGTAGTATCGGGCTGTGCGGAAATGGTAATGGCGGCTTCCAATGCACTGTCGCCGCCGCCTACTACCAATACATGCATACCGCGATATTGTTCAGGGTCTATCAGGCGATACACCACCTTGGCTTGCTCTTCTCCGGCCACATCCAGTTTGCGCGGTGTACCCATGCGGCCAATGGCCAGCAATATATTGGCAGTCTGATAGGTGGTTTTGGAGGTTTTAACCGCATAGCCTAATTCGGTTTTAGAGATGGTTTCCATGCGTTCGTTAAAATGGACATTGAGGTTCTGCTCACTGAGTACGCGCAACCAGAACCCCAGCAGTTCCTCCTTGCTGATGTCGTACATTTCTACTTTGCCGACAATGGGCAAAACTACAGGCTGGGTCATGGCAACCTTGTTACGCGGGTATTTGTAAATGGCACCGCCCAAAGAATCTTCCTGTTCCAGCGTCACGTAGTTGAGCTTGCCGGCCTTGGCTGCCAATGAGGCCGAAAGCCCGGCGGGACCGGCACCAATAATGACGACATCGAATTCGTTGCCCTCATTTTTTTTGTTCAGTATGGAATCAATAGACTGCTTGCCCTGTTCGGCGGCTTTGCGAATCAAGCCCATGCCCCCCAGTTCACCCGCAATAAAGATATTAGCGACATTGGTTTCAAAGGAGGGGGCGACATAAGGAATATCCATGCCACGTTTTTCGGTACCAAATACCAGCTGAATACCCTCTACCGGACATGCTAGCAGACAGGCGCCATGACCAATACAGTGAGCAGGGTCGGTCAGCTCGGCCTTGCCGTTTATCATGCTTAAGGCTTTTTCCGGGCAGGCTTTGACACAGGCACCGGAGCCAACGCAGCGTCCCGGATCAATTATGGGGTGGATGGAGGCCGGCTCAGTTAACCCGGCCTCTCTTGCTTCATGCAGGCGCGCGTGGCCACGCCGATTGCGTCGTTTTTGGCGTGAGATGTAAAGCGCTAGAATCAACAGAAGTGGGGTGAGATAGATCAGTAAGGTTATACTTGGCATGGTAATAGGGATGATTTACCTCAGACATTTGGATGGTATTAATATACGTTCGTTGAGCGAGGGACTAAACCGTTAGTCTATAAAATTATTGAAATTTTTGACAGTACGCGCATAATACGTGTGAAAATTTCACACGTCAATTTAGCGCAGACTGCATTCAGCTTCTCATAAAACTCATAGAGTTGGTTACTAATTTACTAAAAAATAAAAGGAAATTTAGTGATAAGTAGGGTTACATATTATTTAAAAAAGATCTTCATGTTATTGCTGTTGTTGGCATTGGTATGGGGTGGTTGGAAGGTGGGTCACGGCAACTACTATAAATCCGGCACTGGTCTGGGCTATAACCTGGGGCTGATTGGTGGTTTGATGATGTTGACCTTGCTGCTTTATTCGTTACGCAAACATATTACATTCATGCAGCGCCTGGGCAAGCTCAAGCATTGGTTTCGTATTCATATGATACTAGGCGTATTGGGGCCGACGTTGGTTTTGTTTCATTCCACCTTTCGTTTTGGTTCCTTAAACGCCGCAGTGGCACTGTATTGCATGTTGCTGGTTGCCGGTAGCGGTTTGATTGGTCGCTTTGTTTATACGCGCATTCACAAAGGCTTGTATGGCAGCCGCTCCACATTAAAAGGCGCGCGCGCAGAATTGGCGGGAAGTAGCGGCGATGTCAAACCGCGTCTACATCCCTATCCAGAAGTGGAACAATGGCTTAAGGATTTTGAGCACGAAGCGCTGGAAGCCAAACGTGGTTTTCTGGCTGGGGTCTGGTATTTCCTCAGTTTTGATTTACGCCGTATGCTGCTGATTTGGCGCAGCAAACATAATATTCAACATGTTCAGCATGCTTTGGGTGGCGGACAAGATGCTGTAGAGGAATCTGTGGAATTGATCCGGCTCTATTTGTCGCAAATACAAACAGTGGCTCAATTCAAGAAATTTGAACAGATATTTTCTGCTTGGCATGTTTTGCATATCCCCTTGATGTACATGATGGTGGCAACCGCCATATTTCATGTCATCTGGGTTCACATGTACTGATTGAGTAAAAATCAATGCTACGTATATTGAGTTTTTTAATACTGACATTTTTGCTGTCACTTAGTGCAGGTGCTGAAACGTTGGAATCGGCCATGATGCCGGGTAAGGTGATTCAAGGCCATGCCAAATATGAAGATGACTGCCAGCAGTGCCACAAGCGCTTCGACAAATCAGGGCAGAACCAGTTATGCAAGGATTGCCATAAAGACATCACCAGGGATGTGACGCAGAAGCGAGGCTATCATGGCAAGCTGAAAGCCGGACGTGACTGTGCCCAATGCCATACCGAACACAAGGGGCGCGCAGCACAAATCGCACCCATCAATACCAAGACTTTCAAGCACGGAGAAACTGATTTTGAGCTGAAAGGCGCACATGCCGATGCCAATACCGATTGCAAGGACTGTCATAAATCAAAAACCAAATATCGTGACACACCAAACACTTGTAATGCCTGCCATAAAAAAGACGACAAGCACGAGGGTACATTAAGCACATCCTGCGAGAATTGCCACTCCGAGAAAGATTGGAAAGATACCAGGGAAAAGTTCGATCACAATAAAGCCAAGTTTGCGCTGGATGGCAAACATGCGGATGTGAAATGTGACGATTGTCACAAGAGCAAAAAATACAAGGAAGCGCCCAAGGATTGCTACTCTTGTCATAAAAAGGATGACAAACACAAAGGCGTGTTTGGTAGCAAGTGCGCCAACTGCCACAGCGCAAAAGACTGGAAAGAAGACACGTTTAATCATAGCAAAGACACGCGCTATGATTTGCGCGGCAAGCATTTAACAGCTAAGTGCGAAAGCTGTCATAAACCTTCGGCGAGTACACTGAAGCTTGCAACCAGCTGCTTCTCTTGTCACCGCAACGATGACAAGCACGATGGTACTTTGGGTGAGCGTTGTGAAAAATGCCACAACGAACGTAGCTGGACTAGCACGCCCGGTTTTGACCATGATAAAACCAAATTCCCACTACACGACAAGCATAAAGATGCCAAATGCCAAACCTGTCACAAGAATGGTTTGAAAGAAAAATTGCCTTTGTTATGTCATGAATGCCACAAGACTGATGATGACAAGAATGGGCACAAGGGTAATTTCGGTATTAAGTGCGAAATCTGCCACACTGAAAAAGACTGGAAGCATGCCACCAAGTTTAACCATGACCGTGATACCAAATACAAGCTTAAGGATACGCATGGTACGACCAAATGTGTGGCTTGCCACACCGGCAAGCTCTATGGGCAAAATCTGAAAATGGATTGCTATTCCTGCCACAAGAAAGATGATGATAAAAAAGGACATAAAGGGCGCTATGAGCAGAAATGTGAAAGCTGTCACCTTGAAAAGACATGGAAAGCTCTGATTTTCGATCATGATCGCGATACCAAATATCGCTTGCTGGAAAAGCATAAAACGGTCAAATGCGATGCCTGCCACAAGAGTCATCTTTATAAAGACAAGCTGAAAAGCACCTGCATTGCCTGCCATAAGCAGGACGATAAGCATAAAGGTCAGGAGGGTGACAAATGCGAGGATTGCCATAATGAAAAATCCTGGACGCAAGCCAAATTTGACCATGCCAAATCCACGTTCCCCTTACTTGGTAAGCACTACAAGACGGAGTGTAAGAAATGCCATCTAACACCCGCATTCAAGGATGCGAAATCCGATTGTGCGAGTTGCCATATCAAGGAGGATGTGCATAAGTTACGTTTGGGTCAGCAATGTGAAATTTGTCACAATGAGCGTAACTGGAAAATTTGGGATTTTGACCATGACAAGAAAACCAAATTCAAGCTCGATGGTGGGCACAAAGACATCGCCTGTTATGATTGCCATAAGTACCCATCCAAAGGTAAAAAGTTGGCAACTCCAGTTGCCTGCGGAGATTGTCATGCGTCCAATGATGTTCACGACGGTGGTTTCGGCCGTCAGTGTGAGCGCTGCCATCTTTCAACTTCATGGAATAAGCTGAAAACAGGCGCGGGGTTTCTGAGGTAGCGCAGCTTGCATGTGGTGTGCAGGCCTTAGGCCTGTAATGGCCAGTGGCTGTGCCGTTTGGGGTGTTAAGTAGTCATTGTTGAGAGACAATTAACAAGCTGCTTGATGCGAATGATTATTCATTCCTGTTTCCCCGGTTCTAGTGTGGAGTGAGATCGAGGCTTGCTTTTTTAGGTTTTCTGGCTCCAATGGCTGCAAGCAGAGCCTTATTCACCCACAAGCGCATCGCGTCGATTTCGTCAAATACCTCTGGCGGTGCCTCAAAATATTGCACCTCCACCAACTTGCCGCGCGCCGCATAGGTGAATGGATGCAAGCCCTTGGCCTCAAACGCTATGCGCGTGGTGGCATCGGCTTTGAAATACAGCTGGTCGGCGATGATGAGTGCGAACATGCAATCTTCCTGAAAAATGCCATAACCACTGAACATGCCGCGCACACGCAGGCCGTGAACAAAAGTCATTTGTTCCAGGACAAATGCGACAAATTCACTCAGGGCTTTTTTCGGTTTGGGTCTTTGGGCATGGAAATATCTTGAGGCGCTTTTGTTAGCCTGTCATTCCAGCTTTGTCGCCACTCTCTTAATTTCGGCCCTAGATTCTTCAGGCCTTGTAATGAAAACAAATCCGGGGCAAGTGGCAAAACCACGTAATCGGAAGCGATCAATGCGGCTCTATTTATAGCACCTAAATTGGGGCCAACATCAATCAGCACAATCTGTGCGTCAACAATAGCGGCACCCGCTTCAATAACGCGATGAAAGGCTGTAATAATGCGAAAAGCGGATTCATCACCATCATGGCAGCGTGGCCATGCATCCGATAATTTATCTTCAAAGCTTGAGAGGCCAAGATCGCCAGGGATCAGGCTCAAATTATCCCCAAAGCGCTCTACATGGGGCGATAAAATATCCCCCACACCGCGAAGTATTGGACGAATTGCGCCATAGATAGTATCTGGATGTTCTCCATCCGGCCAAAGTTGTTCCAGACGATCTTCATCCAAAAACATGGCTGTTAAATTAGCTTGCGGATCCAAATCGGCAACCAGGGTTTTGATCCCTTTATCGGCCAGCATCCAGGCCAGGTGATAAACCAGTGTGGTTTTTCCTACCCCGCCTTTGTTATTAAAAAAAGCCACGGTTTTCATGATGCATTCCGATAGATTTTTACCAGTACGGAATGCTCATCAAACTCAAACTCTGCCGGCGGATTGCCATTTTCACTTAATAAAGCCTGCGCTCTTTGCACCCCGTAGCCAAATCTATTCACAAAGCCCATGGATTTCATGGCTTCTGCAATCACCGGATTGCGGTAACTATTTCTTGTGGGGAAGTTTTCGCGTGTCGCTTCCCCGTATAAACCACCGGGACTTTGAATTTCAATATGATCGCTGAAGACATATAAGCGAATAGGTGAATTGCTATCGTAATTACGGTGCATGACCGCGTTCATTAATAATTCACGTAATGCAGTTTCTGGATAATCGGGTAACAACTTCTCCTGCAAGCTGGTTATTTGCGTCAAGCCTGTTTGAATTAGCAGTTTGATGCGTGTGTTTAATTCGCGTAGAACGGACAATAGGTCGCCTGAGATTTCAGCTTGATCCTGGGGAATATCCGTGAGCGATGTGTTGGGCAATTTGAGGTATTGAACATAAGCGCCAGGCAAGAAAAATCTGGGGTTTTTACCTACCAGCAATAGGCCTGCATAGGTGGGGCATTCCCGATCTGGATCAAACAACCTTAATGAGGCTAATTGATGGGGAATGGAGCGGTGATTCGCCCTATGGTTTCAGCATCTACGGCTTCCCGCCGATAGGCATCGAACTGCCCCAAGGCCAGATCATCAATCGCGGCCTCCAGACATGGGCGAGCATCAAATGATCGAGACAAAGCCACTCTACGCTCAGTGAGAATGCGTTCTTCCTGTTCATTGGCTACCGATTTGCGAGGTCCCACTCTAATCCATACGCGCCCTTTATAGCGCACAGGGGGGAGGTCAGACGGGGTTACTTCAACCACTGCGACATCCCCCTTATCCAAACTATGTTTGCTTACAGTTAAAGCTGGTTGCGGCAAAATATTGCCGTCTGACCTGATGCCGCCCAAGTCTTTGAGCAATTCATCCGTAACCGTTAAACCTGACAACTCTCCGTTATCTTTAACTCCAATCAAAAGAAAAGCGGATTGCCGATGATTGGGAAAATCATTGGCAAAAGCACAAACGGCCTGACAAAATTTGTCTGTATCTTTTACCGATACTGTTCGCTCAATACGGTCTGATTCAGTGTCATTTAAAAGCGCTATCAAACTATCTTCATTTAGCATTGCACCATCCCATTTGTTCTGTAGTTTTATGAGCTATCCAGTAGGCTGAGTGATTTAAGCGGCGGCTTATTCCCCCACCACATCCGCCCCTGCCGGAGGTGTAAAGCGAAATGTAGTGGGTGATAGCTTGGGATTTAATTCCAGCTTGCTGAAGCTCACTTGCGTGGTGTGACCGAAGCTGTCATGCAGTTCCATGGCTTGTAGCGTGTCACCGTTAAAACCCAGCAAAACGCGTTCGAAACCGGTTTCTTCCACTTTGGGTGTGGCCAGTACCCATTCCAGGTTGCCGGGGCGGGTCTGGTCTTTTAGCACAAAACTTTTTTCCATATCCTGACTGCCGGAGAGCAGGGCGGCGGGGCTGGAACCCAGCGCCTTGCTGATTGCGCGCACGGTGATCTGATTTAACTCGGGATCATAGAGCCAGACTTTTACGCCGTCGCCGACGATTTCCTGCTGGAAGGGTTTGTTGTAATCCCAGCGGAATTTGCCCGGACGCAGCAGCTGCATACTGCCGCTGACTTCCTGTACTTTTTTGCCTTGTGCATCCACGACTACCTGATGAAACTGGGCGCGCAGGGTGCTGGTTTTTTGCAGAAAGGTTTTAAGTCTATCCACGCCGCCAGCGTTGGCAAGCAGGGGCTGGGACAGCAAGGGCAGGGTGAGTAATAAACTTGACAGGAATTTCATGCGTGCTCGCTTTATTCAGTTGTGTTGTGTGGAGCCAATACTTCGCGGTTGCCATTGCTTTGCATGGATGAAACCAGCCCTGCGCGCTCCATGTCTTCGATCAAACGCGCGGCGCGGTTATAGCCTATGCGCAAATGGCGTTGTACGGCCGAGATGGAGGCGCGGCGGGTTTTGAGAACGATGGCAACGGCTTCGTCATACAGTGCATCCGCTTCGCCACCACTGCTTTTGCTGCTTTCGTCAAAATCTGTGCTGCCTTCTTCGGCCTCGCCGGTCAACATGCCTTCAATATAATTGGGCTCACCTTGTGATTTGATAAATTCAACCACGCGATGCACTTCCTGATCGGAGACAAATGCGCCATGCAGTCGCTCTGGATTGCTGGTGCCCGGCGGTTGATACAGCATGTCACCCTGACCCAAAAGCGCTTCGGCACCCATTTGATCCAATATGGTGCGCGAATCAATTTTGCTGGAAACCTGAAACGCGACGCGGGTGGGGATGTTGGCTTTAATCAGACCGGTGATGACATCCACAGAGGGACGCTGTGTGGCCAACACCAAATGGATGCCGCAAGCGCGCGCTTTCTGCGCCAGACGTGCAATCAGTTCTTCCACTTTTTTGCCAACCACCATCATCATATCGGCCAATTCATCAATCACCACCACGATGAGCGGCAACTCTTCCAGCGGTTCCGGTTCATCCGGGGTGAGGGTGAAGGGGTGCGGAATACGTTTACCATCTTTTTCCGCGTCGCGGATTTTCTGGTTATAACCCGCCAGATTACGCACGCCGAGCACCGACATCAGTTTATAGCGGCGTTCCATTTCCGCCACGCACCAGTTAAGCGCGCTGGCGGCTTGACGCATATCAGTCACTACTGGTGCCAGCAGATGCGGAATGCCTTCATAGACTGAAAGCTCCAGCATTTTGGGGTCTACCAGAATCATCCTGACTTTGCCGGGGTCGGCCTTGTATAACAAGCTCAGAATCATAGCGTTAATGGCGACTGATTTACCGGAGCCGGTTGTCCCCGCTACCAATACGTGCGGCATTCTGGCCAAATCGGCAACCACAGGTTTGCCGCTAATATCCTTGCCCATGGCGATGGTTAGAGGTGAGCTGCTATTGGCATAAACCTGTGAGCTTAAAATTTCGGATAAGGACACAATTTGGCGTTTGGGGTTGGGAATTTCCAAACCCATATAGGTCTTGCCGGGGATGGTTTCCACCACGCGCACACTGACGACCGATAGTGCACGTGCCAAGTCCTTGACCAGATTGGTGATTTGGCTACCTTTCACGCCCGGTGCCGGTTCCAGTTCAAAACGTGTAATCACCGGGCCAGGCTGTGCGGTCAGCACTTTGACTTCTATGCCAAAGTCCATGAGCTTGTGCTCAATTAGACGCGAGGTGAAATCCAGCGTTTCGGCGGATTGCATTTCCACTTCTCCACGTGCTTCATCCAATAAATGCAGTGGAGGCAAGGGTGAATCCGGTAGATTTTCAAATAGCGGTGTTTGACGTTCTTTTTCTGCACGTTCACTTTTGGGGATAGCCAGCACGGGTGGCTCAATCTGTACAGGTGGGCGATTCTCAGTGCGTTTACGTTCTGTTTCCACATATTCGCTACGTAGTTTTTCGACGATTAGTCCTGCACGTTTATCCTGCCAGATTTGCCATTTATGCTGTATGAAAAAATAACTATGTTCCAGCAATCCACCCAACTTTTCTGTCAGTAAAATCCACGACCAACCGCTAAACAAGCTGAAGCCTATTGCCCATAACAATAATAAAACCATGGTAGAACCGGCGAAACCCAGCAGCGATTGCAGCGCGCCATCCAGCGCATTGCCCAGCATTCCACCTGGGTCGGCGGGCAATTGAACCGGTACAACCAATAAGTGCCCAGCTTCAAGCGCGCAGGAAGTAATCAATAACAGACCAAATCCCGCCAAATTAAACAGCAGGGTAGGGCGCTGATTCTGCTCTTCAATTTCCAGTCGCAAATAAACCAG
Organism: Methylophilaceae bacterium; assembly: GCA_013141125.1. Classification (GTDB taxonomy): domain Bacteria; phylum Pseudomonadota; class Gammaproteobacteria; order Burkholderiales; family Methylophilaceae; genus JABFRO01. The sequence goes on from JABFRO010000003.1 coordinate 232,156, forward strand.
CCACATGGCGTAAAAGGCCAGCACTACCCACCACAGGCGGAAAAGCCGAATAAATACAGCAGCATGTCAGAAACCCACGCACCCAGCGTACCGCCAGCATTGTGCGTATTATCGAGCTGACTGGCACTGTGTGACCATGAAGCATCATTGGGGTGATAACTGAACAGGATAACTGCCAGAAAAATGCCGACAACCACCAAGACCAACCACCAAGCCTCACGCATCAGGCTGGCATGTTTGGGATCAATTTTCTTTGCAGTAGCTACGCTTTCACGGCGGCTATTCAGAGGGGAGGGTTTTTTCTGAAAAAACAAGATAGAGTTCTACCAAACGACTAAAATTTACAAGGATTATAACAGTATCAACTAGCTGGCGTGACCGTTCAAAATCCGCGTAAAATTACAGTTTTAATCGTCTTTACTTTCAAAGTTTTGACTACATTCGATCATGACTCTAACCGAACTTCGTTACATTGTTGCCGTTAGCCGCGAGCGCCATTTTGGCCATGCGGCGGAAGCCTGTTTTGTTAGCCAGCCCACTTTGAGCATAGGCATTAAAAAGCTGGAGGAAGAATTGGGCGTGGCTATTTTTGAGCGTTCTTCCAGTGAAATTACCCTCACGCCTGTGGGTGAGCTGATAGTGGCGCAAGCGGCGCGTATTCTGGAAGAAACGGCCAGCATCAAAGCCATTGCCGACCAGAGCGGTGATCCGCTGTCGCACCCGCTGCGGTTGGGCGCGATTTATACCATAGGGCCATATTTGTTGCCGCAGATGTTGCCTTTGTTGGGTGCCAGTTCGCCCAATATGCAATTGATTATTCAGGAAAGTTACACGGCAGACCTGCGCGAGCAGCTCAAGCATGGCAAGCTGGATGTGATTATTATTTCATTGCCGTTTTCAGAGCCGGGCATCGTCACGCAAGCGCTTTATGATGAGCCGTTTCAATTGGCCTTGCCTGCCAATCATGCCTGGAGCCATCAGACCAGTATTGCGCCTGCCGCGCTGGGGGATGAAACGGTTTTGCTGCTAGGAGCCGGGCATTGCTTCCGCGATCAGGTGCTGAAAATGTGTCCGCAATTAAGCCAGAGCGAAACCGCCAGCGGCATTCAGCAAACGCTGGAAGGCAGCTCGCTGGAAACCATACGTTATATGGTGGCATCCGGCGTGGGCATTACCATTTTGCCTTGCACCGCTTGTGTACCCACGGCCGATGCCAATCGCATGTTGTGCTTCCGTCCGTTTGACCAACCCGCTCCGGCAAGACGTGTGGCCTTGGCCTGGCGCAAGAGTTTTCCGCGTCCACAGGCGGTGGAAATGGTTAGGCAGGCCATTTTGGGCAGCCATTTGGGCGGGGTGAATGTGTTGGATTTGCCTCCAGTGATGAATTAGCCGCAATTAACCTGGAAAAAGCAGTTGTCCGCAGATAAAACAACGACAAAACTGGATAGGCGACACATCCTTCTTGTGATACGCCAAACCCTCGCAAGCATATAAAAATCTGCGTAATCTGCGAATTGAACGGATGTTTTTAGGATTAACGACGGTGTGGCCTAGGCGGGAAGAAATGTGGGCCGATATAAGGCCGATTATAATAAGGATAACCGCCCCAGTAAGGTGGGTAGCCATAGTCAAACGGGTCGTAATAGCGATAGCGCATTTGGTATTCACGCAATAGCATTTCCTGCTCGCGTTTGTTTTGTTCTTCGGAGAGTTGTTGGCGTTTATTGATTTCTCCAGCAATGCTGTTGCGCAGCACTTGTTCCCAATCGGCATGAATGAAATCCAGCACTTTTGCATTAACGCCCTGTTTGCTCAACGCTAATGATTGTGAAGGCGCCAAATTATAGTGTGATTGGCTGAGTTTTATTTTTTCGATGATCTGCTCGGCCGATTCTTTATTTTTCGAGAGTTTAACGATTTCGTCCAGTGCCAAATTGGGGGCTGGTTTGGGTAGGATACGCTCCAATTCTTCTATTGAAATAGCTGGAGGCATGGGTTTTGTGGGCGAAGTGGCACAACCGACCAAAACCATCAGCAGTGCTGCCAGAATCCAACATTTTTTAGCATAATTTATGGTTGTACACATTTGGTTTACTAATCCTTTTGGGTTATCTGAGGCGCTTTCGGATTACCCTAACAATCCTATATAACACTTCTTTAAATTAGACCCAATAATTTGCCGCAAAAGTTCCATTATGGGCATATTTTGACATTAATGCTTTTCTGCTATTTGATTGCATTTCCAAGCTCACATTAACCTTTGGTCAAAATGTGCCGTAGAGGGGAATAAGTGCTTTTAATCGGATTATTGGCAATCCTTATTTACTCATATACTGAAGTTTAATGGATTCGTTATTGAATCTGCCATATTTTCATGCTGTGCATTAATACGAAATCGAACAATATTACCCTGTTGGATACTTGGAATTTTCATGAAGGAATTTTTGTGGTTTTGATTGACCCCGTTTTGATTTTTTCTGTGCTACCTGCGGTGACAGTTTTCGCTCTGCTGTTTTATAAGCCATTTGTCGCCTGGCTCGCAAGTTCTTTGTGGAGTCTGCTGTTGTTGATTCTGGTAGGTGAGGTTAGCCTAGAGCTACTGAGCAACGTGCTTGTGTTTGGCAAGCTGGCGCAAGTTGTGGTTAATGCCATTGGCATGGTGATTTTGCTTTCTCCGCTAGCATTGTTTTTGTGGAACAGCCAAAAAGAGAATGCTGATAATCTGCTACGCATGAAAAGCCTGATTGATAATTTACCCTGTGCTATATTCTTCAAGGATGCCGATGGGCGCTGGCTCATGGTGAATTCGGTAGCGGAAAAGTTATTTCGATTGCACGGCTTGGCCTGGCAGGGCAAGAGTGCAGAAGAACTGGCCGTGTTGCAACCACATCTTGCTGATATTCATCACGCCTGCAAAGTTAGTGATGAGCAGGCTTGGGTGCGTGGTTCGCTGGATGTTTCAAAGGAAACCGTCGCTGATGAGCATGGCAATACAAGGCAGTTTGAAGCTTGCAAAATTCCGTTATTTGAAGCCAATGGTAAACGCCGAGGTTTGATTACAGTCGGACACGATATTACGGAGCGTGTGATGGCTGAAGAAAATTTGAGGCTGTCTGCTTCGGTGTTTGATAATAGTCAGGAAGGCATCCTGATTACCTCGAACGGAAGTGATCCGCATATTCTTCGTGTCAATCAAGCGTTTTGCAAGATATTCGGTTATACGCCTGAGGAAGTTATAGGCCAGAGTCCGCGTATGTTGCAATCTGGCAAGCACGATAAAAACTTCTATCAAGCCATGTGGCTTTCCATAGAGTCGAACGGAGCTTGGCGAGGCGAAATCTGGAATCGGCGCAAAAATGGTGAAATATTCCTCGAATGGTTGAGTATCACCGCAGTTAAGGATGTGCAAGGCCAGGCTACGCATTTCACTGCTATTTTTGAAGATATTAGTGATGTTAAATTAGCGCAAACCAAGCTGGAACAAGTCGCCAATCATGATCCATTAACCGGTTTGCCCAATCGTCGCCTGCTCAATGAACTGCTGGAGCATGCCATCCGTCGCGCTAGCCGTGAACAAGGAAAAATTGCCGTCCTGTTTATTGATCTCGATCGTTTCAAAATCGTCAACGATACCTTGGGACATCAGGTAGGAGATAGCTTGCTGGGGCAAGTTGCAGAGCGCATCAATGATGCGATTCGCGACAGCGATATGTTGGCACGCTTGGGTGGGGACGAGTTTATTGTAGTCATGGATAGCCTGCACGAAGCCAACAATGCAGCCGTTGTGGCGCGTAAGATTATCGACATGCTGGGTCAGGCGTTTTACATCAATGGCCATGAACTCATTATTGGTGCCAGTATTGGCATTAGCCTATACCCGGAAAATGGCAATGACTCCGCCGAGTTAATCAAAACGGCCGACATTGCGATGTATCAGGTTAAAAATGAAAGCCGTAATAATTTCTGCTTTTATTCCAGCACCTTGAGTGCCAATCGCAATGAGTTGTTTGCGTTGGAAGCGGAGCTGCGCCATGCGATTAAACGCAATCAGCTTGAGTTGTTCTATCAGCCGCAGGTGAATCTGGAGGATGGAAGAATTCTTGGAGCAGAGGCCTTGATACGCTGGCGGCATCCTGAATTCGGCCTGATTTCACCCATGCGCTTTATTCCACTGGCAGAAGAAACCGGCTTGATTTTGCCTATAGGCGAATGGGTATTGCGCGAAGCGGCGCGCCAAACTCAGGCTTGGTATGAACAGGGCTATATTCTGCAATGGGTTTCCATTAATGTTTCCGGCGTGCAGATTCAGCGCAGTAATTTTTCTGATACGGTTTATGGTGTGCTGGTGGAAACAGGCTGCAAGGCCGAGATGCTGGAGCTGGAAATCACAGAAAGTACGGTAATGCATAATACCGAGCACGTCACCGCTGTTATCAATCGCCTGGAGGATCTGGGCGTGCGCATGGCGATTGATGATTTTGGCACGGGTTATTCTTCCATGTCGCATCTCAAGCGCTTGCCCATGGACAAGCTCAAAATTGACCAATCCTTTGTGCGTGAGCTGCCGTACAACACGCAAGATGTGGCCATTGTGCGCGCCATTATTGCCCTTGGCCATAGCATGGAGCTGGCAGTGATTGCCGAAGGCGTGGAAACCGCAGAACAAGCCGCATTTTTGCATGATCTGGGTTGTGAGGAAGCGCAGGGTTATCATTTTGGCCGTCCCGTGCCAGCCAGTGAATTTGAATTATTATTGAGTAAAAAACCATGAGTCATCAGGCGCATTACATAGCCCCCGGCCAGCTGAGGCCGGGCTTGTACATACATTTGGATCTGGGATGGATGGATCACTCGTTTACTTTTAGCAGCTTCAAGATCAAGAACGAGGAGCAGATCGAGCAGATTCAGGCCTTGAAGCTGGAAAAAGTGCGCTACGACCCGCGCCGTAGCGATTTGGAACCACTGCCGCTGGCGGTAGCAGCCGCAACACCAGCAGAAATTACAGTGCCACAGGTTCTCAATGAACCATCTGAAGTGGTTGTTGATGTGCAACAACAGCGCCTGGATGCCTTGCACCGCGCCGTGTATGAATGTGAAAAGAAATTTTCACAGGCCGCCAATGAAGCCAAGCGCATAGAGCGTGAGATATTCAATAATCCGCCAAAAAATCTGGCTGCGGCGCGTGCGCTGGTAGATGGATTGGTGGATTCTCTGCTGGCAGAAGGCGATGTGGCCTTGCATGCTATGCAGCAAAAGCCCGGAGCTGCTGAAAACCATGTGCGTTCGCTCAATACATTGGTGCTAACCTTAATTCTGGCAAAATCGCTTGATTTGTCTTCAGACGATGCTAAACATCTGGGTTTAGGTTGTTTTTTACATGATGTCGGCATGTTGCAGATTCCAAGCAGGATCACTCAGAAAACGGAAGCACTAACCAAAGCCGAGCTTTCGCTGATTCAGCAGCACCCGGCGCTGGGTACCAAATTTGGCATGGAGCAGAAGCTGGATACCAGCGTATTGAAAATAATCCAGCAACATCATGAATGCAGTGATGGCAGTGGTTATCCGCTACAACTCAAGCAGGAACAAATCAACTCGCTGGCACGTATTGCCGCCATTGCCATTGCGTACGAGGAACTTTGCAACCCCGTCAACATTGTACAAGCCATGACCCCGTATGAAGCACTGGCGCATATGTTTGTACGACTGCGCAGCAAATTTGATGAAGATATTCTGAAGGTGCTGATTAAGTGTCTGGGTATCTATCCACCCGGCAGCATTGTGCAGTTATCCGATAACCGTTACGGCATTGTGGTGTCGGTTAACCCCAGCAAGCCGCTACGTCCCTATGTATTGCTGTATGCACCGGAAGTGCCCATAGCCAAGCCCTTGCTGATTAATCTGGGAGATGAGCTAGGGGTGTCCATTTCACGCTGTTTGCGTCAGGATCAGCTACCCAAGGATGTTTTGACCTACCTTGCCCCGGGTCGGCGTATTTGCTATTTCTTTAATCATGAAGAAAGTGAACCGGAAGCACTGCCGATTTGAAATTCAACAGTAGGGTGCATTTCATGCACCAGAACCACGGTACATGGAATGCACCCTACCTTAAACACTGATATTGCTTAATCCTTGCTAAACAACATCTTGCCGCCTTTGTAATCCACTTTAATCGTATCTTTCTTCAAGCCTACGTAGTGTATTCACCGCGTGCCAAGCTGCGCCACTCACAAAAACCATACAAATAATATATCTTGATATATTATTTTGTCGGGAATATACTTTGCATTACTAAACCATCATTCATTCATTTTGTGAGGAGCCTAACCATGAGCCAGGTTGCAAAATTATTTTTAAATGGGCGTAGCCAAGCGGTGCGTTTACCCTCGGCATTTCGATTTGATACCAATGAAGTCTTTATTCGTAAAGATGCCGAAACAGGCGATGTTATCTTGTCACGCAAACCCGCTGATTGGGATGGTTTCTTTGCGGCTATTAAAAATTTGGACGTACCCGAAGATTTTCTTGCAGGGCGCGAAAAGCCCCAGGCCGCAGATAATCGTGACCCCTTTGCCGGTTGGGTAGAATGAAGCAATATATGCTGGATACCAATACGGTGAGTTACCTGATAAAAAGTAACGCACAAGTGATCGCTCATCTACTTGCCGTGCCAATTACCTCCATCTGCATTTCTGCTATTACAGAAGGTGAGTTACTTTTTGGCATCGCTAAACGCCCGCAAGCTAAAAAACTGCATTTGGCCGTACAGGAATTTTTAAAGCGTGTAGATGTTATCGCCTGGGAGAGTGCCACGGCTCAGCATTACGGTTCTTTAAGAGCTGATTTGGAGCGACAAGGTAAAACATTGGCACCGCTGGATACTTTGATAGCCGCTCACGCGCTAAGTATCAACGCCACACTGGTGACCAATGATCGTGCTTTTTCTGCGGCAACGAACTTAGTAATTGAAAATTGGTGTGATTAATGAGAGGTAAAAGTAGAGAGTGAGCCGGAAGATATATCCGATGAAATCCGCAAATAAATAATCCGGTGATGTGCATTTTATGCACATCACCGGATTTTCATATAAGGACGATGCAGGCATCGCCCTTACCCTTAAACACTGATATGGCTTAAGCCTTGCTGAACAACATCTTGCCGCCTTTGTAATCCACTTTAATCGTATCTTTTGCGGCAAACGTCCCGTTCAAAATTTCCTTGGCCAGCGGATTTTCGATTTCGGATTGTATGGCGCGTTTTAACGGACGTGCACCATACACCGGATCAAAACCGGCATCGGCAATTTCACCCAAGGCTGCATCGCTCACTTCCAGTGCCATTTCCATTTTAGCCAGGCGTGCGGCCAGGCTTTGCATTTGGATACCGGCAATGGATTTGACATGCGTTTCACCCAAGGCGTGGAATACCACCACTTCATCAATACGGTTGACAAACTCGGGGCGGAAATTGGCTTTGACTTCGCCCATTACCGCCAGTTTTATCAGCTGATAATCATCGCCGGACATGCTTTGTATCATTTGCGAGCCGAGGTTGGAGGTCATGATGACTACCGTGTTTTTAAAGTCCACGGTGCGCCCCTGACCATCGGTCAAACGGCCGTCATCCAGCACTTGCAGCAATACATTGAATACATCGGGATGCGCTTTTTCCACTTCGTCCAGCAGAATTACCGAATACGGTTTACGGCGCACGGCTTCGGTCAGCGCACCGCCTTCTTCATAGCCCACATAGCCGGGAGGCGCACCTATCATGCGCGAGACCGAATGTTTTTCCATGTATTCGCTCATGTCTATGCGGATTAAATGGTCTTCCGAATCAAACAGAAAGTTGGCCAAGGCTTTGCATAGCTCGGTCTTGCCCACGCCGGTAGGCCCCAAAAACAGGAAGGAACCATAAGGCCGGTTGGGGTCGGATAGGCCGGAACGCGAGCGGCGTATGGCATCCGACACCAGCCGCACCGCTTCATCCTGTCCCACTACACGCTCATGCAGCTTGCCTTCCATGGTGAGCAATTTATCACGCTCGCCTTGTAGCATTTTGGAAACCGGAATGCCAGTGGCGCGAGAAACCACTTCCGCAATTTCATCCGCGCCCACTTCGGTACGTAGCATGCGATTTTTGTTTTGCCCGGCTGTTGCCTCGCTGCTTGCAGCTTGTTTCAGCTGTGCTTCCAGTTGCGGCAATTTGCCGTATTGCAGCTCGGAAACTCTTTGCCATTCACCTTTGCGTGTGGCTTCTTCCATCTCGAACTTCAGCTTTTCTATGGCTTCCTTGATGTGTGCCGAACCTTGCACCTGCGCTTTTTCCGCCTTCCAGATTTCTTCCAGATCGTTATATTCTTTTTCCAGCTTGTCGATTTCTTCCTCAATCAGCTCGAAGCGTTTTTTACTGGCTTCGTCTTTTTCACGGCGCACCGCTTCACGTTCGATTTTAAGTTGAATCAAGCGCCGTTCCAGCTTGTCCAGCACTTCCGGTTTTGAATCAATTTCCATTTTGATGCGCGAAGCTGCTTCATCAATCAGATCAATCGCTTTGTCCGGCAAAAAACGGTCGGTGATGTAACGGTGGCTCAGTTCCGCAGCGGCTACAATGGCGGGGTCGGTAATTTCCACCCCGTGATGCAGCTCATATTTTTCCTGTAGGCCGCGCAAAATGGCAATCGTGGCTTCCACACTGGGCTCATCCACCAAAACCTTTTGAAAACGGCGTTCCAGCGCGGCATCTTTTTCGATGTATTTGCGATATTCATCCAGTGTAGTCGCGCCTACGCAGTGTAGTTCGCCGCGTGCCAGCGCCGGTTTCAGCATATTGCCCGCATCCATGGCACCTTCAGCCTTGCCCGCGCCCACCATGGTGTGAATTTCGTCTATGAATACAATGGTCTGGCCTTCATCCTGCGCCAGCTCCTTCAGCACCGATTTCAGGCGTTCTTCAAATTCGCCTCTATATTTGGCACCCGCCAGCAAGGCCGCCATATCCAGCGACAGCACTTTTTTGTTCTTCAGTGTTTCCGGCACTTCGCCATTCACAATACGCTGCGCCAAACCTTCCACAATGGCGGTTTTACCCACGCCGGGTTCACCTATCAGCACCGGATTATTTTTCGTGCGTCGTTGCAAGACCTGAATCGCGCGGCGGATTTCATCATCGCGTCCAATCACGGGGTCAAGCTTGCCCATACGCGCCCGTTCCGTTAAGTCCAGCGTATATTTTTTCAGTGCTTCGCGGCTACCTTCGGCTTCCTGGTCATTCACTTTTTCGCCGCCGCGCACAGCGGTAATCGCCTGCTCCAGTGCGGCTTTGGTCAAGCCATTTTGTTTAAGCAAACGCCCGGTTTCACCTTTGTCGTCGGCCAATGCCAGCAAAAACATTTCGCTGGCGATATAGGCATCGCCGCGTTTCTGTGCATTTTTGTCCGTGACATTCAGCAGATTGTTCAAATCGCGTGAAATAGCAATCTCGCCCGCATTGCCTTCCACTTTGGGCAAATTGTTGATGGCTAGTTGCAAGGCGGATTTGAGCGGTGCCAGATTGGTGCCAGCATGTGCCAGCAATGAAGCCGTGCTGCCGTCATCCTGGCTGAGCAAGGCGCTCAATAAATGCGGTGCCTCAATCGCCGAGTTGTCATTGCCCACGGCAAGACTTTGCGCATCGGAAAGAGCCTGTTGAAATTTGGTTGTCAGTTTATCGAATCGCATAATGCTTCATCCTTCATCGGGTTGGTTAGCCAGTACATGGGGGCGAAGTGTTGAGTTTCAACCGGTGGTAGATTAAAGCGTGAGTAAGTCCAACAACAGATTCTAGTAAATATTGCCTGTTTGGTGCATTAGCATTATTTTAGTGCGTTTAATTTTATTGAAAATATTGAAAATATATTTCTAACATAATGTTTATTAATGTGTTTTTTTTGTTTTAAAGTTGGCACGATTTTGGCTTACTTATTAAGTACAGGTGAGTGTAGAGGTGGTTTTTATATTATGTCAAAGGATCCATACTGAATCCAGACTCGCTTTAAAAAATTGACTGAACTTAAATGCTAAGGAGATTCAAATGAAATTGAAATTAATGGTTATTGCGATGGCGTTGGGGCTGAGTTCGTTGGCTCAAGCGCAGGATTACGACTTGGGTTCATTGGTTGTACCAAATGAGTTATTTAATCTAAGTGATGAGCACAATGCTCCTGGAAGCTTTACGGATACCTGGAGTTTTGAAGTTCTGGCTAATACCTACCTGGCTGCAACTTTTACTGATTTGCCAATTCTTCAATATAATTCGAAAAATATCGATGCTTTATCGGTAAAACTGTATGACGGTGCAAATGAACTTATTAGCAATCTGTCATACAGCATTGGAAGCACCAGCGATCAAAAATTAGGCGCATGGCAACTTACTGCAGGTAGCTATAGCTTCAAAGTGGCTGGCAACGCAACTGGTAATCAAGGTGGCGTATATACTGCATTTTTAAAAACAGGTACAAGCGTAACTGATTTTACTGTTCCCGTACCTGAGCCAGAAACCTATGCCATGTTGTTGGCTGGCCTTGGTGTGCTGGCTGCCACGGCACGTCGTCGTCTGAGGTAGTTTCTTGAATAAACAAGCCCACTGTAGTTCATACACGGTGGGCTTGTTTATTTATGCTTTCAAAATCAAGCCGCAATTTTCCTGCATTCTTTAATACAGGCCGCACAGCTTTCGCCGCAGGCTTTGCAGGCTTCGTGTTTGTCCGCGTGTTTTTTGCATTCATCTTCACATTGCTTACAGACATCCTGCGCGATGGCCGCCAGTTTGGGCAGGTAGCTGGATTCCTGATTGGCAAGTTGTTGCAATGCGCCGCAAATCGCCAGCATCTGGTTGACGCTCTTGGAACAGGCGGCCATTTCCTTGTCGCCCTGGCCTAGCAAGGCCAGGCAATGATGCAAACAGACCTGGCCTTTTTGCACACAGTCGGCGGCGGTATTGATTAAATCGGCATTGGCTGATGCGGCATGGTGATGCGCATGTTTTTGTTCTGCTGCATTGGCGCTTATTGCCGCTCCGGTTAAGGCAACGCTTGCCAATAACATTTCTCTTCTGTTCATGCTGCTCTCCTTTAAGTTTGCTTACGAAATGTCATTCTTCTATGCCGTTTTACTGTAGTGGTCAAGTATTTTCGGACACCTCCATCGGTTGTAAAGCCTGTCAGCACCTATAGCGTATTTGGGTCGGGTCTTGTTACTCAAAATGCGTCCACAATCTGAGTACTTTCACGATTTTTTCATCTTCCAGCACTTGATACACTAAACGATGCTGAATATTAATGCGGCGAGAATAAGCGCTGACTAAATCACCGATGAGTTTTTCGTAAGGCGGTGGGTTTTGAAATGGATTTTCTGCAATGATTTCCAAAAGTAGTAATGCTTTATCTTTAAGTCCCGCAGCGTTTAATTTTTTGGCATCTTTTTGCGCGGCTTTGGTGTATAGCAGTTGATACTGCGACAATTCGTTTACCAATCCAACTGTGCTGAAAGCTCACTCGTGGGCGTATTCATGCCATCACGAATCGATTCGCGCATATTGGGAATAGACACCAAAATCAAGGTTTCTTGAATCGCAGACCAATCCTCTTGCGAAATTAACACCGCATTCCCGCGCTTGCCAGTGATAAGCACAGGCTGATGCGAACTCGCCGTCTCATCTATCAAGCGATATAGATTAATACGGGCAGCACTGGCCGATAAGGTTTGCATGATTGACTTCCTTGGTTTAATGTAAGCCATGGTACGTTTAAACGTACGTAATATCAAATAAAATTGTGCGGAGTCACGTAAAACAGTTTTTGCAGTTTTGCGTGGTTGGGGATTTATCCCCATGCAGATTGTCACAAGACAAATGACTGCACCACGGGTAAATTTTTCAGTGAGGTATTCCTGTAATTTTGAGGAAGCTTTCATGCTTTCTAAAGTCGCTATTAAAGCCTTCTGCATTATTATCAATACGCTTAACTATCATCAAGGAATCGCATGTCTGTCATCACGCTTACCCAAGCCAACTTTAAAACCATCATCGAACAGCATGATTTCGTCATTATTGATTTCTGGGCGGAGTGGTGTAAACCTTGTCTGGATTTCACTGATACATTCAATCAGGCCGAGGCCGCGCACGCGGATATTGCGTTTGGACTGTTGAATATAGACGATGCGCCTGATATTGCCGAGTATTTCAATGTGACGCAGATTCCATGCGTGATTGCCATTAAACATCAAGTGATTGTTGATGGTGTGTTTGGATTGATGCCTCTGCATGATTTTCAGAACACGATTCAAAAATGGCGTGATTTTGATGTGACTGAAATCGACAAGCATTTTTCTACAAAGCAACGTTCATCCTAATGGCTGGGTTTTATGGTTTTAGATTGAACGGCTGTAGATTGCTGATTTTAATTGGCAGCGTGTTGTTATTGCTGGCGTTTCAGGCTGTAGCGGATAAGCCTGAAACGCCGCATCAATCAGCTAAACACACAGCCAGTGTCTTGCCTTCAGCGCGTGATGAAATGCAAACTCACAGTGAGAGCTTACGTTTATTGATGATAGCGTTGTATCAACAAAACCCTTCAGAGCTACAAAAAAGCACACAAGTCAGTGCGGAAGAAATGACGCAATGGGTATTTGAAGGACCATTCAATTGGAAATTTGATGCCTTACGCAACAGGCAAAGTGTGGACGCTTTAAAACTCAGTATTGACCCGAAATATAGCGGTGATCGCGTATTAGCGCTTATTACCGGTTTGCAAACCATGCTCACATTTGCTTATGCAGATAAATCGGAATGGCAGATTTTACAGAATACTGCGCATAACCTTGAAGCGGCTGTATTAAACATGAAAACTTCTCTGCTAGCGTTTGGCCTCCAGTCAACGCCTGCGGAGTACGAAGTTTTACTCGAAATAAAACTTAAAATAATGCAAAGATTAAATCGCTATGCGAATGATTTTCCAGAAAAAAATAGCCAACATTTATCTGAAGAAAATCTGCAAACGGATGCGAACAGTTTTACCTCACTTTGAATTTTTAAAAATCGAATATTGTAAATATTACCGGGAGGTAACCGATTGAATAAACTAAATTTTTATGCATGTTTTATCATGGCTCTGATATTGCCATCTTTGGCGGCGAGCGCAGAGTTTGATATAAAAGCGGAATACGCAGACAGGGTTAAATTTGTAGAGTTGGATGAATCTGATTGCATAGCGAAAGAAGGCAAATTAATCGCTCTACAATTGGTGACATCAAATACCGACATGGCCTTGTATGAGGTTTGGATAGATCGGTGGTTTATGGATGTGCAGACGGCCGATCACACCCGGCAAGTATTACAAGCCGGAAAAGACCCGCTACCGCTGGGCTGCTCTAACACCTATTCAGGGAAGCAGTATTGGACTATTTATAGTGTCAAGTTATTGAAATAATTAATGTGTTTTATGTTGGGGATTTTTTGATGGATATTGAAAAAAACCCCGGCATAGGCCAGGGCAAGGGGAGGGTGGTACTTGTTGAAAGTTATTTCAGATTATTTGCACAGCACATCGTTACGTGTAGTTTCCGCAATAGCGGCGACTTCAGCAATTAACGTTTGCGGGACATTGAGTTCTGCCAATGTTTTGCCCAGCAGTTCAACTACTGCATCAAAATGGCTATCGTTCAAGCCTTGCGCGACCAAATGCGCATGGCCTTTGCGCATGTTTTCACCGGAATAGGTTTGCGGGCCGCCAAAGGCCATGGTTAAAAAGGACTTTTGCTTGGTGGCTTGTCGTGTCATATCGGTATTGGCGAAAAAATGTTTGATACGGTTGTCGGCCAGGACTTTGCCGTAAAAAATATCTACAGCGGCATTGACGGCTGCTTCTCCGCCTAATCTTTCATACAATGATGCACTCATAATAATCTCCTTTTGGTTGATAAAGTGGTTAAGGCGGATGAATAAAGCCATCCGCCCTAATGCTGCTATTTCAGAGTGTTAATCCACTCTGCAATTTGCTTGCCGTCCGCATCCGGCACTTGCGGCATGGGGGGCATGGGCGGATAACCTGGCCAATTTTCAGGCTTGGGTGCTTTGATCAAGGCAACGACCTGATCAGCACTATAACCCTTGGCCGCTACGTCTTTGTACGCAGGGCCTACCACTTTGACCTGTGCATTATGGCAAGCCAGGCAGCCGTATTTATCTGCCAAGGCTTGACCAGGATGTATATCTGATTGCGTAAAGGTCCTGGGCTTGTTTTTCTCGGCTTCAAAAGCAGCTAAGGATTCTCTTTGGAACACTTCTGTTTTAGCTGCGGAAGCTGCTAATACAGGCTTAATCAGGCCCATACGCATACCGTGGCGCAAGCTGGCCATGGAAATGATGGCGATTATCATCACACCGACTATCGTCCATACCCGTGCTGGTGGCAGATCGTCGTTGAAGAAGTCTTTCAGTAGCTGATACATGGCAAACAAGGCCAGCACTATGGTGAGAATAATCAGCCAGAAGTAGCCATTCTCAAAGAACGCCTCTATGCCATATTCAGGGAAGCTGAACAACACCAGGGGGCCGATGAAGAAATTCAAGGCCGTGGGGATGAGGAACCAGCTTTTTCCGGTACGGGTGAGAATTGCCCCGACTTCTCTATCCATTGCGTCAGTGCTACGGCGTTTATACATGCCATACACCAGCATGAATACGCCGGTTACCGCAAAGCTGGCCAGATAGAAATGCACCAGGCGAAAAAAGGTATCAGCACGTAGCAAAACATCCCAGAAGTGTGTGTTATAAGTCCAGGTGCTGGGAGTCATGGCCAATTGCACGGTGGCCATAAACGCCCAGGGCAGAGTAAAGAACAGCGCGACAGCGACTGCACCTATGAAAATGTGCAGACTTTTACGATGTTCCAATGCATGCCAAGTGTATTTATACAAATACGACAGCAGGAAGGCAACGACGTTGCCGTAGATGATGTGCAACCAGTGTGGTGAATTCATGATGGAGGCCGAATAGAACAGCGGCGTAATCAGAATACTCACCAACAATAGCGGCGCAACACCCCATAGCGCCCCATGTTTTCCGAAATGGTTACCGGTGTAGTGAGCAAATATCCCACCCGGTCAAACAGCGGATTTTTCTCTCGATGGCCTTTATTGTTGAAATACACCGAGGCTAAGGATGCCCCCAATAACACGTTAATAAAGAGAATATGTAACACCCAGGCAAATACCAGCAAACCATGGAAAAACGGCTCCATGAAATCCAGCCCCATGGTGGGCAAGGGCAACGGAATGTCGCCGGGGATGATTCTAAAATCGGTCATTTTGTCACCTCGTTTGATGTTGTTACTTTGGCAGCTTCTTCACCCGGAAAGTGGTTGTCATTTTTTTCCAAAGTGGCCAGAAAAGCCGCCAGTGCATGACGTTCCGCATCCGTGCCGGTAAACGGTGGCATGAAAGGCGTAGCGGCAGAGTTGAGTGAACCAATGCGATAGTAAATCGCGGCTTCATCCATGCCTTTAACGCGCGCTTTGATGGGATTAACGCCGTTAATTGTGTGGCAATAACGGCACTGCATTTGGTATAAATATTTACCCACAATCAGTTTGTTTTCTTCTGTGACAACGCGATACTCCGGCGGCACAAAAGCGGCATGTTTTAAATAGCCATCTTTATTGAGGTAAGGCACATCGGCCACGCGCACACCATTGGCATACATGTAGTCGTAGATGATGTAAGGTTTGCGCACAAACTCGCGCACACGCTCAAATTCACCAATCAGACCCATGGAGCCAATCAGCATGGTGATGCCCAAAAACAGCGGTGCATTTTTGGGTTTGGTATACAAAGCCACCGCACCCGCCAGTACCATGCCGGATAAAGCTACCATCAGGTAGGTTGCATATTCAGGGTTGGCCGCCATGCGCCGTGTAATCGCACCCATCCAGAATAAATCCTTGGCTGCCTGCGGAAACTGGTCGTAATACCAGGCACCAAAAATAACGAATAACGGAATACAGGCCAACAGAACGCCGCCATATAAACGCATGGCTTTTTGACGTAACTCCATATCTTTTTTGGTGAAGAGCCAGGTCAACACCATCGCCATTGCCGCTGCCCAGGCAATCGACCAGAAGGTACGGAAACCCAGCGAGGGAAACCAGGATGGATTAAACAGTGCGGCCATGTAATCCGGCTCGGCGGGGAAGTAGGACTTCAGCCAATTGCCCGGAGTCATCATGAAGCCCAGAATCGCCGTGATAATCGCCATGGTGAACCAGGAGGCGACTGCATAAGTTAAACCAAGATTGAAGTTTATCTTTTTCCCAGGCGTGCCTAGAGGATATTGCTTCCAGGTGAGAAACCACCACAGCAAGAAGATCATCTCAATATTGAAAACAATCCACTCAATAAACCACTTCCAGAAAAACACGCGCAGCAAAGCGCCAATGGCGGCGGGATTAATGATATTGATATGAATCCATATCCCAATCCCCGTTAGCGCGCCAATGGCCGTGGCCATAATAAAAAACGTGAACAGGATTTTGTAGGACAAATCATCCAGTTTTTTGTCATTGTTTTTAATCGCCAACCATTGGCTTAATACCAGAATTATGCTGCCGCCCACCGCTGCGCCGTGTGAGATAAACACATGCAAAATCGCATCAAACGCAAACAACAACCTATGACCAATAAACGGCATTTCAAAAATAGGATAATCAAACATGCCGCGCCTCCTTCAGGTGATTCATTTCTCCGCTCCCTTAAAGTTTAAAAACATTAAAATCGCGGCAAATGTTAGGAGGATTTTTACATCAGCGAAAGTGACATATTGCCGCGCGGCAATGTGTCGCAGGGGGAATAAGCAGGGATAAGCCGTGCTGAAAATCTCGCCGCCGTAAGCAGCCCTCCAAGTAATCGACATCACTCATGGCAAACATTACGGGAGCTACGGCTCCAGTTTTTTTATGATATTTTTAGTTGGTAGACTTATTGAATTTGACGTAATTAAAGAGTCCTGGGTTATTACAAAAATTAAGTTTGCAATAAAATCAATTTCTCCTAAGATGGCAAGCCTGAGTACATTGCTTGGCCGAAAACGACTTGTCTCAATCTATCAATCCTTGAAACGTTTTCACTCAATCTTTATCCATTGAATTTATATGTCCACTAAAAGCGCACTTCTTTTTACTTATAGAGAGGCAGAAGTACAGGCCTCAAGAGATCGCTTGTCACTGCTGCCAGACAAACGTCGAGCCTTATTTATGGCCGAGCGTGGGCGTGTTGATTTTGTTTATAACACGGCGGCTTTAGAGGGGAATCCATTCACCTATCCTGAAGTTAAAACGCTGCTGGATGGCATTACCGTTGGCGGACACAAACTCACGGATTTAGAGCAAGTGCTGCGGTTAAATCGGGCTTTATCGCATTTGATTGGATTGGTGAAAGAAAACAAATTTCAATTTGATGCAAAAACGGCCTGTGAAATACAAGGCATTGTGGCATGCGATGAGGCGCTGACATGGGGCAAGTTTCGTGATGGCGGTGTTGAAATTGGCGGTACAAGTTACAAGCCGCCCAAAGCTGAAAACCTTGCGGAAATTTTTGCTCGTGGTGAACAAGCGCTCAACGCCATGGACGACCCTATTTTTAAAGCTTTTCTGATTTTTTTATGGGGCAGTCTCAATCAGTTTTTTTATGACGGAAACAAACGAACTTCTCGTTTTTTAGCAAACGGGGTGTTAATGAGCACAGGCTTTCCACCGGTAATGATTCAAGCGAAAGATCAATTGGCTTATAACCAGGTGATGACGCGTTTTTATGATAGCCAAGAGGGAACAGAAGCTTTGGTTTGGTTTTATGAATACTACCGTGAGCGTATTGCAGGGCTTGGTTTTGATGTCCCTCCAATGCTGTGAGCTTTACACCGGATGCCAGTTTTATATGACGTTTTAGTCAATACAAAAACTACGCTTGGCATAAGTAAGAGCGGCATATTGCCGCGCGGCAATATGCCGCAGTACAAACAGACCTGAATATCAACAGTGTTTTGTATAATGGGCATACCATGAATTTGTCCATTTCCGATAACGCTACTTTTGTTGAAAGCGCCTCGCGCCGCAACTTGCAACGGCTGTTCATGTTGCGCAATGTGCTGACGGTTTTTCTACTGTTCGCCGCATTAAGTTTAGCCTTTTTAAATATCCCACTGCCCAAGTTGCCCATAGGCATCACCATGAGCGGCATGTTATTGCTGAATCTGATTACTTGGCGCAGATTGCAGAATCCTGAAAATATCAGCGAGTTGGAATTGCTGGCGCAATTGCTGGGGGATATTGCCGCGCTGACGGTGTTGTTTTATTACACCGGTGGCTATAGCAATCCGTTTGTATGGATGTATTTGTTGCCGCCCACAGTGGCGGCGGTGGCGCTGCCGCGTGTTCATGCCTGGTTACTAACTGCGGTGGCAGTCGCGTGTTATTCGGCGCTGGTGTTTTTTTATGTGCCGCTTTCGCATTTGCATATGCATTACATTGAAGGCCGAAATCTGGATATACATCTGGTTGGCATGTGGATGGGTTTTGTCGTCAGCGCCGGCATTGTGGCTTTTTTTGTGGCGCGTATTGGGCAGAATTTGCGTGATTATGATCGCCTGATCGCCGTCGCCAGAGAAGGTGCTTTGGAGAGTGAGCGCATGATGGCGCTGGGCACCTTGGCCGCCAGTGCGGCGCATGAGCTGGGCACACCGCTGGCAACCATGGCCATACTCACCAGGGAAATGCAGCTGGATATTGAACATCCGGAAGAGGCGGAGGATGATCTGGCGAGCAAATTGAATATACTCAGTACGCAGATTGGCCGTTGCAAGGAAATTCTGTCCTCGCTTTCTGCCTCATCCGGTGCAGATAGAGCCGGGGCAGGGCAGGCGTTGACGATTAGCGCGTTTTTGCGTAGCACCATCGCCCGCTGGCAGGATACGCGACCGGCTACTATTCTGGATTTCAGCCAAATGCCTTTTGTGCATGATCCGCAAATTTTTACCGACCGCACCTTGAGTCAGGCTTTGCAGAATTTGCTGGATAACGCCGCCGATGCCTCGCCCGAGCGCATCACCATGCAAGCCGAATGGAACGAGAAAGGCCTGTTTCTTAAAATTCGGGATTACGGCACCGGCTTCAGCACGGAAGCCGCCGCAAAAGCAGGGACACCGTTTTTTACTTCAAAAAACGAGCATGGCCTGGGGCTGGGGCTATATCTGACGCGTGCCATTTTGGCGCGTTATAACGCTACGTTGGCCTTGGATAATCAAGCCGATGGCGGTGTACTCACGCAAGTGTATTTACCGTTAAATCAATTAAAAATTTCCATATGAGTAAGCCGCACAAGGGGTTTTAGCAACATGAATGACAGCGCCACAAGCAATGATTTTGCCGTAAACAAGGAATCCGCCACTCTGCGCCCCAGTTTGCTGTTGGTTGACGACGACGATACTTTTCGTGCTGTGTTGGGTAAAGTCATGAAAAGGCGCGGCTTCGAGGTCAGCATGGCCAATAGTGCCGAAGTTGCCTGGCAATCGGTACAACAAGATCCGCCGGAATATGCCGTCATCGACCTGAAAATGGGTGGTCAATCCGGCTTGGTATTGGTCAGGCAGATCAATGCGCTCAATGCCGGTACTAAAATGGTGGTGCTCACCGGTTACGCCAGCATCGCCACGGCGGTTGAATCCATCAAGCTGGGTGCCGTTCATTATTTGGCCAAGCCGGTAGATGCGGACGATATTATTGCCGCTTTTGACAAAACCGAAGGTGATGCCGAAGCTGCTGTGGCCGCTAATCCGCTCTCCATTGACAGACTGGAATGGGAGCATATTCAACGCATTTTGGCTGAAAATGATGGCAATATTTCTGTCACCGCGCGCGTGTTGAATATGCATAGACGCACTTTGCAACGAAAGCTCAGCAAACATCCCAGCAAAAGACCCGTTCCGCAGTAGTAATCCAGCCAATATTGCAATGATGAAAGGTCAAGACATGAGCAACATAACCATTTACCACAACCCAGCCTGCGGTACTTCGCGTAACACGTTGGCCGCTATACGCGCCAGTGGCATAGAGCCGGAGGTTGTCGAATACCTGAAAAATCCACCGAATCGTGAGTGCTTGGTAGCGCTAATCGCCGCGACAGGCGGCAGTGCACGCAATTTGCTGCGTGAAAAAGAAAAATTATGCTCTGAGCTTGGGTTGGATAATCCGGAATTGCCGGAAGAAGCGCTGATAGATGCCATGTTGCAACACCCTATTTTGATTAATCGGCCAATTGTAGTAACGGGCAAGGGAGTTAAATTATGCCGTCCATTTGAATTGGTATTACCACTTTTGTAAAAAGCCGAAATAGGCTAATTTGCAATTTTATCTCAAGGGCGCTTCTATTACTGATAGACAGCAAAACCAAACTCGTGTTTGCCGAATCCATAGGCAACCCCTTGGGTAATATTGTGGATATTCAGGCTATTAGCAATATCGCGCACAAGCACGGCGTGCCGGTGGTGATTGATAACACAGTGGCCACGCCCATCCTGTGCCGCCCGTTTGAGTTCGGTGCTGATGTGGTAGTGCATTCGCTCACCAAATACATAGGCGGTATTATTGTCGATAGCGGCAAGTTTCCCTGGGGCGAACACAAGCAGCGCTTTAGTAGCCTGAACACGCCGGATCCCAGTTACCACGGGGTCAATTATGTGGAAGCTCTGGGCGCTACGGCATACATTGCCCGCGCGCGCGTGGTGCCGTTACGCAATACCGGCGCGGCGTTGAGTCCGTTCAACATTTTCCTTATTTTACAAGGCCTGGAAACGCTGGCCTTACGCATGGAACGTCATAGTGAAAATGCTCTGCGCGTGGCGCAATATTTGCAGCAACATCCGAAAGTATCCTGGGTTAATTACGCGGGTTTGCATGATCATCCGCAGCAGCATCTGGTTGAACAATATCTTGGTGGCAAAGCCTCCGGCATTTTGTCCTTCGGTGTGCACAGCGGCATTGCAGGCGGCACGCGTTTAATAGATGCGCTGCAACTCATCACGCGCCTGGTCAATATTGGCGATGCTAAAAGTCTGGCTTGTCATCCGGCTACCACTACGCACAGGCAACTCAGCCCGGCAGAATTGCAAAAGGCGGGGGTTAGCGAAGACATGGTGCGCTTGTCCGTGGGCATAGAACATGTGGAAGATATTATTGCTGACCTGGAGCAAGCGCTGGCACAGATGTAAATATCCGCATAAGTTAGGTCAGAATTCAGGCGTCCAAACACGGCTTTCATTGCTTGAACCCCCCGTCTCAAGTAACATTACGCGTTTAAATCACATGGCCCCAAAGCCGGTGCGAGCCTGATTTTGCAACCTATATTAAAATCCACGAAACTTAACAACGTCTGCTACGATATTCGCGGCCCGGTGATGGCGCGCGCGAAGCAAATGGAGGACGAAGGTCATCGTATTATCAAGCTGAATATCGGTAATCCCGCGCCGTTTGGTTTTGCCGCGCCGGAAGAAATTTTGCAGGATGTGATCCGAAACATGGGCGAGGCTTCGGGCTATACCGATTCCAAAGGCCTGTTTTCCGCACGCAAAGCCATCATGCATTACACGCAAGAGAAGAAAATTGCCGGTGTGCATGTGGATGACATTATCATCGGCAATGGCGTTTCCGAGCTGATAGTGATGGCCATGCAAGCCTTGCTGAACAACGGCGATCAGGTACTGGTGCCTATGCCGGATTATCCCCTGTGGACGGCAGCGGTCAATTTGGCGGGCGGCACGCCGCGCCATTACCGCTGCGATGAAGAAACCGGCTGGTTGCCCAATCTGGCCGATATTGAAGCCAAAATTACCGCCAATACGCGCGCTATCGTCGTTATTAATCCGAATAATCCTACCGGTGCGCTATATCCGCCTGAATTTTTAATGCAGCTGGTGGAAGTGGCGCGGCATCACAAACTGGTGATTTTTGCCGACGAGATTTACGACAAGGTGCTGTATGACGGCAACACGCATACATCGATTGCCTCGCTGGCGGACGATGTGCTGTTTGTCACCTTCAACGGCTTGTCAAAAAACTATCGCACCTGTGGTTATCGCGCTGGCTGGATGGTGATCTCCGGTGAAAAACGTCATGCCACGGATTATATTGAAGGCCTGAACATGCTGGCCTCCATGCGTTTATGTGCCAATGTGCCGGGGCAGCTGGCAATACAGACCGCATTGGGCGGCTATCAAAGCATAGATGATCTGGTCGCACCCGCCGGGCGCTTGTGTAAACAGCGTGATCTGGCCTGGCAGATGCTGACGGATATTCCCGGTGTGAGCTGTAGCAAGCCCAAGGCCGCCATGTATTTGTTTCCCAAGTTAGACCCTGAAATTTATCCGATCAAGGACGATCAGCAATTTATTCTGGAGTTGTTGCTGGAAGAAAAAGTATTGCTGGTGCAGGGCAGCGGTTTTAATTGGAAACAGCCCGATCACTTCCGCGTGGTGTTTTTGCCCAATGTGGATGATCTGACCGAAGCCATAGGCCGCATTGCGCGCTATCTGGAAAACTATCGCAAGCGCCACGGCGCAACTGCTTGAAGTTGCGCCTTTTATAAAGCGCAATTGCTTGAAATTACACTATTTAAATTTAAAGAAACCCATATCAAGTCTATGAAACCAATCAATGTAGGCCTCATCGGTACCGGCATCGTCGGCGGCGGTACTTTTACCGTACTCACGCGCAATCAGGAAGAAATCACGCGCCGTGCCGGACGACCCATCCGTATCGTCAAACTGGCCAACCGCAACATGGCGCGCGCGCAGGAATTAATCCAGAAATCCGGTGTAGGCACTGGTTTGGATATTAATAAAGACGTGACCGATGATGCCTTTTCCATCGTCAATGATCCCAATATCGACATTGTGGTCGAGCTGATAGGCGGCTGTACCGTGGCCAAGGATTTGATTCTGCAAGCTATTAATAATGGCAAGCATGTGGTGACCGCTAATAAGGCGCTGCTGGCCTTGCACGGTAATGAGATTTTTGCCGCTGCCCAGAAAAAGGGCGTGATTGTTGCGTTTGAAGCGGCGATTGCCGGTGGCATTCCCATTGTTAAAGCTGTGCGCGAAGGTCTGGCGGCGAATCGTATCGAATGGATAGCGGGCATTATCAACGGCACCACTAATTTTATTTTGAGCGAAATGCGCGAAAAAGGTCTCGCTTTTGCCGATGTGCTGGGTGAGGCGCAACGCTTGGGCTATGCCGAAGCCGACCCCACGTTTGATGTGGAAGGCATAGATGCTGCACACAAGCTGATGATACTGGCGGCCATTGGTTTTGGCATTCCCATGCAGTTCGACAAAGTGTATATCGAAGGCATCAGCAAGTTGGCCAGCGTGGATATTCGCTATGCCGAAGAGCTGGGCTATCGCGTGAAATTATTGGGTATTACCAAGCGCACCGAAAAAGGCGTGGAATTACGCGTGCATCCCACACTGATCCCGGAAAAACGCTTAATCGCCAATGTTAACGGCGCAATGAATGCGGTTCTGGTCAAAGGCGATGCCGTGGGAGCGACCTTGTATTACGGCGCAGGCGCGGGTGCCGAACCCACCGGCAGCTCCGTCATCGCCGATTTGGTCGATGTCACCCGCATGGCGACTTCCGACCCGCATCAGCGCGTACCGCATCTAGCCTTTCAGCCAGATCAACTGATAGCTTTGCCGATACTAGCGATTACGGAAATTCACAGTGCCTATTATCTGCGCCTGCGCGCGCTGGATAAACCCGGCGTACTGGCCGATGTCACCCGTATTTTGGGCGACCGCAGCATTTCCATTGATGCCATGATGCAAAAGGAACCGGCTGAAAATGAAACCGAAGCCGATATTGTCATCCTCACGCATATTACCGTTGAACATCAAATGGATTGCGCAATCGCGGAAATTGAGGCATTGCCCGCTATTGCCGGCAAAGTCACACGCATACGCTTGGAAGAGTTAGGGAAATAACCTCCATAATTGTCATACCGACGCATGTAGTGAATAATTTAAGAAAATATATGAAATACATCAGCACACGCGGCTTATCGCCCGCCCAAACTTTTAGTGAAATTTTGCTCGGCGGTCTGGCGCCGGATGGCGGCCTGTATCTGCCGGAAACTTATCCGCAATTTTGCGAAAACAATTTGAATGCCATGCGCCACATGAATTATCGTGACCTGGCGTTTACCATTTTGTCGCGTCTGGCGGATGATATGCCGCTGGCCGATTTGCGCGCCATTGTCGATAAAACCTACACTGCCAGCGTATATCGCCACACCCGCGCCGGACAAAATGCCGAGGACATTACACCTACCGTAAAACTGGTAGACGGCCTTTATTTGTTATCACTTTCCAATGGTCCTACGCTGGCGTTTAAAGACATGGCGATGCAGTTGCTGGGCAATTTGTTTGAATATGTGCTGGCCAAAACCGGGCGCGAAACCAATATTCTGGGTGCCACGTCCGGCGATACCGGTTCGGCAGCGGAATACGCGATGCGCGGCAAAAAAGGCATACGTGTATTCATGCTATCGCCGCACCAGAAAATGAGCCGCTTTCAAACCGCGCAAATGTTCTCCCTGCAGGACGAGAACATTTTTAACATTGCGGTAAATGGCGTGTTTGATGACGCGCAGGATATAGTCAAGGCGGTTTCCAACGACCACGCATTCAAGGCCGAACACAAGATAGGCGCGGTCAATTCCATCAACTGGGCACGTGTGGCGGCGCAGGTGGTGTATTACTTCAAGGGTTATTTTGCGGTCACGCAGAACAACACCCAGCAAGTCAGCTTTGCCGTGCCTTCCGGCAATTTCGGCAATGTCTGTGCCGGGCATATCGCGCGCATGATGGGGCTGCCTATCAAGAAGCTGGTGGTTGCCACCAATGAAAATGACGTGCTGGATGAATTCTTTAAAACCGGTGTCTACAGTCCGCGCACGGCGGCTAATACGTATCACACCAGCAGCCCTTCCATGGATATTTCCAAAGCCTCTAACTTTGAGCGTTTTGTGTTTGATCTGGTCGGGCGCGATTCTGCCAAAATGCGCGAACTGTGGGGCAAGGTGGATGCAGGCCAGGCTTTTGATTTGAATGCCGCAGGTGTTTTCAACAAGGTGGCTGATTACGGCATGGTTTCCGGCAGCAGCAATCACGCCAACCGCATGGCCACCATACGCCAAGTACATGCACAATACGGCGTAACGCTGGATACGCACACCGCCGATGCTTTTAAAGTCGCGCTGGAATATCGTGAAGCCGATGTGCCCATGCTGGTGCTGGAAACCGCGCTACCGGCCAAATTTGAAGATGCCATTGTGGAAGCGCTGGGGAGCAAGCCTGAGCGCCCGGCGGATCTGGCCGGTCTGGAAGATTTGCCGCAGCGTTTTGTGGTGATGGAGGCGGACGTGAATGCCATCAAGCAATTCATCGTTGAACATACGGCTTAATTAGATGCAACAATATCTCGACCTAATGCAGCATGTGCTGACACAGGGTCAGCTGAAGGAAGACCGCACCGGTACCGGCACGCTGTCGGTATTTGGTTATCAAATGCGCTTTGATCTGGCGCAGGGGTTTCCGCTGGTCACCACCAAAAAAGTGCATCTCAAGTCCATTATTCATGAGCTGCTGTGGTTTTTGCAGGGCAGTACCAATATCGCCTATCTCAAGCAAAATGGGGTCAGGATTTGGGATGAGTGGGCGGATGAAAATGGCAATCTGGGGCCGGTATATGGCCACCAATGGCGTAGCTGGCCCAAGCCCGATGGCAGCTCCATAGACCAGATGGCGCAAGTGGTGGATATGATTAAAACCAACCCGGATTCCAGACGGCTCATCGTTTCGGCCTGGAATGTGGCGGATATTAATCAAATGAAGCTGCCGCCTTGTCATGCGTTCTTTCAGTTTTATGTGGCTCCCGCCGCCAAGGAGGATGCCGATCAACGTGGCAAATTATCCTGTCAGCTGTATCAGCGCAGTGCGGATATTTTCCTCGGCGTGCCATTCAATATTGCTTCCTACGCCTTACTCACCATGATGGTGGCGCAAGTGTGCGGATTGAAAGTGGGGGATTTTGTACACACGCTGGGTGATGCGCATCTTTATGCAAATCATCTTGAGCAAGCGCGTGAACAACTTTCACGCACGCCGCATGCCTTACCCATGATGCATATTAAGCCGCAAGTAGCTGATATTTTCAGTTTTAATTTTGATGATTTCACGCTGGAAAATTACGCTCCGCATCCGGCAATCAAGGCGACAGTGGCGATTTAAATGTGGGTAGACCGCTTTACCGACATGACAACGTCTTTTTACAGAGTTGAATGTTATAAGGCTGGAGATGAAATTCATGCGAAAAAAACGAGCCAATTCGGGGTCGAAGACTGGCTCGTTATGAAGAGGAGATATAAAAAATAGGCTGGGCGACTAGGCTTCTGTTAAGTTGCCATTTTGTAGTTTAACGTGTTGACCTATGTTCTGCTCTGGTTGGCTATACAGAGTAACTCTGCGTAAGCTATTGTTTTGCATGCGCACGATGATGGTGTAGGTGGGTTCGGTTGCAATCGAGTCCGAATTTCCATATCCTGGTTTTTCAGATCCTAGTGCGTTTCGATAAATATCCACAATAGTTCCGCAATGGCTACAGGCCAGTTCAGCACTGGTTTTGGAAACGAGCGCACTTGGGTTTGATGGCTCATTATTGGCGGCATTCATGTTGTTATCAACGTGTTGATTGCCGATTAAAGCAACGAGGGTAATCGCCAGCAATAAAAACAATGGATGTGGTTTGCGTGAAACTGTCATGTGCATTATTTGTACTCCTGTACTTTAGTCATCATGGTTGTGGTGTCTGTGGCGGTGACCATGTCTGTGATGATTGTCATACTCACGGTGTCGGCTGTAGTTTTCGCCATAATTATTGCGATATTCGTTTTGATAAACTGTACGGTATTGCGGTTGTGGGGTGGCGATTGCAACGCCAGCAACGGCTCCTACCGCGCTGCCTAGCATGGCACCATTGCGCCCACCAATAGCTGATCCAACTGCTGCCCCTGCGCCGCCGCCGAGTGCGCCGCCAATAACCGATCTGCCATCAATCGGCTGTGCGTATGAGGCAGTTGATAATCCAATCAGGCTTGCACCCAGGCAAAGTAGGAAAATTCTGTTGTGGATGGATTTTGAATGCAGTGCCATTTTCATATTGTGACTTTCTGTGCGTTTAAGACGGTTATATATTTTTAAATTTAAAGCTTATTTCAAACTACTCATTAATCGGGATTAATAGATGAGCCAGCCCTGTTCCGCCAATGCCGCCGGGTTTTGTCGTAGCCCATGGCCCGTTGTTTAATGCAGCCATGATCTACGCTTTTTTTTCGTGGAATTTGAGAGATGAACAGCTGGCTCGTGCCGCCGGGGTTTATTTTTTTACTTCAGCACTCTTGGCTACGTTATATTCCTTGGCATCCAGAACACCGTCAAAATTAGTGTCAAGACCGTCAAAGCTGGTGCTCAGGCCTTTGTCAGTAGCCACTTCTTCGCGTGAAAGTTTTTCATCGTGGTTGGCATCCAGCTTGGCAAAGTCGGCGCTTGCGACTTGAGCCGTTTCAGGCCGGTCTGCGGCAGAGGCATGAAAGCTTGCGCAAGCCAGTGATGCAAGGGTAAGGGCAGAAATTGCAGCTGATTTTTTGAATGAGATAGTACTTTTCATGGTGTAGTCTCCAGTAATAAAAGTGTTGCACTGGTAGATAAGCAATAGTTGTGCCACATGGTAAATCATTGTAAATGGCACTTCTATAAATTCAAATTTCGTCGTAATGCTTCGTTACTCACAAAAAATAATTCGTTATATATCAAACATATACCGCCTCATTATTTTTTGTTCGCGCCTCGCCTGACTTGGAGCTTTGAATTTATAGAAGTGCCCTAAATACTATGATTTGCGTCTGATACTTGATCAGGAGGAAAGTATAAACGTCGCAGGATTGAGACGTTTATCTTTGAAGTGGCTTAACCGGTTGAATTTTAAAGAAACTTGTTGTCGTTAGGCTGAGACATGGGGGAAATGGCTTGGGCAACTGGGGAAGCCGCCTGATGTCAGGTGGCGTTTGCTTTAAACAAAGCAGGGGTGAGTTGATGCCGATTCAGAAGTTTATAAAACTCGGTGCGGTTACGTTGTGCCAGGCGTGAGGCTTGGGTAACGCTGCCATTGGTAGCCTTTAGCAGCTTGATTAGATAATCGCGTTCAAAATTCTTGCGTGCGGTTTCAAAAGAAACAATGCCGCCTATATTATCCTGCAAGGCTTTTTGTATCAGTGACATAGGTACCAGTGGGGTGGTGGAAAGCACGACCGTTTGCTCAATAATATTGAGTAATTGCCTCACGTTGCCTGGCCAGGGTGCGGAAAGTAGCAGCTCCATTGCGTCAGGGGCAAAGCCGTTAAGTTGTTTGTCATATTTTTTGCTTAAAGTTTGCAGAAAGTTATTCGCCAACAGTGAAATATCTTCAGGTCTTTCAGCCAGGGGAGGTATTTTCAAACCGACTACATTAATGCGGTAGTAAAGGTCTTCGCGAAAGCGCCCAGCTTTCATTTCTTCAGCCAGATTTCTATGGGTGGCCGAAATAATGCGCACATCAACAGCAATATTGGTACTGGCTCCTACCGGCCGAATTACACGTTCCTGCAAAGCGCGCAGGAGCTTGACTTGCAGTGGTAGCGGCATGTCGCCAATCTCGTCCAGAAACAGGGTGCCACCATCGGCACTTTGAAATAAACCCTTGTGGTCACGCACGGCACCCGTAAAAGCGCCCTTGCTGTGGCCGAATAACTCCGATTCTAGTAGTGCTTCAGGAATGGCTCCACAATTGATGGCAATAAAAGGTTTGGCATGGCGCGGGCTGGCGCGATGTATGGCGCGAGCCAGAAGCTCCTTGCCGGTGCCGCTTTCTCCCTGAATGAATACACTGGCATCAGACGCTGCCATGAGTTTGGCCTGCCCTAGCAGGTTTTCCATTTGCGGGCTGCGTGTAACAATTGCCTCTCGCCAATCCTGGTCGTCACCCGTGCTGTCACCGGGCTGTGTGCTTGCTCCCATGCGTAACGCACTTGCTACTAACTGTAATAGCGATTTGCTGTCAAAGGGCTTGGTTAAAAAGCCAAAAACCCCGCGCTGTGTGGCATCAACGGCATCGGGGATGGAGCCGTGTGCAGTTAATAATATAAAGGGTAAGGCCGGATCGGTTTGATGAACGGCATCAAACAAGGCCAAACCATCCATGCCCGGCATACGTAAATCACTAATGACCAGCGCTGGACGGTACATGGCCAGCTGGGTCAGTGCGTCCTCCCCATTTTTAGCTGACATGACTTGATAGCCCGCCGCTTCCAGCCGCATGCCCAGCAGCTTGAGAATGTCTGCATCATCATCAACAGCAAGAATTTTATAGCCGGTTTGTTCTGCCGGGCTCATTGCAAGGCTCGTGGTTTGCGGTTCATCATGGTTTTATCAATTTCTTTCAAATCGTTAAGTTTTTTTTGTAGGGTGTCAGCACGTTTTTGTGTCTCATCCAGTTTTTGTTGCAGGCTTTCTACCATTGACTGCAGAGTGTCGGCACGTTTTTGTTCGTCACGCAATCTTTGGGAAAGCTTGCTGTTTTCATTGAGATGATCTCTTAATAATACAAGCAGGGCTTTACGTTCCATATTCAGCGTTTTTTCGCGTAGCAAGTCGTCAAGCAATATTTGTGCCTTGGCTGATTCGCGTAAGCGGCTGCTGGAAAACCCATAAATCATGGCGACTTTCATACGATTGTCAATATCGCTTTTGTCCAGTAATAACGTCTGATTAATACGTGCAAGTTCTCTGCGCTGCGCTTCTATGGGCAGCTCGATAAAATTGCCAATAAATTCGAGTAAATTAGGACTATTAATACCAGCGGTGGATGGTATGTACGCCACTTCCGGGGGTGGGTGGTTGTTTTGGTTGGTATGGATTTTTGGCAATAGCGCGCATCCGCTGAGTAAGCAGGCAGTGCTGGTGAATATTAATATGGCGTGTTTAAACATTTTGTGGCTCCATTTGTTGCTCCAGCGGCAGACGTACACGAAATTGCGCGCCATGTTCAGGGGATAGTAATGTGATTTCTCCGCCATGCGCATGGACATATTCTCTGGCAATGCTTAGACCAAGGCCGCTGCCCCCGACCAGGCTTTCGTAGTCACTGCTGCCGGTATAAAACGGGTTAAACAGATGGTCACGCTCCACATTGGTAACGCCCGGACCGTTGTCTTGCACTTCAATAATGACAAACCTGGATTGCGCTTGTGTGCTTATGCGCGTGGTGGCGCGTTGCTCAAATGGTGGCGGCGGGGCGCCATCCTTGCCAGGGTAAACGCTGATACGGATATTGCCTTGCTGTGGTGTAAACTTGAGCGCGTTGGACAGCAGATTATCGATTACTGTGCGAATTTTTTCCTTGTCACCCAGCATGGCATCACTGGCCATCGTATTCTTGCTCAAATTGATGGGCTTGAAGTTACGTTTGATGGTGATTTGTTTGCCAGACAGCGTGAGTGCGTAGTTGGCCAATGTTTCTTCTACCAGTTCGGCCGGTGAGAATTCCTGAATTTTTAATTGAGGTTTTTGGGATTTAACTGCTGTGTAGTTGAGCAGATTTTCTATCATTCTCTGCAAGCGCAGGCTGTTCTCTCTTAAAATTCCAATAATTTCAATCTGTTGTGCGCTTAATGCGCCTCCTATGCCATCTCTTAACAACTCGCTGGCTTCACGAATCGCTGTAAGTGGAGTTTTGAGCTCGTGGGATACGTGGCGTAAAAAGCGTTGCTTTTGAATATCTGTTGCTTCAAGTTGCGTGCGTAGCCAATCCAGCCGCTCGCCTAGGCTACGCAAATCTCCAGGCCCATCAATGCTGATCGGTTCCGTGTATTGCCCTTCACCCAAGCGGTTAATGGCGGCATCCATGCGGCGTATCGGTCTGGCAATTAAAAATGTAATAACCAGTATGACAACAAAGGCCGCAGGTATCAGCGCGATAGCCTGCCAAAGTACCATTTCTCGCATGTGTTCGGCAGCCTCAGTCAGCATGGTTGATTGCAAATCAATTTGCTGATTATTTTCTGCCAGCATGTCCGAGGCTTGGCGTACCAAATCATTAAATTGGCTAATAAATTGCTCTGCGTCTATGAGTTCTGGTGCTTGGGTTGTGAGGGTAAGGGTCAATGCATTTTCGGTTTCGCTTATGGCCTCAACGACACCTCCAAGCGGGTAGCGCGGCAACGCCGTCAATGCTTTGATGGCGCTATTGAATTTAACATGGCCGAGCAGGTAGTTTTTTTGGTAAATATCTTCTTTGCTGACCAGGTATTGTCTAAGGCTGCGTTCCATAGGATTGAGCTGATCGACGAGTGCGCGGCTTTGGCGTGTGACTACAACGGCTTCAGCGACTGCGTTTAGACTGCGTTCAGCTTGCTGTATATAATGCAGGGCGCTGCCTAAAGCAATCATTAGCGGGAGGGTTGCCAGAGCAAATCCAAAAATTAAAAGTTTTAAAAAGGATTTTGGGTATGAAATTTGCATGATTTTATGTCTTTGCCCCAAGTATAATAGATGCCATGTCCTGTATTTCTCTCATTGCTGCTGTCGCTCTCCATCGTGTTATCGGCGTTAACAACACCTTGCCTTGGCATTTGCCGGAAGATCTTAAGCGCTTTCGCGCATTAACGACTGGTCATCATATTATCATGGGGCGTAAAACTTATGAGTCGTTGAACCGCTTGCTGCCGGGGCGTACCACGGTGATTGTGTCGCGTAATCACGCATTAAACGTGCCAGGCGCGCTCATTGCAAACTCATTGCAGCAGGCGCTTGCGCTGTGTGGCGCTGATGAGGAAGTATTTATCATTGGCGGTGCTGAGCTGTATCGTGATGGATTAAAGCTGGCGGACAAATTATATATTACGGAAATTGATGCGGTATTTGCCGGTGATGCATTTTTTCCTGAAATTGATTTCTCCGTTTGGCGACAATCCACAATCAGCGCTGATATGCGTGCGGGTGAAATCAATTATCGTTATGTGCTTTACCAGCGACAGCCACAAACAACATTGAATGCCATTTCAAGGGCAGGCGACATATGTTAGCGATACAAGATTTAAGCTGCATACGCGGCGACCATTTGCTTTTCAAGAATCTCAGTTTTGATGTTAAGTCTGGTAGCTTGCTGTATGTGTTGGGCGAAAATGGCTCGGGTAAGAGCAGTTTGCTCAGATTGGTATGCGGCCTGTTGTCGCAGGAAGAGGGCGCTGTTCTCTGGCGTGGCGACGATATTCGGCATGTGCGAGAAAGCTATCAGGCCGATTTGTTATATATCGGGCATTTGAATGGCCTGAAAGATGACCTCACCGCGCTGGAAAATTTACATATGAATGCGCGTTTGGCAGGCGAAGATGCAAGCCTGCCACAAGCACTGGATGCGCTGAAGGCGATGGGCTTGGGGCGTATTGCCAGCCTGCCGGCGCGCGTGCTTTCACAAGGCCAAAAGCGCCGCGTGGCACTGGCTAGAATCTGGCTGACCAAAGCCAAATTATGGGTGTTGGATGAACCATTTG
The DNA here is from genome assembly GCA_013141125.1 of Methylophilaceae bacterium. GTDB lineage: Bacteria > Pseudomonadota > Gammaproteobacteria > Burkholderiales > Methylophilaceae > JABFRO01. The sequence continues at coordinate 264,876 of JABFRO010000003.1, forward strand.
CCGCGCTGGATGCCTCAACCATAGATTTATTGGCGGCACAACTGGGACAGCACTTGGCTAATCATGGAATGATTATTTTAACCACACATCAGGAAGTTACTATCCTCGCGGAAAATACGCAAATGCTGAGATTAAGCCATTGAATGCGGCCTGGTTGACGGTTTTACAACGAGATTTGTTACAGGCTTTCCGGCGCAGATCGGATGTGGCAACCACGGTATTCTTTTTTCTGATTGTTTCCAGCTTGTTTCCACTGGGCATGAACCCGGAATCGGAAACACTAAGCCTGATAGCTCCAGGCGTGTTGTGGGTGGCGGCGTTACTAGCGGGCATGTTGTCGCTTACGCGTTTGTTTGCAACCGATTTCGCCGATGGCAGTTTGGAGCAAATGCTGCTAGCTCCACAGCCATTGACTTTAATGGTGTTAGCCAAGATATTGGCGCATTGGCTGGTGTGCGGCTTGCCGGTGGTGTTGCTGGCACCGATTATCGGTTTGCAATATGCTTTGCCTTATGAAGCCTTGCAGATACTGATGCTGTCCTTGTTGCTTGGCACGCCAGCCTTGAGTCTGATTGGAGCCATAGGCGCGGCGCTGACCTTGGGTGTGCGCGGTAGTGGTTTGTTGGTGGCGTTGTTGGTATTGCCCTTATATATTCCCGTGCTGATTTTTGGCGCGGGCGCGGTGGCGGCTAGCCAACATGGCATGAGTGCGCAAGCGCATTTGTCTTTACTCGCGGCATGTTCCTTGCTTGCATTAGTGCTCGCCCCGTTGGCTACTGCTGCGGCACTCCGAATTTCAGTAGAGTAATGGATTATCAACCGAGTAATAAAAATCTTAACAGAATGATGGAAAATGAAAATTAACTGGTTTAAATATTCTTCACCGCAAAACTTTTACCCGCTGGCTGGTCGTATGGTGCCTTGGTTTGCCTGGCTGGCCGCACTGCTGACGATTGCCGGGCTGTATGTGAGTTTTTTTCTCGCTCCCCCGGCAGATTTTCAACAAAAGGAAGCCTATCGCATAATTTTTGTGCATGTACCTGCGGCCTGGATGTCCATGGTGATTTATATCGTGATGGCGGCTTGGGCTGGCATTGGCCTGGCGTTAAATGCACGGCTTTCGGCAATGATGGCGCAAGCCTTGGCTCCCACCGGAGCGATGTTTACTTTGCTGGCGTTGGTCACTGGTTCCTTGTGGGGTAAACCCACCTGGGGTACCTGGTGGGTTTGGGATGCGCGGCTGACTTCCGAGCTTATTTTATTGTTTTTGTATTTGGGTTTTATTGCCTTGCAGGCAGCGATTGATGATCCGCGCCGTGCTGACCGTGCCGGTGCATTGCTGGCACTGGTTGGAGCGGTTAATGTGCCTATCATTTATTTTTCCGTGAAATGGTGGAATACCTTGCATCAAGGCTCCTCCATCTCCATGGGTGCCGCGCCAAAAATGGTGGTGACCATGCTGACGGGTATGTTGCTGATGGCGCTGGCATTCTGGATGTATGCGATAGCGGTGGCGCTGATGCGCGCCCGTTGCATTATTCTGGAACGTGAACGCAATAGTGAGTGGGTGAAAGAATTAGTCGGGGCGGAAATATGCGGGTCACAAACGAAAACAGGAGTAAATGCATAATGCAATGGCAAAATTGGTCGGCATTTTTTTATATGGGGGGCTATGGTTTATATGTATGGGGCTCTTTTGGATTAACCGCAATTTGCATGGTTTGGGAAGTGGTCGCTTTACGTAATCGTAACCAGCAGGCATTGCGGTTGTTACGATTGTTAACTCAAAAATAAGCAAGCAAGGATCATCATGGCACTTAAAGCAAGACATAAACGTTTTATATTAATCGCTATCGGCCTGGCCTTGGTCGGTTTGGCCGCAACGCTGATTTTGAATGCATTCCGCAGCAACATGGTATTTTTCTATACACCTACCCAAGTGGTTGCGGGTGAAGTGCCGCAAGGTACCGGTTTTCGTATCGGCGGCCTGGTGGTGGCTAATAGTTTGAAGCGTGACAACGACGGTTTGACGGTGCGTTTTGCGGTGACTGACACCTTGAAAACGGTTCCAGTAACTTACAAAGGCATACTCCCCGATTTGTTCAAGGAAGGTAAAGGTGTCGTCGCGCAAGGCAAGGTGGGCGCAGACGGCATCTTTGTCGCCAGTGATGTGCTGGCCAAGCATGATGAAAACTACATGCCGCCTGAAGCGGCTGAAGCGTTGAAACAAGCCAATGCCAAAAACAACAGCATGCAAAGTAACGCGGCCTTGGCCGCACCCAAATAACTTCCTCCACATTTAACAAATAATATAAAGGATATTCCAGTGATTCCTGAAATTGGTCATTTTGCTTTGATACTGGCGCTACTCGTAGCGTTTGTACAAGGTACTTTCCCCATCATCGGTGCTGCGCGCGGCAATGCGGCATGGATGGGTTTAGCCAAACCGGCGGCACGCGCGCAGTTTTTACTCATTGTGCTGGCGTTTTTCTGTTTGGCCTATGCTTTTGCGGCTAAGGATTACTCTGTATTGTATGTCGCCTCCAACTCCAATTCGCAATTACCGCTGCAGTTCCGTATTGCCGCTGTGTGGGGTGGGCATGAGGGTTCACTATTATTATGGGCTTTGATATTAAGTCTGTGGACAGTCGCGGTCAGCTTCTTTTCCAAGCATTTGCCGGATGACATGCGCGCCCGCATTCTGGCAGTCATGGGTTTAATCAGCATAGGCTTTTTATTGTTCATGCTGACGGTTTCCAATCCTTTTGAGCGTTTGATTCCCGCCGCTATGGATGGGCGCGATCTTAATCCGCTGCTGCAAGATCCCGGCATGATTTTCCATCCACCGATGTTGTATATGGGCTATGTGGGCTTTTCTGTGGCTTTTGCTATCTCCATCGCCGCCTTATTGGGCGGTCAGCTGGACGCAGCTTGGGCGCGCTGGTCACGCCCATGGACAATTCTGGCTTGGGTGTTTTTGACTACAGGCATTATGGCCGGCAGTAATTGGGCTTATTATGAATTGGGCTGGGGTGGCTGGTGGTTTTGGGATGCCGTAGAAAACGCGTCCTTTATGCCTTGGCTGGTAGGTACCGCTTTGATCCACTCACTGGCGGTGACGGAAAAGCGCGGTAGTTTCAAAGCCTGGACAGTTTTGCTCGCTATTTGCGCTTTCTCCTTAAGCTTGCTGGGTACTTTCCTGGTGCGTTCCGGCGTGCTGACTTCAGTACATGCCTTTGCGACTGATCCACGACGCGGTTTATTCATTTTGATATTTCTTGTTGTAGTCATCGGCGGTTCGCTGGCCTTGTTTGCCTGGCGCGCGCCTAAAATTGGACGTGGTGGCAAGTTTGATGTAGTTTCCCGTGAAAGCTTTCTGCTGGCCAATAACGTATTGTTGGCAGTAGCGGCGATTTCTGTATTGCTGGGTACTTTATATCCCTTGTTTCTGGATGCTTTGGGTGGCGGCAAAATCTCCGTAGGGCCTCCATACTTTGATTCGGTATTTGTGCCACTCATGGCTCCGGCTGTGTTTCTGATGGGTGTTGGGCCATTCGCGCGCTGGAAGCAAGCACCCTTGCCAGAATTGGCCCTGCGTTTACGTTGGGCCTTGGGTGTGAGCGTGGCCACTGCGATTGTGTTGCCCTTGATTCTCGGGCAATGGACACCAATGAAAGGCCTGGGTCTGTTCTTGGCATTCTGGGTAATCGCCACTACAGCCAATCTGCTTTATCAGCGTTTATTTGTCACAGGAAAATCCTGGCAAACTCAAGTGAAAGCCGCCTCCAGATCATGGTGGGGCATGGTGATTGCGCATTTGGGCATTGGTATTTTCGTACTGGGCGTTACTATTGTTAAAAGCTATGAATCTGAAATCGCTGTGCGTATGCATCCCGGAGACGTGGCACATTTGGCTGGCTATGACTTTACGCTAAATGGTGTTAAAGAAGTAAAGGGTGCAAATTATTCCGCTGCGCGCGGTGAAATCAGCGTTAGCCGTAATGGGGTGCAAAAAACAGTTCTATTCCCGGAAAAGCGTCTGTATACCGTGACTAATATGCCCATGACTGAGGCTGGTATCAGCCCGGGCATTTTGCATGATCTTTATGCCTCATTGGGTGAACCTCTGGATGATGGTGCCTGGAGCGTGCGCATTTATTACAAACCGCTGGTGGAATGGATTTGGATAGGTTGCCTGATGATGGCGTTTGGCGGTTTGCTGGCATTGTCGGATAGACGCTACCGTTTGCAAAAGCGCCGCGCAGAGGCTAATTAAGGAATTTTGGCATGAAACGATTTTTACTACCGTTAGCGATTTTTTTGGTTGTGGTCGGCTTTTTATTCAAAGGCTTGAATCTTGATCCGCGCGAGGTGCCTTCGCCGCTGGTGGGCAAGCCCGCGCCGCAATTCAGCCTGCCACAATTAGGTGATGCGCAAAAAACCTTTTCCCCCAGAGATATGCTGGGGCAAGTCTGGCTGTTCAATGTCTGGGCTTCCTGGTGCGTGGCTTGCCGTGAGGAGCATCCGATTCTGGTTGCGCTGTCCAAACAAAATATCGTGCCGGTTTACGGCATGGATTACAAAGATACGCGTGAAGATGCCGAGCAATGGTTGAGTCAGGGCGGGAATCCCTATTTGGTGACGGCGGTGGATGCGGATGGACGCGTGGGCATTGATTATGGTGTTTATGGCGTGCCGGAAACTTATGTGATCGACAAGGCGGGGGTGATTGCCTATAAGCAGATCGGCCCCATTACCGAAGATGCCTTGCGCGATAAAATTTTGCCCTTGGTGAAAAGGTTACAGGCTCAATGATGTTAAATAAAATTTCACTGGTTATAACGGGTTTAGTGTTTTTTGGACTTTTTGCGCTGACAAACAGCATAAATGCCGAAGAAGCGCGTCCGATGCAGGAAAACGTAGTGATTGAACAGCAAGTGCAGCGGCTTTCCGAAGAGCTGCGTTGTTTGGTTTGTCAAAATCAAACCTTGGCCGATTCCAGCGCACCACTCGCAGAAGATTTACGCAAGGAAGTGCGTGAAATGGCCACTAAAGGCATGAGTGATAAGGCGATTATTGATTATTTGGTGACGCGCTATGGAGATTTTGTGCGCTATCGTCCGCCGCTAAATCTGGCCACGGCACTGCTTTGGATTGGGCCTTTCGTTCTGCTTATCGCCAGTGCGGTGGGTTTTGTCTCCATGTTGCGGCGTGGGCGCAAGCTCAGTGCCGAAGCACCACTGTCGCAGGATGAAGCACGTAAAGTTGCAGAATTGTTGAAAAAGGAATCGTAATGCTTGTGTTCTGGATAGTTGTGTTTGTGTTGTTAGTGCTGGTGCTGGCGTTGTTATTGCCAGCCTTGTTGCGTCCCAATGTGCTGGTTAAAACTGATGCCAATGCGGAAAAGCGTGCCATCTTTCGTCAGCAGTTTGAGGAGCTGGCGCAAGACAAAGGCAATGGCGTGCTGGACGAGACCCAATACGCTTTGGCAAAAAGTGATTTGGAACGGCGTTTGCTGACAGAGGCGGATGTAGTGAGTCAGCAGGCTACCAGCGTCAAGCCGGATAAAATTTTGGCAGGCATAATTTTATTAGCTTTTCCGGTGTTGGCAATTTTGCTCTATGCCAGTCTGGGGAACCCGCTGGCTATTATTTCACCGCTGACTACTTCTCAAACGCAAACTGGGGTGGCGCATGAAACCACTATGGCCGATCTGGAAAAAATGCTGGCCACCTTGCAACAAAAGCTGGAAAAGAACCCACAGGATGCCAAGGGCTGGACGGTGCTGGCGCGTTCTTATATGCAGCTAAAACGCTATGCCGAGGCCGAGCAAGCTTATGAAAAAGTGACGCAATTGGTGAAGGATGATGCGCAGTTGTATGCCGATTATGCTGAGGCTTCCGCCTTGGCCGCTGGCAGCACGCTGATAGGCAAACCCGAAGCCTTGATCCAAAAAGCCTTGGCAATTGATCCGCAGCATATCAAGACCTTATTGCTGAAAGGTTCGCTCGAATTTGAGCGCAAAACTTATGACCAGGCCATTGTTGATTGGGAGAGTGCGCTTAAATTGCTCCCGGCAGATGCGCTTGAAATGAAATCTGAAGTGCGAGCAATGCTGACCGAAGCCAACAAGCTATCCGCCAGCGCGCAAAAAAATGGCAATGCCCAGACGGGCGAGCCGCAGGCAAGCGGGATTAGTGGAGCCATCAGTCTTTCACCCAAGTTGGCAGGCAAAATTGACCCTGCCGCCACCTTGTTTATCTATGCGCGTGCGCCGCAAGGTGCTCCCATGCCGCTTGCCATTTTGCGTGCGACGGCGGGTGAGTTGCCTTATAGCTTCAAGCTGGATGATAACAACTCGGTAATGGCAGAGCGTAAACTCTCACAAGCGAGTGAGGTGGTATTGGTTGCACGTATTTCAAAAAGCGGAAATGCCCAGCCACAAAGCGGTGATCTGCAAGGGTCAAGTGCGGTTATCAAGCCCGATGCCAAAGAGATTAAGCTGGTAATAGATCAAGTATTGCCTTAAGCCACAATGCCCTCAGGGCAATATGGTTTAATATGCTTGCGGGTTACCATCTTCGGTTTGCCATCTTAAGGTTTAGTTATGAATAACAACTCTGGGGCATGCTCCGTCTATACTTCAGAATGCGATGTACTAGTCATAGGCGGTGGCCCGGCAGGCTCCACTGCCGCAGCGTTACTGGCCGAACGCGGCTACCGCGTGACCTTGCTGGAAAAAGCCCATCATCCGCGTTTTCACATTGGTGAATCGCTACTCCCTGCCAACTTGCCGCTATTGGAAAAGCTGGGCGTAGCCGATGCAGTCAAAGCCATAGGTATGGAAAAATGGGGAGCGGAATTTGTTTCACCCTGGCATGAGCACAAGCAGTCCTTTGAGTTTGCCGATGCCATGGATAAATCCATGCCTATGGCATATCAGGTACGCCGTGCCGAGTTTGACGAAATTCTGATCCGCAATGCCAGTAAAAAAAATGCGCGCGTAGTGGAAGGTTGTCAGGTTCAGGATGTGCAGTTTTTGCCTGACAATGCCGGGGCTTTAGTGCAAGCCAGCCATGATGATGGCCGCATCGAGACCGTGCAAACGCGGTTTGTGGTGGATGCTTCCGGCCGAGATACTTTTCTTGGCAATCGTTTCAAAGCCAAGCAGCGCAATAAAAAACACAATAGCACCGCGCTCTACGGCCATTTCTCGGGAGCCGAGCGCAACTCGGGCAAGACGGCGGGCAATATCACGATATTCTGGTTTGAGCACGGCTGGTTCTGGTTTATACCGCTGGCCGATGGCACTACCAGCGTGGGGGCGGTGACCTGGCCGTATTACCTGAAAACGCGCGACAAAAAACCACTGGAGCAGTTTTTGCAGGAAACTATAGCCCTGTGTGCACCTTTGAGTGCCAGGCTACAAAACGCACAGCTTGTATCGCCGGTTGAAGCCACGGGTAATTTTTCCTATGTCTGTGACCGCACCCACGGCAGCAATTACCTGCTATTGGGTGATGCCTATGCCTTTATTGATCCGGTGTTCTCTTCCGGGGTGATGCTGGCCATGCAAAGCGCTTTTGTCGGCGCAGACACGGTGGATACCTGTTTGCGAAACCCCAAGCAAGCCGCAGCAGCATTGAAGCAGTTTGATAAAAGTATGAAAGTTGGCCCAAAAATATTTTCATGGTTTATTTACCGCGTAACCAATCCCACGCTGCGCAATATGTTCATGTCGCCCAGCAATGTGTTTCGGGCAAAAGAGGCGGTGCTATCGGTCTTGGCGGGCGATGTGTTTGGCAAGACCCCCATTCACGGCTCCTTGTTCATGTTCAAAAGCTTGTATTACGCGGCCTCCCTGTTCAATTTCAAACGCACATTTAAAGCCTGGAAGATGCGCAAAAGTAATATTCAGGTGGTGGACGAGCTTGGGGTGAATCAAGCTGAAGTAAGCCCATCCAGCGCAGTAGCGAATTGAGCAGTACCGCCTATCCCTTGCAATGCACCTCTCTTTCTCTGGACGCGCTGTTGCATCAATCAGCACCATGGAAAAATAATGCTTTGGGTGTTCATGTTTATGCCACGGATACTGTGGATATTCATACACAGGCTGATATAGCGCTGCCCTGTATGCCAGTGTCCATGCCACGTCTGGATACTGGCACGGCCATTTGTGAAGTCTGGCATGGCAGTGAGCCAACAACGCCAGGGCAGTTAGATAGCATCTATTATCGCCATGACCAGAATGTGCTATTCGGCGTGCTGGTATTGCCCGAAGCCGGGTTTGTCGCCAATGCGGATAAAACGCCGCTGCAGCAAGCGACAGAATCTGGCTACCGGCAGATATTTTCCCTGCTCGATCAGCTGCACTACCCGCATCTGTTGCGCTTATGGAATTACATCCCCGACATTAATGCGCATAGCCAAGGGCTAGAGCGTTATGTGCAATTCAACCTTGGGCGACAGGATGCCTTTCTTGCGCATGGACGCGATGTGCTGGGTAATGTGCCTGCGGCGTGTGCGCTGGGATTTGAGCAGAAAGCAACACGTAAAGAATGCCTGACCATTTCCTTTCTGGCAGGACGTGTAGCGCCTTTAAGTATAGAAAATCCGCGCCAGATCAGCGCTTATCTTTATCCGCAACAATATGGCTCGCGCAGCCCGACCTTCTCACGTGCCAGCCTGGTGCAGATCGGACAGGAACAGGTGTTGTTTATCTCCGGCACTGCCAGTATTGTCGGCCATGCCACCCTGCATGCCGATGATGTTGTCGCGCAAACGCGTGAAACCATGACCAATATCCAGGCGGTACTGGCTGAGGCTAATCGCCATGTGGGTAAGCCCGGTTTTGATCTCTGCCAGCTGAATTACAAAGTATATATACGCCATCCCGCTGATTTTGCGTTGATACGCAACGAGCTGGCGCATTGCGTGGGTGATGCACTCCAGGCGGTCTATTTGCAAGCAGACATTTGCCGTCAGGATTTACTGTTGGAAATTGAAGCCACGGCCGGGCATCCTCTGCTAAATCTGTCCGAGAAACCAGCCTAGCCATGCGTGCTGCACTGCATTTATTGCTGCGTATTTACGAATATCTGGTGCTGTATTTCGGCCTCGCCTTATTGGGGATCATGTGCTTGGCATGGACACCGGTGGCGCTGATTATTTACCCGCTGCTGCCCAAGCGCTGGGGACGCTCATTGGGGCGTTATGTCATCACCTTATCGTTTCGTTTTTATCTCGCCAGCCTTAGCTTGTCGCGCCGTTGCAGCTTTGATTTGCAGGCGCTGGATGTGCTGCGCGATCAACCGTCATTGATTATTGCACCCAATCATCCCTGTCTGCTGGATGCGGTAATGGTGATTTCACGCCTGCCCAATGTGGCCTGTGTGCTCAAGGCCGAGCTGATGAACAATGTGTTTCTGGGCGCGGGTGCCCGGCTGGCGCGCTATATCCGCAATGATCCGCTGCGGCGCATGGTACAACTGGCGATTGAGGATTTTGCCAGTGGCAGCCATTTACTACTATTCCCGGAAGGCACCCGTACCACGGCGTGTCCGGTCAATCCGTTCAAGGGCAGCCTGGGCTTGATCGCACATCATGCCCGGGTGCCGGTGCAAACGGTGTTGATAGAAACCGATACGCGTTTCCTGAGCAAAGGCTGGTCGCTATTTCGCAAGCCGCCCATGCCCATCCACTATAGAGTGCGTCTGGGGAAGCGCTTTGATCCTCCGCAACATAGCAAGCCCTTTATGCTTGAGCTGGAACACTATTTTGCGCACGAGCTGATAAACGGTTCGGCGTTTTATCCGGTTAATTCTCTGCCTGCATCCGCTGTCAGCACGGCACCATTCATCTCGCATACGCCATCATCATGACCGTTTCCACCACACATTTAGTCCTCATTCCCAGTTACAATCCCGGCCAAAAAGTATACGAAACCGTGCGTGCAGCGCGAGAATATTGGGCACCGGTATGGGTCGTGGTAGATGGCAGCACCGATGGTAGCGCTGAAGGTCTGCTGGCCATGGCCGCCGAGGATGCTGATCTGCAAGTGATGATTTTGCCGCACAATCAGGGCAAGGGTGCCGCAGTTTTGCACGGTTTGGAACAGGCCGCCGCCGCAGGGTTCAGCCATGTTTTGACCATGGATTCGGATGGTCAGCATCCTGCCGAACGTATTCCCGCTTTTATGGCCGAATCCTGCAAACAGCCAGCGGCCATGATATTGGGAGTGCCGGTATTTGATGCCAGTGCGCCGGGCTTGCGTGTCAAAGGGCGACGCATCTCCAACTGGTGGGCCAATCTGGAAACCCTGTGGGCAGGCATAGGCGATTCGCTGTTCGGCTTCCGCGTGTATCCGGTTGCCGCGTTGCGGCAAGTAATGCGCCATCAACCCTGGATGCGCCATTTCGATTTTGATCCGGAAGCCGTAGTGCGCCTGTGCTGGCGCGGAATCAAGCCAGTCAATCTGCCCGCCCCGGTGCGCTATTTTTGCGCAGAGGAGGGCGGTGTATCGCATTTTCGTTATCTGCGCGATAACGTGTTGTTGACCTGGATGCACACCCGCCTGTTTGTCGGCTTTATGTTGCGTTTACCAGTTTTGCTGGCAAGACGTGTGCTGGGACGTTGTTAAGGCAACCCAGTTCTATTGCAGCCCTGATACAACGTAATCAGGAACGAGATTCCTTATTTAAAATGCTCCGCATTAGCAAGCGCCAAGCCCAGTTTATCCTTCTGTGAAAGCAACGGCTCCCCCTGCAACGGCCACACAATGCCAATTGAAGGATCATTCCAGGCAATACAGCGCTCATGTTCAGGCGCATAAAACTCCGTGGTTTTATAAAGAAATTCAGCAAACTCTGAAAGCACCAAAAAGCCATGTGCGAAGCCGGGCGGCACCCACATCTGGCGCTTGTTATCCGCAGAAAGATGCGCGCCTACCCACTGACCAAAAGTAGGTGATGATTTACGAATATCCACCGCCACATCAAATACCTCACCCACCGCCACCCGCACCAGTTTGCCCTGCGGCTGCACGATTTGATAATGCAAACCACGCAAAACCCCATTGGCTGAACGCGAATGATTATCCTGTACAAACACGGGTGCTGAACCCGTCGCCTGCTCAAAAACGCGCTGATTGAAACTCTCATAAAAAAAGCCGCGTGCATCCCCAAACACCCGGGGTTCAAAAATCAGCACATCCGCAATATCTGTTTTTACTACGTTCATTTAAAACCCTTTATTTTTTTCAATGATAAATTCAAATTATGCAAACAGGATTAACCGTCATCCATTCTTTTGCATATTCCGTTGCGAAAATGCCAATTCAAATCATAACACCCCCGATTGTAATCAAGATACCGTCTTGTCCGTCAAATCAAAGCCTGGGGCGATTCAGTCGTTTGTTTCAGCGCATTTAAGACCTGGATGAAACGGCAACAGAGCCTGGAACGCAATCTCAAACATTAAAACGCTATTAAGCCATCTTAGCTATTGAGCGACAATCTTAGCCAGCGTAGGACTGATGAGCGTAGCGTTATCCGCCGCAAAATCGAATTTGTCGCATATCGTGTATTCCCAAAAGCGGCGTTGCCAGATTCCACGTTTGCGCTTTGACCAGACGTATAGCGAAAGCTTACATACGACGGATAACGCAACGTTCATCCGCCCTTCGAGTTCTCAGCCTGCGGAATATACGGACAGAATATACGCAGCGATGATAGCCATATAACAATCTGCACAAAGGCCGCGTTTCGCAATTAGCTGCGTTTTATGCACCTGTCCACATGCAAAGCAAGAGAAAGTGGCATAAAATGGCAGTAATTGCCATTTGTGGTGCTAATACTAGAATGAAGGAGCTGACTTATGCAAAGCATGAATATTTCCCTGCCTGACCCGCTCAAACAATTTGTGGATGGTCAGATTTCAACTGGGCGTTATAGCAGTGTAAGCGAGTATGTGCGCGAGCTGATCCGTGCTGACGAAAAGCGTAAAGCCGAAGAGCTGCTTGAAACACTGCTTATTGAAGGTCTGCAAGGAGAAGAAGCCGCATTCACGCGCGAGGATTGGCAGGCTATTCGCCAAGAGGCAGCGGCCTATGTGAAAAAGACGAGAAGCCACGCTTGATGGGAAAGGTTTATCGCCGCCCTGCTGCACGCTGTGACTTGATTTCGCACTATGCCTACCTTAGCGAATACGCGGATGAAGAGGTTGCTGGACGATTTCTTGATCAAGCTGAAGCCAGTTTCAACGATTTGCTCAAACGGCCGGAAATGGGTGCTCCCTTGGCGTTGCGACATGCCAAGCTTGATGGTTTGCGTAAGTGGCGCGTTAAGGATTTTGACAATTTTCTGATCTTTTATCTGCCTCACCCGGATGGTGTATTAATTGTGCGTGTATTGCATGCCGCGCGCGACTGGTGGAGCTTGTTAGGTATCAAAAACCAGCCAGCTTAGAGCGGATGAGCGTAGCGTTATCCGCCGCATGCTTCACCCGCATCCATCTCCACCGCCCCATTTATCGCCTCATCCGCCATTGGGTTCTAATAGCCTCCATGGAGTATCGCGGCGAGTGACTGACAATTAACCTTGATTCCATTGCATTTCATTAAAACTATGCACTCATTGACGCGATATAGTGTTTGTGCCACCATATGATGGCACAATTTAATTGGGGGTGAATGTTGTGGAGACTTTTTCAATACGTGATTTACGTGAAAGAACTGGTGAACTTGTTAGAGCTGCCGAAGATGGCAAGCTTTCCGTGGTTGCCAAGCATGGGCATCCCGTTTTTCTGGCAGTCCCCATCTCTGAGCTGATGCTAACCAGTGGCTTTAATGTTTCCCTTGCCGTGAAAATGTTCGATGAAGGCGCTTTAACGCTGGGTAAGGCGGCTAAATTTGCCAACATGAGTCACGAGGCTTTTATGGAACTACTTGGGTCTATGGCTATACCTGTAGTGAAATATTCGGCGGATGAATTAGATGAGGAAGTCGAAGCATTTATCAAGCAATGAAACGTTTAATCATTGCGGACACCGGGCCGCTGATTATCTTTGCAAAAAGCGCAAGGCTTTCAATGCTTAGCGAAATGACCTCGCAGATACTCGTTACCAATACGGTGATGCATGAATGTACAGATGACACAAACAAACCCGGGACAAACCTGATCCTTAAGGCATTTGAAGATCAGACGCTGACATTGATTGATGATGTTGAGCTAAATGAGGCTCTGAATAAAACCCTACTTGACGACGGTGAAAAGTCAGCGATAGCGCTTGCAATGCACATGAACGATCAAAAACCATCAATACTCATTGATGAAGTGCGCGGTCGGAATGTTGCAAAGAAAAATGGATTAATAGTCATCGGTAGTGCCGGAATTTTAATTGCAGCAAAGAAGATGGGCTTAATTCAGAACGTTGAGCAAATTATTATTGAATGGCAGAGCTTGGGCTACTTTGTTAGCCAGCCATTGATTGAAGAAGTGTTAATCAAGGCAGGAGAGCGGAATACCCCTCGTCCGTGATTATCCAAAAAACCGCTGCTGAAGCATGGGTGGGTCGGGCTTCAGCCCGACATTTCAAGGGCTTGATATGCAGATAATCCCTATGCGCCGCCTAATCGAGTTTGTCGCGCATCCTGTGTTCCCAAAAGCGGCGTTGCCAAGATACCACATTCACCTTTGGCCAGACGTACAGCGAAAGCTTACATACGGCGGATAACGCTACGCTCATCCACCCTACGAGTTCTGCATTACTGTTTGATTTATTTGCTTTAATGTAATTTTTGCTATATATTTAAAAGCGAGTCGGGTCTGCGCTGACCAATATGCAGTGCGTTGAAGTTTTACTTCGCCTGGCTTACCCAACACCTAAAAGGTCGCATTTATAGCGACCTTTTTTATTAGGTATCTTGAATGCATCTACTTTACATTGATGAATCTGGATCAGTATCAGACCCAAATCAGGAATATTTTGTATTGGCGGGTGTCTCGGTGTTTGAGAAAAAAACGCACTGGGTTGAGCAGCCTCTAAATAATATTGCAAGCTCGTTTAATTCCCAAGAACCATGGTCAATTGAACTTCATGGATCACCAATGCGATCTGGTCGTGATGGTTGGAAAGCCTTTCCGTTAAATGATAAGCTACTTGCGATGGAAGAAACACTCAAGCAAGGAATTGTTAATAATCACGGAAAAGCACTTCGCCTCTTTGGTGTGGTTGTCAAAAAATCAAGCATCTCTGGGATTGATCCAGTAGATCATGCATTTGAACAACTTACTAGCCGATTTGATCTGTTTCTGAAACGATTACATTCCAAACATAAAGACTCTCAACGAGGGTTAATGCTGCTAGATAAATCATCCACTGAGCAGCGAATCCAGAAGCTTGCGCGCGAATTCAAATATACAGGGCATTCATGGGGGCAAACTAAAAATTATGCAGAGGTTCCTGTATTCTTAGATTCAAAAGCATCACGCCTTATTCAATTGGCTGATATGGTAGCGTTTGCTCTATTCCGACGGTATGAACACAAAGATGATCGTTTATATGACATTATAAAAAATTGTTTCGATAGTGAAGGTGGTGTTCAGCACGGTCTATACGTCAAAGAATAGTAATGATGACAAGAATCTATAACATCCAAAACCAAGGTTCCACGATAGGCGACTAGATCTGCAAAGCTGCCGTTGGCCTCGACTTTACTTTTGTTCGAAAATTGAGTATGCCTCAATGAAATGCCAGCTCTTTCAGCCAGCGTAGGGCGGATGAGCGTAGCGTTATCCGCCGCATGCTTCACCCGCATCCATCTCCACCGCTCCATTTACCGCCTCATCCGCCACTTGTTGAACTAAACCGCATTTCAAGGGCTTGATATGCAGATAATCCCTATACGCCGCCTAATCGAGTTTGTCGCGCATCCTGTGTTCCCAAAAGCGGCGTTGCCAAGATACCACATTCACCTTTGGCCAGACGTACAGCGAAAGCTTACATACGGCGGATAACGCTACGCTCATCCGCCCTACGAATTCTATTGAAACAAAGCGCGTAGTGAAACATGAGCTGTGCCTCCGCCCAGACTCCAGCGCGGGGGCGTGTATCCGTCGGACGCAATCGCGTCAAACAGCTGGTACGCCTTTTCCAGAAGGGTTTCCCACGAACCATTCGGGAACCTAAGCACCGGCTTAGCCAATAGCATTCCAGAACTTGTTCGGCGACTTGATCTCGGTAGCAACGTGCGACAGGTTCTTCCAGACCTGCCTGGCATTGATGTTTTTCTTTGCGGCAAGCTGCTTGATGGCTCCGGCAACCAGAGAGGTTGGCGTTTCGTCGATCAGGTGCATCACCTGCCCTTCAAGTCCGGGTTGGATCCTTCCGCTCATCATGAGCGCTACCAGGTCAGACACTGACATGGATCTTTTATAACTTGTATTGATGTTACCAAGCGTTACCTTGATGAAATCCATCTTCTTCCCGGACGAAAACATTGGGGTGCCGACGTTCTCGGCAATCTCAGCGAGCTTGATGGCACCTATGTCGCCAACCTTGCCCCTTTCCAGATTTACAATGGTGACTCTGGAAACGTGAGATGCCTCGGCCAATGCCTTTTGGCTCAGGCCACATGCCGTTCTCTCCTTCCTGATGATTGCGCCAATCGTTAAAATATCCATGGCGAACACTATAGCGATGCAAGCAACAAAAGTAAAGTGTGCTTTACTTTTGTTGGGCGCACCACCTTTGATTGGTTTGGTTTGGATGGATGCCGATTTTGCACCCACACGATTGCAGGCAACGCGCGGGTTAACAGGCATTCCAGCCTTACGTTGTGTGGTTGATTGAATCGTCAAATTTATCAAGACCAAGTCAAATGCTATACTAGCCGCAAAAATTGGATTGATAACTTTATTGTATCAAGCACGTCAGTAATCTTAGAAAACAGTCGAACTTTGATACCGATTCAACCATCGAGATGCGGACATGAAACCATCAGAACTGCTGGAAGCAAACAGAAAATCCATACGTGAAATCGTAGCGGCGCATCGCGGACTCAATCCTCGTGTATTTGGTTCAGTCGCACATGGCAAAGATACCGAAACAAGCGATTTGGATATTTTGGTGGATCGCGCTAAAGGTATGACCTTATTTGATTTTTGTGCTATTCGCGTTGAATTGCTTCAATTGCTCGGCAATATCAATATTGATGTAGTTACACCTAAAGCATTGCCCGAAAAATGGCGTTACAAAGTTATTTCAGAAGCAATACCCATATGAATCGCGGAATGCTCCGCCTAACCGATTACATGCAACATGTTCGTGATGCATTCGTGATGCAATAGAACGCATTGACCGTTATACAGCAGACATGGACGAAGTTACATTCTTGCAAAATTAGCTGGTTAACGATGCGGTGATTCGTAATTTTGAAGTGATTGGTGAAGCTTGCCATAACATCGAACGTGATTATCCAGATTTTGCAAACTCCCATTTGGAATTACTTCTCAAATTTGCCTATGAAATGCGCAATGCCATTGCCCACGGGTATTACCAAGTAGATCTGGAACAAGTGCAGAATCAATGGGGCTTACAAAAAAGAAATTTCGGCGCTAATAACCTCAATGGAACAACGCGGAATCGAGGCTGATAACAGCATAATATATCCTGATTAGCAAGCTGCCTCAGCCAAACCGTCAAACCTTTGAGCGTTGAAATCCAGTGTCGTAAAAAGTCACTGGATTCCGTATCAAGCACGGAACGACAACAACAATGATGATCCAGAAAACCGCCGCTGAACCATTGGTAGGTTGGGCTGAAGCATGAAGCCCAACGCAATAGCACATTGCGCGGGAAATGTTGGGCTTCGTGCCTCTGCCCACCCGCGCTACGTGCCGCAGGCGATTATGTGTATTTCGATCCGCTCTACCTCATAATATGACGTACATCCTTGTGTTTACATTCCCTGCTTGATGTTATAAAGTACATACTCTGTACATCCATTTTGGAGATTGCAATGCACACCACCAGAGTTTTTAAGAATGGCAACTCGCAGGCCGTTCGCATTCCGGCAGATATGGCCTATGACCGCACAGATATGGATTTGGAGATCGAGCGCGAAGGTGATGAAATTCGGATTCGCCCAGCGCGCAGGTCACTGTCTGGTGTACTAACCAAGTTCGCCAGCTTTTCTCCTGATTTCATGGCAGAAGGACGTGGCGAACAGGAGCAGCCAGAAAGGGAAGCCCTGTAATGCCGCGTTACATGCTGGATACCAATATGTGCATTTACCTGATAAAGAATCAGCCAAAAGAAGTGGCGCTGCGTTTCGCCAAGTGCTACGTGGGGGATGTGGTCATGTCCTCGATCACCTATGCTGAATTGGAGTATGGCGTGGCTGTGTCTGCCGAGCCGGAGCAAGAACGCAGAAATCTGGCCAGCCTGGTGGAAGACATTCAGGTAGTTTCGTTCGACGCACCTGCCGGTATTGCCTATGGCCGGATTCGACTGGCAACCAGAGACAACAGGAAAGATGCACTCGATAAGTTGATTGCTGCTCACGCCATGTCACTTGACGTTATTGTGGTGACTAATAACGAAAAGGATTTTGCCAGGTATCCCGGTGTTACGATAGAAAACTGGCTGTTGCCTGAAGCATGAAGCCCAACGCAATAGCACATTACGCGGGAAATGTTGGGCTTTGTGCCTCTGCTCAACCTACGGGCTAGAATGAAGGAGATTAAAAATGTTAACACACGCTGAATTGAAGGCTAAAGCCTTACAAAATCCTGCGGTTCGTGCAGAGTATGAACGTTTAAACCGTGAAGAATTTGCCATTTTGGATGAAATGTTAGCTGCACGCCGTGCCGCTGGTTTATCCCAAGCACAAGTTGCTGAGCGCATGGGCACAAAAGCACCTGCTGTCGCGCGTTTAGAAAGTGCATTAGCCTCAGGCAAGCACTCATCCAGTATTGATACCCTGCGTAAATATGCCGCAGCCTTAGGTAAACACATTGAAGTGCATCTAGTTTAATTTTCCTGAATAAGCTATTTATTGCACGCCATCGAAGTTGCGCGCACTGCCTAATAGCACTCTACGCAGCAGGCAGCCACTCAAGCAAAAGCGCTTCATATTCCGCCAACACCTTATCCCAGGTGAAAAATTCCTGATAACGCTGCAAAGTGCCAACCTTCATGGTTTCCAGCAAGTGTGGGCTTGGCAAAACCTCATCCAGTGCTCGGGAGAACGCATCCGCCCCATTAAAATAAATCGCACCGTCGCCTGCCACCCAGCGATTAAAAGGATTGTCATGCGCAATCACCGCATTGCCAGCGCCCATGGCTTCCACCAGCGAAGGATTAGTGCCGCCTACCTGATGCCCATGCACATAAGCCGCGCTGTGAAAGCGTAACGCCTGCACCACGGCTTTATCGTAAATTGCCCCCACAAAGCGCACTTCAGCGCTGGCGGCGGCAATACCATGTGAAAAACAACGCGAAACATTTCCGCAATATTTATGTGCTAGCATAAATATAATGCTATCCGTACAATATCCGAGGCTGATGGTGGCTCAATAATCTTTATTTACACATATTTTCAATCTAGTATTGGTGGCTATGAATAATCGTCTTATGCATCGTATTTCCATTGTTATCCCCGTTTATGCGGGGGAACACACCCTGCCTACTTTGATTGCGGAAATTGAACCACTTACTCTTCCGCAAACAACACCAAACGACAACAGCTTCATAATATGTGAAGTTTTACTGGCTCATGATTGCGGTCCGGATCGATCGGACAAAACACTAGAAACGCTTAGTGCTCAATATCCATTTGTACAGCCTGTGTGGCTCTCTCGAAATTATGGTCAACATGCAGCCACTATGGCAGGCATGGCCAGCGCCACGGGCGATTGGGTCGTGACCATGGACGAAGACGGCCAACAAAACCCAACAGATATAGGCAGCATGTTGGATAGCGCCATAAGTTCCTCATTACAACTAGTTTACGCACAGCCAATTAATCCGCCGCCCCACGGCTGGCTGCGAAATATCCTGAGCAAAACAGCGAAGGAAATTAGCACCCGCATGTTAGGCAATCGTACAATTGGACGCTTCAACAGCTTCCGGCTGGTGGATGGAGAAATTGCCAGGACACTTGCGGCTTATTGTGGCAACGGTGTTTATTTGGATGTTGGACTTTTCTGGATCGCCGGACGCATTGGGCATTGCCCCGTTCTACTACGTAATGAATTAGGACGCCCATCTGGTTACTCTTACTTAAAACTAATTGGCCATTTCTGGAGCCTGATTCTTACGACTGGCACGCGCCCCTTGCGATTAATTACAGTATTAGGCTTTTCTTCAATCGTACTAGCCTTCGCTATCGCAGCCTATGCATTGTATGGCAAATTCTACGGTCAAGTTCCGGTTCAGGGCTGGGCATCGCTCCTCATCGTTGTTTCCTTTTTCTCGGGAAGCATTCTGGCGGCACTCGGCGTGATTGCTGAATATCTGGCTGTCACCATGGGTATCGTCATGGGCAAACCCCTTTATGTTGTCAGCACCAAACCAACACGCCCAGCCATACGCAAATGACCATTGCCTGGGTCTTGGGTAGCAACGGCCTTCTTGGCAAAGCGTTGTGTCGAGCGCTACTCAGCAATGGAAGCGAGTTATTTTCTCCTGCAGAACGCTTTAGTTGGGATAACGATATAGAGCTAACAACTCAAATCACGACAGCCGTTCAAGCATTTTCTGCCAAAGTTGACGAAACCGATCAATGGGAGATCTACTGGGCAGCAGGAGTTGGTACCATGGGCAGCGTGGCAGCATCCTTCACCCCGGAAACACAGGCTTTGTCTTTATTACTCCAACGGCTCCAGTCTGATCCACACCTGATGGCCACATCCGGGTCGTTTGCTTTTGCCAGTTCGGCAGGTGCAATCTATGCGGGGTCAACGGATGACATCATTACGGAAAATACAGTGCCAGCACCAACGACAGACTACGCACGCGAAAAACTTTTACAAGAAAATTTAGTCAGTACTTTTGCACTTGCAAATAGTCGAACCACCGCGCTCATGGCACGGATTTCCACACTTTATGGCTCCGGGCAAGCTGCCGGAAAGAAACAAGGGCTGTTGACTCACATCGCACGTAGCATTCTGAGAAACCAACCCATACAGATTTACGTGCCGTATGACACAATCCGCGACTACATTACAGCCGACGATGCCGCTAGCGCAATGATCGCCACACTACGAAGCAAAAACCAAAAATCGCAAGTGACCATAAAAATAATTGCCTCAGAATACCCCGCGACTATTGCCGAGATCGTCTCGATTTTCAAGAGAATCGCGCGGCGCAAACCACTAATAGTCACCAGTGCTAGTAAATTATCCAGCCTCTACTCGCGACGAGTCCAATTTCGATCAAGGGTACTCATAGAGCATCCAAAAACATCTGCCACAAAACTCAGCGTTGGCATTGCCCAACTCATGGTAGCAGAGCGTGAAGCCTTCGTGCGGAGCGCTAGTACAATTGAGCTTTCCAGGGCGCAACATCTGAAGAATAATTAATGAGTCATCAATCAACTTTCCTCATGAAGAAAACCACATAAGTGATATTCAACTCAAACCTAAACCGAAAAGTCAAAATTTTATTGAGAAGATGTATGAAGCAAACCCAGTTTAGAAAACTCCATCAAGCGCAAAAAAAACGACAACTTGAACTGGCAAGCCAATGAAAGGCTGGAAATTTCTTCAGTTTATAAAGTTTCTCAGCGTTGGCGTTGCCAACACGCTGGTTGGCTTGTCGGTAATTTACTCAGCCAAATGGTTCTTTAACGTTGGTGACGTTGCCGCAAATGCCCTTGGCTATTCCGTTGGGTTACTCGTCAGCTTCACCCTAAACAGTCGCTGGACCTTTGCTCACCAAGGCCCTCGCTTGCCAGCAATGCTTAAGTTTCTTCTGGTGTCTTTGGTCGCCTACGGCATGAACCTACTGACAGTAATGATAGCAATCCACTACGTTGGTCTAAATGACTATATCGCCCAAGCCTTGGGCATACCGCCCTATACATTGACTTCATTTTTTGCAAGCAAATATCTTGTATTCCGTACCAAATCCGAACCAAATGAAAGATTACAACTTGACAACCAATAACCTGAGCCTGCCCATCAAAAAGTGGGAAGTGCTATTTTTTACGCTGATCCAGGTCAGCGTCATGCTCATCGCCATAAGCAATGAGAGCCTGTGGATTGATGAATTCTGGAATGCCTATTTTGCCTCGCTAGGATCAGTAAACGAACTGTATGAGCTGCTACTCATTCCTAGCGGTTCGCAAACCCCTTTGCACTTTGCTTACAACTATTTTTGGGGACTTTTTTTTCAGCCTAGCGAACTTGGCCTAAGACTTTCAAACTTGCCATTATTTGTTCTTGCTCAGCTATCGCTTTACTGGGCTTTGCGTGCTTATCCAAAAAAATTCAGCTACTTGTTTTTAGTAATAAGTGCTCTGCACCCGCTGGTTTGGCAATATGCCAATGAAGCTAGACCCTATATTATGATATACGCAGGTTCAGAAATGATTCTGGCGTACCTTTTACATATGCACGCCATAAAATTTAATGGTGGCCGCATTAGTCCTCTTTTTTCAGCGATTTTCGTTTTTGGTAGCATTTTGCTATTCGGCGCAAGTTTGCTTGGCGTATTTTGGGTATTCGCAGCATGTTTGTATGTGGCGTATTTCCATTTTCAGCATTTAGACTGGCGCTATCTAAAACGCGTTGAATCGGTGATATTGCTTGGTCTCTTCCTGGCGGCTACATCATTACTAACCATCTATTACTTGAACAATTTAATCCATGGCGGTGGTGCCTCAAGAATCTCTGCAACAACAGCGGCCACTTTGATGTTTGATGCTTATGAATTGCTCGGGCTATCAGGTATTGGGCCGGGGCGGCTGGAAGTACGTGAATCAGGACTCGCTTCGTTGAGCCCCTATTGGCTATGGTTAATAGCATCTTCTGCAATTATATTGGCAACGTTGATAAAAGGCCTGCAGGAAGCGACTAAACTGCTAGGATCAAAAAAGCTACTTCTGGTAGGTGCACTCGGTTTACTACCGTTAATAATCGTCATCATTTCCGGCTTTGCCATGCACTGGCGCGTGCTTGGCCGGCACATGATTGCTGAGCTTCCTCTATTGAATCTCTTGTTTGCACTTGGCCTAGCCAAATTATTTGAAAAGAAAGCGGGGCGTAATTTCTCTTTTCAATCAATACTGGCCATAGCCTTTTTATCAGTGCTAGTTTATTCATCCTGCTCTCTACGCTTCGCCGATAGGCACAGAAAAGATGACTACAGGGCGGCGGCTACAATCGCCAAGCAAGAATTTTCAAAAGGACAACGCGTATGGTGGGCAGCTGATGCACTTGGTGCCAGATACTACAAGCTACCTGGGGAATTTGATTTCATGGGTGAACTTACCAGCATCTACAAACCCTACGAATGCATAGATCAGCCTGGGGTTCTATCGGTAAGTGCTGCAACGGGTGAATGCTTGGAAACGCTTTCTCCTCCCGATGTGGTTATTTTGTCAAAACCAGAAACTTATGACAGAGCAGGAGTAATTGTCGCGTATCTTGAAGCTATGGGCTTTGAAAAAACGCAAACATTGCCTGCCTTCACTATCTGGCGAAAAAGTCATCAAGCAAACTAATCAAACAGAGCCTGACTGGCTGAGAAAACATATTAATGCTTCGGCCTGATAATGTATTAAGCCAGTTCGCATTGAGCTTGAGGCTTAGGCAGCACGGAAGTTTATACTTCACTGTGCAGAATCAATAGCCAACAGGCAAAAATCTGACAAGCAACGCTTCATACTGCGCCAAGACATCCGGCCAAGTAAACACCTCATCAAACCGCTCACGACTCAAAATCCTCATCTTCTGTAGTCGCTCCGGATCAGTCAGCAGCTCATCCATGCGTAACGAGAAAGCTTCCGCCCCATTAAAATAAATCGCACCGTCGCCTGCCACCCAGCGATTAAAAGGATTGTCATGCGCGATTATCGGGTTGCCAGCGCCCATGGCTTCCACCAGCGAAGGGTTGGTACCGCCCACCTGATGCCCATGCACATAAGCCGCGCTGTGAAAGCGTAACGCCTGCACCACGGCTTTGTCGTAAATTGCCCCGACAAAGCGCACTTCAGCGCTGGCGGCAGCCTTGATCGCCCGATGATAAGCATTGCCTTCATGATAATTGCCCAACACCACCATCTGAAAACCGCGTGGTTTGGCAGAAAAGCCCTGCACCACCTCCAGTATCGAATTCTCCGGTTCCGCCCGTGCAATCACTGTCAAAAATCGTCCCGGCTCCAAATCTAACGCACGCACCGGCGCTTCCGGTGCGGCATCTACCGCGTCCGCGCCATAAGGAATCATCGTAATCTTGTCGCCATGCACCCGCGTTTGCAAATGCACCTTGATCTGTGGATGATCGGCCACCAGATGATTGCCCAGCCAGCAGCCCGCCCAATCATTCAGCCAGAACCAGGTCTTGGCCACGGTGCCCCACTTCTGGCGCTTCCACTCCACACCATCCATATTGATTAAATTGGGTACGCCTTTCAAACGCAACAGCGTGCAAAATATCGCTGTGTTATAACCCAAAGTTAAACATAAATCCTTAAATTGCGCCGCATGTGCCGTGGCTTTCCAATCAAACACAATGGTGCCTTTCGGCCCCTCTTGCGCCACCGGAATATGCACCCGTTCCACCCCTTGCCAAGTGTCCTCAAATACCGGGCCAATACCATCCTCCTGACAATACACCACCACACGCCAACCCTGCGCCACCAGATAAAGCGCCAAATGCTCGGCAAACGTTTCAAAGCCACCATGCGCCGCAGGCACACCACGTGTGCCGAGGATTCTTAAAGTATTCATGAGTTATGCCTTAACGCCTAATTCCCGATAAAGCGCCAGCATAGAATCCACATAGCGCTGGCGACTAAAAGTTTTTTCCACATAATCCCGGCCAGCTTGCCCCATGCGTGCAATCACTGCATCATCTGCCGCCATCACCGCCTGCAAACAAGCCGCCAAATCATCAACATTCTGGCTTTCAAATGTCCAACCGGTTTCATTTTCCACAATCATTTCCGGTATCCCACCTATGCGCGCACCAATAACCGGCTTACCCAAGGCATAACTTTCCAGCACACTCATGGGCGCGTTTTCATACCATTCCGAAGGCAACACAACTGCGCGTGCACCTCGCACCAAATCATGTAACTCATTCCCTGTGCGATAACCCAGAAAATCCGCCTCACCGCCGACTTGGGCAGAAATCGCCTTGACTTCGGCCTCTACCGGCCCGGTACCCACAATTTTCAGCGGCACACCCGCTTTGGCGGCGGCGCGGATTAAGGTTCCCACTCCCTTTTCCGGCGCAAGACGGCCAAAATAGAGCAAATAATTTCCCGGCTGATACAAAGGTTCAAACTTGCTAACATCAACATAATTGGGAATGTAAATCAGTTTTTCGCGCGGCCATCCCCATTCTACAAATTTCTCCAAAAAAAACCGGCTAGGCACCGCCACCCTATCCAGATGCTTGCGATAGGTATCCAGATAACGATGCAAGCCACTTTCAACCGCCACAATAACGCTAGCCGCTAGAGAATCCTTAACACAACGGTGCTTAATCACATTCAGCACACTGCCGTGATTGCAACGCTCGCAAATCCCCTGCGAATTAAGCATTTTATAAGCCGGGCAGGCAATCTTGAGGTCATGCGCCGTCATCACGGTCGGGATACCGGCCGCTTTCAAAACCGGCAAAATCGCCGGAGAAAGGTGATGGTAAATGCAATGCAAATGCGCAACATCCGGCTGAAAATCCTGAATTAAACGCTTTAGCTTGCGCTGTGCCTCAAAGGAATAAACCACCTTGGAAGCCATGGATAACTTATCCGCCAACGAATAAGCATGGCCAAACTCAATCTCATCTATAAAATATTCAGACCAAGGCGTAGGGAAGTTTTTTGGATGATGCATGGAAAAAAATGCATTACTGAAACCCTGGCTTTCCATCAGCTCGGCGTGTTCCAGATAAACCACATCAGAACCACCACGGCGGTAGTGGTAGTTGTTTATGCTTAATAGATTCGTCATAAAATATTTTGCTAATTCATCTTTATCATCAATGAACCTGCAATACCTCTTGCAATGGCCTACGTGCTGAATAAGCCACTTTGAAAGAGTCCGGTAAAGTGCCTACCGCTATCAACATAATAATCTGCTCTTCAGGTTTGATAACAGCCACTTTACGTAGAGCAATATCATCCCTATGTTCTTTGGACCAGTTCAAACAACAAGTACCATAACCTAGTGCATGGAATGCAAGACAAATCGACATGCTGAACATGCCACCATCAATCCACGCCTGATAGCGTTCTCCAACATCTACAAATCGGGTCAAATCGCAAGTCACTACCAGCACGGTAGAAGCCTGTTCACCAAAACCGCGACTTCCACTCTGAATCGCCAACAAGCGTTCCATATCCGGTTTCTTTGAATATGCATGTACTGTCCAAGCCTGCCGATTACAAACAGACGGCGTTTTTTGCGCAATGCTGATACATTCCACAATATCTTGCGCAGGAATAGGTAAACCGGAAAAATTGCGTACACTGTAGCGTGAATTAAAAAAATCCTTGAACCCGGCTGCCCGTTTTGTTTCAAGCTCTGTGCGACTTATTGAAATGGCACCACCTTCATTGCAAATATTCTGCACACTGCCACCATTATTCAACAAGTCTGCAATACGCTTTTTCAATGCTGTCATATCCACATTTACTGACTCATTGAATGCCACATAAGCATTCAACACCCCTAAAGCCGTAGTAGCCGGAGCAACAAAACCATATTGAGCAATAAAAGGCTCAACCCCACCAAGCAAACGCAATACTACCTCTTTGCCAAAGCCCGGACGAGGCTCTGCGTAACTCAAACCTTTTTCCAGCTGGTGATAAGCCATGGTAATGCGAGCCGCTTGCTCACCTTGGTATTGCCGACTTTTATTCATGCCCGAATAAACAAGATAGCGCTTGGTGTCGTACCATACATTGGGTATCAAACGAAGGGCAAAAAAAACATTACGCAACCAACGATGCGTAAATGCAGGGGTTAAACGCCACACCAGTTTTTTGAAAGACATCATGGCTTGTTCCTCAATTTAATCTCAGCATCCTTCAGCGCATTTTCAAGAAACTGCATTGAGCTAGCTTTTAATCTTTCCAGCAGCTCATACACCTGCACGTAATCAATAACAGTATCGAGATGAGATTCCAATTGAGCCAGATCACGATTTATACGATGTTCCAGCCCTAATTGATGCAACAAAAATCCAAGCTTGCTGGAATTACTCCCCCATCTGTTTTCACCTCGCACTAGCGAGACAAAAGGCTTGCGGTTTTTGATTGAAAATATCGTACCGTGAAAAGTATCCGTTACTACATAAGCCGCATGCCTGAAAATTGAAAGCAATTCAAAAGGAGTCGCTACCAGATTCTCGTCGCACCATTCATGATAAAACCCGACAGATACTGTTCTCAGACCCTTGGCATTTGCAAAAGCCAGAATTTTTTCTACATCCTCAGGCGCATCCAACCGACCATCATAGGCGTAGATCAAGACATAACCGGAGGCAATTGGAGCCGGGGGAATGACATCATCAAAATCATAAAGCAGTGTTGGGTCAATAACATAAACCGGCGTTTTTTGCGCATAACTTGCTACCATTTCATAAGTATTCTTGTCACGCACTCCCAAGTGATCAAATTTAGCAAGCCCGGCTGAGAGTTCCGCTACCATATTGTCTGATTCCACATCCTTTGCCGTTGCATAGCCTGCCGAAGCCGCATAGGAAATAATAGAACTCGCCGGTATATCATGTCCAAATAGAGCAGGTACATAACCGAACCCATGATTTTGTGTGTAGTTAAATACCTCATCACTGCCTATAACCATCACATCGCAAGCGTAGTTGTAATTAAGCTCGGAATTGATGCCTAATTTTTCCCATGCATGATCCATGTAACTTTTGCGTAACTTGCGGCGAAAAAGTCGCTTCTCAATAAAATTACGCAAATTAAAGATATGCTTGGGTAGTCGCATCAGTTTTTCTGACAGCCTTTCTGACTTTACCTTTTCGCCTAAATGTCGAGGTAAACCCGATTTGAAATCGCAAAAAACAACACGATGCCCGAATGTTTCCAACACTTGTTTCAAAGCAAAAGCCTGCATAAAAGAGCCATAATTCACGACTCGTTGCATGGAAAGGATTTTAATATTCATAGTATTGATTCGCTTTATCGTTCATTCACATTAATGAGTTTTTCAGGCACCAATTCACGCTGCCCCATCAAATCAGCCACAAAAGTCTTCAAATCCTGACTACGCAACTTCCAGGTGCCAATCAAAAAAACAGTTTCCGCTATGCTGGTAGCCAAAAGCCAATGCACCCCTATATAACTCAGCAGCTTGCCCAGCAAAATCGCCACCAGCATAACAACTACCAGTTGCGCACTGGCAAACCAGGCATGAGTAATAACGTAACCTTCTGTGGCAAGTTGGCGCTTAACCCACAAATTGGAAAAAACGAGTGCCAACGCATTTGCCAGCGGGAAACCAATAGCCCCCCAATGGGGGAAAAGCAAAATCGCCGGAATAATGGATAGCGATAATATGATATTGGTTGGTATCAATATCGCGTAACGGCCAACGGTTTGTACCAGCATTTCCAGTATCAAGCGATGCGTCTCCAGCGTTAAAACCACCAGCAAGGCAACTAATATCCATAGTGCTTCAGACCCATATTTCCCACCCGAAATCCATGCCAAAGTCTCCTGCCCGCCAACGGCAAGTGCCGTAAAAATAGCGCCAATAATTGCAATATTGATTAAAATAACGCGCGCGCAAGTAATAGCTACCGCTGTGAAACTCCTTTCTTCGCTATAACGTGCCAACACAACCGGACGAATCAAACCCACCAAAAGTTGTGCAGGCAAATAACGTTTGATGTACTCATATAACGATTGTGCAAAACCAAAACTCGCCATGACTGGGCTAGTAAACAAGTAGCCACCCACCAGCCGATTTGCATCACCGCCAAAAGGCAAACCGACAATATGCTGTGCATAACCGGATAAGGCAAAGTTGACTATTTGCCGCAGATGCCTTTTAAACCAAACTTCGTCATCCAATGGGCTGCGCGCTTCTTCAGCCGTGCGCCAAACCACATGAACAACTCCAGCCAGCATTGCCAGCATGCAGATAGCATCACTGATGACTTCCACCCAAACAACATCCAACAAACCTACTTGACCTGATTGCATCAAGTAAAGCATTCCTATCAATCGCATAATGGAGGACAAGGAAAAAGCTAGTTGAGAATAACCCTGATGCAGAGTTGATTCGAGAATCTGCGAAGTAAAATGACTAGTAGTTCGAAAGATGACCACCAGCAAAAACAACTTGAAAGCTTCAATAAAATCGCCCAACCCGATGATTGGAGCCAATGATACTGACCAGGCATGAATCGCCCCAGCAGCCAGAATCAATATCAAAGTTCTTAAAACAAAAGCACTAAAAACAAACTTCCTCAGGGCAATTTTATAATGCTGTACATAAAGCTCTGGCACAAAACGCAATAAAGCATGAGACAAACCCAAGGCTGAAACAGCGGTAAAAATCTCCACGAGCGAAACAAGTACCGAGTAATCAGCAAATTCGTGTACCGGCAATAATCTCACCACCAGCACCATTGCTAGAAATCCGCTTACAACAGAGACGGCTTTACCCAAAACAAAATGCCAAAGCCCTTGCTTAAAGCGCTCACCACCATATCTAGCGCTCATGATTTATGCAAAATTTCCTGATATTTGTGCCAGACATTTTCGGCAATAATCGTGTAAGTGCGGTGCGCCGCCACCCAGGCCGGCCCTTTTGTCCCCATGGCTTCTGCTGCTTCCGGGTGCTCCAACATCCAGATCATCGCATGAGCGAATTCGGCACTGCCCCATTCAACACACAAACCTGCACCGCTTTTACCAATCACAGCAGTCTGATCCGGGTGCGCGTTGCACACCACCGGCCGCCCCAATGCCATGTATTCAAAAAGCTTGGTTGGTGAACCGCAATTTAATATCGGGCTAGGAAAAATAGGTGAAGCACATACGGTAGCGGAGGCCGCATAGAACCATGCCTCTTCAATCGGTACAAAGCCGGTAAAACGCACTGCATCATTCAAACCAAGCGCGGCTACCTGCTGTTCCAGTGCCGCACGTTCATGCGGATGATCACCATCGCCCACCATCAACAAAGTGGCGGATGGACAGCGCAAATGCACGGCAGCAAATGCATCAATCAGCACGTGCAATTGCCGCACCAAAGCCATGGTACCCAGATAAACCACACGCCCCGGTACCACTGGCAAGACATGAGTTACTGCCCAATCCAGCAAGCGCTGGGGAACACCCATGGGCACTGGTGTCATCTTTTTCATGGGAACACCATAGGCGGCGATGTCTCGCTGCATCTGCTCGCTTTGCACGAAAGTATGGTCACTAAACGGCATCACGAGTCGATACAACACCAGCTTACCCATGCGACCATGTAGTCCATAGTAAAGCCGCCGCAAGCCAGTGGCCTTTTTAGCCAGCTCAAGATAATGTTCGGGGAAAGGATAAGAGCACCAATAAACAAAAGGTAAGCCTTTGATTCGTGCAACCAAAAGGCCAAAAATCGCAGCCAGATATTTATCCCTAACCTGAATAACATCAACGGGTTTAAACAAACATCTCAGCAACTGCCAAATATCACACATCCAGAAAGCCAGCTTGTTTATGGCCTTCCAGAAAGAACCTTGATTGTCAGAGAAATAAGGTAAATGGACTTTCTGTCCCCCAAAGCTTTCAACCGAACTAACACCTGCCTGACTGCGTCGCATATACCACTCAACATCCAGGCCATAATCGACCAAAGCCTTGCCAAACAACTCGCCAACATCAACCCGGTAAGGAGGAAAGTAATCGTCTATCGAATAAAAAATTTTAGATTTAGCCATATTCAAGCTGCTAGACTATTTAATACATTCATATTTTTAACAAATTTTGTATTTTTAAAAATCATTTTTGATTTAACTTTAATTCACTTTGGACAAAGAAATGGCTGATACAGAATAAGGCGGTAATGTAACAAGCGTATTACCCGTTGCAACAACCACAAGACCAATCTGATATTCGCTCATTTTAGAATGCTAACAGCACAGGTTGCTATGTCAAATCCTAGTTGATTTTATGTCTCATCAATAGTGACATTACTCTAAACTCGAGTCAGTATTGTCTTAAGCCATTGATCTAGAATGATTCATCAAAGCACAATTGTCGCTGACTTTTTAGAGATGACTTTTTTAGAAAAATCTTCCGTACTTTTTTCGTTTTTAAAAGACTTACTCAGTAAGTGACATGGAAATTCTATGAATTTATAAAAAATGATTGCAAGACTGAATGAGGCTATTAAGCCTAAAACTATTTCAACAATTGCTTGCAACCAATAAAATGGCAAGTTCATAGGTGCAACAACATAAAACCAAACCATTTCCAATACAGGGTCATGCAATAAATAAATAGAAAATCCAATAGTACCGACTAATTCAAGAGGTTTTGTAACTAAATTGTTAAAACAATTTAGTTGGATTTTATTCTTCCCTTTTAAATAAAATAAAACAGCTACAAAAAAGCCCACAAAGAAACTTTGAATTTGAAGAGGGATAGAGAATGAAAAATGAAAATGTGAGATTGAAAAACTAGCAATCGCTAACAATCCTATTCCCGCAAATGCAGTAAGCTTTACTATTTTGGAATGTTTGTCTATAAATAAAATTAACTGGGTTTGATCCTCTTGATTTGCATATTGTGCCGCTACAACACCCATGAAAAATAGTGAACAATAATATATAGAAGTGCCATTCTCGCCAGGGTTAATAACGTTAAAATTAAAAGAAATACCCCATAGAGCATAAGAAACAATCGAAATTAGAAAAAAAGTATTAACAAAGCCATTTTTTTTTGCTAAAAAATAAAATAATGGGAAAAGAAAGTATATTTGATATTCAACACCAATAGACCAAAAAGCTCCATTTATCTTAGTGGCAACAGTTGGAAACCATTGATGAATTAAAAGCAAATGCTTCCAAAAACTCTCAAATGTTACTGGAAGTGCATTTTTAGCCCAAACAGAACCATGCATTTCTCCCATCGAGAAATAAATTAAAATCAAAGTCACAAATAGCGCGCCGTAGTATGGTAAGACTATACGAATAGTCCTGCGAATATAGAAATTTAAGATACTGCCAAAATGCTGCTTTCGAATTAACGGCAACATTAAACAATACCCTGATAAAACTATAAAAATGTCAACTGCGTAATGATCGTATGTGGTTAATAATTGTAAAAGTCTATAAAACGGGTCATGAGCATGATCACCCAATACGACTACTTTTCTTACAGCATGATGACAAACAACATATAGAGCAGCGGCTCCTCTGACTTGATCTAGCCATCTGTAATGGTTTGATTCGTTTATAACTTGGGGATTAAGCAAGTCTGTTGGTTTATCTATAGTATTCATACAATAACTCTAATTTATATTGCCATCTTCAAGTTAATGAGTGATGTAACTTATTCAAATGTTTAATACTTTTTGTATCTTTAAAACCTTTTTTGATTTAACTTTAACCAGCTTATTTACTAAGCTGCAGGTCTGGTTTAAACCTGACTTCTCGAACTAAAATCCAATCTATAACAGTTTGTTTTGTGACGAAAAGTTTCTGACGGACAATCTCGGCTAATTCACTTTAGCCAAGGAGATAGCTGATACAGAATAAGGCGGTAATGTAACAAGCGTTTTACCCGTTGCATCAAATATTAATTCGGTATCAAATGACTTTGGACGCAGGCGTGACCAAATCTTGGCATTTGTCGCATTAACGTCATCGTCAGCAAGAACATGCACTCGTGCTTGCAGCCGTTTACCGGCAAGTGCAGGGATTCGCAGGCTGGGTTGGATAGCAATCCCATTTCGATTCACTGACCAAACCGAATACTTATTTCGGGCAGCATTGGTCAGCACAGTGCTACGAAAATCATAATGACCGAAATAAGCGCTATCCCAGCGACTTTCTGTTTTTGTCTGGAGAACTTCATCCAGCAGTGTAGAACGTAATATCGACAAGGCGTAATACACGGCACTTGCCTGCAAGCGCCCGTCTGGCAAGCGATGGAATAATGGCCAAGGGCTGGCCGTGCCTTCCATGGAATGCAAAAAAACACCTTGCACTTCGGGCACTTGCGTGGTGGCAATCATCATGTCGGCCACGCCAAGAGCGCCTTCCAGATTAACGCTACGCCACCAGTTTTTTTGCCAATCCGAACCTTGGCCTGGTGGGGTTCTGGCATGTTCAGTTATCCAGAAGGTTGGCTTGATATCCGGCCTGACGGAATAGACATCTTCAATACTCTTGCACAGGTGCCCAAGTCGATTGGGAATCGGCGGCCCTCCGGGGGAGCCATCATAATAGAGGTGTTGAGCGAAATCCTGTATCTCAGGCGATAGCGCCTGTATCACTTGACGGTTGTACTGCGATGATGTTTTCCCCTTGAAAGCATCGTAATCTTCCAGCATGGCCACAAACCTGGGCTTGGCCTTGGTAAGTGCCATTTTTTTGGCAACAACGCTGGCATTACCTGCGTATTTTTCGGGTGGCCATGGGTTTTTACCCCTATCCAGCTCATTTCCCAGTTCCCAACGCAATACGGCTGGCTGACCTGCCAGCCTTTTACTTTCGGAATAAAGCAGCCAGTCAGCAGCATCACTAGCCAGAACATTTGCCGGGAGTTCACCTTCATAGACACCTGATATATTTGCAATAACCCAGGCTTGGCCTTTCACCTGCGCGACAAATCCAAGATATTCGTCATAACCAAAGTTAGCCACGGTAGGTGCAGCCCATGATTCAACCTTGCGCGATGGCCTATTCTGTGTGAGACCTGTGGTATCTCGCCAGCTATTAATGCTGTCATACCGATAAACAGCTCCGGGGAAAGCAGACATCCATTCAATAATTTCAGGTTCTATTTGCTGCGTAGAAGAGTGCCAATGACTTCGTTGAAATCCCGTCCAGACCAGATTGAAACCGAAATATTCCGCGCCTATCTTCTTTCTCATGCTCCCATGCGCATCGACCATTATTGCATTAGCGACTGCATTCTTAACAGCAGTGGCTCTGCCGCATTCACCTTGTGCGCCGTAAGTTACATTGCCAACCATTACTACTGCCAAACCCATTAACATTAGTGAAACCAGCAACATCCTCAGCGCCAGACTTCTCATCACTTCCATCTCTGCGTTGATGAGGCAGCCACTGCTGGCAGTGAACCATTCGCTTGATTCTGCGCTCGATAAGCGACATATCCGAACATCAACATCAGCAGTGTCTGATAGCCAATTTCAAAGGTGAAATAATTGTTGTGAATAAGGCTTAGGCCAAGGATGGCAATACCTACTCTGGTGCCCATCAGCAATCCATCACCGATCACATCTTCACTTTGCGAATTGGCAAGGATTTTTCCTGATAACCTGAAAGCTGTCCAGAACATGGCGACAACCGCAAAGACACCTATCAAGCCCACATCCCAAAGTAAAGCGGAAATAGTGGTCAAGCCTATGCCTTTGCCTCGATATTCTAAGGACGCAAGATTATTGGTATTGACATTTCCTCCCAAGTCACTAGACCCCAAGCCGTGACCAAACAGGGTTTCCACTGGGTTCCACAGACCATGGTGTTTTGCCCAAAAGGGGTAAATGGTGGTGCGATTCAGCTCCAAAGAGCCATACCCCTTTTCGCCTATATTATAAGAAATGGAATCTTGAAAACTAAGCGAGGCATCACCCTGAACATAAGCTGACCCTGCCGGTAAATTGACATAAACCATGAACAAAACAGCCAGAAAAAGAATAGTGACAAAAGCGCCAGCCAGAAACTCTAGCGGGTTCTTCTTTAATTTGTCGGAAAAAACCAGGAACAGTCCGAGGGGGATTGCAAGCAAGGAAATCTTGGTTTCGTTTAGGAATACGGGGATAAGGCAAATGCACACCAAAACAGATACCTTAAGCGTGCTTATTCGGCTTTTTCGCCACCAGTAAAGGAGCATGCAAGCCACAATAATCAACAACGCAGATAGCACTGCCCCCGCCCCGCCTCCTTTAGTCGAAACAGGGAACGTTCCAACCACAGCATCCGCAACGATAGCAACAGATGAATCCGCTATACGCTTGGAGCCCAAAATGAAAAATTGGTATAAAGCGAAAGGCAGCTGGATCAGAGCGATCACAACCAGCGCCTTCATCATGCGATCAACCTTAACCCGGGGAATCGAAAGCCAACTCAGCGCAAGAAAGAGGCCATAGGCCTGAAAATAAGATTTGAATCCGATTAGTGCTGACCCTAGATGTCGAGCGTAAAGCGATCCAAGCAAAGCTGCTGAAAAGAAAGCGCACATCCACATCAGGGGAAGATTGGGGGAATGCTGCTTGGGGGAATGCTGCCGACGCTGAAACATTCGGTTCAGCACAGCAGAACCGACCAAAGCGATGCCCAACATGGAAACGCCCCATTTTATTTGCCCCAATTCTGGGAAAAACATACTCACCGTACCAGCAACCACCAAAGTGCCAAGCAATACAGTCCACATGAGAGGTATCGGATAAGCCAACATGACGACCGACAAGATCATGGCCATCAATAACATCACCATCACACCCTGCCCCACGCCAATCAAGAAACCAGCATAAAGGCAGGCCAAAACAGCAACGAGAAAAAATATTACCCCAGCACCAGATACCGTTTTACCTCGCATAGAATGCATCACCCTGCTGGCAGCCATAACTAATGTCCTGATAAACAGTTAAGTTAAATAGTATTGAGGCAGCCATGGTCATAACCAGTTAGCGAATAAAAAATTTCTGACTGTGATTACTTTCTGTTTCATTTGCTTTTATCCCGAATTAATAACTTGTGCTACTTGCCATTTTCGCCTGAAACCTTACATTGCGGACAATTGTGAAATTAAGACACTAATACTACTAAAATTACAGGTTTTAACACTGGCTTCTAATATTCTGGCAGTTAGATTGCAGCAAGTAGGTACCTGCATAGCAATCACTCCTATTTCTATATTACATTATAGGTTACATGTCTATCATTACAGCTCGATGAAATACCGAACCTATTGATTACCATATCCAAAATTACTTGCCAAACTCGACAAAAACGCCCCAACTTGACTCAGTGAAACACCATATTTATAACAAACTAATCTCCTGCAACACCTTTTACTGATTCCAGAAATACTGGTTCAATTGCTGGCCACAAATAACGTTCACCTGATTGCGCTGCTCGCTGTTTCAACGATTGAAGCTCTAAACGATTCTCCCAAAGCCGAATAATAGATTTTGCCAAACTTGTACTGTCATATTCAAAAATCAAGCCATTTTCACCATCGGCAATGTACTGCGTATGCGTACGAATGTTGCTTGCCAACACAGGCAAACCGGCAACAAGATATTCAAAAAGTTTAGTGGGTGGATTAAATCGCCACCAGATTTTGTCTTCCCATAAGCAAAGCCCTGCGTCCGCAAGGCTGAAAAAATTGGGAATTTCGCGGCCAGATACGCGGCCATGAATCGTCACCGCATTTTCGATACCCAGTTCTTTTGCATATCGGCGACAAAATTCAGACTGTTCTTGAGATGCTCCAACAATTGTTAAATGGGCAATTTTTCTTTGGGCATTTGCATTCGCCAAAGCTTCTAACATTATGTCGCGACCTCTCTCTTTTTGCACAGATCCAACATAAATTAACTGCAATGGCTCATTCGGCTCTTTCAATTTTGATAAATTGGCAATGCCAAAAAATGACTTATCAACCCCCATATAAATCATATTTACATTTGTTTTTTGGTATCCATGAGCAAAAAGATCATCTCGATGCGCCTCTCCAATAGGCATTACCAATGTAGATTTTCGTCCCCCTTCATATATCAACCATCTTAGAAAACTACGCCAAATGCGCTTTAAAGGGGAATATCCTTCGGGTTCGGGTGTAAGGTGCGTTGGGTGTTCGTTCCAATAAATCAGTGTTGGAATATATCTCATCATCAGTGCAACTGGCGCAACTTTGGTATGCATCAACATAACAAAATCTGGTTTCCTGCGCCTAATTACCTGCGAACAGTGAAACAGATAACTTAACCAGCTGATATATCCGCTACCACTCAAATTAATAATCAAATACTCCGCACCCGGGATATGCAGTTCATCGTGATTAAGTTCATGACTTGTTAGAATGGTTAAGCTGTATTTCTTGGCTAGTGCCTTGATTCGATATGAAAAATCAAGGAGACCCACTTGGCTCTCAGAGAACATTGTAACTACAACACAACTTTTGCGAGAATTCATTACGAGTAGATCGTTCCAATTAAAATTATAAATAAACCGTTCGACCTTTGCTTGTTAGTGGTTTGTATTAACAAGAAGATGTAGCCGAATAAACTCACTATAAATTGTAGTTATGCTGCTGAAATGGTTTGGGTTCCCAGTTTCGTAGATAAATCAGTGTGTTCTTAAGATTTACTAACGCAAGTTTGGCTATTTCTGATGCCTGACCATTTCGATTAAATTAAGCAGCTCTTCTTTAAGAACCACCTTTAGTTTGAATATCATGAATAAATATGCTGTCACCCCAAGCAAAATTGAAGATATCAGACCTAGGTTACCAAATAATAATGCTTTCACTCCTAGTGCCAATATTCCAGATATGAATATACTTATTAACACTTTAAAATCCTGTTTTATTTTCCAGAGTCCAAAAGCGGCTGAATCTTTTAAATACCAGCGCAGCACAATAAACAATATTAACGTAGGAAAGGCGCAAATTACCGCAATCCCAAGGCTTCCAAAATGCTTGGCGATGATGATGTATATGGGTAATAAAACAATGGATACAATGGCGCTAACTTTGGAAAGCCTTGGCATTTTATGTGCCACATTATAGCTAGTCCACAATGCTGAACTTACTGATGTTATGGCCAATTGAAAACACACGGCAACGGCTATAAACCAATAGTCGCCATATTTGTTTCCAGTAACCGAATTCAGAATTTCTGTGCCAGCGATACTCATTATGAGTATTGGCAAACCAAGCACTATTACATTTAATCTACGCAATAAATCCAATACGTTCGCTACGCTCTTTAAGCTATTTTCAACATGTTCACCGCTATAGGCGGCTACAAGCGAAGGCTCGATAGCGGGTTGCAATAATTGTAACGGAAGATACATTTTGCCTCTATCGGCTAAATTTTGAATTAAACCAAATGATGCAACTTCAGAGACTGTCCCCCATACCCCCACTAGTAAACGCTGCGCACTACCTTGCCACGGAATTGAGAAAAAATAGGAAGTGTAGTTAGCAAAACCAACTTTTGACATTTCGCGCAAAGAAGGCGATTGATAGCCTTCATCCAGCGGTTTAACAGAAATATATCGCCGCATAGCTAGAATAACCAAGCTAAGCATTGCAAGCATCAATAAAAACTCCGTAGATAATGTAACGATCAGAGCCGATATTATCGAAATATTTCCTGCAACAATCACAATGAAAAACAAAAGCAAGAGCCGAATAATGATATTAATCAAAGAAAGTAACGCTTGTTTTTCAAAATACAGAAGGGCATTTAGCATCACGATCAACGTATCATTGCCCATTAGAAGAAAAGTAAAAAGTAGCCCAGCAAAATAATACTCTTTAAACCCTGCCGCTTGAAATCCAGTCAAATCCAACATGAAATCCTGTTGAAGCAACACAAACAGAAGCATGCCCAATGACATCGCTAGCGCACCTCTAAATACCATACCAAAAACCAAGAACTGTTTAATTATTTTTAAACCCAACCCATGCTTTGCTTTTGGCAAATATCTGTATGCAACACGATCAAAGCCTAACGAACAAATGACGATCAACAAACTGACTGAAGATATTAGTATTGTATACGTTGCAAAATCATTTACAGTCATCCACCGCGCAAAGGTAACTGGCAGAGCAATTCCAACAACGCCTGCCAAAATGCGGATAAAAGAAAATGAAACGAGACGCCGCATCAAAAAAAATCTTTTCTGATAAAACTCATAGCAAATTTCTCAATGTTATGTCGTGCTGTTTGAAGTATTACGAAAAATTGGTAGCGCGGCTAATAAGCCTGAGCATATTAAAAATAATAATTAAAATTAACCACGCTGGCATTTTAAAGTTCCGAGTTCACTTGCATCACCAATAGGCTAAACAATAAAACCAGAAATACATTTTTCAAGTGATGTCTTATCGTTACCCCAGAAAATAGCCACTTACACTCCAGCAAGTCAAAGTCAATATCAATTACAGTATTGTTTTTCGATGCAAACTATCGTTAAGCAAAGTAATTGGAAATTAGATTTAGGTGGATGAATAAACGCAAGCGATTATATTACAGGTAGCAGTACCTAATATTACGGTTCGATGAAATACATGTTTGACAACCTACGAATCCACTAAGAACTACAGCTAAAACCCGAGTTCCTGCAAATAGGCTCTTAAATTTTAGCTGCATCAATGCTTAGAAAATGCAATTTTTTAGCTTTGTAGTCCCATTTCGAAAATACTTAGGGAAGCGCTGATTTATTCATTTCTGTCATTCCGAACTCTTCGGCTATGCTCAGGGCAGGCTCATCGTGAGGAATCTTTAATAATCCGGCCATTAGATTTATCGCTTTGCTCGAAATGACAATAAATCAGAACATGCTCAGGGTTTTGCCAATGATATGGCAGATATGGAATAAGGCGGCAAGGTTACTGCTGTAGCGCCAGCTGTATCAAACGTCAGTGCAAGTACAGTTTTAATGGGAGGTACACGGTTGGTCACCATAATATTATTTGCTTTGACGTTTTTATCTGTCAGCCGGGTATGGTTTGCAACCACTTTCAAGTTTTTGAGCGCGGGAATGGTGAGCCGCGTGGCGAGTGCTTGTGCGCTGCGGTTAACCGCCCATATTGCATATTTGCTGTGCGTTGCATCGGTCAACACCATGGTGCGCACATCATAACCACCCAAGTATTTGCTGTTGTTGGGGCTGCTGGTGGTGGTTGGCAAAACCTGCTCCAACATGCTGTCACGCATGATACGCAAAGCCCAATACACCACGGATGGGTGCATACCGCCACCAAAGCTATTCTTGTGGAACAGCGGCCATGGCAAATTGCCACCATGTAGTGCATGAAGAAAAGCACCTTTTACTTCCGGGATTTGCGCCGCCGCGATAATCATGTCAGCAACACCTAGTGCCGCCTCCAAATCAGCGGTACGTGCCCATGCAGCTGTCCAGTTAGGGTCAACAAAGGCATTTGGTGAAACTCTGGCATGTTCAGTTATCCAGAATGCAGGCGTGCGATTGGGGCTTACTGTTTTGGCATCGGCAATTGCACTGCAAATGGCACCAACCTGGCTAGTTAGCGGCCTTCCCCCTGGCAATCCATCGTAGTAAAGATGTAGCGCATTCTCATCTACCTGCACGCCTAATCCTGTTGCCAGCCTGCGGTTATATTGCGATGCCGTGATACCTATATCCGCTTGTGGTGAATATTCTTCCATCAGTGATACAAATTTTGCCTGCGGTTCATAACGCTTAATTTCGCTGGCGGCGAGTTTGGATGTGGCCGCCAGTTTTTCCGGTAGCCAGCGAGTGCTGCCCCTATCCAATTCATTGCCCAGCTCCCAGCGCAATATATTGGGCAGGCCTTCCTGCTGTTTGGTGGCCAGATAATTGCTTAATTGGCCGGCCTGTACCGCCATTTTCTCAGGCTGAAGTTCGCCCTGAGTGTCGCCATAAATATTGACCACATACCATGCCTGGCCATTTACATTTTTAACGAAACT
The DNA here is from genome assembly GCA_013141125.1 of Methylophilaceae bacterium. GTDB lineage: Bacteria > Pseudomonadota > Gammaproteobacteria > Burkholderiales > Methylophilaceae > JABFRO01. Next base: position 304,976 of record JABFRO010000003.1, read on the forward strand.
CAGGTATTCATCTGGGCCAAACGTAGCCTTGAAAGGCGTTAGCCAATCCACAAAACTCAAAGTAGGGCGCGTTGCTGGATCGCCTATGAAATCCTGCCAATCCCAAGCATTACCTCCTCCTCCATCATAACGATAGACCGCGCCTGGGAACGCTTTTAACCATCCGACCACCTCGGCGGGCACCTGGTGTGTATTGGGATTCCATAACGAACGTTGAAACAATACCCAATTAAGATTAAAACCGAAAAATTCAGGGGCAAGCTTGCGTGCGGCCAATTCGGAATCTACGGTGATGGCACTGCTGGTGCTGCTTTTGACCAGCACTTGCGCCGGGCAGGCGTTGTTGATTGTGGCGGCATGGGTTTGGGTGGCGTTAAGGCTGGCCATCGCGGCGATGGCGGTAAAAATATAAGGATGAAGCTTCATCAGGTTTTGTCCTTTTTTGGGAATGTTTAAAGTTTGCTTTTGCTTTTTTATAAGTCAATTTAGCATTTAAGCAAGAAAATCAAACCCCTGAGAAGACGGCATTTATTAGCTTAATTTGTATTATTAAGTCTCGTTATGGTATTGCAGACGGCAATCTATCTTAAAGCCGTCTTTGAGTCACGTAGCTTTGATGCAGGAAATTGAAAGCTACACTAGGGAAGCTCTGATTAAGTCCTGATTCGTCACTCCCGCACTGGCGGGAGTCTAGTTTAATCAATAACCTGGGTCCCCGCTTTCGCGAGGATGACGAATAAATCAGCGTTTTCTTAACGTTGTTCCTGATTAGCAGGAGGCTTCTGCCAAGCCAAAATTGTTGTTGTCGTTCCGTGCTTGACACGGAATCCAGTGACTTTTCACGCCACTAGATACCGACTTTCGTCGGTATGACGGTTTGGCTGTAGCAGCTTGCCAATCAGGAATAATAAGGCTCACGCTGTGCATGAGCCTTAATTCGGACTAAAATCAGTCTTTATTAATTTGCAACGTGAGGTCTATCCATGAAATTCTCAACGCAGGTCAAGCCCATCAGCTATCTCAAGAGCCATGCCGCCGAAATTGTTAAAGACATTACAAAAAATCGTGAGCCTATGTTGATTACTCAAAACGGTGAAGCCAAGCTGGTTGTCATGGATGTAAAGAGTTATGAGGAACAAGAAGAAACGCTCGCGCTGCTGAAAATATTGGCACTTGGCAATCGTGAAATTGAGCAGGGAAAATTCCGCGATGTAGAAGATGCGTTTGCTGATTTGGATAAGGCAGACCGCTGATGCACTTCAACGTGGTTATCCTGAATTCGGCAGAACAAGATTTGAAAGAGCTTAGAGCATATATTATCAAAAATTTTTCGGCTGAAACCTGGAGCATCACCTACACCAAACTGAAAGATGTTATTCGTAATGTGCAAAATTTTCCACAGGCAGGCTCAATTCCAGATGAGTTGGAAAAGCTGAACCTGACACAGTACAGACAGATTTTATCCGGCATGAATCGGGTTATTTACGAAGTGCGGCAGGATTATATTTATTTACATATGGTTGTGGATGCCAGACGTGATATGAGTGCATTGCTTACACGACGGCTTTTACGTAACGACTATTGATCCGGCAAGAATCAGACTTGATAACCGTTCGTGCCGAGCCTGGCTAAGAACTCGTAGGGCGGATGAGCGTAGCGTTGTTCGCCGTATGTAAGCTTTCCGCTATACGTCTGGCCAAAGCGCAAACGTGGAATCTCGCAACGCCGCTTTTGGGAACACACGATACGCGACAAATTCGATTAGGCGGCGCATAGGGATTATCTGCATATCAAGCCCTTGAAATATGGCTTGGTTCAACAAGTGGCGGATGAGGCGATAAATAGGACGGTGGAGATGGATGCGGGCGAAGCATGCGGCGGATAACGCTATGCTCATCCGCCCTACGCTGGCTATACCAACTCAATGGCTCCCGCATACTGCGTTAGCAAAACATCAGCCGTGAGTAAAATAATCCCTTCAATATTGGCCTGCGCAATTAAAATTCTATCGAATGGATCTTTATGAATGAGCGGCAGGCTATCTACAAATACCGCATGTTCACTGCCAATTTTCAACTCTTCATAGCCGTTATCAAGCAAGCCACGGCGCAGCAATCTAGCATCCACATTAAAATCTTTCCGTCCAAGATTGCGTTTAATCGCCACCTCCCAAAGGCTTGCCGCACTGAACAGTAAAGTATTCTGCGGGTCTTCTATGCGCTGGCGTGCCTTGCTCGATAGCTTATCCGGCACCCCCGCCGCCCATAACAACAAATGCGTATCCAGCAATAACTTCATGGTGCACTGTCAAACATTGTGGCAATTTCATTTGCGCCCATTTGATCAAAATCATCGGGCACACTCAATTGCCCGGCCATAAAACCAATACGTTTGATCTGGCTGGATAAGGGCGCTTCCAACCGGCTTACCATCACCAACGGCTTGCCTGCCTTGGCGATAATAAACGCATCGCCTTTTACTGCCTCATCCACCAAACGCGATAATTGTGTTTTGGCCTCATGTATATTTACTGTTTGCATCACACATCCAATTAAACCAAGTTAAGTTAGTTTATCCTAATGAGCCGGGGTTTAATTGTCAAAAAAATTTCCTGTACACGCGTCAGCCCCTCACGTCAAAATCATTAGAACAGGATTTCATTTTTTTAGATTTGGATTTTATTATTTCAACTAGCTATAATGTACACATTAGCTAATTAACTTGGGGATTTACAACTATGCTTACTATGGCCTCAGTGGAAGCGCAAAACAGCTTCGGCAACTTACTCGATAAAGCGCAGCGTGAAATGGTATCTGTGACCCGTAGAGGGCGACCAGTTGCCCTTGTTATGTCCCCAGAGGTTCTTGAAGACTACATAGATGGGCGTATGGCACTTGAAGCGGAGGCTATGGGCATGTTGTCAGCAGAGGAGACTAAAACTGCACTTGATAAATTCCGCTAATGCTTACCGTTATTATGTCGGAAAAAGTAGGTGCTTTTTTGATTAGAATCCCTTTTAAACACGCTCAACAAATCGTGAGGAAGATTGATTTATTAGCGCAAGACCCCAATGCACTCCCAACCCAACAACTCTCAGGATACCCAAGCTTGAGGCGTATGAAATCGGGTGAGTATCGGGTGATTTACCGAATCAAAAATGACGTACTAGAAATACATGTTTTGCGCATTGGGAAACGAAACGACGAAGAGGTGTACCGGGATATGGAAATATTAGAGAAGCTGTAGGGCGGCTGCGGCCTTGTTTCATCAGTGTTGGGTTGCTTAAGGAGGCACTGATTATTCTACTTTGTTATTCCCACGAAGGCGGGAATCTATTTCAATCAACAGCTTGGATCCCCGCTTTCGCGAGGATGACAAATAAATCAGTGTTTCCTTAGAGTTGTTTACGCAAATCCAAGCTGCTTATGTCGTCGATATGCCGGAATGCAGGGGCAATTCGTTCAATTTGTTCCGGCGGCACACCCCATGCTTCAAAATGCGATTTCCATTGGCGTATGGTTATCCATAAACGGTTGATGACTTTTAGAGCATCGGCACCTGGCAAGCCGAATCGTTCTTTGGCGGCGTAGGCGTTATCCAGCGTTGCAAGCCTGCCTTTAGGGCCTATCCCCAGATGTGAAAAGCGCTCGCTGGCGAATCCAGTTCATCGCAAGCTAATAGCGTCCAGGTGATCTGTTTGACTGGCAAATTTTGCCAGCCACAGAATTTGATTATCGTCTCGAACACTCACCTTGGGTTGCATGCCACCCAGTCCACTGCCGGTTATAAAAATTTCGGCAAGGCTTTCTGGAATATCAAGCCCCTCTTCAATGCGCTCTGCAGCTTCCATCAAATAGGTCAGGGCGTGAATGGAGCCTCTTGCAATATTGGCAGGTGCTGTCAATGATTCGCGCACATCCAGCGCCCCTATGCGCTCACTACCCGCCTCCAGCAAATAGGTGGATTCAGGCAGACTGTTGGCAGGCACCTGATGCCGAGATTCAATAACGCGTCGCCCCCATGCATCAGGCGTGGCATCTCGAATGCCACCAAAGAAAGTTAGCCCATTTGCAGGAATCAGTAATTTGCCGCGTACCTGATCTTTTACTCGCAGACTCAATCTGATTGGATCAATTTCAAGCGCATTTGGTCGCTCAATATAGCGTTGCCCATAGACAAAGGCGGATGCGAGCAGTTGATTATTCTGCTCAATCATATCTAGTTTTCCCGCAGGCACAAATTCGCCATTCAAATGCGTGAATACATACAGGGGTCGTTTTAATGAAGTCGCCATCAAAAATCCAATGCCTTGAGCTCGGCAGCGCTAAGGCCACGTACGCGCTGGCTACGTAAGCGTTCATCCAGTGCAAGGAGTGACGGATCATCGCCAGATAGTAGTTTGAGCAAAGTCATGCCCGGTGCGATAGCCTCCAGATAGCGCACCAAGATACCCAAGGCGATTCCGGGATCGCCTCGCTCCAAGCGCTGAGCCGTCGCGCGTGAAATGCCAGCACGCAACGCGGCCTCTGATTGCTTTATCTGGCGTGCATGTCGCAAACGCACCAAAGCCTTGCTCAATTGGACTTTTTTATGAGTCTTAATGAATAATATAGTATGGAATCTAAAACCAAGAAGGGCTTAAGCAGGTGTAAGATGAAAAAGTGCAATATATTCCGCAATATGGATGTTTGCATACGGCAGATAACGCTACGCTCATCTGCCCTACAAAATCCGTTGTGTTGAAAAGTCCCCCGGTCGGATCAAAACCCCATCTATAGCCTGAAAAGAATCCGGGGTTAAGCCGATAAAATTACGGCTTGATGGTGTTGCCGGGCAAACCCGCCAGTTTTAGCCGATTTTGCGGGGAGAGGCTGGAAATGAGCGTGCGCACAAATTCCTGCTGCACGGCATAGCCTGCCGTTTCATCCGGGGTGAGTGATGAAACGCGGAACAATAAGCCATCGGGGATCTGTCCTTTGAAGCCGTACTTTAGCTGCTCCAGTTTGGTTTCCTTGCCGCCCATTACTACATGGTTGCCCACTGTTGTCCAATAGGTAAGCGGTTCGCTGCGCTCTCCCAGGGTTGTCATTAAACGTTTAACGCGAATGTTGCCAAACTCTGTTTTAATTTCTCCAAATTTGGTGGAAATTAGCTGAAAACCTTGCGCGGGGTAACATATTTCCGGGTAGTGCAATTGTTTGGCATCGCTTTGATCTTCGCCATAGGCAATGGTCAGCATAATACGTTCGCCCTGTGGATTAACATAGCTGCGCGATAGTGTTTGTGCGTAAATGCGCTGTATGGTTTCTTTTTGTTCCGGGTTGACGATTTGGGCAAACTGTTGCACGTCTTCTTGCCAATCACCAAATTGCGCAGGAATCATCTGTTCCAGGTTTACTTTCTGCCCCTCGTCCGCAATTCTGTGCGTAGGCCGTAGCGCAAATGCCAAGCCGGAGGCTGAAAGCATCAATGCCAAAATAATCAAATTTCTTAATTTAATACTCATTTTTAACCTTTAATTTTTAATCTTGTTACAAAGTTATTTCAGACAACATTGCAGGCAGCTGCTTCAAGAATTCAGTAATTCGGCCAAAATTGGCTCTGGCAAGCCTTTGGTAATTTGATATAACTCTTCTGCTGTCGTCATATTTCACTTCTGTATTGTATAGCTAGCCCGGATCAAGCTTAAGTTTTGTGGGTGCCGATTTTGTACCCATATAGTCACAGGTAACGCTTGGGTTGATAAGCAACTCACCCCTCAATATACGCATGGAGTTGCAAGGTTGGGCGATAGGCGCAAGTATATTGATTTTTTGTGTCGTTCTGATTGCAAATTGAAGTAAATGCTTATGTTTCTTTTTGTCTGTTTCACATGTGTCCGTGTGGCATCCATGTTTACAAATCCAGCCAGTCTTGGTTGAATTGGCTGATTGGCGGCCTGTTTGTAATGTTTACCCATAAAAAAACGGCCTATTTCCCAATAAATTATTATTGAAAAATAGACCGTTCTTGAGTTCACTTTACCTGTTTATTCCAAAAGATTTACGCGTTCACGCAATTCCTTACCTGCTTTAAAGTGGGGTACGTATTTTTCTGGCACTTCCACTTTGCTGCCGGTTTTTGGATTTCGACCAAGACGAGGCGGGCGGTAGTTTAAACTGAAGCTACCAAACCCCCTTATTTCTATACGTTCTCTGGCTGCGAGTTTTTCCGTCATGCTGTCAAGGATGGCTTTTACCGAAAGCTCGGCATCCTTGATTGCGAGCTGTGGAAAGCGCGCGGCCAGATTGGTGATTAGATCTGATTTTGTCATGGCTTTATTGGCTTACTCGTTGTTTCTGCCGTCGAGTTTAGCTTTCAGCAAAGCACCAAGGTTAGTGGTGCCTGCTGAACCTGCATTATCATTGCTGAATTTTTGCATAGCGTCTGCTTCTTCCGCTTGATCTTTGGCTTTGATCGAAACATTGATAGTGCGATTTTTGCGATCAACGTTAACAATACGTGCTTCAATTTCCTGGCCTTCTTTCAGCACGGTAGTAGCATCGGCTACTTTTTCTTTGGAAATTTCTGATACACGCAAGTAAGCTTCTACTTCACCATCCAGAGTAATTACAGCACCCTTGTCTTCAACGGATTTAACAACGCCTTTTACAATAGCGCCTTTATCGTTGGCTGAAGTGTAGGCGGTGAATGGATCGCTATCCAATTGTTTCACGCCCAGCGAGATGCGCTCTTTTTCAACATCAATGCTGAGTACCAAGGCGGTAACTTCGTCGCCTTTTTTGAAGTTGCGGATGGCTTCTTCGCCAGTTTGGTTCCATGACAAATCGGACAGATGAATCAAGCCGTCAATGCCACCAGCCAAGCCGATGAATACGCCGAAATCGGTGATGGATTTGATTTGACCGCTGACTTTGTCATTCTTTTTGTGGGTTGCTGCAAAATCATCCCAAGGATTGGTTTTGCATTGTTTCATGCCCAATGACAAGCGGCGACGGTCTTCGTCAATTTCAAGAATCATGACTTCAACTTCATCACCCAGTTGCGCTACTTTGGCAGGGTGTACGTTCTTGTTGGTCCAATCCATTTCTGAAACGTGTACCAGGCCTTCAATGCCCGGTTCAATTTCAACGAATGCGCCGTAGTCGGTCAGGTTGGTCACCTTGCCGAACAGGCGTGTGCTGGCTGGGTAACGGCGTGACATGGCAACCCATGGATCATCGCCCAGTTGTTTAATGCCGAGTGAAACACGATTTTTTTCTTGATCGAACTTGAGAATCTTGGCTTCAACTTCTTCACCAACCGTCAGCACTTCTGATGGGTGCTTGACACGACGCCAGGCCAGATCAGTAATATGTAGCAAGCCATCAATGCCGCCCAGATCAACGAATGCGCCGTAATCGGTAATATTCTTAACGATACCCTTGACCACTGCGCCTTCTTTCAATGAACCCAGCAGCTCTTCGCGGTCGGCGCCCATGTTGTCTTCCAGCACGGCACGACGTGAAACCACGACGTTGTTGCGTTTACGATCCAGCTTGATAACTTTGAAATCCCACTCTTTGTTTTCAAAGGGTGTGGTGTCTTTTACTGGGCGTACATCAACCAGGGAGCCGGGCAGGAAAGCACGGATGCCGTTGACCATGACGGTGAGGCCACCCTTAACACGACCATTGACCATGCCTTTGATGATGCGCGCTTCGTTCATGGCTTCTTCAAGATCCAGCCAGGCGGCCAGGCGTTTGGCTTTTTCGCGTGATAGTTTGGTTGCGCCAAAGCCGTCTTCCAGGGCTTCGATACAAACCTTGACGAAATCGCCGACTTGAACTTCAAGTTCGCCTCTATCGTTTTTGAATTCTGCAGCGTCAATAATGCTTTCGGATTTAAGGCCGGCATTGACGATAACAAAGTCAGAATCAACGGAAACGACTTCAGCGGTGATTACTTCACCGGAACGCATTTCCTGACGGGTCAGGCTTTCTTCAAAAAGAGCGGCAAAGCTATCGGCAAAAGAGGGTTCTGATGCGGTGTTGGTGGAAACGTTAGTCATTAAAAAAATTACCCAGGATATTCCCGCCGTGCAGCGGGGTTAATTATAAAAAAACCAGTCATCAAAAGTGATGGCCGGTACTTCAACTACTTTAGAACTGCTTAAAAACTGTATTTTTCAGTTTTGGCTATTTTGCTTCATGTTGACTTAAAATTGTGTCAACAGCCTGCGCGATAGTCAATTGGCTGGTATCCAGCAATATTGCACCTGCACTTTGTTGCAAGGGCGCAACCAATCGTTGCTGATCTCTGGCATCACGCGCTTGCAAATCCTGCAAGATGTCTGACAGGTTAGCATGAATTCCTTTAGCCATCAACTGCTTATAGCGGCGCTCGGCACGCACTTCAGCGCTGGCGGTGAGGAATATTTTGGTGGCAGCATCGGGGAAAATAACGCTGGCCATGTCGCGGCCATCGGCCACCAAGCCCGGCAGGGCGCGAAAATTTCGTTGCAAATCGACCAGCGCCAGTCTGACTTGCGGATGAATAGCGACTTCGGAAGCGCCCCGGCTGATTTCTTCAGTGCGCACATCTTCTGTAACAATTTGTGCATTGAGCAGAATTTCTCCATCTTTGAACTCAATACATAAGTGCCGGCTTAATTCGGCTAACGCGGTTTCATCCTGCCAGGATATATTTTTCCTTAGCGCAGCTAGGGCGACTATGCGATAAAGCGCGCCGGAATCCAGATAATGGTAGCCCAGCAGATCGGCTACCAACTGCGCCACGGTGCCTTTGCCGGAAGCGGATGGGCCATCTATGGCAATAACGGGGGCTAATAATTGGTTCATGACAAAATTTCCGCATAGCGTTCAAAATAGTCGGGGAAGGTCTTGGCGACACAGCCGGGATCGTTGATGGTGATAGGTACGCCGCCCAGATTGACCAATGAAAAGCACATGGCCATGCGGTGGTCGTCATAGGTATCAATCACCGCATTGGGCGTTAATTTTTGCGGCGGCGTGATTTTAATAAAATCCACGCCTTCTTCTACTGTTGCTCCTACTTTACGCAGTTCAGTCGCCATGGCGGCAATGCGGTCGGTTTCCTTGACGCGCCAGCTGGCAATGTTGCGCAAAATGGTGGTGCCTTCAGCAAACAGGGCGAGTATGGCCAGGGTCATGGCGGCATCGGGGATATGATTGCAATCCAGATCAATGGCTTGCAGTTTGCCGCGTGTGGGCGCACTGGCTGCTATGGAATGACTGCCATATTGGATAGACGCGCCCATTAAGCTGAGCGCTTCGGCAAAGCGCACATCACCTTGTATGCTTTTATCACCCACGCCTTGGACTTTAACCGCGCCGCCTATGGCACCGGCGGCTAAAAAATAAGAGGCAGAAGAGGCATCGCCTTCTACTTCAATCAGGCCGGGGCTTTGATACTGGCTATGGGCTGGAATGGTAAATTGTTGCCAGCCCTTACGCTGTACTTCCACGCCAAAACGCGCCATTAAATTCAGTGTGATCTCGATATAGGGTTTGAAATCAGTTCGCCGACCACTTCAATGGTGGCGGCTTGTCCGCTGAGTGGCAAAGCCATTAACAAGGCGGTGAGGAATTGGCTGGAAACATCGCCGCGTATTTTGATCGGCTGGCTGAGGTTTGGCTGGGCAGGCGAAATTTTTAACGGCGGAAAGCCGTCATTAGCCAGATATTCAATCTGCGCACCGGCCTGGCGCAAAGCGTTGACCAAATCACCAATCGGGCGTTCATGCATACGCGGCACGCCGGAAAGTTGGTAATTGCCATTGCAGAAAGCCAGCGCAGCGGTGAGTGGACGGAAAGCAGTGCCCGCGTTGCCCAGAAATAAATCGGCTTGTTTGACGCTGAAACTGCCGCCAATACCCAGCACAGACCAATCAACATCCCCCGTTTTTTGCAATTGCACGCCGAGTGCTTGCAGGGCTTCCAGCATTCTTTCGGTATCGTCGGAGATGAGCAGGTCGCGGATTTCTGTGGTGCCGCTGGCCAGTGCGGCCAATAACAAGGTGCGGTTGGAAATGCTTTTGGAGCCGGGTAATTTGATGTTGCCGGAGGCCTGGCTGGCGGGGGGTAGCTTGAGTTGATTCATTGGGATATTTCTTTAGGTTATTTGACTATTTTGGATTCTGCCCAGGCATTACGAGCAACACTGGCGCGTTCAAACAAAGCCTGCAAGCCGGCGGCATCTTCATTTTGTAGCAGGCTATACAGCCGGGAAATTTCCGCCTGATAAGTCGTCAGTTCGTTTAATAAGGCGTTTTTGTTGGCCAGGCTGATGTCGCGCCACATCTCGGCATTGCTGCCTGCTATGCGGGTGAAATCTCTAAAACCACTGGCGGCGAAGCTGAATAATTGAGAAGCATTGGGGCGTGCGGCTATATCGTCAACTAAAGCAAAGGCTAGCAAATGTGGCAAATGACTAACAGCGGCAAAAATGCCATCGTGTTCGTCGGCGCTCATCAAGCTCACTTGGGCATTGGCTTTTAGCCACATTTGCCGAACCTGTTCCAATGCGAGCGGATTGGTTTCTGCCGTAGGCGTTAGCACCACATTTTTATTGTCGAATAAATCTGCACGCGCCGCCGTTACGCCGCTTTTTTCCGCCCCGGCAATCGGATGGCCGGGAACAAACTGGCTTATTTTTTCGCCCAGCAGCGCGCGGGCATGAGCCATGACATCGGCCTTGGTGCTGCCTACATCGGTGACCACGGTTTTTTTATCCAGATAAGGCGCAATGGCTAGCAAAATAGGCGGAGTTTGTGCCACCGGGGTGGCAATGATAACCATGTCGGCATGCATCAAGGCGCTAGCGGTATCTGTTTCAGCAAGGTCAATCACACCCAATTCCAGCGCGGTTTGCAAACTTTCACCAGCGCGTCCCAGTCCGACCACTTGCAGCTCTTTCATGTTTTTTTTCAGTGCCAGCGCAATGGAACCACCTATCAGACCCACACCAAAAATGACCAGTTTTTTCAATTCAACGTTCAATTCAACCACAGCCAGAAGGTAAAACCGGATTGTAACACGCGTGAATTAGGGGATTGACTTGCTAATGCCAGCGAGTGCTAAAAGTAACAGTAGCAGTTATGGCATGGGCTGAAAAGTCCAAACACCGAGTTGAATTGAACCGTATTTACAGCTTTTATTCAAGAATTCCTTGAGCGCCAATAAAACTATGATGCATTGATGCTTTGGCAATTGAGCAAAGCGCAATGAAAAACATTTCGAGAGAACTCATGATGAACCATCCTAAAAAGTTACCTTGTAAGTTGAATATCCTGGCCTTGACTTTGTCTGCATTAATGGCGATGCCAGGCCAGGCGTGGGCGGATAATCCATCGTCCGAGAATGATTTAATATCCTTGAGCCTGGAGGAGTTGCTAAATATGAATGTGACTTCTGTCATGAAAACTTCCTCGCGCCTATCGGATGCAGCGGCGGCCGTTTTTGTGGTGACCAATGATGATATTCAGCGCACCGGAGCCACCTCTATTCCCGAAGCCTTGCGTATTGTTCCCGGTATGCATGTAGCACGTATTGATGGCAATAAGTGGGCGGTGTCGATACGCGGTTTTAATGGCCAGTTTGCCAACAAGCTGCTGGTGCTGATTGATGGCCGCAGCGTGTATACGCCTTTATTTGCCGGGGTGTGGTGGGATCAACAGGATACGATGATGGAGGATATTGAACGCATTGAGGTGATTCGCGGGCCGGGAGCCAGTCTATGGGGTGCCAATGCGGTGAATGGCGTGATTAATATCATTACTAAAAATGCAAAAGATACCCAAGGTACTTTGGTTAGTGTACATGCCGGTAACGAGCGCGGCGGCGCTGGCTTGCGCTATGGTGCAAAAGTGGGCGACGATGCTTTTCTTAAAGTTTACGGGCATTATTCCATCCATGATGGCTCACCCGCGCTGGGTAGTTCTCAAGATGCTGCGGATCTCAGCCGTCAGAACAAGCTGGGCTTTCGCTTCGATAAGGAGCTGACCGCTCAGGATAAGCTGATGTTGCAGGGCGATGTATTTAGCGGCTACAGCGGCGGGGTGGCCACCACTTTGGCCAATCAGTCGGCCAGGCTGACACCCGTTTTTGCGCCTCCCTACAATTCTGATTACTCGGCAACACAAGAGTCTCTTGGCTATCATTTGCTGGGGCGCTGGGAGCATGCGCTAAGCAATGATTCGGAAATGAGTTTGCAGTTATATTGGGATCACCAGGAACGCATGCTGGCCGGATTCAAGACCACGGAGCATCTTGATATCTTTGATGTGGATTTTCAGCATAGCCTTAGCCTGACCGATAGACAGAAAATGGTCTGGGGCATGGGCTATCGGCGTAACGAAAGTGAAATCACGAATGGTACTATTATCGAGTTTTATCCCAACAAGCGGCGGGATGACATCTTCAACTTGTTTGTGCAGGATGAAATTAGTCTGGTGCCTGAAAAATGGAAGCTGACCTTGGGTAGCAAGCTGGAGCATAATCCCAATACCGGTTTCGAAGTGCAACCGAATGCACGCCTGCTGTGGACACCTAATGACAAGCATTCGCTGTGGGCAGCCGTATCGCGCGCCGTGCGTACCCCCAGCTGGGCCGAGCAAAACGTAAGCTATAGCGCTAGGACTATTCCGCCTTTTGCCTCGCCTAACGTCTCTCCATTTCCCCTGTTAATTACCAGTCAAGGCAATCCCCAGCTGGAGTCTGAAAAAATGATGGCCTATGAACTAGGCTGGCGCGGCTTGGTAACACCTTCCGTCAGTGCCGATGTTGCATTGTTCTATTTTGATTATGACAAAGCGGGTTCCAATGCGCCGGGGGCTGCAGAGATGGTATTTTCGCCTGCGCCGTTCCTGCGCCAGCCGACAAACTTCACTAACTATGCGTTGATTCAATCCTATGGTGCCGAGTTAAGTTTGAATTGGCAGGTGCTGGAAAACTGGAAACTGCGTGCCAATTACTCCTATGCCAAAAGCGATTTTAGCCTGAAAAATACCGCGCCAGCCAAAACTATAATCACTTACGAGAATGCTTATCCACAGCATCAGGCCATGCTTTGGTCTATGCACCAGCTGACCCCCAAGCTGAAGCTGGATTTGAATTTGCGTTATGCAAGCAATGTAAATATTGAGCAGGCACCGGGCGCTTATACCGCGCTGGATGCGCGCCTTGCCTGGAAGCCCCGCAACAATCTGGAACTGGCGCTGGTGGGACGCAATTTGCTGGATAGCGGCCACTTTGAATTTGGGCGTGATTCATTCTCTGTGCAAACTGAAAACCCGCGTGAAGCGTATGTGAACGTACGCTGGGAATTTTAGGCAAAGTTGAAAACTCTAACTGGATGCCAATTGAAAATCAAAAGCGATAAATGATGCTGCCCCGCATACCCATGCTTGTGATTGTGTTGGTCTTGGTTAACTTGATCGCCTTGCCGGCTGATGCTGGCGATAACACCAAGGAATACAGAATCAAGGCCGCTTTTATCTACAACTTTTTCAAGTTTGTAGAGTGGCCAAGCACAGCCGCCAGCCGGACTACATGGAATTTATGTGTAGCGGGGACAGATCCGTTTGGCGATGCTTTGGATGCTATTGACGGCAGGATGGCGCAGGGCAAGCCCGTACAGATTTTGCGCGAGGTTAAAGGCGAAGCGCTTAAAGGCTGTCATATGGTTTTCACTGCTGAAAAAGAGGCTGCCAAGCTGCAATCCATGCTGCACCAGGTCAGCACGAGTGCGGTGCTGACAGTAGGCGAGGGCGCTATGTTTACAGAAAATGGAGGCATGGTAGGTTTGCTGCTGTTAAATGAAAAGCTGGTGTTTGAAGTCAATCTGGAGCCCGCGCAAAGAACGGGAATTCGGTTTGGTGCGCAGCTGTTGCGGCTGGCACAGTCAGTGAAGGGGGTGCAGCGATGAATGGCATGCGGCGGTTTTCCATCAGCAAACAGCTTAGTTATATCGTCCTGATTACGACACTGGTGGCGCTGACGCTGAACTTTATGGTGACCAGTGTCAGTCACATTTTGGACGAAAGAAAGCATGTATATGATGAGCTTATCACTCTGGCTGGTGTTAGCGCGGCCAACAGTCAGGCTTCATTATTATTTAATGACCCGAAAGCCGCGAATGATACCTTGGGTGCATTACGTGTGCGCAATGGTATTGAATATGCTGAAATTCGTAATGCGCAGGGAACGGTGTTTGCCCGCAATGCGTTTGTTCTAGGGTTTAAGCAGGCTGCGCTTCCCCCCTATCAAAACTCCATGGTTAGTCCAGCCAATCATAAACGTGTGGTTAGTCTGGGATTGAACAAAGTGATGGTGATTAGTGACATCACCATGACTGGCGATTATTTGGGTAGTGTAATGATCGTCACCAATCTACGGAATCTGTGGTGGGCAGTGTTGCAATCATTGGCTATTTCGCTGACGGCCGCATTGGTCTCTTTGGGCTTGGCGATGTTTTTAGTGCAGCGCCTGCGCGGCACTATGCTGAACCCTATCCGTGCCATTGCAGGCACGGCACATAATATTGCGCAGACACAAAACTATTCGGCACGTGTCACAAAGCTAGCAGAAGACGAGCTGGGTGATTTAACCGATGCCTTCAATGGTATGTTGGGTCAGATTGAACGGCGCGATCAGCAGTTGGCGCAATACCGGGAGCATCTGGAAGACGAAGTTGAGGCGCGTACTCTTGCGCTGCGTCATGCTTTGGAGGCTGCACAAGCGGCCAGTGCCGCAAAATCCGAGTTTCTAGCTACCATGAGCCATGAAATCCGCACCCCGATGAATGGGGTGCTAGGGATGACCGAGCTGCTGCTTGGTAGCCATCTCAGCCTGGAGCAAGCACACTTTGCCCAATCCGTGCAGCGCTCCGGCCAGCATTTGCTGAATATCATCAACGACATTCTGGATTTTTCCAAAATCGAATCCGGCCACATGGAGCTGGAGTCCGTGGATTTCAATCTGGGTGAGCTGATCGAGGATGCTCTTGGCATGTTTGCACAGCCTGCTCAAGCCAAAGAACTGGAGCTGGCGGCGGATTTATCGCCCCCGAATATCCCTATTATGCTGCATGGTGATCCGTTCCGCATGCGTCAGGTGTTGGTTAATCTGCTCAGTAATGCCATCAAGTTTACTGAAAGCGGTGAGATCGTCTTGCGTGTGCATCATCAGATGGATATGCCAGGTGACATGGTTCACCTTAGTTTGTGTGTAGAAGATACGGGCATTGGCATTGCCGCCGAGGCTCAAGCCAAGGTGTTTGAACATTTTGCTCAGGCGGATGGTTCCACCACCCGTAAATATGGGGGAACGGGTTTGGGTCTGGCCATTTGCAAGAGCCTGGTAGAGCTCATGGGCGGGCAAATCTACTTGGAAAGTGTATTGGGGCAAGGCTCAAAATTCCATATCGAGCTGTCACTTCCCCTAGCCAAAAACAGGCTGTTTACTACTTTTGCTGTAGGTGATTTAGCCGGCACTCGTGTGTTGGTGGTCGATGATAACCGCACCAATCTTGAAATTCTGCAGCGCCAATTGGCCGCGTGGAACATGCAGGTGTGTTGTGCCGATAGTGGCGAGCATGCGCTAAGGCTGATGGCACAAGAGATAGCGGCTGGCACTCCCTTTAGTCTGGCCATACTTGATATGCATATGCCCGTGATGAACGGTTTGCAACTTGCTCGCCAGATCCAGTCCCAACCGGCTCTGGCGGCAACGCGGCTAGTCATGCTGACTTCGGCTTATGTCGCAGGGAGTGCCGAGGAACGTGTGCAGCTGGGTATTTTGCGCTGTGTTAATAAGCCTGTTCGTCAGTCAGAGTTGTTCGACGTGATTCGTAGCGCCATCTGCGAACCAGCCAGTTTGCCAGCGCCAAGTCAAATTACGGCTTCGGATACGTCACCGACGTTTAATAAAATTCAGGGAGGGACTGTGCTTCTGGCAGAAGATAATCGGATAAACCAGGAGGTGGCCAAGGCTATGTTGGTAAAGCTGGGGATACAGATTGAAATCGCCAATAATGGAGCGGAAGCCGTGGCATTGGCCATGAGCAGAAATTTTGATCTCATTCTGATGGATTGTCAGATGCCCGTGATGGACGGCTACCAAGCCACGGCGGCCATCCGTCAACAGCAGTTGAATATGTCGTGGCAACAACCCATTGTGGCGTTGACAGCGAATGCCATGGAGGGTGACCGTAATAAATGTCTGGCATCCGGTATGGATGATTATTTGAGCAAGCCCTTCACCCTGGTTCAGCTGGAAGGGCTGTTGGCGCGATGGATACATTCAGCCACAGACCAAGCGGCCGTAAAGGTTGTAGCAGAAGTGGCGGACACCCCTAAAAAAGAAGCAAAAGATACGGTTATCAATAGGCAGTTTCTTGAACAGTTTCGAGAGCTGGATCCTTTGGGTGGCTTGGGGCTGATCAAAAATATCATGCAAATTTATTTGGATACGGCTGGCAATACGTTACAGCAAATTGAACAGGCGCTTGCTGCGGGAGATGCTGATGCCTTGCGTCGCGCTGCACACACACTCAAATCCAGCTCGGCCAATGTGGGGGCTGGGGCGCTATCTGAGCTGTTGCGGCAAATAGAGGTGTTGGCGCGGGAGGGCAAGATTGATGAAGTTAAACCTTTGTTGCCAGCCTTGCACCAAGCTTATGCGCTTGCCATACTAGAGATTCGAGCGTTGGTGAATGAAGCTTGATGCGCCGCGCCGTGCATAAACGGCTGAATTATCACAGGCCACTGGAGCCTTAATTCGGGAAAAGATTAAATAGATGACAAAAATCGAACAACTTAGACTTAATGGCCAGTTACCCAGCCCGAAAGGCGTGGCTTTGGCTATTGTGGAGGTTAGCCGTCGCGATGACGCGAGCGTGGATGAGATCAGCAGGGTCGTCCAGACCGATCCTGCTCTGGCTGGGCGTTTGTTGCGGCTGGCTAATTCGGCGACTTATGCCGGTCGGCCGGTTGCCGCCATCCGCGATGCCATCATGCGTTTGGGCTTGGCGGCTGTGCGCCAGCTGGCGGTGAGCTTTTCGCTGGTGGATCAAAACCAGAGCGGGGCTTGTACGGCGTTTGATTATCCGCAGTTCTGGGCGCATTCGCTCATGATGGCAGTAGCCATGCAAGAACTCGGCAAACTTACCCGTGTGGCCGCTCCTGATGAGTTATTCGCCTGTGGTTTGATGGCGCGCATTGGTTGCCTGGCATTGTCTACTATTTATCCGGTCGAATATGGTGGGCTACTGAAACAACTGACACCAAAAGACAATCTGGCGCAGTTGGAGCGGCAGATTTTGCAGACGGATCACAATGAATTTACTTCAGCGGTTCTGACTGACTGCGGCATTCCCAAGGCGTTTGTGGAGCCAGTTTATTACCATGAAGTGCCTGAGGCTTCCGGATTTTCAGAAGGTTCGCGGCCTTACCAGTTAGTACATCTCTTTTACCATGCCAAGCGCTTGGCGGATCTTGGTTTGGCGCAGCCATCAGACCGTAATGCCATTGTTTCCGAGCTCATGCTATTAGGCGGCAAAATCGGCCTGGATGCTGAGGATCTTGGCAACCTGGTTGATCGGATTTTTACCAGCTGGCATGAATGGGGCAAGTTGTTGCAAGTGCCCTCTGGTGTATTGCCTACGTTTTCCAAGATGATGACAGCGCCTGCGCCTGCTTCTGGCGAAGAGAGCCTTTCTACTGCATTGCGTGTGTTGGTGGTGGAGGATGATCCTTCCTCCAGAACTTTGCTAGAGGGGGTGCTTGGCAGCATACTAGGCCAAAAGGTATATTCAGCGGTCAACGGGCAAGAGGCGCTGGCAGTGGCGCTGGAAGTGATGCCGCAGATTGTGGTGACAGATTGGCTAATGCCGGTGATGGATGGCATTGAGTTTTGCCGTGCACTGCGAGCGACAGAATGGGGGCAATCCATGTATGTGATTATGCTGACTAGCATAGACGCAGAGGAGGAGATTATTGATGCGTTTGATGCAGGCGTAGATGATTTTGTTACCAAACCGCTTAATGTGCGCGCGCTGCGTGCGCGGATGCGCGCCGCATTGCATTATGTAAAGCTACTTGAGAACTGGGAGCGAGATCGCTTGCAACTAAAGCAATTTGCCGCAGAGTTGGCCATCAGCAATCGCAAATTGGAGCATTTCGCACATACTGATTTGCTGACCGGCCTGCAAAATCGTCGCGCCGGAATGAGCACCCTGGATCAGGCATGGAGTGCTGCCAACCGTTCAGGACAGTTGGTGACGGGGATGATGATAGACATTGACCGCTTTAAAAGTGTGAATGATAGCTATGGCCATGCGGTAGGTGATGTGGTGTTGAAAGAAGTGGCTGCAGCCATTCGCGATTCGGCGCGCAAGGATGATAGTATTTTTCGTATGGGTGGCGAGGAGTTTTTTGTGGTTTGTCATAACACTGATTTGAAATCTACCTTTCATGCGGCAGAGCGCATGCGCTTCAAGGTGAAAAATTTAAGGATTAAGGTCGGTGAAACGGAAATCCAAACCTCTATCAGTATCGGATTGGCTTGCAAGGAGTCGGATATGCCAGATGTGGATGCTTTGGTAAAAGCTGCGGATCAGGCACTCTATGCTGCCAAGCATGGTGGCCGAGACCGCACCTGTCTGATCGTTGAAGGTAAGTTGCGCTGCGGTCAGTCAGAGCCAGCATAGGCTTTAGTTGCCAGTTAAAGCTTGTGCCGTTTGAGCATTTTTGTTTAACCTGGATTGAACTGAGTTTTTTAGGTTTAAATATTACTCAGCTTTTGCCATTCGCCCCGGAACAGCCCTTGTAGCGGTGCAAAGTTTTGCTTGTAAGCCATTTTCTGGCTTTTTTCTACCCAGTAGCCCAAGTATAAATAAGGCAAATTCAAGCTACGACACCATTCTATTTGCCACAACACATTGTAGGTGCCGTAACTGCTTGCGTGGTCACTCGTATCAAAAAAAGGTATACACCGCAGAAATACCATCATTGATAATATCCACCAGGCTGACCATTTTCAGTTTGCCCTGATCCTGTGCCTCATTGGAACGAAATTCTATCATTCGGCTATTGATATTGCTCTGCACAAAAAATCCTGATATTGCTCGGCAGTACCCTGATCCATGCCGCCACCGCGATGGCGTGTCGATTGATAGGCGCTGTAAAGCGCATAATGCTCCTCACTGAATTTAAGTGGCAGCACGCTAACACTGAGGTTTTGATGTTGCTTGGATGCGCGGCGCTGGCTGCGGTTGGGTATAAATTCGTCTACCGGCAAACGAACGGGTATACAGGCCTGGCAGGTTTTGCAATGCGGACGGTAGGCATATTTGCCGCTACGACGGAAACCATTGTGGATGAGATGATCATAAATTTTTGCATCAATCAGATGATACGGGGTAGCAATTAAAGACTGTGCTTCCAGATTATCCAGATAACCACAGGGGAAGGGCGCGGTCACATAAAACCGCAAGAGTTGAATGGGTGGGGGATGCTCACCGGGGAATGTCATGCTAGTGCCTGATGGGTTGTGGGATGAGATATTCTAAAAGAAATGTGTGCCGACATCTTCGGTCAATTCTTTGACCTTGGCGACAAACTCACTACGCGGGATTTCGCGTGCGCCAAGAGAGGCCAGGTGTTCGGTTTTCATCTGGCAATCTATCATTTCATAGCCACGTTTTTTAAGTTGCTTGACCAAGGTAACGAAAGCAATTTTGGAGGCATCCGTCACATGATGAAACATGGATTCGCCAAAGAACATGTGGCCTATGGTCACGCCGTACAAGCCGCCGACCAGTTTGTTATCCATCCAACATTCTACTGAATGTGCATGGCCTAGCGCATGCAGGATGCAATAGGCCTCTATCATCTCCGGCACTATCCAAGTGCCATTTTGCCCGGCGCGCGGCGTAGTGGCACAGGCTTCAATAACGGCGCGAAAGTTTTCATCGGCGGTAACTTCATAATCGCGTTTGCGCATGCGTTTGGCCAGAAAGCGTGAAACTTTCAATTCATCGGGAAACAGCACCATGCGTGGATCGGGACTCCACCATTGGATCGGCTGGCCGGGGCCGTACCAGGGGAATATGCCTTGTTTGTATGCTGACAATATGCGCTGTGGCGAGAGGCCGCCTCCGAACGCGAGTAAACCATTGGGTTCGCGTAGCGCGGTCTCCAGTGGCGGAAACGGTTGTGTCACGGTGAGATGGGGAATGCTCATGGGCTTTCTTTATAGCTTGAGTTAATCTGAACACAATGACTTTACTATATTTATAGATTACAAAACAACTTTGTTTGACTATCATCCGCCGTTAGCGTTATTTTTACCGGGTTTGCAGCGAAAAACTAAAGTGGAAGGCCGTTCATTGCGGCTGAAATTTTCTTAATCTCACCGCATTGCTGACAACAGTCACCGAGGACATGGCCATGGCCGCTCCGGCTATCATGGGGTTGAGCAGCACACCAAAAACAGGGTAGAGCACACCCGCCGCAATGGGAATGCCAATGATGTTATAGATAAATGCGCCCAACAGATTTTGTTTGATATTGCGCAGCGTGGCGCGTGAAATGTCTATGGCATGGGCTACCCCAGCCAGCGAGCCGGACATGAGAGTGATGTCGGCGGATTCAATGGCAATATCGGCACCGGTGCCAATGGCAAATCCCACATCGGCACATGTGAGCGCGATGGCATCATTAATGCCGTCTCCCACCATGCCTACTTTTTCACCTTGTGCCATTAATGCCTGAATTTTTTGGGCTTTATCCTGCGGTAATACTTCTGCATAAACTGTGCTGATGCCGACTTGGCTGGCAATCGCTTGCGCTGTGGCAAGGTTGTCGCCGGTGAGCATGATGACCTTGATGTGCATGGCTTGCAGGCGTGCAATGGCGGCTTTGGCATCTGTTTTGATGGGGTCAGTCACGGTAATCAGCCCAGCCAGTTGTCCGTTAACCGCAAGATACATTGGCGTGGCAGCTTCACTAGCCAATTTTGAGACGCGTGCTTGCAGCGCATTACAATCAATCGCGTGCTGCAACATGAAGTCTAAATTACCAAAATACAGGGTGCGCCCATCCAGCCTACCTTGCACGCCCAATCCTGCGATGGCTTGAAACTGGTCTATCGAACTAAGGATTAAATCACGCTGTTTGGCCGCATGAATAAGCGCTTCTGCCAGCGGGTGTTCCGAGCCTGTTTCCAAGCTGGCGGCGAGCTGAAGCAAGGTGTTTTCATCCCAACCGGCGGTTGGCACCAATGCGCTGACGCTGGGCTTGCCCCTGGTTATGGTGCCGGTTTTATCCAGCACGATGCTGGTGAGCTGCCCGGCCTGTTGCAGGGCATCGCCGGTTTTGATAAGAATGCCGTAATCAGCCGCCTTGCCCACGCCCAGCATGACCGAGATTGGCGTGGCCAGTCCCAGCGCGCAGGGGCAGGCAATCACCAGTACCGTTACCGCGACAATCAGGGCATGGCTCAAATGTGGTGCCGGGCCAAAATTGAACCAAACGATAAACGCCGTAATGGCAAGCAATAGCACTACAGGCACAAAGTAAGCGGCAATTTTATCTGCCAGACGGCCGATGGCAGGCTTGGCACCTTGCGCTTGTTGAACGGCGGCAATGATGCGGGACAAAGCGGTCTGTTTCCCCACCCGTGTGGCGCGATACAAAAAGCTGCCCGAAGCATTGATGGTGCCGCCAGTGACGGCGCTTCCCGTGATTTTTTCTATGGGCATCGGTTCACCGGTAAGCATGGATTCATCCACGCTGGAATGACCTTCCATGACCACTCCATCCACCGCGATTTTTTCTCCAGGCCTGACGCGCAACGTGTCATTTTTATGGATTTCAGCCAAGGGCACATGGATTTCCTGCCCATTGCGTAGCACACAGGCGGTTTTCGGTTTCAGGCCTATCAGTCTTTCCACCGCGTTTGAAGTCTGCCCACGTGTGCGCATTTCCAGTGCTTGCCCCAATACCACCAAGCCAATGACCACCGGAATCACATCCCAGAATGGTTCTGTAGTGCCGGAAGGAAACAGTTGCGGGGCAAAAGTGGCCAATGTGGAATAACTCCAGGCGGCGGTCATGCTGAGTGCTATCAGGGTATCCATGGTGGCATAACGATTGCGTAACGCTTTCCACGCACCAGTGAAAAATTGTGCGCCGGAATAGCGCATCACTGCCAGTGTTAAAAAGGCCAGTACGGGCGAGCTCCATTGCATCCAGTGGTGTATGGAACCTTGTGTCATATCGCCCCCCAGCATGGCGGGAAACCCCGCCGCCAAGGCTGGGATGGCTACCGCCAGTGCAAACCAGGATTGATGCAGCAACTGCCGGTATTGTGCCAGCGCATTACTGGCTTTTGGATCGGGTTTATCCAGAGTATCTGCGGATTTGTTATCATCATCCTTTGTGTCATCATCCACGATTTCACTCGCTTGAAATCCCGCCGCGATGACCGCGCTGATTAAGGCTACACTGTTGGCATTGCCCGCAATACTGGCGGTTTGCGTGGCAAAGTTAACGCTGGCATGCGTTACACCCGCCACGCTGCGCAACGCTTTTTCTACCGATGCCAAGCACCCGGCGCAACGCATACCTTCGATCAGTAGAAGTTTAGGACTTTGGTTCAGTTTGGGCACCGTTGAGTGTGGGGGCGTGTGTTCATTCTATGATTTTACGGCGGAGATTGATTTGTTGCTACATTGGTTTCGTCAAACTGTGGCAGGTAAATAAATTTCCAATCCGAGTAAGTGAGCAAGGGGTTCTCACCGAAGCTTTGTTTTAATATTGGTTCAAAATCAGTCTTGATCGGTGGTGTTTGAGCAAGGCTATAGACACCGATAACCTGCTGCTGTTCATTTTTAACCAAGCCCCAGTCGCTGTTATCTGTCATGGGGTCTATATAGCGTTTACGCAAGTGGCGGGCAGGCTTTTGGAAACGATTGTCGGTGATTAAATCTTCAAGCGCTAACGGGTATTGTTTATTGCCTTGTGGTGAATTTCGATAATAACTGCCAATGGCGTTGATGAATTGTTTGCCGATGAAAAGCAGCTGTGTTTCACGCTCTCGTGCGGCGTTTTGTGCAATATCTTCACTGGCCTTGCCCAAACTTAGCGTGATTCCGGCAATTACCAGCAATAGGGCGATGTAAGCGAAGCCACGATTTTTCATCAGCAAAGTTACCACTCGCTATAGCGCGAACCATCTGTGGCAGTACCCGGCGCGCCACTGTGTACATCATAAACATTGGAGGATAAGTCAGGCGGCTGCGTTAACATCCAGCTATTCGCTTTGTCGGTTATCGGATCTATGGGAATGGCACGCAAATACTTTTGTTCAATCAGCAGATTGAGCGTCGGCGGATAGCTGCCTTTGTCTTCGCGGTAGTGGCTGATGGCATCGCGCATGGTGGCTAAATCTTCGCGCAATACCGCTTCTTTGGCACGCTGCAAACCCGCAAAATAGCGCGGCAAGGCGATGCTTAACAATAAAGCCAGCATCGCCATAACGATCATTAGTTCTACAAAAGTAAAGCCATATGATTTTTTTTGCTTACCACTGATTATATAGAATGCCATTTAATCCCTTTTGTTCACTGAGTGAGTAAACGTCAAACACATCCTTGCCAGCTTGCGGTTGGTCTGGCGGGCTGTCATAACTACGTTTGCCCCAGGTTTTCGCGGCAGGCGCATTTTCTGCAGATTCACTTTCTGTCGGATACATGGGGTCGCGCGGAATGCGGCGCAGAAAATAGATTTTATTTTTTTTGGGATCCTGTGCATCTTCAATGCCATCAGACAGGTCTTCCAGGCGTTTTGGATAACCGGAATCTTCCAGTAATCTGGGAATATGTCCTTCATCGCTCGCTCTTTTGTAACGGTCTATCGCTTCACGTATTTCTCGCAGATTGCGGTTGAGATCAGCTTCTTTCTGACGCGTAGTGGTCAGCTCCAGGTAAGGCACGGCTGCCGTTGCCAACAAGGCGAGGATGGCAACCGTGATGATGATTTCGATATAAGAGAATCCGCGCATGGTCGAGTTTTTAGTGATTCTGCTTCAAGGGTTGCCGGCGGGAGGGGTGAAGGGTGAAAGCAGGTCTGCTGGTAGGGGAATGTTCAAGTTTTGTGGCTTGTTGTCGGTTGGAGGTGCGGCAGGCGCTGGCGCAGCGGGTGCGATGCCAGGTACAAACAATTTTGAAATGCCCTCACGCGTCATGGGCGCTCTGAACTCGCGTCCGACCTGAGCTTCGCTGCCTATCCAGTATTCTGTCGTTGCCGCCGTAGGCGTTTGTCTTTCGCGGATGATATGCGGGGTAATGGAGAGCACTATTTCGGTTTTATCTTTTTGATCGGCATTATTGGAAAACAGCCGTCCCAACAGCGGCATATCGCCCAAACCCGGTAGTTTGCCGATATTCTTGGTATCAGAATCACTAATCAGACCCGCCAATACCTGTGTTTCCCCATCCTTGAGGCGCAACTGGGTAGACGTGCTGCGTGTACCAATCTGGAATAACTGATTGCCAGAGGCCGTTTTGACTGAAGCACCCTTGGTGCTGACATCCAGATTCACTTTGATGCTGACATCTCCGCCCAGGCTGATGATGGGTTCCACTTCCAGCTTGAGTCCCACATCAATGTATTGCACATTTTCGGCAATGGTGCCGGTAGAGGAAACATTGGACGTGACGATAGGGATACGGTCACCTATCATGATCTTGGCCTTATCCTTGTTTTTCACCCGTATGCGCGGATTGCTCAATAAATTGACCGCATTATTCTGGCCTTGAAAAATCAGCGAGGGATTTGGACTCACCCCTATCAGCCCGCCAGTGATGGCTTGCAGACCCGCCAGAGTCAATGCGGCTGATGTCGTGACACCGCTACCGCTTGTTGTAGTGGGGGTAATCACGGTTAGTTGGTTGGGCCAGGTTATGCCTGCATTGAGGATTTTTGTGCGGCTGATTTCCACCACTTCCAGCTCCAGCATCACTTCGGGGTCAGGCACATCCTGTGAGGCGATCAGCTTTTCTACCAGCGGCATGATGTCGGGATTGTCTTTCACCATAATCATCGGCAGTCTGTCATCAGTTTGTACCTGTTTGATGCCCAGCATGGTGGTGAGCAATCCGCCTACCATTTTTGGATCTGCATATTCCAGATAGAAACTACGTACCACCAGATCCTGATATTCGCGAAGCTTTAACGATGTGTTGGGATAAATAATCACGGTATGGTCATCCAGTATTTTTTTACGCAACTGATTGGTTTGTACCAGTAAATCCAGTGCATCTTCCAGAGAAACCTGGTTCACAAACAGCGTGGCCTTTTGCTCGTTGCTGATTTCCTGATCGAGGATGAAGTTGACTTTAGTGCCTTTGGCCAAGGCTTCAATCATTACTTTCAGGCTAACATCGCGGAATTGCAGTGAAATTGGGGTTTTGTACACCAAATGTTTACGCAAGCTTTCTGCCAGTCTGGCATCATGCTTGGCCGTGAGCGCTTTATAAATGGCGCGTGCCTCCATGTTGTCCGGGTTTTCAATCAGTATTTCTCGGAGTTTCGTTGCCGCCCGTTGTTCATCCTCGTCTGATTTGCCGAGTAGACCCTTGAGTTCTTGCAACATGAGAATATGCCGCCGCCTGGCTTCAACCCGGCGCAAACCTTCGGCTGCACGCAAATTTCCGGGGTTAGATTTTTCCAATGCCTGAAAATTTTGTGCTGCCGTTTCAATATCATTAACGCCCAAGGCATCTTCTGCGCTACGGGTAAGCTGGTCTATTTCGGCCGCGTTTTGACGCGCTGTTTCCAGCCGCGCCGGAATCGTTTCGCTGTTCTGACTGGTTGCGTTAGCGGGGTTTGCACGGTCATTCTTGCTCTCGAACATGGCGCAAGAACTCAGACTGATTGCCGCCAGTAATGCGGGTAGCAGTACACCAAGTTTTGGTGATAGTGACTTTTGTGATGATAGATTAGTCAAGACGCGTTCCTATACTCATGATCTGTGTAATTTTCAAAGGCAAATATAACAACTTGATCTGATCGTTATTGATACTGGTGACTTGGTAATTTGTGCCCAACTTTTCACCTAGCTTAATGCCATATAGCGTTTCGCCTTCCTGCAAAAATACTTTGGCTTGTCCGTTTTCTACCATTTTGCCGATATATGCAAAAGGTAAGGGTGGTGCCGTTTGCGCAGCAGGCTCACTCGATTCTTGAGTGACAGAGCTGGGGGCGGCGAACAGGTCGGTGATGGCTTCTGTGATTGGAAGCCTATGCGCCAGTTTGAATTTTGCGGGGGGTGTGTTTGCGGCTACAGGAGGCACAACATGGCTTGATTCCACAGTGGCACGCGGATGGGTCAGAACAATGCCGGAATCTTGCGGTTTTTCCGGTGAGATCCATACTAAAAATAATGTTATTGCCAGCAAGCCGCACAATACTAGCCAGCGCTTTAATACGGATGGGTTCATGGTTGCACCCCATGCAAAGTCAGCCGAATATTGCTTTGCACCTCGTTGGACAAAACATTTTTACGTTTGAGCGCGAGCTGATCCAGCGAGACATAAGGTAGCGCTACCAGTGTATCCGTGATAAAGGCACGGATGGACGGGTAATCTGAAACTACATTAAAATCCAAGCTGAGACGTGTCAGATGTTCGTTAGGGCTGACGGATTTTTTATAAGAGACTTCGTTCAAATTCAAGCCATGTTTTTGTGCCATATCGAAAATACTTTGCAGTTCTGCCGGCAGTGTATCGGGGGTGGGGAATTGCGCGAAAAATGTATCAGCGGACGATGCCGATGGCAGTAGTTGTTGCTTGGTGACATGCACCTGGGTTGGTAATTGCTGCAATTTTTGTTGTGCAGGCCATAGTGCAACAGGTGCATACAGTAGTGTAATGAGGGCGAGCATTAATCCCAGCACACCCAGTGCGCTTAGTTTTTCGCTTAATCGGACTAAATTCCAGGTGAGACGTGCCAACATATTTGTTATCAAATTTTCCATTGTGCGAAGAGGGTAAAAGCTAGGGCCTGTTTTCCGTCTTCTACGGTTTGGCGCTGATTAAGCAGCGTGACTTCAGAAAATATGGCTTGCTGACTCAGTGTTTTCACATAAGCCATCAGGGCATTGAAATCCGTTGCAAAACCGGTAATTGCCACTTCTCCTTTATCTGGATTAGGCTGCAAGGAGGATAGCAAAATCGTGGTTTGCGTTTTCTGTTCACGTTCCAGCGTAGTTAGCAATTCATACCAGGGCACATTTAATACATGTTGAATATCTGCAGCGGTTTTTTCCCTGGACAGCGTATTTTCGTCTGACAGTGCATTTTTAATTACGGGCTGATCAATACCGATTTGTAATTGTGCCTGTTTTTGTTCAATTTTATGCAGCACACCACGGTGTTGCAGGATCAAACTCGCCAGTAGCAATGACAGTAGGGTAATGATAATGATGGTTATTTTTTGACGTGTTTTTTGTTGATAGGATGAGTAGTCAAGCGTTAAAGGTTTCATTTGGGAATGTTTCATCATAAGTTAGCCAGCAAGTTCAGTATGCCGGGTCTATCAGCCGATTGTTTTTGCACCAGGCGCGTTAGCCGAACGTCATCGGGTAAATGATTTGGCAACAGGGCAGGGGAGCCAAAATAAGCAAGTGCTATGGGCACTGTTTGCTGATGGCTATGCAAGGCGCGTGTAATCAAAGCCAGACATTCTTCCTGCTCTTGTCCGGCGGGTGGCACGGCTACTGAAATTCGTTGCCATTGGCCATTCGTCAGCTGGGCCAGAAGCAATCGTTGTGGTTCGGCTATCAATATCCACTGATTTTCAGTAGACATTTTTACTGGGGATAATTGCGGTAGGTAATGGTTAAATACTGCCATCAACGCGGGTTCTATGCCATGAATAATCCAGCCAGACTGTGCTGATAACGCTTCAAGTTGAGTTAATAAGGCACGGTCAATGGCGCTTACAATCACGGCCGCATTATGCGCTTGCAAGGCCACGCGCACTTCCCAGTTTTCACTCATTACGCCAAACAATTTGCGCATGTGTAGTTCGCCCAGCGCCTGCCAGTCGTCGCCATGCAACATCCCCGTTTGCCAGGGTAAAACCGCGTAGCGTATATATTGATTGGAGAGAATAAAACGCACATGGCGTATATCCAGCTTGGCGGCTCTCTCTTTTAATTCTGCCAGCAAGGTTTCCCAGGAGCGTGCAGGGGCAGCTGGTGACAGGCGTTGCACCTTGGAAACTCCCGCCAGGCGCAAAGCCAAGCCTTCCGGTGCGAGGGCTATTGTTGAAGGTTTAGACCACAGCCGTAACACGGTTCACCTCCTGTACTGTGGTTTCACCACGCCAGGCCATATCCAGCGCTGCTTCGCGCAACAGGCGCGTGCCTTGCTGTTGGGCGTATTCCTTGATTTGGCGAATGGAGGCTCTGTTTGCGATAAGCTCGCGCAAAGTGTCATCCAAAGCTAAAATTTCCGCTACGGCACGTCGCCCTTTAAACCCCGTGCCACGGCAAGCGCCGCAACCTTTGCCTTGCACCGGACGTGCAGTATCAGGCGGCGTAACTCCGGCCAAGGCTATCAAAGCCGGATCAACAGACACCGCTTCCGCGCAATGGTTGCAAACCGTGCGCAATAAACGCTGGGCGATAATAATATTCAGCGCGGAAACAAAACTGTAGGGATCAACGCCCATATTGAGAAAACGACCAATCACGTCAAATACATTGTTGGCATGAACTGAAGTAAACACCAGATGTCCGGTGAGCGCGGATTGCACGGCGATTTGTGCGGTTTCTGCATCGCGGATTTCGCCGACCATGATCTTGTCCGGGTCATGACGCAAAATGGAGCGCAAACCGCGCGCAAACGTTAGCCCTTTTTTTTCATTTACCGGGATTTGCAAAACGCCTGCCAGCTGGTATTCCACCGGATCTTCAATGGTGATGATTTTGTCCAGACCGTGATTGATTTCGCTAATCGCGGCGTAAAGCGTGGTGGTTTTGCCGCTGCCAGTGGGGCCGGTGACCAACACCATGCCATAGGGGCTGAGAAAATGGCGGCGCATGACGCTCATCACTTCTTCATCAAAGCCGAGATAATCCAGACGCAAGCCTTTGATATGGTCGGCCAGCGCCTGTTTATCCAGAATACGAATCACTATATCTTCACCATGTATGCTAGGCATGACTGACACCCGAAAATCCACATCCCGACCACGATAAACGGCGCGGAAACGGCCATCTTGCGGTACGCGTTGCTCGGTAATATCCAGTTCCGCCATTACTTTGATGCGTGAAATCACCTGATCAGCCATGGCTTGTTCACTCACCGCGCCCACCTGGCTCATCACGCCATCCAGCCGATATTTGATCGCTAGACCATAGGCTAATGTTTCCAAATGAATATCGCTGGCTTCGGCTTTAAGTGCGTCATAAAGTGTGGAACGCACCAGCTTGATCACAGGGCTGGCATCGCCTTCAATGGTGTGCAGCGAAAGCTCTTCCGCACGGTTGACAGCGTTGCCGATACCATCCACCGCGCCTAGTGCAGAATCCACTGCACGCATGGATTCTTCCTGTTTGGCCAGATACGCGGCAATGTCAGCGCGGTGTGACAAACGCATTTTGAACGGTTGTGCAATGCGTTCCGCCGCCCAGGCGGGCAGGTTTTCATCAAACACAT
Organism: Methylophilaceae bacterium; assembly: GCA_013141125.1. Lineage (GTDB taxonomy): Bacteria > Pseudomonadota > Gammaproteobacteria > Burkholderiales > Methylophilaceae > JABFRO01. The sequence goes on from JABFRO010000003.1 coordinate 334,727, forward strand.
CCGCAAAAACCAGCAGCAGGCTATCATCATTATTTCGTAAAACGACGCAATCGCGTTGCAGTGCTTCGGAAAATGACATGCGATCAAATGCTGCGTTGTATTCCTGCATTTGCGCTAAATTAATGCGTTGGTAGGAATAGGTTTGGGCCAGTGCCTGTGTCAGTGCTTCTGGTGTCAGGCCGCTGCTTTCTTCCAGCAACTCAATGGCACGTCGACCTTGTTCACTGGCAGTGGCACAAATGTTTTTGATAAAAGCGGGTAACTTTTCAACTGAAGAAGTCTGCATTATCGAATCCCGCTGGCCAGTTCAAAAATCGGCAGATACATCAGCAACACAATCACGCCGATGACCACGCCAATGGCGGCCATCAATATTGGCTCAAACAGTTTGGTAAATGCATCCACCCAACGCAGCATTTCTTCTTCATGAAAATCAGCAGCATGTTCCATCATGCCATCCAAGCGCCCGGATTTTTCTCCGGCACGAAATAATTGTAAAGCCACAGGTGTTGTCAAGCCGCATTCGGTCAAGGCTTCCGAGAAGGGACGGCCTTCGCTTATCAGTCTCTGTGCCAGCGCTACATTTTGATGCAGGGCATGACCAAGCAGTTCATTCACCATGCCAAGCGCCGTTACAACAGGCACACCGCTACGCAATAACATCGCCAAGGTGCGATATAAACGGCTGAGATGGTAAACGCGTATGCGCGAGCCAATTTGCGGTAAATGCGTCATGGCGATGCCTATTTTAGCGCGTACCGCTGGTTGTTTGAACAACGCCACCAAGCCCACGATGCTGGCGATCAAAAGTGCCAGCATCAACATACCGTGGTGTTCTACTGTTTGCCCGACTTCCATTAGTATTTCCGAGGCAAAGGAAAGGTGCGTTGAGCGTGATTCATAAATTTTGCTGAAACGTGGTACTACGTAACCCAGTAAAAACAGCAACACCAGCCCACCAAACACCAACACCAAAGATGGATAAATCGATGCGCTGACGATGCGTTTGCGCAGAATATCCACTTGTTCCAGATACACGGAATAACGCGCCAGACCTTCTGGCAAGTTGCCCGTGGTTTCACAGGCACGCACACTGGCAACAAACAAGCTGGGAAAATGCTGCGGCATAGTGGATAAGGCATCCGAAAACTGCCGACCTTCATTCAGGGCACGATGCAAACGTGAAAGTGTTTCACGCGTTTCGGGCTTGTTTTCTTTTTGTGCCAAAGTATGCAGCACTTCAGATAAAGGCAGTCCGGCTTCCAGCAGCACTTTCAATTCCTGGCAAAACAGCAATAAAGGGAACGCTCCAGCTCGGCTGCAGAACGCGGAACCTGAGCGCTGCTGCACGCGCAGTACGGTAAAACCCTGTTGCTCGGCCAATCGGCGCGCGTCATCCGGTGTGGCGGCCTCAAGGCGCATCACGGTGGGGGCAATACCATCACGCAAAACGCGTAGTTGAAACTGCATAAGGGAGTTGTTCTTGATTCAATAATTAAATGTGGGTAGGTAGCTGGGTGGGCAACGCGGTATTGCCCACGCTACGTCAGCCATTACTAATATCGGCGTTGTCTTCCGTGCCACCAGGTTTGCCGTCCTTGCCATAGGAATATAGATCATATTCACGTTTTTCGCCGGGGACACGGTATTGGTAGGGCTGTCCCCAAGGGTCTTGTGGTACGGCTTTTTCAATATAAGGTCCACGCCATTTACTTTCATTGTTGGGGGCGATGGTCAAGGCTTGTAAGCCGTTTTCCTGTGTGGGGTAATGTCCGGTATCCAGTCGGTAAACATCCAGTGCTTTGGTTAAAGCAGAAATCTGTGCCGCAGCGGTTTTTACTTCGGAAGCGCCAAGCTGATTGAAGTAACGTGGTGCCACAATGCCGACCAGCAAGCCGATAATGACCATCACCACGAGTAATTCTAACAGGGTAAAGCCGGAGTGTTTTCTCATACAATGGACTTTCAGAAAACTAAAAAAGGGCAGTTGACTTAATCGTAACAGAAAAAACCCCCGCAAATGCGAGGGCTTGGATTTGCTTAAAGCAGATTATGGACGAACGCCGAAGTCACTAGCGCTGCCAATAGCCGTGCTGGGTGTTGGGTCTTTGACACCACATGCTGGTTGTTGAAACAAAGCTGCTGGCGTAGCAACCAGCTTCAGGCCATCATCATTGGGCTGGCCAGTCAGGCCGAGGGCTAGACGTAAACGATAGGCAAAGGCATGGTCGCGGCAGGAAGTGTCACCAGAAGCACCGACAGCGCCTGTTTTGACATGGCTGGCATTATAAAGTGCAACACCGCCGCCAAACACATTAACGCCACCGATGTTTTTACCCGTTAACGGATCACTAGCAGTACCGAATAGTGCTGGATTGCCATCATAAGCCTTGGATGCATCTACCGGGTTGCTATGTTGCAAACCATAAAGACTGCCGCCAGGTTGCACGGCAACGTACACGGCACCGGTGGAAATGGCCAGATTATTCAAACTGAATGCATTGGCAGTATTGGCTTTTTGTGCGGAAATGACGCGGCTACCCAGCCAAGCCTGATTGCCAGAACTTGCACCAGTGTTGGCCGTGCCATGTTTGGTAGAGTAAACATAACAGATTCTACCGGTTGGATCTGCCAGCGTGGCCCACATTGGCAAACCGAAACCAAAACCATCGGTTTCAGTGGCTGCTGTATTTGCTGCGGCTTCAAATGCAGCACGAGTTACACCAGCGCAAGTAGAGAATCTCTCTGCAGCCATTGCAGAGGAAGCTGCAATGATTGAGACCCCTGTTAAGGTAGCCAGTACGGCCAGTTGCATTTTTTTGTTCATGATAAAACCTTTCTGGGAAATTAATACAGTGGAATGAAGTGTGATGCTGTTTATCTACAGCAAGTTAAGGTGAATGGGCTGTAGACAGATAATTCTGGCATGAATTGTTGATATTCACAATGCCATAAGAACACCGATCAAATTTCTTACACCCTCAAAGTCTGAGATTTGGCGTTCGTAATACCAGATCAGCTTGAACGTTACTACTTTCTTTCAGGTAACTCGGCGATTCAGTGGTATCGGTTCAATATTTCATACCGACAATTATATTGCAACATCTTATTGAGTTTGGGAATAGTCCAAACGGACTATTCCCAATAAAAATCCAAAGTGCTAAATTTGACATTAGGGTGTAACATTTATAGTTCAAGCGTAAAAATTTGGATGTTTTTATGCACCTGTCATGTAAACAAGTTCTGGCGTATCAAAATTTTGGGAGAATATGAATGATAAAACGTAAATTAATTGCGTTTGGTTTGGCGTCGTTTTTGGTTGCCATTCCAGGTATTTCAAGTGCTGGCACGGTCGAATTTACTGCTGATGAAGCTCCGAGTGTTGTAAATTTACAAGCCGTTGGCGGCAATGAGTGGAGTGCTTTGGGTTTGACGGTTTCAAATGCTTCTTGGTACTTTGTTGGTTATGGTTTTGATGGTTTTGATGGTGCTGGCTTGTTTGTAACGAATACCAATGCACCGGCGGTAATTACTCTTAATTCGGTTGCATCATCAGTTAGTCTGGATTTATGGGTATCAGACGGCGGTTCATTTAGTTTTACCGCTTATGATGCAAATCACCATAGTGTGGGAGGTATTAGTTTCACGTCCCTTGGTGAATTGTCCGGCACCCAAACTTTTACCGGAGCCATTAAATCGATAGAGTTCACTGGGGAGTATGCAGCACTTTCCACGTTGACAACCGTTGTGCCAGTGACTAATCCTGTTCCTGAGCCGGAAGCCTATTCCATGTTGCTCGCTGGTCTTGGTGTGATGGGTGTGGTTGCTCGTCGCCGTAAATTGGTTTAATGCACGAAGTCGCTTATAGAAGCCAGTAATGTCAAGGGAGCTACGGCTCCCTTTTTTGTTTCTCTCTCATGGTTACAATGGGGTTGAATTCAGCAGAAGTTGTTCAAAGTCGCTACTCCTATCAAAACGGACATTATTTCGCTAGCAAATTTATGCTTATTATTTCAGAAACCGAATATCAACTCTCGGCGATCCGCGCACAGGGTGCGGGTGGGCAGAATGTGAATAAAGTATCTACTGCCATTCATTTGCGTTTTGATATTCAAGCTTCGTCATTGAGCGAGTGGCTTAAGGATAAGCTGTTGAACTTGAAAGATAGTCGCATTACTGATGAAGGTGTGCTGGTATTAAAAGCCCAGCAATATCGCACGCAGGAGGCGAACAAAAAAGATGCCATCAAACGCTTGCATGAAATTATCAATGCGGCCAATCAAGTAAAACCTACGCGTTATGCTACGCGCCCCAGTCGGGGAGCGCAAAAACGTCGTTTGGAAAGTAAGACGCAGCGCGGGCAAGTGAAGCGCCTGCGTGGCAAAATCGAGCCGGATTAAAGCGAGTTCTTAAAAAGCCATATGCGCATGCTGGCGTAATTTCAGCCAGATTGCAATCGCAATAAAGCCCAGAAGTGGATAAATCGCGGTCAGCATGAATGTTGTTTGGCCACCCCAGTGTTCTAACATATAGCCACCAGTCAGGCTGCCCACAACACCGCCCACGCCGTAGGAAACGCTGCTATAAATAGCTTGTCCTTTGGCTTGGTGACGACCTTTGAAAAAATGATGAATAATGGCCACTGAGGCGGAATGAAAGCTGCCGAAAGTGGCGGCGTGTAGCGTTTGTGCAAGTATCAAAACCCATAGCGAGGAAGTACCCAAGCCTATCATTGAAAATCTTAAAACGGCGAGTGCCAAACTTGCCAGCAAAATTTGTTTCAGGCTGAATCTGGCGGTCAATTTGGGCATGATGATAAAAATCATGATTTCGCAGATTACGCCTATCGCCCATAAACCACCAATCAGAGATTTACTGTAACCATGTGCCTCGAGATAGATGGAGTAAAAGCTGTAATACACGCTATGCGCGCTCACCATGAGTGAGCAGCCAATCAAAAGCGAAAGCACCGCTGGGTTTTTGATAATATTCCATACCGATAAGTGATCGGTATGGTGTGGCGGTACATGCGGTTCCGGGATGTAAAAAGTCAGCGCAAACAAGCCGATCTGAATGGCCAATAAGGCCCAAAGCAAATTGGAAATTTCGCCAACATCCAGTAAAAATCCCAGCCCGACTGCGGCGACCACAAAGCCGACGGAGCCCCACAGACGTATTCGGCTATATGGTTGATTGGCTGGCTCCAGATGCGCCAGGGTGACAGATTCTGCCAGTGGTAGCGTGGAACTGGTAAACAGGCTCATGGCGGCCATCACAAAAAACAACCATAAAAAACTGCTGCCAAAAAATACCCCCAGATAACCCAGCAAGCCCAGTATTGCGGTGAGTTTTATCCACGCCACGCGTTTGCCAGTGTGGTCTGCCAGCCAGCCCCAAAAGCTGGGCGCAAAAATGCGGCTGGCCTGAAACAAGGACATTAATATGCCTATATCTGCGGCTGAAAAGTGTTTCGATTGGAGATACAAACCCCAATACGGGACAAATGCACCCACAAACATGTAATACATAAAATAAAAGCTGGAAAGTCGCCAGTAGGGGATGCGATGCATGAACCTGTGCCAGGGTAGTCAAAAAAATAAAAAAGGCCGACTATAGGCCGGCCTTTGCATACATTTACGAATTACTTTCCAGACGTATTTAAAATGGCGTAAAGCTGGTCTTTTAAAAGCAAACGTCGTTTTTTTGTTTCTTCGGCGTATTCGTCCGTAACCGGCTCAATGTTTTGCTCAATACGTAGCACTTCGCGATTCACCTCATGGTATTCATCAAACAATTTGGCAAAATGGTTGTTGCTGGTTTTGAGCGTATGTATCAGCTCTTTGTGCTCTGGAAATTCATGCACTAAATCATGTTGTTGTTGTTCCATAAAAGCTCCTGTCGGTTTAAAAAAGTTTATAGTGAATTTGAGTTGGCTGGCATTTGGGGTGTATTGGTCACCACATCGGCACATTGCGCACGATGACGCAAGGCATGATCTATTAATACTAACGCTAACATGGCTTCGGCAATGGGTGTGGCGCGCACACCTACGCAAGGATCATGACGGCCGGTTGTTTTCATAAGAAAATCATTGCCCGCTTTATCAATGGAATGCCTATCCTGCGGGATGCTGGAAGTAGGCTTGAGTGCAAGGTGTACCAATACATCCTGACCAGAAGAAATACCACCTAAAACACCACCCGCATGGTTGCTGGCAAAACCTTGCGCGGTTATTTCATCGCTGTGTTCGGAACCGCGCTGCGCTATGCTGGCAAATCCTGCGCCAATTTCCACACCTTTTACTGCATTTATACTCATCATGGCATAGGCAATTTCCGCATCCAGCCTATCGTAAACCGGTTCGCCCCAGCCTACGGGTACCCCTTGCGCCACTACGGAAATACGCGCACCGACGGAATCTCGCGCGGCACGAATCCTGTCCAGATAAGCCTCCAGTTCCGGTACTATGCTTTGATTGGGCGCAAAAAATGGATTTTCACTCACCGCATCCCAAGTCTCAAATGGGATATTAATTTCACCCAATTGGCTCATGTAACCGCGTATTACCACGCCATAGCGTTGTTTCAGCCACTTTTTGGCAATGGCTCCAGCCGCCACACGCACCGCAGTTTCACGCGCGCTGGAACGACCGCCGCCACGATAATCGCGTATGCCGTATTTCTGCCAATAGGTGTAATCCGCATGGCCGGGGCGAAAAGTTTCAGCGATGTTGCCATAATCGTGGCTACGCTGATCTTCATTGCGGATAATGAAACCGATAGGCGCGCCTGTGGTTTTGCCTTCAAAAACACCGGAAAGAATTTCAACGGTATCGGATTCCTTGCGCTGCGTAACGTGGCGCGAAGTCCCAGGTTTGCGTCTATCCAGATCCCCTTGTAAGTCTTCTGCACATAATTCTAATCCGGGCGGACAGCCATCCACTACACCACCTATTGCCGGGCCGTGTGATTCTCCAAAAGAAGTGAGTGTAAATAGAGTGCCTATTGTATTGCCGGACATAGAAAAATCTCAAAAATGCTCAATTGCAAGTTTAACATAGCTCTCGCACTGGCTGGTTCAGGAAATCCTTTACGCGCCATTATCAAGATTGACTAACCGACAGTGTCGAAATGGTTTAAGCGCAGGGTAAAGTTATCATTAAAAACAGCCGATGTAGCCATGTATCCGAAGATGAATTTCGGCTCTAACCAATAACTAGGTGAGAATGAAAATGGCAAAGACTATATTGGCAGTGGATGATTCCGGCTCTCTGCGTCAAATGGTTTCTTATAGTCTTGAAGCTGCGGGCTATAATGTAGTGCAGGCAGTAGACGGGAAAGATGGCCTAAAAAAAGCCAAAGATAAAACAGTAGACCTAGTGTTGACTGACCAAAACATGCCGTTCATGGATGGGCTGACACTAATCAAATCACTACGCGGTTTAACGTCATATCAAAAAGTACCTATTTTGATGTTAACCACGGAATCCAGCGATGAAATGAAAGCTAAAGGTAAAGCTGCCGGAGCCAACGGCTGGTTGGTTAAGCCCTTCGATCCCAAACGATTAATTGAGGTTGTTAACAAAGTCATCGGCCAGATATAATTTTGGCAAACCACTTGACCGTTTGCTGCTTAAAATCGGATTACGGTCAACCATAACTAAATATTTACCTTTTCTCTTTCCCACTAATTGCGTTTTCAATTTCTGTTTTATCGCCATCTGCAGCTACGTTAACAGGTGAATCATCCTTGATTGCATTTTCTTCGGCCTGTTTGTTCATAATGATAATGCTGATACGCCGATTGATAGGATTGAGCGGATCATTCCTGTCAAACGGCACGGCCGATGAAAGCCCTACTACGCGTAGCATCTTATCTTCATTCAAGCCGCCAGAAACCAGTTCTCTGCGTGATGCATTTGCGCGGTCTGAAGATAATTCCCAGTTGCTATAGCCTTTTCCTGCGTTGCCATAGCCCGTTGCATCGGTATGACCAGACAAGCTAATTTTGTTGGGGACATCATTGAGCATTCCGCCTATCTCACGCAGGATTTGTTTGGCATAAGGTTGCAACACCGGGCTTGCCAACCCAAACATGGCACGATTTTGCTCATCCACAATCTGGATACGCAAGCCTTCCGAGGTTATATCCAGTAATAACTGATTTTTAAATTGCTTGAGCACCGGGCTGGCATCAATAGCTGCTTCTATTTTGCTTTTAAGTTCCTGCAAACGTCCTTTTTCCTCCTGCTCCAAAGCGGCCTTGACTTCCTTGAGATCAATTACCTTATCCGGGGCTCTGTCCCCATTTTTAACTTGACCATTTTGTTTGGTCAAATCCTTACCGCCGCCCTTAAGAATGACTGCACTGCTACCCACCGCCGAGCCACCCTGCATAGCCACTTTCAAGGGTGTTTTAAAGTAAGTCTCAATGCCTTCAAGATCACCTTTTGCTGTGGAACCCAGTAGCCACATGAGCAGGAAAAACGCCATCATTGCCGTTACAAAGTCGGCATAGGCAATTTTCCATGCACCTCCATGGTGACCTCCTGCTGTCTTCTTGATCCGCTTTACAATAATGGGGCGAATGTCTTCAGCCATGACTATTTTCCTTAAACAAAAACAAGCGCATTATTTGGATTTAGCTTGCTTGATGTGGTCTTCCAATTCGGCAAATTTAGGACGTTCTGTGGAATAAAGCACTTTGCGGCCAAATTCAACGGCAATAGCCGGGGCGTAGCCATTAAGGCTGGCAAGCAGTGTGACTTTAACCGTTTGAAACAGTTTGCCCGCCTCTTCTGCCTTTTGTTCCAGCAAGCCGGATAAGGGGCCGACAAAACCATAGGCCAGCAGAATACCCAGAAAAGTGCCCACCAGTGCGTGCGCAATCAAAATGCCTAATTCAGCAGGAGGCAAGCTAACGGATTCCATGGTATGCACCACGCCCATTACCGCAGCCACAATACCAAACGCCGGCAACCCATCCCCCAGTTTGGCAATACAGTGCGATGCCACCATGGCCTCATGATGATGCGTTTCCAATTCGTTATCCATCAAGTTTTCAATCTGAAAGGCATCCATATTTCCCGAAATCATCAGGCGCAAATAATCCGTTATAAACTCGATTAAATGGTGATCCGCTTGTAAGTTAGGGTAACGACTGAACAGGGCGCTCGCCTCGGGATTTTCAACATCACCTTCAATCGACATCATCCCGTCCTTGCGGATTTTGGTCAGAATCTCCGACAAAAGCGCTAATAAATCCATATAAAGTGCTTTGGTTAAAGTGGAACCTTTGATAATAGAGGGTAAGGCTTTCATGGTAGCCTTGATCGCTTTGGCGTTATTGCCGACTAGAAATGCACCGCCTGCACCACCGCCAATCATCACCAATTCAAGCGGTTGATAAAGCCCGCCCAAATGCCCACCAGCCATGGCATAGCCACCAAATACTGCCGCCAAAACCACTACGTATCCAATAATTACAAACATGTTATGCGCGCTCCGTTTTAAAAAATCAATCCATACCCAAGGGTTTAAGACTGATGACAGAATAGCCCAGTGGCCCACAAAGCTATCACGGGAATAAAGGCATAAATCCTGATTACATCAATAGATTAAAGTGAGTTAACGACGGAATTTTTTACTGGGACTTTAAGAGCGTGTGACTTATGAAACACTTGGATTAAGGGTGTCTCTACTGATTCAAATCTCCAAACCAGACAAGGCGTGAGCAAAAAAATAATCCCATATGTATCTGTATGATATATATGGGATTATTTATTAAAGTAACGCGGTAGAGTAACAAAAGTCGAAGCAATAGAGGTTTTTTTAAGTGATGCCTGGCAGCTTGTCGGACTTAACAACAGGTTGCTAAAAATCCTCCGGCAATCAGTTGCTGATAGACACTGTTCCTTTGCGCCTGTGTGTGTTTTTGTCCATGCCAAAAGCCACGGCAGCTACCATGATAACGCCTTCCTCACGCAGAAAACGGCGCTGATTGGCATTGCGCGTGGCGGCATCCAGCCAAGGGTGCGTTCTACGTACCTTTTAACTACTTTACATAGTTTGTTTGGTGCGTAAAACGTACCCTACGCGGTCTGATCCACTGTAGCAGGTCGATGTTACCTCGAACCTGCTACAGTGGAGGATTAACGCCCCCGGTTGCCCGAGTGATGCGTAGGTTTGGGTGAAAACAAGGCGGCTTGCGGCATGGCCTGGTGGCGTGCGGCTTCGGACATATATTGCTTTTCTACCGGTTTTTTGGCAGCTTGGGCTGGACGTGCCTGGTTGGTTGATGAGCCGGGTTGCCTGTCTGCGGCAGCTTGTCCACGACCGGGCTGAGGTGCTCGGCCTTGTGCTGGCTGACCATTGCGACTATCTGTTCGAGCAGACCCATCACGTCTGGCTTGATTGGCAGCAGCGGTGGATTTGCGGCGATTTTCAGATTCAGCGCTGGGGCGGCGTTGTTGTTGACGTGGCGGACGCGGAGCTTCCGCTTCGACTTTGGTCGGCGGCACAAAAGCTTCCGCGATGACTTTGGGGATTTCGCGCTTAATCAGTTTTTCAATGTCTTTCAGCAGCTTGATTTCTTCCTGATCCACCAGCGATACCGCAGAGCCGCTGCTACCGGCACGACCGGTGCGGCCTATGCGGTGCACATAATCTTCCGGCACATTGGGCAATTCAAAATTCACCACTTGCGGCAATTGGTCGATGTCCAAACCGCGAGCGGCGATGTCGGTGGCCACCAGAACGCGCATGGAGCCATCCTTGAACTGCGCCAAGGCTTTGGTACGCGCGCCCTGGCTCTTGTTGCCATGAATCGCGGCGGCTTCAATGCCGTCTTTCACCAGCTTTTCCGTCAGACGATTGGCACCGTGTTTGGTGCGGGTGAACACCAGCACTTGCTTCCAGTCATGATGTTTAATCAAGTGGCTCATCAGCTCGCGCTTATGGCTTTGATGCACCAGATGTACGGTTTGCTCAACTAATTCAGAAGCAGTATTGCGGCGCGCCACTTCAACAAAGCCGGGGTTGTGCAATAGGCTGTCGGCTAGAGTTTTGATCTCATCGGAGAAGGTGGCCGAGAACAGTAGGTTTTGACGTTGTTTGGGCAGCAGGGCGAGTATCTTTTTAATATCGCGTACAAAACCCATATCCAGCATGCGATCCGCTTCGTCCAGTACCAGAATTTCCACACCGGATAAATCCAGATTTTTTTGACCCACGTGATCTAGCAAACGGCCGGGGGTGGCGACCAGAATATCCAAAGGTTTGCGCAAACGCGCGGTTTGCGGGTTGATATTCACCCCACCAAAAATTACGGTAGAAGTCAGCGGTAAATATTTGCCATAGGTTTTGACCGATTCTTCAATCTGCGCGGCAAGTTCGCGCGTGGGGGTTAGCATCAAACAGCGTGGACGGCCATTGGCTGGCCTTTCGGCGGCTTTTGCACTCAGCAGTTGCAAAATCGGCAGCGTGAAACCGGCGGTTTTACCGGTACCGGTTTGCGCGCCTGCCAGCAAATCGCCACCAGCCAGTACCAGTGGAATCGCTTTTAGCTGAATTGGCGTGGGCGTGGTATAGCCCGCCTCTTCAATGGCACGTAATAAGGGTTGCACCAGATTCAAACTGGCGAAATTGTTTTCAGTAGTACTTATTTCAATAGACAAGGGGTAAAACTCCTGCGACGGCCTACCGCGTGAGTTGTGCGGCACCAATCGAGGCAGACGAATTTAAGTGGTCGAGAGCGACCGGGATAAGAGAAAAGACCGATGCGCTGATTGGTATGGCGCATGGAATGCGTGAATTATACGCAGGGATGAGTGAAGGTTCGTGAAATATTTTGCCCACCAAGCGTGAAGTATTTATTTAATTTGGAATTTGTATGGACTAAATGTGTGCATTTATATAGCCAAAACATATCCTTAATGATGTGAGTTAGATAATTGGCGACGTAAAAGAAGCGCTGGCTTGATGCCTCGGGATTCGGAGGTGATCCAAAATCTGTCTTGGTAGTATTTCACAATGTCATTGTGCAATACTACCTTTCAAGAGGCATTTTTAATGTTTATTATAAACCCAGCTATTCAGTGATGATGAAAATGCATTTGTGCCTAGCAAAGTTCAGTAGGAGTTATCGTGAAAGTTAAAGAAAAACCAAGGAAGTGCGCATTCAGTGTCGAGCCTGACCTTGGTAATACCAAGACAAATCCCGGCAATGCGCAAGGTGCTCGATGGCCAGTTGAAGTGCGCTCAACGGCCAACACCAACCTTATTGACCCAGCTGAAAAGTCCATTACACAGGATGTGGAAAAAATGGAAGAAATCTATTTTACTATTGAGCGCAGCCACTATTAGTGGATGGCAAAATTAGCTGCCAAATCACACAGATATTTCAACCAGAGAGCGAATCAATTATGGACAATTTTGCTACAAGAATAAGCTTGGCTTGGCAACCCGCTGAGAGTCCATTCGTTAGGCCGAGGATAGAGTTGGCTGAAGCTGAAAAATTGCAAGTTGAATCCAGAAGGCTCAGTAACGAAACCAGTGTGTTGAAAGAGGCTTTAATGGATCAGTTGGTAAAATGGATTAAAGAAAACAATCTTACACAAGAGGATGCTGCCGTGATCTTGCAGATCACACGCCCTCGTGTATCTTATGTGGTGAATAAGAGAATCTGTAAATTCACCATTGATGCTTTAGTCAATATGCTTACCAAAATCGGTAAGAAAGTACATTTTTTTATTGCTTGAAGCCAGTCACCCTCGTGGCTATTATTTGTATTTGGCAGAGCCTTACTTTTCATAAAGTGTTACCACTCCATCCCAGGTTGCTGGGGGATTTTTGCAATAAGCCAAGGCTAAATTCAGCAAAAATCTGGTTGGCTCATCATCACCTTCAAATTTTAACAAGCCTTCAAATATAATAACGGCTTTCTTCCATTTGCCTTGTTGAAAAGCATTCAATCCATAAGCGAATTTTTTAAAAATCGCGTATTGAGCATCATTGACATCTGTCTCTAAACCTACAATTTCAACCAGCTCTACAGGTTCTTTTCGTCCTAGCAAGCGGTATGCTCCTACTGCTCTGCAAACTATCTCTGGGAGATTGGCTGTAATTGTTTTAGATGCCAGTATCCGCGTGCCTAAAAACTTGTTTACTCCCTGAATACGTGAGGCGATATTGACCGTATCACCGATAGCGCGATAATTTCCACCTTTACTGACATCCAGCGAACCCAGCGTTATTTCACCCTCATGTAACCCAATTCGAGTGAGTAGAAGGCTTTTGCTTGATGTAGCATTAAATCGTTCAACCGCTTGCTCCATTTCGAGTGCGGCTAAACAGGCTGACAATCGTCTGCTGTCTTCAGGTAAATCTATCCAAACCGCCATCATGGAGTCCCCCGTTATATCCGCGATGATGCCATCATGAGAACTGACCGGGTGCCCCAATGCCTGATAATAAGCATTAAGCAACTCCCACATTTCATGTGCCGTATGTTGAGCAGCTACAGAGGTATATCCTTCAATATCCGTAGCCAAACATAAACCGTAAACGTCTCGTTCAGAAGCTAATTGAGCCACACTTTTTTCTGGATACCATTGTCCAGGTGATGCGGGTAAGAAAGATAACCACTGCGGAAAAACTTGATGTACAAAAGCAACAATACGTTTTCTCTCGTTGAGCAGATCGCGTCGTGACCAAATTAAAGCCAGCAACCAAGTCAGCGGCAATTGAATCAATAACGGTACTGCGACAGGTAGCCACAAACCGCTACGATTGAAAGACCACAGTGCAATGCCTGCATAAAAGCTACCAACTAGCAAACTTACAGCAATACCCAGTAATCCGTTATAAGCAGTCAATAACAAGCTTATTACTATGCCAAAGGTTAAAAGAATTAACCATCGATGCGAAACTGATTCAACAAAACGGCCTTCATTTAAATTGGCAAACTGCGTGGCCATAATCTCTACACCCGCCATCTTGCCTGTTTGTGCATTGGTAAATGGCGTTTGAAAAAAATCTGTTTTCCCCGGTGAATACTTGCGGTTTGCCTTGCCAACGAACACCACTTTGCTTTTTAAATCTGAAACTTTCCCTTCGATAACATCACTGTAGGACACCATTCGTAGAGTTTTAGGTGGTCCAAAATAGTCAATATATTGGCTATCACCCTGACAAATAACCGCATCTATTTTCATTTGCAAGTTGGTTTTTTCAGGCGTGCTTTTTAAAAACTGTTGCGGGCTTGATAAGCACGCTCGGCGCTGCGTGGTTAGCCAGGTAGAGTATTTTGTGTTAGGGAAATCAGTTGCGGCAGAAGAGCCGGTGTGTTTTAGATAATAAAACCAAGTGAGTACAGGCAGGCTGGGCAGATCAGCAAGGGCATCAAAAAATGTCCAAGCTTCACGAATCGCAGCATTTTCTGCATCATTAACCAGATAAAACGGTGCATGATCCAATACGGATTTTTCAAGCACTGGTGTAGGAGGAATACTGCGCATTGCAATAAGTTGTTCTGAAAGTTGTTCCTCTAACAAATTTTCCTTTACAACAATAGGTGCTTTATTATTTTCAGAACATTCATCCCGGCCGAAAAAATCTTCATCCCCGCGCCGGAATTTCTGTACACACTCCGTCACCAGTACATTACCAGCACCAAGCATGGCCACTGAAAAAGCTGAATCCACAGCGGGATTCGATGCCAGAAATTGCAGATCAAAAATGATTAAGGCAACACCTTGCCGTTGCAACGCATGAATCAACTTGGCATGAAACTCACGCCAACGGGTTAAATCCTGACCGACAGCTAGACGGGCTTCTGAAGCTTCATCCATCGCTACCACCACCACTTCGGCAGGTGCTGGCCGTTTCCCACGTATATTAAATAAGGCATCCAGACCAACCTTGGTTTCAAGATCGGCCTGGAAATCAATACTGCTTGCCAGTAGAAAGGAAAAAAGTGCAATGAAAATTGCACGAAGGAAATTTAGTTTCGAAGCGCTATCCTCGAATACTTTTGATATGATTTGTGAAAGAAAGATCAGGCTTGTTAAACAATTTATGTTTGTTATTTTGAGCAAGGAGATTTGAGTTTTTCAGCAGTCGTAAGAGCCAACCACTTTTCTTTACATTGCTTTTTTTCCTGCTCAGTACTTGCACTCCATTCAGGGTCGCTTCCACTTGTGCTTGGTTTGCAAGCACAATATAAATATTTTCCAGGTGATAGTATCCAAACAATAAAAAAACCAAAAACCAATCCAATGATAACTCCATAAATATTTCTGATCATTTTGATTTACTCCATTGAAAGTTAAATTACACATACAAAAAAATTAAACAGCTCAGCCTTGTTTTAATAATTCTATTTCTCGTGATCAGGAAGCTCTATAAATCTTTGGCGGCATAACTCTTCAAAACCGGGTGGATAGCTACTCCATCCAAGATCTCCATTAGTAGATGCTTTCAGTATACAAAATAATGTTGTTGGCACCGTACTACACTCGTAATAATGAACACCTTCTCTAAACTTTACATGTCTGTTTGGCATAATGATTCCTTTAAATTAAATAGTGCAGGTTCTAAACTTAGAAATTTAAAACCGTTTTAAACAAAATTGATCGCGAAGAACTGAAGCTATTATTCACGTTAAATTTATCAGAGGTTCTATCATATGCATCCTGATAGAAAGTTTTCTCATCCGCCAAGTTCTGGATTTCAAGGCTAACAATGCCTCGCTTTTTCGGGAGTCTATAACCAATGGACAAATCTACCACCGTAAAATTGGTTTTGATTTCTTGCTTATTTTGAAGTTTGCTTTGCCATATAAACCTAGGAGACAATTGGGCAAAAAAACCTGACAGATCAAAGTATCTGATAGTGACTGGAATTTCAGTCGTCTCTAACAAATAAGGTAACAAGACACCGTTGCCTGTCAAATCAAAACGTTCAAATTGCCCTTCCAAACCGAATGACCAATTTGGCAAGGGTGACCAATTCAAATATCCTCGCACACTATCCTCTCTATCAGCTAAATTTACTGATCCACGGATAGTACGGTCAGTAAATTCAATTCCAGCAAAGACATTATTTCTAAATTTAGCATCCAAACCTACGCCTTTCAAAATTGATCTTCGACCATTGCTATCATCGTAAAACTGATTAAAACCAGCCACTTGGGTTGGCTCTATGGTTTGATCAGCAATCAGTTCCCGTTTCACGGTTCCTATATAGGCTGCGCGCAAACGTAACCAATCTGTTGCAAACCATTGAACCCCCAGCTTAGGGTTAACTCTCTGTCGGCTATTGGTTGGCTTACCCTCAGGGGTTTGCTCATAGGCTTCATAACTTAACCCCATTGTCCAATGAAAATCGGATGGTAAGTTAATGGTATTGTAAATATAAAAAGTGTTAACCCAAATTTTTTCAGCGACACGATCAGGAGGAGAATCTTGGATCGCTTCTGGAAAAGGAATGCAAAAAAAACCGGGAAATGGATTCTCTTCACATATTTCAGTAGCTTTTATTTCCAATCTGTTTTTTGTCGTCGAATCTTTAGCCACTTTGTATGTGCCGCCGCCTAGGATAGTGTTAAATAATTCATCGGTATGCCTGAATTGAATCTCAGCACCATAGCTTTTATTAACATCTGCCTTTTGTTGACTGCTTTTCGAAAGGTCATCTTCGCTTTCTGTATTAACGTTTTCCTTTCTATTGTTATATATAAATGACCCCAATAATAAGCTTTCAGGGTATAGCGATATGTTGATACCTAACCTTCCTGTGTTTTGATTTAATTTTCTTTTTTCATTTGGTACAAAATTTCCATCTAATTTCAAACGCAAATCACCCTGCTCTGTTTGTCGTTTGCGTAACTCTAACTGAACATTGACATCGGGCGTGATCGCCGCCTGCAAAAAAGCATCATAAACATTGTGTGTGACATTGGCATCCTTGCGCCATCCTTCGGTATCGTAATGATATTGTCCCAGGCTGTAGGAAATGTTGTCATGAATGCCTGATAGAACAGCTTCTTCACCTTTTGTGCGGTGATTGCCGACAAAGCCGGATATGAAGAACTGGTCGTCATTGCGCTGATAGGCGTTGGTAAAATCCTTGAATGACGGCTCTGCCGGCCCGGTGCCAGAGATCGCATTCAAGCCCTTAACGGAAAGATGCGGCTGAATCGGGTTCATATTCAATGGCTGCAAAAGCTGGGATTGCAGCAGCTCACTGACTTGCGCGATTTCTCTTCTGGGTAGGCGCACATAGGCATCCGACAGAAAACGATGTGCCGAGTAATTGGAGGGGTCTATCGTCAGGGATTTGGTAGCTTCAACCGTGGCGCGGGAATCAAAGCCGAGGTCGTCATAGATTCTGGCGAGGCTGGTGTTGCGGATCGCCATATCATTATCAAGCAACTGTTTGGAGCGATAGACTGCGCGATTATCATTCAGCGCAATCGCGGTTTGTAAATCCTGCAAGGCTTCTACCGGCCGGTTTTCCGTCTGCTTCTTGATGGCATTATAAAACCAGGGTGTAGGGTCTTTAGCATCACGTTCTTTTGCCAAGTCGAATTGATCCTGCGCCAGCGGATTGCGTTTCTCTTCAAAATAGGCTTTGCCTAAGTAACTGCGTATCAAGGAATTATTCGGATCAAGAATTGCGGCGATTTCCAAATCCTTGCGGCCTTCTGCCAGGTATCCTTTGCGAATTTTAGCCAAACCCAAGCCTTGCCTTGCCAAAGGCGAGGATGAATCAAGTTTGATGGCGTTCTCAAAGGCTTGCAAGGCTTCATTCGTTTCCATGCTTTGCAGATAGGCGAAACCCAGCACGGTTTGGGTTCTTTCGAGATTGGCATCCAGTTCCAGTGCTTGTTTTGCGGTGCTCTGACTTTCTTTAGTTAAGCCCTTGGCAAGTTCAAGCTCTGCCTTACGCGCCAAAGCCATGGCATCATGGGGTGCGTTTTTAACTGCTTGCTCGGCAGCTTCCAGTGCTTTATCCAGTTCAAAGCGGCCTTGCTCGGCATAGGATAGTGCAGAATAAGCACTTGCTGAGTGAGCATCGGATACGACAGCACGTTTCGCTAAATCGTAAGCTTCTTGTTTGTGATTTTGTGTCAATGCCAGCACTGATTGCAAGGCCAGCGCTTCTGCATCGTTAGGATTTTTTTCGAGTATAGCTTGAATATCTTGTTTGGCGAGTGGGATTTGTCCTATAGTCAGCCGCATCGCGCCGCGTACTTTATTAAAATAAGGGCTTTGTTTTTCTGGCGCGAAAGCATCCAGCCGTATCAGTGCATCATCAATACGCCCTTGGCGAAAATCTTGTATGGCGTTGCGAATGCCGGCATCAATATTTTCCGAGGTTTCTGGATAGGGGATTAATGGCGGGTAGTACAATGCCCAATAGACGGCATCTTCAGGCTTGATGTCAATTCGTGCTTTAGGCGCTTGTCCAGCCAGGGCTTCTGCACTTTGCCCAGGCTTAAGGCTTAAGGTGCCATGGGCATTAAAAAACCGAACGCCACCCTCATAAACCCAAAGGGATGCATTTTTATCCTCAACGCGCATGGCAAACTCGGTGCCTTCAGGCCCGGCGTTGGCGATTGGGCTGGTGATTTCCAGATGCTTGGGCGTGCGGCTGATAAAGTGAACAAAACCTTTGAGCAAATCCAGCAAGGTGGTTTCATTGGGGGCCATACCATTTAACGAGAGTACGGTATTGGCATCAAGACGCAAGATGATGCCATTGGGTAGCGTTAACGAAGCACGGCTGTAGGGCTCAACTCTGACCCGACTGCCTTCGCATAACAAATCGTGAAGCTGAGCCTGTTGCCACTGGCCTTTGCCATTAGCGTCGAAAAAGACTTTGCCTTGCAGGGAATCCAGCTTGGCTCCATACTTGTTTTGGCAGATTTTTTCAGCAATAGCCTCTTCTGACCAGCAAATTGGTGAGAATAAAATCAGTAGAGGTATTATCAGATAGCGCATAATTTTTTCATTGCGAAGAAACGGCGTTCAAAATAAATCATTTTATGCATTCTATTTAACAAGGATTGTTAACTCAACAGTTTTTGAACATAATAGTTTGCATTTGTTAGCTATAAACCTAAAGCGCATCCTACACTATAAATAATGCTATCAGGGCACACCATAACGCTATGGAAATTATCAACATTCTGAAAAGTAACGAATTATTCAAAGAATTGGAAGTAGACGAATTAAGAACAGTGGCCGAACTTACCATAATAAAAGCTGTACGTAAAAACACATTGGTGATTAGTGCGGGCGATACTTCAAGTTCTATTTACCTGATAATACAGGGAAAAGTTAAAGTGGTTGTGACTAACGAGGAGGGAGTCGAGTTGATTTTAGCCACTTTGCAGCAAGGCGATAATTTTGGCGAGCTTTCACTGCTGGACGATCAGCCCAGGTCGGCGAATATCATCGCGCTGGAAGATAGTGTGTTTACTATTTTGCATAAAGCTGATTTTTTTAAGCTGATGGAGAAAAATCCTAAAATTGCAATGGCTGTCATTAAATACTTATGTAACAGAGTTAGATTTTTGACAAATACAGCTCAGAGTTTAGCGCTTTTGGATGTGTACGGAAGAGTGGTCAATTTACTACATGACTTATCTACACCAAAAGAAAACGGTCAATGGCTTGTTTCACAACCATTAACTCATCAGGATATTGCATCGCGCGTAGGCAGCTCCAGAGAAATGATTAGCCAAATACTAAATGAGCTGAAAAAAGGCGGTTATGTGACTATAGAAAACAAAATTATTACCATCAACAGGAAGCTACCTTCCGCTTGGTAAATTTGGCATGCTCTGCTCTGAGTATGAGTTCATAGCCGACAAGTTAAAGCCCCCCGTATATAAAGTATTCTGGGGGGCTTATGTTTTAATGGGCTTTCAGTTTACAACTCAAGCCATCTTCACAGTGAAAAGAAAGTTTTTAGTCTATCCAATAAGCTGGGTACCATCAGTTTTGGTGCCATCGCCTTGGGTGACGCTTCAGGCAGTCATTGGTTTTCAGAAACTTTTTTCAAATTAGCCAAGCCGGTTTTCAATACGCCAGTGACTGCATTTATTGCGGATTCATCATCTTCACCTGCTGGAATTGGTGGGTTCAGTTTATATTTGCGATAAAAACGTGCAGTCCAGGTAACCGTGGTTTCACCTGCGCCAGGGCCGGCTTTTACGCCTATGGTAGCGTAGTAGTCATTCACTGGGAGCACACCCGTTTCAATGTAATATTTTATTTTCAAGTCGGCTTCGTCAATATTACCCAGTCTTTCATAGATGGTGCCGCCATCTTTCAATGTTAGCAAGCGATAGGTAGTGTCTACACCTTCTTCGTTTTTCTTTTGTTCCAGTTTGGTGCTGGCAACACTAGGATGCCATTTTTCCAAGGCACCAAAGTCTTTAACCAGCGCCCATATTTTGGCGGTATCAGCCTTGATGGTGACGGTTTCAATGACTTTTAGACCACTTGGGCCGTGAGCCGTAGCGGTAAGTGGCAACAGGCTGATCGCCAAGAGTGCTAGAAATTTTTTCATACAGGTATCTCCATGGTTTTAAGAACTACAAAATTACGGGGTTAGTAATTTCAGCTTTTTATCAAGCTGTTTTCGGCGAGATTTTAAGGTCTCTAGGCTCTAACTAAATTGACAAGTACAAAACGTTTCTTGCCGCTTCAATTAACGTTCAACCGTGTTTGGCGTTGACTCATTGCAGTATAAGTGTATGGCTTAAATACCGTCAAGTTAGATGGATAAGCCATTGTACTCATCTGGTTTTCATAAGGATGTCTTTTTTTCAAGGCTGTTAACACGTCTGGCTATATCAATATTGGTCAAAATATGAAAAAATTACGGTTAATAAATTAGGTGCTATTTATCATGTTAGATCGCGATGGATATCGGCCAAACGTCGGGATTATACTTTGCAATTCCCACAATCAAGTGTTTTGGGGTAAGCGCATTCGTGAGCATTCCTGGCAGTTTCCGCAAGGTGGTATAGATCAGGGAGAATCACCTGAGCAAGCCATGTACCGGGAACTAATGGAAGAGGTGGGCTTGCGCCCGGAGCATGTACGCATTCTTGGGCGCACACGCGATTGGTTACGTTACGATGTGCCGAATCATTGGGTGAAGCGTGAGTATCGTGGCTGTTATCGTGGCCAAAAACAAATCTGGTATTTGCTGCGCATGGTGGGACGTGACACCGATATTTCCTTACGTGCCACCTCACATCCTGAGTTTGACGCCTGGCGCTGGAGTGAGTATTGGGTGCCTCTGGAAAATGTCATTGAATTCAAACGTGAAGTATATCGCAAGGCGCTGAATGAGTTGTCCAGCCATTTATGCGGCAGTCGAAGTAAAATGCGCGACGATGCGGAAATTTCAGCCACTGGATCCCTGCGCTAAATTAACTATTTGCGTGTGTTGGTATCGTCTTGCCCTTGGTTTCGCTCATGCTTTCGCCCATTTTGACGAGACGGGTAGGCGACCAGCTTTCATTAAAAGTGATGTTATTTCTTTGAAATAGCATCACAACGGTTGATCCAAGTAAAAAACGCCCCATTTCATCACCTTGTTTCAATGAAATATCCTGGTTCTCGTAAGACCAGGTGCGAATGTTTTTTGAGCGCGGGGGATTCACCACACCATGCCAAGCGGTCGCCATGCTACCGACTATCGTTGCTCCAACCAACACCATAACAAACTTGCCGTGTTTCGATTCGAATTCGCACACCACTCGTTCATTGCGTGCAAATAAGCCAGGTACGCCTTGCGCCGTGGTCGGGTTCACCGAAAATAAGGTGCCGGGAATATAAACCATACGCAGTAATCTGCCGTCACAAGGCATATGTATGCGGTGGTAGTCTTTAGGGCTTAAATAAATACAGGCAAAGTGCCCATTTTCATAAGCTGATGCGGAATTTCCATGCCCCCCCAGCAGCGCAGCCGTAGAATAATGATGACCTTTTGCCTGAAAGATTTGGTCTTTTTCAATCACTCCAAACTGACTGATGGCACCATCCACAGGACAGATAAAATCCGTCTGTGCCATTGGTCGCGCGTTAATTTTTAATGGCCGGGTAAAAAAACTGTTAAAGGTTTTATACGTGCTCGCGTTAGGCTCTGCTGCTTCTGACATATTGACGTGATAGCGTTTTATAAACCAATTAATAACAATAGTTGTTAGGCTGCCGCCCTGGAAATGCGCGAATTTTCCAGCCAGTATGGTGATCGCTTGTTTGGGGAGTAGGTACTGAACAACAATAGCCAGATGGTTTAGCATGAGCGATAGTTTTTTGGTAAAAGAAGGGGTTTATACATAAAAAAAGGGCAAAACGTTTTATACGTTTGCCCTTTTTTAAGGTTGAAAAATCTTAGTTCTTGGTTTGGTCAACTAGTTTGTTTTTCGCAATCCAAGGCATCATGGAACGCAATTGACCGCCAACTTGTTCAATTGGATGCGCTGCATTCAAGCGGCGACGTGCGGTCATTTCAGGGTAGTTGGTGCGGCCTTCCAGGATGAACTTCTTGGCATAATCACCATTTTGAATGTTGGTCAAAGCTTCCTTCATGGCCTTGCGTGATTCATCGTTGATGACCTTGGGGCCAGTCACGTATTCACCATATTCGGCATTGTTGGAGATGGAGTAGTTCATGTTGGCGATGCCGCCTTCATACATCAGGTCCACAATCAGCTTCAATTCGTGCAGACATTCAAAATAGGCCATTTCCGGCGCATAACCGGCATCGACCAGTGTTTCAAAGCCAGCTTTAACCAGCTCCACCGCGCCGCCACACAACACGGCTTGCTCACCAAACAAATCGGTTTCAGTTTCTTCGCGGAAATCAGTTTCGATCACGCCGCCTTTAGTGCCGCCATTGGCCGCAGCGTAGGAGAGCGCGATGTCTTTGGCTTTGCCGGATTTATCCTGATAAACCGCGATTAGTGAAGGTACGCCGCCACCTTTGAGGTATTCCGAACGCACGGTATGACCTGGACCTTTAGGGGCAATCATAATCACATCCAAGTCGGCACGCGGCACAATTTGATTGTAATGAATGTTAAAGCCATGGGCGAAAGCAACCACAGCGCCCTGTTTCAAATTTGGTGCCACTTCAGCATGGTAAATTTGCGCCATGTTTTCATCCGGCAGCAAAATCATGACTACATCGGCCGCTTTGACTGCATCGGCAATGTCTTTTACTACATGGCCAGCGTTCTCAGCTTTCGCCCAGGAACTGCCTTCGCGGCGCAGACCTATGGTGACAGCTACGCCGGAGTCTTTCAGATTCTGTGCATGTGCATGGCCTTGTGAGCCATAACCGATAATTGTGACACCAAGCTTTTTGATGATGGAGAGGTCGGCATCTTTATCGTAATAAACTTTCATTGCAGTTCCTTAATATTGAGGGGGGTTAATCGTTTTAGGCTGATGGCTGGCTAATGTTAAGCCCGTGCAGACCGTCAGTTACCATGTTGTTACAGTTTTAAAATGCGTTCGCCACGACCGATGCCCGAGGCACCGGTACGCACCGTTTCAAGGATAGCGGTTTTGTCGATAGCATCCAGAAACGCATCCAGCTTGGATCCTGAACCCGTCAGTTCAATGATGTAACTGTTATCTGCTACATCAATAATACGGCCTCGGAAAATTTCGCACATGCGTTGCATTTCATCGCGAAATACGCCGGTCGCTTTGACCTTGACCAGCATCAACTCACGCTCGATAAAACGACCATCGTTAAGGTCGAGCACCTTGACTACATCGACCAGTTTGTTGAGCTGTTTGATGATCTGTTCGATGACTTCTTCCGAACCGGAAGTTACGATGGTCATGCGCGACAAGGTGGGATCTTCGGTTGGAGCTACGGTGAGCGATTCGATATTATAGCCGCGCGCTGAAAATAATCCGGCAACACGGGATAATGCGCCGGCTTCATTTTCCATGAGTAGGGAAATAAGGTGTTTCATTATAAATCCTCTACCGTAATACGCTCAGCCAGAATGAGCTCGGATAGTCCTTTGCCATTGGGCACCATAGGGAAAACGTTTTCTTTTTGATCGGTGATGAAGTTCATGAATACAAAGCGATCTTTCAAGGCAAATGCCTCTTTCAGCGCACCTTCAATATCGGCCGGATTTTCAATTTTCATGCCTACATGACCATAAGACTCTGCCAGTTTGACAAAATCCGGTAGGCTATCCATATAAGATTCCGAATAGCGATTTTCATAGAAAAATTGCTGCCATTGCCGCACCATGCCCAGGTAGCGGTTATTCAGCAAAATTACCTTGATTGGCAAATGAAACTGATTACAGGTGGAAAGCTCCTGAATGTTCATCTGAATACTGCCTTCGCCGGTAATGCAGGCCACTTGCGCTTCTGGATGTGCGAGCTGTACACCCATGGCATAAGGCAGACCAACACCCATGGTACCCAAACCACCGGAGTTGATCCAGCGGCGTGGTTTATCAAATTTGTAATACTGTGCCGCCCACATTTGGTGTTGACCAACATCAGAGGTGACAAAAGCCTCCCCCTTGGTGACCTGCCAAAGTTTTTCGATCACATCCTGGGGTTTGATAATGTCACTGCTGCGGTCAAATTCCAGACATTTTTCTTTGCGCCAGCCGTTAATTAGTTGCCACCAGGCCTTGAGCGCAGATTCACTCGGTGTTTTGTCCGATTCATCCAGCAAGGCCAGCATGTCGGTCAACACATTTTTGACATCACCGACAATGGGCACATCGACTTTGACGCGCTTGGAAATGGAAGACGGATCCACATCTATATGGATGATAGTGCGTGGTTGATTGAGGAAATGCGCTGGGTTGCCGACTACGCGGTCATCAAAGCGTGCGCCAACGGCGAGAATGACATCGCTTTGCTGCATCGCCATATTGGCTTCCAGCGTGCCGTGCATTCCCAGCATACCTAAAAACTGTTCATCCGTGGCCGGATAGCCGCCCAAGCCCATCAAGGTGTTGGTAACGGGGTAACCCAGTTTTTTAACCAGTTTGACCAGCAAGGCAGACGCATCGCCCAGTACTACGCCGCCGCCGGTGTAGATCATCGGACGTTTGGCTTCAAGTAGCAGTTTGATGGCTTTTTTTATTTGGCCGGAATGCCCTTTTAAAACCGGATTATAGGAACGCATAGCCACGGTTTTGGGATAGGAAAATTTGGCTTTGAATTGCGTAATATCCTTGGGGATGTCGATGACAACCGGTCCCGGACGGCCGCTGGCGGCGATGTAAAAAGCTTTTTTAATCGTGCTTGCCAGTTCGTTAACATCCTTCACCAGAAAGTTATGTTTCACACAGGGGCGCGTAATGCCCACCATGTCCACTTCCTGAAAGGCATCCATACCAATTCCCGGGGTTGAAACCTGACCGGAAATTACCACCATGGGAATTGAATCCATATAGGCCGTCGCAATGCCGGTAATGGCGTTGGTAGCCCCGGGGCCGGATGTGACCAGCGCAACGCCCACCAGGCCAGTTGAGCGCGAATAGGCATCCGCTGCGTGCACGGCAGCTTGCTCATGACGCACTAGAATATGCTTGAAGTAATCCTGCTTGAAGATTGCGTCATAAATGTCGAGTACCGCACCACCAGGATAGCCGAAAACAAATTTTATTTTCTCTTCCTGCAAACAGCGGGTAATAATTTCTGCGCCGGATAATTCCATAATAATACTTAATTATATTTATATTCACGAACCCTCAACACTAAAGGTTTGTGCGCTTTTGGTCAAGGCCACTTTAGCCAACATTTTACAACGTCCTGGCCACCACCCAACATTCCACCCGCCCAGCTCCGGCTTGTTTTAATGTTTTCGCCAGTTCATTCAGGCTGGCTCCCGTTGTCATCACGTCATCCACCAAGGCAATATGCAGCCCGTCAAAACGCTGTTCGCAGGCAAATGCGCCGCGCATGTTGCTGATTCTTTCTTTGAAGGGCAGGCTGGCTTGCGGGGCGGAGAATCTGGTTCTGACGCAGGATTGATAATCCAGTTTGATATGGAGTTGCTTGGCGATGACGCGGCTGATTTCCAGTGATTGATTGAAGCCGCGTTGTTGCAGGCGTTGGGAATGCAAAGGCATGGGGATGATGAGGTCGGGCTGCGGCTGATTCATGAGCGCTTGCGCCATCAGTGTGCCTAAGGCTTCGGCCATGACCAGTTGATGCTGATACTTGTAACGTTTAAGCATGGCATCCACAGGAAAGGCGTAGCGAAACAAGGCATGTGTCGCGTCAAAAGCGGGTGGATTTTTGAGGCATGCGCCGCAGATTTGATGATGCGTGGAGGTCAGGCCGCATTGCGGGCAGCGCTCGGCTTTGTGCCAGGGCAAATCATGCAGGCAATCCGTACAAATCGCCAGCTCGCCACCGTCGCTGGCGGCGCACAATATGCACGTTTGCGGAAAAATGAATTGCTTGATTTTTGACCATTGGTTCATCAATTGTTAGTCCGATGTTTAACAGCGTATAGCGGAACAGGTTATAATCCGCGCTCGGATTTTTTCCTGGTGGTGCCTCATTATGTCGAATCTTCCTGATACTGCAACACCTGCCGGTGAATCGCTGATTTCTGCCATGCAACAGCGGCGTTCCGCGCAAGCATTCAACTTTTTCTCCTGTGTTGCCATCCTTATACCGGTGCTGATTCCCATCTGGATTGCGGCCTCTATTGTGGTGTATGCCACGGTGGCGCACCACCCCAATCAACAAGTACGCGATTTTTTGACTCCGGCCGGCTACCGCTTTTATGGCTTGGTGGGCGCGCTGGTGGTGACACTGAACTTTAGCTCAATGATGGCGGCCTGGGTGGGTGGCGGCCTGAATCTGGCGCTGATTATCTGGGCATCAGGATTTTTAATCGTATTCCCATTGGGTGTGCGCGATATTATGCGGGCGCAAAAATTTCCCTGGCAAGACATCAAGGCATAGAAAAAAGGATTGAATTATGTTGCAAGCTGTAGATACAAAATCATGTAATGAAGCTGTGATAGATATGAGCGCGATGAAGAAAAGTGCGCGTGTAGTCAACACCGAAAACCGCTGGAGCGTGGATGAAATCGTCGCGCTGTATGAGTTACCCTTCAGCGATTTGATGCATAGAGCGCAAACTGTGCATAGAGCCAATTTTGACCCAAACGCGGTGCAGGTCAGCACTTTGCTGTCGATTAAAACCGGCGGCTGTTCGGAAGATTGCGGCTACTGTCCGCAGGCGGCGCGCTATCACACTTCCGTTGAAGATCAGGATTTGATGCAGTTGCAGGAAGTGCTGGAAGCGGCACAAGCCGCCAAGGACAGTGGTGCCACGCGTTTTTGCATGGGCGCAGCCTGGCGTAGCCCCAAGCAGCGTGATCTGGAGCCGGTGCTGAAAATGGTGGCCGAGGTGAAAGCCATGGGCTTGCAAACCTGTGCCACGCTGGGCATGTTGAAAGAAGGTCAGGCCGAGCAGTTAAAAGATGCCGGGCTGGATTACTACAACCACAATCTGGATACTGCCCCCGAATTTTATGGCGATGTGATTACTACACGCACTTATCAGGATAGGCTGGATACGCTGGACAGAGTGCGCGACGCGGAAATCAATGTATGCAGCGGCGGCATTATCGGCATGGGCGAATCGCGGCCACAACGTGCCGGTCTGCTGGCACAGCTGGCCAATATGTCGCAACCGCCGGAAAGTGTGCCCATCAATCTGCTCACGCAAGTGGAAGGCACGCCATTGCACGGGGTTGATGCACTAGACCCGCTGGAATTTGTGCGTACCATCGCAGCAGCGCGCATCACCATGCCCACCAGCCATGTGCGCTTATCCGCCGGTCGTCAAAGCATGGGCGAAGCGGTGCAGGCCTTGTGCTTTCTGGCCGGAGCCAACTCCATTTTTTATGGCGAAAAACTGCTCACCACGGGTAACCCGGAAGTGGCTGCGGATAAAGCGCTGTTTGCCAAACTGGGCATACATCCGGCTTAAGGTTGGTTTTTCGTGACTGAAGATTTGCTGGCAGGCTTGCAAGCCGAGCTAGACCAACGTAAACAACAAGGTTTATTACGCCGCCGCCGTGTGCTGGAAAGCGCACAATCCTCGCATATTCAGGTGGATGGGCGGGAAGTTTTATCGTTCTGCAGCAATGATTACCTCGGCCTTGCCCAGCATCCGCGCCTGATTGCGGCTTTGCAGCAGGGCGCGGCAAGCGCCGGTGTAGGCAGCGGCGCTTCGCACTTGATTACCGGGCATCACCATTATCATCAACAGCTGGAACAAGCGCTGGCGGCATTTGTCGGCCTGCCCGCGGCCTTGCTGTTCTCCACCGGTTACATGGCGAATTTTGGTGTGATTACCGCGCTGATGGGGCGCAATGATGCGATTTTTGCCGATAAACTGAATCATGCTTCGCTCAATGATGCTGCCGTGCTCTCGCGTGCCAGACTGTATCGGTATGCGCATAATGATGTAGCTGCGCTGAAAAAACTGCTGCAAGCGAGTCAAGCGCCGCGCAAGCTGGTGGCAGTTGATGCGGTATTCAGCATGGACGGTGATCTGGCACCGGTGCCGCAATTGCTGGCTTTATGCGAGCAATACAACGCTTGGCTGCTGCTGGATGATGCGCATGGTTTCGGCGTGCTGGGTGCGCAGGGCAGGGGCGTGTTGCATCATTTTAATGTCAACTCAAACCGCATCATCTACATGGCAACTTTGGGCAAGGCAGCAGGCGTGGCCGGAGCTTTTGTGGCGGCGGATGCAGTGTTGATAGATTATCTGCTGCAACAGGCGCGTACTTATATTTACACCACGGCCAGCCCGCCGGCGCTGGCCGCCAGCTTGCTGGAGGCGCTGAAAATAATCGAACAGGAAGATGAACGCCGTGCGTATTTGCAGGCTTTGATCGCCACCTTGAAAAGCGGCTTGAAGCTGCAGCGCTGGCAGCTGCTGGATTCAGCCACCGCCATACAGCCCCTGATGGTGGGCGATAACCACAGCGCTACCCAACTCAGTGAATATCTGCTGCAACAAGGTATTTTAGTCCCCGCTATTCGTCCACCCACCGTGCCCAAAGGCAGTGCCAGATTACGCATTACGCTTTCTGCCGCGCATAGTGTGGACGATGTGCAGCGCTTGATTGCGGCATTAAACCGCGCTGAAAGCCGGTTTTGAGTTTGTATATGCAACGCCATGCGGCGCAAACCGCAAGCACCGCGCCTGATTTGGTGTTGATCCACGGTTGGGGTATGCACGGCGGTGTCTGGCAATCGCTAATAAGCAAACTTATACCGAATTTTAATGTGCATGTACTGGATCTGCCCGGCATGGGCTTCAGTCCGCCGCTTGCCGAAAGTGGTACGCAGGCGTTGGCGGAACAAGTGGCGCAGCATTTGCCGCAAAAGGCGGATATATGCGGCTGGTCGCTAGGCGGGCAGGTGGCGATGCGGATTGCGTTATTGCAGCCGCAGCGTGTGCGTAGGCTGGTATTGGTGGGCGCTACGCCCTGTTTCGTCAATAGTGACGATTGGCAGCAGGGCATGGAAGCCAAAGTGTTTGAAAAATTTGCCAGCCAGATTGGCGAGAATTATCAAAGCACGCTGATTAAATTTCTCAGCTTGCAATGCATGGGTGCCAGCGATGCACGCGTGACCATCAAGCAACTGCGGGAAAGTCTGGCCGAGCGTCCGCTGCCTGCGCAGGGCGCGCTGGAAAATGCGCTGCGCCTGTTGCTGGAAACCGATTTGCGGGCGGAGATTAACCAGCTCAAGCTGCCGGTGTTGTTGATGCACGGCGACCGCGATACGCTGGCACCCTTATCCGCTGCCCGATGGCTGGCACAGCATTTACCGGCCAGCCGCTTGCAGGTTTTTGCCGGTGCTTCCCATGCGCCGTTTCTCTCGCATTCCGAAACTTTTGTTGCGGCATTAATCGAGTTTTTAAAATAGGTCACATGAACGAATATCTTATAGACAAAGCCCGTGTACGCGCTTCTTTTGACCGTGCCGCCAGCACGTATGATGCGGCAGCGGTGTTGCAGGCTGAAGTGCGCAGCCGCATGATGAGCCGATTGGAACTGGTTAAACTTGCACCGAAAGTGATTCTGGACGCAGGCTGCGGCACCGGCCATGCCAGTGTGGAATTGATGAAGCGCTTTGCCGCCAGCCGCGTGATTTCGCTGGATTTGGCCTGGGGCATGTTGCAACAAACCAAGGCCAGCCAGCACTGGTTAAAGCGTACATTGGGCTTGATGCCGCAAAGTTTGCTGTGCGCGGATATAGAAAACCTGCCACTGCAATCGGACAGCGTAGATGTGATCTGGTCTAACCTGGCCGTGCAATGGTGCAATGATCTGGATCAGGTGTTTACCGAAACCGAGCGTGTGTTACAACCCGGCGGCTTGCTCATGTTTAGCACCTTTGGCCCGGATACGCTGAAAGAGTTGCGGCAGGCAGCCAGCGCCGACCCCAACCATGTGCATGTCAGCCGTTTTATTGATATGCACGATATTGGCGATGCTCTGGTACGCGCCGGATATTCCGCACCGGTGTTGGATGTGGAGCATTTTGTGCTGACCTATGACGATGTGCTGGGTGTAATGCGTGATTTGAAGGCCATAGGTGCACATAATGCCGCCGCAGGGCGCAATAAAGGCTTGCAAGGAAAAGGGTTTTTAACCAAACTCACGCAAAATTACGAACATTTCCGCAAGGATGGCAAACTGCCCGCCACTTTTGAAGTGGTTTATGGACACGCCTGGAAACCTGAAACGAGCCGCGCTGAACCTTCAAGCCACTCGTTGAATGGCAGCATGCCAATTACAATACATAGACGAACATGACTGAACCAAAAAAGATAGCTTATTTTGTAACCGGCACGGACACGGACGTAGGTAAAACCCTGGTATCCGCCGCGCTTATTCAGTGCTTCGCCGATCAGGAGCTTAGAGTTATTGGCATGAAACCCGTGGCTGCAGGTTGTTATCAACTGGGCGATCAACTCATGTCGGATGATGTCGCCCAGCTCATTTTAGCCAGCAATATCGTAGCGCCTATTCATCATGTTAATCCTTACGCTTTTTCACAAGCGATTGCACCCTCTATCGCGGCAGATATAGCGGGCATTGAAATTCGGATGGAAGTTATTGAACAGGCTTACGCACAGCTGGCGAAAGAAGCTGATGTGGTGATTGTAGAAGGTGTGGGTGGTTTTTGCGTGCCCTTGAGTGCGCATTTTGATACCGCTGATTTGGCGCAAAAACTCGCACTGCCGGTCATTCTTGTCGTGGGAATGCGTTTGGGCTGTTTGAATCATGCGCTGTTAACTGCAGAAGCCATCAAGACGCGGGGCTTGAAATTGGCTGGCTGGATTGCCAATCAGCCAAACTCAGAAATGGTCGCATTTGATGAAAACTTTCAAATTCTGAATCAGCGCCTGCAAGCGCCATGTCTGGGTATATTGGATTGGATGGACAGAGCCGATTTCAAGGATGGCTTTGTGGAGCGCGTCGCCAGGCAGCTGCGGCTGGAAAAGCTTGGCGTACTGAAAGTCTAAATCAGAACCTCGCCAAGAAATCACTGAGCCAGTTGTTTCAGCTAATCAGTTGAGTATTGATGTTGTCTTGTGTGACTCAAGTGAGAGTGATAAATTCTCAAATCGATGGAGTTTTTAATATGACCAAGCCTACAATCCCAAATGCTTCGCGACTTGACCGCATAGTAGCCGAGGCGCATCGCCATAGTGAATCGCGAGAAAACACTTACCGCGAACGGGCACTTAAATTATTTCCCTGGATATGCGGCCGATGTGCCCGCGAGTTCGCTGGCGTGCGTCTGCGTGAGTTAACCGTTCACCATAAAGATCATAACCACGACAATAATCCGCCAGATGGTAGTAATTGGGAATTGCTGTGTATTTATTGCCATGAAAATGAACATGCCCGTTTTCTGGATCATGCACATGGTGGTGGTGCAAACCAACCGACAGCTGTCGCCACACATAATCCATTTGCAGAGTTGCAAGCCATGCTAAACAAGAAGAAACCTGATTAGCAAGCGGCTTTAGCCAAGCCGTCATACCTTTGAATGTTGGAATACAGCATCGTAAAAGTCACTGGATTTCCCCGTATCACGCAACGGGGCAGACTCAAACTCAGGCACGGAATGGTGAACAAATATTTTGGCTAGTTCTACCAGACACTGTCCGTGTTCATTCAGGTTATCATTCAAATTCACCATTAAATTTGCCAGGTAATGTCGAGAGTACTTTTATGAAGCCAATCGTTTACATGGAGGCCATGAACTGGCTAAGAAGCAAGCCCGCGTTCGAGGAGCTTTGTGCTAGATACCCGGTAGAATGGGAAGCCGTGCAACAGGAAATAGCCGTCATTGCTAAACGTGGTATCGCAGCAGAATTGAAAGCTTATCTGGGGCGTTTGTCTGTACAGGCTGCGCAGAACCAGGCCAGGCACGGCCAGCGCAAAAAAAGCCTGGAAGCTTCGCTGTCGGATGCAATCCATAGCTACATGGCGCATGAGGCGGTTAAAAAACTTTGCCTGACCAGCCTGAACGCCGATGCAGGTGTTAAAAAAGGCAAATTGCGCTTTAACTGGTTCAATGGTTTTATCATCCAGAATCTGCTGTTTTCAAAAGGCTTGGAGCGCAAACCGGCCTCCTTGTTCTGGTTTCGCTTGTGGTGGCCACTGCTTTGGCAGAAAAAACGCCTCATGCCTTTAGTGCAGCCCAAAGGTATTTATTGCTTTTATTCACGCGCATTGATCGTCGCCCTGAAAACTCTAATCGCCTCCAGAAGCTGTCTGGAAATTGCGGCGGGAGATGGAACGCTGACGCGGTTTCTGCAAACAGAAGGTGTTGCGCTCACCGCCACCGATAATCATGGCTGGAAAAATGCGGTCAACTATCCCGAGTGGGTCATCCAGCAAGATGCCCGTGCCGCCTTGGCGGCCTATGCGCCAGAAGTGGTCATCTGCTCCTGGCCACCTGCTGAAAATGATTTTGAACGCGATGTGTTCAATACACCCAGCGTACAACTTTACATCGTTATCGGAAGCCGTCACCAGATTGCGTTCGGCAATTGGAAAGACTACCAACAACAAAGCACTTTTGCGCTTGAAAAAAATGAAAAGCTGGGCGCATGGTTATTGCCTCCCGAATTAGGGTCTGCAGTTTATTTGTTTAGTCGCAAGCCGCTTTCATAGTGCATTCAACGAAATGCACTCAGCTGGCAGTGCATCCGACGAAATGTGCAACGTTGGTTTTCAAACGCCCCGCAGGCTGATTTCTCCTGATAACACCCGTTGTAATCCGGTCGGTGTTTCCACCAATAGTGTGCCATCGGTGGCTATGCCACTCACTTTCACTATCGTTTCGCTTCCATCAGGTGCGATCAGCCTTACTGGCTGGTTGTGGTAGGCATGATATTGCACCCATTCTGTACGTAAACTTTCAAAGCCTTTGTGTTCAAACTCTGTGAGAATTTCTGCCAGATGTTTGAGCAATAGGCCCAATAATTGATTTGGGTTGATTGTTGCGTTCAGCAAGGTGTGCATATCGGTAGCAGGCTGATCAATCGTATGAATTAAATTATTCGGCAAGTGCAAGTTGATACCTATACCAATAATCGCTGTGCTGGGACCTTCCATATCGCCTTGCAGTTCAATCAATATTCCTGCCAGTTTGTGGTATTTATTTTCATGCAAAACCAGTAGGTCATTCGGCCATTTGAGCTGCGCGCCGGGCAAGCCATATTCATGCAAGGCGCGCACCAGCGCCAGGCCGACAGCCAAACTCAAACCGGATAGGGCGGAAGCGCCGCATTGAAAGCGCCATAGCAGCGAGAAAGTCAGGCTGGCACCCAAACCGGCTTGCCATACACGCCCGCGTCTGCCGCGTCCTGCGGTTTGCAGTTCAGCCGCCACGCAAGTGGCATGTGGCGCGCCTTGGCTGCTGGCTTGCATTAAAAAGCTGTTGGTGGAAGCGAGCTGGTCGTGTACTTGCAGTTCAAAAATGTGGCGTTTTTCGCCTAGTGTGGCGAGTATTTCGTCTTTATCCAGCAAGCTTAAAGGTTCTGGCAAACGGTAGCCTTTGCCGCGCACGGAATAAACTTCAACGCCCAGTGCTTCGGCCTCCTGTAGCGCATTCCACACGGTGGTGCGCGATACTTGAAAGTGGCGCGCAATAGCCGCGCCGGAACGAAACTTAGCGTCGGCCAATAACCGCAGAATAGGGAAAGTGAGATTGTGCATAGGTTTTGATATTAGCATGAGTGCGCCTATCGTTTGCATGGCGACTAGCGTGTAAAATGGGCGCATCATTTTTAAAGCTACCGCCATGTCATCGACAAAAACTCCAATTCTCGCCGCTTCCAATTTTATTCGTCAAATCATTGAGCGTGATATTGAGCAAGGCACGTACGCCACTCGCCGCTGGGCGGGTTCACCGGGCGATGCCGCGTATCAGGCTGCAGGCTTGCCTGATCCCGCCAAAATTCGCACCCGTTTTCCGCCCGAACCGAATGGCTATTTGCATATTGGCCATGCCAAATCCATCTGTCTGAATTTTGGTCTGGCGCGCGATTATGACGGCGTGTGCCATATGCGCTTTGATGACACCAACCCGGAAAAAGAAGAACAGGAATACGTGGACAGTATCACCGATGCCGTGCAATGGTTGGGCTTTGGCTGGGAGGCTTTCGGCACTTCGCATTTGTATTACGCCAGCAATTATTTTGATTTCATGTACCGCGCGGCAGAGGCTTTGATTCAAAGCGGCCATGCTTACGTCGATCAGCAAACGGCGGAAGAAATGCGTGCCAATCGCGGCACGCTGACCGAAGCGGGCAAGGATTCGCCCTGGCGTAATCGTCCGGCGGAAGAATCGCTGGCGCTATTCCGCGAAATGCGCGATGGTAAACACGCCGATGGCAGCCTGATACTGCGCGCCAAAATCGACATGGCCGCGCCCAATATCAATCTGCGCGACCCCGCCATTTACCGCATCAAACGTGCCACGCATCACAATACCGGCGATAAATGGTGCATTTATCCCATGTATACCTTTGCGCACCCGATTGAAGACGCGCTGGAACAAATCACCCACTCCATCTGTACCCTGGAATTTGAAGACCAACGCCCGTTTTATGACTGGCTGCTGGAACGGCTGGTAGAGGCGGCTTTGTTGGCACAGCCGCTACCCAAACAATATGAATTCGCCCGCCTCAACCTGACTTATGTGGTGCTTTCCAAACGCAAACTGATAGAGCTGGTGGAAAACCATCACGTCAGCGGCTGGGATGACCCACGCCTGCCCACGCTGGCCGGTGCGCGCCGTCGCGGCTATACGGCAGAAGGCTTTCGCTTATTTGCCGAACGCATCGGTGTTTCCAAGGCTGATTCCTGGATTGAATACACCATACTTGAAGATTGCATGCGCGAAGTGCTCAACATTTCCGCCGAACGCCGTATCGCCGTGCTCGACCCCATCAAGCTGGTAATCAACAACTATCCTGAAAACCAATCCGAAGACTGCTTTGCGCCCAATCATCCACTCAAACCAGAGCTGGGCAAGCGCGTAGTGCCGCTCACCAGAGAGCTGTGGATAGAACGCGAAGATTTCGAGGAAACCCCGCCCAAAGGCTATTTCCGCCTCACCCCCGGCGGCCTGGTGCGTCTGCGCTATGGCTATGTGGTGAAATGCACCGGGTTTGAAACAGATGCCGACGGTAAAATCACTGTGGTGCATTGCGAATACTTGCCCGACACCAAATCCGGCACGCCGGGTTCCGACAGCATCAAAGTCAAAGGCAATATCCACTGGGTTTCCGTCAACCACGCCTACGCCGCCGAAGTGCGCCTGTACGACCGACTATTCAAGGAAGCCCACCCCGGTGCAGGCGATAGCAACTATCTGGACGACATCAACCCCAACTCAGTTAAAACCATCATCGCGCAACTGGAACTCAGCTTGAAGGAGGCTCATGCAGAAGACCGATTCCAGTTTGAACGCCACGGCTACTTTGTGGCCGACAGAAAAGACAGTGTGGCGGGCAGGCCGGTATTTAACCGGACGGTGACATTGAGGGATGCCTGGCAGAAGTAATCATGCTCCCAAACGGAAAATCTGCTTTTGTAGATATTGCTAAAATCGCAGACTACTGTTTGAATGACCCGCACCCTGAAGGAAGACACAAAGCCAGAGTTTTTCAATCCGTTTTAGGTTTGAATGTGAGTGATGCCTTGTATTTGCAAAGCATTATCTTCAAGGCAGCAGCGGAAAACACAGCAATCAAAACTGAAACCGATCAATACGGCGCGCGTTACATTTTGGATTTTGAACTAACGATCAATATGCGTAGTGCCATAATCAGAACTTGCTGGATAATTCGTACCCAAGAAGATTTTCCAAGGTTAACTACCTGTTATTTATTGTAGAGGAGCAAACATGAAACTACTCGATGTGGTTGCACTTACCCAGAGTCTCCCGGAAAAACACCTTACGCGTGGTCAGGTGGGCACCATAATTGAAGAATTGGATACCGGCGTTTACGAAGTGGAATTCAGTGATCTGAATGGTAAAGCCTACGCCATGGCCGCAGTAGAAGAACGCAACTTGATGCCTTTGTTGCATTGCGCAATCGCGGCCTGATGCCTCGCAAAAAAATCATCATCGCTTGCCCTCAACGGTGCAGGTAAAGCCAGTTTTGCAGGTAAATTTTTACCTAAATGGCAAAAGCCTGGGTATCACATTGAATTGATCTTTCTGGCATTACCCGATGTCGAAATGGCCATACAACGCGTAGCTGCCCGAGTTGCTGCTGGTGGGCATTTTATTGCGGATGATGTGGTAAAAAGACGTTTTGAAAAAAGCCTGCATAATTACCACCAAGTTTATAAACCCATAGTAAACACATGGGCAATGTACAATAACTTGGGTATAACGCCTGAAATTATTGAGGAACATCTTAATGGATGATGATAAAAGCCAAATCAGCGAACCGATGAAAAATCCCTCTATCAGCGATGAATACAAAGCATTGCTACGTGCTGCGGAAAACGCGAAAAAACAGGCAGAACTTTTGAGGGTGTCTTATGTTGGGAGAAATAGTTCGCCTTCATTGATTTTCAAGAAGAATTAGCGTGAATTAAATCAGCACTGAGTCCAGCTTTCACTCGATGTTTTTGATTTAAATCCATCGGACTCGGTGAAGTTTTAAGTTAACTCCCTAGCAAATTTAACTCATAAACCCGAATTGATTTCATACCTCTCTTGGTTGAATAAAATTGTATGAAGTCCCTTTAGGGGTTACAGATATGGCAACAGAAAACTTAGCAAGTGGATTTGGTTTTTGATCTATCAATTTATATCCGCAACACTGTGGTATGGAGAATTTAATGCTTAAAGATTTTGACATTGAGAATTTTGGCCCGATTAAAAATATTGCTGTT
The DNA here is from genome assembly GCA_013141125.1 of Methylophilaceae bacterium. Classification (GTDB taxonomy): domain Bacteria; phylum Pseudomonadota; class Gammaproteobacteria; order Burkholderiales; family Methylophilaceae; genus JABFRO01. Next base: position 372,230 of record JABFRO010000003.1, read on the forward strand.
AAAAATTTGCAAAATATCAATCTTATTTTGGGGAAAAATGGTTCAGGCAAAACATTTTTATTGAAAATTTTATATAGCACGATCAAATCCCAAGAAGAGTTTGGTCGAGGAGATGATAAGCGGGACTTCGCGGAAGTTTTAGCTGACAAGCTATATTGGACTTTTCAAGCAGAAAAATTAGGAGATTTGGTCGCTCGTGGAGTGGGGAATCGACTTAAAGTTTCAGTGAGTATGTCAGATAACACTTTTCTCGCTTATGAGTTTGGTCAGGATACGACAAAAAAAATCGCACCAATTCATAATAATTTGCCTAAACGAAGCTATAACTCGATTTTTCTACCTCCCAAAGAAGTACTTACGTTAGAGAAAGTAATTTTGAAATCTGCCTTGCAAGACAAAGCATTTGGATTCGATGCAACTTATGCCGACCTTGCGCTAGCGCTTAGAAACCCCACCATGCGGGGACGAAATTACGATGCTTTCATGAAATCACGACAACTCTTGGAAAAAATGTTTGAGGGGCGAGTCGAGTTTGATAGCGGAAGTGATAAATGGATATACAAACAAGGAACAAGCAAGTTTTCGATAATGACAACTGCCGAAGGCGTAAAGAAAATTGCTATCCTTGATACTTTGCTTGGGAACCGTTATCTAACGCCTGAGTCAGTCATCTTTATTGATGAGCCAGAATCTGCCTTGCATCCATCGGCGATCGTTAAACTGATGGATATTTTAGAGTTACTTGCAAAGTCTGGTATACAGATTTTTATTGCTAGCCATTCTTACTATGTTGTTAAAAAACTTTTCCTGATTGCGCAAAAAGAAAAAATATCAATCCCAGTCTTGAGTGAGCAGCAAGACAAAGTTTGGGATTTTCAAGATTTGAAAGAGGGAATGCCTGATACTGAGATCGTTAATGAATCTATCCGATTGTATGAAGAAGAGCTTGAGGTTTCTCTGAAATGAACATTAGTTTCGAAGAATCTGGGTTGATGTTTGGCCCTTTTGAAGCATTGAGTTTATTTCGTATAGAAAAATCTAAGGGTTATATACAAATTCAACAGAATACAAAAATTGCTGAATTTCTTTGGTTGTCTGCTTCAAATAAACTATGGGTTGTTGAAGCAAAGTCATCAATACCCAAACCTGGTACCAAAGAATATGACAATTACTTTGATGAGATTAAATTCAAATTCATTAACTCTCTCGCACTTACGATAAATGGATACTTAAAAAGAAACATGACTATATATGATGAATTTCCAGCGAAATTCAGTTCGTTGAATTGGTCTGAAATAGACTTACGACTCACTTTAATCATTTCAAATGTCCCACGAGCCGACCTTCCACCCATCACAGATAAATTTAGAAAATTGATGTTATCAACAAGAAAAATTTGGAAGATTGAAGAGACTTCGGTAAGTGTCCTGAACAAAGAGGAAGCTATTAAAGTTGGATTGGCCTCGCCTTAATTGAATAACTATACTCATCCATGCGCCGCCTCCTAATCCCCCTTTCTATCATCGCCGCCCTCGCCACCGCCTTCTGGTGGTTCACCCGCCCGCAGTTCATTGCCGTAGCCCTGGTTGAAGTGAATAAAGGCAAAGTGGAAGCTAGCGTTGCCAACACCCGTGCCGGTTCGGTGGAGGCTTGTCAGCGTACGCGGTTGTCGCCGATTAGTGGTGGGCGCATTGCGTTTTTGGGGGTGAAGAAGGGGGACCACGTGAAGAAGGGGCAGGTGTTGTTGCGTTTGTGGAATGAGGATCAATTGGCGCAGAGCAGTCTGGCGCAGACGCAGGTGGATAGTAGCCGCAAGCATATCAATGAAATTTGTGCCATTGCCGACAATGCGGCGCGTGAGGCGGCACGTTCGGCAAAATTGCGCGCACGTGGTTTTATTTCGGAGAGTGGTGAAGACAAGGCGCGTTATGAAGCGAAATCACGGCGCGCGGCTTGCGAAGCGGCACGTGCGGACGTAGTTCAGGCGCAGGCGCGTTTGCAGGTAACCAGAGTTGAGCAGAACCGCACCGTGCTGGTTGCGCCATTTGACGGCATTGTGGCGGATATTGTCGGTGAGCTGGGCGAATACACCACGCCTTCGCCGCCGGGTGTGGCTACGCCACCGGCGATTGATCTGATTGATGATTCCTGCCTGTATATCAAGGCACCGATGGATGAAGTGGATGCGCCCAAGATTCACGTCGGCCAGTTGGCGCGAGTGTCGCTGGATGCGCTACCCGGTAAATCCTTGCCCGGCCATGTGAAACGCGTTGCGCCCTATGTGGTGGCGGTGGAAAAACAGGCGCGCACGGTGGATGTGGAGGTCTCGCTGGATAACGCCAGCGACAACAAAAACCTGCTGGTGGGTTATAGCGCCGATGTGGAAGTGGTGCTGGATAGCCATGACCAGGTACTGCGTATACCAACTTCAACGCTGTTGGAAGGCAACAAGGTGCTACTTTACCGCCCGGATACTAAAAAACTGGAACAGCGTGTCATTAAGGCGGGCATTACCAATTGGGAATATACGGAAGTGCTGGATGGCTTGCAGCAGGGCGACCGTATAGTGTCCTCGCTGGAACGCGAAGGCGTGGAGGCCGGGGTTTTGGTTGCTCCTGAAGCCGATACCAAAGCTGGCAAGACTAAATAACCCCATATGGCCGAAGCCGACAAACCGCTTATCCAGCTGCGTGGCATAGACCGCACGTTTTATCTGGGTGATAGCGAGGTGCATGCCTTGCGCCAAGTTGATCTGAATATCGCGCCCGGTGAATATATCGCCGTCATGGGGCCATCCGGTTCCGGCAAATCCACGTTGCTTAATCTGCTGGGCTTGCTGGATAGACCGGATGCCGGGACTTATCATCTGGAAGGCCGTGATGTCACCACACTTAACCCGGATGAACAAGCCAAAGTGCGTAGCGAGCGCATCGGCTTTATTTTCCAGAGCTTTCATCTGGTACCGCGCCTGACTGCCGCCGCCAATATCGAATTGCCCCTCATGCTGGCAGGTGTTCCGGCGGCTGAACGCGCCAAACGCGTGACCCAGGCGCTTAAAGAGTATGGTCTCACCGAACGCGCACAACATCGTCCCAATGAGCTTTCCGGCGGCCAGCGTCAGCGTGTCGCCATTGCTCGCGCTACCGTGCAGCGCCCGGCGGTGCTGCTAGCCGATGAGCCTACTGGCAATCTGGATAGAGCTACCGGTGAAGAAGTGGTGCGGCTACTGGAAGCGTTAAATTCCCAAGGCATGACGCTGATTGTCGTTACCCACGATCAGGCGCTGGGCACACGTGCGCGGCGGCAAATCAAAATGGAAGATGGCAGCATTGTGAGAGATGTCACGGGTGAGGCTGGCTGATAATTAGGTCAGATGTAAATTGTTTTACTTGAATGTCAAAATCTTAAGATAGAAACCACTTCATTAAGAGCCTTGTCGCAGTCTGTTGCTAACTGCGTGAAGTGAGTACGAAAGTTGCCGTGCTGTGTTCTAGTGCCTAATTGCATAAATTAACGATTGTATTACGGAGCTGCGAGCCTTTAACCTCACGTTTACGCCAAACAAAAGGATTGGCATTGTTGTTGTAAGCGGTAACAAAATCTTTGATGGCTTGCGTCAACTGTTCGATGCTGCTGAAGCTGGCTCCGCGCAGGGTTTTGCGCGATAGAATACCAAACCAAATTTCCACTTGATTCAACCAGCTGGCTGAAGTGGGCGTGAAGTGAAAATTTACATTGGGGTGTGCCGTCAGCCATTCATCGTTTTTCTTGTGCGTACAATAGTTGTCAAGAATGACATGCACCTCTCGATCAACGGAAACCTCGGCCACCACTTCATCGAGAAATTCCTGAAAGTCGGGGCGCTTCTTGGTGGCGGTCGTTTTGGATTGAATGGCTCCCGTTGCGACATTCAATGCGGCAAAAAAATTGAGCGTGCCATGGCGCTTATAGGTGCTTTTTAAACCGCGTACTATCTTCCCGCTGCTGGTGTGGACAAAGCCACCGGGTCTTTCTATGGCCTGAATAGAGGGCTTTTCGTCGATGGAAATGACCAGCGCGTTATACGGCGGATTCAGGTATAGCCCGATAATATCGGCCGATTTCATCGCAAACTCCGGGTCGGTACTGACGCACCAGGAGCGATGGCGCTGGAGTTGAATGCCTTCTTTGCGCAATAGCCGCCAGACGGCATCATCGGAAACGCCCAGTGTTTGCGCCAACGATTTTCCATCCCATGTCGCCTGTCCTGCCGGTGGCGGCTGTTCAATTTGCTTTAGCAGTCGGTTACGCAATTCCGTGGCGGCGTGCTTCGGCGGCTTTCCAGGCCTTTGTCGATCACGGAGTCCATTCATGCCTTCCGTTGCAAACCGCTTGCGCCAGACAGCCACCGTACCGGGTCTTATAGCAAGCTCAGCCGCAATCTCGTCGTTACGCTTGCCTTCAAGGCATCCCATCACAATCTGCGCGCGCTCTCTCATGCGAATCTCATCGGTTCGGCTATGGATTAAACGCTCCAACTCCCGCCGATCCTTGTCCAAACAACTGATCGATATTGCTACTCGCGCCATGGCTTCCTCCGTTTTATCCAGATAACGGAGCTATTATATTAAAGACGTATATTTATGCAATTAAATACTAGATATGATTATCGGTAATGCGAAATTTAATCAGGCTGCCTTGCCGGAATGCCTAGCTGTTAACTTAAGGCCTTATGGATGGTCACTTGTCCTTTGCTGGCCACCGATGTTGCTTGCATGATGGCTCCTTGATTTTGTGTAATACCGCATAATACTATCTTAATGTAGTCACTCTCTTAAGTGATGGTTTGAGCGGTTTACTGCACGAAATCGCCCTACAAGTAATACAATCCGCTGAACGCCATTACAACCAAACGGTAGGCCACTCTTTGAAAATCCTCGATATCTTACGCTATGCCCGTGATGCCGCGACCGGTACACCGTTGCGTACTGGCCTGCTGATACTAGCGATGTCGATAGGTGTGGCGGCGGTGGTGATTTTGACGGCATTGGGTGATGGTGCGCGGCGTTATGTGGTGGGGCAGTTTTCTTCCATCGGCACCAATCTGGTGATTGTGTTTCCCGGGCGTTCGGAAACGCGCGGCTTTAATCCGGCTAATCTGATTACCAATACGCCCAGGGATTTAACGGTTGAGGATGCGACAAGTTTGCTGCGCTTGCCGGGCGTGCAACGTATTTCACCGCTGGTGGTGGGTACCACCGAAATCAATGCCGCCGGAAAACTGCGCGAGGCCATGATGGTCGGCACAAATGACGATTTTATCCGTGTGCGCCAGTTGAAATTAGCACTGGGACGTTTTCTATCCAAAGATGATTTGGGGCGTGGCTCGGCTGAAGTGGTGCTGGGGGGCGTTATTCGGCGCGAAATATTTGGCGCGGAAAATCCCTTGGGCAAAACGGTGCGCATCGGCGATAGACGCTTGCGTGTGGTGGGTGTGTTGAGCGAAGGCGGGCAAGGCTTGGGCATGACCACCGACGAATTGCTCATCGTACCCGTTGCCACCGCGCAGGCCATGCTCAATACCAATACTTTGTTTCGCATCATGATCGAGGCGCGTAGCCGCGAGCAGCTGGCAGAAGTGAAGACCGGGGTGTTGAAAATGCTGACCCAGCGCCATGAAGGCGAAGAAGATGTCACCGTCATCACCCAGGATGCTGTGCTTAAAACTTTCGACAAAATCCTTGGTGTATTGACACTGGGCGTTTCCGGCATTGCCGCCATCAGCCTGGCCGTCGCCGGAATATTGGTAATGAACGTGATGCTGGTCTCCGTCACCCAGCGCACGGCTGAAATCGGCCTGCTGAAAGCGCTGGGAGCCACCTCAATCGCCGTGCGCGAATTGTTTATGGTGGAAGCTGTGTTGTTATCGCTGACTGGTGGCGTGCTGGGCACCACCTTAGGCTATTTGGGCGCGGCCTTAATCCGCTATTTATATCCCAGTTTCCCCGCTTACCCGCCGCTGTGGGCGGTATTGGCTGGTCTCGGCACTGCGCTGGTTTCCGGCTTGATTTTTGGCGTGATGCCTGCAAGAAGGGCGGCGCGCATGGATCCGATACAGGCCTTGGCTAAACGCTAAAATCAAGTGATAACGGATTGACAAAGATTGATATGCGCGAAATAACCATAAGACTGCCAATAGAACTGATAGCATCATTGGATCACGCCGCAGCACAATTACGCCATACGCGTGTCGAGATAGTGCGTCAGGCCGTTGAATACTACCTGGAAGATTTTGAAGATATTTCGCGTGTCATTGAAGTGCTATGCGACCTCGCTGATCCGGTTCTGGATTGGGAGCAAGTCAAACGCGACTTACTCATTCAGCATTAAAGAAATGCTGATTTATTCTTTTTTTGTCATTCCCGCGAAGGCGGGAATCTACTTTAATCGAAAGCTTGGATACGGGCTTACGCGCGGATGACGAATAAATCAGCGCATCCCTAGCTCGTTAAATTTTTATGGAAAAACATGAAAGCAACAGAAGCAAATCTGCTTAAGTTTCTCAAGAAATCACCACAATTCGTGATTCCAATTTACCAGCGCAATTACTCATGGAAAGATGTGGAATGTCGCCAGCTTTGGGCTGATCTGATGCGTGCAGGGCATGATGACAAAGTTAACGCCCATTTTATTGGCTCTATTGTTTACGTTGAACGTGCCTTATCTTCGGTCACTAGCCAAGAGGCGCTGTTGGTTATTGACGGTCAACAACGTCTGACAACGACCACTTTGCTAATTGCAGCGCTGGCTAAGCACTTTGAGGATCATGCTATTCCCGAATTGCTTGATAGTTTTTCGGCTAAAAAACTTCGCAATTATTATCTGCTCAATCCAGATGAAGAAGGTGAGAGACATTTCAAGCTGCTGCTTTCTGAAACGGATAAGGAAACCTTGCTCGCTATTTTGCAAACATCACTTATGTCATCAGAGAAAAGTACGCGAATAACCGAGAATTATGAGTTATTCCAAAAGTTGATAGATCAGAATCGAAGTGAATTAGAAGCAATTTGCAAAGGCATCGCCAAACTGGTAATCGTGGATGTTTCACTTGATCGTGCACAAGACAATCCCCAGCTTATATTTGAAAGTATGAATTCCACTGGGCGTGAGCTTAGTCAGGCTGACCTTATCCGTAACTACATTCTCATGGGTTTAGAACCCAAGTTTCAAACCGAATTGTATAAGACTTACTGGCATCCCATGGAAAAGGGCTTTGGTCAAGCGGCCTATGAAGTTCATTTTGATGCCTTCATGAGACATTATCTGACCACGAAAACTGGAGATATTCCGAATGTGCGTGATGTATATACAGCTTTCAAGGTTTACGCCCGCAGTTTGAAAGGCGACACTCGTGATTTGGTAGCAGACATACATATTTTTGCCGCTTATTACTGTGCCATGGCGTTAGGTACCGAACCAGAACCAGACTTGAATCATGCGTTTCATGATCTGCGTGAGCTGAAGGTGGATGTGGCTTATCCGTTCTTATTAGATGCTTACCACGATTACCAGCAACAGCGTCTAACGGCAGTAGAGCTGGTTCAGATCGTGCGATGGGTGGAGAGTTATGTATTCCGCCGTGCTATCTGTGCAATTCCGACTAATTCGCTTAACAAGATATTTGCCGGTATGAGCCGCAATCTCAAAAAAGATCGCTATCTTGAAAGTGTGCAAGCGGCCTTTCTATTGCTACCCTCTTACCGCAGGTTTCCTGGTGACGGTGAATTTCAACGAGATTTGAAGTTGCGCGATCTTTATAATTTTCGCAGCCGCAGTTACTGGTTGCGTCGCCTGGAGAACCATGGTCGCAAGGAACGCGTGGTGGTAGAGGACTATACGATTGAGCATATTCTGCCTCAAAACGAAGCTTTGTCTAAAGAGTGGCAAGCTGAGTTAGGTGCTGACTGGCAACGCATCCAGCAAACTTGGCTGCATACATTAGGCAATCTCACACTAACCGGTTATAACAGCGAATACAGTGATCGATCATTTTTATTCAAGCGTAGTCATGCTACCGACAAGAACGGCGATATTGCCGGATTTGCAGCTAGTCCATTGAAACTTAATACCTGGAGTTTTGAGTTGGAGTCAATTAATGACCAAACGGGGGAAAAGGAAAAAAAAATCTTTACCCTGGCAAATGCGACCGCTTGGAATGAAGAGGCTGTCAAGGCTCGTGCAGACCGCTTAGCCACAGAGGCCACTAAAGTTTGGGGTATGCCACGGCTGGAAGCCGATGTGCTTGATACCTATCGTAGCGTTAAGATTGGTCAGCAACAATACAGCATCGATAGTCATCCTTATTTGGCAGGCGGCCAGATGCGTGATCTGTTCGAAGCTTTGCGGAAAGCTGTGCTCGCGCTAGACCCTTGCGTCAATGAAGAGTTTCTTAAGCTTTATGTAGCCTATAAAGCTGAAACCAACTTTATGGATGTTGTCCCTCAAGCCAAACGTTTACGGTTGTCGCTGAATATGCACTTTCACGAAATTGATGATCCCAAAGGCTTGTGTGTCGATGTTTCTAGCCTTGGCCGCTGGGGTAATGGCGATGTTGAAGTGGGTCTGGCCTCGTTTGATGAGTTGCCTTATGTGTTGGGTTTAATTCGCCAGTCTTTCGATCAGCAAATGAGCAATGCGGTCGATGCTTGAACAAGCTCGCGCTAAATTTTCTATGGAGTACTCATGGCAAATCAGTGGTCATAGCGATTTTCAAGTTGATAAGGGCGATTAAGCCCGAAATGTTCAAGTAATTATCATGCTCCTCACCGATTCCTCCCGCTTTGCCCTGCAGGCCATCACTTCGCACCGTATGCGCAGTTTCCTCACTTTGCTGGGGATTGCCGTCGGTATTGCGGCGGTGATTTTGCTCACATCCATTGGTGAAGGCGTGCACCGTTTTGTGCTGGCGGAATTCACGCAGTTTGGTACCAGTGTGATTGGCATTGCGCCGGGCAAGGTGAAAACCGGCGGTCAGCCACCTTCCGGTATTCCCACCACGGCACGTTTGTTGACGATAGAAGATGCCATGTCGCTCCGGACTTTGCCGCATGTGACGGGCTCTACGCCTACGGTTTGGGGCAACTCAGAGGTGCAGGGCAATGGGCGGTTGCGGCGTACCACGGTGTATGGCGTGGATGCGGATTTCACGCGGGTATTCAGTTCTGCGGTGCGCATAGGCAGCTTTTTGCCGCGTGAAGGGGCGGGCAGTTCACGTGCGCTGGTGGTGCTGGGAGCCAAATTGCGCAAAGAGTTGTTTGGCACGGTGAACCCCTTGGGTGCGCGGGTGCGCATAGGCGGTTTGCATTTCCGGGTGATAGGCGTGATGGCACCCAAGGGGCAATTTTTGGGGATTGATCTGGACGACACCGCATTTATCCCTGCCGAACGCGCGCTGGAGCTTTATAACCGCGCCGGATTGATGGAAATTCATGTGCTGTATCAGGAAGGCGTGCCCTCCGCCACAGTGGCGGCTGCCATAAGGGAACGCCTCAAATTGCGCCACGGGCATGAGGACTTCACCATCACCACGCAGGAGGATATGCTGAAAACACTGTCCAATATTCTGAATATTCTTACTATGGCTGTGGGTGCACTGGGCGGAATCTCGCTGCTGGTGGGCGGGGTGGGCATCGTCACCATCATGACCATTTCCGTCACTGAACGCACCAGTGAAATTGGTCTGCTAGTGGCTTTGGGCGCGAGACAGCACACCATTTTGAATCTGTTTCTGAGTGAATCCATCATCCTCGCCGCGCTGGGCGGGCTATTCGGCTTGCTACTGGGGATCGGGCTGGCGCAGCTAATGCGGCTGGCGTTACCCAGCTTGCCCGTACATACGCCTTGGAGTTTTGCGCTGGGTGCTTTGGCCATGTCGGCGGGTATCGGTTTACTGGCCGGTGTGTTGCCTGCCATAAGCGCTTCTCGACTGGATCCGATTGAGGCTTTGCGGGCTGAATAGCATCCTCGTATTTTTTGCCCACATGAAACATCACACGCAATACGCTTGGCGTTTGGTAAAATGTCATTCTCCTGCAAAAATCTTCGACTGTTTTTTAAAACAGCTACTTAAATCAAGGAAGGCCTGCTATGCCCGAATACCGCTCACGAACTACTACTCACGGCCGCAATATGGCCGGTGCCCGCGCTTTATGGCGCGCTACGGGGATGAAGGATGGCGATTTTGATAAGCCTATTATCGCCATTGCCAACTCGTTTACCCAGTTTGTTCCCGGCCATGTGCATCTCAAAGACCTGGGGCAACTGGTTGCGCGCGAGATTGAAAAAGCCGGTGGCGTGGCCAAGGAGTTCAATACCATTGCCGTGGATGACGGTATTGCCATGGGGCATAGCGGCATGTTGTACAGCTTGCCTTCGCGTGATCTGATTGCCGATAGCGTGGAATACATGGTGAACGCGCACTGTGCCGATGCGCTGGTGTGTATTTCCAACTGTGACAAAATTACGCCGGGCATGTTGATGGCGGCCTTGCGCTTGAATATTCCCGTGGTGTTTGTATCCGGCGGGCCTATGGAGGCGGGCAAGGTGAACTGGCAGGGCGAGGCGCTGAAGCTGGATTTGGTGGATGCCATGGTGGCGGCAGCGGATAGCAAGGCCAGCGATGAAAAAGTGGAAGCCATTGAGCGCTCGGCTTGCCCCACTTGCGGCTCTTGCTCCGGTATGTTTACCGCCAATTCGATGAATTGTTTGACTGAGGCGCTGGGCTTGAGCTTGCCCGGCAATGGCTCGGCACTGGCCACGCACGGCGCACGTAAAGAGTTGTTTCTGAAAGCGGGGCGCTTGATTGTGGAAATCGCTAAGCGTCATTATGAGCAGGATGATTATTCGGTTTTGCCGCGCTCAATCGCCAATATCAAAGCCTTTGAAAACGCCATGGCGCTGGATGTGGCCATGGGTGGCTCGACCAATACCGTGTTGCATTTGCTGGCTGCCGCACATGAAGCCGAGATTGATTTCACCATGAGCGATATTGACCACATTTCACGCAAAGTGCCGTGTGTGTGCAAAGTGGCACCCGCCACGCAAAAATTTCATATGGAAGATGTGCACCATGCGGGCGGCGTGATGGGCATTTTGGGTGAGTTGGATCGCGCCGGGGTGATTCATAGAGATACGCCCACCGTGCATAGCGCCACATTGGGCGCGGCGCTGGATCATTGGGATATTAAAGTCACCCAGGATGAAGAGGTGAAGAAATTCTTCCGCGCTGCACCTGGCGGCATTTCCACCACCATTGCATTTAGCCAATCCATGCTTTATCCCACGCTGGATGATGACCGTGCCGAAGGCTGTATCCGCGATAAAGCCCATGCCTATTCACAAGATGGCGGTTTAGCAGTGCTTTATGGAAATATTGCACTGGATGGGTGCATTGTTAAAACCGCAGGCGTGGATGACAGCATTCTCAAATTTACCGGCCGCGCGCGTATTTTTGAATCACAGGATGCCGCCGTGGAAAGCATATTGGCGGATAACGTGGTCGCAGGCGATGTAGTGGTCATTCGTTATGAAGGGCCGCGCGGTGGACCGGGGATGCAGGAAATGCTCTATCCCACCTCTTATTTGAAATCCAAGGGACTTGGCAAGGAATGTGCTTTGCTTACGGATGGCAGGTTCTCCGGCGGTACATCCGGTTTGAGTATAGGCCATGCTTCGCCGGAGGCCGCAGAAGGCGGTGCCATTGGCTTGGTGGAAGAGAATGACACCATAGAAATTGATATTCCCAATCGCACCATACATTTGGCGGTATCGGATGAAGAGATGTCGCATCGTCGCGCCAAAATGATAGACAAAGGTAAACAGGCCTGGAAGCCCGTCAACCGGGTACGTCTGGTTTCACCCGCCTTGCGCGCTTATGCGGCGATGAGCACCAGCGCGGCGCGCGGCGCGGTGCGCGATGTTAGTCAGATTGAAAAATAACTTGATTGGCTCTAATAAAATACGGCGAATAATGAATATAGAAGAACTTAACGCCCACTTTGGCAATAAAAAACAACTGAAATTTGTTGAAGATGCCAGTGGTATCGTCATGATAGAAATCGAGAATACCCTTGCCAGTGCAAGGGTGTGTCTGCAGGGTGCGCAATTGAAAACCTGGAGACCACGTACCACCTCTATTCCCGTGGTTTGGTTGCCTGAGGACGCGCAATGTATACAAGGTAAATCCCTGCATGGCGGCGCGCCTATATGCTGGCCTTGGTTTGGCGTACACGCGACAGAAAAGAATTATCCTGCACATGGATTTGCGCGGGTTGCACCTTGGCAGTTGATAGCTGTGACTGAAGAAGCCGATGGTGCCACGCGTTTGGTGCTGCAAATGCAAGATAGCCCGCTGAGGCAGCAATACTGGCCACAGGCGAGTGAATTGACTTTAGCTATCACGATTGGCCATCAGTTGTCCATGCAGCTGACGACTAAAAACACCGGTAAGGAAGCTTTTAGTTTTACGGAAGCTATACACACTTACTTTCAAATTAGTGATATTGAGAAAGTCAGCGTACTTGGGCTGGCTGGCTGCACCTATATTGATACGGTAGGTGAAAGAACCAGCCGATTACAGGAAGGTAATATCCGCTTTGTTGCCGAGACCGATCGGATTTACATTAATTCTGAATCAGAATGCATGATTGAAGACACCGGCTTGATGCGTAAAATTCGCATTATTAAAAAAGGTAGCCATTCCACTGTGGTGTGGACGCCCTGGACTGAAAAAGCCAATAAATTGGCTGATCTGGCTAGTGGCTGGCGGCAAATGGTGTGTGTGGAATCCGGCAATGCAGCCGTGAATCAGTTGACATTGCCAGCGGGTGAAAGCCATGTGCTGGCAGTGGAGTACAGTACAACAGCGCTTTAGGCTATTTTACAAATATCCGGGTTAGCCAAAAAATTACTTAAAAGAGACTACAAATGACTACAGCTACGACAAAAACCGAAGTGAAACCTGCTAAAACCAAGTCTACGACGAAAGCCGGTACAAAAAAAACCGCCGTTAAACCGCCGGTATTGACTACAAAAAAAGCCTCTGTAGCACAGTCGATTCAAAATCATTTAGTATTTTCCTGTTTCAAAACCAACGGTGCGGCCACGCCGCGTGATTGGTATGAGGCCACGGCTCATACGGTGCGCGATCATGTGGTTGAGCGCTGGATCAAGACTTCCGATGCTTATTTCGAGCAGGATCCCAAGCGTATTTATTATTTATCGCTGGAATTTTTAATGGGTCGCATGATGATGAATGCGGCCTTGAATATCGACATGGCCGAACCGTTGCGTGAAGGGCTGGATCAACTTGGTCACAAGTTGGAAGATGCGATAGAAATGGAAATGGATGCCGCACTGGGTAATGGTGGCTTGGGTCGCTTGGCTGCGTGCTTTCTGGATTCCATGGCTACTATGGATATACCGGGTACAGGCTATGGCATTCGCTATGAATACGGTATGTTCAGGCAAGCTATTGTGGATGGCAAGCAGGTGGAAAATCCTGATAACTGGTTGCGCTATGGCAATGTTTGGGAATTTCAACGTCCTGAGAGTACTTATGTGATTCGTTTTTATGGACGTGTTGTTGATCTGCCTTTTGATGACGGCAAGCCGCATGAAACCAGCCATCACTGGGTAGATTCGGAGCATGTGGTGGCGATGGCCTACGATGTGCCAATTCCGGGCTATGGCACGGATACAGTCAACACCTTGCGTTTATGGGCAGCCAAAGCCGCGCGTGAGTTTGATTTAGGCCACTTTAACGAAGGCAATTTTGAAAAGTCGGTTCAAGAGCGTAATGAAACAGAAAGCATCTCCAAAGTGCTATATCCGAATGATGCCTCGGCTTCCGGGCGCGAACTACGTTTAAAACAACAATATTTCTTTGTTTCCGCTTCCATTCAAGATATTTTGCGTCGCTTTTTAGCTAAACATAATGATTGGGATTTATTGCCGGAAAAGATTGCCATTCAATTAAATGATACACATCCGGCCATTGGCGTGGCTGAAATGATGTATCAACTGGTCGATTGTCATAATCTGCATTGGGATCATGCCTGGGGTTTGGTGGGCAAGATTTTCGCCTATACCAATCACACCCTGATGCCAGAAGCGCTGGAAACCTGGCCGGTAGATATGTTTGGTAATTTATTGCCACGCCATCTGGAGATTATTTATGAAATCAATCATCGTTTTTTACAGATGGTGAACCATAAGTTCCCTGGTGACGCTGAATTGTTGGGGCGTGTTTCCATTATTGATGAAAGGCAAGGGCGTCGCGTACGCATGGCGCATCTGGCGGTTGTGGGCAGCCATACCGTCAACGGTGTGGCGGCGTTGCATAGTGAGCTTTTGAAAACAACACTGTTTGCCGATTTTAATCGTATTTATCCTGGCAAAATTACCAATGTGACTAACGGCATTACGCCGCGCCGTTGGTTGAATCAGGCTAATACCGGTTTAACCAGGCTGATTGCTTCAGCCATTGGTGATGGCTTCCAGAAGGATTTGTCCAAGATTATCAAGCTGACACCGCTGGCAGATGATGCCGAGTTCCGTAAAGCTTTTCGCGAAGTCAAACATGCCAATAAAATCCGCCTGGCGAATAAAATTGAAAAACTAACTGGCTTGAAACTGAATACCAACAGTTTGTTTGATATACAGATCAAACGTATTCATGAATATAAGCGCCAATTGCTGAATGTGCTGCATGTCATCACTTTGTATAACCGTATACGTTCTGGCCAAGCGCATGGAGCTATGCCACGTACGGTTATTTTTGGCGGTAAGGCTGCCCCCGGTTATTGGATAGCTAAGCAAATTATTCGGCTGATTAATGACGTAGCGGCAATCGTCAATGACGATCCGCTGGTGGGCGATAAACTTAAAGTCGTGTTCTATCCCAATTATGAAGTTTCTGCCGCAAAGTTGTTGTTCCCAGCAGGTGATTTATCCGAGCAGATTTCAACGGCGGGAACTGAAGCTTCCGGTACCGGTAACATGAAAATGATGCTTAACGGAGCCCTCACCATAGGCACGTTGGATGGTGCTAACGTTGAGATGCAAGAAGAAGTGGGTGATGAAAACATCTTCATTTTCGGACTCACCACCGAGCAAGTGGCTGAAGTGAGAGCCAAGGGTTACAACCCCTATGATTACTACAATAGTAATGCAGAATTAAAACAAGTGCTGGACATGATAGACAGTGGTTTCTTCTCTGCAGAAGAACCCAATCGTTATCAGGCGATTGTGGATAATCTGCTGCGCAATGGTGATCATTACTTGTTGTTGGCTGATTATGCGAGCTATATTGCCACCCAGGA
Organism: Methylophilaceae bacterium; assembly: GCA_013141125.1. Taxonomy (GTDB): domain Bacteria; phylum Pseudomonadota; class Gammaproteobacteria; order Burkholderiales; family Methylophilaceae; genus JABFRO01. Next base: position 387,589 of record JABFRO010000003.1, read on the forward strand.
TGAAGTGAGTGCGCTCTATCAGGATCAGGAAGAATGGTCACGTCGTGCCATACTTAATGTGGCACGAGTGAGCAAGTTCTCCAGCGACCGTACCATTAGCCAATACGCCAATGATATTTGGCATGTGAAGTCTTCAAAAGCTGAATAAGCGTCTGAAGAAAAGAACGAATAGTATGTGTAGAGCTTTAAGGGCAGGTTTCAAACCTGCCCTTAATTAAACCGGGAGGATGATTATGCAGCGAAAAATAGCTCTGTTAAGCATGGTGCTGTTTACTAATTACGCCAATGCTTTGGATATAGGTGATTTGAGCAATACCGAAGCCAGTGGTGGTTTGAAAGAGGCTTTGATTCAGGGTGCAGGCAAGGCTGTGGGCAAATTGGGTGCTGTCGATGGTTTTTTAGGTAACCCTGAAGTTAAAATTCCATTGCCTGGCTATTTAAAAAAAGCCGAGAAAACCATGCGCCTATTTGGCATGGGCAAGCAGGCTGATGAGTTGACGCTGAAAATGAACCGTGCCGCTGAAGCTGCAGTGCCTGAAGCCAAAGTGTTGCTGGTCGATGCGGTCAAAAAGATGAGCCTGGCGGATGCCAAGGGTATTCTAACTGGCGGTGATGATGCCGCCACCCAGTATTTCAAGAAAGTCACAGCAACGCCATTGGCCGAGAAGTTTTTACCGGTAGTCACCAAGGCCACCGCTAATGTGCAATTAGCCCAGCAATACAATAAATACGCTGAAATGGCTGGCAAATACGGTGTGGTAAACAAGGATCAAGCTAGCATAGAGCAATACGTCACGCAAAAAACATTGGATGGCGTTTACTTGATGATTGCGCAGGAAGAAAAAGCTATTCGTACCGACCCGGTAGGGCAAGCGAGTGGCTTACTCAAAAAAGTGTTTGGCGCAGTTGCCAGATAAATCAGCGCCTCCCTAAGGCAAACGCAGTTTCATTTGCCGCTTATTAAAGGCGGCCAACTATTCTCTTTGCCCCCTCTTTGAGAAAATAATCCAAATATCAATATGCCGCCGTTGCGGCTCTGTGGGCGGCATCACAGGTTTAGTTGGTTTTCATCGTTGATACGCAAATTACAGCAAGTAGCAGGATAAGCACCTTCCCCCTATTGTGTTTTTAAATGAGAATGATTATCATTCGTTTTTTTAAAGCTCATTAAGGTAATTAACATGCGTAAATCAATTTTAGGGGGGCTATTGGCTGCAATATTTTTTTCCAGCAATGCAATGGCTACCAGTGTTGAAGAAAAAATCGAGATTTTGCAGCAGGAAATTGAAGCGCTTAAAGATCAGGTAGCTAATGCACCAAGTGGCAATAAAGCGGGTGGTATTCAATCTTTCAAAGATAAAACCACGATAGGTGGTTACGGCGAGCTGCATTACAACAATTTTAGTGGTGGTGCGACCGATAAGGATATGGTTGATTTTCACCGTTTTGTGTTATTTTTCGGGCATCGATTTAATGACTGGATCAGCTTCAAATCCGAATTTGAGATTGAACATGCCTTGGTGAGTGGCGATGGAAGTAGCAAGGGCAAGGTTGAATTGGAGCAGGCCTATCTGGATTTCAACATTAATCCGCATTTCAATGCCAAGGCTGGTATTTTCCTGATTCCATTGGGTATGTTGAATGAAACGCATGAGCCACCCACTTTTTTCGGTGTAGAGCGTAATGAAATCGAAAGTCGCATTATTCCTTCTACCTGGTGGGAAGCGGGCGTAGGGGCTTATGGGGAAGTGATACCTGGTTTGAATTATCAGTTGAATATCACATCTAGCCTGGATGCAGGAAAGCTCAAGGCCAATGATTTTAGTAAAGGTTTTCGTGATGCCAGGCGCAGTGTTTCTGAAGCGCCAGCGGAAAATATAGCGGTTTCCGGGGCGTTGAATTACACCGGCATTCCGGGGCTATTGATAGGTACCGCATTTTATACGGGTGCCACAGGACAGGATGGCGCATCAAAGCCGGGACTGACCGGTGTGGATGCGCGTTTGACCTTATGGGATGTGCATGCGCGATATAATAAGGACAAGTTTGATATTCGTGCGCTTTATGCGCGTGGTCATTTGGACGATGCCGCTAAAATCAATGCGGCATTAGGTAATGGGGCAGGTAAAGGCGTGGCAACCTCATTTTATGGCTGGTATGTAGAAGGTGCTTACCATGTCTGGAAAAATGGCGAGCATGATCTGGCACCGTTTATTCGCTTTGAAAAATGGGATTTGCAGGATGAAGTACCTACTGGATCTATTAAAAATCTGGCTTGGAGAAATAATGTATGGACGATAGGTGCTAATTATTGGCCACATCCACAAATTGTGCTGAAGGCAGACTACCAGTTATACGATCAGCCTGATGGCACCAAAGGCGATAAGCGCTTTAATTTAGGCTTGGGCTATATGTTTTAAATGTATTTATTAAAGGTTGGGCATTGTGAATAGAGTCAAAAAACTGTTCTGTTTGTTATTCGTTGGCTTGTGGTGCTTGCCTTTGGCTCAGGCGTTGGAGATTTATCTCACGCCTGAGCAATTCTTGTCTGAAGTTTTTGCCAGCAATATCCCTAAACCTGAGGTGCTATGGATCAGCAAGGATATAGCCAAATCGGCTGAAAAAATTCTCGGACATGCACCGGCACAATTACGTCAACGCTATTGGAAAAATTCTGAAAAGAGTGTCTGGATACTGGAGGAGATTGGCAAGGAGGAGCCAATAACTGCAGCTTATATGATAACAGGTGGAAAATTGGCGCAAGTAAAAGTGCTGGCTTATCGGGAAAGCCGGGGTGGCGAAGTGCGCTATCCCGCTTTTCTCAAGCAATATCAGGGGGCTGAATTGAAAGCGGAGAATTATTTAAATCGTACTATTGATGGTATTTCCGGCGCTACGCTGTCGGTCAGCGCCATGACCCGTATGGCGCGGCTGGCCTTGTATTTTGATCGCGTCAGCAGATCGGAATCACCTTGACTCATTTAACCCGTGTGATCCGTTTTGTGCGCCATTGGCATGCGCGTTTGGGCGTGTTGCTAGCAATTTTCTTTCTGATACTTGCTGTTACCGGCTTGGCGTTAAATCATACCGATGCCTTGGGGCTGGCCAAACGCGAAATAAATGCTGCGTGGCTGATGCGCTGGTATGGGCTTGAATCTGCCGTACCTAAAGCTTATTTATTTAAAGATGGTTATCTCGCGGCGTTCGATGAACGCTGGGTGATGGATGGCCAGCGTTTGGCCGGGGCAAAACCAGTGCCAGTCGGTGCTATAAGCTGGAGTGATCTGCGTGCAGTTGCAGAAAGGGATAATCTCTACCTGTTTATGCCGGATGGGCAAGTGCTTGATAAGCTTTCCGGGGCTGCGCTACCGGGAAAAACCATAGAACAGCTTGGGCGTATGGGGAGCGAACTAGCCTTGAAAACCGAGCAGGGGATTTTTACAACCAGTGATGGATTGTCCTGGCAACCAGTAATTGCTAATGACAAGAGAATGGCAGAAGTGCGTTGGTCTGTTAAAACCAATCTGCCCAGTGCTACAGCGGCAGGATTAAACGAAATTTTAGCGCCATCGTTACCATTGGAGCGCATTATTCTCGATTTGCATAGTGGTCGAATTTTTGGACATTATGGATGGATAGTGATGGATATTGCCGCGCTGGGTTTGGTGCTGTTGTCGTTATCTGGCGTGTGGATTTACTTGCGCAGTATCAGAAAAAGAAAAAATCACTGATTTCGTTTTAGAGTAAACCAGTCTCTACACACGCCTTTCCCGCTTATTTTGAAATGCCTGGTTTACTCTGAAATGCCTGGTTTACTCTGAAATGCTAGGCACAGCCTGATTACCTTCTTCCAGTCGGCGTGCACCCGAATAGCGTTTGGACCAATAAGCGTCATCCAGACTGGTAACGTCAATATGTTTGCCAGAGCTGGGTGCATGTATAAATCGGTTATTGCCCATATAAATACCCACATGTGAAATGGTATTTTTTAATGTATTAAAAAATACCAAGTCGCCCGGCTGTAATTGCGCCATGGGGATAGATTGACCCAATTGTGCCAATGCACGTGCGCTATGTGGCAAAGTCAAACTGGCGGCTTGTTGGAAAACATAGCGCACAAAGCCGCTACAATCGAAACCCGTTTCCGGCGAGCTGCCACCGGATTTATATTTGATGCCGGTTAAACTAAGGGCATTCATGAGCACTTCTTGTGCAACGCTGGTCCAGGCTGTCCGCGTTGGCTCCTGCGTTTCTGTCTGATTCATCGGGTTGTTAAACGGTTCTGCCGCTTGAGAAGTAACACTGAGTAACACTAAAAAAGCCGCGCTTAGGCTCTGAGTTAGCTTGTTTGATCTATGCATGGGATAGATTCTAAAAGGGAATGAGATGATTTGCAAACGATTGCTCCTTATTTTTCCAGTTTTGGCGTGATTGATGCTTGCAGCCTTCAGGCTATTCAATGCTTGCTTGGTGTTAGAATGTTAACGGCCAATGTTCACCACGTCTTTAATTTCCCTACTCAATAAGCCCAGCCCTCATGATTCGTGAAACTCTTTCAGTAATGCGTGATTTTGACCGCTTGCGTGCAATTACCAGTATTTTAATGCGCTATGGCTGGGGCGATATTGCCAAACAGCTAGGGAAAGGCAGTCTTATTAATTGGACTGGGCGGGCGATGAATTTCAAAGCCTCGCGCGAATTGATGCAATTGCCATCCGAGGTACGCGTGCGTTTGGCGATAGAGGAGCTTGGCCCTACTTTTGTTAAGCTTGGGCAAGTGCTGGCTACGCGACCGGATATTTTCCCCCAGAACTGGATTACTGAATTTTCCAAGTTACAGGATCAAGTACCGGCGGTAGCATTTGCTGACTTATTGCCAGAACTGGAAAAAGCACTAGGGCAATCACCCTATGAGGTGTTTGTCGATTTTCAGCCGGAGCCAATTGCCGCAGCTTCCATTGCACAAGTGCATTTGGCCAAGCTGCAAGATGGCACACCGGTGGTGCTTAAAATACGCCGCCCGAAGGTACAGGAACGCATAGATGCCGATTTGCGTTTGCTGGCGCATATAGGCCGTTTGCTGGAATCCGAGGTCGAAGAAGCCAAGCGTTTCCATCCGCGAGAAATAGTCGCGCAATTTGGCCGATCACTGAAAGCGGAGCTGGATCTGGCGTTGGAAGGCCGTAATACCGAGCGCTTCAGCCGCAATTTTGCCAAGGATGAAAATATAAAATTCGCCAAAATTCATTGGGATTTCACCAGTGAAAGCGTGTTGGTGATGGAGCGTATCAATGGTATCCCGGGACATCAACTCAAACAGGCCGCATCCGCTGGATTGGACTTGAAGTTACTGGCTGAACGTGGCGCAAATGCCATTTTAAAGATGGTGTTGATTGATGGTTTTTTTCATGCAGACCCGCATCCCGGTAATGTGTTTTATCTGGTGAATAATCAGTTGGCAATTATAGATTGTGGCATGGTGGGGCATATTACGCATGAACGCCGCAATCAGATTGCAGATTTATTGGCGGCTTTGGTATCGCAAGACGTAGACAGCATCCGTGACATTCTGATTGCCTGGGCGAGTGAGGCGGGTCTTTATGAATCCAAACTTGACGAGCGCAAGCTGGATGCTGATCTCGACGAATTTATTGGCAATTACGACAATGCACCTCTCAAGCACATACGCTTTAGTGCTTTGCTTAATGATTTAACGACTATCATGCGCGAGAATTATTTATCCGTACCACCAGACTTAACCATGTTGTTCAAGGCCTTGATTACCTTGGAAGGCTTGGGGAGGCAGTTGGATCCGGATTTTCAGATTATCAGTTACCTCACGCCTATCATCAAAAAAATTATTATTGGCCGTTATATGCCAGCCGCACTTTTTGAACGCGGTCGCCATGGCATTGCCAGTGTGGCCGGGGCTGTCACAGGTCTTCCCGGTGATGTTTCGCAGGTGCTGCGTGAAGCCGCACGCGGCCGTTTAAAGCTGAATCTTGATCTAAAACGTCTGGATCATTTCGGGCACCAGCTGGATCACAGCACCAATCGCATTGCTCTCGCCATGATTACGGCCGCGCTCATTGTCGGCTCTTCCGTTGTTATGACGGTAAATGGCGGCCCAACTATTTTTGGTTTGCCAGCTTTTGGTTTTTTGGGGTTCTTTTTTGCTTTTGTTATCGGCTTGGTGCTGGTTTTTTCCATCTGGCGCTCAGGGCGCGATTGATGTGGTTTATGGTGCTGGAAAACGCAGGTCTTTTGTATGAATAAGCCGTCGCCTACTATAGTGTTATCGCTACAGGATATGCTGTTGCAGCGCGTAGCGCGCGCTAGCATAACCCAGCTGCTTATTGTGGCTAATTTGTTGGTGTTTTTGGCTATGCTGATGGGCGGTGCCGGTTTCTGGCATTCACCCAATGGTATTCAGCTGGCTTGGGGTGCCAACTTTGGCCCGGCTACCCAGGATGGCGAGTGGTGGCGTTTGGGTAGCGCCTTGTTTTTACATTTTGGCATTGTGCATTTAGCCATGAATATGTGGGCGCTGTGGGATGGTGGACAATTTGTTGAGCGCATGTACGGCCATTTGCGTTTTCTGACTATTTATTTCATCAGCGGTTTAGCGGGAAATTTGCTGTCACTGGTGGTGCAGGGGGGGCATGCGGTTTCCGGTGGAGCATCCGGTGCCATTTTTGGCGTATATGGCGCGCTGCTCACTTTTCTCTGGCGTGAGCGTAACAATCTGCATCCTGGTGAATTTCGCTGGCTGTTCTGGGCAGCCGTGGGCTTTACCCTCTTTAGCATTACTTTGGGTTTTGTCGTACCAGGGATTGATAATTCAGCGCATATCGGTGGGTTCGTCACAGGCCTGCTTAGCAGCATGGTTTTGGCGCAGCCGCTAAATTCAACACAGCGCCTATCAGCTAAAAATCGTTGGCTTGCCGGCAGTGCATTTGTTGTGGCAATCGCCATTTTGATCTATCAAATCCCCAAACCAGCTTATCGCTGGAGTGAGGAAGTGCAAGCACGTAAGGAAATTGATGAATTTATGCGTGAAGATGCGGCGATCAAGCAAACCTGGCAAAACATTGTGACGCAAAGCAAGCAGAATAATGCAACATTGGATGGCTTGGCTAACCTGATTGATAGCGAAATAGCCAGGCATTACGAGGAAAGCTTTGAGCAATTATCCAAGTTGCCTGTTAATTCGGCGATGCCTTCTTTCATGACCATAGAAAAACTGCTGGAATATACCGAAACGCGCCGCGATGAATCACGCGCACTCACGCGAGATCTACGCTTCAAGAGCGCAATTAAATCTATTACACAAGACATGGCTAACTCACCGGAAAACAGTGATTTGCCTGGAAAAAAAAGTAGCCAGTAGCAAAGTATGGCTAATATAAGTAATAGCATAAATTACATTTTTTCTGACAAAGGCCCGTTAGCGGAAACCATCCCCGGTTATCGTATGCGCAGCCAGCAGCTGGAAATGGCGCAGGCGATTGAAACTGCCATCCAGAAAAATCAGCAATTAGTGGCAGAGGCGGGTACCGGCACCGGCAAAACCTTTGCCTATCTGGTGCCGGCGCTGCTTTCCGGCGGCAAGGTGATTATTTCCACCGGCACCAAAACGCTACAAGACCAGCTGTATAACCGCGATCTACCCGCCGTGCGCAATGCGCTCAAAGTGCCGGTGACCGTGGCCATGCTTAAAGGCCGTGCCAATTATGTATGCCATTTCCATCTGGAGCGTAGCGCCAGCGAAGGCCGTTTTATGTCGCGTGAAGATGCCAACTATGTGCATATCATCCGCAATTTTGTGGAAAACAGCCAAACCGGCGATAAAAGCGAACTGAACGCAGTGCCGGAAAACGCCACCATCTGGCCGGGCGTGACATCCACACGCGATAATTGCCTGGGCCAGGAATGCACTTTTGTGAAGGATTGTTTTGTGCTGGAAGCCCGCAAACGTGCACTGGCCGCAGATGTGGTGGTCGTGAATCATCATTTGTTTTTTGCCGATGTCATGCTGCGCGATGAAGGTATTGCCGAATTGTTGCCTTCGGCCAATACGGTGATTTTCGATGAAGCGCACCAATTGCCGGAAGTCGCAGGCTTGTTTTTTGGCGAAGATATTTCCACCAGCCAATTAATGGATTTGGCACGCGATGCGGAAGCCGAATTTCTGACCACCGCCAGGGATTGCCCGGCCTTGCAGGAAGCCGCCAATAAACTGGAAAAAGCTGTGCGCGATTTCCGTCTGGTGTTTGCGCTGGAAGGCAGTCGTTTTCCGGTGCAAAAAGCGCTGGCGCTAAAGAATTTTGAAGCGGATTTTTCAACCATGCAAACCCAGCTGAAAGCTCTTGCCGATGTGCTGGAAACGCAAGCACCGCGTGACCCCGCGCTGGAAAACTGCTGGCAGCGCGCTGCGGCTTTGCAACAACAATTACAGCGCTGGCAAAAAGCCGAAAATGCCAACCTGGTGCGTTGGGTAGAAGTGTTCAGCCAATCGGTACAACTACACGCCACACCACTTTCGGTCGCCGAAGGCTTCGGCAAGCAGCTCGCCGCCCAGCCGCGCGCCTGGATTTTTACCTCGGCCACACTGGCAGTCAAAAGTGATTTCAGCCATTACCTAGGGCAAATGGGGCTGGCAGAAGCCAGCACCGGCTATTGGAACAGCCCGTTTGATTACGGCCAGCAGGCGCTGTTTTACGTACCGCAATCCATGCCCGACCCCAATAGCCCCAGTTATACCGCCTCGGTTGCGGCTGTGGCGTTGCCGGTTATCAAAGCCAGCCGTGGCCGCGCCTTTGTTTTGTGTACCTCGCTACGTGCCATGCGCGAAGTACACGCTTTGCTGAAAGAAGCTTTTGCCAATGACGGGCTGGATTACCCCTTGCTGATGCAGGGCGAAAGCTCGCGCAGTGAATTGCTGGAACGCTTTCGCAAACTGGGCAACGCCGTGCTGGTGGGTTCGCAAAGCTTCTGGGAAGGCGTGGATGTGCGCGGCGATGCGCTTTCCACCGTCATTATTGATAAACTTCCTTTTGCCGCACCGGATGACCCGGTACTCGCCGCGCGCATCGACAAAATGAAAGAAGAAGGCAAAAACGCCTTCATGGAATATCAGCTACCCTATGCCGTGATTACGCTGAAACAAGGTGCCGGCAGGTTGATTCGCGACGAAGGCGATCGTGGTGTACTCATGATCTGCGACCCGCGCCTGATCAGCAAACCCTATGGCCGCCGTATCTGGCAAAGCCTGCCGCCAATGAAACGGACACGCGAGATTACAGATGTGGAAACATTTTTTACAGATAATTCAGGTGCAATTGAATAAAAACCAATCAAACAAAGTTTTAATCTGGTGGCATTTATGCTACCTTGGTTGCCGTGCGCATTGTCATTGATACCAATATTTTTTTGGGTGCCTGTTTGGGTACCGGAGCAGCCAATCAAGCCATAGCCGCTTGTCTGCGAGGAAAGTGTAAACCTCTCATGGGCACGGCCTTGCTGACCGAATACGAGGATGTCATGGGACGAAGTGAGCTTTTTAGTCAATGCCGATTGAGTCTGGATGAGCGCAACGATTTGCTGGATATTTTTTTATCCGTTTGTGAATGGACGCGGGTGTATTACATCTGGCGTCCCAATTTGCCGGATGAGGCTGACAATCACTTGATAGAACTAGCTGTTGCGGGCGGTGCCGATTTGATTGTGACCCGTAATTTACGTGATATTCAGCGTGGTGAATTGCAATTTCCGCCGCTGCGGATTATTTCGCCCGAAGCTTTTTTGAAGGAGATTTGAAATGACTGCATTAACCGTGCGATTACCTGACGAGAAACATCGTCGGCTCAAAGCCTTGGCCAAAAGTCGTGGCACACCGCTCAATCGTTTAATAGATGAAGTTACCACGCTCATGCTGGCGGAATACGATATGGAAACAAGATTTCGCCTGCGTGCGGAACGTGGTATGGGAAATACCGATGTTGGGTTGTCTTTGCTTGATAAGGCGGCTGGTTAGCAGCTGATCATGAATGAAGCGAATGCGTGAGATTGTATATGCAGAGAGTTTTTTTGTTTCGGTATGAATATGAGCCTATTTAGACAATTTTTGAGAAGATTTTGGAAAAGATTATGGGGAAGAACAGAATTGCAAAGCTATAAGCGCCAACAGGTTAAATTTCGCAAGTGTTATCCAGATTATGAAATTGGTACTGGTACTTACGGTTTGCCTATTGTGCATGACCTGAAAGAGGGCGCAACGCTGAAAATAGGCGCTTATTGTTCGATTTCCAGTAATGTACAAATCTTCCTTGGTGGGCAGCATCGTCTGGATTGGGTGAGTAGCTACCCTTTCCCAGCTTTTCTGCATGAAGCCAGCCATATTAAAAACTATGGCGGAAGTCGTGGTGATGTGGTGATTGGTAGCGATGTCTGGCTTTGTGCCAATAGCACAATATTATCAGGTGTAACTATTGGCCACGGAGCTGTTGTTGCCAATGGTGCTCTTGTAAGTCGTGATGTAGAGCCTTATTCGATTGTGGCAGGTAACCCTGCGCAACGGGTACGCTGGCGATTTGATGAGGTGACGAGGCCAGCCTTATTAAATTCAGTATGGTGGGAGTGGTCAGAAAATGAAATCCGACAAAATGTTGACAAATTATGTTCAGACAATATCGCTGAATTTATCGCCTACGCTAATTCTCGTAAGACTAATGGTTTGAAGTCTAAATGAACAAAAATAGTAATGTAATTAGGTTGGCCCAGTTTAATTCGATACCGGCACGTGCCTTGGTGGTTTGTCTAACGATATTCCCATTGTTTTTATTGGTCATTCGCGGTTGGGTGGGCATTGTTCTTATACTGGCTTTTGCTATATCGGCTTACTTGCTGATTAGAAACAAAACCAAAGGGCTATCGATTAGCTCAGAAAATGCATCACGGAGTAATTTATTCTGGCTCATTGCTACATTGGCTTCACCTATAGTCTCTGTATTCCTTGCGCAGCTTTTTAGGCAGGATTTTTCTTGGCGATTGTATGATGGCCCCGCGCACATTCTGGTTTGCATACCCATACTTATTGTGATGCTTCAATATCGAATTGATATGGGCAACTTGCTGAGTTTAGCCGCACCCGGTGCAATTTTATTTACGCTGATTGAAATTATCGTTAATCCCCATGTGATTGGCGATCGCGTCACAACCAACTTTGCGGACTTGCTTACATTTGGCAGCCTAACATTGACGTTGGGTTTGTTCAGTTTAGTATCTATTAATTTGTACGGAACTGATTCAAAAGCAATAAAACTATTTAAATTATTTGGGTTTGTGGCGGGAGTTTATTTGTCGGCAATTTCCGGTAGTCGTACTGGTTGGTTGGCATTTCCCTTTATTCTATTGTTTTGGTTAATATTTAATGGCTCTAAACATAAAATGTTCACTACAGTTATTGCAATTGCAACAGCCGTTATGGCTTCAATTGCAGCGTACTACTTTTCAACAACGGTACAGCAGCGTATTGATTTGGGCGTTAGTGAGGTTTTGACTTACCATTGGAACACGCTTAATCCCGTCAGCTCGGTAGGGGATCGAATTTCATTTTTCCGCATTGCTTGGTTTTTGTTTTTGCAAAATCCGTTAGGGGGCTACGATGATGCTGGTTTTTTAACGCAGGTGAATGCGCCAGAGTTGGCAAGATTTGCTACTCAATATACCAGGGAGTTTGTGTTTTATCATGGCTTTCATAATGAAATTACAACTAGCATGGTGCGGTCTGGAATTTGGGGTTTGCTATCAAGTGTAGCTTTGTTTCTCGTCCCGGCATTATTTTTTACAAGCCGACTTACGTCTGCATCAGCGCCCGTCAATAGGCTGGCTTTGCTTGCTACTTGCTTTATTTTTTGCGCATTTATTAATAGCATGAGTACCGAGATATTTAATTTAAAATACACTGCGTCATTTTATGCCCTGATGATTACCTGTTTGGCAGGATCGTTAATGGTCGTCGAAAAGCAGTCCGAAACGAGTTGTGATACGTGATGAACCCACTTAAATACGCTATAACCTTTGCCTGTTACAATCAAGTAGATTACACCCGTCAGTGTATAGACAGCATGATTAAACATGGCCTTGATCTTAAGCGGCTGGTCGTCGTGGATAACGGCTCTACTGATGACACCCGTAACTATCTGGAAACACTTGATTTAGGCGGTCGCATTTTTAATCGAGCAAATCTTGGTTGTGGTGTGGCCTGGAATCAAGGTGCATTAGCACTTCAAGCGGAATGGACGATCATCATGAACAATGATGTACTGGTTTCTGCTGCCTGGATAGAAAATCTAATTAATACCGCCGAGCAAAATGGTTTGAAAATCATTTCGCCATCTCTCATCGAAGGCACTCTTGATTACGATTTTGAAACATTCGCCCGAGATGCTTCTATCAAAATGAAACATGCCTTAAGAATGGGGGGGCGCCACGCTGTTTGTTTGGCGGTACATGAGTCTGTTTGGCTGGAAATCGGCTATTTTCAACCAATTCCGAAACTATTAGGATATGAAGATACCATGTTTTTCCACGAGGTAGAAAAAGCGGGTATCTCTGTTGCCATAACTGGCTCATCCTGGCTGCATCATTTTGGCTCAATTACACAAACGGCAATGAAGCAGGAGCGCGGCTTATCTCAAAAAGAAAATTTGCCCTATCGTTACAATTATCGATTATTGCAGCAAAGTTGGCTGGAAAGGAAACTCAAAAAACTAAAAAGAGTTCGTCAGATAAAGCTTTGGAGCAAACATGAATTGGCAGAATACAGCCTATCAATGCATGGGCTGAGAATTGATGGCGATTTTGTCTGGAAGTAGAAATTGACGATGAATAGTTTATAGGAATCATTGAAACTGTATGACTAAAATATCCGCCTATGTCATTGCCTATAACGAAGCCGAGAAAGTGGCTGCTACATTGGCTTCCCTTGGTTGGTGTGATGAAGTAATTCTGGTGGATTCGCACAGTACCGATGGCACCATAGAGATTGCCAACTCCATGGGGGCACGCGTGGTGCAAGTGGATTTTCAGGGCTTCGGCCATTTGCGCAACGAGGCTTTAAAAGCTTGTAGCGGGAATTGGATATTAAGTGTGGATGCCGATGAACGCTGTACACCAGAGGTTCAGCAAGAGGTGCAGCAGATCATTCATGCAACAGATGCACTCGATGTTTATTTGGTGCCGCGTCGTAATTACTTCATGGGGCGATGGATACGCCATTCGGGCTGGTATCCAAATTTCAGGCAACCGCAGTTATTCCGCAAAGGTGCTTTGAACTATGACCTGAAACCCGTGCATGAAGGTTATATGCTGAATACCAACAAGCCCGTAGGAGTGCTGAAAAACGCCATCTGGCAGTTTCCATTCAAGAATACAGCGGAATTGCTGCATAAGGCCAACCGCTATTCCACGCTTGGCGCGGCCAAACTGGTAGGCAAAAAAGTCTCCATGAGCAAGGCCTTGACGCACGGGTTCTGGGCTTTTATCAAACACTATATTTTCAAGCTGGGCATTCTCGATGGCTGGCCGGGTTTTGTGATTGCTCTGGGTAACTTTGAAGGCACTTTTTATCGCTACGTCAAAGCACTTGAGAAGCAAAACGAGGAAAAGTGGAAGTCTCCGACCGGCATTCGGCCTGATTGAGTTTGTAGGCAGTGTGGGCAAATCATGAAATCAATCAACTCAATTTTCGTATTGACAAAGTAAATACAAAGCCTAAAATAATACGCATGGATATTCGCTACGAGCTGAACGGAACCATTTTTATCTGGAACACGAAAAAAGCGGCGAGTAATCGAATCAAACATGACGGGATTAGTTTTGAACAAGCCAGTACCGTGTTCTTTGATCCGTTTTTTCGACTGGTAGAGGCTGGGCGCAATAGTGAAGTGCGCGATGCCATTATCGGTTATGACATATCCGGTCTACTGTTGTTTGTGGTGCATGTTGCTACTGAAGGTGAAACTATTCGTATCATTTCCGCCCGCAAGGCGACCAACGAAGAAAGGCGAAATCATGAGTATTCCTGAACGTATTAAAATGCGGCTTTCAAAAGATCGCCCGCTGATTTCCATCACTGTCCGCGTACCGGCCGATGTGGTGGAGTCAATGAAAGAGATCGCACCATTACGTGGTTTTTCGGGTTATCAAGCTTTGATGAAATCCTATATTGGCGAGGGATTGCGCCGTGATGAAGCGCAGTATGCTTTTGGAAAAACCGCGCGTTTAATTGAGATGCTAAAGAAGCATGGTGTGCCAGAGGCGCTACTGGAAGCCGCCGCGCGTGAGCTTGAGGCCGCTTGATAGAGTAAATATGGTGTCGAGTCTGATACTTGATTTATCCCATTTTTGGTCATATGCGGCTTTGTCAGGTTGCACACAAGCAATATGATGCCATCCAGGCAGAAACAATAGAATTGGAGTAAACCCATGAACATAAAGCCGATTCATAATGAGCAGGATTATCAAGCCGCATTGCGTGAATTATCTGTTTATTTTGATAATGAACCCGAACCTGATACGCCAGACGGTGATCGCTTTGAAGTGCTGCTTACTTTGGTAGAGGTTTATGAAGCCAAACATTATCGGATAGATCCGCCAGACCCAATTGAAGCGATTAAATTTCGCATGGAGCAAGAAGGCTTAACAGCAAAGGATTTAGTACCCATAATTGGCCGGGTGAATCGTGTGTATGAAATTCTTAACCGCAAACGTAGCTTAACTTCATCCATGATTTGGAAGCTGCATCTAGGTCTTGGGATTTCAGCTGAGAGCCTTATCAAACCCTCACAAACCTAGGTTGATTGTGTATCCCATGCCATCTATCTCCGTCATCGTAACGACTTATCAGCGCCCGCTGGCCTTGAATCGTGTGCTTGAAAGTTTGTATGCGCAAAAAGTGACCCCCGCTGAAATTGTGATTGCCGATGATGGCTCCGGGGCTGAAACCGCTGCATTGATTCAGTCCTGGCAAGCGCGTTTTGCATGTCCATTAATCCATGCTTGGCAGGCGGATGACGGCTTTCGTGCTGCCAGTGCGCGCAATCAGGCAGTTGCTGCCTCTAGTGGAGATTACCTGGTATTTCTGGATGGCGATTGTCTGGTTTTCCCGGATTTTATTGCGCGTCATTTGCTGCTGGCCGAGAAAAATTATTTGGTGGTCGGTAGCCGTATGTTGTGTTCGCCCGCGCTGACCGAACAGATAGAGGCAGGCAAAGCCGCACCATTATCCTGGAATATATTGCGCTGGATAAACGCGGCCTGGCGCGGTGAAATCAACCGTATTTTTCCTTTGCTTAATGTACCTGGTCAAGTCTGGCGCAAGCTGCGCGGCAAGAAATGGCGCGGCGTGCGCACGTTTAATCTGGCGGTTTGGCGCAAAGATTTTGAAAACGTCAACGGCTTTGATGAGAGCTTTCAGGGCTGGGGACATGAAGATGCGGATTTGGCGATACGCCTGATGAATAGTGGCGTGCGACGTAAAGATGGGCAATTTGCCCTGCCCGTGCTGCATCTGTGGCATAAAGAGAGTGACCGTGGCCGGGAAGCTGCCAATCGGCAAAGGCTGAATGAGCGTATAGCGCATGGGCAAATCGGTGCGAATGTTGGCTTGGATACGCATCTTCATTCTGGAAATTTGCGTGAATAATCGGGTCTCGTCATGCAATTAATTCATATCGTTCGCCGTTATGGCCCGGTTGGCGGCATGGAGCGTTATGTGTGGGAGCTCACGCTTAATCTGCGCGCGCTTGGTCATGAAGTGTTGGTGCTGTGTGAAGTCTGTACGGGGGAAAAGCCTGATGGTGTTAGCGTGATTGAGCTGGGCGAAATCAGGCCGCGTCCGCGCTGGTTGGCATTATGGCGTTTTGGTCGGCGTGTGGCGCACTGGCTGGCAGAACATCCGCATGCGGGCAGTATTATTCATAGCCATGAGCGTTCAAGTTGTCATCAAGTGACCACGTTTCACGGCCCACCGTTTGCAACGGTGCTGGATAAACCCTGGTGGTGTTTGCTTTCCTTGCGTATCTGGATGCAGTTGTTTCTGGAGCGACGTGAGCTCGCCACGGCACAATTTATCGTACCCAATTCGCCTATTATCCAACAGCAACTGGCACATTATTACCCCAAGCTGGCTTTTAAACTCACTGAGCCGATAGCGCCGGGCGTGGGGGAGCTGGCACAGCGTGTGTTCCACAAAGTACCCGCCGATGGCGGCGTGATCGGTTTTGTCGGCAAGGAGTGGAAACGTAAAGGCTTGCCGCTGGCGGTGCAGGCAGTGGCGCAATTGCGCCGCACACGGCCTAATCTACAGTTGCAAGTGATAGGCCCGGAAGCCGCAGAGATACAGTATCTGTTTGCCGGTTGGACGGGTGGTTATCGCTTGTTGGGTTGGAGCAATATGGCGCACTATGCAGATTTTGATGTGCTGTTGCATCCCGCCAAAGCTGAACCTTACGGCATGGTCATTAGTGAGGCTATGGCGGCCGGTGTGCCGGTGGTGGTTTCGGAAGTTTGCGGCGCTGCGGCTCAAGTTGCAACCGATGCTGGCACGGTGCTGCCTCTAAGTGCACCTGTCGAGGTTTGGAGCGAGGCGCTGGAGGCGCAATTAAGCCGTAACGAGCCTGTTCCGCACTTTGTCAGAAGCTGGAAACAAGTGGCTCAGGAATTTGAGAAAATTTACAACAAGGTTAAGCCTTGAAAAATCAAGGCAACGGATAAGCGGGCTCAAATGCCGGACTGGCTTTAGATGTAAGCTTCATAGTGTGCGAAAATACGCCCCATGAAACGCATCCTCCTCGTCAAGTTGTCGTCCATGGGCGATATTATTCATAACATGCCCATGTTGCATGACATCAAACAACATTTCCCGGAAGTGCAGGTCGATTGGGTGGTGGAGGAAGGTTTTGCCGGATTGGTTTCATTAAATCCGCTGGTGAATAAAATCATTCCGCTCGCCATGCGGCGCTGGAAAAAAGCGTTGTTTTTGCAAAGCACCTGGTCGGAGTTTTCGGCCTTCAAGCAAAATCTGCAAGACCAGCATTATGATGCCATCCTGGATACGCAAGGTTTGCTCAAAAGCGCGCTAGTGAGCCGCATGGCGCATGGTGTCAGCCACGGGCAAAGTGCAAAAACCGCCCGCGAGCGCCTAGCCGGCCGGCTCTATCATCAGGCTTATGACAACCCGTATACACTTCATGCCATTACGCGCAATCGTCAAATGGGTGCGTTGGCATTGGGGTATGCTCTGCCGGATTCGCCGCCGGTTTATGATTTTTTTGTTGAGCCGGTGGTTTTGCCCATTAACTTGCCAGAGCGTTTTGTGATGGGCTTTCACAGTACCGCGCGCGCAGCCAAGCACTGGCCTACCGAATACTGGATTCAAATCGGCCAATTTCTCGCGGCAAAAAATCTAAGCTTTTTATTGCCCTGGGGCAGCGAGGCCGAATATCAACGCGCACTGGCCATTGCTGCGCCGTTAACGAATGCGGTCGTTCTGCCTAAAATGTCGCTCAAAGCACTGAGTTATTTGACCTCTCAAGCACAGGCCGTGGTTGGTCTGGATACCGGGCTGACGCATATTGCCGTGGCGTTGAATATTCCCACGCTGGCTATTTTTACTGATACTCATCTCTGGCAAGCCGGAGTAATGCCGACTTTGCCCGGACGAGCCGTGACTCTGGGTGGCAAGGGAGAAATCCCCGCGCCCGAAAGTGTCATAAGCACGCTTTCATCCTTGCTGTCCCTTGCTTTGAAAGCGGAAAAATAGCATATGGCACCTTTCAAACTCAAGCTGTTACACAGTCTACTTAAAAGCCTGGGCCGATTGCCTTTGCCTGTGGTACATGCCTTGGGGCTTATGCTGGGTTGGCTGGTTTATCTGCTCTCGTCCAAACATGCGCGTTTGACGCGGGAAAACTTGCGCCTGAGTGGTACTTGCGCGGATGAGCCTGCGTTTCGTCGCACGCTGCGTCGCAATATAGGCGAATCCGGCAAAGCACTGTTGGAAACCTTTGCCATCTGGTTTCGGAGTGATAAACAGCAAATGTTACTGGTGCAAGGCTGTCAGGGATGGGAGCATATAGTCACGGCATTGCAACGCGGCAAGGGCATTATTTTCCTGACCCCGCATCTGGGGTGTTTTGAAATCACTTCCCTGTTTTATGCGGCCCTGCATCCGATTACCGTACTCTATCGCCCGCCGCGTCAGGATTGGATGCTGCCCATGATAGAAGCGGGCAGGGCGCGCGGCAAAGTCAAACTGGCTCCGGCCAATGCCAAAGGCGTGCGTGATTTATTGCAGGCGCTGCGGCAAGGCGAAGCGATAGGCGTGTTGCCGGATCAAGTCCCCGCGCAAGGCGAAGGTGAATGGGCCGCTTATTTCGGCCGTCCGGCTTACACCATGACTCTGGTCAGCCGACTGGCGCAAAAAACCGGAGCCACCGTGCTGATTGCCTTTGGTGAACGCCTGCCTTGGGGGCAAGGCTATATTGTGCATGTGGATAAAGTGGCAGACGGTGCGATTGATACTGCCGCCGGACTCAATGCCGCTATAGAAAAACAAGTCCGCACTTGTCCTGAGCAATATTTGTGGAGTTATCCACGGCATAAGGCCAGGCGTGGTGCTTGAGTCCGCCACTCTTTCACTGCTATTTCACAAACAGCGCGATCAGAATGATGATAGGAATGGGAATGCCAATAAAGTACAGTAGTAATGAGCGCATGATTGCCTCCGGAAAAGATAAAAATGATTGATTTGACGTTGCCTAAGCCTCACGGATTAAGCATCACGACTCCGACCGCCAAAAGTAGCCGCCCAGCTGGCAAAGAATGCGCCGATCAGCAATGAAATAAATAGCCATAACCCGGCATAAGCTGAAGCTTTGCGCGCTTTGTCGGCGGCTTCTTTTACTGTGATTTCCGCATCATGCAGCCTGGTTTGCAAGCGTGTAAAGGTCTCGCTCACGCGCTGCTCGGCATGAGTTTGCGATAGCCCTGTGTGCTGGGCAACGATGCGACCCACATAGCGCAAATCATCTGCGGGAAGTGCTTTGCTGTGCATGCTATTTATAAAAATGAGCGCCACTTCATTGTTAACTTTGGCAGTGGAGGTTGCCTCTGTTTGTTTGGCAGAGTTACCCGCTGCATTTACATCCGCCCTGAATAGAGAATCTACAGAGTAAGCCAGCAATTCGCCGGCATTAGCTGCCGGTGTTAACTCACCCTTATTACTGTTGGCTACCACGGCTGTCGCAGAACTCGCCACATCACCTGCTACAGAAGCGCCAGCCTTGATGCCACCACCAATGATAGACCCAATCACCGAGGTCAATAGCGCGGCACTCAATAGCGTAGCCACCGCCCAAGTGAGGAATCCATGTGCAGTGTCGCGGAAGTAAACTTCGTCAGTATCCACGCCAGCCCAGCGCGTTCTCAGTCTGCCAGCAAGATAACCGCCCATACCGAAAGCCAGCAGTTGCGTAAAGCTGACCCAAAGGATGGCCGACCAGCCAAACGTAGTGGCACTGATGCCTTCATGCACCCAGGGTGAAACGGCGGTTAATCCCAAGCTGGTTCCCAATACCAAGAGAATCAGCGACAAAGCCGCAGCAACGGTGGCTCCCGCAAGGATAGCCGCCCATGACACCGCTGATGATGAGGCATGCGCTTGTACGTTATCAGGATGCACGCCTGCTAGCGTGGGTTTCCGACCGAATTCATCGGCGGAAGCCAGATGGGAAAAAGTCATGATGATGCTCCTAGGTGTTGGTGAGTTGAAATTATCGTTAAATGCGTTGATCGGTTTCTGTGCGTCAGCGTACATAGCGAGTTATAAGTTTTTTTGGCGGCTAATGACGGTACAGATTTGTCCAGGTTAGCCTTTGGTTTGGGATAGTGTCAGAAATAACTTTCCCCTTTAGAAAAGGGGGATTGAGGGGGATTTGATTTTACCCTTCACCTTTAAGCCATACATCTCAAATCTCCCCTAGCCCCTCTTTTCCAAAGAGGGGGGCTTGTAACAATATGCATAAATAGGGAAGTTATTGTTAGCCAAATTCTTAGCGTTTATTTACGTTGTCGGAGCTTACACGCCACACTATATTGCCCACATCGTCAGCTACTAGCAATGCGCCTTGTTTGTCCAGCGCCACACCGACCGGTCGGCCATAGGCATTACCGTCTGCGCTGAGAAAACCGGTCAGTACATCCAGCGGCTCGCCAGCAGGTTTGCCGTTTTTGAACGCTACAAAGATGACTTTATAGCCGCTACGCGGATCGCGATTCCACGAACCATGCTGGCCGATGAACATGCCATTGGCGAAGCTGGCTGGCAACGTCGTTCCCACGGAAGAAGCCAAACCCAGCGAGGCGGCGTGTGAACCCAGCGCATAGTCGGGAGTAATCGCCTGCAGAACCAAATCCGGGCGCGACGGCTTTACCCGTTCATCCACATGCTGGCCGTAGTAGCTGTAAGGCCAGCCGTAAAAACCGCCGTCACGTACCGAGGTCATATAATCCGGCACCAGATCGCTTCCTATCTCGTCACGTTCGTTTACTGCCGTCCACAATGCGCCGCTGTCATGCTCCCAAGCCAAGCCATTGGGGTTGCGCAGGCCGGATGCAAAAATGCGGTGTTTGCCACTGCCGATGTCTACTTCCCAGATCGCAGCGCGCTGGTTTTCTGCCTCCATGCCGCGTTCGCCTACGTTGCTGTTGGAACCCACCGTGACGTAAAGCTTGCTACCGTCACGGCTGGCAATCAGATTTTTAGTCCAGTGATGATTAATCTGTCCCGCCGGCAAATCCACTACTTTTACGCCGAATGCCGTGATGTGTGTATCGCCAGTAGCATAGGGAAAGCGCACGACTGCGTCAGTGTTGGCGATGTACAAATTGTTGTCCACCAGTGCCATGCCAAACGGTGAGTTCAAGCCTTCCAGCAGCACCGAGCGCTTGTCGGCTATGCCATCGCCATTGGCATCGCGTAACAGCGTAATGCGGTTGGCGCTGGGCACAGCGGCACCGGCTTTTTTCATCACCAGCCCCATCACCCAGCCTTTAATGCCTTTGCCGTCGTCTGGCTTGGGCGGTGCATTGGTTTCCGCCACCAGCACATCACCGTTGGGCAACACATACAGCCAGCGCGGGTGGTTAAGCTTGCTGGCAAATGCTGCCACTTGTGTGCCAGACGCTGCCTGCGGTTTGGCTCCAGGCGACCAGCCTACAACCGGCGCGATATTCACTGTTGGAATCAACCTGTGATGCGGTGGTGGCAAGGTCGGCTTGGAACCTATGCCGGCCGAGATCGGTAACCTGGCTATCTCACCGCAAGCGGCGAGTGCCAATAGCATGACGCTTAGCAACAATCCATTCTGGCTCATGCGTACGTTGCCTGAACCAGAAGCCATATGGCTTTTCACAGACGACCCAATAACAGCAACACCAGCAGAATTATGACGACCAACCCCAAGCCGCCGCTGGGTCCGTAACCCCATTCACGGCTGTGTGGCCAGCTTGGAAAAGCGCCGACCAACATCAGAATAAGAATAATTAATAATATGGTTCCCAAGCTCATGATTTTCTCCTAATGGTTTTTTCTAAATAGATTTAGTTGGTTTCAGCTGGCGATGCAGGCGGCGCGATGATAATGGTGGTATTGCCACCGGTTTTGCCAGTTTTTCCGGTTTCACCCTTGTCGCCGGCATCACCTTGGGTGCCGGTTTCACCTTTGTAGCCTTCATTGCCCTGATTGCCGGTATAACCCCGCGCGCCCTGATCGCCCTGATCGCCCGTTGCGCCTGCTGGTCCGGGTACGGCAACAGGTGTAGCGGGAACATTCACAACAGTGGGTTTGTCACAGGCACTTAAAACCAGTGCGAAAAATAGCGCAGTTATCAATATTGAACGGTTCATCATAAATTCTCCAAAAGTTAAAAGTCATCACGGATTGGTGGTAGTTCTCTCCGCGTATTAACCGACGCAGCGCATTGGTTGTGCTCGGCATGTAGGCAACATAAGCGCTTAGCTACTGAAGTTCTGTGCGCTATCGTACACAGTTGAAAATTAATTCAAATCAACTATACAACAATTCAATAATTGTTGTATAGTTGATATATGGACAAACTTACTGCAACAAGCGTTTTTGAATCACTGGCTTCCGGCGTGCGCTTGGATGTGTTTCGGCTTTTGGTCAAACAAGGGTTGGACGGCATGGTGGCGGGTGAAATCGCCAGCACACTGGAGCTGCCGCCGACCAATCTTTCGTTTCACCTGAAAGCCTTGACGCAGGCGCGCCTGCTGCGTGTGGAGCAGGAAGGACGCTATCAGCGTTACCGCGCCAATATTCCCTTGATGCTGGATTTAATCGCTTACTTAACCGAAGAATGTTGCGCTGGCAATCCGCAGCAATGTATGGATCTGCGCGCCGAGTCCTGCTGTTCCAGTGATTTATTACCGCCAATTTCAGATAACTCAACCAAACTCTAAACCATGAACATTCTGTTTTTATGCACCGGTAACTCCTGCCGTTCCATTCTCGGCGAGGCCACGTTCAATCATCTGGCTCCGGCCGGATGGCGCGCCATGAGTGCAGGCAGCCAACCGGCGGGTTATGTGCATCCGCGTTCGCTGGCATTGCTGGCGGCGCAAGGCATCGCCACCGAGGGCTATCACAGCAAATCCTGGGCGGATTTACCTGCCGTGCCGGATATTGTGATTGGCGTATGCGGCAACGCGGCGGGTGAAACCTGTCCCGCCTATCTGGGCGCGGTATTGCGCACGCATTGGGGCGTGGCTGATCCCGCGCGTGTGACCGGCACGGATGAAGAAATTGAAGTTGCCTTCATGCAGGCTTACCGCATTCTGCGTGCCCGCATTGAAGCTTTTTTTGCATTACCGCTGCATCAGTTACAGCACGATAAATCAGCGTTGAAAGTTGAAATGGACAAGATTGCCAGCCTCATTAATTAGGAGAAATCAAATGACAAAATCAATAGAAATTTTCGACCCCGCCCTGTGCTGCAACACCGGCGTATGCGGGGTGGATGCCGATCAGGCCTTAATCAGTTTTGCTGCCGATGTGGCTTGGGCAAAACAGAATGGCGCGCAGATTGAACGCTTTAATCTGGCGCAACAGCCGCTGGAGTTTGCCAACAATTTGGTGGTGAGAAGTTTTCTTGAGCGCTCCGGCCAGGAAGCCTTGCCGCTGATTTTGGTCGATGGTGAATTTGCTTTGGCAGGGCGTTATCCAAATCGCTTGGAACTGGCGCGATGGGCTGAAATCGCCCAGGCAGTTGTTGAAATAAAACCGGCAGGCGCATGTTGCAGCGGCAGTAAATGTTGTTAAATCAAGGCCATGCCATGAACTTTTTAAATCACCCCCCGCGTTTTCTGTTTTTCACCGGCAAGGGCGGCGTAGGTAAAACCTCCATCGCCTGCGCTTCAGCCATACAGTTGGCAGAATCAGGCAAGCGTGTGTTGCTGGTGAGTACCGATCCGGCTTCCAATGTCGGGCAGGTGTTCGGCATCAGCATTGGCAACCAGATCACGGCAGTTCCCGCCGTGCCGCGTTTGGCAGCACTGGAAATTGACCCGCAGGCGGCAGCGCAGACTTATCGCAATCGCATCGTTGATCCGGTGCGAGGCATTTTGCCCGAGGCGGTAGTCAAAGGTATAGAGGAGCAATTATCCGGCGCTTGCACCACAGAAATAGCCGCTTTTGATGAATTTACCGCCTTGTTGATTGACTCTGCGTTAACCGCTGATTACGACCATATTCTCTTCGATACCGCGCCCACCGGGCACACTATTCGACTCTTGCAATTGCCCGGTGCCTGGAGTGGGTTTCTGGAGGCGGGCATTGGTGATGCTTCCTGCCTTGGCCCTTTGTCCGGTTTGGCCAAACAACGCGAGCAATATCAGGCCGCTGTGGAGGCGCTTGCCGATGGTCAGCGTACACGGCTGATTCTGGTGGCGCGCGCGCAAACCTCCACCTTGCGTGAAGTTGCTCGCACCCATGAAGAACTCGCCGCGATAGGTTTACAGCAACAATATCTGGTCATCAACGGCATTCTGCCCGTAGCGGAAGCAGACCATGATGCGTTGGCGGCAGCCATCTATAAACGCGAGCAAGCCGCGCTGAATGTCATGCCTGAAGTGTTGAAAGCGCTGCCGCAGGATAGCGTGGCGCTGAAAGCCTTTGATCTGGTGGGGCTAGCAGCCTTACGTCAGTTGCTGCAAACTACGCCGCAGGCCACCCCAGCCGCCAATCAAGCACCGATTAGCTTTAATAAACCCAGTCTTTCGCAATTGGTGGATAGCATCGCGGCAGATGGCCACGGCTTGGTCATGCTGATGGGTAAAGGCGGCGTAGGCAAAACCACCATCGCCGCCGCTATTGCCGTGGAACTGGCGCAGCGCGGCTTTGCCGTACACCTTAGCACCTCCGACCCTGCCGCGCATCTGGCCAATACGATAAATAGTGTGCCGAATAGCGCACTTGAAAATATGAGTGTGAGCCGTATTGATCCCCACGCGGAAACCGAGCGTTATCGCCAGCAGGTTCTGCAAACTAAAGGCGCACAACTGGATGCCGCAGGCCGCGCTTTGCTGGAAGAGGATTTACGTTCCCCCTGCACCGAAGAAATTGCCGTGTTTCAGGCTTTCTCGCGCATTATTCGCGAAGCGGGTAAAAAGTTTGTGGTGATGGATACCGCCCCCACCGGACACACCTTGCTGTTATTGGACGCGACCGGTGCCTATCATCGTGAAGTGGCGCGCCAAATGGATAATGCCCATCTGCATTTCACCACACCCATGATGCAATTGCAGGATAGCGGGCAAACCAAAGTCCTCATCGTCACGCTGGCCGAAAAAACTCCGGTGCTGGAAGCCGCCAACTTGCAAGCCGATCTGCGCCGAGCCGGTATTGAACCCTGGGCATGGGTGATTAACAACAGTGTGGCCGCCACTTCGACCAGCTCACCCTTATTGCGGCAAAGAGCCATTAACGAAATGCATGAAATCAAAAGCGTGGCCGAGCAACACGCCCGGCGCTACGCGGTTGTGCCCATGCTGAAAGAAGAACCAGTAGGCGTGCCAAGGTTGCTGGAGTTGGCTGGAAATCGCCATTAACTTTTGGCTTAAATTGCCGGAAAAACAGTCAAGAGGACGTTATGAACCAACCAGCCAACCAACAAATCTGCAAAAACCCCGGGTTATCTTTTCTCGACCGTTATTTAACGCTGTGGATTTTTGCGGCAATGGCGCTGGGGGTGGCAATTGGTTTTGCTTTCCCTGCGGGTGTGAATGCTTTAAATAGCGCCGTTTCCGTAGGCACGACCAACATCCCCATTGCCATCGGTTTGATTCTGATGATGTACCCGCCGCTGGCCAAAGTGCATTACGAAGAGTTGGGCGATGTATTTCGCAACTGGAAAGTGCTGGCAATCTCGCTGCTGCAAAACTGGATCATCGGCCCGTTGCTGATGTTTGCGCTGGCGATTCTGTTTCTGCGCGATTACCCGGAATACATGACAGGCCTGATCTTAATCGGTTTGGCACGCTGTATTGCCATGGTGATCGTATGGAACGAGCTGGCACGCGGTGATAATGAATATGCCGCCGGGCTTGTCGCTTTTAACAGCATATTTCAGGTGCTGTTTTACGGCGTATATGCCTGGTTGTTCATCACTGTATTGCCGCCGCTGTTTGGTATGCAAGGCAGTCTGGTCAACATCACTATAGGCGAGATCGCCAAAAGCGTGTTCATTTATCTGGGCATTCCCTTTATTGCCGGTTTTACCACACGTTTTGTATTGATACGCAGCAAAGGCCGTGATTGGTACCAGCACAACTTTGTGCCGAAAATCAGTCCGCTGACGCTGATAGCCCTGCTGTTCACCATCATGGTGATGTTCTCGCTCAAGGGCGATTTGATCGTGCAGCTACCACTGGATGTGGTGCGCATTGCCATCCCTCTGTTTATCTATTTTGTAGTGATGTTTTTGATCAGTTTTTTGATGGGCAAAGCGATTAATGCGGGTTATGAAAAAACCACCACACTGGCCTTCACCGCCGCCAGCAACAACTTTGAACTGGCCATCGCCGTTGCCGTTGCCGTGTTCGGTATCAACAGTGGCGTGGCCTTCGCCGCCGTGATTGGACCCTTGATTGAAGTGCCGGTGATGATCGCGCTGGTGAATGTGGCTTTTTACTTGCGCAAACGTGTATTCGCTAGCGCAATATGAGGCTGTATACGTCTTAATTTCTACATGCCCTACAGATGCATGGACAAGATAGTCTGTGAGCGAATAAGCAGACCGAGAATGGCTGTAAGGTCAAAATCCTGATGGTCACGACTGGTTTGTTCCATTGCCATACCAAGCGTTGCCCCCTGTAACAGCTGCGCAACAAAATCACCGGCACTGGCATGCAGGCGTATTGCTTCGACTTCCAATTGTGGCCGGATTACCAATGCGGTTTCGGGCGTGTAAGGGTCAATCGTTGAAATATCGGCAATCCCCTGATGTGCCGCCCACAGTGATACCACGGCGTATGGAGATTTAAGTAGGCTCAGTGCGGGGTGAAACTGAATCTGCAGTCGCGGTAAATTTTCGCCATCAGTTAAAACTTGCGCGATGCTGTCGGCGCTTAATGCCAGCGCATCCGTAGCATGATAGGCATGCACCCGTTGCATTTCCAGGCGAGCGACATCGGCTAAATACGGCACCGTGGCGGCTGGCGGAAACTGTTCAATAAAGCGGGCAAACGATACGCCATAGAATGCCAGCACGCGTGAGCGGGGTGGCTCTGCCTTAACATAAAGCTGTGCCATGGCACGAAAAAATGCCTCACCGACCAGTGCCTGCGTGACCGGAAACGT
Source organism: Methylophilaceae bacterium (assembly GCA_013141125.1). Lineage (GTDB taxonomy): Bacteria > Pseudomonadota > Gammaproteobacteria > Burkholderiales > Methylophilaceae > JABFRO01. Next base: position 414,530 of record JABFRO010000003.1, read on the forward strand.
ATCCGCCAGCGCATTAACCAGCGAAACCTGCACATTGTTGCGGTATACCGCGAAACGGGCGGCCGGGTCGGAGCCGTTCCAGGTAAGGAGTCCGGCAGGGGGCGGCAACTCGGCATTTAACAGGGCGGCGACGAATTTCTGCTGTGAGCTCATGCTTTGCTTGCCTGCACTGAATGCACTTGAAGCAAACGTTCCGCCAGCTGGCTTTCCGCGAATAGCACATCAAAAGTCGGGATGTCGTTGTCGCGTTCCAGCAGTGTTGGTGCAGTGCCGATTTGTTTCAACGCAAATGCATACAGTTGCCAAACCGCTTGGGCGACGGGCGTACCATGGCTGTCGATCAGCAACGGGTCGCCATTGGCATCCTGTTCCTGTGCAAATCCGGCCAGATGAATTTCGCCCACAGCTTGCGGCGGTAAGGCACGAATATAGTCATGCGCATCGCGATGATGGTTAATGCAAGAGATATAAACGTTGTTGACATCCAGCAGAAGACCGCAGCCAGTGCGGCGCAATATTTCGTTGATGAACTCGGTTTCTGTCATGGATGATGCAGAAAATTCAATATACGTCGCCGGGTTTTCCAATAACATGCGGCGTTTGAGATGCGATTGCACCTGGTCTATATGTTCACAAACCCGTTGCAGCGTTTGCGCGGTATACGGCACTGGCAGTAAATCGTTCAAAAACACTTCGCCATGGCTAGACCATGCCAGATGTTCGGAAAACGACTGCGGTGCATAACGCTCGATCAATGCGGACAGTTGCTTGAGATGTGTCAGATCAAGTGCCGTTTCAGCGCCTATGGATAAGCCGACACCGTGGATGGAGAGTGGATAGCGTTCACGGATACGTGTCAGGTAATGATGGAAAGTACCACCGCCAACCATGTAGTTCTCGGCGTGAATTTCAAAAAAGCCAAGATCAGGCCAGGTTTCAACAATCTGCCGGAAATGTTCTGGTTTTAGCCCCACGCCGGCACGCAATGGCAGGGTGGTGGTTTGAGTGGAAGCGCCGCGAGGTGGTGACACCGGGGTGTGGAGTGGCATCATCTTGGGCGCTTCCTGTTTGATAGCCTTACTTGCTGTTCGCTTTAAATGCGGCCAGCTGTCCGTAACCCGTGGCTGAAGTTTTAGAGGCGGTTTTTTCGCAAGTGCCAGTCGGGACTAACTTCCAGGCATCAGCCTGGTAATCCGTTTTGGAACTGCCAGCGCACGAGGTGCCAGCGCCAGCGCAATCATTCTTGCCCTTGAGTGCAACACCAAAGCATTTTTCGCCATCAGCGGCGGCAACAGCGGGTACAGCAACAACGGTCAGAGCTGCGCCCAAAGCCATAGCAAGGGCGGTAGCGGTTGTTTGTTTCAACATGGGTTTTCCTTTTTGGTGAGTTATCATTTGCCCTGAATGATTAGCATCAATAGATTCAATCATACAAGGGCACTTATCAAGCAAAGACAGGGTAAATAATACACAGTTGTGTCTGGTTTGTGCGCCTGCCTTTAGCTTGGACGCAGGGATGATTGATTCCTTACATTATTTTTCAAAATAATTTTGGCTTGCGCTTTGAGCGCTGAATCTACGATTGCTGGCATTTGAAATTGAATGCTTAGGCACTATGTGAAATACAGTGGGTAATTAAATTTCAATAGTTGCATGATATTCAACCTCTTTTCCAATTGTGAAACTTTTCTACCCAGTTGAGGATACCATGCGGCACATGCGCACGTTTCCATTCGCCAGCGGCGTATTTGTTGGCTTCTGACCAGGTGGGGTAGGTGTGAATGGTGCCGAGGATTTTGTTTAAGCCTAGCCCGTGTTTCATGGCGAGTACAAATTCTGCCAGCAAGTCACCCGCGTGTTCGCCGACAATGGTTGCACCTAAAATTTTATCTTTACCAGGCACAGTGAGCACTTTGACAAAACCATGCGCGGCTTCGTCGGCAATAGCGCGATCCAGGTCATCCAGGCCATATTTCACCACTTCATAAGCTATGCCTTGTGCTTTGGCTTCATTTTCTGATAAGCCAACGCGCGCGACTTCCGGGTTGGTAAACGTTGCCCATGGAATCACTGAGTAATCGGCTTTAAAGCGTTTTAGGCTGCCAAATAGCGTGTTCACTGCCGCATACCAGGCTTGGTGCGCTGCGGTGTGGGTGAATTGATAAGGCCCTGCCACATCGCCTGCGGCGTAGATATTAGGGTAGCGCGTTTGTAGCCAGGCATCGACTTCAATAGTGCGGTTTTTTGATAATGGAATACCTAATTCTTCCAAACCAAAACCTTCGGTACGCGCGGTTCTACCCACTGCACAAAGTAGGGCATCAAATGCAATGGCTTCTTCTACACCTGCTTTATTGCGTACGATCAAGCGTTGTTGACCATTAATATCACGTTCACAGCGCACAGTGTTGGTGTGCGTCAATACTCGGATGCCATCTGCGATTAAGGCTTCTTCCACCAATGCGACGGCATCAGCGTCTTCTTTGCCCATCAGGCCGCTACGCGCTACTTGTGTAACTTGGCAATCAAGGCGAGCAAAGGCTTGTGTCAGTTCACAACCAATCGGGCCGCCACCCAGTACCACCAGGCGATTAGGGCGTTTGGTGAGCGACCAAATAGTGTCTGACGTATAGTGCGTCACTAGTTCCAAGCCTGGGATATTGGGGATTGTGGGTCGCCCGCCTGTAGCAATGACGATGGCACGGGTGGTGAGTGTTTGCCCGTTCACTTCTACTGTCCAAGGCGAAGTGATGCGGGCATAGCCTTGCACCACGTCTACACCTAATTGGGTATAGCGTTCAACCGAATCATGCGGCTCAACGGTGCTGATGACGCGATGCACACGGCGCATCACATCGGCAAAATCATAGTCAACAACCGCTTTGGCAATACCTAGTTTTGCTGCATGTTTTGCCTGATTTACAAAAGTAGCTGAACGAATAATGGCCTTGGAAGGCACACAGCCATAATTCAAGCAATCGCCGCCCATTTTATGACCTTCAATCAGCGTGACTTTGGCGCGTGTGGCGGCAGCAATGTATGAAGTCACCAAGCCTGCCGCACCTGCGCCTATCACGACTAAGTTGCGGTCAAACTTTTTAGGTTTAGGCCATTTTGCATAAAGCTGGCGTGTTTTATAGGCATTCACCGCCCATTTTGCCAGCCAAGGGAAAATACCGAGTAAAGCGAATGAGCCAATAAGGGCCGGGGATAGAATGCCAGACAGGCTGGTGAGTGAGGTCAGCTGTGTGCCTGCATTCACATAAACCGCCGTGCCAGCCGCCATGCCAGCCAGGCTCACCCAAAAGTAAGTGCTGGTTTTAAGCGGGGTCAGTCCCATCAGCAAATTGATGAGAAAAAATGGAAACACGGGGACAAGGCGCAAGGTAAACAGGTAAAACGCGCCGTCTTTTTCAATGCCAGCATTAAATGCTGAGAGTTTGTCGCCAAAATGTTTTTGGATAGAATTGCGCAACACAAAGCGCGCCGCTAAAAACGCCAAGGTTGCACCGATAGTGGCGGATACCAGCACCACAGGCACGCCCACCCACAACCCGAAAATAGCACCGCCCGCCAGAGTCATAATGGTCGCCCCTGGCAATGATAGCGCAGTGACGACAATATAAATCACCGCAAAGATGGCGATAACCAATAATGGCTTGGCTTGATAGGTTTGCAGTAAACCATCGCGGCTGGCTTTGAGCGCGTCCAAACTTAAAAATCGCTCAATATCAAAGGCAAAAAATAGCCCGATTAACACAATGACGAGTGCCATAATCCATGCACGATTTTTCATGGGTTTTTCCGATTCTATTTTAATAGTTGATGGAGCAATTACATTTCGCTACAAGATGCGCCGTACCTAAAGCAGCTATAACAACGGTGGTGCTTCATGCTGACAGGTTCTTTCATGCTTTCCGTGAGGGTTTCAGCGAGTGCGTAATCAGGGTCATCATCCACCAGTGTGCAGGCATACACGCGCATTTTGTCCTTATCTTTTACTATCATCTTGCTAAAAGCGCACATATAAGCACGGCGCGTATCCTCGGTTTGGTAAGTCACCATGCAGTTGGCACTGATGTGCGGCGTTGCTACAGCCAAACCTGGTGGATGAAAGTCTGGAAATTCCACACGGCGCAAATCTTCAGGCAAGCCTGCTTTTTTAAACACTTCAACAAAGCCTGCGCATGTTTCGGCAGGTGTGCTGTCAGCCAGCATTTGGTTGGCTACCGAAACTGAGAAACCCAGATCGTGTAATGCACGCAAGCCTTGTAACGCCATTGCAAACATGCCCACTCCACGGCCGATGTCATGCTTAGTCGCATCAAAGTGGTCTAAACTTACACGGAAATGCAGTTTATTTTGATGCTGTAATAAGGGCTTGAGTTGTTTTAAACGCTCAATCAATGGCCCTGTAGCATTGGTCAACACCATGCACGGGCGATGTTGCAGGGCATAATCTAAAATGCGTACCATATCTTTGGCGACAAATGGCTCGCCTCCCGTAAATGAAAACTGCTTCACGCCTAACGTGAGGGCTTCATCAATAAACGGTTGTGCGTCCGCAAAGCGTAACAACTGCAAACGCGTGTCCCCGGGTTTTGAGCCTTCCAGGCAAAACGGACAAGCCAGATTACAAGCCGTGCCGGTATGAAACCACAACTCATCCAGCGCATGGGGTTGAATAAAGCCACGCGGTTCGCCGGCTGGGGTTTGAAACCATGCCGCTGATTTTGCTGGTTTCTCCAGTTGAATCGGGATGATCTTCGTGTCCATTAGCAGCAAGCACCTGTGGCATCTGCGGCTTGGTTGGCATAGGGCAGGGCAGTGCCGCAACCAGCGAAAATACCAAAGTGCTTGTCAAAATTCCCAAAGAAATCAAAATGTTTGGCAAAGCGTGTGTCGTGCAACATGCGCCATGTGTTGCCGCACACGGGGAACTGCTTCCCTGTTTCAATAAAGTGATGTTTATCCAACACAAAAGCATGCGGATGATTGGGTATGGTGCCACGATAGACGACCGATTGCCCGTAATCCTCGCAAGCGGGTTCCAAGCCTGTTAATTTGAATAGCCGATAAGTGGCGGAGAAAAATTGGATATTGCCCGTGCGCGCTACAATGTCTTTATTGTCTATGGTAATCGGTCTGTCATCTACCAGGCGCGGATCATCAAAGCCATGGGCTTTGGCGAGGTGGTGAAAATCATTCCAATACAGCGCACCGCCCAAGCATTCGCCATAAAGTACAGGGTCTTGGGTTAGGGCTTGGGGGATGCGTCTATCGGCATAGACATCAGAAAAATACAGCTCGCCACCAGGTTTGAGTACCCGGAAAGCCTCACGCAACACAGCGCCTTTATCCACCGCCAAGTTAATCACGCAGTTGGACACAATCACATCCACACTGTTATCGGCTAAATCCAGCTCGTGCAGGCGCTCAATGTAGCCGTGTAAAAACAGTACATTGCTTTCAGCATGACCAAATGCTATTTGATGATAATCTTGATGCTGGCGTGCGACGGTTAGCTGTTCTTCGGTCATATCCACGCCGATGACGTGCCCTTGTTCACCGACCAATTTGGAGATGACGTAAACATCGCGCCCTGCGCCGCAACCTAAATCCAGCACGGTTAATCCATCGAGCAATTCAGGCAACACCAGGCCGCAACCGTAGTAGCGCATCAAAACTTCATCATGCACTTGCGAGAGAATGGGTTTGACGTAATCAGGCAAGCCGGCATCGGTGCAGCAGGCATTGGTTTGTAAATCGGCAGAATTGGTCAGCGTTTTGCCATAATAATCTTGTACGGATTGTTGTATTTGTTGGGCGTTGGTGTTTTCCATTGCATGATTCCGTTTTAAAATGAATTTATAGTTGCGTAATGTGACTGCGGTATAGTTTGGCAAGCTGTTCAGGCGATTTCCCATACGCAAAAGCCAGCGCAAATTGTCTGTTTTGAAGTGTACGCCGCCACCAGCCATCACGCTGCCAACGGCGCGGGTCAACAAATAAAGGTACATCCAAGGCCATAAAACGGCCTGATTTGCGTAAGCCTTTTACCAGTGGTACCTCTTCAAATAAAGGCCAGGGTGCGTGTCCGCCTGCTTGTACATAAGCTTGTTTAGTCATAAACAAGCCCTGGTCACCATAAGGAATACCAAAGCGGCAGCGCAACGCAATGGCAGGTTCTAATAAATAAGCTGGCCAAGCGCGTGGCGTATCAAACTTAAATTTAAAGTAGCCGCCCACCGCGCCTTTTTCAAGAGCGCGTTCCATTGCCGTAATGGGGTCTTTGGGTAAACGTGCATCAGCATGTAGAAACCACAACACCTCACTTTGTGCGATGGCCACGCCAGCGAGAAGCTGCTTGCCGCGACAAGGTTCACTTGGCAACCAAATGGCGTGAAATTGCTGACAAATGGCCTGGCAAGTTTGACTCGCTGCGCCGTCCACCACAATCACCTCGCGCGGTGTATGTGGCAAATGCTGAATTTGCGCGAGTAATTGCGCTAACTTTTGCTCATCGTGATAGCACGGAATGATAATGCTCAGGCTAGGCACGGTGTGCTTCCATCGTCCGCGTAACTTGCGCGGTTAGCTGATACAGTGCGCGTCTGGCTGGGCGTTTATCGTCTTTCAGCGCACTTAACACCAAAGCCAAATCATCTACTTCGTCCACATCAAAGCCGCTAGCGAGCATCACCGTTGTATGGCCATCTTGCTTGCACTGCAAGGCGAGTTCATCTCCCAATTCTGAAGTGCTCCAAGGCAAATCCGTTAAGTCTGGCCATGATTTGCGGCTTGCCATGAGTGAAACGCCACCATCCAAAGTTGGCTTCAATACCGTGTCGTTTATTAAAAGCAAGGCTATGCTTTCAATAAAATCCTGCGTGTTGAGCGTGGGCGCATCGCTCCCAATAAAAATGAGCTGGTTAAATCCTCTATTACGCAAAGTGCTATCCAAGGCATTTATGCGCTGCCCAAGATTACCGTCAATTTGCGGTAATACGCTTACATTCAAGCGGGCATCGCCATGTTGCTTACCTAAAGTGTCCGCCCAATCTGCATCATGCGCACTCGCTGGCGCAATGACTACCGCACCGGCCCAGGCGAATACCTCCTCCAATGTGCAATCCAGCAGTGCCTGTGCAATTTTAAGAGCAACTTCTTGTCCCAATGCTGCGGCAATACGCTGCTTGCCCACCCCCAAGGCGGGACGTTTACACATTAACACTAAGGCGGTTTTATTCATGGAAGCGTGTTTTCCGTTGTTATTCAAATTTATTTGAAATGCCATGGATTTAGAAACCTATGGGCTATTTAATCCATGGACTATTTGACGTTCTGCAAATGAATTCCTTACAACAAAGGTTTTAAAAGTTGGCTTATTTTAGGCATGTTGGGTTCACATTCAAAACACAATAATCCACTAATTTCTGCTTGTGGTAATGTATTTCAAACGGGTAACCAAATATGAAGGGCAACGTATGGAGGCATATTTAAGGTTGGGTATTTTTATAGGCGTGTATTTATTGGCCGCCTTATTGGAAGCGTATTTTCCTAAACGGCCGCCCACACAATCCAGGCGCACACGCTGGCGGATTAACTTCAGCCTGGTGGGCATCGACATTTTGGTGCAACGGTTGACGGTTGGCGCTGCCGCTTATTTAACTGCTGTCTATGCCCAAACGCATGGCTGGGGCTTGCTGCATGTATTGGATTTGCCGTTTTGGCTGACGGCACTCATTGCTTTTTTAGCCTTGGATTTTGCCATCTATTTGCAGCATGTCATGTCGCACGCCCTGCCTGTTTTTTGGCGGCTACACAGCGTACATCATGCCGATTTGGATATTGATGCCAGTAGTGGGCTGCGCTTTCACCCGCTTGAAATCCTCATTTCTCTTCTGTATAAATCGTTAATTGTGGCGGCTTTAGGCGTTGACCCCTGGGTGGTGATTGCTTTTGAAGTAATACTTAATGGCTCGGCTGTTTTCACCCATGCCAACATCCGCTATCCCGATAAACTGGATAGCTGGCTACGGCTTTTGCTATGCACGCCCAATATGCACCGCGTGCATCATTCCACCAGCCGCGACGAGATGGATACTAACTTCGGTTTCTTCTTGTCCATTTGGGATAGACTCTGCGGTACGCATCACCGCGCACCACCGCGCGCAGGCCATGAAAAAGTTGCGCTAGGCTTGCCTTATGCGCGTGAGCAATCCAAGTTAGGTTTAATCGCGTTGCTGATGATGCCTTTTCGCGTGACAAGGCAAACTGCAAGCTTGGGGCTGTCACCTGATGTGGTGTCTAATGAAGTGAAAAATTAGGGCTTGTTTTCAGCTTTTAAGGCTTCTTGAATGCGTTTTCGGGCTTCGTTAGACAGATGCAAGGATTCAGCATGACCACTGTCGTCCCAATGCTTGGCCGCCTTACGCAGGAATGCCATTTGATGCGTAAAATTTGAGCATCCATGGCACATCATCAGGTGAAGCTTGAGTGACAGGCGTTTGCCGAAAGGGAGCGCTGTATCCATGGCTTGGGATGCCAATTCGCTGGCTTGTTTGCAGTTCAACATATTTAACCTCAGCTTGCCCAATGCACTTCGAGACATTTACCCAGAGAAACTCGAGCGCGGTGCATCAACACCCAGATATTGCTCGCACTTAATGCATAGTTCTTGCTGATTTCTTCGTTATCCATGCCATGCACTTCCTTGGCAATAAACACCTCCGCCTGCTGTGGTTTCAGCTTTGATAGACAATGCTCAAATACACCCCTGAACTGTTTGCTTTCTAACGCCGAATCGGGGTTAGGGTACGCGTTTGGTATGTCCGCCCATTGCCCAGCCTTGTCGAAAAAGTCATCCATGTTATTTTCGTCGGCAGCATCACCCATCAAATCGGCAATGGCAATCTCTCGCCCCTGCCGCCGCCAATAATCCACCATTTTGTTTTTCAAGATGGAGGTGAGCCAGGTGCGGATAGAGGCTTTTGATGAGAAATCATCCTTTGCCAATATGGCTGAAACGAGGGTGTCCTGCACCATATCTTCCGCCCAAGCTTTATCTTTTAATCTAAACCAGGCGTAGCGAAAAAGATAATCCCCATGCTCCTCCAGCCAAGTGTTTGAGTCTGGCATATTACTTTCTGTCATAGCTTGCCCTGGTAATGACTGCGATTAAAACCAGTGTAGCACGTAGTGGCCAAGTGCCAGAAATGCCGCTAGTTCTAAGCTTGCATGGTGGCTATGATAGAATCGTTCACTCTTACAATCCTGGTTCGCACGCCTGACAGCGATGGGCGACTCCCAAGTGGATATAGTATTACTTCTGTTTTTGATTCTTTTGAACGGCGTTTTGGCGATGTCGGAAATCGCTGTAGTCTCCTCGCGCAAAGCACGTTTGCAAAAACTTGCGGATGACGATAGTCCCGGTGCGCAATCGGCGCTGGAACTTCACAGTGAACCCTCCACTTTTCTCTCCACCGTTCAGGTTGGCATTACTACAGTGGGTATTTTAAGCGGTGCCATCGGCGAAACGGCACTGGCTGATCCGCTGACAGCATGGCTTGCCAGTTTTCCACTACTAGAACCTCATGCCAGGGGCATCGCGATGACGATGGTTGTCGTGGGGCTGACCTATTTTTCTGTTGTAATCGGTGAGCTGGTTCCCAAGCAGTTGGGCTTGCTAGCGCCTGAAAAAACCGCATCCTTAATCGCAGCGCCGATGAATATGCTGGCACGAATAACACAGCCTGTGGTTTGGTCGCTTGCGGCATCTTCCAGCTTTTTGCTACGCATCATGGGTGCAGTGCGTCAGCTTGAGCCGCCGGTTACGGATGAAGAAATCAAGATGCTGATGGAACAGGGTTCCGAAGCGGGCGTATTTCATGAAAGCGAACAAGCTATTGTTTCAAATGTATTGCGTCTGGACGAGCAGCGCATCGGAGCCATCATGACGCACCGCAATGATATTTACGTGCTGGATCTGGAGGATACGGAAACCGAGATTCGCAGCCGCATTGCCGATAGCCCATACACGCGCATGGTGGTGTGTCGTGACGGGCTGGATCATATTGTGGGGATATTGCGCACGGCAGACATTCTCAAGGATGCACTGGCAGGAAAACCCATTGCTGTTGAGCAGTCCTTACGTCCGCCGCTCTATGTGCCGAAAGGTGTCACCACTACACATTTGCTTGAAAATTTCCGCAAAGCCCGTCAGCAATGTGCGTTAATCGTGGACGAATATGGTGAACTGCAGGGGCTGGTTACGTTGACCGATGTGCTAACCTCCATCGTTGGCGAGTTACCCTCATCCGACAACCCCGAAGCGCAAGACATTGTGGTGCGTGAAGATGGCTCGTGGTTAATTGATGGTAGCGTCACGATTGAACGCATGAAATTCGTGCTTGAGATTGAGGATGAACTGCCCGGCGAAGAAGAAAATGCGTTCAATACCCTGGGCGGATTCATGATGCATGTACTTGGCCATATTCCAAAAACATCCGATCACTTTGAGAGTGGCCATTGCCGCTTTGAAGTCCTTGATATGGATAAAAATAGAGTGGACAAGGTATTGGTCGCGCGCGTGGCGCAGGCTACAAGCGCAGTTGCTAGTGAGGAATAGCAGCGAATGACGCAGGGCGCTGCTGCCAATTGCGCACGGCACTGTTATTTTTACGGTACAGCAATGGGTATAAAACGTTTAAAGTCTAGGAGGATGACGGTGAATTTTGAGAAAATGTCAGAAAATGAAATATTGGATATTGCCAATCCAATCATGGACAACCTTATGGATGCCTCCACAGAAATTGATCATGAACGGCATACGAAAGATTTCACAGACAGGATGAAAAACATAGTTACAAAAGAATATCTTCAAGAAGTCTGTAAGCATTACCAAGCAGAAAAGGGCTACTTCTCAAAGCGTGAACCTGTGGCAGTATTTAGGCGGCCAGATTCAGCAGCCATTATATGGAAGCAGACATTTACAAAAGCTCAGGGTGCGTTTGTTGCTGAAATGGTTTTAATCAACAAGGATGGAGAGTATCTGGTCGATCATGCAATGGTTTTCTAAAATTGTTCAGCAAAGTGCCCTTGCCGACTTGCTGGTGAAGTCCTTTGCAAAAGTCTAAATCACCAGCTGCTCGCCCTGAGCTTGTCGAATGGCTGTACATGCAATATGCAATTCCACCCCAATTCAGCAGTCGCAACTCAAATCTTGCCACTTACTTCTGTTGCTTACGTAACCGTTGTGATCCCCGCACTGAATGAGGCTGGGCGCATTGCCGAAGTCATCGCTTACGCCACTGATCTGGCTATCGCCGTGATCGTCGGCGTGATTATTGCCGCGCTGGTGTTCGCCTGGCAACATGCCAAAAATATTGAAGTGGTAGTCAGTACCGAAGAGCTTGGCTGGAAAGTTTATGATCTGTACGGCTCGCTATTCTTCGCCTCCACGCAAAACTTTCTGGCGCTGTTTTCGACCAAGGATGACCCCGCAGAAGTGGTGATTGATTTCAAAAACGCGCGCGTCAAAGATCATTCCGCTCTGGAAGCTATCGACCTGCTGGCGGAACGCTACACGCAACTCGGCAAAAACTGCATCTACGCCATTTAAGCCCGGATTATCTGGAGCTGCTGTATAAAGCCAAAGGCATGATAGAAGTGAATATAACGAAAGACCCGCTGTATCATCCGACAGACAATCGTCTGGGGTGAGCCTGGCATCGTCGAGATAAAGGAGGCCATAAGCCATGGAATTGCATCAATTTTTTCTCTTTCTCGCTATTATTTTAATCGCGGCGCGGCTGTTGTCGGAAACTGTCGCGCGATTTGGCATTCCCTCGGTGATTGGTGAGCTGGTTGCGGGTTTAATCATAGGCCCTTCGCTGCTGGGTTGGGTTTCACCCGATACCACAATGAAGCTACTGGCTGAAATCGGCATTATTCTGCTGCTGTTTGAAGTAGGCATGGATACCAATCTGCACCGCTTGGCGAGTTCAGGTAGCAAGCCTTATATCGTCGCTGTGGTGGGGTTTGGTTTGCCATTTGCACTCGGTTACAGTGTCAGCGCCTGGCTGTTTGCCCTGCCGCAACTGACGGCTTTATTTATAGGTGGCACGCTCACCGCCACCAGTATCGGCATCACCGTGCGTGTGCTGGATGACTTGGGTAAGCGTCATTCCGACGAAGCGCAGATTGTCATCGGCGCAGCGGTACTGGACGATATTCTCGGCGTGCTGGCGCTGGCGTTTCTCTACCAATTTGCCGTCGAGCAACAGGTTTCGCTCAAAGCCCTGGGCGAAGTCAGCTTGTACATTATCTTGTTCATGTTACTGGCACCCATAGTTGCCAAACTCGCTGCGATATTGATTGACAAGCTCGATCAGCACGCGGCCTCTCCCGGTCTATTGCTGACCATGGCACTGTCGCTGATTTTGTTATTCTCCTGGCTGGCACATGCGCTGGGCGCGCCCGAAATCATGGGCGGTTTTGCTGCTGGCTTGGCTTTCAGCCAGCATTTCGGCTTAAAACTACCCATGGGCAAAGCCTCGCTTAATTTTGCCCCTAGCCCTAAACTGGCGCATAAGCTTGAGGAGCAAATGCGCCCGCTGATTCACACGTTCTCGCCACTGTTCTTTGTCATGGTCGGTGTGTCGCTGAATTTAAGTGCGGTGGATTGGAACTCGTCTTTTATCTGGGCACTGGCGGGCTCATTGCTGTTTGCTGCTTTTGTAGGCAAATTCGCAGCGGGCTTCTTCATCCGCGAACCACGCCGCAATCAGATTGCCATCGGTCTATCCATGATTCCGCGTGGTGAAGTGGGCTTGATTTTTGCGCAGCTGGGTTTTAGCCAGGGTATTTTAAATGGCGAACTGTATGCTGCGTTGCTGATTGTCATTGCACTGACGACTATATCACCGCCATTTTTACTCAAATGGTATTACGCGGCTACAGGATAAATGGCAAAACCTGGAATATAAAATATCTTACTATTAATACATTCTCACACCCTCGAATATTTGCTTGTATTAGCTCAGAGCTGATCTAATCGTTACCAAATTTTCAGTGTATCAACCAATGTGGATTTGTTTAAGTTTTTATCTCAAAATACTTTCTCATTGGATAAATTTACCAATAATTATTTTTGTTTAACCAGCCAGCTATTTACTTCATGCAAATTTCCCTCACTGATGGTACCAATCGCCTTCAAAAAGCGAATTCGGTTAGTGATATATTTATATCGCGCCTTGGATAAGGCGCGTTTGGCTTTGAACTCTTCCTGTTGCGCCCGTAACACATCAGAGATGGATTCAACGCCGTATTTGAGTCCGCTTTGCATGGCCTCCAGTGATTTGGCTGCTGACCTCAGCGCGATTTCCGAAGCTTTAATACGCCGTGCGTTAGCATTAGAGGCGGTGTAGGCATCACTGACTTCCTTGATTAATGCGCGGGTCTTGGCTTCCTTTTCTTCTTGGATCATGGATAAACGACTTTGTGCTTCCCGCATGCGGTACGTGGTCATTCCGCCGGTAAAAATCGGAATATTGATGTTGATAGCCGCTACTTGGGTTTGGTATTGGCTGGAGAGGGAGTTTTGATAGCCGGTATTGGTATCGTAATAATTCAGTTGTAAATCTACAACCGGCAAATATTTAGATTTTTGCACAGTGACATTATTGTTTGCGGCTTCAATGGCACTCTGCTTGGCAGCCAGAATCGGATTTTCGCTTTTAGCCACTTGAATCCAATCTTCGAGTTTACCTTCCAGATCGTTGTATTCAATATTCTCGCGCAGTTTGTTAAGCTGTAGGGGAAACTGATTGGTTAACTCGTTTAAAGCCTGTTTGGTGATGGTCAAGTTGCTTTCTGCCTCTATTTCATCGGCTTTTAATTGATCCAGTCTGGCTTCGACTTCATACACATCCGGGATAGTGACCAGTTGCTTGGTGAACAGCTTTTTTATTTGTTCCAGTTGCGAAGATGTGGCCTGAATTTCTAATTGTGTCAGATAGAGCGCGTCTTCCGCATCCAGGGATGAAAAATAGCGCTCGATTACATTGAGCATCAACGCGTGTTGCGCGTCAGTTAGTTCTGATGCGTATTGATTTTCCACTTCCTGAGCACGCCGCCAATCCCAGAATTTTGCAAAATCAATCAGGCTTTGGTTTAAGGAAATGTAATAGCGAGTACCAGCATAATTGTTGTCTTTTTTGTTCAAGTGCTGATTATTGGCCGACCAATTAGCACTTGCGTTGACTTGCGGTAGCAATTGCCCCAACGCTTGACCCTTTTGGGCATTGCCTAAATTTACCTTGAATTGTGCGGTTCGAAGTTCAGGATCTGCCCGTAGTGCCTGTTGGTAAATATCCAGCAAATCTTCCGCATTTGCCAATGTAGTCTGGATTAGCAGAAGGATTAAGCCTATTTTTTTTAGAAAAGACATGATATTTAGTCCTCCCTGAATGATCTTGCAAACGCATTGCTGATGGGGTTGGTCAGATATTCGTACGCTGTACGTGTACCGGTTTTTATCAATACCTCAACCGGCATGCCAGGAACGAGTGCCAGGTGTTTCAACTTGTGATAGCTTTCGGGAGTCAATTCGACTTGTGCTTCAAAATAGGGTGCTCCGGTTTTCTCTTCGATCAGTCGGTCAGCTGACAGATTGATTACCTTGCCTTCGGTTACCGGTGTAATTGCTTGTTTAAAAGCGGTAAAGCGAATTTCTGCAATCAAGCCCACATTTACGCGGTCAATATCCATGGGAGAAACTTGGGCATTGACGATTAATTCCTCTTTTTGCGGCACAATATCCAAAATTGGATGACCCGGTTGGATTACTCCGCCCAATGTGTGTACGGCCAACTCCATGATGCGGCCGGATACCGGTGCCTTAATGTCGATACGCTGAACTTTGTCTTTAGTGGCCAACATTTTCTGATTAACTTCATGAAAATCGGTTTGAACCTCGCTCAACTTGCCGGTAACATCTTCCTGAAATTTTTTTCCTAGTTGCAGAATTTGTAGTTTTGTTTCACCAATCTGAATCTGACTGCTTGCAATTTCCGAACTCAAGCCCGATATATCCCCAAGACTGGAGGAATAGTTGCGCTCCATTTCCTGCAATCTTTGCTTGTTCACAAAACCTTCGGCCAATAACTCCTTGAGGTCTCGAGCTTCCTCGCTATATGACCTTATTAAATCCTGCTTGCTTCTACTTTGGCCGTTGAGACCTTCAATTTTTGATTGCAACTGATCTATACGTTGCCTGAGAACAGCCATTTCTCCTTCATGTGCATTCTTGCGCGCCAGAAAAATCTGGTTTTCGGTATTTCTGGCTTCAAGTATGCGCGGGTCGCTGACATCACTCAGAGCCTCAGGGTAAACCACTTGGGATTTGTGATCGCGCTCGGCTTCCAATCTAGCGACTTGGGCGGCCAGAGTGATGAATTTACTACGTGCAATTTCCAATTGCGCTTTGTTTTCTGTACCATCCAGCGTTAGCAGTAAATCGCCTTTTTTGACAATATCGCCATCCTTGACCAGTAATTGGCTGACAATGCCGCCATCCAGATGTTGGATGGTTTTTTTGTGTGATTTGACGACAACATAACCTGTGGCGATGGCGGCACCATCAATAGGAGCAAGAATTGACCAAATGCCAAATACGCCCAATGTTGCCAAAGTCACTATGATTCCGATTCTACGAATTGGTCTATCATCGGTCAGATCAAAGTTTTGTGGGAGTGTCGTATTGTTAGGATTCATGATTTTGTGCTCATGACTGAACTGAAGTGTAAGCGGGTAAATTCACCACGGTTTGCATGCGATTCTGCAATTGGGCAATCACTTTTTCGCGCGGTCCATAAAGTGCCAATTGCCCATCATTGAGAACGAGTAATTTGTCAGCGGTCGAAAGCACACTTTGTTTGTGGGTGATTAAAACGACTGTGACATTTTTTTCCTTTAAGCGCTTCAAGGTATTATGCAGTGCGGCTTCACCCTGTTCATCGAGATTGGAGTTTGGTTCATCCAGCACTACTAACACAGGATTACCATATAAGGCGCGTGCCAATCCTATGCGTTGTCTTTGTCCGCCGGACAATGTTCCACCACCGGCACCGATGACAGTATCGTAACCTTCCGGTAAACGCAGTATCAATTCATGCACATCTGCCAGTTGGGCAGCCTCTACGACTTTTTCTGCCTTAA
Organism: Methylophilaceae bacterium; assembly: GCA_013141125.1. Classification (GTDB taxonomy): domain Bacteria; phylum Pseudomonadota; class Gammaproteobacteria; order Burkholderiales; family Methylophilaceae; genus JABFRO01. Next base: position 430,751 of record JABFRO010000003.1, read on the forward strand.
TCTCTCCAAAGCGGGCAATATTTTCACTGATTGATCCTTCAAACAGTTCAACATCCTGGGGTAAATAGCCAATATAAGGACCGAGCTCTTCCCGGTTCCAGGTTGAAATATCGGCTCCGTCCAGACGTATCTTGCCTCTAACCGCAGGCCAGATTCCCAGCAAGGCTCTGGCTAATGTGGATTTGCCGGCACCACTGGGGCCAATGACACCAACAAAATTTCCAGACACAATGCCAAAGCTGACACCCTTTAATGTGGCACGTTGAGCGCCCGGTGGAACAACATGGACATCTTCCAGCTTGATAGCTCCAGTAGGCGCAGGCAAACTCATTTTGCTGATTTCTTCCGGTGTCTGAGATAACATATTTTGCAAGCGAAAATATTGACCGCGTGCGTTTACAAAGCCTTTCCAGGTGGAGATCATCAAATCAATAGGCGCTAGCGCACGGCCCAGCAGAATGGAACCGGCAATCATTAAACCAGAGGAAATCTCGCGTTCAATTACCAAATAGGCACCCAAGCCCAGAATCAGAGATTGCGCCGTAATGCGTACCACTTTTGAGGCTGCTCCGAGCAATCCGGCGTGCGAGCTGGCGAGGGATTGCAGGCTTAATACCTGATGAGACGTTGTAAGCCAGCGTTGGCGAATATCCGGCATCATACCCATGGCTTCGATGACTTCTGCATTGCGCAGGTTTTGATTCACCTGATTACGTCCTATCATGGCCAAACGATTCGCTTCTTCCAATGTTTTTGCAGTCGTTTTTTCATTGGCAATGGCGATCATCACTAAAATAATTACTGTAGCGGTAGAAAACCAGCCGAACCAAGGGTGAAACACGAAAATTAAAGCAATATAAATCGGAGTCCAAGGCGCATCAAAGAAGGCAAACAGGCCGTTGCCGGTTAAAAACTGACGAAGCGCAGTCAAATCGTCCAATGCTTGTGTTGTCGCACGCTGTCCGCCCGAGTTGAGTGACTGTTTATAGGCGACAGCAAAGATCCGTTGGTTCAGCAAGGTTTCCAGTCGTGCGCTGGCCCGTACCAGAATTTGCGAACGTACCCATTCCAATAGGCTCATGGTTAGAAAAAGCGCAACCATGATCAGGGTGAGCATCAGCAGGGTGGTCTTGTTGCCACTGGCTACCACACGGTCATATACCTGCAGCATATAGATGGAAGGCGCAAGCATCAGCAAGTTGATCAGCAGGCTGAAACCTGCAGCAGAAACAAATGCCCCACGACATTCCCTGAGTGCTCTTTGCAAATCATTTCCGATAGTATTATTCATGCCGAGTCCTAATTCTTGCGTTGACAGACGAGAGGTTTTAGCAAGTGTTTTGTTGCTGCTTCTGGTTTGCAAGGAAAAGCAAGGCTAGTCACAGTAAAATTCACCGTTTCAGAACGGTCCCGGTTGATCATCCGAAAGTTGTCAATGCATCTGAAAATTGGTTTTGCTATAATTAAGCGCCGACGAGTTAATGCTCGTCGGCGGACAAACAAGGTTGCTTTTTTTAACATGCTCAGTGCTAAAATGGCCTCGATTGTTCTATGTAATGGGCAGAGGATCGCCCATTACATACTTGCTTCTCATGCGATTACATCCAGGCTTGGAGCAAACCCGGATGCACCAACCAGTTTGATTTGTAAATCTGCGCCACCATAAACATCGGCAGCAAACAAACCTGTTGTCGAGTTATATGAGAACTGATTGGATGAAAAGGCCTGGTCACCTGCAACCCACAGATTGGCATCTATCGTGGAAAGATCAATCTTGTCTCCTTCCCACCATTTGAAATCGGCAATCGTATCGATCGCTCCGCCGTAGGGACTATCACTCACTGAATTGAAGTCGAAGGAATCGGCGCCAGTGCCACCAGTCAGATAGTCTTGCCCGGTGCCGCCATCAATCAAATCATTATCAGCTTCACCGTTCAGAGTATCGTTACCACTTCCTCCGAACAGCTTGTCATTGCCGTAATAACCGAGCAGATAATCATTGCCAGCTTCGCCGTACAAGGTATCGTTACCATACCAGCCATCGAGCGTGTCATTGCCGTAATAACCAAGCAGGGTGTCGTTACCGTCACCACCATTTAGATAGTCGTTACCATACCAGCCATCGAGCGTGTCATTACCCGCACCTCCGTAGAGATTGTCGTTACCGTAATCCCCGAATAGATAGTCATTTCCGGTGCCTCCATCCAGAGTATCATCTCCGTAGCCACCATAAAGACTATCATCTCCGCTGCCTCCGTTTAGATAGTCATTCCCATCATATCCTTTCAAAATATCGTTGCCAGCATACCCATAAATTGAATCTGCAGCATTTGTGCCATCCAATTGAGAGTAATACTTATATGGCGGCCACGTCCAACCCCATTGCCATGTATTGTTGTCGTTGGAATCAGTACCATAAATAGTTGCCATGCTATTCTCCTAAAAGAAAAGTTAAGTTAAATGCGTACAAAATGTACGCAGTGATAAGATTAAAAGAAGTAAGTGTAAAAATCCGTTAAATAAAACCAAATAAAACGTGAAGAAATACCAAATAATCCAAGTGGGTTTTGATGGGGTTACTATTAATTTTACGGATTGCTGCATGATGATTGTTGAGGTAAATAAAACACCTTCTTGCGATCAAAAATAATCGAATATAGTTGTCTGATGTCTATTAGCATGAGCAACTTATTTGATTTTTTACTTTTAGCAACGATTGCAGATATAGTTATCAGCACTTCGTTATCTGGTTTGGTGTTGTGTGACATCAACATGCCATTTGAATTGTAATTATGATGAAACAAAGAGTTTAATCATGTTGAATCTATCAGTCCCCTGGTGGGAATTAGTGCTGCGCAGTGTGGTGGTATTCGGGGTGTTATTGCTGTTGCTGCGGCTCACTGGTAAACGCCAGGTCGGTCAACTTGCGCCAAATGATCTGGTGTTATTGTTGATTCTTTCCAATGCGGTACAAAATTCAATGAACGCGGGTGACAACTCGCTGATCGGTGGTTTGATTTCGGCGGTGACGTTGGTAGGTTTGAATTATATGGTGAGCAAGCTGGTGTTTAAAAGTCGGCAGGTCGAGCACTTTGTAGATGGTCAACCGCAAATACTCATTCGCAATGGCGTGTTGTTCGAGGCCATTCTTTCCAACGCCGGAATTACCCGCGATGAACTTGACGGTGCGTTGCGGCAAAATGGTTGCAGCAGCCCGCAGGAAGTGCATTTGGCGATTCTGGAAACCAATGGATCCATCAGTGTATTGCAGCGTAAAACGAAAGTTGAGGAAATGCTTTGAGCGGCCAGCGCTTCACAATGCACTGCGCCTTATAGCGAAAATCTTCGCATAAACTGGCCAGAAATGGCCATTCATTCATACCGCCTCGTTAATTTGGCAATTCACAGCTAGCCACGTATGAACCGGTAACCCACACTGGATTCGGTGATGATGTGCTTGGGTTGTGTGGGATGCTCTTCCAGCTTTTTTCGCAAATGCCCCATATACACGCGCACATAATGGGCATCTTCAATATGGGATGGCCCCCATACGGCTTTCAGAAGCTGTCTATGGGTCAGCACGCAGTCGGGATTGCTTACCAGATAAGCCAACAGACGGTATTCGATTGGAGTTAAATGCAGTAACTCACCGTCGCGTTCAACGGTACGTTTTTGTATATCCATGCGGATTTTACCGAACTCGATGATAGGTTGAACTGTGTTGCTGCTCAACAAGCTGCGTCGCAGATGTGCTTTGACGCGCGCAATTAATTCTGCCGCGCCAAACGGCTTGGTCAGATAGTCATCGGCTCCTGCATCCAGCGCTCTGACCTTGTCGGCTTCCTCTGAACGTGCGGATAAAACAATCACCGGTATTGGCGACCAGTTACGCAGGTCACGAATGAAATCCACGCCATCACCGTCCGGCAAACCCAGATCAAGAATAATCAGGTCTGGATGGCGCGTGCCGGCATCAATCAATCCGCGTTGCAGCGTTTCCGCGTCGTGCACAATGTACTCTTCCGCTTCGAGTGCCAGGCGCACAAAACGGCGAATTTGCGCTTCATCTTCCACCACAATCACAACGGGTTTTGGCGTATCGGAAATCATTTATGCTTCCGCTTCTATCACAGGCGGACTGCCTTTGGGCAGGGTAAAAACAAATCGGGCACCCCCCGTACTCTTGTTTTCGGCATGAATATGGCCGCCGTGTGCTTCGATAATGGCGCGGCAAATCGCCAACCCCAGTCCGACCCCCGGCAGCGCATTTTCTTTCTGTCCGCGTTCAAATTTTTTGAAAATTTCCTCTTCCTTGCCTTTGGGCAGGCCGGGGCCATTGTCTTCCACCCAGATAATTACCTCATATTCGGCGACGGAAGCGCCGATGCAGATTTCGCTTTCCTGCGGCGTATATTTCACCGCATTTTCCAGCAGGTTGCAGAATACACGTTCCATCAGTACCGCATCAATTTCCAGCAGCGGTAGATTCTGTTCCAGCTGCACCCTGACAGAGCGCAGGGCGAGCAGGCTGTTCATGGCGCGTAGCGAACTGCCCACGATTTCTTCCAATGGGCACCATTGAAGATTAAGCCGGATTTCTCCTGCCTGCAGGCGTGCCATATCCAGCAGATTATTGACTAATGCGGTCATGCGCATGGCTTCCGTGCGCATGGCAGAGGCAATTTCCAGCTGCTGTGCGCCGGGGGATGGTTTGACCAACGTCATGGAATCGGCCAGACCCACCAGCACACTGAGCGGGGTGCGCAAATCGTGGGAAATAGCGGAAAGCAGCGAATTGCGTAGATGTTCTGACTCCATTTTAAGCGTGGTGGATTGGGCTATTTCCACGTAATGAATACGTTCCAGCGCGATGGCGATTAATCGGGCAAAGGTTTCCAATAATCGTCTTTGCTCCGGTGTCATCAGATGTTTGGGATCAACGGCTTCAAATGCAAACACGCCACGCACGCGCATCGGTGCCTTGAGTGGCAAATACAGCACCGGGCTGCCGGGCAGGGTGTCCGTGCCATTGCCCGCCGCTGCTTCATGATCGAATGCCCACTGCGCAATACCTGCATCAATCACCGGCAGTTTGGAGGTGGCGGCCAGTGGTACTTTCAAATGATCTTCAAGGTCGGCCAGCAGGATGGAAGCCTTGGCAGCAAATTGCGATTCGATAAAACGCCCGCAGATTTCGGCAATCTGTTCCGGCAACAGTGCCCCGGACAGATCGCGCGACATTTCATACAGCGCCCGTACCCGCGTTTCGCGGCTGCTGGCAATAATCACCTGATGTTTAAGACCCGCCGTAAGCTGGCCGGTAATCAGGCCAACCGCCAGCATGATGACAAAAGTCATCAGATACTGCACATCGCTAACCGCAAACGACAGGCGTGGCGGAACATAAAAGAAATCGAAAGCGCCTACACCCAGAAATGAAGCCAATATCGCCGGGCCACGGCCAAATTTCAGCGCGACAAATACCACCATCAATAGAAACAGCATGACGATATTGGAAAGTTCAAAAATTGTATGCAATGGCGCGGCAAGCAAGGTAACGACGGCACAGGCGATAATCGCCATGATGTAACCGCGCCAGCCTTTTTCCATGCGCTCTACCTGCTGCTGAAACGGAGACCAGCTTTGGTCGCGGCTATCATGTTCATCGGCCCGGGATACCTGCACCACATCCAGGTCGGGTGCGTGCGCGCCGACTCTTTCGGTAAATGAACGCCGCCAGGGTAACCAGTTTCGAGGATGATCCCGACCCGCTATCAGTATGGAAAGATTATGCTGCCGCGCATAGCGTATAGCGGTTTCACAGGCATCGCCACCGGCCAAACTGGCGGTTTCGGCACCCATATCCTGCGCCAGTTTCAGGGTCTTGAGTATGAGTTCACGTTTGCTGTCCGCTAGCCCCTGCAATTCCGGTGTTTCGATATATATGGCATGCCAGGGTACGTCCAGCAGACCGGCCAAACGTGCGGCACTGCGTACTATGCGGTCACCTCCGGCACCGGCACCTATGCAGGCCAGAATGGACTCTCTGGCCTTCCATACCGAAGATACCGCCTGCTCGTGCCGGTATTGCTGCATCTCCACATCCACTCGGTCAGCGGTGCGGCGCAGAGCCAGCTCGCGCAGGGCAATCAGGTTACCCTTGCGAAAAAAATTCTGAATGGCACGCTCGGCCTGTTGCGGCAAATAGACCTTGCCTTCCTTGAGCCGCTGCAGCAGCTCATCTGGCGGCAAATCCACCAGCACCACTTCATCCGCTGTCTCGAAAATACGGTCGGGAATGGTCTCCCAAACATTGATACCGGTAATGCCGCTCACCACATCATTCAGCGTTTCCAGATGCTGCACATTTATGGTGGAATACACATCCATGCCGGCACCAAGCAGCTCTTCCACATCCTGCCAACGTTTGGGATGACGCGAACCCTGCACATTGGAATGCGCCAGTTCATCCACCAGTATCAGCTCCGGCTTGCGCTGCAACGCCCCGTCCAGATCAAACTCCTGCAATACCCGGTCACGATAGGGAATTTCCCGAAGCGGCAACAACTCCAGCCCCTCCACCATGGCCTGCGTTTCCCTGCGACCATGCGTTTCCACCACGCCAACCACGACATCCACCCCCTGCGCACGCAACTGCCGCGCAGCGGCGAGCATGGCGTAAGTTTTGCCCACCCCGGCAGAAGCGCCGAAAAACAGCTTCAACTTGCCGCGCCGCGCTTTCTCTTCCGCACGCTGCACTTTTTCCAGCAATTCATCGGGGTTGGGGCGTTGATCAGTCATGGAATTGGTTTAAGTGATTTTAGGGTGTGTGACTTCATCCAAGGTAGGGCGGATGAACGTAGCGTTATCCGCCGTAAGCTTCGCCCGCATCCATCTCTATTTCACCATCCCCCGCCCAGTCCGCCGGGTAAATCCCAGCTTCAAGCAAACGATGAAACGAGGAATACGGCCAATCCACCACGCGTTTAACCAAGCCGTGTTTCAATGGATTGACATGCAAATAATCCATATGCGCCGCATAATCGAGTTCATCACGTATCGTATGCTCCCAGTAACGGCGTTGCCAGATGCCACGCTCACCCTTGGCCAAACGCACAGCAGAAAGCCTCTCGGTTTTGGGGACGGATTTTGCAAAAGCGATTTTGATGGCTTTCCAGCGGTAGGCGTAATCGGCATCTCCGGCAGGCAAAGTCCAAACGCAATGCATGTGTTCTGGCAATACCACCCAGCCGTCGATGTGAAACGGTTGTTTTCGCCGCACCATGCGCACCGCTTCTCGCAACTTGTCAATTTCTTCCACCAGCAGACGGGAACGGCGTTCCAGCAGATTTACGGTAAAGAAATAAGTGCCGCCGGGGACACGATTGCGACGATAGTCAGACATGCGTTAATGAGGCCGTAATGCGTGGGTGGAGAGATCACATGCGCCGGATAACGCTACGCTCATCCGGCCTACGCGAGCTTCTGCAATAAAATAATCACGAATTACCATAACCGTGAGCATAGTGAAAAAAGCAACCATTGCTAAAAATAGGTTATACCAACTAGCATGTAAAAAGTGAGTAATAGCTGCTGTTATTTGTTCTTTGGGTTGTGATGCGAATACTGTTACTGAAGCTGTAAATGAACCCCCTGCCAAAATAAAAGCATAATTGGCTAATTGAGTTGCTCTGTTGCGATTGTCTTTTTGGTGGTCATTAAAACTCTCCACTGCTTTTCTTTTCGCTTCTGCCTCTGACATAAATTGCCTTACGTAAAGTAGACCCCAATAAAGAACTTAATCTTTTATTGGAGAAGGTTGTTATGTTTATGATTTGAAACAAAATCCAAATTGATTCAAGGCTCAATGAATTTTATTAAGCCTGAACTTTAACAGGATTTTGATTATGTGGTTATGACGGCATCACATCCGATGCCTGCTTTTTCATTGTATTAGCCATTGCCTCGAAATGCCCGTCTATTGCGGCTTTCAGGCCATGCATCACAACAATGAATGCGAGTGCACACATGAGGGACACGTTCACAGCTCCCTGAACATTTCAATGTAGCGCATCCAGCGCCAGATTCAGCGCCAGCACATTGACTCGCGGTTCACCAAATATGCGAAATTGGCGACCTTCGGTATGTTGAAGAACCAGCTGGCGAATCTGTTTGGGAGCCAAGTGACGTACCTTGGCGACACGTTCAATTTGATATTCCGCTGCCGCCGGACTGATATGCGGATCCAGTCCACTGGCGGAAGCGGTCACCAAATCAATAGGCACCGCTTTGCTGTTGCTTGGATCAGCGGCTTTCAGTGCGGCGATACGCGCTTTTACCGCATCGGCCAGCGCCGGATTGAGCGGCCCCTGATTGGAGCCGCCGGAAGCGGCTGCGTTATTGGGATAGGGGCTGGTAGCTGACGGTCTGCCCCAGAAATATTGCGGGCCGGTGAAATTCTGGCCGATCAGCGTGGAGCCGATGGGCTTGCCATCCTTTTCCAGCACACTGCCACTGGCTGCCGATGGAAATAGCGTTTTGGCGATCCCGGTGACTGCCAGCGGATAAATGACACCTGTCACGATGGACAGCAGTACAAACAAGGTAATTGCGGGACGTATTATGGTTTTCATGATGGTTCCTTATCTCAGGCCAGACCAGTGACGGCAATCAGCATGTCAATCAGCTTGATGCCTATAAACGGCACGATGACACCGCCCGCCCCGTAGATCGCCAGATTGCGGCGCAACAGCACGGCAGCGCCCAGTGGCCGGTATTGCACCCCCTTCAGCGCCAGCGGAATCAGGAAAATGATGATGAGCGCGTTGAAAATAACGGCGGACATAATGGCTGAGGCCGGACTTCCCAAGCCCATGACGTTAAGCGCGGAAAGTTGTGGGTAGGTGCTAACGAAAGCCGCCGGGATGATGGCGAAATATTTGGCAATGTCGTTGGCAATGCTGAAAGTGGTGAGCGAGCCGCGCGTCATCAGCATCTGTTTGCCGGTTTCCACAATTTCGATCAGTTTGGTGGGGTTGGAATCAAGATCCACCATATTGCCCGCCTCCTTGGCGGCCTGCGTGCCGGTATTCATCGCCACCGCTACATCGGCTTGTGCCAGCGCGGGTGCATCATTGGTGCCGTCGCCTGTCATTGCGACCAGACGGCCTTCAGACTGGTGCTGACGGATCAGCGCCAGCTTGGCTTCCGGCGTGGCTTCGGCAAGAAAATCATCGACCCCGGCTTCAGCGGCGATGGCAGCAGCGGTAAGCCGATTATCGCCGGTGACCATTACCGTCTTGATACCCATGCGGCGCAGTTCGGCGAAGCGCTCCTTGATGCCGCCCTTGACCACATCCTTCAGCTCAATCACGCCCAGCACCGTGGTGCCATCGGCGACTACCAGCGGTGTACTGCCGCGCCGTGCGGCATCTTCCACCAGGAGTGCAACCTGTTTGGGAAAAATGCCGCCCAGTGTTTCCACATGCTGGCGGATGGCTTCAGCGGCACCTTTGCGTATCTGACGAAAGCCCTCATCTTTGCGCTCTCCCTCCAAATGAGAGGGTAGATTGACACCGCTCATGCGCGTATGTGCCGAGAAATGCACAAAGGTCGCTTCCAGCGCATGTATGTCGCGCTCGCGCAGATTGAATTTTTGTTTGGCCAGCACCACGATGCTGCGGCCTTCCGGCGTTTCATCGGCCAGCGAGGAAAGCTGGGCGGCATCGGCCAATGCCGCTTCGGTGACTCCCTGCGCCGGGAGAAAGGCCGCCGCCTGACGATTACCCAGGGTAATGGTGCCGGTTTTATCCAGCAGCAACACGTCCACGTCACCGGCGGCTTCCACTGCGCGCCCGGAGGTGGCAATCACATTGGCCTGCATCAAACGGCTCATGCCCGCCACGCCAATGGCGGAAAGTAGCCCGGCAATGGTGGTGGGAATCAAACACACCAGCAGCGCGATCAGGGTGGTGATGTTGACCGGCGTACCGCTGCCTGCGGCGTTTACACTGAAAATGGAATATGGCAACAAGGTGACGGTGACACCCAGAAACACGATGGTCAGCGCCACCAGCAAGATAGTCAGCGCAATTTCGTTAGGCGTTTTTTGACGCTTGGCGTTTTCTACCATGGCGATCATGCGGTCAACGAAAGTTTCACCCGGATTGACGCTGACGCGGACGATTATCCAGTCCGACAATACACGCGTGCCACCGGTGACGGCGGAAAAATCACCGCCAGATTCGCGGATCACCGGTGCAGATTCGCCGGTGATGGCGGACTCGTCCACACTGGCGACACCTTCGATCACATCGCCGTCTGCCGGGATGACTTCACCAGTATCCACCCGAATCACGTCACCCTTGCGCAAATCGGTGGCAGGTACCGTATGCCAGACCGAATCGGCCTTGGGGGCTTGCAGCTTTTTGGCCCAGGATTGCTGCTTCAGGCTGCGTAGTGAAGCCGCTTGCGCCTTGCTGCGGCCTTCTGCCAGTGCCTCGGCAAAATTGGCAAACAGCACTGTGAACCATAGCCATAAGGACACTGCCAGAATGAATCCGGCGGGTGCCTCGCCGTGGCTACCCAGTGCTTGAAACCATAGCAGGGTGGTCAGGATGCTGCCCACATATACCACGAACATGACAGGATTGCGCCATTGGATATTTGGTGCGAGTTTTTTGAAGGATTCGACAATCGCCGGTTTAACCAGCACAGGATCGAACAGGGTAAAAGTTTTACGTGACATGAATTTCTCCTTGAACCCTATTTCACTTCCACAGCACCAGATGCTCAACCATAGAGCCGAGTGCCAGTGCAGGAACATAGTTAAGCAAGCCGACCAGCAACACCACCCCAATCAGCAGGCCTACGAACAGCGGGCCGTGCGTGGGCAGGGTGCCGGATGTGACCGCGATGCGTTTTTTTGCCGCCAGCGCACCGGCCAGGGCCAGTACCGGCACGATGACACCGAAGCGCCCGAACCACATGGCGACAGCCAGCAACACGTTGTAGAACGGTGTGTTGGCGGAAAGTCCGGCGAAGGCGCTGCCGTTATTGTTGGCGGCAGAAGTCAGCGCATACAGGATTTCAGAGAAGCCATGCGCACCCGGATTGGCAATACCGGCACGGCCCGCCTCTGTCATCACCGCCACGGCGGTGCCAGCCAGCACCAGCAGCGGTGTGACGAGAATGGCGATGGACACCATTTTCATCTCGAAAGCGCCAATTTTCTTGCCTAGATACTCCGGGGTGCGGCCTATCATCAGCCCGGCGATAAACACCGCCATGATGGCGAACACCAGCATGCCGTAAAGCCCAGACCCGACACCGCCGAACACCACTTCACCCAATTGCATGGAGGCTAGCGGAATCAGTCCGCCCAGTGGGGTGAAGGAATCATGCATGGCATTCACCGCGCCGCAGGAGGCCAGCGTGGTAATGGTGGCAAACAGACCGGAATCCGCAATGCCGAAGCGGGTTTCCTTGCCTTCCATATTGCCCAGGGTGGAATCAACGCCGAGACTGGTCAACAGCGGATTGCCTTGCTGCTCAAAAGTCATTGCGCCCACGGCAAACACGAGGAAGATGATCGACATGGCGGCAAAGATGGTCCAGCCCTGACGCGGGTCGCCCGCCATACGGCCGAAGGTAATGCAGAGCGCACCGGGAATCAGAAAAATGCTCAACATTTGTAGAAAATTGGTCAGTGGGGTGGGGTTCTCGAACGGATGCGCCGAGTTGGCGTTGAAGAAACCGCCGCCATTGGTACCCAGCATCTTGATCGCTTCCTGCGAGGCTACCGACCCCATCGGCAAAGACTGGGTTTGCGTGGTCGCGGGTTCCGTCACGGCATTGCCTTTTTCGTCCTTGAGCGGCTGGCCTGCGGCATCGAGTTTGGGTGTGTCGTATTGCGTGGCCTCCACTGTCGTCACATCCTTGTAGGCATCAAAATTCTGGATGACACCCTGGCTCACCAGAAACACGGCAAATAGCAGCGCAAGCGGCAATAGCAGGTAAAGCGTGACCCTCGTCAAGTCCACCCACACATTGCCGATGGTAGCAGCCGTGTGGCGAACAAAACCGCGTATCAGCGCAATCACCACCACAATACCGGTGGCGGCAGAGAGAAAGTTCTGTACCGCCAGCCCGAGCATTTGTGTGAGATAACTCATGGTGGATTCGCCGCTATAGCCTTGCCAGTTGGTGTTGGTAACAAAGCTGATCGCCGTGTTGAACGAGGAATCCGGACTGACGCTGGCCATCTGCTGCGGATTGAGCGGCAGCCAGAGTTGCAGACGTTGCAAGGCATACACCGCCAGCACACCCAACAGATTGAAGAACAGGAGAGCAAGTGCATAGTTGAGCCAGCCCATTTCCTCGTCTTTTTTAATGCCACAGACGCGATAGAGAGCGGCTTCCAAGCCCGAGGCAAAACTTAACCGACCTTCCATCACGTGGGCGATATAAAGGCCTAGCGGTTTAACCAGCAACAACAGAGCGAGAAAATAAACACCGAGTAGAGTCCAGGCGTGATGGCTCATGAGAAGTCCTCCGGGTGAAACAGAGCCGCAATCAGATAGATTAGCAAGCCGGCGGCAACAAGACCGCTAATGAGAGTGAGCCAGTTCATAGCATGCCTCCCAGCTTTGCACAGCCGTAAGCCATAGCAGCCAACACGGCGAAGAACAGGAATATTCCTGCAATATAGATGAGATCCATCTGTTGCCTCCGTTTATAAAATCACATGGCAATAATAGGATTTTAGAAATAAATATTTTGAATAAATTAGCGGTGCAAATATAAAAATTTTGTAAAAACTCGAATATAAATGCACTGATTTTCTAATGAATCAACCACTCAGCCTTTCATTGCATTGAGAATATGACAATGCGTGACAAGGGGGAATAAGGGTATGCCCTTATAAGGAAATGCGACGAATAGCCAGGATGGCTTAGTGTCGAGGGTGTGCGTCCAGCCGTTCCTCCTTGGAAGAAGTTCAGCGTATTGCAACGTAAAACGAAAGTTGAGGAAATGCTTTGAGCATCCAGCGCCTCACAAAGACCAAAAGCGAAAATCCTCGCACTGACCAGCAGCAGCTGGTCAGTGCGAGGATCAGTCACTACCCTCATTAACTAACCTAAGGTTCTATTGATACGGCTCGATAATATTTGAAGTTAGTTCACATTAAGTTCGTCGAAATTTTAATGTATTCAACACATTCGACAAGCTCAAGCTGTATCTAAAACGGGGTGGTTGATTATTTGCCGTAATGGATCTTGGCATTGCTGAGGCATGTATCCTTAGCGCCGCCTGCCAAGGCATCACATTTTTCCTTGGCAACTACAAACTCAGCATCACGTTTATCCGCAGCGGCATCATGACGTGCTTCTGCTTTTGTTTCCTTGGCTTCCACGTTGGCTTTTGAAGATTTTAGCTGGGTTTCAGCATCGGCTATTTGACTGACTTTGGCCGCTTTCGCCTCTTTCACGCAAACATCCTTGACGTTACCTGCTTTGTCATCACACTTTTCAAGGGCGATTGCATAATCAGCATCGGCTTTGGCAACTAGCGCGGCATGGTGCGATTTGGTAGAAGGTTTGTAATTGGCTTCCAGATCCGCTTGGGCAACACTCTGCTTGCCTTTGGCTTCGGCTACGCAAATATCCTTGGCGTTTCCTGATTGCGAATCACAAGCCGCCTTGGCGGATTTATATTCAGCAGCTATGCTTTTTTCCTGCGCTTTGTATTGCGCCTTGGTGATTGGTTCAGCCATCGCGCTCACACTGAAAGTAAAACCTAGCGCCAGCACCAGCGCACTAATATTGAAATTTTTCATGATTTTTCCTCTGTTGACAGATGATTAAATAGATCAGTGTTTCGAGCAATCATGCTCTTTTTGCAATTTCTGCCAGTCAGAAAGCTGAGTTTCCACTTCCTCTTTGCTGATGCCATAAACTTCCTGAATTTTGCCAACCAGATGGTCGCGCTTACCTGCAATCACATCCAGATGGTCGTCGGTTAGCTTGCCCCATTGTTGTTTGACATTGCCTTTTAATTGTTTCCAATTGCCTTCAATTTGATCCCAGTTCATTTTAAATTCCTCTCGCTAGTTAGTGGTATGACGATGGTTTTGTCATAATCACAAGGAGTTGACGCATTGCTGATTTTTCGATGCCAATTTGCAGAAAACCGAAAAACCCTTGCGCTGTTTGCCACATGATGTTTGCAGATTACGCAGACTGTTTTGTGCCGTCTGTCTGTTAGCGCACATTGCGCAGAGGTTTAATTTTCAGGGCAAAACTCGTCATTGGAGATTCAAAGAGTATGATTCCCGCATAGGTTTCAAACCTCATGTAACAGCGACCTGAAAGAAAACTTGTGACCAATAAAACAACCACCAAGCGACCTACGCCAGCGCCCATGGCCACCCGTAATGAAGAATGCGTGAACATTAGCCCGGCTTTTCCGATTGTTGGCATTGGTGCTTCCGCTGGTGGGCTGGAAGCTTTTGAGCAGTTTTTTCGCCATACACCAGCAGATAGCGGATTCGCTTTTGTGCTGGTTTCGCATCTGGCTCCCGACCATGACAGTCTGCTCACGGAAATTCTGCAACGGGCAACCAGCATGCGTGTCATTGAAGTGCAGGATCAAATGCCGGTTGCAGCCAATCAGGTCTACATCATTCCGCCTAATCGTGACATGACGATTTTTCACGGAAAACTGCAATTGAGCGTGTTGGAAGAGCCGCACGCGCTACGTATGCCGATAGATGAATTTTTGCGCTCGCTGGCTGAAGATCAGGGCGAAAACGCGATTGGCATTATTCTATCCGGCACCGGTAGCGACGGCACACTGGGCTTGCGTGCCATAGTTGGCGCAGGGGGTGTTTCACTGGTGCAGGAACCAAGCACAGCCAAATATGCGGGTATGCCCAGCAGTTCTATTCAGGCGGGTTATGCCAATCATATTCTGCCGGTAGAGAAAATGGCTGAAGTGATGATAGCCGGCGTTTTAAAACAGGGCGTGTTCAACAAACAACTGCAACAAACACCGCTGGCACCGGCCATGGTCAGCGGCATGGCGCGCATTTTGATGCAATTGCGTAGCGCCACCGGCCATGATTTTTCGATGTATAAGAAAAGTACCATAGGCCGCCGCATTGAGCGCCGCATGGCGCAGCACAATATTGAAAACACCGAAGTCTATGCCCGCTTCCTCAAGGAAAATCCGGCGGAAATACAGATTTTATTCAAGGAACTGCTGATTAATGTCACCAGTTTTTTTCGCGACAAAGAAGCCTTTGACGTGCTGGAAAAAACCATACTGCCGCAACTGTGCCAAGGCAAGCCGGATAACTATCTGTTGCGGGTCTGGGTGGCGGGCTGTGCCACGGGCGAAGAAGCTTATTCGGTGGCTATTTTACTGCGCGAATTGTTGGAACAATCCCATCCTGATTTTAAGGTGCAGATTTACAGCACCGATCTGGCGAATGATGCCATTGTCATTGCCCGCGCCGGACTTTATCCACCCAATATTGTTCAGGATGTTTCCCCGGAGCGCTTGCGGCGCTTTTTTACCAAGGAGGATGCCGGTTATCGGGTAAAAAAGGAAATCCGTGAAATGGTGGTGTTCGCCGTGCAAAATGTAATCAAGGATCCGCCGTTCACCAAACTTGATCTACTTTGCTGTCGCAACCTGATGATTTATCTGGAAGCGGAGCTGCAAAACAAACTGATACCGGCGTTTCACTATGCACTCAAGCCCGGTGGCGTGCTGTTTCTTTCGCCATCGGAAAGTATAGGCAACCATACCGATCTGTTTTCAGCGCTTAATCGCAAGTGGAAGTTTTATCTGGTAACGCCAACAGCGGCTTCAAACCACGCCATAATGACCAGCCCCTTGACTTGGGCAGCCGTTAATAGCAGCAAGTCAGAGCCTATTATGCAAATAAGCAAAGAGCCGGATTTAGCCGATTTAACGCGCCGCGTTTTGGTGCAATGCTTTGCACCCGCCTCCGTGGTCACAGACCTTAAGGGCGAAACGCTGTTTGTGCATGGTGAAACCGGCAAGTTTCTGCGTCCGCCGCCCGGGCAAGCCAGCCTCAATATCATACAAATGGCGCGCGAAGGATTGGAGCTGGAATTACGTAGTGCGATTCAGACAGTAGTCAATTTAGGTGCACCTATGCTGAATCGCGAAGTGCAGGTCAAGACCAATGGCAGTTACACAACGGTGAGTTTGAGCGTCAGGCCATTACCCGATCCGCAAGGTGGAGAAGGGTTGCTCCTGATAAGCTTTCAGGAAATAGCCAGCGCAGTAAGCAAACCCAGGCGCAAAACCACGAGCAAACCCGCTGAATTGGGGCGTATAGCCGAACTGGAACGTGAGCTGTCCTACAATAAGGAAAATCTGCAAGCCACCATTGAGGAACAGCAAGCCTCCAACGAGGAGCTAAAATCTTCCAATGAAGAGATGCAATCCACCAACGAGGAGCTCCAGTCCACCAATGAAGAACTGGAAACTTCCAAGGAAGAGTTGCAATCGGTGAATGAAGAGCTGATTACCGTGAATGCCGAACTCCAGGCCAAAATCGAGCAATTGGCAGGGATGCAGAATGACATGAAAAATCTGCTCGATAACGTCAATATAGGCACTGTGTTTCTCGACCAGAACATGCTGATTCGACGCTACACACGGGAGGCCGGCAAGGTCTATCGCCTGGTCGCTTCCGATGTGGGGCGTGCCCTGGCGGATATCAAATCCGACCTGGAAGGCGAGGATCTGCTGGTGCAGGCGCAAAAAGTGCTGGAAACACTACTGCCGTTTGAGCACGAAGTTCATGCACGCAATGGCACCTGGTATCTGGTGCGCATTCAGCCTTACCGCACGCTGGATAATGTGATTGAAGGTGTGGTGCTGACTTTTACCGACATCAGTCAGCGTGTTAAGGCGGAAGCAGCCGTGCAACATGCGCGGGAAATGGCTGAAAATATCGTCGAAACCATACGCGAGCCACTGCTGGTACTGGATGCAGATTTGCAAGTGATTTCTGCCAACCGCGCTTTTTGCCAGTATTTTCAAGTGCTGCTGGCGGATACGCTTAATCGCAAAATTTACGATCTGGGCAACCGGCAATGGAATATCCCCGCCTTGCGTGAATTGCTGGAAACCATTTTGCCGCGCGACCAAACCTTTGATGGCTATGTGGTGGAGCATGACTTTCCCGTGATTGGTCACCGCCGCATGATGTTGAATGCGCGCTGTATTGCCGGTTCGGCAAGTGAACCACCGTTGATTCTGCTGGCAATGGAAGAAATTAATCTAATAATCAATAAGGAAAATTCATTATGAAAAAAGTTTGGGATGGTTTGGAGAGGCGAATAACGTTAAGAACGGAAGCAGAATCCCTGCTGACCAATTTGTCACCGTCCGAGGCGCTGGCGCAACCTACCGAAGTAATGCTGCATGAACTTCTGGTGCATAAAGTAGAGCTGGAAATGCAAAACGAGGAATTACGCAGAGCGCATATTGCGCTGGAAGAAGCGCGTGATCGTTATGTGGATCTTTATGATTTTGCCCCGTGTGCGTACTTGACCATCAACCGCGAAGGCCTGATTGCTGAAGCCAATCTAACTGCGGCTACCTTGCTGGGCATGGATAGAGGAAAACTCATCCACAGGCGTTTCTCCTCGTTTGTTGCCGCACAGGATCAAGACAGCTGGCATCGCATGTTCATGCACATCATGCAACATGCCATAGATGAAAAGCAGGGCATTGATCTGGAGCTGCTGCGTGCTGACGGCTCTGCATTAAAAGTACATCTCGATGGTTTACGCAGAATGGCCGCAGATTCGCTCGCCAGCTTGCGTTTGACCCTGGTTGAAATTAGCCAATAAACCAAAGCCGGACAGCAACGTATCGACGTAGATTAAAAAATTCAGGTCATTATGTGCGCCAGCCAACTGACATTATATGAAGTTCGCCGTAAGCTTTAAAACATGAGATGAGCGTTTTACAGGCCTAAAGATTTATTGATGAAGCTTGAAAATCTCTAATCACGTGCTGCTTATGAGCGATTTGTGATGATGAAAATCATCATGTAACCATTGAGTGTGAGGTAAATAAAATGATCCTGGATCAAATCAAGAATGGCTGGCAACAATTGAAAAACCATGTCAGGCAGCAAGAGAGCAAGCCCGTCCATCATCCGGCGGATAATCGCCATGCCTTACAAAATCTGCTTGCCGACAATCCTGCAAAAGTTAGTAAAAGCGCTGATGATGGCGCTGCCAAACCGCAATTTTATGCACAGAAAATAATGCCACATAGTCAACAAATAGCTCCATTACGTTGTGAGCGTGTCCCCGGAATTTTTTCCGCCAGTGATGTTCATCGTCGCCATAATCCTTATCTGGGTGGTTGATGCATGCTGAGCCCTTGGATTTGAATATACGCAAGTCTTTGCCGCGCCGCACCAAAATTGCCTGGGCAATTGCTGCTGCCGTGCTGGCTTTTCCCGCATGCGTTCTGCTGGTGTTGCTCACTATGGATTGGAATCACGCCAAGCCCTGGCTCAATGCGCGCGCCAGTATGGCGCTGGGTCGGCCATTTACCATTGCCGGTGATCTTGCGCTGAGCTGGGACAAAGCCGGGCTAACCGCTGGCGATCAAACTTGGCGCGCATGGCTGCCATGGCCGCATCTGGTGGCGCGGGATATTCATATCGGCAATCCGGCGGCGCTGACAGTGGCTCATGCATTGCCAGCGGGCGAGATGGCGCATATCAAATCGCTCGCTTTTTCACTCAACCCGCTGGCGTTGTTGAGCAAAAAAATCGTGATTCCCATGCTGCGTTTTGAAGCACCTGTCATCCATTTGCAACGTGATATAAAAGGCCACAACAACTGGACGTTTAACCAGGACGGCAAACCTTTGCCCTGGCAGCTGGAACTGCAAGGCCTGGTTTTAAGCCAGGCCAGCGTGCATTTGCAGGATGCCATCAAACATGCCGATGTGACGGCCAGCATGGATACGCTGAAAGCTGGCACGCCATATGGCGTGGCCTGGCAATTGCAAGGCCAGTTCAATGGTGAAAGCATCAGCGGCAGCGGTAAGGCAGGGGCGGTGTTATCACTGCAACAGCAAAATATACCTTATCCGATTTTAGCCAATCTGCGCATGGGGCAAACCCTTATCACGGCGCAAGGCACGCTGACCAAGCCTGCTGATTTAGTGGCGCTGGATATGCAGCTTAAAGTGTCTGGCGTAAGCATGGGCAGGCTCTATGCGTTAAGCGGTATTTATTTGCCGGAAACGCCGCCGTTTGCCACGGCAGGCCATTTGATCGGCCAGCTTAATAGACATGGCGCGCGCTGGAGTTACGATAAATTCACCGGGCGGCTGGGTGCCAGCGACATCAGCGGCCATCTCGACTATCAATCCGGGCAAGCGCGCCCTTTGCTCACCGGGAGCGTGGTATCGCATTTATTACAGCTGGCTGATCTCGCCCCGCTGATTGGTGCCGATTCCAGAGCCAGCCAGGCCAAGCGTGGGGCGGCTAGCGTGCAACCGGCAAATAAACGGCTACCGGTAGAGCCATTCACCCCCGAGCGCTGGGATAGTGTGGATGCCGATATTCACTTTAGCGCTGAAAAAATCCTCCACAAAAAATCATTGCCCATCAATAAATTAAGCACCATGCTGCATCTTCACGATAGCGTGTTGTCCTTAGCGCCGCTGGATTTTGATATGGCGGGTGGCAAGCTGGGGATGCAGATAAAGCTCGATGCCAGTGGCAGCGTTGGCAAACAGGCCATCAAGGCTGAAATAAAGGCCAGCGCGCGCCATTTGCGCTTAAAACAATTATTCCCCACCTTGCAGCCGCTACAAGCCAGCGCGGGTGAAATCAATGCCGATGCCTCCTTGTCCGCCGTGGGCAATTCTGTGGCCACGCTGCTGGGCGCAGCCAATGGCGAAATAAAAATGCTTATCAATCAAGGCACTATCAGCAAGTTGTTGCTGGAAGAAATGGGCTTGAACGTAGGTAATATTATTGTGACGCATGTGCTGGGGGACAAGCAGGTCAAGCTGAACTGCATGGCGCTTGATATGGGCGTAACACAAGGCTTGATGCAAACACGTTATTTTATGATGGATACCGACGCTGCCATACTCATGGTCAATGGGCAGATTGATCTGGCGCAAGAACAGCTGGATTTGACCATCAAACCCAATAGCAAAGGCTTGCGCGTGTTTTCATTAAGCGCACCGCTGTATGTGCGCGGCGATTTTATACAACCACAGGTCACTATCGACAAAGGCGTATTGGCCATGCGTGTTGGCGGTGCCATTGCCTTGGCAGCGCTGGCACCCTTCGCCGCCGTCATTCCTTTCGTGGTCACCGGCTCCAGCGAAAACAGCGCATGCGCCAAACTATTGGCAGAGACGCGCGTTAAACCAGTGGCACCGCCTCCGGGCAAAACTTATAGGCAAAAACCTGTTCCACACGCAAACAAATAATGCGTCCACTATTTTCAATGTGGGCTGGTTTCAATGTGGGCTAGCGCACAGACCTGATTGGCCTATTCATTTAATCTGCACTCACGGCATCGCTGAATACCTAATTTTGAAGTTTTATCTATATGGAGTAATTAAAAATGAATAAGAATTTAATGAGTCTTGCCATCGCCAGCGTGTTTGGTTTGAGCGCTTTTGCCGTCAGCGCAGAAGAAGCTTACCAAGGCTCCTGGTATGTCATCCCCAGCGTTAGCGCTGTGCATCCCGATGGCGTTTTAGGTGCCGATGGCGTAGGCCCGGGTCTTTCGCTGCGTATAGGCAAAGAGCTGGATGAACATTGGGATATTCAGGTCGGTGGCGGTTATGCTTATGCTGACCCAAAATCAGGTGCCGGTAAATACGAGCAATCGCTGCTGGGGATTGATGCGCTGTACTTTTTCAGCCGCAATGCCTTTCGCCCCTATGTATTAGCCGGTATCGGTGGTGCCTATAACAATATTGATTACAGCACCCAAAAAGGCAATAACACCTCATGGGCAGCCAATGTGGGTGTAGGCGCGCAATATTTGTTTACCGAAGCCCTGGGGGTGCAAGCTGAATTGCGTCATGTTTGGAGTGAAGCCAAGGCCACGGATTTGGCAGGCTTTACCGATAGAAAAACCGCAGGTAATACTTACTTGAGTTTGGGCGGCATATTCAAATTTGGCACACCTAAAGCAGTAGCCGCCGCCCCTGTGGTGACATCCACGCCAGAACCGGTTGCCGCATCACAAGTGGCACCTGTCGCAGCAGCAGTAGCTCCCACGCCTGAAGCCTGCAAACCGCGCGTGGAGACCATTACCATCGCCTCGGAAACCCTGTTTGGCTTTGATAAAGCCACCTTAAAAACCGAAGGCAAACCAGCGCTGGATGAAGTAGCGGCAAAAATCAAAGCACACACCGATGTGCAGTTGGTTTTGGTCACTGGCTATACCGACAGCATTGGCCGTGAAGCCTATAACCAAAAACTTTCCGAGCACCGCGCCAATACCGTGAAAGATTACCTGGTTAGCCAAGGCATTGATGCCGCGCGCTTGCAAGCTGTGGGCAAGGGCGAATCTGATCCGGTTGTGGATGGCAAAGGCGTAAAAGGGCGTAAAAACCTGGTTTCAGCCTTGGCACCCAATCGCCGGGTAGTGATTGATACCACCCATGAGCAGCCAGTGGGTTGCAATAAGTAATTTAATTTAAGCGTTTAAAAGCCCCGTCATGCGGGGCTTTTTTATGGGTGATGAGTTTGGATATGTTGCGCGTATGCAGGGCAACGTGGGATTTTCAGGCAATGGCAAAATGTAAATGGCCGTGAATCAAAAGTTGCTGTTAGCATAAGCAAACGCGGGCTCAAATAAAATTTGTAGATTCAGCGGAGAATCAAAAGAGTGACTATGTATCAACGTATTCTTGTTCCGATTGATGGTAGTGCAACTGCAGAACGTGCGCTACAGGAAGCCATAAAACTGGCCGCTGGAAAAGCCAGCCTGCGTCTGGTTTATGTATTGGATGCAACTCTCGTGTTTAATGTTGAGAGTTATGACATCATCAACTATGCCGCACTGATGCAGGCCGTGCGTCAAACTGGCGAAAACGCGCTGGCGCGGGCGGCAGAGATTGTTAGGCAGGCCAATATGACAGCGGAAACTGCATTGCTTGAATCTGCCGGAACCCGGGTGGCCACGGCGATTGATCGCGAGGCAAAAGACTGGTCAGCGGATTTGATCGTAATTGGCACACACGGGCGTTCCGGCATCAACCGCTTGCTGCTGGGTAGCGTGGCGGAAGGCGTAGTTCGGGAAGCCAGCGTGCCCGTGTTACTGATTCGAGCCGAATAAACTTATCTGAGCCGCTTGCCCGATTTACGCCTGTGCCCAAGCAGTAGTGGCACAAAGCCTACCAATAGACCGCCTACGCCCATGATAATCTCAACCTTATCAAAGGTTGGAATGCTGTAGATAGCAATGAACACCATGAATGCTGCTGCCAGAAATGGCCAGATCACATGCGAGATGGCAGCATGCCAACCATTATTGAGCTGAGCGCGGTAATGCCAGGCGCAGGCGAAACCGGCCAGACTCATGTAAAAGCAGATTTGAAAACCAATCGCCAAAATCGAACTTTGCAAAATGGAGCTGACTGTGGGCATGTAGGATGAGCTGAATAACAGCACCACCCCAAAAAACCAGATCACCACGGTGGCAAGCCAGGGCGTTTGCCATTGCGGGTGGATTCTGGCGTAGCGCGGGTGCAGCATCTCGTCGCGCGCCATGGCGAACATGCTGCGGCTGAATTGCAGAATCTGGGTTTCTATCGTACCGATGGTGGAAAGTATGGTGGAAAGCACCGCCAGATAATTCCACGGCGGAGCAAACAGCTTGTTGGCTATGGCATATAGCACATTGGTATTGGCGGTTTTTATTTCACTATCCGTCAACACAATCAGCACCACGATCATCATGATGATAAAAAATAAAATCAGATTCACCATCGCCCAGAATGCGCCCTGCCCGGCTGAGTGTAGCCTGTCTTTTGCAGTTCCTGCCCGGGTTTCTTCGCCCAGATTCATGGTTACATCCCAGCCCCAATAGAAGAAAATAGCCGTGAGTGCGCCGGTGGCAAACAGTTCCGGGGTAAAGGCAAACGGCGATACCCAGCTCCATGAAGGCAGATGTGCAGGCTTGCCCCCATACTGGTAAAACGCGCCAATAATCAGCGCAAACACAATCACGGTTTCTATCATGGTCAACGCCAACTGCGCGTAGCTGGCGTGCTTGATGCCCTTGGTCACCACAATGGTGACCAAGGTCAGCCATACGGCGGCAGTAAACGTGACCCAGCCCGGGTTTTCTACCAGGCTGGGAGCAATCAACACCAGCGTGGAAGTGGCGGCAGGAATCGTGGCCGAAACCATAAAGAAAATCGAAGCCACCAACAAACCCCAGCCTGCAAAAAACCCCCAGGATTTGCCAAATATTTGCCCCACCCAGGCATAAGTGGCACCGGCATGTGGATTGATTTTATTCAAATGCACAAAGGCCAGCATGATGCCGAACATAATCAAGCCACAATACAAAATACTACCCACGGAAAGTGTGCCAACCGCCGCTACAATGGTCGCCGTGGTGACCGCCACGCTGAACGCCGGTGCTGTGCCGGCAATCCCCATCACGGTAGATTCAAAACCACCTAGCGCACCCCGCGCCAAACCTTTCTCCTTGGACATACCACCCTTTCAGCTTGAAAATTTTTACAGCAGGTAAGTATAAAACAAGAAAGAGTTTTTTAATCTTGATTAGCAAGCTGCTTCAGCTAAGCCGGAATTACGTTTGTCATTTCGTGCTTGACACGGAATCCAGTGGCTTTTTCACGATGCTGGATTCCGACCCTCAAAGGAATAACGGCTTAGCAGCGAAGTAATCGACTGGGTATCTGCTGTTTACTCGAAACTCAAACCGGAAACTTTCTGATAGGCGCTGTTGCTACAAACACTGCTGCCTTCCGCTCCAGCCCGGCTATTTCATGCATAGGTACGCTGGCGCACATACGCATGCATGAAAAATTGTCATGCTGCAAACAGCTATGCAAGTGACATAAAAATTATCTTCTGCTCTGTGACAACTTTTTCCAGAAGCGGCTTTGGGTGGGATAGCTACATCGGTTTCTTTAAACATAAAGAGGTAAATATGAACATCATCATCAACCTTATCGTATATCTGGTCGTGTTTGGACTCATTTGGTGGCTCGTCAGCCAGCTACCCTTACCGGCACCCGTGGCACAGATTGTGCGTGTGCTTTTCATCCTCTTGCTGATATTGATTGTGTTGACAGTGACGGGCATTCTTCCTGGTGGTTATCTGCCGCCTATACGTTTGTAAACCGCGCACGTGAACGGCTGGCTATTGGCAGCAAGCACAGCAGCAACCGTGCTGCCAATATAAACATGCCTTGGGCTATAGTCATAAGAAAGGAGACAAGAAAATGGCAAAAATGGAACAAATTGAATTGAATAAGCTGCGGGGTGAAATTATCGTTGACGTGAAAAGTCTGGTTGAAAAATATCGCACCATTTTTGATTGGGATATTCCAGAGATTAATCAGAGCCTGGCCGACAAGCTTATTTTGCAGGAAGTGCGCAAGGCCTTGGACACTATCGAAAACCAACTGCCGCACTAATCGGCATGAAAGTAAAGCCCAGGCAAAATCTGGGCTAAAAGGAGTTATGCCATGTTAGTCACCTTCACCACTGAAGCTTATGCCGACATCACCATGTTTGGGGATGTTGCGCTGAGCATGTTGCAAATGATGGGGCATAGCACCACCGTTCCCGGCGCGATTCTGGCGGAAGATGTGCCAGCGGCCTTGAGCCAGTTAAGCGCCGCGATCAATGCCGCAAAAGCCGCGCCGCAGATAGTGGATAAGGCGGCGGATGAACCGGAGGTGAGCCTGGCGCATCGCGGGTTGCCGCTAATTGCGCTGCTGGCGGCGGCAGCCAAGGCAGAGTGTAATGTCATGTGGAAATAAAGCAGCTTTAGACTATTTCTATTTGTAAAAATGGAAACATTCAGGCAGAGGCCTTATAGCCAACACGGTGCGCTAGCGCACAGACTGTTCGATGGCGAAAGTGCAAAATTCACTTTTCCCTGTGCCTGATTGGCGTTCTATCTTGCATTCAATGGTTAAAATTTGCGAAATACAGCGATGGGAAGTTAAAGAATTTTATGGAAACTGAATGACAAAGTTCGAGCCAGATCATGACTACTTATGCGCCAAGCGCCATAAGGAGGTTTTGTTCTGCAAGTGGCAAATTTCCATTCTTGTTGGGGGTCTTTTTTTACTTCTCAGCGGTTGTACGGCATTCAAACCTCATCGTCTTGAACCTGTCGCAATAGAAGTACCGACGGCATGGTCGTCCATCTCGACGGTTGCAACGAATAGCACAACTTCACTTGCAGCATGGTGGCTGCGTTTTGATGATCCACTTCTTGCTGATCTTGTGCAGCAATCTCTGCAAGCGAATACCAGCGTAAATAGTGCAAAGGCCGCGCTGCTTGAGGCCAGAGCATTGCGCGATGTAGCTGCAGCTACGTTATGGCCAACACTAGGCAGTTCTGCGTCGGCACAGCGCAGCAAATCCGGCAGCGCCGCCGCAAGTAATCGCTTTACCGCCGGGCTGGATGCGAGTTGGGAGCTGGATTTTTTTGGTGCCAATCGCAGCGCGCTGGCTGCCAGTGAGGCAACGGCGCAGGCCGGTTTAGCCAGCCTGGGCGATATACAGGTGACGATTGCCGCCGAGGTCGCTATTGATTACATCGCCTTGTGCAATGCCCAGGCACGTTTGGCAATTGCCAATAACAACTTGAGCAGCCAGCTGGAAACGCTGCAAATAACGCAGTGGCGGACACAGGCCGGTTTGGTCGCTGCACTGGATTCCGAGCAAGCACGTGTCTCGGCAGAGCAGACGCGCGCGCTGATCCCGCCGTTGCAAACTTCCATCGCACAAATCAGCCATGCGCTGGCGGTGCTGACCGGTCAGCCGCCAGCGACTTTGCTGGCGCAACTGGCGGCAGTCCGTCCGCTGCCGCAAGCGGGCTATGATCTGGCGTTAAGTCTACCCGCCGAAACGTTGCGCCAGCGTCCCGACGTGCGCGCTGCCGAACACCGGGTAAGCGCCGAGTTGGCGCGACTGGCGCAAGCGGATGCAGCACGTTTGCCCAATTTCACGCTGAATGGTTCGCTAGGTTTGAGTGCATTGGCATTGGGTTCGTTGACCAGTGGCACTTCGGTGGTCAGCTCCTTATTGGCCAATGTGGCAATGCCCTTGTTTGATGCCGGTTCCAGACGTGCCAGAGTGCGTGCGCAGGAAGCCGTGCTGGAGCAAACACGTTTTGCCTATCAGGCCGCAGTGTTAACGGCATTGCAAGAGGTAGAAGATAGCCTGGTTGCACTGCGCGGTGATAGAGAACGCCTGTCCCGATTAAAATTGGCCGCCGAAGCCGCTGGCAATGCCGCGCTGATGGCGCGCCAACGTTACGATAGCGGGCTGGTCGATTTTCAGACTGTTCTTGAAACCCAGCGCAGCCTGTTGAACACACAAGATGGTGTCGCCAGCGCCAATGCCGATGTCAGCGCCGACCATGTGCGACTGTACAAGGCGCTGGGCGGCGGCTGGCTCCCTGACAGCTCGACCGCAACAACATTATCCATTGAAGCAACGAAACGGAATTCCCGCCCATGAGCACCCCAGTTCCTCCCGCCAATATAGTCTCCGCTCCGGTGAATAAGTCGGCAACCGATACCGACATCGCCAGCTTGCTCGCGGAGCCAACGCCAGTGGCTTGGTACCGCCGCCCGACGTTGTGGGGCGGCATCGCGTTGCTGATATTACTGCTTGCGGGGCTCTGGTACTGGCAGGCACGCCGAGCAGCGAATGCATTACCCAGTTATACCACGCAAGCCGTGACGCGCGGCAATTTGACCTTGACCGTTACCGCCAACGGTACAATTCAGCCTACACGCTCGATTAACATTGGCAGCGAACTTTCTGGCACCGTACTCAAGGTCAATGTCGATGTGAATGACATCATCAAGAAGGGACAGGTGCTGGTCGAGCTGGACACTTCCAAACTACGCGATCAGGTTTTGCGCTCCAAGGCGGCTGTGGCGGCGGCCATTGCCAAGGTCGCGCAAACCGGCGCAACGATCATGGAATCCCAAGCCACTTTGCAACGGCTGGAAGAAGTTGCGCGTCTGTCGGGCGGAAAAGTGCCGTCAAAAACCGAGCTGGATACAGGACGTGCTACCCATGAACGTGCACTGGCCGACGATCGCAGCGCACGCGCCGGTGTGAATGATGCGCGGGCAGCGCTGTCTACCGACCAGATCAATCTCTCCAAAGCCTCAATCAGCGCACCTGCCGATGGCGTGGTGCTCACGCGCACTGTTGATCCCGGTAATGCGGTGGCAGCATCGCTACAGGCAGTGACTTTATTCACGGTGGCTGAAGATTTGGCAAAGCTGCGTTTGTGGGTCTATGTGGATGAAGCCGATGTAGGTTCGGTCAAGACCGGGCAGAACGCCACTTTTACCGTCAGCGCCTACCCAACTCGCAACTTTCCGGCTCGCATTACACGTGTGGGTTTTGGCTCAACCATTACCGATAACGTCGTCACTTACCTGACTTATCTGGATGTGGATAACGCCGATCTTAGCCTGCGTCCAGGCATGACGGCAACTGCCACCATCGTTGCCAAACAGCGCAACGATGTTTTGCTGGTGCCCAATACTGCGTTGCGCTTCACTCCCACCCTGGCAGACACAAATCCAGCCGCAAAAAAAGGCATGGCGGCCAGCCTGATTCCCAGTATGCCGCGCGCAAATACGCGTAAATCGGCAGCGACCAATGCCAGCACTGCGGCGGCCAAACAGGTGTGGATATTGCCCAAGGATGGTAATGGGGTTGCCGTTGCGGTTGCCGTAACGCCCGGTATCAGCGATGGTCACATGACCGAAATTACCGGCGGCGATTTGCAGGTCGGCATGCAGGTGATTACCGATCAGAAAGTGACCGCCAAATGAGTGACGCTCTAATTCAACTGATAGGCGTTAAAAGAAAATATGGTGCCGGTGCCTCCGAGCTTATGGCGTTGAAAGGCATTGATCTCAGCATTATGCCCGGTGAGTTCGTCGCGATCATGGGCCCCAGCGGTTCGGGCAAATCCACCGCGATGAATATTCTTGGCTGCCTGGATACGCCCAGCAGCGGGCAGTATTTATTCAAAGGCGCGCATGTGGAGGCCTTGTCGCGCGATCAGCGTGCAAGACTGCGCCGCCGTTATCTTGGCTTTGTATTTCAGGGCTTTAACCTGCTGGCTCGCACATCGGCACAGGAAAATGTCGAACTGCCTCTGCTTTATCGCGGCGATAGTGCTGTTGTGCGCCGCGCAGCGGCCATCAAGGCCTTGGCATCGGTAGGCTTGGGGGGCTGGGAACACCATACGCCAGCCGAGCTTTCCGGCGGGCAGCAGCAGCGCGTTGCCATTGCGCGCGCCATTGTTACCGAACCCGCCGTGTTGCTGGCCGATGAGCCGACCGGAAACCTGGATACACAGCGCAGCCACGAGATCATGGGGCTATTGCTCGCCTTGAACCGGGATCATGGCATTACGGTTTTGATGGTCACGCACGAACCCGATATGGCGGCTTACGCGCACCGCATGGTGCATTTTATTGATGGCAAAATTGCGAAAGATGCTGTGAATCCGAATCCCACTGTCGATGCTCCGGCCGACATTAGCCTGATCGAGACGACCTGATGCTATACAGTGTGTTCATGCTGGCGCTGCGCTCAGTTCAACGCAATATGCTGCGCTCGTTTCTTACCATGCTGGGCATCGTTATCGGCGTTGCCGCCGTGATTACCATGGTCACGCTGGGCAACGGTGCCACGCAAGCGATCAAGACGCAAATCTCCAGTCTGGGTACCAACCTGCTGATGGTGAACCCCGGTCAGCGACAACCCGGCGGCGGTGGCGGTGGGGGTGGCGGCGTGCCGCAGTTCACCGAGGCCGATGCCGAAGCCATACAGTCGCAAATTGGCGGTGTTGCCGCAGTTGCGCCGCAAGGTCGCAGCAGCGTCACCGTGGTTGCCAACGGTCGTAACTGGGCCAGCACCGTTAACGGTAGCACCAACGCCTGGTTTAACACCGGCAACTGGAAGCTGGCCAGCGGCCGCATTTTTGACCCCGACGAACAGCGTGCGGGTGCCGCCGTTTGCGTGATCGGCGAAACCGTGAGGCGCGAGCTGTACGGCGGCACGGTAGGGCAGACAGGTTTGGGAAACCAGTTGCGCATCAAGCAGTTTTCCTGCAACGTGATTGGCATTCTGACCGCCAAGGGACAAGGCGGTATGGGCGATCAGGACGATGTCGTGGTGGTGCCCTTGCATACGTTGCAACGACGCGTTACCGGCAGCCGAAAAGTAAGTACCTTGCTGGTGTCGATGCAGGACGGCAGAGACAGCACGCCACTGAAAGCCAGCTTGCGCGAATTGTTGCGCGAACGCCGCAAACTGGCCGAAGGCGACGACGATAATTTCAATATCTTCGATACCCAGCAACTGGCTGAAACGCTGTCCAGCACCACCAAGGTATTGACTACGCTGCTCGGTGCCGTAGCGGCGGTTAGCTTGCTGGTGGGGGGCATAGGCATCATGAACATCATGCTGGTCAGCGTCACCGAACGCACCCGTGGAATTGGCCTGCGCCTGGCCGTTGGCGCGCTGGAGAGTGAGGTGTTGTTGCAGTTTTTGATCGAAGCTGTCGTGTTGTCAGCCCTGGGTGGGTTGATCGGTATCATCGCCGCCGCCGGTGCCTCATATGTTCTGGCGGGCGTAATGGGCATACCTTTCCTGTTTGATCCTACTATTAATCTGCTGTCGTTTTTATTCTCGGCCGGGATAGGCGTGTTGTTCGGCTACTTCCCCGCCCGGCGTGCCGCAAGAATGGATCCGATTGAAGCGCTTAGGCATGAATAAATCCGTGTAATCCTTGGTATGATGAGCTGGGCTTATGTTGAACCTAGAAAAATGTCAAACAGGCTCAGGATATTTTCTATTGCTTTGCTCATCCTCGGTTGTCTCCAGGTTGTTCGTAGTAATACGATTGGTCAATGCCTTTCATAAACAACTGGCGATCATTGATTTTATCGGTCAACGCGTTTTGCAATAAAAACTGATTTCCAGGTCATTGACTGGGCTGCGCTCCATCGCTTGTAAATACAATGTTTTATCCACTTGCTGCCAATCCACCACTTTTGCTAATCGTTTTTTAAAGAGCAAATCCAACCAAATGCGTGTGGCGCGACCATTGCCTTCTAAAAATGGGTGTGCCACATTCATTTCAACATACTTATCAGTAATAGCTTCAAAGGTGTTTTCCGGCATTTGCTCAATCATGCGCAAAGCGTCTTTTAAATAGAGTGCGTTGGCAAAACGAAAATTACCTTTTGAGATGTTTAATTCTCGAATCTGCCCGGCAAAGTCATACAAACCATCAAATAAATAACGGTGGATGGTTTGCAATCCTGCCGTTGTGCCGATTTCAATGCGATGAATCGCACCCGAATCATAAAGGTCATAGGCTTTTTGCTTACTTAATGCATCAATCTCTTGCGTGTTCATTGTTTCTTTCCCATGGGAATATTGCCTGGTTGAAGTGTTTGGATTTCTCGAACACTTGCCTTCTTTTTGAACTGTCAACTAATCGCTGACAGTTGCCGCATCATTTGCAACAACTGAATTTTATACCGCAGCACCCTCAATCTCCGCAACAATGGCATCAATTTCAGCGCGGTAGGTAGGGCAGAGCGGTAGCGAAGCCCAACATTCAAGGAATTGTTTATTGTTGGGCTTCATTGCATTCTGCCCAACCTACGCGAGCTTAATTAAATCTTTGCTTAAATAGTGTCCCCTATTATTCCTATTATTCTTATGGTGAAAAACAATACGCCTTGGCGTGGGGTGGAGGCTGCTTGAAAACCGGTCAAAAACAATTTATTTCAAGACTGTTGCTGTCCCCTATTATTTCCGGTTGTCAACATCAACTCGATCTTTGATTCTGCCAAGGCGAACAAGGCGAGAAGTAATAGCACCATGCGTGCGACCATGTTTTGCGGCAATATCTTTGATTGGAGTTCCTGCATCAAAGATAGCCAGAAGTTCTTTGTCTTCTGCCTCTGGCCACGGACGTCCTGCATTACCGGGAAGTGATCTGTCGCGTTCTGCGCGTTTCGCCGCGCTATCGAGAGCCTTCAAAGCAACAAAGAGAGCACGAATTACCTGCGGATTATTGAAGGTACTTAACGCAGGAAGTATCTCACCTGTCTCCGGGTCAATGCCGTTGGCAAGAGCGTCAATGATCTTCTTGGCTTCGAGTGGCGACATAGTGATGATCTCCTATAGTGTCTAACGTAAAGTAGACCCCAAATAAGAACTTAATCTTTTATTGGGGCAGTTTGATAATTTTAAAATAAAGTACATAATCTTAATTAAATCAATAGTTAAAATAAATTTATTACACCTGATTTTTTGGCTAATTGAAATGGCAAACACACCTGAAACATCCTGCTCAAAATCTCTGATGCCCGTGCTTTTTTATTTCTGTGTATCCATAGCGTTAAGTCTTCCTTGATTGCAGAAACCAGGTGGAGCATGAAATACGACCGGCTTTTTCAAGCCACCCATAGCTACTTGCAAGGTAATCGGCGGTGTATTTTATTCCGGCGTTATATTAAACCAATAACACCGAAATAAGCGGATGCTGACCAATGAAATTCCAGTATGAAATTTCCGTATAGTTATTCATTAGTCCAACGAATGCCCTGAAATGCCTGTCCATAGGCACTTTCAAGGCATTGGCCACGACAATGAATGCGCGCGTATGTGAGAGGGCGGTGCGGATAGCGCTACGCTCATCGCGCCCTACCGCTGTTTGGCGGCTTGCGGGCTACGAGTTCTTGCAAACCTTTCTTGAGGCGATAACCCATTTTGCCGCAGTTTATTTATTGTAAAGTTTGCATGAAATCAGCGCGGTAGGTTGGGCAGAGCGGTAGCGAAGCCCAACATTCAAGGAATTGTTTATTGTTGGGCTTCATTGCATTCTGCCAAACCTACGCGAGCTCACGCTAATCGGTGTCGAAATCAGAAGCGTATAAAATCAGTGTTAGCGCCGGTAGTAACTGCCGCTTTAAGGGTTAATGCAATAAATCAGTGCTTGCTCAAGCTTTAAACGCTGGCAAGTGGCATTAACTGCTGGCCGGGATTAACCAGCAAGCGCGCAATACACTCTGCTGATAGCGGATGGCTGAACAGAAACCCCTGCGCTTCATCACAATGCTGAAGCCGCAGAAACGCCAGTTGTTCCTGCGTTTCCACACCTTCGGCGATGACGCGCTGATTGAGGCTGCGCCCCATGCTGATGACGGCGCTGACGATGGCGGCATCACCATTTCCGGCTTGAAATGTCACGCACGAAGGATTGGTCGATTTTCAGGGTATCTATGGAAAGCGCTTCGATAACTCAGGCTGGAATAACCGGTACCAAAGTCATCAATTGCCAGTTGCACGCCTATGGCCTGCTTCTTTCAGGATCAGGCAACGCCTGCCAGAAAATCCTCTGTTTGTGTAACAGCGGAAATATTCACCGCTATCGGCACCGT
>JABFRO010000004.1 GCA_013141125.1 Methylophilaceae bacterium
CGACATTTTCCTGAATTATGATTGCCAGATAGGCTCAAACTATTGTGAACGGGAGTCTTTCGCTTGTATGGCGTAAAGATTGGGTATTTTAAGCATTAAAAGTGCCAAAGTTAAAGCATGTTTAACCTAGAAAAGCAGTATGCATGTTTAACCTAGAAAAAGCAGTTATCCGCAGACGATGCAGATTAACGCAGATAAAACAATAATTAAACCTGGATAAGCGGCACTCCTTTCGGGTGATGCGCTGATCTCTCACAAGTCTATGAAAATCTGCGTTAATCTGCGTCATCTGTGGATTGAATTGAGTTTTTTAGGTTTAATTTAAATCAATTATTGGTGTATTCGAGTAGGCTGTTTTCGTCCCAGACGATCTTATTGTAAGGCCGTATTGTGAAATATTTCTGACATTGACAAGCGCCGGGCAGGAAATAAACAGTATAACCGGGGCGTTTGAGCATCGCGTTATCCGTCGCCAGTTAAGTTTTTAATTACCTATTCGATGCAGGATTATTAGCTCATGCCCAATTGCCGTCGAAACCGCATCCTCGGTGGCGTATTTGGATCAAGTGATAACTTGTATTTGCAAGTGTGAAGTACGCGAAAGGCACAGTGTTTCCAGTTATTGCACTTTACGCATACTGGAATCCGCTTTTTTCTGAACTATCGGCTGCAATACTTGCCAGACGGTTTGCAAAATATGCTCTTGCGCGCTGGCGACGGGATGCAGGCCATCGGCTTGGATGAGCGCGGGGTTGCCAGCCACGTCTTGCAGCAGAAACGGCACTAGCGGTAGATGGAATTTTTGCGCAAGGTCGGTATAAATAGCGGCAAAATCGCGGGTGTAGCGCGGGCCGTAGTTGGGCGGGATTTTCATGCCAATGAGCACAACTTGGGTGCCGGAGCGCTGGCTGGCTTGTATCATGGTACTTAAATTCTGCTGCATTTCATTCAAGGGTAAGCCGCGCAAGCCGTCATTGGCACCGAGTTGTATCAGTACAATTTTTGGTTGATATTGTGCCAGCGCGGCCTGTATGCGGCTGGCACCGCCGCTGGTGGTTTCTCCGCTGATACTGGCGTTGACGACCTGATGCGGCAAGCCCTGTTTTTGCAATTGCAGCTGCAATAATGCCACCCAGCCTTGTTCACGCGGAATGCCGTAAGCGGCGGAAAGGCTATCGCCAAACACCAGCAGGCCTGGTGCGGCGGCCTGCACCGTATTAATAGCCATCAGGTTACAAACACAAACCATAGAGTAAGTTAGAAAAAGACGAAAAAAATTGAATCGGAGTTTCATGGAATGGTGACACCTTTAGCGATTGAAGTCATGGCTTTGACCAAGCATGTTACCAGTAGCGATAGCAGTTTGACGATATTGTCCGCGCTGGATTTGGCCGTGCCTTATGGCGAACGGCTGGCGATAGTGGGTAGTTCCGGTTCGGGTAAATCCACTTTGCTGGGCTTGCTGGCAGGCTTGGATAGGCCGAGCAGCGGCAAGGTGCTGATTAACGGCGAGGATATAGGTGTGCTGGATGAAGACGGCCGTGCCGCCGTGCGCGGGCGCAGCATGGGCTTTGTGTTTCAATCCTTTCAGTTATTGCCTTCGCTGACCGCACTGGAAAATGTAATGCTGCCTTTGCAACTGGCGGGGCGGGAGGAAGCGCAGGCGCTGGCCACAGCGGCTTTGCACAAGGTGGGGTTGGAACAGCGTTTGACACATTATCCCAAACAACTTTCCGGTGGTGAGCAACAGCGTGTGGCAATTGCGCGTGCCTTTGCGCCCAAACCTGCCATTCTGTTTGCCGATGAACCGACCGGCAATCTGGATGCCGCCACCGGTCAACGCATTATCGACTTGTTGTTCAATCTGAATGCCGAAGCCGGTACCACGCTGGTGCTGGTGACGCATGATCTGGCGCTGGCCAGCCGTTGCCAGCGTTGTTTACACTTGGTTAATGGCCGCTTGCAAGAGCCTGAAAGTAACGCACCATGATGGCCTGGTCTTTGGCCTGGCGGCAATTGCGCAGTCATTGGGCAGCGGGCGAGGTGCGGATATTGTTTGCCGCGCTGATTTTGGCGGTGGCAGCGACTACCGCCGTCAGTTTCTTTACCGACCGTGTGCAATCGGCGTTGGAAAGTCAGGGTGGTTTGTTGCTGGGGGCAGATTTGGTGGTTTCATCCGACCATGCATTGCCAGTCAAATTTTTACAGCAGGCACAAAAAATTGCCTTGAAATCCACATCCATGCAATCCACACCTATGAAATCCACACAAGTGCTGGAATTTCGCAGTATGGTGGTGCGCGGCGAAATTAGCCGCCTGGCCGAAATCAAGGCAGTGAATGCGGGGTTTCCCCTGCGCGGCGATTTGACCATAGCGAATAGTGAATCCGGCGCAGGCCAAATTGCCAACAGCATTCCCCAAGCGGGTACGGTGTGGATAGAACCCGGATTGGCGAATGCGTTGACACTAAAAGTGGGCGATGCGCTGGAAGTCGGCGAGCGCAAATTAGTGGTGAGCGCGATTTTGCAGCGTGAACCTTCGCGCGGCGGCAATATGTTTAATATTGCACCACGCTTGCTGATGAATGCCGCCGATGTGCCTTCCACGCAGTTGTTGCAGTTTGGCAGCCGGGTTAAATATCAATTATTGCTGGCGGCAGATGCGCCTGTTATCGGGCGTTATGCAGCCTGGGCCAAGCCGCAGCTGGCGCGTGGCGAACATTTGGAAGATGTGAGCGAGGCGCGGCCGGAAATCAAAAACGCGCTGGAAAAATCGCGCCAATTTTTGGGCTTGTCGGCCATGGTGGGGTGATTCTAGCGATGGTAGCCATGTTTCTGGCCAGCCTGCCGTTTGTGCAAAACAGCCGCGATACCTACGCCATGATGCGCTGTCTGGGCGCTTCACAGCGGTTGATACTGCAAATTCTGCTGGCACAGACTTTATTGATCGCGCTGTTTGGCAGCGTTATTGGCTGCCTGCTGGGGTTTGCCGCGCAAGCAGGTCTGGCGGCTCTGGCCGGCAGTCTGTTTCTGGAAAACCTGCCCGGCCCGGGTTGGTTGCCGATTGCCAGCGGCATGCTGACCGGCTTTGCCACCATGCTGGCGGTGGTGTGGCCGCATTTATCCGGCCTGCGCCATGTGCCCGCTTTGCGTATTTTGCGCCGCGATGCAGGAGATGAGGGGGCGATAGGCTGGCTGAATTTTGCACCTGGCATTTTGGTGGTGGCCTTGATGATCCTGTGGCAGGCGGGCAGCGTTAAACTGGGCGGCATCATGGTGATGGCTTTTGTCGGCTTGCTGGCGCTGATAGGCTTAATGGCCTGGTCAGGCGGCAAGCTTTTGCACCGCCTTCCCAATACCAGCAACAGCGCCTTGAAGCTGGGGCTGGCCGGATTAAAGCGCAGGCCGCTGATGGCGGTGGCACAAATTGTCGGCTTCAGCCTGGGGCTGATGGCCTTGATTCTGTTGGCGCTGGTGCGCGGCGATCTGCTGCAAAGCTGGCAGGCTTCATTGCCGCCGGATGCACCCAATCGTTTTATTATCAATATACAAGCGGCGCAGATAGACGGTATTAAACGCTTTTTTGCGCAAGCCGGTATTCAGGCCGAAGTCTTGCCCATGGTGCGCGGACGCTTGCTGGCTATCAATGAACAACCACTTAATACTGAAAAATATCAGGATGAACGTGCACGCCGTCTGGCCGAACGTGAATTCAATTTGTCCTGGACGGCGCAGATGCAAAGCGATAATCAACTGCTGGCGGGGCGCTGGTGGTCGGCTGTCGATTCTGGCAAGCCGCTGCTATCCTTAGAGCAAGGTTTGGCAGAAAATCTGGGGATCAAGCTGGGGATAAATTGACTTACGATATTGCCGGTAGCCCAATTACCCTGACCGTAAGCAGCCTGCGCAAGGTGGAATGGGATACGCTGCGCACCAATTTCTTTGCCGTCATGCCACCCGGTGTGCTGGATGAATTTGCCGCCAGTTATATCACCAGCTTTCATTTGCCTTTGGGGCAAGAGCCGCTGCTAAACCGGCTGGTGAGCGATTATTCCAATTTCACCGTGATTGATCTTTCTGCGTTGATGGAGCAGATTCACGCCATCATGAGCAAAATGACGCATGCGCTGGAATATGTATTCGCTTTCAGTTTATTGGCGGGAGTGACCGTGCTCTACGCGGCATTGGTGGCCACACGCGAGGAGCGGGTGCGTGAAGCCACTTTGCTGCGTGTGCTGGGTGCATCCAAAAAACAAATCGTCAGTGCCGTGCTGACCGAGTTTTTCTGCATCGCGGTGTTGGCCGCCACTGTCGCCAGTGTAGCCGCCAGCCTACTGGCTTATTACATCAGCGTGCAGGTGCTGAATATTGCCTATCATTTCAACGGGACATTGGCCTTGCTGGCCTTGGCCGGTGCCGCTTTGCTGGTGCCGTTCGCCGCCTGGCTGGGCATACGCGGCTTTTTGCAGCAACCGCCCCGGCAGTTGTTGCAGAGCAGTTAAGGCAACGCTGATTATGTCTAATTTCGTCATTCCAACGAAAGTAGGAATCCAGTGACTTAATGGATCCGGCCAAGTGAAGTTTGAAGTGACAAGCCTGCCATTGCCTTGCTATTCCCGGGTTTGCGCGGGCTGGGGTTCCTATTTAGCTGCTGCGACAATCTCAGTTGCCAACAAACTCGCGTAGGGCGAAAAAGTGAAACGCATTCCGCTAAATGGATGCGCACATACGGCAGATAACGCTACGCTCATTTGCACTACCGATGTTTTGTTGCTTCCGGGCTACGCGGGCTATTATTTTAGTATTTTAGCGCGGGGTGGATTCATAGACATGCGCGATATGCAAGGATTTCCGCAGTTGCTGCCTCTGCCAGTTTTGCTGGATCAATACCTATTGCTCGCAATGTACGTGCGGTTACGCCATATTGAGCAGACGTAGCTGCCAAAAGTACATGCGCACTTAATAGTGGGGCTGTCGAATCTGCTTTTTGTCCCTTCTTCATGATTTCTCGCGTCAATGTTTGCATTAAGGCTTGAGCCGAAGGTTGAGTTTTATAAGGCCATTTGCTGGTGGGGATGGGTGTTACCTCGCCAGAAATTTCAACATCGCGGGGTATAGTGATTCCTACATTTTGCGACGCATCTTCGTATTGTTGGGCAATGGCAGCGCGGAAGCTGTTCGGGTCAGCGTGTATTCGCAGAAATGCCTTGCGTGCCGTACCGTCGGGCAAAGCCAAGGCCGACAGAACAAAATGTTCGGATCCTGGTTCCTTTTGGCTTTCGGCATTGGCAAGTTTTCGGCCTCAAAGCAAAGTGCTATGATTGTGCCCATATCGCGGAAGCGCTGTCTGATGGTTTGAACATGGGAATTCCTTTCATGAATCTGTTTTGGAATGAACGTTTGCCAAGCGCTTGTGGGCGGCCTGTTTGGATACACCAAGTGCTTCGGCAATTTGTGACCATGACCACCCTTTGTTCAAGCGCGGCATTGACGGCGCTATGTCCAATTTATCTGCCAGCACACGAAGTGCTACAACGGCTGCCAAAGCTTCGGCAGATTCATCAGGTGAAGGAAGTGATTTATGGCATAACAGTATTAGGGTCAGTATTAGGGTCAGACTCGAATTATTCTTGTGAAAACTCTCCTGACACCACGCTGTCAGGAGGGCAGTCTTATCATGGCGGCTCCTTAACATTCCATCTACGGAGAGCAATATGAATAATGTCGCTCCAGCAGGTTTGTAGCGATTCCACACCACTCGCACTTTTACAGAGCCTTGAAATAACAAGCTATAACTTCAATAAGTCGGCCAATGACCGGCAAAGTCAAACGACAGTTGCCGGTCATGCTTGATGGATAACAAATAGAGGCTGTCATCAAAACGCGCATAAAGTAGCAGAAAGTCGCTCAGCAGATATTCCCGCAATTCCCCCTTGCCCAATTTACTTTGTAAAGCGCGGATGGCATTGAGCGTTTCCACCGATTTTGCCTGACGACTCAGAAACAAACGCCCCATATCGGGAAAGCGTTCGAGATTGGGAATAACGGTCACAAGCAATTCATCCAGCAGCGCATCATTGGCCTGTAATGCATCTGCTTCTGCCAGAAACGCCTCAATGCTCGCCAGATTGTGTTCAAAATTAGCCGTGAGCAGGACGGTGATTTTATTTGACACGCCAAACTCCTGCTTTCAGCGCTTATACGCGACGCAGGCTCTGCAAGCGCTGGATAGCCTCGCTTGCCTCTTGCACGCGACCCGCAGCAATGTCGTCCAGACCGTGATTGGCTTCGTCTATCAACAGCAAATGAATGCGCTCATGTTCCAGCTGATGGTAGTAATCCAGACGTTTGGCATCAATCAGCGCGATATAGCTTTCGCCATTTTTGGTGATAATCTTTTCAGCACCGGCTTTCACTTGCTCCGCCAGCTCGGACAGATTGGCTCTTGCCAGCGAGAACGGTACCACGTCACTTGTTGAAATTCCCATCACAACCTCCAATCACAAACAGTACAAAGTTTTGTACATAAAATAACATACAAGTGGGATACAGATGATTTTTATTTCTTTTTAATCCCTAAGTGTCAACGCCGATTTAAAATTGATACACTTTTACAACAAGCGCCGATTCAAATTTGATACACCCCCATTAAATTTTCTTCCACTTATTCGGTTGAGTTGCCGCCTGTTTCGCCTTCACCATACCTGCCGCCCGCTGATTTTTAAGGCGATAGCTCGCCGACAATTGGCACGATGCGTGCATGGTGCAGCAAACTATCCAGCGCGCAGGTTGGGCAGAGCGGTAGCGAAGCCCAACATTTATGGTATCGTTATTGTTGGGCTTCATTGCATTCAACCCAACCTACCGTGCTGAAAGCCTTGATGGATGGACTTTACACGATTAAACCGTGGTCTGTCCCCAATTATTCCACCAATTATTCCAAAAAACTTTAAAATTGATTCAGGATGGATACGATAATGAATAGTTGCAATTGGGAAGCAATAGATAGTTTTCAATCGTACTCTGAATACAAACACTTTTGTGTTTGGATTAAGTCACAGCTTGATGAAGGTTTAATCGAAGAATTACCAGTATTAGATTATTACATTAGTGCTCAACTTGATGAAAAGTGGTTTAAATGCAAAGGTACCAAAGAAATATGGCGACTAGTCCCGCCTGATACTCCCTTTTAAAGGATTTTGGGGGTCTGTAAGCGCGTAGGTTGGGCAGAGCGGTAGCGAAGCCCAACATTTATGGCATCGTTATTGTTGGGCTTCATTGCATTCAACCCAACCTACCGTGCTGAAAGCTTTGATGGATGGGCATTCTGCGACAATGGGCTTTACACGGTTAAACCGTGGTCTGTCCCCTATTATTATTGTTGGAGTTGCCGCCTGTTTCGCCTTCACCATACCTGCCGCCCGCTGATTTTTAAGGCGATAGCTCTCGCCGGCAATCGGCACGATGCGTGCATGGTGCAGCAAACGATCCAGCGCGTAGGTTGGGCAGAGCGGTAGCGAAGCCCAACATTTATGGCATCGTTATTGTTGGGCTTCATTGCATTCAACCCAACCTACCGTGCTTGATGGATGGGCTTTACACGATTAAACCGTGGTCTGTCCCCAATTATTTTAATTATTTTCGCCAATTATTTTCGCTTGACTGCCGGGTTAGGCGTTTTCATTGGCATACCTCGGCGGCTTTACAAGGGCACGTTTAACAATGTCTGAGACTGAGTGCGGAGTAATATTCTTGTTTTTACAGTAAGTCGAATTGATCCAGTCGGCCAGCAATTTCGCGCCTTTGCTTGCGTTACAAGAGACGCAACAAAGGGCAATATTTTCTCTTGTAGTGATTCTTGCATCGTTGGTTATGTGCTCCCAAGATGCTTTCGATTTTCTAGTGGCACAAGAGTCAAACTCAATGCCGCAATAAACACAGCAGGTGTCCCGTGAAATAACTTCTCTCTCCAACCAGTCGGGAATATTCCATTTATTCATAGGGACTCAGTAAAGAAACAATAGGGGACAGACCACAGAAACAATAGAGAAACAATAGGGGACAGCAACTGTCTTGAAATAAATTGTTTTTGACCGGTTTTCAAGCAGCCTCCACCCCACGCCAAGGCGTATTGTTTTTCACCATGGCATTCAAAATCACCAGCAATTTACGCATACAAGCCACCAGCGCTACTTTTTTGACTTTGCCCGCTGCAAGCAACTTTTGATAGTACGCTTTAATGACAGGGTTATAGCGGCTTGCTACCAACGCCGCCATATACAACACCGCTCTGATACTGGCACGACCGCCCCAAATCGCCCGTCTACCTTTGTGACCACCACTGTCTCGATTGAACGGACAAACACCGACCAAGGCGCCAATCTCACGTCTGGCCAGATTTCCAAGTTCAGGGAGTTCCGCCAATAAGCTGGTTGCGGTGACCTTTCCCACCCCTGGCACTGCACTACATGCACTGGATTTGCTGACTTTAGCGCTGGCATCAGTGCAGCCGCAGACTTTCAATTTATCTCGGAGCCGTTTAATTTCGCTTAATCTGGTCAATGCCATGAGGGTCAGACTCGAATTGCCAGCCAAGAAGCTCGCCTAGGGCGGGAAAGTGTAACGCATTCCGCCGTATAGGATACTTAACATCTGGCAGAT
Source organism: Methylophilaceae bacterium (assembly GCA_013141125.1). Taxonomy (GTDB): domain Bacteria; phylum Pseudomonadota; class Gammaproteobacteria; order Burkholderiales; family Methylophilaceae; genus JABFRO01. The sequence goes on from JABFRO010000004.1 coordinate 8,661, forward strand.
AACGCTATGCTCATCTGCAAGTGGTTCAACTGCGGGTTTCAGGATAACAATTCTGGACACTGACGCTTGGCTTGAAGCAGGTTGGCTTGAAATAGAACGATAAAAATAGCATTTCACTGGCTTTTGAATTTACATGAAAGCTGGAAAATGGTGCCTGTTTGGTTTATGTAATATTGCTCACAGGTCACGAAAATCATGTCTAATTTCAATGATAAAAATTCATCAACACTGGCTCCTTCGGATATTGCCCGTGAAACGATTAAACAGATCGCTGCGCAACGGGTAACGCCTACCCCGGAAAATTACCAACGCATTTACAATGAAATTGCGGGTATTCCTGTCAAGGGAACTCTGGATAGCGCCATACTTAAAGCGCTCAGAGAGTTGCCCAAGGAAACCACAGACCAAAGCAAATGGATTGCGCGCTGGGAAAAATTATTAGCCCAGGATAACTGGGCAGCTTTGCCAGCTTTGCTGGGTGATGGCATGGATGCCAGCGTAACCTTCTCCAAACAGTGGCCGGATGCGATTCGTGAGCTTCTGCGTAGCTGGGATGCAAAACAGGTGGGTTTGAATGCGCAGCAGAAAAAAGAAACGCTGGAGCGCGTTTTGCTTAACTTCGGCAATGATCCGCTATTGGCGCAAAAATTCAGGCCATGGCCACCAGCTGGCTGCAATACGATATTCGTGCTGATAGCACTTCAGTCAGCGCAGCGATGGCTGATGCACCGCTCGAAGGACAAGTGATTAGTGCCAATGAAGCAGATCCGTTCCAGGAAACCTTCCGCACTTTACAGGATATGCTCAGGCAATCGCTCAATCATGGCTTGATTCCCCGGTTGGATGGCTATCCCGACCTCAAGGAAGAAGCGCAGGAAATTTTTAGGTTGAGTGAAACTGCACGCAAATTGCAGGATTGGCAGTCCATGGCCAAGCAGTTCAGGGCACTTTTGGTCAGAGTTGAATTAATAGGTGCCAATGAAGAAGGCATGAAGCAGGATCTATTACGCTTGCTGAAATTACTGGTGGATAACATCAGTGAACTGGTCGCTGAAGATCAGTGGTTACGCGGACAAATTGCCGTGGTGCAAACCATCATTTCCAGCCCGCTGGAAAGAGCGCTGATCCAGGATGCTGAAAAGAGCCTGAAAGAAGTCATCTACAAACAAGGTGTACTCAAACATAGTCTAACCGAAGCTAAAAATGCCTTTAAAAATATGGTAGCTACTTTTGTTGATCGTTTGGGCAGTGTGTATGACTCCACCGGTACTTATCAGGGGAAAATCGAAAGTTATGCCGATCAATTGTCAGAAATTGATGACATCGCACAAATCAATGCACTGCTGGAAAACCTGATGCAGGATACCAACACCATGCAAACCGACATTGTGCGCTCACGCGAGGCTTTGCTTGAACAGCGTGATCAAGTGGATTTGTCAGAAGAAAAAATACGCAAACTGGAAGCCGAGCTATCACAGCTTAGTGAACAAGTGCGTATGGATCAATTGACAGGCGTATTTAATCGTCGCGGGCTGGACGATGCTTTTGTACGGGAAATTGCCCGTGCCCAGCGTGGAGGCGGGCAGTTAAGTGTGGTATTGATTGATATTGATAACTTCAAACGTTTGAATGATACCTATGGTCATGATGTAGGCGACAGCGCATTGAAGCATTTGGCCAAAGTAATGAAAGAAGTCGTCAGGCCTACCGATGTGGTTGCGCGTTTTGGTGGCGAAGAGTTTGTGATTCTGTTGCCAGACACTTTGTTGGATCAGGCGGTAGTCACTATTTCACGCTTGCAACGAGCGCTCACCAAGCAATTTTTCCTGGGTAATAATGAGCGTTTGTTAATCACATTCAGTGCTGGTGTGGCCTTGCTTAAAGCCGACGAAGAGCAAGCGGTCGCCTTGCATAGAGCCGATCAGGCGATGTATCTGGCTAAAAAGTCTGGTAAAAATCGGGTGATGACAGAAAATGATCTGGGTTAGATAGTCTTGGGTTTTACCGTTTGTTTGCAACTGCCAAGTTTCATGTAATAAATTTTGCAACTCAATTGATTGCATAATTTTCTCCAAGCTTGACCCGAAAGAGTACATCGGATTAATATAACCCCGGCGCTGATTTGAGATTATGTAAATAACTCAGCTTGCGAGCGCTTGATAAATACAGCTAAAGCGAGTCATCAAACCCGTTTTGGCTTTTTGCTATGGCGGGTTTTTTTACGCCTATTGAATAGGTGGAAAGGTAAAGGTTTATGCAGCACGATTTCAACGAACAACAATGGCATGCGGAAACCCTGGGTGTGCGGGCAGGGAGTATGCATTCTGAATTTGGCGAGAATTCCGAGGCCATGTTTTTAACTTCCAGCTTTGTGTTTGAAAATGCGGCACAGGCTGCGGCAAGGTTTGGCGGTCAGGAGCCGGGGAATATTTATTCACGTTTTACCAATCCCACGGTCACCATGTTTCAAAATAAATTGGCCGCGTTGTTGGGGGGCGGAATTTTGTGTGGCTACTTCATCCGGCATGGCGGCGATTCTGGCGTGCGTCATGGGTTTGTGCTCGGCGGGCGATCATGTGATTGCATCTCGCAGTATTTTTGGCACCTCGGTGCAATTGTTCAGCAATATCCTGCAACGCTGGGGCTTGCAGACCACGTTTGTATCATTAACGGATGCAGAGGAATGGAAAGCCGCAGTGCAGTCAAACACCAAGCTGTTTTTTGTGGAAACGCCATCCAACCCACTGACGGAAGTTTGTGATATTGGCTTGTTAGCCGAGTTGGCACATCAGGCTGGGGCGCTGTTGGCGGTGGATAATTGTTTTTGTTCCCCGGCCTTGCAAAAGCCTTTGGGCTTGGGTGCGGATATTGTCATTCACTCGGCGACCAAGTATATCGACGGTCAAGGGCGTTGTTTGGGCGGTGCGGTGTTGGGCAAAAAGGATTTGCTGGAGCCGGTTTACGGATTTTTGCGCACGGCGGGCCCCACCATGAGCGCGTTCAATGCCTGGGTGTTTCTCAAGGGTTTGGAAACGCTGTATATTCGTATGCAAGCGCATTCAAAAAATGCGCTGGCTTTGGCGCAGTGGCTTGAACAACAGCCGGGTGTGGCGCGGGTTTATTATCCCGGGCTGCCATCACATCCACAACATGCGCTGGCGATGCAGCAACAACAGACGGGTGGCGCGATTGTGTCGTTTGATGTTAAAGGCGGTAAAGAGGCCGCTTGGCGCTTGATCGATGCGACGCGATTGATTTCGATAACGGCCAATTTGGGGGATGCCAAGAGTACGATTACGCATCCCGCCACTACTACGCACAGCCGGGTCACGGTAGAGGCACGTGCGGCGGCAGGTTTAGGTGATGGTTTGGTGCGTATCGCGGTAGGTTTGGAGCATGTGGATGATTTAAAGGCGGATTTGGCGCTGTTATCACTATAAAATCAACGGCGATGAATTAACTGGTAATGGCCGCGTCCAATAATGGTAGTATCAAAATGTGTTATTTCTGATGAGATAGGAGCCAGACATGAGTTTAAAAGATAGTTACGTGGAAAAGCTGAAAGCCCAGCTGGATGATTGGAGTGCCGATATTGACGCGCTGGAGGTGAAAGCGCATGAGGCTAATGCGGAATTAAAAGCCAAATATCATGACAAAGTTGAAGAATTGAAGTATCAGCGTACTTTGGCACAGGGTAAATTAGCTGAAGTGCAAGATGCCGCTGAGGATGCCTGGGAAGAAATCAAGAAGGGTGGCGAGAGTGTTTGGGATACTATTCGTCAGACTTTTGCCGAGGCAAAATCCAAGTTTGATAAGTAATTTGATGCAGTTTTAGTACAATAAAAAACGGGGCTTGCGCCCCGTTTTTTATTGCTATTTCAATCCGGATTCAGCAATTACAGCTTGTCAGCATTGGCGGCCAAATACTTGGCAACACCATCCGTGGAAGCATCCATGCCGGCCTTGCCTTTGTTCCAACCGGCTGGGCAAACTTCGCCATGCTCTTCGTGGAATTGCAGCGCATCAACCATGCGCAACATTTCATCAATATCACGGCCTAATGGCAGGTCGTTAACCACTTGGTGACGCACAACGCCAGCCTTGTCGATGAGGAAAGAGCCACGGTAAGCAACGCCACCTTCAGCTTCTACATCATAAGCTTTGCAGATTTCATGTTTGATGTCAGCCACCAAAGGATAACCAACCTGGCCGATGCCGCCATTGTTGATAGGCGTGTTTTTCCATGCCAAATGTGTGAATTGTGAATCTATGGAAACGCCAATCACTTCAACGCCGCGCTTCTTGAATTCTTCCAAACGGTGGTCAAAAGCGATCAGTTCGGATGGACAGACGAAAGTGAAATCCAATGGGTAAAAGAAGATAACCGCTGGCTTGCCCTTGATGTGTGAGGACAGTTGGAAGTCTTCTTTAATGGTATTGCATCCCATTACTGCGACAGCTGAAAAATCTGGTGCTGGCTTTCCTACAAGTACTGCCATATTGAATCTCCTTAAATATAGTAAAAGTCGCTTCTCAAAAACAAAACGTAGCGATAGCTTAAATCAACCTAGAATAAATTTCTAATTAAATTTATCTATTATTAAACTAGGCTTAAGCCTAGTTTTGTATAAACTCGTTGTGGTGTTATTCGCAATCAAACACCCGCATGATTCGTCGTGCTTAATCATGGTAAAATTAGCCCTTTAAAAGCCATAATAATTAAGCCTATAGCACCCATGGATCAATTCGCAAAAGAAACACTCCCTATTAGTCTTGAAGATGAGATGCGCCGCTCTTACCTGGATTACGCCATGAGCGTTATTGTGGGTCGAGCACTCCCCGATGTGCGTGATGGTTTAAAGCCGGTACACCGGCGTGTGCTGTTTGCCATGCACGAGCTATCCAATGATTGGAATCGCCCGTATAAAAAATCCGCGCGTATTGTCGGCGATGTGATCGGTAAGTATCACCCGCATGGCGATACGGCGGTGTATGACACCATTGTGCGTATGGCGCAAAATTTCTCACTGCGTTATATGCTGGTCGATGGTCAGGGTAACTTTGGTTCGGTGGATGGTGATAACGCGGCGGCGATGCGTTACACCGAAATTCGCATGTCCAGAATCGCACACGAGTTATTAGCCGATCTGGATAAGGAAACCGTGGATTTTGGGCCTAACTATGACGGCTCCGAGCATGAGCCGCTGATTATGCCGGCGCGCATTCCTAATTTGCTCATTAATGGCAGCTCCGGCATTGCTGTGGGTATGGCCACCAATATTCCGCCGCATAATCTAAATGAAATTGTGGATGCCTGTTTGGCGCTACTGAATAATTCTGAAATGACGATTGATGAATTGATTGATATAGTCCCGGCACCGGATTTTCCTACGGCGGGCATTATCTATGGCACGGTGGGCGTAAAAGAAGGCTATCGCACGGGTCGTGGTCGCGTGGTAATGCGTGGTCGCACCCATGTGGAGGATTTGGAGCGCGGTGGGCGGCAGGCGTTAATCGTTGATGAATTACCGTATCAGGTCAACAAAAAAACCTTTGTTGAAAAAATCGCCGAACTGGTGAATGATAAAAAGATTGAAGGTATTTCCGATCTGCGCGATGAATCCGACAAATCCGGTATGCGCGTGGTGATTGAATTAAAGCGCGGTGAAGTGCCGGAAGTGGTGCTCAATAATCTGTATAAACAGACGCAGTTGCAAGATACCTTCGGCATGAATATGGTGGCCTTGCTGGATGGCCAGCCACGCTTGCTGAATTTGAAACAAATGTTGGATGCCTTCCTGCGCCATCGTCGTGAAGTCATTACCCGCCGTACGGTTTTCGAGCTGCGTAAAGCGCGTGAACGCGGCCATGTATTGGAAGGTTTGGCAGTGGCGCTGGCCAATGTGGATGACATGATTGCGCTGATTAAAGCCGCGCCCACGCCACCGGAAGCCAAAAAGAATTTGATGGCGCGCGCGTGGAAATCGCCCGTTGTTGAAGAAATGCTCAAACGTGCCGCCATGGAGGCTTCACGCCCGGATGGCTTGGCGGTCAACTTTGGGTTAACGCCACAAGGTTATTGGCTATCTGACGTACAAGCGCAGGAAATTCTGCAAATGCGCTTGCAACGCCTGACTGGCTTGGAGCAGGATAAAGTTGTTAATGAATACAAGGAGATTATGGATGTCATCGCGGATCTCTTGGATATTCTGGCAACCCCTGGCCGTGTCACGCAAATGATTAGCGAAGAGCTGGCGGTAATTCGTCAGCAGTTTGGCGATAAACGCCGCAGTGAAATTATTCATAATGCGCAGGATTTATCCATTGAAGATTTCATCACGCCGCAAGATGTAGTCGTTACGCTTTCGCATACCGGCTATATCAAATCACAACCGCTGGAAGAGTATAGGGCGCAGCGACGCGGCGGGCGCGGCAAGCAGGCAGCGGCAACCAAGGAAGACGACTTCATTGATAAAATGTTTGTGGCTAATACCCATGATTACATTTTGTGCTTCTCCAGCCGTGGCCGTGTGTATTGGCTAAAAGTGTACGAGGTACCGCAAGGCAGTCGTGGCAGTCGTGGTAAACCGATTGTGAATCTGTTCCCGCTGGAAGAAGGCGAGAAAATCAACGCTATCCTGCCGGTGAAGGAATTTGACGAAAATCACTTTATCTTCATGGCTACGGCATTGGGTACAGTCAAGAAAACTGCCTTGGTCGAATTCTCCAATCCGCGTAAATCCGGCATTATCGCCATCAATCTGGACGATGGCGATTATTTGATTGGTGCTGAAGTGACCAATGGCTCGCATGATGTGGTGCTGGTTTCCAACGGTGGTAAAGCGGTTTGGTTTGATGAGGAAGATGTGCGCGCCATGGGACGCAATACACGCGGCGTGCGTGGCATGAAGCTGGGGGCTAAGCAGCAGGTGCTTTCGCTGATTATTGCCGAGGATGATAAACAAACCGTGTTAGTGGCCACTGAAAATGGCTATGGCAAACGTACGGTGCTTTCCAGCTTCCGTCACTCTGGCCGCGGTACGCAAGGTGTAAAAGCCATTGCTACCAGTGAGCGTAATGGCTTGGTGGTGGCCGCACGCCTGGTTAATGATGAAGATGAAATCATACTGATCACCACGGGCGGCGTGTTGATTCGCACCCGCGTCAAGGAAATACGCGAACTGGGCCGTGCCACACAAGGCGTAACGCTGATTAATCTTGGCGCAGGTGAAAAGCTTTCCGGTTTGGAAAAAGTTGTGGAAACTGAAATTGATGGCGGGCTGGATAATGAAGGCGAATCTGCGCAACCAACACTTTTTCCTGAAGTTTGAAAAATAGCATGACAAAAATTTATAATTTTTCAGCCGGGCCGGCGGTATTGCCCAAAGAAGTGTTGGCACAAGCGCGTGATGAAATGATGGATTGGCATGATTCAGGCATGTCCATCATGGAAATGAGCCACCGTGGCAAAGAGTTTATGGGCATTGCCGCTGAGGCCGAAGCAGATTTGCGTGAGTTGCTGGCGATTCCCGCCAATTACAAGGTCTTGTTTTTGCAAGGCGGCGCGCATAGTCAGTTTTCCATGATTCCCTTGAATTTACTGCGCAATAAAACCACGGCGGATTACATCAATACCGGAATCTGGTCGCAAAAAGCTATAGAGGAAGCCAAGCGCTATTGCCATGTGCATGTGGCGGCCAGCTCTGCCGATAAAAACTTTACCTATGCGCCGACGCAAAATCAGTGGCAATTGAACCCGGATGCTGCTTATGTGCACTACACCTCTAATGAAACCATAGGCGGCGTGGAGATCTTCTCGACACCGGAAACCGGTAATGTGCCACTGGTGGCGGATATGTCGTCGCATATTTTATCGCGCCCGATTGATGTCAGTCGCTATGGCATTATTTATGCCGGTGCGCAAAAAAACATTGGGCCAGCTGGTTTGACCATTGTTATCGTGCGTGAAGACTTAATTGGCGAAACCTTGCCAGGCACGCCCACCATGTTTGATTACAGGATTCATGCTGATAATGATTCCATGTATAACACGCCACCCACGTTTGCTATTTATATCGCCGGTCTGGTTTTTAAATGGCTGAAAGCCGAGGGTGGCCTGGCAGCGATGGAACAGCTCAATGTGCTTAAATCGGCCTTGCTGTATGATTTTCTCGATAACAGCGATTTTTATAATAATCCCATCGCTATTGAAAACCGTTCGCGTATGAATATCCCTTTCACGCTAAAAGATGCCGCTCTGGATGCGCAATTTCTGAAACAAGCCCAGCACAATGGCTTGCTTCAGCTAAAAGGGCATAAATTATTGGGCGGTATGCGTGCCTCCGTGTATAACGCCATGCCGCTGCAAGGCGTACAAACGCTGATTGAATTCATGCGCGAGTTTGAATTGGCACAGGCCTAGTGCTTGAGCATCTGCTAACGTCCGAATAAATTAAACTAATTTCTGCCAGAACTCAAATGACCGAACTACTAAAAAAACACCGTGATGCCATTGATGCTATTGATGAGCAATTGCTCGAATTGGTTAATGAGCGAGCGAAACATGCACGCGAAATTGGCAACCTTAAAGGCGGCGGCCCAATATACCGCCCCGAGCGTGAAGCGCAGGTGTTGCGCCGCTTGATGGAACACAATAAGGGGCCGCTTGCAGCGGAAGCAGTCGCCGCAATTTTCCGTAGTGTGATGTCGCATTGTCGCGCTTTGGAAAAAGAGTTATCGGTGGCTTTTTTGGGGCCGTTGGGCACTTTCAGTGAAGAAGCAGCCAACAAGCAATTTGGTGGATTGTCCGCGCCAGTGCAATGCGCCAGCATTGATGAAGTGTTCCGTATGGTGGAGTCGGGGCGTGTGGATTATGGTGTAGTGCCGGTTGAAAACTCGACGGAAGGGGCGATTGGCAGAACGCTGGATTTGCTGATGACGGCCAGCCTTAATGTGTGTGGTGAAATTGCATTGCCGGTACATCACAATTTGCTGGCCAAACAAACCGACAAAAACCTGATTCGCAAACTGTATTCACATGCGCAGTCGCTTTCACAATGTCATGAATGGCTGAGCCGAGATCTGCCTAATGTCGAGTTGCAAGCGGTAGCCAGCAACGCGGAAGCGGCGCGTCTGGCCGCGCAAGAAGATGGTGCCGCAGCGATTGCCAGTCGGCGCGCTGCCGAATTATTTGAGCTGAATATTCTTGTTGAAAATATTGAGGATGATCCTAAAAATACCACGCGCTTTTTGATCCTTGCCACCCACGATGTAGCGCCTTCTGGCAAAGATAAAACCTCGTTGGTGATTGCCGCCAAGAATGCGCCAGGAACCATGGTTGAACTGCTGGCACCGCTGGCCAAATATCATGTGAGCATGACCAAACTTGAATCGCGTCCGTCAAAAATTGGCATGTGGGAATATGTATTTTTTGTTGATATTGAAGGTCATCAGCACGATGTTTCCGTAGCTAATGCCTTGCAAGAATTACGGATAAAAGCCTCACTACTCAAAGTATTGGGATCTTATCCGGTTGCAGTTATTTAATCGCCTATTCCTTTCTTTTTAAAACTTTCCAAGTGAGGCCGTATGGCAATACCACAATTAAGCTGGAACTTAGATTTCCTTAAAAATAATCCGGTACTTAAGGCCGATAGTTACGGCATTCCTGATGAAGTAAAGCATATTAACTACCCCATTCGATTGGTGCGCTATTGGTTTATCTACCATTTTTTACGTGAGGAGATCGCTCGCAAAGGAGCTTTGGATGTCTGTGAAATCGGGGTTGATCGCGGGCAGATGCTGGGTTTTATGCAGGCCGGTGGTGAAGTCAAATCCCTAGCCAGTTGGGATGCGGTAGACTGCATAATTCAGCGTGATATTCTGCAACGCGCAGGTTACCAAAATTTCTACGAAATTGATTTGGAAAGTGCCGAATTCAAACTCGATAAACAATATGATGCGATGATATTGCTGCATGTATTGGAACACTTGTTTGCACCGGAGGCTGTGGTCAAGAAAATTGCTTCTCAGCTCAAACCTGGCGGTATATTAATCGGAGGATTTCCGTCTTTACCCGATAATATGGTAGCTGCACGTGAGCAAAAAATACGTTCCAAGGCGGGGAAGTTCGGACATGTAAGCGTTTTTTCACCTGAGCGGGTACGTGCCATGGCGAAAGCAAGCGGGCTGGAACTTGAGTTTTTAACTGGTGCATTTTTTATGCGCAAAAAAGGTTTTTTCCTGGAAAACTACCAGTGGTGGTTTCGATTTAATCTGTGGTTTGGCAGCCGGTTTCCAAGTTGGCCAGGTGAAACTTACTGGATACTGCGCAAACCGCTCAAGTAAGTTTAAATTTGACCGTTAACGGTACTAATGTCATTACATGGTTGTCAACTTTCACCTTGCTGTTTTACAGGCTGTGCGCTCCAAAGGGGCAACCCTTATGTAGCAAAACATCTTTGATCTTAAGGCAAAATGATTTTTTATTGTACTGATGAACAGGGTGTAGCTCATAGCATATATTTTCCCTGATTGCCCGTCAGGATTTTTGCATCACAAGCGTGGCAGGTCGGTTTAGCCCAACAGATGGGCTAGATCAACCTGTAGAATAATGGACAACTTGGGTTTATTGCGTAAACAAGTCAAAATGCCACCAGACCTTGATTCTCCCAAAGCTACAGCAATAAATCCGCTTACTCTAGGATTTATTGATGACATAATTGAGCAAGAGTACAGAAATGAGTTCTACCTACCATTTCGTCGTCAAACCAGAATAGCGCTTATTTTAGGAATGGTTTTTTGGGCTTTGTATAGCCTGCTCGAAGTTTTATTTCTGCCTGACCAAATACTGCATATCATTAAAATAGTGCACTTCATTGTGCTGATATTCGGAGTTTTTGTCATATCAGCAAGCTATCGCAAGTTTTTCAAGCGATTTAATCAGCCGATTCTGATGGTTGCCGCGTTAATGGCTGGCATGGGCTTGTTGGCGCATATGTTGTTATTACCTGACATGGCCATGAGCCATTATTTTCCAGGACTCATGCTGTTGATTTTTTGGAGTCACAGTTTCATTGGTTTGCGTTTTGTGCGGGCATGTTTTGTTTCAGTGTTGCTATTGTTACTGTCTATTCTGTTATTTACCATGGTGCGACCCATGCCATTCGTAAATTTGGTGAGTTTTTTTTATTTTTTAGTGGCTACCATATTATTCTCAGCTACTGCCAGTTACTTATCAGAGCGACAAAAACGCACAACTTTTTTAAGTAAACGTGAGCTCAATAATGAGCGTAATTATCATCTAACTCGTTCATTGCATGATAACTTAACGGGTTTACCAAATCGCGAACTGCTCAATGACAGGCTTGAGCTTGCGGTAAGTCAGGCGCTACGTGATGAGCGTCAATCAGCAGGTTTTTTTATTGATCTGGATGGGTTTAAAGCCATCAATGATACGTACGGGCATCAAATTGGGGATTTGGTATTGCGTGAAGTGGCGACAAGATTTAAAGAGGTCATGCGAGAAGCTGACACTTTGTCGCGTATTGGCGGTGATGAATTTTTCGTTTTGGCAAAAGACATTTCTACCGAAAGTTTTGCCAAATTTTTTGCCGGAAAGCTTCTAAACCAACTGCAGAAACCGTTTAATCTCAGTGAAGCCTTCATGCTGCCCGGTATGACAGCCAGTATTGGCATCTGCATTTTCCCTTATAAACATTGCACCGCTGTTGATATTATTCGGCGTGCAGATCATGCCATGCTGGAAGTTAAGCGTGGCGCAAAAGCCGGGATATTTTTTGCTTAAAACCGGTCGCTTCGGATGCCTGGTTTGAATCCGTCAAACAATATACCGCTTGTGCCAGCACACGCTCTACCTCCTGCCCTATTTTTAATGGGTCCAACTACCAGCGGCAAAACTGGTTTGGCTGTAGAACTTGCACAGCGTCTACCTGTTGAGTTGATTAGCGTCGATTCGGCACTGGTTTATCAGGGTATGAATATCGGCACTGCCAAGCCTGATGCCGCAATTCTGGCGTTTGCACCGCATCATCTGATAGATATTATTAGTCCTGAGCAGGTTTATTCGGCGGCGCAATTCAGGTCAGACGCATTACGCTTGATGGCGGAAATCACGGCGCGTGGCAAAATTCCCTTGCTGGTGGGGGGCACCATGTTGTATTTCAAGGCCTTGCAAGGTGGTTTGAATGATTTGCCGCAAGCCGATGCTACGATACGGTTACGTCTTGAGGATGAAGCCCGGCAGCTGGGTTGGCCAGCCTTGCATGCAAAGCTGGCCGCAGTTGATGCCGAAACGGCGGCGCGTTTACCTGCTACCGATACGCAGCGAATTCAACGAGCACTGGAAATCTGGGAGATTACAGGCAAGCCCATGTCTGTTTTATGCAAAGAAACAATAGATGACAAACTACCTTACCGTTTACTCAAACTCGCACTAATTCCTTCCGATCGTAGTGTGCTTCATCAGCGCATTGCAACACGGTTTAATGAAATGCTTGAGCATGGATTTTTGCAAGAAGTCGTTGCTTTACAACAGGCTTATCCGGCTTTGAATAAAGAAACGCCGGCTATGCGTTGCGTGGGTTACCGACAGGCTTTGCAATATCTGGAGGGCGAGTTTGATTTGTTCACGTTGCGCGAGAAAGGCATGGCCGCCACGCGCCAACTGGCTAAACGTCAGCTTACCTGGCTGCGCGGCATGGATGATACAGTCGCTCTGGATTGTTTAAGCCCGCTGCTGAGTGAATTGGCGCTTGCCAACATCACTCAGTTTTTGAAACTACCGAATTAATTTTGCATATTTATTCGGCGCAAAGTTTTCTGATGCGCTTGGCAGCTTCCAAACATTCTTCCAATGAGGCTACCAGTGCCAAACGAATAAAATTTTCACCAGGATTAATACCATGTGCTTCACGTGCCAAAAAGCTGCCAGGCAGTACCGTCACATTAAAATCGCGATAAAGCTGAAGCGCAAACTCTGTATCAGAAATGGGTGTTCGTGCCCATAGATAAAACGCGGCATCCGGCTGTTTAACTTGCAAAACATTTTCCAACATGGGCGTGACGGTTTTAAATTTTTCCGCATACAAGCGGCGGTTCTCAATTACATGCAATTCGTCGTTCCAGGCAGCAATGCTGGCCGCTTGCACAGCGGGGTTCATGGCACAGCCGTGATAGGTGCGGTATAGCAGAAATTTTTCAATGATAGCGGCATCGCCCGCCACAAAGCCAGAACGCATGCCGGGTACATTGGAACGTTTGGAGAGCGAACTGAAAACCAGCAGATTGTTATAATCACGGCCTAATTGATGTGCGGCTTGCAGTGCACCCAATGGCGGCTCGCCTTCATCGAAATAAATCTCCGAATAGCATTCATCAGCTGCGATAATGAAATTATATTGATCGGCCAGTTCAAAAATTTGCTGCCATTGCGCCAAATTCAAGACTTTACCAGACGGATTGCCGGGCGAGCAAACGTAAATCAGTTGTGTGCGCTGCCAGATATTTTCCGGTACGCTTGCAAAATCCATGGTGTGGTTATTTTCTGGTAAGGTGTTCAGAAAATAAGGCTCGGCACCGGCCAGAAACGCAGCCCCTTCGTAAATCTGATAAAACGGATTAGGGCAGATAACGATGGGTTTTTCTTGCTGACTTTCCTGGCCGCTATCTATCACCGCCTGGGCGAAGGCAAACAGGGCTTCCCGGCTACCATTCACTGGGAGGATAGCGGTTTCGGGGTCAAGCAAGGGCAGTTGGTAACGGCGGCTAATCCACGATGAAATGGCCAGTCTTAACGCAACAACCCCGGCAGTCGTGGGATAATTAGCCAAGCCAGCCAGATTATTGATCAGCGCATCTTTAATCAGTGCTGGTGTTGCATGCTTGGGCTCGCCGATAGATAAATTAATCGGCGTATAGGCCGCGTTAGGCGTGATGCCGAGAAAAAGATCACGCAGGCGTTGAAAAGGGTAGGGCTGTAGTTTATTTAAATTTGGATTCATATCGACATTATAGTGATTGAAAAAACAAGTACAAAATTTTTTGCCACATTCGGACTACTGTTCGGTGCTGTAAGCTGGGGTATTCTCTGGTACCCCTATCGCTTGCTGGAACAGGCAGGCATACCGGGCGTTGCGGCGAGTTTTTATACTTTTTTAGTGGCTTTGGTATTGGGTGGTCTAGTGTTTGCCCGTCACTGGCGAGGTTTATGTGCTTTGCCATTAGCAACATTGTGGCTGGCCTTGGCAGCTGGTTGGACTAATTTAAGTTATGTTGTGGCGGTGATAGATGGCGAAGTCATGCGTATCATGTTGTTGTTTTATCTGTCACCACTTTGGACTTTGATGCTGGCGCATTTCTGGTTGAAAGAACGCACCGGAAAACTGGGCATGATTGCCATTGTGGCTTCATTGGCAGGGGCTTTTGTGATGTTGTGGCAGCCAGCGTCTATGCTGCCAGTCCCGCAATGTAAGGCGGAGTGGCTGGCTTTATCGTCGGGCATAGGTTTTGCCGTAAGCAATGTGCTAACGCGAAAAATCCGTCATTTAACCCTGCGCGTAAAATCCATGGCTGTATGGGCGGGAGTAGTGTTCATGGCCTTAATATTTTTGCCCTTTCATGCCGCTAGTTTTCCATCTCCAGAAACGATAAGTGCTTATCATGGCTTGATGATGGTCGGCTTGGGGTTAGTGTTGATATGCACTACATGGCTGGTGCAATTTGGCATTACGCATATTCCGGTTACGCGTGCGTCGGTTATTTTTCTGTTCGAGATTGTTGTCGCAGCTTATACATCCTATTGGTTAGCGCATGAGACGATGGCACTTAATGAATGGCTGGGGGGTAGCCTGATTATTCTGGCAGCCATGATCGCGGCGAGGGCAGAGGAAGTGCCTTGTAGCCAACCCGGTTAGACAAACCCACCGAAGCTACTTTTATTACCCTCTTCAGTAAAGCGCATTTTTAGTGATAAATCATTGCGTGAATCGGCGTTAATCAAAGCATTTTCTGCGCTGATTTTGCCCGCACTAAACAAGCGGAAGAGCGATTGGTCAAAGGTACACATGCCAATATCGTTGTTATTCGCCATAATTTCTTTCATCTCGCTCATTTTGGCTTTAAGAATCAGATCGGAAATATAGGGAATGTTGATTAATACTTCCATGGCGGCAACACGCTTGGATTGAATGCCAGGTATCAGGCGTTGCGAAACAATGGCGGCAAGATTGAGTGATAATCCAAGCAATATTCCTTGCTTACTTTCTTGCGGAAAAAAGGAAATAATGCGCTCAATGGCCTGATTTGAGTTGTTGGCGTGCAACGTGGCCAAGCACAGATGACCGGTTTCAGCATAAGCGATGGCATGTTTCATGGTGTCCATGTCGCGTATTTCGCCGATCAAAATCACGTCAGGTGCCTGGCGCATGGCATTCTTCAGCCCGCTCTCAAAAGTGTGCGTGTCGATGCCGACTTCACGCTGGTCAACCACCGATTTTTTGTGGTCATGAATGAATTCAATGGGATCTTCCAGCGTCAAAATGTGTCCCGCACTCATTTCATTGCGGTAATCAATCATGGAGGCCAGCGACGTAGACTTGCCGGAACCGGTAGAGCCCACCACCAGAATCAAGCCACGTGGACGCATCATTAAATCTTTTAAGCTATCTGGCAGGCCTAGGGTTTTAAACGAGGGAATATCGCTCTTGATATGGCGGATCACCATGCCTACTTCGCCACGCTGTTTGAACACATTAATACGAAAACGGCCTATGCCCTGTTCACCCAGCGCAAAATTCATCTCATACTCTTTTTCAAACTCCGCCTGTTGCGCAGGGCTCATTAATGAATAAGCAATTTCTTTCACCATGCCAGGCTGCATGGTTTGATTATTTAATGGGGCAGTTTGCCCATCTATTTCAATATGAATCGCAGTCCCCACGCTAAAAAACAAGTCGGATCCATTTTTATCCACCATGAATTTAAGTGCTGGAGTGATGTCAATAGCGGCCATAATCTGTCCCTGAATAAATTGCTGATAGGTTGAGTTTACAAATGTACGCGCTGCTGAGTTCTCCCGGCTTCCGATTCGGAATAAGTACGCCATATTTGCAGGTAGACTTGCTCAAGCTGCATCGTAAATTGTCTAATATCAAATAACGGCAGATTGGCTTGATTGTTTAAAAGTTTATTTTTGATGGTGGTCAATAGTACGGGATGCTGACTAAGTTCTAAGGCACGGGCTTCATACTCAAGCAATGAGCTCGAAATTAACTCAGGTAATTGGGCTGCTTTTAACAAGCTGGCGGCAACGCGCCCGGCAAAGGTTTTACCTTGGCAGGTCAGCAGCGGCAGCCCCATCCATAGGGCATCGCTAGCGGTGGTATGGGCGTTATAGGGCAAGGTGTCCAGAAATAAATCTGCACACGTATGACGTGACAAGTGATCGGCAATAGTTACGCGCGGCGCAAAAATCAGTCGAGCCGGGGTTATGCCGTGTTTGGCGGCTTCTGCTAATAGATTTTCTTTAGCATGAGGGTTGCATTCCATCAGCCAAAGCACACTGCCTGGCGTGGCTTTAAGTAAGCGCATCCAAATTGCAAAAATTTGCGGGCTAATCTTAAAGGTTTGATTAAAGCAGCAAAAAACAAAAGCGGCTACCGGCAAATGGCAATCGGCACGATTGACGGCTTTACCTACAGGACGTTGCTGGTTATTGGGCTGATAACATTGCGGTAACAAAGCGAGCTGTTCGCTAAAACAGGTGCTTTGTGCTTGTGGAGTAACCGTGGCATCACCCAGCAGATAATCAAACAGCGGAATCGTCTCTTCACCTGACTTTAAAGCCCCCATAGTACCGGGAAAGCCCAGCCAATTCACCAGAATGGGAGCCGGGCGTAAGGCGACAATGCCGCTGCGACTGGTATGGGTGAAGCCGGTCAGATCTAGCAGAATGTCGATACCATCTGCGTTGATTTTGTTGGCAGCTGCTGTCAACGACAGCGCACGAATGTCCACAAACTGATCGAATGCCTGCTTGAGTAGTGTACGTTCTGCCGATTTGTCGTCTATGCCTGCTGAATAAGCATAAATTTCAAACTGATTGCGGTCGTGAAGTTTAATTAGATCAGTAATGAGAAACGCCAGCGGGTGCAGGCGGAAATCGCTGGCGAGATAACCTATACGTAATTTTTGGGAAGTTTTGTGTGGATACGAAAACGCCAATTTCCGAGCTTGCGCATAAAGATTTTGATAGCGGTTTGTGACCCAATTTTCTGCGCAAATACGTTGTTCCATTGCCGTCGTGCCCGGCATGGCGAGAAACGCAAAAGGGGAAATCTGTGCAGCAGGTTGTGTAACAAGCCATTGGCGAATTTCACTAATCGCGCTATCCAAATCCGCCCAATCACAGATTTGTTGCTTCAGATGCACTTCATGTACTTTGGCATGAAATAACTGTGGATTAAGCCTCAATGCGTTCCTATAGCAAAGAATGGCCTCATCCAGCCGCCCCAGTTCACGTAACACATTGCCGAGATTATTATGCGTATCTGCATCATTCGGTATTAACTTTAGTGCCTTGCGATAGTTGTTGGCGGCTTCGGCTGGCTTGCCCAGCTCGCGTTGTGCATTGCCCAGGTTGTATAACAAACTGGCGTTTTCAGGCTGGAGTTGCACGGCCTCCAGATAACAAGCTTCAGCTTGGGCGAAGCTAGCAGATGCTTGATACTGATTGCCCAGTGACTGTAGGGCATGGCAAAGCGCAAGCCGAATTTCCTGACTAATTTTCTGGTTTTGGGATTGCGCGCGTAGTACGCGTCGATAACAGGTGGCTGCTTCCTCAAAGCGATCAAGCTCAAGATATAAATTGGCTAAATTGGTTTGTAGATCGGTGTCACGTGGGGTGATACTCAACGCTTTTTGATAGCTGGTAATGGCGGCAGCATATTGCTTGGAGGCGCGTAATGCCAAGCCCAGATTGTTCAGAAAATTGGCATTTTGAGGGCTAAGCTTTAACGCTTGCTTAATCAAATCCACGGCTAATGCATAACGCTCGGTTTGATAATGCAATACGCCCAACATGTGCAAGGCATCGACATGTGCAGGCTGCGTTGCCAACAATTGCCGGTATTGGGCTTCTGCCTGTGCAAGTTGGCCATTGCCATGCAGCCGTACGGCACTTTGATAAAGTTGGTAACTATTCATGTTGCGCGGTATTTTACAGTGCCAGGCACCGGACTAGGTAGGCTTGTTGATGGCAAAAATTATATAGCGGTATAGTTCACCGGGTGATACCGGCTTGTGCAGCAGTGGTAGCCTGCTGGCGTGTGCTTCTCGGAGTCTATCCGGGGCGGTATCTCCGGTAATCAGTAGTGTAGTTCACGGCGGGTGGATTCATTGGCTGAAAACGAAATATCGTTCACCTGCCAAGGCGATGGCAGGACGAGTGCTAGGCTAAATTAAAGTTGAGCTGTTCATGCTGAAATTATCGCATTACCTATTACAAATCACATCGTGCCTAAAAATTATACGTATATTGTGCGCTGAGAATGTTCGCATCGCCGTTATATACGCCTTTGACACGTCCATTGAATTTAGCGGTTTGATTATCATTAATCGATGCATCCCGGATAAATAAATGGCTGTAGGCAATATCAATGATGGTGCTATCATTAATTTTGTATTGTGCACCAAGTGCTAGCCAGGTTCTGTCGTTGCCGGGGATGCGGGCAGTACGATACTGGGAATTGATGGCTTCCTGGTCAAAGGCAACGCCGGTGCGTAGTTTGAGCTTTTCGTTAAAGTGGTAATTGCTGCCAAGCGAATAACGTAACGTGTTTTTCCAGTTTTCGGGTGTTACGTCAAACAGGGTGCCGTTATCTTTAAGGATGCGCAGCTCCTTAAAGCGGCTCCAATGCGTCCAGGTCACATCACCCATCACATCCCACTGTTGGTTGATTTTGCTGAACGCACTCAGGGAGAAATTTTCCGGCAAGGTGGTATTGGCGGTTATGTCACCATCAGGTGCCAGAGCTGCAGGAACCAATGGCGGACGCGTGAATTTCGCCGTGCCATCCAGCTTTTGCATGATTTTGGAGCGGTAGGCCATGCCGAACCGGGTATCCGGCGTGATTTGCCACATGGCACCAAGATTGAAACCAAATCCCCAGTCCTCGCCTTTCACCCGCACCACACCTTCTCCGGCCGGGTAAAAATTGACGGCACGGGTGAGCGTGGTCGCAATATACATGGCTGAAACACCTGCTCCCAAAGACAAGCGGTCGTTTACCTTGAAGGCAATGGACGGATTGATATTGATGGTTTTGAGATCAGACTTGATCGCCTGAAAACGCCCCAGCCAGTTGGCGTCGTATTCAGTTTTGAGGCCAAACGGAGCGCTGACACCCAGCCCCAGCCGGATATTGGGCGTGACGGACTGGGCATAGTAAAAATTCGGTAGCAATGCAATATCTCCCAAATCACCGCCATTGCCATTTATAGGTTTGTTTGCGCCTGGCGTTGAGCCTTGATTGTTGAAATGGCCTGAGGTGCGCAACAAGTGCGAAGCCAAAACCAGCTGCGAATCAGGCAGATAAACCATACCCGCCGGATTGAAGTATATGGTGCTGGCATCCTCCGCCACCGCTGCGGCACCGGCAAAGGCATTGCCCATTCCGCTGGCACTCTGCTCAACCAAGGCAAAACCGGCCGCGCTGGCGTGACCCGCCATCATGAGCAAGCCCAAGTTCCAAGCTGGATTCAATGTTTTTTTCATGGTAGTCGTTTTTTGGTTTAAGTTAAAACTTGCTTAATTATTATACGAACTTACTTGACTGCTTAAATATAACGCATACTGGCTGATAAGGGTTAGTTACATTTTTGGCTAAAACGAAAAAAGGGTTACAAGCTTAAACTTGTAACCCTTTTAGTATTTGGCTCCTCGACCTGGGCTCGAACCAGGGACACACGGATTAACAGTCCGTTGCTCTACCAACTGAGCTATCGAGGAATTGGTGAAGGCGAGATATTAATGGCTTAATGCGTTTCGGTCAATCCTAATTTGATAAATTGATTAAAAAGTTAAGGCTTTTTCAATTCTATCGAGTGATATGGTCAAATTTTCCATGGATGTGGCAAAAGAAATGCGGAAATAGCCGTCTGCGCCGAAGGCGGAGCCAGGTACCACGGCAACGCCTTCGGTTTCCAGTAGGTATTCTGATAACGCCAAATCGTTGGCTGCGCTGATTTTGCCTGCTTGATGCAGATTATGGATAGCCGCACGCGCATCGGGGAAGGCGTAAAACGCGCCGCCAGCGGCCAGACACTTGAGGCCGGGGATCTGGTTAAAACGTTTGACCACATAATCATGGCGCTCACGGAAGGCGGTCACCATAGGCGTAATGCAATCCTGCGAACCTTCCAGCGCGGCTTGAGCGGCTACTTGCGAGATCGAAGTCGGGTTGGACGTAGATTGCGATTGCAAAATTTCCATGGCTTTGATGATGTAAGCTGGGCCTGCGGCGTAGCCTATACGCCAGCCCGTCATGGAATAGGCTTTAGATACGCCATTAAGCACAATACAGCGTGGTTTTAGTTCTGGTGCGGCATTGAGGATGTTGTAAAACTTAGCACCGGTCAGGTTTACATGCTCGTACATATCATCGGTAGCCACCAACACCTGTGGATGATGCTTGAGCACTTCACCCAGCGCATGCAATTCTTCCAGCGTATAAACCGCGCCGGTAGGATTGGAAGGCGAGTTAATCATGAACAGTTTGGTTTGCGGTGTAATCGCGGCTTCCAGTTGTGCAGGCAGCAATTTGAAACCTTGTTCAATACCGCATTCAATAATCACCGGTTTGGCACCGGCTACCAGCGCGATGTCGGCATAGGAAACCCAATAAGGCGCTGGGATAATGACTTCATCGCCGGGATTAAGAACCGCCAGCGCCAGATTGAAAATACATTGTTTGCCCCCTACGCCGACGATGACTTCGTTGAGTGCGTAATCAAAACCATTTTCGTTCTTGAATTTGGCAACGATGGCTTTTTTTAAGCCGGGAATACCCGCCACCGGGGTGTATTTGGTAAAGCCTGCATCGATGGCTTTTTTCGCCGCATCTTTAATATGTTGCGGCGTATCAAAATCCGGCTCACCCGCCGCCAGACCAATAATATCGCGGCCTTCAGCTTTGTATTTTGCCGCCTTTGCAGTAATGGCGAGAGTGGGTGATTCTTTAATGGCTTGCACGCGTAGCGAGAGAGTTATGGCGGATGATTCCAAAATCAAAGTCCTTGTATCATGAGAGTGGCGATAAAATCAGAATTTTACGCATAAAAGTCATTTAACGAAACCAAAGGATGTGAGGCAAACATTTGGCTTTTTTTCGTATAAAGGCAGGATTAGTTTAGGAGGCACTGCGTTCAGTATGGCAGGCGTGAATGAATCCGCGCTTTCTTGGCGCAGCGCGAACCCGATAGATCAAAATAAAAGGATAGACTTATGGAAATGGCACTAGTCTTGGAAGCGCAGCGGCAATTTGCCAGAGCAGCGAATATGGAGCAACTGAAAGCGTTTTTTCTTGAAGAAAGCCAGCGGCTTGGATTTGATAGTTTTGTCTATGCCCTTCGGATTCCGACTAACTTTTCAAATGCGCAAGTAATCATGCTGGATGGTTATCCAGAAGGCTGGGTGAAGCGCTATTTCGAGGCGGCGTATTATGAATCGGATCCAGTTATGGCATGGTGCATAAGTGAGATTCTTCCCATACGTTGGAGTGACCTTGTTTTGGAGCCGGGAAGCGCCGCAGAATCTATGATGCTTGAAGCTGCCGAATATGGATTGCGTGACGGTGTAACCATGCCTGTACACAGCCCACAGGGTGAACTTGGCATACTGAGTCTATCTTTAGATGCGCCACTCGAACGCGCGCGCGCCATTATTGAGCGAGCATTGCCCATCGTACAATTACTGGCTAATCACCTGCATCAAGCGGTGCGCCGTCTTGGTGGCTTGCCGCAGGAGGCCTATTCGAGCCTGACCATGAGAGAGCGTGAATGCCTGACATGGGTTGCCGACGGAAAAACCTCGAATGAAATCGCGCAATTGCTGGGAATCTCAGAAAATACAGTGAACTTTCATCTTAACAATGCCATGCAGAAACTTGATGTTGTTAACCGACAACACGCGGTGGGCAAAGCCTCGCTGCAACGCCTTATTCAACCCAAACCATTTTAAATTGCTAAAAAATTGGTATTTACCTACCAGATTTAGCAGTTGGCCTTGCACGATCATCATGTTTAAATTCACTCCTATTGAATCTCGGCGGTTCAATTGTCCCGCTGCCTGCGGTGGGGTTCTTTATTTTTTAAGGGGTTTTCATGTGTATCAAAACATTATTACTATCACTAATTTTTGCCGTTTCATTTAACACCACCGCGCTGGCAGTAACCGTTACTTTTGAGGATATCGAGACTGCATCTGAAGGATCTCCTCTTTATGAAGTTGGTGATGTTGCCGAAGGTTACAATGAAATTCACGGTTGGACTGCTGCTGGAAGGGTTTATCATTTTCTGGATGGAAACTATGGATCCAAATTTTTTTCAGGCGGGGGAATCGGGAGACTAACGTTTAACAATGCTCCTGTAATATTTGAAGGGACATCTTATAGATCATATGCGGGCAGCTCGACTCCTTTCATCGAGTTGTTTTATCAAGGCAATCTTGTTCATAGCATACTTGATCCAAATACCACTACCAATGATTTGGTATGGGTAGCTTCTGGCTACTCAGGCTTGGTGGATGAAATTCAGCTGTATGGTGGGGAAGCTTATGCGATTGACAATTTAACTTATTCAATTGCTTCGGTACCAGAGCCTTCTGGCTACATTATGTTTTTGATTGGTTTAGGTTTTCTTGGTTTTATACAAAGAAGAAATCGACTCATATAAGGCAGGGGCTGTTAAGTATTCTGGTATGAGTTTTTCTTGAGCTATTATTTGAAAGGATTCAAAATTGATTATGAACAGGTTGATAAGGTGCTTATTGTATGTATCGCTTAGCTTCTCTTTTTATGGGTGCGCGACAAACGCAAGTAAAACTACTTCATCCAGTGAAAAAACTTCTACCTATAGCGAAGATAGTAATAACGCCAGGAAAAAAATATCAATGGCTATTGGGCGGGAAATTGATCAATTCGCTATCACGAATCAGCAAGAAGCAGAGGCCCCGACTGGTTATAATGGAACACAATATACAGTTAAAACAAGCGATGGCGCGACATTTAAATGTGAAATACTAGAGCCTTCCGGTCTTGGTAAATTTGCTACCTGGGGCATGGCGAGTGGAGCGTCTGCCATGTGTACAGATTTTACAAAAGGATCAAAAAACAAGGGGAAAACGAACCAGGCGAGCTGTAATGATTTACTTCGCGCTGCAGGGAAATGCAAATAACTTCCATCCATCATCCCACCGGTTGCTGCACTATGAGGCTGCGCGCAGCCGATGAATTTGAATATTAGTTTTATAGGGCGCTTCTATAAAATTCAAGCCAGTGTAGCCCTGTTGCACCAAGAGTAAAATCCCGAGTTATCTCTACTATCGCATTTTGAGATGTTAATATTCGGCTAAAAGCGCTTCAACTTCCACACGCCAAAACTTAGCAAGATTTATCAAGTCGGCTAGTGTTAAAGTGTTATTCAATTTGAAATGTGCACTCAAAACAATGCCGCAAAAATCCAATTTATTCCTGATGTCCGTGCTTTGTTTAGGCCTAAGCGGCTGTGCGATGAATGAACTCAGCAAAAAATACCATCCTGATACTTCAGTTAAAACTATTAAAATCCCCACGCAATGGCAGGCCAGTTTGCCGCATGATGGAAAAATTGCAGATTTACAACAGTTTTGGCAGCAGTATCAAGATGCGTTGCTGCTTGAGCTGATTGAAGCTTCACAAAAGGAATCAGCTACTTTAGCGGTGGCAAAAGCGCGTATTGCAGAGGCGCGGTCTAAGCGTGTGCAAGCCAATGCGGCGCTATTGCCTGCGTTGGATGGGTTGGGCTCGGCTTCGCGCAGCAAGCAGCAGCCTGCTATTAGCGTGGGTGATGTGGGGTCGCAACCTGGAGGGCAGGGTGGTGGAAATAACACTTACAACAGTGCGCAAATAGGCGCGCAGGCGAGTTGGGAGTTGGATATTTTTGGCGCGAACCATGCCACGCTGGCGGCTAAAAAAGCACAGGAAAATGCGGCAAATGCCAGTTGGCACGAGGCGCGGGTATCCGTGGCGGCAGAGCTTGCCAACGCTTACTTTAATCAGCGTTTTTGCGCTTTGCAGTTAGGCGTTTTAGAAAAAGATGCCAAGTCCAGGGCTGCATCTTCAAAGCTCACTGATATTGCCGTGAACGCAGGATTTTTTGCCCCTGCCGACGGTTATCTCGCCCGCGCGAGTGAGGCCGATGCCGCGCAGCAGCTTAAAGCGCAGCAGGCACAGTGTGATTTAGAAGTAAAAGTGTTGGTAGCATTGACGGGTTGGGATGAAGTGGTTTTACGTGAAAAACTCGCCAGGCAAGCATTCAGTGCTAACAATCCTGCTACGGATAATCTTTTTTCACTCAATGCAATTCCCGCTCAAATCCTCGCGCAACGCCCTGACATTTACGCGGCTGAGGCGGATTTAATCACGGCGGCGGCAGAAGTGAAAAGCACGTATGTGCAAGGCTTGCCCAAAGTTTCGCTGAATGGCTCCATAGGCTGGATGTGGCTGGCGGGTTTGGGGTTTAGTACCAATGGTAAAACCTGGTCTATCGGGCCGGTTTCTATCACATTCCCCATTTATCATGGTGGCGTGCAGGCGGCTGCGCTCACCAGTGCAGAGGCAAACTACGAGGCGAGTGCAGCCAATTACCGTAGCAAAGTGCGGCAAGCGGTGAAAGAAGTAGAAGATGCGCTGGTGAATTTGCATAGTGCTAATCTGCGACAAGCGGATATTGCGGAAGCGACTAAAGGCTATCAAGCCTCATTTACCGCGACGGAAACCAAAGTGAAAGCGGGCTTTGCCAATTTAATCGAACTGGAACAACAGCGTAGAAGTCTTTTGTTGAGCGAGACCACAGCACTTAATAACCTTAAGCAACGCAATCTGGTCTGGGTGAGTTTATACCGCGCGGCAGGTGGTGGATGGCAACGTGTGGATGGAACATCTGGTGAAAGTGAAAAATGAATTTTAAAAAATGGATGCCTATTGCGGTAATCGCTGGTTTACTCAGCGTTGGATTGCTCATCGCTGGCCTTGTTTATTATAAAACCGAGCAGAAGGTAGAAAAACCTGTTGAAAACAAAACGGTGGATAGCCCTCAAGCCAGTCTCACCGTGACGACTATCAAACCAGAATATACGTTACTTAACAAAACCTTGAGCGCAAATGGCAATATCGCAGCCTGGCAGGAATCCAGTATAAGCAGCGAGGTTAACGGCTTGCTGTTGCATGAAATTAAAGTGAATTTGGGCGACCATGTAAAGCGCGGGCAGGTATTAGCGCTATTTGCGGCATCGACCATAGAGGCGGATTTGGCTGAGGCCGAGGCCAAAGTGGCAGAAGCCAAAGTTTTATTACTGGAAGCCACAAATAATGCCGGCCGTGCAAGAAGTATTCAGGATTCTGGTGCCTTAAGTAAACAACAAATTGAGCAGTATTTGACCGCAGAGGCGAGTGCAAAAGCACGTTTAAATGCGGCACAGGCCAGCTTGCATGTGCAAACCATCAAGCTTAAACAAATAAAAGTGATGGCACCTGATGATGGCATTATTTCGCTAAACCCTGCCACAGTTGGCACGGTGTACGCGCCAGGACAAGAGCTTTTTCGGCTGATCAGAAAAGGCCGTATAGAATGGCGTGCGGATTTAACTGCGGCAGATATTGCACACATTAAAACGGGGATGAAAGCGCAAATCACCTTGCCTGATGGTGGTGTTACCCAAGGCGTTGTGCGCCTGGTTGCGCCGATTGTGGATGCTAAAACACGTAATGCGGTGGTATTTGTGGATATGCCTGCCGCTAGCGCTAAAACCGGCATGTTTGCACGCGGCAAATTTATATTGGGTGAAACCAATAGCCTGACATTGCCTAATGATGCGATTGTGATGCGCGATGGCTTTGCTTATGTGATGCAGGTTGAGCCTTTAAATAAAACACAAGCCAACCAGCACATCAAGCAAATAAAAGTAAAACTGGGGCAACGTATGGGCGACCGTGTGGAGTTGCTTGATCTGGATGCATCTGAAGCCGATTATGTTGAAAATGGCGGCGCATTTTTGGCTGATGGCGATAGTGTGCGGGTTGTGGTGAAATGAATATTTCCAGCTGGTCTATCAAAAATCCAGTCCCCGCGCTGATTTTATTCATGCTGCTCACCCTTGCGGGTAGCATGAGTTTTAGTGCCATGAAAATTCAGCAATTCCCGGATTTGGATTTACCCACGATCAGTGTCACTGCCGCATTACCAGGCGCATCCCCCGATCAGCTGGAAACCCAAGTTGCACGTAAGCTGGAAAACTCGATTGCCAAATTGCAAGGCCTGCGCCATATCTATACCAGCATTCAGGATGGCAGCGTCAGCATTAGCGCCGAGTTCAGGCTGGAAAAACCCGTGCAAGAGGCGGTGGATGATGTGCGTTCAGCAATATCAGAAGTGCGCGCGGATTTGCCCAACGATTTGCGCGAACCGATTGTAAGTAAGCTTAATGTGGCCGCTGTGCCGATTTTGGCGTTTACCATTCATTCCAAACGCATGGATGCGGAAGCACTGTCATGGTTTGTGGATGATGCGCTCACCAAAAAACTATTGGGCGTAAAAGGTGTGGGCAATGTGGTACGCGTGGGTGGTGTTAATCGCCAAATCTGGGTGGAATTGGATACCGCAAAACTGCAAGCGCTCAACGCGACAGCGGCCGATATTTCGCGCCAATTGAGCTTGATTCAACTTGAGGTCGCAGGCGGTAATGCCAAACTGAGTGGTAGCGAGCAACCTATCCGCACGCTGGCCAAAGTAAAAACTGCGGATGAATTGGCACTGATTGAAATCGCGCTAAGTGATGGCCGTGAAGTGCGCCTGAATCAAGTAGCCAATGTCATTGATACGGTCGCCGAGCCAAAATCTGCGGCATTTTTAAATGGCGAAAGTGTGATTGGTTTTGAAGTGAGCCGAAGCAAAGGTGCCGGTGAGCTTGAAGTCGGCGCGGGTGTTTATAAAGCGCTGGACGCGATTAAATCAGCGCACCCTGATATTGAAATTACAGAAGCTTTCAATTTTGTAAAACCCGTGCAGGAAGAATTTGATGCTTCCATGATGATGCTGTACGAAGGTGCATTGCTTGCCGTGCTGGTGGTATGGCTGTTTTTACGCGACTTTCGGGCTACTTTTGTTTCCGCCGTGGCCTTGCCTTTATCGGTGATTCCCGCGTTTATTGGCATGCAATATTTTGGGTTTACGATCAATGTCGTTACGTTGCTGGCGCTGTCTTTGGTGGTTGGCGTGCTGGTGGATGATGCCATTGTAGAAGTGGAAAATATTGTGCGCCATTCGCACATGGGAAAAACGCCTTTTGAAGCGGCAATGGAAGCGACAGAAGAAATTGGTTTAGCCGTTGTCGCCACTACATTCACCTTGATTGCCGTATTTTTACCCACTGCTTTTATGGATGGGATTCCAGGTAAATTTTTCAAACAATTCGGCTGGACGGCCGCCTTTGCCATTTTTGCTTCGCTACTGGTGGCACGCCTACTCACACCCATGATGGCAGCTTATTTGATGCGTCCCAGTAAAGCTGAAGCCGCGAGTGACGGCCTCATCATGCGCACCTACATGCGGCTTGCCCGCTGGTGTGTTGAACATCGCTTAACCGCAACGCTGGCGGCGATTGCATTTTTTGCCGGCTCTATAGCTTTGATTCAATTTCTACCCAAAGGCTTTGTCCCCGCCGATGACAACTCGCAAACCCAGGTGCGCATAGACTTACCACCTGGAGCCACTTTGGCGCAAAGCATCCGCATCAGTGAGCAAGCGCGTTTGTTGTTACAAAACATTGCACACGTCAAAACTATCTACACCGCAGTAGGCGGTGGTGCAGCAGGAAGTGATCCACTGGCCAGTATGGGCGGCTCGGAAGTGCGAAAATCCACACTGACCATACAATTAGACCCGCGCGGCAAGCGCCCAAAAAAACAAGTGATTGAAGCGGAAATTCGCGAAAAGCTGCAAGCCCTGGCTGGCGTGCGGCTAGAAGTCGGTTTGGAAGCCTCAGGCGAAAAATACGTTATTACGCTCACGAGTGAAGACAGCAATGCTTTAAAAACTGCCGCCCCCGCAGTAGAAAAAGACTTACGCACCATTAAGGGCATGGGCAATATAACCTCAACCGCCGCGTTGGTACGGCCTGAAGTCATCGTAAAACCAGACTTTGCGGCCGCCGCTGATTTAGGTGTGACCAGCACCGCGATTGGTGAAACATTGCGCATTGCCACCGTGGGTGATTACGATCAGCTTTTGCCTAAATTAAATCTGGATCAACGCCAAGTGCCCATTTTGGTCAAACTGGGTAACGTAGGCAGGCAAGACCTCAGCACCTTGGGCAAACTCGCCGTACCTGGCTCACACGGCAATGTGCCGCTGGAACAAGTCGCCAGCTTGCAAATATCCAGCGGTCCAGCCGTGATTTCACGCTATGACCGCGCCCGTAATGTGCAATTTAATGTCGAACTTTCTGGCGTGCCTATTGGCGATGCCGTTGAGGCAGTAAAAAAACTGCCCAGCATTCAACATCTACCGGCTGGCGTTACACAAGCTGAACGCGGTGATGCCGAAATGATGGGTGAACTCTTTGCCAGCTTTGGCATTGCCATGCTAACCGGTGTGCTTTGCATTTATTTTGTGCTGGTGCTGTTATTCAAGGATTTTTTACAACCGATTACGATTTTAGTTGCCCTGCCATTGTCGCTCGGTGGCGCATTTGTCGGCTTGCTAGTGGCGGGTAAAGCGCTTTCCATGCCCTCCATGATAGGCTTGGTGATGCTCATGGGCATTGCCACCAAAAACTCTATCCTGCTGGTGGAATACGCCATCGTTGCCCGACGCGATCACCACATGACGCGGCTGGACGCTATTTTAGATGCCTGCCAAAAACGCGCCCGCCCCATCATCATGACCACGATTGCCATGACCGCAGGCATGTTGCCCGCTGCCTTTGCACTAGGTGCCGGTGACGGCTCGTTCCGCAGCCCCATGGCGGTTTCCGTGATTGGCGGCTTGCTCACTTCAACCCTGCTCAGTCTATTAGTGATACCGGTTGCGTATACGCTGGTGGATGATGTGCAAAAATATTTTGGCAAGCTGGTAACAAATCTGAAAAGTCGTTCGACTTAAGTCTTGGATATGGTTTTAAAGAATCATGTTCAAGCCCGGCTGTTGTAGTCAGTCTCTGTATGGCGCAATTAACCTGCTAAAATCACACTCCGCTTTTGATGGTCATCGATATGTTTGTTACCTTTCCCAATAGCAAATATCAGCTGTTTCAGCCTTTTCCGCCAGCGGGTGACCAGCCCAATGCCATTAATCAGCTGACCGAGGGCATAGAAAGCGGTCTGAAATTCCAGACTTTGCTCGGCGTTACCGGTTCCGGTAAAACCTTCACCATGGCCAATGTTATTGCGCGTACCGGCCGCCCGGCGATTGTGATGGCACCCAATAAAACCTTGGCCGCGCAACTGTATTCCGAATTCCGCGAGTTTTTTCCCAATAATGCGGTGGAATATTTCGTTTCCTATTACGATTATTATCAGCCGGAAGCCTACGTGCCTTCGCGCGATATGTTTATCGAGAAAGATTCCAGCATCAACGAGCATATCGAGCAGATGCGGCTTTCGGCCACCAAGGCGCTATTGGAGCGCGAGGACAGCATTATTGTGGCTTCGGTTTCGGCCATTTACGGCATAGGCGACCCGGTGGATTACCACGGCATGATTTTGCATTTGCAAGTGGGTGAAAAAATGAGCCAGCGCGATGCGATTTTGCGCCTGGTGGGGATGCAATATGACCGCAACGATTTTGATTTTTCGCGCGGCTGCTTCCGCGTGCGCGGCGATGTGATTGATGTGTTTCCGGCGGAAAACTCGGAAACAGCAGTGCGTATTTCCCTGTTTGATGATGAGGTGGAGGCTATCACCCTGTTTGATCCGCTCACCGGGCAAATCTTCAATAAAATCCCTCGCTATACGGTTTATCCGTCCAGCCATTACGTCACCCCGCGTGAAACCATTATCAAGGCGATGGAGAAAATAAAGGTTGAGTTGCGTGACCGTGTGAATTTTTACATCAATAGCGGCAAGCTGGTGGAAGCCCAGCGCATAGAGCAGCGCACACGCTTTGATTTGGAAATGCTCAACGAAATCGGCTTTTGCAAAGGCATTGAAAACTATTCGCGCCATCTGTCGGGGCGTAATCCGGGCGATGCGCCGCCAACCCTGATTGATTATCTGCCCGCCAATGCGCTGATGATTATTGATGAAAGCCATGTCACCGTGCCGCAAATCGGTGCCATGTATAAAGGTGACCGCTCGCGCAAGGAAAACTTGGTAGATTACGGTTTCCGCCTGCCGTCCGCCTTGGATAACCGCCCGCTTAAATTTGAAGAGTTTGAAAAAATCATGCGCCAATGCGTGTTTATTTCCGCCACTCCGGCGGATTATGAAGCCACGCATACGCAGCAAATCGTGGAGCAGGTGGCGCGCCCCACCGGCTTGCTCGATCCCCCCATCACGGTCAAACCGGCCGACACGCAAGTGGATGATTTGCTGTCTGAAATCAAACTGCGCGTGGCCGTGGGCGAACGTGTGCTGGCGACCACGCTGACCAAACGCATGGCGGAAGACTTGACCGATTATCTGGCCGAGCATGGCGTAAAAGTACGCTATCTGCATTCGGATATTGATACCGTGGAACGCGTGGAAATCATACGCGATTTGCGTTTGGGTGAATTTGATGTGCTGGTGGGCATTAACCTGCTGCGTGAAGGGCTGGATATTCCCGAGGTTTCTCTGGTCGCCGTGCTGGATGCGGACAAGGAAGGTTTTTTACGCTCGGAGCGTTCACTGATTCAAACCTCCGGTCGCGCGGCGCGTAATCTCAATGGCCAGGTCATTTTTTACGCCAACCGCATTACGCGCTCCATGAAGCTGGCCATGGACGAAACCGAGCGCCGCCGCACCAAGCAAAAGGCTTTTAACGAAGCCAATGGCATTGTGCCCAGAGGTATTACCAAGCGCATCAAGGATATTATTGACGGCGTTTACGATAAGGACGAAGCCAAACGCATGCATGAAGCCGCGCAAACGCAGGCCGGTTATGATGCCCTCAGCGAAAAACAAATGGTCAAGGAAATCAAACGCCTGGAAAAAGCCATGCACGACAGTGCGAAAAATCTGGAATTTGAAAAAGCGGCGGACTTCCGCGATAAGCTTAAAAAGCTCAAGGTGCAATTTTATGGCGCAGAAATGCCGGATGGCTTGGGTGATGTAAACCATTGATGTCCAAGCGTCAGACTTGCAACTTTCTTATAGTTGCGCATTCAAATCCAACTTCCAAAGAATAGAGACTATATGAAACATCAAACGAAAATCATGCATTGGGGATGGTTGTGGCTATTGCTTGCAGCTTGCACTACTGCACCAATGCATCTTCCAACGCAAGCGCCACTGAAGGCCGTCATTGTCACTCCGCCCAAAGTGGCGCTGGTCCTGGGTGGCGGTGCTGTGCGTGGTTTTGCGCATGTGGGTGTCATCAAAGTGCTGGAGGCGCAAGGTATCGTGCCGGATATGGTGGTGGGTACCAGTGCCGGTAGTGTGGTTGGCGCATTGTATGCCGCTGGTTATTCCGGCTTTGAATTACAAAAAATCGCTTTCAAGTTGGATGAGGATACGGTAGGTGATTGGAGCCTGCCGGATCGCGGTTTTATCAAGGGTGAGGCCTTGCAAAATTACATCAACAAGATTGTTCAGAACAAGCCCATAGAAAAGTTGCGCAAGCCTTTCGCGGCGATAGCCACGGATTTGCAAAGTGGGGAGATGGTGATTTTTCGTCGTGGTAACCTGGGACAAGCGGTGCGCGCCTCCAGCAGTGTTCCCGGTGTATTCCAGCCCGTGAGCATCAACGCCCGTGAATATGTGGATGGCGGTTTGACCAGCCCGGTGCCGGTGCGCGCAGCGCGCGATCTGGGCGCGGATATGGTCATAGCCGTGGATATTTCAGCCAAGCCGCGCTATGCAAAAATTGAAGGTTTAACCGATGTCATCCTGCAAACTTTTTCCATCATGGGGCAATCCATCAGTGCTCACGAACTTGCCAATGCCGATGTGGTAATTCGCCCGGATACCGGTAGCTTTGGTTCCAGCGACTTTGCCAAAAAACATGAAGCCATTATGGAAGGTGAAAAAGCCGCGCAAGCGATGATTCCGTTGATCCGGCAGAAAATTCAGCAAGCCGCTGAGCGTAAAGCGAAAGAAAATAGATAATGTTTGCAGCAGCGATTTTTGATATGGACGGCTTGTTGATTGATTCCGAGCGCATCATTATGGCGGCGTGTATTTCTGCCGCGCAAGAGCTGGGCATGATGCTCTCTGAGACGGATTACATCACCGTGGTTGGCCGCTCGCGTGTGGATGTCATTCGCATTTTGACGCAGCTTCTGGGTGGTGCGGATAACTTTACGCTTGCCATGACGCGAGCCGGGCAGTTTCTGGGTGGTTATGAAGTCAGTTACCCGCTTAAAAGCGGAGCCTTGGCGATGCTCACCGCCTTGCAAAACAGGGGCATTCCCTGCGCGGTTGCCTCCTCTTCCGCTAAGCATGAGATTCAATATCGTTTGCAAAGCGTGGGCGTGCTGGATTTTTTTGCGACCATCACTAGCGGCAATGAAGTGCTGCATGGCAAACCCAACCCTGCTATTTATCAGCTAGCCGCAGAGCGTCTGGGTTTTCGCCCGGAACAATGCATGGCGTTTGAAGATAGTGAAAATGGCGCACGCGCGGCTATTGCGGCGGGGTTAAAGGTGGTAGTGGTGCCTGATTTGAAAATGCCTGGCGATTTTGTACTGGCAAATAGTTTTGGCGTATTGCCTTCACTGGATGACGTAGTGCATAAACTGGATGAATGGTTTTGCTAGATTCCTGCAACATTCATCCGTTTGCATAATGATTTGTGATGAGCTGTTGCAGGATACGGTTAGACTTTGCGTTTAGTTTTTTGTGACGGTTTCCGGCAGGACAATATTCACTTCCAGCACTTCAAAGTTACCCTGTTTTTCCAGTGAAACCTTGATGTCATCCTGATTCACGGATACGTATTTGGAAATGACCGCCATCAGCTCTTTCTGCAAATCGGGCAGAAAGTCGGGTGTGCTGCCTTTATCGCTGCGCTCGTGCGCGATGATAAGCTGCAGGCGTTCCTTGGCAATGGAGGCGGTCTTCTGCTTGTTGCCGAAGATGAGAGAAAATAAAGACATGCCTATTTTCCTCCAAACAGGCGTTTAAGCAGGCCAGGTTTCTCGTAATCGACAAAGCGCAAGGGTTTGCTTTCCCCCAGAAAGCGGCTGACAACATCGTGATAGGCTTCTGAAACGTCAGTTTCCTTGAGATGGATAGCAGGGGAACCCTGGTTGGAGGATTGCAATACAATTTCCGATTCGGGAATAACGCCGATGATAGGCACACGCAGAATTTCCTGCACATCCTTATAAGACAGCATTTCGCCATCATCGACGCGTTTGGCTGAATAGCGCGTAATCAGCAGATGCTCTTTGACCGGCTCGCCACCAGCTATGGCGCGGCGTGATTTGGCCTGAATAATGCCAAGGATACGATCAGAATCGCGCACGGAAGATACTTCAGGATTGGTGACGACGATAGCTTCGTCGGCGAAGGTTAGCGCCATTACCGCGCCGCGTTCAATACCGGCCGGGGAATCGCACACAATATAATCAAAGCCCATGTGTTCGAGTTCTTTCAGCACCTTCTCAACACCTTCTTCCGTCAGTGCATCCTTGTCGCGCGTTTGCGAGGCGGGCAACACGAAGAGGTTGTCATTCTCGCAGTGTTTGTCTTTGATAAGCGCCTGCGTTAGCGTGGCTTCACCATTGAGCACGTTGACCAGATCATAAACCACACGGCGTTCGCAGCCCATGATGAGATCCAGGTTGCGCAGGCCGACATCAAAGTCGATGACAGCCGTTTTAAAACCACGCAGAGCGAGGCCTGAAGCGAAGCTGGCGCTGGTAGTGGTTTTGCCCACACCACCTTTGCCTGAGGTTACAACGACGATACGAGTCAAGGAAGTTACTCCGTCAAAAACAATAAAAGGGCTATTTTACCTATGGATCAGATTAAATGTTGCATGGCAGCACTTTTCTGTCATAAGGGTGCTATTAATTGGTGTTAAGTGGCTCTATTGTAAGCTTGCTGGTGGTGCCATTGGCTTCTCCATCCAGGCTTAATTGCGTTGATTCACTCAATTGCACCTGTACTGGCTTACCGGCCAGTTCCAATGGTATGTCTGTTTCAAACGTCCGGTACACACCTGCAATTGAGACCAGTTCGGCCTCAAAGCGGGTAGTGAAGATACGGGCATCCGTGGCACCGCTGGCACCGGCCAGTGCGCGGCCGCGTAGTGGGGCGTAGATATGAATACTGCCATCGGCAATCACTTCGGCACCGGCATTGACTGCACCCAGAATAACCAGGTCGCCACCACGCGCGTAAATCTGTTGACCGGAACGCAGCGGGCGGTCAATAACCATGGTGGGTGCCGATACTGGGGCGCTTGCTGGCGGCGCGGTAACTTCCACAGGTGGCGGCACGATAACTTCGCTGGTTATGGATGGGCGCTGCACGCGTTCCATGGCAACAAAAAACGGTAATCCGGCGGCGGTTGCGCTACGCTGGAGTTCATCTTTGCCGCCGCGAACGCCTATCACACGCAAGCCGTGATGCCTGAATATTTCTTTCACTTGTTCCCAATCGGCCTCCGACTCGTCGCCCAATTGCGAAAGTTCCAGCAATGCAGCATCGCCATCAAAAAAATCGCGCTCACTGAGCAGTGCGTTAGCTGCTTCCTTTAGCGACGCGGGATTCAGGGAGCGCAGAATGATGGCAATGACGGGTAGAGAATTGCCCTTGAATTCTATTAATGGTTTTTTGGGGTCGGCTTGGAGCATGGTATTGAAGTTAGGGCTGTATGGCTGGAGAAGCGTTGAAGTCTAGCCCAGTTTGCGTAAAAGCAGAAGTGTCAGCCTGACCTGAAGTTGATTGTGCAAAGAACTGTAGAGGCGAACATGAGAGTTTGAAAGGTTTTCTTATTGCGCAGAAGTAGGCTGTAGCACAAAATTAAAGGGCATTGAAAGCATGCATTACAAATAGTAATGCCTTCCCAGGAGGGATGTTGCAAATGTAGATTAAGGCAGAAAAAAATGACACTGTCTTATCAAGACAGCTACGCCATTTTTTGTATTCTAGTGCTAGACTGTCGTCCTGATTTAAGCTGTTTAGCTATTGAGAGACTGTAATCAAGAAACTGTTAGGGTTTCTTACAGTTTTGATTGAATATTATGCTATTAAAACTATGGTTTGAAACTATGGTGCCCGGAAGAGGACTCGAACCTCCACACCCGAAGGCACATGGACCTGAACCATGCGCGTCTACCAATTCCGCCATCCGGGCACATTTGAAGCGAAGAACAACAGCCCCGAATTCTATAGGAACAACATATTTTGTCAATGAAAAAGAAACATCGTCATCTGGATCCCCATGCGGAACGCGAGGCGGCTAAATACGCCAATCCGCTGCCCAGCCGTGAATTTATACTGGATAAAATGACGGAGCAGGGCGTTCCGGTCAGCGTGGAACAGCTATACG
Organism: Methylophilaceae bacterium; assembly: GCA_013141125.1. Classification (GTDB taxonomy): domain Bacteria; phylum Pseudomonadota; class Gammaproteobacteria; order Burkholderiales; family Methylophilaceae; genus JABFRO01. Next base: position 44,631 of record JABFRO010000004.1, read on the forward strand.
ACTTGCTGGAAATTCATGAAGGTGAGCGCGAAATATTCAATCGCCGCCTGAATGCGATGGAGCGTGAAGGCCAGATTATGCGTAACCGTAAGGGTACGCTGTGTATTGCAGAAAAATTGAATTTGATCGCGGGTCGGGTGCAGGGGCATGCCGATGGTTTTGGCTTTTTGATCCCGGATGATAAAAGCAAGCTGGCAGGTGAAGATTTGTTTCTGTCACCCAAGGAAATGAAACAGGTATTGCACGGTGACCGTGTCATGGTGCGCCAGGCCGGCTTTGATCGACGCGGGCGGCCGGAAGGCAAGATTGTTGAAGTGCTGGAGCATAGCACCAAAAAACTGGTGGGGCGATTGATTCGCGAGCAAGGCGTGGTGTTGGTTGCGGCGGAAGACAAACGCGTGAATCAGGATATTCTGGTGCCGCCGGGACAGGATATGCAGGCCAAAGCCGGGCAGGTGGTAATGGTGGAGCTGATCGAGCAACCTTCAGCCTATTCCAAACCCATTGGTAAAGTGGTGGAAATTCTGGGTAATTATGCCGATTCCGGCATGGAAATCGAGATTGCACTGCGCAAGCATCAATTGCCGCATGAGTTCCCCGCAGCGGCGGTGGCACTGGCGGAAAAATATCCGCGTCTGGTGCAGGAAAGTGATTGGCGCGGCCGTATTGATTTGCGTGAATTGCCCCTGATTACTATTGATGGCGAAACGGCGCGCGATTTTGACGATGCGGTATTTTGCGAACCGCAAGGCAAGGGCTGGCGCTTGGTGGTGGCGATTGCTGATGTGAGTTTTTATGTGAAACCGGGCGACGCGCTGGATAAGGAAGCTTATGACCGTGGCAATTCGGTGTATTTTCCGCGCCGTGTGATTCCCATGTTGCCGGAAGCGCTGTCCAACGGTCTTTGCTCTTTGAATGCGGACGTGGAGCGTTTGTGCATGGTGTGCGATATGCAAATTGATGCCAAAGGCGACATCAAACGTTACCAGTTTTATCCGTCGGTAATGCGTTCCAAAGCGCGCACCACCTATACGCAAATTTATGACATGCTGACCAATCCAGAAAGCGAGTTTGGCAAAAACAACACTTGGCTAATGCCGCACGCGCAGCATTTGTATACCTTGTATCAAATCCTGCTGAAAGCGCGTGAAAAGCGCGGCGCGATTGAGTTTGAAACCACAGAAACGCTGATGATTTTCAATGAAAATGGCAAGATAGACCGCATAGAAGCTACCAGCCGCAATGATGCGCATCGCATTATTGAAGAATGCATGTTATCCGCCAATGTCTGCGCTTCGGACTTTCTCAGTGAGCATGAGCATCCCGCGCTGTATCGTATTCATGAAGGCCCAACGCCGGAAAAACTGGAAGCGCTGCGTATTTTCATGGGCGAATTCGGTTTTGGTGTAGGCGGTGGTGATACGCCGCACGCCAAGGATTATGGTAAATTGCTGGCGCGCATCAAGGGTCGGCCTGACGAGCAGCTATTGCAAACCGTGTTGTTGCGCTCCATGCAGCAAGCGGTTTACAGCCCGGATAATATCGGCCATTTTGGTTTGGCTTACGAGTCTTATACCCATTTCACTTCGCCTATCCGGCGTTATCCCGATTTGCTGATTCATCGTGCCATCAAGGCGGTGCTGAATGGAGAAAAATACAAGGCGGGTGATTGGTACGCGCTGGGTGAGCATTGCTCTATGACTGAACGCCGTGCCGATGATGCCACGCGCGATGTCACGGCTTGGCTCAAGTGCTTTTATATGCAGGATAAGATTGGCGAGGAATTTGACGGTACAGTGGCCGGTGTGACCGGTTTTGGCTTGTTTGTTGCGCTGGACGGCGTGTATGTGGAAGGTTTGCTACACGTGACCGAACTGGGCAACGATTATTTCAATTTCGATAAGGCACGCCATGAAATGTTGGGCGAGCGTACCGGCGTACGTTATCGACTGGGCGACCGTTTGCGCGTAAAAGTCAGCCGGGTTGACTTGGAAACCAGTAAAATTGATTTCATGCTGGTAGCCGATGCTTCCAATCACGCGGCTTACGAAGCGCCTAGCTTGAAGGCCTTGGTTAAAACCGTGGCGCGTAAAGTGGCTAGCCAAACTAAAACCAACGGCGTTAAAAGCACGACTAAAACCACAGCCCCCAAAGCCACAGCCACTAAAAAATTAGTGGCTAAAAAACCTGGCGTGCGCAGTAAAGCCGAAGCCTCTGCAAGAGCGGAAGCGCCTGGCAAGGTCGAGTCAGCGCCTATAGCTGTTGCCAAGGAAACGCCTGCCCAGCCAAAATCCAGGCGTAAACCCGCCAGCAAACTGGCAGTTCCTACGGCAAAAAAAGTCGTAGCCAAGGGGGCTAGCCAAAGAAAGCCAAGCCTGGAAAAATCGAGCCAGGAAAAATCAAGCCCTAAAAAATCAACCACAAGAAAAGCAAAGGTAGTATCAAGTCAATGAGCGACACCCGTATTTTATCTGGATTCCATTCCGTATTAGGCCGTATTCGACAAAACCCTGAGAGCGTGCAAGAAGTTTGTTATGACAAATCGCGTAGTGATGCGCGTATGCTGGAAATGCTCAAAGTTGCCGAGCAAAAAGGCATACGTATCATGCAGATGGACAAGGAACGTCTGGATGGACTGGCTAAAAACAGCCGCCATCAAGGTGTCATTGCGCGTGCGACAGATGCGCCCATGCCTTATATGGACATTCACGACATTCTGGAATCCGACCTCAATGAGCCAGCTTTTTTTCTGATTCTGGACGGCGTGGAAGACCCGCATAATCTGGGTGCCTGTTTGCGCGTGGCCGATGCTATGGGAGTACATGCGGTGATTGCGCCTAAAGATCGCGCGGTTGGTCTGAATGCCACCGTGCGTAAAGTTGCCTGTGGCGCGGCGGAGACGGTGCCTTTTCTGGCCGTTACCAATCTGGCACGCACCATGCGCGAACTGAAAGATGCGGGTGTAACTATCGTTGGCGCAGTAGCCGAAGCCGAATCGGATTTGTTCGCTGCTAAATTTGATGGCGCGATTGCGCTGGTTTTAGGCGCGGAAGGCACAGGCTTGCGCCGTTTAACCGCAGATACCTGCGATGCGCTGGTGAGTATCCCCATGTTTGGCACGGTAGAAAGCCTGAATGTTTCTGTGGCCAGCGGGATTTGTTTGTATGAGGCGCGTAGGCAACGCAATTTGGTCACTGTTAGCGTGTGATACCTTTATCTGACGTGATGGGGAGGTAACAATACATTCCGCCGTGTGGAAGTTTCTATGCGGCGGATAACGCGATGAATCCTTATCATTGACACATTTGCTGAATTGGTTGGTAAAAGCCCCCATGCGTTCATGGTGGAGGCCATTGCAAATGAGACCGCGCGTGCTGAAAAATACCAGGCATTTCTAGCTCGAGGCGAGGTTTCGTTGAAGCATTATCAAGAAACGGGTATTGCATATGCGGCGGCGGACGTACACGCTTTTATACGCGCCAAATTACGTGGCGAAAATCCACCTCAGCCATTACCAACCCAGCTTAAATAATGATAAAAATAGAGTATTCACAGGATGCACCAGAGGATATTGTGCGTTTGGCGCTATTTTTACTAAAAGTTTCACCGGCTTCAGCTAATGATTTATTTGATGTCATAGAAGACGGCATTTTGATACTTATCCGTCACCCGAATGTAGGTCGATTGGTGACAGAATCAGGGCTATGCGAGCTTGTCATTTCGCATGGAAAATCCGCTTATATAGCGTTATATAAATTTGATGAACTGACGCAAGCGGTTTTGATAGCCGCTATTAAACATTAACGTGAGGATGAGTTTCATTAATTGCATAGCGCCTTAAGGCCACACGGTGGGAGTTTAGTTTAAATTAATCAGGAGTCGTGATGCCCGCCAAAGCAGGCATCACGAATACAGTTACACGTTCTTTAGGGATTCAGCAAATACTTCTGTAAATGGGTGATGGTTTTGGTTTTAAACAAACCAACATCTTCACGTGCAGTGTATTTAATGTGCAAGATAACATCGCTTATTGTGTTGTAATCAAATTGCCGTAACACAGTCAGCGCAGGCATTTCCAGTTTCCAGTGGCTAATCACGCCAGCACCTTCAAAAGGTAGATAGCGGTCATCCTTGAAGTTAAGTTCAAACATGCCTGCATCATTTTTGCCATGACTGGTGGCAACAGCCTTGAATGGCACCAGGTTTTCAACAAAACGCTCATCATCAATGGGGATGCCATCCTCGTTATTCCGTTCATATGTACCCCCAGAAGTATTGATACGAATGCTGTTTTTTAATAAGCGTAATGTTGCGGCTATGGTGGTGTTAGGGTCAGCACTACAAGGTATGGAAATGCTTACGGATTTGATTCGGCGGAAATAATGTCCAGCGTAATCCATATCAAACAGCTCTTCAAAAACATCAAACTCGGTAATGCCTGTGGCTTTAAGTTTGCTAAGCGCGGCAAAATTAATTTTTGCCAATGACACATTTTTGGTGATTTCAAACTCACGTTTGTTGGCATCCAAATAGGCTTTATCCATTTGCCGAAGGGCTAAATGCAGTTGTTCTCCAGCTGTCAGGCCTTGCATGGCGCTATCAAAATAGCCATATTGGATAAAATTGGATGTATTAATACCCAATTCTTGCCGATAGGCTTTTTCTGCGGTTTTCGCCATGTCGTAAGCTAATTGATAGCTCTGTTTATGGACGGCATATAAACGCTCTTTCATGAATTGATACAAATTGCCGTTAGTAAATTGCGTGGTGATAAAGTTTTCAATTTCTTCGGCATGACTAATCGCTAGCTGGTGAACAGCCAATTCTTTTTCGGCCATGGCAATACGCACATCAGCAATCACAATTTGTCGGTCGATTTGGTAAACATCGGCCACTGACATTTTGGCTTCTTGCACCCAGCCTTGCTCGCGGCGGACAAAGTTTGCAGTTTGCGCTGCTTTTTTGCCTTCCAAACCTTTTACCGTAGCAATAATGTCTTGGACGCTGCCAAAAATTTCCGCCGCTTTACTTAATTGCACACCACCCAAGGCCGTACCTGCACCCACACCAAACGGTTTGGCAGCAATATCAAACTGCGGAATCATCGACAATACTTTGGCGATAGCGCCGCCTGCGGAAATCGCCAATTTAATATCTTTGACGATTTCATCGACATCCAGATCAAATTTTTCCTTGGCGATTAATTTCAGGCTGGATTCAGCGGCCTCTACCACTTTATCTTCTGAGCCGCTGGTAATCGCACCAATGCCATTAATGACAATATCCCTCGCCAGTTCATCGTCTTTTTTCGGCGGTTTGGCGGTATTGGTTTGCGGTGGTGGCGGCACGTCTACGCCTTCGCTACCTGATTTTATCGCCATTAACATGAGATTGTGCTTAAGCTGGGTCAAGGCAGTTTCGCGCGTTTTCATCAAGGTTTCACGATGGTTTCTGGATTCAATGACTTGCCAGGTTTTGACATCCTCCACCATTTTCAGCAATTGCGTTGCTTGTGTGGAACGTATTAAAGCCAGTTGCGCAGCATCTTTCTTCTCTAATATCTCTAATAATTGGGATCCGAATGCTCGGACTTCAGCACACAACTCCAGCGCTTTATTCAGTAAAAAATTAAACCGGTACATGGGCGACGGGCTGAACAAGTCGCTTAAAACACTGCCCAAGCTTAAACCTTTTGCCGTTGCGGCAATCAATACGGCGGGGTCTATGGGGGGATCGAACAAGGCCAATTTGCGTTCCACACCGTCTATGTTCATGCAGTGGCGCAGTTTGAATAAACGGTCGCCAACGGTATCCCAATATTTTAATAAATTGGCGTTATTGGGAATGCAGAAATACAAGGCAGCCCCGACTCCCAGCAAGCTTGAGTTGCTCGGTGTACTGCTAACAGGCACACTGCTTGAATGCGGAAATAGATTTTCCATCTGCACCAAGGCATTGCCGAACGCGTCAAGTTTGTCTTGTAAAGTGGCAAACGTTTCTGCCTTGATATTGCCGCGTTTGGGGATAAATTGCGGACGTGGCCCCAAAATGTGTGCGGCAATCACGTAAAGCTGGGTTGCCTCGTTAGTGCTTTCCATGGTGTCGCGACGGAACAAATCATCACCCCAGGCAATCAGGTTTTCAACGTACTTCATTACCACATTTTTCATGTAAGCTACTGGGCGGCCTCTGGCAACCAAGTGTGGTTTGAAGGGGTATTCTCGCCATTCACTTATTTTTTTGGTTTCGGCTTCCGTTGCTCCCTTATTAGCGAGACGTATGAAAAATTCTTCAATATTTTCTGTAGCATCAATTTTAAATTCTGGGAACTCCCAATACTGTGTGTTATTAGCATCCGGCGGGTTTCCGCTCATGGGATTGAAAATATAGTGAAACCATTGCATGGCTTCGGCATATTTGCCGTTTTTGCTTAATCGCGTGGCGATATAGAGCGGCGCATGAAAGAATAATTCCCAGTTATACAGGCCGTAAGCGCTGTTTTCTTCAAACTCAACTTTGATGGACGGGTATTTTTGATCGACCAAGGCAGGGGCAGGTTTGTAGGCGTTTTTAAAGGTATCACCTTTGTCATCTGGCAAAGCGGTGTCAGCCGCCAGCAGTTCGTTTAATCCGCCGTGATTAAGCTTCTTCAGATATTCATCGGTATAAGGGTGATAGAAGTTTTCAAACTTCAAAGTAGTATCCCAGTTAAAGAAACTACCCAATTGCAATCCATCTTTTTGTTTTTCAGAAACATTGCCAGCCAAAGCACCGATGGATTTCTCCGCCGGGGTGAACATCGCCGAAGCATTCGCCGTTTTGGACATTAAACCCACGCGCCCAATATCGCCGTTATTGCCAGAAGTGATATAACTTGCTGTTTTGGTGGTTGCAAGCAGCTCACTTTGTTTTACTGTCTGCATGGTTGCGCTGGAGCTTATTTTTACTGCTGTTGCCATTTCCAGATAGGGCAAATAAGGTACGGTTTCAATATTTTTTATGTGATCGAAAATCCGTAAACCGCTACTTGGTTGCACGAAAAAGTTACGCTCGCCATCTTGGTAGAAAAATGGCGTGGGAATATCCGCTTCAAAATCGGATGGCAGGAGTTGATTGTCAAAAGCCAGAAGGTGTTTATGATTGACAGTTAGATAGTCTTTTTTGCGTAATAGTAGGGTGCCTTGGTGTCCCGAGCGCATAAAGTGTTTTTCATTATATATAGGCTTGAAGTTCAAATATTTTTTAAAACTAGCGTTACTAATTAAATCGCTTAAATATACGGCCCTATCAATTTTTATTTCCGCATCTGCATCCGTGAGAGTAAACGCTGTTGTGAATAAGTATAAATGCCACTCGTCTCTATGGTCTGCGAAAACAAATAACTTATTATCTTTAATTTTAATGACTGGACTAAGTAAGCTTGGCAAGGTATTTATTTTACTTGTGTCTGCAAGTGGTGGGCTTTGAATAAAAACAGTCGACAATTTTTTAGGTAACCATTTACCTTCACGAAATTCACTCCAAGCCAAATAAATTCGCCAAGCTTTTTTGGCTTGTAAATTACCCGTATTAATTGAATCTTTTCCAATTGGAATGCTGCCGTTAGTATCAGCCATCGATATTTCGGAAAATTCTAGCCAAAATAAAAACAGTCGGCCTTTCCAGCGGATAGGCATCACATGCACGCCGTTTTGTTCGCCTTCACCAGCGGTTTTGATATCCAGACCCAGGTTTTCCCATGCTGACCAACGCCCGTATTTATTGCTACGATTCCGGTAATAAAATTGTGAACTTGCTCCGTGTGATCTCGCTACCACATGCAAGGTTCCGGTTTCAACATCATCATAAACGCCCACTACATCCAGATTGGATACGTCTTGTAGCTTTTGCAAATAGTGTCTAAATGCTGATTCTGCTGCCAAAGTGGAAATGTCGTTTTGCGTTAGCTCGGCTTCCAGCTCCTTGAAAATCGGGCTTCTATCGTCGCGCCATTCCGGTTCCAGCCAGTTTTCGGGGTGGATGTATACTTTACGATTAGCTTCCCAAACTCGGTATAGCTTCATCCATTCCCATTCCAGGGTTTTGCTGAACTGTTTTGGTGATACCCAAAAATTTTCCCGTTCAGGCATCTGGCGTTCTAAATTAAGTTGGCAACGGGTCACAAACAACTGCACGGATGACATGGCCAGACGGACACGAGAGGTATCCATGCAAGCGCCCATTTGCACATCAATTAGAAAATATTCATACAAACTATCGGCATCGGTCACGCCCCATTTTTGTAGTTTGTCCTGTACTAATAAATAACTTACCAAGCCATCACGGCGACGCTCTCGCAAAGGATTGTTTATGGTAGGAGCAAATTCTGCCCAGTCTTTGTCTTCGTATTTGGCTCGCATGGCGTTTTGGATGTCTTTTGCCAAGCCATCCAACTTGTCAAAATCCGTTTCGGGTGTAGCCCAAGCGGCCAAACGCTGTGCCGAAATGCCGGTTTCCTGCACCAGCGCATAGGCAGCAGCCAAAGTTAGCCAGTTTTCCGGGTTTTGCATATCGGCTTTGGTAAAGCCAAATTGGGTATTAAGCAAATAATCTACATCGGCCAGATTCCAAGTCGTTTGCATTGCCGCTACGGCAATCACTTCATCCAAAGTCAGGGCAGAGTGATATGCGGTCGCGAAAATAAGCAGCCAATCAGCCTCAGGGGATAAGCGTTTAAGTTCGGCATAATGGTTTAAAGTTAGCCAATCGGTGGTGGTGAAGTTGAGGAAATCCAGATTACCCAAGCTTGCGCTGTGTGTAATAAAATGTTTGACGGCTTCGGTAGTGAGCGGATATTTGATAATGGCTATTGCAGCCCGATGCAACTTGTTTACCAAGCCGCTAAAAGTTGCTTTTGATGCTTCTGAAAACAAAAAGGCAGAAGGAATAATTTCTTCCGTCATTTTTGCGGAACGCCAGGCGAGCGTAATACCAGAAGCATTGGCCTGGTCGATATATTCAAGCTTGAGTTTATACAGCCGGTTGGGCGTGAGTTCTTTGGCAACTTCCCATGAGGTTTGAGTGTTGCCATTCAGTTTTTGTAGAATTAATTCTTCATTAATCAATAGATTGAAGCTATCTTCAGGATCGGCAACTTTGACGATGAGCGTGAATTCATCGGCAATTGGAGCGGATAAATAACCTTCCCAAGGTGTACTGACATTATCCAGTGGCAAGCCCTCATCACGTGCCGAGGCGAGCAAATTGGCAAGTGGATCACCGTTTAGAATATTTGCTGTTTGTGTATCATTTAATCCAATTAAAGCTGTAAGTGCTTGTATTACGGCATTTTCACGTAAGGTTTTTTGTAAAACCGGTAAAAAGCGTTGGTAAAACGCTCTGTATTTATTGGTTTTCCATTCGGCTAATTGAGCAGGATCGGCTAACGGTACGTTATGTTCTACAAACGCCGTGGCTTGGGTCGCGTTATCAAAATAGCTTTTAAACGCGGCAATAAACTGTGCTTCGGGCATTGTGTAAACGGTATCAATGGCCTTAATAAAAGCGGGCGGAGCGCCTGCTTCCAGCGCTGTTTTTTCGACATTTGTTAAAATGCCGGTTACGCTAAGTATGCCTTTGGCTTTGTTGTATTGCACCTTGGTTTTTAGCCCATTGGGGATGGTGATGGCTAAATTTTCCTGGGTTTTTGTGGCAAAAATACTCGTGCCATTAATAATGCCAAAAAATAAATTTACATTTTCACTAGGCGTAATCAAAGCCATTTGTGCATTTAAGAAGGCTTCATCTATGGATGTACTGCCGACAAAATCGGGGTGTTCGGCATGGATTTTATGGAAAGCCGTACGTATTGAAACCAGTGCTTGCTCAACTTTCTCAGTTGGCAAATAACCGTCATTTCCAGTGAATACATAGTTTAGTTCTTTAGCTTTAAAGCCTGACTCGCGGATGGTTGTTACCAGCTCGATAAATTGAAGAGTTTTGTCTGGCTGAATCGCGGTAAATTGTTGCGTGGCTATGTCAAATGCACTGAATGGATCAATAGCAAACAGTGATTTAATCAACACAAAATCTGCAATACTAAGTTTAAGTGCTTTTGAAAATGCCACATAACGATATATCACGGACAAATTAGCCAAAGTCAAACCCGCCGATGCACCTATGCCGCAATCGGCAGCAATACGGTCAAAATCCTCTTGTTTGATTTTAAAGGCAGCCAATATTGCATCTAAATGAGTGCCTATTGTGACACTGGCATCACTTAGCAAATTACCCAGAGAATCGGGAGCAAACACCGCATCTATCTGACTGACTGTGCGATTTAAAAATAAGCGCTGATAAAGCGATTTGTCGCCTTGGCTTTCAATGTTGCCCCAAATGCTAGATAAACGATCCAATGGCAGATTGGTTTTGGCGGCGATAGTTTTGATTAGGCTTAATTGTTGTAGAACGGCGGGGCTAATGTCCGTCACTTGTAATGCATTTAACACGGTATCCAGCTCGGCTATCGTCCAAGATGTTTTGCGCCATAAGCGTATCAAGCGGTGCAATCTGCTTAAAAAACCGTCCGTTAAGGTTGTTGGTGCGGCATCGTAAATCTGTTCCAAAGTACGCAATGAGGTTTTTGCTATATCACATTCCGATTGGGCTTCATAAAGTGTGACTAGCGTTTTCAGACTTTCAAAATGGCTTTTAACCCAAATGATAAAGTCGGCAGAGGTGATTTTTCGGTTAGACAGTGCCGTGTTGAAGTTAACATCAGCATCAGGGTCGAGTAAATCGGCGTTAATATCACGCAAACCTGTGTACAGCATTTGCCCGTCAAAGGGTAGGCTAGCACTTAGAGGGAAATCTTTAAATAAATCCTGAATGTAATCAAAAGCGCTCTGGGCGGGATTTAAAAACCGGGTTTTCAATAGCTCTACCAAATCAACATAAAGAATACCGGTACGATTCAAAATTTCCTTTACTGCTGGAATCGTTGCTTTAAAAGTGTTGTCATCAGAAAACCCGTAAAAAGTCCATAAATTAGTGCCTTCCGGCGTAGCGTCAAAATTCTCACCCGTTAACATTGAATAGTCTTTTGGCGATAAATTCAAACTTTCTGCTACAACCTCTATACCGGTATGTTTGAACTTTTGCATCAAGTCGGCACGATTAAGGGTAGTCGGCAGAAACGACCTGAGTGCGTCCAGCGGTTGGTGATAAGGTAAATTAGTCGGATAGACGGCCGCTGCCAATTTTTTATAGGCTGCGATGTCACGGTTTTGAGGGCTTGCTCTTAATTCTTGCGCAGTCGAATTTCCGGTGTCATAAGCTGCTTTTTCATCTAATTGCTCATGGGTAACATAGTATTCCAATACTTCATTTACGAGATCAATATAGGGAATGACTGTATTGGTGTTTTCGCACGTTAATGGTAAATGCGCTATATCCGGCCGTCGATGTGTCAATACCTCAAACGGTGTTTTCGGTTCTATTGCTTCTGTATTCTTTTCTAATTTCGATAAAAATCTCAATACATCCACCAGATAGGCTGCCGGGCTATTAATGGAGCGGCAATCACGACATTCACAAATATCTGCTTGACCGAATATATTCTCGTAGTTGGGAATGTGTTTTTTAATCACTTCGGCGACTGCGTTCTTTACCTGCATATTGCCGATATTAATTGCCGCAGGGGTTATGGCATGCGTTTGTTCAAAAGTGGTCATCAAGGTGTTATTGGCTCTGGCAGCAATGTGGCTAGCTCGGCTATGAACAGACATGGCTACACCGTCACCTCCTAACTTGGACGCATAGGTTCTGACAAACACGCTCTCTGGCATACCAGCAATCTGAAATGCCGAAGTGATACCATTAGCAACCAAGCCCGATAAGGCTTCAGGGGTGGGGCTGATTTGGAAAACACGCTGCAGAGTTTGCAGGGATGCGCGCACTTGTTCGGCTTGTTGTGGGGCAACCGCTTGGATAATCGATTCATAATCTTCAAGGCGTTTGCTGGCAAAATCAAAATCGGGCGCATTTGTGAAAAAGGCCGTTAAGTTTTCGGCTAATTCCGGTGTTTCTATTTCGCCTTTTTGCACCATGCTGGCAATTTTTTGGGTGGGATAAGCCGCATGCAATACATTGCGGATATTGACGATGAAGTTTTGACTTTTTTCCTCAAATGTAGCGGCAACGTTACTTTCGGGTAAGCCAGTTTCTTTTATTGTGTTAAACCAGTCCTCATCGGTCAAGTCCATTAGTTGCGCGGGGGAGGTGATACCTTTCTTGATTTGTAATGCTTCAATCAGAGGGGAGTGGCCGCCAGTCAATAAATGCAATTGATTGGTTAGTTGCAAAGATTGAATTTGTTCAGCGTTGAATCCTGCTTGCGGAAGCGCTTCTTGCCAGAATTTCTGCGGATCGGAATTGGTTTCTAAATGGCGCTGGATGTTAATGAAGGTGTTTTTTAAATTTGGCTCGCTTAAGCTGATGTCGATTGCGCGGTTGAAACTCAACACGGCAGTAGAGGCATCAGGTTGACTAGCTAATATTGTGGAGCTTGTTAAACGCAACAGTCGCTTAATAAAGTCCTTAATGGATTCATCAGATTTGGCCACGATAATATTTTTTGCAATAGCTGCGCTGGTTTTTTCAAATAAAATATCCGCAGAAAAGTCTGTGATTTCCTCAAACTGAAGCCCTACATTCTCGCGCCCTAAAGCGTATAAAAAATCAGTTCCACTAAATTCAGTGCTACCCAATAACAGTGATTCTGCTTGAGCAGCCAGTAAAACTCTGGCGGGATCGGTGTCAGTTTCCTGCGCTAAAAAATTGATTTGTTCGACATTGTTAACAATTTGTGTGAGCGTTAGATCACTAGCGTTGAGTATTGGGTTGATGGCATTGAGCAAAGCTTCATATTCTGATAAGCCTTTAAACTCGGATTCTGCCAGCAACTGAATATCAAGATTTTCAATTTTATTATCAACGTAATCGTTTTTTGTGCTTAGTCGTGAACGTCCAATAACTTTGTCGTTCAGGTTCAAAAAAGCAACTACATCTGCATGTGACTTATCACCATGAATAAAACTATCGGTGTCAAACTCAATTTGATAAAAGCCTCTCGCATCGGTGCGCGCTGAGCCTAGCCATTGAAAGCCTGCAATTTGCATGGTTTCAGAGATAGACGAAACTTTTTCAAGTAGAGGGATGCCACGTAAATCAATATCGAATGCGACCACTTCTACTTGCTGCAAAGACTGACCCAAAACGTCAAAAACATGACCGCTGACCAGGAACTCTTTTGCGAGCAATTGTTTGTGTCTCAATACGTCATTGAGAGTTTTGGCAGTTTGTTCATCAACAAAATCCGTGACGGGGATTTGAAAGGATTCCTGAAAACGTCGCATACTATTAAAGGTGGACTCACCAAAAAAACTGGCAATGCGTTCTTCGTTACTGATAGCGAAATCCAATGCCGATAAAGCTTGTTGTAAATTATTAACGGCATCATTTTTGTCAGAAGGGCGGAGGGGGGAAACAATAGGTTTCATTTTTAAACTCCTTTGATAAATATGTTCTGGTTTTATTAAATCAACCAGCTACACGCAACGAAGAAATCTGGCTTTTGATTGTAAATTTTTAATGGTACTCCTATAAGAATTCCATTTCAAATCCAAAATTTATTATGCCTCCATATTACTGTCCGCATAAAAATTAAATAGATTCAATTGGTTGCTGAAGACAGGCTCGTTGATATTCAGCTTCCCATTTTCAATCATTTGATTTATTAGCACTTTATCGAACATATTGACCTCAAAAAGATTCAGTAAAATCTGCTGTGAAGCTGGAAGATTGAGCCTTTTCTGGCTATACACACTAGCAGGTAAACGCAGATGTCGATCCAGATTTGCGACTTGACTGCATTGAGGGTGTTGCCGAAGAAATGCTTGTTGGAAAGGTTTTGTTTAAGCCACTTGAAGAACAATTCGATTTTTCAGCGATTTTTATAGATTTCTGCGATGGTCAGCGCGGGCAAGTCTAAGCGATTGCTCAAGAACACAGATGTTTCCCTGTTTCAATGTGTATGCGCAATTCTTCACGTGAGAAGAAAAAGAAACGGAAGAGCCTGCGCAAAAAACTGTAGAAACCATGGTTGAAATCATAACAATCTTTAAATGCTTGGCGTGAAAAGCCTGTGTAGGGCGTGATGAGCGCAGCGTTATCCGCCGTATAAAAAATGCAATGGTGCATAGTTCGAACGTCAAGGTCATGATGTTCCATTGATTCCTGCTCCGTCATGTAAAATAACCACATGACACTAAACACCGCCCCTTTTGCCGATCTCAGCCCCGAACTTATTCTTGATGCCCTGGATAGTGTAGGCCTCTATAGCGATGGCCGCTTGCTGGCCTTGAACAGTTACGAAAACCGCGTTTACCAAGTGGGCATGGAGGAGGGTGCGCCATTGGTAGCCAAGTTTTATCGCCCAGCACGCTGGACGGATGAGGCTATTCTGGAGGAGCACGCGTTTGTGCAAAGCCTGGCCGAGGCGGAAATCCCGGTCGTACCCGCGCTGATATTGCCGGAAAATAAAACGCTGCATCACTTCAAAGGCTTTCGCTTTTCGGTGTTTGCCAAGCACGGCGGTCGTGCGCCGGAGCTGGATAGAGCGGGGGTTCTGGAATGGCTGGGGCGCTTTATCGGGCGTATTCATGCCATAGGTGCTGTGCAGGATTATCAACAGCGACCAACGCTGGACATCGCCAGTTTCGGCATTGAGCCAAGTGAATATCTGTTGACCAATCATTTTATTCCCGCCGAGCTGGAAGAAGTCTACCGTGGCGTGGTCAAGCAGGCGCTGGAAGGCGTGCAGCGCGGTTTTGATCGGGCGGGAGAGGTGACCAGTTTACGTCTGCATGGCGATTGTCATCTGGGCAATGTGTTATGGACAGAATCCGGTGCGCAGCCCGGTCCGCATTTTGTGGATTTTGATGACAGCCGCATGGGGCCGGCGGTGCAGGACATATGGATGTTGCTCTCCGGCGAGCGTCATGAAATGGTCGCGCAACTAAATGATTTTCTGGCGGGTTATGAAGACTTTTATGATTTCAACCCCAGAGAGCTGTTTCTGGTGGAAGCGCTACGCACGCTACGACTGATTCATTACTCGGCCTGGATTGCGCGGCGCTGGCATGATCCGGCGTTTCCCATGGCTTTTCCCTGGTTCAATACCCAGCATTATTGGCAAGACCGTATTCTGGAGCTGCGCGAACAAATTGCCTTGATGGATGAGCCGCCCTTGTTGCAGGGTAATTTCTAACTGTCATGAGGCGGACAAGAAAGCAGGTGAAAATGCAGTCACAAAAAATAGAAACTTTGTGAATGTTATAATTTACGCAACTTTAAAAATGCAAATCCCAGGTAAATCGCAATTCTCAGGTAAAAAAACATGAAACTACTTCCTACTATATTGTGCGGTGGTGCCGGTAGCCGTTTGTGGCCGGTATCGCGTGAGCAACATCCCAAGCCCTTTATCCGGTTGGCCGATAATCAAAGCCTGTTGCAGAAGGCTTTTAATCGCGGTGCAGTATTGCCCGATGTGACGGAGATTCTAACCGTGAGCAATCGCGAGCTGTTTTTCAAGACCGAGGATGAATATAGGGAAATCAACCATGGCCATCTGGCCACTTCTTATATTCTGGAACCTTTCGGCCGCAATACCGCTGCTGCCATTGCCGCTGCGGTGCTTTATGTGTTGAAAACCTATGGTGAAGATGCGATTCTGCTGGTGCTGGCAGCGGATCATCTGATTGTGGATGAAGTTGCCTTTGCTGCTGCCGTAGCACAGGCGGCCAAGCTGGCACAAGATGGTTTGATCGTGACTTTCGGTATCCAGCCCGATGCCCCGGAAACCGGTTTCGGCTATATCGAAGCCGAAGGCAATCAGGTGATACGCTTTGTAGAAAAGCCGGATCTGGCGCAGGCACAAGCTTATGTGGATTCCGGGCGTTATTTGTGGAATTCCGGCATGTTCTGCTTCAGTGCCGGTGCCATGCACAGGGAAATGTTGCAACATTGCCCGGACGTATTGCAAAAGACGGCGGTTTGCCTGGAGGCTTCACGCACCGCTTCTGCCAAAGGCTTTGCACAAACCGAGCTGGATGCCGAATTGTTTGCATTGGTGCCGGATATTTCCATTGATTACGCCATTATGGAGCGCTCCAACCGCGTGGCTGTGGTGCCGTGCAGTATAGGCTGGAGCGATATAGGTTCGTGGAATGCAATCGGTAATCTGACTAGCGCCGATGCCAAGGGCAACCGCGTAGCGGGAGAGGCTTTGCTGCACGATGTTTCCGATTGTTATATTCAGAGCAATGAGCGTCTGGTGGCGGCGGTAGGTGTGGATAATCTGATTATTATTGATACCCCGGATGCACTGCTGGTGGCTGATAAGTCGCGCGCGCAGGATGTCAAACATATATACGCGGCACTCAAAAAACAGAACCATCAAGCCTACAAACTGCACCGTACCGTGCACAGGCCGTGGGGCACTTATACGGTTTTGGAAGAAAGCAGCCGTTTCAAAATTAAGCGCATTGAAGTCAAGCCCGGCTCATCCTTATCTTTGCAATTGCATCATCATCGTAGCGAACACTGGGTAGTGGTCAGCGGCATGGCCAAAATCGTCAATGGTGAGCAGGAGGTGTTTGTCGCCACCAACCAGTCCACCTTTATTCCTGCCGGCCATAAACATCGCCTGGAAAACCCCGGTGTGTTGAATCTGGTGATGATAGAAGTGCAAAGCGGTGAATATCTGGGGGAAGACGATATTGTGCGTTTTGAGGATATTTATGGACGGGCATGATGGTTTGTCGCTGAATTTGAAGCCGCGCCTGATGCAAGTCAGTATTGCACTTGGCTGCATTCTGCTGGCCAGTTGCGCACATGCACCGGCTGCACAAAAAGCAACGGCCAATAAGCTCAGTGATATTCAACATATCATTGTGATTTATGCGGAAAATCGCAGTTTTGATAATCTTTACGGCTTGTTTCCCGGTGCCAATGGCATTCGTAATGCGACTCCCGCGCAATACACGCAAATAGATCATGATGGCAAGCCGTTCCAATTTTTACCGCCGATAACGGGTCAAGGCGTGGCGGGGGATAGCCAGGCATCCGAACTTTTGACCAGGCTGCCGAATCAGCCTTTTCGACTGGATAGTGCCGAATTGAAACTTCCGCTATCGGTGCAAACGCGGGATCTGGTGCATCGCTTTTATCAAAATATAGAACAGATCAATGGCGGCCAGAACAACAAGTTTGCGGCTGTATCGGATGCTGGCGGTTTGGTCATGGGTTATTACGATGGCTCGAAATTGCCGTTGTGGAAATGGGCACAGGAATATGTACTGGCAGATAATTTTTTCATGGCCGCTTTCGGCGGTTCTTATCTCAATCATCAATGGCTGATTTGTGCTTGTACACCGCTTGATGGCGACGCGCCACCTGCCGCCCGCGCACAGGTTGATGCCAACGGTTATCTGAAACGCAGAGCGGATTCACCCACATCAGCGCTGCAAGGCGCACCAAAACTGCTGGATGGCGCGGTATCGCCGGATGGTTATTCGATTAACAGTGCAAATTCAGACTACCAGCCCTCGGGCATTGCACCAGCGCCTGGTGGGGATGAGCGTTATGCCAATGTGGCGGAACATCCATTGCCTCCGCAAACGGCAAGCACCATAGGCGACACGCTGTCTGCCAAAAATATCACTTGGGCATGGTATGCCGGCGGCTGGAATCTGGCCGTGGAAGATGCCAAACTGGCGCGTGACAAGCGTCGCATCATTTATACCAGTACGTTTGGTACCATCAATTTTCAGCCGCATCACCAGCCGTTCAATTATTTTCAGCGCTTTGCTCCCGGTACGCCGGATCGTGCACAGCATTTGCAGGATGGTGAAACATTTCTGTCAGCCATCAGTAACGGTAGCTTGCCGCAAGTTTCTTTCTATAAACCAAGCGGTGATTTGAATGAGCATCCCGGCTACACCAATGTGTTATCCGGCGATCAGCATATCAGCGCCATTCTGGAACGAATTCGCCATAGCCCCATCTGGTCAAATACGGTAGTGATTGTTACCTATGATGAAAACGGCGGCTTCTGGGATCATGTCGCGCCGCCCCAAGGCGACCGCTGGGGGCCGGGGACGCGCATCCCCGCGATTGTAGTTTCGCCGTTTGCCAAGCGTGGTTTTGTCGATCACACAGCATACGATACAACTTCCATCATCAAATTCATTACGCGTCGTTTTGACTTGCAACCGCTATCCGGCGTTAGAGTGCAGGCGGGTGATTTGCTGAATGCTTTAAATATTAAGCAATAAGTCATCTTGAAAATGGAATAAAATTCAGCTATGCGCTACGTTTACACAGCACTTGGTCTTTTGTTGTTTATTTTCCTGCTTGGATTGGCACTAAAAAACGCCAGTCCAGCCGTAATGCATTATTACCTTGGCATTTCTTGGCGTGCACCTTTATCTTTGATGCTGCTACTGACATTTTTTTCAGGAGCCATCACCGGCATTATCGCCTGTCTAACTTCTCTCGTCCGTCAACGTCGCCAGATATTGGCGCTGCAACGCGAATTGAAAATTTTAAGCAATGAAAATCACGCATGAATATCCTTATGCAGAACAATTATTATAGTAAATATCAAAAGGATATAGTAGATGGTCGAATTTGAGTATTGGTGGCTATTAGTATTACCTTTGTTTTTTACTTTTGGCTGGGTAGCGGCACGCGTTGATATTCGTCAACTTTTATCCGAATCCTCCACATTGCCAGCGGCCTATTTCAAGGGCTTGAATTTCCTGATTACAGATCAATACGATAAGGCGATTGAAGCTTTTATTGAGGCGGTGCAAGCAAATGCTGAATCCTTGGAGTTGCACTTTGCCCTGGGCAGCTTATTCCGCAGGCGCGGTGAAGTAGACCGTGCGATTCATTTACATTTGAGTTTATTGGAACGTAAAGAGTTGCCGTATCTACAGCAACAGGCCGTGATGGCCGAACTGGCTCAGGATTACCTTAAAGCCGGGCTATTTGATCGCGCTGAAGAACTGTTTTTATCACTGGATGATAGTCGCTACAAACAACCAGCTCTACGGGCATTGCTGGAGATTTATGTGCAGGAGCGTGAGTGGGAGCGTGCCATTGAGAAAGCGACCGAATTGGAGCGCCTATCCGGCATTCCTTTCCGCAAGGAAATCGCCCAGTATTATTGCGAAATGGCGATGAAATCAATACTAATTAACGATACACAAACAGCGAGGCATCAGTTGGAGTCAGCGCTAAATGCTAACAGCCATTGTGTACGTGCCAATGTTTTGCTGGGAGAGATTGAGGCTAGTCGTGGCGAATTTGAAATCGCAATCTCGTTCTGGAAACGTATAGAGTTTCAGCAAACGGATTATCTGTGTCTTGTTGCCGATAAAATATTGAATGCTCATCGCGCGCTCAATAAAGTTGATGAGGGCATTTTGCTGCTTAAGCGATATTTGCAGACCTACAAGATGCAGTCGCTATTCAACGTGGTGTATGCCGCAATTTTGGCAGAAGAGGGGGCGGAAAGTGCGGCCAAGCTTGCGCGTGAGGAGCTCAACAAGCAACCCAGTTTGCAGACCCTGGATCAGTTGTTGCAAGCGCGTTTAATGTTGCCGCAGGCAGACCAGCAAGATATTAATCTTATGCAAATTACTGTACGCAATGCGGCGGGACGCAGCGTCTTTTGCTGTGACCAATGCGGTTTTCATGCCCGTCATCATCACTGGCAATGTCCCGCTTGCAATGCCTGGGAATCTTTACCATCGGAACCTAAAGAGCTCGTTATATGACAACTTTCAACCCATCTGCAATTGATGAAAATTCTGAAATAATTGATCCAAAAATTATAGTCGCGCTGGATTATGCGGAAGCAAAAAGCGCGTTAAATCTAGTTGCACAGTTAGATCCTGGTTTGTGCAGACTTAAAGTTGGTAAGGAGCTGTTTACGGCGAGCGGTCCACAACTGGTTGAAACCTTGGTCGGCAAAGGATTTGGCGTATTTCTGGATTTAAAATTTCACGACATTCCCAAAACCGTAGAAAAAGCGTGCAAAGTGGCAAGCAAGCTAGGCGTGTGGATGCTGAACGTGCATGCGTCCGGTGGACTTGCCATGATGGAAGCAGCGCGCCAAGGCGTGGCTGATAGTGGTTTTAAGCCGAGGCTGATAGCAGTTACTGTACTCACCAGTATGGATCAAATCACGCTTGGGCAAATTGGTGTGGCTTCCAGTCTGGAAGATCAGGTGTTACGCTTGGCCAAATTGACTCAGCAAGCTGCGCTTGATGGCGTGGTATGTTCTGCGCTGGAAGTGGGCGTGTTGAGAAAGGCATTAGGGCAGGAATTTTGTCTGGTTACGCCTGGCATACGGCCAGCGTTATCAATGCCAGGACAATCTACCAAGGTGAAAGAGGACGACCAGTCGCGTATTATGACACCGAATGCAGCCTTGCAACAAGGTGCAAGCTATTTGGTGATAGGACGTCCTATTACTCAGTCTGATGATCCAATGGCGGTTTTGTATAGCTTGGTGGCTGATATAGCAATGGAATAGGTAGAAAAATAAAGGCTCTATGTGAAATACAGTGGGTAATTGAATTTCAATTTCCCACATAAAAAGTAAATCATGTTGATAAAGTTACCCATATTACGGTAGCCCCTGGCGCGTCTTTTAGCGAGTTGCACCTTGCTGTTAATGCCTTCCAAGATGCCGTTGGTGAGGCGTGATTCGACGAAGTGGATAATGCCAGACCAATGACTTCTCACTGTTTTAGAGAAAGCCATAAAAGCCGGGATTTTAGCCTCTTCGACTTCGGCACACCAGCGGGTCAGGAACGTGGTGGCCGCCACCTTATCGGGCATCTCCCACAGATCATTGAATAGCACTTTCAGTCGATAGGCTTGGCCCAGACTTGGGTAAAGTGTGATCATTTCTGCGAGTGCCTTCTCTTGTTCATCGGATAAATTTTGTCGGTTTCTCAGGAATGTGTACTTGTGTCCTTTCAGCGCCTCATGCTCGATGCGTTCAACGCGGCGCACCTTGTCCATCGCCTCGTTGAGCAATTTGACGACATGAAACCGATCAAAGGTGATGGCGGCTGTAGGAAAGGATTCCGCCGCCCCCGCGATGAATGCCGGCGATAGATCCATGCTGAGCTGTGTGATCTGCTCCTTCCCAACCCCTTTGGATTCAAGATGTTGCCCAATAGTTTTCAAGGTTTCTTTGCCCTTGCCCTCGCACGCATGAATGACGCGGGAGGTCTCTAAATCTACGCCCAATGTCACGTATTTATGCCCCTTACGGGAGGAGGTCTCGTCGACACCTAGCTGGGTGATGGCGGAGGGATCATCGGCTTCGCGGGCTTGACCTACCCAGTGATTGAACACAGCCCATACCCGTTGTGGGTTGACACCGACGAGTTCAGCCACGCGATTCACCGGCATTTCACGTTCAATCAGCGCCATTGCAAACGCCTCAAACAACAGCGTAAATCCACTGCCAGGACGTGACCATGGCACATTGACCGTCACCACGTTGCCCTCGGTGGTTTTGATACGTGGCACGTGACAATGCAAGAAGCAGTGATGTTCAAAGAAGTTTAAATGTTGCCACGCACGCTCTACGGTATCATGCACTGGACACGCAATACCCGTTTCATCAGGAAAGCGCGAACCACGAACAAAACCGATATGGAGATGGAGTTCCTTGCGTGGGGATTCATTGGCTGAAAACGAAATATCGTTCACCTGCCAAGGCGATTGCAGGCCAAGTGCCATGCCAAATAAAGTTGAGCTATTCACGCTGGAATTATCGCATTACCCACTATAAATCACATAGAGCCAAAATAAAAAAGCCACAAGGTTTTCCTTGTGGCTTTTTTGTTTTTAAATAAACTGAATGTTTAATTAAAAATTAGTTATGTGCTGCAAATGGGTGAGCAGATGTTTTATAGCTCTTTACTACATCAGCAGCTTTTGGTTCACGAGCAATAGCGCTCTTGATTGCTTGCTTAGTAGCTTGGTAGTTCCAGTCTTGGATACGGGAGTCAATATCTGCATTATGGTCAATAAATACACCAACACAGATAAATACGTCATCTGCTTCAGCAGCTGGAATTGTACCATCAGCAACACAATCCATTACAGCCATGGCAACGCCACGTTGTGCCGGACCAAACATCTGAACAGCTTGTTTACCATTTTTGATAGTAACTTTGTTGAACATAACAGTAGCTGGTTTGCACATCATGTTAGGAGCAACAATAGCCAACAGACCATTTACACCTTGTTTTTGGTTTGTTAATGTGTTGCAGAAAGCTGCTTCTGCGGCACTACCACGTGGCCCAATGATCAGGTCAATGTGTGCTACATTCAACAAATCCAAACCGCTACCATCAGGACGATTCTCAACTACTAAAGCCTCACCTACCAAAACGCGATCAATAACTGCCATCTTTATCTCCGAAATTAAAAGTTAAGTAGAAATACCTAAATACTGACTCTGTGCAAACGCGCTAACGAGTCAACTCTCTTGCGATTACTTCACAAATGATGGCGGTCATTATACAGGTATAAAGTTGACACCGCTTGTGAAATTCTCACTATTCAATACCTTAAAACTAAGCTGGTTACTGCCAATGCTACTACTCCAAATTGGCGTGAGTTGTCCTCATAACCTCTTCGGCAATTCCTTTTTCATGAATGATATGCGCTACTGTGGCTTCAAGAAAAATCAAAGTTGATAATTCAAATGTAGTACCCATAGGCATACTGGCAATTTTCACGAATTGGTCTGGCGTGCCGATTTGAATGACTAAATCAGATATGTCAGCGACAGTGGATTGACTTCTGGTGGAAATTGTAACAATTTGCGCTCCAACCGCTTTAGCGCGCTTGGTAAAGGCAATCATTGTTTCAGTTTCACCAGAGCCGGTGATGACGATGAACAAGTCTCCGTTTTGGATACTTGGTGTCACAATCTCGCCTACAATATAAACCTGATAACCAGCATGCATCAGCCTCATGGCAAAGAATCTTGCTACCAATCCAGAACGTCCGGCACCCGTCACAAAAATACGTGATGCCTTGTCCAGTAACTTGGTTAGTTTTTCGTCATAAGTGCTATCTGTAGCTTCAAGAACACTTGCAATTTTTTCTACGATAAGTTTCTGATGCATATTTAAAACTCCAGCAATCCTAATGTTATTTAATGCTTTGTATCTGTGTTTGCTTGAACTGGCTCAGGTGATTTTAATGCTGAATATTAGAGCCAGTGTTTATCCTGAGTTTTATTAAGCATAAAGCTCAGAAAAGCGCACATGATCTTCAAAATACTTAAGCGGCGTTAGCCAGTGAAGTAATCTCTGCGGCTGCAGCTGCAGGGGAATCAGCACCATAAATTGCAGCACCAGCTACAACAATCGTTGCGCCTGCTTTTACTACTTGTTGCACGGTTGCTGGTTTAATGCCGCCAGCTACAGAAACCTTAACGCCTAAGCCCAAGCCAACTACAAGAGCCAAATCGGTAAATGGAGTTTGACCGGCAGCTTGCTGATCCAGGCCAGTATGAACACCAATGATATGTGCGCCGAGCTTTGCTGCTTCTTTAGTACGAGCAGCCTTGTCTTCTACATTGATTAAATCTACTTGCGCTTCTTTACCGTATTTGTTGGCTGCATCAATTACACCTTTGATGGTGCCCAGATCAGCTGTTCCCAGAACGGTACAAATGTCGGCACCAGCCTTGTAGAAAGGCTCGGCTTCGTAGAAGCCTGCGTCCATGGTTTTCAAGTCAACCAGGATTTTGTTGTTTGGGAACTTGGCACGCAAGGTTTGCAGCAACGGAATGCCGTTGTATTTGATGCATGGTGTACCAATTTCAAGAATGTCCACATGTGGAGCTACCAGGGTAGCCAGCTCTACTGTTTGATTAAAATCCAACGAATCCAGTGCCATTTGTACTAATGGTTTTGCCATGATGCTATCTCCAATTATTTACAGGTTTTATTTCTATACTTCACAAAATTTCTATAACTTCACAAAAAAACAGCCGCTATCTTATTGCGGTGCTTAGCCCAATGTCAATCGTTAAGTATGGAATGAAGTCACTAGCCATACATTAGTTTGCGACAAGTATGGCTGAGCGGCTCAGCAACTTAGCTTGATTTTTTTGGTTTACAGTTTTTCAGCCAGCAATTTTTCCAGCTTGAGTTGGTCAACTACAAAACCGCGAATGCCTTCTGACAGTTTTTCTGTGGCCATTGCATCTTCATTCAAATCAAAGCGGAATTGTGCTTCTGTGATTGAAGTAGGACGTTCTTTGGTGGCACCTGGGTTGACCAGTTTGCGTTCGATGGTGCCTTCGGTGGCTGCCAGTTCTTCCAGAAGTGCTGGGGCAATCGTCAAGTAATCGCAGCCTGCCAGCGCCAGAATTTCACCAACGTTACGGAATGAAGCGCCCATGACGATAGTGTTGTAGCCATGATCTTTGTAGTAAGCGTAAATTTTACGTACTGAAAGTACACCAGGATCTTCTTCTGCTGAAAATTCACGACCTTCTTTTGCTTTGTACCAATCAAGAATGCGGCCGACGAAAGGGGAAATCAAGGTTACATTGGCTTCAGCACATGCGCGTGCTTGCGAAAACCCAAACAACAGGGTTAGGTTGCAGAAAATGCCTTCTTTTTCAAGAATTTCTGCGGCTTTAATGCCTTCCCAAGTTGCTGCCAGTTTAATTAAAACGCGGTCATTGGAAATGCCGGCTTCGTTATACAAGCGGCTTAATTTACGTGCTTTTACCAAGCTGGCTTCTGTATCAAAAGAAAGGCGTGCATCTACTTCCGTGGAAATGCGGCCTGGAATAACCTTCAGAACCTCAAGACCAGCATTTACTACCAGTTTGTCTTGGGTGTCTGCCAATTGCTGTGTTGGGCAATTGCTTTGTGATTTGGCGTAAGCTACAGCATCCGCAATCAACGGCACATATTCTGGCAGTGATGCTGCTTTCAGAATGAGGGATGGGTTGGTAGTTGCATCTTGTGGACGCAGACGTCTTTGCGCTTCAATATCACCCGTATCGGCTACGATGGTGGTGATGGTTTTTAGCTGCTCTAATAAGCTGGCCATAAATACTCTCCTTGAACATTATTGATAAAAAATTGGCGAACGGCACTTGCGTTAATCAGGAATTGCTAATCAAGAATTTAGTTTAATAACGGAATTCTTAGGTCTGCAGGCCGATCTTAATCTTTCGAATTATATCTGAAATAGGCTGCTGCTTCCAGCGAATGAAAGGCATCTGAAAACAGTTTGCATAATCTAATGTGCTTCGGTCAAAAAACCTGCTACTGCACGCTTGAACGGGGTAATGCGGTTGCCGATGCGTAGTGTGGTTGCTCGGATCAGGCGCGCTGGAGGTGAATCATTACCATAAAGTTTGGCGATGGCATGGGTAGCTAGGAATAGCGGCCGTGTAGCACGTCTATGGGTTTGCTCATAGCGAGCTAGCAGGCTGGCAGCGGCAATGTCGCTGTGTTTGTTGTGTGCGGTTTTTATTTCGTGTGCCAGATTGTCTGCAGCGCGCAAACCGAAGTTGAAGCCATGCGCAGTTACCGGATGCATACCAACAGCTGCGTCTCCCATGAGCGCAAAGCGAGGCGCAACAAAATTATTGGCGTACGTGGTGACTAGCGGGTAGGCATGTCTAGTAGTGACCAGCTTCATTTTTCCCAGTCGGTGTCTGAAGCGGGCTTCAACCTCGCGATTAAAATCGACTTCAGACATGGCCATCATGTGTTGTATTTGTTGTGCGGGCATCGTGATAACGACGGAAGACTTAAGGCCGTTCATCGGCAATAACGCGAGTGTTTGGCCATAGTCAAACCATTCCCATGCCACATGCTGGTGTGCGATTTCATGTTCCATGGCGCAAACCATCATGGTTTTGCCAAAATCATGCATGGCGGTGGCAATGCCCATGGCGCGACGCGCTTCAGAAAAACGGCTGTCAGCGGCTACCACGAGTTGTGTGCTAATTGTTTCGCCATTGGCCAGTGTGACCAGCGCCTGCTCTTTGCCGGTGTTGATGCCGGTAACTTGTGCGTCGGTAAACAAAGTGATGCCGTTGGCGGCTTTGACTGCCTCATAAGCGGCCTTGCGGATGATGCAATTGGAAACAAGATAACCTAATTCGCTTTGCTTGCCATCGTGATGGTCTATATTCATGGCGTAAAGTGACGAGCCATTGAGTACGCGTGCATCACGCAAGAGTGAAATAGCTTCGGGATTGATGCGATCCCATAAGCCAAGTTCGCGCATGAGTTTTGCTGAAAGATGGGTGAGTGCAATCTCACGTCCATCAAATGCCGGGTTTTCCAGTGCGGCTTCGCTTTGCCGTTCAATAATGGCAACGCGCAGGCCGGAATCTGCCAGTGCGCGCGCGAAACTGAGTCCGGTAGGCCCGGCACCGATGATCACTATGTCGAAATTCATGTCCATCCAATCAGCTTGGTTATAATGCTTTCAGGTTGTTGCATAGGGTAGATTCAGGGGTCGTAAAAGCACACCATCGTTGCTTTTCCAGTGCACTGCAGGATCCGATTCAGTATCTATGCGCCGGACTTCAGCCAGAACATCAAAACCGCTGTGCGGCGCTGCGGCAACACGTACTATTTTACCTGCCGGCTCAGTGCCGTTATTAAAAAATAGATCATCACCTATTTGTGGAGACTCATTGCCGGAAATGTGCGCCAGTTGTGTGCGACGCTTGATCTTGCCCAGATAATGGGTGCGTGCGACGATTTCTTGCCCGGTATAACAGCCTTTTTTGAAGTTAATTGCGTCCAGCATATCCAGATTCAGCATTTGTGGCACAAATTCTTCCTGTGTCGCCGCAGTAATATCTGGTATGCCCGCCCGAATTTCCAGCCACTCCCAGCAGGCTTTGCCAACTGGTGTATGTGCGGTTTGCAAATTGTTCCAGATGGTTTTGGCATAATCAAAATCACACAATACTTCATAACGTGGAATAGCGCCCGGCAGACGAATCAGTGTACCAACTTCCAGATTGACTACTTCATGTATTTCAACTGGGAGGGTTTTGAAAATGGATTGCAGGCTGGCTTCCGCATCCTTTCCCGCAACACCCAAACGTATAAAGTTTTCTGAGACATCGCTTAGTGTCACTTTGGAGCGCATCACATACATTTTCAGACGCTTCAGAATGGATTCGGTTAGTGCGCCATTGAGTTGTAAGTACAATTGATCTTGTTGCGCCCATGCCAGAAAAATTGCCAATAAGCGGCCTTTTGGCGTGCAGTAACCGCTGTAATGGCTATGGTTGCCATCGAGTTGCTTAACATCATTGGTGACTTGGCCTTGCAAAAAGCTGACGGCATCCTCCCCACTGACTTGCAATAACCCCATATGCGAAAGATCCACTACAACATTGCCATTGGCGGTGGCCAGTAATTCAGCTTTCGGATCGCCAAAACTGATAACTTCACCATCCGTAATTTGTGCGCCTTGATTTTCTGCCAAGCCAGTCAGAAAGTTACGCCATTGTGTCATCATACTGTTTACTCTTAATATAACAAGATGACTCATTATAGCGCGAACCTCATAGTGCTGGATTTGCATCCGGCTTATATGTTGACCATTTTGTTGGTGACGGTAGCGATTGCTGCGTGTGGCATTATATTTTTTATGCCCATATCATTGCTTATAAAGCTATTTGCACTGATACTGGTGCTGGTATACACGCTATTTTTTATCGCACAAGATGCCTTGCTGTTGCTACCATGGTCGTATTGCCGACTGGAAATCAATGCACAGGATGAGCTTTTGATTACGCGTAAAGACGGTGTGACGATGCCTGTTGATTTGTTGCCCAACAGTTTTGTTGCAGCTTATTTGACGGTGTTGAATGTGAATATCTGCGGTGGTCGCTGGCGGCGCAGCTTGATTCTGACTCCTGATCGGCTTGATGCTCAGGCTTTTCGTCAATTGCGCGTTTGGTTGCGCTGGCGGCCACTGGAGCCGTCTTTAAAGTCAGGAGTTAAATAATGAGTGCTGCCGCCACGCTACGCCCTTCGGCCATCAATATATTGTAGGTGCGGCAAGCGGCGGCGGTATCCATGCATTCCAGACCAATATTGGCATTGGTGAGTGCAGCGTAAAGCTTGGGGTGGGGGAAGCGGATTTTTGCGCCAGTGCCCAGCAATACCACTTCGGGTGCGAGGGCGGCAATCTGCAAAAAATGCTCGTACGTTAAGCTATCAAAATCAGTCACCTGCCAGTCGCTAATCAGGCGCTCCGGCAAAATAATCAAACTTTTGCTGAAACGCTGGGTATTGATCTCTACCCAGCTGGCATCGTATCCGGTAATGAGTTGGCGGCCTTGCGCCGTGGTCAAATGAAATTTCATAGCGAATTTAATCATAAGTTCTATGGGAAATGCCAGTACTTGAGGTAAAATCGCACTCGGCGGGCCTCCCCGCATTGTAAGATAGCCAATCTGGTCAGGTTCGGAAGAAAGCAGCCACAGTTATTGAAGCAAGTGCCGGGGGTCAGGCTCGCCACCTCACAATTCTGCACATCTGGCTTGGCATCAATCAACCCCATAAAACAGACAAAATGACACCTAGTAGTTTTTTCATCCTATGAGCTATCAGGTTCTTGCGCGCAAATGGCGTCCTAAATCATTTGAAACACTGGTGGGGCAAGCCCATGTGGTGCGTGCGCTAACCAATGCGCTGGAACAGCAGCGTTTGCATCATGCCTATTTGTTCACCGGCACGCGTGGCGTAGGCAAAACTACGATTGCCCGCATACTCGCCAAATCCCTCAATTGCGAAACCGGTATCACCGCGCATCCGTGCGGGGTTTGTTCGGCCTGTGTGGATATTGATAAAGGCCGCTTTGTCGATATGCTGGAAGTGGATGCGGCCTCGAATACGCAAGTAGACAGCATGCGCGATTTGTTGGAAAACGCACAATATGCACCGACAGTCGGGCGGTTCAAGGTTTACATTATTGATGAAGTGCACATGCTGTCGCGTAATGCCTTCAATGCCATGCTGAAAACGCTGGAAGAGCCGCCGGCGCATGTGAAATTTATCCTGGCCACCACCGATCCGCAAAAAGTGCCGGTTACCGTGTTATCGCGCTGTTTACAATTCAATTTGCGGCAAATGTCCGGTACTTCAATCACTGAGCACTTGTTGCGTATTCTGAGCGAAGAAAAAATCCCCAGTGAGCCGGTAGCTTTGCAACTGATTGCGCGCGCTGCCGCTGGCAGTATGCGCGATGCCTTGTCCTTGCTGGATCAGGCCATTGCTTATGGCGGCAATGCTGTGCACGAGGCGGAGGTGCGCGCCATGCTGGGTGCCGTGGATCAAAGTTATTTGTTTGCCTTGTTACTGGCTCTGGTCAACCAGGATGGCAAAGCGCTGATGGCGCAAGCGCGCGAGATGGAGCAGCGCAGCCTGTCGTTTGATACCGCGCTCAATGATCTGGCGCAATTGCTGCATCAGATTGCTATTGTACAAACCGTGCCTGAAAGCCTGGCGCAGGATTTGCCGGAACGCGAAGCGTTGCTGGATCTGGCGCAAAAATTAAGCGCCGAGGATATTCAGCTGTATTATCAAATTGTGCTGCTGGGTCGCCGTGATTTGGGGCTGGCACCGGACGAATTTGCCGGTTTTACCATGTGTTTATTACGCATGTTGGCGTTTAGGCCGGATGAAGGCGGCGCTGCTGCCTTGGCTCCAAGCCCTATTAGCAAGCCTGTTGCTGCGCCAGTCACAACGTATGCAATGCCTATGGCTGCTGTTGAAAAAACGGCTAACGAGCCACTACCATTAGCCGCCGCTGCCCCTGTTAATTTTGATGGCAATTGGCGCAATCTGGTGGATGAGTTGAAGCTCGGTTTGGCGCGTGCACTGGCACAAAATTGTGAACTGCTACGTTTTGATGAAAATGCTATTTATTTATCGGTTCCACAAAGCCAGAATCATTTGCTCAATCAAAGCTATCAGGAAAAACTCAGCAGTGCCATCAGCCAGTATTTCGGCAAGAAAATCCAGCTGCATTTTGAAATTGGCGGCACCGGCAATACCCCGGCACAGCAAATCAGCGAAGAGAAGGCCACCTTGCAATCCAACGCCGTCGCCGCCATTAATCAGGATGACTTTGTGCAAGCACTGGTAAAAGACTTTGACGCGCAAATTATTCCCAGCAGTATTAAACCTATCCCAAAATAAACTTTAAGGAGAACAGCATGATGAAAGGCGGCATGGGCAATCTGATGAAACAAGCCCAACAAATGCAGGAAAATATGAAAAAAGCGCAAGCGGAACTGGCCAATGTGGAAGTGGAAGGCCAATCCGGTTCCGGCATGGTGAAAGTGCTGATTACCTGTAGCAACAAGGTCAAGCGCGTGAGCATTGATGACAGCCTGCTTAACGATGACAAAGAGATGCTGGAAGACCTGATGGTGTTGGCTTTCAATGATGCCGTCAGCAAGGCCGAAGCCACCTCACAGCAACGCATGAGCGGCATTATGCCCGCCGGCATGAAGTTGCCGTTTTAGGATTTAAAACCTGAATGCGTAGCCCCGCCGCACTGGAACAATTGGTAGAAGCCCTGCGCTGTTTGCCCGGAGTCGGGCCAAAATCGGCATTGCGCATGGCTTACCATTTGCTGCAACGCGATCGCAAAGGGGCGGGCATACTGGCACAAGCGCTGGATAACGCGCTGCAAGTGGTTAGCCATTGCAGCCTGTGCAATAACTTTAGCGAGCAGCCAATTTGCCCGGTATGTGCCTCGCCGCAACGCGATAGCAGCACTTTATGCGTAGTGGAAATGCCTACCGATTTCATGATGCTGGAGCAGACCCATGCCTATCAAGGGCTGTATTTTGTGCTGATGGGCAAGCTTTCCCCGCTGGACGGCATAGGCCCGCGTGAAATCCATCTGGATAAACTCATCAAACGCGCGCAGGATGGTGTGGTGCAGGAAGTGATTCTGGCCACCAATTACACGGTAGAAGGCGAAGCCACCGCCCACTATATTGCCGAATTGTTACGTGCGCGCGGCCTGAAAGTTAGCCGTATTGCACGCGGTTTGCCTATGGGCGGCGAAATTGAGCATGTGGATAGCGGCACGCTGGCGCAAGCCATGATGGAACGCAGAAACGTAGTTTGACGACTTGGTTCACGACAAATACAAGGTGATTTTATGATAGTCATTACCGGCGGCGCAGGCATGATAGGCAGCATGATCGCCTGGCACTTGAACACAGTGCTGGGGCGCGATGATATTGTGATTGTGGATCAATTGCATCATACCGACCAGTGGCAGAACCTGTGCCATCGCCGCTATGCCGATTATCTGGATAAGGATGAGCTGTTTGACTGGCTGAAAACGTCCAAACATTTAGATGCCGTTATTCACATGGGAGCCATCAGCGCCACCACCGAGCGCGATTTCAACAAGCTGGTGCAAGACAATATTCGTTATAGCCAGCAGCTATGGGCGTGGTGCGCAGAACATCAAATACCTTTTCTTTATGCCAGTTCCGCCGCCACTTATGGCGCTGGCGAGGCGGGGTATAACGACGATGAGAATCAGATCAATACCTTGCGCCCGCTTAATGGCTACGGCTATTCCAAACAGTTTTTTGACCAGTGGGTGTTACGACAAGTGCGGGAACAACGCGCCGCGCCGCCACAGTGGTGCGGTTTCAAGTTTTTCAACGTGTATGGCCCGAATGAATACCACAAAGAGCGCATGGCCAGCGTGGCTTATCACAGCTTCAATCAATTTAATGAATTGGGCACGGTCAAGTTGTTCAAAAGTCACAGAGCCGGTTTTGAAGACGGCATGCAATTACGTGATTTTGTCTATGTGAAAGATGCCGCTGCTGTCGTCGCCTACTTTTTA
Source organism: Methylophilaceae bacterium (assembly GCA_013141125.1). Lineage (GTDB taxonomy): Bacteria > Pseudomonadota > Gammaproteobacteria > Burkholderiales > Methylophilaceae > JABFRO01. The sequence continues at coordinate 76,662 of JABFRO010000004.1, forward strand.
ACGCAGGGTGAGCAAGCTGGTATTTCCGGTAAATCATCCGGTATTTTTAATGTAGGCACCGGTCAGGCACGCGCTTTCAAAGATTTGGCGAGTGCGGTGATAAGTAGTCTGGGGCGTGAGCCATCCATTAGCTACATTGATATGCCGCAGGATTTGCAGGGAAAATATCAATATTTCACCGAAGCTAATATGGATAAACTACGCGCCGCTGGCTATACGCAAGCTTTTCACACCCTGGAAGAAGGCGTGCGTGATTATGTACAAAATTATTTGATGCAGCCTGATCCTTATTGCTGAGATGCCTAATATGAGCGACATAAATTTTTTAGCCGAAGAATTAGCGGCGCATCAAGCGGTGTTTACAGAGTTGCAATCCATGCTGCCGCAAATTGTCGCCGTGGCGCAATGTTTGCGCGATTGCTTAAAAAATGGCGGAAAAATTCTGCTTATGGGTAATGGTGGCAGCGCGGCAGATAGCCAGCATATTGCCGCTGAAATTGTCGGCCGCTATAAACGTGAACGGCGCGGTTTACCGGCGATTGCTTTGACTACGGATACCTCGATTATCACTTCGGTGGGCAATGATTTTGGCTTCGATTTCATTTTCTCACGCCAGGTGGAAGCGCTGTGTAATGCGGAGGATGTGGTGATCGGCATTACTACTTCCGGCAATAGCGCGAATGTGGTGAAAGCGATAGCAAGTGCCAAGGAGATAGGCGCGATCACGGTGGCGCTGGTGGGTGGCACGGGCGGAAAATTGGCAGAGTTGTGTGATTTCAGTTTGATTATGCCGTCCAGTGATACGCCGCGCATACAGGAGGCGCATATCTTCATTGGCCATAGTTTGTGTGATTTACTGGAGTCGGAATAAATGGTGCAAGCAACGTTGGTGGATGTAGTCCGCAATCAATTTGGCACTGCGGATGCCGCAAAATGGGTGCTGGTGATCGGCGACTTGATGCTGGATCGCTATCTGATCGGCGAGGTGGAGCGTATTTCACCGGAAGCGCCGGTGCCGATCGTGTTGTTGAAACAGCAAAATGAACGTGCAGGCGGCGCGGCCAATGTGGCGGCCAATCTGGCCAAACTTGGCATTAAAACGCGGCTGGCGGGTTGTATAGGCAAAGATAGCGAGGGTGGAATTTTATTGCGTCTGATCGCCGAAATGGGCATAGGTACGCAAGGTATTGTGCAATCCAGCCAGCGCCAGACCATCACCAAAACCCGTATTCTGGGCGGACATCAGCAAATGCTGCGGCTGGATCAGGAAAGCCGGGCGGCATTTGACGGTAGCGAAAGCCAGCAGTTGCAGCAAGGTGTCAACCGGCAACTGGCGGATCATCCCGCGATCATCATTCTGTCGGATTATGCCAAAGGTGTGTTGAGTGCGGCTTTATGCGCTGAGGTGATCGCTTTTGCAAAACAAAACAGCATCCCGGTTCTGGTAGATCCCAAAGGCCGGGATTACAGCAAATATGCAGGCGCCAGCGCGCTGACCCCCAATAAACGCGAAACGGCAGAAGCTTGCGGTGTTGGCCTGCATGATAATGAGGCTTTAATCAAAGCCGCGCGTGCTTTGCGCGCAGAACTGGGGCTGGATTTTCTCGCTGTGACGCGTGGCGAAGAGGGCATTTCGCTGATTGAGGCCAATGAAATACAGCATATCCCCGCCACTGCCAAGCAGGTATTTGATGTTTCCGGCGCGGGCGATACCGTGATTGCCACTTTGGCCGCTGGCATGGTGCATGGCTTGAGCCATCAGCAGGCCTTGCAGCTAGCCAATATTGCAGCTGGTATTGTTGTCGGCAAGGTGGGCACGGTGCCTATCACGCGGCAGGAACTGCTGACTGAGCTGGTGCTGCAAAACTCCACGGCGCAAGTCGATAAAATTTGTGATTTGCAAAGCCTGAAAACGCGCGTTAAAAACTGGCGTACTGCTGGTCAGCGCATTGCGTTCACCAATGGCTGTTTTGATCTGCTCCATGCCGGTCATGTAACTTATCTGGAAGCGGCCCGCAAAACTGGCGATCGCCTGGTGCTGGGCTTGAATACCGATAGATCCGTCAGTGCGCTCAAAGGCCCGACGCGCCCGGTGATACATGAAGCCGACCGAGCGCGGGTGCTGGCCGCGCTGGAAGCGGTGGATGCGGTGATTCTGTTTGATGAAGATACGCCGCTGGCGCTGATAGATGCCATTAGGCCGGATGTGATTGTCAAAGGCGACGATTACACGGAAGAGCAAGTGGTGGGTGGCAGCGAGGTGAAATCCTGGGGTGGGGCAGTCAAACTGATTCCGCTGGTGCAGGGGCGCAGTACCAGCAATATCATCAAGAAACTAGGCGCTTAAGCTTTGAGTTTTAACAAAATTTTAGTGCTAGGTCCGGCTTGGGTGGGTGATATGGTGCTGGCGCACAGCCTGTTCAAAACGCTAAAACTGGAACAGCCGCAAGCCATCATAGACGTAGCTGCGCCGGCCTGGACGCTGCCGCTGCTGGCACGTATGCCGGAAGTGCATGAAGCCATCGCATTGCCTTTCAAGCATGGTCAACTGGCTTTGGCTGCGCGCATACGCTTTGGCCGCAGTTTAAAGGGTCGTGGTTATACGCAGGCCATTTTACTCACTAATTCCCTCAAATCCGCCATTCTGCCATTTGCCGCAGGCATTCCGCGCCGCACCGGTTTTTTGGGCGAGCAGCGTTATGGCTTGCTTAACGATATTCGCCCGCTGGATAAAAGCCAGTTACCGCGCACGGTAGACCGCTTCATCGCTTTGGGTCTGGAGCGCAATCAGTCGCTGCCAGCGCAAGTTGCATTGCCGCATTTGATTGCCGATTCTGGCAATGCCTTGCAAGCTTTGCATAAGCTGGGTCTGCAACAGCCACAAACCAAAGTGCTAGGCCTATGCCCGGGAGCTGAATACGGTGAAGCCAAACGCTGGCCGCTGGAATATTTTGCGGAAGTAGCTAATGCGGCTTTGGCTCAAGGTTGGCAAGTCTGGCTATTCGGCTCGGAAAAAGATATTCCCTACACCGCGCAAATCAATCAACTCAGCGCTGGCAAATGTCTGGATTTGGGCGGAAAAACCAATCTGGCTGAGGCGATTGATCTGATGTCGCTGACTTCAGCCGTGGTCAGCAATGATTCCGGCCTGATGCACGTGGCCGCCGCCCTCAATAAACCGCTGGTCGCCCTCTACGGCTCCTCTGATCCGCACCACACACCGCCGATGAACGCGCAAGCGAACATACTTTATCTGGGTCTGGAATGCAGCCCGTGCTTTAAACGCGAATGCCCGTTGGGACATTTAAACTGTCTCAAGCAATTGCAGCCGCAAGCGGTACTGGATAAGCTGAGTTTCAATTCCAGGTTAAGCTAGTAGTCGAATAGACAAAACATAATCTGCCCTTGTGGGCTTATTGACTATTAAATCTAGAAAAAGCAGTTATCCGCAGATGACGCAGATTAACGCAGATAAAACAACAATTAAGCCTGGATAGGCGACACACCTTTTGGGTGATGCGCCGATCTCTCGCAAGTATTTGAAAATATGCGTTATTCTGCGCCATCTGTGGATTTAACTGAGTTTTTAGGTTCAATGAAGTTGTTCATGAAAATATTGGGAGAGATTCGTCAATGTTCACACGTCTTTTTAATTTTTTGACTGCTAAAGGCCGTCATGCTGTCACTGGCAAAAGCTCGCCAGTGACAAATGCTGTTGACCCTGACTTCGCGCGGCTCAATGAAGTTTCCCCATTAAAAAAAATGAGCAGTCAGCTACAAGGGTCACTAAAAAATGACGAGACCACACTAGAAGAAAATACACTGTCGACATCTGTTGTGCGCCGCGAGGCCGTGTTAAATAACAATCAGAAAGTGGCGGGATATTATTTCACGCTAACGCATGGAGTGAATGATCGTGCTCATAACATTTCTGAGCGAATACAGCGTTTATACGACGAAGTTCTAATTGGAAATATTTTGGGCATGGATATTCAGCGCTTGCTGGGACATCGCTTGGCCTTTATCCCAATTTCTCCTTATTCACTTAAATGCCAGCTTATCGAGCAGTTGCCTAGAAAAGGTGTGGTGCTGGTGCTTAATACCCTTGCCGAACTCAGCCATGAAGACACCCGTGAAAACGCTGAATATCTTGCTCGGCTTGTCACACTCAAAAATTCAGGTTTTCGCTTTGGGCTTGAGGGCGATGTCACGCTGCCGGGCTTGCAGCCATTTTTAGATCTAGCAGAATTTGTTTTCATTGATATTGGCGCTAACGATATACCTACGATCAAATCCCATATTGATGTCATCAACAAACAGGCCAGCAATAAAAGCCTGGTAGCTACTAACATAAGACTATTAGATGAGTTCCATGTTTGTGCCAAGCTACCATTTCATTTCGCACAAGGTAGCTTTGTTTCCAGTAGGGAAGAATGGGTTGTTCCCGCGATAAATACGGGACGAATCAAGATTCTTCGTTTATTGAATCTTATTCGGCAAGATGCTGATAATTCAGAACTTGTTGAAATATTTAAACAAGATCCAGCCTTATCTTTCAAATTTCTGAAATACATTAATAGCGTCGGCTATGGTTTAGTGAACAAGGTTCACAGCATTGAACAGGCATTACCCGTTCTCGGACACCATAATCTTTATCGCTGGCTTACCTTAATACTTTTTACGAGTGGCGATGAAAATTCGCTAGATTGGGCACTTATGGAAAATGCATTAATACGAGCCAGGCTAGCAGAGCTGTATGCTAGTGATTCGCTCTCCGCGAGTGAGCTAGACGAACTATTTGTCGCAGGAATTTTTTCATTATTGGATATTTTATTGCAGATGCCTATGGAAAAAGTGCTTGATCAAATAAGTTTGCCACCTTTGGTGGTTGAAGCATTACTTTATAAACGAGGAAAATATGCCCCATATCTCGAACTTGCCCTAGCCTGCGAAGAATCAGATCAGGATCGCATTGTGGACTTATCAAGCCTGATAGGATTGGATTTGATACAAGTTACTGCACACCAGGCGAATGCGCTGATATGGGCGGTAGAAGCCAGTGAGTGATTTTGCACCTGAAGCCATTGAACCCTGTCATTACGAGGTTTGGCGACTGCGTGTTATTCTGTTGGCCTTTCCTTTAGAGCTTGAACCATGACTGCCACAGAAACTTTTATCCCCAGCAAGGATGCCTCGCTGGAATCTTCCATCCAAACCCTGCAAGGCAAGCTGGAGGCACTTGGCTTTCATGTGGTGGAGCGTTCCTGGTTGAATGAAATCGAGAACATTTGGTCGGTACATATCAGTGACCGTGATTGCCCGCGTCTGTTCAGCAACGGCAAGGGCGGCTCGGAGCTGGCGGCGCGCGCCAGTGCGCTGGGCGAGTATTTCGAGCGTTTAAGCACCAATTATTTCTGGACGCATTTTTATCTGGGTGAGGCCATCAGCCAGCGCGAATTTGTACATTATCCCAACGAGCAATGGTTTCCCGTGCAGGGCGATGATTGGCCTGCCGCTTTGCTGACACCGGAGCTGCAAAAATTCTACAACCCGGATAACGAAGTGCTGGCCGGGCAGCTGATAGACCTGAATTCCGGCAATGCCGAACGTGGTATTTGCAGCATTCCCTATCAGCGTTTGCGCGATGGCGTAACGGCGCTGTTTCCGGTCAATGTCATCGGCAATATCTACGTCAGCAATGGCATGTCGGCAGGCAACACGCTGATGGAAGCGCGCACCCAGGCTTTGTCGGAAATTTTTGAGCGCGACATCAAGTTTCGCATTATCCGCGAAGGTATTTGTTTGCCGGATGTGCCGGAAGAAGTCATCAATCGTTATCCGCGTATTGCTTCCGGTATCAAGGGGCTGCGCGATGCGGGCTTTGGCATTCTGGTCAAGGATGCCTCCTTGGGCGGCCTGTATCCGGTGATGAATGTCACCCTGTTACACCCGGAAGACCAGGGTGTCTTTGCCAGCTTTGGCGCACATCCGCGCTTTGAAGTGGCGTTGGAGCGTGCCTTGACCGAACTGTTGCAAGGCCGCGCGCTGGATACGCTCAAGGATTTCGCTGCGCCCGGTTTTGATATGGAAGAAATTGCCGACGCGCAAAATCTGGAGATTCACTTTGTCGATTCCAGCGGCGTGATTAGCTGGGATTTTCTGCGTAATACCCCGGATTTCGCGTTTGTGGACTGGAATTTCAGCAACACCACGGAAGAAGATTACCACTGGTGCGTGGAAAGCATACACGCCAGCGGCTTTGATATTTACGTGGCGGATTTCACGCATCTGGGCGTGTATGCCTGCCGTATTTTTGTGCCCGGCATGTCCGAGATTTATCCGATAGAAGAGCTGCAATGGGAAAACAACACGGTGGGCAATCTGGTGCGTCCGGCCGTGCTGCGTTTGCAGGAGCTGACGCAGGATGAAAGTCGCGAGCTGCTGGAAACCCTGCTGGAGCTTGATCTGGCCGATGTGCTGCCGATTACTACCCTGATAGGTCTGGCTGCTGACCCCGGCACCACTTGGGTGGGTTTGCGGGTGGGCGAGTTGAAAACGCTACTTGGTTTGGCAGTAGGCGATGAAGAAGCCATTCTGGAAGGTTGCGCCTGGATCAGTCAATTCGGGCAATTGAGCGAACAACGCGCACGCGTTTACCGCTGCATTGAAAATATCATTCAACTACAAGATGCCGCACCGTTTTCTGCCAATCTGCAATTGCTTTACGGCACTGAAACGCTACGTCAGGCGCAAGCCCTGATTAGTGGTGAAGAGCGCTTTTTTGGCCTGGATACGCTGGGGCCTAACATGGAAGGCAGCAACATGCATCAACGCCTGTTGGCAGCTTATAACAAGGTATGGTTGAGATGATTTTTGATACGATTGCCAATGCCGAGCGCTACGCCAGTCTGCATCCGTTATTCGCGCAGGCGTTTGATTTCGTCCGCAATACCGATTTGTTGGCGCTGGCTGCGGGGCGCTATCCCATTGTTGGTAGCGATCTGTTCGCTATTGTGGAACAGTCACAGGGACGCGCACGTGAGGCGGCAAAGCTGGAATGTCACCGTAAATACATAGACATTCAGCTGGTGTTGGCTGGTGTGGACGAAATGGGCTGGAAAGCACTGGCGGATTGCCATCATCCGCTCAGTGACTTTAAGCCGGAAAAAGACATTCAGTTTTTTGCAGATGCGCCTGCCACCTGGATCGCCACGCCGCCTGGGGTATTCTGCATTTTCTTCCCGCAAGATACCCATGCGCCATTGGTGAGCAGCGGGAAAATTCGCAAGGTGATTTTCAAGATCGCGGTGTAGGTAAAATAAGGCTTTAGAGCACGCTCAGTGCTCTAAAGCCTTAAACGTCTTAACGCACTTCCACTTTCGGCAATACACTGGCCGAAAGTTTGGCATCGGCTTTGAGCAAGCCAACTTCATCACTGAGGATGTGTGCGGCTTCGGTGAGTAAAACATCCTTGGCATCTTTTCTGGCTTTTTCCAGGGCAATATCCGCGCTCAGGTTACGTTCATTGGATAGCAGGCCATCGTCTTGTGGCGTTGCGCTTTTGGTGGCAATGGCTTTTTTGTCTGAGGTTTTGCCGGTTTTAACTGATTCTGTCGCTTTCTCACGCGATTTCAGCTTTGCTTCTTGCGTTGCACGCTCTTTGCGACGCTCTGCCTCATTCAGCGAGATCAGATTTTTTTTGCGCAGGCTGACGAGTTCGGCAATATCCTGTTGCAAAAACTGGAAGTCTTTATCTTTGCTGATGCGTGCATTGTGGGTCGCGGTTAGCAAAGGAACGATGTCAGTCAAATTACCAGTAGGCTTGTAGTCAGCAGCCTGAATTTGCGTCCATGGCAAGGCGTTATCATAGCTGGATTCACCATAATCTTCTGCATTGGTCATCGAAGGCAGGCTGATGTCTGGCGTTACGCCGCGTAATTGCGTGGTGCCACCGTTGATGCGAAAAAATTGGGCGATGGTCATTTTTAGTTCGCCATATCTTGGCTGCTCGTTTCTTGCAAGTTGATCCAGATTAACCACCGACTGTACGGTACCTTTGCCGAAGCTCGGTTCGCCGATGACAATACCACGGCCGTAATCCTGAATCGCAGCAGCAAAAATTTCAGAGGCGGAGGCAGAGGCGCGATTAATGAGTACGCCTAAAGAGCCATTCCAGGCAAGACCGTCATTAACATCAGTTTCCACCTTGATATTACCTTTTGAATCACGTTGTTGCAGCACCGGCCCTTTGTCAATAAATAAGCCGGTCAGCTCCACCGCTTCATCCAGCGAGCCGCCACCGTTATTGCGCAGATCAACCAGCACGCTATCTACCTTGTCTTTTTTTAGTTCTTCCAGCAAACGTGCTACATCGCGCGTTGCACTTTTGTAATTTTTGTCACCTTTTTGGCGGGCAGTAAAATCCTGATAAAAACCGGGCAGGGAGATTACGCCAATGTGGCGCGTGGTATCCCCCTCTTTCACTTCTATAATGGATTTTTTGGCCGCTTGATTATCCAGACTGATTTTCTTGCGCACCAGTGCAATCAGCTTGTGTTTGCCATCAGGTCCGGCCTCCGCAGGTAGCACATCCAACAGCACGACAGAGTCTTCTGCGCCGCGTATCAACGCCACGGTATCGTCCAGCCGCCAGCCCAGGACTTCGGTTGGAGGATTTTTCTCACCTTGCCCAACACCAACAATACGATCACCCACGTTCAGTTTGCCGGATAGCGCCGCCGGGCCACCAGCCACCAATTCACGGATAGTTGTGTATTCGTCTTTATCCTGTAATACGGCACCAATACCTACCAGCGACAAGCGCATGGAAATATCAAAATCCTCGGAAGCGCGTATGCCAAAATAATTGGTATGCGGGTCTATGGTCATGGCATAGGCATTCATAAAGCTCTGAAAAACATCATCGCTTTTCACTTTTGCAATGCTTTTCAATGAATTGTCATAGCGTTTGTTCAGTGTGTCAGTGATATTTTTAGTATCCTTGCCCGCCAGCTTAAGGCGTAGCCAGTCGTTTTTAACCCGCTTGCGCCATAAATCATTTAGTTCTTCTTCAGATTTTGGCCATGCGGCCTTTTCTCTGGCGTATTGATAGCTTTCATTGGTCTTGAAGTCAAAGCCTTGTTTGAGCAATGAACGCGCATAGTTAATACGTTCTGTGAGGCGTTGCTGGTAAAGATTATGTATAGCAAAAGGAATGCTCAAATCTTCGTTGAGAATGGCATCATCCAGCTTGGTTCGCGCATTGGCAAACTGATTTATATCCGCCTGAATGAAAAATACTTTTTCGCCATCCAAGGCTTTCAGATAGTTGTCGAATATCTTTGATGAAGTGGCATCGTCCAGTGGCACACTTTTATAGTGATAGCGACTGAATACTTCAGCGGATAAATAAGCCGCTTGAGATTGTTGCTGCAACGGCGAGATGGGTGCCGTAGCCGCTTGCGTCGTAATAAGTGTGGCGGAGGTAAAAGCCAGCAATAGCCAGCGTAACTTGTTTTTCATTTGTACCCTTTGAAACCATCAAAAAAATATAGGCTTGTGAGTTATTGCAGTTTTATCTTAGCAAAAAATTTAAACGAATTTGGCCTTGAAGCAACCTAAGCTGAATCTGAAGCAGTTTATCTATGATCCATGCATTATGGAACAGTTCTGCCTGGCTAACAATATTGTCACCGGGAATGTCATTGGCTTTCAGTTAGAGAAACTTGAATACGAAGTTTGCGCGTATGCCTAAACGAAATCTCACTACTGACCCAAATCTTCTCGCACTTGTTGATTGCGGGACTAAACAAATATGGGTCTACTATTTTTGATGAAATATAAATTGGTGAGAAATCTGCGCAGTTATGGTGCAAAAATAAAATAAGTGAGTGAAGTTGGTGCGTAATTCATAGGTGCTAATCCCGGTCTTACATTAAATTGCCTAACGCTATTGATTTCAAAAGAAAAAATTTCTGGCATGAAACTGGCTTGTATACAGACAACAATGCCAATATGTGCCAAATGCACCATGTCATCCATAAGTAATTAAGCTGATCTAGGATGCAATGCGCAGGAATATAAAACATAGGGAATATTTTGTAGATGTAAAGCGTCAACAAAAATCCCGTAGCGTGGGGTTAAATTAAGAGTGCCATTCTAACGATGATGCCAGCTTAATTCATCCTCACAGTGCGTTATTTAATTGAATTAGTAAGGAGACTACCATGTCATTATGCAGCCTGGTTTATGTAAGTTCAGCTAGACAGGATTTATCAGAAAGCATGTTAAAAAACATGCTTGGACAATGGAGAGAAAGCAATGAGCAATCTGAAATTACAGGAATGCTGCTTTATCGCGATGGATTTTTTATGCAAGCGATTGAGGGGGAAGAGGAAAAAGTCGATCACTTATTTGACCACATTTCAATGGATACCCGGCATGAGGATATTGTAGTGGTATACAAAAAGCCGATTAAGCAACGCGGATTTCAAAACAGACCTATGGGATTGGATAAAATTGACGATGCAGGGCATGATTGTGTGGACGGAATTGGTGAAGATAATAGGTTTTCCAAGCCGGCATTTCTAGTACATCCAGTCAGTCAATCCGAGGCTATGCTTGCAGATTTTAGAGTTGAATTATTTTTTTAAAGCTACTTTTTTCTAAAATACACGTTGGTTTCTACCATCTGTTTTGTGTTTTTAGTTCTGACAAAAACGTGTAGGTGGATGTTTTTGAAAGTTTATATACCATAAGAAAAATCGGAATAATATGGATACTGTCGCCAATATCAAGGGGTTGCTGTTTGATTTAGACGGTGTACTTTATGTTGGTGCGCATGTTATCGAAGGTGCGCTTGAAGCGGTAGAAAAAATCCGCCTGAGTGGTATCTCCTGTCGCTTTATTACCAACACCAGCACTTTGTCGCTTGCCTCATTGCAGCAAAAAATCAATGGCTTGGGATTTTATGTAGCGGCAGAAGAGATTTTCAGCGCACCGCAAGCAGCAGTGCGATTTCTTCAACATCAGCATGATCCAGTTTGCCGCTTGCTGCTGGCGGACGATGTGAAAAATGACTTTAAGGATTTTCATCAGTCGGATACGACTGCTGATTTTATTGTGATTGGCGATATTGGCGATGCTTGGTCATATTCTGTCATGAATGAAGTTTTTGTTTGCCTGAAGCATGGGGCAAAGCTCATCGCTATTCATAAAAATCGCTTCTGGCAGACGGAACAAGGTCTGCGCTTGGATATAGGCGGATTTATAGAGGGATTAGAATACGCCAGTGGTGTCAAGGCGACGATCATTGGCAAACCTTCTGTTGATTTTTTTCAAATGGCTTTGGATGATATGGGTCTGGAGCCGGCTCAGGTTGCCATTATTGGCGATGATATTGATGCCGATGTTGGCGGTGGACAACAGGCCGGATTGAAAGGGATATTGGTGAAAACGGGAAAATATCGGCAAGACTACACGGAGGTATCAAAAGTTAGGCCGGATTTTACTATCGCTTCGATAGCGGAATTACCTGTGTTATTGGGATTTTAATTGCTACTTTTCTTAACTTTGCGATTATGTTGGGCTATTCTGTTGAACTATATCTGAGAAATTAAGGATATTTAACCCGATCAACAGCAGGAGCGACCATGTCCGACATTGAGATTGCACAACAAGCCAGAGTCGAGCCTATTGTCGGCTTGGCTGAGCAAAAACTTGGCATTGCTTCCAAATATCTGGATCCCTACGGCCATTTCAAGGCCAAGCTGTCACTGAATTTCATTGAAAGCCTGAAAGAAAACCCCAATGGCAAGCTGATTTTAGTCACGGCTATTAGTCCTACTCCAGCGGGTGAGGGCAAAACCACCACCACGGTGGGGCTTGGAGATGCGTTAAACCGTATCGGCAAGAAAACCATGATTTGTTTGCGCGAACCTGCGTTGGGGCCTTGCTTTGGTGTGAAGGGGGGCGCAGCCGGAGGTGGTTATGCGCAGGTAGTGCCCATGGAAGATATTAATCTGCATTTTACTGGCGATTTTCACGCCATCAGCGCTGCGCACAATCTACTTTCGGCCATGATAGATAACCATATTTATCACGGAAATGCGCTGGATCTGGATGTGCGCCACATTCAGTGGAAGCGAGTCATAGATATGAACGACCGCGCACTGCGCGGCATGGTGGTGGGTATGGGTGGCACTGGCAATGGCTTTCCGCGTGAAGATGGTTTTGACATCATTGCCGCATCCGAAGTAATGGCTATCTTGTGCTTGTCCTGTTCATTAACCGAGCTGCGCGAACGTCTGGGTAACATCCTGGTAGGCTATACCCGAAATGACAACAAACCTGTTTTTGCGCGGGAACTCAATGCGCACGGTGCTATGACCGTGTTACTCAAGGAGGCATTAAAACCCAATCTGGTGCAGACGCTGGAAAATAATCCGGTGTTTGTTCACGGTGGCCCTTTTGCCAATATTGCGCATGGCTGCAATTCGGTCATTGCCACCAGCGCTGCACTGAAACTTGCAGATTATGTGGTGACTGAAGCTGGCTTTGGTGCAGATTTGGGCGCGGAGAAATTCATCAATATCAAGTGTCGCAAGTTAGGCATACAGCCTGATGCCGTAGTTATCGTTGCCACGGTACGCGCGTTGAAGTTTCACGGCGGGGTGGCGGACGAGGCACTGCAACAGTCCAATCCAGCGGCGCTGGAAGCAGGTTTTGTTAATCTGGCGCGCCATTTGCACAATATGCAAACAGAGTTTGGCCTACCCTGTGTAGTGGCCATCAACCATTTCACGTCGGATACTGATGATGAAATTGCATTGCTTAAAACCAAGGTCGAACAATCAGGGGCAATGGCTGTAGTCTGCCGACACTGGGCCGAAGGCGGTAAGGGAGCAGAGGAGCTGGCACGGCAAGTCATTTTTGCCATGGAAACCCGACCAAGCAACTTCCACTTTCTTTATGATCAACATGCTCCTTTGTGGGACAAGATTAAAGCCGTTGCCACCAAAATATACGGTGCCACCGACATTACTGCTGACATCAAGGCGCGCCAGCAATTGGCAGAGCTCAGCGATGAATATAGCCATTTTCCCGTGTGCATAGCCAAAACCCAATACTCATTCTCCAGCGACCCCATATTGCGTGGCGCGCCTAGTGGACACATACTGCCTATCCGCGAAGTACGTCCCAGTCACGGTGCCGAATTCGTGGTAGTTATTTGCGGCAATATGATGACTATGCCAGGCTTGCCCCGGATTCCAGCCGCAGAGCGTATTGACATTGATGAACATGGCCGTATTAGCGGTTTGTTTTGAAAAAAACAATCTCGGGTAATGAACTTGCAGGTTGTGGACAAAGCGCATTGTCTAAACATTCTACGATTCGCCATTCATCAATAAAGCCAATGGCTTAGCAAGCCTGTCCTCATCTCGCTCACATACTTATCCACAGAAATTGTGGAAGCGATATTTGGTCTGTTGCTTTTGGGTAGGGTACTTCAGCAAAGAAAAAACCTGAGTTTTAGGCTCAGGTTTTTTCGGGGTTGTAGCCTGTTTAATTGATACCTGTATCAATCATCAAAGGGCTTTTCACTTTCCAGCCACATCACATTGATAATACCAAACGCCAGTGCCAAGCCTACGCCTAAAATCCAGGTGAAATACCACATTTTAATCTCCTAATATGCCGTGTGCGTGTTGTCGCGTATGGATTGCACCGTCACTTTGCCGCGCATCACATGAAATACCCACGAGGTGTAAATAATCACCAGTGGCAGAAAAATAAGCGTCACAATGAACATGATGCCTAAGGTTTTTTGGCTGGAAACCGCATCCCAAACTGTCAGGCTGTGTGCAGGATCAGTGCTGGAGGGCATAACGAAGGGGAACATGGAGAAGCCCGCCGTAAAAATGATACCGGCCAGCGCTGTACTGCTAAATACAAATGCGCTGCGTTCATGTTTTAATCTGGCCGCCAATAAACTGAGTGCAATGCCCGCGAAGCCGGTAATGGGTGCCAGCAACATCCACGGGTAAGTGGTGTAATTCGTCAGCCAGGCTCCGGCAGTTTTTTCCACGGTTTTGGTGAGCGGGTTGAGTGCCGCGTTGACATCTTGTGCGGATGTGATGTGATAGCCGTCTATGCCGTTAGCGATCCACACGCCAGCCAGCGCGAAAGCTAGCGCACTGACCAGACCCGCCACTAAAGCCGCTGTAGCTGCACGTTTCTGCACAGCACCATCGGTGCGCAGTTGCAAATAAATGGCACCATGCATCATGAGCATGGTCAGGCTGACGACACCGCAAAGCAAGGCGAAGGGGTTAAGCAGCGCCCAAAAGCTGCCAGTGTAGAAAGAACGCAAAGTATCGTCATAATGAAATGGCAGCCCCAGCAATAAATTGCCGAAAGCCACGCCGAACACCAACGCAGGCACGGCACCGCCTACAAATAATGCCCAATCCCAAGCATTGCGCCAGCGCGGATCAGCCAGCTTGTTGCGGTAATCAAACCCCACCGGACGAAAGAACAGCGCAAATAGCACCAGTAATAGCGCCGCATACAGGCCGGAAAATGCAGCGGCATAGACCAAAGGCCAAGCTGCAAAAATTGCGCCGCCTGCGGTAATCAGCCAGACTTGATTGCCTTCCCAAACCGGACCCACAGTATTGATGATAACCCGACGTTCATTATCGTTTTTGCCCAGAAATGGCAGTAAAGTGGTCACGCCCATATCAAAGCCATCCATGATGGCGAAGCCGATTAGTAAAACGCCGACAAACAACCACCAGATTAATTTTAGTGTTTCATAATCAAAGAAACTCATGATTTCGCTCCTTTTACTTCAAAATGATAATTGCCTGTGTGCAGGCTGGATGGCCCTAGTCGTGCATATTTAAACATCAGGAATAGCTCAATCACCAATAACAGTGTGTAAAAGCCGAGAAAACCCGCCAGACTGAAGTAAAGTTCGCCAGCGGAAAGCGAAGATGTGGATAAATGCGTAGGCAATATGCCGGAAATTGTCCACGGTTGCCTGCCCATTTCTGCAACTATCCAACCGGTATGAATGGCAATCCAGGGCACGGGGATTGAATACAGCGCCAATTTAAGCAGCCAGGTTTTTTGTTCAATGGTACGTTTCGCGTTGTAGTAAAACGCAGCGGCAAAAATAAACAGGATCAGCATGCCGGATAACACCATCACGCGGAATGACCAGAAGATAGTAGATACATTGGGAATCGTATCCTTGGTGGCTTGTTTGATTTGTTCCTCAGTTGCATCAGTTACATTTGGTGTATATTTTTTCAGCAACAGACCATAACCTAAATCTTCTTTCTTTTGATTGAATGCAGCGCGAGCTTCATCGCCGACATCGCCTCCCTTTAGGCGTTGCAGGCTTGAATAGGCTAGCATGCCATTGCGAATATGCGCTTCATTCTCTTTTTTGAGGTCAATGATGCCGGTAACTTCCTCATCAATGGAACGTGTGGCGATAAGCCCTAATAAATAGGGAATCTTAATGGCGTAATCGGTTCTTTCTTCCGCCTGATTGGGAAGGCCAAACACGGTAAACGCTGCCGGTGGCGGGGCTGTTTCCCATTCGGCTTCTATCGCGGCCAGTTTGACTTTTTGCACATCGCCCGTGGTGTAGCCGGATTCATCGCCCAAAACGATTACCGACAAAGCGGAAGCCAGACCAAAACCGGAAGCGATGGCGATAGAGCGCAGTGCAAACCCTGTATCGCGTTTTTTTAGCAGATACCAGCTGGAAATACCCAAAACGAACATGGATGCTGCGGTATAGCCAGCGGCCACGGTGTGCACGAATTTGACTTGCGCTACCGGGTTAAAAACCAGTGCGGCAAAACTGGTCATTTCCATACGCATGGTTTCAAAGTTAAACTCGGCACCCACCGGATTTTGCATCCAGCCATTGGCAATCAAAATCAGCACCGCTGAAAGATTGGAGCCTAATGCCACTAAAAAGGTGACGGTTAAATGCTGTACCTTGGAAAGCCTGTCCCAGCCGAAAAAGAATAATCCGACAAAGGTGGATTCCAGAAAGAAAGCCATTAAACCTTCTATCGCCAATGGCGCGCCAAAAATATCACCCACATAATGCGAGTAATACGCCCAGTTGGTACCAAATTGAAATTCCATGGTGATGCCGGTAGTCACGCCCATGGCAAAGTTGATGCCGAACAGCTTGCCCCAGAATTTGGTCATGTCTCTGTAGACCGGTTTGCCGGTCATGACGTAGACCGATTCCATAATCACCAATAACCAGGTCATCCCTAGCGTCAACGGCACAAACAGAAAGTGATAAAGCGCGGTAGCCCCGAATTGCAGGCGGGAAAGGTCAACGACCTCGGCGGTGGGTAGCATATTGATACTCCTACTTTGATTGATTCAAAATCATGCGCGTAGTGGCGTTTTGCCGCGCGTCTTTGGGTATTGGATGAGAAAAGAAAGCTGTCCAGATAAACCACAACAGCAAAATTTTAACAATCAGAATAACAGCGATTTCTATCACCAAGCGATTTAATTGGCGGTTTTTTTTAAGTTTTTTGAAGTGATTACAGCAACGCTTTATCAAAAATTACGCCTTGTAATGTCAAATGGAAAACAAGCCCAGCTAGAGTAACCGTAATTTTGCGTGATGTGAATGCGGCATATTGCCGCAGTGAGTGCTTAATGTTCTATCTTGAAAGATAAAACAAGCTGGGGCAGGTTTGGGAGGCTTCCAGCTTATTATTATTTTCCGCAGATGAGCACCCCGGAGGATGCGATCACATTATTTTTGAATAGCCGCCGAATACAGTCGATAAGCGCCATGTGTAGCTACAGGTTTGAGCTTCTCCTGCAAATCTGCGGGGAATGAAGCTAAAGCAGTATTGCTTCCAATCGCTACAAAGGCCGAACCCTGAGTCAGCTTGAGTGCCAGTGCATTCACATCAGTGACCAGTTCCGCTTTGCCCTCGCTATAAAACGAGGCAGATTGCGGGCGACTTCCTAGAAACAGCAAAGGTTCATTGCCGCTTCGCTGCGCTCGGTATTCCTGCACCAGTGCTTTGGTAGTTTTGACATCGCCTGCGGGGTTAAGTCTGATGTCCAGAATTAATCCTGCAAAAACCACCATCATCAGCAACAAGCCGGTAATTAACACACGATCAACGCGTTTGGCCGCCACATGCCGCGCCAACCAATGCGCGCCCAATATGGCTAAAGCAGGTAAGGCGGGTAATACATAGGTCCACAAAATATTGCCGGCAAAGGTGAAAAACAAACAGGGAGTCAACCCCCACAGCCATAGGTAAAGATGCAAGGGTTTATGCGCAGGCGAAGTTTCCGGTGTGATGGATTTACGCCAGAATATTGCTGCAACCGGCAGCAATAATGCCCAAGGCAAGCACGCGCCCAGGGCGTAAATCCAGATACTGCCGCGCGGGAAAGCATGCGCGCTGCCGTACAAATCGCCTTTCCAACCTGCTGTCACAAAGCGGTGCCAATGTTCACCCACAATAAAATAATTCAGAAAACCCGGTGTTTTTTGTTCGGCTAATAAATACCAGGGCAGCGCCAATAGCAATGTCAATAACAAGCCGCGCAGCCAAGGCAATCTGCGCCACACTTTGACATAACTTTTAGTGAAGATAGTCCATAAGCCTAGCGGCACGCCGACCAGGATAAATACCAGCGGGCCTTTGGCCAGCAAGCCTATAGCCAGCCCCAGAAAGAACAGCCAGGGTTCGCGTTTATGTTCGGCCTCCGCGCCGTGCAGCCCCAGCCAGAAACCGCGCATGGCCAGTGTGGTGCCTATGGCCAGCGTCATATCGGTCATCACCGCGCCCGCTGAAACAAAAAACAGCGCCGAGCCTGCCAATAAGGTTATGGCTATCAGCGCCTCGCGCGCGGAACGCCTTTTCAGCCAATCCCACACCAGCCACAAAATAAATAATCCGCCCATAAAATGCGGCAAGCGCGCGGCAAATTCATTTGCGCCAAACAGTTTGATGCTGGCCGCTGTCAGCCAGAAAGACATGGGCGGCTTGCCCCAGAACGGCTTGTCATACTCTATCCACGGCGTAATCCAGTCGCCAAGCTCCGCCATTTTACGTCCAATTTCACCATAGCGCGCTTCGGTGGTATCCATCAGCGGATACAAAGCCAGCGTAATCAAACGGAATAAAATGAGTGCGAACAAAGTCCATAACAAAGGATGGGCAATGCGATTATGGTTAGAAGTCATACTGGCTGCTTTCTTGTGCAATTTGCGAGGTGTTGCTGCTAGTTTCAGAATGATTAAATGCAGGAGCCTGATAGTCATACATCAGAAAAAGCGGCCTGCGCTTGCTTTCTATATACATGCGGCCTATATATTCACCCAGTATGCCGGTGGCCATCAATTGCAAACCGCCGACCAGTAGCACCACCACAATCAAGGTGGGGAAGCCTTTGACCGGATCACCAAAGGCCAGCGTTTTCAGCAGAAAGTAAAACGCATAGCCAAAGGCACCCAAGGCACTGAACAGCCCGGCATAAGTGGCCACGCGCAATGGCGCGGTGGTGAATGAAGTAATGCCATCCAACGCAAAATTCCACAGCTTCCAGTATTTCCATTTGCTGAAACCGGCCGCGCGCGAATCACGGTCATATTCTATGGTCACTTGGCGGAAGCCCACCCAGGCAAACAAGCCCTTCATGAAACGATTGCGCTCCGGCAGCTTATTTAACGCATTTACCGCCTGCCGACTAAGCAGGCGAAAATCACCCACATCCTCAGGGATAGGCACATCGCTGAGCTGATTAATGATGCGATAAAACGCATGGGCGGTGGCTTTTTTGAAAGCGGTTTCGCCATCGCGTCTGCGCCGCCGCATATTTACCACTTCCGCGCCATCGCGCCAGGCTTGCACCATTGAGGCGATCAGTTCCGGCGGATCCTGCAAATCGGCATCAATCATAATCACCGCTTCACCGCGCGCCAGCAGCAAGCCTGCGCTCATGGCTTCTTCCTTGCCAAAATTGCGCGTGAAATGCGCCACGCCAACGGCAGGATTATTACGATGCAGCTCATTCAACAACTGCCCGGTATTATCCGAACTGCCGTCATTAATATAAATGATCTCGCTAGACCCTGATGCTTGAAACCCCGGCACTTGTGCCAAAGCCGCCAGCAAGCGCTGATGAAAAATGGGCAGCACAATTTCCTCGTTATAAGCGGGAACGATAACGCTGAGAGTACAAGAGGTATTCTGTTTCATTGAAAAGTCCATGAACGGTTGAGCTGATAAGTGATTAACAGTACCAGCAAAGTGGCCAGCAATTGTGCGATTATATAATGCCAGCCCAGAAATGCCGTGCCTGCCCAAACGATAACACCATTTAAAGCCGCGCCTATGGCCGCAATCAGCATGAAACGCGGCAAAGCCACACCATGGCTGGCGCTACTGTTAAAGGTAAATTTATGGTTGCCCACATAAGCCACCAATGCGCCGCATAAAGCGCCTATCACCGCCGGTATTGCCGGTTGCAAATGCAAAGTTTCAACCAGAACAATAAGGATGCTGTAATGCACCGCCGTTGCTGCGCCGCCAGTAATCGTATAACGAATAAATGCCAAGGTTTTGTTCTCTCCTGTGTATTGGGTTAGCCTGAATTTAATAAGTCCAGTCTTCATGCCCCAGTGTAGAGCGGTTTAGCTCCTCACGAAATAGCTGCCACTGTGGCATAAAGCGGTTCATCAGCTCGACAAAGTGCTCATTGTGCAGCCGTTCCAGCAGATGCACCATTTCATGCACGATGATATATTCCAGGCACTGGGGGGATTTTTTGGCCAGCTCCAGATTTAGCCAAATGCGCTGTGCGGCTATGTTGCACGTACCCCATTTGGTTTTCATTTGTTTCACATGCCACTCGGCCACGGTTACCCCGATGATAGGTTGCCACTGTGCAATCAACGTAGGAATAAGCGTTTTAAGCTGCTGGCGAACCCATGTCAGCAAGATTTTTTCGCGTTGCTCTCTGGTGCTGCCTTCACGCACATACAAGTCCAGGCTGGATTTGTTGCGCATGACGACACGGGGTTTATCGTTCTGATAAATCACATTCAGGCGATAGCGCCGCCCCTGAAAATAATGGCTTTCACCCGAAACATATTCACGCAGGGATTGACGTGCCTGATTAGTGAATTTCAATTTTTGTTTTTTAATCCATGCCAGCCTAGAAATAACGGCCAGGCGCACGGCTTCATCGCTCACACGCAAAGGTGCAGCCACGCGCACCCTCCCCAGTGGCGGATAAACACCCAAGTGCAGATTCTTGATGTCCTTGCGCACAATATCCACGGCCAGGCCGCTGACCTTGATCTGATGGGTTTCAGTCATCATTTAATGTTAAAACCATAATTAAAATCGTAGGTTGGATAAGCATCGCGCATCCACCCTACAGATCCTATTGATTTTATGTAACTTAGTAATCACTCTGATTTTTCACCAGTTCAAATATGTCGTCAGTGAGTTGGTCATCATTCAGTACGCGCTTCACGGCATAGCGCACTTCTTTTTGTTTGACCTTATGCCCACGCCAGCCGTCTTTTTTACTCGATAGCACAGCGTAATCCACAGCCAGCGCCACTGCTTCATCTTGGCCTAAATTGTCATACAAAGCGCGTTTGGCTGCCGTGTTTAATGATTGTGGATAATCCGCGCCACCCGCAGGCTTTTGCACTTGTCCTGTCAGCGCAATGATTTCAGCCAGATATTGCTCATATTCCAAGGCCTGCTGGCGGCGTTGCAATATCAAGCTATCCAGCAGTTCGGACATTTTCTCGAAATACTTGGGGTTGATGGGCTGCTCGTCAATAATGAGCTTGCGCAGGTTGTTCTCAATGGTCTCGGCAACCGCTTGCCGGCTTTCGCGTATCCCTTTTGGCAGTAGCTCCAGTGCATCCACGCCGCGTTCAACAATCAGTTGCACCAGACTGACCTCATCAAAAGTGGAAATCTTTTCGCTGTCTTCCGCGCGAATGTAAGTATCAATCAGGTGACGCATGGCGGGTTCATACATTTTCATGTCGATGTAATCGCCGCTGGCAATTTTCACCTCACTGCGTACTTTCTCAAAGTGGTCAACCTCCTGCTTCACTTGCTCAGTCTGCGCCGCGTTATAGCCTGCCCCGGTCATTTCACTGGCAAGGTCGGCATAGGCGCGTATCAGTGACACGGTGAGTTTGTACAGCGTGATACGTTTGCCTTCATTCTCCTTGAGCTGCGTCTTGTCCGTGGTATCCAGGGCGCAAAAATAACGCAAATAGGCCGCCGTATCCTGTGGCGCTGCAACGGGTTCGCACAAAGCCTTGATGGCCTCGCGCGCTTCTTCCAGCCGCTGCCTCGCCGTTTGCAGCCTATCCACCAGCAGTCCGGCCACATCTTCTTTATCATAGCCATCTAGCGCACCCGAGGTGTAATCCTCAATCGCCGTGCCCAGGCTCTTGAACAAATCCTTGTAGTCAACGATGTAGCCGTATTCCTTGTCGTCGCCATCCAGCCGGTTGACCCGGCAAATCGCCTGAAACAGGCCGTGGTCGCGCATTTGCTTGTCGATGTATAGGTAGGTGGCAGAAGGCGCATCGAAACCCGTGAGCAGCTTATCCACCACGATGAGCAACTTCATCTGCCCCGGTTGCTCGATGAATTTCTTTTTAACCTCATCTTCAAAAACATCCGCCGCCTTGTCGCCCAGCATCCGGTTGTAGATTTCGTACTTGCGCAGCCGCTCGGTCAGCCCTTCGCCGGTCTCCTCGCCCTTGATGTCAGCCGGTGATGGTGCATACGAAGTCACAATCGCGCACTTACCAGCCAGTTCTGATTGCTCGAAAAGCTCATAACACTTGCAAGCCTCATAAATGCTGCTCGTGACCAGCATCGCATTGCCGCGACCACTTTGCAGGCGGTTTTTGGTTTCAAAGTCCATCAAGATGTCAGCGACGATTTTCTCCAGGCGTGATTTTGAACTCAGCACCTTCTGCATGCTGCCCCATTTTTTCTTGAGCTGGGCGAGGGCGATGTCATTCAGCCCCTTGGTTTTAGAATCAAACCATTGGTCGATTTTAGTGGGCGAGCTGATGCTCTGGTCGATGTCTCGGGCTTCATAGCGCAAATCCAGCACTACTTTATCGCGCACCGCTTCATCAAACTTGTAGGTGTGAATGTATTTACCGAATATCTCAATACTCTTCTGCTTGTCTGCTTTAAGTAAAGGTGTACCCGTAAAGCCGATAAACATGGCATTGGGCAATATCGCTTTCATGGCTTTATGCAGTTCACCGCTTTGTGTACGGTGGCACTCATCCACAAACACGTAAATATCACCTTTGGCTCTAAAGTCCGCAGGCAGGCTGCGCTTCATCTCGGCTATAAAAGCTTGAATGTCGCCTTCGGACATGCCCTCAACGCCGCCTTCTTCTTTACCCACAAACTTATGAATCAGTGACGCAATCAACCACGGGTTCGTGGCATTGAGTTTGCTAATCAAGTCGGCACCGCTGGAAGTGCGGACGATTTGTTCGCTAACGCCGAGGAACACCTTCTCAATTTGCTTATCCAGCTCGGTGCGGTCGGTAATCACCACCACCCGCGCATCCTTCACGTTCTCGCGTATCCACTTCGCCAGCCACACCATCGTCAGGCTTTTGCCGCTGCCTTGGGTATGCCAGATAATGCCACCTTCACGGCGGCGAATATGGTCTTGCGCGGCTTTCACACCGAAGTATTGATTATGGCGGCAGAGTTTTTTAATGCCCGCATCGAACACCACAAAATCGTGAATGAGTTCTAAGAAGTGCGCTTTTTCGCAAAGCTGGCTTACGTGTTTATCTAGCAGATTTTCAATGTGGCTGTCTTGCTTCCAGCTCAGGTAGTATTTCTCTGGCGTTTCTATGGTGCCGTAGCGCACACCTTCGGTATCGTTACCCGCCATCACTAACTGCATGGTGGTGAAAAATGGCTGAATAAACAGCTTTTTCTGATTATCCAAGTTCTGGCGTATGCCCTCCGACACCGATACTATGGAACGCTTCAATTCCAATACACCAAGGGCGATGCCGTTCACATAAATCACAATGTCTGGGCGCTTAGTGTTCGCCTTGGCATCCGCACCTTTAACCGTCACTTCCTCGGCAACTGCAAAGTGGTTATTGAGCGGGTTCTTCCAGTCAATCAACCATACTGTTTGTGTGTTCTCACCAACATCGGCCTTAACCTTCACCCCATAACGCAGCAACTCATACACGGCGCTATTGCAGTCATACAGACTTTTGGTCTGGTCACTGGCTACTTTGCCAAGCTGGTGCAAGGCCTTGGTGATAAGCGCATCGTCGTAACCTTGCTTCCTCAAAAAGCTGTGCGCCAAATTGGTGTCGACATTGCGATTGCCAACGCGGTCACTCCAGTTGCCCAGATAGTCGTAGCCCAAGGTTTCTTGGAATAACCTCACCACGCGCTGCTGGGTGGCTTTCTCAATTTGTCCGACCGTACTCATTTCAACACCTCCCAATGGCCTGTCTTGGTTGGCCCGACATGGCGAATAATCTCTGCTAACTTCATTTTCTCTAGGTGATATTTGACACCGTCAGAACTTAAACCAACTTTGCTGGCCAATTCTTTACGCGTGATAGAAGGCTGCGATTTCAGTAGTGCGAGGATTTTTTCTTAGTTTCTTGGGTAGTTTCTTGGGTAGTTTCTTGGGTAGTTTCTTGGGTAGTTTCTTGGGTAGTTCCCACTCCCCCTACCGCTTCAGTATATGTTTGCGCATAGTGAAACACCGTCCATAATCCAGTATGCTCATACCGAAACTCTGGTTGAGGGACTCCTTCTGCATCACAAACGGCGACGATACGTTCAATACCGCGCCCCCAAGACTCAATCATTCCCGCACGGAAAAATGCGTTTGCGATTTCGGGGTTATACGGCAGTGACGAATGCTTACTCAACAAATTTTTCACCGTCCAGTCCGGCGGCAATTGCCCTGCATTCCAAATCATCAGCTTATCCGCATAGACGCTGATTTGAATGGGTACTGCGCTTGCATAATTTTTATGCACCACCGCATTCAGAATCGCTTCGCGTAAGGCGGACTCAGGCACGGGATAAGTCTCAATGCGTTGCAAGCCTTGGTAAGAAATCCATGCTTTGAGATACTTCGCTTTCAGTACAGCGATAGTCTGATTGACCTGCGAAAACAAATCACCGTGAATTTCGTCCTGATAACGCAAATCAACATTGGTCTCAAAAAAACCAATTTTGATATACGCACCCGTGACAAATCGCTCAGCATCAGGATGAAACAACAACACGGTGGCTCGTTTCAAATAACTGCCATCCAACAAATGCAATTTATCAAGCAAGGACGCATTGGTTTCATCCAACACATCAGGTGAAAGACGCTCGCTCTTCAATGTTTGCTTGCGAAAATACGCCAGCGCCTTCTCCTCCAAATCACCGATGCCGACATAAGGCACGGGCACGCCATCCCAATGCAGTCCCTGCTTCTTGAGCAAAAAACGAGAGAGTGCCGCGCCCTTTAATTCCTGCTTGGTGCTGCCGCTGCGATAGTGATATTCACCTTTGTAGCTAATCGGGCTAGGGTAAGCCTCCACCACAATTTCCAGCCAGTCGCGCCCGTCCCCACTGTGCAAATTCACTGGCACCACCATGCCCAAAATATCCCGCACTTTATTGGGAATATCTTCCAGCAATTTTGCTGCGTTGGCGATGCCCAGAACCTCGCCCTTATCATTCTTGCCAATTACCAACGTACCGCCCTGCGCATTGGCAAAGCCGCAAATCCATTTCAGATATTCATCGCGCCAGGATTGCTTCCATTCGATGTTCTGATTTTCTTTCATACCGCCCCCCAAAAACGTAACGTGGGTAGGGTGGATAAGCGTAGCGCATCCACCTTCATCGTCCAGCATGGTGGATGTGCTACGCTTATCCACCCTACCGCTACTTGCCCGCCGTTGCTCATACGAGTCGTATCCTTCCGGTGAGTAGTTCCTGCATCATGCCTTGCTTGAGGGCGCGGGTTTTATCGCGTTGTTGTTCTAGTGCCGCGAGGTCGGCATCCATGTCGGAGAGGATGGTGGCGATGGCGATTTGTTCTTCCACCTCAGGAAGCAATACCTCCAACAATGCAGTGTCCCTCTTGGATATTTCAAGGAAAGTTGAACCAATGGCCTTCTCAACCATTTTTGGTTTCATGGTCAGAAGTAGGTAATAGATAAATTCATTGTTTACGGCTTTGCCACAAATTAGCGACTTGAAACCTTGATTGGTACATATTTCACCAACTGCAATTTTCACTTCACCAATGGTAGCGCGACTGCATAAAAGCAAGGCTCCTTGAGGTAATAGCCTTGCAGAACAATTAGCCAAACCGAGTGCTGAAATCGTTCTTGCTGTTTCGGACAAATACTTGCCGCTATTTCCAGTGATGTCTGTAGGTGTACACCATTTGATGTTCCCATCCCAATATGCTGGGGTGTTGGTTTTCGGCGTGCTTCCACTCACAATTTCAACCACATCCCCTAACAGCCTTACCTCCCACTCCCCAGTAAATCCCGGCAGGCGTTGCTTGCCCGTGAGGAGTTGCTGCATGGCGGCTTGCTTGATGTCGCGCTTCTTTGCGATAAGCTTGTCTTGCGCCGCCAGCAACGCATCCACATCCGATAGCGCGGTGGCGATGGCGCGTTGCTCTGTAGGTAGCGATGGAACTGGAACTAAAAGCTCCTTAACATTCTTCAATGATAGCGACTTATACCCTGAGCCATAGGAGCCATCATCAATTTGCTGTCTTGTGCCCCGAGAGTTAAGAACGTAATACAAATAACGTGCTGGAATGTTGGGCTGAATAACTACAGTATTTTGTCCCATACAAAATGGTTCATCTGTCTCAACAAAACTACTTACACCATAACTACCTACTCTACTTAATACAATGTCATTTTTCTTTGGTGCATAGTTCTTTATAAACTCACGGAACACAGGCTCGCTAACCTTAAGTGCCATTTCAAGATTTAGGTTGCCAGTTTTTATGTCAGTGACCCTCACCATCGGATAACCTTCTGTTGAGAAACTTGGTGTTTGATGCAGCGAATCAACAACCTTCGCAACATCTTCAACCTTCGATACATTCCAATCCTCAGGAATATCTCCCACCTCAGTTTGCTTGTAGCCATTTTGGATACGCGGTATATCTAGCATCACTTGATAAATGGCTGGTGCTTCCTGAACGGTTAATGGTTCATTCATGTTCGTCACCTGCTTGCGGCATGTTCAGCAATTTATCAAAGTCTGATGCGAACAATCGGTCTTGCACGATGCGGTATTGTTCAAACTCGCTTTCCGCATGGGCTTTGGCGATTTCGGCGGTAATTTTGCCTGCGTCTTGCAAAATGTTACGTTCGTCAAATTCTAAAAAGCTATCTAGGCGTGTAGCCCAGTCTTGCATGGTCATGGGAATGTTACGTTTGGCGCGTTCTTCTGCCAAGTCTAGGTAGGCATTGACGATACGGCCTAACGATTTTAGCTCTGCTTGCGTGAGGTAGTTTTTAGCCACCACTACATCGGTTTTAACAATTTTACCTTCGGGAGCATTAGCCCAACTGGTTAAGCCCATGTGTGGTTGCTGCTTATCTGCACGTTTAACAATGAGTTCAGCGGCAGTGTAGCCATGAATGGCAAAGTGCAGTTTGTTTTGCACCTTGGCAAAAAAGGCTTGGGTGGTGGCTGCATCTTTGCTGTAATCAAGGCTGGTGGCGTAAATGTCGGTGATTTTTTGATAAAACTTACGCTCGCTGAGGCGGATTTCTCTAATTTCAGCCAGCAGTTGCTCAAAGTAGTCTTCACCAAAATAGCTGCCGTTTTCGAGACGCTTCTTATCTAGCACAAAGCCTTTGATGGCAAATTGCTTAAGCACCTGCGTTGCCCATTGGCGAAACTGGGTAGCGCGTTTGGAATTGACACGGTAACCGATGGCGATAATGGCATCAAGGCTGTAAAAGTTGGTATTGTACTGTTTGCCGTCTGCGGCAGTTGTCCGGAAATTCCGGAGTACTGAATTTTCTGATAACTCTTCACTGGCAAAGATGGTTTGTAAATGTTCGCTGATAGTGCGCACATTCACATCAAACAATTGCGCCATCATTTTTTGTGTCAGCCAAACTGTTTCGCCTTCAACACGTACTTCAATGCTGTTTTCTCCCGCTTGGCTGGTAAAGATTAAAAACTCAGCGGTTGAGTTACGGATGAGCTTGGTCATAGTGCAAACCCCATTTTTCGCAAATGCTCTTCTACCTTGGTATTGAGGGCAGCCACTTCTGCTGCCAGTTGCGGCAGCGGTTCTGCGTAACGCTCAGCGAGTTGTTTGATGCGCCCCGTTAAGGCCTGTGATACGCGGTCAAGCTCGGTCTGCACATCGGCGGCAAGCGTAGTGAGCCATTTATCTTCTACTACTAAGGTCTTGATTTCGTCTGCGCTGAGTTTGGCATATTGTGCGGCTACCTTAGCATCTAGCAGTTTTTGTGCATCTTTCACTTTTTTGCTGGCGATTGACTCTTGTTCGATTAAAGCAAGGTAAGCGTTAAGCTGTTTACGCTCGTCAGCAACATCAGTGTCATTCTTGATGTCTTTAAGTCGTGCGCTGATGCTCACTTTGGTGAGCTTGCCTTTGTCGTTCTTAGCTTCTGCCAGTAAGCCTTCTTCGCTGCCACCAGTATCTGATCCATAAGTCTCGTCCAGCTCTTCCATTTGGCGGCTGACTGCATCGCGCTGGGCTTCTAGCGCTTCAATGGCATCGCGTTCAGCGGCAAAGTAGCGGGCGATGATGAGCTGTGGCGGTATCAAGCCGTTACTGGTGTCATTGCCTGCTTGCCAACCATCGGCTGTAATCAGGTAAGCGTCATCTTGCATAATGTCTGACCAGTGGCTCATCAGGTGCTGATACACGTCGTATTGGTCAATCAGCTTCAACGTATCAAAGGTGTGCAGCAAATCTTCAGATAACTGCTCAATCAGCTGTTTGGGGTGTGACGCTTGGCTGATGTCTTTTAGCTGGGCAATGTTGTTGTCTTTCCAGCCTTGGAATAGCTTGCTGACCGATTGTGTGTAGCTCACGAATTCAGGGTGGGCGAAGATGGTGGGCTTCACTTGTGCTGCGGCTACTTTCATTGCGCTATAACCCGCTCGTGCGCCAATATCAAACAGTTGCTTTTGTAACGTAGGGAATACTTGCCAATAAGCGGACATGCTATCAACGTCTGCGTTAGGGATGCCGCCTTTTAGATGTGCAGCAATGTCTTGCAGGTCTTCGGACTCAGAGCTATCAATGTAGCGTGGAATGTTGAGGTTATAGTCGTTGGCTTCAATTTCTGCCACACTGACCATACGAGAGTACTTTGGTAGCTCAAGTTGCTTGTTGAACACGTCCACGATTTTGTGAATGTCTTGGTGACGCAGACGGTTTTTATTGCCGTCTTTGACAAAGCCCTTGCTGGCATCAATCATGAATAACCCAGTGCGACCGGCTGCGTTTTCTTTATCCACTACGATAATGCAGGCAGGGATGCCTGTGCCATAGAATAAGTTAGCAGGCAGGCCGATGATGCCTTTGATGTAACCCTTGCGGATGATGTTCTTACGGATGCCACCTTCAGCATTGCCACGGAACAACACGCCATGCGGCAGAATTACTGCGCCTTTACCGGTGCTTTTGAGTGAGCGAATGATGTGCAGCAAGAAAGCATAGTCGCCATTCTTGGCAGGCGGTATACCATCAGCAAAACGCTCGTATAAATCATTGGCAGGGTCAAAGCCGTTGCTCCATGCCTTGGTCGAGAATGGCGGATTAGCGACTACATAATCATGTTGCTTAAGGTTGCCGCCATTGTCTTTATAGTGTGGGCTGGAGAGCGTATTGTCCTGCCAGATTTCTGCCGTTGGGTTGTTATGCAGAATCATGTTCATTTTGGCTAACGCGGCAGTGGCGTTGTCCATTTCCTGACCATAGATAGTGACGCCAGTTTTGGATTCGTCAGCTGCTTTTAATAACAGCGAACCAGAACCACACGTTGGGTCATAAATGGTTTGGCTTTGGCTCTTAGTCTCGTTGATGCCGATGACTTTGGCCATGATGCGTGACACTTCCGCAGGCGTGTAGAACTGCCCCTTGGATTTACCGGATTCGGTGGCGAAGTGGCGCATCAGGTATTCGTAGGCATCGCCCAGAATGTCGTCACCTTCGGCGCGGTTGTTACTGAAATTTAGACCCGGAGAATCAAAGATGCTGACCAGATTAGACAAGCGGTCTTGCATGTCCTTACCTTTGCCCAGTTTGTCGGCATCGTTAAAGTCGGCAACGTCAATCACACCTTTAAGGTCATTGGCTTCGGCAAGGCGGGCGATAATCTTGTTGATCTTATCGCCAATCTCCTTGTCGCCCTTGAGCGCCAGCATGTCCTGAAAGCTGCCGCCCTCGGGCACCTCAATCAGCGCATCCGGCTGGCCTGCGTATTTGTCCGACACATATTTAACAAACAACAGCACCAGCACATAGTCTTTGTATTGCGAAGCATCCATGCCGCCACGTAGTTCATCGCAGCCTTTCCATAGTGAGCTATAAAGTTCGGATTTCTTGATTGCCATGCGGGTAAGCCTTTATGTCGCTATTTGAATGTTATGTTGAAGCAATGCCCATTGCACATGTTCGCGCACCAGTGCCGAATCATCCGCCATACGGCTTTGCAGCGCGATTATAACGGCTGGCGTGGTGGGCGCATTGCCCAATCCCACCGCCAGATTACGCAGCCATTGCTCATGACCAATGCGCAGGATTGCGCTGCCAGCCATGTTTTGTTTGAAAGTGGTTTTATCCCAGGCAAACAGGCTGACCAGGCTGATGTTATCCAGGCCATGTCGCACCTGAAAATCCTCCTGCTGGGTCAATTGCGCAAATTTGTTCCACGGGCAAACCAATTGGCAATCATCGCAGCCGTAGATGCGGTTGCCTATCAGTGGCCGTAATTCTTCGGGAATGCTGCCTTTGAGTTCTATGGTGAGATAGGAAATACAGCGCCGCGCATCCACTTCATACGGCGCGACTATGGCTTGTGTGGGGCAAATCGTCATGCAGGCATTGCAGCTGCCGCAATGATTTTTTTCCGGCGCGTCTATCGGCAAAGGCAAATCTATATAGATTTCCCCCAGAAAAAACCAGGAGCCAGCTGTGCGTGAAAGTAATAAAGTGTGTTTGCCGCGCCAGCCTAATCCGGCTTTTTCTGCCAGCGCCACTTCCAGTACCGGCGCGCTATCGGTGAATGCACGGTAAGTAAAATCGCCAATTTCACTGGCAATGCGATCGCACAATTTTTGCAAACGGTTACGCAGCACTTTGTGATAATCACGCCCCAGCGCATAGCGCGAAATGAAGGCCTGTGTGCCGTCCTGCATCACCTCTTCGCTATCCCGCGCATGGGGTGGCAAATAATCCATACGCAGCGAGATTATGCGCAAAGTGCCGGGCACCAATTCGGCAGGTCGCGTGCGCTTATTGCCATGTTTTGCCATATAATCCATGGCACCATGATAGCCCTTGAAAATCCATTGTTGATGCTGCACTTCCGCCACAGCCAAATCCGTATCGGTAATGCCAATCTGGCTGAAACCGAGTTCCATGCCCCAATGTTTGATATCATCCGCCAGCTTTTGCCAGTGCCTGGTGTCGGTTAGAGGCTTTGTAGTCATGGAGCAGGATATTACACTTGAATTGAAAAACGAAGCAGCCACCTTGCAAGCGGGTGCGCACCTGAGTGCGGTGCTGATAGCGGGTCTGACCGTTTATCTGCATGGCGATTTGGGCGCGGGTAAAACCACTTTCGTGCGCGGCCTGCTGCATCATCTGGGGCATGGCGGCAAGGTCAAAAGCCCCACCTATACACTGGTTGAACCTTATACCGTGGCCGGATTGGACATCTATCATTTTGATCTGTATCGCTTTACCGATGCCGAAGAATGGGAGGCGGCCGGTTTTCGTGATTATTTCAATGCGCAATCGGTGTGTTTGGTGGAATGGCCGCAACAGGCGGGCGATTTGATCCCGCAGGCCGATATTGATGTGCATTTATCATCATTGGAAGAAGGTCGATTAATGACCTTATCTGCAAACACGCAAGCAGGAAAAAAATGTTTAGAGCTTTATTAGTATTTCTGTTGTTCAGTCTGGCAAGCAGCGTGCAAGCGGCGATTGCGGTTAATGCGGCGCGGATCTGGCCAGCCGAGGATTACACCCGCATCACGCTGGAAGCGGATCAGGCCATTAGCTATAAAATCGTCATGCTGAAAAACCCCGAGCGTCTGGTGCTGGATCTGGAAAATGTGGAACTCAACGCCAAACTAAAGAGCCTGACGGACAAGATTCAGGCCAGCGATCCTTATATCAAGCAAGTGCGCGTGGCCAATTTCAAACCTAATGTAGTGCGCATGGTCATTGATATTAAAGCTGAAGTTAAGCCGAAAATTTTTGCCTTGGAACCGGCAGGTGAATATAAACATCGTTTAGTACTGGATATTTATCCGGTGGTTGATCCCCTGATGGCCATGCTATCCAAACGCGATAACGTAGCCAGCCCGTCTGCGATCATTACCGAAGCCAAACCGGTGCCGGATAAAGCACCAGTTACGCTCTCTCCAGTGGAAATCAATGCGCAGGAAAAACCTGTGCCAAGCATTACGACTGCGCCAATTCTCGAAAAACCCGTTGCTGAAAAACCGCTTACAGAAATCATCGCCAGCCAACCGCAAGCAATCAAACCGCCAGTAAGCAAGCAGGAAATAAGCAAAGAACCCGCGCCTGTTGCCTCCCAGCTGCCAATCCCGGAGCCGGAGAAACCGGTCATCACAGGCAAGAAGAAAAGCGGGCGGCTGATTGTTGTAGCGATTGATGCCGGACACGGCGGCGAGGATAGCGGAGCCATAGGCGCGACCGGTTCTTATGAAAAAAATATCACGCTGGCGGTGGCCAAAAAGCTGAAAGCGCGAGTGGATAGCGAGCCCAATATGCGCGCCGTGTTGATCCGCGATGGCGATTATTTCATTCCCCTGCATCAGCGCGTGGTCAAAGCACGTAGATTAAATGCGGATTTATTTGTCTCCATTCATGCCGATGCCTTTGTGCGGCCGGATGCCAAAGGCTCCTCGGTGTTTGCCTTGTCCGAACGCGGTGCCACCAGTGCTTCCGCGCGCTATCTGGCGAAAAAGGAAAACGAATCCGATTTGATCGGCGGCGTCAGTCTGGATGACAAGGATGTCAATCTGGCGCGTACCTTGCTGGATTTATCGCAAACCGCCACCATTAACGACAGCTTGAAACTGGGCAAAGCGGTGTTGGGACGTTTGGGTACTATCAATGCGCTGCACAAATCCGTAGTGGAACAAGCCGGATTCGCCGTGCTGAAATCGCCGGATATTCCTTCAATATTGGTGGAAACCGCGTTCATCAGTAACCCGGACGAAGAACGCCGACTGAACACAGAAAGCTATCAGGAGAAAATTGCCGATTCCATCGTGGCCGGTATTCAACGCTATTTTTCCGGTAACCCCGCGTTGGCGAAAACCAAATTGGCGGGTGATTGAGCTGACTACTAATATTTCAATGTCATTAATCCAACTACTGCCGGAACAACTTATCAGCCAGATCGCGGCAGGCGAGGTGGTAGAACGCCCCGCCTCAGCGCTCAAGGAGTTGCTGGAAAACAGCCTGGATGCGGGCAGCACGGACATCTCGGTCATGTTATTGAATGGCGGCACCAAGCAATTGCGCGTGGCGGATAACGGCAGCGGTGTTGCGCAAGCTGATTTGGCGCTGGCTTTAACGCGCCATGCCACCAGCAAGATTGCCTCTTTGGAGGATCTGGAATCTGTCGCCAGTCTGGGCTTTCGTGGCGAGGCTTTGGCCAGTATCGCCTCGGTATCGCGCACCCAGTTTATCAGCCGCTTGCATGGCGAGCGCCATGCCTGGCGCATTGCCAGCGAAGGCAGCGTAATTTCGCCTGTGGAGCCTGCCGCGCTGGATGCAGGCACTATCGTCGAAGTGCAGGATTTGTATTTCAACACCCCGGCGCGGCGTAAATTTCTCAAGACGGAAGGCACTGAATTTGCGCACTGCGAAGAGGCTTTTCGCCGCATTGCCTTATCCCGCCCGGATGTGGCTTTTATGTTGCAACACAACGGGCGCGCCCTGATGCGCTTGGGCGTGAGCGAGCCGCACAAGCGCTTTACCGAAGTGCTGGGCGCGGATTTTGCCGCCGAAGCCTTGCACGTGGAAGAATCCGCCGCCGGTCTGCGCCTGTGGGGCGTGGCTGCCAAACCCGGCTTTGCGCGCAATAGCCGCGATACGCAATATGTGTATGTCAACGGCCGTTTTGTGCGCGATAAACTGATTAGCCACGCCATTCGTCAGGCTTATCAGGATGTATTGCATCATGACAAACACCCGGCATTCGTGTTGTTTCTGGAACTCGATCCCACACTGGTAGATGTCAATGTGCATCCCGCCAAAACCGAAGTGCGCTTCCGCGAAGGTCAGGCCGTGCATAGATTCATTTTTCATGTGTTGCATAAAGCGCTGGCGGTGCCGGGCGGAGTTTCCGGCGAGCAGGCAAGCCATGCATTTGCGCCAACATCAGCACAGCCTTTAGGCGCGGCTCTACCTTATCCAAAATATCAAACCAATATGGATTTGCGCGCGCAACAGGCACCGAATTTTTATCAAACCTTGTTTGGCAATATGACGGCTGCTATAGGGGCGGCTTCTCAACCCCTCCTCAACGATGGCAGCAATGAAGCAGATATGGGCGGCTTGGCAACACCCGCCTACAAAAACATAGAGGATTTTCCGCTAGGCTTTGCCCTGGCGCAAATTCATGGCATTTATGTGCTGGCGCAAAATCATCAAGGCTTGATCGTGGTCGATATGCATGCCGCGCACGAACGCATCATGTATGAAAAACTCAAAACCGCGCTGGATGCACGACAAATTCCCATGCAGCCCTTGCTGATACCCGTCAGTTTTCAAGCCGACCGGCTGGAAATCGCCACCGTGCAGGAACAACTGGCCAAGATGCAATCCGCGTTCGATACGGCAGAGCAGGGCGGTTTGCAGCAATTGGGCTTTGATCTCGCCGTGTTGTCGCCCACCACACTGGCCGTGCGCGCGGTGCCTGCCATGTTGCAGGATGCCGATGCGGTTTCGCTAGCGCGTGATGTGCTGCGCGATTTGCGTGAATACGGCACCAGCCGCGCGCTCACTGAACGCAGAAATGAACTGCTAGGCACCATGGCCTGCCACGCTGCCGTGCGTGCCAATCGTCAACTTAGTGTGCCGGAAATGAACGCCTTGCTGCGCGACATGGAAGCTACAGAGCGCTCTGGCCAATGCAACCATGGCCGCCCCACCTGGTTTCAAATCACCATGGGCGAGCTGGATAAAATGTTTATGCGTGGAAAATAGCAAGAGGCTTTAAAACGCAGATTGTCTATTGGAAAGAAACCTCGTCATGCTGGCGCAAGCTGGAATCCAGAGGATTGAATATTTCCTGCGCAATCAGGCTAGGCTCAAAGTGAGGAATCTTGATAATCAAGTGCTTAGATTTCTCCCTTTGCTCGAAATGATAATAATTCAGTGCTACCTTAAACAGTTTTGATTGATTTTTTTGTAGCAATCGCGTATCTTGTTGCCTTTCGCGGAGAGCTGGCCGAGTGGTCGAAGGCACTTCCCTGCTAAGGAAGCATACGGGCTTAAATCTGTATCGAGGGTTCGAATCCCTCGCTCTCCGCCACCAACCCCTTGATTGGGGTTTTTTTTCGTCTGTAAGTGTTCGTTTTGGTTTCTTTAGATACGATTACATTCGGCTACGTTGTGAGTAACTTTGGTTTTTCACAATCCACGCCATGCGTAAAATGTTTGAAGCCGATTGGGTGTTTAGTCCCCAAAAGAGGGTTTTAGATCAGACGGCTAATTGTTGCAGCGGCTTAA
This sequence comes from Methylophilaceae bacterium, assembly GCA_013141125.1. Classification (GTDB taxonomy): domain Bacteria; phylum Pseudomonadota; class Gammaproteobacteria; order Burkholderiales; family Methylophilaceae; genus JABFRO01. The sequence goes on from JABFRO010000004.1 coordinate 111,759, forward strand.
TGTTTGGCCTGCCATAAATCAAGCTGCGTTTGCATTTCCAGCCAGATTTCCGGCAAAGCGCCATACCAGCGGTGATTCCTGTGTTTCAATTGAGGCTACACGTTTTACTCCGATTTGTCGGGCTGAAGCAATGCCTGCGTATTTAGTCCCGCAATATATGGACTGAATCAACGCCCCTGGTTTGACAGCCTCTAACGGTATCGACCATGTCTCTCATGCTTGCAAAAAAAAGAGGCGATTTAAAAAAATCGCCCCCAAGTTGCTAAGGAGTCGCTGAACAAGTCGTCATTTCCGCGTTCGCGGGGATGACGAATAAATCAGCGTTTTCCTAATGGATTATCTGCGTAAAACGCGGTTCACTAAAACTCTTCCCAATCGCCGTCGGTAGTACCGGTTTTGGTGGCGAATGTGGCTTGCGCTTTGGCTGGTTTGGCGGGTGTTCTCGCCAGCATGGGTTTGGTTGATGGTTTGCTGCTGCGTCTTTCGGCTTTGGCTGAAGAAGCTCCTGCCAGTTTAAAGCCATTCACCGTATCCATCAGGGTAATGGCTTGCTCAACCAGGGATTCAGCGGCAGCGGCGGCTTGTTCTACCAGCGCGGCATTTTGCTGGGTGACTTCATCCATGCTGGTGATGGCGTTATTCACTTGGTCTATGCCTGCGCTTTGCTCACTGGATGCAGCGGAGATTTCACCCATGATGTCGGTCACACGTTGCACTGAAGATACAATTTCAGCCATGGTTTTACCGGCTTGTTCCACCTGAGTGGTGCCTTCAGCAGTTTTATTATTGACAGAATCAGTGATGAGTTCCTTAATCTCCTTGGCGGCTGAGGCCGAGCGTTGTGCCAGATTGCGCACTTCACCGGCCACCACGGCAAAGCCACGGCCTTGCTCACCCGCTCTGGCAGCTTCCACCGCTGCATTCAAGGCCAGAATATTGGTCTGGAAGGCAATGCCGTCAATGACTGAGATAATGTCTTCAATCTTTTTGGCACTGCTGTTAATCGCGCTCATGGTGTTGACCACCAAACCCACCACTTCACCGCCTTTAACCGCCACACCGGAAGCCGCAGCGGCCAGTTGATTGGCTTGTTTGGCGTTCTCGGCATTTTGTTTCACGGTGCTGGCCAACTCTTCCATACTGGAAGCGGTTTCTTCCAGACTGGAGGCTTGCTGCTCGGTGCGTGAGGAGAGATCATTATTGCCGGATGAAATTTCACCGGCATCTTTGACTTGGGCAATCACCTCGGTCATGTTGTCAATCAGCGCATTCACGCCGTCACACAGTTGGGCAATGGCACCGCTCTTGCCATCCAGTGGAATACGCTCGGATAAATCACCGCTTTTGGCCATGGCGATAATTTCCTGCGTTTCTTCCACGGCGCTGGTCAACGCAAGTTGCGCATTTACCTGTTCGCTAATGTCGGTGGCATATTTCACCACTTTGTAAGGCTTGCCGTTCAGATCAAAGATGGGGTTATACGAAGCTTGCAGCCAGACTTCCCTGCCGCCTTTGGCAATGCGTTTGTATTGACCGGCCTCGGCTTCACCCTTAGCCAATCTCTCCCAGAAGGCTTTGTATTCATGGCTGGTTTTAAAGGCCGCTTCCACAAACATGCTATGGTGATTGCCGACAATTTCGCGCGCAGCGTAGCCGGTGACGTTGGCAAAGTTGTCATTGACGGCAATGATCTTGCCGCCAAGATCAAACTCAACCACGCCTTGCAGCTTGTTGATGGCAGAGATTTGTCCGGCGTTGTCGGCGGCTTGAACTTTTTGCTCGGTAATATCAATGGTGTAATTCACCACTTTGTAAGGTTTGCCGTTCAGATCAAAGATGGGGTTATAAGAAGCCTGTATCCACACCTCGCGGCCATTCTTGGCAATGCGTTTGTACTGGCCGCTATCATTGCCGCCCTGCACCAGTTTTTGCCAGAGCGCGGCATATTCCGCACTTTTGGCAAAGTTTTGATCCAGCACTATGCTCACCGGCTGGCCAAGCAGTTCTTTTTCTGTATAACCCAGCATTTTCAGATAGGTTTCATTCACTTTGAGCACTTTGCCATCCAGGCTAATCTCAATTACGCCCTGCGATTTGCCTATGGCACTGACCTGACCTTCAAAATCGGCATTTTTGATTTTTTGCTCGGTAATGTCGGTGGCATATTGCACTACTTTATACGACTTGCCATTCACATCCAGAATCGGATTGTAGGAGGCTTGCAACCAGATTTCCCTGCCATTTTTACCCAGACGCAGAAACTCACCGGTGATAGATTCGCCTCGATTTAGTTGCTCCCAAAACTGTTTGTATGCAGGGCTGGAGCGATAAGTATCTTCAACAAATGCACTATGATTGAATGTCAGTACTTCGCTCAAACTAAACCCCAATACCTTGAGCAAAATGTCATTGGCGGCAATCACCTTGCCATGCATGTCAAACTCAATCACACCCGTGGATTTGCTGATCGCGGCCAGCTGGCCTTCGTATTGCACGGCTTGAACTTTGGTGTGGTTGGCCAGTTCTTGTTGCTCATTGAGATTGGCACCCACCATGGTTTGCATGGATTTCAAGCCAAACAGAACCTGGCTCAATTCATTATTGCCCCGTGCATTAATCTCAGTGTTGAGTTTGCCATTGGCAATCGCCCTGAATGCCTCAAGTGCATTCTCCAATGGCTTGATGATGCTACGCAGCAGAGCCAAGCCCAGCCATAGCAAAATAGCGGCGGCCAGCCCCAGCGCAATAAACGAAATCAAACGCGTATTTTCATAACGCCTGGAACTATTATCATATTCCTGTTTGGCTACATTATATTGAAGTTTGAGCAGCGCTTCAAAATCTGCGACGGTGGCTAGGTAGTCTGCATATTCATGCTCAGTAAGTCTCAAGGTTGCATCATAATCCTGAGCCTTTAATGCTATGACAGCTGGTTTCAAATCTTCATTGACAAATTTTTCCCGACTCGCAGCAGAATTTTCAGCCAATCGCTTTTCTTCAGGCGTTAGATAGGTTGCCAGATAGGTTTTCCAGAGTGAGTCGATTGCGGCAATATTTTTCTCAATGCCGGTAGCGGCTTCTGTCGCGGCTTGATGCGCCAGTACCAATCCTGCTTTACTTGTTGCTGTTGGTGAAACTTTGGCTTCACTAAGGGCGGTTCTCCAAAGTGTTCGGCTCTCCAGAATCAAGTTGGAGATTTTCCCTAACTGTTCTACAGGTATCATACGATCTTCATATACGGTTCTCAGACTGTTTTTTGACGATGACAAGCCATAAATACCTAGTCCACCAAGTATTGCGGCTATCAAAATTGACAAGCCTATCAAGCTCAATAAACGTTTGCCTACAGCAATATCCAGCAAGCTGTTTTTCAATTTAAACATAAAGTTGTTGCGTTCAACCTTGCCGTTGCTAATAACCAGGCTATCCGCCTTGTTTTCTCTAAACAAACGATAAGCCGCTTCTGCCGCCTCAATTTGCTGCCGCGCCGGTTTTCTGCGTACCGATAGAAAACCCACGACCTGATCGTTTTCAACAATGGGGCTGGCATTGGCCTCTACCCAATAATAATCGCCCGCTTTGGTGCGGTTTTACCAAACCCGTCCATGGCTGACCAGCTTTCAAATTGCGCCACATATCGGCAAACGCTTCCACCGGCATATCCGGGTGACGCACCATATTGTGGTTTTGCCCAATCAGTTCAGATTCGCTAAAGCCGCTGATCTTGATAAAGCTGGTGTTGGCATAAGTAATCACTCCCTTGAGATCAGTTTTGGTGAGCATAAACTCGGTATCGTCAAACGTGACTTCTGTATTGGTGACGGGCATATTGATTTTCATGATAGATAGTTCTCCTGGCTGATTTTTAATCTTGGTATGACTGCGCACAGCATCGGATAAGGGCTGATTTTCTGGCTAAAAACTTTTCAAGCATCCAATTAGTTACAGTAACGGCTGCATTTTGCGATAACTTAATGGATTTCGATTGGTGGAGATGAAATGTTAATCTGGGCTAAATCGGCGGTTTGAAGTGGCAGGGCAAGGAATAACAGCGGCTGCTAGCGCTTAGAATACGTATTGATAATACTAGCGCATGGCGATAGTACTTAAGGAAACACTGATTTATGGCCTGCTGGACGCGCTACAGCTTTCGCAACAGCCTTTGATATGAATATCCACCGATTCAACCTGATATTGGGTCATGATTTCTGCGGGTAAATCGGCTTGAATCTGGTTTAAACAAATGGTTTTGCCGCATTGTGTGCAATGCAAATGCGCATGATGGTGTGTGGTTTGCGGGCTGGATATTTGAAATTTCCATGCGCGGTCATCGCCGATGACGCGATGAATAAGCGCGTGTTCGGTTAGCCATTCCAGTACGCGGTAGAGGGTGACGCGATCAAATTCATGGCTATGGGTGCTGGCCAGTTGTGCCAGAATTTCAGCGTGGCTGATGGCCGCCTGCGCTTTGAGCAAAACCGATAAAACCGCTGTGCGTGCGGCTGTGGGCTTGAGGCTGGCATTGGTTATCAGTTGTTCGGCGTTGTTCATCAGTTGGTTTTGCTTGTTTTTGATTATTGCTTGTTAAGGAGGCGCTGATTTATTGTCACTGCGAGCTTTGCTCGAAATGACAATAAATCAGAACATCCCCAGGTTAAATCTGCGCAGGCGCAAACAACTTGCAATAGTAGCTTGGTGAGGCGTGCGTAAGCAATGCGTTATCGCAAAATTTCAGGCTGTTGAAATTCGCAGAATTACGGCCTGTCACGAATGTCAGGTATCATGCAGGCCTATCACTTTATCCATCGCGTAATGCCCAACGTGGCTTGCGCCAACTTTCAGAATCAAAACCCCATGAATGTATTTTTTGAAGAAGATGGCAGCTTTAAGGCAGCCTTGGTCATGTCGGAGACGGCAGGATCACTACAGATTGAAGCGTTAAGCGGTAAGCGTTCCAAAATCAAGGCGAACAATGTGTTATTGCGCTTTGAAAGTCCGCTGGCAAGCTTTATGGTCAGCGCCAATGAAGAAGCGGAAACCCTGGATGTGGCGTTTTTGTGGGAATGTTGCGGTGAGCCGGAGTTTGGGTTTGATGCGCTGGCCAAGGATTATTATGGCCGTGTGCCAAGTGCCACCGAGGCGGCTGCGGTGGCCATACGTTTGCATAGTGCGCCCATGTATTTTTATCGCAAAGGTAAAGGGCGTTACAAGGCGGCGTTGGAGGAAAATTTAAAATCTGCACTGGCGGCGCAGGAGAAAAAGCGCCTGCAAGCGGAAAAAGTGCTGGTTTATGTGGAGCAACTAAAAGCGTACCAATTGCCGCCGGATTTCACCGACAAGCTGGATGCGCTGTTCTACGCACCGGACAAAAATACGCTGGAATGGAAAGCACTGGAACAAGCGGCTACCGAGCTTAATATCAGCCAGCTGAAACTGCTGGAAGCCTGCGGCGCCGTGCCTTCAGCCCATGATTATCATTTTGGTGCCTTTTACGCGAGCATTTTCCCGCTGGTGTACATTTTGCCGAGCATGAAGTACTTAAGCTGCCGGATGATCTGGAAAGTGCGGCGGTGGAAGCCTTCAGTATTGATGACAGCACCACCACGGAAATTGATGATGCGTTTTCTGTCCAGCTTTTGGAGAGCGGCATTACCCGCGTCGGTATTCATATTGCCGCACCCGCTTTGGGCATTATGATGGGGGGCGCGGTGGATGCTTTTGCCATGCAGCGCTTATCCACGGTGTATATGCCCGGCCATAAAATCACCATGTTGCCGGAGGCGGCCATCAGCCCGTTCAGTCTGGATGAAGGCACATGGCGGCCTGCTTTATCGCTTTATCTTGATGTGGCGGAAGATTTGGCTATCATCAACCGCCATAGCAAGGTGGAAATGATAAAAATGGCAGACAATCTGCGCCATGATTTGCTGGAACCGCATTTCAACGAAAGCACGCTGGAAACGTCAAGCGGCCACCCTTATTGGGAGCGCTTGTCTTTGTTGCACAAGCTGGCGGAATCACTGGAAAAAACACGCGGCAAGTATGACCCCAACAAACCGCCACAGATTGATTACAACTTTTATGTGAAAGAGGGGCCGTGTCAGCATTGTCGGCCGCCATCGCGGTTCGCCCATGGATAAATTGGTGGCCGAGCTGATGATAGAGGCCAATAATCAGTGGGGAGCCATGCTGGCGGAACATGATGTGCCGGGTATTTACCGCGCGCAAAACGGCGGCAAGGTTTATATGACGGTTAAGGCCGAGCCGCATCAGGGTTTGGGCGTGGCGCAATATGCCTGGAGCACTTCGCCGCTTAGGCGGGCAGTGGATTTGATAAATCAGCGCCAGCTTTTATCCATATTGCAACACACCGAGCCTGTTTACCCAAAAAATAGCGAAGCGCTAACCACAGCCATGCGCAATTTTGATATGACCTATAGCGCCTATAGCGAATTTCAAACACGCATGGAACGCTACTGGTGCCTGCAATATTTGATTCAGGAAGAGGTCAAAGAGATCGGTGCCACCGTGTGGCGCGAGAATCTGGTACGGCTGGATGGTATGCCGTTTATTACCAAAGTACACAGCTTGCCGGATCTGCCGGCGGGTACTGCGGTACGCCTGGAAATCAAGCGTATTGATCCTCTGCTGATAGAGCTGGATACGCGTTATAAACCTGCTGAGGCCAAGGTTTCGGGTGGAGATGAAGTGTCATCAGAGCCTTCAGCAGAAGAAATCAATGAAAAATAATGAAAAGCTCAAATTCATAATACAATCTTCAAGATTTTCTTCAAAACCAACATGAAGAAAATCTTGATTCATCCTCGTTGTGCTACAACACGTTCCCTTCCCACGCATTTCAGAAAACAAAAAACTAAGCGTGTATAATTAAAATCTAGCCAACTAGAATTTGGAGGACACCATGTTAACTGTCGGTATTTTTGAAGTAAAAACAAAGTTATCCGAGTTGTTGCGTAGCGGTGAAACCATAGAAATTACCAGCCATAAAAAGTGTAGCCTATATTTATCCCATTAAACAACGTAGTGCCGCTCAAATAAAG
>JABFRO010000001.1 GCA_013141125.1 Methylophilaceae bacterium
GATGACGAATAAATCAGCGTTTTCCTAATGGATTATCTGCGTAAAACGCGGTTCACTAAAACTCTTCCCAATCGCCGTCGGTAGTACCGGTTTTGGTGGCGAATGTGGCTTGCGCTTTGGCTGGTTTGGCGGGTGTTCTCGCCAGCATGGGTTTGGTTGATGGTTTGCTGCTGCGTCTTTCGGCTTTGGCTGAAGAAGCTCCTGCCAGTTTAAAGCCATTCACCGTATCCATCAGGGTAATGGCTTGCTCAACCAGGGATTCAGCGGCAGCGGCGGCTTGTTCTACCAGCGCGGCATTTTGCTGGGTGACTTCATCCATGCTGGTGATGGCGTTATTCACTTGGTCTATGCCTGCGCTTTGCTCACTGGATGCAGCGGAGATTTCACCCATGATGTCGGTCACACGTTGCACTGAAGATACAATTTCAGCCATGGTTTTACCGGCTTGTTCCACCTGAGTGGTGCCTTCAGCAGTTTTATTGACAGAATCAGTGATGAGTTCCTTAATCTCCTTGGCGTCTGAGGCCGAGCGTTGTGCCAGATTGCGCACTTCACCGGCCACCACGGCAAAGCCACGGCCTTGCTCACCCGCTCTGGCAGCTTCCACCGCTGCATTCAAGGCCAGAATATTGGTCTGGAAGGCAATGCCGTCAATGACTGAGATAATGTCTTCAATCTTTTTGGCACTGCTGTTAATCGCGCTCATGGTGTTGACCACCAAACCCACCACTTCACCGCCTTTAACCGCCACACCGGAAGCCGCAGCGGCCAGTTGATTGGCTTGTTTGGCGTTCTCGGCATTTTGTTTCACGGTGCTGGCCAACTCTTCCATACTGGAAGCGGTTTCTTCCAGACTGGAGGCTTGCTGCTCGGTGCGTGAGGAGAGATCATTATTGCCGGATGAAATTTCACCGGCAGCGGTGTTGATGGTTTCACCGGCATCTTTGACTTGGGCAATCACCTCGGTCATGTTGTCAATCAGCGCATTCACGCCGTCACACAGTTGGGCAATGGCACCGCTCTTGCCATCCAGTGGAATACGCTCGGATAAATCACCGCTTTTGGCCATGGCGATAATTTCCTGCGTTTCTTCCACGGCGCTGGTCAACGCTTGTTGCGCATTTACCTGTTCGCTAATGTCGGTGGCATATTTCACCACTTTGTAAGGCTTGCCGTTCAGATCAAAGATGGGGTTATACGAAGCTTGCAGCCAGACTTCCCTGCCGCCTTTGGCAATGCGTTTGTATTGACCGGCCTCGGCTTCACCCTTAGCCAATCTCTCCCAGAAGGCTTTGTATTCATGGCTGGTTTTAAAGGCCGCTTCCACAAACATGCTATGGTGATTGCCGACAATTTCGCGCGCAGCGTAGCCGGTGACGTTGGCAAAGTTGTCATTGACGGCAATGATCTTGCCGCCAAGATCAAACTCAACCACGCCTTGCAGCTTGTTGATGGCAGAGATTTGTCCGGCGTTGTCGGCGGCTTGAACTTTTTGCTCGGTAATATCAATGGTGTAATTCACCACTTTGTAAGGTTTGCCGTTCAGATCAAAGATGGGGTTATAAGAAGCCTGTATCCACACCTCGCGGCCATTCTTGGCAATGCGTTTGTACTGGCCGCTATCATTGCCGCCCTGCACCAGTTTTTGCCAGAGCGCGGCATATTCCGCACTTTTGGCAAAGTTTTGATCCAGCACTATGCTCACCGGCTGGCCAAGCAGTTCTTTTTCTGTATAACCCAGCATTTTCAGATAGGTTTCATTCACTTTGAGCACTTTGCCATCCAGGCTAATCTCAATTACGCCCTGCGATTTGCCTATGGCACTGACCTGACCTTCAAAATCGGCATTTTTGATTTTTTGCTCGGTAATGTCGGTGGCATATTGCACTACTTTATACGACTTGCCATTCACATCCAGAATCGGATTGTAGGAGGCTTGCAACCAGATTTCCCTGCCATTTTTACCCAGACGCAGAAACTCACCGGTGATAGATTCGCCTCGATTTAGTTGCTCCCAAAACTGTTTGTATGCAGGGCTGGAGCGATAAGTATCTTCAACAAATGCACTATGATTGAATGTCAGTACTTCGCTCAAACTAAACCCCAATACCTTGAGCAAAATGTCATTGGCGGCAATCACCTTGCCATGCATGTCAAACTCAATCACACCCGTGGATTTGCTGATCGCGGCCAGCTGGCCTTCGTATTGCACGGCTTGAACTTTGGTGTGGTTGGCCAGTTCTTGTTGCTCATTGAGATTGGCACCCACCATGGTTTGCATGGATTTCAAGCCAAACAGAACCTGGCTCAATTCATTATTGCCCCGTGCATTAATCTCAGTGTTGAGTTTGCCATTGGCAATCGCCCTGAATGCCTCAAGTGCATTCTCCAATGGCTTGATGATGCTACGCAGCAGAGCCAAGCCCAGCCATAGCAAAATAGCGGCGGCCAGCCCCAGCGCAATAAACGAAATCAAACGCGTATTTTCATAACGCCTGGAACTATTATCATATTCCTGTTTGGCTACATTAAATTGAAGTTTGAGCAGCGCTTCAAAATCTGCGACGGTGGCTAGGTAGTCTGCATATTCATGCTCAGTAAGTCTCAAGGTTGCATCATAATCCTGAGCCTTTAATGCTATGACAGCTGGTTTCAAATCTTCATTGACAAATTTTTCCCGACTCGCAGCAGAATTTTCAGCCAATCGCTTTTCTTCAGGCGTTAGATAGGTTGCCAGATAGGTTTTCCAGAGTGAGTCGATTGCGGCAATATTTTTCTCAATGCCGGTAGCGGCTTCTGTCGCGGCTTGATGCGCCAGTACCAATCCTGCTTTACTTGTTGCTGTTGGTGAAACTTTGGCTTCACTAAGGGCGGTTCTCCAAAGTGTTCGGCTCTCCAGAATCAAGTTGGAGATTTTCCCTAACTGTTCTACAGGTATCATACGATCTTCATATACGGTTCTCAGACTGTTTTTTGACGATGACAAGCCATAAATACCTAGTCCACCAAGTATTGCGGCTATCAAAATTGACAAGCCTATCAAGCTCAATAAACGTTTGCCTACAGCAATATCCAGCAAGCTGTTTTTCAATTTAAACATAAAGTTGTTGCGTTCAACCTTGCCGTTGCTAATAACCAGGCTATCCGCCTTGTTTTCTCTAAACAAACGATAAGCCGCTTCTGCCGCCTCAATTTGCTGCCGCGCCGGTTTTCTGCGTACCGATAGAAAACCCACGACCTGATCGTTTTCAACAATGGGGCTGGCATTGGCCTCTACCCAATAATAATCGCCCGCTTTGGTGCGGTTTTTTACCAAACCCGTCCATGGCTGACCAGCTTTCAAATTGCGCCACATATCGGCAAACGCTTCCACCGGCATATCCGGGTGACGCACCATATTGTGGTTTTGCCCAATCAGTTCAGATTCGCTAAAGCCGCTGATCTTGATAAAGCTGGTGTTGGCATAAGTAATCACTCCCTTGAGATCAGTTTTGGTGAGCATAAACTCGGTATCGTCAAACGTGACTTCTGTATTGGTGACGGGCATATTGATTTTCATGATAGATAGTTCTCCTGGCTGATTTTTAATCTTGGTATGACTGCGCACACAGCATCGGATAAGGGCTGATTTTCTGGCTAAAAACTTTTCAAGCATCCAATTAGTTACAGTAACGGCTGCATTTTGCGATAACTTAATGGATTTCGATTGGTGGAGATGAAATGTTAATCTGGGCTAAATCGGCGGTTTGAAGTGGCAGGGCAAGGAATAACAGCGGCTGCTAGCGCTTAGAATACGTATTGATAATACTAGCGCATGGCGATAGTACTTAAGGAAACACTGATTTATGGCCTGCTGGACGCGCTACAGCTTTCGCAACAGCCTTTGATATGAATATCCACCGATTCAACCTGATATTGGGTCATGATTTCTGCGGGTAAATCGGCTTGAATCTGGTTTAAACAAATGGTTTTGCCGCATTGTGTGCAATGCAAATGCGCATGATGGTGTGTGGTTTGCGGGCTGGATATTTGAAATTTCCATGCGCGGTCATCGCCGATGACGCGATGAATAAGCGCGTGTTCGGTTAGCCATTCCAGTACGCGGTAGAGGGTGACGCGATCAAATTCATGGCTATGGGTGCTGGCCAGTTGTGCCAGAATTTCAGCGTGGCTGATGGCCGCCTGCGCTTTGAGCAAAACCGATAAAACCGCTGTGCGTGCGGCTGTGGGCTTGAGGCTGGCATTGGTTATCAGTTGTTCGGCGTTGTTCATCAGTTGGTTTTGCTTGTTTTTGATTATTGCTTGTTAAGGATGTTCTGATTTATTGTCACTGCGAGCTTTGCTCGAAATGACAATAAATCAGAACATCCCCAGGTTAAATCTGCGCAGGCGCAAACAACTTGCAATAGTAGCTTGGTGAGGCGTGCGTAAGCAATGCGTTATCGCAAAATTTCAGGCTGTTGAAATTCGCAGAATTACGGCCTGTCACGAATGTCAGGTATCATGCAGGCCTATCACTTTATCCATCGCGCAATGCCCAACGTGGCTTGCGCCAACTTTCAGAATCAAAACCCCATGAATGTATTTTTTGAAGAAGATGGCAGCTTTAAGGCAGCCTTGGTCATGTCGGAGACGGCAGGATCACTACAGATTGAAGCGTTAAGCGGTAAGCGTTCCAAAATCAAGGCGAACAATGTGTTATTGCGCTTTGAAAGTCCGCTGGCAAGCTTTATGGTCAGCGCCAATGAAGAAGCGGAAACCCTGGATGTGGCGTTTTTGTGGGAATGTTGCGGTGAGCCGGAGTTTGGGTTTGATGCGCTGGCCAAGGATTATTATGGCCGTGTGCCAAGTGCCACCGAGGCGGCTGCGGTGGCCATACGTTTGCATAGTGCGCCCATGTATTTTTATCGCAAAGGTAAAGGGCGTTACAAGGCGGCGTTGGAGGAAAATTTAAAATCTGCACTGGCGGCGCAGGAGAAAAAGCGCCTGCAAGCGGAAAAAAGTGCTGGTTTATGTGGAGCAACTAAAAGCGTACCAATTGCCGCCGGATTTCACCGACAAGCTGGATGCGCTGTTCTACGCACCGGACAAAAATACGCTGGAATGGAAAGCACTGGAACAAGCGGCTACCGAGCTTAATATCAGCCAGCTGAAACTGCTGGAAGCCTGCGGTGCCGTGCCTTCAGCCCATGATTATCATTTTGGTGCCTTTTTACGCGAGCATTTTCCCGCTGGTGTACATTTTGCCGAGCATGAAGTACTTAAGCTGCCGGATGATCTGGAAAGTGCGGCGGTGGAAGCCTTCAGTATTGATGACAGCACCACCACGGAAATTGATGATGCGTTTTCTGTCCAGCTTTTGGAGAGCGGCATTACCCGCGTCGGTATTCATATTGCCGCACCCGCTTTGGGCATTATGATGGGGGGCGCGGTGGATGCTTTTGCCATGCAGCGCTTATCCACGGTGTATATGCCCGGCCATAAAATCACCATGTTGCCGGAGGCGGCCATCAGCCCGTTCAGTCTGGACGAAGGCACATGGCGGCCTGCTTTATCGCTTTATCTGGATGTGGCGGAAGATTTGGCTATCATCAACCGCCATAGCAAGGTGGAAATGATAAAAATGGCAGACAATCTGCGCCATGATTTGCTGGAACCGCATTTCAACGAAAGCACGCTGGAAACTTCCAGCGGACATCCGTATTGGGAGCGCTTGTCTTTGTTGCACAAGCTGGCGGAATCACTGGAAAAAACACGCGGCAAGTATGACCCAAACAAACCGCCACAGATTGATTACAATTTTTATGTGAAAGAGGGGCGTGTCAGCATTGTCGGCCGCCATCGCGGTTCGCCCATGGATAAATTGGTGGCCGAGCTGATGATAGAGGCCAATAATCAGTGGGGAGCCATGCTGGCGGAACATGATGTGCCGGGTATTTACCGCGCGCAAAACGGCGGCAAGGTTTATATGACGGTTAAGGCCGAGCCGCATCAGGGTTTGGGCGTGGCGCAATATGCCTGGAGCACTTCGCCGCTTAGGCGGGCAGTGGATTTGATAAATCAGCGCCAGCTTTTATCCATATTGCAACACACCGAGCCTGTTTACCCAAAAAATAGCGAAGCGCTAACCACAGCCATGCGCAATTTTGATATGACCTATAGCGCCTATAGCGAATTTCAAACACGCATGGAACGCTACTGGTGCCTGCAATATTTGATTCAGGAAGAGGTCAAAGAGATCGGTGCCACCGTGTGGCGCGAGAATCTGGTACGGCTGGATGGTATGCCGTTTATTACCAAAGTACACAGCTTGCCGGATCTGCCGGCGGGTACTGCGGTACGCCTGGAAATCAAGCGTATTGATCCTCTGCTGATAGAGCTGGATACGCGTTATAAACCTGCTGAGGCCAAGGTTTCGGGTGGAGATGAAGTGTCATCAGAGCCTTCAGCAGAAGAAATCAATGAAAAATAATGAAAAGCTCAAATTCATAATACAATCTTCAAGATTTTCTTCAAAACCAACATGAAGAAAATCTTGATTCATCCTCGTTGTGCTACAACACGTTCCCTTCCCACGCATTTCAGAAAACAAAAAACTAAGCGTGTATAATTAAAATCTAGCCAACTAGAATTTAGGAGGACACCATGTTAACTGTCGGTATTTTTGAAGTAAAAACAAAGTTATCCGAGTTGTTGCGTAGCGGTGAAACCATAGAAATTACCAGCCATAAAAAAAGTGTAGCCTATATTTATCCCATTAAACAACGTAGTGCCGCTCAAATAAAGCGTGATGTCAAAGCCATTTGTGCTGCTGATTTATTGGATGATACGGCAGATTTTGGGGATTATATTTAATGCAACGCGGTGATCTTTTTTTGTGCGCGGATGTTAAAGGTGATTTTACCAATAAGCCTAGACCTGTATTGATTGTGCAGGCAACGGATTATTTAGGGGTGGTTGAGAGCGTGACCATTTGCCCGATTACTAGTGTGCTGAGTAAGGCTAGCTTAAGAATTACCGTTAAAGCCCAAGGTGAAACGGGTTTAAATGTAGATTCTTCAGTTGAGGTGGATAAAATCAGTACCGTAAAGTTAAGCAGATTAGGCAATAAAATCGGGGTGATGCCCGCTCAACAACGCTTTCAGCTTGATAATGCACTGCGAGATTGGTTGGATTTATAAAGCGGTGGCTTGGCCATGTCATTTGATGCCAAAGTCTTTCGATTCGCTTTAGCGGAAGATACAAAAATAATAGAAGCCATGAAAGAAGAGGGTGTTTAACCATGTTGCGTATTGGTGCAAAAATAGCGCGCAGTATTCATCGCAAGATATTCGATTCCAACAGCGTGGATGTAAGCGAGGTGGATGGCATACGCTCTTTGCATTTGGGCAATGATACCGTGCAAAGTGCCATGCGCGTAAAATCGCCTTATGCGCTGGAGCTGGCTTATTCACGCGGCATGATGGGTTTTTGCTGTTTTCGGAAAAAATTGAGAATGTGCTGACCATAGGTTTGGGCGGCGGTTCGGTGCCCAAATACATTCATCAATACCTGCCGCAAATCAGCCAGCGCGTGGTGGAAATCAACCCGCAGGTGATTGGCATTGCGCGCAGTCATTTTTATCTGCCGCAGGATGACGAGCGGCTGGAAGTGATTGAAACCGATGGCATTGCCTATCTGCAAGAGCATCCATCCACCACACAGCTGCTGATGATAGATGCCTTTGATAGCAAGGGCATTCCTGCCAATATGGGTTCGCAGGATTTTTTGATAGCTGTGTGGCCGCGCTCACGCACAATGGCATGATGGCGATTAATCTGTGGGGTTCGGATAAAAAGTTTGATGTGTATTTACAGCGTATAGAACAAAGCTTTAGCCAGCGCGTGCTGGTTTTGCCCACGGACGACCCGGCAACATCATCGTTTTTGGCTTTTGCCGTGTGCCCAGGATTTGCGCTGGGTCAGCCTGCGCGACCGCGCCAAACTGCTGGAAGCCCAACATGAGATCGAGTTCATGAAATTTGTCGAGAAGCTGCGCGATAACAACGATAATACGAGTAATCGTTTGATTATTTAGCGTTTTTATTTTTAATATTGGAGAATCCGCATGAGCAAACTTAACAAAGTACAAAGGCTTGAAATCAAGGCAAGTTTGGCGCAACGCAAAGCGGAATTGATCGCTGAAATCCGCGATGAACTGGCGCGCTCCGGGCATGAGCATTTTGCTGATCTGGCCGGTGAGGTGACCGATGCCGGTGATTCTTCGGTGGCGGATATGCTGGTGGATAGAAATATCGCCACCATCAGCGCCGAGGTGGAAGAGCTGACGCAGATCGAACATGCGCAAGCGCGGGTGGATACAGCAGAATTTGGCGAATGCGAAGAATGCGGAGCCGACATTGGCTACGCCCGTTTGCAGGCAAGGCCACAAGCGGCGCGCTGCATCCAGTGTCAGACGCTGCATGAAAAAAATCTGCCGCACGGAGCGAGCCTTTAAGCACCCTCGTATTTATGCTGTAGGGTGGGTACCACTCTTGTGCCCACTCTACGCCTCCTGCCAGCCTCAAATAAAATCATTCAATCAGAAAAAAACATGACCAATCAAACCTATCAGTTCTTCGCCACCTGCCCTCGCGGTCTGGAGCATTTATTGGCCGATGAGCTTAATGCCATTGGCGCACAAGCCGTTACCGTTACCGATGGTGGCGTGGGGTTTTCCGGCGATTTGCTGCTTTGCTACCGCGCCAATCTGGAAAGCCGTATCGCCACGCGTATTTTGTGGCAGGTTGGGCGTGGCCGCTATGCCACCGAAGAGCATCTGTATGATGCCGCTTTCAAGCTGGATTGGCCGCAGTGGTTTGCCGTTGGCCGCAATTTCATGGTCAAGGTGACCGGTGTCAAATGCCCGCTGAAAAGCCTGGAATTTGCCACGTTGCGCATCAAGGATGCGGTATGCGACCGTTTCCGCCAGGCGGTAAACAGCCGTCCCTATATCGACACCAAAGAGCCGGACGTGCGCATTCATGCCTATCTGGCAGCGGAAGACTACATCTTTTATCTGGATACCTCCGGCCACGCCCTGTTTCAGCGCGGCCTGCGCCAAGCCAGCATTGAAGCGCCCTTGCGTGAAAATCTGGCCGCCGGTATCTTGAAATTATCCGGCTGGCAACCGGGGCAGCCACTGCTAGACCCCATGTGTGGCAGCGGTACTTTCTTGATGGAAGCCGCCATGATAGCGCTGGATATTGCGCCCGGCAGTCAGCGCAGTTTCGGTTTTGAAAAGCTGAAAAACTTTGATGAAGCCGCCTGGAAAAAATTGCGTGAGCAGGTTTTGAACCGAGCCAAAGCGGTGACTTTCCAGAAAATTTACGGCAGTGATGCCGATTTGCGCGCGGTACGCATCAGCAAACAGAATTTACAGGAAGCCGGTTTGCTGGAAGCGGTACAACTCAGCAAATCCGATATCGTCGATGTGCCACCACCGGCAGGTGCAGGGGTACTGGTGGCCAATCCGCCCTATGGTGTACGTATAGGCGAAGATGAAGAACTGGCCGCGCTGTATCCGAAAATTGCGGAAACCCTGAAACGTAAATTTGCCGGTTGGAATACCTATTTCCTCACCTCCGATTTGCGCTTGCCCAAGCTGATGCGTTTGACCCCCAGCAAACGCACGCCCTTATTCAACGGCCCGCTAGAATGCCGCTTGTTTGAAATCAAAATGGTGGCTGGTTCCAACCGCAAGGAAGCGCAAAATAAGGAAAAGAACGATGCCTGATTCGCTGCTGGAGCTAAGAGCGCGCATTAACGCCTTTGTGCAAGAACGCGACTGGGAACAATTCCATTCACCCAAGAATTTGGCCATGGCGATGATCGTGGAAGCGGCGGAAGTGGTTGAGCATTTTCAGTGGGCAACGGAAGCCGAAAGCAAAGATTTAACGCCGGAAAAACGCGAACAGGTTGCCCATGAACTGGCCGATACTTTTGTCTATTTGCTGCGTATTGCCGAAGTGTCGGGTATTGATTTGATCGCGGCAGCCAATGCGAAGATTGATCTTAATGCCAGGAAATATCCGGTGGAAAAAGCGCGGGGTAGGAATGATAAATATACGGCCTATGAAAACTGAAGCCGAATCCAGACGTATCATCAATGGCAGTTTTACATGCGCCGGATAACGCTACGCTTATCCGGCCTTCTTGTGCTCGACAAAATTTGTTTTATTCCAGGCGTGAAACACGTTTGAACACATAGGAAGGATTCGCGCCAAAAACATCCTTGAAGCAGTGGCTGAAATGGCTGGCATCGGAAAACCCGGCATCCATGGCGGAACGTGTCATGCAATCGGTCTGGCTCATGGTGTAGATGGCGACTCCCAGCCTTTTCCAGATGCGGTAGCGCCGGTATGGCAGCCGGTTTCAGCCTTGAACAAATGCAGCAATCTGGAGGTGGAGAGGTTGGCTAAATTGGCGATTTGCAGCTGTGAATGATTTTGCTCGGGTTCTTGCCTGAGTAAATCCATTACGGAAATTAAGCGCGGGTGAAGCAGCGGCAGATTCTCTGTGTATGGCGGAATTAGCGTTTCTATCAGCTTGTGGATGGCTTCCTTGGCGGGTGATTCTTCATAAATTTTGACGAACAGTTCCACAATATCGGCATCATCGAAGGCCTGGAATGCATTGAGGGCATAGGGAAACCGCTGGCGAAACGCCTCATAATCAGGGCTATCGCGTTCTATGAATAATTTTGCCAGCACGTTTCCTTCCAGATCCAGTTCATGCAACATTCCGGCAGGCACAATGCCGCAACGGCAGCTTATGCACTCGCCTTGGTTGATGCGTATGCGAAAAGGGCGATAAAGACCGACTAGCAGCACAGGGGCAGCATGTAATCTTGGTTCCAGATGTTGCAATGGCCCAAAATACAGCGAACGGCCAGGCCACATGAAAAAATAGGTGGGGAACAAATTTATTCCTTGAAGTTAGCAGGTTCTTACAAGCCGCATGAGATAGGCAGGAATAGAATGCACTTCGCGCATTCAGTACGGGAATGCAATTAATCGTCGTTGACGATTTTCTATTTTTTGAGCGGCAAAAACAAGGAGAAATATTATGTTAGGAATCTGGGGAAATCATGCTGGCCAGTTTTTATCCGTGGTGGGTTGGTTAATCATCGTCGCGTTTGCCATACCTATTACTTTCTGGCCATTTCAGTGGGCGAAATTAGTGGGCTGGGAAATTCCGCAACAAACCCATTTGGCGCTTTATTTTGGCCGATGTCTGGGTTGTGTGGGAGGTGCTGTGGCGTTATTCAGTATTTTAGCGGCAAATAACCCTATGGTGCAGCCGTTTTACTTCAAGCTATTACTGACCATTTGGGCTTCTATGGTCATTCTCCACATTTACGGAGCTATCAAGAAAATTCAGCCGATACTTGAAACATTGGAGATTGGCTTTTGGTTGGGTTTGGCTTTGCTTACACTGGCCTTTTGGCCGACGTAAGTGGCTGTTGAATCAAAATTTTTCCAGGGTACTGCTATTTGTGCCATAGCGGCGTGACAATAACCAAACCAAGTCAGTAAATTGCGCTTGATTGAGTTGTGGCATTCCCGCGATGACCAGTACAAAACGGTATTCACCGATATATAGTGGCCACAGCCCAAGTTGGCTGTTGCCTGATGCATCTATCAGCCCCCAGTTACTCGTGGAAAACCCTAAATTGCCTTCCAGCAATCCCTTGTGCCTGGTATGTAAATCGGCCAGATCAGCAGAAAGTGCGGATAGCTCCTCGGCGGCTTCATGCGGAAAGCCTGCTGTTGCCAGATAAAGCCCTTGTGCATCGGAAAGCAGGGCTTTTTCGTTGCTGGAAAGCTGAACCAGCAGCGGAGGTAATACGTCTTCCAATGAGCCTGCGGGCGGGTGGTGCGGGGTATTCTCTCCTTGTATCAGGCCTAGTTCTTGCAGTCGGTAAATCAGTTCACTAATATCTTCGTCAGGTTGGGCGTGCGACCATCTTGCCAATGCGGCTTCATTCAGCAATGGGGATTCATCCCCTGTCATCAGCGACATCAGAAATTGACGGCTGGCATCTTTTTTTTGATTAGCGGCCAGGTAATAGGCACCTGCAGCGGTGGGTGATAAATAAACACCTTCTTGTAATTTAAACATGTTCTTCCAGCCCGGGGTCGATTGAGTAAAGTAAGGATTTAATGAGGGTTAACATGTCAGCACGATTTCTTGCATCTACTTCAAAGATGGGTGGGTTGAGTCCAGTACCCTGTAATTGTGCATGGTATTCGTTAATGGTTGGCGTTGGATGGCTATCCATGTGGGTAATGCCAATAACCACGCCGCGTCCCTGGATGAAGTCTTTGAAAGCCGTTAAAAAGAAATGCAAGTCCTGAAATGCCGTACTGCGTGAATTATCCAGCATCAGCACCAGGCCTATGCCGCCTTCGCTCAATATTTCCCACATAAAATCAAAACGCTCTTGCCCAGGCGTGCCGTATAAATGAATACGTTCGGTGGCATTTATTTTCATCATGCCGTAATCCATCGCCACAGTCGTTTGCGGTTTGCGATTAGCCGTCATATCGGTGGCAGATGCATCGGTACCTATTGGCGCTATATCACTGAGTGTGATGATGGCGGTAGTTTTCCCTGCGCCGACTGGCCCGGTAAAAACAAGTTTATAGTTTGCCATTTGCGTTAAATCTCTTTTCGTTAGTCGCGCATTAATCGGTTCAGCAACTTGCCTAAAAAGCTGCTGCGCTCTTTGGGTGCGTCCTGTTTGTTGGCTACAGGTTTTCCGCTATGGCTTGTAGAGTGCGTGGCTACCAGATTCTTGCTGCCTGTAGACGTGGTTATGATGGAAGCGATGCCAATGGCATTGGCCGCACTATAAAAAGCAAACACATAGCGCTGAGGAATATGCAGGTGTGCTGCCGTATCCAGCAGGCTCATGGCTTGTGTTAGCCATAAAGCCGAAATGCGCATGGCATGGGGAATAGCTTCCAATCGTGTGAAATTTGGCCAGCGCTCAAGCTTTATGGGTGCATGTAGATCAGTTCCCAACGGAACACGGCCGCGTGCTGCGGAAAGGCTTATTAGCCAAAGAAAGTTTTCCAGCGGGATTTTAGGCAGCAATGTTAGATGTTCATGCTCAATCAGTTCGCGCACTCTGGTATCTTGCATGTTAGCCATGTGCATGACGCTGATAGCGCGTATTCGTTGTGTGCTGGCTTGCGTCATTACCCATCCTGGTGGGTCTGGAATGACCAGGATTACCGCCAGCACACCTTCAATAACGCGTGATTTTCCATCAGCTCTTGCCACCTTCAGCGTGTCAGTTAGCAGCCCTTGCAACATAACGTGTGGATCGTAAAATACGTGGGCTGGTATTTCCTTGCTGCCTGGGTCAAAGTCTGGACGATTGCCGAACGTATTGTGATTAATTTCATCATCCATCGCCTGAGTTACATCACGGGTTTGCGGCGCGGGTTTAGACTTGGTTTTGGCCGGATTCGAAATTGTAATTGGAGCAATAACAGCTGGTTCTGCTGCCAGATTACTAACTTCTTTATTTGGTTTATTTTGTGCTTTGTTAACCGGTGTTATTTGATTGATAGGTGTGGAGGCTACGGGCTGTATAGGTGTTATGCGTTGAATTTGTTTGGAAACCAGTGTAATGGCTTCCAGCAAGAGAGTAGGTTTTACTGGCTTTTTTACCCACACCACTTCTGCCAGATGTTGTTCAGCCAGCGATAACACAATAACCGGCTGCGTTGGAAAACGTTGACGAAACTCCAGCCACAATGCGCGGGGGTTGCCCGCATCCAGATCAAGTATGAGAATTTCTGCTTCATGGGCTGCTACGATGAGTGCCTGACATTGTGTTGAGCTGCGCAACAAGGTTTCAATGGCGGCGGCGGATCGCTCAGAAATATGGCTCAGGCCAATTAATATTGGGTGGAGTTTGTCTGGGCTTGTTATGCTCATCATGCCGTCACAATTGGTTTAAGCGTGATATTTTTGATTATTTCGGGAGCATTCATACCCAGTTTGGCTAGTAAATTGGCCACGGCGTTGCTATCACAGGTATGTGTATATAAATCAGCCAGCTCGCGGGCTATGGCAGGATCAGTCGGGTTCTCAATCAAGGCCTGTTCCAGTGTTTCCTGTGCTTGGTCGAGCTGGCCATAATTTAGAAAATCCAGTGCTTGCTCTAACGCTGGGCGTAAATCACTCTGGTGCCTGTTATTGCTTCGAATAATGAAATTGAAGGAACCTGTGCTACCTTGGCTAAGCCGTGAGCGTAAGGCTGGCGGATGTATTTCATTGTTTGAAATCCCTGAATCCAGCCGTGAATTTAGAAACTCATATTGTGTGTTGTTTAACAAATTGGCAGAAGTTTGCAGCAGGCGTTTGCGTAGCGCCAATCCCCAATGACCCAAAGCTATAAATAAATCCAAAAGAGCTGCAAACAAGGCATCGCCCTGATTTAGGTGCTGGTGCAGCATGATGCGCTGCACATGGCCGCGCAAGTCATTCGGACTGCGTGCAATACGGTGAGCCAGAGCGTCAGCCAGCCAAGGTGTATGCAGGCTTTCAGTGAGTTTAAGTTGCGTACGAAGTTCACTGATAAAAGCCGGATCTGACCTATCTGGATGCATGAGCTCATCTGTGGTAGTTTGCATTTTCGTCTGTGATTGCATTATTATTCTCGGCTCCAGTCAGCACGAATTGCGCTACTTTACCAAGGTGTCCATCAGGTCAATCATGAATTCCGCTTCTTCATGATCAACTTTGGCCCAGGTTTTAAAGCCCAAACTCACCAGAACTTCTTCCGCTTGTGCATCTTTTGCTTCCAGCAAATGGTTGAGTAATGGCTCGCGCAAATGTGCCAGGCGTGGTCCTATCATGAGCTGGTGATGAATGATGTGAATATGGCTGGATACCAGGACACGTAAATTTTTTCTGGTGGTTTCTGAAAAATGCTCAAATGCATCCTTGAGAAAAAAACCAATATCTGCTTTGTCGGTAATCAAATCCTTGGCCACCAGCACATAACTGCTACATATATGACGTGTGGTGTTATCGCGATCAAGATCAGCAGGTTCGATCATAATCATACCCATCATGTGTACATCCGGTGCGTCAGTAGAGGCGATGCGAGTGCCGTGTTTTAAATCCTCAATCGAGAGGATGGAACTCTCGGCACTTACAGCTATAACAGCTTCATCGGAAGTGGCATTAGGGCAGGCGACCACTTGAAAGCCTTTGTCGCGAATCAACATGGCAGCATCAAAGGGGTTGGCATAGATTAAATCTACCTTGCCTGATTCAATCGCCTCGCGTTGGGCCTCGAAACTGTCGTATAACTCCAGATGTATTTTTTCATTTAATTGGCGCTGTATCCAAGTGTTGAAAATATACCAGCCTGAGATGTAACTCGGCATAAAGTCCGGGCTTACCGTGAAATTGTAGGACATAAGATTTCCCCATTAAGACAAGGTTGGATACAGCTGCAAACATTCTTCGATGCGGGTACGCGAAGGTTTGCGCCGCACCGAGGTATAGCCCACAATCTGGCCATCGCGCACATTGGGTACTACCGTGGCATATACCCAGTAATAGCGGCCATCCTTGCGCAAGTTCTTGACGTAGCCTTGCCATTTTTGGCCGGCATTTACGGTATCCCACAGGCCTTTGAAAGCGGCGGATGGCATAAACGGGTGGCGTAAAATATGGTGTGGCGCGCCTAGCAACTCCTCGGCAGCGTAGCCTGACATTTCGATAAATGATGCATTGAAATGGGTAATAATGCCGCCAATATCCGTACGCGAAACGATTAAACAGCCTTCGGGGTAGGGTACTTCTTCATCGACGACCAATACCTTGCGGCTGGTACCGTCTGCGTATTGCAGCTGGTGTTCGGTATACGAGCCCAAGACATCGGATGGATTCATATCATTTAGCATGAGATTTTTCCTTGATTATTTGAGAGCGCTTAAATCAATTTGCTGATTGATTCTGCCGCGCGTTTCACATCCAGAAAAATCAGGCCAAGTTTTGCATTCGGTTTGGCAAGCACGGTCAGCACGGCTTCTTCGCCAGCATGCGTGAGCACGATATAGCCTTTGGAGGCCTTTACCAGCACTTGCTCCAAAGTGCCGCGTGCCAGTTCTTTTGCGGTTCGATCGCCCAAGGCAAGAATTGCCGCACTCATGGCACCGACTCTGTCCTCATCCATTCCGGCGGGCAGTAGTGCCGCCATGATCAAGCCATCGGTTGAAATGACAGCAGAGGCTTCAATATCTGCAGAGGTGCCGTTGAGTTCATTCAGTGTTGCAACCAACATGTCAGCGCGCATAGCTTAATTTTCCCTGTTATTTACGATAAAAATAAAAAACCTTGGTTTGAAAGCAATAACCACTTTTATAAAGTTAATACACTTACGACTGTTTTTTACATTACTTTACCTTTAATTAAGTTTTGGTTTTTTTTGTCGATTACGCTGCTAGACAGCTTGCTAAAGTCAAAACAAGGAGATCCAAGTGGGTAGAGTGAATCTGGTTGGTGTGAAAGTGATGGTGATCGACGATAGTCAGACGATTCGGCGCAGTGCGGAAATTTTTCTTCAGGCGGATGGTTGTGAGGTTATTCAGGCGGAAGATGGTTTTGATGCCTTATCCAAAATAAGCCGCCATGATCCCGATATTATTTTTGTAGACATCATGATGCCGCGTCTGGATGGCTATCAAACCTGTTCTCTCATCAAGAGAAACCCGCGCTATAAAGCAACGCCAGTTATCATGCTTTCCAGTAAAGATGGTTTGTTTGATCGCGCACGCGGGCTGGTGGTGGGGTCTGATCAATACCTGACAAAACCGTTCACTAAAGAGTCTTTACTGCAAGCCGTTAGTATTTATGCGCGGGCAGAGTCTGAGGCAGATTAAGCATATGAATAAAAATAAATTCGACCGAGAGGCCTATCAACAGGCCATTTCAGCCAAGCTTGAATATTATTCTGAGCGTGAAAATTTGCTGACGGTTTCCTTATTGGGTGTCCAAGTAAATCATGAAAACTGGCTGGTGGCTTTGGATGAACTTGAAGAAGTTTTGCCTGTGGCAGAAATTACTCGGGTTCCACACACGCAGCTTTGGCTTAAAGGCTTGGTAAATGTACGCGGCAATCTTTATGCCTTGACCGATTTGGCACATTACTTTGGTCATCCGCTTGAAAAAATCACAGAGGAAAGTCGTATGTTATTGGTGCATACAAAATATGGCATCAATGCCGTATTGTTAGTGGATAAGTTGTTGGGTTTGCGTAATTTGAACGCATTGCAAGCGGTAACAGATTGCAGTTTGCAGACGATCAACAGCCAGTGTCAGTATCGGGACTCGGATCAACAGCTTTGGTCGGTGCTGAATATTGGACAATTGCTGGGTGAAAGCAAGTTTATGCAAGTCGCAACTATTTGAATTTGCGCAATTCGATTTGGAATAGTTTGCTTCAAAAAAATAGATAGAGAGTTAACTCGAATGTTTATGAAGGGCACTTCTATTAATCCACTGTTGGGGTAAATTAGATGGGATCAGGTTTTATAAAAAGTTGTTCGGATTTATTCAAGCTTGCAGCACATGAGACCGATGCGGGGGGCGGCAATATTGGTTTGCTGATCATGATTATGTTGACTTTTATCTTGAGCGTAGTCACGGCTATATTGGCGGTATATCAAATTCGTGTGGATGCTGAATTTGCCAGAAGTTTGAGTCAGTTAATGGCTGAGCAGAAATTTTTGGGCGTAAAGGCGACTACCTGGCTAGCACTGGCTTGTGGCTTTGCTTTGTTGGCGGTGATTTTAATTGCGCTAAGAGCGCATCGTCAGGTTGCTGCAGAACGGCTACGCTCCTCACAGACTTTGCAAATCAATTTGCAAAATCAGCAAGCGGTGCTGGCTTTGCTGGATGAGTTGAATGATGTGGCTGCCGGGGATTTAACCGTAAAAGCCAATGTGTCCGATAACATTACCGGTGCCATTGCGGATTCAATCAACTATACAATTGAAAGTTTAAGCGTTCTGGCAGCTGGCGTTAATAGAGCCTCCGAGCAGGTTAGTCTGGCTACAGCGCAGGCACAGGATACTTCCGCCGCGCTGCTGTTGGCGGCAGAGCAGCAATCCCGTCAAATTGAAGATACCAGTGCCGCCGTGAATAGCATGACGCATTCCATATTGTTGGTTTCCAATAATGCCGCCGAGGCATCGCAGGTCGCCAGGCAATCATTGCTGGCAGCTACCCATGGCACACTAGCCGTGCAAAATACCATTTCTGGTATGAACGAAATTCGCACTCAGATACAAACCACTTCCAAGCGCATTAAGCGTCTGGGGGAAAGCTCACAGGAAATTGGTGAAATTGTGGAGTTGATTTCCGACATTACCGAGCAAACCAATATTCTGGCATTAAATGCAGCCATACAGGCTGCGTCTGCGGGCGAAGCCGGTCGCGGCTTTACCGTGGTGGCAGAAGAAGTGCAGCGCTTGGCGGAGCGATCAGCAGAAGCAGCCAGACAGATCAGTGCGATTGTGAAAACCATACAAATGGATACTAATAGCGCGGTGGCAGCGATGGAAAAAAGTACGCAAGGCGTAGTCGATGGAGCCGCATTATCCGATGCGGCGGGACAGACCTTGAATGAGATAGAAACAGTAACCAATCATTTAGCACATTTGATTAACTCCATTTCAACGGCCACTGCAGCACAAGGCGAAATGGCGGCGGTAGTGAGCCAGAATATGCTGGATATTCAAAACATTACAGCACTCACCACGGATGGTACCCAGCAAACAGCACAATCGGTGGGACAGCTATCCGCGTTAGCTAAAGAATTGCGCAGCTCTGTAGCCAATTTCAAACTCACTTGATAATGAATCCAACTTTGATACTCAAGCGGAATTAATATGGCTGAAGAATTTGACATAGGCTCTTTTATTTGGGTGAAAGACGAAATAGATCAATCGCTTAAATGCGTAAAAGATCACTTTTCTGCTTTTCTTGATATGGGTAGCGATGTAACTTTATTGCGTCATGCACAGACACATTTATATCAAGTGAGTGGTGCGCTGGATATGGTTGGCTTGCGCGGATGCGAGCGACTTTGCGCGGAAATGGAAAGGTTGTTGGCAAAGCTTGAGAAAAGTGAGGTAGAGGCTAGCCCAAGAGTGATGGGCATTTTTGTGCAAGCCATTGATGCGTTGGCGCTTTATTTGCAGCAATTGCTTGATGGCAATGCCGATGTGCCATTGCGACTTTTCCCTGCGTTGCAGATGTTGAGCGCATTACACGGTGAAACGGTTAAGGAGGCGGAACTGTTTTTCCCCGATACCTCCTTGCGTGCACCTAAAGACATTGACCGTGCAGTTATTGAAGCTGCGCAACTTTCTGATTATATGATTGATCAGCGCAAAAATTACCAAAAATACTTACTCGACTGGTTGAAAACGGCGGGTGCGGAAAGTTTGGAAAATATGCGCTTGAGCATACGAAATGTGCAGCAAGTTCAGCAGCAATCTGCGCATAAAACCTTGTGGTGGGTCGTCGGTGCTTTTATTGAGGCTTTGTCACAACACACTATTGCGAAAAATACACAGGTGAAACGGCTTTGTCGTCAAATCGACCAGCGGATGCGTGCTGAAGAGGTTGGCTATAAGGCGACCGATATTTTTCTGCGTGAGATTCTTTATGTTGTAGCGTTGAGCTTGCCGCTGACAGAGCATATCGCGCAAGTTAAAAAACTATATGAGCTGGATGCGCTGTTACCTACAGCCGATATTTCAGACCCGAACTCTTCGGAAAGCAAGGAGACGGATGCCATTGCTCTGCCTTTGCTGTCGCACAATGAGCATGATATGTTGCAGGTGACGGTACAACAAATCAAAGAGGCTTTGCAGCTGGTTGAGCAGGCGCTGGATATATTTTTTCGTACGCCATCGAATCAACAAGTATTGGAAGCTGTGGATGAGCCGCTGCAGCAAATCATAGCGGCTTTTGATCTTATTGATAAACCCTTGCCCACGCTATTGGCCAAGGCAAGCGCGAAGCTGGTTGTTCATTTTCAGCGTGAAACGCCTATTGTCAGCCGGGAACAAAATCTGGCGCAGTATGAATTATTGGCAAACAGCCTCAGTTTGCTTGGTTTTTATGTGGAGGAAATGCCACGCACGCGGCCAGAAACTGACCAGGCATTGAGCGATATATTAGCTAAATTGGAATTACAGTTAAGCACTAACGAACTGGTTTCGTCGCAGGAAAACACAGTGCTACAAACAACTGAGCCCATGCTTGCTATTTCATCTGTCGTGGCGGGTTGTCCGCTGGATACGGAGTTACTGGGCGTTTATCTGGATGAGGCTAAAGAGGTGCTGGCCAACGTGGCGCAACATGGCCAAGCGTTACAGAGGGATGTTGCCGATAAAAATGCGCTACTGGAAATACGTCGCGGTTTTCATACGCTAAAGGGGAGTGGGCGCACAGTTGGATTGAATGAGCTGAGTGAAGTAGCCTGGATGGTTGAAAAGCTGCTGAATGAGATCATCGAACATAAAAGGATGCTTAGTTCAGCGCATTTAGCTTTTATTGAACAAGTTGGCCAGGCCTTTTTTGCCTGGGTGGCGCAGTTGAGTGAATCTGGTTTTGCCAATATTAATTGTGCGTACTGGCAACAGCTGGTGGATGGCTTGGTATATGAAACTGACCCCAGCGAAGCTGAAAAGCAAAGCGAAATTGAAACAGAAGGTGAAGTCGATAGGCAAAGCGAATCGAATAGCAAGCTTGAATCCGCGCTAAATATTATTGATGCTGTGGAGTCTGTTGCAGTAGACGGCGAGTTACTATCCATTTTTCTGGAGGAGGCGAGTGAGCTGATATTGCAAATTGGCAATGCCTTGCGTGCGTGGCAGGCAAATCCACAAATGCTGGAATATGCCGAAGCATTGTTGCGCAGTTTGCACACCCTGAAGGGGAGTGCCAGAACCGCAGCTTTACTTGATTTAGCCAATGCCGCACATGGCATGGAGGATCATATTAACCGTATGGCGCATAAAAAAATCAGTGCCAAAGGCTATTCTGGCCTGTTTCTTGATTTGGATCGCATCAGCACTTTGCTGGAAGCTGCGGCTAGTATCAACCCTGAATCCAGTTTGCAACTTGCAGATGCTGAGGCGGTGCTGGCAGGGCATCAACTTGCTGAACAACACCCACATTTTTTACGTCTGCGTACGGATGTGCTGGACACACTAATTAACGAGTCTGCTGAAATTAGCATTTCACGTGCGCGTTTGGGACAGGAAATACAAGGTTTTAAGCAATCTTCATCCGATTTAACTGAAAGTGTTATACGTTTGCGCGAGTATTTGCGTGAGCTGGAAATGGAAACTGAAATACAAATGCAATCACGCATGACGCATGTGCAGGAAATGCAGGGGGCGTTTGATCCGTTGGAATTTGACCGGTTTACACGTTTGCAGGAGCTGACGCGCATGATGGCAGAAAGTGTGAATGATGTGGCGACGATACAGCGCGGCTTGCTGTTGAATCTGGATCAGGCGCAATCTGTAATGCGGCAACAAAACCGTATGAGCCAAACCTTGCAACATGGCCTGATGGCTGTGCGTAAGGTGCCATTTTCATTGATCTCCGAGCGCTTGCAGCGCATGGTGCGCCAGACGGCAGGTGAGTTGGGTAAGTTTGCGGAATTGGTGATTGAAGGCGAAGCCCTTGAAATAGATCGTAGTCTGCTGGATAAAATCGGCGCGCCACTGGAACATTTACTACGTAATGCTGTTGGACATGGCCTGGAAACGCCAGCGCAGCGCAAAAAACAGGGTAAACCGAAGCTTGGCAATATCTCACTAAAAATACAGCGTGAAAACGACGAGATAGTCATCAGTGTAGAAGATGATGGTGCAGGTATCAATTTTCAGCGGGTGCGGGAAAATGCCATTCAACACGGATTGATTGGCGCAGATCAGACCTCTAGCGAACAAGCACTACTTGCCATTATTTTTGAACCCAGGATTACCACGGCTATTGATGTAACCGGGATTTCAGGGCGTGGCGTAGGCTTGGATGCCGTGCGCGGCGACATTGCAGCGCTCGGTGGGCGCATAGAGGTTAGTAGCACACCGCTTCAGAGTAGCCGTTTTTGTATTTATCTTCCGGCAGCTTTGTCGGTGTCGCAAATGGTCTTGATAAGAGTAGGCACACAAATTTTCGCGCTGCCATCGCACATGCTTGAGCAGTTGCAAACGCTGCAAACGGAAGATCTGGCAGAAGCTTACCGAACCAAGTGCGTTAGTTGGTCGCAGCATGAATATGCTATTCATTATTTAGCCGATTTAATCGGAAATCATGAACAGAAGCCTGAGGAGCAAAACCAAACCCCGATACTTTTATTAAGGAGTGGGGCTAATGGTCTCGCCTTGCATGTGGATGAAGTTATAGGCCATCAGGAAGTGGTAATGAAAGCTGTGGGCTCTCAATTAGCCCATGTGCCCGGAATTTCAGGCGCGGCCGTCTTGGTGGATGGCAAAGTGGTGTTGGTTATTAATCCTGTGCAGATGGCAAGGCTTGAATTGGCTAAATGCGGGACACGTTCAATGACTGAAAAAAAGGCTTTAGCACCTGTAAATAGCAAGCCTGAAATAATGGTGGTTGATGACTCTTTGACTATGCGAAAAGCGCTGAGCCGTATTCTGGAACGGGAGGAATTTCAGGTACGGACGGCCAAGGACGGCCAGGATGCGCTGGAGCAATTGCAGGAGAGCGCACCATTACCGGATTTGATATTGCTGGATATTGAAATGCCACGCATGGATGGCTTTGAATTTACACGTATTCTGCGTGAAGATCCGATTAATGCGCAGATTCCTATCATTATCATTAGTTCGCGGACGGCAGAAAAACATCGCAATCTGGCAGAAACTTTGGGGGTTAATGCTTTTATGGGCAAGCCTGTGCATGATGAAGCGTTTCTTGCACAAATTTATGAATGCTTGCAAGGTAGTGCGCACGCAGATAGTTTGCTTTGACTGGTTTGCTTTTGCAGGTTTGCTTTGATTTTCACGAAGCAGAAATAATTACTTGTCACAGCGCTAATGGTCGGGTAATGCCCATTGTTGGTCATAAGCTTTACCCTCGTTGTCGGAAGCTTTCACGGCCAATACCTTGCCCGTTTGCGGATAGCTGAAATGCAAATAAGGGTCGGCGCTGATGCCAACGCCAACATCCATGCCTAGTAGCGGCTTGCCATCCAGACTAAAATCCAGCCGATTAATGTAATAGGCTTTTGCATAATAGCCTTGCACGGTGCGCTCAAAACCGGTGCGCATGGGGTGTTTGATGTTAAAGGACAGCTGATTTGTAATTCCTGATTGCGGCGTTTGCACATTGATTTTCATGCGCCCGGCTTCCGCGCGCAGTTTGGTTTCATTGATGCTGACACCGCCACCACAGCCGCCACCGAGTGTTTTAATGGCGATCTTTGCCATATATAATTTGCCGCTTGAGGTTTCGGCAATTACGCGTACATAAGTATCTTTTTCCAAGCGGATGCGGCTGGCAATGACAGGCGGCATTTCAGGGGTGAAGTGAAAGGTGGCGGTGAGTTGCACGGGATTGGCATCCGTGAGCACATAAACTTGGCTGATGTAATTACCCGTCTGTGTTGGGTAATCAATAGTGAAGGCAAATGGTACCAGTGCAGCATTTTCTGCACGTTCTGCGGCCTCCAGTTTTATAAAATCACTGCCATCTGCAATTTCTTTTCCGGCGAAAAACGCCTTGTGCATGGCTGGCCAATAGCTATCCACCACGGCGGCAAATGCTGTAACAGGCATCAATATGGCCATAACCAACACCCTCAAGTAAATCTGCCAGAGCTTTTCCATGCTAATGGATCACCACACCCCAAGGCATTTGCCCGACAGCGATGGTTTTTACAACGGTGTTATTTGCCGTATCAATCACCGAAACATCATTTGAGCGGCCATTGGCAACGTACAGCTTTTTGCTGTCAGGTGTTAACGCCATATTCCAAGGGCGTTTGCCTACGGGAATTGTGGCTTGGACTGTTAGCGTTTTTGTATCAATCACACTCACCGTACCATCACCACCATTGCTCACATAAACATGTCGGCCATCGGGCGCGACAGCTACGCCATTCGAGCGCAAGCCCACTTTGATGGTTGAGGTGATTTTCCAGTCTTTTGTTGAAATGACTTCCAGCAGATTGGCCGCTTCATTGGCGATGTAAACCTGTTGTCCATCCGCTGAAAAGCCTATGCCACGCGGGTGTTTGGCGTTTTTGATAAGTGCAACGGATTTACGCGCGGCAATATCAATGACATCAGTATCACCGCTTGCTTCGTTACTTGCCAATATGGTTTTTCCATACTTGGAAAACACGCAATGTTCGGCGTTTCTGCCTTGTGTTTTGACACGGTGGCTTGGTTTATTCGTCGCTAAATCCACAAAGGAAACGGCATTTTCTTCTTCCAAACAGGCAGCGAGCGTTTTGCCATCGGGCGAGATGCTAATGCCTTCCGGCCCATCGCCAATCGCTATTCTCTTCAATTCCTTGCGCGTGGCAATATCCAGCACTGCAATGGCGTTGGCATCACGTACAACTACATATAAGGTTTTACCCGCCTGATCGATGGCAACGCCTTGCAGTTTTTTGCCCAGTGAACCGCTTTCCGGGATTTGATGCAGCACTTGATCGGTCACGGTATCAATCACGGAAACTGTGCCATCCTTTTCATTCGGCACATAAGCCAGAGGCGCGGCTGAGGCTTGTAGGCCGTAGCCTAGAGTGATGATGAAACCTGCTAATAATTTTAATTTTTGGATTTGCATCCTGGTTTGATCCTTATGAATAAGGTTGGGGGCGTAGCTTGGATAACCGAAGCGGATTCTCAGTACTTAGTGAAAAGGTGGATGCGATTAACTTATCCACGCTACATGACTTATTTAAATTACTTCACTTCCAAATACTTCTTAATTCCTTCCAAGCCGGCGTTGTACAAATCTTCAATGGCTTTATTGGCCGCAACATTATCCTCACCGGCAGGGGCTTCCATGGTGTTGGCTTTGTTATAAAAACGGCCTGTCCAGCTTAATTTACTTTCGCCAGCAACATCACCTGGGCTGACTTTCATCACCGAAGTGTAATTACTCACCAAAAACGTGCCGTCCATCATTTTGTAACCCAGCTTCATGTCTTCATCAATGGTTTCACGTTGTTTTTCATATAGCGTTTTGCCGTCTTTAAGCGTGACAGTGCGAAAGGTGTAGGTTTCACCGTCTGCATCATCTTTCTTTTGCTCTGTTTTTACGCTGGTAACTGAGGGATGCCATTTATCAATCGCGCCAAAATCTTTCACCAGCGCCCACACTTTGGCGGGTTCCGCTTTAATCACAATTTCTTTTACTTGTTTTTGGCCGCTGGGGCCGTGTGCAAAAACTGTGACAGGCATGAATGCGATAGGTAAAACAAGGGCAGCCAGAGTGAATATACGTTTCATTTGAGTAATGCTCCTAAAGTGTTATGAAAATTAAAACTTGGGTTGCGTTGTTGAAATAACTCAATCGGTATTGCCAATAAACTGGCCGAATGAGCGGCTTTTTGACCCTGTGGCTATGCTCTTAACTTTGCGATTAGTGACAGGGTCAATAATAGTAATGCTGTCTTCCAGCCAGCTGGTGGCGATGATTTGTTTATTGGTGACATCGTATGCGATGCCTTCCGGGAAACCATCGACGGAGATTTTTGTGATTGCCTTACCTTGCGCCACATCAATCACCGAAACACTATCGCCACCGGTATTAGTCACATAAATCCACGCGCCATCCGGGCTGACAGTTACGCAATAAGGATGCTCGCCTACCTTGATATTTGCAGTGACTTTGCTATTTTTGGTATCAATGGCAGAAACCGAATTGCTTTCCACATTCACCACATAAAGCACGCTTCCATCCGCATTTAAAGCCAAGCCATACGGATGTCTTTCAACAGGAATATGGCGCAATACTTTCGCACTTTTAATATCAATCACCACCACATCATCACTATCTCTATCGGCCACAAAAAGCTGGCTGCCATCACGGCTGACTACCATTCCCGAAGGCGCTTTACCTACCAGCAAATCGCCTTGTTTAACGTTTTTGACAGTGTCATAAAACAGAATCCGTCCGTGATACCAATCCGCCACCATCAATGCTTTGCCATTGGGCGTGACTGCCAAACCCACAGGGGCAATATCGAGTGCGATTTCGCCTGTTACCTTGTTGGTTTTCATGTCGATAATGGAAACCGAGCGGCTTAACACATTGGAGATGTAAACACGCTGTTGCTTTTGCGCGATGGCGATACCCACGGGTTCTTTACCTACGGCGATATTGGTGACGAGTTGGCGGTTGCTTAGATCAATCACCGAAACCGTATTGCTGCCCTGATTGGTGATATAGGCCAGCTGCGCGGCTTGCACAAAAGTGGGTACAACTAAAATTATTAGCCATGCAATTCGTTTCAGGGTTTGTGTTCCTCTGGTTTTCTTTTGTCCCATGCGTCTTTCGCCTTTTGAATGTAAGTGTTTGGTCGATCCAGAAACCATTGCAGAGATGTACCGCTGCTAAAACAATAGCGTTTACCTGTATCTGGATTCACCCAATTAATCGAGCAATCTGTCTTGATTAACGCGCCGGAAATGAGACCGATGACATCCAAACTATCAAATTCTCCATGCGTAGCTTTGGGGACTACCGCTTTCCAGATACCATGGTCATGTGAAACTTTATCTTCACCCGCCATGGCACCTGAAACACAACAAACACTAAACAGAAAGCATGCGGTAGCTATCTTATTCAACATAACTTTCCGCATGTTTTAAATTACCAGTGAATACGATCTTTGCTACCGCGCCAATTGCTACGGATAAACGCAATGATTTTCCACAAATCATCATCAGTTTTAATTAGCGTATCGGTACCAAAAGCAGGCATAGGGCCAACCACGTTTTCACGGCCTTTGCGGGTATAGCCGTCTTTTGCCAAATCCACACTGCCCAAAGTAATCAAACGGAACAAGGTGTCATCGGTATCGCCATAAACCCAGGTTTCGTTGGATAACGGAGGACACATACCGCCACCGCCATTGCCACCATGACAACCATTACAGCTGTAGCTCATATAACGTTTTTTACCTTCGGCAATCATGGCCTCATTGCCCGTGTACGGGTTTTTAAGTTCACCTTTGGGGGTTGATTTAACGCGCTCTAGCGGTGTCATGCCAACGGCAGTAACAGAGCCTGGAGCTTTGGATGCGTCGGCAGCCGGTGCGGCTACAGCAACTGGAGTCGCCTCAACAGGTTTTGTCACTTCTGTGGTTGCTGGTTTGGCATCCGGTACAGATTCCGCTGCCACACAGCCAGCGATTAAGAAAATGCCTAAAATTGCGGCAAGACTGACATTTAGTAACTTCATATTAAAACCTTTCTTTAAAAATTAAAAAAACACAAC
Source organism: Methylophilaceae bacterium (assembly GCA_013141125.1). Classification (GTDB taxonomy): domain Bacteria; phylum Pseudomonadota; class Gammaproteobacteria; order Burkholderiales; family Methylophilaceae; genus JABFRO01. The sequence continues at coordinate 27,576 of JABFRO010000001.1, forward strand.
TCCTACTTACTACCACCCCTACTAAAAACCTCCCGATGAGCAAGATACTTAATGCAGGATGTCATTCCGACGAAAGTCGGTAAAACGGCTTGGCTGAAACATCTTGCTAATTAGCAAGGTAGGATGGGCAAAGTGCTTCACTTGCCCGGCATTTCATTGCCTCATCCGTGTGGGCAAAAGAGCGTTGCCCACCCTACAAATATCCATTCAACTGGACGCACTTGCACTCGCCAGCGTTTCCAGCATTTTTATTGCGGCTGTCGCTTTGCTTTCTTCGGCAAGTTGTATCGCGGTTTTACCTTGTTTGTCTTTAAATGACTGGTTAGCACCTGACTTGATTAACAAGGAAACCACATCTGCCTTGTTCTTAGCGGCGGCTAGCATCAGCGCAGAATAGCCTTCTGTGTTACGTTTATTCACGTTTGCGCCGTATTGAAGAAGGGCTTGCGCCATGGGCAAATAGCCCGCTTTAGCCGCAATCAGCAGTGGCGTAAATTTTGAATCACCCACAGCAAAATCCACTTTTGCGCCGCCATCCAGCAAGGCAATTGCCGCCAGGGTTTTGCCTTGTTGCGCGGCAATCGCCAAAGCGGTGAAGCCACTACTATTGACGACTTCATATTTAGGACGATAAGCGGACATTGTGCGCAGCATTTTGGGTTCATTTTTCATGGCAGCATGCATGGCGGCTGTCCAGCCATCCACATCCACTACATTCACATCTGCCCCATGTTTTAACAGCGTAGCGACCAATGCTTCATGCTGATTTTGTACTGCCATCATCAAAGGCGTTTGTTTTTGCGTATCGCGGAAATTGACATCCGCCTTGCTTGCAATCAAATATGCCAAGCGATTAGGTTGATTCGCCAGCACTGCGTTGTAGAGTTGCTCGCCCAAACTTAATCCGCTGGTTAACGATGCCGCCACTTCTGCTTTAATTTGTTCCAGCGCAGGCTCTTCTACCACCAAGCTCGTCGCCAACACGCGCTCATGCGGTTTGTAAATGCCGTGAGTGGGAATATCACCAGAGACGATGCAAGTTTCACATTGCACCAGCGGCACACCGTAATCTTGCAAAATCTGTTTGATTTCTGCTTTTTTAGTGATCAAGGCTTTTTCCAGCTCAACTTTTAAAGCCTTGCCGTTTTTGCGTATGCCTATGCCCAAATCAAACTCCATGGGGATTTGATCCTCAAGACGATTAAGCGGCAGAATCGTCAGCGGCGCATTTTTTGCGGTTTTATACCAGCCCGCCATTGGCCCCCAGATGGCGGCAACATCAAGCTTGCCGTCTATCACTTGTTGCACATCCTGCGATGGCTGGCGTTCCGGTTTTAAATCGGCATCGTGGCTGATAGTACGGACGATGGTGTTGTTGCGGTTAATGCCACGCTCTTGCAATACTTGTCGAATCGCGGAATGCTGAAATACGCCCACTTTATACTCGTTAAGTAATTTGGCATCGTCCAGACTTTTGATGTCTATGCCTTTATCATTACGATATGCCAGTACAAAGGTGCTACGGTAGATGGGTGTGGAAGACAACATGCGCTCGTCATCAGCAGACATATCCATGAGAATGTCGCACTCGTTATTGTCAAACGTTTGCCGCGTTAGCCCGCGCTCCAGATAGGGGCGATAAAAGAACGTGGCTTGTGTACCCATGGCTTCTGCCAGCACGCTTGCAATTTTGTTTTGAAAGCCTTCACCACGTGTGTTGGAAAGCGGCATGTTGCCGGGGTCTGCACAAACGCGTAGCGGCGCCTCGCCCACAGCGTAAGCCGAAGATGACAATAGACTCATCGTCAAAACAGCCATTGTTCTAGTGAATGTTGTACTGAATTTTTTAGACATTTCCATTTCCTTTTTCACAAACCACAAGTCACATTCCAATCAAATGAACCCTCAGATTAAAGTTATCTGATTGGAATAAAACCTTTTCATAAAAACACCAAATGGGCTGCGCCTTCTTTATCGAAAACACAGCCCACCGATTTACTTCAAACTAATGCAAGCGCTTGATTAATCAAGACGGAATGTGAACAACGTACCACCTTGAGGAATCTTGTCGAGACCTGTTGCTTTGGCCATAGCCGTAGCACCAATCGCGCCGTATTTATCTTCAAAATCCAGACCTGCGGTGACCGGCAAACCAATCCAACCGCCAATACCTGTCCATACAGACACATATTGCTTGCCTTTGATTTTGTAGGTAATTGGGTTGCCGATAATGCCGGAAGCCAATTTACGGCTCCACAACACCTTGCCGGATTTACGATCTACCGCACGGAAGTCGCCTCCCAAGCTGCCGTAGAATGCCAAGCCGCCGTCAGTGACCAATGCGCCACCCCAGTTTGGATATGGATCAGGAATTTCCCAAATAGTCTTACCGGCCACTACGTCAAATTTCTTGAACTTGCCGCTAACACCTGGTTTTTCTGGATACATATAAACGTTGGCAAACACATACACAGTCCCTTGTTGGGTATGGGTACGTTCTTGCGGTTCATCTTCCATGCACCAGTTATTGGTTGGTAGATAGAACATGTTTGGCTCTTTAGGATCAACCGCTGCAGGTTGTTGATCTTTACCACCCATGGCGGATGGGCAAGCCTGCGTGTTTACTTCACGGTTAAACGGTGAATGCTCTTTCACCTTTTGTGGACGACCGGTTTTCAAGTCAACGTGGGTTGCCCAGTTAACTGTTACGTATTTATTCGCACGCAACAAATCACCGTTTTCACGATTAAGTACATAGGCAAAACCATTACGATCAAAGTTCACCAAGGCGTTGATTTTCTTGCCATCAATCGCCAGGTTATCCACCAGGATATTTTCGTTGACACCGTCATAATCCCATTGGTCAAATGGCGTTTTTTGGTAAGCCCATACCAATTTGCCGGTGTCGATATTACGCGCCATGATGGTCATGGACCATTTGTTATCGTAAGGACCTTGATTGGTTTTTGGATCAACCTTGTTGCAGTTTTCATGGGTTAATTCCTTGCCCTTCAAACCGCAACGATAAGCTGGACTCCAGTGACCCGGGTTGCCCGTACCGGCGTACATCAAACGCAATTTAGGGTCATAACTGAACCATGCCCAAGGTGCGCCGCCACCGATTTTGTACTCATCGCCAGGGTAGGAGGCCGTACCAATGTTAGTGCCAGCTATCCCATAATGTGGGTTGGCTTTATTGGTGTCCTTATCCATACAGATGTCGGCATCCGTCCCATTGCTATGACATTTCCAAACTTCTTTACCGGTTTTCAAGTCATAAGCCACGGTACGACCGCGCGCTGCAAATTCATCACCGCCAAAACCGGCAACCACCAAACCTTCAGCGATCATGGCCGGGCCGGAATGTGTTTCACCTTTATCAGGAAACGCATGCTTGGTCACCCAAATTTCTTTACCGGTGCTTGCATCCAGCGCAATCAAGAAGCCATCCAAGGTATGGAAAACCACTTTGCCATCGGCATAGTTCAAACCGCGATTGATGGTATCGCAACAGGCGCGAGGCACTGCGGATTCATCACGGTCAGTCATCTTGGTGTAGTTCCACAGCTGTTTTGGATGGTCAGGGTCAGACAAATCCAAAGCCTGCACAATGTTAGGCCAACCGCTCACCATATACATCATAGGCTTGCCCGCATGCTCAACCACCACCGGCTGACCTTCATGACCGCGCAAAGTACCGCTGGATTGCGACCAGATCATTTGCAGGTTTTTTACGGTGCCGGTATTGATGTCTTTTAATTGGCTATGACGGTGCAGTGCCAGATTTTGGCCTGGTCCCGCCCAGTAATTATGATCCTGACTGCGTTTGACGATTTCATCGTTAGCCGATGCGCTGGCCGCCGCACCCAGCATGGTGAGCGCACCAAGCGCCACCAAGCCCACGCGCGTGGCAAAGTTTTTATGTTTCATACATCCCCCATGATTAAATTTAAGCGTGCTGTAACCTAACCCGTTTACCCGTCGATTTTGTGTGTCGGATAGCGGCTATGCACTATAGGCGGGGACAGAGATGACTACATGAGAGTTGTTCCTGCTTAGTTACGGGAAAATTTCCATGCAAAACCGGGAATGTTGGGCGAAATTATTCACTGGCTTGGGTAATGCCCATGCGTATCGCCAAGTGCACCAGCTGGCCTGTAGTTTGTACGCCGAGTTTTTGGCGTACCTGGGTTTGAACATTGGCAGCGGTTTTGTAGCCTATATGCAATTGTGTAGAAATTTCCGTTAAGGATTTGCCTTCTGCAATGCGCCGAAACACTTCAAATTCACGTGGTGATAATATTTCAACCGGATTTTTTTCCAGAGAAAATCTGTCCATGGCCAAATGCTGGGCAAGGTCATGGCTGATATAGCGGCCACCGCGCAAAATCTGCTTGATCGCTTCCAGCAATACTTCAGGCGCATCGGTTTTAACCACGTAACCGCGCGCACCGGCTTGCATGGCGCGTGCGGCGTAAATGTTGTCGTCATGCATACTAAAAATAAGTACGCGCGCATTGGCATCGCGCATTTGTATACGCTGCAAGGCTTCCAAGCCACCTATCCCGGGCATGTCCAAATCCAGCAAAGCCATGTCGGGATGATGTTCCTGCCACAGCTGGCAGGCGCGTTCGCCGCTTTCGGCTTCTGCCACGATGTGGTAGCCCGCTTGTTCCAATAAAGTTTTCAAACCTTGCCGGACTACCGCGTGGTCGTCAGCCAGTAATATTTTTTGTGCCATTGGTTTCCTTGGATTATGCTGGGTTAGCCAGCTCTAAAAGGTTCTATGTGAATTACAGCGGAAGGTTTACATGAATCTGCAAACCGTTTTCATTGATTAGATGTAGCGTGCCGCCTGCGCCCTCAACGCGTTCGCGCATACCGGTGAGGCCAAAACCATAGCCTGATGCCGTCAATTTGAAACCCATACCGTCATCGCGTATTTGCAGCTGAACAGCGGGCCGGGTGGCGGTATCCGTGATGGCTAATGTGATGCTCACATGGCTGGCCTGTGCGTGGCGGGCAATATTGGTGAGCGCTTCTTGCAACACGCGGAAAATTACTATATTACTGGCGTGCGAAAGGGCGTTGCAGCTTTCATCAAGCGCCAATTCGCAGTGTATATTAAGGTGTTGTGCTTTCCATTCCTCAACCAGGGTTTTGAGCGCTTCAAGCAGGCCATGTGCATCCAGCGCCGCGTGGCGCAAGCGATGCAGCAAACCCTTCATGGCGCTTTGAATATGTGCCGTGTGCGAAATAATGCGTTGTGCATGGCTGGCCGCTTTGGCATCCGCAGTGTTAGCCAATGCTGCTGCATCCAGTCGAATGGCGGTGAGATACTGCCCCATATCATCATGCAGTTCGCGGGCGATAAAGCGGCGCTCTTCTTCTTGTACCTGCATGGCATGGCGCGCCAGTGCCTGATTTTCCTGCGCCAGTCGCGCCAGCGCATGTTCGGATTGGGCACGTAATTGCATTTCATTTTTAATTTCGCGCATACGCCTATGCGAAAACCAGACTGAAGCCAAAGCCAGCGCCAGCATGAGAACGGGTAACTCATCCAGCTCATAGGCATCAAGTGGAGCCGCCCAGCGTGTGAAGTGTTCCGCCAAATCAAAGATGGCCGACACCGCATAGATGACGAGAACGATAGCCGTTGCTTTAAGCAAATCACTATGTTGCTGGCTGAGGGGTTTTAAAAGGCAGAGTAATTTCACCCGCCCAATTGTCATCTAACTATTCATGCATAAATAGTGAAAAATTCCCGATGCAGGTTTTTAAGCGGCATTTGTTATTGCAATATGGATGTTAAGGAGGCACTGATTAAGTCCAAGTTCGTCATTCCTTTGAGCGTCGGAATCCAGTGACTTAACGGCTCTGGACACCGATGCCCAAAGGTGTGACGGACTTAATCAGTGTTTCTTTAATGAAGGGAGATTGTTACTTACAGGCTTTTTGGTTTGTGACCAAACAACTATTGATTATCCAATGTTGTAGAAATACGCACACCGAGCAATCACCGCTTGCGCAAAGGATCAAGCAAGGCCGACAAACCGTTGTGATCCAACTCCTGCATTAGCGCCAGCAACAACCCAATCTCTCCCGGCGGAAACCCCACCCGCGCAAACCAATTAAGGTAATGCCCCGGCAAATCCGCAATCAAACGGCCTTTGTATTTGCCGAAAGGCATCTCGCGGGTGACTAGAAGTTGTAGGTGTTCGGGGTTCATTTCAATTGTGGGTTATTCGTTGATTTATTCATTAATAATTGCTTTGCCACTAACTTTAGTATTCCGTCATTCATTTCTAATTTTCAACAATTAGCACTTCATTTTGGCAATCATCGCAAAAATTAACAAAAACGCGCTCTTCATCAATCATGACGATTTCAACTAAATCTAATCGGCTTTGACATTGGGGACAGCCATCTGGTTGATCCGACATGACGAAATAAATAGCATCAGAAACACTTTCCCTAACTTTCAATGTTGTCATCTTCTATTGTCTATAAAAAGCTCTTTTCTATGCCATGTAATAAATGAAGACTGCGGCGCAAAACGTTCAGGCAATTCGATTTGTTTTCCATCCAATCGCAATAACACCTCTTTCACAAATACTTCATCGCGTCGTTTCAACTCCTCTGAAATCACAATTTTAAAATCATCGGTAAGTGTGATGAGTCCTTGATCGAAGGCTTTATCATGAATGGCTGAAAGACATAAGCCATTGCAGGGATTGAGACGGTTAGGCTTATCTTTGCTCCACGGCACAATATGGCTTGCAATCAAAAGGCGCGGCTCTGATAGACCGGACATGCAGCACCGCCCACGATAGCTGCTCATCACCGCACGGCGAAAGAAATTTTGTTTTATGCGCTGCTCGATTAAAACTTGTCGTGTTTCACCCGTAAAATCTTCAGGTACTAATTCAGCAATTTCCGGTTCCAAATCTTCAGTGATATTTTTGTCTAATTGTTGGCGTAGAGCTTGGCATTCAAGCGCAAGCCTTTCCCAATCCGAATGAAATTCTGCCCAAACTTCACGATCCAACGCAGAGGTATTACCCAAACCAGCACGTCCTGTGCTGGTGATGGCAGGGTCTAGGCTTGCGATATTCAGCATTTTCATGGCAACCGCATCAGCAGTTCGTCCAATGACCTTTGCCAATGCCTGAATTTCCTTGTTTCTCCCATCAATTTTTCCAAATGGAATCTGGCAATACAAATGAAAAGCCAACTTAACCTGTTCTTTAGTCCAAAGTCTTGAACTTGCCATATCTTTTGGCACCTCGATAGAGACCGAAGGCACCACTTCCTTTTAGGGTAAAAGTGGAAACATGAGTTTAGCAGTTGCTTCGAGCATTGGTATAAGCGCTGCTTGTGAAAGCTGTTAATAGGCGCGAGTATCTGACATCGGAATTTTAAATGTGTCTAAGAAGCCTATCAGCAATTATGGATTTTTGCCTTCGCAACGCAACAACAAATTATCGAAAGTAATTACGTCGGATTACTATCCAAATAGTGGCAAATTCGGGGTTGCCTTCGGCGGATAAGGCTTTGTACAGGCTTATCCGCGCCAGGCCGGTATCTCTGGCCTGTTGCGTCATGTCCTTGGCGCGCGCGATGGTGCCGAGTGCTTGCGCGATAATAACCGGATCGTCAGCGGCTTCTTCAATACAGGCCTCAAGGTAGGCCGCCATATCTTCATCTGTTTTAAGATATTCGGCAGAATCATAGGGGGCTATGCCCAGTTTTTCTATTACGGTTTGCTTAATCATGTCTCTTCTTCAGGATGCGAGCCATTGCCAACGCTCGCTCAATATCGCGGTTTTGACTGCTTTTGTCGAAATGATGGCTTAGCCGAAGCCGTTTACTAATCAGGAAAAACCTCAAAGTGTATGAAATAAATACGCTGTGAATTCTTTCTAGCACAAGCGGGAATCATTCATCTTCACCTTATTCAGCACTAGCGCGATTATGCGGGCTGCCTTGAATTGATCAGGCAGGGCTTAGAAACTAAATCAGGATTTGAAAATGAAACCAGGAGATGGAAATGACAAATAAAGCAGCCAAAGCCAAAATTGGTGCGGCCATAGGCAGTTTGCTGGTCCTTTCGACCATGCAAGCCGCGCAGGCGAATGAGGAGTTGATTAAAATCGGTAAGGATGCCAATCAATGGGCGCAACAAACCGGTAATTACACCAGTCAACATAATAGTGAGTTGAGTCAGATTAACCGTAGCAACGTCAAGGATTTGAAGGCTGCCTGGTCATTTTCAACCGGGGTGTTGAATGGTCATGAAGGTGCGCCTTTGGTGATTGGCGACATGATGTACATTCACTCGGCTTTTCCTAACAACACATTTGCGGTGAATTTGAATAATCCCGATGTGATTGCCTGGCAACATAAGCCCAAGCAAGAAGCTTCAGCCAAGGGTGTGGCTTGTTGTGATGTGGTGAACCGTGGCTTGGCTTATGGTGATGGTCAAATCATCAAGACACAATTGAACGGTCATTTGCTGGCTTTGAATGCTAAAACAGGCAAGGTCAATTGGGAAATTGAGTTGTGCGATCCTAAAGTTGGCCAAACCATCACGCAGGCTCCATATGTAGCTAAAAGCACCGTGTTAGTTGGCTGCTCGGGTGCGGAATTGGGTGTGCGCGGTGCGGTGAATGCGGTTGATCTTAAAACCGGTGCTTTGAAGTGGCGTGCATACGCAACCGGCCCTGATAGCGAAGTGCGTCTGGCTAAAGACTTCAACAAAGATAATCCACACTATGGCCAATTTGGCCTGGGTACCAAAACCTGGGAAGGCGATGCCTGGAAAATCGGCGGCGGTACCAACTGGGGTTGGTATGCTTATGATCCAAAACTGAACTTGTTCTACTACGGTTCCGGCAATCCTGCGCCATGGAATGAAACCATGCGTCCGGGCGACAACAAATGGACCATGACCATCTGGGCGCGTGATCTGGATACCGGTAATGCCAAATGGGGCTATCAAAAAACGCCGCATGACGAGTGGGATTTTGCTGGTGTGAACCAGATGGTGCTGACCGATCAACCGGTTAACGGCAAAGTAACGCCATTGTTAACCCATGTTGACCGTAACGGCATTATCTACACGCTGAACCGCGAAACCGGCAAGCTGATTCTGGCGGACAAGGTAGACCCTGCGGTCAACGTGTTCAAGAAAGTGGATTTGAAAACAGGTACGCCAGTGCGTGACCCTGAATTCAGCACACGTATGGATCACAAAAGCACCAATGTTTGCCCTTCCGCCATGGGTTTCCACAATCAGGGTGTAGATGCTTACGATCCTGAAGGACGCACCCTGTTTGTAGGGCTGAACCACATTTGTATGGATTGGGAGCCGTTCATGCTGCCATACCGTGCAGGTCAATTCTTCGTCGGTGCTACTTTAGCGATGTATCCCGGCCCCAACGGCCCAACCAAGAAGGAAATGGGTCAAATCCGCGCATTTGACACTGTGACCGGTAAGGTTAAATGGACGAAGTGGGAGAAGTTTGCAGCTTGGGGCGGTACTTTGTACACCAAAGGTGGCTTGGTTACTTACGCAACATTGGACGGCAAGCTGAAAGCGCTGGATAAAGACAACGGTAAAGAGTTGTGGAGCTTCAAGATGCCTTCAGGTGGTATTGGTTCACCTATGACATACGCACACAAAGGCAAGCAATACATTGCCAGCATGTACGGTGTTGGCGGCTGGCCTGGCGTTGGTCTGGTGTTTGACTTGACTGATCCTAGTGCTGGTTTGGGTGCGGTGGGTGCCTTTAAAGAGCTGGCTAACTACACGCAACAAGGTGGCGGTGTGATGGTGTTTGGTCTGTAATTGATGAAAAAACCGAGGCTTGAAGCTTATAGCCTCGGTTTTTCATTTTCTATACCAGCTCTGAAACTCCAACTTTGAAAGGACGTTTTTTAACTATGCAAAAGGCTTTTGTTATGCCAAAAAACTGGCAACGTTTTGCGCGTGCGGGAATTGCTACCTTGATTGCGGGTTTGGTTTCCACACAGGTACTTGCTGACGATGTTCAGGCAGCTGATCTTAATGTTTGCGCGGGTAAGGATGAATTGCCGTACTCCAGCGAGAACAAGGATGGTTTTGAAAACGCGATTGCAGAAGTGATAGGCAAGGGGTTGAATCGCAAGGTGAATTTTGTCTGGTGGAATGATCCGCGTTATGTGGTGAATGCTTTTCTGGATAAAAAACAGTGTGATGTCGTTCTTGGTTTGGATGCCAGCGATCCGCGTGTGTTAACCACGCAGCCGTACTATAAAACCAGTTACCTTTTTATCTCGCGTCAAGATAGAGGGATTGAGATTGATTCATGGAATCACCCGCATCTGAAAGAGCATAACTTCAGAATTGGGGTATTGCCGGATAGTCCAGGAAAAGTCATGTTGTTACAAATCAATCGCTTTGATGACATGTTTGATTATTTTGCCGAGCTTACCAATTATCAATCCACGCGTAATAAATTCGTGCGCATTGATCCTATCAAGCTGGTGCGCGATGTGGAAAGTAATTATTTGCATGCAGCGATGGTCTGGGCACCGGAAGCATCGCGCTATATCCGTGATTCAAAAGTCGCTTTTAAAATCACACCGGTTAAAGACGATGCAGTAAAAAGCAATGGCGAAAAAGTCCCCATGCAATATGAGGTGGTGATGGGCGTACGTAAAGGTGACAGTGCTTTAAAGCAGGAGCTTGACCGCGTGATTAAGGAAAAACAAGGCGAGATTAATGCCATTCTTGAGCATGAAGGTATCCCGCTTTTTCCAATCTCAAAGAAAGCTATTTAAAGAAACATTTTTAACAAAACTTGTTTAACAAAAACTCTGGAGACATGATGTTTGAATTTACCAATCGTCGAGGCAATCTGTCGGCGTTATGTACGGCGCTTTATCTTGCTACATTTTTAACGGCTTGTAATGCAGAACCCGGTGCGGATAAACGCGCTGCAGTTGCGGCTCCGGCGGCAAAGGTGGAAGCGGCGGCGATTTATACGGATGCTGATTTTAAAGGCACAATTTCTGGCGAATCCCTGGATTTTTCAGGCTTGGAGGAAGTTGAAACCGAACAGGTGAAATCCTTCAGAAAAACTGGGGTAAACCCCTACGTCGGCGATGCCAGCATTCTTAAAGAAGCTGAACAAGACTATTTGGCGCGTTGCTCAGGCTGTCATGGGCATATCGGCGAAGGCAAGCTAGGCCCGGCGCTGAATGACAATTACTGGACTTATCCTGCCAATGAAACCGATAAAGGCTTGTTTGAAACCATCTACGGCGGTGCAAACGGCATGATGGGGCCACAAAAAGGCTTAACTCCACAAGATGAAATTTTAAAAATTATTGCCTGGATTCGTAACTTCAAGAACATCGTTCCACATTAATGTAAGTTTTGTTAAGCGGCTGACTGGTGGCCGCTTGGCATTAAGTAAGTTCACCAGCAACCATATGACCGTGAGTTTTACAACAACGAGTTTAATTTAGGAGATTGAAATGAAACGTATTTTGACATTAGTAGCAATCACAGGCGCAATGGTTGCCGCAGGTTCAGCCAGTGCTTATGACGGCCAAAAATTTAAAGAACCAGGCAATGGCTGGGAAGCCAAACCGGGTTTTCCGGAAAAAATTGCCGGCAGCAAATATGATCCCAAGCATGACCCTGTTGAAATTGGCAAACAGCAACTCGCTGTAAATGCCATGGATGAACGTAATGCCAAGCGCATTGCCAATGCCAAGGCAACAGGTAGTTTTGAGTTTGATGTTAAAAAAATCAAATAATTAGATTTGATTTGTAGCCGATGCCAAGCGGTATCGGCTAATTTTATGCTGATTAGCAAGATGCCTCAGCTAGGATGTCATTCCGACGAAAGTCGAAATCCAGCGCCGTAAAAAAGTCACTGGATTTCGACTTTCGCCGGAATGACGGCTTGGATTAAGTGGCTGATTAATCAATAGAAATTGATCCGTGAAAACACATACTCCTATGCAAGAAGATATTGGTAATCTCCCGCAATGGCGCGAACGCGCACTCCATTTCGAGCAATCCCTGAATAGTGTGGTCGTAGGTTTGGAGCGCCAGGTGCGTGCGCTTACCATCGCTATCTTTTCGCGCGGTCATGTGCTGTTGGAAGGCGATGTGGGGGTAGGTAAAACCACCTTGCTGCGCGCCGCCGCCAGACTTTTGGGTGGCAAGTATCAGCGCATTGAAGGCGCAATTGATCTCATGCCCAGTGATTTTTTATATCACCCCTTCCTCGATAAAAACGGTCAGCCTGCGGTTGCTCCCGGCCCTTTATTGCAGCACGAAGCAGCGCTGGCAGTATTTTTTTTCAATGAAATCAACCGCGCACGTCCACAAGCACATTCGCTGTTGTTACGTCTGATGGCGGAACGCAGTGTGAGTGCGTTTGAGCGCGAATATACGTTTCCGCATTTAACCGTGTTTGCGGATAGAAATCGCCTGGAGCGTGAAGAAACTTTTGAATTACCCGCCGCCGCGCGTGACCGTTTCTTTATGGAAATCGGTATTGATGCGCCGGACGATAGGGAGTTGCAACGTGAGCTTATGTTTAATCCGCGTTACCACAACGTGGATGCCTTGATAGAAAGCTTGCCCGAAGGCTTGATTGCGTATGAACAGCTAAATACGGTATCGGTTGCCATGCAATCCAGTGTACGTGCCGAAGCATCACTACAGGATTACGCAGTAAATCTATGGCGCGCTTTGCGGGATCCGTTTGCCGCCGGTGTGGCGCTTGAAGATGTGGATATTTCGCGTTTGGTAGCAGGAGGTGCCAGCCCGCGCGGTATGGCCATGATGATGCGCGCGGCACGCTGCCGTGCTTGGCTGGAGGGGCGCGATTATCTGACCCCGGACGATATACGTGCCATCTTCCACGAGACGGTTTCCCATCGAATCTTTTTCACGCCCGCTTACGAGTTAAGACGTGATGATATTGCGCCACGTTTGATGCGAGCAGTGCTGGATAAAGTTTCAGCGCCTTGATGGCTATTGGCAAAATGTTCATTTACGAGTTTAGGCGTTGAATTCTACTTTTATCCCGCAGGAATTCCATTACCGCTTGCATTGGCGTGCGCGTACTGCAAGGCCGGGAGGCCATCCTACCCGCACGGCGGGCGGCGCGGCAGATTTTCGCGGCTATGTGCCGTTTATGCAAAACCCCAATCCGCGCCATATAGATTTACGTGCCAGTTTGCGTAGCGTACCGCACCAGCTCATGGTGCGCTCTTATCATGAGCGGGGTGCGATAGCGGTGGTTGCGATTGTGGATTTGTCCGCTTCCATGCACTTTGCCGGTGCCAGTGAAAAGCGTGAGTTGGCGGCTGATATTGCGGCCTCGATAGCCTGGTCAGCCACGCGCGGTGGCGATGCGTTTGGTCTGATTGCCTGTGACGATAGCTTGCGCGGCGATTTGTTTGAACCGCTCTCCAGCCGACGCGGTGTGGCCGCAGAGGTGCGCGATAAGCTCATGCAATCTACACCGCTGGCAAAAGGTGCAAATGCCTTGCCGCTAGCTGCCAGTCAGTTGCGGGCAAAGCGTTCACTGGTGTTTCTGATTTCTGATTTTCATTTGGAAGAAAGCCTGATAACCCAAACCATCACCTCGCTTGCCGCGCATGATGTGGTGCCGTTGGTGCTGTGGGATAGCGCGGAATATGAGGATTTGCCCAAGTGGGGCTGGGCGCGGGTGAGCGATATGGAAACGGGGGGCGAACGTTCGCTGTTTTTGCGCCCACGCTTAACTGAACAAATTAAATCAGCCTATGCCGAACGACGCGCACGCATTGTTACTTTATGCAAACAAGCCGGAGCGCGCACGCCATTTTTTATTCAGGATAAATTTAACGCCGAGCTGTTAACGCGCCACTTGTTGGAGGCGCATTAATGCGCTTCTTACTGTTATTTTTATTGTCGCAAATAGTGCTTTCTGCAACGGCAGAGGAGGCGGTAAAAGTACAAACGCAAATCCGCCAAGTTGGCTATACCCTGGGCGATATTGCGCGGCAAACTGTGCTTGTCACCGCGCCCTTGGGTTACAAGCTGGATGAAAGCTCGCTACCTGCCAAAGGTAAAGTTGGCGGAAATATCGAGTTGAAGGATGTTCGCTGGCAAGCCCATACAGCAGGCGCACTCATGCGTCATCAATTAGTTTTAGATTGGCAGGTTTTTCGTGTGATGCTGCAAACCCGTGCCTTCCCATTGCGACCTCTGGAATTGCAATTTCGTCGTGATGGCAAACGTTTAAACGTGCAGGTGGCAGCATCGCAGGTGCTGGTTTCCAGCATCTTGCCTACGGCCATGGAGCCTGAATACATGCAGCCACGCGCGGATATTGCGCCAGCCAATCGCCAAACCTCCAATGTTGTATGGGGGTTGATAGCTGCGCTTTGTGGCCTGCTGATTTCTGCTGCCTATTTTGCCTGGGCGTTTGATTGGCTAGGTGCAAGAATCCGTGCGCGCCTACCTTTCAGAATTGCGTATCGGGAAATCCGCGCCATCAGCCGTAGTGGAATGACTAGCGAAACAGAACTCAAATTGGCCGTGCGATTATTAAGGCGGGCTTTTGATAAGGCTTTAGGCGTAGCAATGACGCAGGAGCAATTGCCACATTTTTTTGCGAAATCTGCTCACTTGCAAACCTTACACCCGGAAATAAGTGTTTTTTATGCAGAATCCGAACGCCTGTTTTTTGCCGGTGGCGTGACTGAGTTAACGCTGGATCAGGTTTCAAAACTTAGCCGCCGCCTGATGCTTCAGGAAACGCCATGAATCACTTCCTGCAGAATGCAGGTTTTGAATTGCCCGGCTGGCTGCTATTGCTACCGCTGGCTTTGTTGCCATTGTTGTTGCGCGGTCATGCCGAATTTCCCTATCCGGCGATTGCCAATTTACCGATGGATACGCTATCCCTGTGGCTGGAGCGCGCCTGGCGCGCTTGTGGTGCGCTGGCGATTGCCGCGATTGTGATGGGTTTGAGCAGTCCATTCTGGGGCGAGCAAACGATAGAACGCATCGGGCGCGGCGCGCACATCATGATTGTGCTGGATAGAAGTGCCAGCATGAACGATGATTTTGCCAATCAACCGGCTGATGGCAGTGCCAGCAAAATGGCTGCGGCGCGGCGCGTATTGCAGGATTTTGTCAGCAAAAGCCGCGAGGATTTATTGGGCATGGTGATTTTTAGCACCTCGCCGATTTTAGTCGCGCCTCTGGGCGGCGACCGCGAGGCTGTGCTGGCCGCATTAAGTGCCACCGAGGCTGGTGGCATGGGCTTTACCGCTGTGGCGCGTGGCTTGGCCATGGCGCTGGATTATTATGAAAATAAACCCGTCACAGGCGCACGTGCCGTGCTTTTGGTCTCGGATGGTGCGGCTCATCTGGATAGCAAAACGCAGGATACCTTGCGTGTCATGTTCAAAAAACAAGGGGCTTCGCTGTATTGGATTTATCTGCGGTCTGCCGGTGGTGCCAGCTTGAAGGACAAGCCCGAAGAAGGGCAGGAAGATGCGTATCCCGAATATGCCTTGCATCAGTATTTTGCAAGCCTGGGCGTAAATTACAAAGCTTATGAAGCTGAAAATCCGCAAGCGGTGGCGCTGGCCATGGCGGATATAGCGCAGCTTAAAAACCTGCCGGTACGTTATCAGGAGGCGGCTTCACGGCATGATTTGTCAGGGTTTTTCTATTTGTTGGCTTGCTTATGTAGCTGTGCTTTATTGGCTTTGCATTTAACGGAAATAAGGCAATGGAAGGTACCCGCATGATACGCGGCATGAGAATACGCTTGATGCCCTTAATGGTCATTCTTATGGCACTTTCTATCGCAGGGCTGCTGTGGTGCGCTAATGCCTTGTATCAAGCGCATGTTTACCATCAGCATCTCGCCCATAAAAGCATGCAAACCAGCCAGTCAGCAGATGCGCTTTTCGCCAATGCTACTTTGCTGGCTAAAAAATCTGACGAACAAAAGGCTTTAGCCCTGTATGCCCGCGTAGCCGCAAATGGCGATCTCGCACAGCGCAAGGCGGCGCATTACAACAGCGCCAATTTGTATTTGTCGCAAGCGACTGATTTGTTGGAAAAAGATGGCTATGTCGCATGGGATAAAGCCGCTCCACTACTGGCGCTGGCGAAGGAAAGCTACCGCGAAGCACTGCGCCTTGACCCCGCTTGGGTGGAGGCCAAATATAACTATGAGTTGGCTTTGCGATTATCGCCAAGCATAGAAAGCAAAAAAGATTTAAGCGCTGATGACGAGGAGCAAAAGACTGAAGAAAGCCCAAGCGGCTGGCCTTCTATCCCCGGGTTTCCGCGTGGAATGCCGTGAGCGTGGCCAAGTTAGCTTGGCGGCAGTTAACACCACGCGGCCGCATGTTGTTGGCGGCTATCGCACTTTTGGCGATTAGTTTGTTGCAGCCGCACGCCACGCTGCCGCGACGCGTGTTTGACTGGTTTATGGTGCTGGATATTACGCAAAGTATGAACGTGCGCGATATGAGCGATCAGGATAGTGCTATCAGCCGCCTGGAGTTTTCCAAACGCGCCATGCGCCAGGCGCTGCGCAATTTGCCCTGTGGCTCACGCGTGGCCTTGGGCATGTTTACCGAGCGCAACACCACCAACATCACGCACCCGCTGGAAGTCTGCGCGCATTTTGGCGCACTGGATGAGACTATCGCACGTATGGATTGGCGCATGGCCTGGGCGGCGGATTCCTTCATCGCGCATGGACTGTTTAGCGCCATCAGCCAAACTCCAAAACTGGGTAAAGAATCGCGCCTTGTTTTTATGACAGATGGCGACCAGGCACCGCCAGCCAACCCCAAATACATGCCGGAATTTTCCGGCAAAGTCGGTGAAGTTAAAGGCTATATCGCCGGCACAGGCTCGCTCACGCCTGCGCGCATTCCCAAGCTGGATGACAAAGACAATATAGAAAGCTATTGGGAACTGGAAGATGTACAGCGCTTTGCCACCTTTGGCATGGCTGAAGTGCAATCAGTATTGGAAATGGAAGGCTACCACGGACGCAATGCCCCGCATGGGGCTAATCCTGAAGAGTCAAGCGGTGCCCATTATTCAGCGCTAAAGGAAAGTAATTTACAGCGCATGGCCAAAGTCACAGGTTTGGATTACACGCGACTCACTTCAGTGCGTGATTTGGCGAATGCCATGAATAAAACAAAAATGGCGGCTTGGCGGCCTGCCCGCACGGATTTGCGCGCATGGCTGGCAATACCTGCCATGTGGTTGATCCTGCTGTTTTTTCTGCCGCCTAAAGTTTTAAAAAAGCTTCAAACTTATTTACCATCAAGGAGAAAACAATGAAAATTATTTATGCCATTTTATTAACTGCCATCGCATTTCCCGCCGCAGCACACGGCCCAACGCCGCGTAAAACCGATGAAACCGCGCTGATTAAATCGCCTCCTGCCGAGGTTTGGAAGCAATTATCCGAGCCATGCGCCATTACTTCCTGGCACCCGGATGTGGCGGAATGCCAGGAAATATCCAAAACCAAGCGCACTTTAACCTTGAAAAATGGCGGCAAAATTACCGAGGAAATTGACGAAATTCTGCCTGCCGAATATTCAATCTCTTATCGTTTAGCCAGTGATAGCGAAATCAAGGCGCTACCGGTAAGTTCACTTTCAGGCCGCTTGAAAGTGAAAGCCGAAGGCAGTGGCTCGCAAGTGATCTGGGCACTCCGCTATTATCGTGCCGATACCGAGAATGAACCCAAGGAAGGTCAGGACGACGAAAGTGCACAAAGCGCAGTGGACAGCTATGTAAAAGCCGGTCTGGCTGGCTTGGATAATCCGGCAAAAAAATAAAAGCGGCCGAGAATCTGTCATGGTGGAATCCACTTAACTGGTGGACATTAATCATGCGTTTTTTCGGTCGCTAATTTCAGTGATGTGAATTCAACCTAGAAAAAGCAGTTATCCGCAGATGACGCAGATTAACGCAGACAAAACAAAAATTTAGCCTGGATAGGCGATACACCTTTTGGGTGAAGCGCCGATCTCTCGCAAGCCTTTGAAAATATGCGTTATCCTGCGTCATCTGTGGATTGAACAGAGTTTTTTGGCTTTATGTGGTTTGTAGTGGGTAGAACAATGTCTTCCCCCTTTGAAAAAGGGGGAAGACAGGCTCCTAGCTACTTGCGAGCTAACTGCCACAACATATCATGATCTAATAAAAACGGACACCTCAATAGGGTTACTATTCACCTAAAGAGGAACGTAAAAATGAGTCAAGCAAACAAGCATTACGAAGCTGCATTCAAGTTGGAAGTCGCTCGCATGGTTGTCGATCAGGGGGGTGGGCATCGCGCAAGTTGTTAAAGACATGAAGATTGGTCGCACGGCGGTGAGCCGCTGGGTGGCGCAATACCGTGCCGAGCAATTGGGTAAGCCTGGGATTGGAAAACCCCTCACCGCCGAACTGCAACGCATCCGCCAACTGGAGATGGAGAACCGGCAACTGAAATCGGATAATGAACTCCTAAAAAAGCCTCGGCCTTCTTCGCCCGCGCACTGAAATGATTTACCAGATCATTCAGGAAGATGAGAAGGCGGTACATCAGGCGTGTCGGGTATTGCAAGTCAGTCGTTCGGGTTATTACGCCGCCAGGCAACGGCCTAAGCCGCCTGTTATTTGCAGCGCCAGCGTGAGGGTCAAAGCCGTGTTTGCGGCGCATCAAGGCTGTTATGGCAGTCGGCGTATCGTCGATGAACTCCACGAGCAAGGCCTCAAAATAGGACGATACAAAGTCCGGCGTTTGATGCGTGAAGCCGCACTCAAACCGGTTGGCTGTATTTAGCGGCGGTGATGGAGTTGCACTCGCGCAAAATGATAGGTTGGGCGATGGATGCCACCATGCCGGCGGAACTGGTGTGCCGGGCACTACGCATGGCGATCGGGCAGCGACAACCGCAAGCGGGACTCATCCTGCATTCCGACCGGGGTAGTCAATACGCCAGCCATGAATACCAGGCACTACTGAAGCAACACGGCATGGTTTGCAGCATGAGCCGTAAAGGCAATTGCTGGGATAACGCCGTGATGGAACGTTTCTTTCTGAATTTGAAGATGGAGCGGATATGGCAACGAAAATATGCCAATCAACTGGAGGCTACAAAGGATGTAACAGATTACATCGTGGGCTTTTATAACAGTATCCGACGCCATTCCGCCTTGGGGAATGTTGCACCCTTGGCATTTGAACAACAATTTGCAGTAAAACAACCGATTGAGGTGTCCGAAATTACTTGACCACTACAGTTCTTGGCGATTATTCAAATTGGCAACACAGTACCGCTTGCTGATCTGCGCCGGGAAAATTCAACGTTATAGGCAATTAAAGCCCATAGGACGAAACATTTCCAAGCCTGTGGCGGGACTGTCTCGGTGAATGAGGCTCGCCCGCTGGGGTTTGTACATAGTGGCGCGCCAGATTGGGATAGGTTTGCGGCCAGTGCAAATGCTGATAACGCATTTTAAATAGCCCAGCAAGCTGCCGAGAGCAATATCCGCCAGGCTGAAAGTGTTATTCACGCACCACTGATTTTTGCCTAAATCCTGATTCAATTTTGCTTAAGCCAGCTCCAATTTGGATATGATTGTTTCTGATGGACGCGGCATCCTAGGCAAGTTTTTCCGCTTTGCGACCTTCAAGCTTGGCCGCAACGGCGGCATCAGATACGCCATCCGCCAGACTTCCCAGTAATGTCATTGAAATTCTGTGATTGAAACAAGAGGAATCAGTGGTTTTTGCGGGGAAAAGTGATCCAGGTATTCTTCAATTACGCGTGAATCATACAAATTATCACCATCGTCGGTGATGAGTGCTGACGATTTTACCCAGCGGATTATGCTGATTGTCGGGCAATCCGGTGCGGACCGGTTTCACTGCCTCCAACTCCAGATCAAGGCGTATTGTTTTTCCAGTGCAAATATGCGTAATTTGCGGGCGTAAGGGCTGGTATGTGAATATAAAAGTTTCATGATGATGGATAGTCCCGTGAGGGTTCTGTGTGTTAGTCGTCCGCTTTGGCAGAGGCTCTGATAATGAAACGCATGTATTCAACTCTTTTCGATAAACCCCACTGTCTTAATAATGAACGGACAACAAACCATAGCGCGCGATAATCTCGGGCGCTGGAAGAATTTATAGGCAGCGAGTTGATTTGACCGCGCTGCTGGTACCGGTGACCTTTCCCACCCCTGGCACTGAAATAATCAACTCAGCCTTAGCCTGCCACAAGGGGCTTTGTTGAATGGTGTCCCCCAAATCCTTATCTGCCTCGGCGAGACGTTTCCGCAACCAAATCAGGTGGTGCGCAATCTGCTTGGCGATTTTTCCTGTGGCCTGGTTCTGACGGTTACTTTCTGCGGTGATCATCTCGATGATCTGACGGCGGCGTGTAAGTACGCTGTCCAAGGCCATGATTTCATGGCTTTTAAGTGGTCTTGCTTCAGGCTTTATGGCCTCAGCGAAGCGGGCGAGGACTTGTGCATCCACCTGGTCGGTTTTGGCGAGCACGCCTAAGGCTTTGGCAAAGTCCCGGGCCTGACGTGGATTAATAACCGCCACCGCTAAACCTGCGCGGGCAAGATCGCCCGCAATCGGGGATTCCAACCCCCCTGTGGCTTCCAGCACAATCAATTTTGGCTTTAAGCTTAGCAGCAAGGTGGTGAGCTGCTGGCGACCAGGTTCGTCATTACTAAATTGAGCCACGTGCGACAGTGGATAAGCCTCCATATCGAGCGTGGCTTTGCTGACATCAATGCCGATATACAAGGCGCTGGCTGGTGCTTTGGTTGACTCTATGTTGGAGGCTGAAGGTGTCATGATATTTCCTTGTTCCCAGTCTTACCGATACGGGGTTTGCCCCCTGGCAACTGTTCGGGTTGTAAGAAAAATACAGGCATGACGCCATAGGCTGTCCCTCGGGCTCATCGTGTTGATGCGTTAATTGCGATGTCCCACAGACCCATCAGACTGCCATGCCTGTGGGGATAATATAGCGTGGTTTTAAGATATAAGACCAAATGCTGTTCACTTAATAATCTCAACCGTCCAATCCTGACGAACATTCATCCTTTTATTTCCTTTATTTGGTGGATACTGCTTCGTTCGTCGCTTGACGACACGCGGGTTGGTACGCCCTTTGGGGCTGGTCAAGCGGCCGCTGGCCGCCGCTTTAACCAATGCCGACCACCACCTATGGAAGTGCTTAGGGGGGAATGGCACCGCTGGCGGGGAGTTTACGTTGGATCAGCGTCAAGCTGTGCTTGAAACTCAGCGATTCGGGTGGGCGCTGCCGTGAAAGAGCGGCTTCCAGCATCAATTGGCGTACCACATGATGGGCTAATAACAAGCCCCAGAATTCCTGACGCACCAGTTCCGGTGTTTTGCTGCGCAATACAATATCCGCGCCCTTGAGCGTGGTTTTAAGTTCGGCAAAGGTAGTTTCAATCCGCCAGTGCTGTTGGTAGAGTACCGCCAATTCCAGAGCAGGATGGTGTTCGGCATCCAGCAAGGTAGTGATGAGCCGATACACCGGTTCCGCCTTTTCTACCGCCGGTAAACGGTAATCAATCACGCGCACCGGGATGGCAGGAGCGGTTTGATCCGCCATCTTGTTGAGCGTAGCCAGTGCCGGACGCATTTCACTCAAGTACGACCCATCCGCAAAGCGTTGCAGCACGGGTAAGGTTCGGTTTTTGGGGATGCGCCAGAGCAACTGCGCCCCGGTTTGAGTGGCCGCCAACACCAGTGGGTAACCCGAGAAGCCGCGATCCGCCAGACAGAGCATGCGGGGGTTGAGATGCAACAGGGCTTGATGGGCCAGGCTCACTTCCGAATCCCGGTAGCCGCCCAGTACCGCCCCGAAAAGGGCATGGGTGCCATTCTCCAGCAGGCTCACACAGCGAATTTGCGGATAACCGGTGCGCCCTTGCCCGGTGCCTGGCGCGCCAAAGGCTTCCCGGTTGGCGCGTTCATCCGCCACTTCCAGTGTGGTGCCGTCGATACTCACCAGCCGTAGCCCATGATAAAAGGCGCTGGCCGTGTCAGGCTGTGCCAAGGGCACCAGCGCCTGACTGGCAATGGTTTGCATCACCTCGGCTCCCAGCCGCGTACGGGCAGCGCTAATTGCGGATTTGCCCACCTCGCGGCGGATACTTGCGTCGCCCAGATAGTCCATGCCTTCGGTGACGAGGCGGAGAACTTCTTCCGTATTCACACCACGATAGAGGGAAAGTGCCATGACGTAGTAAGCCACCGCATGCGCCGGCAAATCACGCTGCCGCTGGCTATGGCGACCAAGCGCGGTGAGGGCTTCATTCACCCGTGAAGGAGGAACCAGGCGCGCTAAAAGCCCAACACTCAAATAGTCGGAAATTCGAATCTGCCCGGTTAACGCCGCCGCTTTTCCTGCCATGATGTACCCTCCCAAGGGTGGTCTGACCATGGATTAAGTTTAACGGAAACTTTGTTAAGTGAACAGCATTGGGGACGTCCCTTATTGTTTTTCTACAGAATGAAATGGGCGAGGGTGAACGAGCTGATTATAAACCTTGATTTCGCTAAGTTCTATCAATGTTGCGTTTGCTATACAAGCTTCAGTAACCTAATAACTTCCAAAGCTCTTGTCTAATAAAGTCGAGACGAGCATTCGCATTTATTCGCTGCTCTACCGTATCTCGATCTATATAGAAGTCCGAAAATCCAGATTTTGATCCAGCCATTGTTTGATAAATGGAACACGCTTGAGACCATCGATCTTTTTCTGATATTTCCTTGTCGGCTAAAGAAGCAATAGCAGCAGATATTCCTGCATCAAAATTTCGACCACCCTCCTTGCAATATATGCTTTGCAATTCAACAAGAAGCTCAAGAGCATATGTTTCTTTCAATTTGTCTACCATTTTATTTTAAGAGTTTAGGTTGTCCAATTATCTGAACACCTGGAATTTTCCACGGTTCAGGAACAAAAACTTGACTGACATTATGTCCGCCAACATACACGCCTCCTTGATTGCCGACAGATCCTTGATAAATCGTCGTCCCAGCTGGAATTTTGACGGTGTAAACAACATCAATAGGGGAGTTACCTGTCAATTGACCAGTTTTCGGATCGACCCACTGTGGTTTAACTGCAGTATCTATACGCACCTGTGCAACTGATGTGGGTGATTCAGTTGTGAACCATTGACCAAGCGCTTTCCCAGTCGAATCACCTCCACGATAAAGCGTAATATCCTCTGTAAGAGTAAGAGCTGTATATTTACCGCCAGAAAAATTAGAAGCTGGAGTGCCAGGCATGCTCGCCAACGGCCCAGGATTGGTGACCATATCAAATTGACCAATCGCCTTACCTGACGCAACAAGTGATGTATCAACTGCAGCCGCTCCACTATTTGCCGCCTTAATCTCACTTCCCGCGAGCACGCCACCCAGCACGCCTACCGCATTTTCCATCCACATGCCCGGGTTCGTCAGCACCAACCCTGCATGCTCTACAGCCAAGCCTATCTGACCGGTAGAACTATAAACCAAGGCAGAAGCATAATCCAGCGACCATTGTGGTGCCAGATTCATATTGGCGCGTATGCCCAGCGTAGCATTACGGTACACCTCAAACTCCAATGGCTGCATGATCAATTGAGGGTGACCAAGCTTGTCGGCAACGGTGTAACTGACTACATTACCTTGTGCATCCAGGTTGGCAATAACCATACTTTCTGGCAAACCGCTAATAGCGTTGGGGATTACCCTTGTGCTATCTCCCGCCATTTTCTCTATGGTGCCACAACCCTGGTTTGAAGGACTCTTGTCACACTTGGCTTTTTCTTTTAAAAAACCGTCCCAGTGCAACTGCCGATTATTCGTATCCACCACCAACGCTGTCGCCGCACCGTTGGCACCTCCAATCGCACCGCCAATGCCTATACTCGTTAATTCAACCAATATCTGACTCACTGTATTGGCGGTGGTGGTGCTTAAACCTGCGCCTTCCAGTTGCTTTTGTACTGCCGCTTGCAAATCATTGAGCAAGGGGGCTGCGCTGGCGATCGCGCCTGCACTGGCTACGCCCGAAATGTCGCCGCTAATCAGACCACCAAGTGCCGTGTGTAGCGCAATACGGTAGAGGCCGCCTTCCGCCCACTTTTCGGCTTCTGCCGGATTGGTGGTTTTGAGGTTGTCATATTGGCTTTGTGCAAAGTCGGCCACTGCCTTCGGTGCTACCTGACTGAACGCCTGGGTGATTTGCATCTGCGCCTGCATTGTCTGCGCGACCAGCCGTTGGTCGAAGATTGGGGTGATGGTGTGGGCGGTGCTGTTGCCCTGACTATCCACCACTTCACCGTTTCCATTTATTTTGACATCGCGGTTGAGCGTAGCCAGCGTGGTGACCGCATCCTTGCCAGTCATCCCGGTTTGTTGATGGTTGTCGGTAATAGTGATGGCACCACCGCTGATGCCGCTTAATGTAACGCTGTCGGCATTGCCTGCTTCGCGGGTCATTCCGGCACTGGCGGTAGGCGCGTTCTTGTAGCTACCATTGGACTGTTTGTTCAGCCCTACACCTGTGCCAAAGCTCACACCTTTGGCACTATACTCCGCACTGTTCTGAATATTGCTGGTTGTCAGCGTTTGTGTAGTCAGGCTATTCTTGTTGTCTTGAATGGCCTTATCCGTACTCGCCATTACCGCCCCGGTGAGGTTGGTATTGCCATTTACCTTTACTTGAAAGCCACCATCACCCGCCATCATGCCGCTTTGCTCATTGACACTGGCATAGTGGCTATTGGTTTTACTGTCGCTGTAGTTAAAGCTGCCGCCCATCTTGCCATAGCCCACAGAGATACTACTGCCGATGCTTTGTTGCTTGCTGTTGAAGTCACTGAGGTCTTGTAGACTTTGAATGTTGAGGTTGCCGCCAGTGAGTGGATTAGTACCCACATTGGCAATCACTTGGTTACCTGAGACTTGTGCCCCGATGAGATTGGTGTCTTTGCCGCTGGTTAGGGTGACGCTCTCGCCTGCTTTGTTGCCACTTTGTATTTGCGTTTCTGTGTAGCTGATGTCGTTACCTTTGGCTTTACCCTTACTACCACTGAGACCTGCGGTAAACAGCAAGCCATCCGTACCAAAGCTCACCCCCAAACTGGCAGAACTACCAGAGTTTTTACTGTTGAGGGTATCTACATTCTGTGCGGCATGTAGGTTGAGGTTGTTTTGTGCGTCAAGGCTGACGTTGTGGTTGGCTTTGACTTGACTGCCAATGACATAGATATTGCCGCTGTCTGGGTTTGAACTGTCATCAGCTAGTTGGTCACCAGTGGCTTTGATGTGGATGTTGTTGCCTGCGGTGACATGACTGCTTTGGGCATTGTCACTGGTTTGGGTAGTGGTGCTACTGTTCTGGCTGGTGCCTAAACTGATGCTGATGTTAATGCCACCGACTTGGTTTGCGGCGTTGGCATCGCGGCTACTAGGTTTGCCATTGGCATCCGTCGTTGCTATTTGTGCAGTCTTGCCAAACATGTCGCTGCCTTGACCGGCTTTAATGGCATCTAAAGCGTTACTCGCCGAGAGTGCCGTGGTGCCTGCAGCTAATGCTTGCATTCTGGTGTCTTTGGTCTGGCTGGCCGCTTGTACCATTTGTTGGGCGGTTTGGATGGCGCTAATCACTGGGCTAGTGACCGCTAGGGTGATGCCTGTTTGTTTGAACTTGGTGGTTTGTACGCTGTTATTGCTATTGGTTGCGGCATTAATATCAACCTGTTGGGCGGTGATGTTAACGTCACCTTTGGGAGCGAGTACATCACTGCCGGTTTGAGTGTACATACCAGTTTGACCACCGAGTCCGGCATTGATGTTTACATTGCCTGCAATACTGCCTACCGTGCTGGCAGTGTTGGTGACTGATTTAGTGTCATTGGTATTGGTGAGTTGACGGCTACCGATGGTAAAGCCGATGCCACCACTGCTAAGCAGACCACTTTTCTTAACATCGCGTAGATGGGTTTCATCGTCGGTGTTTTGAGCGGCAGTGATGGTGATATTGTTTGCCGCATTGAGGGTGGTGTCTTGCGTTGCCACCACATTACTACCATTGATATTAATATCCCCTTTAGCTGCATTCTGGCCGCCAGCTTGTAAGGTAATGCTATCCGCACTCAAGCTACTGCCTATGCTGTCAGACTTATTGATGGTGTCATGCAGTTTGGTCGTGGTGCTGGATAAAAAGCCGTGACTTTTAACTTGAGCAGTTTCATCCAGATTCTGTGTCGCTTGTCCGGCAGTGAGATTGATGCTGTTGCCCGCCACCACATTGAGTGATCCACCTGCATTAGTGGCACTGCCATCACCACTGGTCACACTCGCTGCTTTGATATTGGCATCATTACCCGCTTGTAATTGAATGTTGCCGTTAGTTTGAATCGTGGTGCCATTATCCAGAGTGCTACCTTGATTCAAGTGATTGGTGCTGTTCCACACAATGTTATTCTGTTCTGAGGTGGTGACAGACCCCAAACTCAGATCATGTGCTGCCTGAATGCTGGTGCCGCCAATAGCGGTTTCCCCAGTGGTATTATCCGCACCGATATTAACAATCTGCGCTGCATCCAGATGGATGTCATGACCGCTACTTGCAACCAGCAGACCTGTCGTCGGTAGGGTAGGGTTGCCAGTCACATACAAACCTGCCATACGGTTAATATTGGTACGACTACCTTGGCTACTGGTTTGCGTACTAGTCGTACTAATCACATTCAAATCATGACCTGCGGTAGCCACAAGACTATTCGTAGCATCTATCTGTCCGCCAAGGTTATTCAGGTCATTGCTTGCAGCGACACTCACATCATTCGCAGTCAAGCGACCACCCAGATTGTTCACATTGTAAGCATTGAGTGCCAATACGGTACGGCCAGCAATGGTGCCATTGGTATTGTTCAAGTCACCCGCCACATGCAAATTAGTGGTATCGGCCGAAATCAGTGCGCCGTTACCCGACAGATCGCCAGCCTTGGTACGTACATACACTTGCGGCACCAGCGCTTGCGTAGTGGAACCATCGGCCAGGGTGATGGTTTGCTGAACCAGCCACACTATATCACTGGTGAGCTGGGCGACTTGGCTGGCGGTGAGCGCAACACCGGGAGTGAGCTTGAAGGTTTTCGCTACGGTGATGCCGTTTTGCATCAGTGCCTGGTATTGCGCCTCGTCGTTGGTGTAACCGGTGAGAAATCTTCTGCCAGTGAGCTGGGCGATTTGTTCGCGGACGAGTTTTTGTTCGTAAAAGCCATCGCCCAGACGCGCCGTGGTAAGGGCTGGGTTGTAGGCGAGGGCGCTTAACAGGTAATTGCTGCTTAACCAGGTACGGTAATTGGCAAATTGCGGATCGGTTTCAATCAGATAATGCGCCTTGGGGTCTGGGTTGTAGCGAAACAGATTGTTGTCGGGAATGCTGATGTTGGGACTTATCAGGTTGATGCTTGGGTTTGTCACATTGGCAGCGCCTGCGGCCTGGTTCACACTGTGCATGGTGCGCGCAGCTATGCTGGTGCCGCTAGCACTGGGTGCGGTATTCTGCAAAAAACTGGTTGGCGCAAGGCTGATGGCAAGCAGGTTGGCCGCAGGATTGTAGCTAGTGATGCTGACACCGCCGGAATCGCGGCCTTTTTCGCGTATGCGGAAAAAGTAATTGGCAATTCCGGTATCGGTAGTGGTGCGCGTACCGGCGACTTCGGAATTGGTAAGTGTGCCTATATTGGCGGTCAGGGCACCTCCGGCCATGATCTTGCTTTTGTCGTTCAGCACCTGGTTTGCCGTAATCTGCATGGCTGCGCCTGCCAGTATCTGACCGGGATCCGAGCTTTGTATTTGAGTTTCGGTTATGGTGCGGGGTGTAGTCATAGCGATAAAACTGATCACTGGTGTCGCCGGTTAAAATGACGCTGGCGCAGGTTGGCTCACAATCAAAAAGTCTGATTTCATCCGGTTGGTAGCGGCTGCTGATGTCTGAGGGCATCACTATATCGCCTGCCGCTAATTGGTATTCCTGCATGGTGGTGCTGGAAACGGCCACTTCATGTGTACTGAAGTGTTCATTGGTATTGTTGATCTGCGCTACATTCAGGTTGAGATTGCCCAGCGTTTCGATACTGGCGCTGTGGTTGTTCAGGACAAGCGCGCTGTCAATGGCTTGATGGGTGGCATCCAGGCTTCCGCCTATGGCCATATCGCCTGCGCTGAAGATCAAGGCGTGTTCGCGGTTGGTGATGGTTTGTGCGCCGATGTCGAGACGCTCGCGTGCGGCAATCACCGCCGCGCTGGTAACACCTAGGACGGTTTCAGCATTGTTGTTCAGTGTGATGGCTGCAATCGCCACATGGTCACCATAAATTCTGCCAGTGCCCAGGTTGTTGAGCGTGATGGTGTCGATAAACGTATCCTGCCCGTCAATCAGACCTCGGTTGGTGAGGGTATGCGTATCGGTGGCAGCGAGGTGCAGGGTAGTGCCAACCATCTCGGCTCCGGCGCGGTTATCAAGGGTGCCTGCCGTGAGATTGAGTGTCTGGCCTGCCAGCAATTTGGCCTGATTGGTCAGCGTGCCGGTGGTCACGAATGTGGCGTTGCCATCTGCCTGCCATGCGCCAGTATGCACATAGTCACGCGTAAGCTTGGTTGTCAGGTTGCCATTCGATAGCACTTTGCCATCACCGCTGAGGCTTTTGCTGTCGATGTTGAGATTGGCTCCGGCAATAATAGTGCCACCTGTGTTGCTCACGGCCAGTGTTTTATCGGCCATATTGTTGGCGGAATCAGCCAGATGATCCACAATATCCAATCTGTTGTTTGATGTTATCAACCCTTGGTTATTGTTGAGTGCAGCGCTACCGATAATCGTCAGGCTTTGCCCGGAGCGCAGCTGACCGCCCTGATTGTCCAAGTCGTCTACGGTAAAAATCGTATTGCCATTGCTTGCAATACTGCCGCTGGTGTTGTCGAGTGAGTGCGTGGTGAAAATATTTGTCTCATTTGACCCAGCCTGGATAATTTTGCCTTTCCTGTTTGAAAAATCATGTGCAGCGAGATTGAGTTGATTGGCCGCGATATTGGCACCGTCCGTGATGAGCATGTGTGTGGTATTGACAGACAATGAGCCACTGATGGTTTCCAGATTGGCATTGGCGGCGTTAATGTTGCCATTGCTGGCAGTCAGCGTCAGATTGCGGCCTGAAGTCTGGCTGCTGGAGAGGTCAAGTGACTGGGCGCTGATGGATTGATTTCCAGTAGCCAGATTCTGACCGAACGCAGCGATAGATTGACTGGCAACAATGGTCAAATCGCCACTACCAGCACTGGATAGGCTGCCATCGGCGTTGAGACCGGCTGCAAAAATGCCACTCTCGCTACTGTTGATGCTGTTGGCGATAAGATGGGTGTTGCCCTGCGCGCCAATCAAGCCATGGTTGTTGAGGTCACCATGGTTGGATAATAAAATGTCGTTTTTAGCATAGAGCGTGCCGCTGTTGTTGAGGGCGTAGCTAGCCGTAGTGATTTGCGTATTGCCTGCACTGGTAATGCGTCCTGTGGCGGAGTTGGCGAGCATGCCATTGGTATCAATCACCACCTCTCCGACACTGGCACCGATATGGCCTGCATTACGTACACCTAGCCCGGCCTCTGTACCTATCATATGAATCTTGCCCGCATACATCCCTCCCAACGCGGCGACATCCAGCGCATAGCCTGGCGTGGGATTGGAGGTAGTGCTGGTCGGGATAATGGTGCCCAGGTAATTGTCGGAGGTATTTTCTGCACTATTTACATGGGTTTGATTGGCACCAGTGATGATGTTGAGACGATTGGCGAAGAGGCCTGCATTCACATGCACCGCACGGGCAATAATATCGGTGTAACTGGTTTGGCTGGCATCCAGCCCGGAACCTGAAATGTTGATAATGCCGCCTGTCGCACGGTAACCCATTAAATCCCCACCGCTGAGTATGGGGCTGCCTGTAGTCAAGGTGGCGCGGCTGGCATTGATAAAGCCACAGCCATTGCAGCTAATGCCAGCGGGGTTGGCTATTACCACCTGTGCCTGGCTACCCGCCACTTCTACATAGCCATGGAGCAGGCTGGGGTTCAGCGTGTTAACTTCATTGAGAATGATGCGGGCACTGCCCGTGGCCAGATAAGGATTACCCTGAACAAAGCCGCCCAACCGGGTTTGCACATTGGTACGGCTATTGTTAAGAATTGCGCCGTTGCTATTGACATCAAATTGGCTGTAGGTATTACGCGATACGCCTGCGGCACTTGGCGTTTGAATGTTGACCAGTGGCACGCTATTGGGAGCATTGAGAATAATCGGGCGTTGATTGGCAGGTGCCATGGGGTCGGCAATAATGTCGGCATAGGCGGGGTTGCTGAAGCTACTTAAACCTATCAAGCCAACCATGCCCAGGCAGCGCATGATCGAGAAGGTGAGCCGTTTTAACGGGTGCCGGTCTGTGCTGGCGGCCGGACTGACGGTACTGCCAATTGTGCCTTCCTGGTTAGATTTACCCGAGCTTGCCACATGCTCGGCTACAGCCATGAGGAGGTTGCGGTGTTGATTGAATATGAGGCGATAGCGATTTTTATTCATTTGCGTGCCCTGATGTTAATTGCAAATAGAAAATATTGACGGTGGAGGTAGTTACGCCTGATCCTATACAATCGGATGTGTTTTAAACCAAAAGCGCGCTACTTCTGACATGACACCAACGCCATAAAAGGTTTTGACACGTAAACCTCTATCGTAGCCACGGTGATAAAGTGCCCGCATACAGCGCTCACCGAACAGGTGTTGCGCGAGCAATTGACTCATTTCCCGGGTGTGACCGAAAGGCGCTACCCAATCCAGAATCCACATGCGGTCGCCGCTATTCCAGTCGTCTTGTGGCATAGTGAATGATGGATTCTTGATATATCGACTTTCAGCGTCTGCGCTCAGATTTGCCCATGACAGATAAAAAACGGGTTTTCCATGTTCCGAGACTAGAATGTATTGCTGATTTTTTAGAGCGGGCAAAAGCAGTGTGGATAACATATGCAAGGGTAGTTCTCGATGTTTTTGGGAATGCATCCACAACCAGATAGCGGAGCCGAAGACCTCGGCTTCCGTCCATGTGGCATTGGTTTGGTCGGAGCGAAATCGCTCTGCGGATAAAACACCAGGGGCGATAACATCGAGTGTGCCAAATTTCATCTTAAGTTCCCCAGTAAAAGCTTTTAGGGTGCTTCAATAAATGTCAGTTTCAAAGCCAAACAAGGCGCGGGCAAAAAATTGCGACGCGGTATATATTTGATATGTAAGGAGTAATTTTTTGTGAGCAACGCAGTGTGGCGACGATTGTGCATTTATAGAAGTGCCCTTTAGTAAGACCAACTTAAATTAAAACCAGCGCTAGAGTCAGATGTCGCAAATCCTGCGGGCTTGCTGATGGGCTTGCCGATGAATACGTCATAGTAAAATCCGCTTAACCATCTCGATCCTGAGGCTTGTCCATTGCCACGCAAGCCTATGACGGTACCTGCCAAATGCTTGCCTGCCAGTGAGGCACTGGATTGGCCATCAACCACGCCATAATCCAACCCCCAGTAAAGGGCTTGCCCGAATTGCGCAATCGGTACCATCAGTTCGTTGCGTAAAAGCCAGCCGTTATCGGCAATTAGTGTTTGTTGGCCATCAAAACCACGTACTGTGAATCGGCTGCCAATGCTGAAGCGATCTTGTGGCGTGAGTGGGGTGAAGTTGGTTTGGCCACGCAAATTGGCGCTGTATTGCAAGGTTTGCTTGCCCCAGGGCGTTTTGATTTCCCACGGTACGCCAAGATTCAAATCACCAATGAGCATCGCCATGCGCGATGTACCTTCACCAAAACTCTCCTCAGGGGCTTTCAGCGCATGTTGTGCGCCGGTTCCGCGTTTGTAGGCCAAGTTGTAATCCAGAACCGCTTTGCCCAGAAACCAACTTTGATTGAGCCCAAGCTCCCATCCTGCGGTACGGCGGCGCTGCACTTCAATCTCTGTATCATCAATAAAATTGCTGGATTTGCGAAAGAAGCCTTTCAATGAGGCGGAGGTTTTATTGAGGCTATTGCGAAACAATAGCCGTGATATTTTGACTTCCGCATTCTGGCTATGGCCACTGAATACATAGTTTTGGCTGGCACCTGCAACCGTTTGGTGAAAATCATTGGAAGAAGTCGTGCTGCTGAGTAAGTAATAGCCCCAAGGGATGGAGTAATGGGCAGAATAACCGCTATTGCCTCGACCGCCCGGAATGCCGCCACCAAGGTCATGATTGAAATTCACATAAAACAAATCATTCAACGCCAGCAAGTTATCGCCTGATAGCGTTATACCGCCTTGATATTTGCCTGTGCTACTTGATCCGCTATCATCTAGAGTAAAAGACACTCTGATGGGTAAGCGTTGATGGTAACGAATAACCAGATCACTCAAGCCCGGTTGCGCTGGCAGTGGCGTTGCGGATGGAGCATAGTCTGGATCGGCAAACGCAGGTTCAATTTGAATATCGGCTTCAGCACTGGGTACACGTTTGAGGTTTTCCAAACCTTGTTCAATATCGCGCAAATTAAGAATGTCGCCTTTACCCGCAGGTAATGTATTCCAGGCGCTGACACGTTGGCTGGAATCCGATGTAAAACGAATCGCATGTACCCGCCCGGGAATAATGGTGAGTTGCAATATGCCGGTTTTTAAATCCTGTGGCGCGGCTAATACACGAGTGGTGACAAAGCCTTTGGCAATAATGCCATTTTGAACGCGTGCCATGACAGCATTGATGCCTATAGCACCGAGGCAGCTGCCTAAAATAGCTTTGTTTTGTACCTTGGATGAATGGCTATGCGCCAGCACTTTATCGAGTGCAAACTGAAATTGGTGAGCGCTATCGCCAGTCAATTCAATTTTGGAAAGGGTGAAGCAAGGAGATTCGTGGTCGGGTATGTCATCCGTGCTGGCAGATGCGGCACTTTTGATTTTTTCGGCGGCATTGTGAACATCAGGTTTGATTTCAAGCTGCTGACGCAGTAAACGTTGACGCTCTTGTTGACGGATTTGTTCCTGAATGTTTGCATCGGCTGGATTGAGGTCGGCGGCGATTACGCTGGGCGGCAGCATTATGAAAATGAATAGCAAGCCGTGCTTAAACGGCTGTATTTTTATAGAGGCTATTTTGCTCGACATCATTCAGGTGCTCTTTACAAAAATTGACACAGCATCCTTGCTAACGTCAACTGGAGCAGTTTCTTGAATGTTTTTTTCTGTGGCTAATATTTAGCCGGAACTCCTTTCTTCAGCAACTCTTTGCTTAAATCGCGCGCGCCGTTGGCTATATAGGATTCTGGATGGATGCGGCAGTACTCATCTGTCCACAATTCAATGGATTGAATTTCGGTTTGATTGAGAATGATGTCGTTTGATTTCCAGCCGATTGCACTGAGATAGCCAACTAACCAGGTGGTGTTAAGCGCGCGTTGTTCTGGCTTTGATCTGCCGGAAAACCAGTAACTGCAGGAGATGGCTCCCTTGATTTCAATAGCACTGGCGTGATTAGCCTGTAGTAACAACAGGCTGGTGAATAGTATGGTAAGGCATTTGTTCATGGTGAAGTGTAGTCAACGGCTTGGTCGTTCATAGCGCTGACGTAATAATTCCGCCACCCAGGCACACATTACTTTCATATACGACCACCGATTGTCCTGGCGTAATCGCCCATTGTTTTTGCCCGAAGCGAATTTCGGTAAGATCCTCTTCCAGTTTATCAATCTCACAGGGCGCATCAGGCTGACGATAGCGGGTTTTGGCGGCATAAACCCAGTGCGTTTCTGGTGGCGTGCCAGAAATCCAGTGCAGCTGGCTGGCTTGCAGGCCGTCATTGAACAGCAGTGGATGATCGTGGCCTTGCACCACGATGAGCACATTACGTTGCATGTCTTTGCCCGCCACAAACCAGGGTTCGCCGTTACTGATCTTGGAGCCACCTATCTTCAGGCCTTGGCGCTGACCCAGCGTGTAGTACATCAAGCCTTCATGCTGGCCAACCACCAGACCTTCCGGGGTAAGCATTTCACCCGGCTGGCGCGGTAAATATTGGCTCAAAAATTCTTGAAACGGACGTTCGCCTATGAAGCAGATGCCGGTAGAGTCTTTTTTCTCACTGGTAGACAAACCCGCCTGACGTGCTATTTCCCGCACTTCACGTTTAAGTAAATGTCCCAATGGAAATAGTGTTTTGGAAAGCTGTGCCTGATTTAAGCGGTATAAAAAATAGCTTTGATCCTTGCTGCCATCTTCGGCTTTGAGCAGTTGAAACAAGCCGTACTTTTCCCTTACTTGGGCGTAATGTCCGGTGGCAATTAAATCCGCGCCCATGTGCATGGCGTGGTCTAAAAAAGCTTTGAATTTGATTTCGGAGTTGCACAGAATATCCGGGTTGGGCGTGCGCCCCGCTTGATATTCCTGCAAAAAATTAGCGAATACGGTTTCCTTATATTCCTTGCTGAAATTGACAGCTTCAATTTCAATATCAAGTTTATCGGCTACGGAGACGGCATCAATCAAATCCTGTTTGGATGAGCAGTATTCGTCGGTGTCGTCACCTTCCCAGTTTTTCATGAAGAGGCCGATGACTTCATAGCCTTGTTGTTTTAATAATAAGGCGGCGACTGAGGAATCAACGCCGCCGGATAGGCCGACAACTACACGTTTTTTTTGCATAAATTTATTAGGCTTATAAATGGGTAATCACAGAGAGTGGAAAACGTTGACCCGCCAGATAGTCTTCCACGCAACGCAACACTTGTGGGCTGCGATGCATAGCGGCACTGGCGCGGATTTCATCCGGACTTAGCCATACGGTGCGAATGATCCCATCATCCAGCGGCTGTTCCGGTTTGTGGTTGGAAGCGCTACCGATAAATGCAAAACGCATATAAGTCAGATCCTTGTTGGGATGTCGCCATTGATAAACGCCGAGCAATGCCTCCGGCGTGAATTCATAGGCCGTTTCTTCTAGGGCTTCGCGTATGGTCGCCTGTATCAGGGTTTCTCCATCTTCCAGATGCCCGGCCGGCTGGTTCAAGCGTATACCTTCTGCTGTTTCTTCTTCTACCAGTAAAAATTTACCATTTTGTTCAACAATGGCAGCGACTGTGGTGTTGGGTTTCCAGATCATAATTATTTTAGCAACGAAGTTAAGAACTGATTCTACAGGCTAGACGCTTAAGAAACCAGTTTGGGAAACAAGCCAGCCAAGCCGTGCGCGATAAACTCGACTGCCATGGCGGCCAATATTAGCCCCATTAGGCGGGTCACAATGTTGATGCCGATAGTACCCAATCTACGCGCAATTCTTACTGATAATCTGAGCGTTATCCAAATGAGTAAACAAATGACGGCAACGGGTAGAGCGAGTGAAACATGCCCCAAAAAACTGCCACTTTGCTGTGCGGAAATAATCATGCTACTGATTGCGCCGGGGCCGGCTAACAGCGGAATGCTGAGTGGTACAATGGCTATGGCTTCACGGTCTGCCACAGCGATGGCCTCTTCTTTGGTCTGGCGGGTATCGCTCTGCTTGGCGTGCATCATGGAGATGGCAATCAGCATGAGCAAAACACCGCCGCCGACCTGAAAAGAGGGAATGCTGATACTGAAAAAATCCAGAATGCGGTCACCCAATAGCGCGGCAGTTACCAGCACAATAAATACTGTAATAGCAACGGTTTTTGCCGTCTCCGCGCGATGCTGTTCTGTCCAGCCATCGGTGGCGCTGATGAAAATTGGCAAAGCACCGACAGGATTAACAATCGCAAACAACGCGATGCCGATTTTGAATAAATAGGTCCATTCAGTCATGATTTTGGTTTGATGTGCCTAATGTAATGATTAATTTAGGAGTAAAAAATGAGTAAGGTGTTAATTCCATTAGCCCAGGGCTGCGAAGAGCTGGAAGCCGTTACCGTGGCCGACATCTTACGCCGTGCCGGTGTGGATGTCTTGCTGGCGGGTTTAAATAGCGGGGGGGTACGTTGCAGCCGTGGCGTTGTGTTGCTGCCGGATATATTGTTGGACGATGTGTTGGCACAAACTTTTGATATGGTGGTTTTACCTGGCGGTATGCCGGGTTCCGAGCATTTGAAAAATGATCTGCGGGTGCAGGATATACTGAAAAAAACCGCGGCGCAGGGTGGTTATATAGCGGCCATCTGCGCCGCGCCCATGGCGTTACATGCGGCTGGTTTGTTGCAAGGTAAAGCCGTTACCAGCTTTCCCGGTGTTTTGGATTTATTACCCGGTAGTCATCGTTACAGCCATGAAGCGGTTGTTGTCGATGGCCGGATAGTCACTTCGCGTGGCCCGGGTACGGCGATGGATTTTGCGCTAACTCTGGTCGAATTGCTATGTGGAAAACACCAGCGTGACGAAGTTGAAGCAGAATTGCAGCGGCCAGCACGGGTATGACTCAGCCTGTCAATCCAAAAATTTATTTGGCTTCGCGCTCACCACGCCGGGCGAAATTGTTGCAGCAAATCGGCGTAAATTTTGCAGTGCTGCCTTCGGATATTGATGAATCCGTACTGCCCAACGAGCAGCCGCAAGCCTATGTGCTGCGGTTGGCTCACGCAAAAGCACAGGCTTGTCAGCATTATTTGCAGGCTTCCGCTTTACCGCAATTACCTATTCTGGCGGCAGATACTACCGTTAGCCTAGATGGCCAGATTTTAGGCAAGCCGGAAACAGTAGAGGAGGCGCGTTCCATGTTAAGTCAGATGTCAGGGCGTTGGCATGAAGTGCACACCGGTTTGGCGCTAGCGACAGAGCATGGCATAACGACGGCGCTTTCCAGTACCAGGGTGGAAATGGCAGAGTTGTCTGAAGCGGAAATATCGGCTTACATTGCTTCGGGTGAACCGTTTGATAAAGCGGGTGCTTATGGCATACAAGGCTTGGCGGGTGTTTTTATTCGGCGCATTGAGGGCAGTTATTCCGGCGTGATGGGTTTGCCAATTTACGAAACGGCAGCTTTGCTCAAACAAGCTGGAATTCAGGTGCTCTGATAAAAATACCGTGTACAAATAAAGCTTAATGAAAAAAGTGAAAATATGAGCGAAGAAATACTAATTAACGTTACCCCACAGGAAACCCGCGTTGCCATTATGGCGCAGGGTGCATTGCAAGAACTGCACATTGAGCGTAGCACTTCACTTGGCTTGGTGAGCAATATTTATCGGGGCGATGTGTGCCGTGTATTACCTGGTATGCAATCAGCTTTTGTTGAAATTGGCCTGCAGCGTGCGGCATTTTTACATGCAACAGACATATTGGAATGCAGTAGCGCAGAGACAGAAAGAACGATTCAAGAGGTGTTGCATGAAGGCCAGCCACTAATCGTCCAAGTGGTTAAGGAGCCGTTGGGTACCAAAGGGGCAAGGCTGACGACGCAAATCAGTATTGCCGGGCGGTTTTTGGTGTTTTTACCCGAGCAGCAGCATATAGGGGTATCGCAACGCATAGAAGACGAAGCTGAACGTGAGGCATTGCGCGACAGGCTCAGCAAACTTTTGCCGGAAGATAGAAAGGGCGGCTATATTATTCGCACTCAAGCTGAAACAGCGACAGATGAGGAATTGTTGGCCGATGTCGATTATCTGCAAAAAGTATGGCGTAACATTCAAACTTCTAGCAAAAGTGCGGCCAATCGTTCATTAGTATTTCAAGAGCTGGATTTACCCATGCGTGTTTTGCGCGATGTGGTTAATAAAGATACTGAATGCATACGCGTCGATTCGCGTGAAACTTATGTGAAATTACGCGAGTTTTCAGCGCTTTATGTGCAAGGTGCCGTGTCCAAATTGGAGCATTATCAAGGCGAGCGGCCATTATTTGATGTGTATAACGTCGAGAATGAAATCAAAAAAGCTTTGTCGCGCAAGGTGGAGCTGAAATCTGGTGGTTATTTGATTTTCGATCAGACCGAAGCGCTGACTACAGTAGATGTCAACACGGGCAGTTTTGTTAGTGGACGTAGCTTGTCGGATACTATTTTCAAAACCAATTTGGAAGCTTCGCAGTCCATTGCACGCCAGTTAAGACTGCGCAATCTGGGCGGTATTATCATTATTGATTTTATTGATATGGATGAAGATGCGCAACGCGCAGCCGTGCTGGAAGAGCTGCAAAAAGCGGTAGCCAAAGACCGTACACGCACCGGTATTCATGGATTTTCCACACTGGGGCTTGTGGAAATGACGCGTAAACGTACGCGTGAAAGTCTGGCGCATATTCTGTGTGAGCCTTGTCCGGTGTGTCAGGGAAGGGGGGAGCTGAAAACTGCGCAAACAGTGTGTTATGAGATTTTGCGTGAGTTATTGCGCCATGCCAGACAATTTAGCGCGCGTGAGTTTCGCGTGTTGGCTTCGCCCAAGGTGATTGAGTTGCTTAACGATGAAGAATCGCAGAGTCTGGCTAATTTATCCGATTTTATTGGCAAGCCCGTCTCACTCCAGCCGGAAGCACAATATTCGCAGGAAGCATTTGATATTGTGCTGATGTAAGTCTTTTATTTATTGGCGGCGCGAATAATACGTCCTTTTTCACGCTGCCAATCCCTATCTTTCTCAGTGGCGCGCTTGTCGTATTGTTTTTTTCCTTTTGCCAGTCCGATCTGGATTTTTATGCGACCACGCGTGTAGTGCATATCCAGCGGTACCAAGGTGTAGCCAGCAATCTGCACTTTACCAATGAGTTTGGCGATTTCTTCCGCGTGTAGCAATAATTTGCGTGTTCTTATCGCATCAGGCCGCACATGGGTGGAGGCCGAGCCTAGCGGAGTGACATGGCAGCCAATCAAATAGATTTCACCGTGCTGAATAACGACGTAAGCTTCTTTCAGATTAATGCGATTATCGCGTATGGCTTTTACTTCCCAACCTTCTAGTACGATTCCCGCTTCGCACTTATCTTCGATAAAGTAATCATGAAAAGCTTTTTTGTTTTGGGCGATGCTCATGGCGTGTGTTATAGACTAAAATTAGCATTTTACTCTAGTTAAACTAATGGCACAGGTTGAAAAAACAGTTCTTGTGGGCTATTCCGCCGAGCAGATGTTTGCCTTGGTGGAAGATGTGGAGCGCTATCCTGAATTCTTGCCCTGGTGTGACGGCACGCATGTTGTAAGGCATGGAGATTCGCGTACCACAGCGACGCTGCATATCAATTACCATCACATCAAGCAAAGCTTCACCACAGAAAATCATAAGATCTATCCAAGTTTGATGGAAATTAAATTAAAAGATGGACCATTTAAACAGCTTGAAGGTGTTTGGCATTTTATCGCATTGTCTGATGAGGCCTGTAAAATTGAATTTAAATTGAGTTATGAGTTTTCAAATGGAATTTTGGAAAAATTAATAGCACCAGTATTCAGCCATATCAGCAATACTATGGTTGATGCTTTTGTTGAGCGTGCAGAAAAAATACTGTAATTAGAAAGGGTTATAAATGAGTCATGAAGTTATGGTGGAGGTTGCCTACGCTTTGCCCAAGCAACAGCTTATTATTCCGGTTAAATTGTGCGAAGGTAGCACCGCAGAGGCCGCCATAATTGCTTCAGGTATCCTGGAAAAATTTCCTGAAATCAATCTGACCACAAATAAAATCGGAATTTTCGGAAAGCTAAGTAAACTGGATGTCATATTGCGTGATCTTGATCGGGTAGAGATTTATCGTCCTCTGATTGCAGACCCGAAGGCGGTAAGAAAGCAGCGCGCAGCGGATGGTAAGGTAATGAAAAAAGGTGGCGGGGATGTTGCGCAAGAAGTGGCCTAGTGTGAAATATTTACTTATTTAAAGTGTCAGCTTTCTTTACACTTGGTCTGGAATTCCATTGACTGTAGTTCATCTGAAAATATTTAACCGTATTAGATGAAAAAAAAGAATGAGTTTATTTTTTAGTTAACACTAATTCAAAACACATAACTTATTGATTATATTATATTTTAAAATTGATGCGGCAGAGTTTCAAATATAGCTATACAAAAATAAGCTTGATAAAATACCACCATAAATTTTATGGCATGAAATTTGCTTTGTTACAATTAAAATTCACAAAGGTGTGTAAATGATATTTTTGCAGAAATCTGTACTTGCTCTGATGATTTCAGGCGTAATTAATGTGGCTACTGCTGCTGATGATTTAAGCTTGTCACCACAGTTGTCGTCAAAAAATCAGTCCCTTGAGTTGTTGTCAGAAAAAAACGCGGAATCAAGTAGTACCCCTCTCGAACTTATCGCATTGGCTGTTAAATACGAGCATGCTGAAGGTCGGCCGCGCGATTACGAAAAAGCGGTTAATTTGTATTGTCGTGCAGCAAAAGTTGGCAATGCTGATGCTCAATATGCACTTGGCTGGATGTATGCCAACGGTCGTGGAGTAGGGCGTAATGATAGCGTAGCTGCACAGCTTTTTACGTTAGCTGGTGAGCAAGGGCATCAGTATGCCAAAGAGATGTTACGCTTTACCCATGCTTCAGCTATTCCAGCGTCTTTGCCGACTTGCATGTTGCCGGAAAAAATAGCCGATATTACAAAGCTGAATCAAACAGATGAAGAACGCAAATTGGCTGAGATAGACTTGGCTGCCACTAAGGAGCCACTTTATCTGAAGGGTCCTATTTTTAATTTAGTGCAAAAACTGGCACCTATTTACGAAATTGACCCTGGACTAGCTCTTGCGGTTATTTCTGTAGAATCTGGCTTCAATGTCAATGCAAAATCACCCAGAAATGCGCAAGGTTTAATGCAACTTATACCAGAAACAGCTCAGCGCTTCAAAGTTAAAAATGCGTTTGATGCGGCGGACAATATCAAAGGTGGTTTGGCTTATTTGCAATGGTTACTTACCTTTTTTAAGGGTAATGTCTCTTTAGTTGCAGCCGCCTATAACGCTGGGGAAGGTGCTGTACAAAAGTATCGCGGTATTCCACCATATCCTGAAACCAAAGATTACGTGCGTAAAATCACGCGCTTATATCAAAAAGCTACGCATCCTTATAAAGCGGGGCAGGCGAATGCGCTGGCATTTTAGTAGGCAATAACTTGAGTAATGGGTGTTGTAACAATAAAAAAGGGCATAGCCCTTTTTTATTGTTTATTGCTTTAACAGTTTATGCGGAAAAAGAAGAACCACAGCCGCAAGTTGTAGTTGCATTCGGGTTGCGAATCACAAACTGTGAACCTTGTAAGCTGTCCTGGTAATCAATTTCAGCACCCATCAAATATTGCAGGCTCATGGGATCAATCAGTAAGGTAACGCTATCACGATGCACTTGCGTATCGTCATCATTTACGGTTTCTTCAAAAGTAAAACCGTATTGAAAACCTGAACAGCCACCACCACTCACAAACACGCGCAACTTAAGATCAGGAGAACCTTCCTCATCAATGAGCTCTTTCACTTTTCTGGCCGCATTGTCTGTAAAAACTAATGGGCTAGGTATTTCAGTAACAGCATTCATATTTATCACTCCTAAAATTCAAAACCGAAAATTATTATCCTGCGCTTCTAGTACATGGTCAATCAATATCATTTAATTTGATAAGACTCATATTGTCAAGTGTAGTTCCATTTGCCTAGCGTAGTTCAACGGATAAATCTAGCCACTTCAGATATGAATCCGCCATGAAATATAACAGTGATTAAAACATGATAAAAATTTATCAAGGTAATAATGGCACAATTTCCAAGCCGATATGTTCGGCTAAACCAAACATGATGTTCATATTTTGCACGGCTTGACCTGCCGCGCCTTTGACCAGATTATCAATTACCGATAACACCACTACCGTATCGCTACCTTGAGGGCGGTGTACGGCGATACGGCACTGATTGGAGCCGCGCACTGAGCGTGTTTCAGGGTGTGTGCCAGGTGGTAGCACATCCACAAAACGTTCTTGCGCGTAGCGCTGCTCAAACAGTTGTTGCAAATCAACTTCTTTATTTAACCTGGCATATAGTGTGGCATGTATACCGCGTATCAACGGCGTTAAATGTGGAACGAAAGTCAGCCCGACAGTTTTTTTAGCTATCAAGGCAAGGCCTTGACGGATTTCCGGTAAATGCCGATGCCCAGCCACACCATAAGCTTTGAAATTATCACCAGCTTCAGCAAATAAACTATGTACCTCTGCCTTGCGTCCCGCACCGCTCACGCCTGATTTAGTATCTGCAATCAGATTGTTGACATCGACCACACCCGCTTCCAATAAGGGCATAAATCCCAGTTGTACTGCTGTTGGATAACAACCAGGATTTGCCACTAGTTGCGCTTTTACAATTTGCTCCCGATTGAATTCAGGCAAGCCATAGATCGCTTGCGCTACCAGATCGGGGCAAGCGTGGCTCATGCCGTACCATTTTTCCCATTCTGTAATATCGCGTATACGGAAATCAGCAGCCAAGTCGATTACACGCACTCCTTGCGCCAATAAATCACGCGCTTGATTCATGGCAATACCGTTGGGCGTGGCAAAAAACACTACATCACAAGCGTGCAAATCGACTTGTGCTTGAGTCGTAGTGGGGTCTGTAAATGCAAGCTGGATATAGCCGCGTAAACTGGGAAACATTTCTGCCACGGGCAAACCAGCTTCACCACGCGATGTAATCACGCTTAATTCTGCATTCGGATGCATGGCTAACAAGCGCAACAATTCAACGCCGGTATAGCCTGTGCCGCCAATAATACCTATTTTAATTTTATTTTTATTCATATAATCATGTGGTTATTTATTAAATTTCATCTTTGCAGGATGGGCGGTTTTACTAAATGAAGCCGGTGATTCCGCGTAAGCATTGGCTTGTCAGTGCCAAGTGGTTTTGAGCTTGAGCGGTTTGGGATCAAGGGAAAGTCATTAATTGTAAGCGTATAAGTTTAGCATTCCAGCCAACAACATTTGCGAGTTTTATAAACTCAATACCTAGTAAGCCTGTTGGACTTAAAGGAAATCGGTTGTAAATTCGCCTGTACGGTTCATATTTCCCCGTTTTTTGGTCAATAGAACAATTATAGATCTGCAAAATTGGCTAAATCTGCTCTCATACAGCCAAATTCTCGCTAAGATTCTTTAAGACCGACAGGCGGCTAGCCCGGATATAAAAACACCTCGCGAAAATAGCGAGGTGTTTTTATATCCGGGCTAGCAAGTCACCGATAATTGTTATGCAGGAATAGCGCCTGTGTGGTAACCCAGTTCAACAGGCAATTCACCACCTTTAATCAGTCTAACCGCGCAGTATTTAACCTCAGCAATCTTGGCAAAAGGATCTAGCGCCTGATTGGTGAGTCGGTTGGCCGCTGCCTCGTAGTAGCAAAAAGCCACAAAAACCGAGCCGCGTGAAATACCATCATCAGCACGTGCAATGAGCGCAATGTTACCGCGACGAGATTCAATGGTAATAATGTCGCCAGCGTTTGCACCCAGAGCCTCCAGATCTAGCGGGTGAATGCTGACGGTAGGGGCTGGCTCAATGGCATCGAGAATATTGGCACGGCGCGTCATGCTGCCGGTGTGCCAGTGCTCCAACATGCGGCCAGTAATTAGCACCAATGGATATTCAGTATCCGGGCGTTCATCGGCCGGGATAATATCAGCTGGAACCAGCTTGGCGCGACCGCCT
Source organism: Methylophilaceae bacterium (assembly GCA_013141125.1). GTDB lineage: Bacteria > Pseudomonadota > Gammaproteobacteria > Burkholderiales > Methylophilaceae > JABFRO01. The sequence goes on from JABFRO010000001.1 coordinate 71,412, forward strand.
GGACGTGGGAAATCAACGTCAAAAATGACTTCTTGACCCGGATCACCCACTTGCTCACATGGGTAACACACAGAACCATTTTCCAGTCGTTCCCACGTCATGCCGGCTATGCTAGGCATGGCTAGACACATTTCGCTGAACACTTCTTTGGCACTGTCATAATGCCAATTAACGCCTAATCTACTGGCGATTTGCTGAATAATCCATAAATCCTGACGCGCATCACCAGGCAAACCAATAGCTGGGCGGCCAATTTGCACTAGTCTGTCAGTATTGGTAAAGGTGCCGAGTTTTTCCGCATGGGCGCTGGATGGCAGAATTACGTCTGCTAAATAGGCGGTTTCAGTCATGAAAATATCTTGCACGACTAAATGCTCCAACCTGGCCAGACCTTCACGCGCATGGTTGCTGTTGGGGTCGGACATGGCAGGGTTTTCACCTTGCACATACAGGCCTTTGATTTTTCCATCGTAAGCCGCATCCATAATTTCAACGACAGTTAAGCCAGGCTTGTCATCCAGCTTGATATTCCATAATTTTTCAAACTTGGCATGATTTTCAGGGTTGTCTACGCGTTGATAATCCGGAAAGGTCATGGGAATCAAACCTACGTCAGAAGCGCCTTGCACGTTATTTTGACCGCGTAATGGATGTAGACCTGTACCTCTGCGGCCAATTTGACCGGTGACCATGGAAAGCGCTATCAGGCAACGTGCATTGTCAGTTCCGTGTACGTGTTGTGATACGCCCATGCCCCATAAAATGATGGAGGCTTTGGATGTGGCATACAATCTGGCAACTTCTCGTAATGTTTCAGCTGAAATACCGCAGATGGGTGCCATGGCTTCTGGCGAATAGCCTTTAATATTTTCTTTTAACGCAGCGTAATTTTCAGTACGTTCAGCAATGAACTTTTCATCGACCAAGCCTTCAGTCACAATGACATGCAACATGGCATTGAGCATGGCGACATCGGTATCGGGTTTGAATGCCAGATGATAAGCCGCTTGTCGAGAGAGCTCGGTGCGACGCGGATCCATCAACACCAGCTTGGCACCTTTTTTAACGGCATTTTTAATGAAAGTAGCAGCAACTGGATGGTTAACGATAGGGTTGGAGCCAATGATCACAATGACTTCAGAATACTGAACGTCAGCTACCGGATTGGAAACGGCACCGGAACCTACGCCTTCAAGCAAGGCAACAACAGAGGAAGCATGGCATAAACGTGTGCAGTGATCGACATTGTTACTGCCAAAGCCGGTACGCACGAGCTTTTGGAATAAATAGGCTTCTTCGTTACTGCCTTTGGCGGAACCAAAACCTGCTAATGCCAGGCGGCCATCATTGGCTTTAATTTTATTGAAACCAGCCGCAGCAAACTCCAGCGCTTCTTCCCAGCTTGCTTCACGAAAAGCGGCTAATGGATTTGCGGGATCCATGGCAATTTCCGAGTTCTTGGGAAAATCCGTTTTACGGATAAGTGGCTTGGTGAGGCGGTGCTGGTGACGCGGATAATCAAAACCATAGCGACCTTTAACGCATAAACGACCATGATTGGCCGGGCCATCAATACCAACCACTTGCGTAATTTTGTTGTCTTTAACATGGTAGGTCAGCTGACAGCCAACGCCGCAGAATGGACAAACTGAATCCACTTTCTTGTCGGGTTCTTCCATGGCTACATTTTTTGCTGGTGCCAGTGCGCCGGTTGGGCAGGCTTGCACACATTCGCCACAAGTGACGCACGTACTTTCACCCATAGGGTCGCCAATATCAAACACAATTTCGGCATGGCTACCACGGAAGGCAAAACCGATAACATCATTGACCTGTTCTTCACGACAGGCGCGAACACAGCGTGTGCATTGAATACAGGCATCCAGATTGACCGCAATCGCCGGGTTGGATAAATCCGCATTAGGTGACAAGCGCGATTCAAAACGCGGATTGCTCACCTGCATTTTGTCTGCCCAATAAGTCAGTTCATTATCCAGCTTGTATTGCTTGGGTGGCGCGTCGGATAGTAATAATTCCAACACCATTTTTTGCGCGGCGTGGGCTCGGCCACTGTTGCTGCTGACTTCCATGTCAGCCTTGGGTGCACGGCAGCAGGAGGGCGCAAGCACGCGTTCGCCTTTGATTTCCACCATGCAAGCACGGCAATTGCCGTCAGGACGCATGCCTTCGGTGTAGCACAAATGCGGTATTTCAACACCATTGCGTTGGGCGGCCTGAATAATGGTTTCACCTTCAAAAGCCTCAACTTGTTTACCGTTGAGATTAAAGGCGATGATTTGTGGGAGGTTGGATGGTGCGTTCATCTGCTTGATTCCTACTTGGCCTAAATATTAATTGGATAGTTCTTGAGGGAAGTATTTAATTACGCTTAAGATCGGATTAGGCGCAGCCTGTCCAAGTCCGCAGATGGAGGCATCCATCATGGCAGTGGATAACTCTTGCAGCAGCGGTTGATCCCAACTGCTTTTTTCCATTAACTTGGCTGCTTTGGAAGTGCCGGCGCGACAAGGCGTGCATTGGCCACACGATTCTTCTTCAAAGAATTTAATCGCATTTAGCGCTAAATGGCGTGCGCTATCCTGCTGAGAAAATACAACGACTGCAGCCGAGCCGATAAAACAGCCGTATTGATTGAGCGTATCAAAATCCAGAGGAATATTGCCCATGCTGGCAGGCAAAATACCGCCCGAAGCGCCACCAGGGAAATAGCCATAAAACTCATGACCATCTAACATACCACCACAGTATTCATCTATCAATTCACGCATAGTGATGCCGGCTGGCGCCAAATGCACACCAGGTTTTTTGATGCGACCGCTGACGGAGTAGGAACGTAAGCCTTTACGTTCATGGCGACCGTGCGATACAAACCATTCGGCACCTTTTTCCACGATTTCACGAATCCAGTAAACAGATTCCATGTTGTGTTCCAGCGTAGGGCGACCAAACAGGCCGACTTCCGCGAGGAAAGGTGGGCGCAGACGCGGCATGCCACGCTTACCTTCTATGGATTCCACCATAGCGGATTCTTCACCACAAATATAAGCACCCGCGCCACGGCGTAATTCAATATCCGGCATATTGGCAGGAGGATTGGCTTTTAGTTTTGTTAGCTCTGTTTCAAGAATTTGACGAACGCCCGCGTATTCATCACGCAGATAAATCCAGATTTTTGCAATGCCCACTGCCCAGGCGGCAACCAACATACCTTCCAAAAAGCGATGCGGGTCTTGCTCTAAATAATGCCTATCTTTGAAAGTGCCGGGTTCGCCTTCATCAATGTTCACCGCCATGTAACGCGGAGCGTCATAGCCTGAAACAATGCGCCATTTGCGGCCGACAGGGAAGCCCGCGCCGCCAAGACCCCTTAACCCTGAGGTTTCCATGATTTTGATTAAATCTTCAGGGTTGTGTTTGCCTGCAATACAGTCTTTATAAAGCTGATAACCGTTGTTCGTTGTGTATTGATCGAATGGTATGTAATTTGTGACAGGCGCTTTTGTAGCCTTGGCTTTAGCCTGTGCTATGACTTTTTGCAAGTCGGCATTGTCAATCGGGTTTTGACCGACTACAGCGACTGGTGCATGTTGGCAACGACCAACGCAGGGAACCGGCTGAATGCGAACGCCGTCGCCTAGAGAGGCTTTAAGGTCTTGAATCAAGCTTTTAGCACCAAACATATCGCAGGTGACGGAATCACAAACACGCACGGTTAAGGCTGGTGGCGGTGTTTCACCTTCTCTTACCACATCAAAGTGATGATAAAAAGTAGCCACTTCATAAGCCTCAGTTTGTGAAAGTTTCATTTCACTTGCTAGCGCGGCTAAATGTTGGGCTGAAATGTGACCGAATTTATCCTGAATTTTGTGCAGATGTTCAATCAGCATGTCAGGTTTTCTTGAAGTGTCACTCAATAAAGCCACGATTTCGGCACGCGCCGCTGGATCAACAGCGCGACCCTTGGGCTTACCCATGCGTTTTTTCAACAAATCCTGATTGACTACTTTGATTTGACCATCTTGAACTTGCGACATGCTGTTGACCTCATTCAGTATAATTCGGTACACCTTAAGTTAGTACGCCTTAAAACAAGGCGTTATTTTAAAAGGTGCTATTGAAAGTTTTAGTATTATTTTAATACTAGAATTTCGCCTTTGCCGTCATTGGCAATATCACCTGCATAGCGTTGTACGCGGCTAGTATTCAGTTTTGCAAATTGCGTAGGTAAGCCGTTGAATGACTTGAACATCAAGCTTAAAAAAGGCAGGGTGTGTGAGCCGCAATCCTGAAGTGTTGAATGTAGTACAGGCGTTTTGGTGAGTAAAATAGTACCTCTACGCATGCCATAGCCCACATATTCAGCCACTGAACCTAACACGCCTATAGTGCCAGCCAGCATGCGTGATGCGCAATAACTACCGGCATTGCCTTCAATAAAAATAACGCCACGTCGCATTTGGTCGCCTACGCGATCTCCCGCGTTGCCGGTGACGATGACCATGCCGCCTTTCATGCCTTTTCTGTCACCAGGAATGGCGGCACCGAGAAAATCGCCCACATTGCCGTGAATATGAATCAGGCCGCTACTTAAACCGCTCGCCGCAAAAGCATCGACATTGCCATGTACGACAATATTACCTTTACGCATGGAAAAACCAAGATACGATCCTGCATCACCATGCACAGTAATGCGGCCTGTTTTCAAATCGCGACCGATGTAATCCAGCTTGGCACTGCTGTTATTGATGACTATATTGCTGGCATCATCACCGCTAATGGTAAACACCGCATCCACGCGCAGTTTTTGATTGCCGCTGTATAAGGTAAGCGCGGCAATATCGGCAATGGATTTTTCCACCAGGTTATCGGGCGTGAGAGGTGAACAGTCAATACGCTGACGTGATTCAATTTTTAAGGTAAAGGTTAAGGCGCTCATGCTGACGCTCCGTTTAATGATGTATCCGCCATAATTTCATGTAAGGGGAAATGGAATTGACCCAATTTTCCGCCGTAATTGCCTGCTGAAATACGTTTAATACCATTGGCCGCGCCCAGCGCACAAGCTGCGGCAATACCCACATGCATGGCTTTGCGAATATCGACATCGGTCAAGCCGTCAATCACGATTTCCATGACGGATTCAATTTCAGGTGAAAGCTCGGTATTGGTAATGCCTTTTAGTGTTGGACAGAAAGCATCGTTAGTGGAAGCAAACAGTGCTTTGTATTTGGAGCCAACTTTGGAGCCGGAACGAACAATGCCGCCGGGAAAGGGCATGATGACATTAGGTAATTTTTTCATGGCTTCAATCGCGGCCTCGCACGCGGCTAGCGCTTGCGGTTGTGATTCAGCCAATACCAGAAAGTTACCGCCACCGACTGCACGTACCATGCCAGTTTTTTCTTCAGTGATAAATTCACCATCCATCACTGGTACACGCCAATAGCGTTTACCACCAAATTGTTTTGAAATCTGGAAACCATCGCCAAAGAAGCGCAGGTTTTTGCCCAGATTAATGCGATCACCGCCATCAATTCCGGCAAAGGCTGCGGCAGTGGGGCAGGTGAGAATACATTGCCCCATACGTGTTTCCAATTGCTTGATTAATACCGCGCTGCCCATGGCAAACATCAAAATGGATACGCCGGGTCTTGCGTCCGGTGTTTCTTCTGCGGTTAATTCGCGCTCTATGCCTGCTTCCACGCCACAACCAATTACGGAGGTGGCAAAGCCTGTCATGGCATTTGCCGCGTGATAAGCCCACTTTAAATTTTGTGCGGTGATGATAATACGCGTGCCACGCATACCAAAAGCTTCCGCAAAGGTGTCATCTATTGTTACGCCATTAATAATCATGCAGTTTTCTCCCGACGACCTTTGGCTTCGTGTACCAGTAATTTACCTCGACCATCGCCTTCAATTTCACCTTTGCTTACTTTGGAATGTTCCATTTTCATGGTGTGGAAGCTGTCAAAATACTTGCTGATTTCTTTTTCAATACTGCGGTCAAAATCTGGTTTAACCACATGTGTACCGCCCCAAGTCACCTTGACGATATTGCCATCTTTGACCACCAGCTCGCCGTCTTTAAACACATAAGCCGGTTTAGCGAACATGATTTCCTGATCGGCGTGTTCACTGTAAACCGTAATATCCGCCGCACCACCAACACCCAAGTGACCACGGTCATGCAGACCAACAAGTTTGGCAGCACCCGCGCGCGTCATGATAGCGATCTCATACAGGCTATATTCGCGGTCAATCGAAGCCAGTGTACTCAAGGCTTGTGCATCCAGATTGATACTGGCGAATACCTCTTTACGATAGGTTTTATCCATCAACAGTTTGATGAGATGTGGATAGCTGGTAAACGGCGCGCCGTTGGGATGGTCGGTAGTGAGGAAAATGCGCCATGGGTCTTCAACCAAGAGGAAGATTTCCAGACCAATTGCCCATTGCAAGGCATTAACAAAGTTTTGATCGCGGTATTTGAATGGCACTACGCCACAGCCGTTATCGCACTCAATATCCATGCACACCCATTTATTGGGGGTGGCCAAGCCGCTGTTGCGATGCTGAGACATGCTGTCACCGGAGGCGGTAACAGTTTGACCGAACATGATTTGCCCAACGTCCACCGAGACATTAGGATATTTATTAATCGCTTCCGCAATTTGTGCCGCACCAGAGGAGAACTTGCGGTCGCCTTCTGTGCCATAGCTGTGGAACTGAATATGGGTGAGATGCAGTGGATAACCTTCAACACCGGCCATGGTATTCAGTGTGGTGATAATGTTGCCGGGAACGCCCAAGTTTTGACCGTGTACATGTAGTGGATGGGCAACGCCCAGTTCATACATGGCACGCGATAGAGTTTTCAGTACCTCGCGCGGAGTAACGTTGTAATTGACGTTGTTTTCATCCAAATCCAGCATACGTTGGTTGAATTTGAAAGCATTTATGCCGCCCGCATTGACCACCTTAACGCCAATCGCTTGCGCAGCATCCATCGTCCACGCCACATAGTCATTAATGGCATTCTGATCTTTTTTGGCGGCCAACATGCGCAGGAACAAATCATCGTTCCCCAGCATGACATAACCGCCTTTGTCGATAATCGGAATATCGCCCATTTCCAGATGACCCTGGCGCGCATTCATCGGTAATACTGCAGGTTCAAAACCGGCGGTATAGCCCATTTCGGCATAACGATAACCGGTGGTCAGTGTAGAGGGTACCACGTGACCACAGCCAGCACGCATCAAGGCGGTATGGGCTACAGGATCCATGCGATGATCTTCAGGCAACAAAGTACGGGCAATGTTGACTTTGCCGCCGCCAATATGCGTGTGCATATCAATCGCACCCGCCATCACAATTTGGCCAGTTAAATTGTATTCCTTGTCGATGCGGGCATCATCGCGTGGCTTTTCTGCAATACGACCATCAAGGATGTAAATATCCATGATTTTGCCGTCGATGCCATGCGCCGGGTCGTAGACCTTGCCCCCAGTGAGTTTGATTAGCATTTATTTGTCCTCGGATGCTACAAGCGCTGAGTTAGTAATGGTTAGTTCTATGGCGCTAAAAACCTCAGCCAGTGTAGGTAAAGTGCTGTTACGCAATTGCTGCAAGGGCAGGGACACCACATTGTCTGAACGGAATGCAATGCCTCGGTGATCCGCACCTGGCAAACCAACCGGAATGAAAACTTCAGGCTCTTTTTCCAGCTTCATTTGCGCATGAGCAAACACCACAGTTGGAATATTGGTTGCTGGAGGCGTGCGGTCAGGATTGAAAGATGACACCCAAAATAAAGCATCTGCTTCATTGCTGGATAGTTGGCGATCCGTAGAAAAATGATAGCTATCATGCTCAGGGAAGCTACGCGCATAAGAAGTACGCATCGGATAACCGGAAATCCAGGTACAGACCTGATTGGCATTCATATCGCCCTCAATTCCGCCCAGTGGCAAGCCGGCAGCGCGCGTGTCTTTATTTAAGACTTTGACTAACTCCGTCACATTTTGCACCGTCAATTCCGCCTGCGGGAAAGCCAAGGTTCCTGCCGCCCACGTGGTTACACTGTATTTGGCCGCTTTCATGCGTTGCGCCAGTTTTTCCAAATCGGCAACGGCAATCCCTGCAACCTCAGTGGCATGCAGTTTTTTGCCCAAAACAATGGCACGTAATGCAGAAACAACATCCGGTAACTTATCCATATCACAAGGCAACACTTCCGGCTTGCGGCCATCTGGCGAAATCCCCGCGCTGGTGTCCAAATCACGCCCGCCCAGATAAACAATCTCGCGCTTGCTGGTATCCTGGCCGTACATGGTTTCCTTGTTCCAAACTTCACGCTCAAAGAAACGCGGAAAAATACTGACAATATCCGTGCCCACAATCACCAATAAATCCATGCGATTTTTGACTTCGGTCAGCGTGGTAATCAACCAGCCGGAATTTTGCACCACTTGAATGTTGCGCATAAACCCGTTGGAATTCATGTGATCCAGCGTAGCATTTGTACTTTCAGCCAGATTCATAACCGCGCGCATGCCATAAACCTCCGTACCTAAACCCGAAAACAGCGGCTGTTTGGCAGCGCCCAAAATTTCAGCAGCTTTGGCAATCGCGGCTTTGAGCTCAACCGGTTTGCCCGCAATACGCGGGGAGGGGGTCACAACCGGCCTGCCAAAAAAAGTAATACTTTTGGCACAACCATTTTCAATGACGTTGAGATTTCCTGACGAATCACGATCTACGCTTAAATCATCGCATAGTAGACCGCAGAAGGGGCAGGTGACTGTTTCAACAGTGCTCGCTTGAGATAAATTCTCCATCTGTAGCCTTGTCCTTTAATTAATACAAAAGCTTAATGAGTTTCATTGCGCTATAAATACATCAATTCGCAATAATACTGGATTCCGGCCTGGTCTGGAATGGTTTCCGCCTGATTTTTATTGTGGCTCATCTGTGTTTTATTTGAACTCGCGCTTCGATTGCCTCAAATTTCCACGTAAAAATTATCGCAAAAAAATTAAAATAGTAAAGAGAAGTGTTTTTGTCGCAAAAGTTGTTAGGCTGGAACAATATTCGCGATTTGATTTGGATTTGGGGATGAATAAAATTGAGGGCATCTCTATGTATTCAATTTTGCGAGCATCCGCTTTGCGGATTGCCTGCTAAAACCATTGCGTCGTTATACCGCTTTGCTCACAAAAAATTATTAGATGTGACATAACCTAAAGTTTGGTCTCCACTGAAGCAGCGTTTTCCTTACATAGCAAACATATGCCGCTTTATAATTATCGTGTCCGTCCCTGCCTAACTTAGAAACTTGAAAAAGAATAAATAGAGGTGCCCTTGAGTAAGCCAAAAGCTGTTGCTGTTCAATCATGCAAGATTGCGCTTCCGCTGGATTTTAGAAAGCTTGATTTCCTTGAATTTCATGGACGTGATAAATTGGAATTTGCCGAGAAAGTCAGTGCGAATAGGCTGGAAAAAGGCCTGGTATGGAAGGGGCATCCTGCCTGCCTTAGGCTTGAGTTTCAAAATCAAGCTGTACATGCGGACTTGTTCGTTGATGACCAAGCTATCAGTGCAAGCGCAGCAGCGCTTGCTTTTTTAATTCAACGCATGTTGGGACTAAATCAGAATATCGAAGCATTTGTAGCGCAATATCACCAGCATCCGCAATTGCAGCATTTAATTGCCAGGTATCCGGGCTTGCGTGTACCGCTTTCCGCCAGTCCGTTTGAGGCGATTACCTGGGCGATTACAGGGCAGCAAATTAGCGTGGGTGCTGCTACTTCTCTGCGGCGCAAGTTGATACAGGTGGCTGGGGTTAAACATTCCAGCGGGATAGCTTGTTATCCTGATGCGAGCCGGGTTGCTGGTTTGAGTGTTGAGGATTTTCGTCAGGCAGGATTTTCAAACACCAAGGCGCAGGCCATTAATACGCTGAGCCAGATGGTGCATCAAAACCAATTGCCCTTGGATAACTGGATAACTGATCCGCCACCTGTTGATGAAATTTGTGAACGATTATTAGGTGTGCGCGGCATTGGACCGTGGACGGTAAATTATGCTTTGTTACGCGGTTTTGGCTGGTTGGATGGATCTTTACACGGCGATGCTGCAGTACGTCGAGGCCTGCAATCACTGCTAACTAATGTTAAAAAAATCACTGAAGTTAAAGTTTCCGAGGCACAGGCACAGCAATGGTTGGCAGAGTTTTCTCCCTGGCGCGCATTGGTTGCGGCACATCTTTGGGCATTAAGCGCTGAAGCAAATGATCCTGATGTTTGAGATTGGAATTCTGAAGTGTAAGAGAAAGTCGCTTGGTGACTGCTGGGTAACCCAGATTCAACCGTTTTAAGTTAGTTTGAAACAGGAAGCAAAAACCCCCGTTTTTTTAACTTCCAGTGTTAAAATACACAGCTGCCAATCATGGTGGCGTGCGGAAAGGTGGCAGAGTGGTCGAATGCACCGGACTCGAAATTCGGCATAGCGGGTAACCGTTATCGTGGGTTCAAATCCCACCCTTTCCGCCACCCATTGCTAATGACTTGATCGCCATAAAAGTAAAAAATCATCCTCCCAATTGCAAAATAAGACGGACACTTTTGCAGATTCCACATCAAGACCAGATAGCCCATTCTGCATGATTTAAGTGTAATCGTTGTCTTCCTCCCTTCAATCTGATTGAAGCTATTATCGCATTGATAGCGTCTTCTCCCGTTCTCAACCCACCATGGTTGATAAGCCTGAATCATCCCCCCAACGCTGATGCATATTAGCCAGCTGTCTCAACTCGTTGATTTTTAATTAGTCATGGCATTCAGTACAAGCGTGCTGATACGTGTAAGTTGGTCGCTTGACTAGTTCAAGTTGACTGACTAGTATCCATTGACAATTAAAAATTGCATTGCGCGAGGCACTACTTTTATCCGTGCTGCAAACGATGGAATTGGGCCGAAGTATAGAGTCACGTCTGATTGATTCCAGTCAAACCGAAGTAATGCCAGACAGTTAGAAGAGTGCAGGCTAAGTCATCTGCACTTTTTTCGCAGGGTATTGAAGGAGTTATCATGGGGAAAGATGTTCAGCAAACAAAACACAGGCGCTGGCTATGGCTGGGTGGCATATTCACGCTGCTGATTATAGTCGCGCTGGCGCAATGGCTGTGGCAGCAGGACGAAGTTGAGCTTGGATTGTTGCAGATCAATGGTCGCATTGAAGGCGATCTAATCGCAGTTGCACCCAAGGCGGCTGGGCGGGTGGTGGAATTGAAGGTGCGCGAGGGCGATGAAGTGCGTGCCGGTCAATTGCTGGCACGGCTGGAACAATCTGCGGTTGGCGCGCAACTGGTAGAAGCCAACGCCACACAGCGTGCATTTGAGTCGCAAGCCAAGGCGCAGGTCATTGGGCTGAATGTATTGCGTGCCGAAACCCCAATTCAATTAACTAGCGCGCGTGCCGGCATTCAAGCGGCACAGGCGGATTTACGCCGTGCCGAGGCCGCGACTGCGCAGGAAAAACGCGATCTAGCGCGTGTGCGGGATTTGGCCGATCGACACTTTCTTAGTCCACAGGCGGTGGAAAAATCCGAGTTGGCACTACGCGCTGCCACCGAGCAAGAGGCCGTAGCGCGCGGCGCATTAACGCGTGCGCGGCAAGCGGAACGCGATGCCGAGCTGGCTCCATTACGTATACGCTCACGCACGGCCGAAACGGCGGCCACCCATGCCCAAGCCCAAGCAGCGGCGGCACGGGTAAACCAGGCGCGTAGTCAGGTGGATGATTTGTTGATCTATGCGCCCAGCTCCGGGCGCATTTCCGCACGCTATGTCAATGCCGGCGAGGTGGTCACTATAGGCACGCCACTGTTCGGCCTGACCGATCTCACCCACGTATATCTGAAGGCCTATGTGCCGGAACCTATGTTGGGGCGTATCCGGCTCGGCCAGTTAGCGCAAATCTGGGTTGATGCGTTTGCCGATCAGCCTTTTGATGCCAAGCTCGGTTTTATCGCTTCACGCGCCGAATTCACCCCCAAGGAAGTACAGACGCGCGATGAGCGTACCAAGCTGGTGTATGAAGTGCGCCTGTATCCCAGCGCCGACCCCGGCGGCAAGCTGCTTCCCGGCCAACCTGCCGATGCCATGATCCGTCATGTGGATACAGCGGTTTGGCGCAAGCCCAGTCACTGAGCTGTTATGGAAAATCCTGCCTTGATTGAACTCAGCGGGTTTAGCAAGCGCTATGGCAAAACCGTTGCCGTGCACGATATAACTTTGCGCGTAGAGCGCGGGCAGCTGTTTGGCTTGATTGGTGCCGATGGTGCTGGAAAAAGCAGTTTGATGAAGGCGGTGGCCGGTGTGCTGGCTTTTGAGGAAGGCAGTCTGCGCGTTTTTGGCACCGAGCTGAATTCAGAGCGTGCAGCCGAGCCAGTCAAGGCGCGCCTGGGCTTTATGCCGCAAGGGCTGGGGCTTAATCTTTACCCGGATTTGACGGTGGAAGAAAACATTAATTTCTTCGCCCGGCTGAGGCTGGTTGCACCGGCAGCCTTGCGCACACGCAAGGAGGCGCTGCTGGCGATGACGCGGCTGACACCGTTTCGTGATCGCGCAATGAAGTATTTGTCGGGAGGTATGAAGCAAAAATTGGGCTTGATTTGTACCCTGATTCATACGCCGGAGCTGATAGTGCTGGATGAACCCACCACTGGTGTTGATCCGGTATCGCGGCGCGATTTCTGGCTTATTCTGACGCAGTTGATCCAGCAGGAAGGACTCACGGCGCTGGTCTCCACCGCCTATCTGGACGAGGCCAGCCGCTTTGATGCTTTGGCGCTGATGCACAACGGGCGCGTGTTGGCGCAAGGCGAGCCGGATAGCCTGAGCCAAAGGGCTGGCGCGCGCATTGTGCGTCTACATGCAGACCGCAGCGCCTTGACTGCGTTGGCTACACATTTTGCACAGCTGGAAACGCATGACGATGAAGCCCGTGTCTACGTTGAATGTGACGACGACTTGCAGGCGCAGCAACAGGTGCTGGAAGTGATTGCGCCATCTTCAGCACAAAGCCTGAGCGTGCACTTGCCGGAACTTGAAGATGTGTTTGTGGCCTTGTTGCGCAGTCTGGAACCGCTATCGGCATCGACACCCCATTGGACGGGCATCGTCGAACACGCGCCCGTCAGCGGAGACAACGGCCATGCCATCTATGCGGCTAAGCTGACGCGCGATTTCGGTGACTTCCGTGCGGTTGACGAGGCCAGTTTTACTGTGAATTACGGTGAAATATTCGGCCTGCTCGGTGCCAACGGTGCCGGTAAAACCACAGTCATCAAGATGCTCACCGGTATTGTGCCGCCTAGCGCAGGCATAGGCCGCGTTGCCGGTGCCGATATGCGCCATGCCGGGCAGGCCATCAAGGAGCGCGTGGGCTATATGTCGCAGGCGTTTTCGCTGTATACCGATCTAACCGTGAAGGAGAATCTGCTGTTGTTCGCTGGTGTTTACGGGCTGGAGCCGCCGCTGGCCGAGGAGCGTATGCGCTGGGTTATCAAGCTGGGCGGCTTGCAAGGCCTGGAGCGCACTGCCACCGGCAGCCTGCCCATGGGGTTGCGGCAACGGCTGGCGTTGGGGTGCGCATTGATCCACCAGCCGCGTGTATTATTTCTCGATGAGCCGACCTCAGGCGTTGATCCCATGGGTAGACGTCACTTTTGGGATATTTTGCGCACACTGGCACACGATGACGGCGTGGCGATTTTGCTGACAACGCACTACATGCGCGAGGCCGACCAGTGCGACCATCTGGCCTTGATGTTTGACGGTCGCGTCGTTGCCGATGCAACACCGGCGCAAATGAAAGCCGACTTTAGCGCAGAGCATGGGCAGTTGCTGGAGGTTAGAAGCACCAATCCGCAACAAGTACTGAGTGCGTTGCAGGCGGCAGGCTTTGCCCAAGCTATACAGCATGGTCATCATATTCACGTCATGACGCATGAGCCAGATACGGCTGTCCTGCGTATCCGCGCTGCGCTGGCGGCCCACGGCCTGGCTGATGCGCAGCTTGTAGCGCAAGCGCTGACAATGGAAGACGTATTCGTGCAGCGCGTGCTGGCGCTGGAATCCTCTCACCGCCATGCTCGCGCCAGGAGCCGTGTATGAATTTCACGCGTTTATGCGCGCTGGTACGCAAGGAAATGCAAGAAATCATACGCGATAGGCTCTATCTGTTGCTGGCGTTTCTGTTGCCGGTCGCGCTGCTTGTTGAATTTGGATATGGCATGACCGATGATATTGAGCTGGTCAATCTGGCCATCATCGACCAGGATCACAGCGCTGCCAGTCGTGAATATGCGCAGCGTTTGTTTAGCACGCGCCATTTTCGCCGCGTGGCGGCACCAGAGCCAGCAGACATGGAACGTGCGTTATCCGATGGTAGCGCACGCGCCGTGTTGTGGATAGGCTCGGGGTTTGAGCGCGACTTGACGAAGGGGCGGACGGTGGATGTGCAGGTGTTGATTGATGGCGCATTCACTGGCGCGGCGCGCACGATTAACGGTTATCTGGAGGGTATGAATGCGCAAATCAATATGGAAATGCGCAGCGCCATCCAAGCTCGTCAGGGCATGGCAGCGCCTGTGCCTGTGCCGTTGCAAGCGGTACGGCTACAACCACGCTTTCTCTACAACCCGGAATTACGCAGCATTGTGGTCAATGCCCCGTCGTTAATCATGCTGGTGTTGATGCTGGTGCCGCCATTACTCATCGCGGTCAGCATCGTGCGTGAAAAGGAAACAGGCTCCATTTACAACATCGCCAGCTCAACGGTCACGCGTCTGGAATTTCTGTTGGGCAAACTGCTGCCGGTGGTGGCCATCACCATGATTAACGCGGTTTTGCTTTGGCTGACCATCTCTTTCTACTTTGGTGTGGAATGCCGTGGCAGCTTGCTGCAACTGGCGTTTGCGATTTTGCTTTATGTGCTGGCCACCTCAGGGCTAGGGTTGATGGTGTCGGCGGCTGTGCGCACGCAATTGGCAGCGATTTTCATCACTACCATGACGGCCATCATTGTTTCTACCCAGTTCTCCGGCCTGTTTGCACCGCTGGATACGGCAGAAATGAGCAATCAATTCATCGCCAAGCTGTTTCCGGCCGGGTACTTTTTACCCATGGTGCGCGGCATATACCTCAAGGGCGCAGACTTGTCCGTGTTCTGGCCGGAGCTGCTGGCCTTGTTTATATATGCGCTGGTGGTGCTGTGGATCGCGCATACCTTGTTTCATAAACGCACACATTCATGAATGAGGCCTTATGCTGAGGCCATCGTTTAAGCCGACCATGCGCAAGCTTGCATTGGTCGCGGCAGCCTACCGGCGCTGGGGGCGGCAGGTTATGGCCATCATCGTCAAGGAGTGGCGGCAGCTGTTGCGCGACCGCGCTTTGCTTAGTTTTGTCATTTTCATTTTTTCACTGGATATTTTGCTTGCAGCTGGTGCGCCCGGTTTTGATCTGCACATGGCACGCCTGGGCGTTATCGACCGCGACCATAGCCTGGCTGCGCGCGATCTGATCTACCGGCTACGTGCGCCATATTTTGATGTGCGCGCTGTGGTTGACGACGCGCTTGTATTGGAGCGGCTGCTGGAGCGCGGCCAACTGCGTGCAGTGCTGATTATCCCGCACGGCTTTGAGCGTACATTGGTGCAAGCGCGGCAGCCCGCTGATCTGCAATTGGTGATTGATGCCAGCAATTCAAATCTGGCTTACCTGGTGACCAGCTATTCCGAACGTATCATCGGCCAGTGGACGGCTACGCGCCAGTCGCCAGTCGCCGTAGCTACGCTGCGTCCCGGCGGCCTGCCACAGGTGCGCTTGCAGATACACACCCGCTTTAACGCCGATCTGCGCGAGCTGTGGTTTTCTACCATTTCCGAATTGCTGACCATGATTACTGTGGCCTCTATCCTGCTGCCAGCCGCCGCCCTCACGCGGGAGAAAGAGCGCGGCACCATCGAACAGCTGCTAGTTTCGCCCTTGACCCCGCTACAGATCGTCAGCGGCAAGATTATTGCGATGGTTGTCGTTACGCTGCTAGGCAGTGCGGTGGCCATAGGCGTGGTCATGCACGGGCTGCTGGATGTGCCGTTTCGTGGCCAAGTTGTGCTGTTTTTCGCCATGGTTGCGCTGTACGCGATGACTTGTGCCGGATTGGGCATATTGGCCGCCACTTTTGCGCGCAATTCCGGGCAGGTGGGTCTGATTGTGCTGCTGCTGGTGATGCCCATCATCCTGCTGTCGGGTACTTGGAATTACATTGAGAGTATGCCTAATTGGCTACAAGTGTTGATTGAGCTGTCGCCACTCCATCATTTCGTCCCCATTACCTACGGCATACTGCTTAAGGGCGCAGATGCGGCCGCCATTGCGTTGCCGGCGGTGAAAATGACGCTGCTAGGAGCAGGTTTTCTGGTTTTGGGCGTGGCACGCTTCAAACGGCAGTTTCGTTGATGCCTGAGCTGGTTTGTTGTTTTATTGATTTGCATCTGACAAAAACCGGCACTAATACCGCTTAATTTAAAGGCGGGATTTTGGAGCTGTGCGTATGCTGATGATCCCACCCAGGATAATCAAGCCTATGGCCAGCCAGCGATCAAACGATAGCATTTCATCCCATAAAATAAACCCGAACAGGCTGGCCATGATGACGGTGGAATAGGCCAGACTACCCGCCACCATAGGATTACCAGTGCGGTAGGCACGGGTCATGGCGAGCTGGGCGATGGTGGCGGATGCACCTATGCCGAGCAGGAGCGGGAGATCTTGCCATGTCAGGTGCTTGAAATCATTGAGCAGCATCCACATGCCGCCGCCTATGCTGCTTATCAGCGTGAAATAAAATACCGTGCGCCAGTCGGGCTCTCCGGCGCGGCCAAGTTGGGTCACGAAGATATAGACCAAACCAGCGGACAAGCCCGATAACAGCCCTAGCGTACCGGCAATGAGTTCATCCGCGTGCAGGCTAGGTTTTAGCAACAGCGTCACACCAATAAAACCCAGCACTATGGCGGCAAACAGCGATTTTCGCGGGCGTTCATGCATCATGAAAGGTATGAACATGGTCATGAATAAGGAGGAGGTGTAATTGAGCGTGACGGCGGTAGCCAGCGGCAGCTTGGTGATGGCGTAAAAATATAACAGCAGGGATAGGAAGCCAAGTGTGCCGCGCCACATTTGCTTGCCCGGCATGGGGGTTTTGAGTGGCAGCTTTTGAATTATGGTGAGTGCAAATATCAAAATCAAACTGAAAAATGAGCGGTAAAAAACCAGTTCTGCGGAGCTGAATTTATGCGCGCCCAGCTTTACCAACACGCCCATGATGGCAAAAAACAAGCTGGCAATCAGCATCCATAAGCTACCGAGTTTAGGTAATTTCACTCAAGTATTCTTATTTTGCAGCTTCAGGTAAATGCGCTTCAAGCTGCCCGCGTAACCAGATGTGAAAATGCTCCAGACCGCTTTCCATGGGGTATTGATAAGGCCCGCGTTCATCCAGACCATGCGCAAAAAGGGCGCGTCGGCCTTCATGCATACGCTGGCAGATTTCCTTGTCCTCAATTGCGGTTTCTTCATAGGCCGCCTGTTGCGCTTCAATGAAAGCACGCCCGTTTAACAGGATGTCTTCCGGGTAATAGAACTCAACCACATTGCTGCAAGCATCTACGCCGCGCGGAATGATGTGCGATACCACCAGCACGTTGGGATACCACTCCAGCATCAAAAACGGGTAATAAGCCATCCAGATGGCACCGTGTTTGGGTATTTGTCCAGCATCGTGTTGCAAAACCTGCTGCTGCCATTTTTGATAAATAGCAGAGCCGGATTTTTTCAGCGCCTGTTTGACACCTACGGTTTGCACGCTGAAATTTTTGCCCATTTCCCAATTGAGCTGATTGCAATCTACAAAATTATTCAAACCCGGATGAAACGGGCCGACATGATAATCTTCCAGATAAACTTCAATGAATGTCTTCCAGTTGAAGTCGTATTCTTCCACCATCACGCGGTCGAGTTTAAAACCGCTAAAATCAAAATCGGCTTTGCAAGCCAGTTGATCCAGCTCTTGGCCGATGTCGCACGGGCTATTGAAAAGCAAGCCGTTCCAGTTTTGTAGAGCTGTGACATTCAGGTGGTAGCAGGGTTTTTCAATGAAATGCGGCGCGCCTATCAATTCGCCCAGCAAGTTATACGTCCAGCGATGCAGGGGGCAAACGATAACTTGGCTATTGCCTTGCCCCTTCAGCATGAGTGCCTGGCGATGGCGGCATAAATTGCTGATGAGTTCTATGCCGTTATTATTATTCACCAAAGCCTTGGCGTGCTGCATCCATTGCAGCGAATAATAATCGCCCGCGTTGGGCACCATCAGCGTATGCCCAACATATTGCGGCGCTTGCGGGAATAATAGCTTTTGTTCCAGCGCGTAAATGTTCGCATCGACATACCAGGCAACGGGTAGCTGTGGCTGAAGTGCATTATTGCTTATGTTGTTTTGTTTAAGTGACATGCTGGAAGGTTTCTCCCCCTAAACGTCTCGACTGAAATCAGCCTGACATTTTGCCCGAGTGGGGGATTTTTTCAAAGTTTATTGCCGGCAAGCGGGAGAGCTAAAATTGAATCTAGGCGGAGGGGCGAATACTTAAGCCTTCTTGAGAAAACAGGCTTTCAACATGAAGCTACCCGCATCCATCTTGCAATCCACTTCATGATCGCCACCCACCAAACGGATACTTTTGACTTTAGTACCCATTTTCAAGGTGATGGATGAACCCTTTACTTTCAGATCCTTGATAAGCACAACCGCATCACCATCGTTCAATATCGTGCCATTGGAATCTCTTATCACTGAACTTGCATCGCTATCTGTAGTTTCAGCTGCCGCGATTGGCCACTCAAAGCCACAGTCGGCGCAAACATAATTGGTGCCGTCCTGATAAGTGTTTTCCAAGGTACATTGAGGGCAGGCAGGTGATGTGGACATGGTTTATCTCAAAAAGGTAAGTAAATAATGATAATGGCTAGTACTTGAATATAGCGACTTGGGCGGCTTGGCAAATAATGAACAAAAAAAAGACTTAGAAAAATATCTAAGTCTTTAATTTGGTTGGAGGCGCGACCCGGAATCGAACCGGGGTATACGGCTTTGCAGGCCGGTGCATAACCATTTTGCTATCGCGCCCCTGTTCGTTGGCTTGCTCAACAGGTGTTGCTTTATAAAACGCAAGTATAAAACCGAAACGGCGAAGGCAGATGCCTTCGCCGTTAAAATACTGGAGCGGGAAACGAGACTCGAACTCGCGACCTATACCTTGGCAAGGTATCGCTCTACCAGCTGAGCTATTCCCGCGTCGAGAAGCCAGCATTATAAGGGTTTACAGCCTACTGTCAAGCCTCTGGCGAGATTTTTTAGATGTTGATTGCGCGGTTAATCTTTCCACCTTTTAACAGGCTACTGAAGCGCCCTAGCTTCATGATTTGATGTGCTGTTTGGGTTTTTTGTATCAATCCGAAAACGGTGGGACGTAAGGTGGCGTTTGCCATCTTACGTTTTTGTCAGGATATTAATCCTTGCCGATTTGGTAGATTTCTTCTTCAGTTTCCAGTACTTTGCCAGTGACGGCATCAATTTCCACTTCCAATTCCTTGCCATTTGCAGTTTTGATGTCGAATTCGTAGGAAGGCGTGCCGTCACTTTCTATTGAATATTCGCGTTCAATGACAATGCCAGGGGTCGCGGCCAATGCTGTTTTTTCAGCTTCAGCTTCAGTTACCTTGGCTTTGGATTTGAACGCAGGGTCTTCGGCAGTAGCCACTTCTTGTTCTTCCTCAATGACTTTACCTGTGATGGCACTTACTTCAACTTCCCATTCCTTACCATCAGCAGATTTAATGTCAAATTCATATTGTGGTTTGCCTTTGGAAATTTCCAGTTCCATTGAAACAATTTCGCCTGAATGTTTAGCAAGTGCGGCTTGTAGAGCTTTTTCTACGCTAATTCTGGTTTTTGGAAAATGGCTATCAGCAAATGCTGTTGTTATAGACATGCTGAAAACGGCAGCTAGTGCAAGGCTGATGTTGGATAATTTTTTCATTATATGCTCCGGTTTATAGTGTGAGGTTTTCCTGTCGGTTTTTCTATGGCAATCTCGGCAGGTATTATCATTATAGCTATTGTGTTCTGATGTTGTAGCACAAAGCCAAGGTCAAGTTTGACCAAAGCATTCGGTTATTCCTTTTGCAAGGCTTCTGCCAGCTGCATTACGCTCATCGCATAAAATGCACTTTTATTATAGCGTGTAATCACATAAAAATTATTGAATCCCAGCCAGTATTCGGCCGCCTTGTTTGGCGATTCCAGTGGGATTAGCGCAAAATTCAAGTTTTTATCAAAACTGCGTTGCGTAGTAAAGCGTAATGACTTGATGTCGTCCAGCGTTATTGCGGGAATAATGCTATCCGTCCATTGGGTGGGAGCTGGCTCCTGAAAGCTAATTGCAATAGCAATCGGGTTATCTGTTTGCCAGCCAAAAGACTGTAAATAGTGCGCAACGCTGCCAATTGCATCTATAGGATTGTTACGTAAATCAATTTTGCCATCGCCATCAAAATCTACGGCGAGTTTCCGTATATTGGTCGGCATGAATTGTGGCAAACCTATAGCACCTGCATAGGACCCCCGTACCGAAAACTGGTCTAAATTTTGCTCACGCGTCATGAGCAAATATTGCTCCAGCTCACCGCGAAAATACTCGGCACGGCGCGGATAATCGAAAGCTAGCGTAGTTAGGGCATCCATAACGCGAAAATTACCGGCATCTTGTCCATAGACGGTTTCCACACCAATAATTGCCGCAATGACGGTTTCAGGCACGCCATAAGTTTCACGTGCACGTTTTAAAGCCTCCGCATATTGCGCCATGAACTTAATACCATTAGCAATGCGAACGGTATTTACAAAACGTGGGCGGTAGCGTTCCCAAGAGCGAACATTGGCATCGGCAGGCGGTAGCATGGCTTTGATTACGGATGGTCGGAATTCAGTATTGGCAAACACCTTGAGCAAGTCGGTGCTGGAAAAGCCATGTTTATTGGCCATTTCAGCAACAAAAGCCTGCACTTCAGGACGTTCATCATAGCGCGGCTCGGCGTTGGCTGCGAAGATGGCCGTCGCGCAAGAGCCAATGGCAATTAGAGTAATTGCGATTGATGCCAGGTAGAGACTTTTTTTTGTCATGTCTTTAATCTTTTGTATGGTTTTATCTTTGGCATGGCTTTGCATTGATTATATGCCTATGATATTTAATGAATTTTACAATAAATGTAACTAAAGCTGCTGGTTTTGGTTGAATTTCAAGAGCTGCCATCGACGGCCTTTTCCTGTTAAAATTGTTTCATGTTTACAGGAATAATACAGGCCGTAGGCCAAATAGAACAAGTGACTCGCGCTCTGCCGGATGAAGAAATCGTGCAGGATGTGAAGCTTGTAATCGCAACCGGCAATCTTGATATGAGTGACATCAAGCTTGGTGACAGCATTGCTGTGAATGGCGTGTGCCTCACGGCAACCGCTTTCAGCCACCGACATTTTGAAGCGCACGTTTCCAGGGAGACCTTGCTGTGCACCGTTGGCTTGGATAGTCCACGCGAAGTTAATCTGGAAAAAGCTTTGCGCTTTTCTGATCGATTGGGCGGGCATCTGGTCAGCGGCCATGTTGACGGTATTGGGCAGATTGTGCGCTTTGAGCCCGTGGGCGATTGTGTTCTGCTAGTCGCCCATGCACCTCATGTACTTTCACGTTATATCGCGGTCAAGGGTTCAATCTCGATTGATGGTATCAGCCTGACCGTAAATACAGTAAGCAAAGATACGTTTAGCGTGAATCTGATTCCACATACGATGGAAATGACTACGCTCAAGCATCTGGGCGTGGGTAGCCGTGTCAATTTGGAGGTTGATCTAATCGCGCGCTATGTGGAACGCATGGCAGAATGGCTAGAAGCAGGTGACGCATCATGAATCTGAATACGTCTATCGCCGCACAAACCAACCCAAGTATACAAATTAGCCCTACCACAGAAATTATTGAAGAAATACGCCAGGGTCGCATGGTGATTTTGGTGGATGAAGAAGATCGGGAAAACGAAGGTGATCTGGTGCTGGCGGCGCAATTTGCCACGCCGGAACATATCAATTTTATGGCCAAATACGGCCGTGGACTCATTTGTCTGACGCTGACAGAAGCGCGTTGCCATTTGCTTAATCTGCCATCCATGGTGCAGAAAAACGGCAGCAGTATGCACACCAACTTTACAATATCTATTGAAGCCGCCACTGGCGTGACTACTGGCATATCCGCTGCGGACCGTGCACGGACTGTGCAAGCTGCCGTAGCTAAACATGCGGTAGCACAAGATATAGTCAGCCCTGGTCATATTTTTCCGCTAGCCGCACAGGATGGTGGCGTGTTGGCGCGCGCCGGTCATACTGAAGCGGGCTGTGATCTGGCCGCACTGGCTTCGCTGGAACCTGCTTCTGTCATCTGCGAAATTTTAAAAGATGATGGCAGCATGGCGCGTTTGCCGGATTTGATTGAATTTGCAGCGCTGCATCAACTAAAAATTGGCACTATCGCCGATCTCATACAATATCGCAGCAAAACTGAAAGTCTAGTCACGCGCGCCGCTGAGCGCATGGTTGATACGCCTTACGGAGCTATGCGTTTGATTGCTTACGCCGATAAAACCGCCAATGAAACGCATTTGGCTCTGGTGAAAGGTGAGCCGTCTCCCGATAAGGAAGTTTTAGTGCGTGTGCACGAGCCACTATCCGTATTCGATCTGCTGGATAGCTCAAGCCGTACGCATTCATGGAATACCCTAAAAGCTATGGAGGCTATTAGTCAGGCGGAGTGTGGCGTAATGGTTTTGCTGCATAGAAATGAAGACGGTGCCGGGCTAATAGAAAGTATTACCCACGCGGATGAACCTATTCGCCCCAAGCAGGCTCTACGCAATTATGGAATCGGCTCGCAGATTTTGCTGGACTGTGGTGTGCGCAAAATGAAATTGCTAACCACTCCGCGCAAAATGCCGAGTATGGTTGGTTTTGGCTTGGAAGTGACAGGCTATTTGGAAGCTAGCGATTAATAGAGTTGCCCATAAGTACTTTTTAATCAAATTACTGCACTTTGTAAAAAGGAACTCTAATTCCATGGAAAATATTAATCTGACTGGTCACTTTCTAATTGCCATGCCTGCCATGACCGATCCCTATTTTGCCAAATCCGTCACCTATATATGCGAACACAATGACGAAGGCGCGATGGGTGTGGTTATCAACCGGCCTATCGACATGACAATGAACAAGTTGTTTGAACAAGTTGATATTAATCTCAATGACAACCCAATAGCCAATAAAACTGTATATTTTGGTGGGCCGGTGCAAATTGACCGTGGTTTTGTACTGCACCAACCAGCGGGAGATTGGAAATCGACTATCGCCGTGTTTGGTAATACCGCACTTACTACCTCAATTGATGTGCTGGAAGCCATTGCCCAAGGCAGGGGGCCGGAAAAATTATTGGTAACACTTGGCTACGCAGGCTGGGCAGCTGGTCAGCTTGAGATTGAAATGGGGGAAAACGCCTGGCTTACTGTAGCCGCCACGGATGCTATCATTTTTGATACCCCCAACGCTGATAAGTTTAATGCTGCCATGAGTTTACTGGGTGTAGATTTGACGCAGCTTTCAGCAGCCGTTGGACACGCCTAGGCCGGATGCAAATTCCATCCGACGACATTGCTGCATTACCTGTTGTATCAAGTAACCCGTCCGCCAAACTTATATGCGGTGTATTAGCTTTTGATTTTGGTGAAAAACGCATCGGTGTTGCCAGCGGTGAACATCTACTTGGTATTGCCCACCCTTTAACCACCATAAACGCTGCAGCCAATGAGGAACGCTTCCGCATCATCGCTGAACTTATCGCAGAATGGCGTCCTGGC
The DNA here is from genome assembly GCA_013141125.1 of Methylophilaceae bacterium. Taxonomy (GTDB): domain Bacteria; phylum Pseudomonadota; class Gammaproteobacteria; order Burkholderiales; family Methylophilaceae; genus JABFRO01. Next base: position 95,519 of record JABFRO010000001.1, read on the forward strand.
TTACTGGTGGTCGGTTTGCCTTTATCGGTTGAGGGCGAAGAACATGCGCTTACATTACTCGCAAAAAAATTCTCGCGCAGGCTGGATGGCAGGTTTGGCTTGCCGGTAGTGATGGTGGATGAACGCTATACTTCGGTTGAAGCCAGTCGCACACTTAAACAAATGGGCATAAGTGGACGCAAACAAAAAACCATGCTGGATGCTGTAGCCGCACAACATATTTTGCAATCTTATTTCGACGCACTTCCTTAACATGAATCTTTCCATGCCTGAAAATCCATCCCAGCCTGAAAATCCACCCACCTCTCAAACTTTGCCGGATGCTGAAATTTTGTTTCAGCAATTAGCCGAAAAACTCAAACCGCTGATTTCTGCCGATACGGCACTGGTGGGCATCCATAGTGGCGGTGCCTGGCTGGTAGAACGATTGTTGCCATTGTTGGGGGCGAATTTGCCGCATGGCATTTTAGATGTTTCTTTCTACCGCGATGATTTTGCCAGCCGTGGTTTGCACAAGGAAAACCGCCCCTCGCAAATTCCGTTTGCAGTGCAAGGGCATCATATCCTATTGATTGATGACGTATTTTATACTGGGCGCACCATACGCGCCGCCATGAATGAGCTGTTTGATTATGGCCGTCCGGCCAGCATTACGCTTGCCGTATTGGTGAATCGTGGTGGGCGTGAGCTACCTATTGCTCCACAAATTGCCGCGCTGGAATTTCCGCTTGTATCCACACAGAATTTGCAATTACTACGCCATGAAGATGGTCGCTTTTACCTGCGACTAGAACAGGAAGTTGCCTGATGAATAACCCGCAACTCAATCAGGATGGTCAGCTCAAACACCTACTCTCCATCGAAGGTTTGCCCAAAGCTATCCTCAAGCAAATTCTGGATACCGCTGAATCCTTTGTCGGCGTGGCCGAGCGCGAAGTGAAAAAAGTGCCGCTGCTGCGCGGCAAAACCGTGTGTAATATTTTCTTTGAAAACAGCACGCGTACCCGCACCACCTTTGAAATCGCCGCCAAGCGCCTGTCAGCCGACGTGCTGAATCTGAACGTGGGCACCTCATCGCAAGCCAAGGGCGAAAGCATACTCGATACGGTCAATAATCTGATTGCCATGCATGCGGATATGTTTGTAGTGCGCCATTCGCAATCCGGCGCGGCGCACTTTATTGCTCAGCATGTGGCACCGCATATTCATGTGATTAACGCCGGCGATGGCCGCCACTCGCATCCTACGCAAGGCTTGCTGGATGTGTTTACCATACGTCGCTATAAGCCGGACATGCATAATCTGCGCGTGGCGCTGGTGGGCGATGTGTTGCATTCGCGGGTTGCGCGCTCGGAAATTCACGCGCTCACCACCTTGGGTGTGCCGGAAATTCGCGTCATTGCGCCCAAAACCCTATTGCCGGTACAAGTCGAAAAACTGGGGGTGCAGGTTTATCACGATATGCACGAAGGTTTGAAAGGCGTAGACGTGGTGATGATGTTACGCCTGCAAAATGAACGCATGAATGGCGCGCTACTGCCCAGTGCGCAGGAATATTTTAAAACCTATGGACTGACCCAGGAGAAACTCGCTCTTGCGCACCCGGATGCTATTGTCATGCATCCCGGGCCCATGAATCGTGGCGTGGAAATAGATTCCGCAGTGGCTGATGGCAGTCAGTCAGTCATTTTGCCGCAAGTAACGTACGGTATCGCGGTACGTATGGCGGTGATGGCGATACTGGCAGGGAGCACAATATGAATATCCACATTCAACATGGTCATCTGATAGACCCTAAAAACAAGCTTGATGCCAGGCAGGATATTTTTATTAGCTTGGGTAAAGTGGTGGGCATAGGCCACGCCCCCGATGGCTTTTTGGCCGAGCAAGTAATTGATGCTACCAACTTGATCGTCTGTCCCGGCCTGATCGACCTTTCTGCCAGATTGCGTGAGCCGGGTTTTGAGTATAAAGCCACACTGGAAAGTGAAATGCTGGCCGCCGCCGCCGGTGGTGTTACCAGTCTGGCCTGTCCGCCGGATACCGACCCGGTGCTGGATGAGCCGGGCTTGGTGGAAATGCTCAAACATAGAGCCAAGCAGCTTAATTTGACGCATGTTTACCCGCTGGGCGCGCTTACCCGCCAGCTTCAGGGTAAGGAATTGACCGAGATGTGCGAACTCACCGAAGCGGGTTGCGTCGGTTTTTCACAGGCCGATATTGCCATCACTGATACTTTGGTCTTGTTTCGTGCTATGCAATACGCCGCTACGTTTGGCTTTACCGTTTGGTTGCGCCCGGAGGAAACTTATCTGGCAAAAGATGGTATCGCGCATGATGGTGAAGTCGCCAGTCGGCTGGGTTTGCGCGGTATCCCGGCGATTGCAGAAACCATTGCCATCACTACCATATTGCGTCTGGCGCTGGAAACCGGTGCCAAAGTGCATCTGTGCCGTTTATCCACCAGAGAGGGTGTGGAGCTGGTACGCGAGGCTAAAACACAAGGGCTGAACGTGACATGCGACATTTCAGCCAACCACTTGCATCTGACTGAATACGATATTGGTTTTTTCAATGCCAATTGCCATTTGAAACCACCTCTGCGCAGCCAGCGCGACCGCGATGCACTCAGCATCGGTTTGGCGGATGGCACCATAGATGCCGTGTGCTCCGACCACACGCCGGTGGATGACGATGCCAAGCTGGTGCCTTTCGCCGAGGCGGAAGCAGGTGCTACCGGTTTGGAGCTGCTGCTGCCATTAAGTTTGAAATGGGCGAGCGAACAAAAAATCCCCCTAAGCGCCGCTATTGCCCGCCTGACCACGGCACCGGCGCAAATACTGGGCTTGGATGCCGGACATTTAAGCGTGGGCAGCAATGCCGATATCTGTATTTTCGATCCGCAACACTATTGGAAAATAGAAGCCAAATCGCTCATCAGCCAAGGTAAGAATACGCCTTTTCTGGGGATGGAGGTTGCCGGAAAAGTACGCTTTACCTTATTGAATGGACGCGTGCAGTTTGCTTTAAGTCCGACAGGCGGTTAGACCGCAGGCGCTTGCTTTTTCAATGGCTGGTGCTGGTAACTGCCGGTTATGCAGCGCGCTGGCGACCAAAGCGCCATAAACACCCAGGTTAGCAAGTTCCAACAAATCGGCCTGATGACGGATGCCACCGGCGGCATAGATATTTCTATCACCCGCGCGCGCGATGATTTCCATTAATTTTTCATGATCCGCACCAGTGTTGCTGCCAACTTTTGTCAGGGTCATGACGATGACGTTTTGTGGCCACAACGCAGGTGTTTCCAGTAGTTCCAGCAGTCCCTGATAGCCATCCGCGCTATGATCCAATGACAAAATACAGTTTTCTGCGCAGATTTCTTTCAGCACCAGATAGCTGCTCATTTCATTGAGGCTTTCACTGCCTATCACCCATTGCAGGGAATTGATTGCTTTATCCAGCACTTGATAAGGCTGCAAATCGTCAGCGCAGGAAAATCCGCCATCCAGCCATAATTTTAGTTGTGGAAACGCCTGCCGGATGGTGGCAATGGTTGCAGCATGATGGCCGCGCTTTTGTATGGCATTGAGATCCGCAATGTAGAGTTGTTCAAATGGGTATAATTCCAGCAGTGCTTGCACGATGGTGAGCGGATCGCTGCCCTGGCACAGGCTGGATTGAATCGGCTGATAATGTTGCCGCTCGCCGCGCCGTGCATGGACAATTTGCCCATCCAGCAGATCAATGACAGGAATAATGTTCACTTAGGTTGCCTTGTAATGAGTTTATGGCCGAGTTGATGTCGGCCTGAAAGTATATTTTGAAAATTTTTGTGTGTGAATATATTTCAGCGGGTGGATTATACCGCGAGCCATTACCAGCCTCGCTTGCACAAGAGGGTTTGCTGATGCGCGATGCCTTGTTGCGCGATATTGCCGAGTCGGATTTCGCACGACAACATCATTGTGAAATCATCAGCAGTTACGATGTACGCCTGCCGCCACCCAGCCCTGTGTCGCGGGCAATTGCGATTACTCAGCAAGATGATGTGTGGAAAATTTGGCATGATTGCATAACTGATTGCGATGCAGTTTGGCTGGTGGCACCGGAAACCGATGGCGTGCTGGCGCGATTGACTGAAATTGTGACTGGGCAAAACAAAATGCGGCTGGGTTGCGATTTGGCCTCTATCCATTTGACCAGCAGCAAGTTTCAAACCTGCAAAGCATTACAGACAGCAGGCATACCAACGCTGCCGACTTACCAATTTTCAGCATGGCAAGCGTTGGATTCTGCGCAAAAACAGGTTAACAGCTGGGTAGCCAAGCCGGATGACGGGGTAGGCTGTACCGATAGTGGCTATTTTGCCAACGCTGCCCAATTGAGCGCATGGATGCAGCAGGGGCGAACGCAGACGCATATCATCCAGCGCTATCAGCCGGGTATCGCCGCCAGTTTGTCGTTATTATGCAAACAGGGCAGGGCGTGGCTATTGAGCTGTAATTTGCAAAAAATCGAGCTGCAAAAAGACACACCCATGGCGGGGCAGTTTGTTTATTCAGGCAGTGTGCTCAATGGCATGGCGGCACATTGGGCGGCTTTTGCGCAGATCGCACAGCAAGTGGCGACGGCTTTCCCCGGGCTGTGCGGCTATGTGGGCGTGGATGTGCTGGTAGATGTTCTGGAGGGCGAGCCGGCCAGCCCCAACCAGATTTATGTGCTGGAAATCAACCCACGGTTGACCACTTCCTATGTTGGCCTGCGCGCCGCCATGGACTATAACCCTGCCAATCTGATTCTGGACTTGTTTTATAATGCGCACTTTCAGTTGCCAACAAATTTAGCACGCAATGTCGTGGAAATCTCAATTTAGGTAATCTCACTTTAAAAGAATAATGCTTAATGAAAAATGATATTCAAATTAAACCCACTGCTGTTTTGGGCTGGGATGTAGGCGGGGCGCACCTGAAGGCGGCGCTGGTGGATGCGACTGGCTCGGCGATAGCGGTGATACAGGTGCCTTGTCCATTATGGCGCGGGCTGCATGAGCTGGAGCAGGCGGTTGAAGATGTCATCAACCAGCTGGAACAAAGCTTGGCCGTGCAGGTGACGACAGATTATGAATTCGGCGGACATGTAGTCACCATGACCGGCGAATTGGCGGATATTTTTCCGCACCGGCAACAGGGGGTGGAACAGATTTCTGCACAAATGCTGGCGTTGCTGGGTGAACACACGCGATTTTATGCCGGTAACAGTGGTTTGGTTTCTGCCGATGAAGTGGCGGATTATGCGAGCGAAATAGCTTCAGCCAACTGGCTGGCGAGTGCAGAACTGGTGTCACAACGTCTGCCGCAAGGTTTGTTTGTGGATATAGGCAGCACCACGGCGGATTTTGTGCTGTTCGACCAGTATCAGGTGATAGAGCGGGGAGCTAGTGATGGCGAGCGTTTGCAGCAGGAAGCGCTGGTGTATTCCGGTGTTATCCGCACCCCGCTGATGTCGCTGGGAAAACGCGTGCCCTTCATGGGTGAATGGCAGACGCTGGCGGCAGAACATTTTGCCACCACGGCTGATGTTTACCGCTTGACTCTGGATTTGAATGAAAGCGAAGATATGGCGGAAACCGCCGATGGTTCAGGTAAAAGTGCTGAGGATAGCGCGCGCCGCATTGCCCGCATGATAGGCCGTGATGTGGGCGATGCACCATTATCTGCCTGGATTGCGCTGGCAGAGGCTTTCAAGCACATGCAGCTGAATCAGCTCAAGGATGCGGTATTGCGCAATCTTTCTTATGCGCAGCTGGAAACACAGGCTTCGTTTGCACAAGCCCCGCTAATTGGTGCCGGTGCGGGCAGTTTTCTGGTGCGGGAACTGGCCGCGCAACTCAACCGCCGCTACTTTGATATTGACCGCTTAATCACCGGCCACAACCCGGAAGCCAAACACTGGGCGGGCGTTTGCCTGCCAGCCTATGCCGTGGCCTGTATTGCGGCGGAGTCGTTTGCGTGAGTCTACTCAAATATGCGCTGCGCTACACCCCGGATAGCGCCAGACTGTTTGCCAGAATTGCGCATAAACCCTGGGCTATTTTTTTAGATAGCGGTCAGCCCAAAAGCCAATATGGTCATTACGATGTGATGGTGGCCGAGCCTTTCATCACCCTGGCCACGCAGGATACGCATACCGAAATTCGGGATGAAAGCGGCACCCGCATCGTCAGTGATGACCCGTTTTTGTTGCTTAAGGAAACGCTGGCAGCTTATGCTACAAGCCCTTGCGAGCTGCCTTTTTGCGGCGGTGCCATCGGTTATTTTGGCTATGATCTGGCGCGCCAATTGGAGCATTTGCCCGCACTGGCGCAGGATGCCGAACATATTCCGCAAATGATGGTAGGCATTTATGACTGGGCGGTGCTGGTGGATCATAGAGCCAAGCGTGCCTGGCTGCTATCACACGGCAAAAACCCGCAAACGCAGCAGCAGTGGCCAGCACTATGTGCGCTGTTTGATAGCGATTTGTCAGAGCCTGCATTGGCGCAAGATGCCATACCCTTCAGGCTGATTTCTGAAGTTTCCTCCAATATGGATTTGCCCACTTATGCGGCGGCTTTTGACAAAATCAAACGTTATATTCAAGAGGGCGATTGTTATCAGGTTAATCTGGCGCAGCGTTTTTCGGCACAGGCCGCAGGCGATGCCTGGGCTGCGTATTTGGCGTTGCGCGACATCAGCCCGGCACCGTTTTCCGCATATATGAGCTTACCCGGTCTGCAAATTCTTTCCGCTTCGCCCGAGCGTTTTATCCAGGTCAAGGATGCGCATGTGGAAACGCGCCCCATCAAAGGCACACGGCCGCGTTCTGATGATGCGCAGCAGGATGCGGCTTTTGCCGAAGAGTTGCAACATAGCCTGAAAGATAGAGCAGAAAACCTGATGATAGTGGATTTACTGCGCAACGATATAGGCAAAAGCTGCGCGGTGGGTTCGGTGCAGGCCAAGCGCCTGTTTGCGCTGGAAAGTTTTGCCAATGTACATCATCTGGTAAGCACCGTAACCGGCACGCTGGCATCCGGCAAAACCGCGCTGGATATGCTGCGCGGTTGTTTCCCCGGCGGCTCTATCACCGGCGCACCCAAATTACGCGCCATGCAGATTATTGAAGAGCTGGAACCGCATAGGCGCGGGCTGTATTGCGGCGCGATTGGTTATATCGGCTTTGATGGCAATATGGATACCAATATCGCTATCCGCACCGCCATGTATGCCAACGGTGAAATCCGCTTTTGGGCGGGCGGCGGTATCGTCGCCGATTCGGAAATGCACAAGGAATACCGCGAAACCTGGGATAAAGCCTCTTCCATGCTGGCCTTGATGCGGCGCTATGGCAGCCGTTTGGATGCCAAGGTTTAAAGCGCTATGCGCATAATCAAGCTGGGCGGCAGCCTGCTGGGATCATCGGAGCTGGGGCATTGGCTCAAGGTACTGGCTAAAAATCATGATGAAAGCACGGTCATTGTCCCCGGTGGCGGCCTGTTTGCCGATGCCGTGCGCGAGGCGCAAAAGCTGAGCGGCATTAGCGATGCCTGTGCGCACCGTCTGGCAGTGCTAGCCATGGATCAATTTGGCATATTATTGGCAGGCATGAATCAGGCGCTCGCCACCGCCAGCGAGGCGCAGGAAATTCTGCAAAAAACCGCGCTCAAGCAAACGGTGATCTGGCTCCCCAGCCGCATGGTACTCGCCGATACCCGTATCCCCATGCATTGGCAAATCACCTCCGATAGCCTATCCGCCTGGCTGGCCGCAAAGCTGAATGCGGATCAACTGATCCTGATAAAGTCGGTACACCTGCAAAACCAACAACCCGTCAATCCTGCCATGCTTGCGCAACTCAGCCGGGATGGCCTGGTGGATGCCTGCTTTGCCGAATTTGTTGGCGGGCGTTCATTTCGCACCCGGGTGCTGGGCAAGCAGAATTTCACAGAATTTGCATAGGCAGATTTTTCCAACACACCTAACCAGAATCCTTTTTCTTCCCCCCTGTAAAATACCCAGGCTAGACAAATTCAAGCATTTCAAGCTTTACTCTAGTGGACAATAAACCACTGATATAGTAAGGTCTTGCCAGCCCTGCAAAATCCTAAAAGTAGCCATTGCAGGCGTGTTGATAGGGTTGGTACAAACGTAAATAGAAGCAATAGATAGGATTTACGATATTTTACATTTGTTTCAAAGGTGCAATTTTCAAGCACAAACTGGTCAGGTTACTTGTGAATATAAAAAAATTAATCAGCAAAGCCCAATCCCTAAGCCTGTATGTAAATCCCCCGCTATTGCTGGCAGTGGTAATTTTTTTTATCAGTTCGATTATATTGGCCGGTGTAGTTCGTTATTCCGAGCACGACAGGCTACTACATGAGCGCATGACAGCGCTGAATATGGCCGATGGTTATACGGATGCGATTCAAGGCAAAATTGAACATGCACTTTCGGCTAATTATGTGATGGCAGCGCTGGTGCGCCAAGGCCATGGCCGCATAGAAAATTTTGAAAAAATTGCCACGCAAATGCTGCCGATTTATCCAGGCGTTTCTTCATTGGCTTTATCACCTGAAGGCATTATACAAATCAATGTACCGCTGGCGGAAAATGCTAAATCCATTGGCTTTAATCCATTTAAAAATCCACAACAGAACAAAGAAGCATTTTTAACCAGAAATACCGGCAAGTTGACGCTCGCAGGCCCTTTTGAGTTGGTACAAGGTGGTTTTGGAGTGGTGGGGCGGTTGCCGGTTTTTCTGGAAAACAAGGAAGAAAAAGCCTCATTTTGGGGCTTCACTAATGTTGTGATTCGTATTCCTCAAATTTTTGCATCTATTGGACTGAAGCAATTGCAGGGTAAAGGTTACGCCTATGAAGTTTGGCGGATTGATCCCTATACCAATAAAAAACAGACCATTCTTGCCTCATCCGCTTCTACGCTTGAAACCCCCGTTATAAAAACCATGCAGCTGGCGAATACGGTTTGGTATTTTGGCGTTACGCCAATACAAGGTTGGGCTAACCCGCTATTTCTGCTGCCAAAACTCTTGTTGGCACTGGCTTTAAGCCTGTTGTTGGCTTTTTTGGCCAAACTGATGCTGGAATTGAAAATACATAAACAGGAGTTGGAAAAGCAGGTTGGCGAACGCACTAATGAAGTGCTGGCCACAAAAAATCAACTACAAGCCACGCTGGATGCTGTACCCGATCTGTTATTTGAAGTGGGATTGGACGGGCGCTATTATAGTTTTCATTCACCACGCACCGATTTGTTGGCGGTTCCCGCTGAAGAGCTTATGGGGAAATTGATTACGGATATTATGCCGGCGGATGCCTGTAATGTGTGTTTTGAGGCATTACAAGAGGCGCATGGATCGGGTTTTTCGCATGCAAAATGTTTTGGCTTGCAGTTGGCACAAGGTAAAAAATACTTTGAGCTTTCTGTTTCGCGCAAAACGGTTGAGTCGGGACAAGCGCCGCGCTTTATTGTGTTGTCGCGTGATATTACCGAGCGTAAAAATTCAGAAGCAAAGATCAGGCGCTTAAGTAATATTTATGCAGCACTTAGCCAATGTAATCAAGCCATCGTGCGATGTTCTGATGAAGCCGCGTTATTTCCACAAATTTGTCGGGATGCTATCCGCTTTGGCGGCTTTAAAATGGCCTGGATCGGTTTGCTGGATGCGGAAACCGGCGCGGTCAAGCCAGTGGCTTATGACGGTGATGGGTCAGAGTATCTGCAAGATATTAGGGTTACCATAGATGCAAAGAGTCCTTTTGGGCGTGGTCCCATTGGTACCGCAATGCGAGAGGATCACCCGGTCTGGAGCCAGGATTGCATGAATGATGCCACTTGCGCTCCCTGGCATGAGCGAGCTATCAAATATGGCTGGCAGTCGGTCGCTTCCTTGCCAATTCATAGAGGCGGTAGCGTGGTTGGTTCTTTCAATCTCTATTCTTCTGAGCTGCATGCTTTTGATGAAGCGGCGCGTGATTTGCTGATTGAAATGGCGATGGATATCAGCTTCGCGCTGAAAAATTTTGCACTGGAAGCGCAACGCAAAAAAGCCGATGAAGCCCTACGCGCCAGTGAGCAACATTTGCGTACATTGGTGGAAACCGAGCCTGAGTGTGTAAAGCTGCTGGATGCACGCGGCCAACTGTTGGAAATGAATGCGGCTGGGCTGGCCATGCTGGAAGTGGATACGCTGGAAGAAGCGCAACAATACAATATGCAGGATATGGTATTGCCAGAATATCAAGCTGCATTTGCTGATTTGCACAAACGCGTGATGCGGGGTGAAACAGCGGCACTGGAATTTGAGATTAACGGTTTGAGAGGTACGCGTCGCTGGCTGGAAACACGGGCAGCACCCATGCGCGATCAAAATGGAAAAGTGATTTCATTGCTTGGAATTACGCGTGATATTACGGTGCGCAAACGTACGGATGATAGCTTAAAGCGACACGCGGAAAGACTGGAGCAAGCTGAGAAAAACGCCAATCTTGGCAGTTGGGAGTTTGATGTGGTGAGCGGCCGTGGTTGGTGGTCCCAGCACATGTTCCACATGTTTGGTTTTGCATACGCTACTGATATGCCCAGCTGTGAGGAGTATCTTGAGCGCATACATCCTGAAGACAGAGACATTGTGCAAGAGGTGCTTATCAGCATGGCCATGGGTGAAGTGCCTCAATGTCGGGAATTCAAAAGCAATCCCGCCTATGGCTCGATCAGATATTTCATGCCTACGCTGAGTGCTGAAACTGATGCCCAAGGCAAAATCATCAAGTTTACAGGTACTCAGCTTGACATCACCCAGCAGAAATTGGCAGAGAAACATATTCTCCATCTGGCTAATTATGATGCACTGACCGGGCTGCCGAATCGTACGCTGTTGACTGACCGTGTCGTTCACGCCATTAGCATGGCGCAACGCAGTAAAGAGCCGCTGAGCCTGATGTTTCTTGATTTGGATCATTTCAAGAATGTGAACGATTCACTCGGCCATAAAATTGGCGATGAGTTATTGATAAGCCTTGCTGGCCGTTTGCGTGGGATAGTCCGTGAGGAAGATACTATTTCACGTTTGGGTGGCGATGAGTTTATCCTGGTGTTGCCTGCTACCAATGCCGACGGTGCCGCGCATGTGGCGGATAAATTATTACAGACCATCGCCAAACCTTATCAAATTGACCAGTATGAGCTGATTGTCACGCCCTCCATTGGTATTGCCATGTATCCGAATGATGGAGAGGATTTTGAAGCATTGTCCAAGTGTGCCGATAGTGCCATGTACCGCGCCAAGGCCGGTGGCCGCAATACCTATCGTTTTTTCACTCCGGAAATGCAGGAGCGCTCGGTACGCACCCTGCAATTGGAAAATGCATTGCGTTATGCAGTTGAAGACAATCAGCTATTACTGGAGTATCAGCCGCAAATAGCGTTGAAAAACGGACAAGTGATAGGGGCTGAAGCGCTGCTACGCTGGCAGCATCCAAAGTTTGGCTTGATTTCTCCAAATGAGTTTATCCCGCTCGCGGAAAGCACGGGGCAGATTCTGCAAATTGGTGAATGGGTGCTGCGCACGGCTAGCCTACAGTTGAGAAACTGGATCGACCTTGGTTTTGCTCCCATTACCATGGCTGTCAATTTATCTGCCGTGCAATTTCGTTATTTGCAATTACCGGATTTGGTTACACAGATTTTGCATGAAGCCGGTGTAGCCGCACAATATCTGGAGCTGGAGCTCACCGAAGGTGTCGCCATGGAAAATCCACTGGCTGCAGTCAGCATGATGGATCAGCTGCACGCTCGCGGCATTTGTATGTCTATTGACGATTTTGGCACGGGTTACTCCTCCCTGAGTTACCTCAAACGCTTCCAGGTGTATAAGCTCAAGATAGACCGCTCATTTGTACGCGATATTACCCACGACCCGGAAGACATGGCTATCGTTTGCGCCATCATCAATCTGGCGAAAAATCTGGGCTTGCAAACGATAGCCGAAGGGGTGGAAACCATGGAGCAGCTGGAATTTTTACAGCAAAAAGGTTGCGATGAAGTGCAGGGCTATTACTTCAGCAAGCCGTTACCGGCTGTGCAGTTTGAAGCTTTTATGCGAGATTTGTCGGGTGGTAAGAACAATTCTTGAATTGTTCTTACCCTTCATAATGCGGCCATTTATAAGGCGCTGCTGACTTTAACCACACTGTGGTCTTCTTCGCTGGTCTTGCTGTTAAAGCCAAGCCTATTCATTAACTTCAACATGTTATGGTTGTTATTTAATACTTCACCTTCAATGGTTTTCAAGCCTTTTGAGCGTGCAGCTTCCATTAATGACACCATTAGTTTTTGACCCAAGCCTTTGCCTGTCATATTGTCAGCTACCACCACCGCGAATTCGCAGGAATCACCGTCGGGATTAATGGCAAAGCGCGCTACGCCAAGCTCGCGTAGGGCGGAAAAGTGAAATGCATTCCGCCGTATGTAATGCCTCCATTCGGCAATCACTGACTATGCAGTTTTTCCTGCAACCAAACCTTAATCAAAGATTGATAGGGCACATCCCTGGAGTTAGCGGCGGCTTTGATAGAATCCAGCAAGTGTTGCGGGAGTCGCAATGAAATTGTTTTTGTGCTTGGTTTCAAATTGGGCAGCACGATGCGTTGCGCTTTTGTCCAATCCAGATACTCCGTGGAATCGTGGGTCTCCCAAAACGCCTTTTCATCAGCTTCACTGGCGAATTCGGGGATTGGTTTAAGTGCTTTGCTCATAAATCTTGCGCTCCTTTCTGTGCATGTCTCTGGCGGATATGACACGAATCCACTCACCTGAATTCCGCAGGGTGAAGGTTATATGCAACGTCCGGCCTTCGTTAGTTTTACCCAGTGCATGTAAGCGTATTTCACCTTGACTGTGTTTGCTGTCTTCAATCACCAACAGCGGTTCATTAAAGAAAACCTGCTCGGCTTCGGCCATTGAAACACCATGCTTGTCGTTCTTGCGGGCGTTTCCTTCATCCCAATCGAAGTCAGAAATCTTGGTGAAATTGATCATAAATGTATGTTATGAAAATATACAATAAAAAGCAAGTCTAGCTGTTGAAATGCCTAATACGCCAATCTCAGCTGAATGTATAAAAGAAGATACTCGACCGTCCGCTGCGTCTGCAAAGCCGCCGCTGAATTTCGCTTTCCAACCCTGTTTTGCATAAAACGGCATAATTCTTAAGATGTTGCTGGAGCCAAGTTTCCAGCCTAAGAATGAACTTGGCTCTATTTTATAAGGAGCTGCTTACTTTAACCACACTATGGTCTTCTTCGCTGGTCTTGCTGTTAAAGCCAAGTCTATTCATTAATTTCAACATATTATGGTTGTTATTTAATACTTCACCTTCAATGGTTTTCAAGCCTTTTGAGCGTGCAGCTTCCATTAATGACACCATTAGTTTTTGACCCAAGCCTTTGCCTGTCATATTGTCAGCTACCACCACCGCGAATTCGCTGGAATCACCGTCGGGATTAATGGCAAAGCGCGCTACACCAAGTTCAGTTTCCTTATCCTGAATCTCGGTCACGGCGATCAGCGCTATTTCGCGGCTGTAATCAATCTGGGTAAAGCGCACCAGCATGGTTTCGGTCAGCTCTTGCATACTGTTCATGAAGCGGAAATATTTGGATTCTTCTGATAAACCGCGCACGAAATTCTGCACCAGTTCGGCATCTTCCGGGCGTATTGGGCGTATGGTTATGTCGGTGCCATCGGCCAATTGCCACTGGCTGACCAAATGCGCAGGATAGGGGTGTATTGCCATATGTGCGTAGCGATCTGCACTCGGCTGGCGATATTCCACCACCACGCGCGCATCCGCCGCCAGAGCACCGTTTTCGTCCAGAATCAGCGGGTTAATATCCATTTCCTTGAGCAGCGGCAGTTCGCACACCATTTCCGACACGCGTAACAATACGTCCTCCAGCGCCGCCATATTAGCGGGTGCCATGTTGCGGAATTTATCCAGCATTTTGGCGATTCGTGTGTCCTGGATCAGCTCTTTTACCAGAAACTGATTCAGAGGCGGCAAAGCCACGGCGCGGTCACCCATGATTTCAACCGCCGTACCGCCCGCACCAAAGGTAATTACCGGTCCAAACACCGGATCGCTGGTCACACCTATCATTAACTCACGGCCATTGGGTTTGACAATCATGGATTCAATTGAGATGCCATCGACTTTGGCATTGGGGCGGTTGCGTTTGATATTGTCGTGGATATGCTGATAGGCGGCGCGAACTTCATGCGCATTATTCAAATTGAGCAGTACGCCGCCGGCATCGCTTTTATGTGTAATATCGTGCGAGTTCACTTTCATGGCTACCGGAAACCCCAATTGCTGGGCAATCAGCAGCGCTTCATTGGGTGAATGTGCGATCATGGTTTTAGCCACGGGAATATGAAACGCCGATAACAAGGCTTTGGATTCCATTTCTGTCAGTACCTTGCGATGCTCCTGCATGGCACCTTCAATAATGAGTTTTGCGCTTTCCACATCCGGCTCGATATGGCCGGACAATGGCCCCGGCATTTGCAACAGCAAGCGCTGGTTGCGGTAATAGGCTGAAAGATGGGCAAACACATCTACCGCTGGTTCTGGTGTGCGAAAGTGCGGCTTGTGCGCATTGGTAAACGCTTCCCGCGCAGCCGCTACTTGCTTGTCTCCCATCCAGCAGGTCAGCAACGGTTTGCTGTGGGTGTTGGAAAGCTCAATTAGCGCCAGAGCCGATTCCAGCGGTTTGGTCATCGCCTGTGGTGTGAGAATCGCGATTACGCCATCTACATTTTCATCTTCCAGGCAGGCTTTGACCGCATGATAATAGCGGTCGGATTGCGCATCGCCAATAATATCTACCGGGTTGCCATGCGACCAATGTGGCGGTAAATGCTGATTCAGATATTCGATAGTGGCATCGGATAATGTTGCGATGGTCAAGCCTAAATCTTCGGCTCTATCCGTGGCCATTACCCCTGGTCCGCCACCATTGGTAACAATGGCAAGGCGGTTGCCAACTGGCCGTGAGCCGCATGAAAGCGCCTTGGCAGCAGTAAATAGCTGCGTAATGGTTTGTACCCGCACCACGCCCACCCGGCTAACGGCGGCATCAAATACATCATCGGCACCTACTAGCGATGCGGTATGCGACATGGCGGCCTTGGAGCCTGCTGCATGACGCCCGACCTTGACCAGAATCACCGGTTTGAAGCGAGCCGCCGCGCGCAACGCACTCATGAAACTGCGAGCATTGCGTATGCCTTCGATATACATCAGGATGCTGTGGGTGTTGATGTCAGATACCAAATAATCGAGAATTTCGCCAAAATCCACATCGGTGGATGAACCCATGGAAACCACGCTGGAGAAACCGACATTTTTGTTTTGTGCCCAATCCAGAATTGCCGTGCACAGCGCGCCTGATTGCGAGACAAATGCAATGTTGCCCGTGTTGGCCGTGCCTTTGTTGAAGGTGGCATTCAGGCCAATGGATGGGCGCATGATACCCAGGCAATTGGGGCCAATCAGGCGTATACCGTAGCGCTTGGCGGTTTCCAGCAGTTGCCGTTCCAATGCCTTGCCTTCAACCCCGGCCTCGCTAAAACCTGCCGTAATAATGACGGCGGCTTTAACCCCGTGAATACCACAGCTTTCGATAATTCCAGGTACGGTTTGCGGTGGCGTGGCAATGACGACCAATTCCACCGGCTCTTTAATATCCGCAATGGAAGCATATGCGCGCTTGCCTTGTACCTCGGTATTTTTCGGGTTAATCGGATAAAGCTCGCCCTTGAAGCCGCTTTCCAGCATATTTTGAAAAACAATCTGCCCCACGGAATCAGGCCGGTCACTGGCACCAAACACCGCAACGGATTTGGGTGCGAAGAGGGGATTGAGGTAATGTTTGCCCATGATTTTTGCCACTTTATTGAAGGTAAGATTGCACTATGATAGCAGTGTATTATGGCAATTCAATTGAGAGATAAGACCTATGCAAACCGCTTATATTAATCATCCGCTGTGCCTGAAACACGATATGGGCAGCAATCATCCCGAAAGTCCGTTGCGATTGCACGCCATTGAAGATCAGCTGATTGCTGCCGGTATCTTCGATTTTTTGCAACAACATCAAGCCCCCGAGGCCACGCTGGCACAATTGCACCGTGTGCATGAGGCCGATTATGTGGAAATTATTGCCAAAAATGTGCCACAGCAAGGGCTGATTTACCTGGATGCAGACACGGCGATGAATCCCTTCAGTTATCAAGCCGCATTACGGGCAGCAGGTGCCGCCGTGCTGGGCGTGGATCTGGTGATGGCCGGACAAGTTGAAAATGCTTTTTGCAGCGTGCGTCCTCCCGGTCACCATGCCGGACGTGCGCAACCAATGGGCTTTTGCATTTTCAACAATGTCGCTGTCGGTGCCGCGCATGCATTGCAACATCATGGCTTGCAGCGTGTTGCCATTGCTGATTTTGATGTACATCACGGCAACGGCACGGAAAATTTTTCATGACAATCCCCGCGTCATGCTGTGTTCTACCTTTCAACATCCGTTTTATCCCGGTGTAGGTGCGGATAGCGGCAACGAGCATATTATCAATGTGCCGCTTGCCGCTGGAACTGGTAGCAAAGCGTTCAGAGAAGCTGTCAGCACCTATTGGTTACCTGCCTTGGAAAAATTTCAGCCGGAATTGCTGTTGATTTCTGCCGGCTTCGATGCCCATAGAGAAGATGAAATGGCCATGCTCAACCTGACGGAAGCCGATTACACCTGGGTAACTATTGAGCTTAAAAAAATAGCGGAAAAATATGCAAAAAAGCGCATTGTTTCTGTGCTGGAAGGCGGTTATGCGCTCAGTGCCTTGGGACGAAGTGTGTTGGCGCATATCAAAGTGTTGAGCGGTTTATAGGCTGCTTAAATGGATGCAAGGAGAATTTGTGGATGGCGTGCCATAGCGCTTGCATAGTTGATTAAATAAGTCGAGAATTAGCTCCGCTTGTAGCCGCTCAATATAAAAAATTAACGATAATCCATACGGAGACAAAAGTAATGGAAACACAACAAACACATAAGGATTTGAGAAATCTGTTGGTGATGGTTTTAGATATTCTTCCCAAGTCGGATGAACGCCATCAGCTTGCCCAGCAAATCGCCAGTCGCCATGGTATGGTCGAGCTGCTGGACGATAGAATGGGTGTATATGAAGGCGGGGACGGTTGAAAATTTAGTATTTAAACGGTCTGCCACCTTCTGAACTGAAGCTCAGGCCAATGGTTTCAATTCCTTAAAATACCATTTACCTGCGCCGAGCAATTCCAGCTCCAGACGATGGAAATCCAGCAAACTGCTACGGTGGCCGACACTGACGATGATGCTGTGCGGTAAGGATTGCCGCAGTAGTTGATACATGGCATATTCCAGGCCTTCATCCATGGCTGAGCTGGCTTCATCCAGAAATATCAGTTGTGCTTGGCTGAGCAGGGCGCGGCCTATGGCCAGACGTTGTTGCTCGCCCAGTGACATGATGCTGCTCCAGTCGGCTTCCTCATCCAGTCGTGCGACCAAATGTGCGAGCTGGCACTGGCGCAATATGTCGGCGGCTTCATTGTCTGCTTTTGCCGGTGCCGGGTAATACAGCGCGGTGCGCAGCGTGCCCAAGGGCAAATACGGCTTTTGCGGCAGAAACAGCACCTGCTCAATAGGGCGTTCCACCCGGCCTTGAACATAAGGCCACAGCCCGGCAATGGCGCGCAGCAGGGTGGTTTTACCCACGCCGGAGCTGCCGCGAATAATCAGCGAATCTCCGGCGGTGAGCGTCAATTGCAGATTTTCTATCAACAACAGATTGGCTGGCGTATGTACGGTCAAAGTGCTGATGCTTAGGCCGTGCCGAGTTTGTTGCAATTGCGCGGCGGGTAGCTGTTCCACGGCATCCATGGTTTCCAGAAAGCCACTCAAACGATTGAGCACCGCGCGGAAATTGGCAAAATCATCGTAGGAACTACGCAGAAAAGACAAGGCTTCCTGCACCTGACCGAAGGCCTGCGCGGTCTGCATCATATCGCCCAAGGTGATTTGTTTACTGAGCAAGCGCGGTGCTTGCACAATAAAAGGAAACACCACGGCAGTCTGGCTGATGGCGAGGTTAAAGCCCTGAAACTTGAGTGACCTAAATACAATCGCCCAGGCATTGCTAATGACATCGGCAAAACGCGTTAGTAAATTGCCGCGCTCGATGGCTTCGCCCTTGAAAAAAGCGATGCTTTCGCCGTATTCACGCACGCGGATTAAGGCATAGCGAAAGTTGGCGTTAAATTGTTCATTACGGAAATTGAGCGCGATCAGTGGACGACCTAATTTAACCGCGAACACGGTGGCGATCAGCACATATAGGTATACCAGAAACACCATGGCGCGTGGAATTTCCCAACCAAACATCGCCAACGCGCCGGATAACGTCCACAGAATCAGGGTGAAGGAAAACAGCGATACCACGGCATCCAGCAACCCCATCGACAAAGTAAGCGAGGTGGTAACAAAGCTGTCTACATCCTGCTGGATACGTTGATCCGGGTTATCCGCACTGCTTGCGATATATTGGCTGCGATAATAACTTTGCTGTGCCAGCCAGCGTTCTATCATGAAATCCGTCAGCCACACGCGCCAGCGGATTAGAAATGCCTGACGCAGATAAAAGTTCAGCAAGGTGCGTCCCACATGAATGGTGGCCAACACCGCAAACACTAGCAACATAAACCAGAAAGCCTTGGCATCCAGCTTTTGCATGGCGCTGTAAAAGCCGTTGTACCAGAACGAAAACAGCACGTTCATGCGTACCGAAAACAGCGTCAGCAGAATAATCACCGTCAACGTGATGAGCGGTGCCTGGCTACGCGCCGGGCTGAAATAAGGCCAAGCCAAACGTTTGAATTGTCGTCCCCAACCCGTCCAGCGCCCCAGCGCCGCCGTAATGAAAAACAGTCCAATCAAACTCAAGACAAAGGCCTCGCCCATCCAGATGACGCTGGCTAGCAGTTCGTGATTCCAATCCATGGCTAATCTAGTTCTTGTTTGTCATGTTGCGCGTAGTATTCACGTACTACGGACATATCAAAGTTGCGTGCCCAGTCGATAATTTTAGCCAGCGCTTCAGCACTTATTTCACCTATTTGGGTATGGATGCCAGCTTGTTCACGGATGATTAGAATTCCTGGAATTTTCTCCACTTCAAAATACTCTCCAATTTCTGGATTCGCTTCAATATTTACCATGCCAAAAACAATGTCGGGATTATCAGCAGCTACGCTTTTGAAAGTTGGGGTGAACGCTAGGCATGGATCGCACCAAGGTGCCCAGAAATCAACAATTACGAATGGATAGGTTTCTATGGTTTGTTTGAAGTTTTCTTTTGTTAGTTCAATTACGGCCATTTTTAGATGCTTTCTAGTCGGGCTAATATTTATAGTGTTGGATAATCGGTATAGCCTTGCTCATTGCCGCCGTAAAAACTATTCTCGTCGGGAGTATTTAGTGGCGCATCTTGGGCAAAGCGTTCCACTAGATCTGGGTTGGCGATAAACAGCGAACCAAATGAAACCAAATCTACTTTACCGGTTGCCAGGACCTCATTCGCACGCGCTTTGTCGTAGCCGAGATTCGCCATGTAATTACCCTTATAACTCTTGCGCAAAAAATCATAATCAAAAGCGATTGGTTCACTACCGCCCATGCTGCCTTCAACCACATGCAAATAAGCCAGATTTTCTTTACTCAGCAAAAATGCCACATAGTTAAACAGCGCTTGCGGACTTGAGTCTTCAATATCATTAAAGGTGTTTAGTGGTGAAATGCGCACGCCAACCTTATCACTCCCCGCCACAGCAACCACGGCTTTTACTACCTCTATCAGCAAGCGTGTTCGATTCATGATGGTATCGCCATATTTGTCTTCGCGCAGATTGGTGCCATCACGCAAAAATTGATCGAGCAAATAACCATTGGCGGCATGAATTTCAACGCCATCAAATCCCGCTTCCAATGCATTTTTTGTCGCTTGCGCATAGTCCGCCACAATGCCGGGCAGTTCTTCCACTTTTAGCTCGCGCGGCTTTACGAAATCCTGTAATCCCTGGTAGGTGAAAGCTTGACCTTTAGGCTTTACGGCAGAGGGAGCGACTGGTAAGGCATTGTCAGGCAAGAGGGAAGGGTGCGAAATACGCCCCACATGCCACAGTTGCAGAACAATTTTTCCGTCTTTGGCATGGACAGCCGCAGTCACTTTTTTCCAGCCTTCAATTTGTTCTGCGGTGTGTATGCCCGGCGTGGCTGGATAACCATGCGCCATTGGGGAAATTGGGGTGGCTTCTGTAATAATCAAACCTGCACTGGCACGTTGCGCATAATAAGTAGCATTCATGTCTTGTGGCACATTGCCAGGCTGACCTGCCCGGTTGCGGGTAAGCGGTGCCATAACGATGCGATTTTTCAACGCGATGCTGCCCAAGCTGATGGGGGTAAATAAGTCAATTGCCATTTTTAATTCCTTAATTTGTTATGTTTAAAACCGCTGGTATTAGTTTTAGCGGCGCGTTTCTTTAACTTTAAATCTCATTTCACCAAAATGCGTTACGTTCAAATTTTCTTCTTTAACGATATGTGCATCGCGCTTGGCATGTTGCCTGCTAATGCTAAATACAAGAAAATATTCAAAATATCCTATCAGTCTTGTTAGTCTGTTTTAATGGCTACCCGGAAGATTATAGCTCAGAAGTTTTGGGCAAAGTTCAGCTCAATTGTGAGTGGTATGTTGATTCTGATAGACGATTTAAATAGCTGTGGTAAAATGCGCAGCGTTGGAAGCGTGGCCGAGTGGTTGAAGGCAACAGTCTTGAAAACTGTCGGGGGTTTACGCCCCTCGTGAGTTCGAATCTCACCGCTTCCGCCAAGACACATAACACTGCAATACTTGCTGCCATGATCTGAATAATGTAACAGTCAAGTTTACGGCTTTTTATGCCGTACGCAGTGCGTCCATCACCAGTGTCTCGGTCATCCGACTATCAATTTCCTGCCGACGATTTCACCAGTGTACAAGCCCTTCACGGTAGTATTGAAGAGCCTTTTTGCTCATCAATTTTTAGCCGTGCGGCAAATGCTGTTCCGGCATTCCACACAAACGATTGGCAGGTACAGCAAGTTCAATCAGTTTTGGCTTTGGTAAATTGAGCTGCTGCATAATGGCTATAAATTCGTCGCGTGATTTATTGGCCAGACGCGGATTAATGCTGCGCTCCTGACCTATACAGCTGACCCAGTGGCCTTGATAATCATGGCCGGGATAGACCAGAGTTTCATCCGGCAATGTAAACAAGCGCTGGGTGATGGCATCATAAAGCGTACCGGCATCGCCGCCCTGAAAATCAGTGCGGCCACAGCCGTTGATTAGTAAAGAGTCTCCTGTGAACAGGCGCTCACCCAGTAAAAATGACAAACTACCCGGCGTGTGGCCGGGTGTAGCAATCACTTGAATATTGATGCCTCCAAAGGGGATTTCATCCCCATGATTCAGTTGCATATCCGCCGCTTGTGCACCACATGACTGCCCCACACCGATTTGAGCGCCTGTAGCCTGGCGTAACAAACCACCCCCGGTGATGTGATCGGCATGAACGTGTGTCTCCAGCACATATTTCAACACGCAATCATGCTTCTTCAACAATGCCTGATAGTCGTCTACATGGGCGGCTACCGGGTCTATGATGATGGCCTGATGGTTATCATCAGTAATAAAATAAGTATAAGTTGAGGATTCAATATCAAATAGCTGTTTGAATGTCATGGCCAACTCCTAAAAATATGAAAATATATACTAACATATATTATATATTTTAGTATAATATATGGACTTGTTTGTTAGTTAAGGTGAAAATTCAATATGAACCAAGCGGAGGTGCTTGATTTTCAGGTGATGCGTGAATCTGTGACAAGCGCCAGCAACCTGATGAAAGTATTTGCCAATACCGACAGGTTGTTGTTGTTGTGCAAGCTATCGCAACATGAGCTATGTGTGAGCGAGCTGGAGGAAATGCTGGATATTCGTCAGCCTACGTTATCACAACAGCTGACAGTATTGCGTGATGAAGGCCTGGTGGCTACACGTCGTGATGGAAAAAGAATTTATTACAGTATTTCCAGTGTGCCAGCCATGGCGGTTTTACAAGTGTTGTATCAACAATTTTGTTTAAGTGAAAAGCCGGATTCAAACCAGAACGCTTTAATTTAAACTATTTAACCCAGTAACTTTAATTAAGGATATAAAAAAATGAATCTTGTTATCACCAAACATTCTGAAAATTTCAGTACATCACCTCAAATCTCGGTGGCAGATGTGGCTGAAATCGCCGCATTGGGTTTTAAATCCATTGTCAATAATCGCCCGGATGGTGAGGGTGGTGCCGAGCAGCCAACTAGCGAACAAATTAGAGCAGAGGCGGAGAGGCTGGGCTTGGGCTATAAGCATATCCCGGTGATTCCCGGCAACATGAGTGCAGAAAATGTCAGCCAATGTGCTGCTTTTATGGCAAATTCAGCTGGGCCGTTATTGGCGTTTTGTCGCACAGGTACACGTTCCAGCAATCTATATCAGACGATAAGAGCCACGCTGGGTGAATAATAGCCAAATAATTCCAAGATGATGCCGACATGAGCGAAATACAAATAGTAGCTACAGCGATAGGTTTGTTCGTTGGGTTTGTTTTAGCGCTTACTGGCGCTGGTGGCGGATTATTGTCGGTGCCTTTGTTGGTATTTTTTTTGCACTTGACGATTGCGCGCGCCGTGCCTATCGCGCTATTAGCGGTGATGCTTGCTGCTGGCACTGCCGCCGTGCTGGCCTTGCGTGCTAAAACGGTGCGCTATAAAGCGGCAAGCTTGATGGCGTTATGCGGTTTTGCCGGTGCGCCACTCGGTATCTGGGCAGCGCAACGTTTACCCAATGATATTCTGACTTTTGTCTTTGTCATGATGATGTTTGTGGTTTCAATTTCCATGCTGTTGCAAGCGCACCGCCAAATGCATGTGCCAAGCGCGGCTGAAGACTGTGTTTCTGTGCAGTGTCAGGTTAATCCAGCTCTAGGCAAGTTGAATTGGACAGCGCCTTGCGCTAGAGCCATGGTCTTTGTGGGCAGTCTGGCCGGATTTCTTTCAGGTTTATTAGGCGTTGGTGGTGGCTTTATTATTGTGCCTGCCATGCGTAAATTTACTAATTTGGATATTAAATCCATCGTCGCCACCTCATTGGCAGCGGTGGCATTAATATCAGTGGCTGGTGTTATTGGTTATGCGGTGCATGGCAGTATAGCTTGGTTTGTGGCTTGGCCATTTGCAGTCGGTTCTGTTTTTGGAATGGTGGTTGGACGGCGTGTGGCGCACCGTATAACTGGTCCGCGCATTCAGCAAATTTTTGCGGTATTTGCTTTGCTGGTAGGGATGAGTTTGCTGGTAAAGTTTATTTGAACTTTTGATAGAACAACACAGGAAGAGGAATAAGAAATGAAAACCAATGTAGGTAGTATTGATCGCGTATTAAGAATAATCGCTGGCCTTGTGCTGGTTGGTCTGGCATCGCAAGGCGTTATTGGTGCATGGGGCTGGATAGGCGTAATACCCATGGCTACCGGCATTTTCAGATTTTGCCCAGCCTACACTTTATTAGGTATTAAAACTTGCAAGACCGATTGAATTTGCTGGAAAACATGCTGGTGTAATTTCTATTGTTAAAAAAGGATGGTCAACATGAAACTCCCTAATATCCTGGCTGCAAGTTTGCTTTTTTCTGTTGTCAATGTAGCGCTTGCCGGAGAATTTGCGGATTACTGTACGACAGGATTAGCGCATGGCGAGCTAAAAAAAACCAACTGTTCTGTCAAAACAGATTTTGAAAATAAAACCTATTGTTTTGGTAATGAGGCCGCTAAAACCTTATTCATGCAAAATCCGCAAAAGACAATTTCCAGCGCTGCTGCTTTTTATGCCAAACATGCGACACCTGCGCGTGAAAAATTGACGCAAGAGCAAGCGTTAGGCCGTATCAACAGCGCACACTGCGATCTTTCCAACAAGGAATTAGGCTATCTGGATTTCAACAAAATGGATTTACGGCATTGCACCATGGTCAATACCAGCTTTTTTGGTGCTTATCTGATAGGTGCAAACTTGAGCGGGGCTAATCTGCAAGGGGCATATCTTAACTTGGCACGTGTAGAGAACGCGGATTTCAGCGGCGCAAATCTGAGTGATGCCATCATTTTTCAAGCCATTTTTAGCAAAACCAATTTCAAGGGTGCCAATTTAAGCAATGCCCGCATGATAGGTACTTTAGGTGATGTTGACATGCGCGGTGCCAATATCAAAAAAGGCCGTTTTGGTTTGGATATAGGCAACCAGCCCATGGGGCAAATGAAGTTTGATTCAGTTGGTGGCAAATTTGCCAATGCAGATTTTGAAGGTGCTGATCTCAATGTGGCTAATTTCAGCTTTGCTGATTTGACGGGTGCTAATCTGCGTAATACCAATATGCATAGGGCAGACCTCAGCAAAGCGGATTTAACCGGAGCTGATTTAACCGGAGCCAATATGGATAACGCTATTCTGGATGGCACCATTATGACTAATGTGAAGGGTCTGGAGGCGATCAAGGGTTACGATATAAGTAAAGGCAAGTGCATGGATTGCGATTCTATGCATAATCATTAACAGCTATTTTGCTCCTTGAACCGTTCCTGTTTTAGTAAAGTTTAAAACTTTAGCCTTGACAGAAATATTAAAACCCTTATGATGTCGGCCTCTCAACGCGGGAATAGCTCAGCTGGTAGAGCGATACCTTGCCAAGGTATAGGTCGCGAGTTCGAGTCTCGTTTCCCGCTCCAGTATTTTAACGGCGAAGACTTCTGTCTTCGCCGTTTTAGTTTGACCACTTGGATGACATTCTAGGCTCCTCCTTTGGATGTTTGCCATCAAGGCATCGCCCTTCTATTCGCCTATGGGCACCCCTCACATTCACAACTAAGCTATCAAGCGCATGGCGCAAACGACTTGGCTGAAGGAAATAAAAACCGGGCACCATAAACAAGTGCCCGGTTTATATCTGACTGGTGCCCCCGACACGAAACGAACGTGTGAACCTCCCCTTAGGAGAGGGATGCTCTATCCACTGAGCTACGGGGGCTTTAAATAATTTTAATTAAACAACAAGTAGCTTTCATTTACTTGTTTTTGGTTGTATTTATTTTCGGGTTATATTCATTTTGGGGCTGTGCCCGTTTTGGTTTAAGCTCGTTTTGCTTTTATTCTCTGCAAATGTTGACACGATGTGACAAAAGCAAAATAGGCATTAGTTTGGAAATGCAAGGCAAAACAAAGCAGGATTTGATTTTAACATGATCAAGGCTAAACTGAACTCGCATTTATGCAGGTGTAAGTCGGTTCATTGAACTGCAAATGTTGTTTACAGTGTTTTCAAGTGAATCTGCACTTGTTCAAGCTAGCGCATTTCAATGGTTTTACCAAAGCGCATCTAGTGCCAGCAATACTCTAGGTTTAGTTTCAGTGGGAACCTGTGGAGAACGATGAATGATGCCTAGCCCTGTATTACCTTGCCAGCGCGAGCCTTTAAGCAGTGCGATGGCAAAGAGCGGGACTTTATAAATGCCGGCCACATTCTGAATAATGCCGGATTCCTCATCGCAAATGCCTGCGGAAGCTGGCCCCAGTTTGCTTCTGTCCGCATATCCATCTTCCAGCCATTCGGTGCCTGGTCCGCGATAAGTACACAATAAACGAATGCCGGTATGATCGACATGAAAGCGTGGACACATGGCTTGGCTTATCACTTCAAGGCGCAAACCCACGGCTTTGCAGCCTAACAAGTCGGTGTAAACCTGAGTCAGGTATTCCAGTTCCCCGGCAAAGATGGCTCTTCCCGGCAAATCCGGCAACAGCGTTTGGGGGAAAGCTTCACCCGCTTTTAACGAAACACGAAAACCTTCGCCCATGTGATGCGCGGCGGTTTGCAGATAGGATTCGATCTCATGCTCACGCGCCCTCTCTATCACTACAATTTGCGCATCTGTTTCAAAAATATCGAGCATTTTTAACAGACTGGCGTTGATGGTTTGTACTTGCTTGGTCGCGCTGTGGGAGAGGATTGGATTTATTTGCATTTTCGCCTGTCCTTAAATCTGGATTTCACTGGTCGCTTCGTCTTCTTCCTTAAAGCCCCAGTGCGGAAACGGGTCAGGTAACGCTTGCCAAGCCGTGATACCCAAAGCCATTTCAGCATCTGTTAACAAACAGGCATCCAATTTTGTGCGTATCCGGGCTTCATCCATGTCAATACCGATGAACACAATTTCCTGCCTGCGGTCACCGAATTCCTCCTGACTGCGCTGCTTGATTTGGACAAGATATTCCGGGTCATCCGGCCATTGTTCAGGTTCTACGGCAGACCACCATAAGCCAGCAGCGCCATGACGGCACGCGCCGCCCGCTTGTGCCCAACTGCCGGCAAAGTCGAATCGTGAAGCCAACCAGAAATAGCCTTTTGAGCGCAAAACCCCTTTCCATTCGGTATGGATCAGATCCCAGAAACGTTGCGGGTGAAACGGCCGGCGGGCATTATAAACAAAGCTGGAAATTCCATATTGTTCGCTTTCCGGTATGTGTTCGCCACGTAATTCCTTGAGCCATCCTGGCGCCTGCTCCGCTTGTTCAAAGTCAAAAAGCCCGGTGTTGATGATGGTGTCCAGCGGTACTTTTCCAAATTCAGCCAGCACTTGTTGCGCACGCGGATTGAGTGATTTTAAAATGTGTTGCAAACGCTCAAGTTCATCTCTGCTAACCAGATCGGCCTTGTTGATGACGATAACATCGCAAAATTCCACCTGTTCAATTAACAGGTCAACCACAGTACGTTCGTCCTCTATACCCAGACTCTCACCGCGCTCGGCAATGAAATCCGCTGACTGGTAATCACGCAGGAAATTAAAAGCATCAACCACGGTGACCATGGTATCCAGAAGCGCCACATCGGATAGACTGCGGCCTTCCTCGTCGGCAAAAGTGAAGGTTTCCGCCACCGGCAGCGGTTCCGAGATGCCGGTGGATTCGATTAATAAATAATCAAAGCGATCTTCTTTGGCCAGACGGTTGATTTCAATCAGCAAATCTTCACGCAGCGTGCAGCAGATGCAGCCATTGGACATTTCCACCAGTTTTTCCTCGGCACGGGAAAGGTCGGCACCGCCTTCGCGTATCAGCTGGGCATCAATATTAACTTCCGACATGTCATTGACAATCACGGCGACGCGTTTGCCTTCCCGATTGTTTAATACGTGATTGAGCAGAGTGGTTTTCCCAGCGCCGAGAAAACCGGATAGAACCGTAACGGGTAGTTTTTGCATGGGAATGCTCCTTGGATTAATTGCCTAATTGGCGCTCGCGCAGTTCATGGCGTTCTTGTGCCTCAATGGTCAGGCCGGCGGTGGGGCGCGCCAGTAAACGTCGCAATCCGATCGGTTCGCCGGTTTCTTTGCAATAGCCATATTCCTTACGCTCAATACGATTTAATGCGCTTTCCACTTTGTGCAGCAGTTTGCGTTCGCGGTCTCGCGTGCGTAACTCAATAGTATGTTCTTCCTCCTGCGTGGCACGGTCGGCGGGGTCGGCCATTTCTTCGGATTCGCGCAGATGCTCACCGGTGCTGGCGAGATTTTTAATCAGCTCATTGCGCTGTGCTTCCAGCCGCTGGCGGAAAAAAGCCAGTTGCTGCGCGTTCATATAATCCTGGGGAGGCATAGCGAGCAAAGCTGCTTCATCCAGCGCTAATGGTTCATTCGTCATGCGTACTCCTTCATTTCAAATTCAGTTTCCATGCGTGGACAAGCATCGCTACCCAGCGCGGCTGGCTGGATTTTCAGGTGCTCAAGATGCAGGGTAAAGTAGCTATCGAAGTAGCCTTGCAGTTCACCTTCAATCGCCAGATTGTGAGAAGGTGCCAAGGTGAGTATGCGTCCTTGCGGTTCGGCCAGCACTTCACCGTTTTGCACCACCCGTTTGCCATTTTTGAATACATGGGCGGCACGGGCAAACATGGTGGCATAGTTGGTATCGGGTTCATACACGGCAATATCGGCCAATGCGCCCACGCCCAAGTGACCGCGATCCGGCAAACCCAGCAGACGTGCCGGTGAGGCACGGGTGGTGATGGCGAGCTCGTACAGGGAATATTCGCGGTCTATATCCTTGAGCAGTGACATGGCGGCGGCATCCACGTTGAGCGTGGCCAGCGTGGCGTTGCGATAGTCTCTATCCATCAGCAAACGAATGAGTTCCGGGTAGCGTGTAAAGGGCGCGCCGTTGGGGCTGTCGGTGGTGAAGAAAATTTGCCAGGGATTATTCACCAGTAAAAACAGTTCCAGGCCGATTGCCCATTGCAAGGTATTTACAAAACTGGCCGCTTGGTAGTGATAGGGCAGTATGCCGCCGCCGCCTTCACATTCCGTATCGGCTATCACCCATTTGGCGGGGTTAGCCACGCTGCGGGCGTTGAATTGGCGCATGACATCGCCGGAAATGGTTATAGTTTGGCCAAATAGCACTTGTCCGACATCGGCGGTGATATTGGGGTTGGCATTAAGCGCTTCGGCAATTTGCGCGGCGGCGGAACAAAAGCCTTGCTTGCCAGCATCGCTATAACTATGAAATTGGATATGCGTGAGGTGCATGGGCAAGCCCTCAGCGGCGGCTATGGTAGCGAGCGTAGTGGCGACGTTGCCGGGTACGCCCAGATTATTGCAGTGCACATGCAGCGGATGCGGCACCCCCAGCTTGCACACGGCGTGTTGCAAGGCATTTAAAATAGTGCGCGAGCTGACTCCGTAAAACGGCACTTCTTCATCCAGTTCAAGGGTGCGCGCATTAAATTTAAAGGCAAGCGCACCGCCAGCGTTAATCACTTTCAGTCCCAGACAGCGCGTGGCTTGCAGCGTCCACGCCACATAATCCTCCACCGCCTGCTGGCCGCGCTTGTTGCGTAATAAACGCAATAAAAAATCATCGCTGCCCAGTACGGCCAGACCGGCGGTATCAATAATGGGAATATCCGCCATTTCCAGATGCGCTTGCAGGGCGTTAGACGGCAAAATGGCGGGTTCAACCACCGTGGTATAGCCCATTTGGGCGTAACGTCTGCCGGTATCGCGCGCCGACCATTTGCCGGGGCGCGGCTTGAGGGATTGCAGCATGTGCTCGCGGCGCAAATCCGGGGTAATCAGACGCGCGGTATTGACGTTGCCACCGGCGATATGGCTATGAATATCAATCGCGCCGGCCATGACCACTTTGCCGCTGACATCAATCTCGTTATCGATTTTGGTGTTGGCAGGCGGCGCTGCAACAATGCGACCATCGCGAAAATAAATATCGCGCACTTCGCCGTTAATATGGTGTTGCGGATCATAAACAATGCCGCCGCGCAAACGGGTTAAGTCTGATGTTAATTGAGACATAGTTCCAAGCCTTCTTCAATAGATTGTCGTGGTAAATCTTTGCCTATAAAAACCAATACCGATTCGCGTGCTTCATCCGTTTTCCATGCATTGCCCTTGTCGCCGCCCATCAGCATATGCACTCCCTGAATCACGGTTTTGTGCGGATCATCGGCGATATTGAGTATGCCTTTGTAACGTAGTAATTGCGTACCGTAAACTTCCAGCAAATAGCCGAAAAAAGTTTCCAGCTTTGGCAAATCAAACGGGCGTGGATGGCGAAACACAAAAGACGTGATGTTGTCATCATGCGCATGGCTGACATCTTCAAGAAAATCCGGCTCTATTTTGAGAACTTCTTCCAGATCAAATCCGCCAATATCCAGAATGTCGTGGATGTCGGCCTCACCAAAATGCACGGGTTTGATCGGAGCACGCGGGTTGATCTGGCGTAAACGTGCTGTCAGTGCTTGGACGGCGGCAGGCTCGGCCAAATCAGTTTTTGAAAGCAGAATGCGGTCGGCAAACCCTACTTGTTCCAGTGCTTCGTGGTGTTCATCCAGTTGTTGCATCCCGTGTACGGCATCCACCACGGTGATGATGGCATCCAGTTTGTAATACTGGCTGATGGCTTCTTCAATAAAAAAGGTTTGCGCTACCGGAGCCGGGTCAGCCAGCCCCGTGGTTTCGATAATGACACGTTGAAAAGCAAGCTCCCGCGCCTTCAATTCGCCCAAAATACGCACCAGATCGCCGCGCACTGTGCAGCAAATGCAGCCGTTATTCATCTCCACAATTTGCTCTTCGCCCTGAATTAGCAAATCGCCATCCACGCCAGCTTCACCAAACTCGTTTTCAATGACGGCGATACGCTGTCCGTGCTGTTCGTTCAAAATGCGGTTCAGCAGTGTGGTTTTACCTGCACCTAAAAAACCGGTGAGGATGGTGACGGGGATGAGTTTAGGGGTTGTCATGATTATCCTTTTTGAATGTATTACTTGAAAGCAGGTGTTGAGAAGTGAAATTACAGACACTCAAACTCAATAAAAAAGGTATGAATGAAAATTGTTAACGAAATCTTTCAACCAATTTAGCAAGATAAAACCATTCGTTTCCAGCCTCCGCCTTGGGATTGGGAAACAACAAAATGGCTTCATGCTCTGCAATTACCGGGGTGCCATCCTTGCGCGTACCGATTAAATCGCCTGCGTAAGTTACGTCAAAATTTTTCCAGGCCTTGCTGAAATTGTCTTCGCTACTCGTCTTATCAATGACTTCTAAAATGCGTAAACTTTTTAAGCCGTCTACAACTTTTGGTGCGGGATAATCTATCAATGCCAAATGTGCAAGCGTATTGTGAATGGCCTGGTAGGCTACTTGCGGTGCTTCCGGGTCGTCATGCTGGCCACATTCCAGAGTCATAGCCCAACCGCCTTGTGAACGCATGTATTCGGTGGTGCCTACGCCGTATTTGGTATCCAGATTGTGCAATTGCGCGTGATTGGGGTACCCGTGTTTATTGGCAAGACGTAGCGTTACACCGCGCGAGTATGTGTCCAGCCAGCCATCGACGATTAGATGAACGCCCAACCGCGCCACTAACGACTCTTCTTCGGCGGCATGTTGAAATGGTTCTAAAGTACCGGTGTTGTTGAGTGGGCCTATCAATGCAAACGGCTTGCCCGGCGTATGAAAAGAATGCAAATCCAGTAGTACATCATGCTGTGCCAGTAAGGGGCATAGCCAGTTCGCCACGTAATCTTCATAATTTCCGGGTTGGGAATTCGGATTTAGATTTCGATTCAGGTTGCGCTCACCCATACGTTGCTTTAAAGCGTAGGCAAGTGGGTTGGTGATAGGCACGAAAGTTACACTGCCAGCGACCACTGGCATCAGACCGGTTTCCATTTCATTGATTACGCGAAAAATCGCTTGCGTACCACAGGTTTCATTGCCATGTACCGCCCCAAGCACTATCAAACGCAAGCCGGGTTTGGTACCTGTAAACGTGATGGATTTAAAATGTTGATGAGCTTTTTTGGTCATGATGTTTTGCTGAATTTTTTGTCATTTTGCGGTAGTTGGTTCAAAATTCCCGTTTTATCCTCAAGCAGTATTTGTGGTGAAAAACGCATATCCGATACGGATAGAAGCCCCATTTGAGGGTTGTGTGCGTCCTTGTTAAAGCATTGCGCATAACCGGTGGCGGTTTCATGCACGATGATGGAAGCCAAGCGTATGTCAGCTTCGCCATTACGCATTATGGTTTGTTGTAATACTTGTTCCAGCAGCACAAAAAACACGCGTGAAAGCTGCTCGGCACTGGGCGAAACCGGTAAACCTATCCAGCGCAGAGAGTGCAGAATGTTTGCGGCGATATAGGCCGGATCATCGTCATTCCAGTAGACCAGCGTATGATCAAAAGCATCCACCACGCTACGCATCTCGTGTTTCATCAAGCCAAAGTCATACACCATTTTCCCATGATCCAGGGCATCGGCTTCCAGCAAGATTTCAACTTTGTAGGAATGCCCATGTACTGAACGCGAGCAGCGCTCGGTTGAGCAATTGCGTACGATGTGTGCGCCTTCAAAGCTGAATAATTTGCGGATAATCATGGAGTTTTGATTGTTTGTTGATGTGGATTAAATCCATAGGCCAGTTCGGGGTCGTATATTTTTTCCGTTTCCAGATACGTCAGTGAAAAATCTGTTTTGCTATCAGCAATATTCAATTCACGAAAAAAACAGGAGTGATAACCAACATGGCAGGAGGCGCCTTTAGTCAGCGTAACGCGCAGCAACAGACAATCCTGATCGTCGTCGATAAGAATGCGATTAACAATTTGTGCCTGACCTGAGCGTTCGCCCTTTTTCCACAACTGCTGCCGGGCACGCGACCAATAGTGCGCCATGCCGGAAACAATGGTTTTTTCCAGTGCTTCACGGCTCATCCATCCCAGCATCAGCACTTCCAGGCTGGCATTGTCCTGGGTAATCACTGGGATCAAACCTTGTGCATCGAACAAGGCCTGCAGTTGTTTACCTTCTTCAATGTCGAACAAGCTGCTACGAATTGGGAAATCCATCATGTTTTAATCTCTAGTGTGTCATCGTTGAAAATGCTGTCGTAATGCTATTGAATGAGTTTGGCCAATACCGCTACGCCTACACCCAGCGACATCAAGCCCAATTGCAGCACGGTATCGCGTAGTTGGCGACGTTGTTGGAGTTCAGGCACAAGGTCGGCAACCGCGATATAAATAAAGCTGGCGGCGGCTAAAGTGAGTGCGTAGGGAATGGCATCCCTGGCATGCTCCAGTGTTAGCCAGCCCAGTACGCCGCCCAGCGTCATGGCTGCACCGGATAGCGCGTTGAGAAATAATGCGCGAGATTTGCTGAGTCCTCCATCCAGTAGCACCATGAAGTCGGATATTTCCTGCGGAATTTCATGCGCGGTGACGGCGATTGCAGTCGCCCAGCCCAACTTCCAGTCGGTAAGGAAAGCGGCGGCAATGAGTACGCCATCGACGAAATTGTGCATCCCGTCACCGATAATAATCATCGCCACTTGTGGTTTGTGCGTGGTATGACCGTGGTGCATGTTGTGGTCATGTCGCCATAAAGCCATTTTTTCCAGTAGAAAAAAGCCCATGATCCCAGCCAGCAACACCCAACCCGCCGTAGTGATGTCCAGCCCCAGTTCTACTGCTTCCGGTAGCAGATCGGTAAGCGCAAAACCGAGCAAAACGCCCACGGCAAATGCCACCATGCGATTGGCAAATTGTGCCAGTGCGGTGAGTGCCAATGTGGCGGCCAGAAATACCGAGACAACGCCGCCTGCTAATGTAGCCAGTATGATCCAGAGCAGGGTCATGCGTGTTGCATCACAATGCGGTGAATGAGGGTGAGGCGGCCGTTGATAATATGTCCGGCGACCAGTAGCAAACTGCCTGCTACCGTCAATACTGTTTCCAGAGCTATGCTCATGGGCAGAAACGCCCCCAGGCCTACCAGCACAATTCCGGCACACATCAAGATTATGGGAAGTACTTGACTATGCTCACGAAAACCATTCCATCCCGCCAAGGCAGCGGCCGGTACCAGTGCATAAAATAACCAGACATGCGCGGATTCATCCAGCCATAGAGTGATAGGCAATAACGCGGCCATCCACGGTAGTATTAGACAATGGATCAGGCATAGAAAAGAAAGGAATCCGCCCAGACCATCCCATTTTAACAAGCGGGTAGATTGAAAATTCATATCAGCATCTAACGCAATAAAGTTGCATTGTATCCATGGCCACTCATTTTATGCAATAGTGTTGCATTTATGGGCTGAATCTTGGTAAGGGTAATTACTGCTAATCTGTGCGGGGGTTTATAAAGCCAAGGTATGATCTTTCGTGATAGATTAGAGCTGAACCAAATAAACAGCCTGGTTGTCACTACCAAGGTCGAGCAAAGTAATTACTAGCGCATGGGTACTTCTATTAATCCAATTTTCGTCGTTATACTGCGTTGCTTACAAAAAATTATTCCTTACATATCAAACACATGCCGCGTCGTAATTTTTCGCTCGCGCCTTGTCTAACTTAGAAACTTGAATTAATAGAAGCGCCCGCATGTCTAAAGAAAATCAAACATCAAAAATAAAACTAAATACTAGGGCATGGCTAACTGGCTTGGCTATTTTAGGACAATGCAATCTGCTGCTGGCTGAAAATTCCCTTTGGTATCGCAGTGATGATCCGCTTAAAACCGAGGCCTTGGCACCGCCTGCGCTTCCTGTCGGCTATCTGCAAAGCACAGCCTGCCATGCCGTCAACTATGAAAGCGCGCTGACCCTAGCCGGTGTGGCTGAAGCCGCTTTGTGCAATAACCCGCAAACGCGCGCTGCTTATGCCAGTGCCAGAGTGCAGGCGGCGCAGGTGGGAATAGCGCAATCGGCTTATTTGCCTGCGCTCACGGACAATGTTTCCGGCAACTTGAATTTTTCCAGTCCCGCCAGTTCACGCAGTAATCCCTATGGCAATCTGAGTAACAGCCTGGTGGCTTCTTATCTGTTATATGATTTTGGCAATCGCGATGCCAATCTGGAAAACGCGCGCCAGTTGCTGCAAGCCGCCAGCGCTACGCAGAGCAGTGTGGTGCAAAATGTGTTGCTCAGCGCGATTCAGGCTTATTACCAGGTGCAAGCCGGGATTGCAGTGCTGGATGCGGCGCGCGAAACCGAGCGTGCCAGCGAGGAAAGTTTCAAGGCGGCGAATGCGCGTTATTCGGCAGGGGTAGCCACACCGGCGGATAAACTGCTGGCGCAAACGCAATTTGCGCAAAACACATTAACGCGGATTACGGCGCAAGGCACGCTGAATACAGCCTATGGCACACTGGCCAATGTCATGGGGCTGGCCGCTAATCAAACGCTCAAGCTGGCATCGGCCTCGCCGGTGCAAACCTCGCAGAATCTGGATCAGGATATGGATGCGCTGATAGAGCAAGCACGTGTGCGCAGACCGGATTTAATTGCCAGCGAGGCGCAGCTCAAAGCCGCACAGGCCAGCATAGAAGCCAGCCGCGCAGCGGCCAAGCCGACGCTATCAGTTGCACTCTCCAATAATTTTCAGGATGGCAGCGATTTGCGCTCCAGCAATAACACCGCCCTGGGCATGACGCTTTCCATTCCCTTGTTCAGCGGCTTTGCGCCTACTTATCGCATCCGTTCCGCACAAGCCAATGCCGAGGTGCGCGCCGCACAGCGCGATCAGCTGCGTCTGCAAATTTCACTGGATGTGTGGAGCGCGTATCAAAATCTGCGTACTTCTAATCAAGCCATTACCGCAGCCGAAGCATTGCTGAGCAGTGCCGAGCAATCCGCCGCTATGAGCTTGGGGCGCTACAAGGCCGGTGTGGGTAATATTGTCGAGATGCTTAATGCGCAGGGCGCGCTGGCAACCGCCAGACAGCAAAAAATACAAGCTGATCTTAATTGGAATATCGCCCGCGCCAGTTTGGCGCAAGCCATGGGCGGATTGGATAGTGCCATGCTGCAATCATTACCAGAAGGTGACAAAGCTTTGACGAATACGGAAAAACAACCATGAGTAGCATGATTAAAAAAATAGGTATTGCGGTAATTTTGCTGGGTTTGCTGGGGGGCGGTTATTACTATTATCAAAAAAGCAAAACCAAAACACCCGAGCAACTTTACCGTTTGCAGGAAATTAGCAAAGGCGATGTAGCACGCAGTGTTTCCGCCAACGGCACACTTAATCCGGTGACCTTGATTAGCGTGGGTACCCAGGTTTCCGGCCGCGTCAGCAAGTTGTATGTGGATTTTAATGACCGCGTAGAAAAAGATCAGGTGTTGTTGGAGCTGGACGATGCCTTGTTTACCGCGCAGATTGCGCAATCCACCGGCAATGTAGGCAACGCTGAAGCTTCGGTAGAGCTGGCGCAGGCCAATGAGCGGCGTACACGCTCCTTATTGGCACAGGAATATGTCTCCAAGCAAGAGCTGGATCAATCCGTGCAAGCCCTGAAATCAGCACGCGCGCAGTTGGATACGGCGCGTGGCCAGCTGCGCCGTGACCAGACCAATTTAAGCTATTCCATTATCCGCTCGCCGGTTTCGGGCGTGGTGGTAGATAGAGTGGTGGATGTTGGGCAAACCGTGGCTGCCAGTTTTCAAACGCCTACGCTGATTAAAATTGCGCAGGATTTAGCCAAAATGCAGATTAGTTCCAGCTTTGCCGAAGCGGATATTGGCAATATCCAGGTTGGGCAAGCGGTCAAATTCAGCGTGGATGCTTATCCCAACCGCAATTTTGAAGGCGTGGTCAAAGAGCTGCGCCTGAATCCTACGGTGACTTCCAATGTGGTGACTTATAACGTGGTGGTATCGGTGGATAACCCGGATAAAATCCTGCTGCCGGGGATGACCGCCTATGTCAGCATTGTGGTGGCCAAGCGTGAGAATGTGCTGCTGGCACCCAATGCGGCACTGCGCTTTAAGCCCAAGCTGGATGAAAGCCAAACGGCGAGCGTAGCTGGCAAGAACGGACGCGATGCCGGCCGTGGTCGCGGCAAAAAGAAACCCGGCGCTGAGGACTTAAGCGGCGGCACGATATATATCATTAAAAATGGCAAGCTGGCACCAGTACGCGTCACGGTGGGCATTTCGGATAGCCGTTTTACCGAAATCACGAGCGATGAGTTGAAAGTGAACGATCAAGTCATTGTTGGTGAGAACCAGGCCGATGAATCTTCCGCATCCGGCAGCACCATGCGCTTCAGGATGTTCTAATGTCGCAAAGCCTGGTTGTAGTGCACGCTCTGCACAAAAGCTATCAAACTGCTGCTGGCACCATGCCGGTGCTCAAGCAGGTGGATTTCAACATGGAAGCGGGTGATTTTGTCGCCATCATGGGGCCGTCCGGTTCCGGCAAATCCACTTTTATGAATATCCTCGGTTGTCTGGATAAGCCCAGTAGCGGCGAATATACGCTGGATGGGCATACTGTTGCCCAGCTGGATAACAATGCACTGGCGCAAATACGCAGCCAGACCATAGGCTTTGTGTTTCAGGGCTTTAATCTGCTGTCACGCGCCAGCCTGCTGGATAACGTGGCTTTGCCTCTGGTTTATGCCGGAGTGCACAAGGCCGAGCGTCAGGCGCGCGCCAGGGTTTTGCTGGAAAAGTAGGCTTGGGCAAATATATGGATTCATTACCCAATCAGATTTCCGGCGGTCAGCAGCAACGTGTGGCCATTGCGCGCGCGCTGGTGAATCATCCGCGTTTGATTCTTGCCGATGAACCCACCGGTAATCTGGATAGCAAAACCAGTGAGGAAATCATGGCCTTGTTTGCCGAATTAAACGCCGAAGGCATTTCCATCATACTGGTCACGCATGAACTGGATATTGCCGACCATGCCAGCCGCCAGGTGCGCTTTCTGGATGGCCGTATTGTGCATGATGAGCGTATCAAACCTATCGCCAGCCGCCTTCCTGCAAAGGAGCCGGGACATGTTTAGTGCCATGTTGGGTGAAGCCTGGCGCGCCATGGGTGCCAATCGTCTGCGTACTTTTTTAACCATGCTGGGCATGGTCATCGGTGTGGGAGCCGTGGTGTTGATGATGGCGGTGGGGCAAGGCGCGCAGGATTCGGTCAAGCAATCCATCAACGCCATGGGCAGCAATCTGTTTATTGTGCTGTCCGGCTCCTCGGCGGCTGGCGGTGCCAGATCCGGCAGCGGCAATGCGCCTTCATTGACGATTAATGATGCCAATGCCATCGCCGAACTGGATGGCATTAACGGCGTGGCTCCGGTCAGCATAGGCAGCGCACAAGTGGTTTACGGCAGCAATAACTGGAGTACCAGCATCCTTGCCACCACGCCATCTTATCTGGAAGTGCGCGCCTGGGATTTATCCGATGGCTATGCTTTTTCCGATTCCGACATTCGTTCTGCCACGCGCGTGGCCTTGATAGGCAAAACCGTAGTGCAGAATATTTTTGGCGATGTAGACCCCATAGGCAAAACCATACGCATCAAACAAAACCCGTTTGTGGTGCTGGGGGTGCTGGAAAGCAAAGGCCAAAGTCTGGATGGCCGCGATCAGGATGACACCATCATCGTACCCTTGACCACCGCCCAACGTAAGCTGTTTGGCACCCAGTTTGTGGGCAGTGTGCGCATGATTATGGTGCAAGCCACCAGCGCAGAAGCCATGTCCAGCGCCGAAAACGGCATCAACAGCTTGCTACGGCAACGCCATAATATACGCGAAGAAACCGAAAGTGATTTCTTTGTGCGTAACCTCACGGCCGCCGCCAATTCTGCCGCCGAAACCACACGCACCATGTCTTTGTTATTGGGTGCTATTGCCTCGATTTCGCTGCTGGTGGGCGGCATAGGCATCATGAACATCATGCTGGTCTCCGTCACCGAACGCACCCGCGAAATCGGCATCCGCATGGCCATCGGTGCCAGAGAGCGCGATATTCTGCTGCAATTTCTGCTGGAAGCCATCGCCATTTCCGTCATCGGTTGCCTCATCGGCCTGTTTTTTGGCATAGGTGGCGCTATTCTGGTTAACAAACTGACTGAAGCCGCCGTCGTCATTTCAGGCAACTCGGTGATGATCGCATTTGCTGTTGCCGCCAGTGTCGGCATCTTTTTCGGCTATTACCCCGCACGCAAAGCCGCGCGTTTGAACCCGATAGAAGCGTTGCGCTATCAGTAATAAGGTTGAAAAAGTCTGTAGAGTGTTTGTATAGCCGCTAAAGAAAATCAGGTGCGTTAGTGTGGTGGAGTTTTGTAGTGGTCTAATAAAAACGGACACCTTGATAGGTTATTATTCACCTAAAGAGGAACTAAAAATGAGTCAGTCACACAAGCACTACGAAGCCGCCTTCAAACTGGAAGTCGCCCGCATGGTGGTCGATCAGGGATTAAGTGTTACACAAGTGGTTAACGACATGAAGATTGGCAGCACGGTATTGCGCCGCTGGGTGGCGCAATACCGTGCCGAGCAATTGGGCAAGCCCGGGATCGGCAAACCCCTCACCGTCGAACTGCAACGCATCCGCCAGCTGGAGACGGAAAACCGGCAACTGAAATCGGACAATGATCTGTTAAAAAAAGCCTCGGCCTTCTTCGCCCGCGCACTGAAATGATTTACAACGTCATTCAACAGCTGGAAAAGAAGGCGGTACATCAGGCGTGTCGGGTATTGCAAGTCAGTCGTTCGGGTTATTACGCCGCCAGGCAACGGCCTAAGCCGCCTGTTATTTGCAGCGCCAGCGTGAGGGTCAAAGCCGTGTTTGCGGCGCATCAAGGCTGTTATGGCAGTCGGCGTATCGTCGATGAACTCCACGAGCAAGGCCTCAAAATAGGACGATACAAAGTCCGGCGTTTGATGCGTGAAGCCGCACTCAAACCGGTTTGGAAGAAGAAGTTTGTGAATACAACGGATAATAAACATGATCTGCCCGTCGCGGATAACCTGTTGAATCGGCAGTTTAATCCGCCCAAGTCAAATCAGGCGTGGACCTCGGATATTACCTACATTCGTACGCAAACCGGTTGGCTGTATTTAGCGGCGGTGATGGAGTTGCACTCGCGCAAAATGATAGGTTGGGCGATGGATGCCACCATGCCGGCGGAGCTGGTGTGCCGGGCTTTGCGCATGGCCATCGGGCAGCGACGACCGCAAGCGGGACTCCTGCTGCATTCCGACCGGGGTAGTCAATACGCCAGCCATGAATACCAGGCACTACTGAAGCAACACGGCATGGTTTGCAGCATGAGCCGTAAAGGCAATTGCTGGGATAACGCCGTGATGGAACGTTTCTTTCTGAATTTGAAGATGGAGCGGATATGGCAACGAAAATATGCCAATCAACTGGAGGCTACAAAGGATGTAACAGATTACATCGTGG
Organism: Methylophilaceae bacterium; assembly: GCA_013141125.1. Classification (GTDB taxonomy): domain Bacteria; phylum Pseudomonadota; class Gammaproteobacteria; order Burkholderiales; family Methylophilaceae; genus JABFRO01. The sequence goes on from JABFRO010000001.1 coordinate 135,608, forward strand.
GCTTTTATAACAGTATCCGATGCCATTCCGCCTTGGGGAATGTTGCACCCTTGGTATTTGAACAGCAATTTGCAGTAAAACAACCGATTGAAGTGTCCGAAATTACTTGACCACTACATTTTGCGTTTACGAAACAATGGTATTTTGTATTACATCTTCTGCCAAGATGTTAATTTTCAACTTAAAAAAGAGTGTACGCAAACTGGGCGAAAAAAAACTCAGCCACATGTGGCTGAGTTTTTGGCAAGCATCAAAAGTTAATCACGTTCACCCATGAGTGCCATTAACAACTGCAACAGATTGACAAACAGGTTGTAAATATTCAGATACAAAGCCAAGGTAGCCATCACGTAATTGGTTTCACCACCATTCACGATACGGCTCACGTCAAACAGAATAAAACCGGAGAACAGCAATACCGCAACGCCAGATAAGGCCAGTGACAAGGCTGGAATCTGGAAAAACAGGTTAGCCAGTGAAGCCACAATCAGCAGGATAATGCCTACCATCAAAAAGTTGCCCATGAAGCTGAAATCTTTTTTGCTGGTAGTCGCAATGCCTGCCAGGGTGACAAAGATCAAGCCAGTGCCGCCTGCGGCTAGCCCTACCAATTGCCCGCCATTTCGTAAATGCAAGGCTGCCTGCAGAATTGGCCCTAACATCAGACCCATGAATAATGTCAGTGCCAGCAACAGCACTACACCTAAACTACTATTGCGGTTGGCTTGAATGCCAAAAAACAAGCCCATCATCACGGCCAGCATACCCAAACTCGCCATGATGGGGTGTTGTGCCGCCCATGCGAAATTCATATTCAGGCTGAGGGATGCGCCAATGACAGTAGGCAGCATGGTTAAGCCCAGCATGGCGTAGGTATTACGCAACACCTTGTGCGAATCAAGCGGTAAGGCTTGTGTGTTACTAGAAATTTGATAATTGGTTTGCATCGTTAAAAACTCCTTTGGTTAAAACACGGCAGTAAGACTAACGAAACCGTTACAAAGTTTCAAGACTTATCGCATGAGGCAGGTTTATTGTTGTGAAAATGTCTAACTGTCGTAACAAATCAACGTGGTTAACTTTGCTAATGTGCTTAATCCATCCGCGAATGAAATGCTGGTGTGGTTTTTGCAGTGCACAGCGTAACGGTAACCCGTAATTGTTATAATGCGCCATGACCGATGACTCCCTACTAGATTCCTTAAAACTCCCCCCGCATTCTGTTGAGGCCGAACAATCCGTGATTGGTGGCTTGCTGCTGGAAAACGAAGCACTCGACAAAATTGCGGATATTCTGCGCGCGGCCGATTTTTACCGGCATGACCATAGGCTGATTTTTCAGCATATAGGCAAGCTGATTGAGCATAACCGGCCGGCAGATATTGTGACGGTGGCCGAATCGCTGGAAAACAGCGCCGAACTTTCCGGTGTGGGCGGTATTGCCTATCTGGGTTCTTTGGCGCAAAACACACCAACGGCGGCCAATATCCGGCGTTATGCGGAAATTGTGCGCGAGCGCTCGGTGATGCGTAAATTGGTGGAAGTGGGTTCCGGCATTGCCGAGAGTGCCTACAACCCGCAAGGGCGCGATGCGCAGCAATTGCTGGATGAGGCCGAAGCCAAGATTTTTCAGATTGCCGAGGGCGGCAAGCGCAGCTCGGAAGGCTTTATTGACATCAAGGTATTGCTGCCGCAAGTGGCGGATCGCATCGACCAGCTGTTTCAGCGCGACAATGCCAGTGATGTAACAGGTACACCAACCGGATTTAGTGATCTGGATTCCATGACTTCGGGCTTTCAGGCGGGAGATTTGATTATTGTGGCAGGGCGGCCTTCCATGGGTAAAACCGCGTTTTCGCTGAATATTGCCGAAAACGTGGCACTGGATACCGGCTTGCCGGTAGCTGTATTTTCCATGGAAATGGCGGCCACACAGCTGGCCATGCGCATGATAGGTTCGGTGGGGCGTTTGGATCAGCACCGGATGCGTACCGGGCGGCTGGAAGACGAAGACTGGGTACGCCTGACCACCGCGCTGGGCAAGCTCAACGACGCACCTATTTTTATTGACGAAGGCGCAGGCTTGAGTTCCTTTGACGTGCGCGCCCGCGCGCGGCGTTTGCATAGACAATGCGGCAGTTTGGGCTTGATTGTGGTGGATTACTTGCAGTTGATGTCGGCACCTTCCGGCAAACAGGGCGAAAACCGCGCCACAGAAATCTCGGAAATATCGCGCTCACTCAAAGCCTTGGCCAAAGAGCTGAATGTGCCGGTGGTGGCACTTTCGCAGTTGAATCGTAGTGTGGAGCAACGGCCGGACAAACGTCCGGTGATGTCCGATTTGCGTGAATCCGGCGCGATTGAGCAGGATGCGGACTTGATTTTATTTATCTACCGTGACGAAGTTTATAACCCCGATAGCCCGGATAAAGGCACCGCCGAAATCATTATCGCCAAACAGCGTAACGGCCCGATTGGGCGTGTGCGTTTGACTTTTCTCGGCGAACATACGCGCTTTGAAAATCATGCGACCAGCGGTGCTTATTAAAACATGCCGTCAACTCGTTCCCAACGTCCGATTCATGCGGTCATTGATTTAAGCGCATTGCGGCATAATCTGGCCATTGCCAAACAAACCGCGCAATCCACTAATCCCCAAGCCAAAATTCTGGCAGTGATAAAAGCCAATGGCTACGGACACGGCTTGTTGCGCGTGGCAGCGGGCTTGAGCCAGGCGGACGGCTTTGGCGTGCTGGGCTTGGATGAAGCCGTCAAACTGCGCGAGCATGGCTATGCTCAGACTATTCTATTGCTGGAAGGTGTGTTTGCACCGGCAGAACTGCTTGTTGCCGCACAGCGCCATATTAGTCTGGTGGTGCATAGCTCACAGCAGATTGACATGCTGGAAAGCGCCAGTCTGCCAGCACCGGTTTCCATCTTTGTGAAAATCAATACCGGCATGAACCGCTTGGGCTTTACGCCGGAAAATTTCAGCCTCGCCTTGCAGCGCTTGAATGCTTGCCATAATGTGGGTCAGATCACGCTGATGACGCATTTCGCCACAGCGGATGAGGAGGAGGGTATAACGGCACCATTGGCCTTGTTTAGCCAAATCACGCAGAGCTTGCCGTATCCAATCTCTCTCGCCAATTCCGCTGCTTTACTGCGCTATCCTGCCACCCATAGCGACTGGGTGCGGCCGGGCATCATGCTGTATGGCTCTTCGCCGGTAGCGGGTGTTGCCGCCGCGAGTTTTGATCTCAGGCCTGCCATGTCTTTTACCAGTGCGCTGATTGCTGTGCAAACATTGAATGCCGGTGACAGCGTGGGTTACGGCAAATGCTTTACCGCCACCCGCACAAGCCGTGTCGGTATTGTGGCCTGCGGTTATGCCGACGGTTATCCGCGCCACGCGCCTACAGGTACGCCGATTGCCGTGGCCGGGCAACTGACGCAAACACTGGGACGTGTGTCCATGGACATGTTGTTTGCGGATATTACGGAAATCCCACAGGCGGAGATTGGCTGTGCGGTAGAGCTTTGGGGAACGCAGGTGCCGGTGGATAGCGTAGCGCAAGCCGCCGGAACCATAGGCTATGAGTTGCTGTGTGCGCTGGCGCTACGCGTGCCGGTTGAGGTTTTAGAATAATGGCCAAGCAAAAAACCATTTACACCTGCACCGAATGTGGCGGTCAGGAACCAAAATGGCAAGGCCAATGCCCGAGCTGCCATGCCTGGAACACGCTGGTGGAAACCGTGCCGGAAGCGCCCGCGACCAGCCGTTTTGCCGGTTTAGCCAAAGCCAGCGTATTGCAAAAACTGGTCGATATTGAAGCCGCTGAAGTGCCGCGCCAGGCTACGGGGATAGTCGAGTTTGACCGCGTGCTGGGCGGTGGATTAGTCCCCGGTGGTGTGGTGCTGATAGGCGGCGACCCCGGCATAGGTAAATCCACTTTGCTGTTGCAGACCCTGTGTCATCTGGGCGGCAAGCGCAAGGCTATTTATGTCAGCGGCGAAGAATCGCCTCAACAAATTGCCATGCGTGCCAAACGTCTGGGGCTGGATGCCAGCCCGATTGATTTGCTGGCTGAAATCAATCTGGAAAAAATTCTGGCTGTGCTGCAAAAGCATCAGCCGGATGTGGCAGTGATTGATTCCATACAAACTATTTATTCCGAAGCGCTGCAATCCGCCCCCGGCTCGGTGGCACAGGTACGCGAATGCTCGGCACAACTGACGCGGCTGGCCAAACAGCTGGGCATCAATGTCATTTTGGTTGGCCACGTCACCAAGGAAGGCGCACTGGCCGGGCCGCGCGTGCTGGAACATATTGTCGATACCGTGCTGTATTTTGAAGGTGATCCCAATTCCAGTTTTCGCTTGATACGTGCTTTCAAAAACCGTTTTGGTGCGGTGAATGAGCTGGGCGTGTTTGCCATGACCGAAAAAGGTCTGCGTGAAGTCAGCAATCCTTCCGCCATATTTCTCTCGCATCACGCCGAACAAGTGGCCGGCTCCTGCATTACTGTCACCATGGAAGGTACGCGGCCATTGTTGGTGGAAGTGCAAGCGCTGGTCGATGAAGCCCATGCCCCCAACCCCAAGCGTTTATGTGTGGGGCTGGAGCAAAATCGGCTGGCGATGTTGCTGGCGGTATTACATCGCCATGCCGGCATCGCCTGTTTCGATCAAGATGTATTCGTCAATGCGGTGGGCGGCGTGAAAATTGCCGAGCCGGGTGTGGATTTGGCGGTATTGCTGGCGATTGTTTCCTCGTTCAAGAACAAACCGTTATTCAATAAACAAGTGGTGTTTGGTGAAGTCGGTTTGGCTGGGGAAGTGCGTCCGGTGCAGCGTGGGCAGGAGCGTTTGAAAGAAGCTGCCAAATTGGGCTTTACCCGTGCCATTGTGCCTAAAGCCAATATCCCCAGACAAGCCATCAGCGGCATTGAAGTCATAGGTGTAGATCGCTTGGAGCAAGCGTTTGACCATTTTTAACTGGTGTCAGAATTCCCCATCAGAGCGTCCGGTTTAATCATCCAGCTTTGTCAAATATGACGGCGCGCATTCAATAATAAATCGATGCAACATTAGGAGTTTCATGGCAATCAAAGCAACCATTTTCAAAGCCAATCTGCAAATCGCGGATATGGAGCGACATTATTATCAAGACCATACGCTGACCTTGGCGCAACATCCTTCGGAAACCGAAGAGCGCATGATGGTGCGTTTGCTGGTGTTTGCCCTGCACGCTAATGAATATCTGGAGTTTGGTCAAGGCATGACGGACGATGAGGAGGCGGATTTATGGCTGAAAGATCTGACCGGAGCCATCAAGTTATGGATAGATGTGGGTATTCCCGATGAAAAGCTGATCCGCAAGGCCTGTGGACGAGCCGAGCAGGTGGTGGTGTATTGCTATGGCGGGCGTATTGCTGAAATGTGGTTCGCGCAGAATAAAGCACAGTTTGAACGGCAAAAAAATCTTACTATTATTAATTTACCGCAAGAAAGTACGCAGGGGCTGGCAAAACTAGCGCAGCGTAGCATGAGCTTGCAATGCACGATCCAGGATGAACAAGTGTGGCTCAGTGACGGCAATGCCAGTGTGCAGGTGGAGCGAGTAGTGCTGAAAGCGGCCATTGGTAAAAATGGCTAGAGAAACGCCGATTAAATCGGCGTTAGAAACGTACTCAGAAATTACTTTTAGCCGACTGGTGTTATTTCGGCGGAATTTTTGAGCCACTAACCGGAACGACCGGCGTTTTTTCTTTCTTGGGTTTTTTTACTTCCTTATTTGCGCGCTGCTGTCCTTTAGCCATGATAATTCTCCTTGTAGTGTTGGCATTCCTTGCCATGAAGGGCGCTAGCTGGCGAGGTTTGATTCATGAAACCCAGTATGCTTTCATTATGGATATATTCGGCATCATAGGCTGATTTGGTCGAGTGGGTACTTATTTCAATACAAATTAACCAAGTGTTACAAGGTTTGCGTGCCAGACCCATGCGCCAAATTTCAGTTTGACCGCGTCGGTGGTTCAGTCAGGCGTAGTTGTCGTGCAGCTTCTTCAGCGCGAACATCATCAATTACGCGAATCACGCTTTTCAGATCAACTGGCTTGGTATTTTGACGGAAGCGGCCAGTGAGCTGGACATCCGGATGCAAATCGCCATGCGCATAGAGTGACCAGATTTCTTTGCCATATTGGGTGTTGAGCAGCTCGGGTGCGAAACGTCCAAAAAAAGCCGTCAGGTTGCCTACATCGCGCTCCAGCATGCTGCTCGCGTGATTATTGCCTGCGGCATCAACAGCTTGTGGCAGATCGATAATGACCGGGCCTTCGCTGCCCAGCAGAATATTGAACTCGGAAAGGTCACCATGCACAATGCCGGCACTCAGCATGCGTACAACTTCCTTGAGCAAGGTTTGGTGGTGGGCGCGTGCATCTTCGGCAGAAAATTCCACATCGTTTAGCCTGGGCGCGGCATTGCCGTTGGCATCGGTGACCAACTCCATCAGCAACACACCTTCATAAAAATTATACGGCTTGGGCACGCGCACACCGGCAGCGGCCAAGCGGTACAGGGCATCGACTTCGGCGCTTTGCCAGGCTTTTTCCTGCGACTCTCGTCCATATTTGGAGCCTTTTTCCATGGCGCGTGCCTGGCGGCTGTTTTTTACTTTGCGGCCTTCGGTGTAATCCACGCTTTGGCGAAAACTGCGCTTGTTGGCCTCTTTGTAAACTTTGGCGCAGCGTACATCATCGCCGCTACGCACCACGAATACGGCGGCTTCCTTACCGCTCATCAATTGACGAATAACTTCGTCAATCAGGCCATCTTCTATCAGTGGTTCTAATCTTTTGGGTGGTTTCATAGGTTGGATGATACGGACTGAACAGAACTACCGTCAATATGTACTGCCGATTGTTGGAGAGTCAAAGTGTGGGAGAAGCTTATGGCTACTCTGTTAATTATAATCTCCCCATAGTGTTTGCATGGCGGCCAACGCCGCCAAGGCAGCGGTTTCCGTACGTAATATGCGGCCGCCTAGCCGTACCGGTACAAAATCGTAGCGTGTTGCCAAATCTATTTCTTCTTGCGTTAATCCACCCTCGCAACCAATTAGCAGCGCAATGTGCTGTGCGGGGTCAGCCCAGTTGCTAAGTGAATGAGTGGCATTGGGCGCTAAAGTGAGTCGGAGCTGTGGCTTCTCTGCATCCAGGTTGGCCAGCCATTGCGCCAGTGAGAGCGGAGCGGCTACCTCTGGCACCCATGCACGCCCGGATTGCTCACAGGCTGAAATAACAATGTTTTGCCAATGCAAGCGGCGTTTTTCTGCACGCTCACCCGCAAGCTTGACGACGCTGCGCATACTGGCGATGGGTTGGATGGCTGAAACGCCCATTTCTACCGCTTTTTGTATCGTATAATCCATGCGATCCCCCGTGGAAATGCCTTGCGCGAGAGTGATTTTTAATGGCGATTCACGCTCAACATTGCACACGGATGTAACCTTGGCGATCACTTCATTTTTTTTGATAGAAGTCAGCTCACATAAATAATCGTTACCATCCCCGTTAAATAGTATGGCTGTATCGCCAGCTTGCATGCGTAGCGCGCGGCTGGCATGGTTGGCGGCACCTTCCGGTAAAGCTACTGTAGCGCCAAGTATGAGATTGACAAGATTTTCTGATGAATAATAGAAGCGCGGTTTAGCCATGTGGGGTCTAGCCATATTTTTATCCTGGATGGAGTGATAGAATTCGGCAGGTATTCTAATTGATGGAGCATAAGAAATGGCAAGTCTGCAGACACCCGTATGTGATTTTGGTTGGAAAGCGCCAGGTTTTAATTTGCCTGGTGTGGATGGCAACAACTGGACATTGGATAACATCAAAGGTAGCAAGGGTACTTTGGTGATGTTTATTTGTAATCATTGTCCTTACGTAAAATCCATACGTCAAAAATTGGTTGCTGATTTACGTGAGCTTAAAGCTTATGGCATAAATACCATCGCTATTATGTCCAATGACCCGGTGGATTACCCTGAAGATTCGTTTGAAAATATGAAAGCCTTGGCTGCCGAACTGGATTTCCCTTTTCCATATGTGCAGGATGAATCGCAGAACGTGGCCAGGCGTTACGGTGCCATTTGCACGCCCGATTTTTTTGGCTTTGATGCGGATTTAAAGTTGCAATATCGTGGACGTTTTGATGCTTCAGGCCGACAAGCCGCAGACACCAGCTCGCGCGATTTATTTCATGCCATGAAGTTGATAGCGGAAACAGGGCATGGCCCCGAAGAGCAGACCCCAAGCATAGGTTGCTCGATTAAATGGAGGGAGCAATCTCTGTGAGGCAAGCGGTATAACCGAGTTTGAAAGAAATACACTATTGCTCTAAATGCGTATCTGAGCAATAATTGCGAAGGATAACTTGCTAGCGAACAGCCGCAAGCACAGGCCGTTCAGCGGCAGGTAATGAATTTTTGCAATTAAGAATTTTGACTCGATTATCATATTAAAAATACGAGTGAACGGATTTTAAAGCTTTACTAATAGGGAGAAGTTACATGGCAACACGTAAGGATTTAGCCAACGCCATTCGTGCGTTATCAATGGATGCAGTGCAAAAGGCCAATTCCGGCCATCCTGGCGCGCCTATGGGCATGGCAGAAATTGCTGAAGAACTTTGGAACCATCATTTAAGCCATAATCCAAAAAATCCAAATTGGTCTAACCGTGACCGTTTTGTGCTTTCCAATGGCCACGGCTCCATGCTGATTTATTCATTGTTGCACCTGACTGGCTATGCTTTGCCTATGGATGAATTGAAGACATTCCGTCAATTGCATTCCAAATGTGCAGGTCACCCAGAATATGGCTACGCACCAGGCGTTGAAACAACTACTGGCCCCTTAGGTCAAGGTATTGCCAACGGTGTTGGTTTTGCAATGGCAGAAAAACTACTGGCTGACCAATTTAACAAGCCAGGTCATGAAGTTGTTGATCATAGCACTTATGTGTTTCTTGGTGATGGCTGCATGATGGAAGGCGTTTCTCACGAAGCTTGTGCGCTGGCCGGTACTTGGGGCTTGGGCAAGCTGACTGCATTTTGGGATGACAATGGCATTTCAATTGACGGTCATATCGAAGGTTGGTACACAGACGACACCGCTAAACGCTTTGAAGCTTACGGCTGGCATGTTCAGTCAGTAGATGGTCATGACGTTGCCGCTATAGGCGCTGCAATTGCCGCCGCTAAGAAGGTTACTGACAAGCCGTCATTGATTTGCTGTAAAACCGTGATTGGTCAAGGCTCACCTAACAAATGTGGTTCACACGATTGCCACGGTTCTGCACTAGGTCTGGAAGAAGTGGCCGCAACACGCGCTAACATCGGCTGGCCGCATGAGCCATTTGTGATTCCTGCTGATGTATATGCCGGTTGGGATGCCACAGCCAAAGGCGCAGCCGCTGAAGCGGCATGGAACGATAAATTTACAGCTTATGCAAAAGCTTTCCCAGCTGAAGCTGCTGAATACAAACGCCGTATGGCAGGTGAATTGCCCGCTAACTGGAAAGAAGCTACCAGCGCTTTTATCAGTGCTACTAATGAAAAAGCAGAAGGCGTGGCTACACGTAAAGCGTCACAAAATGCTATCGCAGCCTTGGCTCCTATTCTGCCAGAATTCCTCGGTGGCTCTGCCGATTTGACGGGTTCCAATTTGACTAGTTACTCTGGCTTCAAGCATGTGAGCGGCAAGGAAACGGGTAATTACATCTCTTACGGTGTACGTGAATTCGGTATGTTCGCCATTATGAACGGTGTGGCCTTGCACGGTGGTTTGATTCCATTCGGCGGCACTTTCCATATGTTCTCTGACTATGCCAAGAGCGCATTGCGCATGGCAGCATTGATGAAGCAACGCACGATCGCTGTGTTGTCACATGATTCCATCGGCCAAGGTGAAGATGGCCCTACGCATCAACCGATCGAAAATACATCTGGCTTACGTTACATTCCCAATATGGATGTATGGCGCCCAGCCGATTCAGTTGAAACGGCTATTTCCTGGGTGGCAGCAGTAGAGCGTAAAGATGGCCCTTCCAGCTTGGTATTAAGCCGTCAAAACGTAGCTGGTGTTAAACATGATGCCGCGCATTTTGATTTAATCCGCAAGGGTGGTTATGTGTTTTCTGATGTTGCGGGTAAAGCAGACGTAATTATTATTGCTAACGGTTCGGAAATGGAGCTGGCTGTGAAAGCTGCAGCTGAATTGAATGCAGCGGGTACCAAGGTGCGTGTGGTTTCCATGCCGTCTACCAATGTGTTTGATCGTCAAGATCAAGCTTACAAGGATAGCGTATTGACAGCTGGCGTTAAGCGCGTTGCAGTTGAAGCGGCGCATCCTGATTTCTGGCGCAAGTATGTTGGTCTGGATGGCGCAGTTGTTGGCATTGCTACCTTTGGCGAATCGGCTCCTGGCGGCGTGTTGATGAAGCACTTTGGCTTTACCGTTGAAAATGTGGTGGCAACTGTTAAATCCGTTCTGTAAGCTAGCTGGAATTACTAAAGCTAGATTCAACAGAGGTTGAAGTAGTCTTAAAAGAGCCTCAAATGAGGCTCTTTTTATTTGCGCACGCCGCACAAGAATTTTAATTATGAAAGAGGGTAATCATGGCGATTCGAGTTGGCATTAACGGGTTTGGACGTATTGGCCGCATGGTATTTCGTGCAGCTTTGAAGGATTTTAAAGATATTGAAGTAGTCGCTATTAACGATCTGCTGGAGCCAGAGTATTTGGCGTATTTGCTGAAGCATGATTCTGTACATGGTAAATTTGATGGTGAAGTTTCTGTGAGCGGGGATAACCATCTGGTCGTTAACGGCAAAACCATACGTGTTACCGCTGAAAGACATCCGATTGATCTGAAATGGGATGAAGTGGGCGCTGATGTAGTGATTGAATGCACAGGTTTCTTTCTGACAGAAGAAACTTGCCATAATCATATCAAGGCCGGTGCCAAGAAAGTGGTGCAATCAGCCCCATCTAAAGACCATACGCCCATGTTTGTTTATGGCGTTAATCATGAGACCTATAAGGGCGAAGCAGTTGTTTCGGCAGCCTCTTGCACAACTAATGCACTGGCACCGGTAGCCAAGGTTTTGAATGATAAGTTTGGTATCAAGCGCGGTTTGATGACAACAGTTCATGCCGCAACAGCGACTCAAAAAACCGTGGATGGCCCATCTAACAAGGATTGGCGTGGTGGTCGTGGCATTTTGGAAAACATCATCCCATCTTCCACTGGGGCTGCAAAAGCGGTGGGTATAGTAATTCCAGAGCTGAATAAAAAACTTACCGGCATGGCGTTCCGTGTTCCGACATCTGACGTATCTGTGGTGGATTTAACTGTCGAGTTGAATAATCCGGCCAGGTATGAAGAAATTGTGGATGCAATGAAGGCCGCATCTGAATATGGTCCTTTAAAAGGTGTGCTGGGTTTTACCGATGAGAAAGTGGTTTCTACCGACTTTCGTGGCGAGACTTGCCCTTCCGTATTCGATGCCGACGCAGGCATCCAACTTGATCCTACCTTTGTTAAGGTTGTTGCCTGGTATGACAATGAATATGGTTACACCTGTAATTTAATGCGTCTAGTCGAACATATTTCAAAATAAGGTGAGCATTATGTCAGTAATCAAAATGACGGATCTGGATTTAAAAGGCAAACGTGTCTTTATTCGATCCGATCTGAATGTGCCGGTAAGTGATGGCAAAGTCACGTCTGATGCCAGAATTACAGCCTCTATGGCCACCATAGAGTTTGCGCTGAAAGCGGGTGCCAAAGTGATGGTAACTTCGCATTTGGGCAGACCTGAAGAGGGCGTTTATTCGGAAGAAAATTCGCTTAAGCCAGTGGCGGATGTGATTGCCGCCAAGTTGGGCAAGCCGGTACGCTTGGTAAAAGACTGGGTAGATGGCGGCTTTGAAGTGGCAGATGGCGAGTTGGTTTTATTGGAAAACTGTAGGTTCAATAAAGGCGAAAAGAAAAGTCTTGATGAAACGTCACAAAAATATGCCAAGCTGTGTGACATATTTGTCATGGATGCTTTTGGCACGGCGCATCGTGCCGAGGCTTCAACGCATGGGGTTGCCAAGTTTGCACCGGTTGCCGCCGCAGGCATTTTGCTGGTGAATGAGCTGGAAGCTTTGACCAAGGCACTGCTAAATCCAGCCCGACCTATGGTAGCCATTGTTGGCGGCTCCAAGGTATCGACTAAACTCACCGTGCTGGAAAGCTTGTCAGACAAAGTGGATCAGATGGTGGTGGGTGGTGGCATTGCTAATACCTTCCTAAAAGCCGCTGGTTTTGAAGTAGGTAAATCCCTGTGTGAAGATGATCTCGTGCCCACGGCTAAAGCACTCATGGAAAAAATGTCCAAACGTGGTGCAGCTGTGCCGATTGCGGTGGATGTAGTATGCGGCAAGAAGTTCGATGCGGCAGAGCCTGCGGTGCTGAAAAATGCGGCGGATGTAGCCGCTGATGACATGATTTTTGACATTGGCGTGAAATCTGCTTGTGAATTAGCGGACATCATCATGAAGGCAGGCACTGTGGTGTGGAACGGCCCCGTGGGCGTGTTTGAGTTTGATCAGTTTGGTGAAGGAACTAAAACCATTGCTCATGCGATTGCGAATACCAAGGCTTTTACCTTGGCCGGTGGAGGTGACACCATAGCCGCTATTCAAAAGTATGATATTTACGATAAAGTTTCTTATATTTCTACAGCAGGCGGCGCTTTTCTGGAATTTCTGGAAGGAAAAAAACTGCCAGCAGTTGAAATATTGGAGCAGCGTGCCAAGTAGTTTGTGAGTATTAATTCTCTCTATGCTTGAAACAAAAGGCTCTGCATGGAGCCTTTTGTTTTTTAAAAAGGAAATATGTGATTTTACGAAAAACCAAAATTGTTGCCACACTGGGACCCGCTTCCAGTAGTGAGGAAGTGCTGGAGCGTATGATTAGCGCTGGCGTAGATGTGGTGCGCTTGAACTTTTCGCATGGGTCTGCACAAGATCATATTGATCGTGCCAAACTGGTACGTGAAATAGCCGCGCGTCACCGTCGTCCGGTAGGCGTTTTATGCGATCTGCAAGGCCCTAAAATTCGCATTGGCCGCTTTGAGAATGACAAAATTCAACTGGCAGTTGGCGATCCGTTTATTCTGGATGCCACTTGTACGCTGGGTAATCAAGAGCGTGTCGGTTTGGATTACAAAACATTGCCAGCAGAAGTTAAACCGGGCGCGGTGTTATTACTCAATGATGGGCGTATTGTGATGACGGTGAATGCCGTGCGCGGTAATGAAATTCACTGCACTATTAATGCCGGTGGCACGCTTTCCAATAATAAAGGCATTAATTTGAAAGGTGGCGGGCTGGCGGCGGATGCTATCACCAATAAAGATATAGAGGACATCAAAACCGCTGCCGCACTGGATGCGGATTATGTGGCGATTTCTTTTCCGCGTAGCGCAGCGGATGTGCAGCTGGCACGTGCTCTGGTGCGCGCAGCAGGCGGCAAGGCCAACATTGTGGCCAAAATTGAGCGTGCAGAAGCCATAGATGCGCTGGAAGAAATCATCGAGGCTTCAGATGTGATTATGGTGGCGCGGGGCGATTTGGGTGTGGAAGTGGGCGATTCTGTGGTGCCTGGTTTGCAAAAACGCATGATACGCATGGCGCGCGCGCAAAATAAACTGGTCATCACCGCGACGGAAATGATGGAATCCATGATTAGTAATCCTGTGCCTACGCGCGCAGAAGTTTCAGATGTGGCGAATGCTGTACTGGATGGCACCGATGCCGTTATGCTTTCAGCGGAAACTGCGGCAGGTGCTTATCCAGTCGAATCCATTTTAGCCATGCATCGCGTATGTATGGATGCGGAAATAGATTACGACAGCCATTTGCTAAAAGCCAAACTCAATCCGGAATTTCAACGCATTGATGAATCCATCGCCATGGCGGCGATCTATGTGGCGCATCATTTTAAAGTCAAGGCGATTGCGGCATTGACGCAATCCGGTTCTTCTGTCGTATGGCTATCGCGTTCTAATACCATTGTGCCTATTTATGCGCTTTCACCGGAAAAAAGTACAAGACGCAAACTGACATTGCATAGAGGCGTTTATCCTTTTCCTTTTGAAGAGGAAAGCCACGATACGGAAAAGGTGATCTATGCGGCGGAAGAAGAATTATTACAACGCGGCGCAGTGCAGGAAGGAGATCTGATTCTTTTGACCATAGGTGAGCCTATAGGCAAACAAGGTAGCACCAATACGCTTAAAATAATCAAGATAGGTGAACATCGAACCAGTTGATAGGCTTTGGCTCCAAAGAGGCGCTGATTTAGTCACCTTTGTCATGCCGAAAGTAGCGTGGAATCTTTAGTAATCAAGCCATTAGATTCTCGCTTTGCTTGAAATGACAAAAATTAGCGCCTTCCGCCATAAAATGTAGTGCGTTAAATACACCAAGTGAAATACAGTGGAATGCCTGTATCTGCCACTGATAAAAGGAGAAACAAAATGGCGCTTATATCGTTAAGACAAGCACTGGATCACGCGGCTGAGTTCGGCTATGGTTTACCGGCATTCAATGTGAACAACATGGAGCAAATTCACGCCATTATGCAGGCGGCTGACGCAGTGGATAGCGCCGTTATTCTGCAAGGCTCGGCCGGAGCGCGTAAATATGCGGGTGAAGCGTTCTTGCGGCATTTGATTCTGGCTGCTGTTGAATCTTATCCGCACATTCCGGTAGTCATGCACCAAGATCATGGCCCTTCACCAGCGGTTTGTATGCAAGCCATGCGTTCGGGATTTTCCAGCGTGATGATGGATGGCTCGTTGCGTGAAGATGCCAAAACGCCATCCACTTATGACTACAATGTGGAAGTTACCCGAAAAGTGGTGGAAATGGCACATGCCATTGGCGTATCGGTTGAGGGCGAGTTGGGCGTGCTTGGCTCTTTGGAAACCGGTATGGCGGGTGAAGAAGACGGCGGTGGAGCCGAAGGCTTGCTCGATCATGCGCAAATGCTGACCGACCCGGAAGAAGCCGCTGATTTTGTAAAAAGAACCGGTGTAGATGCACTGGCCATCGCTATTGGCACTTCGCATGGCGTATTCAAATTTTCACGTCCACCCACCGGTGATATTTTATCTATCAATCGCATCAAAGAGATTCACGCGCGCATTCCCAATACGCATCTGGTGATGCACGGTTCCTCCTCCGTACCGCAGGAATGGCTGAAAATCATTAATGATTTTGGCGGCAATGTGACCGAGACTTATGGCGTGCCGGTTGAAGAAATCGTCGAAGGTATCAAGAACGGCGTGCGTAAAGTCAATATCGACACTGACCTGCGCATGGCCAGTACGGGCGCCGTGCGCCGTTTTTTATATGATGAAAAAAATGGTGCCGAACTAGATCCGCGCAAGTTTTTAATTGCCGCCACCAAAGCCATGAAGGATATTTGCCAGGCACGTTTTGAAGCCTTTGGTTCTGCGGGTCATGCCAGTAAAATCAAACCTGTTTCTTTTGATCGTATGGCCGAACGTTATAAACAAGGGGAGCTGGCAGCGATTGTGAAGTAAGTTTGCTGTTAGCAGCATAGCCGACGTTAAAAACGTACATTCACTGCAACATTGATTGAACGCCCTCTACCGGGAAGCACCATTCCATAGGGGACACCGCCGGTTGTCATAGAGTTGCCTTGTCCAACATAGGCACCTCCCAGAGGTAGTAAGTAAAACTTGTTTAATACGTTGTCTACACCCACATCAAGGCGGGCATATTTAAACTCATAGCTGCTGCTCAAATTAAGCAGAGAGTAGCCAGGTGTCGGCACTTCATTCCTGACTTGCGACACATGTGTTTTGGCAGCGACGGTTTGAATTTCTGCTGTCGTTGTCCATCCACCCAAGCGATGCGCCAGGGAAAAGCGCCCATTCAGCGGCATGATGTGATACAGGTTATCACCTGTGGTGGTGTTTTTACCCATGACATAATTGATTACGCCATTACCGGTGAAACTGCCAAAATCATCGAATCGCCCCAACAGTCGATGGCCAGATAAATCAACACCATAGAGCTGTGCTGAGTGGTTGATATACTGCAAGATAACATAAGCGTTTTTGGTTTTTTTGTTCGTTGCACCACATGTGATGCAACGCTGCGCATCAATAAAATTATCCACTATGGTCACATAACCGGTTGCTTTAACCCCCCAAATTTCTTTATCTGCATCATGCCAGTCTATAGTGCCGCTGAACGTGTGGGCAACTTCCGGCTTAAGATCGAGATTGCCAACGTAGCCGTTACCATCGCCAACAAAATTGTTCATCAATGCTGCCATGGCGAAAGTAGACCAAGGGAAGCGCTCATGGACATTCGGCGAGCGGGTTTTCCGGGCAAAGCCTGCCTCATAGGTTTGATTAGCATCGTGCGTATATCGCGTCAGCATGGTCCAATCCACGTTGTGATCAATGCGCAGATGTTTTTGTGCATTAAATATATCCGCGTCTTTCTTGTAGCTGCTGTTGCTGTAACCCTGTGCAGGCCCAGCATCCATTCTAACGACATCGTTGCGAATACCCGCTATTGTTAGCCATTTGGGGTTCCAGCGTGCTTCCCATTCGGCAAAGAGGCCTACACGATCGCGCTTACCATCGCGGATGTTCCAAAAATCGTTACAGCACATCGAGCCGCCACCTGCAATAGGTGGCCACCAGTCGCCCATGCGATAGCTCTGGAAGTCGCTTCCCAGCTTTAAAGTGTCTCGTTCCGAGAGATCAATGCTCGCCTTGAGCATTCCGCCTACGGTTGTCGCTTTCGTGTCCATCGGCATATACATGCCATAGTTTCTCTCCTGAATCATGTCCATATGGTGGCGAAGATCCTGATGAAATACGCGTGCATCCAACGAGCCCCAGTCATATTGTCCCTTATAGCTAAAATTGACTAGCGTATTTACGTTAGAAGGCTTGCTTCTGTCCACAATGTAAGAGGGTGGGAAATCCGTGTCAGTCGGGTTGGGTATGCTGGCAATCATGTCCATGCGCTGATTGGGAAAACCCTCGTAGTCGAGTTGTTGCCGACTCAAATTGATTCGGAATAGATGTTCTGAAAATCGAAAAGACAGCCCGAGATCACGATTTAATGCCCCACCGTATTCGCTCGCACCTACGTCTCGTTCCGCGACCACAGGTGCGCCCAGAGAAACCCCTACCTTATTGGCTTTCCATGCGCCTGGCTTCTTCCAGCCGCCTGTGGCCGCCCAATAATTGTCTGATTCCGAGGAGGTTTCGGCATAAGTGAGATTTACATACTCGCCCGCGAGGGTGAATCCGAAGTTTTTGCCGCGTGCATTGCCATTGCTGCGGTGAAAATAGCCAGCATCACCTTTGACCAAAAACTTTTCGCCGTCTTTAGCAAATTCTGGCGCTTTGGACTTAACGTCAATGGTGCCGCCGAGATTATCACCGCCAAGACTTACCGGCGATATGCCAGCAGACACTTCAATTTTATCTACGCTGGTCGGTGCAATATAGGAGAGTACTGAATTCATGTGGTTAGGGCATGCCTGCATCAAACTCATGCCATCAACCTGTACATGTAGACGGTCATCCGCCAAGCCGTGCATCACTGGCAAGCCAGAAATACCCCCCGCACTATAAACGCTCGCACCAGGAACGCCTTGCAACAGTTCTGTGGTGTCGCTGGTTTTGCTGCGTTTTGCGGCAATGTCTTGTTTGCTTAAATTGCTTGTTTCTGAAAATGAGTCTTTGATTCTGCTAGCCTTGATGTCAATCGGATCTAGCGCTAATACGTTCGTAATCTCACTCTCTGGCTGAGATGGTTGGGTTTCAATTTCAGGGGTTTGCAAAGAGTCAGCAGTCTTCTGATCTGTTATTTTAATTTCTTGCGCTGAAGCTTCAAATGCGGCCAGGGCAAGCAATGTAGCAACAGATTTGGCAAGAAGTTTTCTGGATCTAGTGGTAGACAAAACAGGAATGTTCATGGGTTAGCTTATTGGGAAAGGTTGGGGAGAGCCTGCGCATTGAAAAATTGCGCAGGCTATTACTAATCAAGCGGGAGAATTAGCAGGATTTGCGCTGTCTGCGGCTAGCTAGTCCCAGCAGCCCCAGTCCTGCCAACATCAGGGCATAACTTTCCGGTTCGGGGACTACGGCTGCAGCGGTAATCACTTGTGAAAAAGGAACTCCGCTCATGGTACCAACTGCGCCGTAAACCCATGCTGAAGTGGCCGTCATACCCACTGCGCCCATCATGCCGCCGGCATCATATCCGCCGGAACCAACCAATTCTAGGAAGTCGGCATAAGCCGTGTGGGCGAGACCGAGACTGCCGCTACCCGTAGCTTCATCCCATGACAGCGTAGACCCTGCTGCAGTGAGGTTGTCTGGAACGAAGATCATTGCATAAGCGTTTTGTGGATTGACGGTTGCCTGCGGTTTTTTGGGATAGCCTGCATAGACACCACCAACGTCCACACCAGCCTGCGGACTCCAGCCGTCGCCACCAGTTAGCGTAGTGAAAGTGAGTGAGTTGGTATTTTTGAATACGGTAGCTAAAGTGCCACCCAAAGTGGCATCATGCCAAGTATATGTATGAGTAGCATCCCCGTTGGCCAATTGATTGGTCAGTGAAACCCAGTTCATATTGTCGGTACCGTTAATGCCAGTTGCTGGGTTGTAGGCAACTTGATCGCCGGACATGGATTCACTTAGTAGACCTTGCAGGTTGGTAACTGAGTGGGTAACGTCGTCGAATGTGAAAGATCCGATAAAGATTGAATCTCTGGGTTGAGTATCGGGCTCATACCAGGTTGTGGTGATGTTATAAGTACCTACAGCAGCCTGTGCTGTTTGTATTCCGGCGATTAAGGCGAGAACACCGCTTACTAACAAGGTTTTTTTCATGGCAATTTCCTTTTAAAGTTACATGGTTTAAATACCCTGAAAATTCAGGGTTGCATCAAAAATCAGAGAATCTGACGTCTGCGGGCAATTGTTACCAGAATGCCCAGTCCGGCAAGTAAAAAGGCATAGGTTTCTGGTTCTGGAACGGCGGCAGTAATTGTTTGAGTAATTGGGTAGGTTCCTGACATCGTGCCTCCCGCTCCTGCTATTCCATTGGTAATCTTGGTCCAACCTGTCATGCAAACGCCCATCCCTCCCATCAAGCTACCTGTAGTACAGTCGGCATAAGCCAATTTATTGGTTTGATCCGGCGTTAATGCGGCTAATGGATTCGCTGTATTTACAAATATTGTGGCGTAAGCATTTTGGTTGCCATAGGTTTGTGTACCGCCCGTAGCCCAGCCAGTAACCCCGGCAACACCACCACTATTCTTAAAGGTGTCGGTCGAGTTTTGAAGAAAACTCGTGACTAAATAGCCACCCAGTGTGTCATCGTAGACTGATGACAACTGGTAATCGAGCAACCTGGAAACTGTATTGCCAGTCATGGCCTGGGTCAGAGACCCAGTCAGATTTGACAATGTCATTGTATCTTCATCGTAAATAAACGAACCGGTGAAAATCGTATCCCAGGTCGGGTGGCTGTTGTTATAAACCACTTGATTGTATGTTTGCGTGACGTTGTAGGTGACTTCGTGCGCCTGTGCTGTCTGTACACCGGCTAATATTGCAAGTACGCTGCTTACCAATAGAGTTTTTTTCATGGTTATTTCTTTATTTATTTAGAGATAAAAGATGATGTTACGCAGAGCATTGAAAATGGAGTCGGGTGGATAAACGCGAGTCGCATCCACCCGTACCAATACGCATGGCGTTATCCGTGCGTAACATCCGTTATTAAATGCGGCGGCGTGCAACTGCACCCAGCACACCCAAACCAGCCAATAACAGGGCATAGGTTTCAGGTTCAGGAACAGCTGAAACTGATAGCGTGGTAGTCAAACCGTAAGCCTTGAGAGAATTTATAGGATCTGCTTTGTTGGCGATGTCATTGCCGCCTACAAAAATACTGTAATTTCCAGCAGCAAGTTTGAACATGCCACTGACTGAATTGGTGTTGCTTGAAGCAGAACCAACATAAATGAAGCTGGACAATTGGCTGTCTACACCGGCCACGTCTCCATCCCCGCCCATTTTCCAATTGCCTACCGCGTTCCAGCTACCATCAGTATCGGCAAAGGTTTTTCCTGCATCCAGATTGGCTTCTGCCCAAGCGGTGCGCCATGCTACAGATGCCGGGTTAAAGTCGTAATCAGGACTGGTTTGACCAGTTGGTAGCGGTGCAATGGCAGCCAAGCCTTGATAGATAGAAAAGCCTGGCAACAGGCCGCCTATAGAGGCACCTGTTGCTGTTGGATTAGCGGCAGCACTAAAAGTGACCCATGCTTCATTTTGCAAGGTGAAACGAAATGCACGTGCTTTATGGCTATCCCCGAGATTGTTATCCGCTGCATCCGCCCAGCCAAAATTGCCAGTGACGGCTTGATTGCTGATTGTGGATGTTGCTGTGGTCAAGCCAGTGTAGGTGCCCAAATCACGATTGGTATAACTGATATGTGCCATGGCTGGCAGTGAGGTCATTCCAGCAAGTAAAAGTGCGTATTTCAATGTAGTTTTCATAATTATCCTTTGTGTAAATTGAAACTATTTAGTTGTAATGTTCGGTCAGTTTTGAAAATACGTTGCTTCAGCTTTGCATCAAGAATGATTAACGTATCCTGCATTTGGTCGTTTGATTTAACCGATGCAAGTTTTCTGGTGAAGGGGTGATGTGAAATTTCAAAGCCGCCTAACATTATTAAAATGATGCTCTTTTACTATATAGGGTTATGTCAGCAAAAACAATGCGACAAATTGTCGCACCTGATTGATTAATCTATTATTTTACCTGATTAGCTAATGGTTTCAGCCCAATCGTCAACCCTTTGAGCGTCGGAGTTTTGCGTCGTACAAAACCTCGGAATTTTCTCATATCGCGGTACGGGGCGGACTCAAAGTGAAGCGTTTCATTACGAATAACGATTTCGGCTTAGCTAAAGCTGCTTGCTAATCAGGTCAAAAAATAATGTTTACATTTAAGCGCAATTTAAGATTGACCGCCTAATCTGCACACATTACCCATGCTAAAGGAGATTGTGATGTCACATTGCTACAGCTTTGTTCGTGTTTTAGCGCTAAGCAGCGTTTTCCCCATCGTATTGTTTACTTCAACCCCAGTCTTTGCACAAACGCCCGAGCAAACCCTAGCAGGTTTCAAACAGGCCGCCTTGATGGCCGAGCCGGGTTTTCAAGGGTTTTCTGCCGCGCGTGGGGAGAAGTTCTTTACCTCTGTACATGGCAATGATTGGAGCTGCTCCACTTGTCACGGCAAAAATCCTACCGTGTTGGGCAAACATACCAAAACCAATAAAGTGATTCAACCCCTGGCACCTGCATTTAATATAGAACGCTTTACCGACCAGGCCAAGGTAGATAAATGGTTTAAACGTAATTGTAATGATGTGCTGAGTCGCGTCTGTACAGCGCAGGAAAAAGGCGATGTATTGGCATTTTTAATGGGTTTTAAAAAGTAATTACAAGGAGATAATCATGAAAATTTCTACACATATTAGCCACAACCAATCGCTTAAAGCCAAAACCTTGTTAGCTTTTGCATTTGCCGCCATGCTACCGTTTGGTGCCGCGCAAGCTTCGGGCGGACTTAAAGTGACAGCGACCAACGCTACTTGGCAGACGGAATGTAGCACTTGCCATGTTGCTTATCCTGCCAGTTTATTATCAGCGGAATCATGGAAAGCAGTCATGAACGGCTTGGATAAGCATTTTGGCACCGATGCCAGCGTGGATGCGGCGGCTAAAAAAGAAATTACCGCTTTTCTGGAAAAAAATGCCAGCCAACGGCGGCGCGATGCGGTGCTCAGTGCGAATGGCAAGCCGCAATTACGCATTACCGAAACCGCCTGGTTTATACGCGAACACGATGAAGTATCGGGGCGTATCTGGAAAAACCCTTTGGTAAAAAGTGCTGCCAATTGTGCTGCATGCCATACACTGGCGGAAAAAGGCGATTTCAACGAACATAACATCAAAATGCCTAAGTAATTTGCAGCGCCGCCTTGGCTTTAAAGCCAAGACGAGCCGTTTCCAGGTCAATCAGGAGAAATCATCATGTTGCAACGCATACTAGTTTGGGATGTTCCTACAAGAGTTTTTCATTGGGCGTTTGCGCTTTCGTTTGCAGGTGCTTTTTTAACGGCAGAAACTGAGCGTTATCGTGATATTCATTTGGCGCTGGGTTATCTTTTTCTTGGTTTGATTGCGTTTCGCGTGATTTGGGGATTCGTTGGCACACGCTATGCGCGTTTTAGTGCTTTTTTATTCAAACCCATAGAGATATTTGACTATCTGAAGTCACTTTTAAATCGTCAACCCAGGCATTATGTTGGACATAATCCGGCTGGTAGTGTGGCGATTTTTCTGCTGCTGGGTTTGGGTTTGTTCATCGGCATTAGTGGAGTTTTGCTGGATTTTGATATTGGGGGTGAGGTGTATGAAGAATTACACGAACTCGCTGCCAACCTTATGCTGGCAGTGGTGGTGGTACATATTGCCGGGGTTGCCATTAGCAGTTGGTTACACCGAGAAAATCTCGTACGATCAATGATTACTGGGTATAAGGATACAGAATCCGAACCAGGCATTCGTCGCGCCTATGTTTGGCTGGGCGTGATAATGGCAACGCTAATTGCGGCCTTTTTGCTCCTGTATCAGCCCGGTAGCCTGTTCACAGCAGATAACACTGTACAAACTACTCAGCAAGAGGACTAAATAAGGCATGCGCATATTAGTGGTTGAGGATGACGCGTTACTGGGCGATGCCATCCAGGCGGGCTTGAAGCAATCCGGCAATGCCGTCGATTGGGTGCGTGATGGTGTACTGGCCGATCAGGCTTTAAGCACCGAACCTTATGATGCGGTAGTGCTGGATTGGGGGTTGCCGCGACTATCCGGGCTGGAAGTGTTGCGCCGATTACGTGCGCGTAAAACAGCGACTCCGGTGCTGATTCTCACCGCAAGGGATACCGTGGAGGACAGAATTCAAGGCTTGGATGGCGGTGCCGACGATTATTTGGTTAAACCGTTTGATATGGGCGAGCTTTCGGCACGTTTGCGGGCACTGGTGCGCCGTTCCAGCGGTAGCGTTACGCCCTTGTTGCAGGTGGGCGAGGTCGTGTTGGATGTTGCCCGCCACAGCGTGACTTTTCAAGGCGAATTGGTCGATCTTTCCTCGCGCGAATTTGCCGTATTACATGCCTTGATATTGAACGTAGGCAAAGTGTTATCGCGTGCGCAGCTGGAAGAAAAACTCTATGCCTGGGGCGAAGAAGTTGAAAGCAATACCGTTGAAGTGCACATTCATCACTTGCGCCGCAAGCTCTCGCCAGGCCTGATAGCGACCATACGCGGCGTGGGCTATATGATTCGCAATTAAAGGCATGGCATGAACGTTTGGCATCATTTATCCATTAAACGCAGAATCCTGGTACTGGCACTCAGTGCTGTCAGTTTGGTGTGGCTGTTTGCCGCTGCATTCACTTATCACGATGCCAAACATGAGCTGAGTGAGGTTCTGGATGCCCACTTGGCGCAGGCTACCGCTTTACTGGTGGCGCAAGCTTCACACGAGTTGACTGAAATAGAAACCGAGCATGCCTCCTTGCCTCAAAAATATTCGCAGCGGGTAGCGTTTCAAATCTGGCAGGATGGTACGCAATTGCGTCTACGCTCTGCCAACGCACCTGATCGCCCGCTTTCATTAATTGATAATGGTTTTAGCGACACCGTGATAAACGGCCAGCACTGGCGCGTCTATAGCACTTGGGATGAAACGCTTAGCTTGCAAATACATGTGGCGGAGCGCTCCGAAGTGCGTGATGAGCTGGCGCGCGGTATAGCCGCCAACCTGTTATTGCCCTTGCTGCTGGCATTGCCTTTGCTGGCCTTGTTGCTGTGGCTGGCGGTTTCGCGAGGCTTGCATCCGTTGACGCATTTAACCCGCGAAGTAGCATTGCGCGCACCGGATAACCTCGTGGCATTGGATATTAGTGTGGCTCCGCGCGAAGTAGCGCCCTTGATCGTGCGTCTAAATCACTTGTTTGCACGCATCAGCACTTCCATTGAAAACGAACGTCGCTTTACCGCCGATGCCGCGCATGAATTACGTACCCCCATCGCCGCCATCAAGGCACAAGCGCAGGTGGCACAGGGTACTTTGAGTGAATTAGTTGGTGACCCAGTGTTGCAAAATGCGCTGGATGGCGTGATTCTTAGCTGCGACCGCGCCACGCATTTGATTGAGCAACTGTTAACGCTGGCGCGTCTGGAAAGCGTGAGCAATGCGGTACTGGTATCTTGTCCATTACATGCCTTGGCAGCAGAGGTCATGGCGGAATTGGCACCCGCTGCGCTGGATAATGGCATACAGCTGGATCTGGCAGAAGGTGACGAGGTGACTATCCAAGGTCTGCCCGCCTTGCTAAAAATCATGCTGCGTAACATCATAGACAATGCCGTGCGCCATACCAGGGCAGGTACTCAAGTGCATGTGCAAGTTTTAAGTCAGAATGGCCAACCCTGCATTACTATTTGCGATAACGGTGCCGGACTTCCCGAAGAGGAGCTGGAAAAAATTTCACAACGCTTTTATCGTCCGCTAGGCACGCAAGCCAGTGGCAGTGGGCTGGGGCTTTCCATCGTCCAGCGCATCGCCGAGATACATCATGCAGATTTGAATTTTGCCTCTGAAATTGCAGGGCAGGGTTTATGCGTGACGATAGGTTTCAAGGGCAGCACTCAATAAAATCCTTAAAATATTGCGCTTCCCATCAATAGAGGTGCCCGGTTAAATATCCGGCTTAAGTTTATAAAAACGATTTTCCAGTGTTTTGTCTGCTTTTATGTTGTCCAGTTTGCTTCCGATGGCATTGCCTAAGCTGACGAGTCTGTCATCCGGTGCCGGATGGGTTTTAAATAGCAATGCCACACTGCCATCATTCCTGGTTATCTGGCTGATGCTTTGTAGCACTTCTGGCAAACCAAACGGCGCGTAACCGGCTCTGGTGGCAAGTACCAGACCCATGCGATCCGCTTCAAATTCCGCTTCTTTATCCAGACTGCGCGCGCAAACCTCGGCACCGCTGCCAATAATTTTTTCCACGGTCTGATTCTCATTGCCCAGTTTTTTACTTAGCAAGCGCGCACCAAAATCCAATAGCTGGGTTTTTTGTAGTAGTTTCAACTGGTGTTTTTTGACCACATGGCTGATTTCATGGCCAAGCACGCCTGCCAGTTGCGCTTCATTTTCCAGTTTGCGATACAAGCCTTTGGTAATGATGACGTAGCCACCTGGGGCGGCGAAGGCATTGATGTCATTGCTTTCGACAACGCCGAAATGCCAGGGCAAATCTGCGCGTTCTGACTGGCTGGCCACCCAGCGCCCCACCTGATTGACGTATTTTTGCAAGGCTTCATCTTTGACCAGAGGCGCGGCACCGAGCAGGTTGCCAGTAATTTTGCGACCCAATTGAATTTCATCGGCCTGGGATGGATTTTTGAGGTTGAATGCGGGTTGGCTAGGAGCTGGTGCAGGTGTCGAAGTGGCTGCGTTGTTGTCGCCGGCTTTGGCAGCGCCGGATGGCTCAGAGTTGGATTTGTCGGGATTAATATATTCCCCGGCTTTTTCCTTGACCACATCTTTCAGTGCATCACCCAGATTTAATGCCTGGGCTTGATAGCTGGCAGTTAGCAACAAAATAATACTTAATAGAGTTGAGGGACGGCATTTCATTGCGCCACTCCTTTAGGCAGGTAATTGAATTTAACGGCTTTCAGGCCGGCCTGGGATGCGAACTTCTGGGCTTGTTCTGCACTTTGCATATGTTGTTCCAGCTTTGATATTTCATTTTCATTAAATTCGGCATGTTTGAGTTCTTCTTCGCTGAGTCCGCGTACACCTGTTGTTGCCACCACTTGGCCTGTACCGGCACGGCCGCTTGCCAGGCCAAGCACGCCGGAAATCTGACTGCCGCCAGAAGCGCCAGCACCGCGTTTGATTGAGAGTAAACGCACCCAGCCTGTGTTTTTGCTTGTTTTTATTTGTAACCAGGCACCTTTTTTACTGAGTATTTCCAGCTTTTCGCCGCGCGCAAAATTGCCTGTGGTTTTGGCATCGGCATAGGGTTCGCTACGCATAGTGTCAGTTTTGAGTGCAGTGCCAAACTCTGCTGCCAAACTCAAACCCGGTAGCCATAAAATGGTAGCTATAATAATGCTTGGATTTAAAAGTTTCATGGTTAATTCCTTCATGTTTGAGTTGCTGCTGAATCACTGTGTTCCAGCTTAATTATGGCTTGGGCGAACAGGCTACGCCATTGCTTCGCCAGTGCTTGTTCATTGGTCAATGCTCCTTCGTGCAGGGTAAACCGTGCCTGAGTATTTTCTGCCAAACCAACGCTCACTAACAACTGGCTTAATTGCGTTGATAACTGCATCGCGTCTTGTCTGGCGTGTTGCTCATATTCTATGGCGGCTGGTGAGAAAGTCCAGCTCACAATGAGCATATCGCCAAATAAGCCCCAGATGCCGCTTTGCGTGCCTTTCAACATCTCAACATTGCACGGTGAGCGGCTGGCCAGCTCGATTTTTCGTTTGAGTTTTTTGAGTATGGCATCACCCAAGGCCTCTTCACTTTCTACCAGAATCGGCATGATAAGCGCCTGTGTTCCCTCTGTGCCGGGTTTAATGCCAAAGGCCAGCCAGCGTTGCAAGGCGCGATCCGTGGCCATGGCGTAAATTTTAGCGATACTGAAATAAGCAATCGCCCAGGTAATGGGGCCGGTAAAATCCAGATAGGTATTGGTGATATTAATGCCGATGTAAGATAGCACCAGCAAGCCTATCTGGCTGCTACTAAACACGGTATTGAACCGGTCTCTATCCACATTGCGATAAAAAGCCACTGTTGTCAGCCAGATGAGTAACAGGCTGATGAACACATAGGGCAGGGCGCCGCGCCACACATGCAGATAATCGCCATGTTTGACGTTATCAATCGCGGTGGCCAATATCTCCACCCCGGGGTGTATCTTGGCCATGGGCGTGGCTTTCAGATCAAACAAACTGGGCGCGGTGGAACCTATGATGACGATTTTGCCAGTGAATTCATTGGGCGGGCGCTTTTTTGTTTTCCTCGCCATATCCAGCATCACATCGCTGAAGGTCACATATTGATAAGTGAAGGGTTTGCCGCGCCAATTCAGTAATACGTTTTGTGCCTCAGGTAGTTTGTAGTTCAAAGTGTGGCCGATAGTCAGCGGTAGCGAAGGTAGTTTCCAGCCATAGTCATCACGAAACAAGCGGTATTCGCGCACAATGCCATCATTGTCAGGATAGATATTGTGAAAACCTAAACGCTGCGATTCAAGTGCCGCGTTAAAATGTGGTAGGACTAGCGCTATGGTGGCATTGGGGTCTGCGCCAGGTGAAAGGGTGGTCGCCAGTCCCGGAATCATGCCGGGTTTGACCTGGCTCAGTTTGTCGCTGGCTTCGGGCAGACGCAGAAAGGGGAAAAAAGTGTTATTGGTGGCGGCGATGGTGTCATTGAAATAAGCGTCGCTATCCGGGTTGGCTATGTCGGCATCGCTAAACAAAATATCAAACACTACGGCTTTGGGTTTTTGCTGCTCGATATTTTCCAGAAATTCACCAAACACCTGGCGTGACCAAGGCCAGCGACCATACTCCCTGGACATGGCCGCCAGGCTAGCTTCATTCACATCAATAATGACAATATCCTGATCTGCCTTTGGCACCAGTACGCGGCTACGTACCATTAAATCAAAAGCTTTGTCGCGCATGTTTTCACCGATATGCAGCAGGCTGGCATCCAGTAATACAAATAATGAAAACAGCAGCGCCAGATACAGGTAAAAATTATTTCTCAAGCGCCGACTAAGGTGGGCTATCCATTGGCTAACAAGAAGTTTAATATGGATCATTAATGTTCTGCTTTATAAATGCTGAGGTGTAGATTAGCATAATCCTGTACGGGTTATTTATCGAAAGGGAGAATCATGGAAACCTGGAAGTGCAAATATTGCGGCCATCTCTACAGCGAAGCGGAAGGCTGGATTAGAGATGGCATTGCTCCTGGGACACGCATGGAAGACATTCCAGAGAGTTGGACTTGCCCCTTATGCAAAGCGCATAAATCAGCTTTTGAGCTGCTGCCACCGGATCTGGTGTAACTATCAATAGCGGTGAAAATTACGCTCGGATTTTATTTTTAGTAAGGAGGAATCATCATGAAAGTTTGGCAATGTCAGATTTGCGGGCAAATTTATAACGAGGCAGAAGGTTGGCCAGAAGATGATATTGAACCCGGCACGCGCTGGGAGGACGTTCCTGAGGATTGGGTTTGTCCGCATTGCGGTGCAATAAAATCCGCGTTTGAAATGGTGCCGGCTTGAGTCTTATCGCAAAAATTCAAACGTTAAGAATTCAAACAAAAGGATTTGGTTATGAAACCTATCATTATCATCGGTAGCGGTTTGGCTGGTTACGGCGTGGCGCGCGAGTTGCGCAAACTGGATAAACTCATGCCTTTGCTCATTGTCACGCGCGATCATGGTGATGCCTACTACAAGCCCGCGCTTTCTGCCGCACTTAGCCAAGACAAATCACCGGAGGATTTAATTACGGCCAATGTTAATAAAGCCTCGCAGGATTTTAATGCCACTATTTTGTATCAGACTACGGTGCGTAACATTGATACAGCGTTAAAACTGGTGGTCACTGACAAGGGTAGCTTTGAATATCAGTCTCTGGTTTTGGCACTGGGAGCTGAAGTCATACGTTTGAAGCTGGAAGGGGATGGTGCGGATGACGTGATTTCAGTGAATGATTTATGGGATTACAAGCGCTTTCGCGAGGCCTTGCTTGGTGCCGAACGCATTGCCATTTTAGGTTCCGGGCTTATAGGCTGTGAATTTGCCAGTGATTTGATAGGTAAAGGATTTAAAGCCGACGTGATCGGCATGACAGAACAGCCACTCATGCCCTTGATTCCCGCCGCTGCTGGCGAGGTGTTAAATAAGCGCTTTAGCGAAAAGGGTGTAAGTTGGCATCTGGAGCGTAAAGTGACCAGCGTTATGCGTAGCACGTCAACATCAGAAAAAGCGCTCAACGTCATACTGGATAACGGCGATGTGATAAATGCCGACATCGTGCTTTCCGCCGTAGGTTTGCGTGCGCGCACCACCTTGGCAGCGGAGGCCGGCATTACGGTAAACCGAGGCATCGTGGTCGATGATTATCTGCGCACCAGTGCCGCCGATGTCTATGCGCTGGGTGATTGCATAGAAATTAATGGTCAAACGTTACCTTATGTTTTGCCCATCATGCACGCATCAAGAGTAATAGCCAAAACTCTGGCCGGTCAGCCAACCCCGGTCGTGTTTCCACCTATGCCCGTAACCATTAAAACACAAGGTTATCCAATATTGGTTTTACCCGCACCTATGGGTGTAGCGGGTGAATGGAAATTGCTGGAAGACGACAATGGCTTGAAGATGGGGTTTGTGGATCAAGAAAACAAACTACTCGGTTTTGTGCTGACAGAAGGACAAATCACGCAACAAGCGGCTATGGTGGCTCAATTGGGACATTCTTTAGAGTAAGCTGCCCGTTTGCAATGCAGTCCAAGCGTTATTTGCACACACATGTATTCCCCGCATTGCATATAGGCGAGCTTGCTGATCCAATTGATTTTATTAAAACTGAGGAGGGTGGGTTTTGGCAACCTATGATATTGAAGTAATCACACAAGATGGCGCTTCAGTGCATGTGCAATGTACAGAAAATGAAGATGTAATTACAGCGAGCTTGCGTCAGAATGTTATTTTGATGTCTTCATGCCGCGAAGGTGGTTGCGGAACGTGCAAAGCTGATTGTACTAATGGTGATTACGAATTGGATCGCAATTTGCAAGCATTGCCACAAGAGGAGGAAGAGCAAGGTGTTGTATTGCTTTGCAGTTGCTATCCACGTTCGGATATGACGGTAGAGTTGCCTTATACCGCAGAGCGCATTTCCTACACAACCGTTGATCGCGAATTTTCAGCGGAAATTATCAGCATAACCCCTATCGCACCTAATGTTATTCAGTTGGTTTTACGCCGTTCACGCAAAGATGACGGTAGCACTTATGCGGCTATTTTTGAACCAGGTCAATTCTTTGATATTGAAATCCCTGGTACAGATATTTGGCGCTCATTCTCTCCCTGTAGTTTACCGAATGCCGATGGCGATTTTGAATTTTTGATTCGTGTATTGCCAGATGGCAAGTTCTCGAATTTCATGAAAAATGATGCCAAGCCTGGCATGCTGGTTAATGTGCGCGGCTCTTCCGGTAACTTCTACTTGCATAACAACGGGTTGCAGCCACGTTACTTTCTGGCAGGCGGCACGGGTCTGTCACCTGTGATGTCTATGCTACGTCAAATGCATGAACGTGGTGACCCGAATGAAGCGCGTCTGTATTACGGCGTAAACAAGCCGGAAGAGATTTTTTATGCGGATGAAATTGCGGCATTAGCCAAGAAAATGCCTAATCTGACAGCGCAAATCTGTGTTTGGCATGCGGAAGAAGGCTGGACGGGTGCTAAAGGCAATGTCGTTGAAATCTTGAAGAGTGATCTTGAAGCCAGCGGTGCCAAGCCGGATATGTATCTATGTGGCCCCCCCGGTATGGTGGATGCGACTAATCAGATGTGTGATGGATTGAGTATCCCACGAGATAAGGTTTGCAGCGAAAAGTTCCTGGCCAGCGGATCATCCGGCGGGTAACTTGGAAGGGTGCTGAATGCACCTTTTTTACTGTGCTACTTTTTCATTTTTCCGTTTATTTTACGCTGGACTTTGTTGACCTTGATTTATTCAACAAAAAATCCACACCAGTTGATTGCGGTACTAAACAGCAAAGAAGTTCGGCTTAAATGGGGGGCATCGGCATTCAACACGGCAATCATAAATAAAATGAGCCGCTTGAAGCGGCTCATCAGGTCTTATTAATCGCTATGCTTGTGCGTTATTCAACCAGCAACGCACGTTTACCCGTCACGCCATTTTGGCTATCGGCATCAGGTAGCGAATCTTTCTTGGTGGTGATGGTTGGCCAGATAGTGGCCAAGCGTGCATTAAGTGCAATGTATTCCTGTTGGTCGGCCGGTACATCATCTTCTGCAAAAATGGCTTCTGCCGGGCATTCGGCCACGCAAAGCGTGCAGTCAATGCATTCGTCGGGGTTGATTGCCAGAAAATTGGGGCCTTCGACAAAGCAATCCACCGGACATACGTCTACACAATCGGTATATTTGCATTGAATGCAGTTTTCAGTCACAACATAAGTCATTTTTTAGTCCTTTTATAAAGCTTTGCTTCAGATGAGTTTATTGGGTTAA
Source organism: Methylophilaceae bacterium (assembly GCA_013141125.1). Lineage (GTDB taxonomy): Bacteria > Pseudomonadota > Gammaproteobacteria > Burkholderiales > Methylophilaceae > JABFRO01. The sequence continues at coordinate 167,203 of JABFRO010000001.1, forward strand.
ATTGAATGGTTGTACTATTTTAATTGATTTTGGGCTGTGGTAAAAAGCTTTAATTTTGTATCATGCCCGCACCCACCGTATTGTTGGTGGCTTCGTCGATCACAATAAAAGCCCCGGTGGCGCGATTGCTGATGTAAGTATCAACCATCAGGGGTTGCGCCAGTTTAAAGCTGACGCGCGCTATGTCGTTCATCGCCAGACTGCCTTCAGCGGGTAATTCTTCGAGTGTATTCACATCCACTTTATAGCTGATATTGGCCACCTTGGCTTTGGATTCACGCGTGGTATGGCGAATGATATAGGTGCGCGCCAGTGATAGCGGTGTTTCCGACAGCCAGCAGACAAAGGCTTCGATTTGTTTAACCGGCTCAATGGTGCTGCCGGTTTTTACAATCATGTCACCACGCGAGGTGTCGATTTCATCTTCCAGTAGTAAGGTTACACTTTGTTCGGTCTGTGCGCTTGGCAACTGGGTTGCGCCTAATTGTATGGCTTTGATTTTTGATTGGTAGCCGTTGGGTAATACCGTCACCGCATCACCAACGGCAATATCGCCGCTTTCTATGCGCCCCATAAAGCCTCTGAAATCATGCAAGTCATGGTCGTCGGATGCGTGTGGACGGCAAACAAATTGCACGGGGAAGCGGAATTCTTCCGATTGCTCGGTATGCGCGGCGGGGGCTTTTTCCAGCATTTCCAGTAGTGTTTCGCCGCTATACCAAGGCATGGCATCCAGCCTATCCACCAGCATATCGCCATTGAGTGCAGACATTGGGATAAAGCGAATATCATGGCCTTGGGCGATTTTGCTTTGCGCCAAACCGATTTCATGGGCAAAGGCCAGGTAATCAGCACAAATTTTGTCATAAACCGCCTGGTCGTAATTCACCAAATCCATTTTGTTGACGGCCACCACAATATGCGGAATGCCGACCAGATGCGCCAGATAACTATGGCGGCGCGTTTGTGTGAGCACACCACGGCGCGCATCAATCAGAATAATGGCCAGATTGGCGGTGGAGGCGGCGGTGACCATATTGCGTGTGTATTGCTCATGCCCCGGGGCATCGGCAATGATGTATTTGCGGGTGCCAGTGCTGAAGTAGCGATACGCCACATCTATGGTAATACCTTGCTCGCGCTCGGCTTGCAGGCCGTCGGTGAGCAAGGACAAATCAACGACATCCAGACCACGTTTATTGGAAGTGCGTGTGATTTGCGTCAGGGTGTCGGCGAGTATGGTTTTGGTGTCGAACAGCAAGCGACCGATAAGGGTACTTTTGCCGTCATCCACCGAGCCGCAGGTCATGAAACGTAATAGGGAATCCTTTTGTATTGTTGTATTACTCATTAGAAATACCCTTCTTTCTTGCGTTGTTCCATGGAGGCATCCGATGTTTGGTCATCCAAACGTGTTGCCCCCCGCTCGGTAATGGTGGAGGTGGCGGTTTCCAGTACAATTTTCGTGACCGTATCCGCATCTGAAACCACAGGTGCGGTGCAGCTAATATCGCCTACCGTTCTAAAACGCACTTGCATATTGATGATTTCTTCGCTCTCGCGGCTTGGGTTGGCAATTTCACCGCTGACCAATGGCACATTCACCGGTACTATGGAGCCGCCACGTATGACCACATCGCGTTGATGTGCAAAGTAAATGCTAGGTAATTGTAAGTTCTCACGCTCTATGTATTGCCACACGTCCATTTCTGTCCAGTTGGAAATAGGGAAAGCACGGATATTTTCGCCTTTGTGCGAACGTGCGTTGTAAAGATTCCACAGTTCCGGGCGTTGATTTTTGGGATCCCACTGACCAAATTCATCACGGAAACTCATGATGCGCTCTTTGGCACGGGCTTTTTCTTCATCGCGGCGCGCGCCGCCTATGCAGCAGTCAAAACCGAATTCTTCAATAGCTTCAAGCAGGGTGACTGATTGATGTTTGTTGCGTGATTCATCCGCTGATTTCAGCACCACGCTACCGCGTTTCATGGAATCCTCAACCGAGCGCACAATCAGGCGTTCGCCCAATTCAGCGGCGCGCTGGTCACGAAAAGCGATCACTTCCTGATAGTTGTGGCCGGTATCAATATGCATCAGCGGAAACGGAAAACGGCCGGGGCGAAATGCCTTTTCTGCCAAGCGCAGTATGCACAAAGAATCTTTGCCACCTGAGAATAATAAAACCGGGTTGCTGCATTGCCCTGCAACTTCACGCAGAATATGAATGGCTTCGGATTCCAGCCAATCGAGGTGAGATAACGCTTTTTTTGTAGTCATTTAATTGGTTCTTTAAAACGGTTTAGTTCACGTAAGCTGCACATGGCGGCAATGGTGGGCAGGATAAGGCGTTTTGCCCACCCTGCAAGTTTTGGGAGAATAGGGTTTATTTCTTTACATGCAATCCGCATTCCTTGCTGCTTGGGTCTTCCCACCACCAGCGACCAGCGCGTATATCTTCACCTATGGCAATGGCGCGCGTGCAAGGCGCGCAACCTATGCTTGGGTAAAACTGGTCATGCAGCGCATTATATGGTACTTCATGCAGGCGAATATAACCCCATATTTCTGCTTCACTCCAGTTACTTAAGGGGTTGAATTTTTCCAAGTTGTTGCCTGCATCAAACTCGCGTTCTGGTAGTGTCGTTCTTGTTGTCGCTTGTGCGGCGCGCATACCCGTAATCCAGGCTTTTTTGCCTGCCAGCGCACGGCTCAATGGCTCTACTTTACGCATATGGCAGCAGGCTTTGCGCAAGTCTATGGATTCATAAAAGGCATTGATGCCATGGCTTTGTACATAATTTTCGACTGTTTCCGAACGTGGAAAATATACTTTTAATTTTGTATTATATTTTCGCTCAACTGCGGCCATTAAATCGTAGGTTTCAGTAGGTAAACGACCCGTATCCAGTGAAAAGATTTCAATCGGCAAAGCTGCACGCAAAATCACATCGGTGAGCACCATGTCTTCAGCACCAAAACTATTGGCAAAGGTAACTTCCCGGTGGCTACCAAATTCTGTAACAGCGGTTTTGAGTAAGGCTATTACATCAGTATTCTTTGTAGCGATGCTGGCTTTTAGCGCATCGTTAAGTTCAGGTGTTGTTGCAGGATTAGTTGCTGACGACGGGCGCATCATGGTTACGCCAAAGGTCATGGTTTTAATTCCATAGTAGCGTTCCTGTTATAGCGTTTGAACAGCGGCACTGGATTATCCACAGCACCTTGATAAGGCTCACTAAAATCTTTCAGGCTTTGTAGTGCGTCTTTTGCGGAACGATCAGCACGAATCAGAAAGCTATCAAATCCAGAACGTTTGAGAAAGAAAAGTTGATCGCGCAATACATCGCCCGTGGCACGCAGTTCATTTTTGTAACCGTAGCGGGTACGTAGCAACGTGCCTATGGAGAAAATACGGCCATCGGCGAAGCGTTCAACATGCACGGCAATCAACGGAAAAACATTTAAATCAGCTTGCGATTCGACCAAAGTTTCAACCAGCTTGTGCGTTTCCATCCAGATGCCAAGCTCACCGGCTTTAAGGCGATCAGTAAACTCATCTTTGCGTACTAGCCAAACACTAAGCGGTATTAATATCTTGCCCGTGGCCGGGATAACCGTTTCAGCGATTTGATCCGCGTGAACGGTTTTTTCACCTGTCAGCTTGAACAGAACGACTTTGCCTGCTTGTTTGCGTTCAGGCTCGTGGGATGGCGGCAAAGTAACTTTTTGCCATTCATCCTCGATGATGCTGGCAGTGTTGCTGACGTATTTAATTAAGTTAGACAAGACTGGTTTCCTTATTTGCGTATACATTGGCTTTGAAGGGGGCTGTGCCTATTCGTCTTACCGTGTCTATAAAACGTTCTTCCGGTGTGCGTTCTTGAATGTAAACATCAATCAGGCGTTGCACCACACTAGGCATTTCTTCGGCTGAAAATGCCGGGCCGATAACCGTGCCTATACTGGCATCATTGCCTTGCTTGCCGCCCAATGCCACTTGATACCACTCGGAACCATCTTTATCCACACCCAAAATTCCGATGTGACCAATGCTGTGGTGACCGCAACCATTCATACAACCGGAAATGTTAAGTTCCAAGTCGCCAATATCATGCAGATAATCCAGATTGTCGAATTGATCTTGAATCGCCAGCGCAATCGGGATGCTTTTCGCATTGGCAAGCGAACAAAAATCACCGCCAGGGCAGCAAATAATATCGGTCAACAGCCCTACATTAGGCGTTGCTAAGCCATGCGCACGGGCTTTTTCCCACAACGGAAACAAATCATCCAAGGCAACATCGGCAAGAATCAGATTTTGCTCGTGTGACACACGTAACTCGCCAAAACTATAGGCTTCAGCCAAATCGGCCACCACTTCCATTTGTTCGGAAGTAGCGTCTCCCGGAGCAATGCCGTGTGCTTTGAGTGATAGCGTTACGGCGCGATAACCCGCTTGTTTGTGCGCATGTACACTGCGTTTCACCCAGTTGGCAAATGCTTTATTGCTGGCAATCGCGGCTTCATAACTGGCACTATTAACCGACAAAGTAGCGTAAGGCATAGGCTCAAAGTGTTCTGAAACTCTGGCTAGCTCGGCTTGCGTAATAGTGTTTTGGCTATCTTTTAAATGCGCCCATTCTGCTTCAACCTGCTTGCTAAACTCTTCTATGCCCAGCGCTTTTACTAAAATTTTGATGCGCGCTTTATAAGCGTTATCACGGCGACCATGCAGGTTGTAAACGCGCACAATGGCTTCACAATAAGTGGGTGCGTGTTGCCATTCCAGATGTTCGCGTATCACGCTGCCCAAAATAGGCGTGCGACCCAAACCGCCTCCCACCCAAACCTTGATGGCCAGCTTTTGATTGGCATCCAGATAAAACTCCATGCCAATATCGTGTGCCTGAACAATAGCGCGATCTTGTTTTGTGCCAGAAACGGCGATTTTGAATTTACGGGGAAGAAGCGCAAATTCAGGATGAAAAGTGCTCCACTGACGTAGAATTTCGGCCATGGCGCGCGGATCAACCACTTCGTCGGGCGCAATACCTGCAAATTGGTCGGTAGTGATGTTGCGAATGCAGTTGCCGGAAGTCTGAATCGCGTGCATTTCAACCGTAGCCAATTCGGCCAGAATTTCTGGTGTATCTTCCAGCTTTGGCCAGTTTAATTGGCAATTTTGACGCGTGCTGAAGTGCGCATAACCTTTGTCGAAACGCCGTGCCAGATCACCAAGTTTACGTAACTGACGTGATGACAACATGCCATATGGCACCGCTATGCGCAACATGGGTGCTTGGCGCTGGATGTAAAGGCCATTTTGCAAACGCAACGGACGGAATTCTTCTTCAGTTAGTTCACCTGCCAAATAACGGCGTACCTGATCACGGTATTGCGTTACGCGTTCATCTACAATTTGTTGATCTAGTTGATCGTATTTATACATATTTTAAGGTTCTTTAATTTTAAAACAAATTATTTCAATACAAACTTCAGTCCAATGATAAGCAGCATGAGACCCAATGCGGGGCGTAGTATTTTATCAGGAATCTTTGCACTAAGATGGCTTCCTATCCAAATGCCTGGCAGAGAGCCTAATAGCAAGCTGCCCAAAAGTATAAAATTTACATTTCCCATACTCCAGTGCCCCGCACCTGCAAGCGCGGTGAGCGGAATAGCGTGGGCTAGATCAGTTCCTACTATTTTAACGGCGGGTAGACGTGGGTAAAGAAAAAACAAGGCAACTGTACCCAGTGCGCCAGCACCTACCGAAGAAAGTGTGACGAGAACGCCTAATACAACACCTGTAAGTATTGTGAAAATTGGTTGTATCTTACCAAAACGACCCTCGGCATTCTCTTCAGTGGGCGGCGGCGCGTGGCGTTGCAGGTAAGCGCGAATCATGACCGCAGCAGAGGTCAAAATAAGCGCGATGCCTAGACTGTAGGTGATAACTCCGGAAATATCCTTACTGTTTTGTTGCAAATAGCGCAGAATCCCTATGGTTAAAATAGAGGCAGGCAGGCTACCATAAGCCATTTGCCGTACAATTTTCCAGTTTACAGAGCCGTGTGTGCCGTGGTGTACCCATACGCCACCCACTTTGGTGAGGGCAGCAAACAGTAAATCTGTACCTACTGCCGTGGCTGGTGAAAAGTTAAATAAGAAAACAAGTAAAGGCGTCATTAAGGAACCGCCGCCTACGCCCGTTATACCAACTAAAATGCCGACCATAAAGCCGGAAAAAATGTATGCCAAATCCATGAGTTGTCTCGTAAGGTTTAGAAATTAATTCAACTTTCAATTTTAACAGCCTTGGTGATGTAGCTTTAATACTATGTTATTCTATATTTATCTGTTTTACTTATAAGGCTGTAGCCAAGGACTGGTGCAATTATCATGAAGATACATCAACTGCGTTATGTAAGAGAAGTAGCCAAACGAGGTCTGAATATTTCCCTTGCTGCCGAGGCATTACATACTTCTCAGCCTGGCATTAGTAAGCAGATTCAGTTGCTTGAAGAGGAATTGCATTTGCAGATTTTTCAGCGTAATGGCAAGCGTTTAATTGGTCTTACTGAGCCTGGAAGGAGCATTCTGGAGCTGGCTGAGCGTGTCATCAGGGACATGGAAAATATCAAACGTGTTGGCGAAGAGTTTTGCCAGGAAGAAGTAGGAACTTTGACCATTGCGGCAACACACACACAAGCGCGTTATTGCCTGCCGGCTGCGGTCAAGAGTTTTATTGAGCAATTTCCAGATGTGAAATTGACAATACACCAGGGTAGCCCGATCCAGGTCGCCGAGCAAGTGGCCAGCGGTGAAGCTGATTTGGGTCTGGCTACGGAAGCTATTGGTCATCACGAAAAATTGCTATGCCTGCCTTGTTATCAATGGAATCGCAGTGTGGTGGTTCCGCTGGGTCATCCGCTGCTTGATGACTTGCCTTTAACCTTGAGAAAAATCGCCGATTACCCACTGATTACCTATGACTCGGGCGTTACCGGAGGCTCTCAGATACCAGCGGTTTTTGAAGCTGGCCATATATTGCCCAATATTGTGTTAACTGCGATTGATGCTGACGTGATTAAAACTTATGTGGGTTTGGGTTTGGGTATCGGTTTGCTGGCGAGCATGGCGTACGATAAAGAGCGTGATGCCAATCTGGCAGAGATAGATGCCAGCCATTTGTTCCCGGTTAATACTACTTATCTTGGCATACGCCGTGATGCGTATTTGCGCGGCTACGCTTACCATATGATTCAATTATTAGCACCAAATTATGATAAATCTGCAGTGAATACGGCACTTAAAATCTAGCCAAAAACGCGTAAAAAAAGCCCTGATTAATCAGGGCTTTTTTTACGCAAAAACTTAACAGGAGAGCTCTTGCTTATTTAACCGCGCTAGTAACCGGTTTTTCAACAGAAAATTCGTCATCTTCTATTTTTAATGCTGGCGCTTCGCCATCATTAATTTGGCTGGTTCGACGTTGGAAATAGGCATCGCGCATATAGGCATATGGATCTAATGCCGCCTCATCCAATAAATCACTGGCTGGCAGATATTGTGCTCTGGTATCTATCGCTTTAGCAAATCGAGTACCCGTGCGGGTAGGCACATTGTGTATGTAATAGAGCGGGTCAAATGCCCAAGAGTCCACGATTAGACCAGTTGTGTCACGTAGTGAACTGGCACCGAGTAAAGGAAGCACCAGATAGGCGCCATCGCCAACGCCCCAGTAACCCAGTGTCTGACCGAAATCTTCATTATGTTTCTCTATGCCGTCTTTGCCGGCAAGATCAAACAGACCTCCAATCCCGAAAGTGCTATTAATAATGAAGCGGCCTGATTCGGTCATGGCATTACTGAATTTAAATTGCAACAGATTGTTGGCAACAGAGACAACGGTGTTGATATTGCTGAAAAAGTTGTTAATGCCACTGCGAATTGGGCTTGGCATAAGCGCTTTATAAGTGCCGGCAATGGGTTTTATCACGGCTTTATCTGCGGTATCGTTAAATTTATAGACTCCTCGGTTGAGACTTTCCAGCGGATCTTTATTTGCTTGGCTGGCACAGCCGCCAAGCAGAGTTGTTAAAAATACACTGACAATTACACCCGTTGATTTATTGCGCATGATTTATTCCAAAAGTTGTCATTTTAATGTTGTTATTGCTACCATGTTGATTAGCGGCAGTTTTGTAGCAAACTTTAAACTTGCACCATATTACATACTCAGCCGTGATTTTTACGAAACTTCCCCATTTCGGCTCTTTCCCAGCGCAAGTCTGGGTAGAAATTCTACCGTAAAAGTGTAACACTGCGAAGCTTTATCAAGCATTTTCTGGCAATGGTAGAGGTTTATCCAGTCCAGAATTACTCCAAAGGAAAATTTATGAGCAAGGTCACTTTCACACAGTTTTTTTCGGCACAGCATTTGAGTGGCACTGAAGCAAATAGCAGCTTGGCCAGTGATATTAGCCTGATGTTGGGTGATATTGCCCGCGCTTGTATTCGCATATCCAAAGAGGTCAACAAAGGCGCACTGGTTGGCACTATGGGCAGTCTGGAAAGTGAAAATGTTCAGGGAGAAGTGCAGAAAGCGCTGGATGTGATTACCAACGATATTTTTATTGAATGTAATCAACAGAGTGGACTTATCGCGGGCATGGCTTCCGAAGAGCTGGATGATCCTTATGTGGTGCCTGAGCAAAACCGCAAACAGGCTAAATATCTACTGTCGTTTGATCCATTGGATGGCTCCTCCAATGTAAATGTGAATATCTCTGTAGGCACCATTTTTTCTATCTTGCCCTGTCCTGAAGGTGTAATAGCTCCTCATCTTGAAGACTTTTTTCAAGCTGGTACGGCACAAATTTGTGCTGGGTATGCTTTATATGGCACTTCGACCATGTTGGTAATTACGACAGGAAGCGGTGTTAATGGCTTCACTTTGGACAATGAAAGTAACGAGTTCATACTGACGCATCCTAACCTGCAAATCCCGATTGAAACCAAAGAGTTTGCTATTAATATGTCTAATTACCGCTTTTGGGAAGCGCCTATACAAAATTATATTGATGAGTGTCTGCAAGGTGTTGAGGGGCGACGTGATAAAGATTTTAATATGCGTTGGGTGGCTTCCATGGTGGCTGAAGTGCATCGTATTTTGATACGCGGTGGCATTTTTATGTACCCGATGGATAGCAAAATCAAGGCTAAGGGTGGCAAACTCCGTCTTTTGTATGAAGCTAATCCCATGAGTTTTATTGTGGAGCAAGCGGGTGGTGGTGCAAGCACAGGCCGAGTGCGGATTTTGGACATTAAACCCAAAGCATTGCATCAGCGCGTGCCAGTGATACTAGGCTCAAAGAGCGAAGTTGATTTGGCAGAGGCTTATCACAAGCGAAAATAATTGGGGCACCCAACATCTACCGCAGTAACTATTTGATTATTTTTTAGTTTAATTTTGAAACGAGCCATTTAATTTGAATTCACGAATTCCGGTTTTTACTGACGACCCTGGCTGGCATGGCAGGCGTTTAAAAGAGGCGTTTGCCGCGCGTGGGCGAGAAGCGGTTTTTGTTTCGCTCAAGGATTGTCATTTTGCAATGGCATATGAAGGCAGTGTTCGAGAGGCTCCTTGTATTTGTATCCCGGGTTTTGAATATGCACTACCGGAGGGAGTATTTGTTCGTGGAGTGCCGGGTGGCAGCCTGCAACAGGTGATTGTGCGTTTAAATGTATTACATGCGTTGCAAATGTCGGGCGTAACGGTTTATAACGATGGTCGCGCGGTGGAGCGCACGGTGGATAAAGCCATGACCAGCTTCTTATTGCATTTGAATAAAATACCTACGCCATCGACTTGGGTGTGTGAATCGCGAACACAGGCGCAGCAAGTTATTCAACGCGAAACCGCTGGCGGCAAGCCCTTGGTTATCAAGCCACTATTTGGTTCGCAAGGGCAGGGCGTGCGCCTGCTTACGCAAAATTCACCTTTTCCTGTGCCACATAGCGAGCATGTGGATGGTCTGTATTATCTGCAACGTTATGTGGATAGCGGCGAAGGTGCCTGGCATGATCATCGCGTATTTGTGATTAATGGTCAGGCCGTGGGGGCTATGGTGCGGCATGGTAGCAGCTGGGTTAACAACATTGCGCTGGGTGGTCGCTGCGAACTTTTATCTCCTACAGGCGAAATGGCGGAATTGGCGCTAGCGGCGGCCAAGGCTGTGAATATTGATTACTGCGGCGTAGATATTATTCGTGATCGTCAAGGTAAGCTCTATGTACTTGAGGTCAATAGCATTCCGGCGTGGAAAGGTTTGCAGGGAGTGGTTGAGATGGATATAGCGCAAGCGCTGGTGGATGATTTTTTAAATAAGTTAAGTGCAGAGCGCAGCGTGCCGGAAATGGTGCTGTGCGCGTAGATTCTGACATTTCGACGACTCTGGCTAGTGCTTTTAAATCGGCCTGTTTGGCGGAATTGGAAGCATTAAAGCCAGGCAATGTGCATATTTTTGCCGATGGTCATGGCATGGTGGTGCAGGATTTTATACATAGCGCCGAGGCAGCAGCAGCGGTGATTGCCTTGCCTGATTTAACCGTAGGTGAGCGTATTCTTGCGGCGGTGGATGCGACCTGGAATGCGGTTGGTTGCAATACCAATCTGGGTATTATTCTGTTAAGTGCGCCGCTTATCCAAGCGATAACTATTAGCACCGGCCAAGCACTAACATTTCAAGAGCGCTTGCAGTATGTGCTGCAAAATCTGACACAGGAAGATGCCGCCAAAGCCTATCAGGCCATAGTGCGCGCTTCTCCGGCCGGATTGGGGCAGAGTGAACACTATGACGTACATGTGTTGCCACAAGTCACCTTATTGGCCGCAATGACAGAGGCCGGGGAACGCGATCGTATTGCCTGGCAATATGCTCATGGATTTGCCGATGTGTTTACCTTGGGCGCGGCTCGCTATCGAGAGCTATTGGCGCGCTGGGAACGTCCGGCGTGGGCAGCTAGCGCAGTTTATCTGGGATTTTTAGCCAGATTTCCTGATACTCATATCATTCGCAAATATGGCGCTGCCATAGCGCTACAAGTGCAGCAAGAAGCACAGGTACATGAACAAGCCTTGATGGCACTGGATAACCCCAAGACTTATCAGCGCGAATTGCTTAACTTTGATGCGGATTTGAAACTGCGCGGTCTGAATCCTGGCACCAGTGCTGATCTTACGGTGGCGAGTTTATTGGCAAAGTCCTTGGAAAACATCCTCTTAACGCTATAATGTAAAAAATGATTAATCAGGACAAATAAATGAAAATTGCTTTCCTCGAAGATGATGCCGCATTTGCTGCGACCACTTTAGACTGGTTACAGCAGGCTGGACATCAGGTAGCTCATTTCAGCAATGGTAGAGATTGTATACGCGCCATGGCAGATACGCATTTTGATCTGTGTTTGCTGGATTGGGAATTGCCTGATTTGTCTGGTCCTGAGGTCATGGCGAGCCTTAAGCTCAAGGGCATAGTGCCGCCTGTGATTTTTCTCACTGGACGTGATGCCGAGGAAGATGTGATCAGAATGCTGGAAGCTGGGGCGGATGATTTTATTGTAAAACCACCGAGTCGAGGCATATTGCTAGCACGCATCCAAGCGGCCGGAAGATGTTGCAAAACACCGAGGCAGCCTGAACAAATGCAAAGCATTGGTGAAATTAAAGTGGATTTTAGCCAGCGCCGCTTTCTGATTGATGATGTCGTGGTGAGTTTGACCGAGAAGGAAACCAAGCTGGCATTACATTTTTTTAATAACATCGGCATGTTGCTTTCGCGCGCGCATTTGATACAAGTGGTTTGGGGTACCAGTCCGGATATAGATACGCGTACCATTGATGTGCATGTTAGCCATTTGCGTAACAAGTTAAAATTAACGGCAGAGCATGGTTGGCGACTGATTTCTGTATATCAACAGGGTTATCGTCTTGAGCGCCTTGAGGAATACCAGCGGGAAAAGTCATGAATAAATGGCCTTATGTGAAGTTTTCCAGAGTTTTATTACTAGCTTTATGCCAGGCTGCTCTTTGGCAAAGTACCTTGGTTTTGGCTGAAGATGGATTGCCGGAATGGCGCTACACCATACGCCCCGGTGATACCTTGATCAGTTTTTCGCAGCGCTATTTGAGCCGCCCCGCTGATTGGGTGCGCTTGCAAAAAATCAATCGGGTGACTGATCCCTATCACTTGCTTCCCGGGCAATCATTGCACGTTCCGCTTGCGATGTTAAGACAAGCTCTTGCACCAGCCGAGCTGATTTCAGTGTCTGGAAGCGTGAAAATAAAACAAGCTAACATGCCTGAGCGTGTAGCCAGGGTGGGTGAAAAGCTGATGTCCGGTACCGAGCTGCTGACCGCTGCAGATAGCAGTGCTGCGCTACGTTTTGCCGATGGTTCAGTTTTGGTATTGCAGCCAACATCACAAATAAAACTGGATGTGATGAGTGTGTATGCAGGCGGAGGTATGGTGGATACCAAATTGCGTATGCAGGAAGGGCGCGCCGAAGTGGTTGCCAATCCTAAACACAAGAGTGGAAATCGCCTACAGGTTATTACACCATCCGCCGTAGCCGCCGTGCGCGGCACCCGTTTCCGTGTGGCGGCTGATGGCAATGTGATTAGAGAAGAAACACTGGAAGGCCGGGTTGCTTTCAGCGCGGCTGGTAAGAGCGTGATGCTTGCCGGTGGTTATGGTAGTGTCGCGGAAAAGGGGATGCCGCCTAGCGCGCCGGTTGCCTTGCTCGCTGCGCCGGATGTGAAAAATTTGGCCACCAAAATTGAGCGTTTACCGATGCGCTTTGAGCTGGCGGAACAAGCAGGTGCCAAGCGCTGGGTTGGACAAATCGCGGCCGATGTCCAGTTTAACCACATTTTGTTGGAACGTGCGAGTGAAAATCCACGCCTGATCTTTGCTGATTTGCCCGATGGAAAATATGTATTGCGAGTACGTGCTCAGGATGCCATAGGGTTAATAGGGATGGATGCCCAGCATAGCTTTGAGCTGGATGCTAGGCCGTTTGCCCCATTGTTATTATCACCAGTTGCAGAAGCGCTCGTGCGCAACGCGCGTCCAGCGTTTAAATGGAGTGAGGTGATAGGCGAGGGCGCAGCTAAAAACATTTATCATCTTGAATTGGCGCGAGATGCGGCGTTTAAAGAGGTGTTAATCGTACAGACGACTGTGCAAACCGACTGGCAACCTACTCAGGATTTATTGGCCGGCGACTATTTTTGGCGTGTTGCCAGTGTTGATGGAAGCGATCAAGGGCCTTATACCGATGCGGTAAAGTTTACTTACAAACCAGCACCAGCCGCGCCTGATCTGACGCAATCCGCACTGACCTTTGTGGGTAAGCAGATGCAAATTCAATTGCCAAAACCATCAGAAGGTTTGCATTACGAGTTTGATTTGACTGCAGATCAGGCAAGAGAGCAATTGATTTGGCACGGAGACAGCCTGGATGGAAAATTGCTGTTACCACGACCGGAAGCAGGTAAACGCTATTTGTCCGTTCGACTGGTAGAGTCTGATAATACCGCTGGCCCCTATGCCACTCAGGTTTTGGATATACCCAAGCCTGTAGTTCCCATGATGTTGCAGTTGCTGCCATTAGCAACTTCATGAAGTTTATTAATTTGATGCCTCAGTTTGCCTCATTATCACTTCACTGATCGTTCTTCAACCGCCCTGATTCTGTTGCTCCTGGCGTTGCTGGTGAGCTACAGTGGCGGGTTGGGGCGTGTGGATAATGTGCTCTATGATTTAGGGCAAAAGTTAGGCACACGACCAGCCCCTTCAGATTTGGTAATCGTGGCCATTGATGAAGAAAGCCTGTCACGGCTTGGACGTTGGCCATGGTCGCGGCGTTTGCATGCCGCTTTGATCGACCAGCTTAAACAAGATGGCGCACGCGTGATAGGGCTTGATCTTATTCTTGCCGAACCTCAGGCTAACGATCCATCCGCTGACATTATGCTAGCCGAGTCGATTCGCACAGCGGGCAATGTGGTGTTGCCCGTATTGATCGAGAGTAATCGTACTAACGGTCAAATGCTGGAAACGTTACCACTGCCGCAATTAGGTCAATATGCCGCAGCATTGGGCCGAGTACATGCCGAATTGGACGAAGATGGTATTGCACGCAGTCTTTTTTTGTGGGAAGGCGTAGGTACTGCTCTTTGGCCGCATTTTGCTCAGGCTGTTCTGATGGCTGCAAAAATCCCAACACCTGGGTTAAGTGCAATACTACCGGTAGTTAATACCGTTCAACCCTATACTTTGGTGCGTTACGACCAACGCCGAATTAACTTTTTGGGAGCACCTGGGCATGTGCGTAGCTTTTCTTATGCACAGGTGCTAAACGGCGAGTTTCCTCAAGGTTTATTCAAAGACCAAATCGTATTAGTTGGTGCAACGGCTGCTGGTATGGGCGATCTGCTGACTACACCTGTTTCAGGTTTGCGCCAACCCATGCCCGGTGTTGAGTTTCATGCCAATGCGCTGGAAGCCATGCGTCAGGATAGGCTCGTTAAATCATTGCCTGATTGGCTGGTGATGCTGGTATGCGCCATGTTGGCATTGGCACCGCTGTTGTGGTTGCCTCAGTTGCCGCCGTTACAGGGTTTACTGGTATGTTTACTGTGGTTTGTCATCGTCGCTAGTGTAAGCATCACGCTTCCGCTTTGGGCGGGAGTTTGGCAGCCGCCATCAGGCGCATTGCTTGCTATTCTGCTAGCTTACCCAGTATGGAGTTGGCGTAAGCTGGAGTCAGCCAGCCGTTTTCTTGACCATGAGTTAAAGCGCTTGCACTACGAACTGGCCGGTAAAGTAATGCATAGGCATAAGAAAAACAATGCAATCTTCAGCGATCCCTTCCAGGCGCGAATTATTCAGGTACAAACAGCCTCCAGTCGCCTGAGACACTTACAGACCGAGCGCAAAGAAACTTTGGCATTTATTTCACATGATATTCGCGTACCACTCGCCAGTGCACTCATGCAACTTGAAGCAAGCGGAGAGGCAACAGGCAAGCTGTATGCTTCATTGGCTCGTGCTTTGCGCCTTGCGGAAGATTTTTTGAGCACATCGCGCGCAGAAATGACCGATGCCATGAACTTTAAGGAAACAGATATGGGTTCAGTATTGCATCAGGCGGCAGATGATGCACACTCTGCCGCACGTATAAAAGCCGTGCAATTAATACGTGAATTGCCAGATGAGCCAGTATGGGTATCCGGCGACTTCGGCTTATTACATCGCGCTATCCTTAACTTGATAATGAATGCAGTGAAGTTTGCACCACCAGACACCAAAGTAACAATACGCCTGGAAGTTATCAACACATACGCAGAAATTAGCGTAACAGATCACGGATCCGGCATTTCTCAAGCGCAGCAAGCGCAATTATTTAAACGTTTCAGCCGGGCAAATGCAGCAAGTGACAATTTGGATGGTACGGGTCTAGGCCTGTACTTTGTGCGCAGCGTCACTGAAAAACATGGGGGTAGTATAGGTGTGGCCAGCGAACCAGGCGTCTACACAAGTTTCACTATGCGCCTGCCATTGATTGAGGATGCCAAAGCTACGCGCTAAGCTACTGTCTGTGCTGAAACCTGCAATGCATAGCCAATATGCCATTCTACGCAACACAAAACTTGATATTGAACTTCTATAAATGGCACACTTAATGCTAGAATACGCACCGCGCTAATAAGTGCAACAAGCAGTAAGCAACCATCCGCCCGGGTGGTGAAATTGGTAGACACAAGAGACTTAAAATCTCTCGTTCGTAAGGACGTACCGGTTCGATTCCGGTCCCGGGCACCAAATAAAGTCAAATAGCTACCTGGATGAAAGTTATTTAGGTGTTCATGGATGATAGGGCGCGTACGGCTTTTCACACAAATAAAAAGCCGTTGCTACGGCCTGCTCAATCGCTGCAAATCTTCAATAATCTCTTGCGAGTGGCGTGAAACATCCACACTCTTATAAATTTTAATGATATTGGATTTCTCATCGATGAGATAAGTATAGCGTTTGGCGAATTTGAAAATACCAAAATTCGTCAACGCGCCATAGCTGTCGGCTACCTTGCCATCACTATCCGCCAGCAAAGGGAAGGGTAGCTTGTATTTGCTGATAAATTTGGCATGAGAATCTGAAGTATCCACGCTAATACCAACAACTTTAGCCCCCAGCTTTTCCAGCGCAAACCAATCATCCCGAAAATGGCAAGCCTCTTTGGTGCAGCCAGGAGTGTCATCCTTGGGGTAGAAATATAACACCAGCCATTTACCTTTATAATCAGCCAGTTGATGGACTTGTTTGTTGGCATCCGCCAACCTGAAATCCGGTGCGGGTTGACCGATTTTGGGCAAGGTTCCGGCAACACTGATTAAGCGGAATAGAAGCAGAAAAAGAGCCAGCAAAGAGACAATCGCTATTATTTTCATGAGATTTCTTTGTTTATCAAGACTGTATTTTGTGAATGTAAATAAGGCGTGCAAATAAAATAATTGCACGCCTAGCCCGATTATCCTACTTTGGATTAATGTTTGCCCGGCTCTAGTTTCACGCCGCGGCGCTCATAGGTGACATAGGCTTGTAACGCGGTCATTTCTGCAGAATCGGCGGCGAGTGCTTTACCTTCTACTGGGTTGCTCAAGCACCAGTTGACCATTTCCCACATTGGTGCGACTTTACCCAGCTGTTTCTGAAATTTAGGATAAGTTTCAGGGTGGGTATTGGCGGCATTGGGATGACATTGCGCGCAGGAGACACCGTTGCTACCCAATGGTGTTACCCAAAGTTTACGTCCATCCTGTACCACTTTATCAAACTGCGTTTGCCAGCGGTTGAGGTCGTCCTTGTTGAATTCATCGGCTTGCACTGTATTCCCCAGCAGTAATGCAAGAGTAGAAATGCACCAGAATAAGGTTTTGAAAGCGGGTTTTAACATGATGACAGTCTCCAGTTTAAAAGTGGGATTGTGGTGGAATACGCTTTTCGGGCGCTTGATAACTGGTATCTTCCGGCTGACCGGTTTTGCTATTGAAAGCCACAGTGCGGCTGGTGTTATTGCTCAGGCTGTAGTGTAAATCCACATTGCCGGTGGCAACGTTAATCAATTGCCAGCCCGTGGCATCGCGCTCAAAGAAAGGGTCGGCACGATTCATTTCTACCGTGAGTTTGGGCAGATATTGTTCGGCTTGGGCATAGGTGGAGGGATAAGGCCATGGCCAAGCCGTTGCCATCACGGAATTAAAACTGATGTTGCCAATCTGGTTGTATTGGATTTGGTGCACATGGCCATAAATCACATTTACTTTTTTGAAGGGTTGCAGCAGTGCTTGCACCTGTTCTGCATCGTCCGTCCAGAAATTCCAGCCTTTGTAAATTTTTTGCAGCGGCGAATGCGAGAACACAACGATAGGTGTTTCTTTGCTGATGTTGGCCAAATCGTTTTTCAGCCATGCGCGCTGTTTATCGCCCACCATAAAGGGCGAGCCATTGGGGTTGTCTAGCCCGGCCATCTCATTCATGCGTTGCACCGCCGTCGGCCAGCGCTTGAAAGTCCATTCATCGGTAGTGAGTATGCTGTTGAGTACGACAAAATGCACGCCCTTGTGGTCAAAGCTGTAATATTGCGGCCCGAATAACTTTTCCCAATATTGCCCCAGATCCAGATAGTAATCATGTTCACCCATGACGCAGCGTAACTTGCTACCGCTTAAGCCTGAAAGAATCTCTGCACCGTGATCGAGTTCTTCTTTTTTACCGAGTTGGGCGAGATCACCGCCAAACATGACAAAATCCGGCTTGGGCGTGAGCAGATTGGTTTCGGCTACGGCGCGTATCAGACCGCGATCCCAGTTGCGCACAAAGTCTTTACCTTTTACATGCTGAATATGCGCATCGGAAATATAGGCAAAGCTGAAGTTTTGCGAGCTGTCGGCAAATGCCAGTTCTATCATGCTGATAGGCAGTGTGCTGGCGGCTGTTAAGGCACTTGCACCTTTTAAAAAATTGCGGCGATTAATGACATGGCTCATGATATTCCCCTTTATTTATTTGGCAGCTTGCGTTGTTTTGGCTGGCTTGGTTGTGGCAAATTCCGGGCTGCTGAGGGCTTGCAGAAAAGCCACCAGATCAGCCATTTGCTGATTATTTAAATTCAGCGGACGTATGCCACCGCTTAAATAATCATTCACCTTGTCGCCTTTTTTGATTACCCCGCCATTGTTGTAATGCGTCACTACTTCTTGCAGCGTTTTAAGGCTGCCATCGTGCATATAAGGCGCAGTTTGAGCGATATTGCGCAGAGTTGAAGTTTTGAAAGCGCCCATGTCATCAAACAAATCGGTTACGGCAAAGCGCCCCAATTCCGAAGTTTTTGGATTGATAAGCACGGATTTATCCACATCGGCACCTTGCGCCTTGGCTTTCAGGAATTCACCTGCCAACTTGGGCGCATCTTGCTGAATTTTGCTAATGCCAACCCCAATATTATGAAAGCGATTATCAGTGAATAAGGCTTGATCTTGTTCGATGACATGACAGGAGACACAGCGTCCCTGGCCAACAAATACTTGAAAGCCACGAAGCTGGGCAGGATTCAACGCCTTTTTGTCATTGCCAAAATAATAGCGGTCAAAAGCGGAATTGCCGGAAATGATGGTGCGCTCAAAACTGGCGATGGATTTTTTAACTTCATCCATGGTAATTTGTTCGCCCGCTTTATCAAATACCGCTTTGAAGGCTTTGGCGTATTCGGCATCCTTGCGCACTATATTAAGAATTGGTGTGTGATCGGGTAATCCCATTTCTATGGGATTGATAAATGGATGCTGGGATTGGTCTTCCAAATCGGCGGAGCGGCCATCCCAGAATTGTTTATGAAAATAGGCGGCATTGATTACGGTAGGTGCATTACGCGTCCCTGTCAGTTTATTTACACCTTGCGAAGTTTTAAGTGGGCTATCGGTAAAGGCTTTTTTAACATCATGGCAAGTGGCGCAGCTGACTTTTCCGGTTGAGCTAAAGCGCGTGTCATGAAACAGCTTGTCACCCAGTTTTATTTTGGCCTCGCTTTGCGGGTTATTGGCAGGAATCGGAACCGGCGGTAATCCTAGCGGGGCAGCCCATGCTGACAGCGTTGCCGCTGAAAGCGCCAGTGTGCAAACAGACATTAAACGACGTTTCATTTTAGCTCTCCCATAATGACTTTTTGAAAAGTATTGCCTTAGCCAACCTGTTAAATTACACAACACAGGCTAAGCGATGAATATCAAAACATGCCAGATATGTTTTGTAAATATAATTGATTTTATGAGCGCGATTGATTTTTTTAATGGTTTTTGAGCCTCCGTTAAAATTAATGGAAATCACCAGATTATAGTCATTCATTTATTAATGATAGGATGTTGCACCTACTAACTGCCAATTAAGGAATCCTTTAATCATGCCTGGTTTTCTCGCTGAAGATCTTCTTTTGTTACAAACACAGCCTGCATTTTTTATCACGGTTTGCGTCATATTGGGATTAATGGTCGGTAGCTTTTTGAATGTGGTGATTTATCGCTTACCCAAGATGATGGAGCGCGAATGGCGCTGCCAATGCCAGGAGTTGCTAAATCCCGAACAGCACGTAGAAGAAGACCCGCCCATGACCTTGGCTAAACCTCGTTCGGCTTGTCCGGTTTGCGGCCATAAAATCAGTGCGCTGGAGAATATTCCTATCCTCAGTTATTTGTTTTTAGCCGGAAAATGTTCGGCCTGTAAAACGCCGATTAGCTTGCGTTATCCTTTGATTGAAGCGTTGACTGGCGCGCTGGCAGGCTTGATTGCCTGTCAATTCGGCTATTCCGCCATGGCGCTGGCGGCCTTGGTGTTTACATTTGCTTTGATTGCACTGACCTTTATTGACTTTGATACCCAGCTTTTGCCAGATGACATTACCTTGCCACTGCTGTGGTTAGGGCTTTTATACAATATGAATATCGGCTTTACCGATTTGCATTCAGCCGTTATTGGTGCCATGGCGGGTTATCTGATTTTGTGGTCGATATATTGGCTGTTCAAACTGGTCACCGGCAAAGAAGGCATGGGCTATGGTGATTTCAAGCTGTTGGCGGCGATTGGTGCCTGGTTTGGCTGGCAGCTGTTGCCAGCGGTGATTCTGCTGTCTTCCGTGCTGGGTTCGGTGATCGGCATAGCCTTGATTATAGTTGCCAAACGCGGCCGTCAGGTACCTATGCCGTTCGGCCCATTTCTTGCCATAGGCGGCGTGGCTGCGCTATTCTGGGGCACGGAACTTTCCCGTTTCTACCTGGCTTGAACATGTTTGTCGTCGGCTTGACGGGTGGCATAGGCAGCGGCAAAAGCGAGGCGACCCGGATTTTTGCCAGCCTGGGTGTGCCGATTGTGGATGTGGATGTGATCTCACATCAATTGACGGCCGCCGGACAACCCATTTTGAAAGAAATCATCGCGTTTTTTGGTGAAGAATTTTTGTTGGAAAATGGCGAGTTGAATCGCAAGGCTATAAGCCGGAAAATTTTTGCTGATAGCGCATTGCGTCTGCGACTGGAGGCGATTCTTCATCCCGCCATCTATGACAAAGCGCTGCAAGAGTTGGCTAAAAATAGCCAGGCACCTTATCAGATTTTAGCGATTCCCTTATTGTTTGAAGGCACACGCTACCAGCCTATTATTCAGCGCAGCTTGCTGATTGATTGCGATGCATCATTACAAATTTCACGCACCATGCAGCGTAGCAGTTTGCCAGAAAAAACCGTGCGCGACATTATGGCGATACAGGTTTCGCGTGAAGTGCGCAGAGCGCTGGCGAGTGATATTGTGGAAAACAATGGCAATATTGAGCAATTACGCACAAAAATTACCAAAATTCATGAGAATTATATTCATACTTGCATAGTTAGCGAATAAATATAATAATCTACATTAATATAGAACCTGACACCAAACGAATAGACAGCCCGTGCCCAGTTACGAATATCCTTTTAATGAGCGCATCAGAACGCTTTTGCGTCTTGAAGATATTTTCATTAAAATTCAACACAATATAGCGACTGGACATGAGTTTGCACACTACAGTGCCATTGCCTCGCTATTCCAGATGTTGGATGTGATGGATAGAGGGGATCTTAAATCCGAGCTGTTACAAGAATTGGATCGTCAAAAAATTACAATGCATGGATTGCGTGGAAATCCTTCAATTGCTGAAGATGTTCTAAAGGGCATTTTAGACGAAATCGAGGCAACTTCACACGTATTGCGCAACAGTGTTGTTCGATTGGGTCAGACGCTACGTGACAATGAGTGGCTGATGAGTATCAAACAGCGCGCAGGCATTCCCGGCGGGCTTTGCGAGTTTGATTTACCTTCCTATCATTATTGGCTGGGGCTGGATGCTGAAAGCCGCATTGCAGATTTCAACCTGTGGTTAAAGCCTTTAATGCCTGCCTACGATGCGATTCGAATCATTTTGCATATGTTGCGCGGCAGTGGTGCAACTACACAATTGATTGCTGGCAAAGGCACGTTCCAGCAAATGTTGAATGGTACTAAGCCTGCACAGATGTTACGTATAGCGCTTGCGGATGATGTGTCGTGTTTTCCTGAAGTTAGTGCCAATAAATATGCTGTTAATATTCGATTTATTAGTTTGCAAGGTGGACATAAGCCGCATTTATGCGATGAAAATGTCCACTTTTCACTGACATTATGCAATCTGTAAAGCCGCGATTGGTGGCTTGCCCACAATGCAAGGCATTAACCGAATATCGTACAGATAATCCTTTTCGCCCGTTTTGTTCGGAGCGTTGCAAGCTGGTAGATTTAGGGCAATGGGCCAATGAAGATTACCGTATCCCGCAAACGTCAGGGTTTGTGGATACGCCCGAAGATGATTAATAGCATAGCTTAGTGCATTGCTTAAAATAAGGATTTATTCATGACTGTTGTAACAAAAACCACAATGCTTTTTCAGGTGTTTGTTTTCTGTATATTTGGCTTTATAGCCGACAATGCACGCGCTGCTGAAGAAATTACCATCAGTCATGCTTGGGCGCGCGCCACGGCACCGGGTCAAGAACTTGGCGCGGCCTATATGACGCTGCAAAGCCTGGCTAACACCAGCCTTTTCAAGGTGGAAAGCACAGCCGCAGCGAGTGTGGAAATTCACAGCATGACCATGAAGAGTGGCGTAATGCAAATGCGCAAGTTGGATAATCTGGTTTTAACAGCAAACAAACTGGTAGCGTTGGAACCTGGTGGTTTTCACCTGATGTTAATTGGGCTGAAAAAACCACTTACAGCCGGTGATGAAATTAAACTTTCACTGTATTTCAAAAAGGCAGATGGAAAAGTTAGCGTTTTGCATCCACAAGTCTCTGTTTTATCAGGTGAAAACCGCCCTTGATCGCTTGAGGGTTCTTGATTTTATTGCTTGCTGGAATCATACATTGTTAAGCGGCTAGTGAATGTAAGTTGATATTGTTTTTCTCCCATCGCGGTATCCATTTCCAGAGTCATTACCCAATTTCCTCTACCTTGCATACATACGGGTAGGGTGACATTTGCGATCCATATCCCATAGTCTCGAATATCATTGGTTTGGGGTGTCAGCCGGTAACGGTTTAATCCCATATCCATGCCTTGCATGGTGAAACTGGCATGAACTTGCTTTACCTTTAAAGCGTTTGCCGTATTGATTTGCAATCTGAATGGCTGCATGGCATGCGGGATCTGATCGAAGTGAATTTGCAGGTGCCGATTGCCGCAGCCTTGTACGATGTCTACACAGGGCAGTGTGGTTAAGGGCGTTTTTTGCGCAGGCTGCAAGCGCCAGGCGGCCACAGCCAAAAACGCAACCGCTGCAATTAAAATCAGCTTACGCCGCATTAATCCTGCCAAATAGCGCGTTGCATAGCAATGCCGTGTGCGCCATTTTCCCAGGCGGTGATTAAATCCTGTACTTGCAATCCGCCTAAAGCATAGACCGGTAGCGGATAATCTTCTATCCATTGTGCGAAGTTCTCCCAGCCTAGCGTAGTGGCATCAGGATGGCTTAAGGTGGGCAGAACGGGAGCCAGCATCACATAATCCAGCGCCAGTTTTTGGGCATGATCCAACTCTGCGCGGTTATGACAAGAGGCACCGCACAGCAAGTCTTCCGGTCTGGATTGCAATGCCATCAGCTGTTGGGCTGTCAAATGCACGCCATCGGCTTTTAGTTCACGCGCCAACGCTATATTTGAATTAATAAAAACCTTGGCGGCGTAAGGCTGGGCGAGGGCGATGACGCGTTCGGCAAACTTTTTTAGTTCATCAGGTGCCAGCTGTTTTTCGCGAACTTGAATCAGGCGCAAGCCACTAGCCAGTGCTTTTTTCAATTGCCTGAAAAAGACCGCATTGCCCATTTGCGCCTGATGCGTAATCGCATAAACCGGAGCCAGTGTCAGCGCCGTGAGTACGGGAGTATTGGCAGGCAGCATAGGGCTGACGGTTAAATGCGCAGGCGCTTGCCAGGAAAGTTGCTGGCCTTCCTTGCCAAAGGGAGCATCCTGCCAGCGGCGCACCATGAAAAAATGCAGTTTGACGCTTTTTTCCGGGTAATCAAAACAGCGGGTTAGCCACGGGTAGGCTTCAATGGCTTGCACGCCTAATTCCTCATGCAATTCACGCTGCAAGGCATGTAAGGGGGATTCGCCGGTTTCTATCTTGCCGCCGGGAAACTCCCACCAGCCTGCCCAAGGCTTGCCTTCCGGCCGCAGACCCAACAACACTTTGCCGTCTTCGCGCTGTAAAACGGCAACGGCGGCTTCAGTCACTTTTTTTTGTATGCTGGCGGTCATTAGTTTTTAAGTTTCTGTTGACCGGCATAATCGCGCGCAAATTGATAAGCCACACGCCCGCTGCGCGAACCACGCGTCAGCGCAAACTGCAAGGCGGCGCGGCGTATTTCATCGCCGGTGGCATCAATCGCGTAATGCTGTAGCCATTGTTGCGCCACTTTCAGGTATTCATCCTGATCGAAGGCATAAAACGATAACCACAGACCGAAACGCTCCGAGAGCGATATTTTCTCTTCCGTAGTGTCACCCGGGCGAATTTCTCCGTCCAGATGTTTGGTTTCAAGATTCTCTGCCATGTATTCCGGCAACAAATGACGGCGATTGGAAGTGGCATAAACCAGCACATTATCCGAAGTGGCGGCGACAGAACCATCCAATACCACCTTGAGCGCCTTATAGCCGGGTTCGCCTGCTTCAAACGAGAGATCATCACAAAACACAATGAAGTGTTCGGGGCGACTTCTCAAGATAGACACAATTTCCGGCAATGCCACCAGATCCTGTTTATCCACTTCCACCAGACGCAATCCAAGGTGGTGAAAATCGCTGAGCAAAGCCTTTACTAGTGAAGACTTACCCGTGCCGCGCGCACCGGTGAGCAGCACGTTATTGGCGGGTAGATTCTGCAAAAACTGGCGGGTATTGCGCACTACTTCAGCTTTTTGATCTGCAATATTATGTAAATCATTGAGCGTTATCGCGTGTGGATGCGGCACTGCTTGCAACTGGCCGCGACCATTAAACTGTTGCCAGCGCCAGGCAATGGCAGACCAATCCGGCACTAGCGGGGCGGGCGGCAATACGCCTTCCAGCCTGGCTAGCAGCGCTTCGGCGCGGGAAATCAAATTTTCAAAATCAGCCATGTTTAAATCTACTTTATAAATGATGCTTTTATGAGCGGTAATCGGCATTGATTTTGACGTAATCATAGGAGAAATCGCAAGTCCAGATAGTCACAGCGGCTGCGCCTCTGGCCAAATCCACACGCACGGTGATTTCCGGCTCCTTCATCACGGCCGCTCCTTGGGCTTCTTCATAACTGACGGCGCGTCCGCCATGTTCAGCCACCAATACATCGCCCAGATAAAGCTTCAGCGTATTGACATCCAGATCATGAACTCCTGCATAGCCAATCGCCGCCAATATGCGTCCCAGATTGGGGTCGGATGCAAAAAACGCGGTTTTAATCAACGGTGAATGCGCAATGGCATAAGCCACTTTGCGGCATTCCGCTTCATCTTTGCCACCTTGCACGTTAATGGTCATGAACTTGGTTGCGCCTTCGCCATCGCGCACAATCGCCTGTGCCAGCAGGGTGGCCACTTCGGTGAGAGCATCGCGCAACGCTACATAATCAGCACTCTCGTCATTGATTTCTGCCGCGCCGGATTGGCCGCTGGCAATAAAAATCAGCGAATCATTGGTGGAAGTGTCGCCATCCACGGTAATACAGTTAAACGAGCGATTGACCGCATAGTGAATCATGCCCTCCAGCGCGGCCTGATTAATCGCGGCATCGGTGGCCACATAGCCCAGCATGGTAGCCATGTTGGGGTGAATCATGCCGGAACCTTTGGCAATGCCGGTGATGGTCACAGTTTTGCCATTTAAGCTAAGCTGGCGCGATACGCCCTTGGCGACTATATCCGTGGTCATGATGGCTTCTGCCGCATTTAGCCAGTTGTCTGCACTTAAATTGGCGATGCAGTCCGGCAAACCGGCAATAACCTTATCCACCGGTAATGGCTCCAGAATCACACCGGTAGAAAACGGCAGAATTTGTTGCGGCGCACAGGTCAGCAATTCAGCCAGCGCCGTGCAAGTTTGCCGCGCGCGTTGCAAACCCTCTTCACCCGTGCCGGCATTGGCATTGCCGGTATTCACCAGCAAAGCGCGGATTTCATGCGGCTCTGGCAAGTCCAAATGCTCCTTGCATAACACTACCGGCGCGGCACAAAAACGGTTTTGTGTAAAAACACCAGCCACATGGCTACCGGGACTAAGTTTGATAACCAGTACATCCTTGCGATCCGCTTTGCGCACATGCGCTTTTGCAAAACCAAGTTGTACACCTTTAACAGGCAGTAACGTGTGCGCTTCAGGCGCTAACAAATTAACAGGCATAATGAATTTCTACCACAATTTAAGATGGCTGAATTTTACCGTATCCAGCGGACTTTGATGCGCAAGGCTTTTAATAAGATTGAGGGCGCGTCCCAATTCTAGCTTGTAGGCCAGACAAGCGGTGCACGTTATTATGAAGTGGGCATGCCAAATGCTTTAACTAGCGTTATTAGCCTATTTTGTCGGGAAGCTTACGCATGAAATTTTACATGACCCCTGGTTCATGCTCTACCGGTATCCATATTTTGCTGGAAGAGTTGGAGCTGCCATTCGAGGTGTACCTCGTCAACCTGATGGCAGGCGATCAATTCAAGCCGGAGTATCTGGAGATCAACCCCAAAGCTACCATCCCTGCATTAGTCCTGGATGACGGTTCTGCGATCACTGAGTTTCAAGCCATCGCCTGGTGGCTGGCGCGGCGTTATCCCCAAGCCAAGCTGCTGCCAGACGATATTGAGGGTGAAGTAAGTGTGCTGGAAACCATGAATTTTGTGGTCAATACCATCCACGGGCAAGGCTATACGCGTATCTTTACCGCACCCACTTACAGTGCCAATGTGATCGAGCACGAGGCCATACAGAAGCGTGGTCGTGAGATTGTTAGCAATGGTTTTGCTGTGATGGATAAGGTACTGGCAGACAAGGGGTATGTGATCGGTAATTTCAGCATTGCTGATGCCGCCTTGTTTTACGTAGAGTTTTGGGCAGACAAGATCAAGCTGGAATTGCCTGCAAATTGCTTGGCACATTATCAACGTATGCAGCAACGGCCAGTAGTACGACAAGTATTAATGGAGGAGGGGTATAGGCTTTAGGTGCTGGCCAAGCTTTAGCTGTGCATGTTTATTGCTTAATACGTCGAGGACATCTTACATTTCACGACAATCGAGACAATTTATGAGCACTATCGCAATCGCCTGGCGCGCGCATCCAGATTTCCCCCTGGTATTGTTAATGAATCATGATGCGCCGCATGATAGGCCAACGGCAACGGCGGCATGGCTTGCAAATGCACCCAATTGCTTTGCCGGGCAAAATGAAGCGCAGGGCGGGGCGTGGATGGGGGTGACGCGTGCAGGGCGCTATGCCGCCGTAACACCCTTTCGCAGTAATGAAGCCATAGATCTGACGTTGCCTTCCCGTGGCCAGCTCACGCTGGATTATCTAACCTCGGAAGACGCGCCGGTGGCGTATGTACGACAATTTCTACGTAATCGCACCAGCCATCCACCGTTTAATCTGATTGTAGGCTCCACACGGCAGGCCTATTACGCCGGCACAAAAGCACGTTTACCGCTAGCGCTCACGCAGGGTGTGCATACGGTTTCCAACGGCTTGCTGGATGAGCACTGGCCAAAATGCACGCAACTGGATGGCTTGTTAGGTGCTTATCTGCATACTTATGGCGGTTTTGACGTGCTGCTGGCAGGGCATCCCAGATTAGCTTCATCAACGGTACGTGGCGCGAAAGATTTGCCTAAACCGGCAGGTGTTTTAAGTTTGGATGATATAGCCACGGCAAGTTTTGCCATGCTGGCTGACCGCACCACCTACTCCAGCGGCTTGCCGGATACCGGCGTAGGTCAAGAGGAGGAAGAGCGTCTTTCCGCTTGCTTTGTGCTGGGTGCAGAACATGGCACGCGTTCCGGTTCGGTATTGGCCATGGCACGCGATGGCAGCGTGCGCTATGAAGAGCGTAGTTTTGATGCCGCTGGCAATGAAACCGGCCGAGTACTTGAAACCTGGGCTATGGAAGCCTCGGTATTTTCAGGAGGAGAAGAGTGAAGCAAGGCTGATTCAGGGCAGTTTTTCGCTCGCACCTTGTTTGGCTTAAAAACTATACATTTATAGAAGCGCCTTTAAGTAAAGAATGGGCTTGTATGGTTAACGAGACTTTGCAAGGCCATTGAAAGCGAATCGTAGCGCAAACAGTAAAATAGCCGGGAGTAGACAAACGGTTGCAAGTACCCAAACATAGTTGAAGAGCGCATTCGCCAACAGTTCGCCCGGGTTTTCTGTCCTCATATTGATCCATGCGTAAACAAAGGTAGCGGTTACCGGGACACATAAGACGGTTTTAATCAACGCACCGCGTGACAAGCGCAATGTTGGTGGCATCAAAGCAGCCGGAATCAGACAGAGCAGAGTAATACAATCTGAGGCTGTGAAAAGGTCTGGAATCCACTTGAGCCAAACCCAAGGTGGTTTGATGTAGACGTAAGAGAATAAAAACACGTCTGGCCACCGTACGATAGCAAACGACAGCATGAGCATACTGACAACGAAGCCTGCTTGAGTACGGCTCATTATTTTGGACTCCTGAATCGCATGGGCATGTTTATGGTGAAATTCCTGACGAAGTTGTGCGGTAGATCAAAACTGCCGCGATGACGAAGACCACAGTCCACGTCATGAGCAAAGTGCGCCTGGTTCTGATGGTGAATGAGGGCCGGGTGTCAATAACCGTGATGAAGCCCATGACAAGCGCGCCTCCGGCAAAATTCGATGGCTCCGGATTTGGCGCTCCAAGCACTAACAGGAAACCGAAGAGTACTCCTAGTGGAAATACGAACAAACCAGCCTGTGAGTGAGTTCAGTTTTCCAGTAGGGTGATGTGAAAATGCTCATGAGCGACTCGATGATGCTATGGTGCCTACGGCTGCTGTATGGGCATGCCCTTAGCGGACTCAGGCACCCCTATCTTTGTCGCCAGTTCAGCGTATAGCTGCGCGGCACGCTCCTGTTCACTTGTCGACAGTTGCGCCGCTATTTCTCCTGGTCGCCGCAGGTACATGTCCACCTTGGCACGCGGGATAAACCATTCGTCCGCATTTTTTGGAATGTATTTTGCGGCCAATGCATGCCAGGCAAGCGCCTTGACCATATCTACGTCCCTGCCTTGACCAAATTTGTACATGATGGCCAGGCTGTACATCGCGTTGTGCTGGCCACCATATGCCGCTTTTTCAAACCATTTGAAAGCTTCGGCGTAATCCTGAGGTCTTCCTTCGCCGTTTGCATAGACAACACCGATCTCGTGCATGGCGTATGTGTCGCCATTCTCAGCCTTGTGCAATACCGTGGCGAAATCTTCCGCCATTGCACAAAAGCTGGCAAATACAAAAATTAGAACTGCCGAAATGGTTCTGAACTTCATCTTCTTCCTATTTTAAGATTGGCTCTGGCGTTTTTCCACCGTTCCGGAAATTGATGAGCCGGTTTTATGTGTGGTGCTTAGGGTGTTAGCCGAGGTTTGATGGCAGTCGGGTTTATCAACGCGCTTCGTGTTGACTTGTGAGGATTGCACTATTCTTATGATCCCCCAAAGGTGATATGTCGCTAAGTGTTTAGTCCCCCAAGCAACTGCGTATGCGTATAGGAAAAATAAACACCTGTGTTCATATGATCCGAATGTACCGGGAATCGGTTTGGTCGTCAATTGAATGGAATCATCCAACATTCACAAAATTTACGTTCGATCAGTAGCGAAAAGTGCCCAAAAGGAGCGGTCAGCTCAATCATGAAGTGAGCAGAAAAACTGAATTATGATTTAGACAGGCTGGAAAGGATCAAAGACCTGCGCAGATGAATGTGGCGGCACTCGGGAGGGCTAGTCCAGATGATAAAGAGTTTTAGTAATCGCGGTGATTTTCAGAATGGCAGTGATGATTTTCAGTTTACCCCCCCCACATTGCGAGCTGCGTTAGTCTGTCCTATTGTCTGTGATACTAATCACAACTGGTGGTAGCTGATAGTGCATGTGGGAGATACCTCGGCGGATTACGTATAATGTGGATTGTCAATGTCAGGCGTATACGTGCTCACACGGATTGCCTGATCAATTGTATGCTTGCTACTATAAACCTGCAGATAGCAATACCGAGTTACTTAGCAAAGAGCAGCTTATTCTGAATAGTCATTACACGATAGGATTCAAAGCAGAGTTTAAGCGAATACAAATCCGGTAACCTGCAAGCAGTAGCTTAAATTTCATCCACTCGCCATCGGGGAGAATCTCATGAAAAATCTAATTGTTCTGACCTTTGCAAGCGCAATATCGGCCAGCGCTTATGCCGCCCCGGAAATCTATGTGCTTGACATTAATCATACCAAGCCGCGTTTTGAGTACAACCACTTAGGCTTTTCTACGCAACTCAGCCGTTTTGATACCGCTACAGGCAAGATCATGCTGGATCGCAGCACCAAAACCGGGTCTGTTGATGTGGTTATTGACACCAAATCCATCAATACCGGCTCCCAACAGTTTGATAAGGATATTCAGGGAGAGGATTTCTTTGACACGACAAAATATCCAACTATCACCTATAAGTCAGACAAGCTTGTTTTTGATGGCGATACCTTGGTTTCCGTCGCGGGCATGCTGACGATCAAGGGGGTAATTAAACCGGTGACGCTCACCGTTACCTCCTTTTTATGTAAGCCACACCCTATGCTTAAAAAAGAGGTCTGTGGTGCCAATGCCACGGTTCACATCAAGCGCTCCGACTTCAATCTGGGCAAATACGCCCCTCTTGTGAGTGACGATGTGACACTGACCATCCCCGTGGAGGCCGTTAAACAATGAGAAGTAGATTATGAGCATTTTGCTCATTGGTGCATGGTTCCTTTTGTACGCATCCAGTCTTTACAAACTCCATACCCTGACCATTCTTTGTTAAGGGCAACGCCATGCTTAAAGCCATGATTTTCTCGGCCGTCCGGGTCTCCATTTTGGGCTTTTTGTTTACTTATTCAGCCTGCGCCGCCACCTTGCAAGTTGGCTCTCAGCGTACGCTCAAGCTACCCAGCGAAGCCGCCAAACTGGCCAAAGACGGTGATGTGGTGACCATTGATGCGGGTGTTTATCCAGGTGATGTGGCGATCTGGCCGCAACAGCGTTTGATTTTACGGGGGCTAGGTCAACGCGTTCACCTGGATTCCGAAGGGAAATCTGCTGAAAACAAAGCCATTTGGGTATTAAAAGGCAATGATATTACCGTTGAGAATATCGAATTCTCCGGTGCAACGGCATCGACCCTGAATGGGGCTGGCATTCGCTTTGAAGGCACCCATCTGACTATTCGTCACTGCCATTTTCACCATAACCAAATGGGTCTGTTGACGGGTGTCAATCTACTTAGCGACATCCTGATAGAAAACTCGGAATTCAATGACAATACCGTGGATTATCAACGCTATGGCAAGCTTGGACACAATATTTATATCGGCAATATCCGGCATTTTACCTTGCGCAATTCCTATATTCATGATGCCAGTACCGGGCATAATGTCAAATCACGCGCGCAGGAAAACTACCTGCTCTACAATCGTATCAGCGATGAGCATAATGGCTCGAGCTATCTGGTGGATTTGCCTGATGGCGGTCAAGCTTATCTGATCGGCAATTTGTTTCATCAAAGCGCCAATGCGGAGAATGCAGCCATGCTGGCATTCGCTGCCGAACATCATCAAACCGAGCCTTCCCAACAGCTTTATGTTGTCAATAATACTTTTGTGAACGATTATCGCGGCGGTTCCTTTCTGAATAATCACAGCATTGCAACGGCAGTATTGATCAATAATCTGTTGCTGGGGCAGGCCACCGTGATCGTTGGCCCTAATCTACAAAAGCATAATCTGATGAACGTTGATGCGCGCTTGAAGTATCCGGCAACTTTTGATTATCGACTGTTACCCGCTTCGGCGGCGATCGATCAAGGTATGGATCCAGGCTTGGCAGCCAACGGTTTCAAGCTCCGCCCCGAGTTTCAGTATCGCCATCCGCTGGGCGGCGAAGTGCGCCCCCGACAAGGAGCCATTGATGTCGGTGCTTATGAATTGAGCGGAAAGTAATCACGCATTCGACTCGGACTCGCTGGATTGATACCAAGCATGGATTGTAGTAACAAAAATGCATATGGCCTATTAACCTCGAACGATTCAAGGTAACAAGGGCCACTGAGCTAGCATCTGGTAGCCCACCCCTTGCCCAGTGCTTACCGACGCTACCAATACGAATGAATCTACCCGCCACAAGATTGGTGGAATAACTTGCGCTCCCAGGTTTTTGCCTATGTGGCGTAGCAGTGTGACATGCGGAACGAATTCACGGCTTTCAAGCGCATAACCTGCCGCCGCCAAAGCTTGCCGTAGCGCCATGACCAACTGATCCAGTGCCATAATTTCTACCTGCGATGTGGCGTAAGCAATCCGATGATGCGGCCAAAATGCCAATTTATCCAATGTGATTTCAAAGGCTGACATCGTTAGTTTGCCTGCGTTTTGCATAATTTGCGGCAGTTGAGCCCGCTCTATTTCCCCCAAAAACAGCAAGGTCATGTGCAGCGTATCCGCCCGCATAACACGCGCCGCACACTGCGCCTGATACTCCATCGCTTGCGCATGCAAGGCCTGCTGTACCGAGGCTTGCGGCCATAGGGCAAAAAATACACGCACCACAGCTGCATCCTTCATCTGCATTTTGAGTAAATACCCTGATTGATAGCGTCAAATTTGTTATGGCAGCGGGGATTGCTAGCGCCAAAAAATAACCATCCGTAGCTTGATAAGTATTATATTTTAATCATCAAGTTAAGCGTCAGCTCAGTGGTATCACTTCCACACTTTTGCCATTGAGATGTTTCTTGAGGATCTTGTAAGTATCAAGATCAAACACCGCAGATTTTGCCTGTTGCAGCATCTGTTCGGCTTCAGACTCATCCTTGGCTGTCCCCAGATAGCACCAATGATCGACCAGATGCAGTTCTTCACGCTGGTTATGGGTTTCCTTGATGGCGATGGTTCCGTGATAGGGCCAGGATTGCAACTTGAGTTTTGCCAATGCTTGCAGCAGACGTAAATCATGCTGAAGGAATGCTTCCTTGCCGATGCACACGCCACGGCATTTTTTCAATTGGTAAGCAAAGCAGGGTGAGGCCGGGGCTTTGCCGTGTGCAGGCTTTTCCAGACCAAGCTGTAGCAGACACAGCTGATGTGCATCCGCCAGATTGCGCAGAGTTTCCAGCGCCTGACGTTGTGAAGTGAAAGTGCCATAGAGGTTGCTCGCGCGGCCGAAGTCAATGTCGGCGGCATATTTCAGCACCATGGTCTTGCCTGCCTTTGGCGAATCCTGCAATTGCCAGGCACACAAATCTTGTTCGCGGCGCAGGCGTTGATTATGCATCGGCTGCAATTCCTTCACCAAGCGCGCTTCCAGCAGCAATGCCCCCAGTTCACCGGCTGTTTCTCGCCAGTTGATGCGTTTCAGTTGTTGCGAGATGTGCAGTGCCTTGCTACTGCCATGATCCCCGGAAGTGTGCCAGTACCCGGGTACGAATATTGGTACTCTTGCCTATATACAAGGGCATGTCATTGTCGCCGTAGAATAAATATACGCCGGGGCTATCCGGTAAATCCTCTAACATGGATTCCGGCAAGTGCGCTGGCAGTGCAGGTTTTGCCATGACATGCCTGATCGCCTGTTGGATGGTGGCGGCTTCATGTTCCAGTGGCAGGCGTTGTAGAAAGTGCATCAGCACCCGCGCATCCGCCAGTGCCCGATGCCGCGCTTCCGTCTCGATGCCAAGGCGTTGAATCAGGCTATCGAGGTTGTGTTTGAAGTGTTGTGGATAGAGCCGGCGTGACAGACGCACGGTGCACAGCGTATCGGTTCTGAAACTGGTATCCATGCGTTTAAAAGCATTCTTGATGAAGGCATAGTCAAAACGTGCGTTATGTGCTACGAAGATACGCCCCTGAATGCGTGCCATCAATTCATCGGCAATCTGCTCAAAGGTGGGTGCGTCTTGCACCATGGCATTGCTGATACCGGTGAGTTTTTCGATAAATTCGGGAATGCGCATCTGTGGATTGACCAGCGTACTCCATTCACTGACCGTACCATCCAGCGCGATCTCCACAATGCCGATCTCGGTAATGCGATCCTGCTGCGGACTGGCACCGGTGGTTTCCACATCCAGACAAATAATCGCGCGCTCAAACAGCATGAAACTCCTGATCCCGTTCAGCGACCACTAGCCATTAGTCCTTGCCGGATGGGTTTAAATGTTTGATGTCGCCACACATTAAGTAATGAATGTTGCTCAAAAAACGATTGAATACGGATATTTTACGACGAATCTTGCTGATATAAAGAATTTAAGTAGGCGAAAACCTGGCAGCAATAATGATGTTGAGTCTGTAAATATAATCCCGGTATCTGCAAGCCAAAAGGCAACTATGCGTGACTTATTTCGCACCCTGCAAATCATAACGCCGCATGAAAGCGGCGTTATATGTCGGCTTGTGGGATGCCGATAGTGTCAGTCATCAGGTACTGACTTTGGCGTTAACTACAGAAAATCAATCATTGATGTGTCGATAGGCGTTTTCCTTTGCGGGTTAACTTTCCAAATCTGCGTTCAACCACCACGTGTTATTTATACACTTAAATTCTGATGGATACAATAAAAAACCTGATTAGCCAGTTGCCTCAGCTAACCCGAAATCGTAGTTTGATATTCCATGCTTGATGCGGAATCCAGGGGCTTTTTTACGATGCCGTTTGCTAATCAGGAAACATTAAGTGTTTCCAAAGCCTGACTTCTGGTCAAACATCAAACTGTAAGTGTGCGAGCCGGGCATACAGTCCGCTCTGTTTACGTAAATCTTCCGGTGCCCCAGTTTCAATGATACGTCCATTTTCCAGGACGATAATGCGGCTGACCTGTTTCACCGTGGCCAAGCGATGCGCAATAATCAGTGTGGTGCGCCCTGCATGGCGGCGTTCAAGCCTTGTTGCACGAGAATTTCTGATTCTGCATCGAGCGCACTGGTCGCTTCGTCCAACAGCAACAAGGGTGCATTTTTCAGGATGGCACGCGCAATGGCAATGCGCTGGCGCTGGCCGCCGGACAAGCGGATACCGCGTTCTCCCAGAAAAGTTTGATAGCCTTGTGGCAAACGGTTGATAAACTCATCCACTTGCGCTGATCTGGCGGCCATCAGCACCTCATCGTCACTGGCTGAGGGGCGACCATAGCGAATATTCTCCAGCGCATTGGCGGAGAATATTACCGAATCCTGCGGCACGATAGCGATCTTGTCGCGTAATTCGTGCAGGGAAAGCTGGCGTATATCCTGCCCATTAAAACGTATGCTGCCCTGCGACACATCGTAAAAACGCAACAGTAACTGGAACAGCGTTGTCTTGCCTGCACCGGATGGACCAACCAGCGCGATACTTTCCCCTGCCGCGATGTCCAGGCTGATATTTTCCAGTGCAGACGTCTGCGGACGTGACGGGTAATGAAAGGTGACATTTTCGAATTGAATTTGTGCGCTTTCAGGTTGTGGCAGCGTGTGTGGTGACAAGGCTTCCCCGATGGTCGGTTTGCTATGCAATAATTCCAGTAAACGCTCGGTGGCACCGGCTGCGCGCATGACATCGCCCCATACTTCCGCCATGGTACCCACGCCGCCCGCAACCAATGCCGCATACAACACAAAGGAAGCCAGTTGCCCACCGGTCATGCTGCCTGCGTGCACCTGGTTGGCACCTATCCACAGCACAAAAATAATGGCTCCCATCACCGCCGTGATAGTCAGTGCCGTCAGTGCTGCGCGCACACGGGTACGCCGGATGGCGGTGACAAAGCTGACTTCGGCACGCTCGGTAAAACGTAGTGTTTCACGCTGTTCCTGGGTATAGGCTTGCACGGTGGGTACCGCATTGAGAATTTCGCCGGCTAGCGCCGAGGCATCGGCAATTTTATCTTGCGATTCACGCGACAGCTTTTTCAAGCGGCGACCGATGGCAAAGATCGGCAGCATCAGCAATGCCATCAGACCAAGATTCAGTGAGAACAGATAAAAGCTGGTGATTGCCAGCATGACCATACCGCCGACAAACTGGAACAGGCTGCGCAAACCCATGGAAATGGAGCTGCCCACTACGGTCTGTATCAGGGTGGTATCGCCGGTCAGACGCGACAATACTTCGCCGGTTTGCAAAGTTTCAAAAAATTGAGGTGATTGTGCCAGTACCCTTGCATACACCGCGCTGCGCAAATCTGCGGTGACCCGCTCGCCCACCCAGCTCACGGTGTAATAGCGCAAGGATACCGCCAATGCCCACAGACTGGCCAAGCCAAACAGTGCAGCAAAGTGCCCGTTCAGACTAAAGCTTCCCAATAGCCCAGCCCCGGTGTTTTGCTGTTGGCCGAAACCAAAATCAATCAAATCTCTGAATGCCAACGGCACCAGCAAAATGGTGGCTGAACCCAGGCACAGCAACACAAAAGCCAGAGCTATCCTTACGCGATAAGGGCGCAGAAAAGGCCATAGGTCGCGCAGCGAAGTCAAATGCCGGCTAGTATCAGGTATCGGTGTTTTCGAGATGGGCATGTTTGGATATGTTCTTGACAGCGTAGTTTATTTTCTCATGACTTGCGCCACGAATTTCTTGATTATGCAAAACGCTGAATTAGATTATACGAAGTAAAAAATCTATTGCTTTAAATAGACAGACAGAAAAGTTACTTTTGTTGCCATCCGGGAGTAATAGCCTTTCATAAATTGAAATGCTCCTGCCATCTTATACGCTTACGCTTGCAGGGGCAGGCATTCATCTTGCTTGCTACCAAATCAATCAGCCTTTTGTTGCATTGCTAACAATTGACAGAACTTTAGGGAGCAGGTAATGAAACTTCAGATTGAGCAGCCATACGTTGATGCCATGGTGGATGCGTTTCCGACGCTGGCGATGTTGAAAGAGCAGTTGCGCTTCGGCAATAGTATCGAGGTTCCGGTGAGTCAGCTGGCAAGGGCGGAGCTGGATTTTCTGGTTGGTTTGTACCGGCTGGCTGGGCCTGAAATGCTTGGTAGAGCGGCACAGTTGCATACTTTGCAGCGTGCTTTAAATGATGATGGCGTGAGGTTTGTTGCGGATGATCTGGAAGCGATTGTGCCGGCAATTGCGCGTTATCTGCTGCTGGATGCACTGCGCGGCTGGTTGTTTAATGTGAATGTGGCGGGTAAGCCGCTTGCCTTTGTGGTGACACGGCTGGATTACACACCGGCTTCCAACGACGAAACCGGCAAAGTATTTATTGAGCTCAAAGCCAATGCCAAAGCGGCACTGGCGCATATCACGCTACGTATTTCCGCCGCTGATATTGCCGGTAAAACCTTAAGCGAGATTTTTGCCGACAAAGGCTATCTCAAGGAAACGCCGGAACTGATAGCCGCTTACGATGCCACCGTGAAACGTTATTTTGACTGGCGCGGCCAATACGGCGCGCAGTTTTCTGCCACAGGTACAGGTTTTTATGCCGAAGACCCGACTTCCAATCATCGCAATACTGATTGGTCGCGCAAGGATATAGTCGTTCTATCGGCTAATGGTATGGCGGCGCGGCTGGTCAATGATGAAAGTATCATTGCCAATCGCGCCACATCCCTTGATACCACTGGCGATAT
Organism: Methylophilaceae bacterium; assembly: GCA_013141125.1. Lineage (GTDB taxonomy): Bacteria > Pseudomonadota > Gammaproteobacteria > Burkholderiales > Methylophilaceae > JABFRO01. The sequence goes on from JABFRO010000001.1 coordinate 204,752, forward strand.
TCTCGGGCAGTATTTGAGCAAAGCCGCCAAAAGTAACAAGTATGACGCTGAAAAAGAAGTTAAGGAATCGCAAGCGGCCATTCCCAGCGGCTTGTTCACGCAGTTGCCGGTGCATGGTTATATTCTGCTGTTTCATCTTGATCTGCACCATTATTTATGGGTGCATGTGGATGATATGCAGCCTTATGAATATCAGCCCACACTCAAGCAAAAACTCATTTTGCCACCGGAACAGACGGACCTTATCGACATTCTCACCGCCGAGATGGATGTGCTGATGGACGATATTGTCGCCGGTAAATCCGGCGGTACCACGGTGCTTTGTGCCGGGCCTGCGGGCGTAGGCAAAACGCTGACGGCCGAGGTGTATTCCGAAATCATACGGCGGCCTTTATACCGTGTGCATTCCGGCCAGTTGGGGCTGAATGTGGCGGCGATGGAAACCGCACTCAAGGATGTACTGACCCGCGCCCAGCGTTGGGGTGCGGTGATGCTGATAGACGAAGCTGATGTGTATATCAAACGCCGCGACGACGACATGACCATGAATGCGGTGGTGGGTGTGTTTCTGCGCGTGCTGGAGTATTTCAACGGCCTGCTGTTTCTAACCACCAACCGCGTGGATGACATTGACGAAGCCATCGTTTCGCGCTGCATTGCGATGATTAAATTCTATCCGCCGGATGTGGCCGCCCGCGCGAAAATCTGGCGTGTGATGACAGAGCAATTCGGTTTGCAGATTGACGATGCCCTGATCGCGGAATTGGCGGAAATTTTCTCTCAGGCCACCGGGCGCGACATCAAGGGATTAAGTAAGTTGACGGCTAAATTCTGTAGCCATAAATCGGTGCCGCCAACGCTGGAAGTTTTTAAACGCTGTTCGGTGTTTCGTGGCATGGATTTGGAGCCGACTCTTTAAGTTCGACAGGCTCCTGGCTATTTGTGGATTTTTTTATAAGGAATACCCATGCAATTCGATACCGTTATTGTAGGAGGCGGTTTATGCGGGCTGGTGCTGGCCGATGCGTTACGTCAAAACGGGCAAACCTTTGCCTTGTTTGAAGCGCGTGAACGATTGGGCGGGCGTATCTTGTCAGAAAAGGACAATGTTTCCGGCATGATGGTTGATCTCGGTCCCTGCTGGTTCTGGCCGGAAGTGCAACCGCGCCTGTTAAAATTAGTGAATGCACTGGGTTTGGTGCATTTTCCGCAGCATGATAATGGCGCAATACTTAGCTTGACTGATCCTAATCAACCGCCTGAACAGCTCACCGTGGAAAGCGTGCATGGCGGCGCGCATCGTGTGGCGGGCGGCATGGGTGCAATGGTGACGGCACTGGCACAACATCTGGCAGCTGAAGCCATTCATTTGCAACATGAATTGGTTGCACTGGAGGATAAAGGCGATCACGTTGAGTTGCATTTTCGACATAACGATACTGAGGTGATTATTTACGCCAAGCAGGTTGTGCTGACGCTGCCGCCACGTCTGCTGGCCGAACATGTGCGCTTTACGCCAGTGTTGGATGCTTCTTTATTGCAGGCCATGCGCACGACTCACACCTGGATGGCGGATCAGGCCAAAATGGTCATGGGTTACCACACGGCATTCTGGCGCGAGGCCGGGTACTCCGGCAATGCTTTTGTCAACCATGCACAAGTCGTGCTGGCCGAGATTTACGATGCCTGCGATGCCGATGCGGAACATGCCGCACTGGGTGGCTTTGTGGCCATGACGCCAGAAGCGCGCGCGCCTTATGCAGTGAGCATGCCAATGTTGCTGGAAAGTCAGTTGGGGCAGGTGTTCGGCATGAATGCAATCAATGGTGAACTGCATTATCAGGATTGGGCCAATGAAAAATTCAGCTGTGCCACGTTGGATAGGGTGCCGCTGCAAGCGCATCCCGTTTACGCCAATCACAAACTGCGTGAGCAACACTGGGGCGGGAAACTGCTGCTGGGCGGCTCGGAAACCGCCAGTCAAGCAGGCGGCTACCTGGAAGGCGCGCTGGATGCTGGCGCGCGTTTGGCGCTGATACTTTCCACTCATCAGAGCCCGCTACCTGCAGACGCTAAACACGCCAATGAACTAGGCAATTTTAGCCGCTGGGTAGCCGCGCAGCGTAGCCAGGCACAGGAGCACTATCATAGCCATCTCAACCGCGCGCTTGCTGCCCAACAAAAGCAGCAACTGACCCAGCAGGCCTTGCTGGATACGGTCGAACAAATATACAGCGACGCGTTACAACGACTGGGCACGCTGCCGCTGGATACACACAATGTAACGGTGGAACAAGGCCGATCTGCCCTGACTCCAGTCGTATTAACTCCATTTAATGGCTTCATACGCGAGCTGGTGGATACCGCATTGGAATTCAATCGTAACTCCTGTGCCATCTCCAACTTTCCCCAGGAGGCCGCACCAGACGCACCGTATTTGGATGCTATCCGCCGCGATATGTCTGCCGCCTGGCGTGAATTTGCCCTCTCGGTAAATGATGCGTTGTTGGAAAAAAGTGCCTGAGTTGCTCAGGAGCATTGCTCAATTTTGAAGGAGTACAAACATGAGCTATATCACGCTATGCAAAGCAAAAAATATCCAGGAAGGCGATTTGGCAGCATTCAGCACCGATGAAGGCGACTTTATGCTGGTATGGCCGGACGGCGGTGAGCTGAAAGCTTTTCAGGGAACTTGCCCACATCAGGATGTGCCGCTATGGAGCACCTTTAACGGCCGCATCATTACCTGTCAACACCATAACTGGGTGTTCGACGGGCGTACCGGTCAAGGTTTAAGCCCCAGCGGATGTGCGTTGGCAGAGTATTCACTGCGTATTGAAGATGGCTTGGTGCAAGTGGAATCGGATGCGTGAATTTGAAGCCTGAATTGATAGGCGCTCTCAATCACTGGTCACAAGATATTTAACAGCAAGTCACTGGCTTTCAAATTGCCAGGCATGTTTTCAGGTAAAATCATGACCCTGCTAATTGTCTGAATTTTCCCCATGCTAAGTTTTCGTGGCAGTGCCGCACTTTCACCTTTTCGTCTGGATAAAATATTATCCGTTTTAACCACTTCCGCACCCAGAATCACGCATTTATATGCGGAGTTTTGGCATTTTTGCTGGTCTGAGCCTTTATTGAGCGAGCCGCAGCAGGAGGTGCTCAAAAAAATTCTGACCTATGGCTCCAGGTTGCAAGAAGAAACCCCCAAAGGTGAACTGTTTCTGGTAATTCCGCGTCCCGGCACCATCTCGCCCTGGTCATCGCGCGCTACCGATATTGCGCGCCATTGCGGCCTGGCCAGTGTACAAAGAATTGAGCGCGGCGTGGCTTTTTATGTGGCAACAGCGGATGGTACGCCACTTTTGGCTGCGGAAAAACTGGCGCTCAAGCCAGCCATTCATGACCGTATGACCGAGGCCGTGTTTGCTTCTTTGGAAGACGCAGAACGCCTTTATCATCAGGCCGAACCAGCACCGTTGAGCAGCGTGGATATTCTGAATGGTGGCAAGGCGGCGCTGGAGCTTGCCAATGCCGAAATGGGTTTGGCTTTGTCAGCGGATGAAGTGGATTATTTGCTGGAAAACTTTACGCGCATAGGCCGCAACCCCACCGATGTGGAATTGATGATGTTCGCGCAGGCCAATTCCGAACATTGCCGTCACAAAATTTTCAATGCCGATTGGGTGATAGACGGCGTAGCGCAGGCGCAATCGCTGTTTGGCATGATACGCAACACGCACAGGCTCAATCCCGGCAAAACCGTGGTGGCTTATTCCGATAATGCCTCCATTGTGCAGGGCGAGAAAACCCGGCGTTTTTACCCACAAGCCGATGGCAGCTACTGCTTTATTGAAGAAGACATGAACTTCCTGATGAAAGTGGAAACGCATAATCATCCAACGGCGATTTCACCGTTTGCCGGTGCGGCTACCGGCGCGGGCGGCGAGATACGTGATGAAGGCGCAACTGGCAGCGGCTCCAAACCCAAGGCAGGGTTGACCGGCTTTTCTGTTTCCAATTTAAATATTCCCGGTTTTAAACAACCGTGGGAAGCGTTGGATTACGGCAAGCCAGCGCGTATCGCAGCACCCTTGCAGATTATGCTGGATGGCCCTTTGGGCGGTGCGGCGTATAACAATGAATTTGGCCGTCCCAATATTGCCGGTTATTTCCGCACCTTTGAAGTGGAAACAGCGGGTGAAGTACGCGGTTATCACAAACCCATCATGCTGGCGGGCGGAGTTGGCAATATTTCTGCGCAACATTCTAAAAAGAACCCGATTCCGCCGGGAGCCTGTTTGATTCAACTGGGCGGCTCGGCCATGTTGATTGGTTTGGGCGGCAGCGCGGCATCGAGTATGGATACCGGAGCGAACACGGAAAATCTGGATTTCGATTCAGTACAGCGCGGCAATCCTGAGCTGGAAAGACGTGTGCAGGAAGTGATAGACCGTTGCTGGCAATTGGGCGAACAAAACCCGATTTTGAGTATTCATGATGTAGGCGCGGGCGGTATTTCCAATGCTTTCCCCGAGCTGGTGAATGATGCCGGCGTGGGTGCGCTGTTTCAGTTGCGCAATGTGCACAACGAAGAACCCGGCATGTCGCCGCGCGAACTATGGAGCAATGAGGCGCAGGAGCGCTATGTGTTGGCGGTTCTGCCGGATGATTTGGCGCATTTCGCCAAAATCTGCGAGCGCGAGCGCTGCCCGTTTGCGGTGATTGGCCATGCCACCGCAGAGCGCCATCTCACGGTGGCTGATAGCCATTTTGACAATAAGCCGGTGGATATGGATTTATCCGTGCTGCTGGGCAAGCCGCCGAAAATGACGCGCAATGTCACGCATACCCTGCGCGCTTTAAGTGCTTTTGATAGCAGCGCCATTGATCTGGTAGAAGCGGCGCAACGCGTGCTGCGTTTACCCGGCGTGGCCGATAAAACCTTTCTCATCACCATTGGTGACCGCTCGGTGACTGGTCTGGTGGCGCGCGACCAGATGGTTGGCCCCTGGCAAATTCCCGTGGCCGATGTGGCGGTAACCTTGGCCGGATACGAAACCTATAGTGGCGAGGCGTTTGCCATTGGTGAAAAAGCGCCGCTGGCATTGATAGATGCGCCAGCTTCCGGGCGTATGGCGATAGGCGAAGCGCTGACCAATCTTGCCGCCAGTCTGGTGGAAGATATTGCCGAGATCAAACTTTCCGCTAACTGGATGGCTCCAGCGGGGCATCCGGGTGAAGATGCGGCTTTGTTTGATACGGTCAAAGCGGTGGGTCTGGAGCTGTGTCCAGCGCTGGGTATCAGCATTCCGGTGGGCAAGGATTCAATGTCGATGAAGACGGTGTGGGAAGATGGCGATGAGAAAAAAGCTGTCACCTCGCCGATTTCATTGGTGGTCACCGCGTTTGCGCCAACCCCGGATGCTCGCAAAACCTTAACCCCGCAAATTCGCACAGAAAACAGGCTGACCAAACTGCTTTTAATCGACCTTGGCGCAGGCAAGAACCGCATGGGTGGTTCAGCACTGGCGCAGGTTTATAGCGCTGTCGGCGATAACGCGCCGGATGTGGATGATGCCGCCAGACTCAAGGCGTTTTTCAATGCCGTGCAGCAACTCAACCGTGACGATAGAATACTGGCCTACCATGATCGCTCCGATGGCGGCTTGTTTGCTACTTTGTGCGAAATGGCATTTGCCGGACATAGCGGTCTGGATATTGATTTAAGTGCCTTGTCAGGCAGTGCAACCGATATTCTGTTTAACGAAGAGCTGGGCGCAGTGCTGCAAGTGCGAGCAAAAGATGTAGAACAAATTCTCGCGGATTTGAATCAGGCCGGTTTGCAGGGCTGTGTTCATGAAATCGGCTTGCCGGTGCCCAATAGCGCGCTGCAAATCCGCCAGGGCGCGCGCGTGGTATTTACCGATTCCCTGATTAATCTGCATAGAGCCTGGTCGGAAACCACGTATCAAATGCAAAAACTGCGCGACAACCCAAATTGCGCACAGCAGGAATACGACCGCATTCTGGATGCGGCTGACCCCGGTTTGCACGTCAAACTCAGCTTTGATGTTAATGAAAACATAGCCGCGCCTTATATCCTCAGCGGTAAACGCCCCAAACTCGCCGTGCTGCGCGAACAAGGCGTGAACGGGCAAGTAGAAATGGCGGCGGCTTTTGATCGTGCCGGTTTCCAAACGCATGACGTGCATATGAGCGACATTATCAGCGGACGTATTTCGCTGAAGGACTTTGCCGGATTTGTCGCCTGCGGCGGTTTTTCCTATGGTGATGTGCTGGGGGCGGGGGAGGGCTGGGCGAAATCCATTTTGTTCAATGCCCGCGCCAGAGATGAATTTGCGGCCTTTTTCCAGCGCGGCGATTCCTTTGCGCTGGGTGTTTGCAACGGCTGCCAGATGATGAGCAATTTGCACAGCATCATCCCCGGCGCGGAAAATTGGCCGCATTTTGTGCGCAACAAATCCGAACAATTTGAAGCGCGTTTTGCCATGGTGGAAGTGCTGGAATCACCCTCTCTGTTTTTCAGTGGCATGGTCGGTAGCCGTTTGCCGATTACCGTGGCGCATGGCGAAGGCTTTGCTGAATTTTCCAGTGCTGCCGCTGTCCATGCAGTGCTGGAGAAAAAACTGGTCAGCGTGCGCTTTGTGGATAACGCGGGTAAGCCGACGGATGCCTATCCTTACAACCCAAATGGTTCGCCACAAGGGATAACAGGTTTGACGACTGCCGATGGACGTTTCAGCATCATGATGCCGCATCCTGAACGTGTATTCAGAAGCGTGCAGAACTCTTGGCATCCCAATGCCGGAAATGTGCAAAACTGGAACGAGGATGGCGCTTGGATGCGCATGTTCAGAAATGCACGCAAGAGTATTAGTTAAACAAAATTAAAAAAATTTACACTTTGGAGAAGAAATGAAACTGATTAAAGCACTATTTTTACTGGCAGCCATCAGCTTGCCGGTCTCGGCAATGGCTGAAATATCCGATGACGACTACATGAAAATGACAGAAGCGCTCGGCTCGGGCGATGTCAAAACCGTGAAAAAATTTCTGGAAAAAGATGCTGGTGTTAATGATGTGTATTTTGGTTGGTCAGCCTTGCAAATCGCGGCCAACAAAGGTCAACTGAGCGTAGTCAAATTGCTGGCCGAAAAGGGTGCCGATCTCAACTACAAACATCCACTTACCAAATTGACCGCACTGCAACTGGCCGCTTATGGCAGTTATACCAACGTGGTTAAATACCTGGCGGCTAAAGGTGCCGATGTAAACAGCAAAATGCGCGGCGATGTTTCCATCGTGCGCGGCTTACATGATGAAGGTAATACCAAAATGGCAGATCTGCTGTTGTCGCTAGGCTCCAAGGAAGATGGTTGCCTGACGGAAAAATGTAATTAAAAGATTTGGTTAGGGGGCGGCTGAGCCTCTTTAAGTTAGAAAAGGATCATCGCTTGATGCTTAGTTTGATGCCTAAAAGCTCCCTGAATTTATGCTGGCTGATTTTTGTTTCCAGCATCGGCGTTACGGCAGAGGTATTTGCTGATACTTCTGCCGCCTCAATCAATTCTCAATCTATACAAGTCCGCCATATTCAAATTCTCGCGGCTTCCTGTGCGGCTTGTCATGGTAGCAATGGCAATAGCGTGGGCGGCACGCCGGTGTTGGCGGGCTTGGATCAAGCGCGTTTTGTGGCGCGCATGTTGGAGTTTCGCGCCGCAGCTTCCAGCTTCGGAGGTGATGACGCGCCATGCCAAAGGTCTGACCGTGCCGGAAATTGAGCAGCTGGGCGGTTATTTCTTCCAACAAGCGCGTGTGCAATCTCCGCTATTGCAGCCCAAGGAGTGAGAGCGTGAACAAACGGCGTGATTTCATTAAACTCGGTGTGGCTAGTGTGGCGCTGGCAACATTGCCCGCTTGTGCTGCTTATTCAGCCCAAACATATTCCTCGGCCAAAGCGCCTTATCGTGTTGTGGTGATCGGCGGTGGCTATGCGGGTACGGCGGCGGCGAAATATTTGCGTATGTGGAGCAATGGCGGCATAGAAGTCATGGTGATAGAGCCGCGCCCGCGCTTTGTTTCCTGCCCGTTGAGCAATCTGGTATTGGGCGGCAGCCAGCGTATAGGCGATTTGACCTTTGCCTACGATATTTTAAAAGCCCAACATGGCATTCAGTGGGTAGAAGATGCCGTCAGCGCCATCAACCCCGCTGCGCGCAAAGTGCAGTTGACGCACGGCGATTTGCATTACGACAAGCTGATTATCGCTCCGGGTATAGATTTTATTTACGATAAATTGCCCATGCTGCAATCGGCTGAAGCACAACAAAAAATCCCCCATGCCTGGAAAGCCGGTGAGCAAACGGTCAATCTGCGCAAACAGCTGGAAGCCATGCCCGATGGCGGCGTGTTTGTTATCAGCATTCCCCCAGCGCCGTACCGTTGCCCGCCCGGGCCGTATGAGCGCGTTTGTCAGGTGGCTTCTTACCTAAAAAATAACAAGCCAGCGGCTAAAATTATTGTGCTGGATGCCAACCCGGAAATCACCTCCAAGAAAGCTTTGTTCACCAAAGCCTGGGCAGAGCTATACAGCGGCATGATTGATTACCGACCTAACAGCGAAGTGGTGAATGTGGACATCAACACCCGCACTGTGTATACCGAGTTTGACTCGGTCAAGGCAGATGTGTTGAATGTGATTCCGCCACAACGTGCTGGCAAACCTGCACAAATGGCCGGTGTGGTGAATTTTGATAATCGTTGGTGCGAGGTGGATTTTCTGACTTACGCATCGACGGTGCATGCGGATATTCATGTCATTGGCGATTCCATTTCATCGGGCTTGCCCAAATCCGCGCACATGGCCACTTCGCAAGCCAAAGTCTGCGCCAATGCCATTTTGGCTATGCTCAACAACGAAGCACCTGATCCCAACCCGGTGTTTGCCAACACCTGCTATAGCTTCGTCAATGACAACATGGCCATGCATGTGGCCAATGTCTATCGCTATGATGCTACAAAAAAACTCATGTTGCCCGCCGATGGCGGCGGTGTATCAGACCAACCTTCCGAGCAGGAAGGCAAGGATGCGCAATACTGGGCGCGCAATATCTGGTCAGACGTGCTGACCTGAAAGGGGAGCTTGAACATGATACCAAAATCAGGATTAGTGATTGCAAGTCTGCTCGTATTGCCATTAATTAGTGTTGCCGATATGGCTCCGGTGACTCCTGTTCCTGCCGATGTGGCACGGGTATTAAAGCTGCCCGCAGATTTTCAGATTAAAGTTTTTGCCAAAATAAAACCTGCCGGAAGCGATTTTTTCCGTGGAGCCAGAAGTCTGGCATTTGACGCAGAAGGTCATCTTTATCTTTCTACCGGCCGCGATAATCAGGTGCTAATGCTGCCGGATCGCAACAAGGATGGCCTGGCCGATGAAATCATCACTGTGGCGGATAAACTCAATGCGCCCCAAGGCCTGGCCTTTGTTGGAGACAAGCTGCTGGTAGCCAATCAGGATGGCGTGGTTGTGTTGGAGAAAAACGCGCAAAAACCCAATCCGCAACCATGGCCAGCTGGCAAAGTTAGCCCGCTAATCAGCGGCTTGGCAACGGGCGGGCATACGCTTAAAGCCATGAAAATCGGCCCGGATGGTTTTCTCTATCTGAATGTGGGTTCCAGCTGCAATGTGTGCGTAGAGAGCGACCCGCTACGTGCCACCATTTTGCGCTATAGCGTGCAAGGTCAACCCGCAGGCGCGCTCACGACGCTGGGCCGTCACGCAGCTTCGCCCATCTGGGCCAGCGGCTTGCGCAATTCCGAAGGCATGGCCTGGCAGCCACAGACAGGCGCTCTGTATGCCACCAATCACGGTGCGGATATGCGTTCAGGCGTTAAAAATGGTGCTGCTGATGACGACTTGCCGCCGGAACATCTGAATAAAATCGAAGCCGGTAAAAACTACGGTTGGCCGCATTGCTGGGGCAATCAATTTACTGATCCCAATTTTCCCGGTGCGGAAGGCTTTTGCGCGACCACGCAGCCACCTGCCATTACTTTTGATGCCCACGCCGCGCCTATAGGCATCATCTTCCTCAATCAATCCAATTTCCCGCCGGAATATCGCAATGATGCCATCGTCGCTCTGCACGGTTCATGGAACCGCACCCAGCCTAGTGGTTACAAGCTGGTGCGCGTCAAATTCAAGCAGGGAAAACCTGTGGAAGTGGTGGATTTTGCAACAGGCTGGTTAAGCAAAGAAGGCGCATGGGGCAGGCCGGTGGATGTAGTGGTAGGGCCGGATGGTGCTTTGTATTTATCCGATGATAGAGCCGGGTTGGTTTACCGTATTTCTTACCACAAGAAAGCCGCCCAATAATTTTTTTGAATAAGAGAGTTTTAATATGAATCTGCGTTTAATCCCGCGTTTAGCTCGCCGTGCAACATTACTTTGCGCTTTCGTACTATTAACCCCTACAGCCCAAGCGCAGGGCACAGGCAAAATGTTGGTCAGCATCAACCCGCAGGAATACACGCACCCCATCAACCTGTGGCGCTATTATCACAACTACTGGTTTTATCAAGGGCCACTGCTGGAACCCATAGTTATTCAAACGCTTAATGAAAAGTTTGGCGAAGTCAGCCTGTGCAGCGGAAATTCAAGCGCCAATACGCTGGTGAAAATAAATCCCAGTGTGTTCTACAATCCAAAAATGACCCAGTATTACGGCAAGCTCACTGCACACGTCTACACCGGCAGCGGAAAACTCATCGCTAGCTACAAGGCCGAAGCCGAAACCAGCGGCTTTCTTGAAGTATTCCCCGATCACCAAATCGCTACAACCTACCGCCTGGCCATGGATAAACTGATAGCCAAAATGCAAACCGATACGGCATTGCAACAGGTGATGAAAGACGGGCTTGCGGTGGGAGAAACCAGTTTACCTTGCTCTATGGTGGTGACTTTGCCTGAAGAGGTGGTGAAGTAGTGGGTGTGGTAAGGTTGAGAATTTCTGTTACCGACCAAAACTTGGCATTTACCTATTGAACGACAGCTTGGTGCTGTTGGCGAACGGTCAGGGATGAATGATCATTGACAGCAGCCGACCGCTAAAAACCATCAACGATAGAGTTTTGAACTATTGCAGAGTTTTAAAATGGCGTTCTATAAATCAGACGCTATCAAGGTGTCCGTTTTTATTAGACCATGACAGGGAGTGTGAAATAAAAGCTGGTTCCCTTGCCAAGCTGAGTATTGAAATGCAAAGCGCCGCCATGGGCTTTAATTAGGGAACGACTGATCGACAAGCCCATACCCATGCCGGTCGGCTTGGTGGTGTAAAAAGGGGTCAATATTTTTTGTTGTTGGTCTTGAGCAATACCTGGTCCATTGTCCTTCACTCTGACCTGTATGCCATTATCGGGTGTGATGCAACTATGGATAGATAAGTGGCGTGGTGCTGTAATGGGCAAGGTTTGCAAGACTTCAATACTATTTCGGATCAGGTTGATAAGTACCTGTTCAATTTGTATTTGATCCACGGCAATAGTTGGCAGATGGTTTTCCAAATCGAATGTTAGCTTGATGTTGTTTATTTTAAGTTCATCAACACAAAGGCTGACAGCATTATGAATCAACACATTAATGTCTGTGGCTGAACTTTTGATTGAATGGGCTTTGAGGAAATTTCTCATGCCATGGATTAACTGACCCGCTCTTAACGCTTGTTGCTGAATTTTAATTAGAATCTCGGCAAGCTTGCCCAGATCAGGGTTTTCAGCGTTAGCAAACACCAGGCTGACTTCGGAATAGATGGAAATTGCCGACAAAGGCTGGTTGACTTCATGAGCAATGCCTGAAGCCATCCTATTCATCAACTCTAGACGGGTGATATGGGCGAGTTCGTCCAGATGCTCCTTATCTTGCAATTCCCTGTGTTTACGCTCGGTCACGTCTTGGGAACAACCCACCATACGCAGCGGTTTTTTCATTTCATCGTATTGCAATCCACCGCTGCCATGGATATAGCGCATGTTGCCATTCGGTGGCATGATGCGAAAATCCAATTCCGCTATCATTTTCCCGGTCAGACAATCATTGACCCACATTTTCATCGAGGCTTGGTCTTCGGGATGGATTAATGCCAAAAACGCTTCCAGGGTATGCCCAAAGGTTTCCCGGGCAACGCCATAAATTCGGTACATTTCGGCCGACCAACTGATGGAGCCGGTTGCCACTTCTATAGCCCAACTCCCAATATGGGCGATACGCTGTGATTCGGACAATATCTGCTCGCTGTCCAGCAATTGCTGTTGTGCTTGTTTGCGCCTTGTGATGTCCTCATGGCTAACCACCACCCCGCGACGAGAGCCTTGTAATGGCGATGCATTCATCTGAAACCAGCGCTGCTGATGAGGAGAATGGCACGGGTATTCCAATTGAAAGGTTTCCCGCTCTCCTGCCAGTACCGCCACAATACCGCGATAAGCCGCATTGGCTTCCCTGCCATCCGGTTGATTCCTGGCATGCTTGCACACGTCCAGATAATTAACCCCCAACGCATCCCAGCGGGATGCCAACAAACCATTGTCTTCGGCAAACTGCCGCCAGGCGTTGTTGACCGCAAAAATAACTCCCTGTCCATCCAGTACGGCGATGTGCGCGGTAAGTGAGTTGAGAATGCTGGTATTCAGGGCATTACCGTCGCTGAATTTTTGCTCCAGCTGTTTACGCTCAGTGATGTCGGCAACAAATCCATACCAGAGCGTGGAACCCTCCGCCTCCCGTTGCAGAATGGCGTGACCCAGCAGCCAGCGCACCGTGCCATCGTCAAACTTCACCCGATATTCAAGGCTCCACGGACTCAAGTCCCGTACCGAGTTCTGGATGGAAGCATTGATGCGGTCATAATCATCCGGGTGAAGAATGGCAAAGACTTTGGATGCATCCTCGCAAACGTCCTCGGGGCTGAGCCGGTATATATCGCGGATGGCCTCACTGGCGTAAGGAAAACAGGAACTGCCATCGGAACATAAAAGAAATTGAAATGCCATGCCAGGCAGCTGGCTGGCGATTTTATTGAGGACTTGTCTTTCCGCTTCAACTGCCTCTGTCTGCTTACTTTTGGTTATATCAGTAGGCATGATAGTTGTTTAGTCCCCCAATCAACTAATGTAACCTTACTCTAACTCAATGAGACCAACCTCTCAAAAAGCAGGAAATAGAAGCCCAGGACACAACCAGTTGATTATTAATCACTACATAAAAAACATATTTTAAAATCCCCGATAGGGAATCCAGCGTTAACAAGAAAACAGGGCAATGATCTTGCACTAAAAACCGCTATAAGCTTATAACAATTAAAATTTATACACCAACACTATTCGTATAAATTCCTAGGCAGATTGATCAAACTCGAATGTCTGGTATGTCTGCAAAGCCGCCGTTAGCGCAGAATGTCATAACAGGCCGTTGTGGGGCGCAGGAAGAACGACAAATTAAACAAGGATGAACTATGCAACACGAATTCTGGCATGAACGCTGGCAACAAAATCAGATAGGCTTTCACCGTGATGAGGTTAATGCTTATTTACCGCAGTTCTGGCCTGGGTTGGGGATTGCGGCGGGTAGCCAAGTATTTGTGCCTTTGTGCGGTAAAAGCTGGGATATGCTGTGGTTGCGCGATCTGGGCTATGAGGTGATTGGGGTGGAGTTGAGTGCGTTGGCGGTGCAGGCTTTTTTTGCTGAAAATGGGCTGTCTGCACATAGCTACCAACAAGGTAAATTCAGTGTGAGCGAGGCGGGTGGCATACGCATTTATTGCGGTGATTTTTTTGAGCTGACGGCGGAGTTGCTGGCCGATACAGCGGCGGTTTATGACCGCGCGGCGCTGGTGGCGTTGCCAGCGGAGATGCGTGCGGTTTATGCTGTGCATATGCAAAATCTGCTCGCCTCTGGTACTCAAATACTATTGGTGGCTTTTGATTATCCGCAGCCTGAAATGCAGGGGCCACCATTCAGTGTGCCAGCGGATGAAGTGCAAGCGCTTTATCAAGCCTGGTGCAAAGTTGAGTTATTGCATACGCAAGATATTTTGGCCTCTGAACCACGCTTTCGCGCCAAGGGCGTGAGCCGGATGCAGGAGCTGGTGTATGCGCTGCAGGTGTTGGATAAGCCTGCAGTTGATGAATAATTGGTTGAGCAACTTTGGGGGAGCGCTATAAATTTACAATCGTCACTCATGCCGTGTTGCTACAAAATTTCATACCCTATGATTATGATGCTTAAGCAAAAAACTGTGATGTGACTAACCCGATGTTTTTTCTATTCAACAATCTCGGCATGAACCGCGCTTAGCGCATCCTGCAAGGTTTCCTCGTTCAGTGCGTTAACCCCGGTAGCCAGCAATTCAGCGGCCTGAGTGGCTAGCTGCGGTAAATCATGGCTATCTAGCTCAGCAATAAGTCCAGCTGCCGCTCCGGCTACCTTCAGCAGCGCGTAACGCTCCTTCATCAGCAATTCAATTTCTGAACGCAACATATTATTTTCTTGATTGATAGAGCTTTGCATAATGGCTTCCCTGTGATGGCCTCCTAAAGAGCGCGTATCATGCGGTTAGCCGCGCTATCTGTCAATTGCTACGCTAATCATTAGGCGGGATTGTTGGGCAAACACCGATAGCAAATGGCTTATTGCCCAGTGTTGCTTGCGTGGGATTACTTTTAAGTCCGATAAGTCTGCTAGACTAGGATACAAAAGGCCAGGATACTCAAGCCATCTGGCTTTCCAGCGTAAAGCCTGCACTTTTGTCTTGCCCCAATAACTTAACCAATAGCGGCATTGTTTCTTGCAAAATATCAGGTAAGGTCCAAGGCGGGTTGGCAATAAATAGACCGCTGCCGTGCATTCCAAAGCCATCGAGCGCTGGTGCTTGTACCGTGAGGCTTACATTTAGCCAGTTTTTGAGTTCCAGTTTTTTGAGTTTTTCCAGCATTCTTTGCGGTTCCGGGCGTTGCAATTGCGGATACCAGATGACATAGGTGCCGGTGGCAAAACGTGTCAGGCTGTCCTTAAGCGCTTCAACCACGCGATCGTAATCCTGTTTTTCTTCATAGGGTGGATCAATCAGCACTACGGCGCGGCGCGAGGGGGGCGGCAACAAGGCTTTCAGGCCGGCAAAACCATCCTTGCTGTCTATCATGGTTTTGCGGTTGGGGGTTTGATGGCGTTGTTTGAGCAGCTTGCTGTCATTTGGGTGCAATTCAAACAGGCAGACTCTATCTTCCTTGCGCAGTTTGGCATCGGCTACCGCCGGGGAGCCGGGGTAGCGCCTGAGCGGCGTGCCGGGATTAAGCGTTTTGACCAATTGCACAAAATCAAGCAGCGGCCGGGGTAAATCGGGGGCATCCCACAGACGCGCAATACCGGTTTCATATTCGGCATTTTGCGTGGCATAGCCCGTATCCAGAGCATACATGCCCGCACCGGCGTGGGTGTCGATATACCACAAGGGTTTATCTTTCTGCGTTGCGTGTTGCAGAATCTGCGTTAACACAAAATGTTTGAGCACGTCGGCATGGTTGCCTGCGTGAAAAGCGTGACGATAACTGAGCAAAATTCTATCCTAAGGAAATCTGTAAAAATACCTTGCGTATTATAGGCCGCGTGTCGGTTTTTTTATTGGCAATAGGTTAACATCCTTGTATGAATCATGCGCATCCGCATCATCACGACCACTCCCATTCGCTGCATTCCAACAGTAATGCCTTGCTATGGCCGTTTTTATTGACATTGGCGTTTGCTATCATTGAAACATTTGGCGGCTGGTTCACCGGTTCATTGGCGCTGCTGGGCGATGCCGGACATATGTTTTCAGATTCTGCGGCGCTGGCTTTGGCTAGTCTGGGGGCGTGGATTGCGCGTCGGCCACCTTCGGCCAAACACAGCTATGGTTTGATGCGCGCCGAAGTGATGGTGGCCTTGCTTAATGGCGTGCTGATGCTGTTTGTAGTGGGTTTTATTGTCGTTGAGGCGATTGCGCGACTGGCGCATCCGCAACCGGTTTTGGGCGGCGAGGTAATGCTGATTGCCTTGCTGGGTTTGCTGATTAATTTACTGGTGGCCTGGCGCTTGGGGCAAAATCAGCATAGCCTGAATAACCGTGCCGCCTTGCTGCATGTGTTGGGTGATGTGCTGGGTTCAGTGGCAGCGCTGGCAGCGGGCGCTGTGATTTATTTTAGCGGCTGGCTGGCGATTGATCCGCTACTTTCTATCTTTATCTCGCTATTGATTCTGGCTTCTACGCTCAATTTATTGCGTGAAGTGCTGCATGTGCTGATGGAAGGCGTGCCACCGGGTTTGGAAATTGCCGCAGTGAAGCAAGCCATGACCGCACATCCGCAAGTGGTTGAAGTGCACAGTGTGCATATCTGGGCTTTGTCCTCTGAAATCACCGCACTTTCAGCGCATGTGGCGCTGGATGATTTACAGTATTGGCATGGAGTTCTGGCAGATTTGCGTGAGATGCTGCATACACGTTTTGACATCGACCACGTGACCCTGCAACCGGAAAGCGTGGCTGCGTTGAAGAATGGTGAAGTGGCGTGCTGGCTTACGCAGAAAGATGGATGAGAATATATGCCACAAAATTTTGATAGCGCATGTCGACAATGCGAGCGTCTGGCGGGTTTTCTCGATCAGGTTAAAACGCAATATCCGACGTATTACGCAAAACCGGTGCCGGCCTTTGGCGTAGAAACACCCAAGTTGTTAATCGTCGGACTGGCACCCGGCTTGCATGGTGCCAATCGCAGCGGCAGGCCGTTTACCGGCGATCATGCGGGCATTCTGCTCTATGAAACCTTGCATAGGTATGGCTTTGCCAGTGCCGCACAATCGGTGGCATCTGATGATGCCTTGCAGTTGATTGATTGCCGCATTACCAATGCCGTCAAATGTCTGCCGCCGGAAAACAAGCCCACCGGAGAGGAAATCAATCGCTGTAACCAGTTTTTGGCCGCCGAGCTTGCCGCCTTGCCAGCTAGCACCGTGATACTGGCGCTGGGCAGTGTGGCGCATAAAGCCATATTGAAAGCGCTCCATCTTAAAGCGGCTGATTATGCTTTTGCCCATGCCGCCCGCCATGCCTTGTCCAATGGTCAAGTGCTTTATGACAGCTATCATTGCAGCCGCTACAATACGCAAACCAAACGCCTGACGACAGCCATGTTTCACGCGCTGTTTGCTGCCATTCAACATGAATTAAAGGAGATATGAAATGCCTTACGTAAATTTGAAAATCGCCGGTTCACTTACACCCGAACAAAAAGCAAAAATAGCGGAAGAAATTACCGATACTTTGGAGCGTATTGCGCATAAACCCAAAGCCTATACTTACATCACCTTTGACGAAGTGAAAGCGGAAAACTGGGCGATTGCCGGTGAATTGCTGGGTAAAGGCTAACGCTTGGTCTACTCTGGATTAGTAAGTGGGTGGGCAAATGTTCTTGTTGCCCACCGTGGCCAAGGTGGGCAAGGCAATCTCTATTGCCTACAGGCTCTAACGAGAAATTGCCCATGGAAATAAGCAAACTATTTGCACAAGGCAACGGGCTGCAGTATTTGCCCATGTTTGTTACCAGCCTCGCGCTTGGCTTGCTGATCGGCTTGGAGCGCGAGCGTAGCGCGGTTGCCAAAGCCGGTTTACGTACCTTTACGTTGGTTGCCATGCTGGGAACACTCGCCGCATTACTGGCGCAGGAGACAAATTCTCCCTGGTTGCTGGTGGCCGCCTGGCTGGGTGTAGGCGCGATGATTATTGTGGCCTACCTCAGCGGCCAGGCAGAAGGCGGTGATCCGGGAACGACCACGGAAGCTGCCCTGATGCTGTGTTTTGGCTTGGGGGCTATTGTGTGGTACGGCTACGGCACACTAGCCATTATGCTTGCCATCGTGACTACGGTCTTGTTGCACTACAAGCCAGAGTTACAGAGTCTGAGCAAGCGCTTAACACGGCAGGATATTCAATCCATTCTGCAATTTGCCATGCTGAGCTTTATCATTTTGCCTGTGTTGCCCAACCATAACTATGGCCCTTTTCAGGCGCTTAATCCCTATCATATCTGGCTGATTGTTGTGCTGATTTCCGGCGTGAGTCTGGCGGGTTATATTGCGCTACGCATCGTCGGCCAGCGTTATGGCGCGCCCTTGTTAGGCTTTTTCGGCGGCCTGGTTTCCAGCACCGCCACCACGTTGGTGTATGCCAGATCCAGCAAATCCAGTGCGGAAATGCGCAGGTTGGCGGTGGTCGTCATTCTTATCGCCAATCTGGTAGTGCTGTTGCGTCTGGGAGTTATCAGCAGTGTCATCGCGCCCAACATCATCCCGCATATTTTGCCGGTATTACTGGGAGGGTTTGTTCTGGGTGCACTGACGACTTATCTATTCTGGCGCAAAATGAGCTGCGGTAAAGAATCACCCATGCCGGAATTTACCAATCCAGCCGAAATGAAAATCGCGCTGGGATTTGGTTTTATGTACGCACTGGTATTGCTTTGCGCCGCTTGGTTATCGGAATATGCGGGCAGCGGCGGTTTATATGCGCTGGCTTTCGTATCGGGCTTGACCGATGTAGATGCCATCGCGCTTTCCAGTTTGCGCTTGTTTGATATGAGCAAAATAGTCGCGGATCAGGCCGTATTGGCGATTACTATTGCCTATCTTGCCAATCTAATGTTCAAATTCGGCTTGGTAGTCGTGGTAGGTGGACGTGATTTGGCAAAACTGTGCGCCCCCAGCATGTTGGCTATTGCGCTAGGATTCGCTGGAGCGCTGGCTCTTCAAATAGCGTGGTAGCCGTGTGCTTAAACCTCATATTTCTTCTCGCACGGATGAAAAGTATGAGAAATTAAGCCTTGGTTCAACAAAAATACCTGTTGCAGGCTAAATACCAACATGTAGCGGCACTTTTAATGCGAGCTTCCCCAAACCTCATCCACGCGTGCATCGCGTCCGCAACTTTTTCTGTAATATGCGTAGCGGATAGGATTTTTCTTGTAGTAATCCTGATGGTATTCTTCCGCCGGATAAAAGGTGCTGGCCGGGCTGATCGCAGTGTAGATTTGGGCGAATTTAGCGCTACGTTCTAGCGTGGTTTTACTCGCTTCAGCGATTTTTTTCTGCACGTCATCCAGATAAAAAATTGCGCTGCGGTATTGATGGCCTTTGTCGCAAAATTGCTGATCCTTGACGGTAGGGTCTATGTGATGCCAGAAATAATCCACCAGTTTTTCGTAACTGATTTTTTGCGCGTTAAAGTGCACACGCACAGCTTCGGCATGTCCGGTGCCGCCGTGGCTGACTTGCTCGTAGCTGGGGTTGGCGAGTTGGCCACCGGTAAAGCCGGATTCCACTTCTACTACGCCAGGCACTTTTTCAAAATCCTTTTCCATGCACCAAAAGCAACCGCCGGCAAAGATGGCAGTGGCTAACGGCGTTGCGGGGGTTTCTGCCGCCTGTGAAAAACTTGCCAGTGTCAGCGCGCTTATCGCATAAACACCGGTGATGATTTTATTTAAAATGGAAGGTTTCATGCTCTCAGTGCCGGTAAGGTCGCGGATTCGGGGACAAATTCCAGCGCTAGCCCGTTGTTGCAATAACGCAGCCCGGTGGGCTTGGGGCCGTCGGAAAAAACATGGCCTTGATGGCCGCCGCAGCGTGCGCAATGGTATTCGGTTCTTGGCCATATCAATTTGAAATCATGCTGGGTACTAATGGCGTTAGGCAAGGTATCCCAAAAGCTGGGCCAGCCGGTGCCACTATCATATTTCTGCGCAGATTTAAACAACGGCAAATAACAGGCAGCACAGACAAACGTGCCTTTACGTTTTTCACGATTGAGCTCGCTACTGCCGGATGGCTCGGTTTCTTCTTCAAATAAAATACGGTAGCGATTTGGCGGCAACAAGGTTTTCCAAGTAGATTTTGGCTTATTGAGCGGTGTTACGGCAGTGCCTTCTTTTGCCCAAGCGGGCAGGGTATATGCCAGCGAAACGCTTGATACAAGTTTAAAAAATTGACGACGATTCATGATGGCTCCCAATGGTTGGAGCTTCGACAATTATTTTTTAATCGCAGTTCAATTTTATTGGCTAATCACTATTTGCCCCCGCTGGGGTTTGCAAGCCTTGAGAGCGCTGGCGTTGATAATCATCAAAACTTTGTCTTTTTGAACAGTCGGAAACCAAGCTTCTTTGGCATTGCTGCTGGCCGATATTTTGTAGTATTTCAAAAGCAGTCCGCTTGCTCGATGGGCTGCTGCAACCAGAAACACCAGAAATGGCGATTACGCCAAGCATGAATGCAAATTTCAATTTATCGAATTTACTCATTTTGACAGCTTGTGATTGACAGTCAGGTGGATTTCTCCCGGGTTTGGAGTTTCATAAGAGGGTAGTACCATATTGAAATTAATGCTTATCAATTCCCGCGCATTTACCCAATGCCTGGCATCTTCACTGGCCCAATATTTGTGCAGATAAATATCGTGAACCAGGCTGGTACTAAGGCTTTGGCGAATATTTTGGTTCAGGGCGCTGCCGTCTATAATCAGGCTCAAATCAATCGGTTTTCCTGCCGGTAATTTGTAGATGTAATCAGCGCTGGCAGGTTTGTCAGGATAAGTGACGATGGGTAAGGCTGCGAGTTTTTTCGCTGAAGGTGGAAAACTGGCGCAGCCGACTAGCATGCATGAAAGTAATAGGCTGGTGGTAATTGGTTTCATCATAATCTCCTAAATATTGCGGGTTAAATGGGTGCTTGGTGTGAGTGGCTGTGGTTCAGGGGTAATCTGTAATAATTTTGAAAGTTGTGCTACATAGTTGGCAAAAGTGATTCGCCCACCTTCTGTTAATATAAAAACGGTTTGCAAACGGCTTTCTCCTTGCGAATCCCGTGTGCTTAATAACTCTGCTTCAACCAGTTTGTTGAGATGTGCGCCAAGATTGCCATCGGTGATTTCCAGCGTGCGTTTCAGTTCACTAAACGTTGCCTCGCCGCGCGCGGAAAGAAAAGCCACAATTTGCGTGCGTACCGGTTGGTGCAGCATGGGGTCGAGATTGGGTAATGCTTCGCTCATGGTGTTGCTTCCTTATTGAAATGTACGCCAAACACAGCGTGGGCGCGCACCACAGGCTGCCCTTGCTCCAGTTGCGGTGTCAATTTGTCGATAGCCAATTCAATCACGCCTTCATGTATGGCATGCCATGCACTGTTGCCTATGCGATAACGTCCATCCGGTGCACCATCGCGCAGCACTACCTCCACTGGCACGGATAAATGCATGTTGAGACTGGCCGATTGGGAGGCTTCCAATACCGACCCTTCCAAATCCAGCCGTAAGGCAATGGGAGTTCCTGCTTTTAAATGCAGCACTTGCTCACCGCTGCTGAGATTGCCGGAATCCAGTGCAATGGGGCGCATCGTGGGGGCTTGGGTAGCTGAGAGTTTTGTGCTCAATAACGGCGGAGCCGTGACGCAGGTGATCCATAGCAGTAAAGCCAGCATTCTTGCAGGCAGTGCGGCGTTGCCATATCGGTGATTCAGCCAACCCGCCAGTGGCATGCCAATGGCAAAGCAGGAGGCCGCCAGCCAGTGCGTGACACCATAAGGTAAACCTGCCGCCAGCCCGGTCACACCCAGCAAAATGGTAGCCAGGCCTATCCATTCCACCAATGGCTGTGAGAACAGGCCAAACAGATAAATACCCAGCCCCAATAACACGATCCACAGCGCATAAATCATGGCTCCACCACCATAAAAAAACATGGCGAAAGAACCCAGCACACCCATACCCAACAACATCCACCAGGCACGGGTGATTTGCGCTTGTGCGAAAGGCAGTGTTTCATCCCGCTGCTGTCTGGCGCGTCGGCTTAATTGATGATCGACAATAGCCATGCCCAATAACCAAAAACTTAGCCACAGCAAAAGTGCCACCGCACGCTGCGTGGTATCAGGAAAACGCGCATCGGTAATGATATATTCAGTTAGTCCGGTAATAAAACCGCCCACCAAGCCGAGCAGAATCAAGCTGTGCTGTTCAAGCCTAACGCTGCGATGACCGGCCGCCAGCATGGTTTGTATGGATTGCAATTGTTGATGTGCATTAGGCATGGCGTTACTCACTCTGTTTTGCAGAGTATAAGGCTCTGCAAAACAGAGTGTCAACCTGGATTGCTTATTTATTTGGCGTTAAAGACATTTTTGGGTGGTGAAATTGTATAAAAAAATAGCTTATGATCGAGAGGATTTATTAGGGAGGCTCTGATTAAGTCCAAATCCGTCTTTCCGACGCAAGTCGGAATCCAGTGACTTAATGGCTCTGGACACCGATGGGCAAAGGTGTGACAGACTTAATCAGAGTTTTCATAGGCCGGTATCCAGCTATTAAAAAACACGATGCGAAGTGGACAAAGCTAGGATGCAAATCTCACCTACTCGGGAAAAGTTCACCCCTCTGGATTCCGGCCTGCGCCGGAATGACATGATTTTTTCTAGTGGATTATTTTAGTTTAAATCTGCTTTTTATTGCATTACAAATATAGCTAAAGCTACGCAAATATTGCTTATTCCGCTTTATGGCTGGCGGCTTTTGCACCCAGACTAAGCTTGGCATTGACACTTGCACTGCCTGTTTGTTTATTCAGTACACCCAGGCTAATGCGGTCAGCCTGAATGCCGGCTTGCAGCAAGTTTTGTTGGATGGCTTCAGCACGCGCTTGCGCCAGTTTTTGCAATTCAAGCTCAGAAACGGGGATTAACAAGGTGAGTTTTTCCAGCAGTGCCTGATGCAGTGCGTTGTTCTTATTCGTCTCATTCGCTTTTTCAATCTGTTTAAGCTCTGCTTTTGGAATACGTTGATTACTTAAATCCTCAATGGCCTCTTGTATTTTTTCGTTAGCTAGATCAATCGGACCGGCTTGCTGATCGGCGGCAAGTTTGATACCAATCGACAGCGCAACATCGCGGCGGATGGTCGATTCCTGCATGGCGCGGGTGTCGGCGTTGCTGTCATAAACAGGTTCAATCGACAGTGTGAGTGCAGGACGTTTACTCATAATTTGACTGACGGCCAGTAATTTCTCCTGCTCGGGAGGAGTCAGGCTATTGCCACCGGCATCAAAAGCAATAGCTTCCAGCTTATCGGAGCTAATGCCGAAAAGTTTGCCCAAGGCGCGAAATGGCGCTGTCACCATTTTACCCAGCACATTGGTAATGGCTTTCCATACCAGGCTGCCATAACTGAACTTAGGATCATCCAGACTACCGGCAACGGGTAAATCCAGATCAATGATGCCGTCACTGTCTTCCAGCAGCGCAATTGCCAAGTCCAGCGGCAGATTGGCAGCATCGGGGCTATCCACTTTTTCGCCTAGCTTTAATTTGTTGATGACGAATTTGTTATTACCTGCCAATTGCCTATTTTTGATTTTATATTCCAGGTCTACCGAGAGCTTGCCTGCATCAATGCGCCTGCCGGCAAATTTGCCGGAATAGGGCGTGATGCGGTTCATTTCTATATTCTTGAAGCTGAGTGTCAGATCAGTAAAATCTGTGGCTTTGAACGGTTGTAGTGAGCCACGAATGCGGGCGGAACCATAGTCATCCACTTTGCCATCCAGTTCCACTTGCGCCGTACTGGCGGCATTGCTGGATAAACCATTAATCACGCCGGAGAGGGAGTTGATATGGGTGCCGAATTGAGGTTGGAGTGAGAGATCTGCGAATTCAAGTTCGGCGTTGTCGATACGAAAATGCTCAATGGCGATGATGGGAAACGTGGCACTTTCATTTGTGTTTGGAGGAGTGGCGGCAGTAGTAGTAGGCTGCTCGGGCGGACTGCGCAATAGACGCGTAACATTCAGCGTTTTATCTTTATGAATAATGAGTTTTCCAGTAGGTTTTATAACGCGTAACTCGGTCATGTGCAAACGGTTGGGAGCCAAACCAACTTCCAGATTATCGCTGGCCAATTGCTCCCAACTGAGAAATGGCACATTGCCCACTTCTTCATTAATGGCGAGCTTGTTGATGCTGAATCCACCGTTGAAAGCGAGTGCCAAATCCTTTTTCTGACGCAAGGTCAGCTTGCCGTAGGCGCTGGCAGCGCCGTCATTGAGTGTGAGCAAGGCCAAACGGTTGATATAAGGCGAGAACGGTTTTAGCGCAAGCTCACTGAGTTTTAAATTGAGATCACCTTTCAGCGGTGAAAGCGTCAGCTTGCCGTTGGCATTGAAGCGTCCGCCTTGTTTAACCTGAAAATTGGCCTTCAGCGGCACAGCACGTGCCAAATCCAGCGAAGCATCATTAATTTCCAGCATGGCTTTTTCAATATCCATGATGACGGATGATTTTGTACCTGAACCTGTGGCTCGGTCTTCAATATGCATCCCTGCATCTTCCAGTGCCAAACGCTTTAGCGTTAGATTCCATTCTGATTTTGTGGCGACGTTACTACTGGTTTTTTGCGCAGTCTTGATGGGTTCCAGCATGGTTTGCCAATTGAGCGGCTTGTTGGCTTCTTTGATGATTTGTGTGCGCAAACCGGATAACACCATGGCTTGCAGGTTTACAGATTTTTGCGTCACATTGATTTCGCCGTTTTCAACGCGCAATTTGGCCAGAGTAGCCGCAGCTGGTTTAGCAAAATCAGATTGGATGGTGAATGGCCCAATCTCGCTATTCAATGTTTTGATGGCAAGATTACCCTCGGCATTGCTCAGCGCGAAGCCAAGATTAAAATCAGCCACATTTAAATGCAGCGGATAACGCAAACTGTGATCGTGCCAATCCGCCTGCCAGTGTTGTAACTGAACATCGGCGACATTTAATAAAAATGGTTTTTCAGCGCGTTGGGTTGATATTTTGGGTGCGGTCGCGGCTTCAACAGCGGGCTGGGGAGCCAATAGCTGTTGCCAATCCACCAGGCCATTGCCATCGCGCTCGGCATGAAGCGCGCCACCAGCCAGCGTTACCTGCGCCACGCTGGCTTTACGCGTTAGCAGATCAAAATCTACACCGTTTAAATTGGCTTGCGGCAAAACCAGCAAAGGCTGATTAGCCGCATTCAAACTCAGCGCGCGCAAGCCCAGATTCAATGCGCTAAATTGCACTTGTATTTTGGGCTGCATGAAAAAATTCAGCTTGGGCAGCTGTAAATTCAATTGTGCCAAGCGGAGTGTTCCTGATTCTGCCAAAGTGCCGGATAGATTGCTCAGTCCCAGTGTTGTATTGTTTAGAACCACTTGCGGCTGATCTTTTACCAGGGAGAAATCGTAAGTGGTCTGCGCCTTAATCTCGCCAGCACTGGGATTAAACGGCAATTCCGCCTGCTTGATAATGCGCATGAGTCGCTCTAGTTTCGCTCCTTCCAGCGCGATAGTGCCGCTGGAAGCCAGCGGATTCAATTGCAAACTGCCTTTCCATTTGAGGGTACCGCCTTGTTCCGGCAGTTTGGCGGCAATCAGATAATCGCCATGATCCTTGGGCAAGGTGGATAAGCCATCCAGTTCCAGATTCAGCGGTTCCAACGCGGCTTTGAAGGGAGTAGGGCGGTTGCGGTCTAAATATTGAATATTGCCGCGAGTAATCACAATGTGGTCGATAAGCAGGCGTGGCAATGCTTTTGACGGTGTTTTGTCTTCATTTATTTTTGCCAGTAAACCCGCCCAGTTGAGCTTGCCATCCGGCGCGATTTCAATGTTGGCTTGTGGCGCGATGAGTTGCAGCTCTTGCAAACGCCAGGCAAAACTGAATAAACCGCTTACTTGCAGATTGGCAAACAAGCGCTCAAAACCGGCTAGCGGCGCGCCATTGGGCTGTGTCAGGCGAAAGTTCTCAATCGTGGCCGTCAGCCGTAAGGGGTCAAAGCTTACTTTACCTACACTGGCATGGCTCGCCAGTTTGTTTTCGGCCAGCCAGGGCAAAATGCGCTGGGCGATAGGGTTCACCGCAAAATAGCCCAACAGCAAATAGCTGATAAAAACAGCAGCCGTTATTACAAACGGCAGCCCCATGAGTATTTTAGCGATTTTCTTCCACATGCTTATTTACATCTACCGGCCTAACGGCGGTGACCTTATTGTTTTTCAAATTTGTTGTAGATGCCTTGCATCTGGCGCTGAGAGATGAAATGGCCAAGAGCCGCTGCTTTGGCTAACCACATCATGCCCGCATTCTCATCCCTGGCCACGCCTTTGCCATTCACATAGCAATCCATAAGAAAACTCATGGCATCGGCACAACCCTGCTTGGCCGCCAATTCTAGCCAGTAAATAGCGCCTTTAGGTTTATCGTGGGACAAAAAAATCACTGCCAGATTATTTTGCGCCTCAGCATCTCCGGCATCTGCACTTTGCAGCACAGTAATATCTTCAGCGCTAAGTGCCAGGCTGAGATGCGGTTTAAGCAGTTCAAAAGGAATCATTAATCGGCCATTCTCAATCACACGCGACATGTAACCATCGGCTATTTTTCGATAAAAAGTGCGCTCGCTCCACTCGGTTAAAGTGATTGCAGCGGCAAGGCTGATGCGGTTCATGGTCATCCTTTTTTGCAGCGCGGTAGGCGTAGGTAAAACAACGCTACACGGCTATCGCATCAATGATTAAATGGATTAAATAGTGCTACTTGAAAGCGCTTAAAATCGTGCACATTGCGTGTTAGCACAGTTCAGTTAGCTTATGTTCCAGCGCAGTTGTGGCGATCATCGCATCTTCTGCGCACTCTCACTCAAGCAAGTGTCCAATAACTCTCTCCTTCAATCAAGCTGGTTTTGTGACTAGTCAGAATTCAAGTATAGAGGATTAAAATTTAATAGTAAATTTCCAAAATGGCACCCGTTAACGTACCCAAAGCAGGCTGATTGAAAGGCTATGGCTGCGTTTTGAATTAATTCTGGATACGGATGCTATCAATGCCGCTAACATAGTGCAGAGTGGTAAGAAAAGTCATTACCGCGTTTGCCAAGGCGTATTCTGAAGCAATGTTTGAGCTTTTTAAACGGTCTTTTTTGAGCGTTTCTTGCACTTCCTAAAATTCAAACTGCATTCTGTCTCTTGCCCGGTGTAGCATATGCCTGTACCTATGCATAGGAGTCTTGTTATGCAATCTACCCGTCACGTTCGTCTGTTTCGTAATGGTGCCAATCAGGCACTGCGTATCCCGCGTGAATTTGAGCTTCCCGGTATTGAAGCTATTCTGCGTAAGGAAGGTAATCCTTTGATTGTGGAATCAAATACAGCCGACTTCTTTGCTGGCGTTATTGGCTGGCTGGCAACCGTTAAATGAAGATTTCCCCGAAATTGCAGATCCACTGCCCGAGCCGTTTGAATTGTAAAGCGCGCTAATGGCTAAATACCTTTACTTGCTGGATGCCAATATTCTGTCGGATTTGATCAAAAATCCGGCGGGTAGCGTTGCCGTAAAAATTGCCGCAGTGGGTGAATCCAGTGTGTGCACCAGTATCGCGGTGGCTGGCGAGTTGCGTTATGGCGCGGTGAAAAAAGTTCCGCTATCCTTCGCGCAAAAGTGGATGCCCTGCTCGCAGCTATTGATGTGCTTTCTTAGGAAACCAAAGCCGACCAGCACTATGGCGAAATTCGCAATGCTTTGGAAAAGTTCGGCACGCCTATTGGTGCTAACGATTTGTTGATTGCCACACATGCGCTGGCTTTGGGGCTGGTATTGGTAACAGCTAATACCGGGGAATTTTCCCGAGTGCCAAGCTTGAGCGTGGAAAACTGATTATACCGTGGGAGAAATTGCCCAAAAGCATTGCCTGGCACGTGGTTTTTTTATGCACCACAATGCGCTAAACTCCAAGTTGCCGTGTTTTATTAAATTAAGCATCCCGGCTTGATGTATGCGTAAATTGAAATAAACCAAAGCCTCTGCTTTATATTCTCGGCAGGGGCTTTTTTGTGTGTAATTATTGAGTGAGTAAATCATGAGCAATTCTTTCGACATTCAGCAATATCAGATTAAAAATGAGCCTTATTACCAGGTGCAAAGCAATGAGGTGGCGTTATATGAGGCGGCTTATGCGGCGCGTTTGCCGGTGATGTTGAAGGGGCCAACCGGCTGCGGTAAATCGCGCTTTGTGGAGCATATGGCGTGGAAGCTGAAGCGGCCGCTGATTACGGTGGCGTGCAATGAGGATATGACGGCTTCCGACCTGGTGGGGCGTTATTTGCTGGATGCCAACGGTACGCGCTGGCTGGATGGGCCGTTGACGTTGGCGGCGCGTTATGGCGCGATCTGTTATCTGGATGAAGTGGTGGAAGCGCGGCAGGATACCACCGTGGTGATTCACCCGCTGACCGACCATAGGCGCACGCTGCCATTGGATAAAAAAGGCGAGCTGGTGACGGCGCATCCTGATTTTCAGCTGGTAATTTCCTACAATCCCGGTTATCAAAGTTTGCTCAAGGATTTGAAGCAATCCACCAAACAGCGTTTTGTGGCGTTTGATTTTGATTATCCGACGTTTGATCTGGAAACGATTATTCTGGCCAAGGAGGCTGAAATTGATGCCGAGCTGGCGGCCAAGCTGGTGAAGATAGGTGTGGCGGCACGCAATCTGAAAGGCCATGGGCTGGATGAAGGCATTTCCACGCGCTTGTTGGTTTATGCGGCAACCCTGATTAAAAATGGTGTTGCGCCTACGGATGCCTGCCGTATGGCGATGGTGCGGCCGATTACCGATGATGCGGATATTCGCCAGACGCTGGATCATGCCATAGACGCAATTTTCGGCCAGGCCTGACACATGGCATTGGACACTCCCGCGTTTGAAGACGATTTGCAAGCTTACTGGAAGCTGCTGAATAGCGGCTTTCCGCAGGTGAAGGAAGTATTTGCCGGTTGCATGACGGCAGCGCTGGAATCGCTTTCAGCGGATGGCATTCAGGCTTATCTGGAAAGCGCCGGTTTTCTCGGTCGCATGGGGCGCGGCGTGGAGCCGATTCTGGTTTTTCTGGAAGTTTGGCCGAAAGTGGCAGCGATTTGGGGTGAAATCTCGCTAACTAGCGTCATGGCAACAATACACAAGATGCAGCGTTCGCCGAATAGCCAAGCCATTGTACCGTTTTTGCAAGTTTTGCCAGCGGTGGCGCGGCGTTTGCATTCAACCGCTCAAATGCAGGATTATTTTGCGCTGGTGCTGGATTTTATGGGAAAAACCACGGGTTCTGTGCATGGTACGCAGGCTACTTTTGCCAGCCCTGGCTTGCCGGAATTTTTGCAAAAAGCGCCGCAACTGGTAGCGCAGCTTTCGGCACAGGGGCTAAAAAACTGGGTGAGTTATGGGGTTAAGTATTACAGCGATCACCCCGATCATCAGCGTGAATATTTTAGCCTGCAATCGGCGGATAGCCGCGCTGTGTTGCAGCGTGAGCGACATGGCACTTTACTGGCGGATAACGAGCGCCAACTGGGCATGTATCTGCGTGCCTTGTGGCAGGACGATGCGCATTTTGTGCCTTATTCCACCGGCTTTGATGCGCTGCGCAAACAAGTGCCATATTTTGATGAATTCGGTATACGTTTGCCGGATGTTTACGATGAAGAGCGTGGCGTGGGTGGATTAAACCGCTACCGCGCCGCATTGGCACATATCGCGGCGCATAGACGCTGGTCTACGCCAATTTTTGCCGACAATTTCAGCCCTTTGCAACGCATGGCTATCGAGGCTTTTGAAGATGCGCGCGTGGAATTTCTTGCCATGCGTGAATATCCGGGCTTACGCAACATTTTTCTGGCACTGCATCCTGCACCTTTAGAGGAGGCTTGTGATCCGCAACTGGAATCCGCCATCCGCCACCGCATCGCCATGCTGTCACGTGCCATTTTGGATGCGAATCATCCTTATAAAAACAGTTTCATCCTGGATTTCGCCCAGCGTTTTCATGCGCTTATGCAGCAGAGCCACGCCAGTACGCAGCAAATGGCCGAGCTGGCAGTGTTGTTTATCGCCAAAACACGTTTGCAGAGCGATCAGTTGCCCAATGTGCATTTCAAGGATACCGAGGTGGATTATCGTGACGATAATCGCCATCTGTGGCGCTTTCATGAGGAAAGCGATGATGAGGAAATGTTTGAGCAGCCGCCACAAGCCGCACCGGATGAAGAATTGGAAATCGCCTTACCGCCGCGCCATTATCACGAGTGGGATTACAGCGGCCAGAGCTATAGACCGGATTGGGTGAGCGTGTATGAATCACTGCATCCGGCAGGCAATGCGGCAGATATAGACCATCTGCTGGCCAAACACGAAGCCTTGGCCAAGCGCCTGAAACGCCTGCTGGAACTGCTCAAGCCGCAAAACAAGGTGCGTATTCGTTATCAGGAGGAGGGCAGCGAGCTTGATCTGGATGTGGCGCTGCGCTCACTGATTGACTATAAAAGCGGCTCCACGCCCGATCCGCGCATCAACATGAGCCACCAGAATGATGGCCGCGATATTGCCGTCATGCTGCTGCTGGATTTATCAGAGTCTCTTGGCAATAAAGCCGCAGGCAGCGAACAAACCATCTTGGAACTCAGCCGCGAAGCCGTGTCATTGCTGGCCTGGGCGATAGATCAATTGGGCGATGCCTTCGCCATTGCCGGTTTTCACTCCAACACGCGGCATGAAGTGCGCTATCTGCATATCAAAGGCTTTAGCGAAGCGTGGGATGAGCAGGTCAAAGGCCGCCTCGCGGCGATGGAAGCGGGCTATTCCACCCGCATGGGAGCCGCCATGCGCCACACCGCCCATTATCTGCAAACGCGCAAAGCCGACAAAAAATTGCTGCTCATCCTCACCGATGGCGAACCCGCCGACATAGACAGCAAAGATGCGCAACTGCTGATTCAGGATGCCCACAAAGCTGTGCAGGAGCTGGATCAGCAAGGTATTTACAGCTATTGCATCAACCTCGATGCCAAAGCCGATGCCTATGTCAGTGATATTTTCGGCAACCAATACACGGTGATAGACAATGTGCAACGCTTGCCGGAAAAACTGCCGCAGCTGTTTATGGCGCTGACCAAATAAAGCAAGCTGATAAAGTAAAGCAAAAAACCTAGTAAAGCCATATTCCCCAATACACAACAACAAGGCCAACCCAGCATGTATAAGCACCCGCTACTTAATCGTGACCAGATATCGCCCAAAGAGGCACTGGATATTCTGATTGAAGGCAATCATCGTTTCGTTAATAACTATATGTCGCATAAGGATTTGCTGGCATTGGTGCAATTGACCAAAGATAAACAGCATCCTTTCGCCTCCATATTAAGTTGTAGTGATTCACGCGCGCCGGTAGAGATGATTTTCGATCAGGCGCTGGGAGATATTTTTAGTGTGCGTCTGGCAGGGAACATTGCCTCGGATAAAGCCATAGGCAGCCTTGAGTTTAGTACCAAATATTTGGGCAGCAAGATTTTGGTAGTGCTGGGGCACACGGGATGTGGTGCGGTAAAAGCCGCTTGCGACAATTTCCGGGAAGGGCATATCGGTGAAATCGTCAACTTTATTCGCCCGGCGGTACGTGCAGAAAAAACCGAGCTTGTAGACCGTACTTCCAAAAATGAGGTTTTTCTGGAAAAAGTAGGCGAGATCAATGTAAGAAAACAGATTGAGGAAATCATACGCCGCAGTGACATCATTCAAGAGTTACTCGAATCCAAGCAGATTGGTATTGCCGGAGGAGTCTATGATTTGGCAACCGGTGAAGTGCGATTTTTTGAAGAGTTATTGATGTTTTAGCATCTGTTGCTACTCACCAATTTGCAGCAGCAACCCGCGCTGTCTGGCAGCGCGGAAGTAGGCTAAAAAGGCGGCTATGCCAGCGGTCAGATAGATTACGTTTAATGCCATTGCCCAATACAAATGTGTGGTATTGAAGGTGTGTTGCAATAGAAGCTCGCGCATGCCTTCAAACACATGGCTGGCAGGCAAGCTCCAGGCAATGGGTTGTAGCCAGCCGGGCAAAGTGGCCACCGGGTAGTAGATTGCGCATAGCGGTTGTATGGCGAATACTGCGACCCAGGCCACACTTTCGGCTCCCAAGCCGTAGCGTAAGACGATGCCAGCGACGGTCAAGCCTATCGCCCAGCCCATGATGATGAGGTTGAGAAAGAAGGCAATCAGCGGTAAACCCAGATCAAACATATTGTAGTGAAACAGCGGAATAGCCACCAGGGCGGCACCACCGATGCCGATCAGAGTGCGGATAAGGCTCATGAGGATAAGGGAAATCACCATTTCATAGGGGCGTAAGGGGCTGACAAATAAATGCCCCAGATTGCGCGACCACATTTCTTCCATGAACACCAGCGCAATGCCGAGTTGTCCACGAAACAGCACATCCCACAGCAAAACAGCCGACAGCAAGATACCGGAAGCTTGTGCCACATAACTGCTATTGCCTTTAAGAAACAAGGTGATAAATCCCCACAATACCATTTGCACGGTAGGCCAATAAATCATCTCCAGTACACGTGGCCAGGATGAACGCATCAGGTAGAGATGGCGCAAGACTATGGCACCGATACGGCGCGGAGAAAACTTGATGTCAGGTGTTGTCATGTAGCTACAGTTAAAGGTAAATGATTACGTGCGATGGCTATGAATACTTCTTCCATGGAGTTGCGCTGATAACGGGTAATCAATTCAGTGGGTGAGCCGGTATCAACCACAAGGCCCTGGCGCAACATAATGATGTTCGCACTCATGCGCTCCACTTCTGCCATGTTGTGTGAAGCCAACAAGATGCTGGCACCGGTGCGTTGTTGATATTGCTCAAGATGGCTGCGAATGGCATCTGCAGTATCGGGGTCAAGCGAGGCTGTAGGTTCATCCAGTAGTAAAAGTTCAGGCTCATTGAGCAGGGATTTCGCCAGCGAAACGCGCGTTTTCTGTCCGGCAGAAAGTTTGCCGTAGCGCCTATCCAGTAGCTCGGTTAAATTGAGGTCAACAGCTAATTGCCTGATGCGCTCACCAAGATTGGGCAGGCGATAAAGATGACCGTAAACCGTCAAATTTTGGCGCACGGTTAGCCGTTGTGGCAAATCAACATAGGGCGAGGAGAAGTTCATGCGATGCAACAAACGATAACGATTTTGCAGCATATCTTCACCAAAAATCGTGATACGGCCAGCGCTCGGTAGTAGCAAGCCTAACAGCATGGCAATGATGGTGGTTTTTCCTGCACCATTGCCGCCTAATAGCGCCGTGGTTACGCCGCGTTGTACGCTAAAACTTACGCCGTTTACTGCATTAACCTGATCAAAATTTTTGTGCAGCTGATGCACTTCTATCACACTGTTTTCATTAATGGATAAACTCAAAGTATTCCCCAAAGCATTTTTAATCCAATGACATACAGAAGAATAGCAAACAAACGCTTTAATGTCAGAATGGGTAATCCTTGCGCTAGTCCGGCTCCAATGGGTGCGGTCAGCATGCTGGTGAGTGCGATGCCAACAAGTGCTGGTAGGTAAATATAGCCCAGGCTGTATGGCGGTAATTCGAGCTTATTGTGACCGAGCAAAAAATAGCTTAAGGCTCCAGCTGTAGCCAGCGGAAAACCAATGGCGGCTGAGGTGCCTATGGCGCGTCTGATGTCGGTATTGCAATACAGTAAAAAAGGTACCGAAAGCGTGCCGCCGCCTATGCCCACTAGGCTGGAAATCATACCAATCAGTGCACCCACAAGGCTGATTCCGCCTTGGCCCGGTAACTGGCGATGCGAATTGGGACTTAAATTCAAAATGAGTTGTGTGGCAGCACAAAAAATAAATGCGATGAACACAACTTTTAGCCAATAATTATTCAACTGTCCGGCAATCAGTGTGCCCAATAATGCACCCAGCATCACGCCTGGGGCTATGCGCTTGACTACGTGCCAATTCACATTGGCACGTAGATGATGGGCGCGAGCTGAGGAAATGGAGGTGGTAATCATGGTAGCGAGTGAAGTACCCAAGGCCATATGCATCAAATAAGCTTCTGAAAAATTCATCCATGAAAATAAAATGGCGAGAATTGGGACGATAATCAATCCGCCACCCACACCGAGCAAGCCGGAAAGTATGCCGGAAACCGTGCCGGTTAGCAGGAACAGAAAAATATCCAAAGGTGTCATTAAGTTTTTAGTGCGTTATGAATGAAAAAATCAGGGTGAAAAATTTTGCCTTGCTTTGCAATTTTATTTGCATCCCAATGCGTAAGCGCATATTGCCATAAGTTGCTCAAGCTGGCATTTTGCAACGTAATTTCAGGTCGCTGCCCGAGAAATGTCAAAGCTTGCCACAATTCCGGCACTGGGTTTTGACTATTCAATGGTGCTGCCAAGGTTTGCTTGCTGAGCTTTTCGCCAGATGCGTTGGTAGCGACAGGGATGTGGGCATAGTGTGGTGTTGCAAGGCCGAGTTTATTTTGTAAGTAAATTTGGCGCGGGGTAGAAGCTAGCAAATCGGCACCACGCACCACATGGCTGATGTTCTGGAAGGCATCATCCACCACCACTGCCAGTTGATAGGCGTAAAGCCCATCGGCACGCTTGAGCACAAAATCACCAATATCCTGTGCGAGATTTTGTGTGATTTGGCCTTGGATGGCATCGTCAAACTCAATGACAGCATTTTCGACTTTAAGTCGCCATGCTTGAGCAGGCTTGGGTCTAGCGAGACCATTGCGACAGGTGCCTGGATAAACCAGACCCTCTACACCTTGCACTGCGGAATCGGCAATTTCCTTGCGTGTGCAGGTGCAGGGGTAAACCAGTCTTTTTTCTTGCAGCTGTAGCAAGGCGCTGGCATAGGCTTCATGGCGCTGGCTTTGGTAAAGTATTGCGCCATCCCATTCAAAACCAAAAGCTTCCAGCGCAAATAAAATGGCATCCGCCGCGCCTGGCATTTCGCGCGGCGTATCCAAGTCTTCCATACGCAATAGCCATTGCCCATGATGGGATTTGGCTTCCAGGTAACTGGCAACGGCGGCAATGAGTGAGCCAAAATGCAAGTATCCGGTGGGAGACGGAGCGAAGCGGCCTTTATACAAAATGATTTCTCTTACAGGAATACACGGAGAAATCTAGTTGAATACTTCCTGATACGCCGGTATATGCCAGGATTGCAACTGTTTTCCCAATAACACCAAATGGCAGGATAAGCGGTCGCTACCATTGGCGCTGACTTCAAAATGATAAGTGCGCAACAATTGCACACGGCCGCGGGTATTGCGTCCGATTCTCAATTTTGAGCAGGCCACGGTTTCATCCAGTAGTTGCAAGTTACAGCGTTTAGCTAGATCGCTGCCATTAGTCACGGCGGTTTCGCGGGTGGAAATGCTATCGAGCCAGAGCCATGCGGCTATAACAAGAAAAAGTAGAAGGAGGATTTCCATGGATTATATTAAGAGATTAGATTGAGTGGGCAGATTAAATTGAAATAGTCGGTGCGTTGGTGTATTGCATGACAGCAACGCCTTGGCTGGGCAAAAAAAGCTCAATAATAAATGCAAATAGCGCAATAAAAATGCTGACAAAAAATGCTGTCCAGAACCCGGAGACCTTGAATCCTTGCACCAGTTTAGCGACCAGCAATATCATCAGCGCATTGATGACTAGAATAAATAATCCCAACGTGAGTAAAGTAAGCGGGAAAGTGAGCAGAATAAAAAATCGGCCTGAGTACTGCATTGACAAAGCCCAACACTAGCGCCGATACCAGTAACGCGGAGCGGTTGCTGAACGACAGCCCATGAAACAGATGGCTGGCAACCCATAAGGACAGGCTCATGATAGCCCAATGGATAAGAAAGTCGGAAAGTTGTGAGGTCATCGTTTATCTTCAGGCTTTTAACCAGGCTGTCCACGCCAGCCAGATTTTGTGTAAAGGCGTGAGGGAAACACGCGCGTTGAGCACTTTTTGCGCACCATCGGCCTTGATTTCGCGCAATA
The DNA here is from genome assembly GCA_013141125.1 of Methylophilaceae bacterium. Classification (GTDB taxonomy): domain Bacteria; phylum Pseudomonadota; class Gammaproteobacteria; order Burkholderiales; family Methylophilaceae; genus JABFRO01. The sequence continues at coordinate 240,785 of JABFRO010000001.1, forward strand.
GTGTGCGATAAATCGCCGCCATCACCAAGCCAGTCAATTGTGGTTTGCGGTCTTCATCAGGCAAGGCACTAAACGCCCTATCGTAAAATCTTTCTGCTCGTTCAATCTGGAAATCCAGCAACTTTTGCACGCGCTCGGATTCACGCCCCTGAATGATGTCTTCTTCGGTTACACCGAATTGTGCCAGCTCATCCAGCGGCAGATAGATGCGGTCACGCCTAGCATCTTCGCCCACATCGCGCGTGATATTGGTGAGTTGAAAGGCCAGGCCAAGATCAATCGCGTATTTCAAGGTGGCGCGATTGCTGTAACCAAAAATGGAAGCAGAAAGCAGGCCGACGACGCTGGCTACACGGTAGCAATATAACTGCAATTGTTTGAAATCCGGGTAACGGTTCTGATCCAGATCCATCTCCATGCCGTTGATAATTTCCTGAAAGTATTCTTCATTCAGCGCGTAATCACGGACCGCTGGCACCAAGGCTTGTGTGACCGGATGCTGTGGTTTACCGGCGTATAAATTTTCGATTTCACCGCGCCACCATTGCAGTGTAGTACGTGCTACGTTGACATCGGTGCATTCATCGACAATATCATCTACTTCGCGGCAAAAAGCATATAGTGCAGTAATCGCCTCTCTTTTTGCAGGAGATAAAAATTTGAAGCTGTAGTAAAAGCTGGAGCCGCTGGCAGCGGCTTTGGATTTGCAATATTCTTGTGGACTCATTTGGCTCTTATCGCTCGATAGATCATATAGACCCAATCAATTGGGGTTAAAACGGGACGTTTTTGCAACACATCACCGCGTGATTGGTGTAGTTTTTGTAAAATGCGCTCGCCACCGGCAATCAGCATACGGACTTCCATGCCAGCCAGTCCTTTAATCTGCAAACCCAGTGGCGCAGCGGATTGTAACAAACGGCGCGCACGTTTTACCTCAAACTCAAAAAACATAGGCCAAATACCGCTAATATCCGCACTAAAAATCTGTTCATCGGTGATGTTATATTTGCGCATTTCCGTTTGCGGAAAATAAATGTAGCCTTTTTTAGCCGCTATGGCCACATTCTGCAAAAATTTGATGATTTGCAAGGCAGAACAAAGAGCATCGGAATAACCAATATTTCGTGGTGTGGCAGCGTCTAGCAGGTGCAGCGCCAACCTGCCCAGGGGATTGGCTGAGCGGCGGCTAAAACTCATTATTTCGCCAAAATTCTCATAGCGGTTTTTTGTAATGCGTTCACAATTTGCATCCAGCAGATCATAAAAAGGCGCAAGCGGTAGTTGTTGTGTTTTAATCATGCCATGTAAACTGGCAAAATTATCTGGTTGAACGGGGGCTTTTGGCACGGGCTTATCCATAGCCTGTTTAAATTCATGCAGCAACTGCAAGCGTTGCTCTGGTGAGAAGTTGTCTGCAATGCTAATAGCATAGGCTTGCATGGCAAATTTATAAATTAGCGTGGCCGGCTCGCGTAAACGGAACGGCAGTAACCAGGATGCCAAATGCAAGAGCTTGTCAGGAAAGACAGCAGGTTCTGAATTTGCCGTCTGCTGCGTATTTATATGGAGGAAGGAGTGGCTCATGAATGCGTCCAAGTATGCCATAAACTTAGGCATAATCACTAGCGTATACAGTTCGCAAGATTGTCACAGTGCTATGGTGTAATGGCTGTTTTGTTTCTCACGAGCTTGAGTTTGTGCGAATTTTGCAAAAGGTTTTATTGATGGAAAATTGACTTCAGAAGATTTCAGGGCTTAATGCCAACACCATAGGTTGCGTATTGCATAGGCGCTTAGCTAAGATGCCGCTTGGGTGATGGCTTAGCTGGAGTGGGGGAATTCAGCAGTGAAGCGATGAATCCTTGATTAAACAGCAATGACAAAATTGGTTAAATGAATTTGTGGGTGATGTGAATGCGCCGGGCACAAGCAATAGCCAGTTAGGCAAAATTTAACGATTATGCCTTCGATTTCCTAATATTAATTTTTTTGTATTTATTTGGAGTAAAGCATGAATAGAATTACCAAGGCGGTATTTCCGGTGGCAGGTCTAGGTACACGTTTTTTGCCGGCCACCAAGGCCAGCCCCAAAGAGATGTTGCCGATTGTTGACAAGCCTCTCATTCAGTATGCTGCGGAAGAAGCCGTGGCCGCCGGTGCTACCGAACTTATATTCGTCATCGGGCGTAATAAACGCGCGATTCCAGACCATTTTGACAAATCGCATGAGCTGGAGATTGCACTGGAAGCCAGCGGTAAAATCAAAATGCTTGAAGAAATTCGCAGCATTTTACCCAAGGGCGTTTCTTGCATTTATCTGCGTCAAGCCGAAGCCTTGGGTTTGGGGCATGCTGTCCTTTGTGCCAAGCCGGTGGTGGGGAATGAGCCATTCTCGGTTATTTTGGCGGATGATTTGATTGCAGGTAATCCCACCGCCTTGCAGCAGATGGTGGATCTTTATCGTGAAAGAGCCTGCTCAATTTTGGGTGTGGAAGATGTGTTGCCTAGTGAAACGGCCAGCTACGGTATTGTGGATGCCAACGAAATTGCGCCCGATGTGTTACAGCTGAATGGCATTGTGGAAAAACCGGCACCAGCGGATGCGCCTTCTACTCTGGCAGTGGTTGGGCGTTATATTTTGACCCCAAAGATTTTTGATTGCCTGGAAAATATCAAGCCGGGCAAAGGCGGAGAAATTCAGCTGACTGATGGCATTGCAGCGCTGTTGGCATTTGAAAAAGTGCTGGCTTACCGCTTTAAAGGCAAGCGCTATGATTGCGGTAGCAAGTTGGGTTACATGAAAGCCAACGTGGATTACGCGATCCATCACCCTGAGATTGGCGGAGAATTTTTGGATTTTTTGCAAAAATTCAGACAACCTTAATACAAAGCGATAATTGACATGATGGCGGCAGAAAATCCGAATCCCAGGCAGTTACTTGAGCAATCCGAGCTTATCCACAGCGCGGAAGCAGTCGAGTTCGCCATCAGTCAGTTGGCGGTGTTGATAAATGCCGAATTAAGAGAAAGCGTGCCAGTTGTCATGTGCGTTATGGGCGGTGCAGTCGTGTTCGCCGGACAGTTATTGCCCAAACTGGATTTTCCTTTGGAATTTGATTATGTGCAGGCCAGCCGCTATCACAATCAAACACAAGGCCAGCAACTGGTGTGGAAAGTATTGCCGGGAGAGCATTTGCGCGGCCGCACCGTGCTGCTGCTGGATGATATTCTGGATCAAGGCCACACGTTGGAGGCGATCAAGGAAAAGTGTCTGGAGCAAGGTGCTGAGCGCGTAGTCATCGCGGTGCTGGTAGAGAAAGAGCTGGCAAAATCCAAACCGATTCAGGCAGATTTTGTTGGCCTCAACGTGCCTGATCGCTACGTGTTTGGTTGCGGCATGGATGTATACGGCTGGTGGCGAAATTTACCGGCTATTTATGCACTTGAGGAGGTTTGAAATGGCTCTGTTCAAAACTTCAGCGGCTAGTTGGTTCAGATCAGCACCGAGATGCGGCTTCCTTCACATTCAACCACCTGTCCAACTCTAATTTTTGCCGTTTTGCGGCTTTCAATTTCCCCATCCACCTTCACCAAACCTTCCGCAACCATAACTTTCCCACGTCCGCCACTATCGGCCAGTCCAGTTAGTTTGAGCAGATTGTTAAGTTCAATGTACTCACGATCAAGATTAAAAATTAGATTTTGCATAGGTTTGTTCCCAAGTGAAATTTTTTTGCAGTTTAACGCAATATGTCTCATTTAATTTTATCTTTACAATGTGGAGGCAGCAATTTTTACTTGATATTTAACTATATATACCTTCATTATTTTCAACGATTTATGTTAAAATCGCGCACTTTTTTGCAATTGAGAATATAAGAACATGTCCCGCGCCCTACGTAATATCGCCATTATCGCCCACGTTGACCATGGCAAAACCACTATGGTGGATAAGCTGCTACAACAATCTGGCACGTTTGCCTCGCATCAACAAGTCACTGAACGCGTGATGGATTCCAATGATTTGGAAAAAGAACGCGGCATTACTATTTTGGCCAAAAATACCGCTGTTGATTTTGAAGGTACGCACATCAACATCGTGGATACTCCGGGTCATGCTGACTTTGGTGGTGAGGTGGAACGTGTATTGGGAATGGTGGATGGCGTTTTGCTGTTGGTGGATGCGGTTGAAGGCCCTATGCCGCAAACCCGTTTTGTGACCAAAAAAGCCCTGGCGCTGGGTTTAAAGCCTATTGTCGTGATTAATAAAGTTGACCGTCCCGGTGCGCGTACTGATTGGGTGATTAACCAAACCTTTGATTTGTTCGCAAAACTGGGTGCCACCGATGAGCAGCTGGATTTTCCTGTGGTTTATGCTTCCGCATTGAACGGCTTTGCTATGCTGGATATGAAGAAACCAGCAGATACCATGCGAGCTGTGTTTGAAACCATATTGAGCCATGTGCAACCCCCGGAAGGTGATAGTAATGCGCCTTTGCAATTGCAAGTTTCTGCGTTGGATTACTCCACTTATACCGGCCGTTTAGGCGTTGGTCGAGTACGCAATGGGCGTGTAAAAACAGGGCAAATGGTCGCTGTGATGAACGGTGACAAGCAAGTTGGTCAGGGTAAAATCAACCAAGTCTTTGGTTTTCAAGGTTTGGAGCGTGTACTGGTGGAAGATGCTGAGGCTGGCGACATTGTTATTATTTCCGGTCTGGATGATATTGGCATTGGCTTCACCGTTTGTGATCGTGAAAAACCGGTTGGCTTGCCGATTACCGGTATTGATGAGCCAACGTTGACTATGGACTTTATGGTGAATTCATCGCCTTACGCCGGCACTGAAGGCAAGTTTGTGACCAGCCGCCAGATTCGTGATCGTTTGATGAAAGAGTTATTGGTTAACGTAGCGTTGCGTGTTGAAGAAACCGTGGATGCTGACGTATTCCGCGTTTCTGGCCGTGGCGAGCTACATTTGACGATTTTGCTGGAAAATATGCGTCGCGAGGGCTTTGAAATGGCCGTGGGTAAACCGCGTGTGGTATACCGTGAAATTGACGGCCAAAAATGTGAGCCTTATGAAATTTTGACCGTGGATCTGGAAGATGACACACAAGGCGTGGTGATGGAAGAGTTGGGTCGCCGCCGTGGTGAGCTGAGTAATATGGAATCTGACGGCAATGGCCGTACCCGTCTGGAATATCGTATTCCTGCGCGTGGTTTGATTGGTTTCCAAAGTGAATTTTTGACCATGACACGCGGTACCGGTTTGATGTCACATATATTTGATGAATATGCCCCCGCCAAACTGGATATTCCCGGCCGTCGCAATGGCGTGTTGATTTCTTCCGAGAAGGGCGAGGCGGTAGCTTATGCCTTATGGAAGTTGCAGGATCGCGGCAAGATGTTTGCAGTGCCGGGTGATCGTTTGTATGAAGGCATGGTGATTGGTATTCATAGCCGTGATAACGACTTGGTGGTTAATCCGATCAAAGGTAAACAGCTGACCAACGTGCGTTCTTCAGGTACTGATGAAGCCGTGCGTTTGGTACCCGCTGTGCTTTTAACCCTGGAATCAGCCGTTGAATTTATTGCAGATGATGAGTTGGTGGAATTGACACCAAAATCGATTCGTATCCGCAAACGCTATTTGTTGGAAAATGAGCGTAAGCGCGCGTCAAGTGCAAAATCCTGAGTGGCAGGAAGCACAAATAGGACAATTTAGTGATAAGGTGGATAAGCGCAGCGCATCCACTATCATTGACTAATTAAAAAAACGCCTGATACAAAATTGTATCAGGCGTTTTTTTGCGCGCTAGCTGTGAAGTTACAAGAAAATAATTAAAGTCAGTGCACCGATAATAAGGCCGAATTTGACCAGATAATAAGCTGGTCTGCTCCAGCTTTTCAGCTTGCGCCTATATTTTCCCGCCAGCCAGAAGAAACGGAAAATCTTGCTGATACCTCCGGTTTGGTCGCCTGTTTCATTCGGTGAGCTGGCTGCGGTCAGCACCACACGTCCAAACCAGCGGTTAAAGGCCTGCGCCCATATGTATTTCATCGGGCGCTCTACATCGCACATTAAAATCAAGCGATTGGTATCGCTATTGTTATTGACCCAATGTAAATAGGTTTCATCAAACACTACACCTTCACCATCGCGCCAGCTATAAGGTTGATTATTCACGACAATATGACAACTGTCGCTATTGGGTGTAGACAAGCCCAGGTGATAGCGCAAAGAGCCAGCATATGGGTCGCGGTGACGGTTTAATTTGCCGCCGGGTGGCAGCTCGGTAAACATGGCGGCTTTGACTTCAGGAATTTGCTTTAAAAGAGCCACCGTTTTAGGGCAATACAAGGCAGCGGAGGGATGGCTTGCACCATACCATTTTAAGTAGAAGCGTTTCCAGCCATTTTTGAAAAAGGAATTGAATCCGGCATCATCATTTTTTTCGGCCGCTTTGATTTTTGCCATATTTTCCAAATTGAGTGCTTCATCACGAATAATTTGCCAATTATCCTGCAATAGGTGCAGGCTTGGAAAAGTGCTAACTGGAAGATAAGGTGTGTCTGTAGGCACACGTGAAAACAGGTAAATAAAGATATTAATAGGCGCGACGACAGAGGAGTGGTCAAAAATTTGTCGAAAAAACGGCAATCGTGCCTTGCCGCGAAAGTGAATGAATAAAATGGAGCAGGTGTAGATGGCTATCAGTGCAATTTTCATGGTGGTTAGTCTCAATCAAGTCATGCTTTGTAGTGTTTTTTGGCAAAGGATGAGTAATTATTATCCCTGTGGTTTCTGGTTGTCAGTGGTTGCAAGCTCTAAATTTTAAACAATACCCTTGATTGGGTTTTTGGATAATACAAAATCAGCGGCATTGGGGTCGCCAATCCAAAAGTAATAAAACTCATGTGTCACCGCAGAAAATAAATGACGAGTTTCTTTTTTCTCAAACATTGGAATAAGTTGGTCGACAGCTGTGCGGTAGATGTTTTGATTTTTATGCGTGGATGCTCTCAGTCGCATGACAAGTAATTTCACCAGTTTTAAGCGTGTTTCAATCAGTGCGTTATTTGCTGCGTGTTGACGTAAGGCTTGGGCATAGGCCTTCAGTGGCCACATTTCTGCGGTATCAAACGTGACTTTGTCCAGAGATGCCCACAAGGTCTGCAAATTGCTTTCCATGGGTTGCCATTGTGCTAACTCCAGATCCAGGCCGTTATCGGCAGCCAATGCGGCGATGGCTTTAATGTCCTGTGTCCAGAATAGAAAAAACTCACGAGCTACAGATAAGCAAAATGGCCAGGTGGCGCGTTCTTTGGACTCAAGCAGAGCTTCCAGTTTGTTGCGATAAAGCAAGTCACGCCCGAAAGTTTCGGCTATTACAGGCAATAAATCCTGTAAAAATGCCTGCCGCAGTTCCAGACTGGCTTTGCTGGCACCCTTGCTTTGCAGGAAGTTAAGATAAGCGCTCAGCGCTTCTTGTTCACGATTGTGCGTCATTTTGAATGGTGTTGGTTAGCTTTATATGCGAGCGGGTATATGGGCTGATAGTTGCCATTTAGTTTACCTTAATTAAGTTTAACTGACTGCAATTCGCTGCTTGCGCGCTATAGCTATTATTCAAATTGTAGCCATGTATAATTAAGGCATTGTCTAAACTGGGTGAATGAGTCATGTTGAATGCATATCGTAATCATGTTTCCGAGCGCGCCGCCCTGGGTTTGCCGCCACTGCCTTTAACGGCTGAACAAGTGGCCTCCTTAGTTGAGCTGTTGAAAGCCCCGCCTGCTGGCGAAGCCTCTGTTTTAATGGATTTGCTGGAGAACCGTATTCCAGCGGGAGTAGATCAGGCCGCTTATGTAAAAGCGGCTTTTTTGGCGGATATTGCACATGGTACGGCGGTGTCTGCGCTAATCACACCTACACGTGCAGTAGTGCTGCTGGGTACCATGCTGGGTGGCTACAACGTGCAGGTTCTAGTGGGTTTGCTGGATACTCCTATGGCCGAGCAGGTCGCTAAAACGCTCTCCAATACCATTTTGATGTTTGATGCGTTTCATGATGTGGCTGAAAAAATGCAGGCGGGTAATGGTCATGCCAAAAAATTGATTGAATCCTGGGCGGCGGGCGAGTGGTTCACTAACCGCCCGGTATTGGCGGATGAAATTCGCGCTGTAGTGTTCAAGGTGCCGGGTGAAACCAATACCGACGACTTGTCTCCTGCGCAGGAAGCGTGGTCGCGGCCGGATATTCCTTTGCATGCCAAAGCCATGCTGGTGAGCAAAATGCCTAATGGCTTGGCAGATATTGAAGCCTTGAAGCAAAAAGGGTTTACCTCTGGCCTATGTGGGCGATGTGGTTGGCACGGGCTCATCACGCAAATCTGCAATCAACTCCGTGCAATGGTTAATGGGCGATGATATTCCCAATATTCCCAACAAACGCACGGGCGGCATTGTCATTGGCGGCAAGATTGCGCCTATCTTTTTTAATACCGCTGAAGACTCCGGTGCGTTTCCGCTGCAATGTGATGTGTATCAAATGAATACGGGTGACGTGATTGTGATTCGTCCCTATGAAGGCAAAGTGCTGAATGCACAAGGCGAGGAAATCGCCCGTTTTGATATGACACCGCTCACATTGCCGGATGAAGTGCGTGCCGGTGGCCGCATTCCGCTGATTAGCGGGCGTGATTTAACTGCTAAAGCGCGACTGGCCTTGGATTTGCCGCCTACGGATTTGTTCATCAAACCGATTGCCCCCAAAGATACCGGTAAAGGCTATACGCTAGCGCAAAAAATGGTGGGTAAGGCTTGCGGTGTCACTGGCATTCGCCCCGGTACCTACTGTGAACCAAAAATTACCACCGTAGGCTCGCAGGATACCACTGGTGCCATGACGCGCGATGAGTTGAAGGAGCTGGCTTGTTTGGGCTTCTCCGCTGATTTGGTGATGCAGAGCTTCTGCCACACAGCGGCTTATCCCAAGCCGGTGGATATTAAATTGCAACACAGCCTGCCTGAATTTATGTCCAGCCGAGGCGGTGTAAGTTTGCGTCCGGGGGATGGCGTGATTCACTCCTGGCTCAATCGCATGATACTGCCCGATACCGTAGGCACCGGTGGCGATTCGCACACGCGCTTCCCGATTGGCATTTCCTTCCCCGCCGGTTCCGGTTTGGTGGCATTTGCGGCGGCCATGGGCGCGATGCCGCTGGATATGCCGGAATCGGTACTGGTGCGCTTCAAGGGCGAAATGCAGCCGGGTATTACCTTGCGTGATCTGGTGAATGCGATTCCTTATGCGGCGATTCAAAAAGGTGAGCTGACCGTAGGCAAGCAAGGCAAGAAAAACGTGTTCAACGGCCGTATTCTGGAAATCGAAGGTTTGCCGGATTTGAAAGTAGAGCAGGCATTTGAATTTGCCGATGCTTCTGCTGAACGTTCCGCCAACGGCTGTACCGTGCGCTTGAACAAAGAGCCGGTGATCGAGTTTTTGACTTCCAATATCGTTTTGATGCAAAACATGATAGACAACGGCTATCAGGATGCGCGCACCCTGCAACGCCGCATTGCCTCCATGCAGGCTTGGCTGGCCAAGCCTGAACTGCTGCAACCGGATGCCGATGCGGAATACGCTTATGTGCTGGAAATTGATCTCAATGCAATCAAGGAGCCGCTGCTGGCTTGCCCGAATGACCCGGATGACATCAAGCCTTTGTCCGCTGTGGCTGGTGACAAGATAGACGAAGTGTTTATCGGTAGCTGTATGACTAATATCGGCCATTACCGCGCGGCAGCCAAGGTGCTGGAAGATGCCGGAATTATTCCAACCAGGCTCTGGATCGCACCGCCAACGCGCATGGATGAAGCCGAGCTGCGGGAAGAGGGGGCTTATGCGGTATTTGGCCGTGCCGGTGCGCGTACGGAAATCCCCGGCTGTAGTTTGTGCATGGGAAATCAGGCGCGGGTAGCGGATAAAGCCACGGTGTTTTCCACCAGTACGCGCAATTTTGATAACCGTATGGGTAAGGATGCCAATGTTTATTTGGGATCAGCGGAATTGGCAGCGGTGTGCGCGCGTTTGGGCTATTTGCCAACAGCAGAGGAATATCTAGCCACGGTTGGAGATAAATTAAGCAAAAATTCTGCTGAAATTTATCGTTATCTGAATTTTGATCAAATGGCAGAATATGCGCCAAAAAAGGTGATTCCGATTACGGAAATTGCAGGCTAAACGGCGGTTAGCATGGCTCGGATTTGTCATTTCAAACTTGGTGAGAAGTATTTGTAATTCATTAGCTTAGGTTTTTCACATTACTCGAAATGACAAAAAATCAGCACTCCTTAATGATGAGCAAACAACTCTTGTTTTGGCGTTTGGTTAATCGTAACTATCGGCGGGGTAAATCACCGCTCCGCTGATATGGATAGTGAGTAGGCGTGTCATGACTTTCAGGATGTGGTTGAGCATCATCATCCATCCACAATGCTGAAAATAGTTGAAAAAAGCACTGAATTTTGGCTGCCTTTCCAATCTAGTCTGCGTATTCAGTTAAACTCGGGGATTGGAGGATTCAAGCTTCCACGCTTAAAGATTGAAACAAAAAATTAAAATTAAAATTCAAAGGGGAATATCGTTATGTCGAAAATAGCTTCCAAGCCTGAGCAAGGATTTAAGGCCAATTTTAGCAATGATTTATTAGCTTCGGTGGTCGTCTTCTTAGTGGCTTTGCCACTGTGTATGGGGGTTTCCATCGCTTCGGGTGTCTCGCCTATGGCAGGTTTGATTACCGGCATCATTGGTGGACTGGTTGTTGGCTTTTTGGCAGGCTCACCGCTACAAGTAAGTGGCCCGGCTGCAGGTTTAACCGTACTGGTTTGGCAATTGGTGCAAAGCCAGGGTTTGGCGATGCTGGGTGTGATTGTATTATTGGCCGGTATTATGCAGTTGGTGGCTGGCTTGCTTAAATTGGGTCAATGGTTTCGCGCGGTGTCACCCGCAGTGATTCACGGTATGTTGGCGGGTATCGGTGTGCTTATTTTTGCTTCGCAGTTTCATGTCATGCTGGATAAGAAACCTATTGGTGACGGCATCCAAAACTTTACGGGTATTCCACATGCTTTGATGGAAACGCTTGCTGCGGGTGGCACTTCGCAGCAAGCGCTGTATATTGGCTTATTCACCATCGTTGTCATCGCGTTATGGACTAAATTCGCACCGAAAAAATTGAAAGTATTGCCTGCGCCTTTGATTGGTGTGGCTTTGGCGGTGCTGGTTTCTGCTGTCATGCAACTTAAGATCAAATATATTCCGGATTTGTTACCTAATCCTGACGACATCAATAATATTTGGTCAGTGATTCAATATCCTACTTTAGAAAATCTCAAACGTGCATTAGAACCGGCTATTTTGATGGCCGCTGCCTCTGTGGCTTTTATTGCCAGTGCAGAAACTCTGCTGTGTGCAAGTGCGGTAGACCAAATGCACCAAGGTCCACGAACTAAATACGACAAAGAGCTTTCAGCACAGGGTGTGGGTAATGCACTTTGTGGTGTGTTGGGTGTACTGCCCATGACAGGCGTTATTGTGCGTTCCAGTGCCAACGTTGAAGCGGGTGGTAAAACACGTGCCTCTGCCATTCTGCATGGCGCATGGTTGCTAATTTTTGCTACAGTACTGACGTTTACCTTGAAATACATACCCGTGGCGGCATTGGCGGCAGTGCTGGTATTTACCGGTTATAAATTGGCTTACCCTAAAGCACTGCCAAGCCTACTCAAGTTCGGCAAAAGTGAAGTGGCGATATATTTCATTACCATCGTCACGATAGTCAGCACTAACCTGTTGGAAGGCGTACTCCTTGGCCTTGGTTTATCCTTGCTCAAACTGCTGTATGCGTTTTCACATCTCGACATCAAATGGGATGAAGACATCGTGAAAAATCGTACTACACTGCATTTGAAAGGTGCTGCTACCATTATCGGGCTACCCAAATTGGCCGCCGCTTTGGAAAAAGTGCGTCCAGGTGCAGAAGCACATATCCATTTCGATCATCTGGATTATATCGATCATGCCTGCCTGGATTTGCTCACTAACTGGGAAAAGCAACATGAAGCCACAGGTGGTAGTCTGGAAATTGAATGGGAAGATTTGTCACAAAAATTCCACCAACGTCGCACAGGAGCAAGAAAGGCATTTGCCGCAGTTCAATAATTTGAACGCTTTGAAATCAGATATTAAAATCTACTGATTAAAAAGCTGGCGATTCCTCGCCAGCTTTTTATTTATCTAAAATCCTAACGAGATCAAGCGCTACTTTACCGTCTTTTTTATAGTGCGCTATCAGTTCATTGGGGGCGTGTTTTTTCGAACTAAGATTAAGCGCAAGATCATCCAATATTTAGCGCATTTTTAAAAAATCGACGGGTGCGTGTTTGAAAAGAGGAGGTTGTTTTAATGGTGATACCTAAGCGTAGCGTATTTTTTATTTCGGATGGCACTGGCATTACAGCAGAAACACTGGGCTTGAGTCTGCTAGCGCATTTTGATGGGGTAGCGTTCCGGCAAGTGCGGCTGCCTTTCATTGATAGCCGCGAAAAAGCACAGGAAGCCTTAGCCCGTATTGATATGGCGGAAGCCGAAGATGGACAACGCGCCATCCTCATGCTGACGCTGGTGAGTACGGAAATCCGCGCCATGTTTGAAGGTTGTGGTGCACTGACGCTGGATTTGTTCGGCACTTTCACCAGCCAGATCGCCGCTGAACTCAGCTTGCAACCTGCGGCTTTTATTGGCATGTCGCGGCGCACTGCCAATAATGAGTATCGCGAGCGTATCGAGGCCATTAACTACACGCTGGCACATGATGACGGCATTACCGATAGCGGTTTGCAGGATGCTGATGTGATTTTGGTGGGTGTATCGCGCAGTGGCAAAACGCCTACCAGCTTATACCTTGCCATGCATTTTGGCATACGCGTAGCCAATTACCCTATCATTCCGGAAGATTTGGAGCGTATGGAATTACCGGGAAGATTAAGGGAATATCGCAACAAGTTGTTTGGCCTGAGCATAGAGCCTGAACGTTTGAGCCTGATACGCAACGAGCGTTTACCCAACAGCCAATATGCTGCGCTGGATAATTGCCGCAAGGAAATTCAGCTGGCACGTCAGCTGATGCGTAGCGAAGACATTCATTGGCTGGATTCGACCAGTCGATCGGTAGAGGAAATTGCTGCTATGATTCTGCAACAAATGAACCTAAAAGCAGCGCTGATGCCCTATGGGAGTGCTTGAATGCTGATGAAAGCAGCTCAATGTTATTAAGAAATAGTATCTTTAATTATGGCAACTTTAGCCACGATGAATCATCTTTAAAGTTTAAAGGAATCCGCTATGCAAGCTTATGTAATCCCGTTTGAAGAACTTGGCCTTCATGATATTGATCGTGTGGGCGGTAAAAATGCCTCGCTGGGGGAGATGATTAGCGCGCTGGATGCCAGCGGGGTGCGCGTGCCAGGTGGCTTTGCAACTACGGCTGAAGCGTTTCGTGATTTTTTGTTTACCAATGCGCTGGATGCGCGCATCCAGGCCAAACTGGAAACGCTGGATATAGCCGATGTGGATGCGTTGGCGCTGGCTGGTGCGGAAATTCGGGGCTGGATAGTGCAAGCACCGCTGCAACCCAGACTGATTGATGAAATTCGCGAGCATTATGCCGAGCTGGCTGGAGATGGTGATGGCAGCTTTGCCGTGCGTTCTTCCGCCACCGCAGAAGATTTGCCGGATGCCTCGTTTGCCGGTCAGCAGGAAACTTTCCTCAATATTCATGGCATAGACAACATTTTGCACGCCATCAAGGAAGTATTTGCCTCGCTGTATAACGACAGGGCGATTTCCTACCGCGTACACAAAGGTTATAACGATATGCATGTGGCCTTGTCGGCTGGCGTGCAACGCATGGTGCGCTCGGATACCGGTGCGGCGGGGGTGATGTTTACGCTGGATACCGAATCCGGTTTCCGTGATGTGGTGTTTATTACCTCCTCCTATGGCCTGGGCGAAATGGTGGTGCAGGGCGCGGTGAATCCCGATGAATTCTATGTGCATAAACCCAAGTTGGCAGAAGGCTATCCGGCGCTGATTCGCCGCAGTCTGGGTTCCAAGGAACAACGCATGGTGTTTGATGAGCAGCGCTCGGCAGGGCGCTCGGTGCGGGTGGAAGAAGTGGCTGAAACCGAGCGCAACAGCTTTTCGCTGAACGATGCCGAAGTGCTGGAACTGGCTCGCCATGCGCTCGCCATAGAGCAGCATTATGGCCGCGCCATGGATATTGAGTGGGGCAAGGATGGCGTGGATGGCAAGCTGTATATTCTGCAAGCGCGCCCGGAAACCGTAAAGTCGCAATCCGAAAAAACTGCAGCTGAAAAATTCAATCTGCGCGAAACCGGTGAAGTGCTAGTGGAAGGCCGCGCCATTGGACAAAAGATAGGCATAGGTCCGGTGCGCATTGTGGCCAGTGCGGCGCAGATGAATCAGGTGCAAGCCGGAGACGTGCTGGTGACGGATATGACCGATCCCAACTGGGAGCCGGTGATGAAAAAGGCAGCGGCGATTGTCACCAATCGCGGGGGGCGCACTTGCCATGCCGCCATTATCGCGCGTGAATTGGGCATTCCGGCAGTGGTGGGTTGCGGTCATGCCACGGATATTTTGCAAGAAGGCGAGATCGTCACCGTCTCCTGCGCCGAAGGCGATACCGGCAATGTGTATCGCGGCCGTTTGGCATTCACGACCAGTGTGCCTGACAAAGGCGTGTTACCACCGATTCCAGTCAAACTGATGCTGAATGTGGGCAACCCTAGTCTGGCGTTTGAATTTGCGCAATTGCCTTCTGCTGGTGTGGGTTTGGCGCGGGTGGAATTCATCATCAATAATCTGATCGGCGTGCATCCCAAGGCCATATTGGGCTTTGCCACAGCTGCGCCCGCCTTGCGTGATGCCATCAGCCAGCGTGCGCATGGTTATGCTGATGCGCAGAGTTTTTATGTGGATAAATTGACCGAAGGCGTGGCTACGCTGGCGGCTGGTTTCTGGCCCAAGCCTGTCATTGTGCGGTTGTCGGATTTCAAATCCAATGAATATCGCAAACTCATTGGTGGCGATTTATACGAGCCGCTGGAAGAAAACCCCATGCTGGGTTTTCGCGGTGCGGCACGTTATATCGCGCCTAATTTCCGCGATTGCTTTGCGCTGGAATGCCTGGCCATGAAACGTGCGCGTGAAGTATTGGGCTATACCAATGTGGAACTGATGGTGCCGTTTGTGCGTACCGTGGACGAGGCACGGGAGGTGGTGGCCTTGCTGGCGGCACACGGTTTGCAACGCGGTGAAAACGGGCTGCGCCTCATCATGATGTGCGAGATCCCCTCCAACGCCTTGCTGGCCGAACAGTTTCTGCAATACTTTGACGGCTTTTCCATAGGCTCCAATGACTTGACCCAGCTCACTCTGGGACTGGACAGGGATTCCAGCCTGGTCGCCAACAGTTTTGATGAGCGCAATGAAGCCGTGAAAGTGTTGCTGGCGATGGCGATTAGCACTTGCAACCGCTTGGGAAAATACGTGGGTATTTGCGGGCAGGGGCCATCCGACCACCCCGATTTTGCCCTCTGGTTGATGGAACAGGGCATACAAAGTATGTCATTAAACCCTGATACGCTGCTGGAAACTTGGCATACGCTGGCCGCAGATAACTAAGTAAGCCGTGATTTTCAACTTTGGCAGGTCGGGTTTTAACCCGACATTGTCGGGCTGAAGCCCGACCTACCAAACTTACTAACCAAACCTACCGAGCACGCGCATGAGTAAGCAAGACCTGACTGATATTCCCTTTGATGATCCGCAGCGCCATCAATTGACCAGCCGTTCCACTTGGGTGAGTGTAGCAGTCAATATTGTGCTCACGCTGGTGCAAATTGCGGCTGGCTTTATTGCACATTCGCAAAGCTTGATCGCCGATGGCATGCACTCTTTGTCGGATTTGGTGTGCGATTTTTTGGTGTTGATAGCGAGCTATCATAGTAAAGACCCCGCCGATGAGCGGCATCCTTATGGTCACGGCCGGGTAGAAACTGCGGCATCGTTTGTGCTGGGCGCTGTTCTGGCGGCGACGGGCAGCGCGATTATGGTGGCGGCGGCGATGAAATTGCAGCATCTGCAGCACCTCACGCCGGTGGCTCCGCTAGCACTTTATGTGGCGCTGGCGGCACTGGTGGTAAAAGAAAGTTTGTTCCGCTACATGTTGAATGTAGGCGAACGTTTGCGCTCGCCCATGCTGATTGCCAATGCCTGGCATGCGCGCTCGGATGCGGCTTCATCGCTGGTGGTGGCGGTGGGTATAGGCGGCAATCTGCTGGGTTTTATCTTTGCCGACTCGGTGGCGGCGATTGTGGTGGGCTTCATGATTGTGCGCATGGGCGTGGTGTTTGCCTGGGATGCCTTTCAAGAGCTGATTGATGCCGGATTATCGGTTGAGGAAGTTGATAGCATCCGCCAAACCCTGATTGATACCTCGGGCGTACAAAGTCTGCATGAACTGCGCACTCGCCGTATGGCGCACCGTGCGCTGGTAGATGCGCATATTTTGGTTGATTCGCGCATCAGCGTTTCCGAAGGGCATAGCATTGCCG
This sequence comes from Methylophilaceae bacterium, assembly GCA_013141125.1. Lineage (GTDB taxonomy): Bacteria > Pseudomonadota > Gammaproteobacteria > Burkholderiales > Methylophilaceae > JABFRO01. The sequence continues at coordinate 257,495 of JABFRO010000001.1, forward strand.
AAAATGCACGTTTGCGCGTAATAAAAAGCCATCCCATGGTGATTGATGTGCAAGTGCATGTTGATCCTGAAGATGACCTTGGTCAGGAAAGCTATGCGCCGCGTATGCCGGGACGAGAAACTTTATTGATGCATTTGGCATTGGTGCTGGCAGGTTTGCCGGAACCTGAACGCGTGATTTTTCATTACATGGCAGGCAAGGTCGAAGCCGAGGTGTTTTTACCGCATAATTTTCTTGAAAACGGGATAGCCTTGGCGCAAGCAGAAGCCGAAGTAGCGAAACGCCTGAATAATCACCCCTATTTTAGTGCTGTCTCGCTTTACTGCCAGGTGGCTGCAAAATACTCGGAATAAATCGTGAGACAATAGGCTTGTAGCCTGTATTTATTCCAAGTTGCATTCAAAATGCTACGTTGTTGCTCCTGCTTTGGCAGGGATGGCGCATAACAAGCACTGCGCCAATATAAAAATTTCCAGCATAAAATACTGATAACCCAGACCCGACCCACGTAAATTATGACCAACGAATACGAAACCAGAGAGCTGGAAAATCTAGGCAAAGTCACCAGTTTGCTGCAAAAGCACAAGCTGGTGGAAAGCCTGGTACATAGGCAAACGATGCCGCGTCAGGATTTGGTGGAAAGTCTGGTGCACAAGCAAAATCTGGTCGAATTGCAACGCTTGCTGGGTCAGTTTGATACGCAGCGCATTGTGCGCATCATGGAAGTATTATCCGCCGATGACCGCGACATTATCTGGAAGCTGATTCCCGATGAGCGCAAAGAAGAAATTCTGCTGGAATTGTCGGATTCCATACGCGTAGAGCTGGTAGCCGAACCGCATTCGCGCAGCCAGAGCATGATGATACGGGTGTTTGATCTGCACGAAGGACGCTTGCGCCAGATTCCCATTTACAGCCGTGAAGATCTGGAAGAGGCGCAGCCTATCTGGGTGGATTTGGTGACCCCGGAAGATGAGCAACTGGCCTGGGCGAGAGAGATTTTTGGCGTGCATTTGCCCAATCCCAAAGAGCTGACTGATCTGGAAACCAGCGCGCGTTTTTATGTGGAAGATAACCGTGAAGTGCATTTGCATTCCGATTTTCTGCTGGACAGAGATGTGGAATCGCGCAATGTGCCGGTGGCATTCATTCTCAAGGAAGGAACCTTGTTTTCCGTGCGCACGGAAGAGTTGCCGGTGTTCCGATTGCAACGTTTGCGCGCCAGAGCGCAGGCCGGCTATGTGTCTGAAGCCAAGGATGTGTTACTGGATTTGTATGCCGCCGATGTGGAATATTCCGCCAATGCACTGGAAGATGTTTACGCCAGGCTGGAAAGCGTGGGCAAGCAGGTATTCAAGGCGCACATGACCAATGATGAAGCCGCCATCATTCTGACCGCGATTTCAGAAGAAGAAGATGTTAATGGCCGCATTCGGCGCAATGTGCTCGATACGCGCAATGCCTTGTCGTTTCTGATGCGCAACCGATTGTTATCCAATACCCAGCATGAAGAAGTGCGTGAAATTTTGCGCGACATTGAATCGCTGGATGGCCACACCAACTTTCTGTTCAACAAGATTAATTTCCAGATGGATGCCACAGTCGGCTTTCTGAACGTTAACCAGAACAAGGACTTGAAACGCCTGACGATTATCAGCGTGGTGTTCATGCCCATCAATGTGCTGGCCGGTATAGGCGGCATGTCCGAGTTTTCCATGATGACGCATGACATTCCGTGGCCTATGGCTTATGGCAGTTTTATCGTTGCCATGATTATCATCGGCATCTTCACTTTCATGGGCTTGCGCGCTTTTGAAAGCCGTAAAATGAAAAATTCACGCAATGAACAAACGCGCTGATTGGCGTTGAAAATGAGTGTGGCCGCGTAGGGCGGAAAAGTGTAACGCATTCCGCCGTATGTTAAGCCTTCAACGGTGGATAACGCTGCGCTCATCTACCGATGTTTGGCAGCTTTCGGGTTACGCTAATTTCGCGAGTACGGCCTAGATTCCTACTTCCACCAATTTCCCCAACATCAAAAAAAACACCGCTGTGCGTAGCGGCAAGCCTTCATCGGCAAACAGCGCCGCGTAGCGCTGCAGTTGCGGTCGGTGAAATTCGGCTTCGCGTTGCAGCTCGGCTTCGCTTAAGCTTTCTTCTAGCGCTGTCGATTTGAAATCAATAATCCAGCGTACTTTATTATTGTTTTCAATGTGTTCAATAAAAGTTCGGTCTATTACTTGTGTTGATAGATTGCCTGCCAAAGCCGTAGTTACGGCATATTCAGCAGCAGCCTGTTCCCGTGGCTGTAAAACCCAGCGTCCTTGCTCGCTGTTCAAGGTTGTGTGCAAGGCTTGTACAACTCTGGTGGCAGCTTGTTCGGCGGCTGGCTGTGCATGGCCTTGTTGCAAGAGCCAGTGGCACATGGCGGCTTGCAGATTTTGCAGGCGTTCGCTAGTCCAGCTATTTAAATCGCTTTGCGCGATCAGTTCCATATAGCGATGCGCCAATATGCCTGTATGTTTTTCCAGTTGCAGGTGGTCGTCAGGCAGCGTGTCATTTTCTTTTTGACTATTGCCTGCGAATATTGAAGCCGATGGCATATTGGCCAATCGCTCTGGCACGCCCACTTGCAGCAGGCGTAGCAATTGTGGAATAAAATTGCCGGTTACGGGCACAGCCGTATCCTGCGCTGGTTCCTGCTCGGCAAAAGCGGCTGCCGCCTGCATGAACGGTGCGCAGATATTGGGCCATAAATAGCCCAGATGACTATGCGCAGCGGGCGTTTTGACTTCAAATTTATCATCAATTTTGGCGATGCCTACCAAATGCAGTTTGCGCTCTGTGCGTGTAGCGGCGACATACAGCACACGCAGGCTTTCGTTCTGCGCGCGTTCTTTTTCCAAGCCTTGCAGATAGTCATAGGGCGTGGGCAGATCATTGCTACGTTTGTTTTTAGGCATCAGCGGTGCGGCGACCAGCTCGGTCACGCTACCGGCAAACTCATCCCGCATGGAGACTTCTTCCCACAGCAACAAGGGTTGATCCTGCTGGGTGTTATCACTGGCGAGGCCGGGCAGAATCACGGTGTCGAATTCCAGGCCTTTGGATTTATGGATAGTCATGAATTGCAAACGCTCGTCGGCCTCTGCATCGGGCGCGGCGTAGAGTTTGAGCACCTGTTCCTCCAGCGCGGGTAGAGAAAAGCCGCTGCCTGCTTCCAGTTGCGAGATCAGATCAAAAAATGCCTGCACATCGCGCACGTCACCGGCCTCCCACAAACAGGCGGGGCCATTTAGTTGTATCCACACACCTTCCACCCAGCGCCGCGTGCGCAAGCGGCCTTGATGCGCCAAGGCCTGTGCCAGCACTTCGCGCATATGTGCCAACCGCGTTTGGCCATCGGCACTCATGTTGGCAATGCGCGCTTCATCTTGCATTAATGACCAAATGGTGGCCTGATGGTTATCAGCGGCCAGCACATGCAAATCGGCCAATGTCAGCCCGCACCAGGGCGCACGCAGAATTGCCAGCCAATGCACACGGTCGGCGCGGTGATGCAGTGCATAAGTCAGCGCCAAAACATCTTGTATGCTTTGGCGACCGCTGAGCGCTTCGATTTCCACCGCCTGAAACTTGATGTGCGGCCGTTCGCGGCGAATTTCCGCCACCAGCGCATGCAAATGGCTACGCGCACGCACCAGCACGGCAATGCTGCGCTGCGGGTCGGCATATTGTTCGGCTTCTATGATGTTGGCCACCTGTATGGCTTCCTGCATAGCCGCTTGGGCTTTGGACAAATCCGCTGCCACAATTACGGCATGGGTTTCCACGCCGCCATCGTCAGCCTCCGGTTTGCCCGCTACATTCGGCTTGCCCGCAACAAAGGCACGGTAGGCAATCGCCCCGCGCGATACGCTATCTTCCGCTGGAAACGCCTGATCGAAGGCCTGATTGATCCAATCCACCACTTGCGGGCAAGAGCGGTTATTACGGCATAATTTAAGTTTGGTCAGACGAATATGGTCGATGCCACTTTGTGCCACTTGCAAAAACAAACCAACTTCGGCCTTGCGAAAGCGGTAAATGGATTGCATGGGGTCGCCCACACAAAACAGCGTGCGGCCATCGTCCATTTGCCAGCCGCGCGTCAAACGGCGCAACAGTTCCACCTGCGTTGGGCTGGTATCCTGAAATTCATCCACCAGCAAATGGCGAATGCGGTAATCCAGTTTCATGGCCAGGTCCGTCGCGCCGCTTTCATCTTCCAGCGCCTGCAAAGCCCGCTCGGCCACGCCGATAAAATCCACCTCGCCGACCTCTTGAAACACAGCCCATAAATGCGCCACCGCCAAATTGAGCAGGCGCGCAAATGTCGCCACCAACTGCCAGCTGGCATCGCCATGTTGCAAGCCGGGCAAGGTGCGGATGCGTGCCAGATTTTCTGCGCTTTCTTCCGAGGTATTCAGCGCTTCAATCAGGCGGGAAAGTTCAGCTTTCTTTTCTTTGCCTACTTTTTCTGCCGGAAAACCGTTTCTTTTGTTAATGCCTTTTTCTTTGCGGAAAGTGCCGCTATTGGTCAACAATAAATCCACCACGGCGCGCCATAAAGCCAGCGCTTCCGGCATCACTGGCAGCGGCGTTTCCCAATCCAGCAACAAAGCCACCGGCTCCTCGCAAGCCAGATTGGAAGCGGCAAAGCGCGCCAGCGGCATCAGCTGGTTTTGCACGGCGGGCGTTAAAATGCGCGCGGCTTGTGCCAAATCCTGCGTCAGCAAATGGCGCAATGCGCTTTCCGCGCCATCCTGCGCATCCAGCTGCTGGGTATGATTGAGCCACTGGTCACGCAGGCGCAACATGCTGACCAATAGCTCGGTCAGCTTGGCGCTGTCGTTATCCAGATGGCGCAGGGTTTCCGCCACCACTTCGGCAAAGTCATCATCGCCTTCCAGCATTTCCAAAGTGCGCCGTGCCGCCTCCTGATAATGCAGCCCTGCATCCAGACACATCATGGGCTGGCTGCCAAAGCGCGACAGCAATGGCATTTGCCGCGCCAGATTGCCGCACAGGGCATCAATGGTGGTAATGCGCAAACGCGCCGGATTTTCCAATAGTTGCCAGCCTAGTTGCGCGGAAATTTTTAGCGCGGTTTGCGCCAGGGCAAAAGTGATTTGCTTGTGCGGCTGCGGCGGTAGTGCGCCATCGCTGGCAAGTTTGAGGCTATCCAGAATGCGTAAACGCATTTCTGCTGCCGCCTTGTTGGTAAAGGTAATGGCGATAATTTCTTCCGGCGCGCTTACCGTTTGCAATAGCTTGAGATAACGCTGCGTCAGCAGCTCGGTCTTGCCCGCACCGGCAGGCGCTTCAACAATGAAAGATTCCAGTTCCAGTGCGCGGATGCGGCTGGCTTCATCTTCCTGGATGAGGGTTTGTTGGTGGTTCATTATTTTTCTTTTAAGTCACTGATGTGTAATAGCGTATTTTTGTGTGCGCCGGAATACAAGCTATATAGCTTGCCAATTGCTCTACAGCAATTTAATTCCTTTCAATTGAATCGCACAGGTATCCCGAATAATACGCACTAAATCCTGCGCATAGTTACTTGCCATGGTTTCCTCCCTGCCAGTGGCGTAAAGTTCGGACCAAAGCCCGTTTTTTGTGATGGGTTTGGCGATGACGTATTGGTGTTCCAGATAGCTTTGAATGCCCCAACCTGGCAGCGCGGCCAGTCCACGGCGGCTGGCTACCAGCTGCATAATGGCGATAGTCAGCTCTGCGGTGCGTCTTGCAAATACCACATTGGCAGGTTTTAGCACTTTGCGAATAATGTCGATGCGTTCTTCGGCAACGGGATAAGTAATGAGCGTGACATGAGAAAAATCACTGGCATTCAGATGGTTTTTAGCTTGCAATGGATGGTCGATAGGCAGCACCGCCATGATCTCAAATTTGAAAAGTGGCGCGTGCTTTAAACCGTTACTTTGCTCCTGGTTTGAAGTTTGATTTGAATTTTGGCTTGAACTTTTTTCTGGCAATCCGCCGATGACAAAATCTGCTTTGGATTCATGTAGCAAACGCCATGGATCACTATGAAACCCGGCTACCAAATCCAGTTCTACTTCAGGCCAGGCTTGTCTGAAGCTATTCATCACGGGGGTTAGCCAATCAAAGCAGGTGTGGCATTCCAGCACAATACGCAATTCGCCGGACTGATCGCTTTTTAAGCGAATCAAATCGCGCTCGGCCTTGTCCACCAATTCCAGCAGCATGTGCGCCAAGTCCAATAAGCGCTGCCCTGCCGGAGTAAAGCGTAAGCCGTGCGCGGTACGCTGAAACAAGGTGATTGCATAATGTTGTTCCAATGCGCGAATCTGGTGGGATAGCGCTGATTGCGTGAGAAACACACGCTCGGCAGCCAGCCCCAGTTTGCCGGTTTCTGCAATCGCTTTAAGGGAGCGCAAATGACGCAGCTCTATCATGAATAAACCCCCCATATGAATTTTATTCAAATTTATCACAAAAACTTTCGCTTTATTAATTTTATTGATCCGCTAAAAATGCAACCTTTCTTGTAAAGGGCACAACATGGCACACACACATATTTTGGGTTATCCGCGCATAGGTGCAAGGCGCGGTTTGAAGTTTGCACTGGAATCATTCTGGAAAGGTGAGTTAGCGGTTGAAGGCTTGCAAGCTATCGCACAGGCACTACGTAGCGAAAACTGGCAAAAACAACAACAGGCAGAATTAAGTTTTATCACGGCGGGGGATTTTTCTTTTTACGACCATGTGCTGGATCACAGCGTATTGTTTGGCGCAACGCCGCAGCGTTTTGGTTGGCGGGACAAGGTGCGGGAGGAAAAGGATTATTTCGCTGATTATTTTTCACTGGCACGCGGCAATGCCCAGCAACCGGCAATGGAAATGACCAAATGGTTTGATACCAATTATCATTACATCGTACCCGAACTCAATAATGACACCCGGTTTTCCATCAATGCCCATGACTATCTGACGCAGCTGGATGAAGCGCAGCGGCTGGGTAGCAAGGTAAAGCCGGTGTTGCTGGGCCCAGTCAGCCTGTTATATTTGAGCAAAACCAAAGACAATTTTAATAAACTGGAATTGCTCAACAGTTTGGCCGAGCAATACGCACACTTGTTGCGTGAGCTGCATCAGCGAAAAATTGAATGGGTACAAATAGACGAGCCTATTTTTGCGCTGGATCTGGACGAGGCCTGGTTAAAAGCGTTTGAGCGCGCTTATGCCTGGTTGCGCAGCAATCGCCCCAAACTGTTGCTCACCACTTATTTTGCCAATGTCACGCGCTACCAGAGTGTGATTACCCATTTGCCAGTGGATGGCGTGCATATTGATGCCGTGCGCGCGCCCGAGCAGATTGGCCCCTGGGTTAATGCCATTCCCGGCCACTGGGTGCTTTCCATAGGCGTGATTGACGGGCGCAATGTGTGGCGCAATGATCTGGATAAAAGCCTGCAATTGCTGCATCCCTGGGTGGAAAGACTGGGCGAGCGTTTATGGCTGGCACCCAGTTGTTCGCTGCTGCATACGCCGGTGAATCTGGCGCAGGAGGCCTTGCTCGATGACGAAATCAAATCCTGTCTGGCATTTGCCGATGAAAAATTGCACGAGCTGAATATTCTGGCCAAGGCCATCAATCTCGGCGTGGCCTCGGTGGCGGAAGAATTAGCGGTTTCCCGCGCCGCGATTATGGCACGCGCCAATTCCAGCCGCGTACATTCGACAGCGGTGAAAGCGCGCATTGAGCATCTGGATCAATTTGATGAAAACCGCGCGCATCCATTTGCAATTCGGCAGGCCCAACAGCAGCAACGCCTGAATCTGCCGCTGCTACCCACCACCACCATAGGCTCCTTCCCGCAAACAGCGGAGATTCGCACCAGCCGCGCCCGATTCAAAAAAGGTGAAATCAGCGAGGCAGACTATGCCAACACCATGCAGCAGCATATCCGCTACGCCATTGAACAGCAGGAAAATTTAGGGCTGGATGTGCTGGTACACGGTGAGGCCGAGCGCAATGACATGGTGGAATATTTCGGTGAACAATTGGCGGGCTACGCCTTCACCGAATATGGCTGGGTGCAAAGCTACGGTTCGCGCTGCGTCAAACCACCCATCATTTTTGGCGATGTCTATAGACCTAAACCGATGACGGTAGACACGGCAAGCTACGCACAATCGCTCACCGCCAAACCGGTCAAAGGCATGCTCACCGGGCCTGTCACCATGCTGCAATGGTCGTTTGTGCGCGATGACCAGCCGCGAAAAACTACAGCAATGCAATTGGCGCTGGCCATCCGCGATGAAGTGGATGACTTGCAAAAAGCCGGTATCGCCATTATCCAGATCGACGAACCCGCCTTCCGCGAAGGCTTGCCATTGCAGCGTGCGCAATGGCAAAGCTATCTGGATTGGGCGGTACGCGCTTTCAAGCTTTCCGCCAGCGTGGCCAGCGACGATACCCAGATACACACGCATATGTGTTATTCGGAATTCAACGACATCTTGCCAGCGATTGCCGCCATGGATGCCGATGTCATCACCATAGAAACTTCGCGCTCGCAGATGGAATTGCTGGATGGCTTCGGCGAATTTGCCTATCCCAATCAAATCGGCCCCGGTGTTTATGACATACACTCACCGCGTGTGCCTTCCATTGCGGAAATGGAAGCGCTAATGCAGCGTGCAACGGCTGTGATTCCCGTCGAAAGATTATGGATCAACCCGGATTGCGGCCTGAAAACCCGTGGCTGGCCGGAGACCGTGCAGGCGCTGCAACACATGGTGAATACGGCGAAAAACCTGCGGGAAGGGTTATTAGTGGCAATATCGAATTAAATAGATCCAATTTTTTAACTTGCATGATGAAAGTAACAAGATTATAGTTACTTTCATCATGCAACGAACCAGCTTCAAAAATATGGATTGCTCAGCCGCTAAAGCCTTGGAATGTGTGGGCGAGTGGTGGAGTATTTTAATTTTGCGTGATGCATTTCTTGGCCTTTCCAAGTTTGATGAATTTCAAAACAGCTTGGGAATTGCAAGCAACAGCCTGACGCGACGGCTCAAGCATTTAACAGAAAATGGCTTGCTGGAGCGACGTATTTACAGTGAGCGCCCCAAAAGATACGAATATATTCTGACCGAAAAAGGTCGTGATTTTTTCCCGGTGCTGGTGGCGTTAACCAGATGGGGCAATCAACATTTGGCACCTAATGGCGCTTATGTTCAATTGGCAGATCGCATTACCGGAAAACTGTTGGAACCTATACTCATGGACAAACAAAGCTTGCTGGAAATCACCTATGCAAATGTCATCGTTCAGCCCGGGACGGGTGCAACCGAAGCTTTGAAAGCCAGGTTGGCTATGCGTAAAGTTGATGTTGATGAAGGGCACTGATATGCATCACGTTTTAATTATTCATGAAGTTGAATCCTACCCGGCCTGGAAGATCATTTTTGACCAGGCCGCCGAGATGAGAAAACAAGCTGGTGAGATCAGCTATCAATTACTGCGCTATGACAGTGATGCAAACAATATTGTGCATTTTTCACAATGGTCATCACTTGAAAATGCACGACGCTTTTTTGAATCAGCCGAGTTGATTGAAATTAGACAAAAAGCCGGGGTTAAAGCCCCCAACTTTATTTATCTGCATGAGATAGAACAGCAAATACTTTAGCCATAACTGATTATGCAAACCTTACCAAATTGATAATTTGATGACACGTATTGATTACTTTCTGCATACGCCCGACCTCATAAGCAAACTGCGGAACTTCACGCAAGAGCTGGAGCAGTTCACGCTGGATGCAAAGCTAAGAGCGTTGGTTGAAACACGTGTTTCACAAATAAACGGCTGCGCTTATTGTGTAAACCTGCATCTTAAGGAATCCAGAAAGCTGGGCGAATCACAGCAGCGCCTTGATAGCTTGCCGGTATGGAAAGAGTCACCTTTCTTTGATGCCCGTGAAAAAGCGGCATTGGCCTGGGCGGAATCCTTAACCAATATTGCGGAAACCCATGCGGCAGATGCCGAATACCACGCACTAAAGCCGTATTTTTCTGATTTGGAAATTGTAGAATTAAGCCTATCCATCTCATTAGCCAATTTCTGGAACCGTATGGCGGGTGGTTTCCGCCGCATGCCGAAGATGGAAAGTATAAAATCAATTGCTGGATAAAGAATGGGCAAATAAATGATTTGTAATCATTTCGTTACATTCACGCCTATATCCACACCACCTACAACCATCTGCGACATAGAAGAAATACGTTTCTCTGCGGACTAATCTTGCTTGCCATAATTTGGCTAAGGCTAGCCGCCCAGATCATTACTGCATAAGCAATCCCGAAACAGGAACATGCCAATGAGCCGTACACAACACATTATCCTGATGGCCGAGTACAACGCATGGATGAATGTCAAGCTATATGAAGCGGCGATGCGTTTATCTGACGAAGAAATTAACGCCAATAGAAATGCATTCTTTGGTTCAGTTTTAGGCACACTCAATCACTTGGCTGTGGGTGACATCCTTTGGTTAAAGCGTTTTGCAACCCATCCCGCCAACTATTCGGCACTTGAGTTTGTAAGAAATTTCCCTATGCCTGTCGGCCTTGACCAAGTTTTATACCCGGATATTCAAAGCCTTGCAACGCATAGAAAGCGGCTGGATCAGGTGATTCAGGAATGGGCCTGCGCAATGAAGGAGGAAGATTTGGATTTCGTTCTTGCGTATACCAACATGAAAGGCCTGGACGCACAGAAAAATTACTTTAGTCTGGTGATGCATTTCTTCAACCATCAAACCCATCATCGCGGTCAGGCCACAACCCTGCTTTCACAGGCCAATGTAGAGATTGGCATCACGGACTTGGTCGCCATTATCCCCAATGAATCTGCAATTTAAACAGGCCACAATCAACGACATTCAGGCCATTGCCGAGTTAGTCAATCGTGCCTATCGACCAACGGGGGATATAAAGGGCTGGACGCATGAAACCAACCTGATTTCAGGCGAGAGAACCAACCCTGAACAAATAGCCGGTCTATTTCGGACAAACTCCTGCATCTTGTTGGCTTGGGATCACGAAAAAATGATCGCTTGTGTTCATGTGGAAATCGCTGATGCATGTGCCCATATCGGCATGCTGGCAACCAGCACAGAATCTCAGGGCTTGGGTTACGGCAAACAAATGCTTGCTTATGTAGAGGCCTTTGCCAGTCAGCATTTTTCCATAGAGAAGTTCACAATGGCGGTCATCCTTGAGAGAAAAGAACTGCTGGCTTTTTATCTGCGACGAGGTTATATCGCAACAGAAATTACTCATGAATATCCGCTCTCAGCAGGAGTTGGATTCCCCAAAGTAACAGGTTTACAAGTGGGGGTGCTGGAGAAAATTGCTAATGTTTAGCCATTAAAAAGGTGAAACCATGTGGCATGAATCCAAATTTCATGACGGATTTATAGAAGTACCATTAATGGATAGATTAGCCCTGCTTCGGCTTTACACATACGGCGTGCCATCTTTATGAGTGAATTTCCATTTACCCTCCGCGAGAGAGGCATTGAGATCATCGTCTGGATAGCTACCTTCGTCTCCCGCTGTTCTATCGCCAACTTCGAGGTACACGACCTCTTCCGCAGTTTCGTTTATCAATCGGTGACTGTTGCCGGTGCCAGCCTTGAAACCTGCACACATCCCTGGAGAAAGCTGAGTCTGCCCTTCGTTAGTGTGTAACGTAGGCTGCCCTTGAAGAATGTAGACAAACTCATCCTGTTTGGTATGGCCGTGACGAAGTGCCGAAACTGCATTTGGAGCCAAGCGCGTAAGGTTTACACCAAAATTCGTGAGACCAAACTGCTCACCCAATTGGCGCTTTTCTCTGCCAAGCATGCGTGTTGCAAATGGTTCAGGATAGACGGATGGCTTGCTTCGTGCCGGTACATCGGCAGCGACAACGGCAACTGGAATTGGTTTGTCTGACATAAGGCCTTGTGACTCGAGCTGGTAAGGGGCTAACGAGGCTGTAGAAAATTCCTATTCTAAACGACCTATTCAGAGGAAGATATTTTTTAATATTTCCATTTTCATGCATTTCATGCCACGCCAGTACTTGGATTTATCACAATCTGCACAAGCCAATAAAATCAAACCTATAGACATTTAAAATAAAAAAATATCTATATATTGTGTTTTATGCGAGACAAAACCGTCAACTTGCATTATATTAAGCGCACTACGGTTCCCGACCTTTCATTCCAAGGGTCGGGATAATAGGGAATCCGGTGCGGGCTGTTGCCTATCAACACAACAGCTTAAAGCCGGAGCTGCCCCCGCAACTGTAATCGGAAAGTGGTTTGCCAAACTCGTCACTGCAGGTGAAAACCTGTGGGAAGACCGGTAAGCCGTGATGACCCGAGAGCCAGGAGACCTGCCGCAGACAATCTTTGCAAGAAGATTAATTTTAACGTTTGAGGCGGGGTGTCCTCGGCAGATGGAAAGTGTCGCTTATATTCTGAGAACGTGTTTTAAAAGTGTAGCGAGCACCGCAATTCGGACGCGCAGTAACTTTAAAAATACGTTCTGAGCACTTTCCGCCATGCTGGTCTTTAAGGTGGTGCATTTTATTGCCGCCTTGAGATATTCCTGCCCTAGCTGAAAGGGAGTTCCAACCATGAATGATATGGCATTCAACGCAGGTCAGGCTTTACCCGCAGACCGCATTTCACTGCAAGTCATACGCCGCAACGGCGCGGTTGTTGTATTTGATTCCGAAAAAATTTCCATCGCCATGAGCAAGGCGTTTTTGGCGGTAGAACACGGCCAAACCGCATTATCCAGCCGTATGCGCGAGCAAGTGACGGCACTGACCAAGCAGGTTATTGATGCGCTGTTAAGGCGCTTGCCCGCTGGCGGCACGGTGCATATCGAGGATATTCAGGATCAGGTTGAACTGGCGCTGATGCGTTCCAGTGAACACGATGTGGCGCGGGCTTATGTGCTGTATCGGGAAAAACGCGCGGCGGAACGCGCCAGCCAACCGCACCATCATCCAACCTTGCACGTCAATATCAACGGCCAGAACCAGCCGCTGGATACGGCGAAACTGATTGCCATCGTCGCCGAAGCCTGTGTCAATCTGGGCGATGTCGTGAATCCGCAAACCATTGTCGAACAGGCGGTGCGCGATTGCTACGACGGTATTCCTTTCCATGAAGTACGTCGCGCGCTGATACTCGCTGCACGCAGTTTGATTGAGCGTGAACCGGCTTACAACTACGTTACCGCGCGGCTATTGCTGGATACGATACGCACCGAAGTGCTGGGCGAGAGCGTCAATCACACCGCCATGCATACGCGCTATGCCGAGTATTTTCCGCAGTATATCAAGCTGGGGGTGGAAGCCGGTTTGCTGGATCAGCGCTTGACGCAGTTCGATTTGCAAAAACTGGCGGCGGCACTGGTCGCCGAACGTGATTTGCAGTTCGGTTATCTGGGTTTGCAAACCTTGTATGACCGCTATTTTTTGCACATTGAGGAGCGCCGTATCGAGCTGCCGCAGATTTTTTTCATGCGCGTGGCGATGGGGCTGGCGCTTAATGAGATAGAGCGCGAAGCGCGTGCCATCGAATTCTACAAGGTGCTTTCCAGCTTTGATTTCATGAGCTCCACGCCTACGCTGTTCAATAGCGGCACCACGCACTCGCAAATGTCGTCCTGTTATCTGACCACGGTGAGCGATGATCTGGAGGGCATTTATCAAACCATCAAGGAAAATGCGCTGTTGCAGAAATATGCCGGCGGTCTGGGTAATGACTGGACACCGGTGCGTGCGCTGGGTTCGCGCATCAAAGGCACCAATGGCAAAAGTCAGGGCGTGATTCCTTTCCTCAAGGTCGTGAACGATACCGCTGTTGCCGTGAATCAGGGCGGCAAGCGCAAAGGTGCGGTGTGCGCCTATCTGGAAACCTGGCATCTGGATGTTGAAGAGTTTCTGGATTTGCGCAAGAACACCGGCGATGACCGCCGCCGCACGCATGACATGAACACCGCGCACTGGATTCCCGATCTCTTTATGCAGCGCGTCAGCGAAAATGGCGAGTGGACACTGTTTTCGCCTGCCGATGTGCCGGATTTGCATGACAAGTTCGGCAAAGCTTTTGCCAGCGCTTATGTTGAATACGAACGTCAGGCGGAGCATGGTGAAATCCAACTGTTCAAGCGCGTTTCGGCACTGCAAATGTGGCGCAAGATGCTGTCCATGCTGTTTGAAACCGGCCACCCCTGGATTGCTTTCAAAGACCCATGCAATATCCGCTCGCCGCAGCAGCATGTGGGCGTGGTGCACAGCTCCAATTTGTGCACCGAGATCACGCTGAATACCTCAGCCACGGAAATCGCCGTGTGCAATCTGGGTTCGGTCAATCTGATGGCACATTTGAAGCAGGAAAACGGAGTTTCAGTGCTGGATCAGGACAAGCTCCAGGCTACCATCAACACTGCTATGCGTATGTTGGACAACGTCATCGACATCAATTTTTATGCCGTAGGCCATGCGCGCAATGCTAATTATCGCCATCGTCCGGTTGGGCTGGGCATTATGGGTTTTCAGGATGCACTGCATGCCTTGCGTATTCCCTATGCCTCGCCGGAGGCCGTGGAATTTGCCGACCGCAGCATGGAAGTGATTTGCTATCACGCTTATCTGGCCTCCACCCATCTGGCGCAAGAGCGCGGTGCTTACTCCAGCTTCAAGGGCAGCCTGTGGGATCAGGGCATTCTGCCGCTGGATACATTGAATTTGCTAAGCGAAGCGCGTGGTGGACATGTGGAAGTAGACCGCAGCAGTCAGCTGGATTGGGATGCCTTGCGTCAGCGCATTCAGGCGATCGGTATGCGCAATTCCAATTGCGTGGCGATTGCACCGACTGCGACCATCTCCAATATCATCGGCGTGGCTGCCAGCATAGAGCCGGAGTACCAGAACCTGTATGTCAAATCCAACCTGTCTGGTGAATTTACCGTAGTCAACGAAGCGCTGGTGAATGAACTGAAAGCGCTGGATTTATGGGATGAAGTGATGATTGCCGACATCAAATACTATGACGGCTCGGTGAAAGCCATAGACCGTATCCCGGATGAAATCAAGGCCTTGTATGCCACCGCGTTTGAAATTGACCCAAGTTGGCTGGTAGAAGCGGCCGCGCGCCGCCAAAAATGGATAGATCAGGCGCAATCGCTTAATCTTTACTTTGCCGAGCCTTCCGGCAAAAAGCTGCATGAAACCTATAGGCTGGCCTGGCAGCGCGGCCTCAAAACCACGTATTACCTGCGTTCGCTGGGCGCGACTGCCGCCGAGAAATCGACCGGTAGCGGTGGCGAGCTGAATGCAGTTTCATCCCTAATGCCCGCAGCTGATACCCCGCCCAGACAATGCGCCATTGACGACCCCGGTTGTGAATCCTGCCAATAATTGGTCTGCCAAATTTAAAGGAAGAAAAAACATGCTGTCATTTGAAGATGAATTATTGCCGGAAAACGCCATCCCAAGTTCTGTAACACCTGCCATCCCGCCATTGAGTCGGGTCAACGCCAGCGATAAACGCGTGATTAACGGACTAACCGATGTCAATCAACTGGTACCGTTCAAATACCACTGGGCCTGGGACAAGTATTTGGCCGGTTGCGCCAACCACTGGATGCCGCAGGAAGTGGCCATGAGCCGCGATATTGCGCAGTGGAAAGACAGCACTGCGCTGACTGAAGATGAGCGATTGATCGTCAAACGTAATCTGGGGTTTTTTACCACGGCGGATTCACTGGCGGCTAACAATATCGTGCTCGGCACTTATAGACACATTACCGCGCCGGAATGTCGTCAATACCTGCTGCGCCAAGGCTTTGAAGAGGCGATTCACACCCATGCCTATCAATACATTGTCGAGAGTTTGGGACTGGATGAAGGCGAAGTTTTCAATGCCTATCAGGAAGTGGCCAGTATCAAGGATAAAGATGACTTTCTGATTCCGTTTATTAATACCTTGACCGATCCCCAGTTCAAGACCGGCACTCTGGAAAGCGACCAGCAATTATTACGCTCGCTCATTGTTTTTGCCTGCATCATGGAAGGCCTGTTTTTCTACGTCGGTTTTGTGCAGATACTGGCGCTGGGGCGGCAAAACAAGATGCAGGGCGCTGCCGAACAGTATCAATACATCCTGCGCGATGAATCGCAACACTGCAATTTCGGCGTGGATCTCATCAACACCATCAAGCTGGAAAATCCACAGCTGTGGACGGAAAGTTTCCGCGAGGAAATCAAAAACCTGATGCAGCAAGGTGTGGAACTGGAATACCGCTACGCCGAAGCTACCATGCCGCGCGGCGTACTGGGGTTGAACGCCGCCATGTTCAAGGAATATCTGCGCTTTATCGCCAACCGTCGCTGCCAGCAAATTGGTCTGGATGTTTTGTATCCGGGCGCAAAAAATCCTTTCCCGTGGATGAGTGAAATGATGGATTTGAAAAAAGAAAAAAACTTTTTTGAAACGCGGGTAACGGAATATCAAACAGGGGGTAGCTTAAGCTGGGAATAAATTTCAAGTTTTGATTATCGTAATCATGGTGCCATGTAATCAAAGGTTTTTCGCATCCAGCCGCGTTCGTCTTCAGGCATGTGGAAGGAGCCGGTCGCGCGGCAACTTTTCATGCGCTTGCCTTCCCGGATACGCCAAAATTCAAAGCCATCACGCACATCACCCCACACATTTATCGGGTTTAAGGTTGAAAACAAGGTGCCGACGACTTTGTCTACAGAGGCAAAAAGACGCTCTCCGGTTTGTGCATCGGATATTTCCATTTCGCCTGCCAGCTCGCCGAGAAATGGCCATTTTCCTGCGCTCACGCCCCACACCGTAGAGATTTCCCATAAATAGGGCGCAACCGACAAGCCCAGCGCCATCACCATATTGGCTTTGTCTGCTTCAATAATCGCGCTTTTAACGCGTAATACATCCGGCCCGGGTTGATCCACGATTTCAAACTGGCCTTCCCGCATCGCGCTGCTAATCGTTTCACGGCCTAAAGCCAACAACATGGATTGATCCTCGGCCTTAAGGCTGGCCAACGTGGTATAGCCCGGTATTTCCTGAAAAACCACAGGTTCAATAATGGCTTTGCTGTATTTTCGGCAGTCGGCTTGTGGATTCACGTAAACAGACAAAGCCTCATTGCTTTTGCCTTCTACCATTTTTGAGTAATCCCCCAAAAAACCTGAGGGCTCGACGTGGCGGTATTGTTTGGTGCCGCAACCGACTAGAGGTAGCGTCAACATTAAACTGCCTAGTGTTAAAAACCGCATGCTGCGGCACTTGATTAAATTCATTTGAATATCCGTAATAAATTGATGGTTTGGTGGTTGGAACGTTGCCTACGAATTAGCTGAATTTTCCATCTGCAATAACCGTTCCGGCAGACGTAACAAAGGCAGCACTTCGCAGTATTTGAGATCAGCTTCATCCGCAAAACGGTTGGCGGCTACGCCTGCCTTGATTTCCTGAGCGATGGCATTGATGCTTTTTCTCCAGTGTTCCAGCACGGCTGGCCAATCAGGGAAAGCCTCTTCGGTAAAGATTTTGCGAGAGCCGTTGATGTCATAAACTTTGGGCAATAAATCCGCGTTGTTGGCGATACCGGAAAATGCGTGGTCTTCGCTTTTTACGCGGGCAAAACAGACAGCGGCGACCTTGTGATCGGTGAGTGCCAATGCTGCATAAATAGGCAGTTGCGGCTCGATAATGCGCGCTTCTGCCCAGTTTTTAAAATCCGGTCTGGCACCGGTTTTATAATCAATAATCACCAGACTGTCGTCATCCAGCGCATCAATGCGGTCGATAAACAAGCGTACTTGTATACCTTCAATGGTCAGATTGATTTGGAATTCGCAGGCTTCAACGCTAAATGGGGCAGGGCGCGTGAGTTCCAGTTGTAGCCAGGCATCTACCAGATACACCAAGCGTTGTTGTTCCAACAGCATGAAATTGGCGGGCAGGGCTTGTACACGCTCGGCGTTAAATTCAGTGAGTGCATGGACGGCGGCGATTTCCAGCGCGACCAGCCTTTGTTCGGTATCCATGGCTTGTAAATAGGCCGAATCATGGCCTTGCCAAAATTTTTGCAACACCATATGCACCAGATTGCCGCGCGTAGAGGGATCCAGCCCATCTACCGGTGTTTCCAACTTGCGCGCGCCCAGCCGGTATTGGTAATACGCCCAGGCCGGACAAATGGCCTGCGCTTTCAATAGCCCCGTGCCGCCGGGTATATGCTCACCGACGGTAACGAGTGGTGCCATATGGTCATCCAGCATTTGCGGTTGAAAGCCTTGCTCGGGCAGGCATTGTTCTGCCAGCGTGAGTGCCATGGCAGGTTCATTTGTAAGCGCTGGGTAATTGGCAATTAGCGGGCTGATGCGCAACATGCGGTCGGCCTCTTTTTCTGCCCAGGAGAAGATGAGCAGCGGCGCACTTTGTATTAATCTTTGATGAATCGCCTGCGCAAATTCGGTTTGTACCTGGCAATCGGCGTTGGGTGTGCCTGCATTGCGTTGCACATTTGCTGGCAGCAGCGGGTTGGGGCGCGGCTGCGGTGGCCAAATGTGATCGTTCATACCCATCACCCAAACGGCATCCAGTGCTTGGCCGGGGGCTTCGAGCAAGCCGAGGATTTGCAAGGGTGGATCGCCCAAAGTGCGTGCCTGAAAGATTTGCTCGCGGCAGCTTTGCGTCAAGTGTTTGACTATATTCGCCAATGACATTTGGCCGAGTAGGGCATCCAAGCGAGACAAACTATCCAGTGCTTCATAGAAAGCCTGTTGTGCCTGAAATTCATGGCTGGATAGACTGCGTTCGCCCGGCCAGCCCAGAGCATCCAGCAATTGCCGTAGCATGGCTACCCAGTCCGAAGGCAGGGCTGCTTTGGCTTGTGCATCCAGCAAAGAGATGGCGGCGTGTAAGTTGGCCGCCAGTTTAGGTACCGTCGCCAGATGTTCGGCAAAACTGGTAATGCGGTTCAAGCTGATGGTTTGCGGCAATTTGCGGCGTAATTGCGCATCAAATTGCGCACGTGCATCGGCTTCTGTCATATCTGCCGACCAGTAGCGATTGAGCAATAAATGGCCAAAATCTTCCTGCGTCACTCGCCGCCGCCTGCCACAAAGCTGTAACAAGGCCATCGCCATAGCAACCAGAGGCTGCGCTGACAGCGCTTGCCCCAGTGAAAAATCATAGCAACGTGGCAATTCTGCTTGGCTGGCTTGTATGGCGGCGGGGTGCAACGCATCATCCAGCAGATTTTCCAGCCGCTCATGCAAAGCTGCCAGTTCCGGCACCACAATCGCCAAACGCGCTTCAGGATTAGTTTGCAATTGTTCTGCTGCCCAAGCCACGGCGGCACGGCATTCCGCTTCTTGATCGGGCAATTTGATCTGCATCGGCTCAGCGCGTTGAATGGCCGCTATCTGCCAGCGTTCAACTCGTATGCCCTGCGCCGATAACACATCGAATAAACGCTGTTGTTGCAGGTCGATGCGGTCAAATCCGGCGTAGTGTATTTTCGGGTATTTTACTGTTAACCGTCCCACGCCTTTTGCCAGAGCCGCAATCTGGCTATCGGTATAACGCACCGTTTCCAGCCAGTTTTCTTTATTGCAAATATTCTGAAACGCCTCGCGCCAGTGCAAAAATTGGCGGGTTTCTGCGCTAAGTTGATCGGAAGCAAGCAGCGTGGAAGCTTGAATGCCCCAACCCTGCATCAAGGCGTGTGCCTCGGCCGCCGCGCTCGCCATGCCGCCGGTATCAAACAAATCCTTCAGCACCTCTTGCGCCAGACTGGCCTCTATCGTGCGCTCCCATAATAATCGCTCTTCCGTCGCATCGAGCACACGTTGCGGCAACTGATCGGTCGCAATTTCACCGCATAGCAGCGCATCCTGTATCACGGTATCCAGCCACTGCTTCAAAGTCAGCGCGTTTAATGGCTGCCAGCGCTCAACACCTGCGGCAATTTGGCTGCGGGCATGCGCTAGTTGCAGGCTGCGTGCCAGGCGTGAGGTGGAACAAAGGATAAGTGGGGGAGTTTCTTCTATCATGTTGGGATTATAACGGTTACCCACGCAATCCGGCTCGCCAACAGATACCAAAACCTCGCCCTTTGCAGTAAGCTTGTGCTTTTCATCCACACAGAAAACCCGCATCATGGCTCAATATGTAATGTCTATGCTCCGCGTGAGCAAAACTGTGCCGCCCAAACGGCAAATCATCAAGGATATTTCCCTTTCATTTTTCCCCGGTGCAAAAATCGGCCTGCTCGGTTTGAATGGCTCGGGTAAATCCACGGTGCTGCGCATCATGGCCGGTGTGGACAAGGAGTTTGAAGGCGAAGTGCAGTGGCAGCCGAATATTTCCATTGGCTATCTGCCGCAGGAACCGCAACTGGATGCGGAAAAAACTGTGCGCGAGGAAGTCGAATCCGCACTGGGCGAAGTGATGCAGGCCAAACAATTGCTGGAAGCCGTGTATGCCGCTTATGCCGAGCCAGATGCGGATTTCGACAAGCTGGCAGAAGAACAAGCCAAATATGAAAACATTCTCGCCGCCAGCGGTTCCGATCTGGAAACCCAGCTGGAAATCGCCGCCGATGCACTGCGCCTGCCACCGTGGGATGCAAAAATCGGCCCGCTTTCCGGCGGTGAAAAACGCCGCGTGGCGCTGTGCAAACTGCTGCTTTCCAAGCCGGACATGCTGCTGCTGGATGAGCCGACCAACCATCTGGATGCGGAATCGGTGGAATGGCTGGAACAATTTCTGGTGCGCTTCCCCGGCACCGTAGTCGCCGTCACCCATGACCGCTATTTCCTCGACAACGCCGCCGAATGGATACTGGAGTTGGATCGCGGTCACGGCATTCCATGGAAGGGCAATTATTCCAGCTGGCTGGAACAAAAAGAAGACCGTTTAAAGCAGGAAGAATCGCAGGAATCCGCACGCCGCAAAGCGCTGCACACCGAGCTGGAATGGGTGCGGCAAAACCCCAAGGCGCGCCAAGCCAAAAGCAAATCGCGTATTGCCCGCTATGAAGAACTCGCCAGCGCCGAATATCAAAAGCGCAACGAAACGCAGGAAATCTTCATCCCCGCCGGTGAGCGGCTGGGCGACCAAGTCATCGAATTCAACGGTGTCAGCAAAGCCTTTAACGACAGATTGCTGATGGATAACCTGAGCTTCAGCATCCCCGCCGGTGCCATTGTCGGCATCATCGGCCCCAACGGCGCGGGTAAATCCACGCTGTTCAAACTGATTACCGGCAAGGAGCAGCCCGACTCCGGCGAAGTGAAAATAGGCAGCACGGTGAATATGGCCTATGTCGATCAAAGCCGCGATGCACTGGACGGCAGCAAAACCGTGTTTGAGGAAATCTCCGGCGGCTCCGACATTCTCACCGTAGGCCGCTACGAAACCCCTTCCCGCGCCTATATCGGCCGCTTCAACTTCAAAGGCGGCGACCAGCAAAAAATCGTCGGCAACCTCTCCGGCGGCGAGCGCGGACGGCTGCATCTCGCCAAAACCCTGATCTCCGGCGGCAACGTGCTGCTGCTGGACGAACCGTCGAATGACCTCGACGTGGAAACTCTGCGCGCACTGGAAGATGCCCTGCTCGAATTCGCCGGCTGCGTACTCGTCATCTCCCACGACCGCTGGTTCCTCGACCGCATCGCCACCCACATCCTCGCCGCCGAAGGCAATTCACAATGGACCTTCTTCAACGGCAATTATCAGGAATATGAGGCGGACAAGAAGAAGAGATTGGGTGAGGAAGGAGCTAAACCAAAGCGGTTAAGGTATAAGCCGATTAGTCGGTAACCACGAACTGGGTCGTCCGCTTTGGGTTTGTGGTAGAGCGGACTGCAACTATTTCGATTTTGTTATCTATATCACTAGGTGATATAAAAAATTATTTTTGGAAGAAAAAAGTGTAGTGTCTGTATTCACAACCAAGCTGTTTCAGGATTGGCAGCACGAATATTCCCGACAAGTCTCTTTGTGCTGCTGTTGAAGAAATGTCCAGAGGATTAATAGATGCGAATCTGGGCAGTGGCTTGGTAAAGAACGTATTGCTCGTCCTGGTGCTGGCAAAAACTCAGGTTCTAGAACATTGCTGGCGACCAATAAAAATGACAAATGGTTTTTTGTTTACGGTTTTGCAAAGAATGAGCGGGATAATATTGAAAATCGGGAAGTTCTAGCCTTGAAACGATTGGCAGTGGTTTTGTTGGGTATGGATGTGAACGCGATTAACAGGCTAATTGCCGATCAAGAATTGAAGGAGATTTGCACAAATGAAAAGTAAAATCCTTGATGCGGTGTATCAAACCGCTAGTGGCTTTCATAAATCCAGTGCAATCACTGAAGTGACGATGCGCGAATTTGACAAACTATGCCTGCAACCCGTACATATCATGCAACCAGAGCAAATTAAGAGCTTGCGCGAAAAAGCCAAAATCAGTCAGGCTGTATTTGCGGCTTATCTCAATACCAGCGTATCAACTGTGCAGAAGTGGGAAATAGGCGAGAAAAAACCCAGTGGCATAGCGCTCAAGCTTCTAAATATAGTAGAACGCAATGGATTAGATGTTTTGGTTTGATTTTGTGAAACTGCTACTTTAATTGTGTCCCGTCCCCTATTCCGATTCCGCGTGATTGTGAAGTACCCCGGGCATCGTTGAAATCAGCCCCTCGATCGTATTATTCCATTGAGACGCTTACCCTGCCGTGTGGTGCTCTAAAAAATGAATGGATTAAATCGAGACTGACCCTAATTATTAATCGAGACTGACCCTAATTATTTAATTATTACCCTAATTGTTTTAACTGGGCGCGCAATTTTGATATGTCGGAAATTCGCAAATATTACGCAGAACAAGCTGGGAATGAAGAATAAATCTTTTTAAATTTTAGGATTAATGATGGAAACCAAACCACCTCTCCCGCCTTTCACGCTAGAAACCGCCACGCAAAAAGTACGCATGGCAGAAGATGCCTGGAACTCGCGCGATCCGGATCGCGTTGTTCTGGTGTATACCGAAGACACCGTGTGGCGCAATCGCGCGGAGTTTCCGGTCGGACGCGAACAGGTCAAACAATTTCTGCAACGCAAATGGGCGAAAGAGCTGGAATATCGCCTGATCAAGGAATTGTGGGCGTTTACCGGCAACCGCATCGCCGTGCGTTTTACCTACGAATGGCACGATGATTCCGGGCAATGGTTCCGATCCTACGGCAACGAAAACTGGGAATTCAATGAACAGGGATACATGCAACGCCGCTTCGCCAGCATCAATGACCTGCCGATCAAGGAAACCGAACGCAAATTCTTCTGGCCGCTGGGTCGCCGCCCCGACGACCACCCTGGCCTAAGCAATTTAGGGCTATAACTTTAGCGCGGTAGGTTGGGCTAAATGCAATGAAGCCCAACAATAAACAATTCCTTGAATGTTGGGCTTCGCTACCGCTCTGCCCAACCTACCGCGCTACCCTTACGGAATCAAATATGCCTACTAACACAGAATCAGTTTAATCAGTTGGGTTACCTAGTCATTTGGTTTATGCATCAATTGTTTTAAACGGTTCCAGAGTAGGTAAACTGTCTTTGTAGTCGATTTGCAATTGTTTAACTAGGCTGACTAAGCTGTAATCTCCACTCATTCTAGCGAGTACCATTGCCACCATAATATTCAATGCATTTGAACCCTGTACTATTTGAATAAGCAGTGCTTCAGGGTAGCCGTTTAGAAATCGTTCAATTGGAAGAAAGCCATTATGAACATAACTATTCATTCCACTCCAAGTCGCTTCTTTGAATGAACTAAGCATCTCACCAGGACCTTTCACTTGGCCTTTAGAAATCTGCTCAATCATCTCAGTAATGGTTGGAAAATCTGGTGGGAGTTTTGTAATGTCTGTTGGTGCGGCATACTTAGCCAAAAAACTATCTTTAGCAGCTAAGTGGGTCCACATAGCTCTTGCTACAGCTTCGTATTGCAGCCTTAACAATGAAACGGCTGTTGTATAGTTATTAGCTGTCATTAACAGCATGATGCTATTTGAGTGTTCTAATGAAATTCCAGATAGGCTTTTGGTTAGAACACTTCTAATTGATCTGTCGTGGTCAACTAAATAAACTTCATGCATGATAATTGCATGCAATTCATTTGAGCGGTTAAGAGTTGTTGCTAAATTAGATTTCGTAGATTCCATTAAACAAATGCCAATTTAGAGTTTTAGTAGGACTTACACATAGCACCAACTGATAGGTTTAATTTTTTACGAAAAGGATGAAAGGTTAAAGCATTCCACCGCAACTAGGGCACTTCTTTGCATTAGCTTTCACTTGTTCACCGCAATGGAAACAAAAGTCGAGTTCACTACTCTCATCTTGTGATGTTGAAGTTGGTGCAGCGATAGCATTAGTATCTTCGTCTTTATCTTGTCTAATGAGTCCTTCTGAACTGTCATAACCCAGTACATAAGAAGCAAATACCGACTGAACCTCAAAAATATTTAGCTGGCTATTGAACTCTTTCTGAATAGGGGTTTGAGTACCTGAAACCCATATTTTCAGTTCGGCATCTAGGTCAAATGTATCGGAATAGGGGACGGGACCAAGGCTGTTCACTTAGCAATAATTCGTTCGCCCTAAGCTGTCGAAGAGTTTTAGATGAGTATTGAGTGGTTCGACAAGCTCACCACGAACGGTTAAGTGAACAGCATTGGGGACGTAACACGATTAAACATTCCACTAAGCTGAAATGATTCGATGCGGGATTAATGATCTTGCCTTGTTGCTTGGCGAGTTCTATTTCATGGAATGGTTGTGTCATTTGGGGTCCTGCGAAATCTTTTCATCTTGTGGCATCGCGGAAGCAGGCTTTGAAAGCGTCCATCTTTGAATTGTCGCTGTTGATGAGCGGTTTGCATTTCTCAAAAGCGGCCTTGCGCATGACGGATTTCTCGGCATTGGCGGATTCGCGTGCGGCGCTTTCGGCTTCAATCCTGGCGGTGCTTTCCAGCTGTATCCTATCGACCTTGTCCCAGCCTGCTTGTGCTGCAGCGGGTCTGCTTGAACCGCCTCCAGCATAGGTGGGGGTCGGCGGTTGGCCGTCGGTGCGAAAGCTGGTAAACATGGTGATGCAAGCCTTACCAATCGGGATGATGTCTCCTTTGTAATCTGCACACTGCCCGCGCTCAAAGCTCACCAACTGGCTAGTGGAAATATCAAATACGCCTGAACCTATGCCGTCGTTCATGTTGGTGCCGCAGAGCATACGTGCGGTATAGGGGATGCTGAGAATTGGCTTGATACAGCCAGCACCCTGGCTTTGCATAGTAACCGCGCTTAACGCTCCAGTACCTGTAGTGGATGCCGCGTAGGCGTTCAATTTGTGTTTCGCAATTAAATCTGCACAGGTGAGCCCCGGCAAAACACCGGTCAAATTCACTTCAATCTTGTTGTGATATTTATCGACTGGCTGCGACATTACGGTAAAACCGGTGGTGCCATCAACGCGTAGGTAAGGTGTGCCAAACTCAGGTGCGACTGTAATCAATTTTCCAGTATCTGCATTGGCCAGGCAAAACGCGGGTTGATTACTGCGTTGCAGCTTGCTGTACATCATGGCGTAACCCAACACTTTTACGCTGCCTGTGGATTGGATGCCATTGTCTATGCCATCCGACACACCTTTTTTGACGGCACCGACCAACTTGCCCAGAAAACCTTCTTCTTGCGGGGCGGTAGCTTCTTCGGTATCCGCAGCCGGGGCAGACAGTGCAGTTAATAGCGTGATGAGGAGTAGAGTAGTTTTGCCGGAATGCATTTTGATCCCCCTGCGTTGTGGGTAGCGCTAGCTTGCACCGAAATCAATTAACCCCTTGAATGAATTCGGTGTTATTGATTGCTCATAATAAAATGCCGGTTTATTTTTTGCAACCAATTAACATTAGGCAACCAAGCCAGGTAGAAACTGATGTATCCGTCAAGCTAAAAAGGGCGATTGCTAGTCAACTCTCGCGTTACCAGCAATTGCGTGGGTACAAAATCGGTACCACCGTATACAAACTTATCCATTGGCATGGCAGTTTAACAAACAAATCCTATTGAGTTATTAGTACGCTAGCGCACAGACAAACCTGGTGAAATGGAGGAATATATTATTTGGAGTCGTCATTGGATGATTGTTAAATGGAGAACCTTACAAATGAAAACGCGAACCCGATTACTTTTACTGGCTACAACGATGGCAGGTATAGTGCTGTTTAACACTGGCTGCAATAAGCCGCAACAGTCGGCAGACAGCTTGCCGTCCAACCCTGCTAGCGGGGCTCATAATGTTCCAACGCATATTAATGACAGTGACGTGACATCACGGGTCAAATCCGCTCTACTTCAGGACGATAGCTTGAAAAATTCTGCTATAACTGTTGTAACACTCAAGGGGGATGTTCGTCTCACTGGAGCAGTCGAAAACCAGAGTCAGATTGACTATGTGGATAAATTAGTCCGCAGTATTGAAGGTGTTCACACTATTCATGATGAGCTGAGCATTAAAAAATAGGGTAGTTTGGAATAATTGTGTCACAACCACTGCGCTGCGCGAATTGACTTGATTTGCCACAATAAATTGTGATGCCTTGTAAGGCTAACGTAAGCTTGGCTTGCTAAAGTGCATATTCGTGTTGCAGTGTGATTGAACCAGCTGCCGCTAGCGTTTCTGCAACCTGTAAAGATGGAACTACCTATACTGGCACAACAAAAAGTGGCGCATGTTCTGGCCACAAAGGCGTGCAATCATGGGATGCCGCTGCAGCTTCCATAACCGCTGCACAGGCTAAAGCTGCTGCTGCACCTGTTAAAGCCGCTGCTACGCCTGCCAAGGCTGGCGCTGCCAGCACCTCTGTCGCAGCTGGCGGTGGCACAGGTAAGGTTTGGGTGAACAGTGCCTCTAATGTTTACCATTGTTTTGGTTCCAAGTTTTATGGCAAAACCAAAGCGGGCGCTTATATGACGGAGGCAGAGGCGAAAGCAAAAGGTGGTCATGCAGACCACGGTAAAGCTTGTAGCTAATAATTACGACGAAAGAAAAAGCCCCAGCTTTAGCTGGGGCTTTTTTATGAGCATAATTTAACTTTGACGAATCTTGGCTTTGCCGTTGAGCCGAGGGTGTAATAAATTTCGAGCAAGACTCAACCAAACTTTTCGCTATCCGAATTTACCAATATCCCAATAGCTTTCTAAAGCTCGGTTATATCGACCAGAGCTATGCCGAATTTCAAGAAAAACCGCGATGTGGTATAAGCTCAAGTACTCAATTTAATTACGAAATAATCAATGAACAATATCTATCTCACCATGCTGATACCGGCCGTGGTATCCGTTCTTGGTGGCTTGCTGGCGGTTTTCTGGAACCCATCACACCATATGCGCAGCCTGATTCAGCATTTTGCGGCAGGTGTGGTGCTTGCGGCCTTGGCGGTGGAGGTATTGCCGGAATTAGGGCGTGAACATGCGCCGGGATGGGTGTTGATTGGTTCTTTTGCTTTCGGCGGTCTGGTGATGTACGCCATGAAGCTTTGGTCTATTCGCATGGAATTGGCCGCTAAAACTTTGAGCAAGAGTGAGCAGTGGAATTACGGTTTGATATTGGCCACATTTATGGATGTTTCTGTGGATGGTTTTATCATAGGTGCGGGCTTTGCCGCTGGTGCTAATACGGGTTTGGTGTTGGCATTGGGCTTATCGGTAGAGCTGCTCTTTCTGGGGCTATCTTTAGTTTCCGAAACGGTTAAAGGCTGGCGCGTGGCTGTGATAACTTCACTTTTGGCTTTTGTGGTTTTGGCAGGTACTTTTATGGGGTACTTCTTACTCAAAGGCGCTTCCGTGAGCAGTATTAGCGCGATTTTGGCGTTTGGTGTGGCCGCCTTGTTGTATCTGGTAACGGATGAGTTGCTGATTGAAGCGCATGAGGTTGAAGAAAAGCCTTCTTCAACTTTATGGCTGTTTTCGGGGTTTTTAGTGTTTTGGAGTATTCAGTTATTTAGCGCATAGGTGCTTGAATAGCGGCGAGTCATCACACGTCACTAAAACGTTTTTGAAAATTGGCGGCTTCGTGACTAGGTAGCGTGGCAATCAAGCTCACGCGTTCGGCAAATTGTTTATCTACAATCTTGCCGTTCACTTTCTCCAGGGCATGGGTAAAACTATCCAGTTTTGCGTAATCCAGCACCAGACTGATCTCGCTCATTTCCACAAATGGAAGCAATTGCGCAGCGTCTATCGCCATTTTGGCGGTGCCACCATAGGCGCGCGCCAAACCGCCGGTGCCCAGATTGATGCCGCCGTAATAGCGGATAACTCCCACACAGACATTGACCAGTTTTTGCCCTTCCAGCGGCTGCAAAATTGGCCTGCCCGCCGTGCCGGAAGGCTCGCCGGCATCATGCATACGTTGCGTGATACCTTTTGCATTTTTGATTTGATAGGCAAAAGCCAGATGATGGGCATGAGGATGTGCCGTCGCCAGCTTGGTTAAAAAAAGCGCCACTTCACGCTCGTTTGCGCAATATTCAGCCCTGGCGACAAAGCGCGATTTGTTGATGGTTTGCTCGGCCTGCCCGGCTTTGGCAATGGATTGCATTGATGTGATGCCTTAAAGTGACTTGTTATCAGGCCGCATTATCTCATTTTCATAAAAAGTCAGCTATCTTGCTGAATTAAATGTATTTTCGTTGGGGAATTGGCTTGCCGTTCTCGTGCAAGGCAATATCTGCGCGTGCAATCCATTCAGACATATTTTCGCCAAGGCGAGATTCCACCAGCCCTATTGACATATTGGCTGCAAAGACATGCTGGTCAGGCGCAGTGAATTTATAATCACGGATATTTTGTAGAATCTGGCCGGTAATTGCCACTGCGCTTTGATGAGTTGTGGCAGGCATTAAAATAAGCCAAACATCTGCGTGGTGACGAAATAACTGATCATAAGGACGCAATTCCTGTTGAATGATTTTAGCTAGCCGTATTAAAACTTGATCGCCAGTCGCATAGCCCCAGCAGTGATTGATTTGTCTAAAATCATTTTGATTGAGCATTACCAATGTGCTAGGCAGCGCCTGGTGTTTAATGCGTTGAAGCTGAAGATGCATGCTGGGTTGTAGTGCTGGGCGTATCCAGGCTCCCGTCAGTTCGTCGCGTAAAAATCTTTTGTGCCAGAGCTGCTGGATAATTACATTGGACTGTTGCAAAAAGTGGGCTGTCTCAAGCTTGCATTTGCCCAGCTTTTGAAACAAGCTCGCTTGCGATGATGTAAGCATCGTTTGCATCACTTGCTGCCAAAGCGTTTCAAGTTGGGCTTGTTGCAAATCAAAGCTGTTTTGCAAGATTGTCGGCAAGACTAAGCTTTTCGGCAGAAGATCTTCAAAACTCGGCAGTTCTACTATGGTTTGTGACAAACTTTCATTGTCCAGATGCAGCTTGTAATTGAGCATCCATTGATGGCGTGCCAGTAACCAGCAATGGATTGCAAATAGAAATTGCATTGCCTGACTGACAACATCGTTTCGTTCTTGAGTAATTAACATGATGTCATACCAATACGTTACTTGTTAAGTTACTCTAAAACGAGTTTGTGTTGATATCAATTCAATTAACGATTGTTAACTTATTTTGTTAATAATCATGTTGTTAACAATTATTTACCGTGAAAACGGGTAAGTTGCCTGAATCTGAATCTCCTTTAAAAGTTGGGTGTTAAATCTTCTCATCAAGCGCCGGGTGGACCACCCCATAAGTCATGACCATCGGCATCGACAATTTTCACCTCAACAAAATCGCCGGGATTCAAACCTTCCGCATCTTCCAGATAGACCACACCGTCAATTTCCGGGGCATCGGCTTGAGTGCGGCCTATGGCTTCAAAATTGCCGTCTTCATCTTCTACAATTTCATCCACCAACACCGTTTGTATCGTGCCAATTTTGCTGAGCAGTTTGGCGGCGCTGATACGTTCCTGCACTTCCATAAACCTTGCCAAACGCTCTTGTTTCAGTGATTCCGGCACCTGATTAGGCAGTGCATTTGCGGCTGCGCCATCCACGGCGGAATAGGCGAAACAGCCCACTCTATCCAGCTGCGCTTCTTCCAAAAAATCCAGCAGTTGCAGAAAGTCAGCTTCTGTTTCACCCGGAAAGCCGGTGATGAAGGTGCTGCGTATGGTGATGTCGGGGCAGATTTCGCGCCAGGCGTTGATGCGTGCCAGATTGTTTTCACTGCTGGCCGGGCGTTTCATGGCTTTTAAAATGCGCGGGCTGGCGTGCTGAAACGGCACATCCAGATAAGGCAGAATCAAGCCATCGGCCATTAGCGGAATCACTTCATCCACATGCGGGTAGGGGTAAACGTAATGCAAACGTACCCAAACACCAAGCTCGCTCAAGCTTTTGCAAAGCTCGGTCATGCGCGTTTTGACAGGGCGACCATTCCAGAAGCCGGGGCGATATTTCACGTCTACGCCATAGGCTGACGTATCCTGTGAAATAACCAAAATCTCGGAAACCCCGGCATTGACCAGATTTTCCGCCTCATTCAGCACTTCGCCTATCGGACGGCTGACCAAGTCGCCACGCATACTGGGAATGATGCAAAAGCTGCATCTATGATTACAGCCTTCAGAAATTTTGAGATAAGCATAGTGACTGGGCGTTAAACGTATGCCTTGTGGCGGTACCAGGTCGGTGTAGGGATCATGCGGTTTGGGCAGATGTGCATGTACGGCGGTCATCACTTCTTCCAATGCGTGCGGACCGGTCACTGCCAGTACGCTGGGGTGAGCCGCTTGCACCACGCCACTTTTGGCTCCCAGACAGCCGGTGACGATGACTTTGCCGTTTTTGGCGATGGCCTCGCCAATGGCTTCCAGCGATTCTTCCACCGCGCTATCTATAAATCCGCAAGTGTTGACAACAACCAAATCCGCTTCGCCATAACTGCCTGAAATTTCATAGCCTTCGGCGCGTAATTGAGTGAGAATGCGCTCTGCGTCTGAACCTGCCTTGGGGCAGCCCAGGGAAACAAAGCCTACTTTGGGAATGGATGTACTCATGAGTGTGATCTTTTAAAAATGTATATTATTGCCATTGCCTGGATTTATGTAACGCTACTAATGGCGTTGACTGAAGCGAATATTACAGCGGCCGTGCTTACTTTTGTATTTTACGGTTTGTTGCCTTGCGCGCTGTTAATCTGGATTATTGGTACACCCCAACGACGGCGTAATCAGGCCAGAAAATCAAGTGCGAACAATTCAAGCCAAGTCGCCGAGCAGCCACTTGGTGACCCAGATAGAACTGATGCCAAGCCCGATTAACAGCACTTGCTGCACGGTGGCTTTAAGCCCGGTTTTTTTATGCAAACCCGGAATCAAATCCGCCACTGCGACATAAATCATGCTGGCAGCGGCAATGCCAAGAATGAAGGGAATCCAGTCTTGCAAGGATTGCAGCGCGAAATAGGCGAGCAGGGCACCGACTACCGTCGCCAGACTGGAAAATAAATTAAACAAGAGTGCCTGTTTTTTGGTGTAGCCGGAATGCAGCAAAATCAAAAAATCGCCCACTTCCTGCGGAATTTCATGGGCGATAATGGCCAAGGCGGTTACTGCACCAAGTTTGATGTCTGCCATAAAAGCGGCGGCGATAAGAATGCCATCCACAAAATTATGGAAAGTATCACCCACCATAATCATCAGGCCACTACGCCCATGATCGTTATGGTTGTTGTGCTTGTCATGTTCGTGCTCATGTGGCGTGTGCGCCTCGCATTCATCTACATGGCAGTGCCGCCATAACACCAGTTTTTCCAGCACAAAAAACAGCATGATGCCAAACAGCACGGTAGCCGCCATGTTGGATATGTTTTTGGTCAGGGTAAAGGCTTCAGGCAATATTTCCAAAAAGGCAGCGCCCAGCAATG
Organism: Methylophilaceae bacterium; assembly: GCA_013141125.1. GTDB lineage: Bacteria > Pseudomonadota > Gammaproteobacteria > Burkholderiales > Methylophilaceae > JABFRO01. Next base: position 289,626 of record JABFRO010000001.1, read on the forward strand.
CGCCAATGGCATAGCTAATGAGTATAGGTACCCAGGCGGTGCGGGCGTTTAGTGCAACCAGTGCAGCGCACAATACACTTAGTACACCGCCAAGCAAGCTTGCTATTAAAATCCAGCCGAGATTGGATATTTCAGAGAAGACCATTAAACAACTTTAGCAAATCATAAAGGGGCGGCCATTATAAACGAGGCATCCATATCAGCGCGTGCTTTTCAATAGCCGGGATCGCCCCGGCCGGATTCAATAAGCAACGGCAATAGCTCGGATAGGTTAAAATCAGCGCTTAGAAGCTGGCTTGATGTAATCAAATCGCCCATAGGCAAAATCACCTGCAGCAAACATTAAGGATTCGCACTTAGCTCATGCTAAAACTTCAGCCTATCAACTGTATTGAGATGGTATCTCAAAAGGAATTTATCTCAACTTACAAAAAACAGGAAATTCCGGTCGTTATCAGGCAGCTCACTCAATCCTGGGGAGCGCGTCGAAAATGGAATCTGGATTATTTTTGTGAAATTGCCGGTGATAATATGGTGTCGTTATATGGCGGTGGTGAACGTGCCAAAGGTAGAAGGCATCAACATGCGTCCTTACTTAAAATGCGTTTCAGTGATTATATTGAGTCATTGAAACAGGGTGAAAATAAGCTAAGAATGTTTTTTTATAATATTCTTGATGAGGCACCGAAATTAATTGAAGATTTTTTCTATCCTGAAATCGGCCTAAACTTTTTCAAAAAATTACCGGTCATGTTTTTTGGTGGCAAAGGTGCCAAAGTACAAATGCATTTTGATATTGATTTAGCCGATATTCTGCTTTGTCATTTCGGCGGTAAAAAACGCGTCTATTTATTTGCGCCAGAACAAAAAAAATATTTATACCATGTGCCGTTTTCATTCAGTGCCTTGTTCGATGTTGATATTGAACAACCAGATTATGAAAGATTTCCCGCATTACAACATCTCCAAGGTTTTGTGACCGAGCTGAACCATGGTGATGTGTTGTATATTCCACCCGGCTTTTGGCATTATATTGTTTACGAAGAAATTGGTTTTTCTCTGTCTTTACGCGCATTTCCCAGGCAACCGCAAGCTTTGATGAGAATGCTTTTTAACATTATAGTCATTCGCAATGTTGAGGGTGTGATGCGCAAACTGGTGGGTCAACGTTGGAATGATAGAAATGAGTTGAATGCCATTAGAAATACTCACCGGGATTTGGGACTTGGCAAAGTGTAAAATAGGCAAACCATAGAGCGCGCTTAAAAAAACAGAAATCAGCCGTTTTTAATGCGGGTTATCTATTTGAATGTAAAGTTAATTTTTAAATGAATCGCTTTCTGCATTAGTTAGGCCAACGGGTTTCATATCCAGACAGATCGTCTGAAAATTAATGCTTATTATCTGTCTCACTCTACAAAAATGGCGATTGCTTGCCTATTGGCAGTGCCCCCCTGCGATAGGCATCATCTTGGGCGCAACTATGCGCCAAGCAAATTCGCTATAATGCACAACTTTGTAAAATTCATTTAAATGTCAGCCTGTTATGCCAAATAGTGATGGTAGTGTAAAAAGTGGGGTGAGCATCACGGCGACAGCACGTTTGCATATGGGTTTTTTTGATCTGAATGGTGGATTGGGGCGACGTTTTGGTAGTATTGGCGTGTCACTAGACCAGCCGTCTACCGAGCTTTGCGCCTGGCCGACGCAAGGCTTTACGGCGGATGGCATAGGCGCTGAACGTGCCATTAAAACCGCAGAAAAATTGGCTGAAGCTCTACGTTTGCAGGGGTTGAACTTACCAGGTGGCTTGCATATGCGTTTGAAGCAAAGCATTCCCGAACATGCCGGTTTGGGCTCTGGCACACAAATGGCACTGGCCGTTGGCTTGGCGATGAACCGGCTTTACGATCTGCAATTAAGTCTTAATGATGTGGCTAAATTCACATCTCGCGGAGCGCGTTCAGGGATAGGTTTGGGTACTTTTTCCGGCGGTGGCGTGATTGTTGATGGTGGACGCGGTGCTAACACCCTGGTCCCACCGGTAATTGCACGTGCTGATTTTCCTGAAGATTGGCGCGTTGTGCTTATTTTTGACAAAACCGATGCTGGAATCCACGGCCAGCAAGAGATCGAAGCTTTCCGTAACTTGCCCGAATTTTCAGCCGAGGCCTCGGCAATACTCTGTCGTCACGTATTAATGCAGGCATTGCCTGCGCTGGCAGAACAAGATTTGATTACCTTTGGCGCAGCTATTTGTGAATTGCAAGAGCGCACTGGTGATCACTTTGCCCCAGCACAGGGTGGGCGTTATGCCAGCCCGCAAGTCGCCGAGGTGCTGCTGTGGCTGAAAAACCAGGGCGCGGTCTGCTTCGGTCAAAGCTCATGGGGGCCGACCGGATTCGCAATTTTTGCTAATCAGCAAGAGGCTGAAACCTTTTTGCAAGCGTTACAAATACAATTCGAGCAACAAACAGCATTGAAATTTTTGCTCTGTAGAGGGCGCAATGAGGGAGGCGTCGTGCGCGATATTGAAGCATTTGCGTAAGACGGTTTTAAAGTTTAATTAAACATGGAGACTAAATCATGGAAAAAGTATCAATTTTGCATTTAATTACCGCAGCTAAAAACGCTAGTCCATTTGATGTCAATATGGCGTTTGATGCCGGTTTTGACAAGATTATGCCGTATACCCACGTGACCCTGGAAGAGGTAAGAGGCTTGGTGCAGGATGCCATTTTCTCTCGCAGCCCCAGCGGTATTAAACGTGAAAGCGTGTTTATTGGCGGGCGCGATATTGATGTCGCCATGGATATGCTGGAAGCGGCCAGATTGGGCATGGTGCCACCGTTTGAAGTGTCGGTATTTGCCGATCCTTCCGGTGCGTTTACCACTGCGGCGGGTTTGATGGCGAAAGTGGAACAGCATCTGATTAAAAACTTTGGCGGCGATTTGAGCGGCCGCAAAGTCAGTGTATTTGGTGCCACCGGTCCGGTGGGCGGCTGTGCAGCGGTAATCGCCGCCAAATATGGTGCAACAGTTGAGCTGGTGGCCCATCGTGCGCTGTCTGATGTGCAAGTCCGTGCCGAGGCTTATAACCAACGTTATGGCACCAATATCAGCTATGTTGAAGGCAGTAACGATGCCCAGAAAAAGATAATCCTGCATAGCACCGACATTGCCATATGTGCTGCTGCTGCTGGCATACAGGTCATTTCTCTGGAACAAATGGCAGGCTCACCTACGCTGAAAATCGTCGCCGATGTAAACGCAGTACCACCTACCGGTGCTGAAGGTGTGGATGTATTTGCAGATGGTGTGGCGATTGCTGGCACCGGGGCTTTTGGCGTGGGTGCATTGGCCATTGGTAATGTCAAATACGCCACCCAGCAACAATTGCTAGTGCAAATGCTGGAAGCAACAGATAAAAAAGTGTATCTGGACTTTTTGTCAGCATTTGAAGTGGCCAGAGAAATAGTTAAAAATAAAAAAAGTAAGTAATTGACATTAACTTACCAGCTTAATTATTTGTATTAAATAGGTTTAGTTATTAAAAAAATAGTCATTGCTGCTGTCTGCGCACGGCCTTTTGTTTGCGCAGCGGCAGCCGCTGGCTATCAAGTCTTGGCGCTGGATGTATTTGCCGATGGCGACACACAGCGCGCCGCGAGTCATAGCTACCGCGTCAAGTTTGAACATGGCCGTTTTGATGCGGTGGATTTTGAGCGGGTAATCAAGCAGATAGGCAGCTTTAATAATAGCCAGCAAGCGATTGATTTTGTATACGGAAGCGGTTTTGAAGCCGCGCCGGAACTTTTGCAAATAGCCGCAAACTATTTCCGGCTGCTAGGCAATCAGGCTGAAACCTTGCGGCAAATGAAAGCACCGGACGCATTTTTTGCCTGGCTGCAAAAATTGCACATACCACACCCGGAAGTCAGTTTTTTGCCATTGGAAAATGCCACAGGCTGGCTGCAAAAGGCGGCTGGCGGTTCTGGCGGTACACATATTGACAGAGCCAGGCCAGGCTTTGCGCCTAGCGCAGAGGCTTATTTTCAGCGTGAAGTAGCCGGGCTGCCAATCTCCTTTTTATTCGCGGCCGATGGCAGGCAAATTCAGGTGATAGGGTTTAACCGGCAATGGTTGGCTCCTGCAGCGGCTATGCCTTATCGCTACGGCGGCGCAGTGAGCCATTGGCCGTTGCCGAAAAGCATACAGCAGCAATTAATCTGTGCAGCACAAAAGCTGACAGAGGCAGTAGGCTTGCGCGGCTTGAATAGTTTGGATGCCATGCTGCAAGAGGAGCAATTATGGGTGTTGGAAGTTAATCCGCGTTTGAGTGCAAGCTTTGATTTATATGCAATGAACTTAGAGCAAACCAACTTGGATCAAACCAATAGCGGCAGTTTGTTTGATGTGCATTTAAATGCTTGCCATGGCGAGTTAAGCCACTGGCAGCCAGTAAAACAGGCCAAGGCACATCACATTGTGTATGCGCCGTGGAGGTTGCAAGCACCAGAAACAACGTTTTGGCCAGAATGGGTGGCCGATTTACCTTTGCCCAATAGCCTGATACCAGCCGACCATCCGGTTTGCACGGTATTGGCTGTGGCAGATGATGCAGAAGCCGCGCGCGATTTGGTTTTATCGCGCGCTGACGCTTTGATTTCAATGATTAAAACACAACAGAGGAAATGAAATATGAGTGAAACAACAGCACAATTGGATACCAGTTATTGGCCTAGCGTAAATAGTTTGACCAACCCCTTGGTGCAATACCTGGTAGACAATGCCAAAAGCTTGCGTATCGGTGTGGAAAAGCACGCCAGTGGCGCGACCATTATTGATGCCGGTATCAAGTTCCCCGGCGGTCTGGAGGCAGGGCACCTGATTGCGGAAATTTGCATGGGCGGATTAGGCCATGTCAGCCTGCAAACTTCGACTACCTTTGCCCATTGGCCCTGGTTGTTGTCTGTGCATTCCAATAATCCGATTTTGTCTTGCCTGGGCAGTCAATATGCGGGTTGGAGTCTGGCGCATGAAAAATTCTTCTCACTGGGTTCCGGCCCCGGCCGTGCTTTGGCCGGGCGTGAAGAGCTGTACAAGGAATTGGGCTACAAAGATAGCAGCAATGCCGCCGCTCTGGTGTTGGAAAGTGACAAGGCACCGCCACAGGAAGTGATAGAAAAAGTAGCGCGTGATACCGGCGTAGCTGCTGAAAACCTGACCTTTATCCTCACGCCAACGCGCAGCCTGGCTGGCACTGTGCAGATCGTATCGCGCGTGCTGGAAGTGGCCATGCACAAGATACACACCCTGCATTTTCCGCTGGATCATGTGGTGGATGGTATGGCCAGCGCGCCAGTGCCACCACCGGCACCAGACTTTTTGCAAGGCATGGGGCGCACCAACGACGCTATTTTGTTTGGTGGCCATGCACATATTTTTGTTAAAGGTTCTGACGAAGCCGCCGCCAAGCTGGCGCTAGAGTTGCCAAGCAGCTCATCACGCGATTATGGCCGTCCATTTGCTGAAGTATTCAAAAGTGTGAACATGGATTTCTACAAAATAGATCCCATGCTGTTCAGTCCGGCCGCTGTGACCATTACCGCGTTGGAATCCGGCAACAGCTTTGTCGGTGGCAAACTGGATGCTGCACTGCTGGATCAATCTTTCGGTTACAAAGCTTAATGCGTAGGGTGGGCAACGTCCTTTTGCCCACGCGAATGCTTAATTTCGTAGCGAATGCTATTCAAACCTGGTGGGCAAAAGGACGTTGCCCACCCTACGCATTCTGCAAAACTTTCTAATTTGTAACCTCATCCTGAATCCATCGTTTTTCCAGGATAAATCTGTTTTCTCCCCAAACTCCCGTAAAATAGCGCGCTATTTTTAGCCATTTATAAAGTCAATCACCCATGCCACACGTCACCCTAGATAACGCCTCCATGGCTTTCGGCCACCACCCTTTATTGGATCACGCTTCTTTTCAGCTCGACGCAGGAGAGCGCGTTGGTCTGATCGGCCGTAATGGCGCGGGCAAATCCAGTATGCTCAAAGTCATCGCCGGTGAGGCCAAGCTGGATGACGGCATACTGTGGCGCTCGCCCTCGGTGCGCATTGTTTACGTGCCGCAGGAGCCTGTGCTCAACCCGGAACATACGGTATTTGAAGCCGTGTCCGAAGGCTTGGGGCCGCTTCAGCATTTATTGGTGGATTATCACGCCGTCACCCATGCCATGGGCGAGCCGGATGCAGACATTGAAGCCTTGATGGAACGCATGCAGCACTTGCAGCACGAGCTGGATAGCAATGACGGCTGGCAATCGCAATCCAGGGTGGAAACCGTGCTCAGTCGTTTAAGTCTGGATGCCGATAGCGTCGTTTCTACCTTGTCCGGCGGCTGGCGCAAACGGGTGGCGTTAGCGCGGGCGCTGGTAGCCGATCCTGAAGTTTTACTGCTGGATGAGCCAACCAACCATCTGGATCTGGAAGCGATTGAATGGCTGGAAGAATTGCTGATGGGCTTTAAAGGCAGCGTGCTATTCATCACCCATGACAGACGTTTTCTGGATCATCTGGCCACGCGCATTGTAGAGCTGGATAGAGGGCAACTCACCGACTTTGTAGGCAGCTATTCCAATTACCTGATTAAAAAGGAAGAGCTGCTGGCGGTTGAAGCCACGCATGCGGCCAATTTCGACAAGGTACTGGCGCAGGAAGAAGCCTGGATACGCCAGGGCATCAAGGCGCGGCGCACGCGTAATGAAGGCCGGGTGCGGCGTTTGGAGCAATTGCGTCTGGAGCGCGCGGCGCGGCGTGAACGTCAGGGCAATGTCAAAATCAGTCTGGATAGCGGTGAACGCTCCGGCAAACTGGTGGCCGAGCTGGAAAATGTCAGCAAAGCCTATGGCGGCAGAACACTTATCAATGATTTCAGCACGCGCATTTTACGCGGTGATCGCATAGGCTTGCTGGGGCCAAACGGCATAGGCAAAACCACCTTGCTCAAGCTGATTTTGGGCGAACTGGAACCGGATAGCGGCACGGTGCAGCGCGGCACCAATATGAATATCGCCTATTTTGACCAGATGCGCGAACAACTGGACGAAGAAGCCACGCTGGCCGACACCATTAGCCCGGGTTCCGATTTTGTCGAAATCGCCGGTGAGCGCAAGCATGTCATCAGCTATCTGGAAGATTTTTTATTCCCGCCGCAACGTTCGCGCTCACCGGTTAAATCGCTGTCCGGTGGTGAACGTAATCGCTTGTTATTAGCCCGTTTATTCGCACGCCCCGCCAATGTGCTGGTGCTGGATGAGCCGACCAATGATCTGGATATTGATACGCTGGAACTGCTGGAATCTCTGTTGCAAGAATTCCCCGGCACCTTGTTTTTAGTCAGCCATGACCGCGCCTTTCTGGAAAACACCGTCACCCAGGTGATTGCCTTTGAAGGGCAGGGCGTACTCACCGAATTTGGCGGCGGCTACGACGATTGGCGACGTTTCACCGAACAACGTGCCGCAGAAAAACTAAGCGCTGAAAAAGCGGCCGTCAGCAAAACCACTAGCAATAAAACCACGGCAAGTAAAGCCAACACCAACAAACTCAGCTATAAAGAGACGCAGGAGCTGGAAAGCCTGCCTGCTAAAATTGAAGCGCTGGAAACCGAACAAAACAACCTCAACACCAGCCTCGCCGACCCCAGCCTTTATCAAAGCAATCCGCAACAGGTGAAAACCCTGCAAGCGCGGCTACTGGAGTTGGACGTGGAATTGAATGTAGTGCTGGCGAGGTGGGAGCTGCTGGAAAGTCGGCGCTAGATTGATAGCTATAATTCATACACTTCCACCGCGCTCAAACTATAATGCCTGAACCGAATTTTATCGTGGACCAGTGCATGTAATTCAGGTACGGATAGCAATGTCGTATTTTCTTGTGTAAGATGACTTAAAAATAAATCAAATGCTAATTAAAACATTAGATTGTTATAATATAAATTATGTTCTACGACATGGCCTGAGAATTATAGGTCAAAAGATGTCGTATATATTACGTTAGGAATAAAAAATTATGCGCACATTTTCACTCGGCTTTTCCCTTTTTTGGAGACTCCTCGCCTTCGTCTTCATACTCGGGCTATGCCTACAACTTGTGCTTGTGTTTTTGTCTGCTCTGAACATAGAAGTTATCCCAGATCAACTAGCAACCTCAGCTCTCTATATCAAAATGAAATCGTCGCTGGCTTATGTAGTTATTGCAATCATCCTCGCTCTGGTTCGAGCCGCTTTCAAAATTAATCTGATTTATGCACTCTGGGGTAAGCGGCTTTCGCTTTCATCCTTGCAATGGCAGACCGCTCTCATTATGCAAGTGGCTCTTCTCTTTGTATTGGCACTTGCAAACGTACTAGTAGCGACGTTATTTTCAACAACATTTTGGGTAAATTACAAGTTATTAGGAGGATTCAGTCTTTTAAGCGGACATCTAATTGTCGCATACATGCTTCTACGGTCAGCGCGTCAAAGTGTTGCCTAAGCCTTCACTACAAATTACCAGCTTAATCTAGGAAGTATAAGCAATGATATATCTTTGGATATTTTTAGGTTGTTACGCACTTGCATTCGTAATTATCACCATGAAAATGGCTGCTCAAACAGCACGCATGAAATCCCGCCTAAGAGATTTTGGCGCTTCTGAAAAAAAGTTCGACACTATCTACCGACATGAAATTAGCTTGCTACATGAAATACTGATTCGTATATGGTCGCCATTCATATTTAGTGTTATTCCAGCAGTATTTGAGAACAATAGGGGACAGCAACTGTCTTGAAATAAATTGTTTTTGACCGGTTTTCAAGCAGCCTCCACCTCCCGCCAAGGCGTATTGTTTTTCACCATGGCATTCAAAATCACCAGCAATTTACGCATACAAGCCACCAGGGAAACAATAGGGGACAGACCACGGTTTAATGATAGGGGTCAGCAACTGTCTTGAAATAAATTGTTTTTGACCGGTTTTCAAGCAGCCTCCACCCCACGCCAAGGCGTATTGTTTTTCACCATGGCATTCAAAATCACCAGCAATTTACGCATACAAGCCACCAGCGCTACTTTTTTGACTTTGCCCGCTGCAAGCAACTTTTGATAGTACGCTTTAATGACAGGGTTATAGCGGCTTGCTACCAACGCCGCCATATACAACACCGCTCTGATACTGGCACGACCGTCCCAAATCGCCCGTCTACCTTTGTGACCACCACTGTCTCGATTGAACGGACAAACACCGACCAAGGCGCTAATCTCACGTCTGGCCAGATTTCCAAGTTCAGGGAGTTCCGCCAATAAGCTGGTTGCGGTGACCTTTCCCACCCCTGGCACTGCACTACATGCACTGGATTTGCTGACTTTAGCGCTGGCATCAGTGCAGCCGCAGACTTTCAATTTATCTCGGAGCCGTTTAATTTCGCTTAATCTGGTCAAGGATTTCGTCGAACGTCATCTGTCCGACTCAACCCTGGATACCAGCATGATCGCTACTGGTGTAGGTTTATCGCCGCGCTACATAAATGATTTGTTTAGTGATGAGGATAATTCGTTGATGCGTTTTGTCTGGCAACGTCGATTGGAAAACTGCCGGAAAGATATGTTAAATTCGACACCAACAATAGCAACAATAGGGGACAGACCACTGTTTAATGATATATTTTGGTTTTAATCTTCCTTCGGATTTTGGAGTTTTAATTACCGCGCCGCCCCCTCATTATTTTGTCCAATGTGCCACAACATCTGATCCTGCGTGGTAGGTTGGGCAGAGCGATAGCGAAGCCCAACATTTATGGCATCGTTATTGTTGGGCTTCATTACATTCAGCCCAACCTACCGTGCCAATAGGGTCATACTCGATTAAATTGCATGGGGCAAGGACTGTCTGTTCAACGGCTGCTTATTTCTGACGATTTTCGCTGAATCCGCCGCTTCACCGCCATGCCATAACACGGCTTCCAGCAGCACGTCCATCGTGCAGAAATCCGGTGCGGGTTCAATTTTTCACTCTGCACGTCTAATGGTGTTTTGCTTCTACCGCCCTGAACTTTATCAAAGTAACCCGCAGCAATTAAAAACGTTGCAAGCGCAGCTTCTATCCTTGGAAACCGAACCGAATGACACTTTGGCAAGATAAGAGTTACTGGGAAGTTTAAGTTAATTTAACACTTTAAAATATAAAATTATTTTATTGAATATTAAATAAATATGTTTTTTTAATGAAGTTAAAAAATGTGCAAAAAAGCTTTTTGCACATTTGCCAAGTGTCAGGATTAGTTAAATGATGAACGGAACACAATCATCGCCGCCTTACCAAATCCATAACTTGTAGTAAGAATGCTGGCGAGTAGATAGGTCTGGAAAACTTGTGGCAGCCAATCTGTTGTAGATACTGGAGAATCCAATACTGGAAATATCGCCATCAACAGGAATAAGCTGGAATTGGTAAAGGCACCTAATACCATCGCCCAGCGAACATGCCATGGCAATGGCACCTTGGCAGCATAAATGCCTAAAATTAGCGCGCTCATCATCAGAAAATCAATATGCGCTTGTAGTAAACGGGTAAACTTTCCTGAGAATATGGTTTTTAATGGAGCCACACCAAAATTCAACCCCACCATGCACCAGGCCAAAAGTAAGGCCATCAGCAGCCACAGTGTTGCGCCACGAATCAATACTACGTTTCCGGCATGTTTTTCATTTTGTTGCACAATAAATCTCCTTAAAATATTAGTCTTGTATAGAGCAGATTCAGTATAAAGTGGTTTAAGATTAACGGCTTGTCCAGGACGGGGTCAAGACTAGACTGAAACAGTGGTTTTATAATTAACAGGTCAGGAAACCAGCCCTGATAGTGGCGGCCGTTAGTAGAAAACAGCTTTTGAAAGGAGGTTTCCCCATGGACAAACCCACTCAAATTTTGCCAGGCGAACGGAGTTTTCCTGAGCGTGGCTTTAGGCTTTCTACAGAGGATATTCCTCTACGTGAAAGGCGTGATTGGTTGCAAGAGATAATCCGTCAAGAGTACACCAAAGTTGAGATCACGCCTTCGGCAGATGGCGAGCTATTGAATGAGATGACATTTTATAGCTGGGAGAAGCTCAGACTGTCCATCATTCGCTCACACGCTATTACGCTTGAGCGATTGCGTGGCGAGCCTTACTTGCTGAGTCAGGATAATTATTTTGCGGTAATCCCGTTATCTGGTGATTATGTACTTGAGCAAAACGGACGTGAGGTTTTTCTACAACCCGGCGATATGGCCATTTATGATGCCACTCAGACGCATCGTCTCCAGTGTTCGCGCAATTTCTCAAAACTAATCATTAGCATTCCCCGTGCCATGATGCGCGACAGGATGGCTGGAATCGAGCACTGCACAGCATTACGCATTCCCGGCAATGCGGGTATTGGACTGGTGACTTCCAGCTTTATTCGTTCAGCTGCCAATCAGGCGGATACATTTAGTGAAAACCAGATTTCTGCGCTGTCACTACATGCACTGGATTTGCTGACTTTAGCGCTGGCATCAGTGCAGCCGCAGACTTTCAATTTATCTCGGAGCCGTTTAATTTCGCTTAATCTGGTCAAGGATTTCGTCGAACGTCATCTGTCCGACTCAACCCTGGATACCAGCATGATCGCTGCTGGTGTAGATTTATCGCCGCGCTACATAAATGATTTGTTTAGTGATGAGGATAATTCGTTGATGCGTTTTGTCTGGCAACGTCGATTGGAAAACTGCCGGAAAGATATGTTAAATTCCGTCTACCAATCCTTACAAATCTCCGAGATTGCTTACCGCTGGGGATTCAATGATATGTCACATTTTAGCCGCGCGTTTAGGCAGAGATTCGCTTGCTCACCAAGTGCGTTGCGAGCAGGCTCTTAGTGGGTGCGTCGTAGCTGCATATGAAAGTGGATGAGTTGGATAGCTTGCTGACGGAACTGCTGACCTTGAATGTCTTTTACCCACATATGCAGCAAACCTACAAAAAACAAATTGGTATCCTGAGCGAGCTGGGCAGGTTCTAGGGCTTCATGCAGTTGTCCTTTGATTCTGGCGCGCTCATAGGCCAGCTGAATTTTTTGTAGTATACCGGAGCAGTTGACCAGAATTTGTTGCAGAACTGTCTCAAACTCTTCGACGTATTCGCATTTAATCATCATGATTTCATAAATTTGCCGCGTTTCCAGGCTTTCTTCCAGGCTTTGTATGGTGCCAAGCAGAAAATTTTCAATGCAGGTGAGTGGATCTTCTGAGCCTGCCACGAGAAGTGCACCATCCATGCGGTCTATCAGTGGCAGTAAAACTTGTTCGCGCATGGCATGGAATAACTCGGTTTTGTTTTTGAAATGCCAATACACCGCGCCGCGCGTGACCCCCGCCTGTGCGGCGATATGTTCCATGGTGCTACGGCTTACACCGCGTTTCAAAAAAACTTCACGTGCGGCATGGATAATATTTTGTCGGGTGAGTTCGGCGTTTTCTTTGGTTTTACGAACCATACTTAAAAAATTTCCCTAAAATTGGTGTTTACATACGCTGTTGTTTGTATATAATTTGCCTGTACTTTACATACAAGCAGAAATGTATGCAAGAGGTTTCGCCGTAATGTGTAATACAAAACATGGAGTTAGCAATGATAACTAAAAAAACAAATCAATTCAAAAAACAAAAGATGAGTCGTGCAACTTTTATTCTGTGCATGGCGGGTCTTATCTTGGCGGCCTGCAACAAAGGTGATGGCAAGGATGCGGCTCATGCGCCGGGTGCCGGAGCCATGCCAGCCATGCCGGTAAGTGTGGTGGAGATACAGGCCGCCAGCGTGCCTATCAGTGCCGAGGCGGTGGCACAAACCGAAGGCGCAAAAGAAGTTGAAATTCGTCCGCGTGTGGGTGGCATTCTGCTTAAGCGTTTGTATGAAGAAGGTGCGGCGGTTAAAGCCGGGCAGGCCTTGTTTTTGATTGATCCGGTACCTTATCAAATTGCCTTGGCGCAAGCTCAGGCACTATACGCGCAGCAAAAAGCGCGTATCGAGCAGACCGAGCGTGAGGCCAAGCGTCTGCAAGGTTTGTTGGCGACACAATCCATCAGCCAGCGTGAATATGATAACGCGGCATCCGATGCAGCCGTAGCCAAAGCCAGTTTTCAACAAGCTGAAGCCTCCATACGCGAAGCTGAACTTAATCTTTCCTACACTACGGTTAAAGCGCCTGTTGGCGGCGTATCCGGGCGTTTTCAGTTTTCTGAAGGGGCGCTGGTGGCAGCCAATACCAGTCTGCTGACAACTGTGGTACAGCTATCGCCGATTTGGGTGCGTTTCAGTTTCTCGGATAATGAATTGGCGAAACTAGGTGGTCGCCCGACGGCGAATAATGTGAGGGAAATTAGCTTGCTGTTGCCGGACGGCACCGTGTATAGCGAGAAGGGTAAATTGAATTTTTCCGCGAGCCAGGTCGATCCGACCTTAGGCACGCTGCAATTGCGCGCTAGCTTTGAAAACAACGACAAACGCCTGTTGCCCGGGCAATTTGTGCGTGCTCGTATCACCACCGGGGTACATGAAGGTGTATTTGTATTGCCGCAAACAGCGGTGCAAACTTCCGATCAAGGCAAGTTTGTGTATGTGGTGAACGAGAAGAAGGAGGCCAGCATACGCCCGATAGTGGCGGGGGATTGGGTGGGCAAGGACTGGGTGATTCTGGAAGGGCTAAAAGCCGGTGATAAGGTGATTGTCGATAATCTGATTAAATTGCGCCCCGGTGCCATGGTTACACCACATGCCTTGGATTCGGCTCATTCAAAAGCCCCAGTTAATTCTCAAGCCTCAGCGCAATAGAGAAAAATCATGACCAGATTCTTTATTACACGGCCGATTTTTGCCTCGGTTCTGTCTATCATTATTGTGCTGGCAGGTTTGGCTGCTGTGCTCAAGTTGCCGATTGCACAATATCCGCAGATAGCACCGCCTACGGTGATGATTACGGCGACTTATCCGGGTGCCAGCGCTGAAACACTGTCGAAAACCGTGGCGGCACCCATTGAAGAGCAGCTGAGCGGAGTGGAAGGCTTGCTGTATTTTAATTCCAGCGCCGATTCCAGCGGCACTTTGACCATTACCGCGACGTTTGAAGTGGGGACGGAAATCAATCAGGCGACTTTCAACGTCAGCAATCGCGTTAATATCGCTTTGCCGCGTTTGCCGGATGAAGTGCGGCGTACCGGTCTGGTGGTGCAAAAGCGCTCCAACGATATATTGCTTGTGGTAATGCTCACGTCTAAAGACAAAAAGCTGGATCCGCTTTTTTTGAGTAATTACGCCACGCTTAATGTGCTGGATGAACTCAAACGCATCAAGGGCGTGGGTGATGCCACGATTTTTGGCGCGCAGGATTACGCCATGCGTATCTGGCTGCGCCCGGATAGGATGGCGCAACTGGGAGTGACGACCAGCGATATTGTGACGGCGATCCAGGCGCAAAACATGCAATATGCTGCCGGTAAAATTGGGCAGGATCCGGCACCGGATGACCAGCAGTTGGTTTACACCGTCACAGCCAAAGGGCGTTTGATTGATCCGGCAGAATTCGGCAACATTATTTTGCGTGCGGATGGCGCACGCGGTGTGTTGCATCTGCAAGATGTGGCGCGTATCGAGCTGGGTTCACAAAGCTATAACGTGCGCACCGCGCTGGATGGGCAGCCTGGTGTGGGCATTCCCATTTTCCTGCAGTCCGGTGCCAATGCGCTGGATACCGCCAACGCCATTAAAGCCAGAATGAATGAATTAAAAGCACGTTTCCCGGCTGGAATGGATTGGGAAGTGCCGTATGACACCAGTGATTTTGTTAAAGCCTCTATGCTTGAGGTGGCTAAAACCCTGGGCGAAGCCATGCTGTTGGTGGTCTTGGTGGTATTTGTATTCCTGCAAAGTTGGCGTGCCACTTTAATTCCGGTGATTGCCGTGCCTATTTCGCTGATAGGCACATTTGCCGGATTATGGCTGTTTGGTTTTTCTATTAATACGCTGACCCTGTTTGCCATGGTGCTATCCATCGGTATCGTGGTGGATGATGCAATCGTGGTGCTCGAAAACGTCGAGCGTCTGATGACCGAAGAGAAACTTTCCCCGATGAATGCGGCCATCAAATCCATGCAACAAGTGTCGGGAGCGATTGTCGCCATTGTGCTGGTGTTGTGCGCGGTATTTGTACCGGTGGCTTTTCTTGGTGGCATTGCCGGTGAGCTTTATCGGCAGTTTGCGGTGACTGTTGCTGTCGCGGTGGTGATTTCAGGTGTGGTGGCATTAACGTTAACACCAGCCCTTTGCGCGATTTTACTAAAATCGGTGCATGGTGAATCCACATTTTTTCGCCCCTTCAACCGTGGCTTTGAAGGCTTAACGCGCTTTTATTTACGCATGGTTAACCGTACTTTGCACCACGCCATTATTGGCACGGTGGTGTTTGTCGGCATTTTCGCTATTGTGGCTTATCTCATTAACAGCATACCCGGCGGCTTTGTGCCGCCAGAAGATCAGGGCTATGTGATTACGGCCGTCATCATGCCGGATGGTGCCACCTTGAGCCGCACGACAAAAACCACAGAAGCGGTGCGTGCTGCCATTGCACAAGACCCAGCGGTAGCCCATGAATTCGCCGTTAATGGTTTTGATTTGATCGGCGGTGGCAATAAAACCAGTGCGGCCACCATGTTTGTGCGTTTGAAAGATTGGTCAGAACGTACTGCTACAGCAGATGACATTGTTAAAAAGTTGTTTGGCATCGGTATGATGCAGCCCGATGGTTTGGCGATTGCGTTTAATCCGCCTGCCATTCGCGGGCTAGGTAATTCCGGCGGGTTTGAGGTTTATGTGCAAAGCCGTAGTGATTCTGATCCACAACGTTTGGCTCAGGTGGTGACCTCGCTAACCGAGGCTTTATCCAAAGAGCCCAAACTCGCCGGTATTCAAACTTTCTTCCGCCCCACGGTGCCGCAATTGTTTGTTGAGGTGGATGAAGCCAAAGCCATCTCACAAGGGGTGCGCGTGGCCGATATTTACGCCACTTTGCAAAGCACCATGGGCTCGTTATATGTGAATGATTTCAATAAATCCGGCCGCACTTATCGCGTGCAATTGCAGGCGGAGTCGGAGTTTCGCCGCCAGCCGGATGATTTGGGCAAGGTCTATGTGCGTTCGCAAGCGGGTGCGATGGTACCTTTGTCTGCCCTGAGCAAGATCAGCAATATTGTGGGGGCGGAACAATTGGAGCGCTACAACGGTTTGTTATCGGCCAAAGTAATGGGCGGTGGAGCGCCGGGTGTGAGTTCCGGTGATGCGATCGCGCTGGTGGAAAAAATCGCCGCGCAAAACCTGCCGGATGGTTATCAGATTGCCTGGACAGGACAAGCCTATCAGGAAAAACGCACCGGTTCAGCGGCCGTGTTTGCCTTTACCTTCGCTATCGTCATGGTGTTTTTGATTCTGGCCGCACAGTTTGAAACCTGGGCCTTGCCGCTGGCGGTGATTATGGCAGTGCCGTTTGCATTGGCAGGCGCTTTGCTGGCGGTATATATGCGTGCCATGCCGAATGACATTTACTTCCAGATCGGGCTGATTACGCTGATTGGTCTGGCGGCCAAGAATGCCATTCTGATTGTGGAATTTGCCAGCCAGAAGATGGAGCAGGGCATGCCAACGGCGCAAGCCGCACTGGAAGCCGCACGTTTGCGCTTCCGTCCTATCGTGATGACTTCAATGGCGTTTGTGTTGGGCATAGTGCCGCTGGTGATTGCCACCGGTGCCGGTTCTGCCGCGCGCCGCTCAATGGGCACCGGCGTATTTGGCGGCATGTTGCTGGCAACCTTTGTGGCGACGGTGTTTATCCCGCTGTTTTTCACCTGGCTTTCCGGTAAACAGCTACACCGTCATCATGAAACGGATAGCGCCAACCTGCAACAAGCCGAAGTGCAAAAGGAAGCTAAATAATGAAGCATACAAAATTAAATCACTGGGTCATGCTCACCGTAATCAGCTCGGTGCTGGCGGCGTGTGCAGCGGTTGGCCCGGATTACAAACGCCCGCAAAATCTGGCTCCTGCGCAATTCAGCGAGGCCGCTAATGCGACCGAAATCCAGGATAAGCTGGCGGTTTCCAGCACCTGGTGGACGCTGTATCAGGATGCTGAACTCAACGCCTTGATGGACAAGGCTTTGCAAAACAATACCGATATTCGGCTGGCCGTGGCGCGCGTGGAAGAGCTGGAGGCTTATTCAAAGGAAATCGGTTCCGGTATATTCCCGACCATCAATCTGGATTCCAGTGGCAGCCGCTTACGCGCCAGTAGCATAGGGCGTATGCCGTTTCCACCCGGTGCCAACTCCTTGCAGAAGGATTTTATTTTGCAGCTTGGCACCTCGTTTGAGCTGGATTTCTGGGGTAAAGCCAGACGCGCCAGAGAATCCGCCCGCGCCCAGGCGCTCTCTACACGCTATGCCAAAGATACGGTGGCTTTGACCCTCACCGGCATGGTCGCCAGCAGCTATTTGCAGATTCGCAGTCTGGATGCGCAAATTGCGCTATCGCGCGATAGCCTGCGCAGCCGCGATGAAAGCTTGAGCCTCACCCAACGGCGCTTGCAGGGCGGCATCGCCTCGGCGCTGGATGTGGATCAAGCCGAAGTTTCCCGCGCCAATTTGCAGGCACAGATTGCAGAGTTAATACGACTACGCGCTCTGGGTGAGCATCAATTGGCCATACTCACCGGCGAGCTGGATTTAAAGCTGGCAGCAGGTGACATCAAAACCTTGCCCATGCCGCCACAACCGCCAGCAGGCTTGCCTTCCAGCCTGCTGGAAGCACGGCCGGATATTCGCCAGGCCGAGCAGAATATGGTGGCCGCCAATGCCAAGATAGGCGTGGCCAAAGCCGCCTTGTTCCCAACTATTTCGCTAACGGCTAATTACGGTGGTGAAAGCGGTGATCTTAGCAATATTCTCAAATCCGCCGCGCGCATCTGGACGGGTGGTTTGAGTCTGAACCTGCCTATTTTTGATGCAGGCCGCATTAATTCGCGCATACAACAAGCCAGTGCCCAACAAAAACAAGCGCTGATTTCTTATGAAGCCGCCATTCAATCCGCATTCAGGGAAGTGAATGATGCACTGGTCAACCTGCGCCAAAATTCCGAGCGCGAAGTGGCGCTGAATACCAGCCAGCAATCCGCCAAAAAAGCCTATGAAATCTCGATCAACCGCTATAAATCCGGCTATTCCGCCTATCTGGAAGTGTTGGATGCCGAGCGCGTTTATAACGACAGCGCACTGGCCTACGTGCAAAACCGCCAGGCCAGACTCATCGCTAGTGTGGATTTATTCAAAGCGCTAGGCGGGGGATGGGAAGCGCAACCGTAACAAGGCGCAGATTTATTCGTCATCCTCGCGCAAGCGGGGATCCAGACTATTGATTAAATTAGATTTCAGTCTTCGCGGAATGACAAAATTGAATAAATTATAAATAATTCGAGTCTGACCCTTGAGGATGTCAGCAATAAGAAAGATGAATTAATTGAAAAAGCAGCGACACTTAAAAAGGAATATGATGAGAGTCAGCGAAGGAAAATGGAGGACTGGGTATATAAGAAGGAAGCAGAGCTAAAAGAACTGGAGGAAACACTCAAAAAACGCGAAGATATAATAAGACAAAATGAGCTTAAATTAAAGCAGAAATTCTTTGTCAGGTTTATTGGTGTGGCTGCGGGGTTATCAGTAATTGGATTCTTTGCACTTGCTGCATTTACGGCAACAACAGAAACCGGAAAGCATTCATTGACAACTCAGGCTGAAAATACTGAAGCAATATTGCCGCCAACAAATTCATCAGAGCCTTACACACCTAGGGAGTCGGCGGTATATAGCACATACGGCGATATAGATGAGACAAACCCTAAGTTCGATGTTGGTAATTATTGTTTAGAGAAGGAAAAAAAAGGTGGCATTACTTTCGAAGAATGTTTGGCCGTTGCCGCTTCAAAAATTATGTCCAGACAATAATATGCTAAGAAGTCATTCATTATTGACGCTCCGACGCCCCACAATTCGAACGTTAGACAAAGGTGAAATCTATGACTTCAACGATGATTAATAAAGTCAGCGAGTTCCATAATCGCTTGGCTATAGCAGTTTTTCAATTTCGCACCTTATAGGGGACAGACCACCATTTAATGATATACTTCGGTTTAATCTTCCTTCGGATTTTGGAGTTTTAAATTGCCACGCCGCCCCCGCATTATTTTGCCCAATGTGCCACGAACAATAGGGGACAGACCACGGTTTAATGATATACTTCGGTTTAATCTTCCTTCGGATTCTGGAGTTTTAAATTGCCACGCCGCCCTCGCATAATTTTGCCCAATGTGCCACAACATCTGATCCAGCGCGGTAACAATCGACAAGCCTGTTTCTATGCGGATGAGGATTATCTTTCGTATCTGGAATGGCTGAAGGAATATTCGGAAAAGTCTGGCTGCAAAATCCACGCTTATGTGCTCATGACCAATCATGTGCATTTGCTGGTTTCCAGCGATAACGTTGAGGCTATTGGTGCCATGATGAAGGCATTGGGGCAGCGTTATGTGCAGTATATCAATCGTAGTTATGGGCGTAGCGGCACGTTGTGGGAAGGGCGTTATCGGTCTTGTCCCACCCAGGCCGAAAATTATTTACTCGCTTGCCAGCGTTATATTGAGCTTAATCCCGTGCGCGCGAATATTGTCTCCCATCCTGCTGATTACCGTTGGTCGAGCTACCGTGCCAATGCCCAAGGGGAAGCGAGTGCTGTCATCCAGCCGCATGTATTATACGGTGCGTTGGGTGGGGATGCGGTAAGCCGGCAGGCGGCTTATCGTGAGTTATTCAGGTATGCGCTGGATATTGGGCTGATTGATGAAATACGCCGTGCGACCAATAGCAATTATGCACTGGGCAATGCGGCGTTTGCTTTGCAGGTATCTGAAGCCTTGGGGAGGCGGGTGACACCGGGGAAATCGGGCAGACCCAGAAAGAGTGTACCTGAGCTGATTTAAAGCCCTGCTTAAACCGTGGTCTGTCCCCAATTATGGTCCCCAATTATGATTCTGCAATTCTGCAATTCTGCATCGCCAGTGTGGATTTATTCAAAGCGCTAGGCGGGGGATGGGAAGCGCAGCCTTGAGGAAGCGCTGATTTAATGTCATTTTGAGTAAAGCGAGAAATCTATCTGACCCCAATTTACTTTATAGATGCGACAATGTTTGCCTATCACTCATAGCGGAATCCAGCCTTGCTGTTACAGCCCGAGCACCATCAGCAGCCATTCCCCTTTTTCTTTGTGCAAACAGCATTCTCTGAAGCACAGTGCGCTGCGCTTCTGCAGCTGTTTTTGCAAAACCATGCTTGGCAACATCAGGACGGCGTGTTTTATCGTTGTTCGCTTTGCGACGTTACTGCGGCTATTCCCGCAACGTTTCAGGCCGAAATACTCAATAGAATGCGCGAGATTACTGGATTGCCACTTGTTGATCGGATGCTGGTCACGGTGCAACGCATGTTGCCCGGACATGCCATTGGCATACACAGTGACCGGCCGCTGTTAGGCTATGAAATTGCGCGGTTGGTGGTGCAACTTAATAAGCAATGGCAACCCGAACATGGCGGTGTTCTGCAATTATTCTCATCGCCACAGGGTGAAGCTGTGGTCAGTGTTAATCCTGAATACAACCAGGCGGTTGGCTTTCTGCTGCATGCGGATTCTTATCATGCCGTAACCGAAGTTAGCCAGCAACGCCAATCCGTGGTCTTCAATTTCTGGCACATGGCAAACACGCCTGAACTGGCGGCGCACGTTGAGGCTTTGTTTGCCAACCTTCATTTCTCGGAATTTCCGGCAGCACTTAATCCTATTGCCTCGGCGGCAGAATCGAGTTTGTCTGAAGAGCTGACCTATCGTGCAGGCACCGCCGCGATTGCACTGCATCGTTGGGGCTATGACGCGGCAACTATTGTGACCGGTTATCAGCACAGCGCGGGGCTTTCCAGCTGCAATACCAGCGATGCGGAAACCTATGCCGCCGTGCTATTGGCCGACTGGGTGGCCAATTTGTATCGGGATAGCTTTGACCTGATACGCTGGAATCACTTGCAAAACGCACTTGCCGGCATGGCAATGTTTCCGCGCCTGATGCCCACGTGGCAGCTTTGTCTGCCGGAATGGAAATCATTGCTTCGGTCGTGATGGTTGGTTTTCATACCATCATCACGGACTACCCAGCTTTCCCCTGTAGGCAAACTTTAATTATTATGCTTTGTTGCCGGTTGGAGATGTTTTTGCACATAGTTATTGACTGTTCATTCAATATTAAATAAACTGGCCTGACTTTAACGAGGTAAACTGAAATTGGCCAGACCCAGAGAGTTCGATCATGCTTATGTGCTGGATAAAGCCGTAGAAGTATTTTGGTCTAAAGGCTATGAAGCCACATCGGTACAAGATCTGGTGGATGCAACCGGCTTGCACCGGGGTAGCTTGTATGGCGCTTTTGGTAGCAAGCAGCAATTGTTTATTCATGTGCTGGATAGATATGCGGATGTAGTGGTAAAAAAGTTGCTGGATATTTTGCAAGCCAATGCATCTGCCAAAACTGCTATCCGCCAATTTTTTGCAGCTGTGGTTGAGCATGTTATTAACGGTGGTTCGTTGCGTGGTTGTCTGGTGACCAATTCAGCAGTTGAGCGCGCTTTGTGTGATAGTGATACTGCCGCCAAGGTGGGCATTAGCCTGGATCGTATTGAAGCCGGGTTTTACCAGGCCTTGTTGCAGGCGCAAGCGGCAGAGGAGTTGAGCGCAGGCAAAAATTTGCGTGCAGTGGCGCGTTATTTGACCAGCAGTTTGCAGGGTTTGCTGGTCATAGGTAAAGTCAAAAGCGAGCGGCAGGCGCTGGAAGATGTAGTGGCAGTTACATTATTGGTATTGGATTGATTTTTTTGCTTAATTATTGAATGTTTGTTCAAATTACAAGGAGAAACTTATCGAGATAAATCATGATTTCTGAAAAGTAGGGCATGGCAAAGCAACAACCATTTTTATTTACACAACGAGGTTAATTATGTCTGAAGTCAAATTTATTGTGATCTACCCAACGCCAACTGATATTCCAGCATTTGAAAAAGTCTATCATGAAGAGCATGTGCCTTTGGCCGTGGAAAAATTGGTCGGCAAAACCCGTTTAGAAGCCACCAAAGTGCTGGCATCGCCACAAGGTGAGCCGCCGTATTATAGAATTGCCGAGATTTATTTTCCTTCATTGGCCGCACTACAAGCCTGCGCAGAGTCTGAAGGTGGAAAAGAAACAGTGGCACATGCCGTAAAAATCTCCAGTGGTGGCACGCCGATTTTTCTGGTAGCGGAGTCGGAAACTTTTACGTTTTAAGGGTAATTTGAGGTTTTTCGATGAATTCGGCAGGTTGGTAAATGTTCGCAGCAACCTGCCGATTCATGTTTAGGACGATAAATAATAGCAAATCGCGCCTTACATCCATTTGGAATGCGCAGCAGGCATGTCAAGATTTGCATCAACAAGCGCCCGCCTAAGTGGCAAACAGAGGGCGATATCAGGATTCCCTACCAGCCGTATCCCAGGCTGAATAAATAGCGCGTATCCAGTGATTGTTTACCAGGAGCCGGATGATCGAAGTAATCCGCTTGTATTTCATTGGTAAAGTTCACGCCTTTCCAGACTGGCACGCGAAACCCGGTACGGGTGCGAATAAACAAGTCTTCGTTGATCAGGCCTTCATTGTTGTGAAATAGCTGCACGGTATGATTTAATACATATTGGTCATAGTTAACAGCCCAACGACCTGCAATACCGCTTCTGTCTTGCAGCTTTTGGGTGGGATTACCATATGAGTAATCATAAAAATTGGTATTCACATAAGTGGGGCCAGCTTCAACGGCTAAATTAAGATCAGGTGATTTGAAAATCTGGTAACCCGCACCAACACCAAAAGCCGAGCGTAGCTCTATATCCTGAAAGCGATCGTTGGTAAACAGCCCATTGGTATAGCCGTACCATTTATCTGTAAAGTAATGTGCATAAGTGCCAAACAGCTGAAAATTTCGCGCGCTTAATTTTTTGCTGTCATCTGCATAGTTGTATTGTCCACCTACAGCAACACGATCCGTCACCATATCAAACACTACGCCAGCATCCATATGGTAAGACTGGCGATCGGTATTGCCGCCAGTAATAGCTCCACCAAAGTTGGCATTACCGCTAAAAAACTTCGGCGGTGCTTTGTTGATGTCGGAGATATTGGCGAGTGGGATCGGTTGCGTTTGGAAAACACCTTCGTTTTTCAGGGTGATCGCACCGTCTTTACTCGCGCCAGCCAAGCCTTTTAACTCTTGCTTGTCTTTCAATATGACAGCCAGTGGCTGGTCGGAACTCAACGTTTCGACAGCATCCCATTTAATAATAATTTTATCGGCGTAATTGGTTTTTATCTCAAGCACATCACCGGATTTATTTAACACTGTACCTGTAATTTTGTCGCCATTCTTCAACAGCACTTCATCGGCGTGCGCTGTCATTGCGCATAGAGAGAGTGCAGCTATTTTCCATGATTTAATTGGTTTCATCGAGAGGCCTTTTTCAATTGATTAGTAAACTGGCCGACTAAGTGTTTGCAAAGCCACGGGCTCGTAAGCAATAGCCGGGATTCCGAGGCGAGATTTTCATTCGCGGTTTAATGTGAAGATGGTTATTTGAATGAAAGTCAGCGCCAAGCGGAATATAAAGTACAAACTGACAGAAATAGATAAAGCGATGGGTAGTTAACAATCTTTAACACTATTTCCGTGTAATGTATTTACTGGATAGTCTTGTAAGTGCGGCATGGTAGAGATGGACTCACTCATTCACTCGCAGGCCTGATAAAACACTTGGATTCGCGCGTTGTTATATTGGTTGCTGGTAGTGTCTCAGCACTGAATGTGGGGTCAAGCTTTAATGTAACGGTACATAATCAGGTTAGTGGGGAATTGCCAGTCTTTTAATAAAAGTTTGAGTGATATTGCGATATACTGTCAGCTGTTATGTGGTTAACAGCAATAGGCTTGTAAGGTGCTTAAATCAAACCTTAATCGCACGAGTGAAATGATGTAGGTGCAGAATATCCATTAAAATTCGCCTGAGTTATTCAGATGTGACGAGATTAAGTGCCTCGCGCATTGCACTAGTGAAGCTCAAGTTTTGTTGCATTTACAATTTGGCATAAGCTTTGATTATTTTGAATAACAGATTTTTTGCCGCAAAGGCACGAGACTTTCGTCGCTACACCATCATTAACATTTGCTAACATTAACATTTGCTAAGTTTGGCTAAATCTAGCCAGTGCTGGCTGTAACTGGGGTTTGAACATGCTGGAAAATTACTTTCCGATATTACTGTTCATTATCGTTGGCCTTGCCGTCGGTGTGGCACCTATTGTTGTGGGTAAGCTACTTTCACCGCATCGACCCGATGATCAAAAAAACTCCCCCTATGAATGCGGGTTTGAAGCTTTTGAAGATGCGCGTATGAAGTTTGATGTGCGTTATTACCTGGTTGCAATTTTATTTATTTTGTTTGATCTGGAAATAGCTTTTCTTTTTCCTTGGGCAATCGTTATCAGAGAAATTGGACTATTTGGTTATCTTGCCATGATGGCTTTTCTTGGTATCCTCGTCGTGGGTTTTGTTTATGAGTGGATGAAGGGCGCGCTGGAATGGGAATAAGTCTATGAGCATAGAAGGTGTTTTAGAAAAAGGCTTCGTAACAACTACTCTGGATACTGTCATCAACTATACGCGCACAGGGTCCTTATGGCCGATGACGTTCGGTCTGGCTTGTTGCGCAGTGGAAATGATGCACGCTGGTGCCTCACGTTATGATCTGGATCGCTTTGGGATTGTATTTCGGCCTAGTCCGCGGCAATCGGATGTGATGATAGTGGCAGGCACTTTGGTAAACAAGATGGCTCCGGCCTTGCGCAAAGTCTATGACCAAATGGCGGAGCCGAGATGGGTAATATCCATGGGCTCTTGTGCTAACGGCGGAGGTTATTATCATTATTCATACGCCGTTGTGCGCGGATGTGACCGCATAGTTCCGGTAGATGTATACGTGCCTGGTTGTCCACCTACGGCTGAAGCGTTGCTTTATGGCATCATTCAGTTGCAAAATAAAATCAAACGCACAAATACCATAGCGCGATAATCTTAGTATGAATACCTCTTTAAATTTACGTAGTAAACAGTTGCTGCAAAATCTACAGCATGCATTACAAGCTAAAATATCAAATGCTTGTTCGTACGTGGGTGAGATTACAATCGAGTGCAATCACGATGATTTATTGACGGTGGCTACTGTTTTACGCGATCACACCGAATTGAAGTTTGAACAATTAATAGATCTTTGTGGTGTGGATTATGTACATTTTAGCCAAGAAGTTGATGAACGTGTAGCTTCAACAAGTTCTCGATTTGCCACAGTCTATCATTTGCTTTCTGTCAGTTTGAATCATAGGGTTAGACTCAAGGTATTTGCGCCCGATAACGACTTCCCAGTGCTTCCAACCTTGGTTAATATTTGGCCAGTAGCCAACTGGTTTGAACGTGAAGCTTTTGATCTTTTTGGCATTATGTATGATGGACATCCTGATTTACGCCGATTGCTAACGGATTATGGTTTTGTCGGTCATCCTTTCCGCAAAGATTTCCCCATGATAGGCAATGTAGAAATGCGTTACGATCCAGACCAGCAGCGTGTCATTTACCAACCTGTATCTATTGAGTTGCGTAACAACGTGCCACGGGTGATTCGTGCCGAGGGTTTTCATCATGGCTGAAATCAGAAATTACACCATGAACTTTGGCCCACAACATCCGGCTGCGCATGGTGTGTTACGTTTAGTGCTGGAGCTGGATGGTGAGGTGATTCAACGCGCAGACCCGCATATCGGCTTATTACACCGAGCAACGGAGAAACTTGCAGAAAATCGCACCTATCTTCAGTCTGTGCCTTACATGGATCGGCTGGATTACGTGTCTATGATGTCAAACGAGCATGCGTATGTCATGGTCATTGAAAAAATGCTGGGGTTGGAAGTCCCTGTGCGTGCTCAATATATTCGTGTGATGTTTGATGAGATTACGCGCATTCTTAATCATTTACTATGGTTGGGTGCTCATGCCCTTGATGTGGGGGCGATGACGGTTTTTCTCTATGCTTTTCGTGAGCGCGAAGATTTATTTGATTTGTACGAAGCCGTCTCAGGTGCACGTATGCATGCCGCCTATTACCGACCTGGTGGTGTTTATCGTGATTTGCCAGATCGTATGCCACAATATGATGAATCACCACTACGCAGCAAAGCCGATGTCAAACGCTTAAATGAAAATCGTCAGGGTTCCATGCTGGATTTCATTGAAGACTTTACCAACCGCTTCCCAACCTATATAGATGAATATGAAACCCTGCTAACAGACAATCGTATTTGGAAACAACGGACAGTCGGCATTGGCGTCGTATCGCCGGAACGCGCGCTGGCTTTGGGCTTTACCGGACCGATGCTGCGCGGCTCCGGTATAGCGTGGGATCTGCGTAAAAAACAACCTTATGAAGTTTATGACAAGCTGGATTTTGATATTCCAATTGGTGTCAATGGCGACAGTTATGATCGCTACCTCGTGCGTATGGAAGAGTTTCGTCAATCGAATCGGATCATCAAGCAGTGCGTAGAGTGGTTACGCAACAATCCAGGTAAGGTAATTACTGATAATGCAAAAATCGCACCGCCACCGCGTGAGGGTATGAAGCTAGACATGGAAGCAATGATTCATCACTTCAAGTTATTTACCGAAGGATTTCATATTCCCGCTGGTGAGGCCTATGCGGCTGTAGAACATCCAAAAGGCGAGTTTGGCATTTATATGATTTCTGATGGTGCTAATAAACCTTATCGTCTAAAAATCCGTGCTCCTGGCTTCGCTCATTTGGCTGGTCTGGATGAAATGACACGTGGACACATGATTGCCGATCTGGTGGCGATTATAGGTACCCAGGATATTGTGTTTGGTGAGATTGACAGATAAACCGAATAAATAAAAGACCTTAACAATATGCTATCTCAAGAATCGCTTAATAAAATAGAGTATGAACTCACTAAATACCCAGTCGAAAATCGTCAGGCTGCTGTGATGGCGGCTTTGCGTATTGCGCAAATGGAAAAAGGCTGGCTATCAAAAGAAACCATTTCATATGTGGCTGATTATTTGAGGATTCCTGCAATCGCTGCGCTGGAAGTCGCTAGTTTTTTTAATATGTATGAGCTGGAGCCCGTTGGTAAATACAAAATTTCTGTTTGCACTAACATTTCCTGCATGTTGCGCGATGCCGAAGTGATTGTTGAGCACCTCAAACAGCGTCTTGACATTAAAGATTTTAATGAAACCTCTGCTGATGGCAAGTTTACCTTGAAAGAAGGGGAGTGTATGGGGTGTTGCGGTGGGGCACCTTTATTTCATATCAATAATACAAAAATGCACGAATACCTAACACCAGAAAAAGTTGATGAAATTTTAGCGGGGCTGGATTAATGACTGCACTTTTAAATCAAGTTTGTTATCGCACCTTGGGTCAGGATAAGCCTCATGCGCTGGATAATTACCTGAAAGTTGGGGGTTACACAGAGTTAAAACGCATAGTGTCGGAAAAAGTAAAGGCAACGGATATTATCTCGGAAGTGAAACTTTCAGGTTTGCGTGGTCGTGGTGGAGCGGGGTTCCCTACTGGCCTTAAATGGAGCTTCATGCCACGTTATTACGATGGCATGAAATATGTCGTTTGCAATACGGACGAGGGCGAGCCTGGTACATTTAAAGACCGTGACATTATTCGTTACAACCCACACCAAGTGATTGAAGGTATGGCGATTGCCGCCTACACTTTGGGTGCGCGCGTTGGCTATAATTATATCCACGGTGAAATCTGGGAGGATTACGAAACCTTTGAAAAGGCTTTGCATGAGGCAGAAGCGGCTGGCTACCTGGGTGAAAATTTATTTGGTACAAACTTCAGCTTTAATCTCTATGCTGTGCATGGCTATGGTGCTTATATCTGCGGAGAAGAAACGGCTTTGATGGAGTCGCTAGAAGGTAAAAAGGGACAGCCGCGATTCAAGCCGCCATTTCCTGCCAGTTATGGCGTATTTGGCAAACCTACCACCATTAATAACACTGAGTCTTTCGCTTCTATTCCGTGGATTATGCAACATGGTGGACAGGCTTTTCAGGATATGGGAGTTGCAGGCTCCGGGGGCAGCAAGATTTTTTCTGTATCGGGTCATGTTGAAAAACCAGGTAATTATGAAGTCAATATGGGTACACCCTTTGCTGATTTGCTGGCATTAACAGGCGGCATTTGGAAAGGCCGTCAACTCAAGGCCGTTATTCCAGGCGGCCCATCAACCGCAGTTATTCCAGCCGCTAAAATTTTGAGTGCTACCATGGATTACGATGGTTTATCCAAAGCCGGATCCAGCTTGGGTGCCGGCTCTGTAATTGTGATGGATGAAAGCACTTGCATGGTCAAAGCACTCAAACGCTTAACTTACTTCTTTTATGAGGAATCCTGTGGCCAGTGCACGCCTTGCCGTGAAGGTACCGGCTGGATTTACCGTATCATTAAGCGCATTGTTGACGGTCAGGGGAAAATGGAAGATCTGGATTTGCTTTCTGATCTTGGCAACAATATTTCTGGTCGTACCATTTGTGCTTTAGGCGATGCAGCGGCGACACCCGTGTTAAGCTTTATCAAGCATTTTCGTCCCGAATTTGAATACTATATTCAACATGGCAAAAGCATGGTGACAGGTAAATAACATGCTAAATATTGAAATTGACGGCAAACAAGTTGAAGTTGAACATGGCACATCTATCATAGATGCAGCTGATAAACTTGGCATCGCCATTCCTCGTTTCTGCTATCACAAAAAGCTTTCAGTAGCAGCAAATTGCCGTATGTGCTTGGTACAGGTGGAAAAGTTTAATAAACCTCTGCCTGCTTGCGCTACGCCAGTAGCTGATGGCATGAAAATTTTCACCCGATCAAAATCTGCAGTTGAAGCTCAAAAAAGTGTAATGGAATTTTTGCTTATCAACCACCCGCTGGATTGCCCAATATGTGACCAGGGTGGTGAGTGTGAACTACAGGATATAGCCGTATCCTATGGCAGTTGCGGCTCGCGTTATAGCGAAGAAAAACGGGTGGTAGTCAACAAAAATATTGGCCCGCTGATTTCTACCGATATGACGCGTTGTATTCAATGCACACGCTGTGTACGTTTTCTACAAGAAGTTGGCGGCATGATGGAGCTAGGCATGGTAGGCCGTGGTGAACACGCTGAAATTACCGCCTATGTGGATAAAAGTGTTAACTCGGAATTATCGGGTAATATCATAGACTTATGTCCCGTTGGTGCGCTGACTTCCAAGCCGTTCCGTTATTCAGCGCGTAGTTGGGAATTGACGCGCCGTCCGTCAATTGCACCACATGATGGCTTAGGTTCTCAAATTGAAGTGCAAGTGAAGGACGGCAAGGTTATGCGCGTCCTTCCTCGTGAAAAAGAAAGCATTAACGAGTGCTGGCTTTCAGATAGAGATAGATTTTCCTACGAGGGTCTGAATAGCCCGGATCGTCTTAAAGTGCCGATGATTAAACATAACGGAATATGGCAGGAAACTGACTGGAAAACCGCCTTGGAATTTGCTGCAGGGCAAATTAAAGATATAACCAACGAATACGGTGGTAATGCACTGGGCGTTCTTGTTTCACCTAATAGCACCATGGAAGAAGGCTATCTGGCTAAAAATCTGGCCGAAGGCTTAGGTTGTGACAACGTCGATTATCGTTTGCGTCAAACCGATTTCAGGCTGGATGGCAAGCGCATGGGGGTGCCATGGATGGGTTGCAATATCAGTGAAATCGAAAATCTAGACCGCATTTTACTTATTGGTTCCAACCTGAGAAACGAACACCCGCTATTGGCTCAGCGCTTCCGCAAAGCGGTTGCCAACGGCGCAGAGCTTTCTATTGTTAGCCCACTTGATAATAATCCATTGATGAACATAGCACACAAGGTGATTGTTCGCCCCAATGATATGGTCAATGTGCTGGGACAAATTCTGAAAGCAATGTCAGGATTACAACGTCTATCGCTATGTTTGCCTCCTTCGTTAAATAAACTACTGGAAAGCATTACTGTGCGACCCAACACGCAGGCCATAGCGGAGAGTTTGGCGGGCATGGGTAATGATATGCATTTAATCGCGCCAAAAACGGGTTTGTTTTTAGGCAACATGGCCTTAAGTGACCCACGGTTTACTGAAATGTATAGCTTGATGGAGGCGATTGGCGGAATTTCAGGTGCTGTTGGCGGAATCTTACCTGCCGCAGCGAATAGCACAGGTATGCACTTAATCGGCGTTATGCCGACCGGTATCGGCCTGCATGCTCGAGCCTTGTTGGATATGCCACGCAAAGCTTATATATTAGTGAATGTTGAGCCGGAGCTTGATTGTCAACATGCCGCATTGGCAAAAGCAGCAATGGAAAAGGCCGAGTGCGTCATTGCAATCACGGCATTTAAATCTCAAGCGCTGGAACATGCGGACGTTTTGTTGCCTATGGCACCTTTTACTGAAACGTCGGGTACGTTTATGAGTATGGAAGGACGTGTACAGAGCTTTGCTGCTGCTACCAAACCATTAGGCGAGTGTCGCCCTGGTTGGAAAGTGTTGCGCGTATTGGCTAATACTCTAGGCTTGAAAGGTTTTGATTTTGAAAGTAGCCAGCAAATAAAAGATAAAATCTTTAATGGCGAAAAACCTTCAGACCTAGTTTGGCGTAGCCTGAATAACAACCTGAAAGAGTTGGTTGAAATTGAGGTGAAGATTAAATCAGCAGGTTTGCAACGCATAGGTGAAGTGCCACAATATGAGGCAGATCCTATAGTTAGGCGCTCACCCGCGCTACAAAAAACCAAGTACAACATCAAACCCATGGCTCGCATACATGAAAAGCAATTAGTAGAACTTGGACTTAAAGAAGGAGATGTCGTGCTGGTTAAACAAGACAAAGGTAGCGCTATATTGCAAGTGCGTACTGATAATCATGTGGCGATGGGCTGTGTGCGTGTGGCAGCAGCACACGAAGATACCATAGGCTTGGGCGATTTGATGGGTGATATTACCGTAGAAAAAATTAGCCAACAGATGGTTAACGCTTAATGGAAACGCTCGCTAATCTATTTGGTAGCTACTGGCCAGCGATAGAAATCACGGGTTGGACGCTAATCAAGATAATTGCCATAGTTATACCATTGATGCTATGTGTTGCTTATATGACGCTCGCAGAACGCAAAGTCATCGGCTATATGCAGGTTAGAATTGGTCCTAATCGAGTAGGTTATTTTGGATTATTGCAGCCAATTGCAGATGCATTAAAGTTGCTTTTTAAAGAAATCATTCTGCCTACGGCATCGAATAAGTATTTGTTTTTTTTGGGTCCGATCTTAACCATTGCTCCGGCTTTCGCAGCCTGGGCTGTTGTGCCATTTGATTTGAATCTTATTTTGGCTGATATCGATGCCGGTCTGCTTTACATTCTGGCGATGACCTCAGTTGCGGTCTACGGCGTTATTATCGCCGGCTGGGCATCTAACTCCAAGTATGCTTTTCTGGGCGCATTACGCTCTGCTGCGCAGATTGTATCTTACGAAATTGCCATGGGGTTTGCGCTGGTAGGTGTACTTATGTGCGCCAATAGTTTGAATCTTGGAAAAATTGTACTTGCACAATCAGGTGGGATATTTCAGTGGTACTGGTTACCGCTATTCCCTTTATTTATTGTGTACTTTATCAGTGCTGTTGCAGAAACCAATCGTGCGCCATTTGACGTAGCAGAGGGCGAGTCGGAAAT
This sequence comes from Methylophilaceae bacterium, assembly GCA_013141125.1. Classification (GTDB taxonomy): domain Bacteria; phylum Pseudomonadota; class Gammaproteobacteria; order Burkholderiales; family Methylophilaceae; genus JABFRO01. The sequence continues at coordinate 321,738 of JABFRO010000001.1, forward strand.
TGTTGCGGGTTTTCATGTTGAATATTCCGGCATGAGTTTCGCTGTGTTCTTTCTGGCTGAATACGCCAATATGATATTGGTATCGACACTGGCAGCCTTGATGTTTCTTGGCGGCTGGCTTTCACCGGTATCAAATATACCGGATGGTTTCTTGTGGTTACTTGCAAAAGTAGGCTTCCTGTTATTTTTCTTCTTATGGTTTCGTGCCACTTTTCCACGCTATCGTTACGATCAGATCATGCGTTTGGGCTGGAAAGTGTTCATTCCTATTACTTTGCTATGGATAGTAGTTGTTGGCGGATTCATGCAAACGCGTTTTGCTTATTTGTTCCACTAAATATTTGTTCCAATAGGGCTTGAATATGTTTAAGCAAATTAAAAACTTCCTATCCAGCTTTATGCTGATAGAGCTGATAAAAGGTATGGCCATCACAGGTCGCTACTTTTTTGCGCGCAAAATCACGATTCAATATCCCGAAGAACGCACCCCCATGTCGCCACGCTTTCGTGGCCTACATGCTTTACGGCGCTACCCTAACGGAGAGGAGCGCTGTATTGCATGTAAGCTTTGTGAAGCCGTATGTCCGGCAATGGCTATTACTATTGAGTCTGAACAACGTGAAGATGGAACGCGCCGCACTACTCAATATGATATTGATCTCACCAAATGTATTTTTTGTGGCCTGTGCGAAGAGTCTTGTCCCGTAGACTCTATAGTTGAAACCAGAATATTTGATTACCACGGTGAAAAGCAGGGCGATTTGCTCTATACAAAAGCCATGCTGCTAGCTGTTGGTGATAAACATGAAAAGCAAATTGCGGCTGACCGCGCTACAGATGCAAGATATAGATAATGCTAGGTATAGATAAATTCTTAACAACAAGGCATGTGTAAACAATGAGTTTTCAAGGTTTGATTTTTCAGGATTATGTTTTTTATGCGCTTGCAGCCATATTACTGTTTGCTGGCCTAAGAGTAATCACAGCTCGAAATCCCGTACATGCGGCATTGTTTCTTGTATTGGCTTTTTTTACAGCGGCTGGAATTTGGCTGCTGTTAGAGGCTGAGTTTTTAGCTATAGCCCTAGTGTTGGTTTATGTCGGCGCAGTGATGGTGCTGTTTTTGTTTGTGGTCATGATGCTGGACATTAATTTGGATAAGTTGCGCGAAGGCTTCTGGAATTATTTGCCAATTGCTGCTTTTGTTGGAGTACTCATGGCAGCTGAGATGGCAATGGTACTTGGTACTCAATATTTTAGTGCAGAGCATATTATTGCTCCCGCGCCGCATCCAGCGGGTTATAGCAATACCGCTGAGCTTGGCCGTCAGTTATATACCGATTATTTATTACCCTTTGAATTGGCTTCTGTTGTACTTTTAGTGGCCATAGTTGCGGCCATTACCTTGACGTTGCGAGATCGTAAAGAATCTAAATCCATGAATCCGGCTGAACAAGTTAAAGTAATGAAAGCCGATCGCATACGCATCGTACAGATGGCATCCTTTAAAGAGCCTGAGGAAGAGTCAAATACGAAGGAGGGCGCTTGATGGTTAGTTTGTCACATTATTTAATTCTAGGTTCGTTGCTATTTGCTATCAGCGTTGTGGGTATATTCTTGAATCGCAAGAATGTCATCATTCTACTCATGGCCATAGAGCTTATGCTGTTAGCGGTCAATTTAAACTTTATTGCCTTTTCTCACTACCTGAATGATATGGCGGGTCAAGTGTTTGTGTTTTTCATACTCACAGTTGCTGCAGCTGAATCTGCGATTGGTTTGGCAATTCTAGTTATTTTGTTCAGAAACATAAAAACCATCAACGTGGAAGATTTGAATAAACTCAAAGGCTAATTCGTTATATAAATGGCTTTAAACTTAGATCGGAAAAGCACTGAATGACTGAAATGCAAATATACCTGCTGATACCACTACTACCATTACTCGCGGCTGTGGTGGTTGGCCTCTTCGGACGTTCATTGCCACGTGCAGCCGCTCATTGGCTAACGATTGCGGGTGTTGCCACTTCATTTGGCTTGTCTGTCCATGTGTTTTTTGACGTGTTAGGCGGGCATACTTTCAATGAGTCAGTTTACACTTGGCTAACCAGTGGTAATACCAGCTTCGAGATCGGCTTTTTAATTGACAAACTCACCGCTGTGATGATGTTGGTCGTCACCTTTGTCTCGCTTATGGTGCACATTTACACTGTAGGCTACATGCATGATGATCCTGGCTATAGCCGTTTTTTCAGTTACATTTCATTGTTTACCTTCTCCATGTTGATGCTGGTGATGGCCAATAATTTCATGCAATTGTTTTTTGGCTGGGAGGCTGTCGGGCTGGTGTCTTATCTATTGATCGGCTTCTGGTATACGCGACCAACGGCTATTTATGCCAACCTGAAAGCATTTTTAGTCAACCGTGTTGGTGATTTCGGTTTTCTTCTAGGTATTGGTATGGTGTTGTTCTATCTGGGTGATTTGGATTACGCCGCAGTATTCTCGGTTGCACCTCAATTCGCCAATGCTAAAGTTAGCCTGATTCCTGGTATGGATTGGTCACTGATGACGGTCATTTGCATTTTACTATTCATAGGCGCAATGGGAAAATCAGCACAAGTGCCACTACATGTGTGGTTGCCGGACTCCATGGAAGGCCCAACGCCGATTTCTGCATTGATACATGCGGCAACCATGGTGACTGCAGGCATTTTTATGGTGGCGCGTATGTCGCCTTTATTTGAGTTATCAACCACCGCATTGTCAACGGTAATGGTAATTGGGGCAATTACAGCACTATTCATGGGTTTTCTTGGGATTATTCAAAATGACATCAAGCGTGTAGTAGCTTATTCAACACTCTCGCAACTGGGTTATATGACGGTGGCTTTAGGTGCTTCCGCTTATTCGGTCGCTATTTTCCACTTGATGACACACGCTTTCTTTAAAGCTTTGCTTTTCCTTGCAGCAGGCTCAGTCATTATGGGCATGCATCACGATCAGGATATTCGCAACATGGGCGGTTTGCGTAAATACATGCCTATTACCTGGATCACTTCATTGATAGGTTCTTTAGCCTTGATTGGCACGCCGTTTTTATCAGGATTTTATTCCAAAGACTCTATTATTGAAGCGGCCAAACTTTCACACATCCCTGGTAGTGATTTTGCTTATATTTCCGTTTTAACTGGTGTATTTGTTACAGCATTTTATTCTTTCCGCATGTACTTCATGGTGTTTCACGGTAAAGAAAAATGGATGCATAGCAAGCATCACCATGATGAGCATCACGGACTTGGCCCAAACGATAAACCACATGAGCAAAAGTGGATAATTACCTTGCCACTTATTCTTTTGGCCATTCCTTCATTGGTTATTGGTTTTTTTACGATTGAGCCCATGCTATTCGCCAATTTCTTCGGCAAAGCTATTTATGTGGATAGTCAGACGCATGCGACCATGAATGAACTCCGTCATCATTTTCATGGTGCATCAGCCATGGCACTACACGCATTTACCACATTGCCTTTTATTCTGGCAGCTTCAGGTGTTGCATTATCGTGGTTCTTTACACTAAAGCGCCCTGACATCCCTGTCGCACTTAAAAGCCGTTTCATTGTCATCTACAACATTCTCGACAACAAATATGGCTTTGATGCTTTCAATGAAAAAGTATTCGCTGCTGGCTCACGTTGGGTGGGCAACAAATTCTGGCTAATAGGTGATGTTAAGTTGATTGATGGTTTAATGGTCAATGGTACTGCCAGGATGATAGGGCGTATCTCATGCATTATTCGACAACTGCAATCCGGTCTGATTTATCACTATGCATTCGCCATGATTATTGGTGCCGTTTTGATGCTAACGTATTTTTTGAAAGTTTAAATGTTGGAATTACCTATTTTGTTAGACTCTCATATACTCAGCCTTTCCATCTGGGTGCCAATATTGGCTGGCATTCTTGTATTGTTTACCGGTGATGATAAGAACGCTAACCTTGCCCGTTGGCTTGCCTTGGCGGGCAGTCTGGCAGCATTTCTGATTACTTTGCCACTTTATTCCAGGTTTGATTTTACCGATGGCGGCTTTCAATTTCAGGAAGGCTTTCGCTGGATTCCTTCTTTTAATATCAATTACCATCTGGGTGTTGATGGCATTGCAGTCCCCTTGATCTTGCTTACCAGCTTCACCACAGTTCTTGTAGTAATCGCTAGTTGGGAAGTCATCCAAAAACGTGTTGCGCAATACATGGCGGCTTTTCTTATCATGTCTGGTCTTATGATAGGTGTGTTCAGTGCGCTGGATGCGATTCTTTATTATGTATTTTGGGAAGCCATGCTGATACCCATGTTTCTGGTTATCGGCATCTGGGGTGGGCCAAATCGGGTATATGCCACCATTAAATTCTTTCTTTACACGCTGCTTGGCTCACTGTTAATGTTGGTAGCTTTTATTTATCTCTACCATCAGAGCAATAGCTTTGAATTGGTGGATTATTACCAGCTGCCGTTATCGCTTAATGAGCAGATATTGATATTCCTGGCATTTTTTATGGCTTTTGCAGTAAAAATCCCGATGTGGCCGCTGCATACATGGTTGCCTGATGCACACGTTGAAGCCCCTACTGGCGGTTCTGTAGTCTTGGCAGCTATTATGCTAAAGCTCGGTGCTTACAGCTTCTTGCGTTTCGCTATGCCGATTGCACCTGATGCAGCCAATTACTTATCAAGTTTTATGATTACGCTTTCATTGATAGCAGTTGTTTATATTGCTTTGGTGGCTTTGGCTCAAAAAGACATGAAAAAGCTGATAGCTTATTCTTCTATTTCACATATGGGTTTCGTGACCTTGGGTTTTTTCATCTTCAATCCGCTCGGTATGGAAGGTGCAATTGTGCAGATGATTTCCCACGGTTTTATTTCCGGTGCCATGTTTTTATGTGTAGGTGTGTTATATGACCGTATGCACTCAAGGCAGATAGCTGATTACGGTGGCGTAGTAAATACTATGCCAACCTTTACGGCATTTGCTGTATTTTTTGCTATGGCTAATGCTGGCTTGCCAGGGACATCAGGTTTCGTCGGTGAGTTTCTAGTTATTCTAGGCGCGCTACAAGCTAACTTCTGGTTAGCCTTTCTAGCCGCTACCACCTTGATTTTTGGCGCGGCTTACACTTTATGGATGGTAAAGCGCGTGTATTTTGGTGATGTCGCCAATAGTCATGTGGCTGAATTGAAAGATATCAATAATCGTGAATTTTTCATTCTGGCTGTTCTTGCCATAATGGTGCTGGGTTTAGGCATTTATCCACAGCCACTCACTGAAATGACCCATGCGACAGCCAACCATTTATTGGCTCATTTAGCGCAAAGTAAAATTCCTGGCTTATAGAGATTGAAGATTTGACAATGAATGCAATTCAAACTGATTTAATCACGGCGCTGCCAGAATTGTCCGTGTTGTGCATGGCTATGTTTATTCTGCTGCTGGATTTATTCCTAAAGCCCGGTAATCGTATACTGATTTACATCTTTGCCCAACTGACCTTGTTAGGTGCTGCGTATCTCACTGTAAACACACATACCACTACTGTCAGTTATGCATTTAACAACATGTTCGTGCATGATCCATTAGCTGACATTCTTAAGCTGATGATGTATCTTGCGACATCCATCATGTTGGTTTACACACGCAGCTATTTGAGCCTGCGAGGTATGTTTCGTGGGGAGTATTATGCCTTAGTGCTCTTCGCCTTACTTGGCATGATGATTATGGTATCTGGTGCGCATTTTCTGACGCTTTATATGGGCTTGGAGCTTCTCTCGCTGTGCCTATATACATTGGTGGCGTTAGATAGAGATAATCCGCTTGCCACCGAAGCGGCCATGAAATACTTTGTACTAGGCGCACTGGCCTCCGGCATGTTGCTATATGGTATGTCCATGCTATACGGAGCTACGGGTAGTCTGGAATTAGCCTCTATTAGCAATGCATTATTAAACGGTTCAATAGATAAACCGATACTTGTACTTGGCCTGGTTTTCATTGTGTCAGGTTTGGCGTTCAAACTTGGTGCAGTGCCATTCCAAATGTGGGTGCCCGATGTATATCAGGGTGCGCCTACGGCGATCACTTTGCTTATTGGGTCAGTACCCAAGTTTGCCGGGTTTGCACTGGTCATTCGTATTCTCACGCAAGGCTTACCAGTGCTTGCCATTGACTGGCAAGGTATGCTGGTGATTATGGCTGTGCTATCTATTATCATCGGTAATATCACGGCGATCGCACAAACCAACTTAAAACGTATGCTGGCTTATTCCACTATTTCGCATATTGGATTTTTACTTTTTGGCTTTATGAGTGCCAGCTTGAATGGCTTTGCCTCTGCCATGTTTTATATTTCTGCTTATGTACTGATGGCACTTGCCGGTTTCGGAATGATTTTATTGTTATCTCGCAAGGGTTTTGAGGCTGAAAATCTTGATGATTTGAAAGGGTTAAATCAACGTAGTCCTTGGGCAGCCTTCTTAATGCTGATCGTCATGTTTTCTATGGCTGGTGTGCCGCCAACTTTAGGCTTTTATGCCAAATTCACTGTATTACAAGCCGCGCTGCAAGCTGGTTTTATCTGGCTAGTTGTTTTTGCCGTATTGATGGCTGCCATCGGTGCTTTTTATTATCTGCGCATTGTTAAACTCATGTATTTTGATGAGGCGCAGCAACATACGCCAATTGCAGCACCATTTGAAATGAGATTAATTCTGAGTATTAATGCGTTAGCCCTGTTAGGATTAGGTCTATGGCCGCAGCCACTCATGGATATTTGCGCCTATGCCATTGGTAGTAGTCTTCAATAATTTGATTTTGACGTGCTTGCTATTAGTTGCTGATTCAGACAAAAGGTAACACAAATGAAACCATTTGATCTTACCGAAACTTGCGTTTCATCAGAAACATTAATCCAGGGTAACTTGCTACACGTCAAACGTGACAGTGTACGTCTGCCCAACGGCAACTTATCTCAACGCGAATATGTCATGCATCCGGGTGCCGTACTTATCATCCCATTACTGCCTGATGGCTCGCTGGTAATGGAGCGCCAGTTTCGTTATCCACTGCATCAAACCTTTATTGAATTTCCTGCTGGAAAAATAGACGCTGGCGAAGATCCTTTAGAAACCGGGAAGCGTGAGCTATTGGAGGAAACTGGATATACCGCCAATAATTGGCAGTTTCTAACATTGTTTCACCCCTGTATTGGCTATTCAAATGAAGTTATTCATATTTTTCTAGCCCATGATCTTACTTTAGGTATCTCTAAGCTTGACGAAGATGAGCATCTCGAAATATTCACTATGCGATTTTCAGAGGCAATGGAAGCAATGAGTAGCGGCAACATTACTGATGGTAAAACCATGATCGCATTATTTTTGGCGCAAAAGTATTTAGGCAAAAAATAGCCAATATAAGATATTTTTATCGGTTGTTAGTTAAAGGTAGCTCAATAAAGTAATTCGTCATTATTTTGTTATAAGGACTTTATGAACGAAAAAATCCAACAGTTACTTACTCAGATGGCAACGCTTGAAGATGATTTACGTACGGCCATTCAAGAGCAAGAATCTAGTGTGTTTTTCCAAATTAAAGGGAAACGTGTAGAGTTTGAAAACTCTATTAAACAAGCACACCGTAAACTTAAAAAAGGATTTTTTCGCTGGCTGGTAACTAATCGCCCACAGAACTTAATCACAGGCCCAATCATTTACGGTATGATTATTCCGCTTATTACTTTAGATTTTTTTGTAAGCCTCTATCAAGCAAGCTGTTTTCCAATATACAAAATCACAAAAGTCAGGCGAGCTGACTATATTGTTTTTGACAGGCAGCATTTGGAGTATCTAAATTTTATTGAAAAATTCCATTGCACATATTGCGCTTATGGAAATGGCCTTATTGCTTATATGTGTGAAATTATTGCGAGAACTGAGCAATATTTTTGTCCAATCAAACATGCGCGAAAAATACTTGGTACACATAAACGCTATGCTCAATTTCTGGATTATGGTGAGGCTGAAAATTACCAAGCCAAGCTAGAAGAGTTTAGAGTGGAATTGTCCAAATTAAAGTAATTTTGCTTGGCTTGTTTTGATTCAAAACTGCAGGGTAGAGTGATGTGAATTTAATTAGTTACACTATAATCCTTACCTTGGCACTCTAATATTAGAGCTTCTTATCTAATTCACTTATTATTTTCGTGGCCCAATCCTTTCCACCTAATCCAAATGCTATAGCAAGTGCAAGGAAGATAGCTCCGAAAACAATAACGAATAGCGCAGTCAGAAGTTGGGTGCCAATGTCTAGTTGCTCTAAAGCAACAAACATTGAAAATATCTGGATCGCATATTCCGATGACGTGCTCATACTTAAGGCGCCAGTAAATTTGATTCCATTTAACCATGCAAAAACTATGCGATTAACAAATCTGGCAAGCAAAGTACCGAAAATCAATATGAGTATCGCTACTATAATTTTAGGCAGGAAATGTACTAATTGATTTAGTAGACTTGCTACCTCGGTAAGGCCAATCGCGTTGGCACTTGTAATGATAAACAACAGTATCACCAGCCAGTAGACCACTTGGCTAATAATGCCACTCAAACTTAGATCTACACCGCCATGACTTAAAAAATGCTCCAGCCCTGATTTGTCGGCAAATTTATCAAAGTGAGTGAACTCAAGTAGTCGCTTAAGTCCGACACAAGCCAATTTAGCACATGCCCAACCGAAAAATAAAATCACGATGGCAGCCATGAGTCTAGGGAAAAACAAAGCAATTTGATTCCAGAACTCATTTAGGGATGAAAGAAAAATATCTATTTGATATTGCATGGCGTACTCCTTATATATAAGTTTATCAAACTAAAAAATTCCCTGTATTGTGAGGTAAAAATAATATGGTCAGAACTTTATTGATTATTAGGTTTCTTGCGTGGCACCTTAACATGCTGAAAATGGCTTGGCAAATAATTAGCCAAACATATTTACAGTTATTTTATTTCGCATAATATATATTATGTTAAATACGAAAACATAAATATATCGCCTCTACAACCGGCGGTTTTAAAAATTCAAGATAAAACTACATCACTCCCCTTGCATCAATTCTAATGCAATTAGTCAATTAAACCAGTATTTTTCACATGTTGTCAACAAATTATAGATATTATTTATCGCAAATAGTAGGTTTCCTAAGCCAAACCAGCAATAGTCTGATTGGACTATTGACACGCATTTATCATTGAATTCATTTTAAAATTATGCTAGCTGCTTAATAGCATTGATGCGGCATTAAATAAAGGCAATTTTTAACATGAAATTAGGTAATTTTTCACAATTACAAGTATTTTTTGTAGTATTGCCATTGAATGCGGGTGCCAACAGCAACCGAAATTACTAAAATGGCAATAAGCCAATACGGGTTTAAATTGATTGGCGTGCACAGATAAAACGTAATTCCTGATGAAATCAGCAACAACTTGGATAATTTTCCTATTTTGTACATGTCTGCTGATTCACGCCCGGCGCAGGCGCGGCGGATATAACGCTCGGTGAGTCCATCAATACCCGCGATCACATACACCAGGAACAGCAGCGGTATGAAGGTGATTAAAAAACCGATACGCAGGCCATACACCTGAATGATATTCATGGCGATGTAAATTTCCCTGGAATTTCTGCCTACAAATTGCGTCAGGTAAACCTGGTCAAGACGGTTTACAGTTAAGTGATTGAAATAGGCATACATAGCATCATGCAACGAGGTTGCCTGAAAGAATAGCCAGTAAGTCCACTGACTGGTGAAGTTGGTTAGTGCAATCAGGCGCAATGTGCCATTGGCAGATAGTGCATGCACCCGTGCGGCTTCAGTCTTGAACAACATATCACTGGCCTCAACCGGGTCAACCCAGTAGTATTGGGCAAAAAATAGCGCCAGAATAATCGCGCCACAACCCAGCAAAACAAAAATAAACAGACCCCACATCAGCGTAGTGAATGGCCATAAGAACGCGACGGCCAGGTTGGAGTCATAAGCTCCATTGCGGTTAGAAGCCACTGCCTTTTCCTTCCATAGTCATGAAGTCCTCATCGTCTGTATCCACATAATGCGCGTCATAAACTTGTTTCATGCTGGTCGCCACATTGGCCAGATCGGTTGGGATAGGATGGGTTTCATTGGGATCAAACAAGGGTAATCTGATTTTGTATAACTGACCGCCTTCAATCAAGGCAAAGGCCTGACCTTTCGGTAGTTGCACCAGATCCGCAGGGTGAAGCATTTCAGCGGTTTCAGAAGAGATTCTGTCTTCATTCTTGGAGGTAAAGGACAAAACATCCCGATCATCCGAACTGTCAGCGGCCGAACTGGCCTGGATAGCGCGGATCAAATTGATAGCGGGAAGTTGGTTGGTCAGTATTTCTGCGGTTTCCTTGTTTTTTACACGCATCATGATGAGGGTATTCAAGTTACCGCTAATTTGCGAGGCTTTGGCTTTATCGCCAATGCGCGCTTCCACGTCCGCCCATGTCTGCGTGTAAACTGTCACCTGAAAACCCGCACCACCGGCCTTATTCAGAAGCGGGATGAATTCATCGCCTATCAGCTCATTAAATTCATCTGCATGAATGGAAATCTTGCGTTTTAGGGGGGCGCTGGATAGGCCGTAACCCTGCTCGAATTTGTAGATTTGTCCGGCAATCGAGGTTAAATCGGCAAACATGGCATTGCCGACAGCGCCTGCGACTTCATAATCCGACAAGGAGTCCAGCCCAATATAAACCACTGCGCCACGCTCAATCACGCTCATCCAGTCAAATATCGGTCTGGAATCCTGCAAGTCATCGTATTGTGGCGACAGAATTTGCGCCGTTTTGCCTGTGGTTAATTTTTCAAGCAGCGGATACAGCGACGACACCAGTTTTTCAAAATAACTTCTATCATTGGACAGGATGGATACCAGGCCATCCGCAATGGGATCATGCAGGTTATTGGCTTTTAGATATTCCACAATGTGCATGGCTTCCAGCGCTCGCCCGGATTTGGTGATCTGTTGCAGCTGGGTTTTATCGAGTTGGATTTCTTCCAGTTCGTTTTTCCAGTCAGGACGCTTCTTGTTAAGCCAGAACGTGAAATATTCCAGTGCCAATTTGTCGATATTGACGGCATCCTCATAAATCATGCTGTAATCCGGGCGATAGCCCAATGTAGTGCGCGCGCGCGCGATCACATTGACAAACCGCCATACAAATTCCTTGAATGCAGCGGATTGCCCTTCACCGGGCAATTGTCCGGCAATACGCGTGCTGACTTCGGTAGTTCTGGAAAAATTACCAATCGGGTTATAGCGCGCTGATACGTCAGGGTGGCCAAGGTGAAACATGAAAAATTCACGTCCGGCCAAAGTGGCTTCGATGTAACATCGAATCATCAAATCGGCATCCCCTTTGGGATCAAACACAATCACCACATCGCCGCGACGAATATCCTGGGTAATCAACACTTCGGCCAGACGTGTTTTGCCGACCCGTGTGGTACCCAGTATTACCATGTGCCCTGCCCGCTCCACCAAATCCATGGTAATTTTGTACTCATTCGGTTCCAAGCCGTGAATAATGGGATCACCACCCACTGGCGGTAAGGGAGTCACCGGATTCCACCAGGCATGCTTGCGTGTTTGACGCGTGAACCATTGCATGAACGCATGGGAATTTTCATGGTCGTGATCGAGTTCGAGCAAGCGCGCCCGATGATATAACGCACTCTGGCTTATGTATTTCTTGTTTTTAGGATCGCGCGCCAGTGCCAGTCTTTGCGTATGGCTTTGATCCCACTTGAAGCCAAGGCCTAAGAAAAGCCTGGATTTTGATGTAGGTATTTCTGAGGTTTTAATGATGTAATGGGGTAATCGTGTCAGATTTCGCTGGAAGCGTTTAACATAGTTGGCTTGCCTAAACCTGACGATGCCGTGGACGAACAAGAGGCCTGCGGATGCCATCGCCAAGTCATCCGGCAGGAAAAACCACTGATTACTCAATAGCAGCAGGATGGCGCTCGATGACGAAGCTATGGCTGGCACGTACTCTACGGCAGGTCTGAACAGGTTTTCAATGGGGTATTCCATGGCTAATGGTCTTTCTGGTTAATAATTGCCGGACGACTCAAGCTCTCAAGGGCTGTGGTTGCAACCTGATGGCCATAAAATCTCACGATGATTGTTATAGTCACAAGTGTAAGAGCTATTCTGAAAATAGCTTTAAAATGATAGTAAGCAAGAACAGCCGAAACCCACCAAATAATTACCCAGAACAGCGCCGTAGTTAACCATCCCAACAAGGAAGGCGATACCCAACCCCCAGATTCGCCGATGGTAAACACGGGCAATCCCAAGGCACTCAAAGGCATGAGTGGAAGATATACAGACCACGCAGCCCAAGGCGAGAGGAATGAGTGTGGGAAAAATACGCCTATACCAACGGTTAAAAAATGTAGTCCGTTGAATAGGCTGAAAATGAGAATAAATTTATTATGTTGAAAGAACATGAACCACCCGATACACGGATAATCTGCAATTTGGTCCAGGTACCTGCTTAATCAAGCCTGCATCAATCAACCTGCGCAAAACCTTTCCGGCGGCTAGTTGCTCGGTTTCGGTCATCTAATTAATCCGCAGATTCCAGCGTTTTCTCAAAGGCCACGATGCTGGGATTGGTTTCAGGTAGCGGATTAACAAAACGTGCCGGATCAAGAATGACCACACCGGAGATGATTTTTTTACCACTTCCGTCATGGCCTGCCACAATAAACTTCTGAATATTCTTTTTTTCTGCACCAGTGACCTTATGCCATCCCGCGTTGGTGACTTGACGTTGTATGCCGGTGCCAACCGCCCCGCCCGATTTTTCCGAGGGTTTGCCATCGCCCAATTCACCGAAGAGTTCGGCGAACCTGCGAAAGATCACCGGTGAAACCAACATCATGCCGTCATCCACAAAATGAATCATGGCATCGGCTCGGTTGTATGGCAGCTCGCCTTGCGACAAGCCCTCCTGTATCCAGCGCATGAATTTCAAGGCTGCTTCTGTCGGTTCCTTCCTGGTTTTATTGTTACTTGGAATGAACTTGGTTTGTCCGGCGGGAGCCACCGGTTTCAACGTGCTGGCTTCGGGTGGTTTTTTGCGCTTGTCCGAGGTGGCACTGTCTGTATTATCCAAAAACTCCGAATTGTTTTTGGCCATCAACTTTTCCTGACTGGATTGCTCCTGGATTTTGGCCTTGATGTCCAGCGGCACTCTGCTGAAATTGAGGGCTGGTAACGCGGGCGAGGATTTCTTAATGGGTATCGGCAAAGCAGGCTCGCTTGGCTGGATGGGAATTGCCGCATTCGACATATCACTGGATGGCGAACTGTCCCGGTTTTCTTTCTCCCGAGTAAAATCTTGTACTGTTGCAGGTGTTTCTTCAGATTCCATTTCCTGTTGCAGATCATTTTCTACCGGCCTAATTTCTGGCTCAATCTCCGAATTGTCAGAAAAATCAGCATTAACCAGGACAGCAGGCGCGACAGCCTGATCCAGTGTGACTATTCTGCCGCGCATGGCGTTGGGATATTCGTCAGGCGTTTTGTAAAGTTTCTCCAGCGCGAAGCAGATCACTGTCATGTTCTGGCTCCAGCCATCCTCCAGTTCAATGCGTGTATGCCAGACCGCGCGGTTATCCGCTGTCGGGATGAGTGCGCCATATTCCTGCCAGGTATCAAACAGGCGATCATTTTTATCCTTGCCGTGTATCCCCTCCCCGCTTTCACGCTCGATAATAAAGGCGCGCACTTCGTCAGCAATACGCTTGGAGGTAAACCAAAGCCTATCCTCAAATACCCAGCCGTGCGCACCGGCCTGATTCAGTTTCAATCGCCCCTCTTCCAGCATCATGCGTAAGGCCTGCATCAAGCGTTCAATGAGCGGTACGGAACGTGCGGCTGCAAACCGGGTGCGCGGGCCGCTCATGAGGTTTAGCTTCACAGATTCGCTATCGCCTCGGGTAATGATGTTCTTGAGTACGCCCTGGTAACTTTCATGGCCAGACAAGTAGTCGGTCAATTCATGCATCAGCACCGGGTCTTGGGCAAGCCAGCTCAATACGTGGGCCGGTACAAAGCGTTGTAACAAAATAATCGGTAATTTCTGGTGCAGCTCATAATTTTTAGTCGGTATTTCAAAGCTCAAGGTGTAATGCGTGGCCTCTTGATCCGCCATGGATCCGGCCAGTGGGTGCCAGCGCCCAAGGTTCTTTTCTTGTTTGAACAACATGACATTGCCATCCGCAATAGGCTTTCCAATGTCATGTAACAAAGCGGCCAGGAAGACGGCATACGTCCAGCGGTGTTTTTTTTTCGGGAATTTCTTCCGGTGGCGCACCCACGGGTAATAAATGCCCTTGCCGAAAACGCAGGGCGTAATGGGCAGTTTCCATCATGTGAGTTAACAGGCCGCCTGGTTGCGCATGATGGTGGGATTCGGATGCCGGGAGTAGCTGCACCCAGGCGGCCGCCTGGGTGATAACGGGTTGGCAGTCCTTTTTAAAAAGTGCACTGTCGAACCCCATGCGATCCCGGCAACTCTGGATAATGGGGTTGAGATTCAGATGCGCAACCAGATGTTCTCCCGTCATCACTACGAGCCGATTACCAGCCTGTGCAGAAAATTCTTTTTTAGTATTGACTTGTTTATGTGCGGCGATGGGGGATTGATGTACTTTATAAAGTGCATACAAGCCACCTAGTGCGAGTGCGCCACCTGCCATCAGGTACCAACTACTGCCCATTAGTTAAAGTCGGTTGGACTATAGGTGCCTGTATTTTTGTGAACAACCAGTCGATGATGATTTCTGGTGCAGGCGTAGCGCTTTCCCAATGCCAAACCGCTGGTATTTGTCCGGGTTTTTCAGCCAGATAGGATGCCAGGGATTGTTGTGTTGGGTTCCAGCGATCTTCCCCCTCAAACCGGATGCGCCACTTGAGGAAATCTAGCGATCCTACCAAGTGGTACGCCATGAGAATTTCATTGGTTGGCGCAATGCCAATCAATGCGCTAAGTAATTGCATTTCTGGAGTAGGTGTTTCCGGCTCAAGAAATTGAGTCAGCCCGTCATAAAGCGCAAGCCACTCCAGCAAGGGAATGTACCAATGCGCTGCATTTAACGCTTTAAGACGGGTAGCGATCTGGAGGATGAGATTTAGGTCGGTCACAGAGTCAATGATGGACAGTGAAAATAATTGAATTAGCTTAACTGACAACAAAATTACATGCATCAAACAATTGAATTAAAATAAATTGGATTGTTTGTGGAATTTTTTAACCAAATGTGCTAGTGAGAAAATTTAGTGCCTCATGCGCACGGTTTAAGCCATTTATGGGTAGTTGTTAGCCATTAAAAGCCATTTTACGCTTACCCATTAAAGCCCTTTGATTAAGCCCCCATTATCCTTTGTCCGCGCTTATTTTAAGCGGACTGCCCTTTAGATAAGCCCCTTACCCATTGTTGTTTATTTGTCGCCTTTTTGCTCTTTTTTGCTATTTTTTAAGCAAAACTTTTTATTATTACACATCTAATTTTTAATTTCATTAAACAACCAAATTTATTTTCTTTTGATTGTTTGTGGCGACAGATGCTTGTAATTCCTATCATGCATCCATGCATTCACTCTCCTTAACAGCCAGTCTAGTGCTGGCTCTTTTTTGTACAAACGCCAGTGCGTATTGTTTTGCGGAAGCTGGGCAACGCTATGGCGTTGATCCGCGTCTTTTACAAGCTATGGCAAAAGTGGAGTCATCGGGTAAATGGAATGCAGTGAACAGAGGCCATTTAAATAAAACGAATAGTGTGGATATTGGCTTGATGCAAATTAATTCACGTTGGCTTGGCAGGAAACCATTCATTACGCTGGGTTACACGCAGGCGCATCTATTCGATCCGTGTACCAATGTAATGGTAGGTGCCTGGGTACTTGCGGATAACATCAAAACCTATGGCAACAACTGGAATGCAGTGGGGGCCTATAACGCTTCCTGTACGCAGTTGAATAAGACGGATTGCTTGAAAGCAAGAAATAGTTACGCATGGAAAGTGTATAAGGCGATGACCTCCTCATGAACGGTTTAATTCTGAATGTTGTTTTTTTATCGGTGGTCGTATCGGCGGTGGCGCAGGCTGCCGAATTGGACACAAAGCAGCCTGGTGACGGTCATCATTTTGTCTATTGCACGGTAGGTGACGACTGTGCCGAGCGCACGCAGAAGTTTATAGACCTGGGTGAAGTAAGTCGCACAGCGCCTGTCAAGCAAGTCCTATCGACAGAGTCGCCAGCAAAGCACGCTATGGTTGATGAAATTTCCTTACTTTTTAAAATAAGGTCAAACCGTGTGACCGCTGTTGAACGTGCCAAATTTGAGCAAGCCATCAAAAACCGTCACTTTGCAAAACTCGTCATAACCGGATATACCGATTTAGTGGGGCATACGAATTACAACAGGCGCTTGGCTAGAGCACGCGCCAACTCGGTTTTGCTTGCTGCACTTAGATTGGGTGTGGCGCGTAAGTCAATTTCTGTGCGCAGCACATGCTGCATCGAGCATCCACCAGAGATTAATCCGCTGGCACGCAAAGTCACTATTCAATTCGTGGAGCAGTAAATGGCCCATTCAAAAAATAATATTGAACCAGGTTACAAGGCGGTGCTTGTGCGTGAAGAAACCAAGCTTAAATTGCAGGGTTTTCGCAAGACGGTGCCAGACCGTGACCTGATGCAGGAAAGGCGCTTGGCTACTGCCGCATTGGAATACTGCCTGAACAGACCTGAAGTCATGCTTGAGGTATTAAAACTGGTTAATGAAGTAGTCATGCTGGATATTCAGCGCTGATTATGAGACGACGAGACGACGAGACTACTTTGTGTTTTTTTTGGGGTTACAAATGAATGTATTGAATATATCAAAGAGCAATTGGATAAAGATTGGTGTGTTTTTTGGATTTCTAGCCATCGCAATTACTGATGCAAATGCGGCTACCACCGGGTTGGAATTCAAGGGCTTGTATGACATGTTGCTGGGTTGGGCCGAAGGTTATCTAGGCAAAGCTTTGGCTATTGGTGCATTTCTGATTGGCTCATTGATCGGGTTTGCCAGAGCAACAGCAATGCCAGCCTTGATCGGCATTGTGTTTGCGATTGTGTTCAGTGTTGGCCCAGGCATCATCTCCGGCATGATGACGGCTGTTATCTAGTTTTTTTGGGGAAGCAAAATAGCATGGACTACGAAGAAATACCGACCCGGTTGGATGACCCTCCCAAATTCCTCTGGTGGGATTTTGACGTAGCCATGCTATTCCTGTTTTTTTTAATGTTTGGAATCATAACGGAGCATGTGCTGCTGTTTGTTGCACTCGGATTGGGTGTTGCATGGTTGTATAGAAAATCAAAATTTGGCAAACACAAGGCTTACGGTATGCATCTATTGTATTGGTATTTTCCGGTAAGTTTTGGCATGAAGGTAACACCACCTTCATGTATCAGGGAGTTTATAGGTTAATGAAAATAACAAAGCTTACCCACCAAGCCGCTGCTGCCACCGGGGTTGCCCAGTGGGTTATTGTGATGTTCACCCTGTCGCAGGCAGCAATTGTTGTGTTGTTAATAGTGTTTATGACGCGCGGCGACACGCATCGTGAGACTCTGGTACCACCAGTGATTCATCGGTCATTCTGGGTGGAAGATGACGCAGTATCCAAGGAATATTTAATCGAGATGGGCGTTTTTGTTGCACAAATTTATTACGACGTAACGCCTGCCAACGTGGATTTTAATCATCGCATTTTAAAAACTTATGTTGATCCTGTTTATTACGGACAATTTGAAACAGAAGCAGCGGCTTTTTCTACGCGTATTAAAGCCGACAATGCTTCAACCACGTTTTCCATCGCTACCGTTGTGCCAGATGAAAAAAACAAGCGCATTGCGCTGACTGGATTGCTCAACACCTATCTTGGAGATAATCGAACATCAAGTATTAACAAAACCTATATTTTTGAATTTGGGTTGAAGGGCGGAAAAATTTTGTTAAAAGGCACAAGAGAAACCATAAATGAAAACAAACCGTTTGAAGAAATTAACAAAAAACCTGTTTAGCGTTTCGCTGCTGCTGTTGATTAGTCAACACGCTCATGCGCTACAGCTGCTCGATGGTGTGGAAGGCAAAACCTTGTTTGTTAAGGTAAGCATGCGTGACTTGAACAGTATTGCTATAGAAGGTGGAAAGGTGCGCCTGATCAAGGCGGCAGATGACAGTATGCTAACTGGTAGCGCAGATGCATTGACAGGTCAGGCCTTAATCAAACCACTGGTTAAAGACCCGTTTGGCATTTTTGTGTTTAGTCAAAGTGGTAAACGCTACTCTCTGGTACTGCAACCGCAGGATATTCCGGTTGAATCCATTGTGATTCGTGAGCCGTTGGCATTGCCGAGTGTTAGCAAGAATAATCGAGTGGATAAATCCTCCTCCTATGAAGTGCAAATTAAAACCATGATACAGGCATTGGCCGGTAATGGCGCGGCATTGGGGCTGGAAGAACATAAAACCTGGAAGGAAATTCGTCTGTGGCAAGGCAGTAGTTTTGCGCTGGAACGCAGCTTATCCAGTCAGTCTTTAATTGGCGAACAATACAAGCTCATCAACAACAGCAATCAAGCCATGGTGATCTCCGAACAGGAATTTTATGTGCAAGGAGTGCTGGCGGTTGCTGTTACGGATATCAGTATAGCGCCAGGCAATAGTAGTGTGGTGTATGTAGTAAAACGGAAAGAGGGAGCACACTAATGGCGACTATTAAACCAGTAACCATGACACCGCAACGCAAAAAACAATTGCTTATGCTTGTAGGCGTTGGTGCTGTACTGCTGGCCTTGGTGCTGTTGGCCGGTTATTTCGCCCAGCAAAAAACTGAACGGAGCGCTAACACTTCCACGGCAATTAAAGATCCCAATCAAGTGAGCTTGACCGTTCCTGGCCAACAACTCAATGACAAGGATGTTTGGCGCGCAAATGAAGGCTCAAAGATTGTTGAGTTGCATAAACAAATAGAAGATTTAAAAGAAAATATCCAGAAGGGGGATTTTGATAAGGCCAAAACGGCGGCTCTGCCCCCTAACCTTTATCCTAATGCAGCATCTGCCAATGCAAATGCCGCCTTTGATCCTCGCAGCAAAATGACCGAGGTGCCTTTGCCACCACCACCTATAGGTAGTTTTCCGCAGAACGGCAAACCATTGCAGCCATTTTCAGGTGGCACATTGCAGCCACCGAATCGTAATGGGCAATCCAATCCAACTGTGGGAACAGAACAAGACCAAGCGGTCGTGCTCAAGAAACCATTCTCGCTGGAAGTGACAACTGATTCAGCCGCCAAGACTGATGCCTCATCGGTAAAAACCGACGGTACATTGCCTGTCAAAGCCGGTAACTATCAAGCCGGTAACTATCAAGAAGCAAGTGGTGACGCAGACAAGACCGCAGAAAATTATCTGCCCGCCGGAACCTTTATGCGCGTGGCGATGCTGTCAGGGCTGGATGCACCGACCGGCGGTCAGGCGCAAACCAATCCACACCCGGTATTGTTTCGGGTATTGGATCCGGCACAGTTGCCCAATCTGTTTCAAGCCAATATGAAGGATTGTGTTGTAACCGGAAACGCCTATGGAGATATTTCCTCGGAACGTGCCTATGTGCGCCTGGATCGTCTGTCATGCATTGATGATACCGGAGGAGCCATTGATGTCGCAGTGAAGGGGTATGCCGCAGGAGAGGATGGTAAAGCCGGATTGCGTGGTCGATTGGTGTCCAAGCAGGGGCGAGCGCTGGCAAATGCCTTCCTCGCTGGAATTGGCAGCGGCATGGGGCAGGCCTTCAAGGATAGCGCCACTACCATTTCGCAATCGGCCTTGGGCGCTACGCAAACAGTCAATCAAGGTCAGGAATTACAGGCAGGTTTGGCTACTGGAGTAGGTAGCGCCATGAATATGTTGGCCAAGTATTACATCAAGCTGGCTGAGCAGATTTTCCCGGTCATAGAAGTGGATGGTGGGCGTGTAGTGGATTTGATTTTAACCAAAGGCATCAGCATCGAAAGGCATTAAATGAAAACATTACCACTTAAATTATCCTTGATTACCAGCCTCATTTCGGCTTTGTTGTTTGCACCGCCATTGCTTGCTGGATCGGCCAATGGTGCAGTTGGCAAAGCCGATCTGGTTGCAGTGGAAAAGAATCTGCATCTGATGTATCCCAAGACCAAGTTCCAAAAGGTGAGTGTCACGCCATTACCCGGCATTTATGAAGTGGTGATGGGTAAAAATACCGCTTACGTCGAAGAGAACGGACGTTACTTTATTTTCGGGCATTTGTTCGATATGGAAACGCAAACCGATCTGACTGAAGATGTGGCGCAGAACATTGCTCAGGATATGGTGAAAATTGATTTCGCCAGCCTCCCCTTGCAACATGCCATCAAAACCGTCAAGGGCGATGGCAAGCGCGTGGTGGCTGTATTTTCAGACCCTGATTGCCCATATTGCAAAAAACTGGAACAGGAGCTGGCCAAGTTGAATAACCTGACCATTTACACCTTCCTCTATCCATTGGATGGCTTGCATCCCGATGCAAAAAACAAGGCAGATGCTATCTGGTGTGCCAAGGACAAGGCGGCTGCCTGGAGCCGCTTTATGTTAACCAGCAAAACGCCTGCCAAGGTGCCTGGATGTGAAGCACCGACCAGTCAAATCGTGACACTTGCCAGCAAGCTGGGTATCGGCGGCACGCCGTTTTTGGTGGCCGCCGATTCGCGCACCATGCCAGGTGCCGCAGAGGCCGACCGGCTCGATAAATGGCTAAATGGAGGTGCCAAGTGATTACAAGTAAAACCTGCATGGCGGTTTTCGCTGTAATAGGTCTGAGCGCTTGTGCCAGTTCATTTTCCGGGATAACTGGTTCCTCCAGCGCCTTGAGCTGTAAGGCACCGGCTGGAGTGTTATGCAATTCGGTTTCGGGAATTTATGCCAATTCGATTAACAATGCCTTACCCGCACAGCAATTAAAATCCAGCGAAGTGGAGGATAAAAAACCATCGAAGATGAATGATTCAATAAAACGCACGGATGAGTATCCTGCTCGTTTTCCTGTCAATGCCAATACGTTGCGCGCATTAAGCAGTGGCACACCCATCAGAACAGAACCGCTGGTATTGCGCGTATGGGTGGCACCTTGGGAGGATGCGGAAGGCGATCTTCATGATCAACATTACCTGTATGCCGTGGTGAATCAAAGCAAGTGGAGTATTGAAGTCAATCAGGAAAGAATACGCGCGCAATTTCGCCCGGTTTTTCCGTTAAAAGGAAAAGAAACGAATTCTGAGGAAAAATCAGAAACCGTGTTACCTCTAACAGAGCCATTGTCTGCAACGCCACAGCAGGAGGCGGTTGTTAAATAATGCTAAGACGCTTATTTGGACTATTTACATCAGACCCGGTGCGGAATGATGAAGATGTAATGGAGGCGGGCAGCACTTCTGCTCGCGATGAAGTTTTGTCGGATGAATTGATAGGTGAGTTCAATACGCGACAGGATTACAACAGGTTTTCCGACTTGTTTCCGTGGACTGGGTATTGGGAGGAGGAGCAGCTGTTCGCCATTGAAGGGGAGAAGTCTGGCAGTGTAGTTGCGGTTGGCTACACTATCGAACTCAATCCGCAAACTGGAGCCAGCACCGATATGTCACGCCTGTTACAGGAGATTTATCGTGATATGCCAACAGGTTCTGGCGTACAAATTCATCTCTGGGGCAGCCCGGATTTGAATGTATTTTTAACGAATTACCGTGCAGTCGTTAAGCCTGGAGCATTGGAAAACGATCAGCAGCGACAACTTATCGAGCGTATGACAGCGGCACGCATCCGGCATTACAAAAAAGCCGCGCTTGAATCCAGCATTCCTTCAAGACCCAGCGTGATGCGCGAGCACCGCGTGATTCTGTCAGTGACAGTACCCATCAAGCGTTTGGATGATATTAGTATTGAAAAAATTGTGCAGTTGCGCGAATCGCAAGTATCTAAATTAAAAACCTATTATCAGTTTCAGAAAATATGGGATGCCGAAGATTTGATTGCCTGGGTAAGAACCATGCTCAATCCTGCGCAAACGTTGGAGGATGCGGTTGATTATGACAACGGTCGAGAATTGCGTCATCAAATTCTTTATCGTGATACCAAGATTAAGGTAGAACCGCAGGGATTGACCTTAACTTCAGCGGATGGGCATGCGGTGAGTGTGCGTGGTCATTCTGTGATTAATTATCCAAAGCGCTTTCTTCTGCATCAGGTGGCACAGATGCTGGGAGATGCCACGCAGGGATCGAAAGGCTATCCCTGCCCATTTTTGATTACCATGGGCGCGCAGATTATTGATTTTGATGAGCACAAAAATACCACAGAATTAAAAACAGCGCGCGCTATTCAGCTTGCGGAAAGCAAGATGGCCAACATGATGCCGGATATGGTCAAGCGTGCGGATGACTGGAAGTTGATGCAAAAGTCCTATGACAATGGCGGCGGCGGTATTCGTCTTTATCATCAGATACTTTTGTTCCCGCAACCGGAATTTGCGACACAGGCCGACGAAGCGGTGCGAGCGGTGTGGCGGAGCATGGGGTTTTCTTTGACCTCGGATATATTCATGCAGGCGCAGGCGGTAATGAGTTCGTTGCCTATGGCCTTGTCTCCTGTAATGCTTAAGGACATTGCTCATGCTCAAAGACTATCCACTAAAACTCTTGAAAATGCAGCCAATCTATCTCCGGTATTGGGTGAATGGCACGGAATAGGCGCACCCGTAATTTCATTGACCGGGCGCAACGGTCAAGCCATCGGGGTGGATATTTTCAGCAACACGGCAGGTAATTTTAACGGCATTGTGGTGGGTACTTCCGGTGCGGGCAAGTCTGCTTTCCTGAATGAGTTGGCCACGCGTTATCTGGCTGCCGGAGCCAAGGTCTGGATCATTGACGTTGGCCGCTCCTACGAAAAACTATGCAAATCACTTGGCGGACAATACATCGAATTCACCAGGGAGGCCAATGTCATTCTCAATCCATTCACCATGGTGAATGATATTGATGAAGATATGGAGATGCTAAAACCCTTGTTGGCGCAAATGATTTCACCCAGCCGAAGGTTGGATGATTATGAACTGTCACAGCTTGAAATTAATATCCGAGAACTATGGGATGAGTTTGGTCAATTCATGACGATTGACCAATTAGCCGAGAAGCTGAAGTCCGTATCGGGGTATGTGGATTCGGATACCCGGGTACAGGATATGGGCGTACAGCTGAATTCCTACCGATCCAATGGCAGTTATGGCAAGTATTTTAATGGCCCGCATACCGTTAATTTCAGTTCCAACATGGTGGTGCTGGAACTGGAGGAGTTGAAATCAAAAAAGGATTTACAGGCCGTTGCACTCTTTATTCTGATGTATCGCATCACACAGGAAATGTATCTGGCACCCAGGGAACAACAAAAAGTAGTCATTATGGATGAAGCATGGGATCTGCTCACAGGCGGTCAAACCGGAGATTTTATTGAAGCCGGTTATCGCCGTGCGCGTAAATACGGCGGTGGTTTTCTAACAGGCACGCAAGGGGTTAATGATTATGACCGTAGTGCGGCGGCATTGGCTTCACTGGAAAACGCGGATTGGATTTTCATGTTGAGACAAAAACAGGAATCCATCGCCAAGCTTGAGTCGAAGTTGGCGTTTACGCCACATATGGTGGAATTGGTTTCCAGCCTGCGCACCGAGCAAGGTCGCTATTCCGAGGTATTTATTTCCTGTGGTCAGTCCGGTTATGGTGTGGGGGTGTTCACGATGGACAAATTCTCTCAATTGATGGGGTCAGCCAATGCGCGAGATTTCAGCGCTGTGCGGGATAAACAGGCGTTGGGTATGGCCATGTCCGAAGCGTTGGATGCAGTATTGAAAGATCGAGGTGTCTATGAACAGTGAGGAGTTAGTTGTGAGTCAGAATTCAGACACAGTCCAATCTACACATGTAGACACGCCTGCTAATAAGCGCGGTCTATCAACCGGTGACATTATCGGTTTTTTCCTCCTGGTTATTGTTACCAGCCTGAGTCAATTACTCATTTACCATCATTATTTTGCCAAATCCTCTGCTGTTGCTACGGTAGACATTAGCGCTATCGTCAAGGTGCGTGAACAACAGTTTACCGCGTTGGTTTCGCGTGCCAATGCTACCGATGCGGATCGCCAGGCCGCCTATGCCATGGTCAGCAATATCGGGCCGGAAATTGAACAGGCCATTGCACGAATCCAGAAGGAATGTGCGTGCACCTTGCTGGTTAAATCCGCTGTGCTGGCAGGTAATACGCAGGACTATACCAACGTCATCAAGGAACAACTCGGTATGAAGGGTGCTGATTAAGCGATGACTTTCCTGCTTAAACAACCATTCAGTAAGCAAGCTGTTAGAAACTACCTGGTGCAGGTGTTATGGCCGGGAGCAGTGAAGCACCGGCGTGTATTAAGTCTGAGCATAGGCTTTGTGTTGGTGTTCAATGGGTTCTTTACGCTGGGCATCAACGCTACAGAAAGCCTACCGGATCATGTGTATCTGGTACTTAAATATGACAAGAACTTGCATCGTGGCGATTACGCCACTTTCCGATGGAATGGTGGCGGGCCATATGGCGCAGGGTTGACGTTCCTGAAGCGCGTGGAGGGGGTGGGCGGTGACACGGTGACGGTCGTGGATCATGATTTTTATGTCAATGGCAAATTTGTTGGTATCGCCAAAACCCGCGCACGTACCGGACAAGTATTGCAAATGGGCAAAACCGGGGTAATCCCGGCAGGTTACTTTTATATGGCGGCACCGCATAGAGATTCACTTGATTCGCGTTATGCCATGACCGGATGGATCGCGCAGGATCGCATCCTGGGCAAGGCCATTCCCCTTTTCTGATTAACTATTTTACGAAAGTTTGAAATGTTATTGATAACTACTCCTGCATTACCCGAAGGACTTGTTGTAAAAAAGGCCTGGTCACTGGTGTCCGTGACACAAGCGATCCAGATTTCCAGAAAGACGGTTGCCCAGTCTCTGGGTGGCCTGTTTACCGGGACGAATGACCGTGATGAATTCAAGGAAGCCTTGCGTGATCTGGCTGCCAAAGCACCTGCTCAGGCAAATGCCATTACGGGTATTCAAAGTTCATCCACTTCACAACAGTTTGCCAACGGCACTTTCCTATATCTAACACTTATAGGTACGCCTGTCTTTTATGAAGAAAGAAAAGAGTAAGCCCGAATGATCCGGTTTAAGTGGATAAGCGCCCTGCTCGGTTTGTTGATGGCCATGCCTGGATTCGCTGCTGACAATCTGGGTAAGACCTATCCGATTACCGAGCCGGACATGCTGGAGGAAATTCAGGGCAAATTGAAAGCCATGGACAAATCCGGTCAACTCAAACAGTTGCAACAAGAGGCTATTAATCGCTCCAAAAACAGTATTGAACATCCAAGAGCGGTGAGTGGCTTAACCCGCACAAAAATGGCCAGAACTTTTTACTTTGATCCAACCTGGCGCGTACCGCGTGACATTGTAACGCCGGATGGTCAGGTCATTGCGCGGGCGAATGACAGGGTGAATCCGTTGGATTACATGCCGCTGACTAAACACCTGGTGTTTTTTGATCAGGGCGATCCGGCGCAGGTCAAGCTGGCGGCTGGATTGATTAAAAAGTATGACGGGCGGGTGAAGCCCATTCTTGTTGCCGGTGAACCGTTGACCTTGACGCGGCAATGGAAGCAGCAGGTGTACTTCGATCAATCGGGCTATTTGACACGACGTTTTGGCATTACGCAGGTGCCTGCCCTGGTGTCGCAGGAAAACAGGCGTATTCGGATTGATGAACTGGAACCAAAATGACAAACATGAATGTGACGGATGCCATATACCAACAAAACAAAGGCGAGTCTGAATCAGGCGCGCTTGGTTCCATTCTGGAATGGGCAGGAAACAATCCACCGCAATGGGATAAATACAAACTAGCGGCCTGGGATATTGACCAGCTGGAAAAAGTCATGCCGTTTGTGGAAAGTCATTACTGGAGTGACCGTGAATCGGTGAATGTCTTTAATGTTATTGGCACGGTACATCCCGACTATATCGGCCTGAGCTGGCGTGAATTCCTGCATCAGGGCAAACGCATGCCGGTTAATCAGGACTTGCTGCAAAGCAATCCAATCTACTACAGCGAAACACAAGTGAAGCAACCCTCCATGCTCTATATCTCGCTTGACGGCAAGTCATGGTATATCAACGGCGATGGCAACCATCGCACCTGTCTGGCGCGTTTTCATTTTGCGCGCATGAACGCGCTGGGTAGAACTTCGGAAGCATTGGTACATGGTGTGACAGTAGACGATTACCGCGTCAACTGGCGCTTGTTTGATGCGTATCAGAATTTACAGGCCGCGCTACTCAAATCAAAAAGGAATCACGGGCAGATTGCAATCAAACGCGAAAACTTTGCCCGGCGCGATGGTCCGGGCTGGAAACTGGATAGTTATCGGACGCAATTGATTTTTAACAGCAACTCTGGCGAAGAAATATCTTTAACTTATGAAGAGGCCACTGAATTGGCTTATTTGATTAAAAACAATCCGGTTAAATTTTTTAAGCGTTGGTTGAAACGATGATGAAGAGCGTTTTCCATGGGAATCCTTTCCTTACATTATGGAGTGTTGTGTGTGAGAGCCTGCATTCTAAAGCAGGGTTAAGGATTCCCACCCGCTTTCAATCGCTTGCCCTGGCTTTGTTCATGCTGTTTGGCATCAGCGCTGCCAATGCTGCGACGACCTGCGTGGGCAAGTTTTTCAATCCGATCACGGATGTCTGCTGGTCCTGTGTTTTTCCATTAAAGCTGGGTGGCAGCGATATGCTGACCATGGGGCAAGAGGATTTTAAAACGGATGTAAATAATCCACTTTGTGCCTGTGGAATTCCACCAAAAGTCGGTGTTTCAATCAGCTTTTGGGAACCGGCACGCATTGTGGAGGCCGTGCGTAAGCCCTATTGTTTTACCTCTCTGGGAGGTGTCACCATTGATCCTGGCGTGGATGCACCCGCACATGCCCAGGAAAAAAATGGTAAGTCTTTTTACCAGATGCATTGGTATATCAGCCCGTTGCTTTTCTGGCTGGAAGTCATCATGGATGATCCCTGCCTGGAACAGGGCGTTTTCGATCTTGCTTACATGACCGAGCTTGATCCACTCTGGTCGGATTCCGAGCTTACCTTTTTGTTGAATCCTGATGCTGTTTTATTTGCCAATCCCTTGGCGCAAGCGGCCTGTTCCGCCGATTGCGTGGCCGCGACTGCCGGTTTTCCACTCAACACATTATTCTGGTGCGCAGGTTGCCAGGGTTCCATGTATCCGCTGGATGGCTGGGTGGGTTCGCATGTCGGAGGCGTACAAGCCTCTACCCTGTTGATGCAGCGCATGATTAACAAAATGCACCGTGAGTTATTGATCTGGGGCGCGCATGGCAAGGAAGGCATGTGCAGTTTCTACCCTATCCCCATTATGGACAAGCGCGCCTACAAAACGCAGATGCTTTATCCCATTCCCAACACCAAAAAGGAAAATGGACGTTGTTGTTCAACGCTGGGGCGCTCAACCGTGATCTCAGGTGCAGGTAAGGAGTTTCCATATAAAGGGGAGGATTTCGCCTATATGCTGTATCGGCGGCGCGATTGTTGTCAGGGAGCTATCGGATTGGGGACATTTAAATGAACGCCTTGTTTAGAAGTTGGTTTTATTTAAAGCCTGTTTTTTTCTGGCTCATTCGTGCGCAGGTCAAAAGCTGGAACAAAGACCCGATCTTCTGGCTGATGATTTACGTACCTATCGGCATTGTGCTGGTACTTTCCCTATTTCCATCACTGGCGGAGGTGGTGCTGACACCTGCGCATGCCGCTGAACAAGCGCCTGCCATGCCGGATATTAAAAATTATGACAGCGCGGCCATGCGACAAAAGAATGCTTCGCGCATGGATGCGGCTGAACAGGCCGCGCGTTCGGGAAAGATGCCAAGCATTCCCAATATCAGAACCCCGATGCATGGTGCGGATATAGATCAGATTGCAAATCAGTATAAGCAGAAAGCACTCACGCAAAATGGGGAGGAGTTGTTGATTTTTGTATCGCTCTCCATGCCGCAGGATGCCTTGATTAAATTGGCCAGGCAGGCGCGAGTCATTCACGCCGTGTTGGTGATGCGTGGCGTTGATGGTGGGCTGCAAAAAGGTAATTGGAGCCGCGCCATGAATGCCTTGAAGCCGCTCACGGATACAGGCGCGTCAATTGTCATTCATCCCGATTATTTCAAGCAGTATAAAGTGGCTTCAGTGCCTACCTTTGTGCTGACCTCCAGTAATCCGACTGAGACTTGCGACAATGCCACCGCCTGCACACAAAGGTTACAAGCTTCCGGCGATGTCAGTCTGGATTATGTATTAGAGCGCTGGGCAGATGGGAAAGGTGTTCTGGCAGGTTTGGCCAAAGCTAAATTAACGCAACTGGAGCAGCCCGCAAAATGATGAAATGGGTTCATCTTTTGCTTGTTTTGGCTGGATTCTGCTGGAGTCAGACCTCAGTAGCCGACACCGCAGCCGCTTTTACGGATGGCACTGCCTTTGGTAAAGCTAATACAGGTAAAACCAAAGGGCAAATCACCACAGATAATGCCACAGGCGCTATCCCCAATTACACCACCACGGATTCGGCTTCCAGCTATTACTTGGATGGCAAAGGCAGTTTGACCGCTCCGGCAGCAGGTGATGTCAATAACTGCACGACCACTAAAGGAGATGCCGATGCTGATGCCTACGTACATGGTAAGTGCGAAGGCGTGCGCATGATTATGCAAGACCCGGGCAAGAAAAATGTCATGTTTCCGATTAACAAGACCACCGATCCGCTGATGGTCAAGCGTAATGCAGTTAAAGCAGACCCGGACAGCTACCTCGGATCACTGACGACTACAGGTAACTACTCGGGCTGCGTGGAAAAAACCATTACACAGCCGGATAGCTATACCACGGAAGTGTGCGATCAGTTTCTGAAACGGGTGGATAAAACTTGCCAGGAAATATTATCAGTTACTGTAACAAAAGTCACAAGTTGCACAGGAGTAAGCCTCTCTGGCGCACCTTCTGGTGGATATTATACGACTACAGCATCATGTGGTGCCACTGAGGAGTTGGGGGCTGTTTTCACCTTAAATGTCGCACCACCCTATCAAATTCATCATCACAAGTGGAATTCCGACTATTACGGTATTACACGCTATCTGTCAAAAGGTGCACCGTTTGATGTCACGCAATACATGGCTGTCACTTATAAGGGGTGGCAATGGGAACATGCACGCGTGGTATGGGATGGTGTTGATACTGTGACCGTATTTGGCAATCCAGGCAATATGGGAGGACCGTTATACCCTTATTACACGATTAAAATTAATGGTGGATGGCAGTTGAATTACAACTATACCGACACTTGGGATGACCAATGTGCGGCACTGAAGGCGAGGTTGCCATGAGACGATGGCTTTGGCTGCTACTTTGTATTTTAAGCACATCTGTTTTTGGCGGTGATGGGACTTGTAAGGTGGTTAATGCAAAGACTTGCATAGAAGGGCCATCCACAAAACTCATTAGCGGTGCGCCGGTTACACGCGATTGCTGGAAGTATGAAACCACATTTAACTGCGCAGCAGATACGTTTACGGACCAATGCGGTTCCTTGGTGGACAAGGGTTGCACACAAATTGGTTCAACTTGTATTTCTTATGAGACTGATGAAACAACCTGCTCCTTATACGAGCAAAAATACCAATGTGTGGATAAGAAAGGTGCAACATCCGCAGTGATGTCGTGTGGAGATCAGACGTATTGCATGGATGGAAATTGTTTTGATTCCAGTTACGCGCCTGATGGTGACTTCGGCATGGCCATCGCTGGACTGGAAACGCAGCGGCAGATGGGGAATTACATGGATCCCAATGCCATGACGCTATTTAACGGCGAGGCAAGCAACTGCTCGGTAACGTTGGGGGGGCTTTTTAGTTGCTGCGGCACCAATACAAAAGCGGGGAGTGACAATGGATCCACTGCAACACAATTGGGCTTGAAAGCCGCCTATAGTGTGGGTAGTGAAGTGGTTTCATACTACGGCTCATACTTTATATACGATGCCCTATACACACAGGGCGCTCCAAGCTGGATTCAAAATGGGTTTACCAGTCTCTTCGGTGGTTTCAGCGGGGAGAGCTTTATGTTTAATCCATCCATGAGCATGTTTGGTGTCACCATCGGCTTTGGAGCGGCTCCGGCTTCAATGGCGATTTCAACGCAAATTGGTAGCACCGGGTTTTTCATCGGTTTTGATCCTTATTCGTTTGTAATTGCCATCGTGATTATGATCGTCATGGAGATGATCAAGTGCGATCAGAGTGAACAGATTTTGTCGCAGAAACGCGGGCAACATTTGTGTACACATGCCGGTAGTTTCTGTTCACAGAAAATTTTAGGCATTTGTGCTGAAAAAAAGAATGCCTATTGCTGCTACAACTCACGTTTGGCACGTTTGATTTCTGAAGCAGGTCACGCACAGTTGGGCAAATCCTTTGGTGATCCAAAAAATCCAAACTGCTCAGGATTCACCGTAGCTGAAATCGCCATGATTGACTTTAGTAAGATAAATTTTGCTGAAGTCATTAACGAGGTTAAAGCAGCAGTAAAAATTCCTGATTATGCCGTTGGACGTGCCAAGACCATGATAGATAACTATTACACGCCAGCCACACCCTGATCGTTAAACGCTTTTACTTGAAAAAAGGCTCCTTATGAAAAACCCTTATACATTCGGTGTTTCCTTGATGCTGACCAGCGTCATCCTTGGTTTGCCATCATTAACTAATGCGGAGGAAGAGTCTTTGTCGTCCCCTGCCATGGAAAGTCAGGAGATTCAGATACAGGAAATTGGAACAGTTAATTCCGATAAATTCAAAGGCAGGCTTGCCTACTTTTATTATGGCGACCGTGATGAATTGGGTCTGTTTGCCTCCAAGAATATCGAGGCAATATTAAAAACCAAGGGCATTGAACACAACACTTTCGCACCGAGAAACATCATAAAAATCCGGGCAAGCGC
The DNA here is from genome assembly GCA_013141125.1 of Methylophilaceae bacterium. Classification (GTDB taxonomy): domain Bacteria; phylum Pseudomonadota; class Gammaproteobacteria; order Burkholderiales; family Methylophilaceae; genus JABFRO01. The sequence goes on from JABFRO010000001.1 coordinate 353,137, forward strand.
CCGTATTTATGCGGTGGATACCGAGGCCTTCGACACCAGGAGCGTCATTATTAATGATATTAGAAAAGACAAACTCGTCATGTCCAAAACCATTCAGACAGATTCACCCGCGCCTGCGACTGGACGGAATTCCCTCAAGGTTGATGGGGCTGTTGTGCATTATGGCGCGCAAGCGGCTAATACCGGAGCTTTGGGCGGTTACGGTATAGGCATTTTGGCGAATGTAGCAGTAAATCTGGCGAAAAATTTGTTTGCTGAAAAAGCGACACAAACTGAAATCATGACGGATGGCAATGCCGAGCTGGCCGCCGCCAATTGTGGAGCGGCTTGTGCGGTCACGCATCATCAGATTGTGTTCCGAATGAACTATGGCAGAGCGCCGGAGGATAACTACACCCTGATTCTGGATAAGGTGAATAACAAGGTGGATAGCAGCGCTTTGTTACCCTTGGCCAATATGGGGCTGGAGTTGATGGCGGTCAAAATCAAGCAAGTGGTTTCGGGCGAAACTTCGAGTTCAACGCAGCCCTTGCCGGAAAAGCAAGGCTCCAGTCCAACGGCAGCTGAAGCCAGCGTTATCCGATAAAGGTGCCGCATGAAACGATATTCATCCCTGCTTTTTTTATTCAGCCTGCTTAGCACTTGGGTTCAGGCGGCACCCACGATCCCGGAAACCAGTGATTTGCGCGAACCTATGATGCGCGCGATTGATTCCAATCGGGAAGTGGAGGTCAATCTCACGGGTGAGATTGCAGAAAAAATCCGGCTGCAAACCAAAGCGCCTGCAAATACACGCGTCAAGGCCAAAATATCCACGGTCAGTGTCATTCGTCCAGGCTGCAAGCGATTACGTTTGGAGTTTTCTGAACCAACGCACAAGATGAAAACCGTGAATGGTACAGAAGAACCATTTTTGATGTGGTATGAAATGAATATTTGCAGTGACGGCAAGCCACCGCAGCTCTCTACAGTGGGTCTGACCAAAGAACAATTGCAGCAAAGAGTCGAGAGCGCGGGGAATTTCAACAGAATTGAACAGCGAGGGGGAGGTTTTAAATGAACAGGCGTTTTTTTGCGAAATGGGTTATTTTTTGTCTCGCACTGTGCTTTTTAGGCGCATTAAATGCACACGCCCAAGGGGATGGGTTCAGCGCGCCAGAAAAAACGCTTGGTGGCGATTCCTGGTGGAATGGCTCTCCCTGGACACCGCCGGATCGTGGATTTAATTGGTATCCACCCGATGCGCCATCCAAAAAGCCCCTGAAAAAAGCCGAACCGCAAAAATCCATCAAAGAAATGGAAACCATGGAGGCGTTGCAAAAGGAAATCAATCGCCTCAAGGATGTGGCCGTCATGAAACCTACTGAAGCCAATGTGCGTAACTTTTTGGAAGCGCAGGCGTTTGTCATGGACAAAGGTTCATTTTTTGCGGATGTTGCACGGCGCGTGGCCTGGCAAACTCCATCGGTTGATTATAACAACCGTTCACCAACGGCGAATTATGCGTTGTTGGAAAAAAACGACATGCTCAAAAGCGCCCAGTACCAGGCGATTGCCAATCTGGGCAAGGATTATGGCTTGTTGTTCTTTTTTAAATCGGATTGTACCTACTGCCACAGCCAGGCTCCGATTCTTAAATTGCTGGAAAACAGCTACGGTTTGCCCATCATGGCCGTCAGTCTGGATGGTGGCACCCTGCCCCAGTTCCCCAATGCCAAACGCGATAATGGCATTTCCATGATGGTGACCGCTGGCCAAGGTGTGGATGTTACACCCACTATGTATTTGATTAATCGGGCTACCAAGCAATCGACAATGATCGGATCAGGCGCGCTGGCCATGGATGAAATCGTGGAACGTATTCGCGTATTAACGACGACCAAACCAGGTCAGGAATTCTAAGGGACGCGCCATGAAAAATCATCTTCGCCTAAAAACATTAGTCGCCAGTGCCACACTGGTCTTGGCTGCCCTGCCCTATAACGCCCAATCAGCTTCCTGGATGGAGGATTATTTCAATTCAGCCGGTGCCGCCATGAATGTCTCGCCTCCTGCTGTATATGAAGCACAAAACCAAAGCGTCATTTCAGGTGGTGGATTTAGTTATCGTGCGCCGCAACGTAAATTCCAGCCGTTCAGCTTCTCCCTCTCCGGTTACAAAGCCGGTTGTGGTGGTATAGACGCTTATTTAGGTGCTTACGGTTTTGCCAACAAGGCACAGTTCATTGCGGCGCTAAAAAACATTGGGCAAAACGCCGTAGGCTACTTCTTTAAACTGGCGCTTAAAACCATGGCTCCTGAAATTGATGCCACCCTCCAGCAAATAGCCGATGTAATGAATCAATTGAATAACATGCAAATTGGTGGCTGTCAGGCCATGCAACGATCCTTAGCCAATGCACCCGATACCAGGGCCATGGATTTTGATGAAAGAGCAAAAGCCTTCGGCAGTTCGGTGACGGGTGCATTTTCTGATTTTTTTGAAGCTACACAGGCCGTTTCAAAAAGCCTTACCGAATCAAAAAAAGCCGTCGCAGATGCTTGTAATGCAAATGCGGTGTTGTGTAAAGACAGTGAAGGTAAGCCTATTCTGAAGCGTGAGTCCAATCTGGTATTTGATGCTCTTAAGCGAACGGGGGGCTATACGGATAGTGAGATTGAATACTTTATCTCGGTGCTCGGTACCGTCATTTTTAAAAATGCTGTAAATCCAGATGACAATTCGGCTGGCATCAATACCACGTATCACAAACCGCTGGTTAATTGGGAGGAGTTCATGGGTAAGCCTGATGCGCCCAGTAGCATCAAAGTGCGCGAATGTAATGATTATGTTACTTGTCTCGACATGCAAGATGATGCTAGCGCCACTACGGTTTCGTTTACCGGTTTTTCCCAAATTGTAAATGATGCACTTAATAAAATAGCGGACGCAATTGATACCAGAGTTGCACTTGCCGATCCAGCGGCCATGCAAGTAATGGCCATGACGCAGACCCCCATCTATCGTTTGATTGCGGATTCCATCACCACTGGCCACGGTAAAACAGTCGTGACCAGTAATATCATCAATTTGTATTCCGAAGTTATTGCCACCGAGATTGCCTACCATCATTTGATTCAAATGCAACGGGAAGTCAATGATGCGATTAATACCTATAAAACGGCTACGTTCAAGGCGGATACACAGGGGCTGGAGGAGGCTCAAAAAGGGATGCAAGTGATTGCGCAACAGGCCATTGATATTTATAGCCAGAAACAAGCGAATTCAAGCAGCTTGATTCAAAATATCCATTTACAACTGGCTTTCCAGAAAACCATGTTTGACAGCCTGGGTAAAAATCTGGTGGGTAATATCGAGTTTCAGAAAAAACATGAATAGCCGAGTTGTGATCAACCTGTCCACTTGTTTGATGAAGAGAGGCGTATTGTAATGACTGATACCATTTATGCGTTCTGGGATGCGGAACAAATCCAGTACATTTTAAATGCCGTGGCCATGATGACCTCCATGGATGATTACATGGGTCTGCTCAAGGTATTTTCCATTCTAGGTTTGTTCATTGCTGTTGTCGCCGCCATGGTTAGAGCGCGCGGGGAAGAAGCGGTTTACTACGTGATTATACTCACCATGATTTACGGCATTCTGTTCATACCCAAGCGCGATGTGGTGATTATCGACACGGCGGGTGGCAGCGGCACATACACCGTGTCCAATGTACCTCTGGGTTTGGCTTTCTTTGCTGGCGCTGAAAGCCATATCGGCTATTGGCTAACGACCACCATGGAGACGGTCTTTGCATTACCTGGTGATCTTCAGTTTGCTAAAAATGGCATGATGTTCGCGTCACGCGCAATAACCGAGCGCCGGAATATGCGTTTTTATGATAAAAATGTGTTCGACTCGTTGGCCAACATGACCAAGGATTGCATATATCCTGAGATGAGCATGTTTCCTGCCTTTTATAAAAGTGTGATGGAAGGCGATAACATGTGGGATACTTTAGAAGCGCAGATGAATCCGGGCAGAATGACCTTTGTGTACGATGCCACATCAGATAAATTTGTGACAGGAAGTTGCCCAGCCGCTTATGCGGTTTTAACGCCGCAGATCAAACTGCATGTTGAAAATGATTTATTTCCAAAACTGGCCGGTCGTTTAAATCCCAATGTAACGCCTGTCATTGCAAAAACCCTGCTGGCAGCACAACTTCCGGCGGCAGATGATTTTATTCTGAAAACCAGCCGGGATGCAGTGGATGGCATTAAGCAGGCGGCCATGATTAATTTGCTGGAGGACTCGCTGGTATTTGTCCCGCAGATGATCGGTGATTCCAGTGGCGCTCAGGTGGCTCAGGCGGAAGCGGTGGCCAGAAACAGTTCGTATGTCTCTTATAAAACCATGGCCAAGTTGGCGGAAGATAGTCTGCCGGTGTTGCGCAGTGCCATTCATGGCATCATCCTGGCCATGTTCCCGATTATCATGCTGTTGATTGTGATGGCCGGTTCAAAAGCTGGTTTGGTGCTAAAAACGTATTTGATGGCGCTATTCTGGGTCAACCTATGGGCACCTATTTATGCGGTACTTAATTTTTTTACCAGCTGGCACGCCATTGGTGGAGCCATGGCCGCGACCATGGGAATGAGTACATTGGCACCAGGCAACAGCATCTCTTTGACCAACGCCTTGATGGCCGATCAGTCCGTGGCCGGAATGTTGGCGCTGTCGGTACCTATCATTGCTTATGCGCTCACCAGTGTCAGCGCTGCATCCATGACCAGCATTGTGTCAGGCATCATGGCTCCCTCCAATTCGGCTGCACAGTCGGCCGGATCGCAGGCCGCTACCGGTAATACCAGTTGGGGCAATGTCAGCATGGATCAGCGGAATATTGCGCCGATGACGCGACGGGCGGAACCAGGCGGTGAGATTTCACAAATGGTGGGACGTAATGGCGAAATCACTTCAACCTACGGTAATGGCGAAAGTACCGTAGCCCAGCCCAAGAATGATTTCAGAATTGGTTCCGCTGTGACCTCCGGGCGTGCGGCTGCGCTAACCGAGGCGGCGGACAAAACCTCGACAGCAGCCATGAGTCATACCAGGGCCGCAGGCAAAGCAGAGGAAGGCTTGCTTAATATCGCAAGAGCGCATGTCAGTGGCAGCACGACATCCAACATGAGTAGTAGCGGTGGGACAATTAGCAAAGGTGGTGACTATGGTGGGGCTATTGCCAAAGAATCGGGAACACAGCAGCAAGCCAGTCATGGGGCGGCTTATAGTACGAGTAATAATGCTTCGGTCACTGGGAAGGCAGGAGCCAATGTGAAAGGCTCGTTTGGGCGAAGTGAAAACCAGACAATTCAGGATGCAGGGCAAGCCAGTGCAAATATAGGCTCAAATGGCAGTGCATCCCAGGGCGCACAATCTAAAACTTCCAAAACTAGTAAATTGGATATTGGAGCCAGCGCTAATGGAGGTCTTGATTTAGCCCAAAAATACGCCGCCGGGATTTCAAAAGACTCAAAAACCGGAAGCAGTGCCAGCGCAGGCGACAGTGCGCAGGAGCGCCAGGCTTTTTTTGATCGCTTGCAAAGTGATTCCGGCTTCCGCCATGCGGTACTTGGAAGTGATGCCGATAGCCAAACTACGCAAGCCATGCTGAGTAACCGGCGCACCCATATGGATCAGGCGCAGGCACTAACATCACAAGCCGAAAGTTTGCGTCAACAGGCCTCGCAAGCGGAAACCAGCGGGGTGCAAGCTTCGGTTAATCCGTTGCAATCACCTAAAAATACGGAGGCGGGTCTTGCCCTATCCAGACAGGTTGAAGCAGCGCCGCCTGCACAGCAAAGTGAGCAACTGCTGAAAGGCGTATCCGATATGGGTTATAGCCAGGGCGACCACAAGCCCACGCATTATGCGGATGGTAGTCAGGTGAAAGGCAATCAAAAGGAACTGGATGCTCTGGGTGCCGCGCTCATGAAGGACCCGGCGGTTTCCGATCAAACCAAAGCGGCATTCAATTCCTATAGGAGCAAAGTGCCGGGTGGCGGTGCTGCGGTAGGTGCCGATTCCGCTGCGGCCAATCAGAATGCCGGTTTGCCGCAACGGGCGAATGAATATCATGACCAAGGCAAGGCCAAGCACGACACCAAGGAACAGATGAATCAACAGGCGCTTGGCAATGAATCCAAACGCTATCAGGGAGAAGCCGGGGATGCCAACCCGGATTCACATAATGTGGCAACGCATAACAAGCTCATGAATACGGCAGATGATGAATCCGGCAAGGATGTCGAGATGAGTCTCCGGCAGGTGCTACCCAATGAGATACATGGCTATAAAATACCGGGCAGCGAACCCAATCTGGAGCAGTTTCAGGACAAGATTGGCTACAAACCAGGGAGCAAGAATGGGGGCGGAAAAAGTAAATAAATTGAAATCAGTTTGATGCGCTGATTCCAAATGCCACCACCTTTGCGGTCAAGATGGAGGCGTGCAAGGGTAATCTGTAGGGCGGTTACCCTAGACCAACTTCAAGAGTTGCTTGATGCGGATGATAGGCAGTCAGCCCTATTAAATTTAATTTTTATATAGCGGCATAGAACCAAGTATGATAAGGTAATACCTTTATATACTTTAACGGAGCTTGCCATGACTGTTGTTGCCATTCGCCCTGTCGCGATCAAGATTGACGACGACACCAAGGCTCGCGTGAAGCGCTTGGCAGAGGCTCGCCATCGCACACCTCACTGGCTCATGCGCGAGGCTATCACCCAATACGTTGAGCGCGAGGAAAAGCGCGAGGCCTTCCGGCAGGACACGCTCAAGGCGTGGGAAGATTACCGCACCACTGGTCGGCATGTGACTGCCGACGAAGCTGATGCGTGGTTGACCCAGCTCGAACAGGGCAGCGACATCGAGCCGCCTGAATGTCACGTCTGATCTGGTCACGACAAGCGCTGCTCGATGTGCAGCGTCTCTATCGATTCCTTGCCGTCAAGAACATGGAGGCAGCCAAGCGCGCCATCAAAACCGTGCGGCAAGGGGTGAAAGTTCTTGGGCATCAATCTGGTATTGGCCGTCCCATTGAGGACATGCCCGACGAGTTCCGGGAATGGATGATCGACTTTGGCGACAGCGGCTATGTGGCGCGCTACCGCATCGACGCGAATGCCATCACAATTCTCGCTGTGCGCCACCAGAAGGAACTGGGGTTCTGATTATTCGAGCGCTTGCAGGCAATGTGCCTTTGCTTAAAAATTACCGTGATCACGCATTAGCTGAACAATGATGGGTACTAACCAACAAAAGGCTCTAAAGTTTCACGGGATTTTAGCTAACTTCTTGTGCAGAATGGCCTGCAGACGATTTTCGATCTCTCAAATTTTAGCTAGTGAAATCGCCTTGGACAATTTATTCGCCCCCTCGACTTTATTAAGTTGTTTCTCAATCGCTTGCCTGAATTCGAGGTCGTCTGCATACTTCAAGATAAACAGCGTCTTAGGGATCTTGCCAAATTCTTTCAATGCTTTATAAAGCGGGTGCTGCTTAGAGTAGGAATTCAATCGCCTGAAAAGCTGCGAAGCCGTCGTTTTCTTTAGCTTAATTGTCGCTATAAACCGCAACATTTCATCCCACTGGGCGCTAGAAATTTCCTCATTGATATACCGATCAGGTTGAAAGCCCTGGGTGTCTCGCCCCGTGGTTTTTGTTTTTCCGTTCCTGAACGCATACAGCTTCTGGCGGCCCAGCCCTTTGATGCGAGGTGCAAACGTGAAACCCAGCAAGTAGGTGGAAGCAAATATCACTTCTGAATAACCATGCGTATCCGTTGAATGAATATCGCTTTTTATGACATCGTTGTGCATCAGGCCATCAATTACATAGGGGGCTTCGCGCTCAGCAGAGCTGATAACCATGGAATGCCACATCATCTGGCGCATATCGATAAAACTGATTACGCTTGCGCCTTTTTCTTTCCCCAAATATTTGAAGGAATAGTTGGCGTTGAGTGAATCAACAGACACCCCGACTTTTTGCCCATCACTGGAGGTGTGCAACTGGCCGGCTTGATTCCGGTAAATATCCGGTATCTCCATTTTATCCATGAATTGTAAAATGCGGTCATTCGCGCTTTGGACGTTAGCCAACGAAAAATACCAATTCAGCGTGTTATCCAACTCATTTTCATTGATCTGCTTGGAAATTTGCGCCAGTTTACGGTAACCGATATCACAACCGTAGGCCATGATTCCTGCGAAGAAAACCTTCCTAGTCGGCTTGGGATGCCTGTGCTTCATCTGCCAATGTTCAAATTCTTCAAGAAACCCAGTTGCGTTATTAACCGTTGCCAACGCTTCAAGCAAGGGGATGTATTTCCGCTCTGGAAATATGCTACCTAATGACAAGCTATCCACTTCCTCAAGCTTGGATGTTGAAACATGGAACGTGCCGTTACTGCGAAACGTCAGGTATGGATTGTCGTCAGCTATAAAGCGGTTATTGGTTTCCTCATAACGGAAATCAACAGCCTGCGACAACGCTTTCAATGTTGCTTGGCAATCAGAATAGCGGGTTAATTCCGCCCGTTGCAAGTATTCATCCCGGTTTGCATCCCAATCAATTTTTGGGATCATATAATCATCCAGGGAACGATATTTTTCTGAATGAAGCAGGTTGAGAACACCCGATTTGACAGCGTCCGCAACCGCAAGATAGAGTAGCGCCTTATACAGAGAGACCCGAAACTTGCCGTCTTGGGCAACTATCAAACTACGCTGCTCTGGCGTTAAAAACTCAATCGGTACCTGCTTGTCGATATTGCCGGACTTTTTCTGGTAATGCACGACGGCTTCCAATAACAATGGCTTGCCGCAATTTGAATCAAAAATCGCCTGCCGCACAATATCGGCAACGCGGCCTTGTAGTTTGAGAGATCGTTTTTCGAGTAGGTCATAGTAACCGATGCCCTGCTGCTGAAGAGTGGTTAGCTCATCCTTGAAATCGTTGATTCGCTGCTCGATACCGGTTTTTTTTGATGCTGGCCGATTAATGGCCGCCTCTATTGCCACCACTTTTTGATCTGCGGTTAATCCAGTATCAGCAATGATGGCTTTGATCGTACCAAGGGTGCTTATAAAATCGTTCTGTAGGCCGTCAACCAATTGTGAGACGGACTGATTTCGGCTTTCCATCTCTTGGTAACAGGTCTCTTTATGCTCATTATAAGTGGCGTTGATCGCAGATTGGACGGCCAACAGCAGGACATCTATTAACATGTCTTGCAATTTTAGAGTTTGGTAAACAATGAAAGCAATCAAATGTAAATAACGATCCTCCTTTGCCCGGCGAGAAACCTGGTGAATCTGAGCTTTGACAACGGAATAGGCGTAGTAGCGCAAGCATTCATAACTTAAACCGAGCCGATTCACTACGGGTTTAAATTCGAGATAAAGTGCCATCAAACTCTGTAGATCGGCAAGATTGGCTTTGATTTTCGATGGTCGGGTCGATTGGGACGCTTTTTTAAGCAGCGTAATTTGATAACGCCATTTATCATCAGAACCTGAGCCTGTCGCTTTTTCCAGTAAGGCATCAAGCATGTCTTGCTGGACTTTGTTAAGACTGTTTTCAATGATTTTATTTAGGCCGTGCTGATGCTCATTAATCGCTTCGACAATCAAAGCGGCCAGCACGTTATAGCTAGGCAGGGAAACTTCCTTACGCGTCAATAGCTGCATGGTGTCCAGTAAAATTATTTTTGGCCTGAACTGGACGCGCAACATGATTAAAATTTCGTGTTTGGCAAATACCCTTGCGGCTGTATCAAAGAAGGTAAAACCGAAGTAATTTAAAATAATGCGTTGGTGGCGAAGATAACTCGCCTTGTCATAGGCGCTCGTATCAACGTCCTCAGTCTGTACGTCTATTTGCCTCGCAACATACGCAATGTCCGTTTGATGGAACTGTCGAGCAAAAAATCGATGCCTAGCTTTAAAGTAGCCTGCCGTCACCACGAAACAGACCTTATTGGTTGGAGACTTCAAGTTCTCCATTGCCTCATTGAGCATTTGCGGTAGGGTAAAGAATCGCCGACGCTCAACACTATTAAACACAGGCGGCGATTCAAAGTCGTTTTTTTCGGTGGTATTGAGAATCTTTATTCTTGGCATCTAAACTATTGCGCAATGAAAAATAATATAGCTTCTGCGCCGCCGCAGTTTCACGTATAATTTATCATGTTTATGTTACTTTGTTAGATTAACTTATTATGTTACCGTTTAATCCGCTGTAAACCTTGTCAAAATATGAGTTACACAAACGGTCGTTTATGAAACGGGTAAAACTATGTTAATTGGCTATGCAAGGGTTTCAAAATCGGATGGCTCTCAAGTTCTTGATCCTCAAATGGACGCACTAATTGAGCATGGTGTCACCAACGATAATATTTATAGTGATTTCGCATCCGGCAAAAATGACGAACGTCCAGGCTTGTTAGCCTGCCTAAAGGCATTAAGGGCGGGTGATGTGTTGATAGTTTGGAAACTCGACCGACTGGGACGAAATTTAAAGCATCTGGTTACTACCGTCCATGAACTGTCTGAAAAAGGTGTCGGTTTTAAAGTGTTGGCCGGACAGGGCGCTAATATTGATACCGCCACGTCTAGTGGCAAACTAATATTCGGTATTTTTGCTGCCTTGGCAGAATTTGAGCGTGAATTGATCAGTGAACGGACAAAAGCGGCTTTAACGGCAGCAAGGGCAAGAGGGAGAAAAGGCGGCGCAAAATTCTCTTTGACTAAAGCCCAAGTAAGGTTAGCCCAATCCGCAATGGGTCAAAAAGAAACCATTATTTCCGAACTTTGCAAAGAGCTTGGTATCACCAAGCCCACCCTTTATCGTTACCTTGCACCCAATGGTGCATTAAGGGACTATGGTAAAAAGGTGTTGGGTGTTGAACAGTAGTGCAGTAAAGCAGCCATTGACACCGACAAAATTCACGGTTTTCTGACCGTCAATTGTCGGCCAAGTGCAGCCCTTCACAGTTTCCGATACCTGACTCCTATATCGTCATAATTAGCCTTTTCCATATCGGATAAAGAAGATTGCTTTGGGTAAAAGTGATTGTCGCGAATTGATTCAATAAACAACTCTTTGTCGATTAGAAACTTAAGAGGTCGGGACAATTAATTGATCAACTCGTATACAAATAGTACCTTTAGCCTTCCAAAATTCGATTACTATTGTACCCGAGATACATTAATCAGTTTGTATGTTGGTTAAGTCATCATAAACACCCAAATATTCTCCACCATCTGAATTCACTACGGGTTACTGTTGTAGCCATATATTTTCGCATCAAAAATTCGGAAATCTATGTTATCTATCATTGCGTTAATCGGGGGCTGACTCTTGTTTAAAAGTAGCTTTTTTAAGAAAGCTTGTCGAGCGTTAAAGTGCTTATAAAGATAAACACGAATAAGGCTTAGGGGTGTAGTTGTTGTGATTAATATAGATGCCAGAACCGTTAGCCAGCAAATAGAAGCCGTCTACCGTACCGATTCCCGGCACGTACTTGCTACTCTCATACGCTTATTAGGCGATTTTGATCTTGCTGAGGAAGCCTTGCAAGAAGCGTTCAGGGCAGCGCTAGTACAATGGACACTGGAAGGCATCCCGACTAATCCCCGGGCTTGGCTGGTTTCGGCGGGACGTTTCAAAGGGATTGATGCAATCCGCCGCCGTACCCGGTTTGAGCCATTGCCGGACAATATCGAAGACCAACTCAGTATTGATATTAGTGACGAACTGGACGGCGAAGGCATTGAAGACGACCGGCTCAGGCTTATTTTTACCTGTTGCCATCCGGCTTTGACGGCTGATGCCCAAGTTGCGCTAACTTTACGGGAAGTCTGCGGGCTGACGACTGAGGAAATTGCCAATGGATTTCTGATAACTGCATCTACGTTGGCACAACGCATTGTGCGGGCAAAAACCAAAATCCGCGATGCCCGCATCCCTTATCAAGTTCCTACACCGGACTTGCTGGCCGACAGGATGGAGAGTGTTTTGCAGGTGGTTTACCTGATTTTCAACGAAGGTTATTTTGCCTCATCGGGCGGCTCGCTCACTCGCCCCGAACTTTCCGAAGAAGCCATCCGTTTGGGACGCCTCTTGGTTGAATTGCTGCCGGAACCCGAAGCGATTGGTCTACTGGCGTTGATGTTGCTACAAGAATCTCGCCGTGCCGCACGCAGCCTGCCCACTGGCGATTTGGTGTTGTTGGACGACCAGGATCGCACACTTTGGAATCAAGACTACATCATAGAAGGCTCGGCATTAGTGGAACAAGCCTTGTCATCAGGGCAGTTCGGCGCTTACACCGTGCAAGCGGCAATCGCTGCTGTCCATGCAAACGCGGCCACAGCCGAAGCGACCGATTGGGCTGAGATTGTCGGGCTGTACGATGTATTATTGGGCATTAACCCGTCGCCCGTCATCGAGCTTAACCGCGCCGTTGCAGTCGCAATGCGCGACGGGCCTTTGGCTGGACTTAGCCTTATCGACGCAATCCTGGCACGGGGTGAACTTAAAGATTACCACTTGGCGCATTCGGCACGGGCTGACTTGTACCGCCGCCTTGACAAAACCGAAGAAGCAATTGCCGCCTACCAACTTGCCCTCGGCCTCTCCCAACTCGAACCCGAACGCCGCTTCCTTGAGCGCAGGTTGCAGGAATTGCAGAATTGTAGCTTCGATTAGCGAAGCGTAATCGGAGGAAAGTAATCAACAAAACTCATGCGTACTATTACGCTTCGCTAACCATATCTACGGCTCTGGAATTGAAAATTCTAACATTACGATTCAATAATATTGGCGGCCACTTTGAATTCGTAATGTGTTCCTTGAGCTTAGGATTCCGGGTTGTACTGGAACTCGCGCAGCTCCTGCGCACAACGGCAGGAGACAGCGATTTTCGCTGCCCATACAAGCGCCTCTTCCTTGGTGGGCACTTCGAGAACCGTGAAGCCGCCGTCAAACTCTCTGGTCTGCGGATAGGTGTCGCTCGTCACTGTCCCGTCACCGCCGACCATTACCGATGGGACGTGTTCGTTGATCCCGCCGCCGAAGATCCATACCCCGGCATCCTTCGCCTCCTGCACTACCGCGTGCGAGGCAGCAACCACTGCCGGGAAATCCTCGTCGGCGATGTGGTCCATTGCAGAACTGGGGAACGAGATCAAGTACTTAGTCATGGCGCATCTCCTTCAAAGTTAAGCAACGTAGCTCCAAATAGCAATAGCATAATCGGAGGAAAGTAATAAACAAAACTCATGCGTACGATTACGCTTCGCTCATTGTACCTACGGCCCCGTCTAAACCTTGAGCCGACCGCGAAATCCTCTGACCGCGTAGTATGACTCGGCACCGTTGTGATACACGAAAACATGATCATAACGACGATCACAGAAGAGCGCGCCACCCAGCGATCTTATTTTATCTGGCGTTTTCACCCAACTCGACGTTTTCCTATCGAATTCACCCAAATCTTGCAATTCCCGATATTGTTGTTCCGTAAGTATTTCAATACCTAGCGAGGATGCCATTTCTAAGGCATTTCCGCTGGGTTTGTTTTCTTTCGTGAGTCGAGAGCCTTGCGGTCATAGCATATACTGCGTCGGCCTATTGGACTTTCAGGTGAACAATCACAGAAGATGAACTCACTGGTCTTCTCATCATAACCAACGACATCCGGTTCGCCTCCGGTACGTTCCATTTCATAAAGTGCTTGGACCTTTTCAGGGCTAGCCTCCAATTTCGCTTGCACTGGATTCCAGTCGATTCCAGTGTGACGGCGCATGTTTTTCGCGAACCGATCTCTGAGGGTTTTGAGCGTCTCGTCATGAACTTCAGCATTCATTTCAATATCTTCCTTATTCAACTCGTCAGCAAAATGGGTGGTTTCAATAGCCTATCAGTATCTTAGAATACATGTCTAGCACCTAAATTAAACCGCGAAGCGATGTGGCCTTGAATAATTTGTGAGTGCCGATAGTCACCGCAGAATTCTATCTATTGCTTTGCCTTTTGCGAGATCATCAATCAGCTTGTCTAAGTATCGAATCTTTTGCATCAGTGGATCTTCTACTGCTTCCACACGAACACCACACACTACGCCCTTGATGAGTGAAACATTTGGATGAATTACGGGTGCTTGAACAAAAAACGTTTCAAAATCCGTTTGCTGTTCCATTTGCTTCTCAAGTCCTTCCTTGGTATAGCCAGTCAACCAGCAGATGATTTGGTCAACTTCTTCTTTCGTGCGACCTTTACGTTCCGCTTTTTGAACGTATAGCGGATATACCTTGGAGAATAACGTGGTGAAAATGCGGTGCTTGGACATCATCATTCCTCCAACGAGTCGAGGGTATCAATTCAGTATGAAGCTTATTACTCTGCAACAATAAAAGCAATAACCCTGATGGCTTATTCCTCAACAATCACCTCAAACCCAGCAAAAATCATCCGCTTACCGTCGAACGGCATGGGGTTATTCTCTGGATCAAAACGAGGATCGGTCATCACTTTCGCCATCCCTTCATCCCGTACTTTTTTGGAAGGCCACAATATCCAGGAAAACACCACGGTTTCATCGTCCTGGCGTTTTACCGCCATCGGGAACGAGGTCAGTTTGCCTTCCGGCACGTCGTCGCCCCAGCACTCGACCACCTTAAGCGCGCCGTATTCTTTAAAAACCACAGACGCCGATTTTGCGACCTGCACATAAGTTTCTTTGTTCTTTGTTGGAACTGCTAACACAAATCCGTCAACGTAAGTCATCATATTTCTCCTGTGTAAGTTGAGATTAGCTATTTACGGGTAATAGCTGTTTGGGAAGTTAAGCGTTGAGCTTCCTTATCTTATAGTCGAATGGTAAGCAGCTAAATCGACGAGGTAAGGCAATTTTCCCGGCACGGCATAATTAAGACGTTTTTCACTTTACTTAGCCGTGCTATCGCCGTTAGAAAGCGCTTATCACGATTTTATCCAAAAAATGCAATTCTTTTTAATTTCCTTGTCGAATAGGTAAGTTTCCAAACGACTATAAGGCAAGAACCTATTTTTTAACCCCAAAAGGAGAACACCGTTGAAATACCTTTGCCTTATCTGCGCCGAAAAAGTGATGGAACAAATGACGGAAGACGATGCCACAGCGCATTTTGCAGAATACACCGAATTCACCGATGCAATACGGGCCAGCGGGCATTACCTGGATTGCAATCGGCTGCTGCCGCCCTCTGAGGCCATTACCATCCGCGTCCGCAATGGCAAAATTGCCATGACCGACGGGCCGTATGTGGAAACTAAGGAACAACTCGGCGGCTATTATCTTATTGAAGCCAGGGATTTGAACGAAGCCATCCAAGTCGCCGCCCGCATCCCCGGTGCATGGCGTGGCTGTGTGGAAATCAGGCCGGTGGCGGAAGATAAGCAGACCCTGAATGCACTGGGGTTTATTGACAAAAATCCTATCTCTAGGTAATGAAGTCGATTTTAGATGATGCAGAACGAACAAGGCGATAATAACTCATCACTCATGTCGATTATGATGTGAGTCGCTTGACCAATAGAAAAAAGTACATTCAAATTACACAATCATAAACTGGAGAATGTGCAATGGCTAATTCCAACCATTATCAAACAAACCCTGAACTCGACCTAAGCTTCGAACGTGTGGTCGATGTGCCGCCGGAAAAGATCTGGGAGGCCTGGACTACGCCGGAATTGCTGATGCCTTGGTTTTGTCCCTTACCGTGGCGTACCGTGGCCTGCGAAATTGACTTGCGCCCGGGCGGGCGATTCCACACCGTGATGCAATCGCCGGAAGGACAAACATTCCCTAATGACGGCTGTTATTTGGAAATCATAGAAAACCAAAAACTGGTTTGGACCAATGCACTTGAACCCGGCTTCCGCCCGGCCAAGCCGCCAGAAGCCAGCCCAGGCCATGAATGTGCGGAATTTATGATGACTGCAACCATCGCTCTTGAGCCACACGCCAATGGCACAAAATACACCGCATTGGTGCAGCACGCCGATAAAGTAGCTCGTATTAAACATGAAAAAATGGGCTTCCATGAAGGTTGGGGAATTTGCCTTGATCAACTTGTGGCGATCATTAAACAGAGCAATTAGCCCGCTTACAAGTTCTGAAATACAGATTTGGAAGCTTTTTTCAAACACAACATAGGAGTAAAGTTATGAGATTCAGGATGATAATGCTAACCAAAGCTTATAAAACCGCTCGGCTGGGTACAATGCCAGACCCAAAAGCCCGGAATCTCTCGGTCCATTTCAATGGAGGAGTGAAATGATAAAGCCAGCAAAAAACACAATTTGCCTTTGGTTTGATGGTGATGCTGAAGAGGCGGCGCTGTTTTACGCCAACACCTTTCCCGATTCGTCCGTTGGCGCGGTGCACCGCGCACCGGGAGACTTTCCGTCGGGGAAGCAGGGGGACGTGTTGACCGTAGAGTTTACCGTGATGGGCATCCCCTGCATCGGGCTAAACGGCGGGCCTGCGGTCAAACACAACATTGCCTTCTCGTTTCAGATCGCAACCGTTGATCAGGCCGAAACGGATCGCTACTGGAACGCCATTGTCGGCAATGGCGGTCAGGAAAACGCGTGCGGCTGGTGCCAAGACAAATGGGGCCTGTCCTGGCAGATAACTCCAATCGCTCTGTTGGAAGCGGTCACCGGTTCTGATACTGCCGCCGCCAAGCGTGCCTTCGATGCGATGATGCAGATGACAAAGATTGACATCGCCACAATCGAGGCGGCACGTCGCGGTTGATGTCGAATTTAGGGTTTGAGTTGCCGTAGTCCTTTGCCCCCTTCACCATGCCAGACCCCAATGCTGTCGTGGGCATGTATGAAAGTGGCCCGGATGAAGCTTAGGCAATCCAGAGCCTCGAACCAACTTCCAACCATAATTAGGAGTAAAACACATGCGATTTATGATGCTAATGATACCCAAAGGCTATGAAACCGCTGCGCCAGGGACCATGCCTGACCCCAAAGCGGTCGAAGCCATGATGAAATACAACAAGGCCTTACAGGAAGCGGGCGTACTGCATTCGCTGGATGGCTTGCACCCACCGTCTATGGGTGCGCGGATCAGTTTTGAAGGCGGTAAACCGCAGGTGACTGATGGGCCTTTTATTGAAACCAAAGAAGTGTTGGGCGGCTATTGGATGATACAGGTTTCCTCTAAGCAAGAAGCCATCGAGTGGGCGAAGCGTTGCCCCGCATCGGAGAATGAAATCATCGAAATCCGCCAAGTTCAGGAGTTTGAGGATTTCCCAGACGATGTAAAGAAAGCGGCGGAAGGATTTCCTGAGATGCAATCGCAGTCCAAGTAGCGCCCGGAATCTAGCTTATTAGTCGATTTCTTTTGGGCAGTAGATTTTATGATAACCATTACCAGCTTATTACCAACCTTAGTTTTTATTGCAGCCATCGGTAGTGGCTTGGTCGCAGGCATTTTCTTTTCGTTTTCAAATTTCGTGATAAGCGCCCTTAACAGGTTGCAACCCAGACAAAGCATTGCAGCCATGCAAGCGATCAATGTCGCGGTGCTTAACCCCTTATTTTTTAGCGTTTTCTTCGGGACTGGCGCGGTTTGTTTGCTGGTAATAATGTTATCGTTGCTAAGTTGGAGTCCACCCAGTGCCATCTTTTTAATCATCGGTAGCCTGCTTTATTTAGTCGGCACCGTGTTGGTAACGATGCGCCGCAACGTGCCACTCAACAAGGTATTGGCCAATTTAAGCATAGGCAGTACCGAGGACGTTGAGCACTGGGATAACTACTACATCAAATGGACATACTGGAATCATGTCCGCACAGTCGCAGCATTAATGGCGGCGATAATGCTTACCACCAGGTTATGTACTTAGTGAAATAATATTGCAAGACTATTGTAGTTATGCGCTAACGCTGAATTTATAAGGAAAACCGATGAAATACATGTTGCTTATTTATCTTAACGAACTCGACTTGAGCGAAGATGAACGTCAAGATTGCTATCAAAAATCATCACAACTGGTTGACCAATTGAAGGCCGATGGCAAATATTTGGCTGCCAGCCCCTTACAACCAACTGCCTTGGCTACCAGCGTCCGTGTCCGCGAAGGCAAACAATTCATCACCGACGGTCCATTTGCGGAAACGCACGAACAACTGGGCGGATATTATTTAGTGGATTCCAATAACTTAGATGATGCCATCAACATAGCCAAGCAAATCCCGATGGCGAAAAAAGGCACGGTAGAAATCAGGCCGGTGATTGAGCTTGAGGTGTCAGGAAAAATTTAGCCTGTTTTTAGCCATGAACAAGCTGTTGGCCAAAGTAGAAAACCAAAGTCTTGCAACGCTTGTATAGTTTTGCTGTCGAATTGTCCAGTACTAAAACTTTCGTACATTACCACGATAGTGTAAGTGCTTTGAAATAACAAAATAACTAAGCCTGTTTTGGTATTTATGTTTATTTCAAAAGACTGTCGATTTTATAGCTGTCTATTCGACTAAAAATCGAATCCGTTTCGGATTTAAAACTTGAACAAAACGCAGTTAGTACTACCAATCATAAGAGGAGAACCATTATGTCAACGATAAAACCCGTCCCTGAAGGAATGCACACCGTCACACCGCATTTGGTGTGTGCGGGCGCAGCCGAGGCCATTGAATTTTACAAGAAAGCCTTCAACGCAGAAGAACTCATGCGCGTTCCCGGTTCGCAAGGTAAGCTCATCCATGCCTGTGTGCGTATCGGCGATTCGTCCGTGATGCTGGTCGATGAATTTCCGGAAATGGAATGCGTAAGCCCAAAATCACTAAACGGTACGCCCGTGACAATCCATCTGCAAGTGGAAGATGTCGATGCCGTTTTCAACCAAGCCGTCAAGGCCGGTGCCAAAGTAAAAATGCCGGTTGATGATATGTTCTGGGGCGACCGTTACGGCGTACTTGAAGACCCGTTCGGTCATGCCTGGTCTGTTGCCAGCCACGTCCGCGATGTCAGCCCGGAAGAAATAGCGAAGGCTGCCCAAACTGAATGCGCCTAAGCAAAATGATTTCATTTAAGAATACTGCTTAACTAACCTATCAAAGGAGAATAATGATGCGCTACTTACACCTTACAATCGGCATACTTTGCCTTACCTTATTCACAACCGTTACCATCGCCAAGGAAAAACAAGCGGTACACCAGCAAATGGATCCGCAAGCCATGATGGACATGTACAAAAAATTGGCCACCCCCGGTGAACCGCACAAGCTGTTTACCAGTTTGGCGGGAAGCTGGACTACCAAGACCAAGGAATGGATGGAACCCGGCAAACCGCCTGTGGAAACGACCGGCTCGGCGGAAATGAAGATGCTGCTGGACGGACGTTTTCTCTATCAAGAATACACCGGACAGATGATGGGGCAGCCTTTCTCCGGAATTGGGATCGATGGCTACGATAACCTTCGCAAAAAATATTTTACGGCGTGGATGGATTCTATGGGAACCAGTATCTTCATGATGGAAGGCACGGCCAGCGCCGACGGAAAGGCCATCACCTTGGAAGGCAAACACCCAGAACCGGGCGGCGGTTACATGACGCACCGTGCCATCTGGAAGATAATCGACAGCAATAACCAAACCTTCGACATGTATGGCGCCCATCACGGCGGCAAGGAAATGAAGATGATGGAGATTGTTTACACAAGAAAGCCATAACGGCCACTTTCATTAGCTCTCAACAAGCTTTTATTCAGCAAGCTTATGTCATCGGTATTTTTCAATACTCGTTTACGGCGGGAGACTACTGTGTAGTTTCCCGCCAGCTATAAACATCGTTAGATTTCGCCCATCCAGTTTCAGACATTATTTGGATAATCCGCCGTTAAAATTAAATGTTGGCGAAACGTTTAATAGCCTCATTTTGACAGTCGGCTATGAAGAAAATAACCATATAATGCTGGCTGTCCGAGAAGGGTCGGACTGTCACCTTCATTAAAATGAAAAAATTAAATTTCTGAATGTCGGGTATGGAGAAGCATGACTGGCTCTTAATTCCAAACTGAAAATTATCCTCATCTGAGCTAGCTGTCAGTTGATTTGGCTTCTCGAATAGAGTAGGATTAAATCCTATCTTTTCATTAAAGAGCCATTATGCGTACAACAAAACAACTCAGTATTACGCTTCCTACCGAAATGGCGGACGTTATAAAAGCCAAGGTCGCCGCTGGGGAATATGCAACCGAAAGTGAAGTCATCCGGGATGGATTACGAGTACTTATGGCCCGGGATAGGGCAGTCGAAAATTGGCTGTTAGAACAAGTCGTACCGGCCTATGATGCCTTAAAAGCCGATCCATCCAGGGCCGTATCTGTTGAACAGGTTCGTGCCAGGCTTGCGGCTGAACATAAGGCCGCCACTAAAGCTTGAAAACATACCAAGTCAATTTCTCGCCAGAGGCAGAGGAACAACTTGCTGCGCTTTACCGGTATCTCGCAGTCGAAGCTTCGCCAAACATAGCCGAACGTTATACCGATGCCATCGTCACCTATTGTGAAGGGTTAACGACATTCCCGCACCGTGGTAATTGCCGTGATGATATCCGTCCTGGGCTGCGGATAACAAACTACAGGAGGCGAACTGTAATAGCTTTCGAAGTGGGTGACGAACACGTATCCATCATTGGAATCTTTCATGGCGGTCGAGATTACGAAACGATTCTTCAGTCAGATAGCGCTGATTAAACCAAAGCGTTTTTCAAACCCGCCAAGAGTTAATTTGTTAAAATTCCAACAAATCATATTAAAACAATAAGTTAAGTGACTTCTCCAAAGCCGACATTGGCTCATATCAACCATTTCTGTAAGATCGGCCAATTCCTGCCGCTCAGATTATTCGAAAGCTGATGTTCAGAAATAGGTAAACAGACCTTCGTGCCTTGTTTTCCTTGAGACGGATTTATTGGTTATCTAAACGATTATTTGAGGATTTCTTACGGAATTTGAGGATTCAAATCAATTGTCGTTATTCCTAACAACACATCGGCCAAGGTTGCTGAATCCAGCACATCTAAATAGGCATTCCCCGCTCGTGCAAATAGGTGCTTTAATCCACAGTTTGGCAGCAACCGGCAGTGCTGTTGTGCTGGGTCAAAACACTCTACCCAATTGAAGTGGTTTTCCATGCTCCGGACCACATCGCCAATATTTATCATTTCCGGTGGGCGTTGCAAAGCCAAGCCACCACCTTTTCCGCGTGTTGTTTTCACAAATCCTTTGCTACCCAGTTGATGAACGACTTTTACTAAATGATTGCGGGAAATATTAAAAAAATCCGCAATTTCAGTAATCGTCGTTTGTCCGGTCGGTGACTTTGCTATAAACATTAATACTCTAAGTGCGTAATCCGTGTAACTGGTGATTTGCATGTTGCTTACTTCTGGGAAAAGAATTAAAGTATAAGATGTATTTATTATACACCTATAAAAATAATAAATTGTTAGGTGTCATCAAAGGGATTAAATCCGAAACTTTGATCATTTACAATGCCCAATTCTGAAGATAATTTGTGGTTTTTGCCTGGCACTTTGGAACTGTTAAAACAGCTGTCAAACGCTTCCAAAGTCCCAAGTCAATTTAATTTGATAAACAGTATGAGGAATCCGTATGAAGTTCAGTCCATGTATAGCAGGCAAATGCACAGACCAAGGTACGCACTGTGAAGGTTGTGGTCGGACGCATGAAGAAATAGCCGAAACAAAAAAAATGATTAAGGCTTTAGTGGCATATGCGCAGTTGAAAGGCTATGAAAACCATGAAGAGTACGCCCTTTTTATTGGCAATACTATCCTGAATAAGCTCCTGAATCCCTCCTAAGCAAATATAAGACGACTTTGACAAACTGTATTGATTTTGCGTTGTTTTCAATCGAGCATATCAAGGTTAATCGCTGATGATTGAACCCGTCGCTTTAGAAGATTTCTTTATCACGTTTTTTTCAGCCGCCTTAATCATACTGGCAGGTGCAAGCTACGCATTGCTATTTGCCTGGTCTAAGGTAAATCCAAATAATCGCATTAAAATCGCAGCTTATGGTTCTTATGCGGTGTTGATAGCCTCGGTAGCTGAATTAACCAGGGCAGCTCACTTCCATGGTTACTGGCTGGTCATTTCCGTGGTGATGGTGATCGGCTATTTTTTTGCACCGATAGGCATTTGGCACTTGTGCGTTAAGACACATGCGGCCACAGATTTAATTACAACAACAGAGGAAAAATAATGGAAGAAACACCCATATGGGCTTCGGAATCATTCTGGAAGAAAACCGCAATCTGGGTCACGGCAGGTTCATTTTTAATTTTAGTAGTGTTGACCATGGATACCTTAACCAAAACCAGCGCAGGTAGCAAACGGGTACCCGCCTATGCCGTGATTAACAAAAAGGTCGATTACCAGTACGACAAGGCGTTGCATAAATCCATGCCGATAATAGGCGAGAATGAATTTTTATTCGGTAAGGAATACACGGAAGAAGAGGCTCGGCAACTGGTCGATTTAGGCAAGAAAACCACGCAAGCCAAAAACTGTATGAATTGCCACACCTTATTAGGCAATGGTGCCTATTTTGCCCCTGATTTAACCAAAGCCTGGCTGGATAAAGGCTGGATTTCCAAGGACATGCGCGAAGACATGATGGTGAAATTTTTAATGGATCCTGAAAACAACGCCCGTACCTATGGCAGCAACCGGAAAATGCCAAATCTAAAGATTACCGAACAGGAAGCCAAAGGCATTATCGCCTTTCTAAAGTGGATGTCGAGTATAGATACCAACGGCTTCCCCTATAACTTTAAAACCATTGAAGCGGAAGATTGAGCATGAATACAAGTCGATTAAATGGGGTCATGCAAAACGCAGCCGCTTTGGGTGAGAAATCGCGCGCCTGTCTTAATGATTTCAAATCATGGGTGCAACTGGACAGCACCAACCTGAGCGA
Organism: Methylophilaceae bacterium; assembly: GCA_013141125.1. GTDB lineage: Bacteria > Pseudomonadota > Gammaproteobacteria > Burkholderiales > Methylophilaceae > JABFRO01. The sequence continues at coordinate 376,206 of JABFRO010000001.1, forward strand.
TGGGCAACAACTGGCCGTCAAATACTTTACGGTCGCGGTTATATTATTTTTCGCACAAATCCTGTTCGGACTATTGGCCGCAACACAATTTATTTACCCCAGTTTTCTTTACGAAATCCTGGATTTCAATGTCAACCGCATGATCCACATCAACGCCATGATCGTATGGATGCTATATGGGTTCATCGGCTGTGTTTACTGGTTTCTTGAAGATGAAAGCGGCACTGAAATCGTCGGCTTAAAGCTGGGCAATATTGCCTTTTGGGTGCTCACGGGTGCGGTCACTGTGGTGGTGCTGGTTTACCTGCTGGTGCAAATTGGTCCTGGCAAGGATTCCAGCCTCTGGTTTATTAATGAAGGCCGCGAATATATTGAAGCGCCGCGTTGGGCCGATATCGGCATCGTCGTGGTCATGCTGATATTTTTCTATAACGTCGTGGCTACCTTCAGTAAAGGTAAATGGTCGGGTATTGCCGGGGTTTTAACCCTGGATTTGGTGGCATTAGCAGGTTTGTATGTTGCTGGCATGTTTTATATGACCAATATTACCCATGAACAATACTGGTGGTGGTGGGTGATCCACTTATGGGTAGAAGCCACCTGGGAAGTGCTGGTAGGTGTCATTATGGCGTGGTCGCTCATGAAACTGTTGGGCGTCAGGCGTAAAATCATCCAAACTTGGTTGTATATAGAAGTTGCCCTGATGTTTGGTTCGGGCATTTTGGGTTTAGGGCACCATTATTTCTGGATTGGTACGCCGGAATACTGGTTGACTATCGGCGGTTTTTTCTCAGCCCTTGAACCCATTCCATTAGTCGCTATGGTCGTCCACGCGGTTTATGATTCCGGTACCCATGCATTTAAAAATGGCAACCACCCGGCATTGGCTTGGATTATCGCCCAAGCCTTCGGTAATTTTTTTGGTGCTGGCGTTTGGGGCTTTATGCATACCTTGCCACAAATTAATTTGTATACCCACGGCACACAGTGGTCCGCATCACATGGCCATTTGGCTTTTTTTGGCGCTTACGCGACCATTAATATTGCCTTCTTTTATTTAGCCATACAACATTGGCGTGGCGATGTCTGGATGGGTGGTGGCAGCCAGAATGCTTGGCGCTGGAAATGGGCTTTGGGTTTGCTCAATGGCGGAGTGCTCGGTATGACCATTGCGCTATTGATCGCGGGTTACGAACAATCGTTTATTGAGCGTGCCGTGGAAGGCTCAACTTGGGGCGGCTACTTTACCGCGCAGAACCACCCGTCATTTCAAAGCGCGATGGTTTGGCGCTTGTTTTTTGGTACGATAACCTTTGCCGGATTTATATTGTTGGTCTGGGATTTATTGACGATTGGCAAGGGCGAAACAAGAAAAGCGCCGGAGATCATTGAAAGCTAATTGAGCCATGAGCAGGGACAATATTTATGAATAACAAAACAAAATTACGGTGGGGTATTTTAGGGGCTGCGCGAATCAACGAACGGTTAATGCCGGCCATTGTCGAGGCTTCGAATGCAGATCTGGTTGCGATTGCCAGCCGACGTCCGGGTGCGGCGGCACAGACTCTGGCTCAGTATGCCCCACAACAACAGCAGGTAAAAACATACGACAATACAGAAGCATTACTAGATGATGCTGACATTGAAGCCGTCTATGTGCCGTTAGCCAATCATGAGCACGCTGAATGGGTATTACGGGCTATCGAACGAGGGAAACATGTGCTATGTGAAAAACCGATGGCACTCACAGTTACCGACATTGATGAAATTAAGGCAGCCGCCAGCAAGCATAACGTCAAGGTGATGGAAGGCTTTATGTACCGGTTTCACCCACAACATGCCCGAGTGCAAGAATTGATACGTTTAGGTACTATTGGCGAAGTCAGGTCAGTACGTGCCAGCTATTCCTTTATGATGCGACCTGCCAGGATGTATCGGCTTACAGAAAGCGTCGAAAATGGCGGCGGTGCCATGTGGGACATTGGTTGTTACGCCATTCATTCAGCGCGGATGTTTTTTGAACATAATCCGGTCTCTGTAACAGCAATGTCCAAGTATGTGGAAAGCGGCGCGGATATTACGACCAGCGGAATCATTGATTTCGGTGCAGGGAAATACGCGCATTTCGATTTTAGTTTCGAGCGTGCAAGGCGCAGTGAATATGAAATCATAGGTACAAAGGGCAGCATAAAGTGCCACACGGTATGGCAACTGCCGGGCGATGTCCCGGTCATTTCCTGGTGGACTGAAGATGGCCGGCAGTGCGAAGAGCACCTGCCTGCTGCTAATCACTTCCGGCTTGAAATTGAGCATTTCAGTGACTGCGTATTAAACGATACCCAACCGTTGCTGTCGCTGGAGGATGCCAAAGCCAATTGCCAAATCATTGTTACCGCTTTGCAGTCTGCTGCTCAGGGGCGGGTGGTCAAGATAGCTGAATGCTAAAGAAATAAACTAAAAAAATGATTTACTTTTGTTCTGGGTATCTGTGATAGAACTTGCCCTAGGGTCATTATTGCTTTTGGAGAAACTACATGCCTGAATTTAAAAAATACCGATGCATGGAATGCGAACATATCTATGATGAAGAAAAGGGCGACCCCGATAGCGGAATTGCGCCAGGGACACGTTGGGAAGATATTCCTGATGATTGGGATTGCCCGATATGCGGCGCACCGAAAAGTTTTTTTAAGTTGATGGCATAATAGCCGTATCCATAAGCGATGGTTCCCTCCAGTTCCTTGGGATTTTTATGTTGATTGATAGATGTGATAGTGGCCCCCTGGGTCAATTCCAATAGCTGTTTCGAAGACAATGACGGCTTAAGGCTTGATACGGTCGAGGTTTGCCAATCATCGTTCACAACTTTGCCTTATCCCTAAGCCAAACGGGCTGCGCTGGAGATTGGCGTAAGTGCTAGACAATGCCCTAGTTGGGTGAATTTCAATCCAACGGCTGTAGGGAATACCTCATACTTGTTAAATTAATTGCATTAACCGCCTACAGATGGAGAGTCCAATGCCACGCGTCGTTGCCCTATATCGTTATCCTGTGAAGGGCTTCACGCCAGAAGGTTGCGATGCCTTAACCGTACTCGATGAAGGGCGGATTGCCGGAGACCGGGTACTTGGTATCCGGTTTGCCAATTCAAGTGCCCTGGATGATGCCTGGAGTAAAAAAAACGAATTCGTCGCGCTGGTGAACACGCCGGGTTTGGCATGTCTTACGCTTCGATTCGACCACAGGACGCTTCATTTGGACATTGGCTTAAAAGGCTCAGCTTTGGTTGGCGGGGCACTGGATGATACCGGCCGTAAACGAATCGCTTTGGCAATAGAAAATTACGTACTCCAACTGGACGAGAATCCACTTTCTTCTCACCCGGAGCGTACCCCGTTACGCGTCGTTGGGGATGGGGTTGCTCCCCGTTACCAGGACAACGAGGCAGGCCAGATAACGCTGCATAGCCGCGAAAGTCTGGCTGCAGTTGCCACGGCTGTCAGTAACCCGGGCCTCAGTGAACTTCGTTTCCGTTCCAACATCGTTATTGAAGGGTTGGAGGCTTGGGAAGAGCTAAACTGGGTGGGGCGAAAGATTTGTATAGGCCAGGTTATCTTTGACGGGGTGGCAATGAAAGGTCGATGCCTCGCGACACATGTTAACCCAGACTTCGGTGAGCGGGACATAACGGTCCTCAAAACGCTGGCCAATACTTTCAATCAGGACAAACCCACTTTCGCAATTGGGATGGTAACTAACGGTGCTGGCGGGCAGGTTCATATTGGGGATAAGGTCAGCCTTGTTGACTGAAAAAGACATACTTGGTGAAAAGGGATTGAAGCCTCAGGCATGCGCGTGGTGGGGGGGCGAGAGCCCTTTTAGCCTTTATTAACCTTCCTTCCCATCAATCCTTGATTGGGCCAGTATCGGCCCATAAACAAACATAAACAAGGAAAAAGCCGCGAGCCAGGCTAGCGTTGAACCATAAATGAAGGTTAGATACCAGTTGGGTAATGCGATTGGCAGCACTATCCTGAAAAAAGCCGCTACATTTACCAATACAAAGGCTATGGCAATGGCGTTGGATGCCCGTAGCGCACGCCCGGTGTGGCCTAACGCCACCCTTGCCATCATCCCTAACGTTAAAGTCCCGATCCCGCCCAACGTAAACGCATGTAGGGACAAAGACGGTTGGATAAGCGAATAAGCAGAGAGTGTTGTCAGTACAAAGCCTATAATAATCCAGCCATAACCGACATAAAGCACCCACAATAGTGGCACATACCAGATTTTTTTAACATACCATCCAGCCACCCTGGCGCAATTGATGATGGCCGCCAACAACGCCGATATGGCCAACAATGTCCCCGAAATCCCAAGCATTTGCATCCCGAATACCAGGACGGCGGATACGATAGAACCGTTATCCAATTGCGGATTACGGATAGCCAGTGTACCGGGTAATCCCCGTTCGGTAAAAAAAGGGAAGACACGCCCGGCCATCACCAGTATTAGGACAATGACAGTGGCCACAATGAGGCGAAGTCCGAACCAAGCCGTGCTTGGCTTAAGGCCTAGCATTTCGCAATGAACCAATATGTTGCCCAACATCAATAGGAGCAACAGGCCGGTAAAAATCAAATTGTGATAGTGTTTAGTTTCAATGATTGGCTTGGTAATGTGGTAAGCCAAAAGGGGCAAGAACGCTAAATCGATGAACGCGATTAATAAATCCGGTAAAAGGCCTGCATAAAACGGCGCGATACGTCCATACAGCCATAACAAACACAACCCCGCCAATTTATCTCCGGTCAGCGTCGGATTGCCCGTCCAGTTTTTTACCGCAGTCAACAAGAACCCTGCTATTACGGCCCCACCATAGCCCAGTAGCATTTCATGGGCATGCCAGTAGGTTGATATATAATAATTTTCGGTAACCAAGGTGCCTTTAAAAATTGCGTCCCAGAGTAGGATCAGGATCAAGCCAGATAATCCGGCCAGCATAAAGAAGGGCCGAAATCCTAAGGCAAACAAAGGGTAATCGAAAATGTTTTGATTTTTCATTGTAGTGGGCGCATCAGGTAGGCCATTACAGGATAGGGTAAAATTGTAATTATACGTATTTCATAAGCCATAGCATTCATTTGCCAAGAACATCCTATAATCCTGATGATATCTATGAATAAAACGTAGGGAATAGATGGGTCTTTTCCGCTAGCTTGGTATCCAAGCAAAGTTAATTAAGGGAACCTCTATTAATTCGAATTTAAAAAATATGTTCTTCAAAAATTGCCTTTAGTTCCTAATATTTAGGAAAAAAGCAATTTTTAGGTGTCCCCTTAATAATAAATCAAAAGGTATTGCAAAAGTTAAGGCTATGAATGGTCTTACTAGGATTTTGGGGCGAGGCAAGCTTTACCCGCACTCTAACCCTTTACGGCTATAGGCTGACTGTTGGCAAGTATTTGTCTTTCGGTATAAAGTGCCGCAATCAAGTTAGCCTGATACACCATACCCACCAAGCGGTTTTCTGTATTGACAATCGGGATTTGCCTGTGGCCTTTATTTGACATTAGCGGAATCAGTTCGGCGATATGGGTATTTTCCGGCAGCACAGTCACTGGGGATGCCATGATATGGCCGACCGATTCAGGCTTGTTGGTCGATATGTCTGGCGTACGGCGTATAAATGCCCGAAACTTTTCCGGAAATGATTCATTAACTCCCATATTGATGAATTTAAAAAAGTCATTCCAGGTAATGATGCCGATAACACGCCTGGATTTGTCAATTACCGGCAGTGCTTTCAGTTTTTCACACTGCATTATTTGCCACGCTGCCTCAACGTCCGTGCCGTATTCAACAGCCAAACCATCTTTAACCATAATATCTGCACAAGTAATTTCACCGCTATGCCGCTTAAAGCTATTCTTTTGGACATCCGTCAGGAGTTTACTTAAATCACCGGAAGAAACATCCATAAAGGTATCCCTATTTTGAAGGGCCTGTTCCACATCTTGTTCTGAAACCCCAGTATGTTGGGCAGGCTCAACAATAAAACCGTGTTTACTTTTTTTTCGGCTGGACGGTTTCCATATCCCGACAGGGTATTCATGGCGTAACAACCAGCGGTTGATAATAAGGGACAAAGCCAGCATGATCGCCACATTTAAGCCCACCGGCATCAGTACAAAACCATAGCCTAATGATGTGATTGGATCGCCCGACATGACCGGTGCCAGCGCTGATGCGGCACCGGGAGGATGAAGGCAACGCAACAAAAGCATGGCAAGGACACTTCCGCCGACGGCATAGGCTGATGCGAATGCCGTATCGGAAACGAGTTGGGCGCACGCGACACCGATAACAGTTGACACCAGTTGTCCACCGACCAGCGGCCAAGGTTGGGCCAGTGGGCTATTGGGGATGATAAACAAAATGACCGCTGAGGCCCCCATGGATGCGATGAGCATGGGATAGGCGGGGGTTAAGACAAATTGTTGGGATAACTTTGCGGTCACCAGAATGACAATGAAACACGAAACGACAGAAAGATATTTGCCTTTGAGGCTTAAATTGACCGGATCAACCGGAATGAGGTTCATCGGAGTTATTTGCTCAATGCGTAGAAATCAGGAAAGCATCGGCATAAATGTCCGCGATCGCTGCGCCTTTGAGAAAGGCCTGTTTTTTCATCTGGTTGACCATATCTGGATGACCGCAGAGAAATACCCGCCAACCCTTAAGGTCGGGAATGCCGGATAAAGCGATTTCATTGACCCGGCCAGCCGCAAAACCTTCAGGAATGTGACTGCCCGATAGGCACGGGGTGTAATGGAAATTTTGGTGCTGTTCAGCAAGTTGGCGCATTTCGTCAATCCGGTACAGGTCTTCTAGCTCACGGCTACCGTGGAAAAGATGGATAGGGCCGGTATGCCCATTAGCCAAGGCATCCGTCAGTATTCCTGCCAGCGGAGCCAAGCCCGTTCCCGTACCGACTAACAGTATGCCTTGCTCATGCCGTTCGGGAATATAAAAGCAATGGCCACGCGCTTCCGAGACGGCGATTGAATCACCCATGTTAACCTCATCGTGCAGCCAGCTGCTGAATACGCCCCCAGGCAAACGCCGGATATGAAATTCCAGCGTATTTGATTGTTCCGGGATGTTGGCGGTTGAATAGCTTCGGGTCAGGCCATCGCTTCGCTGCAAATTGACAAACTGTCCGGCATTGAATTCAAAGGCATCCTCGAATGCGACGACTAACAGGATGGTATTCCTGTTTAGTAGCTTGTTGGTAATGACCCTGCCCATTCGATAAAACTCCGACTGGTCGGGGAGTTTTAAGTGCATATCTTGCTCTGGGTAACATTGGCAGGCCAGAAAATAATTCTGTTTTATCTGGGTGTTTTTTAAACCGGATTGGGCGGCTTTCGGCGGTCTTACGTTGGCGCTGCGTACCATGCAACTATGGCAGGTACCTTTTTTACAGGCAAAGGACAGATTAATATTTTCCCGCAACAGTGCGTCGAGGACAGTCTCGTCAGACTTACAAATGTAAGTATTTTGGTCGATGGTTAACGTATACATAGTGTGCACCTTTTATGTAAGACTCAAGGACGATTTGCTGATCGCCCTTGCGACTGACTAAAGCCGTTTTGCTTATTTCCCCAACACATCATTCCGTGTGCTTTCGGCGATTGCGGCGGCCTCTGCAATAAGGTCTCCAGGGACATTCAATTCAGTCAGGGTTGCGCCTAAGTGTTCCATGACGGCATTAAAATGGTCTTCATTTAACCCAGTTTTAACCAGATTAGCATGGGCATTCCGCATATCCTGGCCGGTATAGTTGTTGGGCCCGCCAAACGCCATCGTGAAGAAGGCTTTTTGCTTGGCTAATTGCTTGTCCATGTCGGTGTTGTCGAAAAAACGGTTGATACGGTGGTCGTTCAGTACTTTGCGGTAAAAAATATTAACGGCTGCATCCACGGCTGGCTCGCCGCCGATTCTTTCGTATAGTGTTGCGCTCATGTGTTGTCTCCAGATCTTTATGTGAGTTTTTCGGGCTAAATCTATAGCAATAATCTAAATGAAACCAAACAAGGTTGGCTGCAAGAAAATAATAGCGGATAAATAGATTTAATACAATTTAAATATGTTATAAGTTATATATACTAGGCAATTTTTCACAGACTGTGTTTTGTTTTCCTGCTATGCTAAAAAAATGACCAAAAAGGGAGAATTTATGGCTGATCATATTGGCTCGCGTCAGCGCCAAATTTTGGAATTGCTGCTTGAGCATAAAGAAGGGCTGTGCATCGATGAAATTGCCAAAACTGTCAATATCTCACGCAACGCAGTACAGCAGCATGTTTCCGCCCTGGAATTAGAGGGCTACCTGCAAGCGGGTGAACTTACTAAAACAGCGGGTCGTCCGGTACGAAGTTATGTGTTGACCGAAGCAGGCATCAACAGTTTCCCAAAGCAATATGCCTGGTTTTCTACGCTGATGCTGACTGACCTGAAAAACGAAATAGGCCATGAAGCTTTTCAGCGCTACATGTATAGGCTTGGCGATAGCCTGTCACAAAGTTACAAATATCGTTTTGCGGGGAAAAGGCCAGACGAGCGCCGCGAAGAATTATTGAAAATAATGGATGAGTTGGGTTATAAGACCAGCGGTAAGCCGGATTCAAATGGCACTGACCCGACAACCATTAAAGCCTACAACTGCATATTCCATGATTTGGCGCAAAAGCATAATGAGATCTGTAAGTTTGACATAGCCCTCATGACTTCTTTGCTGGAAAAAGATGTTGAGCTGACGGAATGTATGGCAAAAGGGAGAGGAGTGTGTTGCTTTAAAATTATCGTCAAATGATTCTCTAATTGGGTATCGGCTTGAGCAGGCAGTTACATCCATAAGGTTGCCGTCCATATAATTATTGCCAATCAATTTTAGCTTCTCGTTTTTTATCACTTGTTCTTGGCGAACGATTTGAAGCTGGCTCAGTTAATCGACAGGTTTATTTTTTTTATGCCAATAAACTGAATAGACCAGAATGATTAAGGTATAAATAAATATTTCGGTATATAACTCTTCACGACTTTCTGAAGATACCTGATCCACTGTATCAAAAGAAGCTCTGGCTTGTGACCATGAAACCGTTCGTGCATTCTGTTCATTTACGATGGGATTGCCAATCTGGAATTGCTGCTGTTGAAAATCCCCGGTTGATTTAACCATGCTTTCAATTGCGAAAACTTCAAATGAGAATACCAGTACGAATAAGTAAATTGCGATTATTTTCATTTGCTTTCCATTGAAGAAGGTTTAAGTCAATATAGTATTGATACGATGTTATATTGGTGCTTTTTCAATGAGAAAGCAATTCCTTTTTCGTTCCCGTACATGCCTTCAAGTATGTATTGGAGTTACTTTCAATATTTTCAATTGGTTAATAAAAAATACATAAAGGATAACTGCCCGACAACACTGGTCGTCTTGGATTGTTAGTACAATTTATTCGAGAAGCCGTAGGGTAAAACTAAAAATTATGTTATTTTATAGTTTTGATTCGATATAATAAAGATTGGCTTGATCTATTCTTGAGGGGAAGCTATGAAAACCACGTTGCTTTTTTTGTTTGCTACACTACTGCTATGTCTAAATTGGCAAGTTGCCCTGGCAGAAAAGCCTGATTTCGCGCAGGTCAAAAAAAACTATTACGACACCCATCCCGGCAAGGGCAGCCACGGCGAACACTGGCAACCTATCCCTATCCAACAATACTGGAACCCAAAAGATTTCTATACCCCACCGCAAACGATTCAAGGCGAATTCAGTCAAGAAAACTGCGTGGGCTGTCATGAGGCAACGACTCCTGGCGCTTACCATGCCTGGAAAAAAAGCGTCCACAGCGATTTGGCGGCAATCCGCAATTTACCCGACAGCGATGTCCGTGCTTACAAAAAGGCTAAGCTAACCGAAGTAGAAAACAATTTGCATAAACTGGGTTTATTGGAAGAAGGGAAACAATTGGAGCAAGTTGGCTGTATTGATTGTCACGGAGGACTAGGCAAAAAAACCATTGACCATGCTAAAAATTTAATGATGCCAGACCGCGCCGCTTGTGGTGCTTGCCATCAGGATGAGTTTGCCGAGGCGGAATCCGAGAAAGAACAAAAATGGCCGCAAAAGCAATGGGATCAGGGTCACCCTTCCCATGCCGTCGATTGGGCTGCGAATGTTGAAAATGCGGTGTGGGCGGCGATGCCGGAACGTGAAGTCGCGCAAGGCTGTGATTCCTGCCATTATCAACAAAACAAATGTGATGGCTGCCATACCCGTCATACATTTTCGGTCGCCGAAGCACGCCAACCAGAGGCCTGTTCGACCTGCCACAACGGTGCCGACCATAATGAGTTTGAGAATTTCATGCTGTCCAAGCACGGCACGCAGTTCCTGACCATGGGTAAAAGCCAATGGAATTTTGAAGCCCCCTTGAAGGATGCTATCACCAAGGGCGGTTATACCGCACCAACTTGCCAACTCTGCCATTTTGAGTTTCATGGTGAGTATTCGCATAATCTGGTGCGGAAAGTCCGTTGGGCATTTAACCCGACTCCGGCCATTGCGGATAACCTTAATCATCCCTGGTTTGAAGATCGCAAAAAAGCCTGGGTACAAACTTGCACGTTGTGCCATTCGGAAAGTTTTGCCAAAGCTTATTTGGATACCGCCGACAAAGGCACCATCCAGGGCCTAAAAGTGGAGCAGGAAGCTAAAAGCGTTATCAAAGCGCTCTATAAAGACGGTTTACTCACTGGACAAAATACCAATCGTCCCGCACCGCCCGCGCCTGAAAAAGATGATGCGGGCGGCTTTTTCCAATTGTTCTGGGCGAAAGGCAATAACCCCAGCCGCGTCGAACGGATTTATGCGGACATGTGGGAGCATGATTTGATCAAGCATTACAAAGGCATTTTCCACGCGAATCCAGGCGGTTATACCTATACCGAAGGATGGTCTTCACTCATGCGCGATTATGCCGAAATTATGGATGAAGACACCAAGTTGCGTGAGTCAGCAAGAAATAAATCAGATGCGAAAGCGGCCACATCTATTGAAAGCAGCAACCAGATGGATTTTGGGTCGATATTGGCCGGTTTAGTTTTGGTCATCCTAGGGCTGTTTGTTGGTTACTTAGTTCTTAAGTCTAAGCAAGAGGACAAGTAGCATTGTGGCTTGGACTCTTAAAAAAAGTGTGCTGTTGTTATGCTGCGGCACACTGTTGTTCACTGGCAGCGCGTTGTTGTACCAACAAGTCAGGGCTGCTTTTTTTGATGGCGGAGAATCCCGGCAACTAAACCCAACACAACTGAGTGTCAAACATATCCAAGGGCAAACATCTGATCTACAGGGAGCTTTTCCAGTAGATTCCGTCGATAACTATTCTGTCCAACGGGATGGCAAGGATGCCTTCAGTCTTTTGCTGGCACATTATAAGGATAGCCAGAACCAACAACGCCGTGCCGTGCTTTTTCCCAAGGGCAAGCAGGAGATGGGTGCATTGCCAAGCCCCACAGGACTGCGCCAAACGATATGGCTGGAGGCGGCTAAGTCCATCAGCCAAAATACCCCCAAAGGCGCGCTGCTGTTAAGCTGGTGGGATGATGGACAGAAAATCCACTTTTTGAGTGGCCGTGAGGCTTGGGTCAGCAAGCCGGCAGAAGAAACTTTCATCAGTCCCGTGTGGAAAAGTATGAAAGCCAACTTTTTGCTGGCCTCAGACTCAGAGCGAGGTCAATTAGCTAATATGGCACATTGGCTGACCATGGGCAGCGACAAGGCCTTAGTGGAAATGCGGAAGTTTTTTGGTACGTCCAGGCCAATCTATTTGCTCGTCACCAATGACCTGTTGATGCGTCTTGGTGAAATGGTGGATTATGGCGGCACACCGTTAGCATTCAGTTCAAAAACTGTCCCTGCACACGACAACCTGCATGGCGATATTGCCCAGATCAAGCAGTGGGCTTACGAAGAAGGCGGCGGCAACTACCTGGTGCAGAAAGAAGGGCTACACTATCATGTCTGGGCGACACCTAAAGCCTCAGTAACAGAAAATAAATCCTTGCTGGTACGGCTTCTGCCTTTTGTTGATTCCCTCAAAAAACTTCCTGAGCACGTCAAACTTGTTTACCAAAGTCACTGGGGCGGCTATTTGTCGATATACAAAATTGATTTGTAATTATCAATAAGTGCCAACTTGATTGTTGAGGGTTTCGCTTTGTCAGGCGACTTATTTTAGTATCGAATAAAAACTATATTGACAAGCGCCAGGAATGGTATTAATAATACGCCTATAGTTTTGATTCAAAACTATAGGCGCTAATTTTTACTACGGGGATATAATTATGAGAACAAAAATTTCGATCATCATTACCGGATTGTTATGTGTTGTTACCACATCCAGCTATGCAGAGAAAGATGGCGTACCCTTTCCTGAAGGTTACAGGAATTGGCTACACGCCAAATCGATGCTTATCCAACCAGGACATGCCTTAGAAAACCCCTTTCAAGGTATTCACCATATCTACGCCAATGGCAAGGCAGCGAAAGGCTTAAAAACTGGGAGTTATAAAGATGGCTCTGTACTGGTATTTGATCTTTTAAAGTATGAGGAAAAAGACAAGACCATACAGGAAGGGGAACGTAAGCTGGTTGGCGTAATGCAAAAGGATTCAACCAAATACGCATCGACTGGCGGCTGGGGATTTGAAGGTTTTGCGGGTAACAGCAAAACCGAACGGCTGGTTAAAGACGGCGGGAAATCCTGCTTTGGCTGCCATGAACCGCAAAAGGCCAAAGATTATGTTTTTTCCGAGCGTCGTGACTAATCGGATGCAGGGCCAATAGTTAACAATGAACCTTTCATACTGTTTTTGACTGCCATTGACCTTGAATGTTTAACTGCGTGTTTTTTCAAATTTAATAATTAATAGAGGGTAATAATGAGTCCTATCAAATTATGTACGGTGTTTTTTCTTTCATCTTTTCTGCTGGGTAATGTCCATGCAGCGGGGTCTCCTGTAAATGAAGATTTCTCAGTAGTGAGCGGTCTTTGTGACCATATGGTTGAATTGGCTAAAAAAGGGAGCAAAGAAGAGTTTCTTGATATCGTTGATTCCGCGCTAAAGCTTTCGGAAGCGCAAAGGAGAGACAACTCAATGGCAATCGACCGATTTAGGCCCAAACTCAGGGCTGCCAAAAAAGCGGGAAATTCCGGTGATTTTGATGCGGCTATCGGATTTGTGGAAGAAGCCAAAACGCTAATGAAACCTGCAACGGCATCTTGGGATGGTGGTTCTTGATGCTAGGAAGCATCATTGAATAGTCGATGGCAATAAAGTAGTTGAGGGCAAAAATATTGAGTAAGTACGTTTTGGTAACATATCGGTCTACTGTTTATTTGGGTTATGATGCCCCTTCATAACATTTCTAATTCCATGGGTTATAAGCAATAAACACGATGGAAAACGTTGGCGTATTTGATTTAATTGAACGGATGGCTGCATTGTTACGCTCGGAAGAGCGAAAGAAATGCACTTCTTTAGGACTGCAAACTGTGCATTTGCAAGCCTTGAACTATGTATCGCGCTGTAATAAATACAGCGATACACCTGCTGCACTCAGCAACTTCCTTGGGATGACCAGAGGCACGGTTTCCCAAACCTTATCGTTGTTGGAAAAAAAGGGCTATCTAAAAAAGACATCTGATACCACGGATCGACGTGTCGTCCATCTTGCATTACTGCCGGGAGGCAGTGCAATTTTAGAACAAGCCAAACCAGCGGAATTATTTTGTCAGGCGGCCACCCTGCTAAAACAAAATGACACCCTGGACTATGAAACGGTTTATGCCAATACTTTAACGGCATTACAAAAAGCCAACCGGTCACATTCGTTTGGCTTGTGCAAAACCTGCCGTTATTTTACAACAACTGCCGATGGCTTTGTCTGTGGCTTAACCAAAGAACCGCTCACCCAAAGCGATAGCGAAAAAATCTGTCAGGAGCATGCCGTGGCGTGATACGCAGTTGTTAAGCCCGATTGTTACCACAGCTATCCTGGTGGACGGTTGAAGCTTCACCGTACCCGAGCCCCCTGGCATGTCGGGTAATAAAATGACGTTGCCCGGTCTAACTGATTCCGATGCCCGCGATGAAACTCAGCTTAATGCGCATCATCCGTGTGCCATGGCGGCAACATATAGATGTCATGGGGTTTTAAACCCATATTTTTCAATGTATCAATACTGGTTTTCCTTTCCATTTTTTTCAAATCGATCACCGTAATCGAGCCATTGTCCATTTTGGGTAAATTTAAAAAGTTGTTTTCTACAAATGCATATTTTTCATCGGGTGAAAAAACGACGTGATGGGCACCAGCAGCCGTTGGAATCGATTTTATTAGAATCGGTTTCGTTACCGATTCGCCGCTGATATCAAATATATTCAGTGCGCCAGGATTTGCGGTGGTGACATATAAACGGTCGTGTGCCTGGTTGAAGTAAATTTCTAAAGGTACGCCTTGTTTGGTGTTGGCAAAATCATAAACAGGCTGAAAATCAAAACTATGATGGTTCACTTGCCATGTCGCCGTCCACAGTTTGCCCTCAAACATGGTCGCCACATAAGCCATCGCCGGATTCGCATGGGGTACAAATACGGCCTCTACCGGTGCAGAACCTGATGGGCTGGGTTTGTCGGACAATTTATGGGTGGACAACACCTTACCGCTGGTTGCTTCGATAACGGTGACGGTTTCACCGGCATCCCCTAGGTCAGAGGGCCGAACCGTGCTGGTCACCATAATTCGGTTAACATCTTCTTGCAAACCAATGCCATGTGGATAACGAATAAAGGTATCCTTACCATCGGCCGCAATGACCTGTTTGACTTTATCCGTTTGCGCATCGCCGACAATCACATTGCTCGATCCCATACAGGTGAGATACCAGGTTTTTTTGTCTGCCGTAAACGCCATGTCTTCGCTGACTTTGCATTCAGGCACATCCAGTAATTCAATAGCATAAGGCGTGTGCTTCATATTGATCACCCGCAATGGGCCATTGCCCAAGGCGGTGATATAAGCCTTGCTTAAATCTTTGTTATAAAAAAAATGGTGGGAAATAGCATCTGGCGGCAAAGGCAGGTCACTGACGATTTTGCCAAACTGGGGTGAGTTAGGGTCAACATCAAGAATCGCAACCCCTTCACGGCGCGGGGTTTGGCCTGCTTTGCTATCGTAATTCACCATCGCCAACATTTCGGCATGGCTAATCAAGGGGGTAAGCAGCAAAAGGCAGCACAGTGTGTTTGCTAGTAATTTTTTGGTCATGGTCAGGACTCATTCAATGATTAGGGATATTTAAAAAACGCATTTGTAATCTGTAAATTTCGAGCTTTAGTTTACGACAGCTTCTGCCGTTGTCGGGTCGATGATGGTTTTAATCTGCGAAATACGGTTCGCTGGAAAACCGCCTTGTTCAGCATGGGCTTTTATAGTGGCTTCATCCGGGGCAATATAGACACAGTACACCTTGTCATCGGTGACATAGCTTTCTAGCCATTGAATCGTTGGCCCCAACTTGTTCAAAATGCTACAAGATTTTTGCGAAATACCTTGTAATTCTTGGGCAGACAAAATGCCCGCATTTGGAATGTCGCGTTCGATGATGTATTTGGGCATAGTCATTTCCTCTTTGAATGTTAAACTTAAAAGTTTGTTGTATCTTTCTAAAGGGCAATCGAGGATTACGCTTTAAAAAAGCATCCCAATAATTCGTCATAACATTGCTTTAAAGGCATGGCGGATTGTTCAACCTTCATCCGCAACAACGCGCCTTGCCACGTATTTACCCATAAATCTGCCAGGTCGAGTGCTGATTTGTCGGTGCGAATCTTACCCTCGATTTGAGCACGGCTTAAACCGAGTTCCCAGGCATCACGATAACTACTGAGCGCGGTTTTTAATGCCATTCGACATACATCGCTGGTGTCGCCAACCTCGCCAATTAAGTTACCCAACAAACAACCGCCCTTAAAGTCTGTACGTTCTAATTCGCCAATGGTTTCTTGTACATAACGTTCCAGCGCACCGAGAGCATTGCCTTCGGATAGCGCCAAATAGCTTTGCAATTGTCCGAGATAGGACGATATGTAGTGGGTGATTATTTCAGCGGCAAAGTTTTCTTTGCTGCCAAAATAACTATAAAAAGATCCTTTGGGAATATGCACGGCAGCAAGAATTTCATTTAACCCCGTACCATGAAAACCCTGGAGCATGAGCAAGGAAACCCCTTTATTGAGTAAATCTTCACGTTTGATTTGTTTTTTAGTTATCTTTTGCATGGAAATAATATACGACCAGTCGTCTGTTATGTCAAATAAATTATAAGACCGGTCGTCTTTGTATAGCCAAATGAAAAGCAAACGCTTAATCGCAACGAATAAGGTTAGATTGTGTGGGCAAAGCGAACCACAATCTGATGTCGGAGCGGGCATTTAAGGAAGGCCGCAGGGAATTGAAATGCTACTACTTCAGCCCTGCGTAGCATGGAACAATGTATCTGCATGTATCATGGTGTGGATCAGTGCCACCCTCTGCCGATCCAGACCGTTTGCGAAGCCAACCTATGCTAGTGAAGTTCCTCTATGGCGACCAGGAATGAATACTTGGTTGTGGGGGACGGTCAGTGAATATTGTTATCAGATAGCTCTAGTTTGACTTTTGGCCAGTGCTTTTAAAGGTTACATGTTGCTTGGTTGGAATGTCTGGTTTGTGGAATAATAAAATAAGTGCTCCACATGCTGGTTAGGGTCGACTTCCGCCTTTGGTATGTAGCAAAAATAGAAATTGCCCGCCGTCCGGTATGGAAGGGCTTGAATTTTTCTGGTTTTGTCACATGCCATACCTCAAGAGTAAGCTTTTATTTATTGACAATATACCTATTTGGTATATTATTCATTTATGCACGTCATCGCAAAACCTGCCCTTATCGCTTTCTGGACAATATACCCCGACGCAGAAAGACCGTTGCAGGTTTGGTATCAAACGATGGAAAGAGAAACCTTTTCGGACTTTAACGAGCTAAGAAAGACCTTTGCAAGTGCTGACTATGTGGACGGATTGACGGTGTTCAATATTGGGGGCAACAAATATCGCTTAATTGCTTCAATCCACTATAACCGGCGCAAGGTTTATGTCCGCAACGTCCTGACGCATACCGAATATGGTCGAGGTAATTGGAAACGATGAACGATACTGACATGATAGTACCAAAGCCCCAAGCCATTCTTCAAGCTTGGATGCCGTTCAAGGAAACAATCGGTGTGACTTCTGTCCATACCGAGGAAGAATATGTACGGGCAACAGCTACAATTGATATGTTGCTTGACGAGATCGGCGATAACGAAAACCATCCCTTGGCCGACGTACTCGATTATCTCGCTGAACAGGTCAAAGTCTACGAAGACGAGCGCTTCTCAATCCCTAAAGCGGAACCCCATGACGTGTTGCGCTTCTTAATGGATCAGCATGGCCTACGGCAGGAAGATTTAGGCGATTGTGCGCCGCAAAGCCGGATATCGGAAATATTGGCAGGGAAACGGGCCATTAGTAAAGAAATAGCTAAACGCCTAGCCAAACGGTTCAATGTCCATGGGGATGTATTCCTTTAAAGTTACTAACTAACCCTCTAACTGAGTTAGGCTAGCAGTGGCTGCAATCAAGATTTAGGTGGTTATTCCACAACTTATCTTGAATGTTCTGGCACATTTCAACACTATATTCCGAGTTTCGGTGTGAGCATAAATATCCAGTGTCCTTCGGTCAATTCTAATCGACTACCCAAAAACCTTTCTGTTTTTGATGCCAGGAAATTCATTCCAACGAAGATGGCACTTTTGGCAGCTATGTGGTGACTACCCCCCATAGCAAAGACAATCCTGTGAAACTTTAGAGCCTTTTGTTGATTAGCACCCAATAATACTCGGATGCAATACGCCAAGTTTTGGTGATTTTCCATGTGGCGCTTTAGGCGGCACTTTAAACCAGTCATCATTAAATGGTAATTGAGCGGTATTGCGAAAATTGAATTTGGTCGAATAACTTAGTCCAGCAAGCTGATAGGCTGTATGTTCGTTATTCGAGATCAAAAATTCTCCCGCGTGCAATTTGTCCGTTTTTTTACTTGTCCCATAAACGACCTCCACATGATAATGTGGCGCTTCGTCATCAAAAACCTTAAAAATAAACGCCGGTCTTGGCTTTACACTCGGGTCTATTCCCGCATCTTCAGGGAAATTGCACCACACGATTTCTCCTGCATCCGGTTCAGGCCACCAATGTTTTTTCACGCTCTAAAAAATGGATGATTTGACGGATTTTAATTTGCCTTGTGGTACCGCTTTATGAATGGCTTGCATTTGTGCGGATGTTAAATCCCCATCATCAGGCTCATATGCGGGTAACACCTCTTTCGCAAGCTTACTTAAAGCATAGTGAATCACTTGCGTTTCGGTAGTAAACCCCAAGAAGCCTACCAAGTTTTTTACCGTTGTTCGACTTACACTGTTAGCCGTATCTGTACGAAAACTAAACAATAGATTTTCAGATTTTACGCTAGCCATATTAAACCCATGCATCCCAATAAATATATATTGAATATATATTTATTGATTATTGATGTCAAGACAATAAAGTTTTTGCGTTATTCTGAACGATTGGAGACTTGGTAACCCTTCTTCCGCTTTGCATCCAATAACTTTACTGTAGCCAAATTCGCAGCCTGCTCTGTATTAAACCAATTCTTTTGAATGGATCCTGATGAGCCTACCCTCCCCCATTCTTTAATCAAGCACCATTCATTAAAAAGCCCGCACATCACTTCAAGTTGATAAAACCGGTGCATGTTTTTATTGGGATCGTGTCTTTCCAAATGTATTGTTGTCATATTATTTGACCTCAATAAGTCTAAGCTGACATTGTTGATTTACGTTTCGTTACCGTTACTTTTATGGTGACATGGCCTTTGAATTCAGTGGTAGTAGAATTTACGACGCAACTCTGAAATAAATCAGCTAGCCTGATTTCAATTTCACATATACTTCATTCGCGTATGTATGTATTGTACAATACAAAAAATGAAACCAACAACAGAAACCTATTCAGAATTAGTGCAAGCCTACGATGCCTTTAATCTGGCCTTGTTTGATGGGAAGTTACCAGGCTGCTTGATTACTTTACAGCGCGAAAAGCATACTTGCGGATATTTTTCTTCAGCCAGGTTTGCGCATGTGAATGGCGATCTGACGGATGAGATTGCCATTAATCCATCCTTTTTTGCTGTTACGCCAATTATTGAAATCATGCAGACATTAGTCCATGAAATGGTGCATTTATGGCAATACCACTTTGGAACACCGGGGCGTGGCCGCTACCATAACAAGGAATGGGGCGATAAAATGGAGGACATCGGATTAATGCCATCTTCTACCGGCAAGCCTGGCGGGTCTAAAACAGGTGATCGTATTGCTGATTTTGCCATTGAGGACGGTTTGTTTTTGCAAGCCTGTAAAGACTTAATGACGCAATCTTTTAGATTTTCTTGGTACGACCGCTTCCCAGATGAACGCATTGTAAAGAGTGGTCAAAACTCTGAAGCATGTCACCTTGAAAATATGCCTCCAGCGGCAACCAGAATTACCGCACACTCACCAAACTCACAAGTGCAAGTGAGAATATCAGACACTCAACCGCAAGTACCCAGCAAGCAGACGCGCATGAAATATACGTGCAGCTGCGGGATCAATATATGGGCAAAGCCAGGAATTCGCGTCAGATGTTGCGAATGTAACGGTGAGTTTACGTAAGCTTGAGTTTTGTTTTAAGGGCATCTATGCTCTATTTGACAATACAAATGAGCTTTTCAAGAGGTTTGCATCAAGCCGTCGAGCGTCAGGCTGCAACTTGGCGCGAAGGTCTGCATAAAAAACACCACTTCCGGCTGTTGTAACTCATGTATGTTTTTCGCCAGTTTTTGCGCGGCTATTTCAAATTCGGTATTGCCTGCCTTGAGTTCGGCCTGGCATTTCAGATAGGCAGAAATTCGGTCTGCGGCCTTGATGATTTGTTGGTGTGATGGCGGCAAATACTGATGTTGAATCAGTGGCTTGAAATCCTCCTGCAAGGCCTCCGGCAGCAAGTTCAATAGTTCGCTTTCCGCCTGTTGCTCGATTTGTTTGTAGGCCGCCAGAATCTGTGGCGAGTGGTACTTGATCGGCGTTGGCAAATCGCCGGTAATCACTTCGGTAATATCGTGGTAGAGCGCGGCGGTGGCAATGGCATTGGCATCCAACTCGCCCTCATAATAACGGTTTTTGATTAACGCCAGGGTATGCGCAATCACCGCCACTTCCCAGCTATGCTCCATGACATTTTCTTCATGCGCATTGCGTTTCAATCCCCAGCGCTTGATCCAGCGCAGTCGGGATAAGTACGCATGAAAGCTGCTGCTGATCTGGTTTTTGCTCATGCTATTTCATCCTTTGCCTTTATGCTTTTTTTGGGGTATGCGTAATCCGTGATTGAAACCGCGTTTTCCCCAGTGAATGTAATTCTTTAGCAAACTCGTAATACGTGATTGACTTGTGCGCATTGTAATGCGGAACTCGTATTATGTGATTTATAATGCGAATGACAAAGGATTGAACTTATGAAAATGCGTTGCTTATTGATTGCTGTTGTAACTTGTCTCATTAGTGCATCCGCTCAAGCCGTTGAGCCGCAGAAACTTGGGCAAGCGCTCCCGGTTAAACTTGGGGAGAGTGATGCGGTTAAGCGAGTGGCAGAACATGTAGCGGCGCGCAGTTTGACGCTCTCGAAGACGCCAAAGGTTTCAGGCGACACCGCTTCTGTCGAAGTACAGGTAGCTGATAAATCGTGTTCCGTCGAACTTGCCCGACTGCCGACACCAAAAGACAATCAAGTCTATAGCCCCGATGATCTCTGGAAAGTCACAGGGCTGGCTTGCAAGTAAGCGACAAAGGAAATGATTATGTCAACGATCCCCACTCTTGAAGCCATCCAAACACTCGATGGTCGGAATTTCGCGATGCTCACGGCAGAAGAGCAAGCGGTGCTTACCTTCTACCGTGATCAGGGCCGCAAGTTTGATGTGGTCGTGGCACCCTCACCGGATAGCGGATCAAAAGACCACATGGGGTGATGGGCGCGATAAACTGTTGCGGTAAATCGGCCAAATGCAATCATCAAGCGTAACCACCCTCGGCAATGCGCGCGAGATAGGCTTTAACTGCGTCCGCATGCCCTTCCTTTACCATATCTTCCGCCGTTTTATCGCCAAAGGAAGGTAGGGGTTGCGAGCGAAACCAGGCGAAGGCGCGCCCTACTCCGCCGGACCATTCAGACACGCGGTTGATGATTTCCACGGTATCCCGCAAACGCGCCTGGGTAGTCCGGCTTTTGCAGCGCGCACTTTTGGAAACAGCATCACGCGACAAGCCGGTGGCATCGGCAAGATCATTTTGCGTAATGTGCAAAACTTTTGCCAAGGCATTGGCCGCGACAAAGCCTTCATCGGAAATGACTTGATGCAGAAAAACGGTATTCGCCATGATTGCCCCTAATTAAATCCATAAATGCGTACATATTGTATGGCAATCGACGTACCTGATGCTAATTTATATTTTAGTTACTGTCACTATTTATTTCCATGAGCGTAGATTTTCGCAGCGCCGGGTTATTTCATCGCAAACCGTTTTAACTAAAGTACCCTTCTTCTCGCTAATCAGATTAGGCAAGAGCGAAACTAAGCCACTCAGGCTTATTTCACTCTGCTTATCCTCCAATAGCAGCGCTATAGCCATGCTCCTAGATCTTCTTTGCCTCTGCCCCGGTGTCATTGCCTTACCAGAACTAGAAATCGTTTTTCTTCCTTTTTTTGTGACTGTAACTAATATTGATGATATTGAATTGCATTATTCAGATATAAAAATCATCGTAAATTTGAAAAATATTCTACAAAGTAGGCAAATAGGATGGTCAAAATTGAAGTGGTCAATTAGAATTGGTGTTTGAATTATTGGCTACCCCACTTTCACTCGGTTCATTTGGGTATACCCATATTGATCATGCAAGGAGGAGCGCTTGCCGCTGCTCTTCTTTTGTAGTAACATGACTACATTATTCAAACATACGAGGTGTCGCTATGGCCATTACCACCTTAACAAGTCGCGAATTCAACCAAGGAGCGAGCGAGGCAAAGCGGGCTGCAAACAACGGGCCAGTGTTCATCACCGATCGAGGCCGACCAGCCCATGTACTTATGCGCTTCGAGGACTATCAGCGGCTCACAAGGCAGCGGCGCAACATTGCCGATGCGCTGGCTATGCCAGGGATCGCCGACATCGAGTTCGATCCGCCGCGCGTGACCATCGAACCCCGGCCGGTTGATTTCTCATGATGTTTGTTCTCGATACCAATGTGGTGTCCGAACTGCGCAAGGTGCGGTTTGGTAAGGCCGATACGAACGTGACGGCATGGACGGAAAGCGTTGATGCCGCCGACCTCTTTGTGTCGGCCATCACCGTCTTGGAACTGGAGCTTGGCGTTCTGTCGATTGAACGTAAGGACGCGACCCAAGGGGCCATGCTGCGCTCGTGGCTGGACCAGCACGTATTGCCCGAGTTTTCCGGTCGCACGCTGCCTGTCGATACCGCCGTGGCACAACGCTGCGCCCGGTTGCATGTGCCTGACAAGCGCGGCGAGCGTGACGCGCTCATTGCAGCAACAGCCCTTGTGCATGGCATGACGGTGGTTACCCGCAACGTCGTTGACTTCAAGCCCACGGGTGTAGCCATCCTTAACCCCTGGGATGCGGCGCAATGACCAATGCCCAGCCGGTCAAGGTGGCCCGCATCTACATGCGGGTCAGCACTGATGCGCAGGACTTGGCTCGGCAAGAGGCTATCGCCACATCGGCCAGGGCAGCTGGTATCTATGTCGCCGGTATTTACCGTGAAAAAGCATCAGGAGCACGGCCAGATAGACCAGAGCTGTTGCGCATGATTGACGATCTGCAACCCGGTGAAGCCGTGGTTGCCGAGAAAATCGACCGCATCAGCCGCTTGCCACTGGAAGACGCCGAAAAGTTGGTGGCCTCGATCCGCGCCAAAGGTGCGCGCCTGTCGGTGCCGGGCATCATTGACCTAAGCGAACTGGCGGCCAGCGCGCAGGGCGTGGCCCGCATCGTTCTTGAGTCGGTGCAAGACATGCTTTTGAAGCTGGCCTTGCAAATGGCGCGTGATGATTATGAAGACAGGCGCGAGCGCCAACGTCAGGGGGTTGCGCTAGCAAAAACATCAGGAAAATATACGGGCAGGAAAGAAGATACAAGTATGCACGGGCGCATTGTTGCACTTCGTCAAAGTCATTGTAGTATCGCGAAAACTGCGGAGCTTGCTGGATGCAGTGTCAGTCAAGTTAAAAGGATTTGGAAGATACATCAGGAGAAGTTATCTGAAGGTGCTCTTCTCTGACTTGACACAACAGTGGCTAAATCAATCACATAAGAACGGATACCCATAGACTTCATGTTTAAGCTAATTATTGCCGGATTATTTATTTTTGTAGCGAGTGTCAATGTTCAAGCAGAAACCTGTCCATCACACTTCGCCAATAACAGCATACCCAAACTCACCAACCTAAAATTAAGCAGTCATGGC
Source organism: Methylophilaceae bacterium (assembly GCA_013141125.1). GTDB lineage: Bacteria > Pseudomonadota > Gammaproteobacteria > Burkholderiales > Methylophilaceae > JABFRO01. The sequence goes on from JABFRO010000001.1 coordinate 400,017, forward strand.
CATCAGCTGTGTTATGAAGCCTATAGTGTCTATACTTCGGGGCTGACCAGAACAGCAATCTGGTCGGCAGAACGCTTAACACCATCGAATCTGGAATTGGCGAGTAGATTACAGCGCGAAGATAGCTTCCATCCTGAACCCGGCATTCCTTATGAAGATCGCGCCGAATTAAAGAATTACGCAAGAAGTGGCTACGACCGTGGGCATATGTCACCCAATGGCGATATGCCAACCCCAACTGCGCAGCATGAATCCTTTTCACTGGCCAACATGATTCCGCAAAATCCGCAAAACAATCGCGGGCTGTGGGCAGGAATAGAATCCTCGGTGCGTGAATACACCAAGGCTAATGGAAGTGAAGTCTATGTAGTGAGCGGTCCGGCTTTCCTTGCGGATACTAATAATCAGCTGGAAGCATTGAAAGGGAGAGTGCTCATCCCTACGCATATCTGGAAAGCTCTCTATAACCCCGCCACCGGTGAAGCCGGAGTCTACTGGGTAGCCAATGCCAATGTGCATGACTTTGAAACCATCAGTCTTGCGGAATTGAATAAAAGAACCGGTATCGACGTATTTCCCAACGTGACCGAATCAACCAAACAAACTGCAATGATGCTGCCTTATTCCGGCAAGAAATTCCGCAAGCGATACTATGAGAAAAAACTCTCGCTGGACGTGATGCCTCCCTTATTGGCAGAAATGTTGAAATTTAAACAGGGGCTTAATCGTGTCTATTAAACATCCATTCCAAAACGAATCCGAAACGTTTCAGCTTGGGGATTTGACGATTGAAAACCGGTTGGATCGTTTATCGCTATCCGGTGACATTGATATTACCCTGGATAAAAAAGGACTGGCTAATGCCCTGGTATTGACCGAACTACTCAATCGCGTAGTAAGTGAGATGCAGAAGCTGGATTTACCCGATGCCATTGCCATTGAGCCACCGGTAAAAGTCACCAACCCTTTTGCGTAAAGTTAAAAGTGTTTTCTACCTGTGGGCTGCCTTTAATATCGGTATCACATGAAAATTCAATGACTTGCGATTGGTCTATTTCGTATTTCTGGATATGCTTTCGGCTGGGTAGATAGCGTCGGAGACACTAACGCCTATAGGAAGTGCGCGAACTTGGCGTGGCATAATCGAGTCGCATTAATTCCTGTAAATTTTGAGGTCAGTCGCAACAATTACTATGTTTTCAGTCGCAATGATTTTTGTAATTATAAACGTAACTTATTGTTTCCTGGTTAATGCAGTCGCATTAATTACTGGAAATGACACTGGGGAGTCTTACGACCCAAAGACACCAGCGGATAAAGCCAAAGCCCGCAAGCAGCAGCAGGCGCATTCTCTCGACAGGTGCTCATTCACTTGTCAGAGCTGGTCAAGGACTAATAGAAGGAAAGTGAAATGGATAGTTTGATGAGTACGCCGTGGGCTGTTTTTTTCTCGTTGGTGGTGAGTGTTCTTTTTGGCCTGCTCATCGGGGCTGCTGCGTGGGTATGGAAAGCTGTTTCTCCAGTTGCCCGCAGTGAAAGCTGTCGAGCTTGTCTCTTTGGTGGCGAGCGCGACTATCGCCGCTCTCGCGCTGAGTATTCGTGATGTCCCGCACGAACCACTCCCCCAGACGGTCGGCTCTATCACCGCCTTGTCACTGCTATGCCGGAATGCATCATCCTCGCGCAGGTTCAATTATCCCAGGTTTTCGGAGTGAAGAAGGGGTTTAACTTTCACGAGTGGAACAACCGAATCCACCGCATGAGCCTCGATTTCTTGGTGTGCCTCAAGGATTCTACTATTGTCGCCGCAGTCGAACTTGACGACAAAACCCATGAGAGGGTATCGCGCAAGCAGGCTTACCCTGATGTTGGATTACTGACCAGAGATAATTGTTACGGATGGTGATTTTTGTCATGTAATTGTTGTTACAATAATTACATGACCAAGCCCTTAGCCTCCAGCATCAACAAAATAGACCAGTATAAGAATGTACCCGGTGCCGGGGGCAAGGTCGGCACGGGTGAGTTTGGTGAACCGACTTGTGTGGTGCGCATTTCCACCAGTCAGCAGCCGGTGGTCAAGGATTTTCTGGCAACGTATCAGCGCCACAAACAGCTTTCCGGTCTGGATACGGTCACTGAATTTGCGCTGCCTGCACGCCAGTTGCAATCCATGCATTTGCCGCTGTATTCATCCAAAGTCTCTGCCGGATTTCCCAGCCCGGCTGAAGAGCATGTGGAGAAGCGGCTGGACCCCAGCGAGTTTCTGATTGACCAGAAAGACGCGACTTTCTTTGTCACCATTCAGGGTTACTCGATGATAGACGTGGGTTTGCAGCCGGGGGATAAAGCGGTGGTGGATCGCTCCAAAGTGCCCGCTGTTGGCGATATTGTGCTGGCGGTACTGGATGGGGAATTTACCATCAAGACCTTGAGCCGCAAAAAGGAGGGTACACCCCGGCTATTGCCAGCCAATGCCAGCGGTGCCTTTGCTCCGATAGAAATAACCGAGGGTATGAGTTTTGAAATCTGGGGTGTGGTGACCGGCTCCTTCCGTCGCTTCAAATAAGTCATTCTCATGCGCAACATTGCTCTGATTGATGTGAACAACTTTTATGTGAGCTGTGAACGGGTGTTCAATCCCAAGTTGAACAGCAAACCGGTCGTGGTGTTATCCAATAATGATGGCTGTGCCGTGGCACGCAGCAATGAAGTCAAGGCACTGGGTGTGCCTATGGGTGCGCCCTGGTTTAAGCTGAAGGATTTGGCTCGCCAACACGGCATCATTGCCCTTTCCAGCAATTACGCACTGTATGCCGACATGAGCAATCGTGTAATGAATATCCTGCGTGCTTACAGCCCGGATCAGGAAGTGTATTCGATTGATGAATCCTTTCTGGACCTCACCGGCTTTCAAAGCCGTAACCTCAGCCAGTACGGGCAGCACATGCGTCAGCGTATTCTGCAATGGACAGGCTTGCCGGTGTGCGTGGGCATAGCCTCCACCAAGACTTTGGCCAAGCTGGCCAACCATTGCGCCAAGAAGCGTCCGGTGTTTAATAGCGTGTGCAATTTCAATGCCATGATCGCCACCGAGCTGGATCAACTGCTGGCACAGATCGACGTGAGCGAAATCTGGGGCATTGGCCGCCAGCTGGCACCCAAACTACAGGCATTGGGTTTTAATAGCGTATTGGATTTGAAACGTGCCAATCCGGCAATCCTGCGCAGACAATTTGGCGTAGTGATGGAAAAGACTATCCGTGAATTAAATGGCACGGTGTGTATAGCACTGGAAGAGATCGCTCCCGCAAAAAAACAGATATTGAGTTCCAGAAGTTTTGGCTATCCGGTCCGTGATTTCAACAGTTTGGCAGAATCCATTACCCTTTACATGAGTAGCGCAGCGGTGAAGTTACGCAAACAACAGTCATTTGCAGGTTCGGTATACGTTTATATTAGAACCAGCCCATTTAAGCCAGATGCACCGCAATACAGCAATGGGCTGACCATCCCGCTGCCCAGCGCAACTGACGACACCCGGCACTTGGTAAGCGTGGCACTGTGGGGCTTGAAACAAATCTATAAACCGCATTACGACTACGCCAAAGCCGGAGTGATGCTGGGCGAGATCGTACAAGCCACGGGCATACAAACCGATCTGTTCAGTCAGGAGCAAACCTCAAACAGATTCAGCGCCCTTAAATCCAGCGCACTCATGACCGCCATGGACGACATCAACCGCAAGCTGGGCAAGGCAACGATCAAACTTGCCAGCGAAGGTTTTGCACGCCCCTGGCGCATGAAGCAGGGCAACAAGAGTCCGGGCTACACGACGAGCTGGGATGAGGTGGTCGCGGTGAATTAATTCTTTGACTGAAATTTATTGTTCGTTTTCAATGAGAAACTAACTTAGAATTCCAGTCCAGACAACCTTGCTTGCCAGTAGATAACTACTACTTATATGGATTCACTGAATAAAAATCACTGTACACGCACCCCAAATCAACTTTTATTAGATGAATTTATTGCTGCACTTTGGTTGGAAGAAGGGTTGTCCAAGAATACTCAAGAAAGCTATCGTCAGGATTTGGTGCAATTTGCCGAATGGCTGAACAAGGGTGATAAATATTTAGTTAAAGCCGATGCGGGTGATATTCAAGGATACTTGGCGTTCAGGCATCCAACAAGCAAGCCACGTAGCCAAAACCGTCTCATCGCCAGTCTGCGTAAATTATACCGCTATTGCTTGCGCGAAAATAAAATCGCAAGCGATCCCAGCCTCCACATTGAATCACCTAAATTACCACGCTTACTACCAAAATGTCTGAATGAAGACGATGTGGTTGCACTCTTGAATTCACCTGACATCAATCGAACATTAGGGTTGCGTGATAAAGCCATGCTCGAATTACTTTATGCCAGTGGTTTACGTGTGTCAGAATTGGTAAACCTTAAAGTCTCTGAGTTGAGCCTCACCGACAGCGTTACACGCGTAACTGGCAAAGGTGGTAAAACGCGGTTAGTACCTATGGGACAAGAAGCTGTAGCATGGATTACTCGCTACTTACAGGAATCTCGATCAGAATTATTAAATAGACAGTTATGCGACAGTTTATTTGTAACCAAACGTGCGGCAGCAATGACTCGCCAGGCTTTTTGGTATCTAATTAAACGCTATGCCCTCTTGGCGGGCATAATTAAGCCGCTTTCGCCACACACGCTACGACATGCCTTTGCTACACACTTACTTAATCATGGTGCTGATCTGCGAGTCATACAGATGCTGTTAGGGCATGAAAATATCTCAACTACGCAAATTTATACTCATGTGGCGAATGAACGCTTAAAGCAATTACACATCGCGCACCATCCACGTGGGTAGCTATAAGTGGCAATTTAAGCCAGTTACACAGAATTATGAACGGTCTCGCAAAAATAGAATCCTCGGTGCGTGAATACACCAAGGCTAATGGAAGTGAAGTCTATGTAGTGAGCGGCCCGGCATTCCTTGCGGATACTAATAATCAGCTGGAATCTAACTTCCTGCACGCAAACTCCTTATTACTATCCTGGGTTGGAAATTAGTATTTGTGGATAATGACTCCAATGTGCTGTTAGCGGACGGTCAATGTCTAACCGTCATCAATCAAAAGCTATCAAAAATGACTGACTGGTTTCAGGCATACAGTTAAGTTGGTCGTTGATTTTCTAAAATACGATTCAACTCACTACAAATCGCTTTGTGGTAGCATTCGTCGTCCGTACCCAAGAAAAACACGAATGGCCGCAAAAGAAGCGCAAGCTCGTATCAAACTCAACAAGTTGCTTGAAGAAGCAGGTTGGCGCTTTTTTGATAACAGCAAAGGTCGTGCAAACATTGTACTTGAGCCCAAGGTTAAGCTTACCAAAGCAGTCATTGACGCATTGGGTGAAAACTTCGAGACCTCGTCCAATGGCTTTATAGATTTTCTGCTCCTTGATGAAAATGGTTTCCCTCTCGTTGTTTTGGAAGCCAAGGCGGAAGACAAGAACCCGCTGATCGGCAAGGAGCAGGCGCGCAAATATGCCAAGTCACAAAATTGCCGTTTTATCATCCTCTCCAATGGTAATCTGCATTACTTCTGGGATTTGGAACAGGGCAATCCGCACATCATCACGCGATTTCCGTCACCGGAATCCATCAAGGGTTATCACCATTTTCAGCCCAATCCACAACGTCTGATAACCGAGCTGGTAGGCAAGGATTACATCGCGCTGACGCAAATGCCGGGTTATGCCAGCGAAGCCGGTTGGAAGAATGATTATGAACGCCCGGAATTTATCGAAAAGAACCGGCTACGCTTCCTGCGCGATTACCAGAAACGCGCCGTGCAGGCGATTCAAGATGCCGTGGCAGAAGGCCAAAGCCGTTTTCTGTTTGAGATGGCAACCGGCACAGGAAAAACGCTTACTGCCGCTGCCGTCATCAAACTCTTTTTGCGTACTGGCAATGCCAGGCGCGTGTTGTTTCTGGTCGATAGACTGGAACTTGAAGATCAAGCCAATAAAGCCTTTGTCACCTATCTGAAAAACGATTACACCTCGGTCATCTACAAGGAGCGGCGCGATGAATGGCGCAAGGCCGAGATCGTCACCACCACGGTGCAATCACTGCTGTTTAACGACAAATACAAGCGGCTATTTTCGCCCACGGATTTTGATCTGGTCATTTCAGATGAAGCGCACCGCTCCATTGGTGGTAATGCTCGTGCCGTGTTTGAATATTTTGTCGGTTACAAACTCGGTCTGACCGCCACGCCGCGTGATTACCTCAAAAAATACGATGCCAACAAACCGACAAGCCGCGATCCGCGCGAACAGGAGCAAAGGTTGTTGCTCGACACCTACCGCACTTTTGGTTGCGAATCGGGTCAACCAAGCTACAGATATTCGCTACTAGATGGCGTGCGCGATGGCTTTCTTATTAACCCGGTGGTGGTTGATGCGCGCACCGACATCACCACGCAGTTGTTATCCGACAAAGGCTATGCCGTAACTGCTCCCAACGCGGCGGGTGAAGCTGCCGAAGAAACGTTCTTCCAGAAAAATTTCGAGAAAACCTTTTTCTCCGACGTGACTAATCACCTGCTCTGCGAGACCTTCCTGAAACATGGTTTGCGCGACCCTATCAGTCACGAATTCGGAAAATCCATCGTGTTTGCGGTGAGTCAGAATCACGCCGCGAAACTGGTGCAGCAGTTTAATGCCCTGGCCGATACGCTGTATCCAGGTAAATATCAATCCGATTTTGCTGTGCAAGTCACCTCGCTGATTCCCGATGCCCAGCAATACACCATCAACTTCACCAACAACAATCTGCTCGGCTCGACCAATTTTATTGATAGTTACAAAACCAGCAAAGCGCGTATTTGTGTGACGGTTGGCATGATGACCACCGGCTATGATTGCCCCGACATTCTTAACCTTGGGCTGATGCGCCCGATCTTCTCGCCCTCCGAGTTTGTGCAGATTAAAGGACGTGGCACACGTAAGCACAATTTCCTTGAACAGCTTTTTGATAAAACGCTGAAAGAGCAAATCGGCAAGCAGGACAAGGTGCATTACAAGCTGTTCGATTTCTTCGCCAACTGCGAATACTTCGAGGAGGAGTTTGATTACGACGAAGTGCTGAAACTGCCTCGACCCGGTGAAGGAGGGGATAGCACTCAGCCACCGCCCCCTCCACCGTTAGATCAATACGAATATCATGGCGATGATGCGATCAAGTTGCTTGCAGAGCAAACGATAGGCGCACAAGGCATGAAGATTGACCGCATGTTCTTTGAAGGCTTCGAGAACAGTGTCAAGGCCGACCCCGTATTGCAGCGGCAAGTCGAAAACGAGCAATGGGATCAGGCGGTTGATTACGTCACCAAAAATCTGTTCGACAAACCCACCGAGTTCTACAACCTGGACAAACTCCGCCGTGCGGCTGGCGTAGATCGTCGCCTTACCTTGCGCGAGATTCTGGAAAAGGTGTTCGGATTGATACCCTACTTCAAGGCAAAAGATGAGTTGCTTGAAGACGAATTTCAGAAGTTCCTACTCGATGCCTCAACTGAAGACATTGAGTCTCAGGCGGACAAAATCGTCGCGCTGAAATACTTCTTCAAGGCGTATGCAACCGATAGTCGCCTGCGTGACATTATCGACAATAAACGCCTCACTGAGCTTAACGTGAATTCCAGCTTCGGAATGGCAGACTTCAAAGCAGTGCCGTCAGACTGGCGCAACAAAATACCCGAATACGTGAAAGACTACGTGCCCTTAAATCAATTCATGTAACAGAAAGCAACCGACCGAATGCTTGATGCAGAAACCAAACGCCGTATCGACTCATGCCGCGACATCCTTGTCGGCAAAGTGCCCGACCCAAAATCCCAAGTAGAGCAGATCACCATCGCGCTGATTTATAAGTTCATGGACGACATGGATGCTGAGGCTGAAGAGTTGGGCGGATCGCGCAGTTTCTTCACGGACGACTATGCAAAATACGGCTGGGCCAAGCTGATGCGTTCCGGCTTGGGCGGACATGAAACCCTCAACCTCTACGCCGAAGCCATCGCCAAAATGCCGGAGAATCCCGGCATCCCCGCGCTGTTCCGCGACATCTTCAAAAATGCCTATCTGCCATATCGCGATCCAGAAACGCTGCGCAGTTTCTTGAAAGAGATCGACGTATTCAGTTACGACCATTCGGAAAAGCTGGGTGATGCATTTGAGTATTTGCTCTCGGTTCTGGGTAGCCAAGGCGATGCAGGGCAATTCCGCACCCCGCGCCACATCATCGACTTCATGGTTGAAGTGATGAACCCGCAGAAGAGTGAAAGCCTGCTCGATCCCGCGTGTGGCACGGCAGGCTTTTTGATTTCGGCATGGAAGCACATTCTCAAAACCAACACCAAGGTGCGCACGGGCGACCAACTCACGCCCGATGAGCGCACCAATCTCGCTGCAAACATTCACGGCTACGACATCTCGCCGGACATGGTGCGCCTATCACTGGTGAACTTGTATCTGCACGGCTTTAGCGATCCGCATGTGGTGGAATACGACACGCTCACCTCTGAAGAAAAGTGGAATGAAACGGCAGATGTGATTCTCGCCAATCCGCCGTTTATGTCACCGAAAGGTGGGATCAAGCCGCACAAGCGTTTCTCCATTCAAGCCGCGCGCTCCGAAGTGCTGTTTGTCGATTACATCGCCGAACACCTAAGCCCCAATGGCCGTGCCGCAATTGTGGTGCCCGAAGGCATCATCTTTCAGAGCCAGACAGCCTATAAATCACTGCGCAAATTGCTGGTGGAGAAATATCTCGTCGCCGTTATTTCCCTACCGGCGGGCGTATTTAATCCTTATTCCGGCGTGAAGACCTCCATCCTGATTCTGGATAAGCGGCTGGCGAAAACGAGCGATAGCATTGCGTTTTTGAAAGTGGAGAATGACGGCTTCGGATTAGGCGCACAGCGCCGCGCCTTCGACAAAAACGACCTGCCGCAAATCAAGATCGAACTTGATGCTTACCTTCAAGCACTGCGTAGCCAGCAGCCAACCGCCGAACTTCAGCTCACTCGCGGGCTTATTGTGGCCAAGGAAAAGATCGCCGAGAATGGCGACTACAACCTCAGTGGGGAACGGTATAGGGAGGGAGTGCAGCGGGCATCCTCATATCCACATATTCGGATCGAGGATATCGCACGGGTCACATCTGGGAACTCGGCACCACAGGGCGACGAGTACTTCACTGGGGGCGAGTTTTCATTTGTTCGTACGTCAGATGTTGGTGCTGTTCATCTATCTGATCATTTTGTAGGCTCTGCCGACAAGTTGAATGACAAGGCAATTGCAGAGCTTCGTCTGGAGTTTTTCCCGGCGGGAACGATTCTTTTCCCGAAGAGCGGCGCATCAACCTTTCTGAACCATCGCGTTGTCATGGGGGAGGCAGCGTATGTGTCGAGTCATCTCGCATGTATCACCTGCGACGAGTCAAAGGCGCTCCCAAAATTTATCTATCACCTGCTGTGTCGTGTTGATGCCCGAGACATAACGCCAGACCAAGCCTACCCATCCCTGCGGTTATCGGAAATCGGAGCTATCCAAATTCCCCTCCCGCCGCTGGAGGTGCAGAAGGAGATCGTGGCGGAGATCGAGGGCTACCAGAAAGTTATCAACGGTGCCCGCGCCGTCCTAGACAACTATCGCCCCCACATCCCCATCCATCCCGACTGGCTGATTTCCACTTTTGGGGATGCACCTTTTCAGATTATCGACGGTGACCGAGGAGCAAACTACCCAAGCAAAGAAGACTTTTTCCCTGCGGGTCATTGCCTCTTTTTGAACACAAAAAATGTTCGCTCAGACGGTTTCAAGTTCGACGAACTGGAGTTCATCAGCGAGGAGAAAGACAATGCCTTGCGGAAGGGCAAGCTCGAACGTGGTGATGTGTTGCTCACAACACGAGGAACCATCGGAAACACAGCTCTCTATGATGACTCGGTGAAGTTTGATCACATACGCATTAACTCCGGTATGCTCATTTTCAGACCAGATACGTCAAAACTTTTGAGCAGCTATCTCTTTCATTTCTTTCAGTCAGAAACCTTCAGAGTGCAGAGAGAGGCAATTGTTTCAGGTGCTGCACAGCCTCAGCTACCGATTCGAAACTTAAGCCAAGCAAAAATTCCTCTTCCGCCCCTCGCCACCCAACAAGCCATCGTCGCCGAGATCGAAGCCGAGCAAACGCTGGTCGCCGCCAACCGCGAACTGATTGAGCGCTTCGAGAAGAAGATTCAATCTACCCTCGCTCGTGTATGGGGTGAATGAAATGTGCTATCTATATGGGGTATAAAGGATGAAGTTGCTCACTTTTCAGCAAGCAATTCAAGCCTCCGCCTCATATTCGAAGAGGCATCTGCTTTTGGGTAACGGATTTAGCATCGCATGCCGCCCTGATATTTTTCGTTACGAAAAACTCTTTGAGCAGGCGGATTTTTCGAATCTGCCCGAGTCAGCACGCCAAGCTTTTGGTGCACTGAATACAACCGACTTTGAGCGGGTGATCAAGGCTCTTCGGGATGCCGCCGTCTTAGCGGCTCTATACGCATTGCCTGCGGACAATATACGACAAATGATAACTGATGCTGATGCACTCAAAGAGCTGCTGGTTCAGACGATAGCAAACAGCCATCCGCCATTTCCAAGTGATATCAACGACAGTGAATATACCGCCTGCCAGCAGTTCCTCGCCAACTTTCATAATACCTACACCCTCAACTACGATCTTCTGTTGTATTGGACTCACATGCACCATGAGATCAGATCAGAAATTCAGTCTGATGACGGGTTTCGTACTTCGCAAACCGATATTGAGGATGGAACCGAATCTGACTATGTAGTGTGGGAATCAAGCCAGAGTCACGAGCAAAATATGTGGTTTTTGCACGGAGCCCTTCACGTCTTTGATTCCGGCACGGAGATCCAAAAATATACATGGAGTCGAACTGGCGTTCGACTCATCGAGCAGATACGCGATGCTTTGAGCAAAGACCTATTTCCACTCTTTGTTGCAGAAGGCTCAAGTGAGGAAAAGCTCGAACGAATTCGGCACAGTGATTACCTCGCAAAAGCATACAGAAGTTTTCAAGAAATTCAGTACTGCCTTTTTATCTACGGTCACTCGCTGGCAGCTAATGATGAGCACTACCTGAGACTTATTGAGCACGGGAAGTTATCTCATATCTTTGTGGGGCTCTACGGCGATCCTGAGTCTGACGTGAATAAGGCGATTGTCCGACGTGCTAATGCGATGAGTTTGGCTCGTAGATCGAAAAGGGCATTGAGAGTTGATTTTTTCGACAGCGAATCCGCCAAGGTATGGGGCTAAGCATGGAGGAAGCCGCTGAACTGAGCAATTATCTGCCGCTCTCTTACAAGAGCCCCAAGGAGCAGGAATATATCGCTTTCCTGTGGGAGTCTTTCGAGACTAACTATATCCACGGCAAGTTTCAGTTTGCGTTTTTGGCTTATCACATGCTCACTATGAGCTTCGTGTATTTCAATATCTGGCAGATCAAGCAGACGCGGCCCGATGATTTTGAAAATGCCATGATCGGCTTTAACAAAGACGTGGAGAAGGAGTTGCTTGCGGCCACTTCCCCATTCACTTTTTGGCGCATCAACGAAAGTAGTGTCATGCGCTTTTTCAAGTTGATCGGATGTGATAACAGCAAGATTGGAAGTTATGCCGCCCTCGTAAAAGAACGAAACGACACGGCGCATACGAACGGCAATATCTTTTTTAGCACTCAAACCGCCCTCGACAACAAGATCACTGAAGTGTTGCGTATCGTGGCAGAAATTCAGAATCACTCAGCCACCATCATTGAGCATTGCTTTCGGGAGTTTCTGCTCCACAATCACGATCCTGAAACCCGCGAGTATGCGGATGCTGCTGACCAAATCAGAGAGGTGCTGATTCATGCAAACTACTTGTCGCAGAAGGACGTGGAAATCTGCTTGAAATTTGACATCAACACGTTTGCCAATGAAGCTGAATTTCCTAACATCAAGCTGCTATTTGATGCTTTCGTTGACTTGTATTCAGTTGACGAAACGTAAGTGACTTAGACGGGTTGAAATTCAACCGCACCTTGCGCAATAAGCTTGGTTTCGTAGCTATCCCGATCCAACGGACAGTCAATCAACAGGCTAAAATCCTTATTGCTCAATTTGCACTGTTTGGCCATGCATGAAAGCAGGTTGTCGTCGATTTCACGCGCGCCGTGGCTGGTTTTGGTGAATACAGCGGTTTTTTTGCCAGCCGTGGAGTAATAGTTGAAGTAGTTGTGGTCGCCTTCTCTAGCTTTGAAACCCTTTGCCAGCAAGCTCTTTTCGACATCGTTCTGCTTACGCGGCATGCGCCACCTCGGAAAACCTTTTCAGCAATGCCTGCTTTAATTGTCGTGCAGGTGCATCCAGCTCTTCATCTGATGCCTGTGCGTACTCTTGCCATAGCATTGCCAGTTGCTCTTGCAACTCTGCCAGCAAGGCTTCGCGCGTGGTGGCGTAAACATCTATGCCAAGCGCATTTTTCTCAATGCACAGAAGCTGTTTTGATTCGTCCAGCGTGGGTTCAAGAGAGAGTGCTGAAGTGGCCTTTAGGAAAAGTGTGCCGTGTCGAATTGCGTCAATGACCAGAGTAGAGAGATCAAGATCACGAATATCGGTCACATCGATGATTTGTTTGGGTGTGCCCTGTTCATCCAGCAACACGCGGCCAGTTACCTGAATTAAATCGCGCCGTTTCTCATACAATAAATCTTCAACGGATTCTTCGTAGATACATACCAGTTCCTTGCTGGTCGGCGGATAAATGATAGTGATTTTGCGCTCGGTAAAGTCTATGCTTTTTAGCTCGCCGGTCACTATACGCGCAGCTTCGCGTTGTTCAACAGAAACCAATGTGTTTTCAACGAAAGGAATGGTCTTTACGTCAAAGGTAGCGAATGAAACATTCTGATCATCGTACAGGCTAAGTTTCCATTGCGCATCTGCACGCGGCGACATACCTTTGACTGATTCCAGAACGCGACGACGAATGCGGTCATCCGGCAATGCTGCAACCAACCCATCTATACAATGCGCTGAAACTTGTTCCATTAACTTACGGAAAATATCAAAGGCCTTATTAGCCAAATCCATCGAGAAAAGTTCGTCAGTACCGCCAATGGTAACGGGTAGGGCATAACTACCGGATACAGGAACCTGGCAAACCATCTGAAAACGATGACTGGTCGCCGATGAAACGCGCGCACGTTCCTTGATTCCACGCCCCTCGACATGCACACCAATTAGCTCGAATGCACGTTGCGCATTCTCCAATATCTGGACAAGTACAGTCGCTGGAACGGCCTGAATATTTGGCTCACTCCCTTCAATATGAAAACTGAATGCTGGTTGTTTGGGTGCAGCGGTCATCTGCGTTGATCCGATTATTTCGATTTCAGGATATGCACCATATCGTGCTGTTCCTGTAAGGGCTGCAATTATTGCTGAGTACCCGGCTTAGGTCAAACTTTCCTTTGCCAGTTATTCGCAACAAAATTACGTTAGGTTGTGCTTTAAAGGAATTATCAGTGACTACTGGCACAGACCTGTCCATAAAGAACGGCAGCTTTCAGGCAGTGAACTTTCAACATTGGTTAGCAAATACTAGTTAGTATTGCTTGTTTGTCAGCCAAACTCGACCGTCCACAATGTCTGCATAGCTGACGTTGAAAAAATGGGACTTGTTATACTTGCACGGATTGATTGATAGTTTTAAAACAATTAGGTGTCAGGTTTCACTAGAAATGAATTCAGCGAGAAAAGTATTTTTCAAATTTCAATCTTCATTTTTAAATCGTGAAAACGACTATAAATACTATGCCCGATTAAGAAGCAATCTGTATCCTGGAAAGAATACTTCCTAAATTGCTACTGTTGATGCGCCCAATTATTTGGCCAACTTTGGCTTCAAGCTCATTTAAGTCATTAGTTAGTTCAGCAAGTTCATTGATTGCCATGAATTCTTTCAGCGCTTTAATTTCCTCTTTTAAAGGCTGTAATTCTGCCTTCATTCTTTTGTTTTCCAGTTCATGCGTTCTTGCTAGCTGTTTGACCCAGTGGATGCCAGGTAAATCAGTTGATAAAAATGATAAGTCACCAGCATCCGGGCAGACTAAACGTCCTTGATCCGTGATGAACCAACCTGCCCAATCTTGATGAGAAAGCCTGAAATTAGCACTTTCATAAACCAGTCTCAATATTTCAAATGCTATAAATGGCACTGGTTTTTTCTCATTTTCCCAAGCACTTATATGCCAGGGTTTAATCCTCAAATAGGCAGCGCATTGCTCTTGAGTGATTTTCAAGAAGGCCTCACGAATTCGCTTGAAGTGCTTTCCCGTAACCGTCGTCGATTGTGAACTGATAACCCACATAGGATGGTATTCGGGAAATGCTTCATTAATTTCCTTGCTGACAGGTTCAATGGCTTGCATATAGTAAGACCAGCAAGTTTTCTGGTTGGGATAATTATTTAAAGTTTTGTCAGTTGACGATTTTTTGCCTTTCTTTGGTAACATCATGAGTTGCACGTCCCAATTTTGTAATAAAGTTATTAAGTGCGAATTTTCAACCATTAAAACAACGGATGCATCCCTGTTTCCAAAGCACGAATACGCATTGACAGGGTTGGATAGGGTTGAGCGAACACAAACCATCGCTCTTGAGCGTTTGTGGGTTTTAATGCGCTCAGCTCAAATAAGCTTTTCAACAGAGCCTGCTTACCCACAAGTTTTGCTGATCCAACATCAGCCCTATATTCGAGTAGGCGACGTATAGCCAGAAATATAAAAAATCCAGTAAGTAGCATGAAATTAAGCTCAAAAGGATGAACTACCAAAACGACGACACACGCGGTGATGAGTGATAAAAGTATATGATGTTCACGAACATGCGTAAGCTCATGAGCCAAAACCCCTTTCAGTCCATCCTCGCTTAAGTATTTCAACATTCCAGTGCTAAGGTAGGTGCATGAGTACAACGTTAGCAAACCTGTGGTGAAAATATACTTTTCCTCGTGATCAAAAAGAATCACTCTGTTCTTCCATGTCAGGCTGTCAAGAATGCCATTAAGCCGGTTTACCAAAGCTTGATTTTCCGATGGGGATTTCACTAAAAATCCAATGGATATGGGGGCAATAAGATAAAAAACTATCATGAAAAGTAAAATCGCAAAGGTGGTCGATAACTCAACATCGCCTGGGTTGAATCCGCTAACTATAACCACCCAATGAATTGCTTTAGCTAATAACAAGAACAGAATCACAAGGATTAACGATCTAAACACGACTTTTTGATTCATCACAATATCCTCCATTGATGGACTAATATCACCGAATACAATTTATAAGAAACCATTCAAAATTATATGTACTTAAGTGTATGCGCAAAGCCTTAAATAAACCCCAAAATCTCATGGAGATTTTGGGGTTATTTAATAAATGGTTGAGCTACAATAACAGCTGCTTGGCCAGTGCCACTTCTATGCTATCACCAGACTGGTTTAATACATCCAGACCAGAATCTGGCATATCACCAGAAGTTGATTGCGAGACGGCAATTTTCTTGGCCATCAGTTCCAGACACTGCATCTGAGCCGATCCTGCGTAACCCAGAAAATATACATCCACCGCATTTTGCTGACCAATACGCCAACTTCGACGTGAGGCCTGTTGCAAGGTATACACGTTATAACCACTTTGCATGAACACGATGGTCGGAAACTCCAGCATGTCCAATCCGGTTTTAACCAGCTCCGGGTTGGTGATGATAATTTCTACCCCACGATCTACCTGGTCAAGCAACCAGTCTTCACGTTTTGATGCATCCACACTGGCACGTAACACCGCTGTTTTGAAGCCCTCGTTTTCAAGAAAGTTTTTCAATCTAGCTGTGGTGTCACGCGTTCCGGTATAAGTTGTGTACACCAAAATACGACGGCCATTAGCTTTTTCTTCCTGGCAAAGTTTGAGCAATTCCAGTTCTTTCGGACTGATTGTGCTTTCATCAAAAACAGCCTGAATATAAGCTAACTGCTCTTTTGTCCTGGGATGTCGCACCAACTCATCCCTGAAACAGGTATCCGGCCATGCCAACAAAACATTGAGCACAACACCGAGTAAACTGGTGTCGCCTTTCCTGAGCGCAACTTTTAACTCCGATCTCAGGCTATTGCTCAACATTTTGTACAGCGCGATCATATCTTCTGTCATGGGTACTTCTCTAAAATGCTCCTGGTAAGCTGGCAATACATCGCCACCAATATCCTTGAGCTTTAGAAATGCGGTGATTGGCAATACATATCGCATGATTCCCATCGGTCCGAATCCAGGACCTTTGGAGGTTCGATGCGTAACATTCTTGCCGCGCGCGGTGCGATGTGACTCACCGCCGGTTTCCTTGTAAATATCCTTCAGGATGCCGTGTTCACGCATAAACCCCATGGCAGCAGACCCAAGCGAATTCCGATTGTTGTAGGCAAAGCCATCTTCAATCATCATGCCTGGATTCAGCCTGTGCAATAAGTAAAACAAATCATCCGCATAACCGCCCATCAACGTACCGGTGAGCAACAAAGTTTTTTTGCACTTTGCCGCCAGCACGCCCATGGCCTGACCTTGCGCGGAATTTTCATTTTTGTACTCATGCCCTTCATCCACGACCAACAGCCCAAAATAACCCTGTGGCAAATAGCGCTTGATGAACTCTGTGGCTTGGTAGCCACCTTGACCAAACGCAAACTCGGTTTTGGCCATAGCACGTTCCATACGAGTGGCTTGTCTGTCGTTAAAAACCAGTTCACCGTCTTCATCCATCAAATTGATGAACTCGTAAACATTGTCAGACAACATGCCTGACAGCATGTTTTCACCAAACTTATCGAGCAAAGCATTTGCCGTTTTCTCACCAATGGTGGGAATCTGGCATAGACTTTTTGCTACCAATTCACGATTTGAAAGAGGATTTCCATGCTTGGCCACCAATGTCCAAAGGCTTTCACCACAAACTTTTGATGTTTCAATTACGCGTCCATCCGGCAAGACCTTATTGCCAATGATTTTGTGCGTGCAAGTTAAACGACTTTTAAACAACCTGGCTTCAGCCATAATGGCCAACACCGGATTACCATCTTCATCACGCAACACGCCGCCACAAGCAGGGCAAGTGGCAAGTCGGTTAATTTGCTTATAACCGCCCTCACCTACCACCATTTTTTTGATATTAAACGCAGGCTTCCAATTAAAACCCATGCGCATGCGTACTCGTCCCATGATAAAAAACTCTGGCACAGTCGGCTTGCCGCGCATCAATCTCAGCTGCAATAGCTTACGCAAGGTATCTTGCCCGTTTAATATCCACACCCGCGCTTCTGGTACGGTCACTTTAATTTCCCGTCGCCACTTGTATACCAAGTGTGGCGGTGAAATGATCAACGATCGTGTGAAGCCTTCCTGGTGCATGACGGCTGCCGCAGCAATCGCCATCATGGTTTTACCGGTACCCATTTCGGCATTAATGATGGCTGCTGGTTGCTTATGATCAACCAACAACCGAGTCACGGCTTGTACGATCTCTTGTTGCGGTTCAAATGGCTTTCTAAGCAAGTCATTCATTAACGCTTTTCGCGTTAAATTTGGCTTGCCATCATAAACAGGTGGAGTTTGCTGTTGTACAGCTTTGAGCAAGCCACTTCCGAAATCCGAGATAAATTCACTGAGTGGAATTACCTCATGCTCGGACAGTGTTTCAACTTCATTTATAACAACTTCGGATTCTTTAATCATTGTGCTCTCCTGAAAAATAAAGGGGAGCACGCCCCGAATGGGAAGTGAACTCCCCAATGGGTTAAAAAAACAACAACATGTAATCCAGCCTTCTTGCAAAGGGTTTCGCCTGCATGGACTTAGCGAACTCAAGGGCAATGATTACGTCATTAATCGAACAGTAACTGACTGTTAACAGTGAAAATCGGTTTTCTGAAAAAGGCTCAAATTACCTCTTTTAGAAAACCCACTCTTGCGAGTGATGTTTTCCAACCACTATAACCAATCAGATGTTCTTGATTAGTTCATTGATGATAGATATTCTGAATAAGCGATTGGATATTCTCCCGACATGAAAAGCTCATCCATGACTGAATCGTATTCCGAGCCAGTGTAATTATCCTTAGCCCACTCCTTAAAACTTTCAAAGTCAACGTTGGCTTGATCGTTTGATTCCGCTAATAATTTTATGCACTCTGGACATTCACAGCGCTTAACCCAGCCCGATCTAAAAACTTCAAGACACTGGGTAATGTTATCTTCATGAACCGAATGAACCTCAGTTAGGGTATTGATATATCCGGGCTTTAAATGCACCCAATACCCATCTCCATCCACCCCTTGGCAACGGTAATCCTCAATCTCTTCAATTAAACTTTCATAGCGTTTAAGACTGGCTGGCACTTTCCAATTTTGCGGATTGCCAACTATTAAGTTCGTGATTAAGTTTTTCACAGCTCAATCCCCCCTTGAAAATTTAATAAGCTTGCAGGAATAAAATCAACCCCTATCAACGCCGCATCCAACTCATCCGACTTGTCGGAATATTCGTCATCCGCCAGGTCAAGATTCTGCCGCCAAAAAGCTTGCACGGCATTCAGCAGCCATATACGACATTGTTGCGGATCAGGTTCTCCAGATTCAAAGGCTTTATCCCCAAACCATTTGCCAAACTCACAGACAACTTCATAATCAAAAACGCTAGGGTAATTCTCATCGAAAACCTTTGCCCCAGCATCTCTCAATGCCATGATATAGGCAGAATATTCAGTCATGGCCAAAACCAAACCTAGTCTTCCGCCACCATCCCAGGTAGCCGTTATCTCAAAAAATTTCTGAGCATCTTCAGTTATACCATCCATCATGAATGCTCCAATGGCAGCAGCATCGTGTATTTTGTCCATCATGTACTCTCTAAAAAAAAAATTGAAGGGAGCACACCCAAAATGGGAAGTGAACTCCCCCCAATGGGTTGAAAAACAAGAAATATCTACAACAATCCAGCCTCACAAAATGACAGCGACTTATTTCCAGCAATGACAAAATGATCCAACACCCTTACATCAATAACCTTAAGAATATCCTTTAAATCTTTGGTTATCCTCTTATCAGCCTCACTTGGCGTAGGTACGCCGGACGGATGATTGTGAGCGAATATCACGGCAGCGGCATTATGATTAATCGCTGACTTAACAACTTCACGCGGATAAACCGATGTTTGTGTCAGAGTCCCGGAAAACAATATTTCCGAATCTATGAGCCTATTCTGTGCATCCATGAATAGCACAACAAACATTTCGCGCTCTTCGGAACCCAACAACAGGCACAGAAAATCATGCACAGACTTCGGACTACTGAAGACGGTTTCGCGCTCTTTCATTCTTGATTCAAGAATCTTGACTGCACGATAAATCGCACGATCTTCCCTGATGCGCTGGGCATTTGATTCCAAATTAACTACATTCATCCTGCTCTCCTTGAAAATTAAAGGGAGCACGACCCCGAATGGGAAGTGAACTCCCCAATGGGTAAAAAACAACATTTAATCCCAGGCTTTGCAACCCGTCACTTGCAAGGACTGAGTGACATTGAACGGCAGTTAGTAACGCTAACCAATCGGACTGAAACAGACAGTCAACTGTTAAATCGGTTTTCTAAAAAGCAGCATGCTCTGCTTTTTAGAAAACCCACTCCGGGGAGTGAAGTTTTCTTGCATCAAATGTCTCTAATCGTCCGCCACCAACTCAAGTTCATCGGGGCTAATAAACTCCCTGATACAACGTGGATCACGATCTACCACCCGCTCTCCTTTTCGGTTAATACGATAAGTAAAGGGCTTGTCATCGTAAACCAGGACATTGTTCTCATCGAAAATACTGACAACGATCACTGCCTGTCCCAGCCTGTGATTGAAACAAGGGTGATGTACACGGATAATCCTGCAACGCGAACCCGGCCTTATATCCTTGATGTTCATGCTGCCACCTGGCCATAACGCCTTTCAACCAGGTTTTTGACTTCACTCAATGGTATGGGAACAAAATGCAAATCCAGTTCAACTCTCTGGAAACCGATGTTAAATTCCACCAATTCCGCAATGGAAATGTAACCTAGTTCAGCACACATCAAATCGCAGTTGAGAATTGCATATCCGAAAGCCTGGGATACGCCATCCTCCACGTCTTTTTCAATAATGTACCAATCCGAACCACCCATGAAATAATGCAGACTGACAATAGGATCAGCGATATTTTGCGTATCATAGGTTTTTGGCATGGCGCTGATACGATCTGCCATTTCCTCAAACTTGGACTCGAAAAAGTCACCCTCCTCGCCCTTGCACAATTCCAACATCGACTGGTACTGCGACGTTGATAAAAATGGCTTGAGTACAGATTTGGCATTGCTGACAAATTTTTCAGCACCCTTGCATCTTGCGTCCGTCCTGACATCAATCAACTCACCATTAATGCCAATCTGACCAGACTTGATCATGCTCGAAATTAGGCTTGCAAACTGATCATCAATCATTAACCTGGCCGCTGAAATTTTGCCGACAGGAGGGTAATTGCTATCAGTCATCCAAGTAACGCAAATGGCATTATGGAGGCGTGTAACCTCCTCCTTCCAGTCGTCTAGCAAAGGTACCGGAGACAATTTTTTGTAGAGCAACCAAATGCCTTCGGTTAACAGATTCTTTGATTCTGCACTTTCCGATGACTGGTTTAAAATCACCCAGCCGGTTTTCGTACCTTTATCTGGTCGAATCAATACAGGATCATAAATCCATATATGCGAAAGGTTGCCGAACAGGTTATCTTTCGGCAAGCGACCACTATATTTCTCGAAGCGATCAGGATTTCCCACATTCACAAATATCCTGGCGGGTTCATTATTCGCTTCTGTCGGTTTAAGACTAAAGCTGATAATGCCACCATCATTAGAGCGCAATTGCATGGCCGCAATAAACTGCTGCAATGCCGTATCCCGACCATAGACTGACAGGAACATCAATTCACCGGAATCATTGCGCAAACAAGCGTCCACGAACAAATCGGCTATTTCTGTGATTTTGTATAGCATCATATCCTCCAAAAAAATAAGGGGGATATATGCCCTTGTGGGGAAAATATCCCCACGGGGTAAAACTTACAACAAAAAATCCAGCCTTCTTGCAAAGGGTTTCGCCTGCATGGACTTAGCGAACTCAAGGGCAATGATTACGTCATTAATCGAACAGTAACTGACTGTTAACAGTGAAAATCGGTTTTCTGAAAGAGGCTAAATTACCTCTTTTAGAAAACCCACTCAAAAGAGTGATGTTTTCCAGACGATTTATATTTAACTATGGATTAGGAAGTTGCCTCCATTCGTTACTCGCCAACGCCTCACTGGCGTTTTTAAACCAGGTTTGCGCCATGGCATCAAATTGATAGCCACGCTCCTTCAAAATCATCCGTTGTTCACGAAATAACGAACGATCAATAGTAGGATCCAACTTGACTGTCATGTCAGTTAAAATCAACTGACTTAACTCATCGCCAAAAATAGCCAGCAAAGCAGCGACTTCAGGGTTGCTGTCAACAGTTTTGCATAAGGCTGTAGACTTGGTTTGAGCTTCCTCTTCCATGAAAGAGGTGCTGCCACCTTCATTGTCATTGGCAAAAACTTCAGTCGCCTTCTGCCCTGCTGCGACATCCCTATTATTAATAGTCATGGATTGTGTCATTCCATCGACTGATTCAGTTACCGGCATAGAATCTGTGATTGGATCTGGCTCCATGGGGGCATCTTCAACCGCTCCCTCATCTGCCAAATCCAGGTGGATTCCAGTTACCTTTGCACGAATATCTGTCGTCGATTTACCACGCCAGATATAGGAACTCAGATAAAAGCGCTCGATAACAAATTCACCTTCGTAACGCCCTTCCTCGAACTGGTCGAGAATGGTTTCCTTGACCTTAAATTCACCTAAATCACAATTGAGATCGCCGGTACAAAACTTGCCATTTGAACCAGAAATCTGCTTAACTGTGAGTACGCCATTGACTGAAATCATATTGCTCTCCTTTAAAAATTAAGGGGAGCATTCCCAAAAGGGACTAGGCATCCCCGGTGGGTTATGTAAAAATGGAAACTTAAAACAAGGAATTAACCATGCTGAATGTCATTGAAGGCTCGATAGACCAAACCTGTTCTGAAATTCTCAGAAAGATATGGTCCAGGGATAATTTTGAAGAAGCAAAAATAATGATGAAATCTCTGGAAAAAAAAGCGCAATTATCGCTCATTAACTCCCAAGACCTTTCCGGGCAAAATACTCCTGCTCAAGAAACTTGATCATTTTTTTTGCGTCATAACGTAATTCAGAATTCTTTGAATGACAGATTACATCATCATACAATTTTCTTGTTGCAATCAACCTGTCATAAATCTCGGTATCAGATCCTTCATCTAAAAACCGCAAAAACGCTTTCCAAAAATCCTTATCCATCATGCTCTCCTTTAAAAAAAATAAAAAGGGAGCACGATCCCCGTATGGAGAAAGCACTCCCCATCGGGTCAAAAAAACAAATGAATATAATCCCAGGTAATTAAACCCGTCGCTTGCAGGAACTGAGCGACATTGAAAGGCGATGATTACGTCATCAAACGAACTGTAAACCACAGTCAAGGTATAACAGCTTCAAGGCCAGAACCTTTCTCAAGCACACATACGCTATATACTTGAGAAAGCCCCTGGGGCTTAATCCTCACGCCTCCAGCACAAAATTGGAAGCGACGTGCAAGAAGTGAGGAATTCTGCACGAATTTAATGCGGCATTGCCGCAAATGCCGAGACTGTTCGGGTCGTCACAACCAAGGATATTAGCGTAGCCTGGAACCAGGCGAGAAGTCCGTATGACTTTCAGGATACCGTCATACCAAAACCACCTCAAAAAGCAGGGATTACGTTTGCAGGTAAGAACTATTAAACGGCACCTTGAAAGTCATACGGACTATGAAATTCAGGTTTGGAAGACGGGGTTTCAATCCATCTCAGGAAATGATGTAACCTCTGGTATGCATTCAAGGTACCTTGGGAGGATCAACCTTAATTGCAACCACTCCAGTTCGAGAGGCAACCTGGACTTCCAGTCATAAACATCAAGGTACCTCAGGAGGGAGAAAACCTTGAGCTTACAACAAAGGCCAACACTTACGGTGTCAAACGCGCTAACTTAGCGAACGAGAA
This sequence comes from Methylophilaceae bacterium, assembly GCA_013141125.1. Classification (GTDB taxonomy): domain Bacteria; phylum Pseudomonadota; class Gammaproteobacteria; order Burkholderiales; family Methylophilaceae; genus JABFRO01. Next base: position 423,441 of record JABFRO010000001.1, read on the forward strand.
AACGGGCTTACCAAAATGGACAGTGACCACTTTGGTAAGCCGGTTTCTTTGCTTAGTTATAAGGTTTCATTGGATTTGAGATTTTCACCTGAAGTTCTTACCTCAGGTGAAAACCTCAAAAGAGAGGTTTTCTGGTATTACAATTAGCCTTTGGCAGAGGCATATTCTTCAGAAGCTGCCGATTGATCGGTATTGGCTTCTTCTGGATATACTGCTGACAAATCAACTTGCTCACCATTAATCCAGGCGCGATAGATTTTAAGCAATCTGCCTTTAATCATCATGCCAACATCACCTTTTTTGGCATACTCAGTATTTTTTTCATAGACATAGGTTTCACCATAAATATCACCCAATTTAAACTGGATCATAACTTTACGGTTTTTGTCATTGAATGGACCAAGTAAATCAATGATTAATTTTGCATCACTACCCGAAACCCGGACATCAAATTTCGTGGATTCGGGTTTAATGGAACCTTCTTTATTCCATTCACCACGTAATGCAGCAATTGAACATGCGACGAAGGAATCACCTTTTTTAGGATTAACCATGCGAACACGGTTTAAATAGCCCAGGCCAGTGACGTGTAGATCGAAAAATTTAGAATCAGACATGATAATGCTCCATTTAAAAAAACAAAAAATAAAGGGAGCACGATCCCCGTATGGAGAAAGAACTCCCCATAGGGTAAATAAAACAAGAAATAAAATCCCAGGTTTAAAACCCGTTGCTTACAAGGACTGAGCAACTTTAAAAAGGCGGTTATTTACGATAACCAATCGGACTGAAACTGACAGTCAACAGTGAATAGCTTTTAGGCTAAATCATGCAGGTAACGTTTGTCAAGTATTTTTAATAAGCTCATCAAAACAACATTTCACGGAAGTTATCCACAATTTCTGTGCCTAATTATATGAAGTATGAAGTTAATGCACTGATACTTTAAAATATTTTGGCATGCTTATTTTTTAAGCAGATACACAGATATAGCTTGTTAGTATTAAGCGACAATTATCTAGTCTGGTCTAACGACAATTAACTTGTCTGGTTGATCTGATAAAGTTCTGCACAGCAAACCATGAGGAGGCGCTGTGTCAGGTAAATACATTTCAGACAAACAGGTTAATTTATATATGGAACAACGATCCAAGTGTAGTCAGGTCATTGCCGCGGCTAAAAGTGGCATTTCAGAGCGCACCGCCAGCCGTATAGACAACGGTGTCCACCAACCCAATCTTGGTAAGCGCTCATGGCGAACCAGAGCAGATCCGCTAGCGTTGGTATGGGAGTCGATTGTACTGCCACTGTTACAACAATCGGATGCGCTTACCCCGATTGGGATATTCGATTTTTTATGTGAACAGCACGGTGATCAGTTTGATCCTAAAACACGCAGAACCCTGGAGCGACGCATCCACCACTGGCGACAATTACACGGCAGTGCCAAAGAGGTGATGTTTACGCAGACCCATGCGCCTGGCGCACTCGGGATTGCTGATTTCACTGTAGTCAAAGCACCTGTAACCATTGCCGGCGTTCCGTTGAAGCATCGCTTATTTCATTATCGTTTGGTCGCCAGTCGCTGGGGCTATGCCCAAGTGGTTTATGGCGGTGAAAGCTTCACGGCATTATCCGATGGTTTGCAACAGGCATTTAGTGCCAGTGGCGGCGTGCCGCATGAATTGCGTACCGATAGTTTAAGTGCCGCTTATAAAAACCGTAGTCAGCAAAATGATTTTACCGAACGCTACGCAGATTTGTGCCGACATTACGGGGTAACCCCTACCCGCAATAACCGGGGTGTTGCCCATGAGAATGGTGCCATTGAATCGCCGAACAATCACCTTAAAAAGCAGCTGCATCAAGCGTTGTTAGTGCGTGGCAGTCATGACTTCGATCGCCGTGAAGACTATGAGACGTTTGTACACAACCTGCTCAAGCAACGTAATCGCCGCATTCACAGTGCCTTTCTGGAAGAACAGCGACAATTACAACCACTCCCAGCAACGCAGCGCGACAATTACACGGAACATATCCTGACGGTCAGTCGTAACAGCACCATCTCTATCAAGCGTGTCTTATATAGCGTACCTTCAAGACTGGTCAACAGTCGCGTCATGGTGCGCTTGTTTGATGCCAAGCTGGAATTGTGGTGTGCCGGTGCGCATACTTTGACGCTGACACGCTTATTTGCCAATGGCGATATTCGTCAGCACAGCATCAACTATCAGCATGTCATTGAGTCCTTGGTGAAGAAACCGCGTGCCTTTCGCTTCGCACAATGGCGTGATGCGTTATTACCCAATGAAGATTATCGGCGCATTTGGCACTATGCCAATACCCAACTGCCTGCCGATGACGCTTGCAAATACATCGTCGGGTTATTGCACCTGGCGAAGAAAGCGAACTGTGAGGATGCGCTGGGACGCTACGCCCTTGAGCAAATTGAGCAGGCGAGCAACTTTAGCTTATCTGCGTGTGAACGTCGATTCCTGAACGTCATTCCAATCGTTCCTAATCTAAACGTACGGCAACATGCATTAAGTGACTACCAAGCGTTGTTAGCGGGAGGTTGGGCATCATGAACCATGCAACCTTGAACACGCACAATGCAAGCCTTCCGCTGATGCTGCAACAGTTACGCTTAACTGCTATCAAAGCGCAGTGGCAGAGCATGACACAAAAAGCCATTGCCGAACATTGGGCGCCAGATCAATACCTGGCAGAGTTATGCCATATAGAGCTACTGGCACGCGAAGATAAGCGTCTTCAACAATATCTCAAGGATGCCACGCTGCCGGTAGGCAAGCAGTTAGGCAGCCTTGATTTTAGCGTATTGCAGGGTGTGACGCAGCGGCAGGTCCATCAATTGATCCAACAACATGGCTGGGTTAAGACCGGCGGTAATTTATTGGTATTTGGTGCCAGTGGTGTCGGTAAAACCCATTTGGTGAGCAGTATCGGCTATGGCTTGGCTGAAGCTGGTATTCGGGTTAAGTTTATGGCGGCCACTGCGTTAGTGCAACTTTATTTTGAGGCGCAAAGCGCCCATTACCTGAATCAATAAAACATCAGAATAAATTCTATAGACCAATAGGGTTTTGGATAAATCACGGGCTTTGTTCTCACCCATATTGACCCAAGGCAAAAAGCACGGCTTTTTGTTTGACGGTAGGAGCCGTGGCGGTAGCCATAACACCCAGCCAAAAGCTGGGTGTTACTCCGTATCCCGTCAAAGGTCATGGGTGAAGTCACTGAACCATAACATTTTGCTTGCTTTATACCATAACATAACGTAACATAACAATGTAACGTAACGTAATAGATAAAGGGGCTATCATGGCAAGAGAACCAAGCATTACATTTGAGCAAGTAGCAGTCGCCGCCGACAACATCAAGGCTCAATCACAAAAGCCAACAGCACGAAACGTGCGTGAGGCTTTAGGCGCTGGCAGTATGGCTACCGTTTTGAAGTTTTTGCAGCAATGGCAAAGTGGGCAGGTAAGGCAAAGCCAAGCGATTGACGACACGTTAGACGTTTCTATCGTTCGTGCAATCAGCAATCAGATTGCTACTAAGGTGCAAGAGGCAACAGCAGACGCAACAGCCCAGCTCGCAGACCTTCAGAGCGAAACCGATACACTAATCACCGAAAACGAAAGACAGGCCACAGAGCTTGAAAATAAAGCCGTTGAGTTGGGCGCTTTGCAAGAGCAGCATTCGGCACTTGCTGGGCGAACTGAACAGTTAGAAGATGAAAACGAAAGACAAGCCGCCGCGTTGCTTACCGAGCGCCAAGCTTCCGAGGGCGCACGGGTTGAATTAGCAAAAGCAGAATTACGGCTTGAGGCCGTGCCTCGTATTGAGGCAGAAATAGAAAAAGTACGCTTAGAGCTGGACGAAGAGCGTAAAAAATCATCAAGCCTACATGAAGCAGCAGCCGTGGCAAATGCCAAACTTGAATCTGAAACATCGTTAAGGCTTAGTCTTCAAGAACAGCTTTTGAAGGTTACAAAATCGGCAGAAGAAAACGCAGATAGAGCCATCAAAGCAACCGAACAACTTAGCAATGAAAAGGTGTTATCTCAAACCTTGCAAGCAAGAACAGAAGCATTGAGCCGTGAGCTTGCAACCGCTAACGACCTAGCAAAAAAAGCGGGCGAATTTGCCGCTGAACTTAAAGGCCAGTTAGCAGCAACGACAAAAAAAACACCAGTCAAAAAAAGCCCTTCACAAAAAACCGAATAACGTCAATTTTCCTGGATGTGATACCCATTCCCATCATAAGCCCTTAAGGGAATGGCATTTTCTTTGACCAGCAGATCACGATAGCCAATGGCGGCCTTGAGTGCATTTTTGGTCGAACCGAATTGCGCATCTGAAAAATACCTCTGACCAGAATCAAATGTATCGAATACCACCCAGACTCGCCAGGCCGAATCATTCATCCGGGAAATGAATCGCAATTGTGTATCAGGAGATGACGGGCGTGGCATGTTTTACAACTATGATGCGACTTTCGACAAGGGGGGCGATAAGTGCTACTACATCATTTGCCGATTTACTGGCAATCAGCCCGGCAAGAGCATACACCCAAGCAGGCTCAACATTTTCTGCTTTGTACTGGCGTGCAATCGCGGTGCGATGTACGCCCATGATTTCTGCGAACCGTTTCTGCGTATACCCGGCCGCTTTCACCGCCGCTTCAAATTCTTGTCCTGTCAATTTTTATCAATCATGGGTAATTCGTAATCCGGTTTCTGATGCTGGAATTTCACCTCGTTTAATGGCTAGTAAAATATCCTTACTAAGATCAGCTTCTCGCAACTCGCGGACAGGCACCCAAGTTTCTAGGAATTCAATGTTTTCCGAGAAAAGCACCTCTTCTGATTCACCATCCAATGGCAAAGCTTCACAGTGCTGATAGATGATGCCGCGCATAAAGCCGTTAGCAGCAAACACATCCACGATGCCGTACTCAGGATGCAGCGCCATACTGCCAACCGGATATAGCCGTGTTGAAAAATCAATGACATTTCCCATATTATCGTTATCTTTCATGATTTACTCCCTATTTTGATTTTATATCCCAATCAATTATGATCAGATTCTCCAGCCAGCTTCTCTAACGGGGCGGCATTATTTTTTAGCCATATCATCCAACCACGGAGTGCCTGACACTTCTGGTTGCGCTTCTAGCAGAGACACCTCTGAGCCTGTGGTTGAGCGGATACTACGGGCAATATCCATAAAGGTTTTTTCAGTCCACTGTTCTGGAGTGCCAACGACTGCATTTGCCATATCACGGCTTATTTGCTTTAGCCCGCCTTCTCTTTTAGTAAATACAGCATAAAGATCGAGGTGATAACCACCCTTGTATTGAAAAATGCAAGCGGTGAGATTTAAGTTATTGCTGCCACTAATATTGCGCTGTGCTTTGGCAGTCCAGGCAGCACCATCACATGTGGCTACACGAAATCCGATTGAACCAGCGCTTTGGGCAAGCGCTGCCATTCTGGTACCCTCAAAAGGATTTACCAGCTTGAAGCGAGCAGCCGTGTCAGGCAGGTCAGCTGAACTGGGGATTGGTGTGGCTTCTTGAGCATTGTTTACGTTCCGACCAATGCCATCACTTGCCGCCTTCGCTATGGCTTGACGTGTAGCGGTCGTTTTTATATCGAAAATACGATAATACTCCATGGTTTTTGTTTTTTCAGATAGATAATTGTTTGTTGTGCCGCAAGCGGACAGCAAAATAGTGGAAACGGAAATTAGTATAAAATGTTTCAAGTGACACTCCCTCTGCGTTGGAAAAGTAAAACAGCTCATGCTCATAAAAGTAGTTACGATCTTCTTTATTTAACGCTTAGTGACGTTTCCGGCCAGGCAAAAAACCTGCACACTGGAAACTGATTGCATCCCACGTAAGCCTTATTATTTTCTTTAAAAACCCGTCCTATCAGTTCACCTTTTTCACAATTTGGACACTTCTGCCCCGCCTTGGCTTTTGGTTTAACCACTTTCTCCTGAACCGAGGCATGCCCTGGTTTTTCTGGTTCGGGAGATTTCTGAACCGGCTTACCTTCATTGTCAGGCTGTGTATGCTTGCATTCGGGGTAACCCGTACACCCCAGAATGCGCCGCGCGCGCCTGTGCGCAGCTTTAAAGGCTTGCTGCATTTAGGACATGGACGGTCATTATTAGCTGCATCATTGGGCTTGGCAGCCGCCTTGCCAGATGCTTTCACTTGGCTGGCGCTACGCCCCTGCCCAGCACTTCCCCCAACAGTAAAACTACCTTTTTGATCTCTAATGCTGGAAGTGAGCTGCTTCAGCCATTTTGCAAGATTACCCTCGAACTGCTCCAGCCGCAATTCTCCGTGTTCAATCTGCGTCAGCTGTTCTTCCCATTGGGCGGTTAATACAGGATCAGCCAATTCCGGTGCAATCTTTTCTAGCAACTCAATGAATTCAATGGCACGACCACTGGGCACAAGCTCTTTACCCTGTGCTTGCAAGTAATCCCGCTTAAACAGGTTTTCAATAATGGAGGAACGGGTAGCATCCGTGCCTATCCCGGCTTTTTCCTTGTTCTTCATGATCTGCTTCATGCGCGGATCATCAATCTCTTTGTCAATGGATTCCATCGCCTCTATCAACGTACCCTCTGTATAGCGCTTGGGCGGCTTGGTTGCTTTAGTTACCACTTCACAGCTTAGGTTGATGGCATCATTGCCAACACTCAGCACGGGCAGATTGATTGATTCCGATTCATGATCTTCATCCGATGATTTTCCCGGCTTACCGGCAGATGAATCCTTGCTAGCCGGATAGAGCACCTTCCATCCGGGACTTGTTACCGCTTTACCTGAAGTTCGGAATTTTTCCCCACCGCACTCCACATGCACGACCGTCTTATCAAAGCGGTGTGCACCCAGAAACAATGCAACATATCGTCTGCATACCATATCGTAAATACGTGCCTCATCGGCGCTCATGGCTGACAGCTTCACGTTGGGATTCATGGTTGGGATAATCGCATGGTGCGCGGTAATCTGTTTATCGTTAAATACCCGATTCTTGAATCCCTGCGTATTGGCCGCGATGATTGCTGTTTGGCAATGCGCAGACAAGCCCGGATTGCTAGTCGCCACCTGATTCAACACCAAACCGGCTTCAGCCAACATCGAGCTTGGTAAATACTGGCAATCTGTCCTGGGATAAGTTGTGGCTTTATGGGTTTCATACAACGACTGTGCTATCGTCAACACCGCTTGGGCCTTCATGCCAAAACGTCTGGATGCTTCTTTCTGCAATTCACCCAAGCTATACAACAAGGGAGCAAGTTCCTGCTCCGGTGTGGTCTCCACCTCGGTCACCGAACCACGTTTTTTTCAACACGGGTTCTAGCTTTTTCGGCAGATTCACGCTGAATCACCAATCCGGCTTGATCGACTATCGCTGCATCAGGTTCCCATGTTAATGGCAGATCCACGCCCTGCATCAAAAATCTGGCTTTTAAGCCGTAGTGCGTTACTGTAACAAAATTCCTGATCGCTCGCTCTCTACGCACAATCAACGCTAACACCGGCGTTTGCACACGACCGCAATGTAAAACACCACCCTTGCCACCCTGACCAAAGGCTTTGGTGAGCGCCATGGTCATATTCATACCCGCCAACCAGTCTGCACGCGCACGGCCTAGACCTGAAAAATACAAAGGCAGGGTTTTTGCGTCAGGTAACAACCTACCCAAAGCTTTTTTGATCGACGCTTCATCCATTGCCGATAACCACAATCTTGACACTTTCCCGCGATACCCCGCCAATTGCATCAGTTCCCGCGCGATGACTTCACCTTCCCGATCTGCATCGGTTGCAATCACCACTTCTGTCGCATTTTTCAGTAACGCAACAATGACTTTATATTGGGTTTTAGTTGCCGCTTTAACCTCCAGATGCCAGGCCTCCGGCACAACTGGCAATAGCTCCAGATGCCAGGCCTCCGGCACAACTGGCAATAGATTGATGTCCCAGGATGTCAAAGCGGCGTTGTAATGCTCAGGCTTGGCCAATTCCACCAGATGACCAATTGCCCAGGTAACAGCCACCCCATCACCGGTCATTACACCATCACCCCGGATACGCGCACCTATATGAGGGGCAATGTCCTTGGCTTGGGAGGGTTTTTCACAAAGGTAGAGTTTCATTTACGGAGCGCGTCTGGGTAGATTTCATGACTGTTACCCAGCGCACTTTCAATAATCACCAATGGTTTCTTATTTCGATCTTGAATCAATTTGGATTCCAACTCATTCATGATCAACCCGCCAGCGCCGCAGCATCCTTTAATGCTTTTGCCACCACAAAACTAGGCACAAACTTGGCTGGGTAAGTCACTTCTGCCCCAGTCTGCAAATTGCGCCCCTTACGTTCTGGACGATGCTTGACCTTGATTTTCCCGATTTTAGGCAAAACCACTTCTTCATTGTCCGCAATGCTGGCACACACCACCTCGCCCAAGCCCAGCAATACCGATTTAACAAGATCAAGTTTCACGCCTGTTTGTTTTGCTACTTCCTCGATTAATTCATTTTGAGTCATCACTTTCTCCTAATCTGTGTTCCGCAAAAAGTTATTGCACCGTTGACGACTTCACGTTGCACTGCTCCGGCTTTCCGTCTTTGAATGATGGAGAAATGCCGTTCGGAGTAGTTATGCCAAGAATTAGCAAATAAGCCTGGCCGTCAATGCACACTTTCTGAAATTCCCACGTCTGGATACGTCCTTTAATATTAATGTACTCCATACTAACCACACCTAGAGACACTGTACGAGTTGGTGCCGCTATAGCTCCATCAGTAGCAGCGGCCAAAATGATAGCGGCTATAAAAAACTTCCTCATGTTATATCCTCCTCGATTAATTCATTTTGAGTCATCACTTTCTCCTAATCCGTGTGCCACAAAAAGTTATTGCACCGCATTTGTATTGCTGCCTGGATTTTCGCCACGCACCTCTACCGTCTGCGCTGGAGCAACCACGTTCTTAGGTTCAACTTGTTTTTCATCTGGAAACTTGTTCCACGGCATAATGCAAGGAAGGCCAACACAAGCCAACTTTGAATTTCCATAGGCATCTTTATTTGTTGCACAACCTGCCAGCACTACGGCAGCGATAATTGCGAAAAATAAATTGATTTTTTTCATTATTGATTCTCCTCATTGTTTTTTGCTTTATAAGTCACTGAGTCCACCCTGGCTAAAGACAAATACAACTCATCTGCCTCAACAATAAACCCACTACGATCCGCCCCCGTTTCTTTATCTTTCCACTGCTGCTCCACCAAGCGTCCAATGACATGCACTCTTGAACCCTTATTCAACAAGTTACCCGCCTGCTCTGCGCGCCGTCCCCAAACAGTGACATTCATCCAGAAACCACCGGATTGCTCATAACCTCCATTCCCATCTGATTTATACTCATCAAAAAAGACCCGCAACGTGGTGACTTTTTGTTCATCACCTTTAACGACCACATTTCTTACAGTAATTTCATCCCCCAAATTACCAGTACCCTCAAAACGATTCGGCATGTATAAAGCTCCTAAAATTAAAATTGAACTACTATTTTGATTTATTACATATCACCATCACTGGTTTTAATGTTGCCTTCAAGTTTATTGGCCAATTCCTCAGCCTCTTTCTCCGTTAAAAAAATCAGTTGCGCCTCTCAAAAATGCGCTCCAATGCTCACCAATAAAGCAACTGAGCGCCATTGCCTCTGCATCACTTAATTTAATCATCATTTACCCTTAACCAGTTTCCTTGCCAACTTTAACGCTGATCGTGCTGCCAATTCCTGCGCATTCAGTAACTCAATATACGCATTGGCTTCCAGGTAATAAGAGCGCAACACTTCACTCATTTTATTTAGTGCGGATTCCATCTGATCCCAGGTCAAGTGTTTGTGCTGTGAACCATAGCTGCGCCATCTTAAAAAATGCTGACCATTATTGGATCGGCAATGCAGCATCAAATAATAATTTTTACCACCAGACAATTTAGAATCAGCACTGATTTGGCGCATCTCTTTCACTATTTTGTCGTATTGGCGTTCAGCACTCGCAAGCCAATCGGTTGCCGCCTTGGATGCTATGGCTTCTTTATCCTGTTGATTATTTGTCAAATCTACACATCTCTTATAAAAGCATTAATGTCACAAAACGCAACACATATTAATTATATTAGTCACTATATAAAACAAAGTCAAGAAAATGTCTCTAAAAGAGACAAATAATTGCACTTTCTGTCACATAATGGAACATTAATCATAAAATATCATTCACTACAGAATGATCCATACGCAGTACCAGCCTTTACCTCAAATATTCAATCAATCAGATTTACACTTCTTTCTAATTGCCCGACCAATCGTTTAGCCAGTACCTTGTAGGCATAATTCGGTTCCCATGTTCCTTTTCGCCTAATAACATCACCTATCCTTCGGCTCAAAATCCGTGCCTTATCAAGAATATAAGTCTCATGCGTCAACCATGCTTCCCCACTTGCTAGTGCGCGCACCTTGACATCTTCTTCATGCCCTTGAAACTCATCCAAAACAGCCTGTTGTAAAGATTGATATAGTGAAGGACAAAAAGAAATATCCTGAAATCCTCTATCCATCCATTCTTTAATTTTTGGTTTGAACTCTTCCGGTATAAAATCGCAAAAAATTAACTCATCATTCATGCTTATGCACCTCTCAAAATCTATTAATACGTATCCACAACAACTTGAAGTTACCATTGAAGAATGGAATTGCGAATTATGTGTCACTATTCAAGCGCCAGAACACATGGTAGGTCACAATGTTCTATATCCAATTCACAGTGGCGATACGCAATACATTACCTTTGAAACACTTTTGTTAAACGCTTGCTCTAATAACCAACTATCAAAGACCGAAAAACTCTCATTACTCAAAACCCTTAAATCCAGCATAACCAAAATAGAAAAAGACATCATCTAATTACAATGCATCTCAATGCAATGTCACCAATTCACCATCCGCACTTACCCAATCCATCCCTGGTCTTAAATCCACGGATTCAGGAAAAGCTTGCAGAAATAAAGCCAACTCTTCACTGCTAATTTTAAACATTGAAGTTTTTGGCCCTGCATCCAAACGCATCTGCAACTCTATCAAACCCTGTTCCTGCAATTCTTTTGAATACTTATGTACAGTGGCACTGCATATGGCATGATCCATCCCCTTACTAATCTCTCTTATCGTGGCCACCACCCATTTATCCAGTGCTTCCATGCGCAGTAACTGATAAATCAATGCTGCGCAACCCAGCTTCTTATCCAGCGCATAAAATAGCCGTGCAAATAGGGCAGAATTCAACACGTATGGCCCTACTTGCTGATACTGTTTTCCACCAGGACTCTGTATTTGTGGCAATGGCGCTGGTATTTGATAGCCACCTGTTCTGCGAATTGTTGGCAATACTTCCTCCATCACCCAGGACTCAAACTTTTCTGCTTCAGGTTTACGGGATTTCATGATTAGACGGTAGAGGTTGGGTTCATTGATAAAAGACATAACCTGCATTCCACCCGCAGTAAGGGTGTCACGTTTCGTTACACCCTTCAATCTACAATGATCATCCACAGTCTTACGTGAATTCACATACCCCAGCACAGCACAAACATCTTCCGCACAAAACCAGGCCACTCCATTGTCCATCTCAATACGTACCGGCAGATTATCAAAAGCCAATTGCATCTGACTTTTCGACGCTACCCCTACATCACGTTTCGTTACACCCTTCTCGCCAATGATAGGTTTGTCATGGTTCACATCAGATACCATGACGTGGTTTTCAACAGGCTTAATAGCCAAACTCGGCAACACTTCTATGGTGATCCAGCGCTTAAATCGTTTTGTTTTTGGTTTTCCATTCCCTAATATCAATGCGTACAGGCCGGAAGTGTTGATAAAAACCTTGCTTGTCTTGCCAACAAGCTTTCCATCCATTTTCAATTGCAGTCGATCCTCATCGTCCACCTGGTCATCCATGGTCTGTAGCACATGAACATAACCTAGTACCGCACACACATCGGCTGCATCAAACCATGGCATAGCATCACGCATCAGCACATTGACCTCCTGCCCTTCAAAATCAAGTTTTTTCAGAACAGGTTTAGTTTTATTGGATTTACTCATTACCGGCTTTACCATTACAAACTCCCAAATCAGTTTATTGAATATCCGCCTACCCAATCAACACTTCAGACAAATTAACCAACCCATCATCCCTTACCCTTAAAGGGCTTTTTGTCTATCCCAACTGTTGACAAATATTATTCCACCGTATAAAACTCAATAACAATTACAATTTTCTTCATTACGCTTGGTGTTTCCTATGTCAAATACACTTCAACTTGTAGCTGCTCAACTAACAGCTGCTCTCATTAATAAACCAGTTGGTACTGATTATAAAAAACCTAGTGATGCGGCTACTCTTTACTTTGAAGTGCTTTACGCTCTTCAATTAGAGGTAAATAAGCCTCAAAATAATCTCTCACCACCATCGCCATGACATTCTTAAAATGAATCTCTTGAAGACGCATGAACTGGATGTATGTCTCCGAAGATTCCCCTGCCTCATCATATAAACATCTATAACCCTGACTAAACGCCCCTCCCATCAAGTTAGTGGCTGCGACAAACAAGGTATCTTCTACATTTCCCCCTTCACTTCCTGCTGGCCCATTCCCGCTCATAGCAACCCCCCTTCACTTCCTGCTGTGCCAGCCTCATGCTCACTTACTGCCCCCTGTGCCACCGCCAATAACAGTTTCATTTCTGTCTCAGTCACATCACTACGCCGCTTGCTATGGCGCGGGGCGATCTCCCCGGTAAAGATTCCCGCTGGCACATCTCCAAAAATGGCGCGCGCCGCTTCCACACGCTTTCTACCTATATCACTGGCACTGGGCAAAAAGTCTGCACGGCATAAGCCACGCAGCTCTTCGCGTAGCAAGTATTTCTGATAGGGCAAGGTTGATTCAAAAAGTGCCCGGATGGCCTTGGTGTGCTTACGAATTTCCTCATGACCTTCGGTATCGCTTAACCTGTTTTTCTGCACCAAGGTTTTAATCACGCGGGTGAAGTAGTCGAAATCCAGGGTGAGGTCTACGATCATGTAACCGTAAGGACTGCGGAAACCCAGCTCAACTTCCACTGGTGCACGACTTTTTAATATGGAAACTCGTAGCCCACGCGATTGTTCTTTGGCAATGGCCTCTTCATGATGTTTTATCGCCACATTCATTTGCTGACGCAGCTCATCCATTTTTTCGTATACTTGTACCAACATCCAGTCGGCATAAGGATTATCGCTGGCGGATAGATTCCAAATTGAGCGCAGAATGGCGGCTACGCGCTTACCGCTGGTAATCCCGTAGCGCCCTGGACTTTCTTCACGGGCGCGTCCAATGAAGATGCGATAGGCTTCACGGGTGTGAATGTCCATTACATCATTTTCATCAGCCATCAACCCGCCTATACGCCGCAACGCAATCGCTTCATGATCCGGCACTATTTTGTCTGCGTGCTGACGTTGTTGCTCAACGGAAGCCCGTTTCTTAAGCTCTTCAAGACGATCAAGATAATCCATGAAACGGAAATAATTGGGATGCTTGTCGGATGGGTCTTCCGTTGAATTTATCAAATCAGCCAATAATTCTGCTTCCGCTGCCATATCATAGCCATCCGCAAAGGGTGAGTTTGCTGTTGTAAAGAACTTTACCTTCTTGGTTGCCATACTTGTCTCCGTATTTATTTTGTTACTGTTACACTTCACTCTGTTTCAGCTTTCAATTTCTGTTTGCAGTGCAAACAGAAAATCACCTGACTTCACTGACTGTTTTCACTCTGTTTCAGCTTTCAATTTCTGTTTGCAGTGCAAACAGAAAATCACACCTGACTTCACTCTGTTTTCAGCTTTCAATTTCTGTTTGCAGTGCAAACAGAAAATCACACCTGACTTCACTCTGTTTCAGCTTTCAATTTCTGTTTGCAGTGCAAACAGAAAATCACACCTGACTTCACTCTGTTTCAGCTTTCAATTTCTGTTTGCAGTGCAAACAGAAAATCACACCTGACTTCACTCTGTTTCAGCTTTCAATTTCTGTTTGCAGTGCAAACAGAAAATCACACCTGACTTCACTCTGTTTCAGCTTTCAATTTCTGTTTGCAGTGCAAACAGAAAATCACACCTGACTTCACTCTGTTTCAGCTTTCAATTTCTGTTTGCAGTGCAAACAGAAAATCACACCTGACTTCACTCTGTTTCAGCTTTCAATTTCTGTTTGCAGTGCAAACAGGAAATTACACCTGACATATTTGGTTACAGTCACTCAATTACCCTCCCAAGGATCAATGCCAAGCAGTTCCTTGAAAGCTTGACGCACCACCTCATTTACTGGTCGCTGCCCTGATGCCATCATGTATATGCGCTCTCTGGGCAAGCCTGCACGTATTGCGACATCTTTAAGCTTTACATTGTTGTACTGGCACAGTAAGTGAATGATGTCACTCAACTTCACGTTGCGTTGTTTCAAGAATGTATGGATTTCTTTGCTCTTCGTGTCCATTAAATACACTTCATGTTATTAAAAATTTCAAGTTTTATGCGGTGGGTCGCTTGCTCAGTGCAGTAGGTGTTTGCGTCTGCTTGGCGGTTAGGCTTCGCATTCCCAATGATTCATAACCGCGCCCTTAGTTACAGGCTATCCAGGTAGTTACAGGCTATCCAGGTAGTTACAGGCTATCCAGGTAGTCTGTAACACCCGACCTGCACAGTGTCGGGAACTGTGCGCTTCCTGGTGTTGCAACACCAGGCGTTGATTAGGCGTTTCTTAATCTTCATTGGCTTAGGCCAGAGCAAGCGACCCACCGCATAAAACTTTATTTAGTTACTGTTACCTTTAACTTCCTTTTAAAGGCTCTATGTGAAATTTCCGTTGTGTGATTTCTTTCATGTTTATCCTTTCATTTCCAGCCCAGTGATTGACGTAGGTTAGTCATTTGCATTCGGCGTTCCTGTTGTTTTTCAGGCGTGTTGATTGTGGTGGTGGTTGCGTCTGATTTTGGCTTGCTTCTATCCGCCATGGTTTGCTGACGTAGCAAGCGCCTTGCCTGAATTTGATGTCCCACTTCAATCATCAGGATGTGATTGGCCTCCTTCTCGGCCAGGGTTCTCAAATAGCCCATGCGATTGAATTTAACGCTGCCTCTGGCCATTTGACCATTCCATTCATCGAGTACCAACTGGTGGCGAATGTGTTTGTATTGCGCTTTGCCAATCAATTTTTTAACCTCTTCAATCTCCGCTGGTAGCAGGTTGTCAGGGTAAATCAAAAATTCAAAATCCACCTCCTCCAAAACGTCACCTGTTTTCGGTGCTGGTTTCGGCGTAATGTCCGTATGGAGGTGGTGGTATGTAGTATTAACTTCCTTATAAGAGAGAGTTGTCGTTTCCGCAGAGCATGTTTCGCGTTTTGGTGAAGTGTAGTTTTGCGCTTTGGTGAACTCTTGTTTTACGTTTTGGTGAACTGTTGTTTCGCGTTTTGGTGAACTGTTGAATGTCGGATTCCGACATCCTTGTTTGTTGGATTCCGACAAACTGTTGTACTTACTGGCTTCCAAGGCAATTTGTGCGGGTAAATCGCTTAGATTTATACGGGTTAACAGTCTGGATTTTGCGCGACTTTCACGCACTTCTTCAATCATGCCTGCTTTAATCAATTTCTCACGGGCATTCATAAGCGCATGACGACCGAAGTTTAATTGCTGCAATGCCGGTGTGATTTCACTGAGAAACCAACCTGCCTCATCGGCTTCCTTGTGGCTAATGGATTTAAGAAGACGTGCAAATAATGTGGACATATAAAGACCCGCCAATGCGCTTTTGGCCATCCAGGCAAACGGCACATAAAACAGGATAGGTTTACCCAGCAGCGCCTTGATGACGCGATCCTCCCAAGACCAGGCACGATAGGCCGTATTACTGAATTCACAAAGCAGAAATGCCAGCTTGTCCAAATCTACTCTGAACCAGAGCTTGGCAGGCATGCCTTGTCTGCGTTCATGCAGGATGCCTAATCCCACCAGAAGCTTTCTGGCTGATTCGATTTCTCTAACGGATAAGCCGGTATTTTTTGTCCAATCCGTGGCGGTTTTATAGAACCATCCCTCTTTCCCACCTTTGCGTGTGGCTTGTTTTTCCATCACAACACGGGTCATGAACATGGCATGACCCAACATGAGCGCCGCCTTGGGTGAGCCAGTCAAGTCGGCCAGCCCCTTGTAATAGGCAACAAAATGCTTACCAAGCGCAATGACTAGCGCATTTGCAGACTGGCTGAGTGCCTGATCTGCAAAGGAGGTATCCTGATAAGCGAATTTATTTTGCATGGCTATTTTTTTATATTAACCTGTGCTTCTGAACTGTAAAACTGTTGGTGCAAGCCATCCCAGCGTGCATCCGACTGTTCCAACAACGCATCCAGCAACGCTTCCTTGCGTATTTTGAACCACAACATCGAAGGCATACCAAACCGGCGCTCAATCAGAATTTCCTTTTCCCGCAGAATTCTTCTGGCCGTTGTTTGTTCAAATCTGGTCAATCCGGTCTCGTTCTGCCATTCCTCTATGGTCTTTGTAAACCAGCCTTCAGCCTCTCTGGGAAGCTTTTCAGTGGTGTAGGTAGCATAGGATAGAAACAAGGCAGCTACGGCGCTATGCGTAATGCCTACAAAGGCTCGATTGAACACAATAGGCTCATCAAACATATCCAGTAGCAAATTAGGGGTGATGTACTGCTGTACCAGTTCATTCTGGTTTTGGTCATATTCAAACTGATCCTGACCTTCACCATGCGGAGTTTCTGGAGCGCAGCGATTTTCTGGAAGAACTATCTTTCGCCCTGATTTCTTTGCAGTCATTTTTGCATTCATGATGGCTTCCTTTTTGGCAGAACTTCCTCAAACTCATTAATAGTGGCATAGAGCATGTCTATTGAAACGTCATTAAATTGACCATGTAACAAGCGCAGTTTTTTGCGCAGGGTTTCAGCTTTGGTTAAGCAGGACACCTCCAGCGTGTACCAGTGTTGCTGAATTCCTTCACGCAACTTTTCATTGGGTAAAGTGGTGCGACCCGGTTTGCTTTCCTGCGATAACAATTTACGATAGCTTTGAATGACATCTCCGTTCATACGGAACAAATCTCCCAGCATGGATTGTGTTGCGCCGTTTTGAATAAAATAAATCAGATCATCGTTTTCGTTATTTTGTCGTTGCAAGGTATCCAGCCCGCCCTTAATGCTTTCGTCAACAACTCTGAATGTCACTTCCGGGCATCCAATATGTACCAGACGCATCAGGCTAGCAATGTCCAATTGCCTTAACTGGTCGAGACATTCCGGGCTGTTGCCACTTTCAAGTAGGGTATGCAATTCACCTCGTTCAATTTTTTCAACCATGTGTAAAAGTAACGAGGCCTTTAAACCAGGATCGGTAACAATGAGTTTCATGATGCACTCCCTTCCTTAAAAGGGCTTGTGGTGCGCATCAATGCAAGAATGGTCAGGCATAACCCAGCCACCTGATTATTGGGGTTAAGTAGCCAGGTAATGGGCAGAAATTCACCCTCGCCACCGATGTTGTTTTGAATTTCAAGTTCCAGCTCATCCAGGGAATTACTGTCCTCGGATATTTCATCCAATACCAACTTTCTCCAGGCATCCTGCTCATTCAAGTGCAAGCGGCATACTTCCCGGTCAAACTGACCGCTGGCCATGGCCACTACCCACCAGGCGGCTTGTCTATTCTTGGCATTGTCCTTTAAGTCCAAAGGCCCATCATTCGGGAATCCCAGATAGAAGCCCAAAGGCATCGCTGGCACTTCTTTGATGCAATTGCCCAGGCCGGCCAGAACAATCAATTGATTGATAAGAGGAATCAAATCATCGCTTGCTACCAATTCATTACGACCAATCGCAACAGGCAAGTAATCATGCATGGTCGCTTCAGGAGTGGTTTCGGTGATAGGCGTTTCATCATCTTCGCCACCCACATGGGCTTGGGGATAAACTTCTGCGGTAAAATCAATGTTAGAAGGTTGTTGCGTTGCCTGAAGCAGTGATTTTTGTCCCTCATTTTGAACTTCCGGTCTGAATGCTGGTTGTGCACTGGCGATCTCTTTCGCAGGCCGGACAATGTTTTGTAAATCCTCCAGGCTTGCATTGGGAAAACGACTCAGGTAAGTCAACATTCTTTTAAAGTTGTCAGGACTTAAACTCAGGCTTTCAGCGACACGAGAATTAAGCTGTTTGATTAGCGTGTCCTTGGAGAAGGTTTCCTTGGACTCGCTTTCCTGATCATCTCCCGTGACCTGGCTGGCTATGGTTAATGCGCCTGCATATTTTTTACACACTGGGCGAATGATGTCATTGTAAAACGCCTCTTCATCCAGCTTGGTATAGGTGCTACTGAGCTTGAATAGTGTGTTGATATGCGGTTGTACATCTCGAACCGTCAAACCTGAAAGCCAGGGGCCTAAATCCGCTAATCGCTCGGATGCAAATCTAAAAGCACTAATCGTTTGCAGGCTGATGGGAATTCCGGCTTTTTTAAGCTCTTCGGCCAAATTGCGATAGTCTAGTTGCTTTTTCAAATCTGCTTCGAGCTGTGCCTTGATTGCCCAAATGCCATTGGCCTTATCCCAAAACGTCATGTCATTACGTTGTGTATTCTCTGCCATGTGGGCAAGCAGCACGGCAGCTTCACCGCGCCACGTTTTGATAATGACACGGGTTTCATAGAACCTGGGGTCTTGTGTTTCCTGCCATAATTCCTGAACCGCCTGCAACCGCGTGTTGCCACCGGCAAACAAAATGTAGTGGGTTTCTCCTGGTCGCTTGGTGACGGTAATCGGTTGCAGTATTCCATTGACACGTATGCTTTCTTTCAGCTCGGCAAAGGCTTCATTACTGGCTTTTCTTGGATTATTTTCATAGAAACGTATGCTATTGACCGGCATGGCGGCCCAAGCATCATCGACTTCTTGAAAAGGATCGGTAATCTGCCCGGATACCGCTTTGGGGGATGCCATATGCATGGCATTGCGGGTACGCTCCGAGTGTTCCAACTTTATGCGTTCTCTGGCGGTTAATGAACTTAACGGCATCTGGTTGGGCAGTGTCTGGTTGGTTTGGTTTTTGACAATATCCGTGATTTTGATATGTGCCGGAAGGCCTAACATAGGTTTTTTGGAATTGGACATTATGCATCCCCCTCCACTTGTTGGTTGTCGGCACTTGTGTTCGCATACATGCCTTCTAGGTTGGGAACCAACTCCCACAATAGTGCGTGCATAGTCTCAAACGCGCTCGGCATCGAGCCGTCGCGTTTGACTTCGTGGCGGTGCGCCGGAATACCCAAGGTGACGGATTCGGTATAGGCTTTGGCATCCGGCACCGTGGTATTCAATACCGTCACCCGCCCCCCCATCTTGATAAAATCCTGTTTGATGGACTGCGTTAAGTTCTTCGGTGAAAAATCACTACGGAAAGTTTCTTCTACTGTTTTTGCATCCCGAGTTCGTTTTTTCTTATAGATGACAGTTTTGATCGGACCTAGCCGATAACGGGAATTTGGCTCCAGTTTGGCAAACATATCCATGGTGCCATCATAAAACTCTCTGGATGACATGGTGTCTGGATTAATTGGAATGATAATCTGATCCGCTGCGAGTGCGGCTGCATCGCGGATTGGGCAACTTGGAGAACCTTGTGTGTCAATGACGATGCAATCATAGTAATCTTCCGAGACACAAGGGGATTGCAACGCATTTGCGAGTCGGTCGCCTCGATCAATGCGGAACATTAACCATGACTGCAATGTCTTTTCTGAATCGTCAGACCGGACTATATCCAGGCCTTCTATCGCAGTTCTTGATATGCAATCCGGCGTGACCATGCCAGAAGTAATAACTTTGGTAAGACCAAAGGGGGCTTCTTGCAGAATTGGAAAGTATTTTGAAAGGCTGGCCTGAATATCAGAGTCTATAAGCAAGACTCTTAATCCCATATCCGCCATGAGTGCGCCAAGATTGGCTGCCAGAGTGGTCTTGCCCACCCCACCTTTGGTGCTTACAAGCGTAAACTTAATCATTTCATACCCCTCCCAAGGTTTAATTGGGGGAATGATTTGATTAAATCGAAGATTTCAAAATGTATATTATGTTAAATACGAAAACATAAATATATCGCCTCTACAACCGGCGGTTTTAAAAATTCAAGATAAAATGATAGCGGACAGATGGAATGAGACTATCAGACAATTGAAATGATACTAACAATAGAATGCAACCAGTTGATATATAACGAATATGTAAATTTATTATTGCTACCTTCTCAACGCTTTAACTTTTGCGCTAATTTAGTAATGCATTGATATATATTGTTTTTTTGTGATTTAAGAAGGCTTGAAAGTTGCTACCTTAGTTGCTACCTTTGGGTCGAAAAGGTAGCAACTTTTTTACGCTCTCGAACAGATGAAATGAGACTAAATTACGGGGTTTTATTGTCTCCGAGGATAGATAAAAGACGAACATAAATCATGCCAAATTAAACGCGATTTGAGCCATTTAAAATGACGGGTTGCTATGGTTGTATTCAGTCGTTTAAATAATTGGCTGGTTGGCTGGTTGGCCTAAGAGGATACGGGGCTGTTGACGTGTCGTCACATATTGCTTACCATAATACGCAGAGTGGGAGCGGGAAAGCCGTATAGCTCGGGGGGTACGCAAGTATTGCATCGAGCGCCCACTGTTTCAGCCATTCAAATTGACGGGTTGATATGGTTGTATTCAGTCATTTAAACAATTGGCTTGTGATACTCGTTTTCAACGCGGGTTCCAAAGCTTTATCAAACACCAAGCCATTCAAAAAAACAAACTTCACAGCATCACTTCAGTTTTTTTGCAGGACTTTAATAGTTTGAATCTATGATAAAGCCCACACTTTTCGGTGGCGCTGGCGCTGATAGGTGTTGATTCTGGCTTTAAAAATGCATTTTCGATAGTTTTAAACTATCGCGCGTTAAACGCGCTCATCCATAATTTCCCCGTCCTTGATTCCCAGTGTTACCGCAATTTTGTGCGCTTCGCCAAACTTGTTTACAGTTCTTCCTCTTAGTACATCACGAACATTATGTTCTTTGAATCCATGCTTTTTAGCCCAGGCTTTAAAGGTTTCACCCCGTATTGAAAATTCGGCTATTACCTGCTCTATTGTTTTCATGTTTTACCAGACAAAAAGATATTTTATACAGCAAAAATATGTAAGGATTAAATTTACTATGCGTAGTATTCCTATTTATTTATCTCACGCCACTTCAGAAACGAATTTGACCGCTTCAATAAAACTGGTGTTATGCGCGGATTGATAGCGTAATGCGGCGTGATACAGTCTTAATTGTTCCGGGGCGACACGATAGCCATCGGCTTCTTCAAATGCAACGACAGGCGTTTTTTCCCAAGGGTTTTCCTGCAATGCCAGGCTCGTATTCATTTCCGCGTGTTCGATTTCCGCTTGTAGGTGCCGCGCGGGAAAATCCACAAAATCAGTAAAATCCAGCGGTATAAAATTGCCGTCCACACGTTCATTAAATTCGACGCGCGCCAAGCCTTTAACCGCCGGCGGCATGGCACCCAACATTCCCACATGCTTGAGGAACCAGCCACCTTTTGCCGGGTTTTCTTTGGCGTATGGGCTATGAAATGAAGCGGAAACATTGCGGTAACTGCCATTTTTTACAGCAGCATACAGCGCGGGTGATATTTTGCTGATATGCGCAAATAGCCCGTGTACGTTGTGGCTCAGTGAATCTACCCAGCCATACGCGGGTTGATCGTCTTTAGGGTGTCCAAGCACAAGCGGTGCTTGATGCTGGCTCATGTTGTAAATCATGGCCGTTGTGGCTAAATCGTTTTCGCTGAAAGTGGTTGTGCCACCACTGGAATCAATATGCTTTCCCGCTTTGAAAATATGAATAATTGCCATGGTCATTCCTTCGTGAGTTTAGCGGGGTTATCTGCGCTTGCGCCTTATCGCAGGCCTCCTGATAAGGCGTTTATGCCTGAATTCTAATTGTCAGAAAATCCAGCTTCACGCATGACGGACACCAGTTCAGCACGTTGCAAATCAAGTTCCGTTTTTGCTTGTTCGATGGTGCGCAAATGCTCTAGGCGTAAGGCGACTGGCAGCGCGTCATTTTCCCAATCCAGGGCTTCGAGTTCCTCGGACAGCCGCGCAATAATGACGTCCTCAAAATAGAAAAATACGGCTTCATCCGAGATATACATTGCTGAAGAATCACCGGTAAAAAAGCGGCGCATGGAAGCAAAACCAGCTTCTGAGCCTTTACCCGCTTCCAGGCGGCCAAAGCTGCGCTGGGGTTGCAGAAGATCAAGGGTGTGCTGACGGAACCTCTTGGCTTTGAATTTCATGTAAGCGCGCAGATACCCCAGAAAGTCGGCTTTGGATACATTGGCGCTGGTGATAGTGTCACGCTGTTGATCCAGTGCTGTGCGTTGTGCATCAATATCTTCAATTTGTCCGAGAATTTCGCGCGCGGCGGTTTTTAAGGCACTCACTTGTTTGATGAGTTCTGACATGGGGTTTCCTTTATTCCAGGCTAATTTTGAATGTGCGGCCAACAAAATCCTGTGGCACTAATTGAATGGCATGACTCGCCAGCAAAGGCGCGGATTCGCGTTCTGTCAAGTCCAGCACCTCGCCTGCGTTTAGCATTTTTCCGTCATGTTGTACGGTTTGAATCATTTGGTATTGCATGGAGATTTCCTCTCAAAATGTTGAAGCTGAAGTTAAAGTGGTTTGGTCTCGGGTGAGGTGGCAGGTGCCTGGCCTTTGCTTAGGCCTTGCACAATCGTGCTAATTTGGCGGGTGCACAGGCGGTATTTGATTGCCAATTTGCCTTGTGCCGTGCCGCTGGCATATTCCGCGCGGATTTTTCGATATTGCAGCGTCCTGATTAACCTGGCACAGCGTGATATTACAAGGGCTTCCCCGCCATATTCTGCGCACAGGGCTTCAAACGCCGCCCCCTCTATCAGTTTTCGCAAGGGGTGGTAGGCCATGGGGCGCATGGGAATGTAAAGCTTGGCACCTCCGCCATAGTTGCGTGCGAGTTGCAGCACGGCATGCAAGCCTATGATTTTTTCCAAGGCTTGCATGCTTGGCGGTAATAGCGCTATATCCTGCACGCTTAAAGCCGGGATACATTCCGGGTTGGCGGGTGTCTGCTCTTGCACCTCAATGAATGAATTATGGACAGTCATAAATTCCCCCTGTTGTTAAGGCCGAAGTATCACTGAAGCAAGTGGGCGTGTTAAGGCGGAACCATTTCAGGCAGGGGAAGAAAAGCCCCGGGCGGGGCTTGGTGTGGTGGAATAAGCGCTATTTATGGTACTTGGCGCAAGGTTTTATGCAAGACTGGCATGATTCGATTGGCGTTCCTGGTGTGAGTTATCACGTGACATTTCCAACAGCGCCATCCCTTTTTTTATTTTTTCTTCAATTACTTCAAGCAAACTTTGTAGTTGATCCCTGGTTAAAAAATCTAGAGTTTCCTTGCCGTTCTGATTAATAAGCAAGTTCTGGTATCCGCCCAATATGATGGTAGACTCACCAAAGACATCAAGTGCATCAGTTATAGATAACTTTGTGTGGTCGTTGTTGCTGTCTGAAGCGTTCATTTAGTTTCACTTTCTGATTGAAGATTAAAAATAACAGGAAGGCCGTTTAAAGCGTTTATTTTTCGCCTTGGCTATCATCCTATTGATTTATTGTTTTATGATCTTAGGTGCGGGCTTGATGCTGCTTTATGGGTAGTATCAATTTAGGCTCGCCCTCCCCTGTTGGTTTGCTGGTTTTTTTTGCTCATGCGCCCACATTTTTTCCAATCCAACAATAACGCTGGAAATGCTGCGACTGGTGAGAAAGCGCGGGTTATCCAGCTTGGTGATACGTTTCACCCAGTGAATGAAGTGTTCGCCGTCTATGCTGACAAACCCCAGCTTGCGCGCCATGGTTTCCATTTTCCCCCATTGTGCGGGCGTTGGCCGTCCGGGCGCGTTTCCTGTGGTTTTTTGTTGTAACAAGCCTTGCTGTTTAAGTGTGCCAGCCAGCGCGGATAACTGATTATCGGTCAAATCCTTGCAGCTTTGCGCCCCGGATAGCTTTTGCAGCCAATCACGGTAAATAGCGCTCCCGGATTCAAACCCCAGGCGATTCGCGGCTATATGCACCATGGCGATATATTGGCCGCGCGGACTAGTTTTCCTTGCGGGTTTGATACGGCTTTTTTGCATGATTTATCCTTTCGACACAGCATTCAGGCTGGCTTGCGTGATTTCGTCAAACTCACATAATGCCCGGCGATAGAAATTAACAAGTGTACGCAACCCCCCCGGCTGCGTTCCCAATTTCACAGAAAGTTCACGCTCAGATTTGCCGGAAACCCCCCAGGATTCCATGATTAAATCAATATCCGCTTCTGTTGGATTACCCACGGAAACGCGCCATGCTTCCATACGGCTGGCAAGTTGTATCGAGTTCCGGCTTTTCTTGACGCGTTGGTAAATCTCGCCATTACCCAGTAACACAACGCCGAATAATCTATCATCACAAAATTCGCGCAAGCCGTTGATAATATTAAGTCCGTGTATTGCGCCATTAGTGCCGATGAAGTTGCCTATATGTTGCGCCTCGTCAATAATGAGCAAGCCTACAGGGTGTTTTTTTGCACGTTCTTCTATGGCGTATTTCATGGCTGATTGCGACATGCCGCCAAATTCAGAGCCATTGTCTGCGCCATGCATTGCGCCTAATATCTCTTGCATAATGAGTTTTAGCCCTATGTTGCTTTCCCCAAGCTTAATCTTCCAAATCGGGCAATTTAATCCGCTGGCTTTGCGCATCTCCTTCAGATAATGGCCAGTGCTGGTTGTTTTGCCACTGCCCGGCGCAATGGCGACTTCTACCAATTCGCACTCATCTTGTGCCATGCGAAACGCCCTCAGCATCTTTTTGAAAATACTGGTTTCTACAAAACCAGGGGTTTGTAGTTTACCTGCTCGCTCCGTATCTAGTGCTTTAACCCATTGCTGCAAGGCGCTTTCAACCTGTAGGGCTAACGATGGCGTACTCTTGTAATAATTGCCATGATCCCATAAATCCTCTCTGCCGGATTCCCAGGCTTTTAGCAAATCCTCCCAACGCAAGGGTTCTCTGTGCATTTCACCCGGCCGAGTCATGTTGGCTACAGCTTTGATTTTCAAATGTTGGTGCGCCATTTCATCCACCAGGCGATTTTTAAGCGCTTGATAAGCTTCACTACCAACCGGGTTCGCTCTCAATATTGGCCCAACAAATCGCCCCGGTAGAAGTGGCGCTCTCATTGCCTCCAGTTGTTCATCGGTCATGGCGTGAATATCGGCGCTAAACTCTCCCCGGATATTGTTATTTAACGCGGCTTGTTCTAACATTCTGTTTCCTTTCGTTGGGTACGAGGGATTAAATCCGTACTGTTCTTGGGGCATTCAGGTTGCAGCCTGAATGCCCTTCTCCTTGCTGGGTTTTCTCTATGAATCTTCTTAGTTCTGCATCCTCCTTTTCTTTACGTTTGCGTTCCAATTCGTTGTTTTCTTGTGTGTTTTCTTCTTCAAAGCGCGTTGGCGCTGGTTTCCTCTTGGTGATTACTCCGCTTTGTTTGTCCAAAATATCGCCGTTGTCCTGCTCCTCATAGCGGCTTACAGGTGTGCTTGGTGATTCAGGTAGCAGCTTTAATCCCATATTGACCGCGCTTGCCAGCAAATCCGGCATTCCGCGATTAGGCGCCTCCAATTGTGCGGGGTTTCCGGCGGCTTGCTGCGTTAGCTCCCAGGCTTGTGCCTTGGTTTGCTTTATTACTTTGGAACGCCGTTTGTTAGTTTCAGCGGCTGCATTTTCGTTATAAAACTGGATACAGGCCTTATGCATGGCATCTCCCAGATAGCGCGCACCTTCATAAATCAGCGCTGGTGCGTTGGGGTCGGATATATCCGGCAAAATATCATAAGTAAAGCCGCGCTTAACTTCCTCATTAGCCTCGTCCGGCTCATAAAAAACCTTGCCATAACCTGGTATCGTGACTTCAAAAACGCGTTGCTGGCTTAAAGTGCGCGAGAATATCCGGTGGCGCATGGCTCTAAGATGTTCGACGCTAGCCGGGCGTAATACATGCTCTTTCATAAGCGCTTCATACAAGGCCATCGGGCATTTTTCCTCCATGCCATTCCCTCTATGCTTGCCTAATTCCCCGCGTGAAAACTCGCCCAGGGTGTCGTTAAGGCGCTGCACATATTCTTCAATAGGAAGGGCGTGTTCTTCACTGCAATTTTCCGGGCGTTCTACGGGATTACGCCCGGTATAGGAACGGCCACTCAATTTGTGCATATTGTCAATAATCACATTCCAAAAGGATTCGATTGGCTTGGCTGCGCCGTGGTAAGGCGTTGCCCAGCGTACAGCTATTCCCATTCTTGTAAGTGCCCCCACAGGCTGCCCCTTTACTACTGAATGCCGTACTGTACTTTTTTGGCCGCCTGTAAATGCTATATTGGAATACTCGGTTCCGTTATCCAAGGTGAAGTTTTCTGGGGTGGTTCCAGTGCGTTCGCAGGCTCTTTTAAATGTCTCCATAACCAATTCTGCATTGGTGGTGTGATATACCTTAAACGCCAATGGCATCCGCGTTCTTATATCCCTGATTAACACAATCCATGGGCGCGCAACCGTTCTATCCGGCCATCTGCAAAAAACATCAACCACATGCCCGTCCGACTCCCAGCCCTCATGAATTTTTAGGCTTTTATAATCCCGCTTTTGGTGTGGGGTGCTTTCCTTGAGCTTAGTTTCGCCTTCACGTAACAGGATTTTTAAATTTTCAGGTACTTCTCTTTCCCAGCGGCGTTCAAAGGTTTTGCAGCATGGTAGAGCTCCCCAGCCCTTGGCGTTGGCCTCTTTAAGCATTAAGCGATAAATGACGGTGGCATCTGGTTTTGATTGCTGACCATAGCGACTCTGGAAAAAAAACCAGGCATCAATATGTATATCGTCTTTTGCGCGCCCTTCATGATCTGGTGCCAGTAAGGTTTCCCAATGGGTGCGCGGGGCGTTTCCAATTTTATTAAGCCAGCGGTAAAGGGTAGGCTTGGAAACGCGTTGTTGCAGCTGGAAAAGTGCACTTTTTACTTTAAATCCTGCCTCAATTAAAGCCTTATAATCCGTCACAATAGATAATCGCCGCTGCGCTTCATCCTTGATACTGCCTGGTTTGCGGCTGTATTCATCCGCCATGCCCTGATAAATGGAATCATCAATGGTGGCGGGTTCTTGCGGTTTTATCACATCTGAAAGGTTCGATTTTATGCTTTTCTTTTGATCTATCCAGTAATTGGCTTGCGCGGCTTCTGGAAGGCTGGTGAGGAGGATTCTATATTGTGTTCCGCCATTCCCTTTTCCCTGTTGATAAGTAAAAATGCCATTCCTGAATTTTCCGCCGTTATCTTTACATGCCTTCCGAATTGCCTGCTGACTCACTCCAAGAAAGCCCGAAGCTTCTGCAACAGATAACCAAATAACCTTAGTTGAAATTGCAACTTTTTCATGGCTTTTATTTTGGCGTGAATTTTCATTAGTTATTGACTTACATTTATTTTCCATTTAGTTGGCGACTCGCTAATCAATAGCTTTCCCTTCTTTAATACCAAGAACAACAGCTATATTGTGGGATTGTCCTATGTTGTAACCCCTTGAGCCATATAAAACTGATTTAACTGTTTGTGGTTTAAATCCGTTATTAATTGCCCAATTGCTGACACTTAAACCCTCCATGCGAATGGATTCGCGCGCCTCTTTTAAAGTTAGTAACTTTTGCTCTTTCATAATAAAATTAACCATAAGTGAACTATATGTAGCCATTATGCACACATATCAGGGCATATGCAACATTATCGTAAATAATCAAACAGATTTAAGGAATATTAAACATGAGCATTGCTAAAAGACTTGAAGATGAGCGCAAGCGCTTGGGGAAAACTCAAGAAGAATGGGCGCATTTAACAGGCGTACATAGGAACACCCAAATAAAATATGAGCGTGGAATAGTTACCCCTAATGCTGATTATTTTGCATTAATAAGTACAAATGGCGCTGATGTTAACTACATTATTACAGGGGAAAAATCAGCTAAAAGTTTTTTTGTGGATAATAAAGGTGAGGTGATTGTAAGACCCGCTGTTGAACTCGAACGGGAATGCGCTATTGCCTATAATTCGGTGTTAGCGCTTGAGGCTGCACTTGTGGTGATGGGTAGGAATCTCAATCCTCATCAAAAAGCCAGCTGCGTGAGGATGTTGTTTCGATTATCCTGGCCACATGGAGCAATAGATAAACCAATGATTGATGATGTTATCTCTCTGGCAATGCCTCACGACGATGAAAAATGAAGGCATTGGCAGAATTATAAACACGATGATATTAAATCAAGCTAGACGGGTTGTTATTTCATGATAAAGGATAGGATCATGGATGAAGCTATTATTAAGGAAATACGTAGGCTAGATTTTATCTAAAATTCCCTTTGGTTCTGTTGTTTTATTTTCACGCAAGTTATATTTAAATTGCTCTTATTTTTAGTCTCATTTCATCTGTCTAACAACCCATGAATTTGAAAAAAGTCTCAAACCTAAATTTCATTCTCATCCTGCCAAGTCCTTGATAGGATTGCTTCTTCCAGATTGATTGGTTTTCTTTGTAGTCTCATTCCATCTGTCCCCCCTCATCTGAACATCTACGAACATATTGAGCAATTTGGATATCTTCATGCAAAATGTGATTTAATAGCCAGCCTTTAATAAATGACACGACTTCATCTGGTTCTGCGCGTCCTTGTGCTACACGATCTGAAAGAACTGTGAATTCAAATAATAGTTCAGAGTGAATATGCTGATGTTGATTAACATTGAGATAGCCGCAGTCAAGCATGACATTTTCTTCACTAATAAAATGGAATTCAGCGTACTTTTTTAATTCCATTAACGTTCTAAACATGTATTCCTTGGTCACTCCTTGCGCGATGGATTTTATTAGCTTATTTAGTATCATCAAGAAGATACGGTGTTGGGAATCTATGAGCTCATGACCAATTTCATAACTTTTATCCCAAGGAATAACCTCAGGTTCGGCTTTCAAATTTTGTTTGGTGCCAGGGAAGAATTTGCTGAATATCATCGGCGTTTACCACCAAAAATTGATCCCAATACACCGCGCAAAACTTGCCGACCAATTTCCGAGCCTATGGTACGTGCGGCGCTTTTGGCAACGGTAGCCAGGATGCTATCCGGTTGACGGTCTACGGGTTTACGTGGCGATTGATTTTCTTGTTTGCCATTACTGAACAAACCTCCCCAGTCGAACCCTCCATTATCTTCGCCAGCTTTGATGACGACGGTTTCATTTGCAGATTGAACCACGCGGCTTTTCAGAATCTCATAGGCCGATTCGCGGTCTACGCTTTTTTCATAATGTCCGTAGATAAACGAGCTTTGTATACTGCTTAGTCGTTCAGTATCAGTGATAGCGCCCAAGCGGCTCGCCGGCGGACAGATCCTGGCGCGTTCCACTGGAGTAGGTATGCCTTTTTCATCAAGAAATGAGACTAAAGCTTCACCTACAGCCAGCTCGGTGATAGCGGTGGCTACATTAATTTTGGGATTGGTACGGAAGGTTTCGGCAGCGGATTTGACGGCTTTTTGATCGCGCGGGGTAAATGCGCGGAGTGCGTGTTGAACGCGATTACCTAATTGTCCCAACACAATATCCGGTATATCAAGCGGGTTTTGGCTGACAAAATAAATACCCACACCTTTGGAGCGTATCAAACGTACCACTTGCTCGATTTTTCTCATAAGCGCTGGCGGTGCATCGTTAAACAGCAAATGCGCTTCATCGAAGAAAAACACCAGCTTAGGTCGCTCCACATCCCCTACTTCCGGTAGCTTTTCAAATAGTTCGGAAAGTAACCACAGCAATAATGTGGCATACACACGTGGCGAATTGTATAACTGATCTGCCGCTAGAATGTTGATGACACCACGTCCCTGGTTATCTGTTTGCATCAAGTCATCCAGATTTAGTCCTGGCTCACCGAAAAGTTTATCTGCGCCCTCTTGCTCTAACTGTAGTAAAGCACGCTGTATCGCACCCACACTAGCTACAGAAATATTGCCATATTCAGCAGTATATTCTGATGCATTTTCAGCAGCTTGCTGCATCATGGCGCGCAAATCCTTGAGATCCAGCAGCAACCAACCTTTGTCATCGGCTATTTTAAATACGGCATTGAGTACACCAGCCTGCACTTCATTCAAATTCAGTATGCGTGCTAGTAGCAAAGACCCCATTTCAGTAATTGTAGTGTGTAAGGGATGCCCTTTCACCCCGAATATATCCCAAAAACAGACGGTACTCGCAGCATATGTAAAGTTTTCAAGTTCTAGCTGTTTGACCTTGGCATCAATTTTTGGGTTTTCGCCCCCTGCCCGGCTCATGCCAGCTAAATCACCTTTCACATCCGCCATAAAAACCGGCACACCAATACGTGAAAACTGTTCAGCCAACGTTTGCAGAGTAACGGTTTTTCCGGTACCGGTGGCTCCTGCGATCAATCCATGACGATTGGCCATGCATGATAATAGATATAATGGTTTACTGCTTTTGGCGATCAGGAGAGATACAGTCATGAAAAACTCTTTATTTTAGTTATCACAATTACAGTTTTGGCTAGCTTTATTGTATTTTGTAGGCATAAACCCATTGTGCTACGGCTTCGAGAGCTGAATCTGTCGCTTGTGTCAATGCATACACGCCACCAATCGCATCTGCAGTTTTGGCTGGTTGCTCGCTGGAAAATAGCTGCTGTGCCACAAATCGTCGATCACGTAGTAAGGTAGCACGCAGTCGCACCACGCCTCGGCTACTATTGGGCGTATCGAAAACTTGGTCGAAGCTTTCCAGCTCCACTCGCAATGACAGCTCAGCCGCAGCGTCATTTATCGGCAGCACACTGGCATCCTGTGCTAAACGGCTACGTAGGCGTTGTGTTACAAGCTGTGTAGGGGGCATGCTCCAACGGCTATTGGCGTAAGGCTTGGGGGCTTGTGCATCAGCATAAGCCAAGCGGTAATGCAGCAGCAGGGTTTCCAATCGGCGTGGTGCCTGCACATCGGCCACGGCAAGTACCAGCCTTGAATTTACAGGCGTGATGACTTGCTGCACATTCGTCACTGAGGCCACAGTAGCTGGAGGCAGACCAAAATCATAGGTATCCGGCCGCTCTTTTGCGCCAGGTAAGCTACAGCTTGATATAAAAGCCCCCAAAATAATAATCCCAATGGTAGACGAGTAGTTGCTGACGAAACGAACGGCATGTTGTATTTTCATTGTGACACTCCTTCATAGTCCTGCTCGCCTGGTCCTGGGCGAATTTTTGCCTCGCCGAAGATCAGGCTTTGTGGATTTCCGCTCAGGGCATCAACGGCTCTATCCACTGCGCGTACCGCTTGCGCGCCATCTTCTGCCAACTGATTAAGAAGCGGCAGTGTTTCAGTTGAAAAAACAGCCGTTGTTTTACCCAAGGTAAGGGCAGATTCCCTAACTGATCCGGTCGCCAGATCAAAACGGGCAAGACTTGCATTAAAACGCTCTAGTGCCCCTTCGGGTGCCTGGATTTTAACCATCAGGCCAGAGAAATCCTGCGCCATGCCTTTGAACGAACCTAGTGTTTTATGCGCATCACTGACTACCTGTGGCAGGCCTTCCAGTGCGGGTTGCAGTTTGCTCGCCAGTTTGCCGATACTCACCGTCGTATCATCCAGACTGGATAGGGTGTGCATCAATACTTTTTGATTTTCGGCATCCAACAGCTGATTCAAGCGCCGTGCAGCTGCATCCAATTGTATTAACAAGCCTTCGCTACCACCTGATAATTTATCTAACAAGCCCGGACGTAGTTCAATGCGTGCCAGTTTGTCAGCATCAGTAGGCAACCTATTTAGTGGTGAATTCTGCGCGATTTTCCCATCATCATCCAGCTGTATATAGGCCAATCCGGTAACGCCCTGGTAACCCAATGTCGCAAAAGTAGAACGAGTAATCGGTGTTCCTTTTTCTACGGCGATACGCACCAGAATTTGTCCTGCCACCTTGGGATCAAAGCTAATATTTTCCACCTTGCCTATATCCAAGCCGCGATAACGTACGGCCGATTCTTTAGACAGTCCGGAAACGGAAGCTTTTGTGACAAGCTCATAAGGCAGGCGCTCTTTGGTATCTCGATCAAACCAGAGCGCAATGAGCGTTAAAGCAATGCCCAGCGCAATGATAAACAATCCTGCAATTAATGCATGGGACTTATTTTCCATGTTTTATCCTAAAATTAAGCCTATGGCTTGCGTAAATTTAGCGCAGTCATGGCACGTTGTCCGCGCTCACCAAGAAAAAAACTCTGAATAAAGGGATGCGGTAAAGCCAACACCTCTTTTGGCGATGCGCAGATAATAACGTGTTTTTCAGCCAGCACGGCTACGCGCGTACTCAGCTCAAACAATGTATCAAGATCATGCGTAACCATGACAATGGTCAAGCCCAGCGCAGATTGCAAAGTGCGTATCAGCGATACAAAACTTTCACAACTTTCAGGATCCAGCCCTGCTGTTGGCTCATCCAGAAACAGCAACTCCGGTTCCAAAGCCAAAGCACGTGCCAAGGCCACACGCTTGACCATGCCACCGGACAAGTCAGATGGCATTTTGTCGGCATCTGCTGACAGCAAGCGCACCATATCAAGCTTGAGCATAACCAAATCATGAATTAAATTTTCAGGCAGGGTTTTCAACTCACGTAACGGTAGCGCGATGTTATCGAATACGGTCAATGAAGAAAATAATGCGCCATGCTGAAACAGCATGCCCCAACGATTGCGTGCATTTTCCACATGCTGGCTCACCGAGCCATCCATTAATTCGCCAAAAACTTTAACCTTACCGCGAGTGGGTTGTTCCAAGCCTATCATTTGCCGCACCAGTGTTGTTTTACCACTGCCAGAACCACCAACTAGCGATAAAATCTCACCACGATGTACATCAAGATTCAAATCCTGATGAATGACAGAAGAACTATAGATTTTCCATAAATTACGGATTTCGATGATGTTTTCTGTCATCATCGCCATCAGATTCCAACGTCTTTGAACAAAATGGCAAATACGGCATCGGCCAAAATGACTAGCGTTATTGAAGTTACTACCGAAGCGGTTGTTCCTTCACCCAGACTGGTGGTGTTGGGCTTAATGCGCAATCCATAATGGCAAGCGGTGAGCGCGATTAATAGCCCAAATGCAGCGCCTTTACCAACGCCCAGCCACAAATTGGGCAGGCTGACAGCCGCTGGCAAGGTATTAATGAAAAAACTGTAAGATAAACCTAGCGCATTTTTAGCTGACACCATGCCGCCAATCAGCGCCATGACATCTGTCCACACCACAATGAGCGGCATGGCGATCACCAATGCCAAAACGCGCGGCAATATTAATCTGAACCCGTGTGGGATACCCATCACCAGCATGGCATCCAGCTCCTCGGTCACACGCATCACTCCCAGCTGCGCGGTGATTGCCGAGCCGGATCGTCCCGCAATCAGAATCGCCGCCAACATAGGGCCGAGTTCACGAATAACTGACAAGCCAAGAATATCCACAATGTAAATATCCGCGCCAAACAACCTTAGCTGCTGTGAGGAAAGGTATGACAGCACCACGCCAATCAGAAACCCCACTAATGCGGTAATCCCCAATGCCTGCGCGCCAATATGAAAGACATTGGCTGAAACTTCTCGCCAGGGGCCTCTGAGTGGATGTTTGATGAGCTTGCCAGTATCTAGCGCCAACTGCCCAAGCATCTGGATAAACCCGACCACATGGTCACTAAACCTGAACAATGCGCCACCTAATGCATACAACCAGGCAAAACGTAATGGGGGCGATTTCAACAGACCAACATCACCAAGCTGCGCGAGACGTTCAAAGAGTGCATCGTGGCCAACACCAAGCTGCAAGTGATTTGGCGGCTTCTTACCCCATAAATTCCAAAAAAACTGCGCGCCCAGATGATCTAATCGGGTAATGCCGGACAAATCCCAATGTACTTTATCGTTATCGCTATTATTTTTAGAGTGCACATGCGCTAATTGTTTTCCGATTTCATCTAATCGGCCACGTGCAGCCAGTTGTTGTACAATCCAAACGCCTGTAGCGCGCACGGAGATGTCCTGCTTGTCTGCATCAATATGCAAGTTGGGAGTTGTCAGATCAGACATTAAAAACAACCGTCGAAAATCATTCAAAAATCGCCTTTGCTGGATTTTTGTATCAAGCGGATGAGCGCATTTTCCAATGCCTGTGCTGCCTTAACGGCTCGTGCGCTGGGATTTTTGATGCTTTTTAAATCGAAGGTAGGACGAGCCAGAGCTAAATAAAGCTGGCCTTTTTTCTGATAGATGGCGATGCGGCAAGGGGCGAATACCACAAACTCCGGGTGATCCTGCATAATATCCGCACCCAAAGCCAAATTGCAAAAAGCATGTACTTCCAGCGGCTCTTCATGCGCCAGTTCGCGCAATTTCAGTTGTTCACCAATAGCAAAACTGGCGGAATTAACAAAATTCATCCCCTGTGCGTTTATTTTCAGGCTATCAATAACATCCTCATAACTTACGCCGGGTGCCACTGCCACTTTATAGATTGCCGAATTATGATCTATTATTGGCGCTTGCGTAGCGATACAAGCCGCTTGCGCGAGCACAATAAATACTAATAATAGAAAAAATTTAAGCTTTTGCAGCATACAAACACACTTGGCGGATCCAATTCGGTGACTGCATTATGCGTTGTTTGCTAACTGTGCCGCAAGACAGATTGCCATGCCTCAACAATCGATGTTGGATTACACAATCACGAGATTAATTCAGAATTGATCATAGCGCTGGAAACGCAGGCTCATTTTGATATAACTTGGGAGTTAGTCGCCCAAAAGGAAAAACTTCATGTATGCCAGTCGTTTAGCCTTTGCTTCCAACTCATCCAAAGTTTCTATTCGGTCTGGATTTCGTACGATGCACTGTTCTGTTCTCTGTATAGGGCAAATGGATTGACATTGCGATTCCTGAAAGTGCCCTACACATTCGGTACATCGGTCAGGATCTATTTCATAAAAATCTATACCCTGAGAAATAGCACCATTCGGGCATTCTGGCAGGCATGCGCCGCAATTGATGCATGCACTGGTAATCATCACTGCCATCGTAAACTTTCATAAGATTTTATTGTTTGTTATCGGCTGTGGCGCAGCCCAGATTGAGCTTTGGTCAAAAATTTAATTTTGCTCAAAAAACATTAACGATGGTTTTTAATCCAAGCTACGCCTGTAAACTGCTTGCAAATGTAATTTAGAAAAATACACCATTCTTGAAGTTATCCAGCAAAGCTTCTGCTTCACCTGCGCGCTCTGCAAAATGTGCTGGTTTTGGACTTTTCAGAAAATCTGTGTAGCCTTCTACACTCTTGTCATCAATTTTATTGAAACCCATCGTCCAGGTAGCAAACTTACGCTCACTTAGCGGTTTTTTGTAAACAACCAATACATCTTCATGGCGAGGATCACGCTTGATGGAGCTAAATAAAGAATCTAAAACACTTTCCTCACCTTCAAGCCCTTGCATGAAAAATCCATCACGGTATAACAACATTCCCGTTACTCCCAAACCAGCATTTTTCTCTCTTGCCAGTTTTAACAAGCCTTGCAAATCATGATCGGTAAATGCTTTTGTAGCAGAACTCACGTAAACCAGACTATATAGTGACATTTTCTCTCTCCTTAATTAATTTATCTTTTGTAAGCGGCTGGTATTCATGATGTTATTGAATATCGGAATAACTAACTCACCTTACCCCGTGCTAATTATAGCAATAACCACACCAACTTTGTGTTGTTAGTCATTCTTAATGAAAACAGCGTTATAGCTTTTATTGTTGTTTTTCAAATTAAAACTAGTGATTATATATCATACAATGTATGTAAATTGTTACGCCTAGTGTCTACTTAATAAACATATATGAACTAAGGTAATGCAGACTTAATAAAATAAGGATTTAATGATATAAAAAGCCCGCATAAGCGGGCAAATGTATTATTTCAGAGAAAACTGGCTCAATAATGTTTGCCAAGCAGGCGCATCTCATGCTCAAAATGTTGTAGGAATTTAGGATCTGGGTGATTTTCCAGAGCCTCTTCAAACAGTTCTGTATCTGCGCCTTCAACATCAGCCGCAAACAGAAGCATTAACCCACCATCTCCGGAACCAATCACATGTTCTTGCAATAATTCAATAGAGCCCGCGCGGCGTTCCGCTTTAATCAAAGCAAATTCATAGGCATAGCGGGTAATGTCAGAATCCAGAATAATTGGCTCTAGAATTTCCAGATCCGCCTCATGAAAATCATGTGCCAAGCGATAAGCTAGCTCTGCATCTTGAATGCCAATAATGAAATCTTGCAGATCCTGAGTAAAACCTTCAGTTTTTGCCTTTCTTAATGCTTCGATTGCAACTGTGGTTTGATCTTCCATATTATTTACTTGTGACATTTGGCTGCCTCTTTAATAATTTTTATTTTTGCTATTTATGAATGACGAAAAGTTTCTCGCAGAAGTGACATCATTTACTGTCAGTAAAATCCCAAGCAAAAAAAATGCCAAAATATGAGGACTGATTCAAGCTAATTTTTCACGATATTATGCAGATGGTTTTTGATGAAACTGCATTACTTGCGGTTGCGTTAAGTTGAGAACCGACTTGCGCGCTTTACCCATGACATGCATTTCGCAGCGCTTGCAATCAAAACGTAGCGTTAGTTTTTCCTTACCATTCATCAAGGTCATTGGCTCGGCAGAAATTGTGCCCTGCACACCTAGCACGCCTTTGGCTTCTTTTGGGCACAAACTGTAACTGTAACGCAAACAATGCTTGGTAATCATCAGCGATACTTCACCCGGCTCCTGGTTGGCTTCATAGGCGGCTGCAATGATTTTCACACCATGTTTTGCATAAAAATTACGTGCTTGATCGTTATAAACATTGGCCAGATATGTTAGGGTATCTTCCGGGAAAGTTGCAGGCGGCTCTGTCGCTACACGCCGTAGTGGGCGCTGGTAACTGGCATCCCTCGCGGCTTCCAACTTGCTCACCGCATCGCGGCGTAGCGCGTTAATTGTGGAAGCTGGGATAAACCATGGTTGCGACCAATCCAGCACAATTTTACCGATTGAAAAATGTGTGGTACCCAATTTGCCCAAGTGTTCGATCAGCGTGGCAATGGCACGCTCCGTGTTTTGCGCCGCTTGCTTTTCCAACAGAATTTCTACAGTTGCTGTGCAATTTTCATCATCGGCCAGCGTTAGGGCAAACCCTGTTGTTGTATCGCTGAAGTGCATATTGATAGCCACGCGACGTTCAGCCGATGGTTTTTCCAGTAAGCGCTCAAAGGCTTGGTCGCGGTTGCGGTAGAGCGTCATGCCTTTGTGCATGTCGGTGGGCATAACGTTGGGATACAGACGCTTGCCATCGACGGTATTAATGCGTAACCCTACCAGATCTTTGTGATGATCGTAAAAACTCACGCCATCGCCATTATGCAATGGCACATCCGTCTCGGCTTCAAAATAATCCTGTGCAACACGTAACACGGTACCCACCGCCTCACCGGAAAACTTGGGCGTGTCAAAAGCGCCAATATCGGCTTGACGGCCATTGACGAAATAGTCGGTGGCACCGCGATTAAAAGTTTTTTCCGGTTGCGGGGTAAATGTATAAGTGGAATGCCCAGAAGATGAGCGTGCTAAATCCGATCTGTCTAGTAAAATCTCATCCAGCAAAATGCGGTAATGCGCGGTCGCATTTTTAACATAAGAAAGGTCTTTTAAACGCCCTTCAATTTTAAAGGAGCTCACGCCAGCCTCTACCAAAGCACGCAAATTAGCACTCTGATCGTTATCCTTCATGGAAAGCAAGTGCTTGTCGTTGGCGATAATACGGCCTTCCGGGTCAGTTAAGGTATACGGCAAACGGCACGCCTGTGAACATTCACCGCGATTGGCGCTGCGCGCACTATGGGCATGGCTGATAAAACACTGACCGCTAAATGCCACGCATAACGCACCATGTACGAAGAACTCCAGGTTGCAAGTAGTCGCGGCGGCAATTTGTTGAATCATGGTTAAATCCAACTCACGCGCTAACACAATTTGCGAGAAGCCTACCTGATCCAGAAATACCGCCTTTTCCACGGTACGAATATCTGTCTGCGTGCTGGCATGTAATTGAATGGGCGGTAAATCCAATTCCAGCAAGCCCATATCTTGAATAATCAGCGCATCGGCACCGTTTTCATAAAGCTGCCAAATCAGCTTGCGCGCTTCTTCCAATTCACTATCATGCAAAATGGTATTCAGTGCCACAAAAACCTTGGCATGAAAACGATGCGCATATGCCGTCAAGCGCGCAATATCCGCCGCCGTGTTACCTGCCCCGTAACGCGCACCAAAAGCCGGGCCGCCAATATAAACAGCATCAGCGCCATGATTGATGGCCTCAATGCCAAAATCAGCGTTTTTGGCAGGAGCCAGTAGTTCAAGATGGTTACGATGGTTAGGCATGGAGAGTTTTTACCAGGATGTACTATTAAATCAATGAGGTGCGTACTATATCACAGCTGATATGTGGCCTGTTGCAAGCGCAGATTAATTACAAAACTTTTAAAAGCGACAAAACTATCAATAAAATTAGCATGATTGTTTTTCTAAATTTAATGATTCTTAAGTTGCGAGGGCTGTTGTGGTCACGTACTATCAATAGCGGTGTCTTGTCGGGGGCTTTTACCCGGCTTGCTTTTTTGGCGGCACCAGTTAGCCCAGCTGCGTTGCAACGAGGCCTTTTGGGTAAAATGCTTGGCTAATAATAGTGGTTTAAATTTAATTTGAATTTCAGGAGTTTTATCGTGATGAAAGCAATGATGATCGTAGTTGCAACCGCTGGCTCACTCATGCTGGCTGGTCAAGCAAGTGCCGCTAATGCTAAGGCCGAAGCATTGGCAAAAACTAGCGGCTGTACCATGTGCCACAGTATAGATGCCAAAATAGTCGGGCCAGCCTTTAAGGAAGTAGCTGCCAAATACAAGGGTGACAAAACCGCACAAGCCAAACTAATTGCCAAAGTCAAAGCAGGTGGTGCGGGTGCTTGGGGTGAAATCCCTATGCCAGCTAACAGCCCAAAAGTTAAAGATAAAGATATAAAGACGCTAGTTAAGTGGGTTTTATCACTTAAATAATACAGTTACACGTAACTGTACCTATATAAATTACGCTCCTCATGTGCAAGCATGATGAGCGTAATTTATTCAGAACACTACTTAAGCTTTCTAAGCTTTACATTTCACTTTGCGGACGCCCTACTGCTGGCCAATCCACATGGAAAAAACGACCTCTGGATTGATCGGTGCGTTCATAAGTATGCGCACCAAAATAATCACGCTGTGCTTGCAATAAGTTGGCGGGGAGTGAAGCGCTGCGGTAGCCGTCCAAATAAGCCAGTGCGGAACCAAATGCCGGTACGGGAATACCATTACGCACTGCCAAGGCAATTACTTCGCGCCAATGTGCTTGACCTGTATGCAAAACTTCAGTGAAGTAAGGGTCTAGCATCAGATTTTTCAAGCCAGGATCAGTGGCATAAGCGTCGGTAATTTTTTGCAGAAAACGTGCGCGAATAATGCAACCGCCGCGCCAGATATGTGCAATCGCGCCAAAGTTAAGCGTCCAGGCGTAGGCAATTTGCGCTTCTGCCATGAGCTGAAAACCTTGCGCGTAGGCACAAATTTTAGAGCAATACAACGCATCCCGAATCGCTTCAATAATCGCCACACGGTCTGTTTCCAATTTAACCACCGGCCCTTGCAATACTTTGCTGGCTTTGACACGTTCATCTTTAAGCGCGGATAGCGCACGGGCGAATACGGCTTCGGCAATGGCATTGGCGGGTGCACCAAGCTCGAGGGCGCTAGAGGCTGTCCATTGTCCAGTGCCTTTTTGACCGGCGGCATCCAGCACTTTATCCACCAAATAACCTTCGCCTGCCGGGTCTTTTTGTTGCAAAATATCCGCTGTAATTTCAATAAGGAAACTCGATAACACACCTTCGTTCCATTCCTGAAATACTTTTCCTATCTCGCCAGCCTCCATACCCAGCAAGGTTTTCATTAGCCAATACGCTTCACAAATCAGCTGCATATCAATATATTCAATGCCGTTATGCACCATTTTCACGTAATGCCCGGCACCGTTGGGGCCGATATATGCGGTGCAAGGTACGCCGCCTTCAACCGGCTTGCCAGGCGCAGCTCCCGGCAATGGCTCGCCGGTTTTATGGTCAATTTTAGCGGCAATATCGCGCCAGATTGGCTCTAGCGATGACCATGCCTCTAGCGTACCGCTAGGCATCAGCGAGGGGCCAAAACGCGCACCTGTTTCACCACCGGAAACACCAGAACCAATAAAGGCAAAACCTAAACTGCTTAAATGTTTTTCGCGGCGTATCGTATCCAGCCAATGCGCATTACCGCCATCAATAACAATATCGCCCTGCTCCAGATGCGGCAGCAAAGCTTCTATGGTGGCATCCGTGGCTGCACCT
This sequence comes from Methylophilaceae bacterium, assembly GCA_013141125.1. Lineage (GTDB taxonomy): Bacteria > Pseudomonadota > Gammaproteobacteria > Burkholderiales > Methylophilaceae > JABFRO01. The sequence continues at coordinate 464,440 of JABFRO010000001.1, forward strand.
GCCTTAACCAGCAAAACAATTTTGCGTGGACGTTTAATCGCACGCACAAATGCCAGCATATCCACATAACCTTTAACATGCTCATGTGCGGGCTCTTCGTGCTCACAGCGTTTAATAAAATCCAGAGTTTTTTCAGAATTGCGATTGTAAACTGCAATATGGTAACCATGATCGGCAATATTCAAGGCCAGGTTCTGCCCCATAACAGCTAGGCCAACAAGGCCAATATCCGCTAAATTTGTAGTCATAAAATCTCCAGGTGAATGAATAAGAAATGTTTGTTAATCATGATGCCCATGATGCTGATCCAGCAAGCTGTAATAATTAGATGGGGTGAGGATGGTAGGCACAGCATCAGCCGCCAACTCAGGATAATCCTTGCTGTAATGCAGGCCTCGGCTTTCATGTCGTTTCATGGCACTTTGTACGATGAGTTCGGCCACTTGTAATAGGTTACGCAACTCAATCAAATCGTTGCTTATGCGGAAATTACTGTAAAACTCATGTACTTCATCGCGTAGTAAGTGAATGCGGTTCATCGCTCGCAACAGGCGCTTATTGGTGCGGACTATGCCTACATAATTCCACATGAAGCGGCGTAGTTCATTCCAGTTATGCGTAATGATGATTTCCTCATCGGCATCAGTGACACGGCTTTCATCCCAATCCGGCAGCTGAACCAAAGGCTTGGGTGCTTGGGCGAGAATATCCAGTGCGGCAGCTTGGCCGAACACCAGACATTCCAGCAAGGAGTTACTCGCCAACCGGTTCGCTCCATGCAAGCCGGTGCAAGCCACTTCGCCTATGGCATATAAACCCGGTATATCGGTGCCGCCTACGTGATCGGTCAAAATTCCGCCGCAACTATAGTGCGCTGCAGGCACTACAGGGATGGATTCCTTGGTAATGTCTATTCCAAATTCCAGACAACGCCGATAGATGGTGGGGAAGTGGGACAAAATAAAATCAGCGGGCTGGTGCGAAATATCCAGATAAACACAATCATAACCGTGTTTTTTCATTTCGTAATCAATAGCGCGGGCTACTATATCACGTGGGGCTAGCTCGGCTCGTGCATCGTGTGCCGGCATAAAACGTGTGCCGTCGGGTAATTTGAGCAGCCCGCCCTCCCCGCGCAAGGCTTCGCTGATTAGAAATGATTTGGCTTGCGGATGATAAAGGCAGGTGGGATGAAACTGAATAAATTCCATGTTGGCTGCACGGCAACCAGCACGCCAAGCCATTGCCAAACCGTCACCTGTGCTCACATCGGGATTGGTTGTGTACAGATAAACTTTTCCCGTGCCGCCAGTGGCCAGCACTGTATGCTGTGCGCCCAGCGTCAACACCTTGCCACTTGCGTTATCCAAAACATAAGCACCCAGACATTCACCACCTTCAATGCCCGCTTTGCGGGAAGTAATCAAATCGACGGCAATATGCTCTTCCAGCAAGGTAATGTTGGCATGATTGCGCACTTTTTCAGCCAGTGTCATTTGCACGGCGTGGCCCGTTGCATCTGCCGCATGGATAATACGCCGGTGGCTATGCCCGCCTTCCCGCGTCAAGTGATAACCGCTATCGTCATCTTCACGCGTAAAAGGCACACCTTCCCTAATTAACCATTCTATGGTTTCCCGTCCATGTTCAACTACTTGCCGCGTTACCTCGGCATCGCACAGCCCAGCGCCAGAAATTAGTGTATCTTGAATATGCGCTTCGATGGAATCATCATCGGCAAGCACTGCGGCAATGCCACCTTGCGCCCAGTTACTGGCGCTGTCGTTAATGGCACGCTTACTAACCAGACAAACCTTCTTGCTATCGGCTACTTTAAGCGCAAGCGTCAAGCCAGCAAGGCCACTACCCATAATTAAGACATCATATTGCTGCATAATTTTTTGTGTAAACCTAGAGACCCAATGAACTTCATGGAGTGTAGCGCTGTCTTGAGTTACAGGCTAGTTGGATAGTGCTTTGTTAAAATATTTTTAGCAAATAGGGCGTTTCAAAAAGGGGGGCATCTTGATTTACACTAAAAATCTGGAAAAATTTTCACGGCTTGATTTCGTCGATACCGCCATGCAAGGTTATACTCAAGCACTTCAAGGCAAGCAGGTTGGGAGCAGTGCCCCTATGACGGGCAATCGGGAAATAGATCAGGAATTAGTTGAGCGTGCACAACGCGGCGATAAACTTGCCTTTGGCATGTTGGTAGAAAAATACCAACGCAAGCTCGGCCGTTTGTTATCACGCATGATGCGCGATCAAACCGAAATTGAAGATGTGGTGCAGGAGTCTTTCATCAAGGCTTACCGCGCGCTGCCCAATTTCCGCGGGGAAAGTGCTTTTTATACCTGGCTTTATCGCATCGGCATCAATACGGCTAAAAATTATCTGGTTTCCATGGGTCGCAGGCCAAAATTAACCGCTGAAATTGAAGTGGAGGATGCGGAAAACTTCGAAGACAACCATGAAACCTATACTGCCGATACGCCAGAAACAGAGCTGATGAGCAAACAAATAGCTCAAAATGTGACGGACACACTTGCCTCATTACCCGCCGACTTGCGCACTGCCATTACCCTACGTGAAATTGAAGGCTTAAGTTACGAAGAAATAGCCACCATCATGGGTTGCCCAATTGGTACCGTGCGTTCAAGGATATTTAGAGCACGTGAGTCTATCGCGGAAAAATTACGCCCATTATTAAACACGACTACGGATAAACGCTGGTAATTGGGTTTAGGAGCAGAATAATGAATGAACAAATCTCGGCATTAATGGATGGCGAACTCGCACTGGATGCACATGATTCAACGCGTTTGGATCCAATTTTTTCTGCAATGAAAACGGGTGGTGAATCTGCCGAAAGTTGGGCTACCTATCACTTGATTGGTGATGTCATGCGTGGCAATCCGATGTTTAAACCAGATTTTCAACAGCGCATGATGCAAAGGCTGGAAAAGGAAGCGACGGTTTTAGCCCCTCATGCCAGCAAAAAAGCTATACATCACGACGATAAAAATCACAAGGGGTTAAAAATGCCAGCCAAGTGGTCTATTGCAGCATCAGTGGCTGCGGTTGCTTTTGTTGGCTGGATGGCTTTGCAACTGCCTTCTCAGAACATCGCCAATATTACAGCCAATGAAATTGCGCAAAATGTGCCAGCCGAATATCTGGTTGCACATCAAGCTTCTGCATCCGGCAATGCAGCCTTTTATGTTCAACCAGCCTCTTATTCGGAAAGTGCACGTTAATGCTACGTTCGTTTTCAACTTGCGCGCTGTCATTGTCATTTACTTTGGCCTTTGCCGACCAGCCCACAGAAAATGAAGTTTGGGCGGTTTTGCAAAATGCAGCGCAAGCGGCGCACTCGCAAAACTATCAAGGCGTATTCACTTATCAATCAGGATCCAGCACAAAATCCGTTCAGATCGTTCACGCCAATCAGCCTCACGGTGAATATGCGCGCATTCTGGTATTGGATGGCTCGCCACGTGAAATACTCAGTCACGGCGAGGATGTCATCATTTACCGCTCTCAGGATGAAAAAGTCATCATAGAGAAACGACATCGACAAAACACATTTCCCGCCCTTTTGCCACTGGATATAGACACACTTAAAGCCGCTTACAAGGCTCGTTGGGGAGGAATTGAACGCATTGGCGGCCGTGATGGACAAATTGTTTTTCTCGATTCTCGTGATCGATACCGCTATGGTTATAAGTTTTGGGCAGATCGTGAATATGGCTTGCTGTTGCGATCAATAATGCTGAATTTACACAATGAAGCGCTAGAGCAAATCACGTTCAATCAGCTCACATTTTTCAATGTGACGAATATGGATTGGTTTCATCCTAATATAAGCCGTGACAAAAAATATTGCATGGAAAGTACTGAACCTGCGAATAAGCTGATGAATCAACCTGCTTGGACGGTGACTAGCTTGCCTGTGGGCTTTCGCAAATTAGAGCAGTCAACACATACGATGCCTGGAAAATCAGTGCCAATCACGCATATCATTTACTCGGATGGATTGGCAGCGGTTTCGCTTTTTGTCGAGCCTATCAACAAGGGCATACGCCCCAAAATAGGACATTGGGTGATGGGCGCAACTCATATACATGCCGGCGTTAGCAATAATCATCAAATCATGGTTGTAGGTGAAGTACCGGAAGCAACGACCATACAAATAGCCAGCGCGGTTCGTTTTAATCAATAGACCAGGTTTTCCGCTCCAAAATATCCTCACTTTAAATCCCCAAAAATGATAGAAGAAAATGCAATAGTTGTTGACCTGGAAAATGACATGGCCATGCTTGAAGTCATCCGGCGAACCCCTTGTGGCTTATGTGGTCAAACACGCGGCTGTGGAATTTCATTGTGGGGTCGGCTATTCGGACATCGTAATAATGTCTTCAAAGCTATTAATCGGGTTAATGCACGCATAGGCGATAACGTGATTGTCGGCATTAATGAACAAGCTTTGCTCATGAGCGCGCTTACCCTGTATGGAATACCACTGTTAACCACACTGGCTGGTGCACTTGTCGGAGCGGCTTTCCCCGGCGAAAATAGTCTACTCGCAGACCGTCACGCTGCTTTTGGTGCGCTTGCCGGATTGGTGGCCGGCTTGTTATGGTTAAAAGTCCATAGTTCCGGCCTAGGCTTGAATAGCAACTACCAGCCTGTCATTTTACGTGTAGGTGCTAGCGGTAGCATTAAATTAAATTGTACTAATTCATCCAAATAAAATAGGGGTAAAAAATGTTTAGGAAGCTTCTCGCAATTTCAGCAATTTGCTTATCTTTTACAGGCAACGCTTTTTCCAAAGAGCTACCTGATTTTACTGAATTAGCTGAAAAACAGGGTGCATCTGTAGTCAATATCAGCGTAACGCAAGCAGTACAAAATAATCGAGGCAATTTAGGGTCACCTTTTCAAGGGGGGGCACAAGATGAGCTTATGGGTGAGTTTTTTCGCAGATTTGGCATACCCACACCCGATGGTAATGGTGGCCAAGCGGATCCACGTAACAACCCAAAATCGCAGTCACTAGGCTCGGGCTTTATTATCAGTCAGGATGGCTACATTTTAACCAATGCACATGTAGTGAATGAAGCCGATGAGATACTGGTCAAACTTTCGGACAAGCGCGAATTCAAAGCCAAAGTCATAGGTGCTGATCGTCGTACAGATGTTGCCCTGATTAAAATTGAAGCTAGTGGCTTGCCCAAAGTGACTCTGGGCGACCCTGAAAAATTAAAAGTAGGAGAATGGGTGGTTGCCATAGGTTCGCCTTTCGGTCTGGAAAATACCATGACAGCAGGCATCGTCAGTGCAAAAGGTCGTGCGTTGCCACAGGAAAATTTTGTGCCATTTATACAAACGGACGTGGCGATTAACCCTGGAAATTCAGGCGGCCCACTGTTTAATATGAAAGGTGAAGTGGTTGGAATCAACTCACAAATTTATAGTCGTTCCGGTGGTTATATGGGCTTGTCATTTGCCATACCCATCAATGTTGCACTGGATATTTCCAATCAGCTTAAATCTAGCGGGAAAATAACGCGCGGTTGGTTGGGCGTTGCCATTCAGGATATAAGCAAAGAGCTTGCTGAATCATTTGGCATGAAAAACACCAATGGTGCGCTGGTAGCCGGTGTAGAAAAAGGCACCCCTGCTGAAAAAGGCGGTCTGGAAGCGGGAGATGTCATCCTTAAGTTTGACGGAAAATTCATTGCCAGTTCCTCAGATTTGCCCAAAGTGGTAGCTGCTACCAAACCCGGAAAAACAGTTCCAGTAGAGGTTCTGCGCAAAGCGGCAAGGCGCAATGTAAATATCACGGTAGGTCAAATGCCAAATGATAAAGCAGAAGCTAGCGCTATCCAAAATAGTGCCACAGCACCAGAGTTGAATCGTATTGGCTTAACGCTGCAAGAGTTGACAGCACAACAAAAACGAAGCTTAAACGGTAAGAATGGCCTGTTAGTCTTGGATGCACAAGGTTCTGCAGCGCAAGCTGGAATACGCCGTGGAGACGTTATCCTTGGTCTGAACAATAATGCGGTACAAAATTTGGAGCAATTTGACAAACAAGTGGCTACCATCGCCAGTGGAAAAACCATTGCATTGCTGGTTTTGCGTGGTGAAAATACCTTGTACGTCCCGGTGAAAGTTGGTAACGGTAAATGATTAACTCGGACATGATAATTAGCCTGATTCATTAAGTTAGGGATTAAACAGTTAGTGCCGTAAGCATTGTCAGGTGTAATTTTTCAAGGAGTGCTTGCTGGATTGCTGTAAAATGAGCAGCTATGCTTTTAAATTGATACGAGAGGGCGCTTAATGCGCCCTCTCGTTGTTTTATCCCAAATTAAACCAATTTTAATGCGCTGCCACGCTTGAGACCACTACGGAACCATCCTCGGAACAACCCATGCCTCAGAATAACTTATGAAAAATATTCGTAATTTCTCCATTATTGCCCACATCGATCACGGCAAGTCCACTTTGGCCGACCGCATTATTCAGCTTTGCGGCGGCTTGTCTGATCGTGAAATGGAATCTCAAGTGCTGGATTCCATGGATATTGAGCGCGAGCGCGGCATTACCATCAAAGCGCAAACAGCCGCACTCAACTACAAGGCACTAGACGGTCAGATATATCAATTGAACTTGATTGACACCCCAGGACATGTGGACTTTTCCTATGAAGTCAGTCGCTCCCTTTCCGCTTGCGAAGGTGCATTGCTGGTAGTGGATGCATCGCAAGGGGTAGAAGCACAAAGTGTCGCCAACTGTTATACCGCGATAGATCTGGGCGTAGAAGTCACTTCCGTATTGAATAAAATTGATTTGCCTTCGGCTGAGCCGGATCGCGTCATTCAGGAAATTGAAGATGTTATCGGGGTGGATGCCACCGATGCCATACGCTGTTCAGCCAAAACAGGTGAAGGTGTGCGCGATGTGCTGGAAGCCGTGGTAGCACGGGTTCCAGCGCCACGAGGAGATGTAAGCAAGCCCTTGAAAGCCCTCATTATTGATTCCTGGTTTGATAATTATGTTGGGGTGGTGATGTTGGTGCGCGTGGTAGATGGCGTGCTCAAGCCCAAGGATAAAATCCGCTTGATGGCAACCCGTGATGTGCATTTGTGTGAGGAAGTTGGCGTATTTACGCCAAAATCCTTATCCAAACCATCACTTTCAGCCGGTGAAGTAGGCTTCATTATTGCCGGTATCAAAGAACTCAAAAGCGCCAAAGTGGGTGACACCGTCACTTTGGACAATAATCCGGCGAGCGAAGCGCTACCCGGCTTTAAAGAAGTTAAGCCACAAGTGTTTGCCGGTTTATACCCGGTTGAATCCAATCAATTCGAGGCCTTGCGCAATGCCTTGGAAAAACTACAGCTCAATGATGCTTCCCTGCAATTTGAGCCGGAAAACTCCACCGCACTAGGCTTTGGTTTCCGCTGTGGCTTTCTCGGTCTTTTGCACATGGAAATTGTGCAAGAGCGGCTGGAACGCGAATACGATATGGATTTGATTACCACCGCACCTACGGTAGTCTATGAATTGCTGCTTAAAAGCCGTGAAGTCATACAGATTGAAAATCCATCCTACTTGCCAGAGCCGTCTCGCATAGAAGAAATTCGCGAACCCATGATTACCATCAACCTGCTGATGCCGCAGGATTACGTTGGGCCGGTGATGACGCTATGCAACAGCAAGCGCGGTGTGCAGCGCAATATGCAATACATGGGGCGGCAAGTGATGCTGACCTTTGAAATGCCGCTCAATGAAGTAGTGCTGGATTTCTTTGACAAACTAAAATCGGTATCGCGCGGCTACGCCTCCATGGATTATGAGTTTCTTGAATTCCGTGCGGCAGATTTGGTCAAACTCGACATCATGGTGAATGGCGAACGCGTAGATGCGCTGTCATTGATTGTACATAGAGCCAACAGTATCTATCGCGGCCGTCAGCTTTGCGCCAAAATGCGCGAACTGATTCCACGCCAGATGTTTGATGTCGCCATTCAAGCTTCTATCGGAGCCAATATTATTTCTCGTGAAACCGTTAAAGCCATGCGCAAGAATGTGCTGGCAAAGTGTTACGGTGGCGATATTTCACGCAAGAAAAAATTGCTGGAAAAACAAAAAGAAGGCAAAAAACGCATGAAACAAGTAGGCAATGTGGAAATTCCACAAGAGGCCTTCCTGGCCATTTTAAGAGTTGAAGATAAATAAGGATATGCTCAAATGATGTTCGCGCTATTCATGGTCGTTGTATTGGCGATCACCGGTTTTATTTGGTTGCTGGATATTCTGTATCTCAAGAAAAGGCGGCCTGTTGATGCCGCTGATCCAATATTGGTAGAGTATTCCAAAAGTTTTTTCCCGGTAATTTTGATTGTATTTCTGATCCGCTCCTTCATCGTTGAACCATTCAAGATTCCTTCAGGTTCCATGATGCCAACGTTGTTGGCCGGTGATTTCATTCTGGTCAATAAATATAATTATGGCCTGCGTGTGCCTATTCTTAACAATACCTTCTTTGAAGTGAAGCACCCTCAACGTGGCGATGTTTTTGTGTTTCACTATCCACCTGATCCCTCCATTGATTACATCAAACGCGTGGTTGGTGTGCCGGGAGATAAAATCGCCTATCACAACAAACAATTGACCATTAATGGAAAATTACTCGATGTGAAGTTTGAAAAACCTTATGAATACACTTCAGCCGGCCTGAATGTCACCTATGCCAAGCAATTCTCTGAGCAATTGGGTGACAAAAAACATGCGCTGCTAATTGAAGACAACAGCATGATGCCGGACATGGACATTGCACTGGAAGTACCGCCCGGCCACTACTTTGCAATGGGTGATAATCGTGATAACAGCAGAGATAGCCGCTTTTGGGGCTTTGTGCCGGAAAAGAATCTGGTGGGTAAAGCCTTCTTTATCTGGTGGAATTTCGATGATTTTGGCAGAATAGGCAATAAAATCAATTAGGAGTTGGACATGAAAAAAAATACCAGATATCAAACCATAATTAAAAAACAACGCGGCATGACCTTCATGGGCGTTGTTATAATCGGCGCGATAATTATATTTGCGGCTATGTTAGTCATGAAACTAGCTCCTTCTTACATCGAATATAAATCCGTAAAGCAAGTTATTGATAAAATTGCCAAAGAGCCGAATTTGGCCAATATGAGCAAACAGGAAATTATCAGTGAGTTTGATAAAGGTGCGAACATAGGCTACATCACGGTCATTAAAGGTAGTGATTTGACCATTGCCAAAAATGCTGCCGGTGGACAGGAAGTAACGGCTGAATATCAGGTAATCACGCCTTTAGTCGGCAATATTAGTGCGCTTCTGGATTTTAAGGCTTCAACCGATTCAGGCCGTAAATCTACGGCGAATGTCGAATAAACTGCATGTTGCAGAGTGGCTTATACCGGCTCATTGCCCATGATTTCAAAGATGAAGCACTGCTGACGCAGGCATTAACGCATCGTAGCTTTGGTAGTACCAACAATGAGCGGCTGGAATATCTGGGTGATGGTGCGCTAAATTTCATCATTGCCCATCAACTTTACCAACGTTTCCCCAAGTTACCGGAAGGTGATCTCAGCCGTTTGCGCGCGCTGCTGGTTAAAGAACCTACGCTATGTGAAATTGCCCGCAGTTTGAACATCGGTGATGCGCTAAAACTGGGTGAAGGCGAACTGAAAAGTGGTGGCTGGCGCCGCCCTTCTGTGCTGGCTGATGCGCTAGAAGCCATCATAGGTGCGGTGTTTCTGGATGGTGGTTTTTCTGCTGCCGAAGCTTTGGTCATACGCTTGTATCAACCGTTATTGGAACAAATCAACCCCAAGGTGATTGATAAGGACCCAAAATCCCTATTGCAGGAATATCTGCAAGCTAAAAGAATCGACATCCCGGAATATAAATTGCTCACCATCAACGGCGAAGCCCATTGCCAAACTTTTAGCGTTGAATGCTTTATTGCCAAATTAAAAATATCCGCGCAAGGCGAAGGTAGTAGTCGCCGCGCCGCTGAACAACAAGCGGCCAGGCAGGCTTATCAAATGCTGCTTGATGCCCAACCAGTCACTCAAAAAGGTCATCCATGAACTATTCTGTTAATTCTGATGCAGACGATATACACCCCGGAGATTTTCGCTGCGGCACCGTCGCCATTATTGGCCGCCCCAATGTAGGCAAATCCACACTGTTAAACCATATTCTCGGCCTCAAGCTCAGCATCACCTCGCGCAAGGCGCAGACTACACGCCACCGTTTGCTGGGCATTCACACTACAGAAGACACGCAATTTTTGTTTGTAGATACGCCGGGTTTCCAACAAAAGCATATCAATGCGCTGAATAAAAGTCTGAATAAAACTGTCACCCAAGTGCTCACCGAAGTCGATGTCGTACTGTTCGTAATCGAACCTATGCATTTGGGTGAGGCCGACCGCAAAGTGCTTAAATTACTACCGACCAAAACTCCGGTCATACTAGTCGTCAACAAGGCCGATTTGATGGGTGACAAAGGCAATTTATTGCCGCTGATTCAGGATTTCGATCTCGAATTCCCCTTCGCCGCCATTGTGCCGGTCAGCGCCAAGAAAAACCTTTATCTTGATGAATTATTGTCCACCATACGTGGGCATCTGCCGGTGCAGAATGCGATATATGGTGAAGATGAAATCACCGACCGTAATGAAAAGTTTCTGGCGGCCGAAATGATACGGGAAAAAGTATTTCGCTTTTTAGGCGATGAAATTCCTTATTCCGTGGCTGTGGAAATTGAAAAGTTTGAGCAGGAGGGCAATCTGCGCCGCATTCATGCCGCCATCATCGTGGATAAGGACAGTCAAAAGCCCATGCTCATCGGCAAAAAAGGCGAGAAACTCAAGCAGATTTCCACCGAAGCACGTCAGGATATGGAAAAGCTGTTTGATTGCAAAGTCTGGCTGGAAACCTGGGTCAAAGTCCGGGGCGGCTGGGCAGATGATGAGCGTGCTCTAAAAAGCCTGGGTTACTGATTTATTCACAATGGCTGTCAGCAATATCTCGCGCCAGGATAATCAACCCGTTTATGTGCTGCACACCTACCCGTTCAAGGAAACCAGTCTGGTCGTCGAGTTGTTCAGCCGTGATTTCGGCCGTGTCGCCTCGGTAGCCAAAGGGGCGCGCCGTCCACGCTCTGCCATGCGCGGCATGTTGCAATCGTTTCAACCCTTGCTCGGTGCATGGTCGGGAAAATTGGAACTCAAAACTCTGCATACACTGGAATGGCATAGCGGTCTGCTGCTGTTGCAAGGCCAAGCCTTGATGTGCGGGTTTTATCTGAATGAATTGCTGTTGCGCTTGTTGCCGCGTGAAGATGCGCATGAGGCCTTGTTTGAACATTACGCACAAACGCTACGTACTTTGGCATCAGGCAAGGATTCCGCTACCACGCTACGGCGCTTTGAACTCAAAATGTTGCAGGAAATGGGCTATGCAGTGCCATTAGAGCGCGATGAAGCGGATGCGGTTTTAGATGCCGAACGCGACTATTATTATGTTGCCGAGCATGGCGCATGCAGAAACAATGCCTTGCAAAATGGCGTGCTGTTATCCGGAAAAACACTGCTGGATATGGCGCGCGATGACTATTCCGACTTGCAAACTCAAATTCAAAGCAAACAGCTGATGCGCATCCTGATCTCGCATTATCTGGGCGATAAACCCTTGCATACGCGACAATTGCTGCTGGACTTGCAAGAAATTTAACTCTCCACAGAAACCTTCATCATCATGATAAAACTAGGCATCAATATCGACCATGTCGCCACCTTGAGGCAAGCGCGCGGCACCCAATACCCCAGCGTCATTGCCGCCGCCTTGCGTGCCGAGGAAGCAGGTGCCGACAGCATCACCCTGCACCTGCGTGAAGATCGCCGCCATATTCAGGATGCCGATGTTTATGCACTGCGCCCCTTGTTGCAAACCAAGATGAATCTGGAAATGGCCGTGACCGAGGAAATGCTGGCGATTGCACTAAAAGTGTTACCGCAGGATGTGTGTCTGGTGCCGGAACGCCGCGAAGAGCGCACCACAGAGGGCGGTTTGGAAGTGGCGGCTAATTTGCCAAATGTGCAAGCCGCTTGTCAACGCCTTGGCGCGGCTGGCATACGTGTTTCCCTTTTTATTGCGCCCGATTTTACGCAGATAGAGGCGGCCAAAGCCGCAGGTGCGCCGGTTATAGAGCTGCATACCGGCACATTTGCCGATGCGAAAAACCCTGAACAGCAGCAGCATGAGCTGGCGCGCATACAACAAGCGGTCGCTTATGGCTTGCAGCTGGGCTTGGTGGTGAATGCCGGGCATGGCTTGAATATACATAATGTGCAGCCCATCGCCGCAATTCCCGGCATTGAGGAACTCAATATCGGTCACGCTATTGTGGCGCATGCCCTATTTGTTGGCTGGGATTATTCCATACGCGAAATGAAAGCTTTGATGAAAGAATGCGCAGACCGGAAAGCCGCCTGGTGATTTACGGCATAGGCACCGATATTGTGGAAGTTTCACGCATTGAGCATTCATTGGCTCAATTTGGTGAGGCTTTCGCGCGGCGTATTTTGAATGTGCAAGAATGGCAGACTTATGCCAGCTCAAAAACTCAAGCGCGCTTTCTGGCCAAACGCTTTGCGGCCAAAGAGGCTTTTGCCAAAGCTTTGGGAACCGGTTTACGCGCGCCAGTCACGTTTCAGAACATCGCGATTACCCATGATGAGCTGGGCAAGCCTGTTTTGGCACTGGAGCCAGAATTGCAGACCTTGCTGGATAATAAAGCCATTCGTTTTCAGCATCTTTCCATCAGCGACGAAAAAGCGCTGGCAACCGCTTTTGTGATTCTCGAATGTTAAGCAATAGCGAGCAGCCTGACTTTACGCGTCGCTTTACCGGTGTCGCACGCTTGTATGGGCAGGCCGGATTGGCTAAGTTTCAGGCGGCGCATGTGTGCATTATTGGCATAGGCGGTGTTGGCTCCTGGGCGGTTGAAGCTTTGGCGCGTAATGCCATTGGCCGCATAAGCTTGATTGATCTGGATAACATTGCCGAATCCAATGTCAATCGCCAGTTACATGCGGTAGAAGGCGAATTCGGCAAAGCCAAAGTAACGGCCATGGCCGAGCGTATTCGCGCCATCAATCCCGGTTGCATGGTGCATGAAATTGAAGATTTCATCACGCTGGAAAATATGGAAGCCCTGCTCAATCAAGGCTATGACGGCATTATTGACGCAATTGACGATGCGCGTATTAAAGCCGCAATGGCGGCATATTGCCGCAGAAACAAACTGCCATTAATCATGACCGGGGGTGCTGGCGGTCGTTTGGATCCCACCCGTATCAATCAGGCCGATCTGGCGAAAACCAGTGGCGACCGCCTGCTGGCTAAGGTGCGCACGCTACTGCGCCATGATTATGGCTTTCCGCGCGATGCCAAGGCCAAGTTTCATATTCCCTGCATTTTTTCGGATGAGCCTATCATTCAACCCAAGCAAGCCTGTGAAAGCCCAAACGAAGTAATCGAAGTCGCAGAGCGAGGCCAGCACCCTGCCCTTTCCGGCTTGAATTGTGCAGGTTATGGCTCTTCGGTTTGCGTGACAGCCAGCTTTGGCATGGCCGCCTCGGCTTTCATTTTAAGGCAGCTATCCACAGCCGCTGATTAAACCTGCTCTTACTCTCGTGGCTTTAACGCCAGATTGATCTCATCCAGTAACGTCTGCGCGCCTATGGATAGGCTGAGGTCTCTCGCTTTGAGCATTAAATTTCTTGATTCAGTCAATTCACTGCGTGCGACTTTTTCCAGCCCCAAATAATAATAAGTTTTGGCTTCCCAATACTGGGATTTCTGTTCTTGCGTCAGCGCAAGCGTTTTATCCAGGATTTTTTCAGCCTTGGCGTATTCGCCTGCCATGGTATATATGCGCCCCATTTCAAGGTTAGCGTTTATATACTGCTCAAAATCACTGGAGCTTTCCGCTGCCATCAGCACTTTAATCTGAAACTCGATAGCTTGCTCATGCAGGCCTAAACGGCTGGAAAGTGCGGCGATACGCGCATAGCCATCATTACGTTCACCCGCGTTTGCCGAGAGTTTATTCGCCGCTTGATAGCTCTCCAGTGCCGCTGCAAGCTGCCCAAGTTCGACTTGAACCTCACCTATCTGATTCAAACTGATACGCTCAAATCGCGTTTCCTTTTCCGCCTGCGTAATGGCCAGACTTTTTTGATAAGTACTTAATGCTTCAGCAAAGTTTTGAATACGCTTTTGTATATTGCCAATCAGGGTCAAGGCCAAAGCACGCTTCATGGGAGTGGCCGATTGTTTCACTGCAATTTTTAACGTGGCAATGGCTTGCGGGTAATGCGCGGTTTGATCCAGCACACGTCCTTTGCATATCAAGGCATCATGATTAAACTTGTTCCGCTTGAGCTGCTGCTCTGCCAGCATTAAGGATTTTGAAAAATCCCCTGCACGAATCGCCTCAGCACAAGCGTTGTGGTGAACAGGAATAACACGCTCATCGGCTTGCGCCATGCCGTAAAAAACAATCCCTATGAAAAAAGCTAGGTACGAATTAAGCATTATCTATTACCCTTATTGGAGTTAAAATTTGTCACTAAAATAAACACAGGATGTCAGCACATAAAATGAAGTATCCCATACCACGCAACAAACATCGGGCTTTAATGCCCATAATCACAACAAACTCAAACCGTAGCTATATGGCTGTGGTGACAAACTGATGAGCACAAATAAAGTCATACCAGGCACGTTATATCTAATTCCGGTCACGCTGGGCGATGACAATATTGCCAATGCGCTACCGCCGGATGTGGTTAAAATCGCACAGAAGCTGGAAACTTTTGTCGTGGAAAATGAGAAAACCGCGCGGCGTTTTCTCGGTGCAATCAAGACCAACAAACCGGTACGCGAGCTGACTTTTCTCACGCTGAACGAACATACCCCGGCCAAAGAGCTGCCTGCATTATTAACGCCCTTGCTGGCAGGGCAAGATGTGGGGCTAATGTCGGAAGCCGGTTGCCCCGGCGTTGCCGACCCCGGTGCACTATTGGCTGCGCTGGCACATGGCAAAGGCATACGCGTGGCACCACTGGTTGGCCCATCGTCCATATTGCTGTCGCTGATGGCCTCCGGCCTGAACGGCCAGCGTTTCACCTTTTTAGGCTATATCCCCAGTGACAAAACGGCAAGAGTGCAGAGGCTGAAAGAAATAGAAAAAGCCTCACAAAAGCTTAATGAAACGCAAATTTTTATTGAAACCCCCTATCGCAATCAACACTTACTGGAAGATATTCTGGCTAGCTGCAATCCTAATACAAAATTATGTGTAGCCTGTAATATCAGTCTGCCTGGCGAAACCATCGTAAGTAGATCCATCAGTGAATGGAGGAAACTTACCCTGCCCGATTTGCACAAGCAGCCCACGGTTTTTTTAATTCTAGCTTGAGAAGCTACCCTTAATAAAACTCTACTCAAAATTGAATGTAAAAAACGGAAAATTCATACAAATGTAATAATCAAGAAGTAGGCTATTGCACTTGGCCGTTAAATTACCATCCTAAATTTCAAGAAGCTTAAATTTTCTAGTAGAATGCATCGAAACGCCACTCTCCCACATTTTTAATGTTGCTAGTCCTGGCATCCATATTAACTTTCCTTGAAAGAAATTTATGCGCACTTACACACACTTGACCCGATTAACGAGCACACTGGTAATGGCTTTAGTACTAAGCTCTTGTGGTGGGCATGAAGGTAATGATAAAAACAAAACACAAGTTGTAGCACGTGTGAATGGCGAAGAAATAACCGTACATCAACTCAATCAAGTACTAAGAACCATGGGGCCAGCCGCAGCAAATAACCCGGCAGCGGCTAGTAAAAATGCGTTGGAAAGTCTGGTAAATCAAACCATAGGCGTACAAGAGGCTAAAAAGCAGAAACTGGATCGTGAGCCTGCCGTATTGCAAGCCATTGAATCTTCCTCACAACGCATGTTACTGGATGCCTACCTGTCCAAAAGTTTACAAAAAACCGCCGCACCCACTCCAGCAGAAGTACAAGCGTATTACACAGCGCATCCTGAGTTATTTGCCAATCGCCGACTCTATGTATTCAACCAGTTAGCTGCCAAAGCAGGGAAAGAAGATGTGGCATCTCTAAGTAACAAAGTGGCAGAAGTGAGAAAACTGGAAGATTATGTTAGCTGGCTGAAAGAAAAAGGGGTCGAATACAACCTGGCTACAGATGCCAAGCCATCTGAACAATTGCCAATGCCACTTCTTGCCAATATGCAAAAACTTCAACCTGGTGATATTGGCTATTTGAAGGCGAATGATGGCATAGTAGCTGTAGAAATTCTGCAAACAGTTCAACAACCATTATCTGAAGCGCAAGCCCGCCCTTTTATTGAACGCTTTCTGGGCAGACAAAAACAAATGGCAGCAGCGCAAAAGCTTTTAACGGATCTGCGCAGCAGTGCAAAAATTGAATACCTGGGTGATTACAAGCCCAAACAAGATGCAGGCAAAGCTGGAAATACCCCGCAAACAGAAAGCAAGACACCTATAGCAACGCAGACACCCGCTGCGGACAAAACCCAGGATCAAGAAAATGATTCCATTAGTCAAGGCCTGAAAGGTCTGTAATTCAAAACTAGAAAACTTGACTAAAACAACACTCACCAAAACTTACTTAACCAACATGATCCGTGTATTTGAAAGATGTCATATCACTAGGATTGCGATCGACTTTAAGTTATGTAAGTTTTCAAGAAAACCATTACTCATGGTAACTTTATCAATGCTTAGTGCCAGCTTACCTGCCAAAGCTGATGTATTGGATATTATAAAAAATCAAGATACTTTCCATCCTTATATCTCCACCTCTATCACCTACGACGACAATTTGTTTCGCCTTGAAAAAAATCCGCTAGCGGACACCATATTTCAAGCGGCGGTAGGATTGAATATGAACTGGGAGCTGGCACGCCAGCGGTTTATTTTAAATCTTGCGGTAAACGACAATAAATTTGACCGCAATAAATTTCTTGATTACGTAGGCACGGATGTGCAAGCACGCTGGAATTGGCAGCTTGGCAACCATCTAAATGGTGAAATGGGTTATACCAACAGTACTACGCTGGGTAGCTTCACCGATATAAGCAATACCAAAGTTAACAACCAGCGCACACAGGAACGATTGTTTTTCAACTCAAAGTGGTTGTTTCATCCCAGCTGGCAGCTAGGCTTGGGCGTTTACAGAAGTACCTTTGATTACGGCGATTCTCAACAGAAAACATTGAATCGTGAAGAGTCTACCGTTGAAGCCAGCTTGCAATATTTGAGTAGCAGCTCCAGTAAAGTGGGGATCAAACTGCGTGAGTCAGATTTTCGTTACCCCTTTAGAACCTTCCCTGACAACGGTTTCCAGCAACATGATTTGATGGGTACTCTGGATTGGACTTTAAGTACAAAAACCAGATTTCAGGCACAAGCCGGTATCGTTAAAAAAGAAGGGCACGATACGTCGAATCGTGACTTTCTGCAATTTAGCGGGCGCGGTACGCTCAGTTGGCTACCTTCTGCCAAAAACAAACTGGACATTGCCGTTTGGCGTAATGTTTCGAACTATGAAGATCTGGCTACAAGCTATGCAATCAATCAGGGCATTAGTATAGAACCAGCTTGGTTCCCTACTTCAAAAACAGCGCTTAGCGGTCGATTGGCACATGAAACACGAGATTTTATAGGCAATGATAACCGTGCAGACAGCACTGATAGTGCACGTATGACATTTATTTACAGACCCATTAACAAGCTTACGCTGAATGCAAATGTGAATGCTGAAACACGAAGCTCTAATATTAGAAGCTATGATGATGTAAGTATAGGATTTAGTGCAGCTTTTGAAATGTAAAGTCATGATGACTGCAATAATCAATTTTGGTCAGCTAGTATTCACCGAACACTGACTCCAATATTCAATAATAAACCTCGAAAACTGTCGTTATGAAAGGCCTTATGCCATGAAGAAATTTGTTTTAGCTATTTTTATGTTTTTTACTTGTTTGGTTCAGGCGGCGGATAATCCACTGGGTTCTGGCGATATGCTACGCATAACCATTTATGGCAACGCGGACTTAACCACAGAAACTCGCGTAACTTCCGCCGGTTCTATTTCACTGCCGCTTGTGGGCGATGTTCAGGTCGGCGGAATTAGCGTATCGCAAGCGGAAAAGAATATCGCCAATCTATTGGAGAATGGCGGCTTCATCAAAAAACCTCAAGTCAATATTGTGGTGTTACAAGTTTCCAGCCAACAAATATCCGTATTAGGAGAAGTTCTCAAGCCGGGCAGGTATCCCATAGACAGGCCAAGTACGCTCATTGAGTTGCTGGCCATGGCTGGGGGAGCCAACCAAAACGGTGCCGATATCGTGACGGTTATTTCACAAAAAAATGGCAACACGATTCGGCAGGAATATAACTGGCGTGATTTGTTACGCAAAGAGGATGGTAAAGATGTACCGCTTACAGCAGGTGATACACTTTACGTGCCACGTGCCCAGATGTTTTATATCTATGGTGAAGTTCAACGTCCCGGTTCGTTTAGATTGGAACGTGATATGACAGTTGCACAGGCGCTTGCTACTGGCGGCGGTCTAACAGCTCGTGGTACTGAACGTGACCTGCGTATCAAACGCCGCAACGACAAAGGCGAGTTGGAGATTATCTCGGTAGAACCCAACACCTTGCTTAAAGCCGATGATGTATTACAAATCAGTGAGAGCTGGTTTTAACTTAATTTAAATTTAATGTAATTTATAAACAAAGAGTTATTAAATGAACTTCAATCAATTTATAGCTATATTACTGGCGCGAAAGAAAATAGCGCTGTTTATATTGGTGACTACCGTATTAACAACCTTGGCGGTCAGTTTGATTTTGCCCAAAACTTACAAAGCCACTGCCACACTAATTCTTAATTACACCGGGGCTGATCCTGTCAGTGGCGCGGTTGTTCCCGCACAATTGGTACCTGGTTATATGGCAACCCAGGTCGATATCATCAACAGCCATAATGTGGCACTCAATGTTATCGATACACTTGGGTTGGATAAACAAGCAGAAGCGATTGCCATGTTTAATAAAGCCACCAAGGGCGAAGGTAATGTGCGCGATTGGCTGGCTGATTTGCTGCTTAAAAATCTTGATGTAAAGCCTTCTCGCGAGAGTAGTGTCATCAATCTTGATTATGAGAACGCAAACCCTAAATTTGCTGCCGATCTTGCCAATGCATTTGCTGATGCTTATATCCAGACCAATTTGAAATTTAAAGTAGATCCCTCCAAACAAACCGCTGAATGGTTTAATAATCAGGTAAAAACTTTACGTGATGATCTGGCAAAAGCCCAAACTAAACTTTCTGCTTATCAACGTGAAAAAGGCATTGTATCCATTGAGGAACATTTTGATGTTGAGAACACCAGATTGGCCGAGCTTTCCAGCCAACTGGTTGGAGCACAATCGCAGTCACTGGATAAAAGCTCGCGTCAGCAACAGGCCAGCAGAGGCAAAAGTCTGGAAGAAAGCCCAGATATCCTGAGTAATCCACTTATTCAAAACCTGAAAGCTGAACTTACTCGGGCTGAGAGCAAAATTGCTGACCTTGGTCAACGTCTGAGTAGCAATCACCCGCAGTATCAATCAGCAATGGCCGAGGCGCAAAGTCTGCGCAGTAAACTGGAGCGTGAGTTAAAAACGGCCGGAAGCAGCCTGGGTAGCGCCGCTAATATTTCGCAACGTCTTGAGTCCGATCTTCGTGCATCTTTAGCCACGCAAAAAAATAAGGTACTCCTTATCAATCAGCAACGCGATGAATTATTAAGGTTGCAACGCGATGTTGAAAACTCACAAAAAGTGTTGGATATGGCGATGCAACGCTATAGTCAATCCAATATGGCAGGTCAATCGAATCAAACCGAGGTTGCAATACTCAACCCGGCAACTGCACCAACTGATCCAAGCAAACCCAAGGTTTTTCTTAATATGTTAATTTCCATTTTCATGGGCACCATGTTGGCGGTGGGCATCGCCTTGTTGGCTGAAATGTTGGATCGCCGCGTGCGTACGCCGGAAGACATTTTGAATTGGGCCGAGATTCCACTGTTAGGTGTAATCCCGCCTACCAAACTAGTACGTCAGCCTTGGTTTAAACGTATAGGTGGAAATAGAAAAAACACGACGAAATCTTTTGACTACAAAGTATCCAAGGCAGGAATAAAATGAATAGCACGCTAACTTCCCAAGTAAAAGAAGTTGCTTCGAATCAGCGCAACATCGGCCATGCTTTGTTGGACAATGGTAAAGTTAGCGTCGAGGATGTTGAAAATATTTTAAAATTGCAACATGAGCAAGGCTTACGCTTTGGGGATGCTGCGATTAAATTAGGCTTGGTAAATAATAGTGACATTTTGCAGGCACTTGCGCAACAATTCGACCATGCTTGGCTCCCTGCCAATAGTGAAGCTGTGGCTCCTGAACTGGTCGCCGCCATTCAGCCGGACTCCCCGGTAGTAGAGTCGCTGCGTCTGTTACGTAGCCAACTCACTCTACGCTGGTTTTCCAAGCATAAATCCATTGTCATCACGTCACCTTCTGAAGGCCAAGGTGCCAGCCATATAGCCGCAAATCTGGCTGTCATGTTTGCACAGCTTGGCCAACGTACGCTGTTGATAGATGCCGACTTACGTAACCCCAGACAACACACCATGTTTCGCCTGCCCAGCAATCCAGGGCTTTCTGACATTCTGGCTGGCCGCGCAAATATCCAGGTGATTCATCTGGTAGATGCATTAAAAAATCTTTTCGTACTAACGGCAGGAACCATTCCACCCAATCCTCTGGAACTTCTCAGTCGCCCGGTCATGCCTGAGTTTCTCAATAACATGGCCAATCAATTTGATGTCATCATTATTGACTCCCCTCCCGCATTAAGTTGTGCTGATGCACAAACGCTTAGTGCCTGGATTGGAGGAACGGTGGTGGTTACCCGACGTCATCATACAAAACTTGCTGATGTCGATGCGGTTAAACAGCAGTTGACTATTGCCGGGGCTGAATTGGTTGGCGCTGTGCTGAATGATTATTGATTTACTAAACAATCGGTTAAGCAAAAATCAGGTTAAGCATCAGGCTAATGTTGTTCCAAGATAATACACCCAACAAATCAGTCTCTAATCCTGCGCTGGCCAGGATCGTGCCTTTTGTTATATTCATTGCCTTCATTGCACTGGAAAGCGTGCTTCAAAGCAATTGGCTATCCGGCTACATGCAAAGTCTGGATCTACGCTGGCTTTATGCCGTGCGAGTAGTCGCGACTGTTACAGCACTGGCTTACTTCTGGCAGCATTATGTAGAACTTAAATTGCCCGTTAATATTCCACTATCCCAATGGTTGGGTGCAATTGTGATAGGCATTGGCGTATTTGTCTTGTGGATTAATCTGGATCATCCCTGGTTGCGTTTAGGTGAATCGCACGGTTTCAAGCCCTTATCTGCTGATGGTAATTTGGATGTTTGGCTAGTTTGTTTTCGTTTAACTGGCGCTACGCTTGTCGTTCCTCTGATTGAGGAGCTTTTCTGGCGCTCCTATCTCTTGCGCTGGATAGACCGCA
Organism: Methylophilaceae bacterium; assembly: GCA_013141125.1. GTDB lineage: Bacteria > Pseudomonadota > Gammaproteobacteria > Burkholderiales > Methylophilaceae > JABFRO01. The sequence goes on from JABFRO010000001.1 coordinate 486,220, forward strand.
GTGATTTTTTACAAGTGTCACCAGCATCCGTTAGTCATAAAGCGTTTTGGCTAACAGCCGTATTATTTGCATCCGAACACAATTTGCTGTTTGCTGGACTGCTGGCTGGTTGTGCCTATAATCTACTTTATATGCGTACCCGAAATCTTTGGCTACCCATCTGCGCTCATGCCATTACCAACGGTCTGCTGGGCATTTGGGTGCTTTATACTCAAAGTTGGCAATTCTGGTAGTTAAGCCTCAAATAGCAAATCACCGTCTACCTTGCCCACTTCCGCCACATGATGCATTGCCTGCATAAACTCAGCATCCTCATGCAATGCAACCATATTGGCAGGATGCAGTCCGCCATGCATACGCGCTAAACGCGCTAAACTTTGCGCAGGCATTGCACCTTGCATATGCTCCAACAGTTCGTCCGCCAAATCGGGGCGGTTACACAATAGCACCATGTCACAGCCTGCATGCAATGCAGCCATAGCGCGCTGTGTTACATCACCTGCTACCACAGCACCTTCCATGGAAAGATCATCGCTGAAAATCATGCCATTAAAACCCAAATGCTTACGCAACACCTGCTGCAACCAGATTTTTGAAAATCCTGCCGGCATACTATCCACTTTGGGGTAAATGACATGCGCAGGCATGATGGCCTGAATGCCTGCATCAATCATGTGCCGAAATGGTTCAATATCCTTTTGCTCAATTTCAGTAAAGCCACGCTCGTCTACCGGTATCGCTACATGTGAATCCGCCACCACAAAACCATGGCCGGGAAAATGTTTACCTACCGCTGCCATGCCACCACGCTTTAAGCCCTGCGTTAATGCATTGGCCAGCTGTGCGATGGCCTGCGTGTTTTGATGAAAAGCGCGGTCGCCGATCACCTGGCTTTCGCCATAATCCATATCCAGCACTGGCGTGAAACTAAAATCCACGCCGTGCGCTCTTAACTCCGCCGCCAGGACCCAGCCTGCTTCCAACGCCAATTGCTTGGCACGCTTGGGGTTTTTATCCCAAACTTTGCCCAGCTCGCGCATGGCGGGGATTTTGGTAAACCCCTCGCGAAAACGCTGTACGCGCCCTCCTTCGTGATCTACCGCTATCAGTAAGGGCGGCTGGCGTAAGGCATGAATTGCAGCGGTCAGCTCCTTTAACTGACTGGACGAAACAAAATTGCGTGCAAATAGAATCACTCCACCCACTAACGGGTGTTGTAGTCGCCGAATATCCTCCAGGTTCAGTTCAGTTCCCACAACATCCAACATAACCGGGCCAAGTGACATTTTATTTCCTTTTATTTTTTGGTGACGCGCAGTTTATATCGCTGCGGCATATTAGCCAATGCTAACAGCAGCGTTTAATACCGGCCCACTTCTCGTCCTGCCATTGCTTGAAGAACTCGGCTTTGGTTAGAGGCGTTTTATCTGGGTGATGTTTTACCTGATGCAACAAATAACGTTCATAGGCATCAGCGCCGGAGAGTTGGCGTATAGCTCGCCAAAAGGCTTTTATTTTAGCCAACATTAATCTCTCACCCAATTTTCCACCAATCGACTCGGCACATGCGGCGACTCGGTGATGGGAGGCACCGCTTTGCCTGCCAGATGTCGGCTGCATACACGCAGCATGTCAAAAATGACTATCCATAGTGTCACAACAAAAAACAAGGTGAGCCCAGCATCCAGTTGCTGATTAAAAATCAGTTGTGGTGCGATGGCGGCCTTGTCTGGCGGTAATACGCCAGCGGCCAGTTTGGTCGCCATGTCATTGGCTGCCGCTAGAAAACCTACGCGAATATCGCTACTGGTAATTTTCTCCCAGGCGGCGCTACTGGTGACGATGGTCAGCCACATTAGCGGCAATGCAGTGACCCAAGCCTGCTTCAACTTGCCGGATTTCACCAGAATGCCGGTAGCAACGCTCAAGGCAATGGCCGCCAGCATTTGATTGGCAATGCCAAACAAGGGCCACAGAATAGCAACGCCGCCGTTGGGGTCAATCACGCCTATGTAGAGAAAATAGCCCCAGCCTGCCACCACCAGTGCGCTGGTGAAAATGACCGAAGGCATCCACGACGTTTGCCCGATTTTTGGCCAGATATTACCCAGCATGTCTTGCAACATAAAGCGTCCGACACGGGTTCCAGCATCCAGTGTGGTGAGAATAAAAATCGCCTCAAACATGATGGCGAAGTGATACCACAAAGCCAACATGCCCTTGCCGAAAGCGCTGCCAAAGATACTAGCCATACCTACTGCCAACGAGGGCGCGCCACCAGTGCGGGCAAATAAAGTGGCTTCGCCCATATCCTTTGCCAATGCATCCATTTGCGCGGTGCTTACCGGAAAGCCCCAGCCCGAAATCGTCGCAACCGCTTGCGCCGCCTCTTTACCCACCGTGCCAGCAGAGCTATTAATGGCGAAAAATACACCGGGGTCAAGCACAGTGGCCGCCACCATCGCCATGACGGCAACAAAGGATTCCAGCAGCATGGCACCATAACCAATCAAACGAATATCGCGCTCATTGGCCAGTAGTTTGGGTGTAGTGCCGGAAGCAATTAGTGCGTGAAAGCCGGAAATAGCACCGCAAGCAATGGTAATGAACAAAAATGGAAACAGTTTGCCGCCAAAAATTGGGCCGGTGCCGTCAATAAACGGCGTGATGGCGGGCATTTTAATGCTGGGTTGCAGCAGAATTATGGCCACTGCCAGCAAGACTATCGTACCAATTTTCATGTATGTGGAAAGGTAATCGCGTGGTGCCAGCAGCAGCCATACCGGTAAAATAGCCGCCGCAAAGCCGTAGATCATCACCCCCCAAGCCAGTATCAAACCTTCCTGGTCAAAGAAATCACGCAGGCTTGCATGATGGTCAATCCAGCCCCCCCCCACCACCGCCAGCAATAATAAAATTACGCCCAGTGCAGAAGCTTCCAGCACTTGTCCGGGCCGAAAGTTACGCATATACAAACCAACCAACATCGCAATCGGAATGGTCGCTGCCACGGTTGAAGTCGCCCACGGGCTATGCTTCATGGCATTCACCACCACCAGGCCTAGCACGGCAATCAGAATAATCATGATGACAAAAGTGCCGATTAGCGCTGCATTGCCACCTATTGCTCCCAATTCATCACGCGCCATCTGACCGAGACTTTTCGCGTTGCGCCGCGTAGAAAAAAACAAAATCGCCATATCCTGCACACAGCCACCCAGCACTGCACCTATCAGCAACCACAGCGTTCCCGGCAGATAACCGAATTGCGCCGCAAGTGTAGGCCCCACCAACGGCCCAGGACCAGCGATGGCGGCAAAATGATGACCAAACACCACCCATTTATTGGTTGGTACAAAATCCCGGCCATTATTCTTAAGCTCCGCTGGTGTGGCGCGTGTTGCATCCACCATCAAAACTTTAGCGGCAATCCAAGCCGCATAAAACCGGTATGCCAAGGCATATACACAAATGGCAGCCGTAATCAGCCACAACGCATTGATGCTCTCTCCGCGATTGAGCGCTATCCCCCCCAATGCCGCAGCACCAAGCAAGGCAACTAATAACCACAGAGAATTTTTAATGTAGTGATTCATGAAATTTAAACTTGTTGGTAAATGCTGCTAGTATAAATCAGGCTAGCCAGTGCGTCGTCATTAGCATTTGAACATAAAGCCTAAGCACAAAGATGATTGGCTGAAGAAAGTAAGTGTTTTCGATGCCGTCCTTTATCCGCTATAATAGCGCCCTGTTGTAGCAAGGCAACAGCGTCGGGGCGTAGCGCAGCCTGGTAGCGTACATGCATGGGGTGCATGTGGTCGGAGGTTCAAATCCTCTCGCCCCGACCAATGAAACAAAGACTTACAGAGTTAAAGCTGTAGGTCTTTTTTGTTTTATGCTGTAAGTTGGTAAACCAGAAAGTTGCTGAGTTTAAAATATGCTCGGCATATGGTTAAGTTAATTTGCTTTGATTACAAGTTTATTGAATATATTTGGATTATTTGGATTATTTGATTTGTTTGAAATGTCATATTTTCCTACTACTTTCACTAGAATAACGAATGAGCCGTGGATTTGTAAAAGAAGATGATTTGGAGCATGCGGGCACAGATCAACCCGAGCGTCCAATCAGCCTGCATCCCAATTATGTTACAGCATCGGGCTATGCACAATTACAGGCTCAGGCCGAACAATTGGATAGCGATCGCTTGCGTTTAGCTGCCAGCAAAGAAGACTCAGCTGTGCAACAACAGCTGGTTAGAGTCAATCGTAATTTGCGCTATATTGCCTCGCGTCTGGAAACAGCCATGGTAACCAAGCCGGACAAAAGTGCACTGCATGTGCTATTTGGTGCAACAGTAGAAGTTGAAGATGCCGAAGGCAATTTGCATCAATTCACGATTGTTGGCGAGGATGAGGCCGACATTCAAGCCAATAAAGTGAGCTGGATTTCGCCCCTGGCAAAAGCGCTAATAGGCCATAAGGTCGATGATGAAGTCCTCTGGTTGCGACCAGCTGGCAATATCACATTAATCATTTTAGCTATTCATTATCAATGAAACATTAAGGTAGTCATGCAAGTATCTGAAGCTATTGAAAAACGCCGTTCAATCAAAGCATTTGATCCTGAACACAAATTAACACAAGAGGAAATTGACAAGCTGCTATCGCTAGCCATCCTCTCTCCCACTGCTTTCAACATTCAAAATTGGCGCTTTGTCGTGGTACAGGATATTGAATTGCGCAAACAAATCCGCGCTGCCAGCTGGAACCAAGCACAAGTGGAGGAAGCTTCTTTATTGATTGTACTCACCGCCGATTTGAAAGCCTGGGAAAAACAACCCGAGCGTTATTGGCGCAATGCGCCGCAAGAAGTGCAAGATTATCTAGTGCCCGCAATTGGCCGCTACTATAACGGTAACGAACAGGCTCAGCGCGATGAGGCCATGCGCTCTTGCGGCATGGTAGCGACTACCTTAATGCTGGCTGCCAAGGAAATGGGCTATGACACTTGCCCGATGGATGGTTTTGACTTTGATGCCGTTACCAAGCTTTTGAATCTGCCAGCCGACCACGTTCCCTCCATGTTCGTTGTCATCGGCAAGGCTATCAAACCCGCCATGCCGCGCGCTGGCCAGCTGCCATTGAATGAAATTGTCATCTACAATAAATTTTAGTTTTATTCAGAAATAATCACACAGGAATAACACAGTGCTCATCAGCAACAATATCACCATGCAGTTTGGCGCGAAGCCGCTTTTTGAAAACGTCTCGGTAAAATTCGGCGATGGCAATCGCTACGGCCTCATCGGCGCGAATGGTTGCGGTAAAACCACATATATGAAAATTCTGGCAGGCGTGCTGGAACCCACCGCAGGTAATATCAGCATAGACAGTAATGAGCGCATGTCCTGGCTGCGTCAGGATCAATTTGCCTATGAAGACCAGCGCGTGTTGGATGTGGTGATGATGGGGCATGATCAAATGTGGCAAGCGAATGTAGAAAAAACTGCGCTCTATATGAACCCGGAAGCGACCGAAGATGACTACATGCGTGCCGCAGAACTTGAATCTGTCTATGCCGAATACGGTGGTTATACCGCTGAAGCACGCGCAGGTGAATTACTGCTAGGCGTTGGCATCCCCATCGAGCAACATACCGGCTTGATGAGCGCAGTAGCCCCGGGCTGGAAATTACGCGTGCTGTTGGTGCAAGCGCTGTTTTCCAATCCCGACATTCTGCTGCTGGATGAGCCAACCAACAACCTGGACATCAACACCATACGCTGGTTGGAAGATGTGCTCAATAATCGCAGCTGCACCATGATTATCATCTCGCATGACAGGCACTTTCTGAATCAGGTATGCACACACACTGCCGATATGGATTACGGCAAACTGACTGTGTATCCGGGCAATTATGATGATTTCATGGAAGCTTCCACCATGGCGCGCGCGCAACAAGCCAAGGATAACGATAAAGCCAAACAGCAGATTGCAGATTTACAAGACTTTGTACGCCGCTTCTCGGCCAATGCCTCCAAAGCCAAGCAAGCTACCAGCCGCGCCAAGCAAATCGACAAAATCAAGGTGGAAGACATCAAGCCTTCCAGCCGCCAGTATCCGTTTATTCGCTTTGAATACGATGAGCGCGAAAAGCTGCACCGAAATGCACTGGTGCTGGAAAAGCTCAGCCACGGCTTTGATGGACATCTGCTGTTTAATGATTTTGATCTACTGATAGAAGCCGGTGAAAAAGTCGCTATTATTGGTGAAAACGGTATTGGTAAAACCACGTTTCTGCGCTGTTTGGCTCGTGATCTCGAGCCTAAACATGGCTTGGTGAAATGGGCAGAAAAAGCCAAACTCGGCTATTTTGCACAAGACCATGAAGCTGAGTTTTCAGACGGCCTCAATTTATTCGACTGGATGAAACGCCACACACAGCCTGGCGACGACGACCAGGTGGTGCGTAGCATGTTGGGTCGCTTGTTATTTTCTGGGGATGATTTCAATAAATCCGTGAAAGTACTATCCGGTGGCGAGAAAGGCCGCATGATGTTTGGCCGCATGATGTTGACAAAAACCAATGTTATGCTGATGGATGAACCCACCAACCACATGGACATGGAATCCATCGAAGCCTTGAATACCGCGCTGGACAAATACAAAGGCACATTGCTTTTTGTCAGCCATGACCGCGAATTTGTCAGCTCCATTGCCACACGAATTCTGGAAATAAAAGCCGATGGCATTGTGGACTTTACTGGCAATTATGAAGATTATCTAGCCAGCCAGGGCGTTAATTAAGCGTTAAAGTGCTGGTTCGATACAGTGTTTGTCCTCGCCATTGCTGGCATAAAGCATTACAAAGTGCGGATTCGACAAACGCCTAGCCTGTACCATGTCTGCTTAGAGAATATTCAAATTGGCGGTGACTTTCTCCAGCCCGCGCTCAAACGAGTGATCCAGACGTGCGATTTCATACCAGGTTCCCAGGTATTTGTTGGCTTCAAACCCGGTAACCACATGGATGCCATCCGGCACACCCATGCAGGCACTGAGAATAAGACTGAGCAAAACAATCAGTTTGGTTTTCATGTTGGAGTTTTTGTAAGAATTGGGGAATTTGGCTAACACTACGCTCACCATCACAGTGAGCGTCAGCATCAGTCAAACTTGCAAGAGCCAGCCAGTTTATGCCATTCAATGGGCAGAATAGAGTCTGCAATAAGGTTTTAATGACGGTATTTCTGAGCTGTTTTGCAGGTAAGCATTTTTAGCAGGGCACTACTTAAATTCTCACGCCTTTATCACTTGTGGTGATATTGGCGTGAGAGGTGTTTCACCCGCCTGTTGTCAGGCCGGTTTTTTTCTGGCAGATTAAGCCAATGGATTCTTGAACACACAACCAATACGTTTGATGTCTTCCAGTGTCCACAGCTTGCCTTCTTTCTTCACATGCGGCTGCGCAATCAGTGTCTTGCCATCTGCACGTACGCCATGACCTTCAGCGATGACTTCAGACAATTCACGGCCTGCATATTGCTCAAACATGTTTTGGCACTCATAACGCTCTGGCTCACTCAACCACATACGCTCACTCCATTGATCAGAGAACGCATGTTTCATGCCATTGTATTCATGAATACGCAGGGAACCGGCACCTTTGGTCAAGGTTGGGCAGAATGGCACTTGTGATGTACGGTCGATGTAGATTTCATGGCCGTTTTCGATGAACCACAGCAGTGGAATGAAGCCGCTGGCTGGGTCTTCACAACCACGGGCACGCCATTCGTCATAGATCACGCCGTAGAAATCTTGCCAGCCTGGGTAGTTCGCTTCGAACCATTCTGCATCTTCCTTGGTAGGCAGATCCAGACGGAAGAAGCCAGTTGGCCATACTGCATAAGCCAACAGGAACAAGTCATGATGTGCCCAGTAAGCGTCACGTTTTGCATCTTTCAGGCTTTGTGGTGAAGCTACACCGTATTTGCCCAGACGGCCAATCCAGATGCCGCCCCAATCTTCGTATACCCAACGGTTCCAGGTCTTGACCCATGGCTCAACCTTGGTTTTGGAACCATATTCAAACGCCATACCCAATACTGGGGTGAAGTACTTTTGTTGTGTCCAGAACGCATTGTTCAAGTCGGTATTCAGGTATTTGGCAGCGGCTGGGTCATTGGCGATAGATACCACGGTTTGATAACCGTTGGCCATGTGACGCAGTTCGTCTGTTTCAATGGACAGGAATACAGTTGGGGTGATTTCATCACCGTTCATGGAAGCCCATTCAGTAACCGCTACGATCAATGGGTTGGTGAAGCAGGCTTCGCCGACCAATTGCAAGCTGACTGAACACTCAACGGCATCGCCTGAGATGAAGCCATCGGAGAATACGCGTTTCATGCCTTTCCACAAAGGACCCAGGGTACGTACGCGACGTGCATCGGTGTGGCCAGCAGGGTCATGGAAGTATTTGGCGAAGTAGTAGTTTACATAGGCGCATTGGTGGGTATGACGGATTTCATCCATACATTGACCCAAGTAGCCGTTCTTTTGTTCTGGCGCTGTGGCGCAATCCCACAACATACCGGTTGCAGCAATCGCGTTGTATTCGCCCACTTCCAGGAAGTTGGAGATGACCTTCATGGTTTCACCCCATTTTGGGTGAACACGGGCACCGGCATCCATACGAGCCAATGCATCTTGCAAGGAACCGAATTGACGTTCGTCCTTGACGGATTCCATACGGGCGTATTCTTTGGCGGTCAGCTTGAACTGTTCTTTGGTGTCGTTCGCCATGTGGTACTTGGTGGGGTACTTGGTGCGGTTGTTGGCGAAGTCCCAGTTGAAGTCTTGCATCCATTTGTGAACTTCTTGTGCGCCTACGCTGATGGGGGCGCGGTTCGCGGCCAGTGCGTCGGTTGCTGCTTTATGTGCTGTACTAAGAGCCATTTTATTTCTCCTTAAGAGTGTGTAAATCCGGGGTTTGTGACCCCTGAGTTAATTTAACCAGACGCTTGAATCAACCTGAACTTTTTGAGTGGCTTCATCATTTGTCTTGCATTGTGACATTAGCAACAGCTGTGCCAACTTGGCCTTATGCTTTTATAAAACGAGTTAATACAATCAGTTAAATATAAACACGCACCCATGACCGCAGGATTCCGGCTGAAAACCTGGCGATTGAATTCCTTGTCAACTGTCTATAAGTCTGACAATTGTTCATGCCAAATAGACAGTGTATGATTATAAAACGGTTTAATTTGCTATTTGTACTGCGGCAAATCAAAACCCGGTGGCCGCAGAGACTTTACGCCGCATAGAGGAATGTTATGAAGTGGGACGCCAGGCGCAAGGTCAGCCAGTGCGCGATTGCGCCTGCATCAAACCAAAGCGAAACCCAAGCTTGGCTCAAGGATATCATGGAGAAATTTCCCACCTAGCCGCATAGCCGCATCAATGAATTGTTGCCGTTGAGAAAAGACATAGCATAAAACTTAACGCAGAAGGGGTGGTTTGGTTGGATACTTGCCCTGATACAGCCAGATCAAAGTCAGCACTGTGACCAGCGGCAAGGAGACAACTAACGCGCCTATCCTGTCGCTGCGCTTTGCCAGCTCGGAAACCACCACCACCACACTGCGGTGAGCAGAATGAGATATAGCATGGCTGTTTCTAAATAGTTAGTTAATCCTACTTCCGGCAGTTGACACCCTGAAATGAGCCGCTACAGTACGTAGTTATTGAGGTGGGAGGATTCACCAAATGGGTGAAGCAAAAATACATTCAAAACAGGCCGTCGCTCGGCACATTGAGCCGATGGTTGTCGACACGCCAGGCGGCCGGATTCATGTTCACAGGCCCCAACTCCAGCACATTGCTAAAACGCGTGGCTTTGGTAAAGCCCAACTGTTGTGCTATCGCTTCCGTCTCCAAACGCTGCGCCTGCAAATCCAGACGTTGTGCAATTGCTGATGTTTCAAAAGCAGGCAAGGTCTGAATGTCGCCGGGCAAATCCGGTAGGTGCATAAAGCTTGTTGAAATAAGTCTTCATGAGGCTATCTCCCTTTAGTTTAGTGATGATTAAATGCATCCCGCGCCGAATAACGCAGGCTAAAAATCAACAGCAAAATCAGGAAATAGGCGGTCTTTGCGGCTGCTCGCTAATGTGCGAGAGAGAAATAAACTTGAAGGATGAAAGCCCAACTTCAACATTTTTGAAAAATAGCGGAAGGACTGCATGGCCTGGCAACATGCTCAAACAGGCCAGACAGTCATGGCAATCGGCGGTGCTGGGGGAGGATTTCGGTGATGAGTGATGCGCCATGTCAGTGCTGTATAAATTATCAACTACAAGTATCTGGCACATGATGACAATGCAGATGTGATACGCCACCTGCATTATTGTTAAACATTTGCATTTCCAGCATGCGCGTGCTGGCATATACCGTGTCGGCAAAAAATACCGCCAGCAGCAAAATGACAAGCACGCGTAATCGGTTGAAATGGCCTTGCATAGCGTTATTTATTAACTTGACGTTTGCTATCGGCTATCAAGCGTTTTCCAGATCAAAGGCTTTGTGCAGTACGCGCACGGCCAGTTCCAGATATTTTTCATCAATCACCACAGAAATCTTGATTTCCGAGGTGGAGATCATGCCGATATTGATACCTTCTTCCGCCAGAGTGCGGAACATTTGGCTGGCAATACCCACGTGCGAACGCATACCCACGCCAACCACGGATACCTTGGCGATTTTGTCATTGCCATTGATTTCGCGCGCGCCTATCACGGCTTGTACCTTGTCTTTCAATATGCCCAACGCTTTGTTCATATCGCCTTTATTCACAGTAAAGGTGAAATCCGTGGTGCCGTCTGCGCTAACGTTCTGGATAATCATGTCCACATCAATGTTGGCATCGGCAATGGGGCCAAGAATCTGATGAGCAATGCCTGGACGATCCGGCACCCCAAGTATCGTCACTTTCGCCTCGTCGCGGTTAAAGGCTATGCCAGAAATAATCGGCTGTTCCATCGTTCCATCCCTTTCGTTTTCTTCAAATGTAATCAGTGTGCCTTCGCCATCTTCTTCAAAGCTAGAGAGCACACGTAGTTTAACTTTGTATTTACCGGCAAATTCTACCGAGCGGATTTGCAGCACCTTGGAGCCGAGGCTGGCCATTTCCAGCATTTCTTCAAAGGTGATGGATTTCAAACGCCGCGCTTCCGGCACCACGCGCGGATCGGTGGTATAAACGCCATCCACATCGGTATAGATTTGGCATTCATCGGCTTTGAGTGCCGCCGCCAGCGCCACGCCTGTGGTATCCGAGCCGCCACGACCCAGCGTGGTAATGTTGCCTTGCTCATCCACACCCTGAAAACCTGCCACCACTACCACATATCCCGCATCCAGATCAGCTCGGATATTGTGCTCATCAATGCTGAGAATACGTGCTTTGGTAAAAGCATTGTCCGTCAGAATGCGCACTTGGGCACCGGTATAGCTTTTGGCTTTTAGCCCTAGCTCCATCAGCGCCATCGCGGTCAGGCTCACAGTCACTTGCTCACCGGTAGCCACCATCACATCCAATTCGCGCGGATCAGGCTCGGGCATAAGCTCTTTTGCCAGCGCCAGCAGACGATTGGTTTCACCGGACATAGCGGATACCACGACCACGATTTGATGCCCCAGCGCCTTGTAGCGCGCCACGCGGTTAGCCAGATTGCGGATACGTTCGGGATTAGCGACAGAAGTGCCGCCGTATTTTTGTACTATAAGTGCCATAATTTTTTTGGTTGTCAGTAATTGTTAAGGTTTTTGATTAATTCAGCTTGGCTTTTACCCACTCGGCCACGCTGGCCAGCGCCTGCGGCAACTTGCTGGCATCCGAGCCACCAGCCATGGCCAGATCCGGCTTGCCACCACCTTTGCCGCCCACTTGTGCAGCCACATGATTGACCAGCTCACCGGCTTTTAGTTTCGCTGTCAAATCCGCAGTAACGCCAGCGGCCAGGCTGACTTTGCCATCGCTGACGCTGGCCAGCACAATGGCGGCGGATTTGAGTTTGTCTTTCAGTTTATCCATGGTTTCGCGTAGCGTATTGGCATCCGCACCTTCCAGATTTGCCGCCAATACTTTAACACCTGCAATTTCCAGCGCTTGCTCCGCCAGATCATCGCCTTGCGATGAAGCAAGTTTGGATTTGAGGCGTGCCAATTCTTTTTCCAGCGTTTTTACGTTATCCAGAATCTGGCCGATTTTGGCAGGCAATTCATGCGCAGGAGCCTTGAGCTCGGCGGCCGCCTGATTGAGCAGCGCTTGCTGCGCCTGTACCAGTTGCACGGCATTTTCACCGGTAGCTGCTTCTACGCGCCGCACACCCGCCGCCACGCCGGATTCCGCGACAATTTTGAACAGGCCAATATCACCGGTGCGAACCACATGCGTGCCACCGCACAGTTCGCGTGAGGAACCAATATCCAGCACGCGCACTTCATCACCATATTTTTCGCCAAACAACATCATGGCACCGGTTTTCTGCGCCGCTTCTATATCCATCACCCGTGCCTGTGTAGCGGCATTGGCAAGAACTTCGCTATTGACGAGCTGTTCCACCTTGCGGATTTCCTCATCCGTCACCGGCGTGTTATGCACAAAGTCAAACCGGGTTTTATCGGTATCCACCAAGGAGCCTTTTTGCTGCACATGCTCGCCCAACACTTCACGCAGGGCTTTGTGCATCAGGTGGGTGGCAGAGTGGTTACGCTGGGTGGCGGCACGGGCGGCAATATTGACACGGGCGCTGACGCTGTTGCCTGCGATCAGTTTGCCGGTCTTGACCACGCCATGATGACCAAACACGCTGGCCTGAATTTTTTGCGTATCTTCCACGGCAAAAATTGCGTTCTCTCCGCGCAATTCGCCGCTATCGCCAATCTGACCGCCGGATTCGGCATAAAACGGTGTTGCATCCAGCACCACCACGCCAAGATCGCCTTCATCGAGTTCGTTAACGGCTATGCCATCCTTGTACAGCGCCAATACCTTGGCCTGTGTTTCCAGCTTTTCATAACCCTGAAAAACTGTGGTTTGACCATCGTATTCCAGATTGGTCGCCATCTTGAATTTGCCTGCAGCGCGGGCTTGTTCTTTTTGCCGTGCCATGGCGGTATCGAAGGCAACGGAATCTACCGTCACATTTCTTTCGCGGCATACATCAGCGGTCAAATCCAGCGGAAAGCCATAAGTATCATGTAGTTTGAAAGCCGTCTCGCCGTTGAACGTGGTTACGCCCGTCTTCGCCATTTCTGCAAGGTCAGCTTCCAGCGTTGCCATGCCATGCTCTATGGTCTCGAAGAAACGCTCTTCTTCCTGCTTGAGAATATCCATCACACGCGACTGCCCAGCGGCAAGCTCAGGATAAGCCTCGCCCATTTCCGCCACCAGATCCGGCACCAGTTTGTAGAAAAATGCTGCTCTGGCACCCAGTTTGTAACCGTGACGAATGGCACGGCGGATGATGCGGCGCAGCACGTAGCCACGGCCTTCATTGCCGGGAATCACGCCATCGGCAATCAAAAAGCTACAGGCGCGGATGTGGTCGGCCAGCACTTTGAGTGAGGGACTTTCCAGATCGGTCGTTTTGGTTTCGCGCGCAGCAGCTTTGATTAAACTTTGAAACAGATCAATTTCGTAATTGGCATGTACATGTTGCAGCACGGCGGAGATACGCTCCAAGCCCATGCCGGTATCCACGGACGGTTTGGGTAGCGGATGCATCACACCCGCTTCGTCGCGGTTGAACTGCATGAACACGTTGTTCCAGATTTCAATAAAGCGGTCGCCATCTTCCTCAGGACTGCCCGGAGGCCCGCCCCAGTATTTTTCGCCGTGATCGTAAAAAATTTCGGTGCAGGGACCGCAAGGGCCGGTGTCGCCCATCATCCAGAAGTTATCACTGGCATATCGCGCGCCCTTGTTGTCGCCGATACGGATAATGCGCTCTTGGGGTACACCAATCTCGTTAGCCCAGATGTCATAAGCCTCGTCATCTTCTGCGTAAACCGTGACCGTGAGTTTGTCTTTGGGCAGCTTATAAACTTCAGTCAGCAACTCCCAGGCATAGCTAATCGCATCGCGCTTGAAATAATCGCCAAAGCTGAAGTTGCCCAACATTTCAAAGAACGTATGGTGGCGTGCGGTGTAGCCCACGTTTTCCAGATCGTTGTGCTTACCGCCAGCGCGTACACATTTCTGGCTGCTGGTGGCACGGGTGTAGGGGCGCTTGTCAAAGCCGAGGAATACGTCCTTGAACTGGTTCATGCCTGCATTGGTGAATAACAGGGTGGGATCGCCATGTGGCACTAATGAGCTGGAAGCCACCACTTGATGGCCTTTGGAGGCGAAGAAATCCAGAAATGCCTGACGGATTTCCTTGCTAGTAGGGTTTGCGTTTAGTTTAATTGTCATTATTTAATTGTTCATTAGCCTGTTCGTTCAATACTTTTTTGATGACATCAAAGCCAAAGCCCCGACTTTGTAGAAACCTTGCCTGCTTTGCCCATTCTTCGCGGCTGGCAGGTGTTTGGGCATATTTTTTCTGCCAAACTATTTTGGCATTTTCCAAATCATCCACTGCACTGGTGGCCTCTGCGATCAAATCATCGGCTACGCCTTTTTCACGCAGCTCATGCGCCAGTTTCAGGCTGCCGTAACGCTTTTGTTTGGCGTTTACTACCAGCTCGGCGAAACGCGCATCGGAAACCCAGCCGCGTTGCATAAAATCCGCTAGCAGAGCCTCCAGATCATCGCCCTCCTCCACATGTGGCAACAGCTTTTTATGCAACTCCTTTGCCGAGTGTTCGCGCCGCGCCAAAAGCCACAGCGCACGCGCTCTTAATGAATAAACATTAGAGGTCGGCTTCTTCATCCGGCCCTACAGTTTTCACCAAAACATCCTGGTGTGCTTTGGAATTGGCACGAATTTTTGCATCAATTTCATCGGCAATGGCAGGATGTTCACGCAGATATTCACGCGCATTATCCTTACCTTGACCAATTTTTTCGCCATTGTAGCTATACCAGGAACCGGCTTTTTCCACCAGTTTCAGATTCGCGCCCAATTCGATAATCTCGCCTTCACGCGAAATACCTTCGCCGTACAAAATATCAAATTCAGCTTGTTTGAATGGCGGCGCGACTTTGTTCTTGACCACTTTGACACGGGTTTCCGAGCCTATGACTTCATCACCCTTTTTAATGGCACCGGTACGGCGAATATCCAAACGCACCGAAGCGTAAAACTTCAGCGCATTGCCGCCGGTAGTGGTTTCAGGGTTACCGAACATCACGCCTATCTTCATACGAATCTGGTTGATGAAGATCACCAGCGTATTGGTACGCTTGATATTGCCGGTTAACTTGCGCAAGGCTTGCGACATCAAGCGTGCCTGCAAACCCATGTGCGAATCGCCCATTTCGCCTTCGATTTCGGCTTTTGGTGTTAGCGCAGCCACGGAGTCAATCACCACAATATCAACCGAACCGGAGCGCACCAGCATATCAGCGATTTCCAGCGCCTGCTCACCGGTATCCGGCTGCGAGATCAGCAATTCTGAAACATTCACCCCCAGCTTTTGCGCATATTGCGGATCCAGCGCATGTTCCGCATCAATAAACGCCGCCACGCCGCCCAGCTTTTGCATTTGCGCAATGACAGACAGCGTTAATGTGGTCTTGCCTGAAGATTCAGGACCATAAATCTCTACCACACGTCCGCGTGGCAAGCCGCCTATGCCGAGGGCAATATCAAGACCCAGCGAACCCGTGGAAACCGCCTGCACATCCCCAGCAACATCGGTATCGCCCATACGCATGATGGAGCCTTTGCCAAACTGCTTCTCGATTTGCGATAAAGCGGCTGCAAGCGCCTTGCTTTTATTGTCATCCATGTGTATTTTTGCCCTTGATTTATAGTGCTGTTGATTTGGCTGATAGCCCGCAATTATTCCATAAATCAGAGGCTAAAGTAAGGCTTATAGCGCCTAATATTGGGATGTACTGAAACATGAGTCAAGTACGATTTGCACTTTATGTACCTATTATATTCATGCGAACTGCAAGTAGCCTCGGGTATAATTCTCCTATCTTCCCAAACAACTCTCCTCATGAAAATCTTCTCCCCGCTTTATAAAAAGGCCATGACATGGTCGCGTCACCCTAAAGCGCCCTGGATATTGGGCATCATGAGCTTTGCTGAATCTTCCTTCTTTCCAATCCCCCCCGATGTCATGCTCGCCCCCATGAGCCTTGCCAATCCGTCCAAAGCCTGGAAATTTGCTCTACTCACCACGCTAACTTCGGTGATTGGCGGTTTGTTTGGCTATCTGATAGGAACTTTTGCCTTTGATTTAATTGAACCTACTTTAAAAACCAGTAGTTATTGGCCGCATTATCAAACTGCCGTAAGCTGGTTTGATAAATGGGGATTCTGGGCTATTTTTGTCGCGGGTTTTTCACCGATTCCGTACAAGGTATTCACCATCGCCGCTGGCACGGTTTCCATGGCATTGCTGCCATTTACACTAGCCTCGCTGATTGGCCGCGGTGGACGTTTTTTTCTGGTTGCCGGATTAATGGCCTGGGGCGGTCAGCGCATGGAGCTCACCCTGCAAAAATACATAGACCGCATCGGCTGGGCAAGCGTTGCTTTGGTTATTCTTGGCATATTGATTTATAAAATCTAATTCCCGAACAAGCTTCTATCTGGCCTGACTTTTGTCAGACTTTAAACTTGCACCGCGCACCTCAAAATTCACCGTATCCACAGTATTCCCCGCCTTATCACTCAATACCAGCACATGCTTGCCTGGTATGGGAAACCAACTAACGGCTGCCTTGGTTGCGGGTAGGGTTCGTTGATCCAGCTGCCATTGCCACTCCTGGCTCAGCCCCGCCGTCGCCTTGAATATTACGCGTTGTTGTTGGGATGGGATTTCGGGATCGAGTGCGATAATGGTGCCGGTACCGGGATAGGCAATGCGCGCCAGCAGCTGTTGACTAGCTGATTTTGAGGTTTTGCTTAACTTGTCCGGGTGGAATTTTGCGTGCGTTTCGTCGTTGGCGATAATTTCGCTCTGTGCTGTTCCGGCCAAATACAACTCGCGTCTGGGAGGCTCAAAAGCCGGGATAAAACGAATTTCCCGCGATTCCACTGCTGCTGGAATCGCTGGTTTTCGGCTGGCCATGCGCAAAATGCCTTGATCGCCATGCAGCACATCCAACATTTCGCGCCAGATGGGCGCTGCGCCTGCCACGCCGGAAACATCGTGCATGGGGCTGCCATCACTATTACCTACCCACACCCCTACCGTGTAGCGGCTGGAGTAACCGATACACCAGTTATCGCGCATATCCTTGCTGGTGCCGGTTTTCACCGCCGTCCAATAAGGTGTAGCCAGCACTGAATCCAGTCCAAAAGTGTAAAAACGTGCGCTATTATCACTCAGAATGTTGCTAACAATGGCAGCGACAGCGGGCGTAGTTACTTGTTTGAGCGGAGCTTTTACTGCTGTTTTTTGCCACACTACATCACGCCATTGGCCGCCATTGGCCAAACTGCGGTAAGCATTGGTCAAATCCAGCAAACGCACATCGGCAGCACCCAGCGCCAGACTATAACCGTAATAATCGGCAGATTCGGTCAGTGTTTTGAATCCCGCATCCTGCAAACGCTGATGAAATGCATCCAGCCCGACCCGCAGCAAGGTGCGCACGGCGGGCACATTGAGCGAGCTACCCAGCGCCATGCGCATACTCACCGGGCCGACAAAGTTTTTATCATAATTTTGCGGCACATAATAACCAGCGGAAGTGGCGATGCGCACCGGCGAATCATCCAGCAGCGAGGCCGCTGTCAGCGCTTTTTGTTCCAGTGCCACAGCGTATAAAAACGGCTTGAGCGTAGAACCCGCCTGACGCGCCGCCAGCACATTATCCACCTCGGCTGCGTTTGACAAACTACCGCTGCTGCCCACCCAGGCCAACACTTCGCCGCTATGATTATCCAGCACCAATACCGCACCATCCTGCACATTACGATGATCCAGGCGCAATAAATTCTGCTGCAGACTATTAAATGCCGCTTGTTGCAAGCGACGATTCAAGGTGCTTTTGACCGTTTGACCGGGGATTTTCAGCAGACGCTGCGCCAGATGCGGTGCTTTATCCGGCAAATTAATAGCAAATGGCGGCTTGAGTTTAAGCGCAACAAAGCCTTCCATATCTGCACATTCATTGGCCTGATACAGTTTACCCAACAATTTGCAAGCGCGACTGGCGACTACTGACGGCGTGGCATTGGGCGAACGTATCAACACCGCCGCCAGCGCTGCTTCGCGCTGGCTTAAGGCACTCGGCGCTTTATCAAACAAGGCGAAACTTAAAGCACCTATGCCCTGCAATTCGCCCCGAAACGATACCAGATTCAGATAGGCTTCCAGAATCTCAGCCTTTTGCCAGGTATGTTCCAGCACAATCGCGCGCGCTGTCTGCGTAGTTTTTTCAAGTATGCCACGGCGACCGGCATGTGCTTTTTCAGTCAACAAACCCGCCAGCTGCATGGTCAGCGTACTCGCCCCGCGCGTTTTGCTATTCCATAAATTACGCCAGCCGGCTGCCGCTACCGCCGACCAATCCACGCCGCTATGAGCATAAAAATGCTGATCTTCCGCCATGATTAATGCACGCAGCAACGCCGGTGAAATCTCCTCCAACTTCACCCAAGCCAAACGCCGCACCTGATGATTCAGCCGCAACTGTTGCAACACCTCACCCTCACGGCTCAACAACCAGGCATCGCTGGGGGAGTAAGCCGTTTGAACTGCGCTAAAACTTTCCAGTGCATAGGCAGTTTGTGGCGCATACAGGGCTAGAAAACTTAGCCAAATGACAGTGAATTCAATAACCTGGCGCAACAAGAACTTTTGCGGCTTCGGCCGCTGCTTGAGCTTGACTTTTTCACCTTCCTTTATCAGGAAATCCTGTGCATTGATTTTCATCATTAATTTTTCGATTATTGCTACGGCTCTTTCAACGCCTCAAAGCCGGAGATCACATCAAATAGCTCCTCGTCAATAGCATTTTGACGCAAGCGGTGAAACGAACGGTTCATATCTTGCAGCAGTTCGTCGATATTTTTTTCAGCACGCTGCATTGCCACCAAGCGGCTGGCATTCTCACTGGCCAGCGATTCTGCACCTGCCTTGAAAAGTGAAACAAAAAGGTATTCGCGAATGAAGGCCAGCAAGGTTTCATCGCTGCCATTCATGACTTCGGGCAAATTTGCCGTGGGCCAGGCGATGGCTGCCAAATCGCGGCGCCAGACATCGTCCAGCGGCAACAGCCGTTGATACACCGGGGTATAAGTCGCTCCAGAGCTTGGACGATGATGAAAAAGGTACAGTTGAGCGATCTCGCCTCTTTCTCGGCACGTTTCCAGCGCGAGTAGAATCTGCCCAACCAGCGGCGTGATTGCACTAATGGAATTCGGCAGAATAAAGCTTTTTTCCGGTAGCAAACTGGATGCAGCCAAATGGGGTTGAATGCGCTCACCAACTGCCCAGATTATCTTGTCACCGGGTAGATTTGCCAGCGTATGCACTACAAACGCTGCCATCACTTCATTGAATTGACCCACCAGCCCTTGGTCAGAACCAAACACAAGTGCACCTATCGCCCCTGCATTTTTATGCGCTATGCCAGGCACGGTGCCAGCTAACGGGTTTTGCCGAAAACACGCGACCAAGCCTAGTTGCACAGCTCGATCATAATCCTCCAGTGCAAGCACCGCATTCTCATATTGACCGATGCTGGATGCTGCCATCGCCTTCATGGTGCGCACCACGGATTGGAGTTCTCCGGCACTGCTAATCTTGCGCCGCAGGTTTGCCGTGGTGTCGCTCACAAATGCTCCTTGAATCCAGCCTTGGCTGAATGACTGGCCGCAGTTTTCGTTACCGGCTCCAGCTGGAAACGTGCGAGAGCTTTACGCGCGATCTGGATAATGATGGATCGATCTTCATCGCCCAATGGTTCGCCGCGATCAAATCGAGCGCAGATTTCCGGCGGTATAGTTACGGCTGCGGCAAGCACAGCATTCTCTGCTTCCGGCATCTGCGCCATGGATACGACATCGAAAAGTTTCGAGGTCAACGCCAGCAAAATGGCGATTTGGGCGGATACGGATACCGGAGAGAATTCCGCCTGCTTGAGACAGGCACGGATACGCCGCCCATGCTCAATAGTTTTACGCGTATCTTCATCCAGGCGAGCACCAAATCGGGCGAAAGTTTCCAGCTCCTCAAATTGCGCGTAGGCCAGTTTAAGGTCTCCCGCTACGGCACGGTAAGCGGCGCGCTGCGCCTTGCCACCGACGCGAGAAACGGATTTGCCAACATCAACTGCCGGCAGTACGCCCAGCTCAAACAGCGAGGGCGAAAGGTAGATCTGACCATCGGTGATAGAGATCAAATTGGTCGGAATATAGGCCGATATGTTTTGCGCTTCAGTTTCAATAATCGGCAGCGCGGTTAGCGAACCGCCACCAAGTTCGCTACGCAGATGGGTGGCGCGTTCAAGTAAACGGGAGTGGATGTAAAAGATGTCGCCAGGAAACGCTTCGCGCCCGGGTGGACGGCGCAACAGCAAAGAAAGCTCACGGTAAGCGCGGGCATGATGGGTGAGATCATCATAAACGATCAACACATCGCGGCCTTGTTCCATGAAATGCTCGGCGATACTGGTGGCAGCATAGGGCGCGATATAGGCAAGACCTGGCGCATCGTTGCCTTCGGTCACAACAACGACGGTGTAATCCATTGCACCTTTTTCCCGCAAGATGGCCACGACTTTCGCCACAGCGGAAGCGCGCTGACCAATAGCACAAAAGACGCATAACACATTCTTGCCACGCTGATTAAGTATGGTATCAATGGCAATCGTGGTTTTACCCGTCTGTCTATCACCCAGAATCAACTCGCGCTGACCGCGCCCAATGGGGATGAGCGCATCAATTACTTTCAGACCCGTTTGCAATGGCACGGTAACCGGCGCGCGATCCATGATAGGCGGCGCTGGGCGTTCGATGGGCAGGCGCGTACCGGAATCCACCGGTCCGTTGCCATCGAGTGGCCGGCCGAGCGGATCAATAATGCGTCCCAGCAGTCCGTCACCCGCCGCCACGTCCATGACCCGTCCCGTACGCTCAACTTCATCGCCTGCATGCAGATGCCAGTATTCACCTAGCAGCACAACGCCGATTTCGTCTTCGTCCACATTGAACGCGATGCCAAACACAGCGCCGGGAAATTCGAGCAACTCCTCAAAACCGACACCGGGAAGGCCGGAAACTTTGGCGATGCCAGTGGCGACGCTGATGATGGTGCCAACTTCCCGTGGCTTCAATTGCGGCGTATAAGCTGCCAGTGCCTGGCCTACACTGGCAAATGTGCGGTCGAGAACATTCTGCAAGCTTTCTGGTTCAGCGTTCATTAGTCGTTTGCTTTGGTTTCCAGTGCTTCTTCAGGCTTGGTTTCAGGTTTGATTTTGAGCAGTTCACTGACATTTTTTTCCAGTGATCCCAGATAATCAGCGATGCTCCAAACCAGTTTTTGGCCGTTCGTTGTGAGTTCAATGCCACTGATCAAGTTCGGGCTAGTCTTGAACTGAATGCAGATTTCAGCCGAGAAAGTTGCGTTGAGCGCATTTTGTATGGCTACGCGTTGCTCGGCAGATAACTCAAACGCACTGCTTACCAGCGCAGGAGAAGCCGCTGTTTCAAGTGCTAGGGCTAGTTTTTCTTTTGTCTGCTCGTCCATCTCGCGCAAGCGGCGGGTGAATACCTCACCTATCTGCGCTTCCAAACTTACTGTGGCGATATCTGTTAGCACTTTGCGTGCGATGGTAAAAGTTTCCTGCTGGATACGGCGGCTGATTGCCTGATTCAAGTTCCGTGCATCGTTTTGCAGGGTTTCCTGACGTTTTGTCTTCAAGGCATCCACTGCCTGTCTGGCTTCTGCGAGTAGTCGTTGCTGTTCTGCTTTTGCATCCTCAGCCGCCTGGTCAAGAAGTGCAGCGCGCTGCTGGTCGAACTCCTTGTTCTTGCGCTGGAATTCGTCGCGCTCCTGCCTGGCTTCGGTTCGTTTTGATTCGGCATCGGCCAACTGCTTGGCAATCAGCTTCTCCCGCACGTCAATGGCATGCAGGATGGGCTGGTAAAGAAAGCGCTTCATCAGCCATATCAGAATGAGAAAATTGAGTGCTTGTGCACCAACAGTGAACCAATCAATCAACATGGCTTATTTTCCCGCAGTTTGTGCAAGGACGTAATTCCAGAAGGGATTGGCAAAAATAAGTATCATTGAAATTACAAAGCAATAAATAGCCGTGGACTCAATCATGGCCAGACCAACAAACAGGGTGCGAGTGATGGTGGCTGAAGCATCGGGCTGTTGCGCCAGCGAGGTGAGCGCCGTTGCCACGGCTTTACCTTCAGCCAATGCTGGCCCCAGCGTGCCGAAGCCGGTGGTAATACCAGCCATGACAATGGAGGCTACTGCAATAATAGTCATGCTATCCATAGCGTTATTTCCTGTAGTTAATGTAATTTAAGCACAATGATTTAATTTATATCGGGTTGAGGTCTGTGCACTCGTGTAGCAGCTGCAATGTAAACCGCAGCCAAAATGCTGAAAATATAGGCCTGTACCATGCCAGTAAGCAGGCCAAGCAGCGTTATGACAACCGGAAAAATAAATGGCGTAATGGTCAGCAGAATCGCAACAATCATGGCTCCGCTCATCATGTTGCCAAATAAGCGGACGGCCAGTGCCAAGGTGCGCGAAATTTCGCTGATGAGGTTGAACGGCAGCATGATGACGCTTGGTTCAATGTAGGATTCAAGATAACGCTTCAAGCCCTGATCCTCAATGCCAAACAACGGTACCATCACAAAAACACACAGCGCCAGTGCTAACGTGGTCGAGAGCGACGCGGTCGGCGTTTCGTAACCGGGTATTAGCGTGCATAAGCTGGCGGCGGCGACAAAAAGAAAGAGTGTGCCAAGATAGCCGAGATACTTTTCAGGATAACGCAGGCCAACATCTTCAATTTGCTGCAAGATCGCGCTAACAATGATTTCCAGCAGGTTTTGCCAGCGCGAACGTTTATGTCCCATGGAAAGTTTGCGCGTGATGAGTTTGGAACCAAGCGCCATCACCAGCATCAGCCCCCAAGTGAAGGCGATAGTGGCATTGAGTTTGAAAAAACCGTGTTGGCAAAAGATTATTTCATCGGGGCTCAGATGCATGAACAACCCTTTTTGGCGGAGAGAAAAAGCGTTCTAATACCGAGTCGGCAAGCCGTGTTACGATAAAACGCGCAATGATAAATCCAAGCAAACAGGCCAGCAACCGCTTTGCATGACCATTCGAGACGACATAGAGCCCTATCAACAAGAGGCTGCTTCGCAACAACAGGCTGCCAACAAACAAAAGTGCGGGTCGCTTTGAAGTCAGCCCTAGACGTATTGTCCACCAAAGACCGGCAAAAAATCCTGTTCCCAGAAAAACTCCAGCAAGTACGGCCAATAATAAAATCAGCTTGTCATTCATCGTTTTCCTCCTGCTCTTTCCGCATCGCCTGTTCCTCCTTGGTAACCCAATGCCAGGCATTGAAACAGCCTAGTATCAACCCGGCTATTAACAGCGCCAGTGTCCATGAATGTGACCCTACATGATGCTTGTCCAGCCAGTGGCCGAGCGCTGCCCCAAGCAAGGTGGGAACAACAATCGACCAGCCAATCAACCCCATCATGCCCAGACCAAACCAGATTCCAGGCGTGGTATTGCGTTGTGCCTTGAGCATACGCGCAGCCTTGGTGCCCACTTGTTCAGCAAAGTCAGCGTGCTGTTTCAATGGTTTTTCTGATTCATTATCCATGTTTAAAACTCGCAAAACGATGCAAAAATCCAGTTTCCAGTTTGGCCATGACAGCGCGCACACTTTGCTCCTGCGCATTGAGCGTTAAGAACTCCTGCTCTACCAAATCGCGCAATTGCCCAAGATCTGCCC
Source organism: Methylophilaceae bacterium (assembly GCA_013141125.1). Lineage (GTDB taxonomy): Bacteria > Pseudomonadota > Gammaproteobacteria > Burkholderiales > Methylophilaceae > JABFRO01. The sequence goes on from JABFRO010000001.1 coordinate 510,364, forward strand.
CAATCAGTGCCCGACGCACGGAAACGAGCACGTCTTGACCCGTCTTGACCAATACCCCTTCATCCATAGCCACGTAGACTTCGCCCTCGGCTTCGGTTTCGTAGATCAATATTCCTGGCGCAAGCCCCGCCACACAATCGAGCCGGTGTGGCAATAGCCCAAAGGAACCCGCGCGCGTTTCCGCCACCATACGCAACACGCCGGTTTTCTCGGCAAATATCTGGAACGGCAGAAGAATCTTAAGATGCATGTATATCAACGACCGCTTCGATTAACGACTCAGGCTTGGTTTCAGGTTTAGACAGCGATGATAAATCTTTTGCACCTGCATCGCCGGATTTTGCTTTTTGTATGGCTTCATCCAGCGTGCCTATCATATAGAGTGCGCTCTCGGGATAGTCTTTAAACTCATCCCGCAAAATTCGTTCACAGCCATCCAGCGTATCCTTGAGGTTAACCAGCTTGCCTTTAAGACCGGTGAACTGTTCGGTCGTAAAAAAAGGCTGGGTGAGAAAACGCTCCAGGCGACGGGCTCGCCCGACCACATTGCGATCTTCCGGCGAAAGTTGCTCCAACCCCAGCATGGCAATGATGTCCTTGAGTTCAGCATATTGCGCCAACGTACGCCGGATTTCCTGCGCCAAAGCGTAATGTCTTGCGCCAACAATACTCGGCGTAGTCATCTTGGAACTGGATTGTAGTGGATCAATAGCTGGAAAAAGTCCTTCGCTGGCGCGCTTGCGCGAGAGCACTATGGATGCGGACAGATGCGAAAATGTATGCACTGCTGCCGGATCGGTAAAATCATCCGCTGGCACATACACCGCCTGAATCGATGTGATGGCTCCGCTATCGGTATTGGCAATGCGTTCCTCCAAGCCCGACAATTCAGTGCCCATGGTCGGCTGATAGCCCAAACGCGATGGCATCTGCCCCATCAGGCCAGAGATCTCCATACCTGCCTGAATGAAACGAAAAATATTATCGATCAGCAACAGCACATCGCGATGCTCGTCGTCTCTAAAATATTCGGCCATGGTTAGCGCGGCATGACCGATGCGAAAACGGGCACCAGGCGGCTCGTTCATTTGACCAAACAGCATGACCATATTCTGCAATACGCCCGCCGCATCCATATCGCGGTAGAGTTCTTCGCCTTCCCGGCAACGTTCACCAATACCGCAAAAAATACTGACACCTTCTTGATGACCAATCATATTGTGTATCATTTCTGTGAGTAATACCGTCTTGCCCACACCCGCACCGCCAAAAAGCCCGGTTTTTCCGCCACGCTCCAGCGGCATCAGTACATCAATCATCTTGATGCCTGTTTCAAAAATTTCAGACTTGGTGGAGCGGCTTGCCAGTGGCGGCGGCTGATGATGCACCGAACGCCATTGAATATCCAAAGGTGCCGGTTGGCGGTCAATGGTCTTGCCAAACACATCAAACATACGTGAGAGAATGGCCTTGCCGACAGGTGCCTGCAGCGGCTCGCCGGTGTCTTCCACTGCCATGCCGCGTGCAAGGCCTTGCGTGGGTGTCAAGGCTATTCCACGAACTCGATGTACATCGAGTTGCACCAGCACTTCAATGACAATTTCGCCAGCCCGAGCTTGCAACAATGAATGAATGGGAGGCAAGCACCCATCAAACCAGCTATCAACAACACTGCCGCGCACCGAAACAACCCGGCCAAGATTCTGCAATGTGGGTTTGTTTTTCATGTTTTCTGCTTAAGCAATAACCATCGCAGGCACATCTTTCGCCAGAACCGCGCCAGGTTCGGTTGCGCTATGCCCCATCACTGGCAACAGGGTAAGTGCTACATCCCCAAACATGATGATGTCAGCATAAGCTTCGGTAGCGAACGTTACCAACATGGCATACTCCTCGAAACAAAATTTGTAACTCAACAATCAAAACATCCAAGGTCACGGATATGGATCTATTGGTAGAACGACGATAACTGTTGATGAACACTGGGACAGCATTTTTTCAAAATGTTCGGTGCTGTAAAATAATACTCGCTCAATACCGCAAAAAACTCTGCCGGACTGGTTGCTGCATAAGGGTTGATAAAAGTGGATTTTCCTGTTGTTACTTGTCTACATAATGCTTCGTAAGACGTGCTCAGGGCTGCTGCCCATCTTTTCCGGCTCATGCCGCGACGCAATGGCGGCATGCCATTGGTTGTACCATTGAGGCCATCCAGTTTATGGGCAAACTCATGCAACACCACATGATGGCCAGCCTGATATTGATAGGAATCCCGCTCCACATCCTCCCAGGACAAAATGACTGGGCCGCGCAACCACGATTCGCCCGCTAAAACACGGGCTTCGTTAGGTACCAAACCCATGTCATCTTGTTGCAAATGATTAACGCGAAATGCTCCAGGATAGAGTATTACTTCTACCCAACCATCAAAATAGGTCACACCCAGATTTTGAATCAATAAACAAGCTTGGGCGGCCACAGTTACTTTCATGGGTAGCGTTACTTCCAATCCCTGAACGCCGATGATGGTTTTTTGATGTAAAAACCACGTCGTCATTTCGCGTAGATGCGCCATTTGAAATGGATTAAGCCTATTAAACAACAAAATACATCGCGTGACACTTTTCCAAACATGGTGAGGGATAGGATGACGCTTTAGAATTCTACACATATGCCAGCGCTGTAGCGTAACACCTAATGGGCGCATCTCGTTTTACCTGTTATCAGCGATATCGTCTTCTGATCTGCCGCTTTGTGAAAGCGATCAACGCTAGCCTTCAAATTAGCGCTGACTGCAAGCACCGCTAATTTCAGCTTGGCAAATAGTCTACCGAGGTTTTGAAGTGATTCTCAACCAGGGTATCTATTTTATTGGCAGGCTATTCGCTAAGCAGTTATTCATGCCCGGGGATTAGGGGCGCTTTTTTTTCCGGCATATTCGGATGATCCGGTATGGCCATCAATGTGCATGTCCCTTTTATTGTGTGTTGGTGCCGTCCTTTGAACTCCACACTGGCACCGACTTCTTTTCCCGCACAAGCATCTATTGCGTGACGTGGAATGTCTAAATGAGATTTACCATGATGGCAACTATGCTGATGATATTTACTGGCATGATAGTTTTCTGCCGGAGGCATTTTTTCTGCGGCTAAAACTGTTGTTGAAACCAATAATAAGGCCAAGTTTAGAATGGTTAACGAGGATTTAATATTCATGAATTTTCTCCCAAAATAATAGATGGTTAAAGCCAAGGTGTTAGCAAGTATCTCAAAAAAACATCATGGCAGTTGCAGAATAGTTCAAAGTTTATAAAGCATCAGTGCGCTAACACACATAGAAAGTCCATTGCCAAGCTGCAAGATGTGCCTTCCAATACACCCAGCCCTGCCGATTCGCTATCTGAAGTCCTTTCGTAAAACTTTAGACACAGCGGAATCAGCTTGCAAGTTTAATTTAATTTGCAGCTATTATTGATATAGCCTCACTTTATTGGTTAGCGGTTTGCACAGGCAGCAAATTTTCAACTTTCAGATTTCCATTGATCAACTGGCCAAATAGCTCGGGCGCATACATGGCTTCCACACGCGTGGCAGGTAGCGAAAATTCACCCGGGTTGTTCAGGCGCAAGGTGTATTCGTACCAGAAATGGCCTTGCGGCACATAGTCAAAATAGGCGCGGAAGAATCCCAGGCCGCGTTCGGTGTAGCTGGGCCAGGCATTGTTCTTGCCATCGTAGTGATTTTCGCCTTGCTGATCTATGCCGGAATCGCGTGCGGTATTGCCGAGTATGCTAGCTCCACCGGGGATGGGGTCACTTAATGCCACCCAGCTCATGGCAACGCTGGCATCAATATCTAGCCGCACCCGCACCAGATCACCGCGACTCCATACGCCCGCCACCGCTTGTTTGATAGGCGAGATGGAACGCTGCACGCTGTAGCCGGAGGCCACGGTTTTGCCGGGAAGTGCCGCTTTAACGAAGATACTGACCCAGGGTTGGCCGCTGCCTTGATGATTCAATTTGAAACTGGCGCTTTGCTTTGGCCAATTCAGATTGAGCTGCGTACTATCCTGCCCTGGTTTTATCTGCGCTGGCGGAGTCTGCTTGCTTATAGCCACATTAGTCCAGCGATATTGCGCGCGGTTTTGGTTTTGGTTTTGGTTTTGGCTTGGGCTTGGACTTGTGCTTGCATCGCCGGCAACTTCCAAACTCGCCGTGGTCACGCCGGTCACCTCTGCATGTTCAAAGCGCTGACCGAATTCGCGCAAAGCCACGCTGCCCCAGCTATTGGCCATGGTGGTTTGCCAATGCCCCTGCGTCTGGCGCAGCATGGCACCGCGCATCAAAGCAGGCAGATCGGCCTGCCAAACTGCATCATCCATAGCCAGTTGCAGCAGGCGCACAGCATTGATTTCGCCATCCGTCATCAGCCACCACCAGTGGTCATTTTTTTCCGTGGTAAATACCAGCCGCCCGCCCACATAGCTCATGCGGTTGCGCAGTTCACGCTCTATGGCTTTCAGCCTATTGTTGCGATCCGGTGCATCGGCCACCCGTTTCAGCAAGGCATACCAGTCGATCACGGTAGTGGTCGCCATTTTGATCGGTTTGAACTCATACGCCTGCAACATACGGCCTTGCACTTTTCCGCTATAAGCCAGCGCTGCCAATGCGCTCAAGCGGCGTTCTGGCAGATATTCGCGTTCACCCCAAAACCAGCTGGCGGAAGATTTAATGCGCCCTTCGGCAAAATCGAGCAAGGCTTTTTGCATCTTGTCTTCTGTTTCTGAAGGCAAGCTTTGCTGCGATAAATGCGCCATGGTTAGCACATAGCCGGTCAGCGCCTCGCTGCCTGCGCCCATGCCGGGGAAAAATTGCGCAAAACCTTTTGCATCCAGATAACCGTCAAGATTATGACTAATTTCATCCCAGCGTTTGCCATCCTGCAAACCGGTGGCGATGGAGACTTTTTGCTCCAGACAACTATAGGGATAGTTTTCAAAATAGCTGCGTATGCCCGCTGTTTGCTGGGAAAGCTTGGCAGTCAGATGCACTTCCACCCCGCCCTTGCCCGGTAACGCACCTTGCGGCAAGACGGTTTCCACGCTATATGGCGCTGTCAGTTGCATGAAGCTGGCTTGTTGCACGGTGACCGGTACTTTGGGCTGAACTTTTTGTACCAGCTTGATGCTGTCCCGGCTCTTGCCATCGCTATCTACAGCGTCAATCTGCCAAGCCAGTTTTTCCACATCATTTGGCACACTCAAATTCCAGGCCACTTCGGTAGCACCACCAGCGGCCAGACTAATGCTTTGCGGGCTTAAGGTCTGCTTGCCCGCGTTGCCGCGCAAGGTTAGCTTCATCTCACTTTTAGTGGCATTGCGCACAGAAACCCAGGCACGGTAATGGTCGCCTTCGCGCACCAGCGGCGGCAGGCTGGAAGTAATCTGCACCTCTTGCGTACTGGTGATTTCGGCCTCGCCGCTACCAAACAGCCCAGTTTCGGCATCGGCAATGGCCACAATCTTGAATGCCGTCATCGAATCATTCAGCGGCACGCTGATTTTGGCGCGTCCGTTGGCATCCAGTTTCACGCGCGGGTTCCAATACAGCAGCGTATCAAATAGCTCGCGGCTGGTTTGCGCACCACCACCACCACCTGCGGGCAAGGCTTTCTTGCCGAAATGGCGTTTGCCTATAACCTGCATTTGCGCGGTGCTGGTTTCCACCAGATAAGCGCGCTCCTGCATCATCGCCTCCAGCAGCTTCCAGCTGGGGTTGGGCGATAATTCCAGCAAGGCTCTATCCACCGCCGCCACCGTCACTTCAGTCCCAGCCGCCACCGGCTTGCCATTGGGGCGCTGAACCTGAATATCCACCTGCACCTTGGCGCGTGGCTGATAAACTGCTTTATCGGTGGTCACCGTCACCTTCAGGGCATTGCCCTTGCGCCCAATATCCAGCCGCGTCATGCCGAATTTGAAGCTAGGTCTGGCCAGATCCACCATGGCAGTGGCTTGCGGCACACCGGTGCGCATGGCTTGCCACCAGGCACCCGGGCTGCGCCAACCCCAGTCAAAAAAGGAATACCAGGGAACCTCGACTATCCTTCCGCGCACCGCCAGCACCGAAACCACCACATTCGGCCCCCAGTTTTCGCCCACAGGAATTTTTATCACCGCATCGCCTCGATGCAGTGTTTGCACAAAATGCTGCACTATGCCCTCGCGCTCTACGCTAACCAGCGCCGTGGAAGTGTTGAACGGTGTGTGTACCTGTAATTTTGCCGTGTCACCCACTTCGTATTCACGCCGCTCGGGGATGACTTCCATGCGATCCTGATCTTCCTGCGTGAACCAGATGTCGTTGTTGCTGGAATAAAAGCCGGTATCGGCCTGACTGGCGTTACCTTGTTTATCCTGCCCAAGCACATGCAACCGTACATAGCCGCCTTCACGAATATCCACTTCGCACTGCATCAGCCCCAAGGCATTGGTTTTGCCCCGGCACACTTCGCCCAAATCCTGGCTTTGCGGCACTTCTTCATAGCTATAAAATCCGCCCAGAATGCGCTTGCGATGCACCAGACTCCATTCGCGCGTGCCGCTGATGGTTACCGGCACATAGGCCTGCGGCTTGCCATCCAGCCCCAGCGCCACCGCGACAATTTTGCGTTTGCCGCGCAAGCTCGCCCAATCCAGCACTTGCGCGCCTACCGCAATATTGGCCGGCCAGATTTCGGCTGATCCGGCAATGGTTTGCGTTTCCCCATTGGGATCATTGAAGCTCATTTCCGCCTGCATATGCGTAGGCTCGTCGGCATAGCCGGAAAGTGGAATGGTGACCTTGGCACCGCCTTGCGCATCCAGTTTGATCTTCTGTTTATCTGCTACCAACTCATGGTAGCGGCTTCCCCACCAGCCGCGATTAATGCCAAAGTTGAACTCGCGGTACTGCGGAAAATGCAGATAGCTGCTGGACATCAAAGCGGAAACTTCCACTTCCTGATTGGCTGCACCACCGCCATTCAGATAAGCCAGCAACAGGCGTAATGGCACGGCTTTCACATGCGCTAAACGCGGTGTTTCCGGCATAATGCTGCCCTTGAAAGCGGGCAACCTGAATTCAGAAACGCGGAAACTGCTGCTGTCATAATCTTCTGTAGCCCCCATCTGGATAATATATTCACCCAGCTTGGCAGTTTCAGGAATCTGCCATTGGCTGGTTGCCGTACCGCGTGCATCCCAGGTCAGCGGCAAGGTGATTGAAGTATCACCGCCTTGCAGCGCAATGGTCATGGTCTTGGGCAAATCAGCCGCCTTTGGATAGCTGAAACCGTGCACATGGGGGATGCGCGCAATATGCTTCATGGAAACCGTTTCACCGGCGCGCAGCAAGCTGCGATCCAATATGGTGTGGATTTTGGGCGACTGTATGCTGCTCCAGGTATCCACATTAAAACGCCACGGCTCTATGCCGTTGATCCAATCCGAGCGCACAAAGGAAAAATCCTCGCCCAGTTTGGCGGTGGCAAAATAAATGTCATCGCCTGTGCATTTGCCGCGTTGCGCCAATTGCATCTCAAACAGTGCCACGCCTTGTTTATCCGTCACGCCGTGTTGCAAAACGGCACCATTGCAGCCAAAAATCTGTACTTCGGCTTTGGCTACCGGCTTGCCACTGGATAGCGAAGTCACCCATACCAGGCTGTTATCGCGGCCCTTTTTCAGATGCACCGCCATGTCCGTCACCAGTGCCTGCGAGCGCACATACATGGGCTTGGGATGTTTGAGCAGCGCGCTGCCCAGCTGCTGCGAGGCAATTTCCACCACATAAAAACCGGGCTTGCTCAGGGGAATACCCATCACCTCAAACGCACGGCTGCCATTCGGCTTGGGCATGGTGATGGCTGGCGCAGCGCGGTTGCTTGCCAGATAGGAAAGTTCACGCGGATAGTTCACATCCTGCAAAGCCTGGACCGGCGTTTCTTCGTCGCCCTCCAACGTTCTGCGGGTGAGTTTGGCTTTGGCTTTATTTTCAATCGGCGCGGTTTGCTGCTCGAATTTTTCCAGCGCGTTCATGGTGTTAATCATGGCGGCACCATCACTCTGGCGCAACACGCGCAGATGGAGCTTGGCCTCCACATTGCGCAAAGTCACCGGTAAAATCCCCCCCTCTTTCAGCTCCAAAATACCAAAATCAGCGGCAAACTTGGCCAGCGGCGGATAGCCCGCCACCCGCGTTTTAAGCGGAAAACTGGCGGCATTGCTCAAACTGCGGCCACTCAAATCCTTAAACTCTGGCGGCAGGGTAATAGTGTAACTGGTATCCGCCGCAAACGGCCCCTTGAATACCACTTCGCTCACGCTATCCTGCTGTCCATCCTGATATCTGAGCACCAGCAATTTGCGCCCGGCTGCCAGAATTGCGGCTTTGGTGGCAGGGGAATCTTCAAATGGTTTGCGCTCCACCTTGGCGCTTTTCAGCAGAATTTTTTCCGCCAGCGCGCGGCTGACATTTTCAGAAAACAGCAAACGAATATCGGAGAAAGGCGAACATGGGCGATTAGGCTTTCCCCGCTCGCAAGTCAGTTCGGCTCGGAACACTGGACGTACTTCATAAGCAACCGTGTCATTTTCCTGCAAGATAGCGTCATTTTCCGACGCTATTCCTCGCCCCCACACCAGGCTGACCTTGGCTCCCGGTGGCAAAGGTCTGGTACACTGCACACCAAGATTGAACTGGCTATCATTTAGCGCATTTTTCAGTCGTTGAAAATCAGCTGCAGGTAAAAATTTAACCGCAATACGCTCGCCAACACCTTCAGCTTCGCAATAAGCAAACTGCTCCACACTGGTCTGCTTCACCGCTACCGAAGTTTGAATCAGAAACGCCTGATTTTCCTCAATTCGTGCGTTGCGAGTTGGCTGTATGCGCGTGATCCAAGGCCCGGGCGTAAAGAACTCGAAATGGCTTTGGCCAGAAATACGGATGCCTTTATCACCTTTAAACTGGGGCTTGAGGGTAAAGCTACACTTTTCACCTGAAGCGAGTTTACGACTGAGGGTATAAGTCCAGGTGTTTGGACTGCTCCAGCGACTGAGCCCACTCACCGGACAGCTCGCTGCATAAGGTGCTGGCGCATCCGTTTCGCCCAGCTTAACCACATCAGCGCTAAACATGACCACTGCTCTATTCGGCTCACGCACCTCCCCCTGCGGCGAGAAATCACGTACATAAACATTGGCAGCAGTAGCCGGATTTATAGACCATCCCAATAACCAAAGACTAAAAAAAGCCTTGGAAAAACATGTTGTCATAACCGCTCACTCCCTAGCCACGTACTCAAATCAACAAGATCGCCCAAAGGTGTTTCAACTATGGCCTTGATCCAGGTCATCGCTTATCCAGTCCTGCACCAGTTCAAGCCTGACCAGCGGACTATCCAATTCGAGCATACGCTGTTTTTCCTGTAGCGACATGGCGAGAATTTCGCACCAGCGGTTGGATACCCAGCTGCAATCCTCAAATTTGTAGGGTTTTACAAACGGCAGTTTGGATTCTTCCATGCCCTGCTCCAGCAGCGATTCAACCAGCTGCCTGAGCATCTCCGCGATATTTTTCAGATCATCAGGAATGTTTAGTTCAAGGTCGTTGGCAATATCCTCCACATCCCCGAGCCACAAGCCACCCGCTTGCTGCCTGGCGCTGTGGATGCGAAACCGGTTAATGCCACGGCAGACAATATTCATCAACCCAACCTGGGTGACATCCGCCTCCATAATCATGAAGGTAGTGCCAACCCGTGTAAATGGCAGCGCGTTACGCGTCTCATTGGCAAATTCAGGCCTATGCACCACCAGACCGAATGGTGTCTGGTTACGCAGACAAGCACTCACCATATCAAGATAACGCGTCTCAAAAATACGCAATGGCAACAGACCGTCAGGAAAAATAACGATATTCAGCGGAAACAAGGGCAGGGAGTAGAGTGTCATAACGTGGGGTTGAGTAATGCAGGCAGATACCTTGCTTACTCGAATTTTGACCATGTAATTAGATGTGCCATTATCATAGCCCTGATGCGAGTTGGTGTGCAAATACACAACTATTTGCACACCGTGCTCGCTTTTAATTTAAGGTGTGGATTCTCTATCGGTTACCTTATTGGCAACTCCCCACATAAAATGCGTTTGCAATCTACCAAAAAACAAATCCTCAGTGCCTGTCAATTTTCCATAATCTGGATACCGACCTTGAGTAGTCGTTGGTAAATTACCCAATTTATCCGCCGGATAAGCAGCCGCCTTGTGGCAAGTCATGCAGTTGGTTTTAAGACCATTGCCTTCGTGTACATAGGGCGCTATCGCTTTGTCTTGCGCATCGCGAATAAAAATATTCACCCCATCTATCTTCCCTTTAGCACCGTAAACAGCTTTTAAATCATCCGGTAATCCAAAAGCACCTTCCAGATAGGGGTTGGAGCTGATAATCGCTTCGTTCGCATGTGTTGCGCGGCTGGCAGGAGTGAGGTAATCATAACCTACACCAATCTTGAAATATGAAAGTGGCTTCCAGTCTTTTTGTAAGAAACGGCTCTTCAAATCTGGGGGGATTCCCAAATCAGCAGATGTTTGCTTATCTTTCGGTTGCCACCAAAAGGTTTGCCATGTCCAATCATCGACCTCTCTGGTTGCAATGTGCATGGAAGTAAGAAGTGCATAATCACCTTCTTTAATATCACTTATATTGGGACCCATTAGCTCGCTGAGAATACCGGTTTTAAGCGCATCAGCCATGGCTTTGCTGATTTTGAAATAGTGAAAATCATTGACACTCACAACCGGCAATTTCTTTCCATTGCGACCATAAAACGTCTGCGTTAAAGATACTCCTGGTGCTACGATTACAGCTTCTTGCGTCCATGTACGCTCCCCTGCTACGCGGGTGTTGGCATTTGCCGGCGATAATATAGTGTTGATCGACACTGGATTTACTACGCCTATATTCTCTTTCCAGCGGCCAATAATAGTGGCTCCCTTGCCCTTTACAATGGTATAAGCTGGTTTAATCATGGTGCCCCTGGTCTCATTGAAGGGCAATGCTGTCGCACCGCCCGCCAGTATGCTTTTCAGTTTGTATTGCTTGACCAGTTTCCCGCTTGTATCCGGTTCAATCAAGGTATCAACAATCCATTTGCTGATTTCAGTGCTGTATTTCACGTCGCTAACGATAGACTCTGCAAGCGCTCTGTCGTTCTGAGTGGCCTCTGCCGGAAGTGCTAACGCGGAAGTGAAACGAGTCGCATCGTGTGGAGACTGTTGGCTTGGGGGTGCCAGACTTCGTAAAATAGCTCGTGAGCGCGTAAGTTGAGGTATACCTGAACGCTTGCTGGCACTTGTTGCCTGTGTATTTTGAAATTGAATAAACTTTTGATTAAGCGGTGGCACTGCCTCATCCAGTGTGTGCCAAGTGTCATAAACCCGAATCGTCTCACCATTTTCGCTATAAACCGGCCGCATCAACCCGGCAAACAGACGCCAGCCATGTTCTTTCATCGCGCTGCGATTATCTGCCGCTTTCCATTGTTCAATATCCGCAACCGACCGGTAAGTTGATTTACCTGGCGTAATATCGGTTAATGGTACAACTGGAACATTAGTTGGTAAAACGGGTAAGGCCAGAGCGGAGGTGGCGCTGGCAAACAATAATGTAGAAATTAATACTTTACGTTTTTTACACATAAATTTGTTCGCATTAGATAATTTTAGAATACACATTACAGTCCCCTTATAAGCTCAGATGAGAGATGAACGAAAATAACGCAGTGATATTTCAATAAATAAATTCAGGAATTATGCCTCTTATTTATCTACTGAATATTCTGAATCCTTGCGTTTAGGGAGGCAATGATAGGCCTTGGTATGGTTATTAAAAGGTAATTTTTCACAAAACCATAAAATAACTGAAAGATTGCGCCAAGACAGCGCCCATTGAAATTTTTATGAAATAAACGGCTAACTAAGCATGCGGTATAAATAGCGGCAAGACACATGCCTGAAGTTTACGCATCTTAGATGAAGCGCAACAATATGCACCTTGGATGAGGCACGAATAGCCGTGAATTCATGTTGTTTCACGTACTATTTACCCCAGCGCAAGGCTGGGGTATGTACCGGTGCATCCCAATACTGGAGAATTTCATCATCCAGTAGACACACCGTAATCGAGGCACCTGCCATATCCAGCGCGGTGATGTAGTTGCCAACCAGGGAGCGGCTGATAATCAACCCGTGCTGTTGCAAAAGCTTTGCGGCAGCATTGTAGATGACGTAGAGTTCCATCAAGGGCGTTGCGCCAAAGCCATTAATCAATAGCAAAATTTTGCTCCCTGCTACGGGTTGCAGATCATGCCAAATAGCGGCGACCAAATCAGCGACTATTTCATCAACAGAACGCATGGCTTCGCGGCGGCGACCTGGTTCGCCATGTATACCGACCCCCATTTCGAGCTCTGTTTCGTTTATATCAAAGGTGGGTCGTCCAGCAGCTGGCACGGTGCAACTGGTAAGCGCAACGCCCATAGAAGCGGTGCGACTGTTGACCTTATCACCAAGCACTTTGCAGGTCGCCAAATCCGCACCTGTTTCCGCAAAACTACCCACCACTTTTTCAACAATTAACGTACCAGCCACGCCACGCCGTCCGGTGGTATAAGTCGAATTTACTACGGCCACATCATCGCTAATCAGCACGGTAGCGTGTTCATAAGGTAGCATTTCTGCCGCCATTTCAAAGTTCATCACATCGCCTGCGTAGTTTTTGACAATGAAAAGTATGCCTTTTCCACTCTCGACGGCTTCGGCAGCCGCCAGCATCTGGTCTGGTGTGGGCGAAGTAAACACATGACCGGGACAGGCGGCATCCAACATGCCATGGCCTATATACCCGGTATGCAATGGCTCATGACCGGAACCACCACCGGAAATCAGGGCGACTTTCTGGACTGATTTTTGCGCCCTACAGACAAAATTGGGATCAAAATGCAGTGTGACCAAATCCTGATGCGCTGCGGCAAAACCGGATAAGCTTTCAGCCAGAAAATCATCAACATGATTGATAAATTTTTTCATATGAGGCTCCTTACTTGTTTTAACGATAACGCCAAATCGCATACGGCGGTTATCATCACCTGGCTGCTTTTTGCCCCCGGGTCTATATGGCCGATGACACGTTCGCCCAATTGTGCAGCGCGGCCTTTGCTGGCGATCATGACTTTGGTTGATTGCATGCCCAGGCTGGCTTCCTGCTTCAGCGCTTGCAGCAGACTGGCGAAATCGGCACCCTGTCCGGCTAGCGCAGTAAATTTTCCAGCTACCGGAATCAACACATCCAGCATGGTTTTTTCACCAATATCGGCTTTGCCACGGCTTTTGATTGCATCCACTCCGGCAGTAAATGCGACGGCAATTTCCGTTAGCGTTTCACCGCCATGCTCCTTTACCGATTTAGCCATGGCAATAAAGAAACTGGCTATCAGCGGCCCGGAAGCCCCGCCTATGGTAGATAACAATTTCATGCCTATCCGTTGCAAAACCACATCAGGAGTTAAACCAGCCAACTCATCCTGCAAGCCAATAACCACTGCGCTACCACGTTTGATATTGATGAAGTGATCACCATCGCCGATTTCTCTATCCAGGGATTCAATCTCGGCTTCATGCGTCAAAATTGCGGCATTCACTGCTTGTGCTGCTTTTAAAATAAATTCCGTATTCATGCCAAGCTCATTTCTGCCAATAAAGCCGCACCAATAATCCCCGCCTGATCACCAGCGTCCGAAATTTTAATGCTGACTTTATGGCGTAAAACAGGGATTAAATCGGCTTCCAAGCGTTCTTCAAAAGCGGCTTGCATTAGCGGCCATGCTTGGCTCATGCCACCGCCAATCACCACTTGCGGCACATCTACGACCTTAAGGATATGCGCTAGAGCCTGTGCCAAACTGGCACCAGCTAAACGATAGGCTTGCAGTGCGTGTTTGTCACCTGCGTGTGCAAAATTGGCGATTGCGTCGGCGCTGGCTTGTTTTCCTGATGCCGATTCATAGCTAACAACAACACCGCTAGCGGAGGCGTATTGCTCCATACAGCCGTAATTTCCGCAGCCGCATAATCTGGCTTGCGGATTTTTTTCTATTGGATCAATGATGATATGTCCGACTTCCATGGCGACACCGTGTTGTCCTGAAAACGGCTTGCCTGCGTGTATTAATCCGCCACCTACGCCTGTACCCAATCCAAGGTAAATCAGGCTTTCCGTCTCATTTTTGTTCAGTCGAAATTCACCATAAGCGGCGGCGAGTGCATCGTTTTCTACAATAACAGGCAAACCGATCGCAGAAGATAAATCTTGTGCTAAATCTACATCACGCAAGCCGGGTAAATTGGGCGATTGCGCTACGAGGCCATTAGCTGGGTCGATAAAACCAGGAAAGCCTATGCCAACTGCGGTGATTTGTGGGTAAGCCAATATGGCCTCTTTAAGCGCGTGGCTGGTAATTTCAATGATTTTTTGCCAGGCGATAGCTGGAGCATGCGTTTTGCAAAGTGTGGCAAAGTCGGCATGCGTGCGTTTTTCATAAACCAATTGCAAACCTTGCACCACGCCTACACGTAAATTGGTGCCGCCTATATCAACACCGGCCACGTAATTTGATTGATTTGACATAAAGATTAATTGGGAGTTATTGCGGATGCGGTGGACGGTGGGCAAAGAAGAGCATTTGCCCACCCACTGATTAAATCTAAAATGAATTAAACGATTTCCAGCTTAACCTCAAGCTCGCCTGCAAGCAGTGCAACAGGCCATTGCAACTGTATGGTTACGGCTTGCATGATTTTCTCAAATCCGGCTTCGGATTGCGATACACTAAAATGCGGTTGGCTGCTAAAGGTGCAAGGTACACTGCTATGCAAATGCACAGTGCCGCCTAGCACTTCATCTTCCAGCGCGATGCTCTTGAGACCTGTTAAGTTAAGTACCTGACCAAAGCCGCAAGGAATATTCTCACCAATGCGGAAACGTCCGGCTGGCCCATCGCAACTTGGCATGGCAAGATTAATTTCGACTTTAAACACACCTTCAGGAATTTTTGCCAACTTATAGCTAACAAGCAAACTGTTAACATTCAGCGAAATTTTCTTGTGAACTTGACCACCATTCACTTCACCAACAAAATCCAGCGTGGTTTTACCAGGCGCTGGCGTGCCGTATTGGATTATTTTCGTTTGGCCTGTTGCAGCCACTAGAAAATCATTAAACATGGTTTTTCGGTAAGCGTCTACAGCCAGGTCAGCTTGCGTGATTTCATGCTTGGAAACCATGCGTTCATGTGGATTGGCTATACCTTCTCCACCATGGTGGTGACCGGGCTCTGCATGTACTTTACGGTGATAATGCTCGGCTTGACGTGTCAACGTATCACCAAAATTATGATGTAGCTTATAAGTATCCAGCTCGCAAATAGAGGCGGTCCCGTCCAATCTGGCCACGGCCTGTAATACACCATTCTGTAAAAAGGCTTCGTCGTGCCCATCCAAATCTATATCCAGCACAACTTTGAGCGGACGCTGGGTCACGGCATCCAGCAACACTTCCAGTGTTAACAGCGCGTTGAATATCGCACGTCGTAAATGCGGCAGATACAAGCCGCCAAACAGGCCGTGCCAGTAGGCATCGTTAGCCTGGCATTCATACAGCGCTTTCAGCATATCTGCAGTTTTTTTGTTGTCCGGCAAGGCGTGATAGCGTGCCGACACATCCAGCATACGCTTGTGCATCCAGTTGGATTCAGGGTAGCGCATAAAGAAATTACGCCAAATGCCGCCGCGTACATAAGGCTTGTTTTGTTCATAACGATTGGCGTGTTTTTCCTGAGCCACCAAATCTGCATAATGGTGTGCGGCGGGTACCGGCAAAGTCCATTCATTCATTTCAATGTAGGAAGCGGTAGGCAGATAAACCACGCCGCGTGTTTTGGCCATGGCGTGATAATCGCTGTAACGCATGGGCTTGATAATGTCCGATTTCAGCACGCCTTCAATAAAGCTGCGCAACCAGCCACGCTCGTACACCCATTCATAGGTTTCCGGCCAGATGCCGAATTTTTCAATATCGTCAAAATAAATTGCGGCGGCTTGTTTGCTGTCATCCGCCAGACTTTCCAGATAACTGACTACTTCTTCTGCAGGTGAAAATGGCAAGCGATAGCGCAAGGCTTCAGAAATGGGGAATAAATCTATGCGCCTACCGTCTTCTTCTGTGGAAAAGTAACCATCCAGATCAGCCGTGTCTTTACCGGTACACATAAAGTGGTAGTCATCCACTGTGACATATTGAATTGCAGAATCTGCCAAAGCTGGCACCACGGTAGATTCCCAAACCCGTTCGGTCAGCCAGGCACCTTGCGGCTGTTGTCCCAGATGTTGTTTCAGATGCTCGGATAATCGGGTAATTTGACCGATACGATCGCGCACTGGAATTGCAGCCAGTACCGGCTCGGTAAATCCAGCACCAAACAGTTCAGCTTGTCCACGCTGCACCATATTTTTAAGCAAATGCATATCTTCAGGATAGTTTTCAAGCATGTAATCCAGCAACCAGCCGCTAATATGGATGGCGAAATGAAAGTCCGGATATTGATGCAGCACCCGTAAAAACGGCCCGTAACAACGAGCATGAGCATCGTCCAGTACACTTTCAAAATTCCCAACCGGCTGGTGGGCATGTACGCCGAGTAATAAAGCAACCGTTTTAGCCAAAGCTTTGCTCCTGAAATTGTGATTTAGTTCGATTCAAAGGGGTGGGTATTTTTTGTACCAAAACCGGGATTAAACTTCTTGTCCGCGCCGCATGGTGCCACCAACGGCTGGATCACCACCGCCGGAACTGATTGGATGGCTCAGAATTTCCGGTATGGATAATTTGAGCAAACGATAAAGATTGCTCAAATTTCTGCGGTATAGCTGGTCGAAACTACTTACACTGATGGCAGAGTTATAGTCACCAAACCACCAGAACCAGTCAGAACCTTCGCAAATGGATAATTGGCGCTCACAGGCTACCAGCTCTTCTTTATTCAGCTGGTTGCTTAGCAAGACCGCATCGTAACTGGCTTTGGCATCACACAATAAATCCCAGCCCAGATTTTTTTCCGCTGAACCTATCCAGGTGCTGAAACTGCCATATACCCAACTACCCGCCGCAATAGCAGGTAAGGTTTCGACGCTAATCGGCTCATTTTTCTTGCATTTTTGCAAAATGTCACTAAAGGTTGTCATCTCGATGTCGGGATGCGTAGCCAAAGCCTGATACAACTCACTCAGAAAGTAATAACCGTTATAGGGGTAATACTCCCAGGCATTCTCTCCATCCAGAATGACGCTTACGACTGGATTCTCATGCGTAACATTGGAGGCATGTATCCGTTCCAGCGATTGAATAAAATCTCTGACCGCATCATTGGAATGGGCTTTTGAGTATTCAAAACCAATTTTGTCTGACAAGCCATCATCACGGAAAAAACAGGTGATTTCATCTTCACCGTTGCTGATGCGATACGGCTTATAAAGATATTCATGACGCGGAGGCAATTCTGACCAGACAAAGGATTTATAAAGACTGTTTGCTAACACGCCCTCCCCAGTTGCTGCCCATTGCACACCATGTTCAGCCATCAGTGATAGTCCGGCATGAGAAACGCCCCCTTCTGCTGGCCACATGCCTATGGGTAATTTTCCAAAACGTTTTTTGTGTGAAGCCTGTGCTTGTGTAATATGCGCTTCTGCTCTGGCGCGCCCGCCCGGATATTGTCCGCAATGTGGCAAAGGTGCGAAAGGCATGGCATCGCGCGTAGATTTAAAATCCAGCAAAAGTGGCAAAATCGGATGAAAATGCGGAGTGCTGGATATTTCAATCTGGCCGTTATCCTGCAATTTTTTGTAGCGCGGAATTAATTCATTGATAAGCTCGCAAATCAGCGCGAACAAATCCAGCCTGTCCTGCGTCGTAAATTGACTACCTTTTTCCATCAGGCGCTGTACCAGCTTGCTCTCACGGCGCACACTTTCACCCGTCCAGGCCAAGTGATACCACACGATCAAATCCGCTTTATACTGACAGGAAAGATAGTTGAACGGAGCTTTACTCTCGTTTTCCAGCGTTTTGTAAATGTTATACAAGCGCTGGTAATGTGCAAATGGTGCCAGCATTTTTTCATGATGACTTTTAAAACAACTGCTAATAATCAGATCACAGGTTTCTTCTGATAAACAACTCAGGTCTTTTTCAGCCAACACTGCCAATAGTGGATCGCGAATGTTCCCGGATTTAAATTGGTCTGTGTAATCTTCCAGCTGATCCAGCAGCACTGGCACCCAATTAAATGAAACACGCGCCTTGGCATTAGTCTCCAGATGGTAAGCCATGTCGGTGTAATCCTTGATGGCATGCAGATATGTCCAAGGCAGCACATATTCGCCAGTAAGCGTGTCGCGATAATCAGGCTGGTGCATATGCCAGTACAGATTGAGGTAGAGCTTGGGACGTGTGGTTGGCATAGTTAACCCCTTAAAACCAATTCATGAAATCATTCATTAATGTAGCCCGACCCCCCAATAGAGATCGGACTATGAACATTGAGCTGTAAGCCTAGCAGGCTGCCGGACTTAAAGGAAACCGGCTACATATCCGTCTGCGCGGTTAGTAGTTCACCGCTTTTTGGGTCGATAGAATAACTATTGGCTTGCAAAATCGACAAAATATATCCTCGTCCAAGCGAATTCCCGCTTCCATTCTTTAAGTCCAACAGCTTGCTAGCCGCCGAAAGTAATTAAGTGCGACAGTTAATTTTCGTGTATCTAACGTTAAATCCCTTACCTAAAAAACGGTCATTCTGAAGGGACTTAACATCCCTACTCCGTCTCCTACAAAGCTGGTGACTATATCAATACCGCTAAATTTAGCGTGCGAAGTGCAAACCCTGTCCCAACATTTCCGGCGTTACCAAAGTAATGCCTTTTTCGGAAACATAAAAGCGTTTACGATCTTCCTCAGGATTTACGCCAATTTGCATGCCTTCAGGTATGTGCGCACCCTTATCAATCACCACGCGCTTAAGCGTAACATTGCGACCTATTTCGACTTTAGGCAAAATCACTGAGCCTTCAATATCGCAATAGCTATGCACTCTGACATCAGAAAAAAGAACGGATCCATTGACTTTAGAACCACTAATCAAACAGCCACCCGATACCAGCGAATCTGTGGCATGGCCACAACGACCATCATCATTAAACACAAACTTGGCCGGCGGCAACTGCTCCTGATAAGTCCAGATTGGCCATAATCTGTCATACAAATTCAGCTCGGGTGTCACTTTGGTCAGCTCCATATTGGCTTCCCAATAAGCATCAATGGTACCGACATCACGCCAATAATAATTGCCATCTGACGCACCTACACAGCTCTTGGTGAAACGGTGCGCATAAACGCGATATTTTTTAATGAGATAAGGAATGATGTCATGTCCGAAATCATGGGTTGAGTGCGGATCATCGGCATCACGAATCAACTGTTCATACAGAAACGCTGAATTGAAGATATAAATACCCATGCTGGCAAAGGCTTCGTTCGGGTTTCCGGGAATAGCCTCCGGATGATCTGGTTTTTCTTTAAAATCAATAATGCGGTCATTTTCATCCACACCAATAACACCAAAAGCTTTGGCTTCTTCCAGAGGAACATTAATACAAGCCACCGTCATATCCGCTTTGTTACGTGCGTGATCTGCCAGCATTTGGCCATAGTCCATTTTGTAAATATGATCACCGGCCAAAATCAACACAAATTCAGCGGACATATTGCGCAGAATATCCAGATTTTGAAATACGGCATCTGCCGTACCTTTGTACCATTCCTCCTGTAAGCGCTGCTGTGCGGGTAATAGCTCAACAAACTCATTGAACTCGCCACGCAAAAAGCCCCAGCCGCGCTGGACGTGCTGAATTAAGCTATGTGATTTATATTGCGTGACCACGCCTATGCGACGCACGCCGGAGTTTATGCAATTGGAGAGCGGGAAATCAATAATGCGAAACTTGCCACCAAAAGGTACACCTGGTTTAGCGCGCCAATTGGTTAAATCTTTCAGACGACTCCCTCTGCCACCGGCGAGAATAAGCGCCACGGTGTTTTTAGTAAGTGCGCTAACAAAACGAGAAGAAGGTGCTTTGTCCGACATTTTTACTCTCCTGATTTATAATCCAAACTATTGAAACCACAACGAGCTGCATTAGCAATATGTTTCAAGCAATAAATCTGTAATTTTATACAACACCTGAAAATTGGTATTTTTATAGCCTACAAAATGTATGAATTGCTTAATCTCACATTAATCTATTGCCCTGAAGCCATTATAGGCGGGATAATCAGCTGCAATCCAGTAGAATTGTAGCTTCTCTCATAAAAATTTTTAAAAGAGATCCATTGTGCCCAAGCCAAATCAAGATTCGCAGTTAACGCTCATTCTCGATGCCAAACATCACGACCCTTTTGCCTATCTGGGGCTGCACCAAGAGTCTGGCAGACAAATATTCCGTGCTTTTCTACCTTACGCTGAACGCGTTTGGCTCAAAACAGCGCAAGGTTGGGATCCGCTTTATCGTGCTCATGCCAACGGTTTATTTGAATGGCATGGCAATGATTCGGTGCCACGACCTTGTCTGCTGCGTATTGAAAGCGAAGGTTTTAGTGAGGAGCAATACGATGCCTACTCTTGTCCATCCTCGTTATCGGCGGATGAACTTTATCTGTTTGGCGAAGGGCGATTAATTGAGGCGTACAAAACGCTAGGTGCGCACCTGATAGAACAAGAGGGTATTAGCGGTGTCCGATTTGCAGTTTGGGCACCCAATGCAGAGCGTGTCAGTGTGACTGGCAACTTCAACCGTTGGGATGGCCGCATCAACCCCATGCGCGCGCACGGCTCCAGCGGCGTTTGGGAAATATTCATTCCGGGCCTGGCTGTTGATGAACTTTACAAGTTTGAAATACGCAACCGCCACACTGGCAATGTTCTGACCAAAACCGACCCCTACGGCTTCAGCTTTGAAAAACGTCCCGGTACTGCATCTAAAGTAACCTCGCTGAAGCAACATTTGTGGCAGGACGATAGCTGGCTGCAACATCGCGGTAATGCAGATTGGCTGCACGCTCCATTCAACTGTTATGAAATCCACCTTGGCTCATGGCGGCGCGGGGATGGCGGACGTTTCCTGAATTATCGTGAACTGGCAGATCAGTTGATTCCCTATATCAAAGAGATGGGGTACACACACATAGAATTACTTCCAGTTTCCGAGCACCCATTGAATGAATCCTGGGGCTACCAGACCACAGGTTATTTTGGCGTTACCAACCGTTTCGGCGACCCGGATGATCTGCGTTACTTTGTCGATCACTGTCATCAAGCGCATATAGGCGTGATTCTGGATTGGGTTCCCGGCCACTTTCCCAAGGATGATTGGGCGTTGGCGCGTTTCGATGGCACACCCTTGTTTGAACATGAAGATCCGCGCTTGGGTGAGCATCAGGAATGGGGCACTTATATATTTAATTACGGACGCAATGAAGTCCGCAATTTCTTGCTGGCCAACGCGCATTACTGGCTGGCGGAGTTCCATATTGATGGCCTGCGTGTAGATGCGGTGGCTTCCATGCTGTATCTGGATTACGCGCGCAAGCATAATGAATGGTTGCCCAATAAATACGGCGGCCGAGAGAATCTGGATGCCATTGAGTTTTTGAAACAGCTAAATGTAATGGTGCATGAAGATTTTCCCGGAGCCATGACCATTGCCGAAGAATCTACCGCCTGGCCAATGATCTCGCGCCCGGTATATTTGGGTGGTCTGGGCTTCTCCATGAAGTGGAACATGGGCTGGATGAATGACACGCTGTCTTATATCGAGTATGAAAGCGTACATAGACGTTATCACCATAATATGCTGACTTTTGGTCAGCTCTACGCCTATACTGAAAACTTTGTATTACCGTTCTCGCACGATGAAGTAGTGCATGGTAAAAAGTCACTGCTGGATAAAATGCCCGGTGATACTTGGCAGAAGTTCGCTAATCTACGTTTATTGTTTACTTACCAAATGACCATCCCCGGCAAAAAGCTCAACTTCATGGGCAATGAGTTTGGTCAGGGGCGTGAGTGGAATGTCAACGCTAGTCTGGATTGGCATTTGCTCGATTCTCACTGGCATCATGGCATACAGCAACTAAGCCGCGATCTTGGTCAGCTTTATAAAAACGTGCCCGCACTGCATGAGCTGGATTTTGATCCGCATGGTTTTGACTGGATAGACTGTTGCGATAGTGATCAATCCATCGTCATCTATCAGCGCCGTGCACTTGATGGTAGCTTTGTAGTGATCTTGCTGAATTTCACACCAGTATTACGCCAAGGTTATCGTATTGGCGTGCCAGTGGCTGGAAGATATAAAGAACTGCTTAATAGCGATGCGGACTGCTACAGTGGTAGCAATCAAGGTAATGGTCAAGGATTGGTCAGTGAGCCTAGCCCCTGGATGAGCCACAATCAATCACTGGTGGTCACGCTGCCACCACTAGCCGGTGTTATTCTTCAATTGGAAGAATAAATAGACATTATTTAAAATCCAATACAACCTCCTTAATTATCAGAATTTAGATGACTAACCCTACCGCACTCCCTATCTGGCAAACGCTGACCAAGCATCATCTGGATATTTCCCCGCTACACATGCGGGATTTATTTGCGCAGAATCCTGATCGCTTTAATCAATTCTCGCTAAAACTGGAGGATGTGTTGCTGGATTACTCCAAGCATCGCATTACCGGAGAAACCTTGCCGCTGCTGTTCAAATTGGCGCGTGATATGGAGGTAGAAACTTGGCGTGACCGCATGTTTAGCGGTGAAAAAATCAATTTCACCGAGCAGCGTGCCGTGCTACATACGGCTTTGCGAAATCGCAGTAATACCCCGGTTTTAGTGGATGGCAAGGATGTCATGCCTGAAGTTAACCGGGTGCTTGCACAAATGCGCGATTTTACCCATCGCGTTCGCAATGGCAGTTGGACTGGTTATAGCGGCAAACGTATTACCGATATTGTCAACATCGGCATTGGTGGTTCGGATTTAGGTCCCAGCATGGCTTGTACTGCACTTAAATCCTATGCACCGCCTGACTTGAATGTGCATTTTGTGTCAAATATTGATGGCACTCATCTCGCACAGACGCTGGAGAAATGCCAGCCTGAAACCACACTGTTCATCATCGCCTCAAAAACCTTTACCACGCAAGAAACCATGACCAATGCCCGCTCTGCGCGCACCTGGTTTTTACGCACAGCCATAGATCAAGCGCACATAGCCAAACATTTCGTTGCGCTATCCACCAATAAAACGGCCGTCAGTCAATTTGGCATAGATACCGCCAATATGTTTGAATTCTGGGATTGGGTGGGTGGCCGTTATTCGCTGTGGTCAGCTATTGGCCTTTCCATTGCACTGTACATAGGCATGGATCATTTTGAAGAAATGCTCAGTGGCGCACATGCCATGGATCAACACTTCAAAACCGCCCCGCTGGAACAAAACATGCCAGTTATCATGGGCTTGCTCGGTATCTGGTATAACAATTTCTTTCATACCGAAACCCACGCCATTTTGCCTTACGACCAAGGTTTATCGCGCCTAACTGCCTATTTGCAACAGGCTGATATGGAAAGCAACGGCAAATTTGTTAACCGTGATGGCAAGAGCATTAAACACAGTACCGGCCCTATTATTTGGGGAGAATCCGGCACCAATGGGCAGCACGCTTTTTATCAGCTGATTCATCAGGGAAACAAATTGATTCCCTGCGATTTTTTAATGCCGATCAAAAGCCATTATGTAATAGGTGAAAATGGTGATGAACATCACAAGATTTTATTAGCGAATTTCCTCGCCCAGACCAAAGCGCTAATGCAAGGTAAAACCTCAGCAGAAGTAAGAGTAGAGCTGGAAGCGCAGGGTCTGCATGGAGAAGAACTGGAAACGCTGCTGCCACACCGTGTATTTGCTGGCAATCGCCCGACCTCCTCTATCTTGTTTCAAGAGCTAACTCCAGCAACGCTGGGCAAAATAATTGCCCTGTACGAACATAAAATATTCGTGCAAGGCATTATCTGGAACATCAATTCATTCGATCAATGGGGGGTTGAATTCGGCAAGCAATTGGCACAAGGCATATTGCCGCAATTGCTGTCAAACCATGCTGCTGCCAGCAATGACAGCTCAACCAACGGCTTGATTAACTTCATCAAGTAGATAGAGATAATCTCTTAAAGTGCTGTAGTCATAATTCAGCACTTTCAATTTTGCAGGAGTGATTCATGAATTACCCCTGCGATCCTGCATAGCTATAACGCTACGCAATCAAAAACAGCGCTAAGCCAGCAACTGCTGGTTTTCCTGGATAGCCTTCAGCACAATAGGCAGCAAGCCTTCTCCACCTTCACTGACATGATTTAAAATTGCCTTGCGCATTCTAGGCTCCCAAGTACGCTTCAAATGCAAGGTGATATCGTTGATGGCTTGCACCTGATCCGGTTCAGACTGAAAAAACTGGCCAATTTGATTCGCCATTTTGACGAGATGAGGAATATTCATGCTTTTTTACCTATTGATCTATTAATCTTTGTGAGTGGGTATACATAACGTGTCCGCCATTACGTGCAAATCCCACCAATGTTAAACCTGCTTCTTGCGCCAGCCCAATGGCTAGACCGGTTGGCCCGGATACCGCTACCAACATGGAAATACCCATGGTCGCGGTTTTTTGTACCATTTCATAACTGGCGCGACTGGTCACCAGCGCAAAGCCAGCACTCAAATTAACATCGCTGGTCGCCAGCGTCCCTATCAGTTTATCCAGAGCATTATGGCGACCTACATCTTCTGTGAGGTGAGCAATGCTGCCATCTATCTCTACCCAAGCCGCTGCATGAACGGCTCCGGTAAGGCGTTGTAAAGTCTGAATCATGGGCAATTGGCTCAATGCCCTATGTATCGCATCCGTGCTGAATTGCTGCTGTGAAGTTATGGCCTTAACTTTGCGCCGCACCTGCTGCAAACTTTCGGCACCGCATAAACCGCAACCAGTGCGCCCCGCAAGGTTACGGCGCTGCTGTTTCAATGCGGCAAAGCGCTGCTGGGGAATCGTCATTTGCAATTCTATGCCCTCGCTACGCTGCACTACTTCCAGATCATACAGCTCGCTGGCGCTGTGCAATATGCCTTCGGTGAGACTGAATCCCAAACCAAATTGCTCCAAATCCTCCGGCGTGGCCAGCATCACCACATGCGAAATACCGTTATAGATCATCGCCACCGGCACTTCTTCAGCCACTTGATCTATCGCCTGCACCAGCTTGTGCTCACGCCAGCGTTCTACCGTATAAGAATTGAAACTGGCGTGAACATTTTTAGCAGACAGCTCACACATGAGCGCGTCAGCTTTCATTTACAGCGTTTTAACCAAGTCATTGGGCTTGCTGAAACTCACTTGCTCATCGCTGAATTGTCGATATTGCTTTTGCCATTCCGAAGGCTGGCTGACTTTGCTCACTTGCACGGCTGTGACCTTGTATTCCGGGCAATTAGTCGCCCAGTCGGAATTGTCGGTGGTAATAACATTGGCACCTGAGAACGGATGATGGAAGGTGGTGTAAATCACGCCAGGCTGCATACGTGTGGAAACCTTGGCATGGAGCACAGTTTCACCGGCACGGCTTTGTATGCCTACCCAATCACCATCCTTGATGCCGCGATCTTCAGCATCATGTGGATGAATTTCCAGAATATCTTCAGGATGCCAAGCTGTGTTTTCAGTGCGGCGTGTTTGCGCCCCCACGTTGTAATGCGCCAACACGCGGCCAGTGGTTAAAATTAACGGAAATTTCTTGGTGACTTTTTCATCCGTGGCAATATATTCCGTAATCATGAAACGGCCTTTACCGCGCACAAATTCATCCACATGCATGGTGGGTGTTCCGTCCGGTGCATCGGCATTGCATGGCCATTGTATGCTGCCCAACTCTTCAATCTTGGCATAGCTTACGCCGTGGAAAGTCGGGGTCAGGCGCGCAATCTCGTCCATGATTTCGGAAGGATGGCTGTAATTCATAGGGTAGCCCAAGGCATTGGACAGCATTTGCGTGACTTCCCAATCCTCTTTACCAGCCAGTGCAGGCATCACCTTGCGTACCGGTGAAATGCGGCGTTCGGCATTGGTAAAAGTACCGTTCTTTTCCAGGAAAGATGATCCCGGCAAAAATACATGCGCAAACTTAGCGGTTTCATTAAGGAAAATATCCTGCACGATCACGCATTCCATTGCCTCCAAAGCAGCAGTGACATGCTGGGTATCCGGGTCGGATTGTGCAACATCCTCGCCTTCGCAATACAGCCCCTTAAAGCTGCCATCCATGGCGGCATCAAACATATTGGGGATACGCAAACCGGGTTCGTTATGCAGCGGCACACCCCACGCCGATTCAAATATGCCGCGAGCCGTATCATCCGATACGTGACGATAACCCGGCAATTCATGCGGGAAAGAACCCATATCGCACGAACCTTGCACATTATTTTGGCCACGCAAAGGATTAACACCCACGCCTTCACGTCCAATATTGCCTGTCGCCATGGCCAGATTGGCAATGGAAATCACTGTAGTGGAACCCTGACTATGCTCGGTTACGCCCAAACCATAGTAAATCGCGGCATTGCCGCCAGTGGCGTATAGGCGCGCTGCACTGCGCACAGCTTCAGCAGGCACACCCGTTGTTTCCGCTAATGCTTCGGGAGAATTACGCTCCTGCGACACAAAGTCTTTCCATTGGGCATATTCACGCACATCGCAGCGAGCGGCGGCAAACGCATCATTCGTCAAACCTTCCGTCACAATCACGTGTGCCAATGCATTGGTGATGGCCACATTAGTGCCTGGACGCAACTTGAGATGATAATCGGCCTTGATATGCGGCGATTTAACCAGATCAATTTCACGTGGGTCTACTACAATCAGCTTGGCACCTTCACGAATACGGCGTTTCATTTGTGAACCAAATACCGGATGACCATCGGTGGGATTGGCACCGATGACCATAATCACATCGGCTTGCATTACCGAATCAAAAGTTTGTGTACCCGCAGATTCACCCAGTGTTTGTTTTAATCCATAACCGGTAGGTGAATGGCAAACGCGGGCGCAAGTATCGACATTGTTATTGCCAAAAGCAGCGCGCACCAGTTTTTGTACCAGATAGCCTTCTTCATTGGTGCAACGTGAGGAAACCAGACCGCCTATGGAATCTTTACCGTATTTGGCCTGAATGGCTTTTAAGCGGCTTGCGGCATAGTCAATGGCTTCTTCCCAGCTGACTTCTTGCCAGGGATCACTGATTTTCTCGCGTATCATGGGCTTGGTCATTCTGTCCGCATGGGTAGCGTAACCCCAGGCAAAACGGCCTTTTACACAGCTATGGCCGTGGTTGGCATGGCCATCTTTATTGGGCACCATGTTGACCACCTGGCTGCCCTTCATCTCGGCCTTGAATGAGCAACCCACGCCGCAATAGGCGCAAGTGGTAATCACGCTACGTTCGGCCTGGCCGTGGATAGTGATAGTCTTTTCCATCAAGGTAGCGGTGGGGCAGGCTTGCACACAAGCACCACACGATACGCATTCGGATTCCATGAAGCTGCCATTTTGACCGGGCGATACGCGCGATTCAAAACCACGTCCGTCTATGGTCAAGGCAAAAGTGCCCTGCGTTTCTTCACAAGCGCGCACACAGCGGTTGCATACAATGCATTTGCTCGGGTCATAGCTGAAATACGGGTTGGATTCATCCTTGACTGAGTTGAGGTGATTTTCACCTTCATAGCCATAGCGCACTTCGCGCAAACCCACCGCACCTGCCATATCCTGCAATTCACAATTGCCGTTGGCAGAACAGGTCAGACAATCCAGCGGATGATCGGAAATATACAGCTCCATTACGCCACGGCGAATATCCGCTAACTTTGGCGTTTGCGTGCTGACTTTCATGCCTTGATCAGCCAAGGTGGTGCACGATGCCGGATAACCGCGTCGTCCTTCGATTTCTACCAGGCACAAACGACAGGAACCAAACGGCTCCAAGCTATCTGTTGCGCATAGTTTTGGCACTTGCACGCCAGCTTCGGCGGCGGCGCGTATCAGCGAGGTGCCTTGCGGCACGCTCACTTCTATGCCATCTATCTCCAACGTCACCAGTTTTTCAGAAACCCTGACCGGGGTGCCGAAATCGGTATCACAACCACAACTTCCACTTTGACATGCCATGTTTGTTACTCCTTTATGCCGACTTCGCAGCTTGCTGATTGGCTTTTAAGCCAAAATCTTCAGGGAAATGATTGAGTGCAGACAGCACCGGATAAGGGGTCATGCCGCCCAGCGCGCACAATGATCCATTAAGCATGGTGTCAGAAAGATCGCGCAACAAGGCGATATTGGCGACTCTGTCCTTATCCGCGATGATGTTGTCCAGCACTTCCACACCGCGCGTAGAGCCGATGCGGCAAGGCGTGCATTTCCCGCAAGATTCAATGGCACAAAATTCCATGGCATAGCGTGCCATTTTTGCCAGATCAACCGTGTCGTCAAATGCCACGATGCCGCCGTGCCCCAGCACCGCCCATAGCTTGGAGAATTCCTCATAATCCAGCGGCGTATCAAATTGGGATTCAGGTAAAAATGCACCCAATGGCCCGCCCACCTGCACCGCACGTATGGGTCTGCCGCTGGCAGAACCGCCACCATAGTCATATAGCAACTCGCGTAAAGTGACACCAAAGGCTTTTTCCACCAAACCGGTATGTTTAAGATTGCCAGCCAGTTGAATCGGCAAAGTACCGCGCGAACGCCCCATGCCAAAATCGCGGTAATACTCACCGCCCTTGTCCAGAATAATGGGTACTGAGGCCAGCGAAATCACGTTATTGATAATGGTAGGTTTGCCGAACAAGCCTTCAATCGCTGGCAGTGGCGGCTTAAAACGCACAATGCCGCGCTTGCCCTCCAGACTTTCCAATAAAGAAGTTTCTTCACCGCAAACATAAGCGCCGGCACCACGACGCACTTCCAGATAAAAGGTTTTGTCGCTACCCAGAATATTGCGCCCCAGATAATTGCTCGCGACAGCCACATCAATGGCTTCGTTCAGCGCTTGCAAGGCATGGGGATATTCCGAGCGCAGATAGATATAACCTTGGGTCGCACCTACGGCAATGCCGGCAATGGTCATGCCTTCAATCAATACAAAGGGATCACCTTCCATAATCATGCGGTCGGAAAATGTACCGGAATCTCCTTCATCGGCATTACACACAATGTATTTTTGATCGGCACTAACGTTAAGCACCGTATTCCACTTGATACCAGTAGGAAAAGCCGCACCGCCACGCCCACGCAAGCCGGAATCGGTAATTTCCTTGACGATTTGTGCGCCATCCAGACTCAACGCATTTTTCAGGCCGCGATAGCCGTCGTGTTGCAGATAATCATTAAGAGAAACCGGATCAGTAATGCCCACGCGAGCATTGGTCAAGCGCTCCTGATTTTTCAGAAAAGGTATTTCCTGCGTCAGCCCCAGCCGTAAATGATGTTCGCCGCCGTAAAGAAAATTGGCCTCAAACAAGCTGTTCACGTCCTTGGGGGTGACCGGCCCGTAAGCTACGCGCCCATCCGGCGTGGATACTTCTACCAATGGCTCCAGCCAGAACAATCCGTGCGAACCATTACGCACCAAGTTAATAGATGCACCGCGCCGTGCGGCTTCTGCGGCAATGGCAATCGCCACTTTGCCTGCACCCAACGACAGCGCGCTGGAATCGCAGGGAACGTAAACCGTAATGCTCATGAGTGGCTTCCTTTTACATTGCTAGCTTGTACAGTGGAAATGAGTGCTTCCAGACTTTCCAGGCTGACACGACCATAGATTTCATTATCCAGCACAATGGCGGGCGAACATGCACAGTTACCCAAACAGTACACAGGCTCCAGCGATATTTTTTTATCGCTGGTTGTCTCATGAAAAGTGATTCCCAGCAGCTTTTTGGCGTGGGCAGTCAGAGCCTCACTGCCCATGGCTTGGCAGGATTCCGCCTGACAAATCTGCAAGGTATGCTGACCCGGCGGGGTTTGGCGGAAATAATGGTAAAAAGTAATGACACCATGTACTTCAGCACGCGAAAGATTGAGTTCACTCGCAATCACCGGCACTGCTTCAGTTGGTATGTAGCCGAGCTTATCCTGAATGCCGTGCAATATAGGCAGCAATGCGCCTGGTTTGGATTTGTTACTGGCAATTTCGGCATCGATCACGGTTTTGGTTGTATCGAGCAAGCTCATTGTTGCCTCGCTATGTTTGCTGGGAATGCTGGGAACTCACACGAAATCTTCACTTGTTATATCTCATCATATATATCGAAAGGGAAAAATAATGCCCGCTTGGGGCGCATATCTTTATATGTATAAGAATATAACCGAGACCGTGGATTGTCAACGACACTTAAAACATGGGTATATCGACAGCTTGCATTTTAGCCATTCAAGATGTCACTTTAAGGATACATACCCATTAGCTATTAAATCAATGGCTTTATAAATTTATCAAAAAAACCGTCTACAAATGCAGACAATATCTGCAATTTTATGCGACAAAATTAACATGTAAGCTAGCGTGCCTATATTACCAGCAAGCTATGCGCAGCCTCTTCAGACTTTAAATCAATTCAATATCAAATAGTTAATTGATCTATCAATTAACTTCAAGAAGAAATCCATTTTTTGCAGTGCAAAAAAATAGCAAATAGGCATGGTTCATGCTATATTTTCACTGTGGGAAATTTTCCCACATATATGATAATTTAATTACACCAACGAATTAAATTATCATTCCGTATCATTAATCAGGAGAATTAAATTGAACTCAAATATTACCCGCCGCTCCATCCCTTTCAGTCTGCGCAATATTGTGCGCGCTACTTTGCTTGCCGCTACCGTGGCTTCATCCCCATTCATGGCAACTAACGCCCTGGCTATTCCGGGTTGCGGTGCCTGCGTAGCACCAGCACCAGCATCACCACATCCAAATGTAACTGGATTCTCATGCTTTATGTGTCATGCACAACCAACACCGGCACCAACCCCAACTCCAGTTCCGACTCCTACACCGGTTCCAACCCCAACACCAGTGCCGACTCCTACACCGGTACCAACCCCAACACCGGTACCAACTCCTACACCAGTACCAACCCCAACACCGGTACCAACTCCTACACCAGTACCAACCCCAACACCGGTACCAACTCCAACTCCGGTTCCGACTCCAACACCGGTACCAACTCCTCCTCCAGTAGTTACACCTGCGCCTCATCATGAAGATGAAGAGCATTCAAAAGATCACAAGAAAGATAACAAGAAAGATAACAAGAAAGATAACAAGAAAGATAACAAGAAAGATAAACACGATTAACTTCAGCTGCTAATCAAAATTAATTCCTTATCTTTAATGTATTTCTAACCATTCCCCATGACAGCAAGTTTGTCATGGGGAGTTTTTATTTATCAACATTTAGCTTTGTTCAGACATGCAACTTGAGATGACCATGCACCATGTATAAAATTAAAGCCAATAAAGCAGTCCTAGCAGTGGCATTGCTGGCTGCGCTGATATTAAGCGCAATCCTCGTAAAACAATATGTTTCAACACCAAAACCTCCTCCCTATCTAACCGCCAAAGTTGTTCGCGGAAATATTGAAAGCGCGGTAATGACGACCGGCACCTTGCAAGCATTTCGTCAGGTAGATGTAGGTTCACGCGTATCGGGTCAGCTTAAATCACTAAAAGTAAAACTGGGTGACCATGTTGTCAGCGGCCAATTGCTGGCCGAGATTGACCCGGTTTTGTCGCAAAACGCCTTACTTTCCGCCAAGGCCAATATGGAAAGTCTGGTGGCACAACGCCACGCAGCCGCAGCCAGCTTGCAACAGGCCGACCTTGCCTACCAGCGGCAACAGGCCATGATTAAGGAGGAAGCTACTTCGCGTCAGGAGTTGGAAGCTGCAAAAGCCCAATCGTTGGTAACGCATGGCACCCTGGCCTCCTTGGATGCACAAATTCTTCAGGCCAAAACACAAGTGGATTCAGCCGCCGCCAATCTTAATTACACACAAATCACTGCGCCCATGAGCGGTGATGTCGTCGCCATTGTGACGCAGGAAGGCCAAACCGTAGTTGCCTCGCAGCAAGCGCCGGTGATACTGAAGCTGGCCAATCTCGATGTGATGACGGTCAAGGCGCTGATTTCAGAAGCAGATGTCACTCGTATTCAAGCGGGTCAGACGGCCTATTTCACCACACTAGGCAATGCGGCTGAACGTCATTACGGCAAGCTGGCTTCCATAGATCCGGCACCGCAGGATTATCTGAGTACAGACACAAAAACAGCAGGGCCGATTTTTTATAATGCCTTATTTAATGCTCCCAACCCCGATCATGGCTTGCGCATCGCCATGACCGCGCAGGTAACGGTGGTGTTAAGCGAAGCGAAAAATGCGCTTTACGTACCTATTTCTGCACTGGGTAAAGCGGCCGCCGATGGCCGCTATCCGGTGCACATTTTAGGTAAAAACGGAAAAAACACGACATCCATGATCTCCGCCGGTATCAGCGACAACGTTAGAATGCAGGTAGTAGACGGTCTGAAAGAAGGCGACGAAGTCATCATCGAGGAAGTCAGCGCCAAAGATGCTTCGACCTGGTTGTTTTAGGCCATGACCATGCAAAAACCTATTCTTGAATTGACCAATATCAATAAGCAATTTCAGGTAGATCAGCAAAGCATTCACATCCTCAATAATATCAACCTCGCTATTCAGGCTGGTTCCATGGTGGCAATCGTGGGTGCTTCCGGCTCTGGCAAATCGACACTGCTCAACATACTCGGCTGCCTGGATCATCCAAGCTCCGGGCATTACCTGGTAGATGGTCGCGACACGGCTTTACTTGATAGCGATGAATTGGCACAGTTACGCAGCCGTTATTTTGGCTTTGTTTTTCAGCGTTACCATCTGTTGCCCAATTTATCCGCACTGGAAAATGTCGAAATTCCCGCAATCTACGCAGGCATACCAAGCGGCGAGCGCCGTAGCAGCGCTATCAAACTACTCACAAAACTGGGATTGGGCGAACGCATCGCGCATCAACCGCATCAACTTTCCGGCGGCCAGCAGCAACGTGTAAGTATTGCGCGCGCTTTGCTTAATGGCGGCAAAGTCATTCTGGCCGATGAGCCAACCGGCGCGCTGGATAGCGAAAGCGGTCAGGAGATGATGCAGATTCTGCATGAGCTGCATCAGCAAGGCCATACCATCATCATCGTCACGCACGATATGGAGATTGCCTCTCATGCGGAACGCATCATTGAAATCCGTGATGGCAGCATCATCGGTGATCGCGCCAATATCCGTGAACACATACCATCGCCACCAGACAGCAGGCTATCCGGCACAAACGCCGACAAGCCTCAACCATCACGGCAGTCCGGCTTAAAACGTCTGGGCGAAGCG
Organism: Methylophilaceae bacterium; assembly: GCA_013141125.1. Classification (GTDB taxonomy): domain Bacteria; phylum Pseudomonadota; class Gammaproteobacteria; order Burkholderiales; family Methylophilaceae; genus JABFRO01. Next base: position 544,138 of record JABFRO010000001.1, read on the forward strand.
GTGCATATGGCGCGTTTGGCGCTGGCTTCACAACGCCTGCGCACGGCATTGACCATGCTCGGCATCATCATCGGCATTGCCTCAGTGGTAGCGATCAATGCTATAGGTGAAGGTGGGCAGCAACACATCAAGGAAACCATAGGCCCGCTCACTTCCAACCGTGTGGAAATCCGCCGTGGCAGCGGCTGGGGTGATAGTCAGGCACCCGGCATTCATAGCCTGTTGCCAGGTGATGTGGCTTCCATCCAGGCGCAATCCTATGTGGATAGCGTAACGCCGATGACGCCGGGCAACTTTTCCATTCGCTATGCCAATGCCATTGCCAGCGCAACAGTAACCGGTGTCAGTGAAAGTTTTTTCAATGTGCGCGGCATTATAATGGCGCAAGGTCGCAGCTTTAGTGCCGATGATATACAACGCCAGGCGCAGGTCGTCGTCATAGACCAGGAGGCGCGACAAAAGCTTTTTGAACGTGAACAAAATCCAATTGGCCAAGTCATCATTATTGGCAATGTGCCCTGCACTGTCATCGGCGTAACCAGCCACAAGAGCAAGGATCTGTTCGCCGCTGCCGGCCCCAACTTGCTTATGCCTTACACCACGGCAGGCATACGGCTGTTCGGCTACCAGCATTTTGATAGCATTACCGTGCGTCTGCGTGAAGATCAGAACAGCCAGCTCGCCGAAAAAAATCTCAACACCTTGCTATCGTATCGACATGGCTCCAAGGATTTTTTTACCGATAATATGGATACCCTGGCAAAAGCCTATGAAAAAACCACGCGCTCCATCTCCTTGATGCTGTCTTGGGTAGCCTCTATTGCACTCATGGTAGGTGGCATAGGGGTAATGAATATCATGCTGGTTTCAGTCACCGAGCGCACACGCGAGATTGGCATCCGCATGGCGGTAGGCGCTCGCCGCTCAGACATCATGCAACAGTTCCTGGTGGAAGCCGTGGTCATCTGCTTCATCGGCGGCATACTGGGGTTGCTGCTTGCCTTTTTATCCGGCTATCTGTTTTCCTTATTTGTCGTGGAATGGAAAATGATTTTCACCACCAATGCCATTCTGCTGGCATTTGCCTGCTCCACACTGATAGGCATGAGCTTTGGCTATCTGCCTGCGCGCCGCGCATCTCAACTCCACCCCCACGATGCACTATCGCGGGATTGAAAGGCCACCATGCGTGATTTCAAGAAAAAAACACTGTTCGGTATGCTGATGCTGGGGCTTATAAGCCTACCCGGCTGTAGCAACCTGCGTACTCCCATCCACGCGCCCGATGTTGTGATTCCGGCGCAATGGAATACCACCACCGCCGCTGCCAACCCAGAGCAGGAGCTGTGGTGGAAAAACTTTAACGACCCCGAGCTGGATGCGTTAATAGATAAAGCACTTAACTCAAACAATGATTTTTCAGCGGCTATCGTGCGAGTGCACCGGGCGCAATTGCAAGCCGGTCTGGTTGATACCAACCGCACGCCTTTTGTAAGTGCCGGTATTAATAGTCGCATTACTCACGCCTTTGATCCAGCGGCGACTTACCGCTCCAGCGGCATGGGCTCATCGCTAAGCTATGAGCTGGATTTATGGGGCAAGTTGGCCAGTCAGCGTGATGCCGCGCATTGGGAAGTACAAGCCACCGCTGCCGATTGCCGCAGCTTCGCCATCTCGCTGCTGGCTACCACCGCACGGCTTTACTGGCAAACTGCCTATCTTAATCAGTTATTATCACTGAACACAGCTGATATTGAATATGCCGAGAAAACGCTATCGCTGGCCAATGTCAGAAAAAAATCCGGCGCAACTTCGGCCTTATATACTGCAGAAGCAGAGCGCAATCTTGCCCTGCAACGCGCCTATCGCACCCAGCTGCAACAACAACGCATGGAAACCCGTCACGCGCTGGCTATACTCTTCAACCAGCCACCGCAATCCGAAGTAGTGGATCCTGTCCGTCTGGCATCCGCCCCGCTGCCGGAAGTCGCGGCAGGCATTCCGGCCGAGATACTCGCCAATCGTCCCGACATGCAAGCCGCTGAATTGCGCCTGCGCGAAACCATCGCCAATGTAGATTACACGCGCACTTCGTTTTACCCCACCTTGAGCCTGACCGGCAGCCTGGGCACCTCCAGCACCTCGTTGCTCAGCTTGCTGCAAAATCCGCTGGGTAGCTTGGGCGCGGGCATTATTTTGCCCTTCATTCAATGGAACACCATGCAGCTTGCGGTGCGCGTTTCCAAAACACAAAATGAAGAAGCGATTCTAAATTACCGCCAACGCCTCTACACCGCCTTCGCCGAAGTTGAAGATAGCCTGTCTGCGCGTACCCAATTCGGTGCTGAAGAAAAGCACCTGCAAAACGCCATCGCTCAATCCCGGCGCGCAGAAACCATCGCCCGTACTCGCTACCAAAACGGATACACCGATATTCAACTATGGCTGGATGCACAAGCCGCCCTGCGCGGTGCAGAACGCTCACTCGCCCTGAATAAATTGAATCAACTGAATAATCAAGTCAATCTGTATAAAGCACTGGGGCTGAGCGCTGGATCAAACCAGATCCGGTGCAATTAACCCTTGGCGGAACGCAACACTTACGCCTTAAACACCTCGTTCCATAAATCCTGCACGGCATCAATCTGCACTTGAATATCAGCAAATGGCACGCGCGCTTTGCCTTCGCCTTGCAAGCGAATGGCGTGTTGCAAGTGCCTAAAATCGCGATAAGCCATTGCTACTGCTTCGGCCTTGTTATCATCAATTAAACCCAACTCGCCCAGGATGTTCAGTAGTGCAATATTACCCAGATTTTGCGTCAGTTCAACGTGATCCACGGCATGTAGCAACACCAGGTATTGCACGATAAATTCCACATCAACGATGCCGCCGCTATCGTGTTTTAGATCAAATAGCGCGCTGTTGTTGGCATGTCCGTCATGCATTTTTTTACGCATATGGATGACTTCTTCACGCAGCTTTACAGCATCGCGCGGTTGGCGCATGACATCCACGCGAACCTGTTCAAAGGCTGCGCCGATAGCGGCATCACCAGCACAAAATCTGGCGCGGGTGAGCGCTTGATGCTCCCAAACCCAGGCCTTATTTTGCTGATATTCACGAAATGCGGCCACCGTACTCACCAACAAACCACTGGCACCATCCGGCCGCAAGCGCATGTCGGTTTCATATAAATAACCAGCGCCGGTCAAACTGCTTAACCAGTTATTAATCCGCTGGCCCAAGCGCGCATAAACTTCACCTGCTTCCGGCGCGTCATCGTCATAGAGAAAAATAATATCCAAATCCGATGCATAGCCCAACTCTTTGCCGCCCAGTTTGCCGTAGCCGATGACAGCGAATTGCGGCACTTCTCTATGTTTAGCACGTAAGGTTGGCCACAGGGTATCTATGGTTGCCTGCAGAATCAAATCTGCCAGCGCGCTCAAATAATCCGACAGCTTCACCAGCGGCAATTCTCCGGCAATCTCCTGTGCGGCAAAGCGGAACACGGCCGCATGTTTGAAATGGCGCATCACGTCCATCAGGCGCTCGGTATCACCCGCCACGTCATGCAAGCGGCGATTCAGCTCTTCACGCATCGCATCAAAATCCGGCTCAGCATACAGATTGCGCGTATCCAGCAATTCATCCAATAAAATCGGGTGTTGCGCCAGATATTGCATCAACCACGGGCTGGCGCTGGCGAGTTTAATCACCAAATTTAAAGCATCAGGATATTCAGCCAGCAACGCCAAATAACTGGCGCGCCGGCAAATGCTATCCAATAAGTCCGAAACTCGCATCAGCGTGATTTCCGGCTGCGGCTCTTGTGCTGCCAGCGTAATCAACAGCGGCATTAATGTATCAAAGCGTTGACGGCTCAAGTCTGGAAGTTGCCGATATTTGCTGCTGTCTCGCTGGCTTTGCAAGCGACGCAAGGTTTCTTCCGCCTGGCTGTAGCCCAAAGTTTGCAAATATGAAGCGGCTTCTTGTTGGTCTACGCTGCCTTGCCAGACCGGTTTGGCAATATCATGCGCTGTTTCTGATTTTTCAGGCTCGCTAAACACTTCAGAAAAATGCTGCTCCACTCTGGTCCGATACTGATCCAACACCGCGCGCAATGCCGACCAATCGGCATAATTCATAGACAAGGCGATACGCGCTTTGGCCTCATCCGTTGTGGGCAGCTCCTGCGTTTGCGCATCCTCCACATATTGCAATCTATGTTCCAGATTGCGCAGAAAAATATAGGCACTGCTCAGTTCATACACGCTGGCCTCAGGGATTAATTGCTTGGCTTGCAACAAAGGCAACACCGAGAGCGTAGGCCGAATCTGCAAGCTAATATCCTGCCCGCCGCGTATCAGCTGAAACACTTGTGCGATAAACTCAATCTCACGAATGCCGCCGCGCCCCAGCTTGATGTTGTCTTGCATACCCTTGCGGTTCACATCGTCGTGAATTTTAATTTTCAGGTCACGCATGGATTCAAACGCGCCATAATCCAGATATTTGCGAAACACAAAAGGCCGCAATAATTGGGCAAGGTTATCGCCCTCACCCGCAATCACACGGCCTTTGATCCAGGCATAGCGCTCCCACTCGCGCCCCTGCGTTTGATAATATTCTTCCAGCATGGCAAAGCTGCACGCCAGCGGCCCTTCCGAGCCATAAGGCCGCAACCGCATATCCACACGAAACACAAAGCCGTCCTCCGTTACTTCATCAATCGCCGCGATCAGCTTTTTGGCCAAGCGGATAAAGAAATCGTGATTGCTTAATGATTTCTTGCCATCGGTATCGCCATCTTCTTCGTAGGCAAAAATCAGATCAATATCGGACGACACATTCAGTTCGCCCCCACCCAGCTTGCCCATGCCAACCACCAGCAACTCCTGCCTGCCACCACCCTCGCCTATCGCCGAGCCATAACTGGCTTCCAACCAAGGAGTGAGATGCTGCAAGGCAAACTGCACAGCCACCCCCGCCAGCACGCTCATGCTCTGCATCACTTCTTGCAAATCCGCCAAGCCATTCAAATCACGCGCAATCACCCGCAACATCACCCGTTGGCGCAGCTTGCGCAATGCGCGTTTGAGTGCAGGCTCATCGGTAATGGTTTGTTCTTGCAGAAAGCCGCGCATGGCCTGTTCTAAAAATGGCTGATGCAGGCTTTGCATTAAATCCGGCAACAACAGACTATCGCTAGCCAACAAGCGCCGGAAATAGCCGCTACAATCAGCGGCGTGGCGGATATAAGCCGCATCAGGCGTTAATGAATCGGTGTTATCTTCAAGTATTTGGGCTAATGTAAGCATGTGTGTGGTGCTGGTAATGAGTGATGCTATGATTATAGATAGGCTTTTACACTTAGTCTCAATCAGTCACTTAAAGTGAACAGATTTAATCTTAATCCTATCAGGAGAACACCATGCTCTATATCGCCCCCAATCAGCCCAATAGCAAAGTCCAGTTTAAAGCGCGTTACGGCAATTTTATTGGCGGGCTATGGGTTGCTCCGGTTAAAGGCCAGTATTTTGATAATTTAAGCCCGATCAACGGTGAAGTATTTTGTGAAATTCCGCGTTCTTCCGCTGAAGATGTAGAGCTGGCGCTGGATGCGGCTCATGCGGCAAAGGATGCCTGGGGCAAAACCTCGGTCACCGCGCGCTCTAATCTGTTATTGAAAATCGCCGACCGCCTGGAGGCCAATCTTGAAGTATTAGCGGTGGCGGAAACCTGGGATAACGGCAAACCCATCCGTGAAACACTGGCTGCGGATGTGCCTTTGGCAGTCGATCATTTTCGCTATTTTGCCGGTTGCATACGCGCGCAGGAAGGCTCCATAGGCGAGATTGACGACAACACCGTGGCGTATCATTTTCATGAGCCACTGGGCGTGGTTGGCCAGATCATTCCGTGGAATTTCCCCTTGCTCATGGCGTGCTGGAAACTGGCTCCCGCGCTGGCCGCAGGCAACTGTGTGGTGATGAAACCCGCCGAGCAAACGCCTGCTTCTATTTTAATAATGATGGAATTGATTGCCGATTTGTTGCCTGCTGGCGTAATTAATATCGTCAATGGCTTGGGTGCGGAGGCTGGTCAGGCTCTGGCCACCAGCAAGCGTATCGCCAAAATCGCCTTCACCGGCTCCACGCCTGTCGGCTCACACATTTTAAAATGCGCGGCGGAAAACATTATTCCTTCCACTGTTGAGCTGGGCGGCAAATCGCCCAATATTTTCTTTGAAGATGTGCTGAATCAGGAAGATGCCTTTGTCAGCAAATGTGTAGAAGGCGCGGTATTGGCCTTTTTCAATCAGGGCGAAGTCTGTACCTGTCCATCGCGTCTATTAATTCAGGAATCCATCTACGATGAATTTATCGCCAAAGTGATTGCGCGCGCGAAAGAAATCAAACGCGGTCATCCTCTGGATACGGAAACCATGGTCGGCGCGCAAGCCTCCAAGCAACAATTTGACAAAATCCTGAGCTATATCGAAATCGGCAAAAACGAAGGTGCTGAAGTTTTAACCGGAGGGAAAATTGCAACAGTTGGTGAGAATCTAACGGGTGGTTTTTATATCGAGCCTACCGTTATGAAAGGTCACAATAAAATGCGCATCTTTCAGGAAGAAATTTTTGGCCCGGTGATTGCCGTCACCACCTTCAAGGATGAAGCCGAAGCGCTGGCGCTTGCCAATGATACCGAGTTCGGTCTGGGCGCCGGCCTGTGGACACGCGACATGAACCGCGCTTACCGCATGGGACGCGGCATTCAGGCTGGTCGCGTATGGACGAACTGTTATCATCATTACCCCGCCCACGCCGCATTCGGCGGCTATAAAAAATCTGGCGTAGGCCGTGAAAACCACAAAATGATGCTCGATCACTATCAGCAAACCAAAAACCTGCTGGTCAGCTACGATGTTAATCCGCTAGGGTTTTTCTAGTGGCGTTTCCCCCAGCCTGAAATTAAAAAAGCAGGCTGCGTTTTACGCACATTGATTGTTAAATAGTATTTCTTGTGATGAATAAATTAATAAAGTTGAAGGAGCCACCATGTCGTCGATTGAATCCATATTGACCGAAACCCGCGTTTTTCCACCCAGCGAGCAATTCAAACTGGCTGCCAATGTTTCCGGGCTGGAGGCCTACCGCGCCTTGTGCCAACAGGCAGAACAGGATTACACCGCTTTCTGGGCTAATCTGGCACGCACGGAAATTGATTGGCACCAGCCATTCACGCAAACTCTGGATGAAGCCAACGCCCCTTTTTACCGCTGGTTTTACGATGGCGAATTAAACGCTTCCTACAACTGTCTGGATAGGCACTTGGCCACGCACGGTGATAAAACCGCGATCATTTTTGAGGCCGATGATGGCACGGTGACCCGCATCACCTATCAGCAACTACACCAGCGTGTATGCCGTTTTGCCAATGCCCTGAAAAGGCAAAATATCAGCTTGGGTGACCGCGTGATTATCTATATGCCCATGAGCATAGAGGCCGTTATCGCCATGCAAGCCTGCGCACGCATAGGCGCGATTCACTCCGTGGTGTTCGGCGGCTTCTCGGCCAAAAGCCTGCACGAGCGCATTGCCGATGTAGGCGCAAAACTGGTCATTACAGCCGATGGTGGGTTGCGCGGCGGCAGAACAGTTCCGTTAAAAACTGCCGTGGATGAAGCGTTAACATTGGGCGCTGAAGCCGTGGAAAAGGTTATTGTTTACCAACGCTCGCATGACGATGTGCATTGGCAAACAGGCCGTGATCTGTGGTGGCACGAGCTGGAAAACGCCGAATCCGACGAATGCGAACCGACCTGGGTCAATGCCGAGCATCCCCTGTTCATCCTTTATACCTCCGGCTCCACCGGCAAACCAAAAGGTGTGCAGCATTCCACCGGCGGTTATCTGCTGGGCGCAATTACCAGTATCAACTGGGTTTTTGACTATAAAGACAGCGACGTTTTCTGGTGCACCGCCGATGTCGGCTGGATCACCGGCCACAGCTATGTCGCCTATGGGCCGCTGGCCGTGGGTGGCACCCAGGTTGTGTTTGAAGGCATCCCCACCTATCCCGATGCCGGGCGTTTCTGGCAGATGATAGAAAAGCACAAGGTCAGCGTGTTCTACACCGCACCGACTGCCATTCGTTCATTGATTAAACTCGGCGGCGATTTGCCCAAGCAATACGATCTTTCCAGCCTGCGCCTGCTCGGCACAGTGGGCGAACCCATCAACCCGGAAGCCTGGATGTGGTATCACGAAGTGGTCGGCCAGGAACGCTGCCCGATTGTCGATACCTGGTGGCAAACCGAAACTGGCGCGCACATGATCGCGCCCTTACCGGGAGCGATTGCCACCAAACCCGGCTCCTGCACCACGCCGCTGCCCGGCACTCTGATGGACATCGTGCAGGAAGACGGCAGCCCAGTCATCGGCACCGGCGGCGGTCTGCTGGTAGTCAAAAAGCCCTGGCCCTCCATGATACGTACCATCTGGGGCGATGCAGCGCGCTTCAAACGGGCGTACTTCCCTGAAGAATTGAATGGCCTCTACCTCGCCGGAGATTCCGCTCACCGCGACGCTGACGGCTATTTCTGGATCATGGGGCGCATAGACGACGTGCTCAACGTCTCCGGCCACCGTTTGGGCACCATGGAAATCGAATCCGCGCTGGTCGCCAACCCGCTGGTCGCCGAAGCCGCTGTGGTCGGCAAACCACACGCCATCAAAGGGGAAGCCATCGTCGCCTATGTCGTACTCAAAGGCCACAGACCGGAAGGCGAAGCCGCCAAAAAAATCGTCGCCGAACTGCGCGACTGGGTAGGCCAGCAAATCGGACCGATTGCAAAACCGGATGAAATCCGCTTCGGCGACAACCTGCCCAAAACCCGCTCCGGCAAAATCATGCGCCGATTGCTGCGTTCACTGGCAAAAGGCGAAGAGATTACCTCGGATATTTCCACGCTGGATAACCCGGCGATATTGGAACAACTGAAACAGGCGGTGAGTTGAGGATGATTAAACCAACCCTTATGCGATAAAATCGCCACTTGCTCCCATTAACAAACTGCCCCAATAAAAGATTAAGTTCTTATTTGGGGTCTACATTACGTTGGGCAACTCAAAATCAGGGGAATGAAAAATAATGGGTTCTATTTTTTTACTGTTAGTTTTAGTCGTTGTTGTTATCGCCGCTCTTGCATTCCTCAAAGCAAAATCACAAGGTAGTTCAGGTAGCGAAGTTTGGCCTTTTTATGCAAAAAAGCCACTTTCACAACCTGAGCAAATTTTATATTTCCGCCTTATTGAGGCGCTTCCTGAGCATATTATTTTGGCTCAGGTTCAACTTTCACGCTTTTTAGGTGTTAAGAAAGGTCACAACTACCAATCTTGGTCAAACCGCATCAACCGAATGAGCGCAGATTTTATAGTGTGCAACAAAGACTCTTCTATTGTCGCCGTAATTGAACTTGACGATGCCACACACCAAAAACCCGACAGGCAAGCGGCTGATGCAAAAAAGGATAAAGCATTGGATGCAGCAGAAATCAAAATCATTCGCTGGCAAGCCAAGCCTATGCCAGACGTTTCCGCTATTAAGGCTGCGTTACTGCCCAACGATTGAGGTTAGCACAGTAGGTTGGGCTGAATGCAATGAAGCCCAACAATAACGATGCCATAAATGTTGGGCTTCGCTAGCGCTCTGCCCAACCTACCGCGCTGGAGCTTTTGGTTGGCGCGGTGAACCTCAAACTTATGGGTATGAACATCCGTGACGGCATCAAAATGAGAGGGAGGTTTCGTGCTACGCAAAAAAATTCGCTCTAACTCGGCAGTCCACACGGACGCTGCGTGATAGAGCCGCGCAGCGTCCGTGACTTTTACGTTGGGCGGCCTCGTGAGAAGCTCGGATGAAGTACCGGAAAACGAGAATTGACTATGATGATTACAGGCATGTGGCAAGAGATATGGAATACAGTGCTGTCGGAATTCTCCGATATCCCTGATGCGACGCAAGTTACACGTATAACACTGCGCCTTCTGATTGCTGCAGCCCTTGGCTGCCTATTGGGATACCAGCGGGAGCAGCAAGGCAAGAGTGCGGGGATTCGAACGCATATGCTGGTTGCCATGGGAGCAGCACTCTTCGTCCTCATTCCCCAACAAGCCGGGGCATCAAGCGCAGATTTGAGTCGGGTATTGCAGGGCTTGATCGCCGGCGTGGGCTTTCTTGGGGCCGGAGCCATAATTATTGGAACGAAACAAGTAGAGACTCGGGGGTTGACTACGGCGGCAGGCATATGGGTAACGGCAGCAATCGGCATGGCTGCAGGAATGGGGCGGGAAATGACCGCCGTCCTAAGCACTTTTTTAGCCTTATTCATCCTCTCAGTAGTTCCTTTGTTTTACCGAACTAAAAGAGAAAACAAAGAGTAACGCGCGGGAGCAAAACGAAATTGTCCGTCCAACGATTAAGGTTAGATCACGATCGCGAAGCGAGCCGCGATCTGAACCGTTTGTTGGACGAGCCCGGTTGAGTCTCACAAACGCTATGCAAAAATAAAATAGGCAGAGTAGAGGACAGGCGAAAGCCTGTTCTCTACTCTGCCTAACCCCACTAATTCCAAGACCTCTAACCAATTTATATTTAATTGATTATAAAAGCTAAATTTATTTGCACACTCTCTTTAATTTGCGCAAAAAACAATATCCAGGAAAATTGAAAACCGCTTTTGAGAGCGGTTTTTTATCTTTCAACTCACTCATTGAGGGGGGTTGCTTTAGCCGCACCCAGCTTTCTAGCAATAAACTCGACTGGTAGGTGTTCAGACAGGGCATCTTCAGTTTGCATGACAAAATGGATTTCATCATTGGCAATTTTACCTAGGTAACGATGTGTCACCGAATGGTTTGCATCGGCATTGAACTCCTGCGTCTTGGTGATAAATTGCACTTGATCTTTTTGGGATTTCCCTTCAAGTATGCCTCTATTCATACCGAGAAATGAAGCTGTTCCAGATAAGCGCTCACCTTTTCCAGAAAATCTGAAGCGTTCGGAGAATTTGGCATTCGGCCAATCGTAGACCACATCAGCTTGCCATTCGCCTTGAATATCAGGCGAGGCTGCTTTTTTGGGAGCCAGCTCCCAGAGGTTTCTTGCGGCATTGGTGAAGGCTGAAAGCGCAATCACTATGGAACCCAGAAAAATAAGCAGAGCCACTACAGGATTATTTCTGATTTGTGAAATCAATTGATCCATCCCTGATTTTGGTTCGTCCATTTTGTTTTCCTGGAAATTCAATTCTAAATTTAAAGCGAGATGAAGTTTACCACCGCGACCCAAGCCCGGTTTCACTGCTGTTCTTCAGAATAACAGGCTATCTTAACTTGGAATTGTTGAATAACTCGACCTAAAGAAAATATCTTTCACTCCGTTAAGTTCAGCTAGACATTGAGGATTTGGCGAATATGGCTAATGCGTTTAATCAGATTTGCCGAATCTCTCGCCTTGGAAAATAACTTGATTGCAGGGTAGATACACAGCGATTCTAAAGTGTGCCTATTCAATACAAACTATTTTCTTATGGCTGAATGGGTTCTAAATGCCCGCACAATAATGTGCTGAACCGGCAAAACTGATCGAAAGACAGCGACGCAAAACCTCCGGCCTGATGGATTATTCCTTGGTAGCGGGGCTGCAAAGTGGACAAGTGTCCATGAGCATTCGGGCATGTAATAGGTGCTAATCATGAAAAAAGAATCAACGTACTTCACTTCCAGTTTTAAGTTTTCCGAACTTACACTTTCAAACTTTATTTTCTCCAAACATATTGTTACACCGTTCATTTGCTTATCCATCGGATTGTTGAGCATTACACCGGTTGCAGCTAGCGATCTGGAACCTACAGATAGTTTAAACGAATACGAGGCTACCGCTTTTACTGGTAGTTTTTATCTGCCAAATGCCATGCCAACTAACGCTAGTAGCGAACAACGAGCTTCTGCTGGTGCTTATGCCATAGGCGCAGATGCCGCTTGGGCACAAGGAATCAAAGGCAAAGGCGTTTTAGTCGGCATTATTGATTCCGGCATCAATGCCAGCCATACCGAGTTCACAGGACGAGTGGCAGCAGGAAAGACCTTTGTTGGCACCAACACTAACGATCAAATGGGTCACGGTACGCATGTAGCCGGCATTATCGGCGCAGCCAACAACGGCCAGGGCATGATAGGCGTTGCACCTGAGGCGACACTGGTTCCGTTTAGGGTTTTTGGCACAGGTGGTACCTCCTCTTCCACTATTGTGGCTGCATTGAACGCGGCTGTTGTCGCCAAGGCCAGAGTCGTCAATATGTCACTCGGTTCAACCGCACCCTGGGGCGACATGTATTATCAGAATGCAGTAAATAGCGGCATGTTAATTGTCGCCGCAGCAGGCAATAATGGGGCGACAGAAGTCGGTTGGCCTGCGCGTTATGCCAAGGAGGCTTGGGCTAAAGGTCAAATCATTGCGGTAGGTGCGGTTGATAGCAAAAACAATATTGCTTCTTTCTCAAACCGTGCAGGTAGCGCCATGAATTTTTATCTGGTCGCTCCCGGTGTCAATATCGTCTCCACCTATAACAGCTCGAACAGCAGTTACGCAACTATGTCGGGCACATCCATGGCCACCCCTTTTGTAACGGGTGCAGCAGCATTGCTGATGGGGCGCTGGAACCAGCTAAGCGCCGCGCAAACGGCTGATATTTTATTCAAAACCGCCACCGATCTTGGTGCACCCGGCGTAGACGCTATTTATGGTCGCGGATTGCTCAATATAGCGAAAGCCATTCAGCCCGTGGGCGTGCTTCAAAAGCCACTTACTGCCACTACAAGTACACCTGTCAATGCGCCAATCGCTCTGACCAGCAGGGGATCAATTGCAGCAGCCATGGCAAAAGCTCAAGCTGCCGCCGCCTTTAGTGGCATTGTAATTGACAATTATCGTCGGGATTATGGCTGGGATTACGGCACTGTCAGCATCAATACGGCCAGTCCGGTTTATCAGTCAGCCTCATCCAAGTTGACGCTAAAAACCATAGGTAAAGTGAAATTTGCATTACGTGGAGACGCTAACTCTGGATTTTCAAGTGCTTATTATGAACAAAGCTTTAGTGATGGATCAAAACTTTCCTTTGGTTCTGGCAGCGCAGAATATCAACTTGCAGGCGCAGATTTAAGTGAGGATTATTTATCCACAGAATCTACTAGCGTTTCCATGCCTTGGTTAGGTTATGCCAATGGCAAGAATGCGGGGTTCAGCACACCTATCGCAGACAAATGGAACTTCAGCATGGGGTTTTCAACCTCGGCAACCGGGAGTGTTGCGGCCACAGATGATTTTAAATTATCCAATTCGTTATCAACCAACGAACCCAGCGCATTTTTGGGCGCTATGCGTGTTGAGCACAAAGAGGGAGATTTAACCACTTATGGCTACCTCGGCTGGATGCAGGAATCCAACACATGGCTTGGCATATCTGCCGCCAACGCCGCAAACTTCAATGGCGCGGGCACATTTAATTTCGGGCTTGGCTTCAATAAAAACCTGGCCATTAAGCCCGCCTACGGGGTTTGGAAATACGGTGCCGAGATGACTGCTGGAGAATCACAAGGCATGCATACCGACCTCTTTACAACCACCAGCACGACACTAATCGGCGGTAGTGCCTGGCTATCCGGTAAAAATGTCATCGCCAAACATGATCGGTTGCGGCTCGCCTTGGTTGTTCCACCCAAAGCCGTTTCTGGCAACCTGGTAACGAACCTGGCTACAGGCATAGATGCGAATGGTAATGCTTTATTCACATCGCGTAGCGCATCGCTTGCCACGGGTTTGACCGAGATGAATTACAAAGCCGATTACGCCCTACCCGTTTCGGACAGCTCGGATGTCGCCATGTCATTAACTTATAGAAAAAATGTTAGCGGCGAAGCACTAAACGAATCTATAGCCAGCCTGCGTTGGGTAATGAATTGGTAATTTCATCATAACCATGTAGCTCTATATAGCTATATCAACAAGCAATAAGCTAGCCATTAATCCCCACTCACAACCGCCTTTGGGCGGTTTTTTTTTGCTCTTCATCTGCATTTCGAGACATCTGAAAAATTCTGTTGAAGCATCACAATCAGGGTAGTAACATGATTCCAGCCTGTGCCACCGACCAAAGAGCTGGCAGCAAAAAATACAGCAAGATCAACCTCAGGCGCAACTTTTAAGCGCGCCGCCTTGACAAGTCATTTACTGGTTAAAGGGGAGAATCATGTCAGCAGAAAATAGCGCCAGTGATTTCAATGGTGCTCGTCAAGACGAACTAGTCATCATAAAAAGCCTGCGAGAAAATGCCACGCATGAAAATTTGATTGGACTGGCGTTTTCTGGCGGTGGTATCAGAAGCGCCACCTTTAATCTGGGTGTACTACAAGCGCTGGCAAAAAGAAAACTGCTCGGCTCCTTCGATTATTTATCCACGGTTTCCGGTGGCGGCTATATAGGCGCATGGTTCACCGCTTTGATACGCAGAGCCGGTGCTGGCAACTGCGGCCTTAGACAAATACAGGAAAAACTGACTCAACCCAAAGAAGCACCCGAGATTGGATTTTTACGCCGCTACAGCAATTACCTTACCCCCAAAACCGGGCTCTTTTCTACCGATACCCTGGCCGCATTTTCCATCTGGATCACTAATACACTGCTTAATCAACTGATCCTGCTTGCCGGATTTATTACCCTGTTTATTCTTTTGCGTATTGTTAACCAATTTGCCAGCGTAAACACGGCATTGCATTACAACGTTTTATTGTGGGTCGGCAGCCTATTGCTGCCATTTGGGTTTGCTGCGGCATGGGCAATAACGCTCTATAAAAAACGCAAACCCGATAAAAATACCGGAAAATTAAGCCTATGGAATTTCGCCTTGGGTTGGCTAGGCACAGCGCTGTTGGCTATGGGTCTGCTAGGCCGTCACTCAACAATGCTGTTAAGTTACCTGAAGCAATATTCAGTATTATCAACGTTAAATACAGAAGCCCTGCATTGGCTGGCTCTGGGCTTGGGTACGACGGTTCTTTCATTACTACTATCCTTAATAGTCATTGTGCTCATTGGCATCGGCGGCCGTAGCATAGGAACAGGCACGCGCGAGTGGTGGGGCAGATTGGGCGGTGTGAATCTGCTGGTCAGCCTGATTTGGCTGGGCATGTTTACAGCCGCCATTTATTTGCCACCAATTATTGATTATTGGATAAAACCGTTGAACTTTTCGTGGGCATTGGTCTGGAGCGCTGCTTCATGGGGCGTTGCTCAACTGGGCAAAAGCCCGCAAACCGGTGGCAAGCGATCTGGTCGATGGCTGGAGCTACTGGTAAAAACATTACCTTACCTGGTAATTGTGAGTGCAGTTGTATTGGTTGGCTATGCCGCACGCGAATTATTGGCTTGGATCAACGATATTTCTGCTCCTGAAATATCCACTAAAAATGCCTTCTTCATGAGCAGTGTTTGGGGCAATGAGAAATTACTCAATGCAAGTTTCTTGACCGAATGGCTAACACTTCTTATTGCAATCGTTGTGGCCGGAGTTTTTTCCTGGCGTGTTGATATTAATCTTTTCTCCTTGCATCATTTTTACCGCAACCGCCTGACACGTTGCTATCTAGGCGCTACAAGGCCTGAAGAGCGCCACCCTAACGCATTTACCGGTTTTGATCCCAAGGATGATCTAAATCTTGCCGAATGCATCAATCAACGGCCGTATCCGATTATCAATGCCACCTTGAACCTCACCTCGGGTCAGGAGCTGGCTTGGCAACAACGCATGGCAGCGGCATTTGTGTTCACTCCGCTATGGTCTGGCTACGAATTAGCCAGCGATGCAAAAAATAATAAACAAGCACAATGTTTCAGAAAAACGGCTGAATTCTGTCAGGATGGCATCATGATAGGCAGTGCCATTGCCGTCAGCGGCGCGGCTGCCAGCCCCAATATGGGCTACCATACCAACCATGCCATGGCATTTCTGATGACGATCTTTAATGCCCGTCTTGGGCGCTGGTACGGCAATCCGGCTTACCCGCAAGTCTATAAAAATCAGGCACCACCGTTTAGTTTGCCCTATCTGTTGAATGAAATTGTTGCCAAGACCACCAACCAATCCAATTATATTTACCTTTCTGACGGCGGTCATTTTGAGAATCTGGGCATTTATGAATTGGTGCGCCGCCGTTGCCGTCTGATTGTAGCGATTGATGTTGGAGCGGATGGCGGCTATACGTTTGATGATTTGGGTAATGCCATACGCAAATGCCAAACCGATTTCGGCATACGCATAGATATGGAGCTTGATGATGTTCGCCCCTGCGATGACAAAACACCGTCCAGGCAACATCATCTCATCGGCCACATTGCTTATGGTGAACGCTATGGCGATGGTCAGCCTGATGGCGTTCTTCTTTACATCAAAAGCTCATTAACCGGCAAGGAGCCAGCCGATCTGCAAAACTTCAAAGCACAACAGAAAGACTTTCCCCATCACACCACAGCCGATCAGTTCTTTGATGAATCCCAATTTGAAAGCTATCGTCATTTGGGCGTGCATGCCATGGAAAAAACCCTGAAAACTGTTTTGGATCAAGCCGATGGCAGTAGCCATACATGGGAACAATTCATCAATGAAACATTAAATTCGCGCCATCAAGTACAAAAAAACAAATCACTCAATTTATGCAGTTTTTTCAACCACAAGGAGAAATAACATGGACGCACCACTTAGTTTTGGCTGGCAACGTGATCTGCCAGACATCCGTGATCTGGATGAGGATAGCAATCAGATTTCCAGCATACTCAAAAAATCCCAGCCCTTAAAGGCGGCGGTAAAAGCATTGCCTCTTAGCGTTGATTTGCGCGCCTGGTGCTCACCTATTGAGGATCAAGGTAATCTGGGTTCTTGCACTGCCCATGCGGCTGTTGGCATGTATGAATATTATGAGCGCCGCGCTTACGGCAAACATCTGGATGCCTCACGCTTGTTTGTCTACAAAGTCACACGCAATCTGGAAGGCTGGGTTGGTGACACCGGTGCCTACCTGCGCGACACCATGAAAGCGCTAGTGCTGTTTGGCCTGCCGCCAGAGAAATACTGGCCTTACGACATCAGCAAATTTGACATCGAACCCACGGCTTTTCTTTATAGCTTTGCTGAAAGCTATAAAGCATTAAGCTACTATCGCCTTGACCCAACCGGTGCCACAACGACCAACGTGTTAAAAGCGATCAAAACCAATCTGGCGGCTGGTTTGCCATCCATGTTCGGCTTTACCGTTTATAGCAGCATTCCATCTGCGGGGGATGGCAAAGGCGAAATCCCATTCCCAGTCAAAGGTGATAAAGTGTTGGGCGGCCATGCCATATTGGCTGTGGGTTTCGACGACAAGAAAAAGATAGGATCAAGTACCGGTGCCATTCTCATTCGTAATTCCTGGGGCACAGGCTGGGGCGTGAGTGGCTATGGCTGGTTACCCTATGATTACGTGCTCAAAGGTCTCGCCGTGGATTGGTGGACTATGGTAAAAGCAGATTTCATTGATACTGATTTGTTTAAATAACCCGGCAAAAAAGGAAATCGCATTGGGGCGATCTAAATTTAATACATGCCCCAATGTGTATCTTTAATTAATAACTATTAATAGCGGGATACCAGTCTTCGCTGGTATGACGGCCTAATGGCTTAGCTCCGATTAACACAATCTTTTGGGGTAGGTTTTCTACCCGTGACATTAAACACGCGTTGCTACCGCATTTAGTATTGCGTAGGCAACTTCACCATGACAAATATCCGAGTGATTTTTTATAATTGCGTCAGCGTTCAAATTATGAAGTTTGCCTAGTGCAAACTGATAAGCACCGCCAATTTTGAGTAAGGTTCCGTCACTGGCTTCCGGTGTTTTTTGCGCACCGTTGCGCCCTATTCCGCCAAACGGGTCATTTTTGTCTCCTAGTGCAGAAGCATTCTGACCGGAAATCAGAGAGGCCAGTGGATAGGCAATGCCTACGGCTTTGTCATTCTGTGTACAGGTAATCACAATCGGCCCGGTCACGCGTTTTTCCGCTACCACCTTACGAAAAAATCCATCATGGCTTCCATCAAACTTTTGCGCAAAACCATGATGCGAAAAAGCGGCTTGCAGCAAGATCATGCTATTCACTTTGATTGCCGGCTGATTTTCCGACCCAAAAGCTGCCGCCGTGACCAGCCGCCCACCAAAACTGTGACCAATCAAATGTAGCTTCAAGCCGCCGGATTGCGCTTGAATCTTGCGGATTAACTGGTTTACGCCCAACTGACCGACCAGCCCAGCTCGTTCTTTCATCTGATAATAAGTTGTAAAGTTGAGTAGATTGCGTGCAGCGGATTTGATGCCGCTGAAAAAACTCCCCAGCCCGGCGGCCCCGCCAGTTGCCCCGTGCAGCGCACCTGCAGGAGACCCCATGGATGCAGCAGCGCTTACAGATTTTGCTGATGAGGGCGGCGCGAATGCAGGTTTGCTCAAACGTTTCATCACATCGGCACCATCCAGGTTAAAAAAACGATCAGTAGCATCATCCACATGCTCTGCGCCTCGTTGCGGCAGTGAGCGAATAAGATCGGCAAATTCTCGCTGTGCATTGCTGCCGCTTTCAAGTTTTGGCACTAAAAGTTTAGCTTTTTCTAGCGTGGCATCGGCATCCGGCTTATCAAATACACCTTTGAGATTATCCAGCTGATTCTGAATGAAAGTCACCGTCACGGCCGAGTTGATGCCCGCCGCTCCGCTTGGAATCAACTCGTCTTCGGCGAATTTTTTTGACGGCCAGAGTATGCCGAGAACCGCGAATTTGCGCTCACCAAGCTTTGGCACATTGCCCGCATCCAACACTTGCTTCACGCTATTGAACAAGTTCTTGTATAAGTTGCGGGCATCGGCCATATCATTATTCCAGCCATGGGAAACAACAAACAAATCACTAAACTCGCCTTTAGCAATCAAGCTTAGTGCATTATTAATTTCGTTGTCATCCGCCGCTGTGCCTTGTTTATTGAACTGTACTTCAAAATAGGGAAACGGAAAGTCTGGGATATTCGTCGCAAGTATATTTGTCATCATATTCTCCATTGTTATACGGACTGAATTGCCCGCATTAAATCTACCAAACCATGTCCTTGGAAATATGGGTCACGCTTCAAATCCGTGGCTGTGCTTAAAAATATTTCCTTAATTTTTTCGGGTTGACCGATAAATTCTCGGCGCACCGAAAGAAATGCAGCGACAACGCCTGAAACATGCGGTGCCGCCATACTGGTGCCGCTATCTTCAATGTATTTGCCGGATTTTGGCGCTGTCGCAATGCTGTCTGCGGCCTTGGCCTCGCCGTTTGCTGCGGTGGCGGCTCCATTGTCTTCTTTGACAAGCCGTCCGCCTGAAGCACAAGAGATGATTTTTTCGCCCGGGGCAACCAAGTCAGGTTTGGCTCGGCCATCACCGGTTGGCCCTTTGGAAGAGAAGTAGGAAACCCCATAAACGTGCGGACTATCTCGATGCGTAGAGCCAACGGTTATGGCCAGTTCGGCATTACCCGGATCGTTGATGGTGAGACCCAGACCTGCGGTAACGGCCCCCTTGAAAGCATCTTGCACATAGCCATAACCGGTATTGCCGGCAGCAACCACGACCACAACGCCAGATTTGACCAACCGATTGACTTCCACGCAAAGTGGGCTCTGGCCGCAGGCAAACCATTCCGGTTCAAAATCATATCCCACGCTCATGTTCACGCCATGAATGCGAATGCGCCTACCATCCCCGTTAATCTCCTGAATCGCTTCCAGTGCAGCAATAAGATTGCTGGCCTCGCCTTGCCCGTTATCATCCAGCACTTTCATGCTGACCAGTTTACATCTGGGTGCCATGCCCGAGATTAACTTTTCTTTTTTGGTGATGGTCTTGATCTCGCCAGTTTCGTCACGGTAACGGCTTTCGGTGGTGATTTCACCGTCTTTTTGCGTCATTTCTCCGGCAATAATTCCGGCCACGTGCGTACCATGTTTAAACACATCAACCAAAGGTTCACCCGCGCCGCTAAGCACAGTAAAGTCAAGATGACGGATAGGATTGGCAATTTCCAGGTTACGGTGTTTAAAAAAATGCGGGTGCTGTGCGTCTATGCCAGAATCCAGAACTGCCCATACTACTTCGTCGCCCAGGGCGCTAAACGAATTATGTGCGGCGTTCGCTTTTACCGTACTAATTGTCTTCAAAATTAATGGGTTGATGGCAAAATCCGGCCAGATGCGATAAATAGCCGGTTTATGGGCTTGTGTGGCAGTTTCTGATGTCCCGATATTGTCCAACGCTTGTCGATCAGGCATCTTGTCGCGGTTGACCAACTCCTGAATGACACCAGCCGATAATGTGGCAAAAAGGTATTGCTGGCTCAACCGGCTTTTTTCTATATTAACGCCCTGTTTTTGTGGATCGATATTGTATTGGCTGACAATTTGTTTAACCAGACTTTGCACACAATCACGCGCCTCGCTACGACCATCGTAATACTCAAGGTTGACATCTATAATCACCTTGTATAAATCAGGTTCGCGATTCGGATCCCGCATATTTTCTTGTGCTTCAGCTTCAAACATGTTCAGCAACGGAATAGCAATTACCGTTCTATCCATCACCTCAGGTGTAAACGGCTTTTTGTGCGGATCAATCTGCCGCGTTTTCATGGTCTTGGGTGTTTTGAGCGGCGGCCCCAATCCAAAATCGGATCCGGCAGTTTTTGGCTCCGTCTTGTCAGCTGTTTTACGTGTAGGTTTACGCGAGTTCTTGCCTGACGATTTATCAGTGGCCATATCTCATCTCCTTATTTAAGACACATGAGGAATTATCGAATTCAGCTCAAGCAGTACCTAATTTTAATAGCGCTCATTTTTCATTTCTCCATCCACATACAACCAACGTCCATCTTCAAATACAAAGCGGCTCACTTCATGCAAACGTTGCGCGCGGCCATGGATTTTGTAGCGGGCGACAAATTCAACGGTAGCGGTTTCAGCGGATTGTGAAATATAACGTATTACCTGCAAACCTATCCATTGAGTAATATCTTGTGCCAGATCAAACGTTGCGGGGCAAGTGCCAGGGTGCCAGGTGGCGAGCAAATAAGTCTCTAGCTTGAGTACATAAGCACTATATCTTGAACGCATCAGGGCTTCCGCATTGGGCGCAATTTCTCCGCTGTGGAAGCGCGCGCAACAGCTAGCGTAGCTGGCACCGCCACAGGGGCAATGGTTGACGGATTTTTGTCTGCCTGCCATCAAAATCCCACTCAAATTTCCGCTTCAGGTTCTGTGTTTACTTCTGAAGTATCATTGGAATCCGGGTTTTCGCTGAATTTAGGATTCTTGCTGGCTTCCGCTTCTGCGCTGATTTTAGCTTTTTCCAGTTTTAGAGCTTGCGCCGCTGCCAGCATTTTTTCGCGCGTTTCCGGTGTTTCCAGACTGATGCGCCCCAGTGCGCCACTGCGGTAATCGGTGAGCAAGGTCATGGCGGATTTTTCCAGATCCAGCTGACTACCTTTTAAACGAAAGCCGCGTTGTTTGGCCACCGCTTCAATCACATCCACCCCATCCATACCTTCGGTAGCGAAACGGTAACGCTGCGTGAGCAAAGCCGGATAACGCGCCAGCAATAAATCGGCAAGAAAAATCGCCACATCTTCATCTATCACGGCATTGCGGCCTATGGCATGGCTGGCGGCAAGCATGAAACCATCACTTTCATGCTGAATTTTCGGCCACATCAAGCCCGGCGTATCGGTGATGCTCATGGTGGGGTCAAGCTCAAAGCGTTGTTGCACCTTGGTTACAGCCGGTTCATCGCCCACTTTGGCGATACGACGATTGAGCAAGGCGTTCATCAGAGTGGATTTGCCAACGTTGGGAATGCCCATAATCATCATGCGTAATTGCTTGAGATGGGTGCCACGGTGGGGAGCGATCATTTTGCATATACCGGGGATTCTGGTTGCATCGCCAGGCTTTTTGCACGAGAGTGCTACCGCTTTCACACCTTCCTGATTGTTGTAATAATTGAGCCAGGCTTGCGTTACTAGCGGGTCGGCCAGATCAGCTTTATTCAATATTTTCAAGTTGGGGCGCTGGCGATGCAATCGCAGCTCCTTAATGATGGGATTGCTGCTCGCCTCCGGCACGCGTGCATCCAGCACTTCAATCACGATGTCGGTGAACTCCATGGTTTCGGCGGCTTTTTTGCGCGCTGCCGTCATGTGTCCGGGAAACCATTGTATGGCCATAATTATTCAGTCTTAAAATCAATTGTTTATTTTAGCATTTACGCTCAAGCGCAGTCATAAGTTAATATAACGCCATGACACTCATCCCCGAAATCAAACCCAATCAATCCGTAGAGCTGCTGAAAGCGCTGCATATCCTTACGCGCGATGGCAAAATCAATCAGGATAGCCGGCGTAAACTGAAGCAGGTTTATCATCTTTATCACTTTATAGAGCCTTTGCTGAACGAGGTTCTGCTCGCCAACCCCAACCCTACGCTGGTCGATCACGGTGCCGGAAAATCCTATCTTGGCTTTATTCTTTATGATTTATTCATGAAAATGCAGGCCGCCGGACAGATTTTTGGCATAGAAACGCGTGCCGAACTGGTGCAAAAATCACGCGAATTAGCCGAGCAATTAGGCTTTGAGCGCATGCTGTTTGAGCATTTAAGCGTGGAAGAATCGATGTCGTCGCCCGCCTTGCCACAGCAAGTGGATATAGTCACCGCGCTGCACGCCTGCAACACGGCGACGGATGATGCGATTAAATTCGGCCTGAAAAAACAGGCAAAATTTTTGGTGCTGGTGCCCTGTTGTCAGGCGGAAGTGGCGGAAATGCTGCGCAAAAACAAAAATGCCTCGTTTGCAAAAACGGTCTTATCCGAAATCTGGCGGCACCCGATACACACGCGTGAATTCGGCAGCCAGATCACCAATGTGCTGCGCTGTTTGCAACTGGAAGCGCATGGTTACCAGGTGACAGTCACAGAACTGGTAGGCTGGGAGCACTCGATGAAAAACGAGCTGATTATTGCGCGCTATACCAATAGTCCGCGTAAAAATGCGCAATCCAGATTGGAGCAGATATTGCAGGAACTGAACCTGGAGGAAATGCGGGAGCGATTTGTGGGGACGGATTAAACTAACTTCTACTATAAAGTTGATAGCGGTTTCTGCCTGATTGCTTGGCGACATACATCGCCTGATCGGCTTGACGCAATAGCGTATCGGGATCTTCGGAATTACTAGGAAAAATACTGACACCGATACTGGCACCAACGCAAATTTCTTTTTGATTGAGTGAAATGGGCCGGGCGATGGCGAGCAACAGCCTATCCAGCATGGAGGTATAATCTTCCATCTCGTCCAGACCGTACAACAAGACCACAAACTCATCGCCGCCTAGACGTGCCACCGTATCACCACCACGTATGTTGTCACCAATGCGCTTGGCAACTTCAATTAAAACCTGATCGCCCGCTTCATGCCCCAGACTGTCGTTAATGATTTTAAAACCGTCAAGATCCAGATAACAAACGCCTAACAGATGCTTTTCGCGCCGGGCTTGAGCAAGAGCCTGTTGCATGCGGTCGGCCAGTAACATGCGGTTGGGCAAGCCAGTCAGTGCATCATGCTGGGCGATGCGTTGCAGCTCCTGCTGATGTTGCTTGAGATAGGTAATGTCGGAAGAAATGCCGACAAAATGGGTGATTTTCCCGGCAGTGTTTTTTACCGCAGAAATGTTGAGCAACACGGCATAAACCTCGCCATTCTTTTTGCGGTTCCACAACTCGCCGTTCCAATAACCACTGGCTTCAATAGCCTGCCAAACTGCCTGATAAAACTCACGGTTGTGCAAACCCGATTGCAGAATGCGCGGATTCTTGCCCAGTATTTCATCACGGCCATAGCCGGTATCGCGGGTAAAAGCAGTATTGATCTCAACCACATTGCTATGCGCATCGGTAATCATGATGCTTTCCTGCGCATGGGCAAAAACACTGGCCGACAAGCGCAGTGATTCATCGGCTTGCTTCTGTTCACTAATATCCACACAGGCACCGATATAGCCCAAAAACTCGCCTCCAGGATCAAAACGCGGCATACCACTGTCGTGAATCCAGCGATATTCCCCACTATGGTGCTTCAAGCGATACTCCATCTTGAATGGCTGACGCTGGTTGAAATGTTCAACATAACAATCCACGCAACGCTGAAAATCCTCCGGGTGCAAGCCCTTCGTCCAGCCATTATCCATTTCCTGCGCCATAGTGTGACCGGTGAAATCCAGCCAGCCCTGACTGAACCAGTTACACAATTGATCTGTGCCTGAAGTCCAGATGAGCAAAGGAGCAGAATTGGCAATATTGCGAAAACGCTCTTCGCTTTCACGCAATTGCGCTTCAATCTGCTTGCGTTCGGTAATGTCGGTTTGCGTGCCTATCATGCGCAAAGGTTTGCCATCGGCCGTGCGGCTCACCACCATGCCACGCGCATAAATCCACTTATAACTGCCATCTTTGCAACGCATGCGATTTTCCGTGGTGTAAATCGGCGTTTTCCCATCAAAATAGGCTTGGATGTCCGCTTGCACTTGCGCCTTGTCATCCGGGTGTATGCGTTCAAGCCATTCGCTACGACTTTCCTTGAGCTCACCATCGGTGTAACCCAGCATTTCCACATAACGTTTGGAGTGATGCGCCTCACCGGTTTGCAGATTAACGTCCCACACCCCTTCCGCTGCACCTTCCAATGCAAACTTCCAGCGCTCCTCACTCAGGCGCAAGGCTTCTTCGGCTTGCTTGAATTCCGTGATATTGGTGTGTGAAATTACCGCGCCTTTACGACCGCCATCAAGCGGCATGACTTTCATTTTGAACCAGCGCTTTTGATCCGGCGTGTGACAAGCATATTCAAGGCTAAAGGAAGGTAAGCGGCCATCCAGCACCGCTTGAATACCTACGCGCGGATCAGGATGATTGGGGATGTCAGCTTCGCCGCATGACGTACAACACGCCTGCAAATAATTACTGCCAACGCCTATGTTAACTATGGGCTGGCCTGATTCCCGGCCACTTTCAATAGCAAACTTGCGCCAGGGTTCATTCACCAGCGTAATCACCCCTTTGCTGTTGATGACCGCAATTTCATCAGCCACCGAATCCAGAATGATTCTGGTGAAAGCTTCGGCATCATTTAAACGCAACAACTCCATCGCTATGGCCTTTTACTAAAAAATAGTTCCAACCCAGTCAATACAAGCCCGAGCTTATCTAGTGGGGATTGAACACCCTGTTTTCTGGTTCACCTTCGGACTCACCAGTGGGCATAAAAAACACCTAATGCTAATCCAACAAACATCAAACGGCCCCGACATCAGCAATTTAACATTTATACGCTGATAAAACTACAGCAAACGGTATTGCCTACCACGCTAACCAAGATTTGGCAATAGT
Organism: Methylophilaceae bacterium; assembly: GCA_013141125.1. GTDB lineage: Bacteria > Pseudomonadota > Gammaproteobacteria > Burkholderiales > Methylophilaceae > JABFRO01. The sequence goes on from JABFRO010000001.1 coordinate 569,765, forward strand.
CTATTCGGGCTAATTTATTAATTTAGAATTATCCATGTGTATATTCGGGAAAAACTCCTATTGTCCGTCAGTGGATCGGGAATTAATCTAAGCCACAAGTAAGAAGTTCTCCTACATTTTATTTTATGCAATTAAATCAGATGTGAATGCAAGGTGTTTATTAGATGCTTCAAGAGTAAAGCGTATTTGCGTCCGAATTATGTCATCTGCAACTGCAAACCCAAACATAAAAACAAGCCTAAAAATATAAAAGCAAACCTACAAAGTGCAGTTAAAAAATACAAAGTGCAGTTAAAAATTCGACTATATCCTGAAAAAAAGTATCGCTTACATTTGCTCTTTCATTTCCTGCTATTAGGCTTATTGTCAAACAACCATACGCATTTATATGCCGCTGAACCAATTAAAGAATTTGACGCAATGAATGTTTCAGCGCCGTTACTTACTGCCGACACCAAGGCTAATGCAGACATTGACACAGCACAGACAAAGCATGTGCCGATGAGCACATCCGATGGTCAGACACTAGAAAAATCTGCCGACACCGTGGAATTACCAACCATTCAGGTCAAGGCCAAAAAGTTTCGTGTCATCACACCCATGCCAGGTGTGGTCATTGATAACAAACAGTCAACCACCAATATTCAAAGCGCATCTGGCAAAGAATTGGCCGAATCCAAAGCCCTCAATGTGACCGAATTCATGAACGGTGAAATGCAGTCTGTTTCCACCAGTGATTATGCAGGCAACCCGTTTCAGCAGGATTTGAATTACCGTGGCTTTACCGCTTCGCCATCTATTGGCACCGCGCAGGGTATTTCTGTTTATCTGGATGGCGTGCGCGTCAATGAAGCCTTTGGCGAAGTGGTCAATTGGGATTTGATTCCCATGAATGCACTCGCCAGCCTGGACATGATCCCCGGTTCCAACCCCATGTTCGGACTGAACACGCTGGGCGGTGCGCTGGCACTTAGAACAAAAACCGGCTTTACCGATAACCACGCCAGAGGGCAGATTCTTGCCGGATCCTGGGGACGTAAGCAAGTGCAGCTTTCCAATGGTTTTAATAACGGCACATTGGGATTATTTAGCGCACTCAGTTATTTTGATGAAGAAGGCTGGCGCAAAAACTCGCCCAGTAATCTATGGCAGATTTATAACAACGCCACTCTCAAATTTCGCTATGGCGAAATCAACCTAAGCGCACTGAACGTCGGGACACATCTCACTGGCAACGGCTTGTTACCGGTTGAAACAACCGCGATAGACAGAAGCGCAGTTTTCACTTCGCCTGACGAATCGAAAAATAGCTTAGGCCACTACAACCTGAATGCTCGATTCGATTTATCCGATTTTGCAAGTATTTCTGTATTGACCTACCGTCGGAAAGTGGATCAATCCGCCATCGGTGCTGATTTTTTTGAGAACTACAAAGCTCTACAAAATGCATGGGGTGGGCCGGATATGAACGGCGACGGAATTGATGATGTGGGTTTGCTGAATGGCCTGTTCAATCGTTCACAGCTTAATCAAAACTCAAAAGGCAGTGCACTGCAATTATCGCTTGATCTGGAAAAGCACCAATTTACCCTGGGAGCCACTTACGACAATAACAACATCAAATTTACACAGTCTCAACAACTTGCCGAGATTGATGAAAATCACTATTTATCCCTGCCCACCGATCCGGTTTTTGCCGAGTTTGGATATAGCAATGAAACCAGCCTTCCCGGCATCATCCGCAATAATTTGAAAGGCAGTAGCACTACCAAAAGTATTTTTTTCAGCGATACCTGGTCGCCTATAGATACACTGCATATTACTTATGGAGCCAGATTTAACTGGACTAATGTCAAAAATACGCTGCGCTCGGATCGCGGTAAGGATTTGCATAACTTCGTCCCTAGAGATTTCACAAAAATAAACGACCGTTGCCGCAGAAATTCGCGCGATTTTACAGCCCGCTGGATGTGTACCGAGGGGGATTATGACTATTACAGTTTTAATCCTGCACTGGGCTTGGCTTGGGAGCCAATCGAAAACTTAACGGTCTATGGCAATATCAGCCGTGGGGCAAGAACGCCATCCGTCATTGAGTTGGGCTGCGCCAAGGATCACACACTGGACGGCGTGCAAAATAACAGCACCAATATGCAGTTTGGTTGCTCAATACCCACAGCACTTTCAGCCGATCCCTATTTAAAACAAGTGCGCTCAACCTCCTATGAAATGGGCTTGCGTGGTAGCCATGCCGGATTTGACTGGAATCTGGGCACGTTTCGCACTGAATTAACAGATGACATTCTATTTGTGCCTCTGGGACGAAAAAATCGTGGCGTATTTGATAATTTCGGCCAGACTTTGCGCCAAGGCATAGAAATAGGCATGAAGGGCGAAATTGGCAAAAGCAAACTTGGCCTGAATTACACTTTTATGCGTGCAACTTACGAATCACCCGCGCAACTGATCAACGAATCCAATAGCAGCAACACTGCCCCCACCACCATACAGTCTTACATCAATATCAGGCCGGGGGACGAATTGGCAGGTATGCCGCGCCACATCGTGCAAGCCAGCTGGAATTACCGTTTCAATGACCGCTTTGATACTACCTTGAGCATGGTCACCCACTCATCCTCCTTTGTGCGCGGCAATGAAAATAATGACCACGTCGCCAGGGCTGCCAGTCACCAGATTGGCAGCGGCGCTGACCGCGATCCGCTGGACTATATCGGCAGCGGAAAAGTTGCGGGCTATACCGTATTGAATTTAAAAGCGAATTACAAATTCGATCATGGCATCACGCTATTTGCCAAGGTCGATAACCTGCTGAATAAAAACTATGCGACAGCAGGAGATCTGGGTAAAAACGGCTTCGCGGCCTCCGGCAGCTTTGTAGCGGAAGCCAACAACTGGAAAAAAACCACATTTATAGGCTCAGGCGCGCCATTAGCTATCTGGGTAGGCCTGAATTTTGACATGGACTGGAAAAAACTCAAAAAACAGGAAAACGATTAACAATCCAGCAGCCTACTCAAATCATAAGCGGCTGTTTGGGAGTTTGTTATTGCAGGGCTTGGTAAGCATTGGTCTATCTACTAATGATTGCAAAGAAGGTGAGTTTAATCCGGGTGATTGAACTTTTTAAATGAAGTAATTGAGGAAATCGCCGGTTTTATATTTCCGCAAGTTGATGAAATTAACAACTACGCAGAACAAATAATTCGGCTCTTTCTTTGATTACGTATTTTTTGGAGATTTAATATGAAAGTAAAAAGTATAGTTCTAGCCACTATGTTGGCAACAGCGTCATCCGCTTACGCGGGTAATTTTGTCAACCTGACCAACGGCGATGCTGGAACGCTGAGCGCGGCGAACGGTGGCCTTATCAGCGGCACAACTAATCCTAATACAGATAAATTGTATATTGAAACCTTGAGTGCTACATATCTTGCCGGATATGACAATCTGACTGGGCCGATTGATGATGGCACAGGCGATATTGTGGCCACCTCCATTAACTACAGAGCGTTCACTGGTGCAGCTACAACCAGTACCGGCACGCTGAATCTGCTGGATTGGCACGTAACTCGCGCGGTTGATTTGGCTGCAGGTTCAGCACAAGCCGATATTTACGATTTTGTTTATCGTGACAGCGCTGATAATCAATTGGTGTTTGGTACGCGTTACCTGAACCGCGTGGATAATAACGAAGAGGCCAATTTTGTTTATCGTTATGGTTTTAAAGAAGGCTCAACCGAATTTTCAACCGCTTCAGCCTGGACATTTGTAACAGACTATGACTTGCGCCAATACCGCGCAGGCCGCACCAATGACAACACTTATGATCTTACACAAGTTTATGATGCCAATACTGTGCAACAAAAAGGCGACTTCAGCTTAAGTGAAGGTAACCCTTGGTCTGGTTTATTGTTGGTTAAAACCAATGCCCAATACTACAAGCAAGGGGACCAAGCCATTGGTTTTTTCCAGGCTGGTGAAGAAGGTCAAGCGCGGATCGGTGGCTACATCGGCGGCTTTGTACCTACAGCCGCCGCCGTACCAGAGCCGGAAAGCTACGCCATGCTATTAGCAGGTTTGGGTCTGATTGGCTTCGCTGCTCGTCGTCGTAAAATCTAAAAAAAGAGCGGGAGCACCAGCTTCCGCCAAATCATTTATTCATTAAAGCAGATACAGAGGAACAGTTGCAATGAAAACAAAAATTTTAAAACAAACCCTATTGAGTGCCTTATTGGCTTCTGGCGCAAACACAGTTAGTGCGCAAACCGTCACTTTTGACTACAACTATCTGGCCGGCGTTACCACAGGTACTGCTTTACAGACTATTAACGCAGCATCCAGCGCTTATCTTGCAAGCAAAATTGGCTCTGTCACTTTGACCGATTTGTCTGATTTGGCATTGGGTGATGGCGCGTCAGGTGTTCGTGCAACCATTTCATTGAATAACCTGAATCAGTTTTCCAGTGGCACAGGTTCCATTTACATCAGTTCATTTGAACTGAATTTTGCTGGAACCAGTATCGCTTCTGGCGGTGCCTCTGATCTGGTCAATAACACATTCACCAGCACCCCTAACTGGCGTCAAGTAAGTGGCGTGAATGTTGATCTAACTAGAGCAGCGCCGATTGAGTTTGAAGAAGATGGCAATGTTAATGGTTGGGGGCAGGCCTTTACAGGTGACCCAAGCTTCGAGCAAGAAATTAACTTTGTTGGCCAAACCTTCACCAATGGCCAATCCTCTACGGTTGATTTTTTAAATACCAATGGTTATAACGGTTTTTCTGTGGCAAATTTACTGGCAAATCCGGTCAAAAACACACAAATCAACACACTGAACCCTGGTGCACGTCCTGATGTTTACTCCTGGATTAAAATTAGAAGCACAACGAGCGGTATTCTTAGTACAACCGCTGGACTGGTCACGACTAACGCTACTGGCGCGCAGCTGGTTAACGTGGTGGCTGTACCAGAACCTGAAACCTACGCATTACTGCTGGCAGGCTTGGGTTTAGTCGGCTTTATGGCACGTCGCCGCTCAATATAATGAGCGAAATATCTTGTTGATACAAGGTAGCTAATAATAGACCATAGGGGTAGGTGTCGAGCCTGCCCCTAACGCTTTGCACTGGTACTTTACATGACGCTGTTCAATCTAAAAAAATCTACGGCATTCGCAATGGTTTATTTTTAGCAAACATCTCCGACACGCGCCTAACTGCACACTTTGAAGTAAAATCAGCCCACTTGAAAACTGGAGAATAGCCATGCAACGCCCTGCAACATTCCGCCTTAAATTAATCACCATTCTGGTTGCCAGCGCTTTAAACGCACCGCATTTGGCCGCTGCCGAAAATAAAGTCGATACTCTGGAAACCGGCACTGTAGACGTAGTGGGCACCACACCGCTTTCCACACTGGGCATTCCCATTGAGCAAGTGCCTTCCAATGTGCAGGTGGCCAAAGGCCGCGATATTCAGGAGCAGCATGGCCTGACTTTAGCTGATTTTTTGAACCAGAATCTGTCCGGCGTGAACATCAACGAAACGCAGAATAACCCCTACCAACCCGATGTGAATTTTCATGGTTTTAGCGCTTCGCCTCTAGTTGGCACACCACAAGGCATTTCGGTGTATCAGGATGGTGTGCGCGTTAATGAGCCGTTTGGCGATACCGTCAATTGGGATTTGATTCCGCAAAATGCCATTGCCGGTATTACCCTGATCCCAGGCTCCAATCCCTTATTCGGATTGAATACCCTGGGCGGCGCACTATCGGTGCAAACCAAAAGCGGCGAACATTTTCAGGGCGGTGGCATACAGCTTTCCGGCGGCTCCTTTGGCCGTGCCGCGTTGGAAGCCGAATTCGGCAACAAGCTGGATAACGGTTTGAGTTATTTCTTTGCCGGAAATGTGTTTCACGAGGATGGCTGGCGTGATGGTTCGCCTTCTGAGGTGCGTCAGGGCTTTGGCAAGATAGGCTGGCAGGATGAAAAAACCGATGTGGATATCAGCTTCTCGCTGGCAGACAACAACCTCACCGGCAATGGTTATCAACCGCAATCCTTACTAAATAGCCTGGGTTATTCTTCCATCTATTCCAAGCCCGACAACACACAAAGTCAATTGGGATTCCTCAACGGAAAAGCCAGTCACTGGTTCACCGATGCGCTGTTACTGACGGCCAATGCTTATTACCGCCACAACAGCACCCATACATTCAATGGCGATCAAAATGGAGATTGGGCTACCCCCGGTGATGATGAAGGTGTCATCAACCGCACCCATGTCAATCAGGATGGCTATGGCGGCGCGCTGCAATTGACCTGGGTCGCGAATAAAAACCAGCTGGTGGCTGGCATCAGCTATGACGGCGCGGATATTAATTTCAATCAAAGCAGTCAATTGTTCAGCAGCTTTGATGCTACGCGCGGCATAGGTGGTACTTTAGGCGACATCACCGCCGATGCGGCTTTCCGTGGCTACACCGACACCTGGAGCATTTTTGCTACCGATACCTATAATCTTTCACCCAAACTGGCACTCACGCTTTCCGGTCGTTACAACAATACGCACGTAAGCAATCAGGATCAGATCAATCCGCTGGCAGGCTCCGGCTCACTCACCGGAGCACAAACTTTCGAGCGCTTTAATCCTGCCGTGGGTCTGGCATATAGTTTTTCCAGCAATCTGAATGTTTACGGTGGCTATAACGAAGGCAATCGCGCGCCCTCCTCCATTGAAATCGGCTGCTCCGATCCCGATTTTCCGTGCAATCTTCCCAATGCCATGGCGGGTGATCCTCCCGTATTGAAACAAGTCGTCGCCCGCACTTTTGAAGGCGGTGTACGCGGCAAACTGGGCAATATCATCAAGTGGAACATCGCGGCTTACCACACCCGCAGTTCGGATGATTTGCAATTCATCGCGTCCAATTCTTCAGGTGCCGGTTATTTCAGCAATGTGGGAGATACGCGGCGCTATGGCATTGATTTAGGCATCAATGGCGAAACCGGTGATTTCCGCTGGTCGGCAGGTTACAGCTTTATTCGCGCCACCTATGAAAGCAGCTTTGATATCGTTTCAGAAACCAATTCATCAGCCTATGCCAATGCTAGCGGTGTGGACGTAATCACGGTCAAGCCGGGCGATAACATTCCCGGCATTCCACGCCACCAGCTCAAGCTGCGTGCTGAATGGCGTGCCTTGCCCACCTGGACGATAGGTGCCAATGCGGTGCTGTTCTCCGATCAATATGCACGCGGCAATGAAAACAATCAGCATCAGGCCGATGGCGTGAATTTCTTCGGCTCCGGCAAAGTGGCAGGCTATGCCGTACTCAATCTGGATACGCGCTACAACCTTCCCGGTACCGGCTGGAACTTCTTTGCCAAGGTCAATAATGTGCTGGACAGCAAGTATTACAGCGGTGGTTTGCTGGGACAGAATGGCTTTGATGCAACTGGTGCATTTGCCAACGGCACGGGTAATCATGAAACTTTCCTCGCCCCCGGCGCACCACGCGCGGGCTGGGTAGGTTTGCGCTATGAGTTTGGTGGCAAGAAAGTAGCCAAGGCCAATAACGATTAAATGCATTTGATTTGATTTCCCACACAAAAAAGCCGGTCAAACATCAACGTTTGACCGGCTTTTGTTTTTCTGAAGACTATGCTGCAAGCGTCAAGGTCTGCCGCACCCGCTCAAACAAGCACACCGCCGCCGCCGCCGCCGCATTCAATGATTCCACCTTGCCCGGCATGGGGATATGCACACAGCGGCTGGCAGCATTCAATAAGGCATCACTCAGGCCAGCGCCTTCATTGCCTATCATGAAGGCCACCGCGCCGGTTAAATCCTGCTGATACAGCGATTCACCTTGCAGCGTGGTAGCAAACGTTTGCCCGTCAAAATTATCAACCACGTTCAATAAATTGGCGCGTTCAATAATCGGCAACACAAAATGCGCGCCCTGCCCGCCGCGCAAGGCTTTGGGCGACCAGGCTTCGGCACAGCCTTCGGATAAATAAACCAGCTCCACACCCGCCGCCGCCGCATTGCGCAACAAACTGCCTAAATTGCCCGGGTCTTGTATGTTTTCCAGCATCAACACAAATTGCGGCTGTTCCGGGCCAAGCAACACCGGCGTATCCACCAGCGCCAGCAAACCGGTAGGCGTAGCCACCGGTGACACCGCCGCAAACATGCTGCTGGGAAAGCTTACTATCGTGGTATCACTCAGGCGATCGAGTAAATTCAACACATCCAGCGCGCAATCGCCATCATTCACCACCAACAGCTCTGGCAGACCAAAAGTATCGGCATAAGCCTCAATCAAATGCGCCCCATCCAGCAACACTTTGCCCGCCAGCCTGCGCTCACGCGAAGAACTGCTGATGTTTTTAATTTTTTTGAATAAAGGATTATCGCGTGAGGAAATGTGTTTCATGAAGGCTTTCAATTCAGATTAACAAGGTTTGTTTTTAAAGTTTTTTAGAGCGAAGAAGTGCAGCGCATTGCGCCGTAGGCAAGTTTACATACGGCGAATAACGCTACCTGATTTAGTCCCCCAAAACTCCTGGCTGCCCACCACTGCCAATAAGGAAAATTTGGGGAACAAAATAGCCCTTTTGATGAATGCCTTAAGACGATGTTTGCCAGGAGATGTCAATTTTTCTGTGGCTGGATACACAGTCTCGCAGATAAAAATTTATCAGGCTCTGATAGGGGACACCTTTTTCATCGGCCATTTGTTTGAAATAGCTAATAACATCTTCACTCAATCTCATGGTGACAGATTTTTTGAGTTTGGCCGCGTAAGGATTTTTACGGAACTTCATTTTTAACAGGTCGTATTCGGTTTTCATGGCGTTATTCTTTGATAATAATGGCTTTCAATCTTTGTGGCTTTTCTTGCTGATAAGAGGTGGCGCAAGGTGCTGCGCTTACCATCACCCTGCGATACTCTTACGCTTCACCAGAGTTTTTCATTATCACTTTCTTCTCAACCACCGCACGCGGCGGTGATTTTTTCCAATAGCCGCCGGTGCTATAGCAATCCCAGCCCCAGCGTACCCAGTTCAGTAATGACCAAGCCAGCCACAGTGCCCATAGCAGCATTAACCCACGATAGAACATGACGGAAATTGTCACTGCCCAGGCTTGGGGTAATAGGCTGGCGCTGCGATCCAGATACCAGTTGAGCAGCCCGGCGTGTGAGCCATTGCCGGCGATTTGCATGTCGGGTTGCCCCAGCAGGCCTTGCCACACGGCGGCGAACAAAGCCAGCATGGCGGCAAATGTCCACAATGCCAGCAATACTTGCATGAGGTTGAATGCCGCGCCACTGCGTGTTTCGCCCCAGGTTTTGCGCGCGGCCAGCACAAAGAACCAGCCTGCGATCAAAATCACGGCAATCAGGCTGGATTGGGTCAAGCCAAGGCCGAGCAGAAACCATGCAGCAAAACCCAACGGTGTGTGCAAAGACGTATTTTGCAGGCGGCGACCCAGCACAAACGTCAAGCCGGTAAGCACCACAAATACGCCCCAGAACAGCACCGCCGGCCCCATGCGCGAGCCGCCTACCAGCAATAACCAGCGGTCTTCCGGTAGTGCCAGATGCAGCGCCACATTGACCCCGGGTGCGCCTATATCCAGCGCCGAGGTGTTGAACAATGTGGTTAAACCGCGCGGCTCGCGCCAGATAATTTCAATGTTTTGCGCGCCGGGGGTCAGCGGCAAATACAACTCGGCCATGGCTTTGCCTGCTGCATTTTCCAATCTGGCCGCTTCTTCGCGGCCATTGATTTTGACGCTTTGTAATAGTGCATTGGCAGGCAATTTAATCACATGCTGCCCGCCACGGCTGCTGCGCAAGGCCAGCAATAATCTGACATCGGCGGCACGAATGCCGGGCGTGGTGTGCAAATCCGCGCTATCCACGGTCAGCGTTTGTCCTGGCACGCCGGCAGGTTTGCTGACTTGGACTGTGGCAGATTCTCCCGGCCACGGTTGCCATTGCGGTGACCACTCCTGCGCGGCCGATTGTTGATGTATCAATGGAATGCCTTGCAGACTGACATGCCACAAGGTTTCCGCTTTTAATTGCCAGAGCTGAATCTGATTATTTTGCAGCGAGGCTTTCAGGGTGAATTGCGGCGCAATTTTGAGCGAACTGCTGAAACTGGCCTCGTTACTTTGCGCCCCCAGATTAATCAGCGCCTTGCCCTGTTCCACCTTGATGTCGGCGCTCGTCACTGATTCGCCTGCAAGCAAGGGGATTTCCAGCTGCACTGGCGATTTGCCAGGCCCTACGCGCACAATATGCGTTTCAATTTGCCATGTTAAACCCAGGCTGATAATGCGTTCCACACGCACAAACGGCGGTAGATTATCCGTAGGCGCGCCGTTATTAGCCTGACTGGAGTCGGTTTGTTGCAAGCGCGTCAATTGCAGGCTACCGCCGGGAATGCCTTCCTCATTGACACCGCTTAATATCCAGCCCTTTAAATCACTTTCTACGCGGTGCAAGGGCTGCGGCAGCGAAATCGACACCGTCTGGCTACTCGCCAGCGATGACTCCAGACTGATTTGATGCACGCCTTTTTGCAATAACAGCCATAGCACGCCATTTTCATCGCGCATCATGGCATGGGCTGGTTTGCCATCCACCGCTACGCGCTGCGGACTCCACTGCCCCGCTCCGCCCGGCAAGGCGATCGCCGCCGTCTCGGTCAAGTGTGCTTCCAGCCGCAATTGCAGGCTATCGCCAGCGGCTAGCACGCGCATCCGCGCCAGCTCGGCGCAATTGGGCAGACAATCCGGTGCGGCCAGCAATTTTTCACGCAATTGATTGAGGATATCCTCACTCGGCGTATTAGGCAAAGCAGAACGCGTATCGCCAGCTTCTACTGGCTCGCCCTGGCTAGTTGCCGCATAAACGTTAGGCACAGAGAACAATAAATATGCAGCTAGCAGCATAGAACTCAAGACGAAACTAGCTAAAGTCGTTTCGTGTCCGGTTTTTTCTGGCTCAGTTGCGGCTTTAGCAAATGGTCGCAACGATGCAGGCGCTAGCGGCAGGTTGAACAATTTAATTAACAAACTTATCAGCAAAATTAGACGCAACGCCGTGATAAAGGCATTGACCGCAGGAGAAATCAGCCATAGCCGAATTTGCTGCGTTTGCTCCACCGGCCCTTTCCAGATCAGTTGATAGCTATTCCAGTGCCAGGCGGGCAATCCCGGCCCGGTTTGGGTGATGACATTGGGGTCAATATTTTGCAATTGATAGCTTTGCGTTGCACTTTTGGAAGCAAAAGCATAATCACTTTTATTCATACTACGCACACCTGCTCTGGTGTCTTGCGGATTAACCGCTTCTAGCGCCACATCCGTAGCCGCACCGGATTCGGCTTTGTCCATCGCCATATTGGCAACCGGCGCAGCCGCTGACATAGTGCTTTGCGCGGCAACTTCAGGTGCCTGTGCATTCAAGCTCCAATAAGGTTTTTCCAGCACCGGATACAAGGTCTGCCGCACTTGCTGCACGGCAAAAGGCACCAGCACCAACACCACAGCGGCCAAAGCTAACCAGCGATACGTCAGCGCCGCATTGCGTAATTGCCCCAACGGCAACACACGTAACAAGGTCAAAACGGCCAGCAGATTCAACCACACCCAGGTGGGCGCATCCGGCACTTGATAAACCAAGACCAGCATCAATAAAGTAACAAAGCCCCAAACTCTGCCCAGCAAACGGCTCACCACCAGCGCGGTAATCAGCAGCAGAAAAAAATCCAGCAAGGTCCATTGCGCCACCCAGGAACCGACCGCCCTATCCGCACCGCTGACATGCAGTAGCTGCCAGCCCGGTGGTAGATTCAGCGTCGCGCCCAGCTGATTGACATCCAGCGCCCAGCCGGTAGCAGACAAGGTGCGTGTGTTGTCGGCTATACGTGAATCCGCCGTGATTTGCGCGTTGCCCTGCCGGACTTCAATGCCGGAGGTACCTGCTTGCATGCTGGTTATAAATTGATCCACGCCGGAAATTGCCGCGCGTCCCAGATGTTGTGGTTCGCGCATATCCAGCCGCCAGGCGCGATTAATAGTGCCGCTCAATTGATCTTGCAGGGTATAGCCGCTGCCGTCAAAATCCAGCCAGATATTGCGCTGCAAAGCCAGTTTATCCGGGGCGGGATCAGGGTTACCCACACGCGTCACATTAAAACGCATGACATCGCCGCGCTTGAGATGATAAGTGGGATATTGCTGCCATGATGGCGGAATCGTAGTTTGCTTGGGATCAACCGCCGTCACGCCCTGCACCGTGAGCATACGCAACTCATTGTGCGGTTTGAATACCCAGACTTCATCGCTGGGCAGGTTATTGCTTTCATTTTTAGGCAGCGCCAATTGTTTAAGCGCTTGCTGACTGCGCGCAACTACCTCTATGCTTTCTGTTCCCGGACGCACTTGCACATGCAGCCGGTTTTCCGCATCCAGTCTGGCAGGCAAATTGCTGTTGATGGCCAGCGGCGTGAAGCCTGCCAATACCGCATTCGGCAAGATTAGCTCCTGGCCTTTGCCGGAGGCAATAATGTCATAACGCGTGGTCACCAGCATGGGTACATCGTCATCAAGCAGACGGCTCACATGCAGCTCCAGAGCGCTGCTATTGGCCTCATCTTTTGCAACACGCCCCAGCCATAACCTGCCGGCCTCATCCGGTGCGGCTTGTGCTACTGCGTTGCCATTAACATTCAAGCTGACCAAGCCCATCACCCGTGGCACGGCTAAATCCTGCGGCAACTCACGCCATAAAAAATTACCGGAAAGCGTGTAATCGCCAGCGTTCAACAATACTCCGGGCAATCCATCGCGCCCATTTACGGCATGGGCTTTTCCGTTCACCAGCAAACCTTGTGGCCAATTTTTGGCATCGCCCGGCAATGGTAGCCAGCCATTGACATAAACAGCTGCATCCAGCGAGAATTTGCCGCCTTGCGCATCCAGCGACAAACGTAAATTGCCCGGCCATAAACAAATACGTGCTTCGGAATTTGCTGACAGTATTGGGCAAGCCATCACCTCGTTGCCATGCAACACCCAGGGCACCCAGGTTTTGAGCGGCTCAGGTACTTGATCCCGAGTCAATGGCGCGGCAAGTAAATTTTGAACAAACATTAACGCCAATAGGAACAATGAAAGTTGTTGCATGATTTAACCTATTTTCAAGAGTGGTTAGTAGCCGTATGCCGCGATAGCTTATCCAGCGCTTCACCCAGCGCTGTACCGCTTAATTTACCTGCCAGCTCGCCCAGTGTTTCCGCCGCTGCCGGGCTGATATAACGCTGTGTTTTCACTGCTTTGCGTGGACTGGATTTGATTTGCATCTGCACACGAATGGTAGTGATTTCCCAGCCTTGCTTCTGTAATTTAATCAGCAAACCGGGTAATAATAATTTGATTTTGGCTGCGACTGCGCCACTTTCCACAAACACTGTCAAACGCTTGTGATTAAGCGTACCGGCACGGGTATATGGCTTAAGCGCGGCAGGAATAACCGCGTTCCAGTCTTTTTGCGTAGAACTAAGATTTTCCGCTTGTTCCAGCAAAGCTGTCAGTTCGCTATTTTCCTTGGGGCTACGTTTAAACAGGGCATTGATGCGACGCATGAGTTTTGGGCTCCTTAATTTTTGAAAACGGATTATTGAAAACCAGTCTTGAAAAGCAAAAAAAACACCCCAAATGAGGTAATTCATAAATCACACGGCTTTATTCAATATATCGTGCGCAACATCACTTCCACGGACGTAAGCTGAATACCAGCCGGATTATGCTAGAATCAATAAGATAAGTGTAATTCTTTAACTACACTATGTAAGTAATTAACCGCGTGTAATTAACAGCGTAATTAACTGCCAGTACACTAGCGCTCAAAATCAACTAATTTTACAACATCAACCTAGAGGTTTCCGCTAACGCGGAAAGTCGGTGTCACTTCATGATTTCCAAGTTATTCAGAAAAATATTCGGTAGCCGTAACGACAGACTGGTCAAACAATACTCGCAAACCGTGCACGTTATCAATGGCTTGGAAAGTGCTATTCAAGCGCTAAGCGATGAACAATTGCGTGCCAAAACCGAAGAGTTCAAACAACGTTACCAGGCCGGCGAAACGCTGGATCAATTACTGCCCGAAGCCTTTGCCGTGGTACGTGAAGGGGGTAAGCGCGTGCTGGAAATGCGCCATTTTGATGTGCAGCTGATAGGCGGCATGGTGTTACATGCTGGCAAAATCGGCGAAATGCGCACTGGCGAAGGTAAAACCCTGGTTGCCACCTTGCCCACCTACCTTAACGCGCTCTCCGGCAAAGGTGTGCATGTAATTACCGTCAATGATTATCTGGCCAAGCGTGATGCCGAATGGATGGCGCGGCTATACAATTTTCTGGGTTTGACGGTTGGTATCAATCTTTCACAAATGCCGCATGATGAAAAACAAATGGCCTACGCCGCTGACATTACTTACGGCACCAATAACGAATTTGGCTTTGATTATCTGCGCGACAACATGGTGCACACTAAAGAGGAACGTGTTCAGCGCGGCCTGAATTACGCATTGATCGATGAAGTCGATTCCATTTTGATTGACGAGGCACGTACACCATTGATTATTTCCGGTCAGGCGGATGACAGTGTTAATGTTTATGCGCAAATGACCAGCCTCGCCGCCGAACTCACACGGCAGGCAGAAGAAGAAGGTGCAGGCGATTATTGGGTTGATGAAAAATCGCATCAGGTTTTACTTTCAGAGCAAGGCCATGAGCATGCGGAAACGCTGTTAAGTCAATCAGGATTATTACCTGAAGGCGGTAATTTATATGATGCCGCCAGTATTTCTTTGGTGCATCATTTGTATGCAGCGCTGCGTGCCAAAGCGCTGTTTCATCGCGATCAGCATTATGTAGTACGCGATGGTGAAATCATTATTGTCGATGAATTCTCCGGCCGCATGATGCCAGGAAGGCGCTGGTCGGATGGTTTGCACCAAGCCGTTGAGGCCAAGGAAGGCGTGGCGATTCAAAAAGAAAATCAAACACTGGCTTCCATCACTTTCCAGAACTATTTCCGCATGTATGCCAAGCTTTCTGGCATGACCGGCACTGCCGACACCGAGGCCTTTGAATTCAATCAAATTTATGGCCTGGAAACTGTGGTAGTGCCAACCCACCGCAACATGCAGCGCAAAGACCAAATGGACAAGGTGTATCGCACCGCCAATGAAAAATATCTGGCGGTAATTGAAGACATCAAGGATTGCCAATCACGCGGACAGCCTGTGCTGGTCGGTACCACCTCGATTGAAAACTCGGAATTGATATCCACATTACTCGATAAAGCCAATCTGCCGCATCAAGTATTAAATGCCAAACAGCATGAGCGCGAAGCCCACATCATTGTGCAAGCAGGTCGTCCCGGCGTGATTACCATCGCCACCAATATGGCCGGACGCGGTACCGATATTGTACTGGGCGGCAACCCCGAGCCTGAAATTGCGCAGGTGCGCAACAATGCTGCACTTTCCGATACTGAAAAAGAAGCCCAGGTTGCGGCGATTAAAGCCGATTGGCAACAACAGCATAATGCGGTATTGGCTGCCGGCGGCTTGCATATTATCGGCACCGAGCGCCATGAATCACGCCGCGTTGATAACCAGTTACGCGGTCGTTCCGGCCGTCAGGGCGACCCTGGCTCCAGCCGTTTTTATCTATCGCTGGAAGATCAATTGTTACGTATATTTGCCTCTGATCGCGTTTCGGCCATTATGGAACGCCTCAAAATGCCGGAAGGTGAAGCCATTGAGCATCCATGGGTTACGCGCGCCATCGAAAATGCGCAGCGCAAGGTAGAAGGCCGCAACTTTGACATTCGCAAACAATTGCTGGAATACGATGATGTCTCCAATGATCAACGCAAAGTCATCTATCAGCAACGCAATGAATTGTTGGAAGCCACGGATGTAAAGGACACCGTCGCCGCCATCCGCAAGGATGTGCTGGAAACCATTTTCGTCAGCTATATTCCTACCGGCAGTATTGAAGAGCAATGGGATGTGTCAGGCCTGGAAACCGCTTTATTGGCCGATACCGGTCTGGATTTACCGCTGCAAAAAATGCTGACCGATAATCCTGATCTACACGAAGAAACACTGCGCGAAAACATTCTGGCAGCGACTGAAACGGCCTATGCCGCCAAAGAGGAGTTAGCCAGTGCGGATGTCATGCGCCAATTCGAGCGTGCCATCATGCTGCAAAGCCTGGATAATCATTGGCGTGAACACCTGGCAGGGCTGGATCATTTACGTCAGGGCATTCATTTACGCTCCTATGCGCAAAAAAATCCCAAGCAGGAATACAAACGCGAAGCCTACGAACTATTCACCGCGCTGCTGGAAACCGTCAAACGCGAAGTTACTCAAGTCACCATGCTGGTACAAGTGAAAAATGAAGCCGATGTTGAAAGCGTAGAAAGACCGGTTGAATTGGAAAACGTACAATATCAGCACGCTGGTTACGATGAAGCTTTGGGCACAAACCCTATTGCTGAAACCGGTGAGGCCTCATCTGCACCACCGTTGGCGCGCGCCGATATTAAAGTGGGGCGCAATGACCCCTGCCCCTGCGGTTCGGGCAAGAAATACAAGCAGTGTCATGGCAAATTGAGCTAAACGGGGCCATTCAGGATAGGATTACTACTCATAAGCCTAGTTTCAAACCTACCCCCTTGAATTGATTTCCTGAATAGTCCCAATGAGCGATGCGCAATCTCCGGCATCGCTCATTTTTTTCACATTTTTACTGGCGTTACGCACCTTCATTTATCCGCAGTTGGCGCAGATTCACGCAGATTAAAGACCAGGCGTTTGTACTCCATGTGCGGCGTGCCACAGTTAGCCACGCACCGCCATTACAGCAGCAATAACAACGTAAGTCTATGCATCCTATTTTTGAATATCAACGTCTATCTGCGTGAATCTGCGGATCGTGTTTTTCATGGGGTTTGCGTAACATCAGATTTTTAATCTCGACAAAACGACAACTTTTATTCGCTGTCATTTTTCAAAAATGTATGAATAAATCACCCAAACCCTTAAGGAAACGCTGATTTATTCACTTTTGTTATTTCGATCGAGTGAGGAGTCTTTACTAATCAATTAATTAATTAATTAGATTTCTAGCTTTGCTCGATATGACAATAAATCAACATTTCCCTAAACCAATCATTCATTTGCCCTGCGTGATGCAATCATCTGGTTCATTTGTTCGATGGTGACAGGCACACCTGGTTTGCGTAGTAAACCTTTAAGCTTTTGAGCTGGGCTGAAAGCGGCAACCATTAAAAACGCGCCGCTAGCAGTCGCTACAAATATTGTGCAAGAGATAACAAGATGGCAAATTCATTATTTGTGCCAGTGGCTGAGCAGCGTGAAAATTGTGCAAAAAAAAGCGCGGGCTGTTGACAACCCACGCTTGTGATTCAAACAACTAGATGCTTATTTATGTACACCCAGCTTTTCACGCCATCCCGGGAATATCTTATCGGCATCGCCGGGGAAGGACTCAAAGGCGCGGGCGAACTCTTTGTGTTCCTTGGCGAACTCAATCGGGTCAGCGCCTGCTTTCCAGCATTCATAAGATTGACGCAATGAAACAGCACCCGCTGCAGGACTGTCAATGTGGCCATAAGCACCGCCGCCAGAGGTGTTAATAACGTTGCCATGACCCAGGTTTTCAAAGAAGCCGGGTAGACGCAAGGCATTCATGCCGCCAGAAATGATAGGCGTGGTGGGCTTCATTCCATGCCATTCCTGATGGTAGTAAGGGCCATCTGCGGAATCGCGCTCGATGATGTAGGCGATATTGCGGTCATCCTTGCCTCCTTCCATTTTGCCGTAGCCCATAGTGCCGACGTGGATACCGGAAGCGCCTTGTAAGCGGGACATTTTAGCCAGCACAAAAGCCGTATAGCCGCGCACGGAAGAAGGCGAAGTGACGGCACCGTGGCCTGCGCGGTGATAATGCAGGTATTGTCCGGGGTATTGACGACGGGCAGTGGTAATCATGCCGGGGCCACCAACATAGCCGTCAACCAGGAAGGCGACTTTGTTAGCATCCTGGCCAAAAGTTTCTAAAATATAGTCAGCGCGGGCGAGCATTTCATAATGGTCGTCGGCAGTGATGTTGGCAGAGAAAATTTTCGCTTGGCCAGTTTCATCCATGGCGCGTTTCATTGCGTCATAAACCAGCGGAATTACTTTTTTGGTTGGGCAGAATACTTGATTGCCTTGTGGTTCATCATTTTTGATGAAGTCACCACCCAGCCAGAATTGGTAAGCCGCTTTGGCAAACGGTTCTGGGCGCAGACCTAGCTTAGGTTTGATAATGGTGCCGGCAATATAACCGCCATTCACACGCGGACGACCTAGGATATCCCATAAATCCGTGATGTCTTTGGCCGGGCCGTCATATTGGCGCAACATGGACCAAGGCACGTAGAAATCCTGCATTTGCAGATGCTTGACATCGCCCATGCCTTGATTGTTACCAATCGCCAGCGTCAGGAACGATACCAGCATGGCGCGACCATCAGTGATATTGCGGTCAAACAGGTCATTCGGGTAAGCTACTTTCATCACACCTTTGGATTCGTCGATGAAATACACCAGCGCGTCCACGCCCTTGGTGAAATCATCCGTGGTACTCACTTCCACATTGGTACCGGTAGAAGATTCTGCCGCAATGTGCGCCGCCACTTCCAAGTAGCCAAAACCCGTAGCAGGTTGCATGTGATAAGCCACCAGCACGTGCTTATCGCCCTTAATTAAATCCTCTTCCTTAAGACTTAAATCCGAATAACGTCCTGACTGATCCATCACACTCTCCTCGTTAAAATTAATTTTTATGCCAAAATTTACTGCCAACTTTCGGGCTGGCTATAAACCCGCCCGCTTACGACACCCACTGACTGACTACTCAGCGCACTATAGCAAGACTTAACCATAAGTAACATTCAAACTTTTTTATTGTTATGATAAGGTTTTACTTATTATAAACCGCTCAAAATATGCTGCATATCACTCTACGCCAACTTCACATTTTTGAAGCCGTTGCACACCACGCCAGCCATTCCCGTGCGGCAGAGCAACTGCATCTTACGCAACCCGCTGTCTCCATGCAAATCAAGCAACTGGAAGAAGCTATTGGTTTGCCGCTATTTGAGCAACTGGGCAAAAAAATCTATCTAACCGAAGCGGGAAACGAGTTTTTGCACTACGCACGCAACATCCTGGATCAGCTGACCGAGGCAGAAAATGTGCTGACTGAAATGAAAGGCATGGGGCGCGGAAAACTATCCATCAGCGTGGCCAGCACCGCCAGCTATTTTGCCACGCAATTACTGGCTGAATTCTGCAAACGCTACCCAAAGGTTTCGGTGAGTTTAAATGTCACCAACCGAGAAACGCTGCTCAAACAATTGGCGCAAAATGAAATGGATATGGTCATCATGGGCAAGCCGCCGGAAGGCCTGGATTTGCAAGCCACTTCATTTATGGAAAATCCGCTGGTCATTATCGCCGCTATCAACCATCCGCTGGCTAATACCAAGCACATTCCTCTCAGCCGCTTGCAGGAAGAAACCTTTTTGGTGCGTGAACAAGGCTCAGGCACCCGCATTGCCATGGAGCGTTTCTTCATCCAACAACATATCAAACTCACCACTGGCACTGAAATGAGCACCAACGAAGCCATCAAACAGGCGGTTCAGGCTGAAATGGGGCTGGGAATTTTATCCCTGCACACTGTGTCATTGGAGCTGGAAGCCAAGCGTCTGGTGGCGCTGGACGTGCAGTCCTTCCCCATACTGCGCGATTGGTACGTGGTGCATCGCATCGGAAAACGGCTTACCGCTACTGCGCAAATGTTCAAGGAATTCTTACTCAATGAAGGTGCGCAGATTGCACAAGCCAAAGGATTTAATTTAATGAATACCATCAGCAAAGTGGCACTTCAAGCATGAAATCAAACACTTTTATTGCCGCTGCTATCTGGCTGGCTTTGTTTGCAGGAGTTATCTGGATGGCAGATAAGGTGCTAAACCCCAACAAGGCAGAAGTATTGGGCAATGCAAAAACCGTGGTTTTGCAACGCGATCCCAGCGGACATTATCGTGCCGAGGCCTTAATTAATGGCATCAAGGCGGATGTGTTGGTGGATACCGGGGCGACGGGGGTTGCCATTTCACAGAAACTGGCGGATAGCCTGGGGCTTAGCAGCAATGCCGCCATCAGTACGACCACCGCCAATGGCCAAGCCGTCAGCTATTTGCTACGCCTCGCCAGCGTAAAGCTCGGCGGCATAGAAGCTAAAGATGTGGCAGCCACCATCACTCCGGGGCTGGAAGGGGAAGCTTTGCTCGGCATGTCGTTTCTCAGCCGCATGGATATACGCTTGTATAAAGGCGAAATGACGATTAAACAGGTTGAAGTGGATGATTGAGCGCATCAAAAGCAAACAGCCTCGAAATTTAGTAGCGTAAATGTTAGCATCCACAACTATCGGCTTTTATAAAGAACCTCTATGCAACCCATTATCTCCCCCGCGTTCTCCGGCCTTGAACATCTCGCCACTGCGGTTATTTTGCTGGATAAATCGCGCCGTGTGGTTTATGCCAACCCGGGAGCAGAAGTGGTATTTGAGTTAAGCGCCAAGCAAATTACCGGTTTGCCTTTGTCACAGGTATTTATTAGCTGCGAGGCGTTAAATGCGGCGGTTGAACATGCGATTGAAAGCCATAGTCCCTATCGTGAGCACGAATTTGGCATCACCACCTTGCGCCAGCATAGCTTGTTTGTTACCTGCACATTAACCCCGGTTGATTTACCCCCTGCCAGTCTATTGCTGGAATTTCAACCCATGGATCAGAAGCTGAGAGTGGCGCGCGAAGAGCGTATGTTGACGCAGCAACAAGCTAATGCGGAGCTATTACGCAATCTGGCGCATGAAATTCGTAACCCGCTAGGTGGTTTGCGCGGAGCGGCACAATTGCTGGAGCACGAGCTGACACTACCTGAACTGCGTGAATACACCCAGGTCATCATTAATGAAGCCGATCGTTTACAATCGCTGATGGATAGATTGATGGTGCCGCACCGTGTACCCAAATACGAACCCACCAATATCCATGAAGTATTGGAACGCGTGCGTAGCCTGTTATTGGCAGAATCCCCGCAAGGGGTAGAAATTCAGCGCGACTATGACACCAGCCTGCCGGACATAATCGGCGATAGAGAAAAACTGATTCAAGCGGTACTCAATATTGCACGTAATGCAGTGCAGGCCATGTGCAACCAAGGCCAGATTATTTTTCGCACGCGTGCCGAGCGCCAAGTCACTTTAGCTAAAAAATGCTATCGCGTTGCCATCAAACTGGAAATTATTGATAACGGCCCCGGCATACCGGCAGAAATTCGCGAACGTATTTTCTACCCTCTGGTTTCAGGCCGCGAAGGTGGCACCGGTTTGGGCTTAACCCTGGCGCAAACATTTATAACCCAGCATCATGGCATGATAGAGTGCGATAGCGAAGCTGGCCGTACCTGCTTTACCATTATACTTCCCATTGAAAACCCCACTAAAAAATAGAGTAGCCACTCATGCTAACGACACAAAACCTGGCACAAACGACCCAACCAAATTTAGGCAAACGCTATTTAGGCAAACTATGAAACTCATGAAACCCGTTTGGATTATTGATGATGACCGCTCCATACGCTGGGTATTTGAAAAAGCGCTAACGCGCGCTGATTTGGCATTTAAAACCTTTGCCTCCGTAGCGGAAGCTTTAAACGCGCTGGAACATGAACAACCACAAGTAGTAGTCAGCGATATTCGCATGCCCAACGGCTCCGGGCTGGATTTTTTGCAAGTCATGAAAGAGCGCTTGCCCGATACTCCAGTCATTATCATGACCGCCTACTCGGATTTGGAAAGCGCTGTGGCGGCTTTTCAGGGCGGCGCATTTGAATATCTGGCCAAGCCTTTTGATGTCGATCAGGCCATAGAAGTTATTCGCCGTGCGGTGGATGAAAGTCTGCGTCAGATCACCGAAACCATAGCGCTGGAAGCCACCCCGGAAATCATCGGTCAGGCACCCGCCATGCAGGAAGTATTCCGGGCGATTGGCCGTTTGAGTCGCTCCCACGCCACCGTATTAATTAATGGAGAATCCGGCACGGGTAAAGAGCTGGTCGCCAGCGCCCTGCACCGCCATAGTCCGCGTGCAGAACAACCTTTTATCGCCATTAACACGGCAGCGATTCCCAAAGACTTGCTGGAATCCGAACTGTTTGGTCATGAACGCGGCGCGTTTACCGGCGCACAAGCGGCGCGGCGCGGACGCTTTGAACAAGCCGATGGCGGCACTTTGTTTCTGGATGAAATTGGTGACATGCCATCCGACCTGCAAACGCGCTTGCTGCGTGTTTTGTGTGATGGCCAGTTCTACCGCGTCGGCGGTCATCAGCCGGTTAAAGTGGATGTGCGTATCATCGCGGCTACCCATCAGGATCTGGAAGAACGCGTCAAACAAGGTTTGTTCCGTGAAGACTTGTTCCATAGACTGAATGTGATTCGCCTGCGCCTGCCCGCCTTGCGCGAACGCCGCGAAGATATTCCCTTGCTGGTCAAACATTTTTTACAACACAGCGCACAAGAGCTGGGCGTGGAAACCAAACAACCTTCGGACGCAGCCTTGCGCTATCTGGCCACCCTGGGCTGGAGTGGCAATGTCAGACAACTGGAAAACGTCTGTCACTGGCTCACGGTAATGGCTCCCGGGCAGCATATTGATGTATCGGATTTGCCGCCAGAGCTAAAGGAAAACACCGACAAATCTGCCAACAGCATCTCCTGGCAAGAGGCACTGGGCAATGAAGTGATGAATGCGTTGCTGCGCGGCGAACAAAATATGCTGGAAACCCGCACTCAGGAATTTGAACGCATATTAATCAGCAAAGCCCTGCAGCACACTGGCGGCCGCCGTATTGAAGCCGCCACCCAGCTGGGCATGGGGCGCAACACCATCAGCCGCAAAATTCAGGAACTGGGCATAGAAGAATAATAGTTGAGTAACTGCATGCCGTTACCCACTCCTGAATCAGTACCACAATGTGGATGGTACTGAAAAAACTCGGCCACTCTATTATTTCTAATCCTGACTATTTTAGCTACATAACCTGTTGTCGCAAAAGCACAATTGTAAAATTAGCAGTGTCGCAACCAGGCGACAAGCGCTATAATCAGCCCACTTTAGCAAAATGGTAATACTACAGCCTGAACTGCCATGCCGTCGATAATCACAAGGATGGCCTGGCCTATCTCTTACAATGCGCTGGCTTTCAGCCAGCCATCGCCCCACAGCCCTAGCCCCAAGAGACGAGGTATTGAACCTGCAGAGATTAAATAGCAACGATTATGATTTAATGGAAGTACCCACAAGTTATAATGGCGGGTTTACATCATTAGCCTTTATCGTCCATGAGCACGCTTGCAGAAGAAATCAAACGCCGCCGCACCTTCGCCATCATCTCGCACCCGGATGCCGGTAAAACCACCCTCACCGAAAAACTGCTGTGGTTCGGCGGTGCTATTCAAGTGGCAGGTGAAGTACGCGCGCGCAAAGCCTCGCGCCATGCGACATCGGACTGGATGGAGTTGGAAAAGCAACGCGGCATTTCAGTCACCTCCTCCGTCATGCAATTCCCTTATCGCGAATGCGTTATCAATCTGCTGGACACTCCAGGCCATGATGACTTTTCCGAAGATACTTATCGTACCCTGACTGCCGTGGATTCTGCGGTAATGGTGATAGATTCAGTCAACGGTGTGGAAACGCAAACCATCAAGCTGCTCAATGTGTGCCGTATGCGCGATACGCCCATCATCACTTATATCAACAAGCTGGATCGTGAAGGCAAAGCGCCGATTGATCTGCTGGATGAAATTGAATCGACGCTGGGCATGCAATGCGCACCTATGACCTGGCCTATCGGCATGGGTAAGGGCTTTCGTGGCGTTTATCATTTATATAATGACAGCATTGCCTTTTTTGATCCGCACGCGGATAAAGGCACGTCCGAAGTGATTAAGGGGCTGGATAACCCCAGGCTGGATGAGCTGATTGGCCGCCAAGCCGCTGAATTGCGTACGGATATCGAGCTGGTACGTGGCGCTTCGCATACGTTTGATTCTGCGGCTTATTTATCCGGTAAGCAAACGCCGGTGTTTTTTGGTTCGGCCGCCAATAACTTTGGGGTGCAATCCTTGCTGGATGCGGTGGTGGAGCTTTCTCCTGACCCACTGCCACGCAATACAGCTACGCGCACGGTAACGCCTGAAGAGCCTAAATTCTCCGGTTTTGTGTTCAAGATTCAGGCCAATATGGATCCAAAACACCGTGATCGTATTGCCTTTTTACGCGTATGTGCCGGTCGCTTTGAGCGCGGCATGAAGATCAAGCAAGTGGCGACAGGCAAGCTGATGGCGGTGAATAATGCCATTACCTTCATGGCGCAAGACCGCAACACCACGGATGAAGCCTATGCCGGTGACATCATCGGCATTCCCAATCATGGCACAGTAAAACTGGGCGATACCTTTACCGAGAACGAAGATCTGAAATTTACCGGCATACCGTCATTTGCCCCGGAATTTTTCCGCCGCGCGCGTCTAAAAAACCCTTTGAAGATGAAACAACTGCAAAAAGGCCTGCAACAACTGGCTGAAGAAGGCGCTTCGCAATTATTCCGTCCCTTGCAAAGCAATGACATGATTCTGGGCGCGGTGGGCATCTTGCAGTTTGATGTGGTGGCACACAGGCTAGAGTTTGAGTATGGCGTTGATGTGGTGTTTGAGCCGTATGATTGCTCTACAGCAAGATGGCTAAGAGGCTCGGATGCTGATCTTAAAGCCATTGCCGACAAATACGGCTTCAATGTCGCGCTGGATGGTGCCGGTGAATATGTCTATCTAGCACCCAATCGCGTAAATCTGCAAATGGCACAAGAGCGCTACCCGGATATTAAATTTTTGGAAACGCGCGAGATTTTTTAAAATCTGCAAGTTATGTTAATTAGCTTTTTAGCTCGGCCTTATCAAACATGAAGCTAAAAAGCTAATTTTTGCATACCCACGCTGATTGATTTGTTGGCTATTGCATTTGCATGCTGCCGTCTTTCAGTTTTTGCAACTGCTTGCGCACGGCTGGTAACGTCCAGCTTTTTAAAAATGCGCTGTAGATGATTTTTGACCGTAAACTCACTAATATCAAGAATAGCACCTATCTCGGAATTGGTTTTTCCTTTGCGTACCCACATCATGATTTCAGATTCCCGCGAACTCATTTCGGAAGATGTCTCGACTTCCGTCACCCTTCTTTCAATAAAAGTTTCGACTTTAGGCAGTTGATTGGCTAAATGAGCGACTTGTCGTAATGAACTATCGATATAGGGCAACAACAATTCAAATACATTTTTTTTGTCTGCATAGTGAACATTCTCTTTGCTTAACAGAACATAAAGGCAATCGTGGCGACCTCTAAAGTCCTTGATTGCATGAACAAAAGCATATTTCATTTCACTAAAGTGACCATCAACCACTTCGCAAGTAACACCTTTTTTACTCCCAACCGCTTTCCCTTGCTTTATATCCAGCAAGAATGGCACACGATTACCGCCTATCCAATCATTGAATAAATACTTCAAGAAAACGGTCAGGTGATCACTATTAATATTTTCAGTTCGGATACCGGGTATTGCTGAAATTACATCAAAGTAAATCAACCCAAGAGAAAAATCACCCCAAGCGGCGATCATTATATCGTGGGGTAAAAACTGTTGTAGCCGTCCTTGCACCCAAAGAAACAGTTCATAATGCGAGTTTACTTTTAATGAGTCTTGCAAAAGCGCCATGAACTGAATGTGTTCTTCGTTGCTAAAATTATCAAGCTGCAACATATATCCTTCGCACTCCTGTGGTGATTAATTCCAATTTTTATTCAAGATAAGACTAGGTGCAAAAACGTATCATCTTGAATACCACTTGGAATAACTCGATTGAACCGTTTAAACAACGCTGTACTACCAACGGTATTTCGGTCAAAAAACCACTAAATTTAGTGCTTGGGATAAATTCAAATCTGCCTGACTAAAAATTACAAGACATTTCAATTACTCAATAAATCAGACTTTTTCTCCACAAATGGCTTTTGCGAATCAATATCCAACCCACAACTAAATATCCAGCCATTGCCAAAGCCAAACCTGAAGGATGAAACCATACCAAAGGCACAATCAAACCTGCAGATACGGTAGACAATAACATTTGAATAAACGCTTGACCGGAGGCAGCGGTACCGCGTATTTTGGGGTGTCTATCCAGCGAAGCCAAAGATAGTACCGGCATAGCGAATGCCATGCCTATATTGAATAATGCGACTGGCGCAATGTTATAAAGCGGATTTGCTGGCAATGCAAAACAAATAATTACATTAAACAACCCCATCGTCGCCATCCACGCATAGGCAAGCAGGAGTATTTTGTTCTGAGCATACTTTCCAGCAACGCGTCGGGCAAGATATGAACCTAGCACCATACCGCACACCGTAGGAATAAACATCCAGCCAAATTGATGTTGATTTAATCCCAGATGCTTCACCAAAAAAACCGGGCTAGCTAACACGTATATAAAAAAACCGGCGAAATTTGCACTTAACGCAAATACAAGTCGGCAGTATTCAGCATCACTAAAAATTTCATGGTAACTTTTCATGACTTGGCTTATTGACAGTGGTAGTCGCTTCTCAGCTGGCATGGTTTCAGGTAAGTAAGTGACAGTCGCCCATAAGGTGAGGGCTGCATAAGCGGCTAGAAAAATAAAAATAATCTGCCAATGAATACCTAGTAAAACACCACCAATTACCGGCGCTACGGCGGGTGCAATGCCAAATAGCATCTGCACAGTCGCCATCACACGCTGTGCCTGAGCACCTGCAAACAAATCACGCACCATGGCACGCGCCACTACATTGCCTGCACCGCCGGATAACCCCTGCAAAATGCGAAAAAACCATAAAGTTTCAACATTCTGCGCAAACGCACAACCAATAGAAGCCAGTACAAAAATTCCCAGCCCCCATTTGATGGTGGTGATGCGCCCGATGGCATCAGAAATAGCGCCATGCCAAAGTGTCATCAACGCATAGGGCAGTAAATAAAAAGTGAGGCTTTGCTGAATATCTACAGTGCTACCATGCAAATCGTACTCTAGCGTGGGAAAAGCAGGCAGATAGGTATCAATGGCAAAGGGGGCGAGAGCAGCAAGCGCTGCCAACACGTAAACAAATAAATTGGAGGATGATTTCATTGACATGCTCAAAAATTAACTGCAAAAAAAAGCGCACGATATACGTGCGCATTGATTGTAAACGCTATTGGAGTTTATTACGGCAGCGCGTGAAATTCATCCGTTAAATGCTTAAGTTCGCCATCAATGATTTTGCGTGAATTCTTATCGTTTCTGAACAAAATCGGCTGTGCAGCCAATTGCGGATTTTTGGCATCTTCAATGGCCTGCAAAATCACCCCATGCGCAGGGGACAACTCACACACTGGGTCAGCCAATTCGGCATCGCCAGCCAGCATCAAGGCCTGACAGCGGCAGCCACCCAGGTCTTTTTCCTTGTCCGGACAAGAGCGGCACGGCTCTTTCATCCAGTCATCACCGCGATATTTATTGAACGCGGGGGATTCATTCCATGCCCATTCCAAGCCGTGCTCTTGCACGTTGGGGAAGGTCATATTCGGCAATACGCGCGCCGAATGGCAAGGTAATACCGTACCGTCAGCGGTGACTATCATGAACACTTCACCCCAGCCATTCATGCATTTCTTGGGGCGATCCGCATAATAATCCGGCACCACAAAATAGATTTTCATCTTGCTGCCGATGCGTTCGCGGAATTTATTGGTCACAGCTTCCGCCTTGATTAACTGCTCGCGCGTAGGCATCAATTGCGCACGATTGAGTAAAGACCAGCCGTAATACTGGGTGTTGGCCAGCTCTACATAATTGGCACCAATTTGCTCCGCCATTTCAAGAATCTCGCCAATATGCTCAATGTTGTAGCGGTGTATCACCACGTTGAGCACCATGGGAAAATCATAATCCTTAATCATGGTGGCTACCTTCTTCTTCAGCTCGAAGGTATTGGTATCGGTAATGAAATTATTAATCTCTTTGCTAATGTCGTGCATGGAAAGCTGGATATGATCCAACCCTCCACGCTTGAATTCGGCAATGCGTTTTTCCGTCAACCCCACGCCGGAAGTAATCAAATTGCTGTAATAACCCAGGCTACCGGCTTCCGCCACGATTTCTTCAATATCATCGCGCAATAGCGGCTCACCGCCGGAAATGCCCAACTGCAAGGCACCCATTTGGCGCGCATCGCGCAGCACCTTGATCCAGGCTTCGGTCGAGAGTTCGTTATGCGTATAGTTGACGAAATCCGTCGGGTTGTAGCAGAACGCACAATGCAAAGGGCAGCGATAAGTGATTTCAGCCAGCAACCAGAATGGTTTAGGCAGCGGTTTAGAGTGAGTTTTTTTGTTCAATCCAGTCCTTTCCCAGCGCTAAATCCAACATGGACAATACATCCGCTTCCAGCTCGGGCACACCGGGGAAAGCGGCTTGTAATTCTGCAACAACGTCAGCCACGGTTTTTTTGCCATCCAAACGCTTGATAACCTCGCCCGCTCCGCCATTGAGCTTGACCATGCCTTCCGGGAACAACAACACGTAGTTTTGCTGCGCGTCTTCCCATTGCAAACGGAAGTGACGCGCCAAACCAAATACCGCGTCAGACTTGATCTTGTCGGACATATTGCACACCATTCTCAATTTTAACATCACAGCTTTGCAGCATAATCGCATCCGCCAATGCCCACAGCACATCCAGCTTGAACTGCAGAATTTCAAGCGCACGTTCCTGCAAAGCGCGGCTTTGGCTGAAATAATCCAGCGTAATCGCCAAACCCTGCTCCACATCACGCCGCGCCTGGGTCAGGCGATTTTTGAAATACTGCATGCCTTCCGCGTTGATCCACGGATACATATCCGGCCAGGAATCTATACGTTGCTGATGGATATGCGGCGCGAATAATTCCGTCAGTGAGGAACAGACGGATTCTTGCCACGGGCGTTGCCGCGCAAAATTAATGTAGGCATCCACCGCAAATTTGGCAGCCGGAGCCACCAGTTTGAGCGAGGTGACTTCCTCACGCGTCAAGCCAACTGCGGCACCCAGATGTATCCACGCTTCGATACCGCCCTCGCCGCCTTCAGCGATGTGACCGCTGCCATCATGATCGAAAATACGCTGTATCCAGCCGCGACGCACTTCACGGTCAGGGCAGTTGGAAAGAATCGCGGCATCCTTGATGGGAATCGCAATCTGATAATAATAGCGATTGGCCACCCAGAGCTGCATTTGCTTTTGCGAGAGCTTGCCTTCATACATCAGCACATGCAAAGGGTGGTAGATATGATAACCACGCCCTTTTTCGCGTAATTGTTGTTCGAATTCTTCACGGCTCCAGACTTTATCCGTTAGCGTATTACTCATGCATATCTCCGTTTAAAGAATAATATCCATACCATCATAAGAAATTTCAATGCCAGCCGCTTCCAGCACTTTGCGCTCGGCAGATTCCTCATTCAGGATAGGATTCGTATTGTTGATGTGTATCAAAATCTTGCGTTGCTTTTCATAAGCGGCCAGCACTTCCATCATGCCGCCCGCGCCGGATTGCGGAATATGGCCTATATCGCGCGCGGTCTTGTCTGATAAACCCATGTCTATCATTTCGGTATCTGTCCAGAAGGTACCGTCCACCATTATGCAATCGGCTGCGGCAAATTGCGCTGGCAGATGCGGTTCTATCTCGCCCAGACCCGGCGCATAGAACAAGGATTTACCCGTTTGCGTATCTTCCACGCGCACGCCTATGGTGTCGCCGATATGGCTGTCGTAACGGTGGGGCGAATAGGGTGGAGCCTTGCTTTTCAAGGCCACGGCAGTAAAGCGCAGATTGGCTACACCGGGGATTTCAAAAGAAGTGTTGCCGTCAATCGGCACTTCATGATGATTAATACCACAGTAATGGCCAAGAATATTGAATAGGGGATTACCGGTGGTTAAATCCTGTTTCACCATTTCGGTACAGTAAATTTCGCGCTTGACCTGGCCTTCTCGTAACATCAGCAAACCTGTGGTGTGGTCAATTTGCGCGTCTATCAGCACAATGCCGACAATGCCACTATCGCGCAAAGCGCGTCCAGGCTGCAACGGAGCGAATTCCTGAATTTGCTGCAACACATCAGGCGAAGTATTGAACAACACCCAGTTAACGCCATCACCGCTGACACAAATGGAGGATTGTGTGCGTTTGCGTGCCTTGATAGTGCCTTTTCTTAAACCATCACAATTTGGACAATTGCAATTCCATTGCGGAAAACCGCCACCAGCACCAGAACCTAAAACATGAATATGCATTAAAAACTTTCTACGACTAAATTACCGAGTAAAGGAAACTATCCCATAAAACTAAAAAGGCTGCCTAGGCAGCCTTTTAACTAGCACATTAGCGGTTGCAAACGTACATAGTTACTTCAAAACCAAAACGCATTTCTGTAACAGCTGGCTTAGTCCACATAAAAAAACTCCTTGGAAATGAATAAATAAAACGCTTCAGAAACCCGTTGCTGAGAAACCTGTGCGTACTACGTATTGTGCTTTAAGCAGCCATTAGCCACATAGTGCAAAATACCGCAGTTCACCCTCATGATTTTCATTAGCAAGGAGAATTCCATCAATGTTGTTAGCAACAAACATAAGCGGTGGCGGTAGTTGCTGAAACCCCGTAAAATTGCGCCTGACAATGCGGGTAGGCCGCTTTTTTTATTTTCCAGGCTTTTTTAATTTTCAGGACGACGTTCACTTTTCGCAACACTACCATGCCCCCTAATTTACAGCCGCTCGCACCGCCCTACATACGCGCTATTGCGCCTTATCTTCCCGGAAAACCGATCACCGAGCTTGCTCGTGAAATGGGTTTACAGCCGGAAAACATCGTCAAGCTGGCCTCCAATGAAAACCCGCTGGGCATTAGCCCCAAGGCGGAAGAGGCCATGCAGTTCGCCTTATTGGATACAGCGCGTTATCCTGATGGCAATTGTTTTGCCTTGCGCGATGCCGTGAGCAAGAAGTTTGCGTTAGCGCCCGATCAGCTGGTATTTGGCAACGGCTCCAACGATATTCTGGAGTTAGCCGCGCGTGCATATCTGGTTCCTGGCACGGAGGCAATTTATTCACAACATGCGTTTGCAGTTTATGCGCTGGTCACACAGGCGATAGGTGCCACGGGCGTTGTTGTTCCGGCCCTGGATTTTGGTCATGATCTAAGCGCAATGTTGGCGGCGATCACAGCCAAAACACGCATGATATTTATCGCCAATCCGAATAATCCCACCGGCACTTTGTTGGATAAACAAGCGTTGTTGGCATTTCTGCGCGCCGTGCCTAAAAACATTGTGGTTGTGCTGGATGAAGCCTATGACGAATATCTGCCTGCTGCGCGCAAGTCTGAAAGTCTGAGCTGGTTGGCTGAGTTTAATAATCTGATTATTTCACGCACCTTTTCCAAAGCTTATGGCCTGGCAGGCTTGCGCGTGGGTTTTGGTGTGGCGGCAATTGCCGTGGCTGATATGCTCAATCGCGTGCGTCAGCCATTTAATGTGAATAGCATTGCGCAAGCGGCGGCTGTGGCTTCATTGGCGGATGATGATTTTGTGGCGCGCACTTATGCTCTGAATCAGGCCGGCATGTTGCAAATTACGCAAGGCCTAGGCGAGTTGGGTTTAAGCTTTATTCCATCATTTGGTAATTTTGTCAGTTTTCATATTGAAAATGGGGCTGGCATTTATCAAAAATTATTACAACACGGCGTTATCGTGCGGCCGGTGGCCAATTATGAAATGCCGGATTATCTGCGCGTGAGCATAGGCTTGTTTGCAGAAAACGCCCGTTTTTTAGCTGCACTAAAAGAGATTATCGAGGAAGCAAAATGATTATTGTGATGAAAGCCCCCACCGATGAACAAGTGGATCTGGTGGTTAGAAAAATCAAGGAATTTGGCCTGGATGCCAACATTTCACGCGGCACCGAGCGTACTGTCATCGGCGCTATCGGCGATGAACGCAAGCTGGATCAGGAGCTGTTTGAATCCTTGCCCGGCGTGGAACAAGCACTGCACATCGTCAAGCCTTACAAAATTGTGGCGCGTGAATGGCATAAAGAAGATACCGTCATCGACATCAAGGGCATTCCACTGGGCGGCAAAGAGATACAAATCATCTCCGGCCCGTGTTCGGTAGAAACGCAGGCGCAAATGGATTTATCCGCGCAAGGCGTAAAAGCCGCCGGTAGCCGTTTGATGCGCGGCGGTGCGTTTAAACCCAGAACCAGCCCGTATTCCTTTCAGGGCACGGGGGTTGAAGGCCTGGATATTTTCCGCAAAGCGGCGGACAAACAAGGCCTGCCTATCGTCACCGAGCTGATGGATGTGCGCCAGCTGGATGCTTTCCTTGAATACGGTGTGGATGTGATTCAAATCGGCACACGCAATATGCAAAACTTTGATCTGCTGAAAGAAGTCGGCAAGGTCAATGTGCCTATCATCCTCAAGCGCGGCATGTCGGCCACTATTTCCGAATGGCTGATGGCGGCTGAATACATTGCGGCTGGCGGTAACCACAACATCATTTTCTGCGAACGCGGCATACGCACTTTTGAAACCTATTACAGAAATGTGCTGGATGTGACGGCGATTGCAGTTCTGAAAAAAGAAACCCACTTGCCGGTGATTGTTGATCCCTCCCACGCGGGCGGTAAAGCCTGGATGGTGCCCGCTTTATCGCGTGCCGCCATTGCTGCCGGTGCCGATGGCCTGCTGGTGGAAATGCACCCCAACCCGTGTGAAGCCTGGTGTGATGCCGATCAAGCGCTGAACCCACAAGAGCTGATTAACCTGATGGCTGAATTGCGCGGAATTGCGCACGTCATTGGACGTGAAATTTTATAGCCCGCACTCTGCTCTATTCGAGTCGGTGTGGGCTTAAATCCACACCGCTCATCCCGATTGAAATCATCCTCATAAAGCGCTGCCTAGCAAAATGCATTCCGGTGAACCCAGTGATATTCCCTTGCGTGAAGTACTCAAGGGTACCAGCCGCTCTTTCTATTTGAGTTTGCGCTTTCTACCCAAAGCCACACGCAGCCAAACCGCTCTTGCCTATCTGCTGGCGCGTGCCGCTGACAGCCTGGCAGATGCACCCAGCTTGCCAGCCAAAATCAGGCTGAACGCGCTCCATCAGTTTCGCCAGGCACTGGAAGAAAACAACGGACAAGCACCGGTGTTTTCAGCTGCCATCATGGCCGCGCCGGATAATCCGCGTGAACAAGAGCTATTGCAGCAACTACCCCTGATATTCACACCCTATGCCGCCCTGAGTACTCAGGATCGCCATTTGCTGCGCGCCGTATTACGCACCTTAACCGGTGGCATGGTGGATGATTTGCAGCGCTTTCCCAGTGGCGAGCTACATGCCTTATCCACGCGCGCCGAGCTGGATGCTTACACTTACGCCGTGGCTGGCTGCGTAGGCGAATTCTGGACGCGCATACACGCCGCCCATCTGCCTGCACTAAAAGATTTGGATATTGAAACCAATATTGAACGCGGCGTACGTTTGGGCAAAGGCTTGCAGCTGGTCAACGTATTGCGTGATCTGCCGCGTGACTTGGCTGGCGGACGCTGTTATTTGCCGTTGGAAGATTTAAGTGCTGTTGGGCTGACCCCGGACGATTTGCATAATCCGCAAAATTGGCCAAAACTAAAACCCGTCATCCACGCCTGGTCCGAACGTGCGCTTGCACATTTCGAGGAAGGATTTCTTTATATTCTGGCACTGCCAGCCTGTGAGAAACGCCTACGCCTATGCAGCTGGTGGCCGCTGGCACTGGGCTTGCAAACCATCGCCCTGCTGCGCCAATCAGAAAATTTATTGGAAAGCGGACGCATAGAAAAAGTATCACGCCGCTGGGTTTACAAACTGCTAATCAACTCCACCTTGCGCGGAGCCTCGGATGCTTATCTGCGCTCTGCGTATTCTAAGTTACGTAAGCAAAGCACAGATTCAAAATAGCCAGCAACCAAATTCAGGCTTATTTCTTCAACGCATTAAGCTTGTCTATAACCAGTAGCGCCAATTTGCGTGCAGCCGCTACGGTTACATCTTTATCCAGAGTCGAAGCTTCCATCTGAACTTTTGTAACTAAAACCAATGGCGATTCCGACTTAAGACCTTTGCGCGTGTCCATCAGCTTGATTTGAGGAAATGAAAACAAATAACTGGGTTTCCAGCTTTCTCCCATCAGCACGTAATCCGCTCCGCAGGCTCCACCCAGGCTCGCTGCTAGCTCTGGACGATCAAATAAATAACTAATCGCCTGTTTGCTGGCTTTTAATAATTCATCGCACGGTTTCAATAGCACATAACCATGCGCAGCCAGCGTTTGTTTGATGACGGTATCCAACAGCGCTACACGCTCTATTTCTTGCGGTGCATCGGGAAGAGGCGATACATCCCGTAGAATAAAATCCACCACCATGATTTTTGGCATGGCTGGCACTGATGCCACATCAGCCGCACATATCAAACCATAAAAAAATAACCCACTTACTAGAATTAAAAACCTAAGCATTTTATATTTTCCAAACTAATTGAAATTTACTGATATTGTTAAAATTGGTAGGTTCAAATCACATCTGGTTTATTTGCCAGCATGGCACGTATCTGTGCCATGCGCTCTTTGCCATGTTCCTTGCTGGCGGCGGGGTCAGCTGTGGGGCTGCCAAAATGGCGCACATCGTCGGCAGGCAGTTCTCCTATAAAACGGCTGGGTTCGCATTGCTCGGATTCACCGGCACGTTTTCTTTTTCGGCACCAGGAAATATTCAGCGATTTTTGCGCACGGGTGATGCCTACATACATCAAGCGCCGTTCTTCTTCGATTTTGCCGTTATCCACGCTTTCACGGTGCGGCAAAATGCCCTCTTCCACACCTATCAGAAATACATGGCCAAATTCCAGCCCTTTGGCGGCATGTAGCGTGGAGAGTTTTACCGCATCGGGCTCTGCATCATCGCGCCCCTCCAGCATACTCATCAAAGCGACCATTTGCGTGAGGTCGAGCAAGGTTTTCTCATCGCCAGGTTCGCCATTGCCATCGGCTTTGCGCGTGAGCCAGGCGACAAATTCCAGCAGATTTTTCCATTTGATTTCAGCGCTGCGGCTTTCTTCGGTGTCGTATAAGAATATTTCGTACTGTATGGCGGTGAGCATGTCATTCAGAATCTCGCCAGCCGGGTCTTTTTCTGCGCGTTCCTGGATTTTGTTGATGAACTGGCAGAAGGTCAGCAAATCTTCCAATTGGCGATTGCCCATTTCGCGCTGAAAATCGCCTTCATACGCGGCGGCAAACAACGATAAATGATGCTTGCTGGCATATTCTCCCAGCCGTTCCAGTGTGGTGCTACCTATGCCTTTTTTCGGTGTGGTGGCCGCGCGGATAAATGCCGGATCATCGTCTTCATTGGCGATCAAACGCAAGTAACTGACAATATCCTTGATCTCTGCCTTGTCAAAAAACGATTGCCCGCCGGAAACGGTATACGGCACTTTATGATTACGCAGTTGCTGCTCAAATACCCGTGCCTGATGGTTGCCGCGATACAGCACCGCATAATCGGCAAAACGTGTGCGATGCTCGAATTTATGCGCCAATAGTTTCATTACCACTGATTCGGCTTCGTGTTCTTCATCCTTGGCGGAGCTGACCTGAATCAGCTCGCCCGTGCCCAAATCACTCCACAATTTTTTCTCGAACAGCTTGGGGTTGTTAGCAATGACCTGATTGGCAGAACGCAAAATGCGCACCGTGGAGCGGTAGTTTTGCTCCAGCTTGATGACTTTCAGCCGGGTAAAATCCTCGGTCAGTTGGCGCAGATTTTCCACGTCGGCACCGCGCCAGCCGTAGATAGCCTGATCGTCATCACCCACCGCCGTAAAGCGCCCTTCCACACCGGTGAGCATTTTTACCAGTTTGTATTGGCAGGTGTTGGTGTCCTGATATTCATCAATCAGCAGATACTTAAGCTTATGTTGCCATTTATTCAGGGCCTCCGGGTGTTGCTCAAACAACTCCACCGGCAGTTTAATCAAATCATCAAAATCCACGGCCTGATAGGCTTTCAGCGTTTGCTGATATATCTGATATACCTTGGCGGCGGCATGGCTTAATTCTTCGTCGGCTACTATCAGCGCTTGGTCCGGGTTGATAAACGCATTTTTCCAGCTGGAGATTTGCCATTGCGTTTTTTTCAGCAATTGCTTGTCGGTAGTGGCTAAAACATCGGCCAATATCTTGAAGCTATCCGATGAATCCAGAATGGAAAATTGCGGCTTATAGCCCAGCAACTTGGCTTCCTGGCGCAGCATTTGCAGGCCCAGCGAATGGAACGTGGCAATGGTCAAGCCCTTGCTCGGCTTGCCTTGCAGCAATTTGCCCACACGCTCCTGCATTTCGCGCGCGGCTTTATTGGTAAAGGTAATGGCGGCGATTTCTTTGGGCGCATAACCGCAATGCTCGATCAAATGCACAATTTTGTGCGTGATGACGCGCGTCTTGCCACTGCCGGCACCCGCTAGAACCAGCAAGGGACCATCCAGATATTTGACCGCTTCGCGCTGGGGGGAATTGAGTTGTGACAACATGAGGGGAGCGATTTTAGCGTTTACCGGCGTTTGGTGCCACTCAAATTGCGGAACTGTAGTGTTTATGGAATGCGCACTATAATCCGGCCTATCTTTCAGGAGCCAGCCCATGCCAGACCTTGTTTTTCTACAGCGCCATACACACATTTTATGCGCCAGTTACCAGCATTGGATCGGGCAGCCGCTTCTGCAAAACGGTCTGCAAGAAATCGCCAGCGATGTTGTGCAGCAATTAATGCAAGCGCCTTTTGCGCTGGTTTCACATGGTACAGAAGCCGATCCGATCTTCAATTACGCCAACCTGCTGGCACTGCAACTATTCGGCATGACATGGGAGGAATTCACCGGCTTGCCATCACGTTATTCGGCAGAACCTTTGGCACGCGCAGAGCGAGCCAGCTTGTTGGAACGCGTAGAGCGCTTTGGATTTATAGATGACTATTGCGGGGTGCGTATCGCCAAAGGTGGCCAACGCTTTAAAATCAATCAGGCCACCGTGTGGAATTTACTTGATGAAAACGGTCAGCATTATGGCCAAGCGGCGCTTATCCGCGATTGGCAGGCGCTTTAGTCCGCGTCAGGCCAGATGGGCTTTGTGCTATTATTTACGGCTATTTTGCAATTCAGGCTTGGGAGTTTTTATGAAAATTGGCACCCCGTTAAGTTCCAGCGCCACGCGCGTCATGCTGCTGGGCAGTGGTGAATTAGGCAAGGAAGTTATCATCGCCTTGCAGCGTTTGGGGGTTGAGGTAATTGCCGTGGATCGTTATGCCAACGCCCCCGGTCATCAGGTCGCTCATCGCGCTTACACGCTGGATATGACCGATGGCGCGGCATTGATAGCCCTGGTGAAGCAAGAGCGTCCACAACTGATTATCCCGGAAATTGAAGCGTTGAATACCGACGCGCTGGCCGAAATCGAACAGCTGGGGCTGGCGCAAGTTATCCCTACCGTGAAAGCGGTGCAACTCACCATGAACCGGGAAGGCATACGTCGTCTGGCGGCGGAAGAGCTCAAACTGCCGACCTCGCCCTATGCCTTCGCCAACAGTCTGGAAGCCTTACAACAGGCGATAGATGGCGGCATAGGCTACCCCTGCTTTATCAAACCCACCATGTCCTCCTCTGGCAAAGGCCAATCGCGTGTGACCGATGCCAGCCAAGTGGCCGCTGCGTGGGAATATGCAGCCACTGGCGGACGTGTTAATCAGGGCGTGGTGATTGTAGAAGGTCAAATTGATTTTGATTACGAAATCACCTTGCTCACGGTGCGCGCCAAAAATGCCGATGGCGCAATCGAAACCTACTTCTGTGAGCCCATAGGCCATGTGCAAGAAAAAGGAGATTATGTCGAAAGCTGGCAACCGCAGGCCATGAGTGCGAGCGCCTTGAAAAGCGCACAGCATATTGCCAAAACCGTTACCGATAGTTTGGGCGGATTGGGTTTGTTTGGCGTGGAGCTGTTTGTTAACGGCGATCAGGTCTGGTTCTCGGAAGTCAGCCCGCGTCCGCATGATACCGGCATGGTCACCATGGCTTCGCAACGCTTTAGCGAGTTTGATTTACACGCCCGCGCCATCCTTGGTTTACCTGTGAATGTGACTTTGCGTGAACCGGGAGCCAGTGCGGTAATTTATGGCGGCATAGCAAGTGAGAGTCTGGCGTTTGAAGGGCTGGAACAGGCACTCGCCGTACCGGAATCGGATATTCGCCTGTTTGGCAAACCGGAATCCTTCCCGCGCCGCCGCATGGGCGTGGCCTTAGCCACAGGAACAAATACAGAAGAAGCACGTAGCCGCGCCAAATTGGCCGCAAGTTTAGTCCGCAAGGTGAAAAAATGAGTAAAGAAAAATCCGTTCAAGATGTAGAGCAAAATCCGCAAGATAATCAGCCGCAAGAACATCAGATTAAAGAAAAAACCTTATACGAAACCATCGGTGGTGCAACCGTCATACAACACTTGGTCAATCGCTTTTATGAAGTAATGGAAACCGACCCCAAAGCGGCTGAAATTCGCGTCATGCATCAGGCTGATCTGGCCAGTGCCAATGAAAAACTGGTGATGTTCCTATCCGGCTGGATGGGCGGCCCGCAGCTTTATATCGAAAAATACGGCCATCCCAGACTACGTGCCAGACATTTCCCCTTCCCCATAGGTGAAGCCGAGCGCAACCAGTGGGTGTATTGCATGGTACGTGCCATGCACGATGTGGGCATTGAGGAGCAACTGACTATCCGGCTGGCTAAAGCTTTTTGGGATATAGCGGACATGATGCGCAATAAAGAAGGCTGAAATTGACAGATTCTTAAAGAGGCGCTGATTTATTCACTTTTGTCATATATGGATGCCTTCAGAACTGCAATAGCACGCAATCGATCTTGAACAGAAATAGGTCAAGATTGCCGCCATATATTCGGACTTGTGTGCGGTTATAAACCGCTATCCCAGATGAAATCTGCTGGCCGGTGCTCTGTCATTCCAGCGCACACTAAGTGCGATGACAATGGCGAGCCAACCCAGTCATTTCACTTTACCGAATCAATGCCCATTGTAGTAACTAACGAGGCTGTAGAAAAACCCTGCTAAGAAGTTTTTGATGAGTGTAAGCGATTGATTTATCATGATCATGCTTTTCAACTTCCGGGCTTTTCTACAGCCTCAACGTTAGTAATAATAAACAGAATATCCTCGGTTTTATTCCGTTACATCTTGCCAATACCGCAAACATAATTGCACACTTTGTTTGCCGTTATATTCATTGGTTTGCAATTGATAAACCGCCTGAATTTCCTTGGGTAAAAACTCTTGTTGCTGAAAGAAAATGGCATCAAAACGCTGACCAGATTTGCCTAGCACCAGTTTCAAATGACGCTCGCCCACCACGCGTTGTTGCTCAACGCTGAATTGATCGTAAAAGGTTGGCTGCGGAAAACCCTGCCCCCATACTTGGCGTTCGATAGCGCAAGCTAAATCCCAATCAATTTCGCTGCCATCCAGCGCACCATCCACTTCCATCAATGATTGCAGGTCGGCGGGTGTGAGCAAGCTGCGCACTACCGCTTCAAAACCCATCTGGAAGCGCTCAAAATCAGCCTCATGAATGCTGAGGCCTGCCGCCATGGCATGGCCGCCAAAACGAATAATCAAATCCGGTTCGCGTTTGGAAAGTAAATCCAGCGCATCGCGCAGATGCAAGCTGCTGATGGAGCGACCGGAACCTTTGAGTTGGCCATGATCGGCTTGTGCGAACACCAGTACCGGGCGGTGATAACGCTCTTTAATACGCGAGGCCAAAATGCCAATGACCCCTTGATGCCATTCCTGATTGTAAAGTGTAATACTAAAACAATCTGTTACCTCAATATCATCAAGTACCACATTGGCTGTATCCTGCATGTCGGCTTCTATGCTGCGGCGTGCCAGATTCAAATCATTCAATTCTTGCGCCATGCGTGCGGCTTGTTCTGCATTGGCGGTCAGCAAACAGGCAATCCCCAGCGACATATCATCCAGCCTGCCTGCGGCATTTAATCTGGGACCAACGCTGAAACCCAGATCCTGCACATTGGCGCGGCGCGGCTCGCGTGCGGCCACGCGAAACAAGGCTTCAACCCCGGCACTGGCTTTGCCGGCTCGAATACGGCGCAAACCCTGCTCAACCAAAATACGATTGTTGTCATCCAATTTGACCAAATCCGCCACTGTGCCTAGCGCCACCAAATCCAGCAACTCCGTCAGATTCGGCTCCGGTTTGCTCGCAAAAGCGCCACGCGCGCGAAACTCGGCACGCAAGGCTAGCATTGCGTAAAAAATCACCCCAACGCCTGCCAAATTTTTACTGGAAAAATTACAGCCGTGTTGATTCGGATTAAGGATACAAGCCGCTTCTGGGGTGCTATCGCCAGGCAAATGATGATCGGTCAGTAATACCATAATACCCAAGGCATTGGCGGCTGCTACGCCTTCCACACTGGCAATGCCGTTATCGACCGTGATAATGATGTCCGGCTTGCGCGTGGCGGCCAGCGCAACAATCTCAGGCGTTAATCCATAACCGTATTCAAAACGGTTAGGCACCAGAAACTCCACTCGCCCCCCCATGCTGGATATGCCGCGCACCGCCACCGCAGTCGCCGTGGCACCATCGGCATCGTAATCACCTATCACCAGCAGGCTTTTATTCTGTTCAATAGCATCAGCCAATAGCTTGGCCATGGCACGGTTATTGGTCAGTTGTTCCGGTGGAATCAAACCGCCCAATGTGCTTTCCAGTTGTTCCGCTTGGGCAATACCGCGTGCTGCCAGCACACGCGCCAGAGCGGGAGGAATGCCGCTAGCGATTAATGTAGTCACCGAAGATGAATTGAAATGACGCTGAATTATTTTCACGATGGGCGAAGCTTGCATTAAAAATACTCCTGCAATAATTTGGATTTACGCCAAAACTTGTATAAGTTCAGAGGACGGATAGAGAAACTGCCCACTTGATCCTGCACTGAGAAATGCAGGCTTAATTGCTTTATTTTTCTTTTATGCAAATGCACCAACAACGGTTCAAACCAACTTTCCTCTATAGCTTCAATATCATCTAATACTATAAATATAGGTTCTTTCTTATTGTTTATAAATGAATTTTCAAACAATTCAAGCGCATTTTTAGTGGAATCGAGATGTGGCGCATGGGCTAGCAGGCTGATTCCTTTAACTAAAGGATGGCTACCCACCAGTGTGCCAGAGCCAGCAATGGGCGTGCCAGGCAATACGCCGCCAGCCGACAGCCAAACACTATTAACCATTGGCTTGCCTTCCGCCTCACGTGCCTGATTTAGCGGATGAACGTGTAACAACATTTGTACTTCATTGAGCAGCCGATTCCACTGCATGGCGGACACGCCTTGTGGTAAAAAAGGACGCACATCACGTCCCAACGCGATTTCAGGCAATGTGGTACTGATCTCCGGGTTGGCATTCAGACGCAGATACCAGTGGCTATGGCCGTGGGCATCAGGCTGACCCAATCGAAACTGCAAACCATCCTCTGCAAAATGTTGATTCAATGAATCCTGCAGACTTTGTGAACAGGCTTGCGGCAAAGCAACGAGTTCAGCCAAAGCAAAACAATCGCGCTGCATGACAAAGTGTGCTGGATCAGCCTGTAGCCAATAAGCAAAATCCGGCTGACCGCCCTCCCCCAGCCAGTTAATTGCCGCCAAAGGCCAATCGCTTTGTTTTTGTACAGCAAAGGCTTCGCATAGCATCACTTGTAGTGTAGTGGTGCGCTGGGTATACTGGCTCACAGACAACAAGCGCTCCAATGCAGGGTAGCGGCGGCTTTCATTTGCCAGCAAATGGCTGGTTTGTAAAAAATAAAGTTGTATATTCAAGTTTTTAATAACTTATATGAAATTGTAGGGTGGATAAGCGTAGCGCATCCACAATTATTGATTATCGGTGGATGCGCTACGCTTATCCACACTACAGCTACAGACACCAACCTTGGAACTAGCCTTATGGAACTCATACTCTGGCGTCATGCTGAAGCCGAAGACACCTTTCCCGATATGGACAGGATTTTGACCGCCAAAGGCCATCAGCAAGCGGAAAAAATGGCGGCTTGGCTAAAATCAAGGTTACCCAAAAATACACGTATTTTGGTCAGCCCCGCCAAGCGCACACAACAAACCGCCCATGCTTTGGGGCTGAATTTTAGCACGCTGGAAGCCATCGCTCCGGGCGCATCTGCGCAGGATGTTTTGAATGCCGTTGACTGGCCAAATGCGGAAGGCTGCGTACTGGTTGTAGGCCATCAACCCACACTGGGTATGGTCGCGTCTTTGGTGCTAACCGACGAAATCCATGCCTTGAGTGTTAAAAAAGGGGCGATCTGGTGGCTCGCCAACA
Source organism: Methylophilaceae bacterium (assembly GCA_013141125.1). Classification (GTDB taxonomy): domain Bacteria; phylum Pseudomonadota; class Gammaproteobacteria; order Burkholderiales; family Methylophilaceae; genus JABFRO01. Next base: position 612,697 of record JABFRO010000001.1, read on the forward strand.
AGCCTCGAACCCTAGGTTCGCAAACATTGCTGCGCGCTGTCATCGCTCCCGATTTGGTCAACGACTAAATTACATGTGAAATGTCATATACCTAATTGATTCTATTTTAAATAATATGAAAGCATTATGCCAACCATCCTCGTAACCAACCCCAAAGGCGGTAGCGGCAAAACCACTATTTCCACTAATCTTGCTGGTTATTTTGCCAGTCGCGGCCATCATGTTGTGCTGTCGGATATGGATAGGCAACGTTCCGCATTGAACTGGCTGGCACGCCGCCCCACTGACTTACCGCTGATACACGAGCTGGACGGGCGCGGCAAACACGCGGATAGCCTGAGTGCGGATTGGACCATCATAGATTCGCCTGCCGGTTTGCATGGAGATAAACTTTCCGATGCGGTCAAACGTGCGGATTGGGTGGTTGTTCCCATGCAATCTTCCGCGTTTGATATGGGTGCGACGCAAGATTTTCTGGATGTGCTGCGTGAAGAAAAAGCCGTGCGTAAAGAACGTACTTTTGTGGTTATGGTGGGTATGCGCGTTGATCCCAGAACAAAATCCGCACAAAAATTGCAGGAATTTCTGGCACAAGCCGGTTTCCCGGTGTTGACCAATCTGCGTGATGCACAAATCTATTTGCAGGCGGCAGAACAAGGCCTGAGCTTGTTTGATATGCGCCCATCGCTGGTGAATCGTGATTTGCAGCAATGGGCTCCCTTGCTGCATTGGCTGGTTAACGCCAGTTGAGCCTATTCAAATTTAAAAGACCCAGACTGCAATGCCCAATGAAATAGAACTCAAATTACGTATTGCCAAGGCTGATGTGCCGCGCTTGCGCCGTCACCCTGCCCTCAAGCAACATTTGCTGGCTAAGCCCCTCACGCGCAAATTAGTCAGTATTTATTACGATACGCCCGATCTTAAGCTACTGGATGCCGCCATCAGCTTACGTGTGCGCAGCATGTCCGGCGGCTGGTTTCAGGCAGTGAAGGCAGCCGGTCATTCATTGGGCGGCTTACATCAACGCCATGAGTGGGAAGATTTACTAAGCAAAGGTGAGCCGGATTTTGACAAAATCATTGAACCGCATCTGGCTGAAATTTTCGCCAGCCCCGGCTTGCGCGCGGCACTCAAACCCATGTTTATTACCAATGTTGCACGCACGGAATGGCAATTGGAATATGAGGATGGCAGTCAAATCGAAGTAGCGCTGGACTTGGGTGAACTGCAAGTCGGTAAAGAAAAAGCGCCTATTCAAGAAGTGGAGCTGGAATTAAAACATGGCAAGGCGATTCATTTATTTGAACTGGCTTTGGCTTTGCAGGCCGATATACCGCTACACATTGAAAACATCAGCAAAGCACAATATGGCTATGCTTATTTTCGTCCATCACCGCCTCGCGTTTCCCTTGCCCACACACCTGAGCTGAAAGCTAAAACCTCAGTGCAGGAAGCCGCCTTGATAATCATCAGAGAATGTCTGCGACATTTGCAAAGCAATCAGGAAATGGTTTTGCATGGAACCGACGCTGAAGGTGTGCACCAAATGCATATTGCCATGCGCCGTCTACGCTCCGCACTTAAATTATTCAAACTAAAAGCCGCATTCCTGAGCAATGAATTGGATTGGATTTCACTGCTGCTGGGCACAGCGCGCGATTGGGATGTGCTGTTAAATGAAACCCTGCCCGCTGCATTGCATCAACTGGCACCCAATGAATCCCATTTCATGTTGCAGGCGCACGCCACTTCTACACAAAAACAGGCGCAACAGGCGCTCAAACAGGCTTTGACTAGCCAACGTTATCAACGCTTGTTACTCAGCCTGGGCGCATGGCTGGAAACGGAAAGTGCTATTGAGTCAAACTCGAATAGTGTTAAAAAAATAGGCAAATTTGCCAAAAACAACCTGAATAAAAGTTACGAAAAACTACAGGCTTCAGGAAAAACGCTACACGATTTGAATAAGCGGCAATTGCACAAAGTGAGAATCAAGGCAAAAAACTTACGTTATGCGCTGGAGTTTTTTGTGCAAGCGCTTGAAAGTAAAGAATCGGGCGATCACTTACCCGCATTTATCGCCAAACTTGCGCTGGTGCAAAAGTCACTAGGGCTGCGTAATGACATTGCAATCACGGAGCAACTCATGGCACAACTTATGCTGCAATCCCGTGATGCTGATCTCAACGACGCGATATCTGTTCTGAACCTGTGGAACCAATCGCGTCTGGCAAAAACGGATAAATTGGTACGCCGCAGCTGGCGCGCTTTCCGGCAGGCAAGGCCATGCTGGGATTAATAATTTAATTTTAAAAGGAAGCTTATGAATCTGGAAAAAGTAGTTTTTGGTTTTTTTATTGTATTAGCCATGACGCTGAATTTTGGCTTTTTTATCGGTGATATCGACAATCCCAATCATCATCATGTTTATGAGCTGTATGCGGCAATTGTGGTCAACCTGATTGCCACGGTACTCAAATTTGGTGACCGTACGCAAATTGGTGCAATTTTGTTATCCACCAGTCTGGTAGCCAATTTACAACTCATTGTGGGCGCCGTGTTATGGGTCTCACTTAGTGGGTCAGTAGATGAGCCAACCATCATCACCTATGTGGTTTCCTTATCCGGCGGTGCTTTTTTAGCCAACATTATCTCGGTAATTTTGCTAGTCGCTGAAACCATCAATCAGCGCCGTTGATTACAATGGCGCCGCGTATCAGACATCCGGGACACCAGGCATGAATAGCATTCTGTTTTTGATTCTGCGGCGTATGCGGCGACCACTCATTGCCATCATTATCAGCTTTGCCATTGCCATTGTTGGGTTAACCTTGATGCCGGGGCAAGACAACAATGGTCAGCCTTGGCAAATGAGCATTTTTGACGCGTTGTATGTCATCAGCTACACAGCGACAACGATAGGCTTTGGCGAGATTCCTTACGCCTATAGTAATGCGCAGCGATTGTGGATGACCTTCTCCATCTATCTCACCGTTATCCCCTGGTTTTATGCAATAGGTAAAATTATTTCACTGGCACAGGATAGTGGCTTGCGTGCGGCACTTATCATCGCCCGCTTTGCACACACGGTAAAACTGTTAAACGAGCCTTTTTACATTGTGTGTGGCTATGGCGAAACCAGCGGCTTGCTGGTAAATGCGCTAGACAACAAGGGCATTCATGTTGTAGTCATTGAATCTCAACAGGATAGATTAAATGAGCTGGAGCTGAATGACTCCCAATTTATTATTCCCAATCTCTGTGCCGATGCCAAACTACCGGACATTTTGAGTAAGGCTGGTGTCTATCATCCGCTGTGTAATGGCGTGGTAACGCTGACAGATGACGATCAGGCCAACCTCGCCATTGCTGTGGCAGTCAAACTTATGAACCCCAGCCTGCCAGTGCTGGCACGGGCAGAAAAAGAAGAAACCGCCGCCAATATGACCTCGTTTGGCACCGACCATATTATCAACCCTTACACCCTATTTGGTGAGCAACTGGCAATGAAAGTCCATGCTATCGGCACTTATATACTGCATGAATGGCTGACAGACGTTCCTGGTGATACTTTACCACCCCCAGTTTGCCCTCCCATCGGTAAATGGGTGGTGTGTGGTTATGGACGCTTTGGTAAATCCGTTATTCAAAATTTGCGACGCGAACATATTACGGCCACAATTATTGAAGCCGACCCAAGAATGACGGGTTGTGATGACTGTATTACCGGCAGTGGTACCGAAGCTAAAACCTTGCTGGAAGCTGGGATTAAAGATGCCGTCGGCATCGTCGCTGGCACCAACGATGACATCAATAACCTTTCAATTGTAATGACCGCTTATGAATTAAATCCCGATTTGTTTGTTGTGATACGTAAAAATAAACGGCATAACGAACCACTATTCAAACAATTTAATGCCGACATTACCATGCAGCCCAGCGACATTATTGCGCATGAATGTCTGGCGCATATGATCTCGCCCCTATTGGCACAATTTTTGACACTGGCACGTTATCAAAGCAATGATTGGTCAAATCGCCTGATTAGCCAGCTGGTGGCTGTGGTGGGCGAAACCGTGCCTGAAACCTGGGCCGTGACTATCGACAGCAAACACGCACCTGCTGTATCTGCATTATTGAAAAACAGCACACCTGTCATGTTGCAACACCTGATGCGCGACCCGGCTGATCGGGATCAAACGCTGAATTTGGTGCCGCTGATGCTATCTCATGGCAACAAACAAACGCTGGTACCGGATATTTCTACAGTATTGACCGAAGGTGATCGCATTCTTTTCTGTGGGCGACCCAGCGCCAAATCTGCCTTGCCCCTGTTGTTAAACAATCAAAAAGCACTTATTTACAGCATCGATGGCAAGGAAATTTACGACAGCCTTATTTGGCGCTGGCTGAATAATCAAAAAATTTAAAATGTAGCCTCTGCTGGCGTAAAAAAGCCGCCAAATTTCTGGCGGCTCTGATTTTTACAGCGGTTATTTCACCCGCATTAAAACTGGCGATACTCACGTTCTACATAGCGAGCATCATCTTGGCGGTGGTGTCCATGCCAACCATGATTCTCATGCCTATCTTCTCGATAACCCGCATTTGAACGCACATTCCAACCAGGGATGAGTTGGATTGGGGCTGGCTGACGATAACCCTGCTCTACATAACGAATCTGCTCAACCCTCTGTCTTGGGTAAATAGATTGGTTATCATCCACAGCCACATTAACGCGAATGCTATCGCCGGGCTGAGTGTCCATTATTGTTGAATATTGACGACCATTATAGCGATAGGTCACCAGATAACCACGGTTCACGATTTGCCAGTTATCCACATTCACACAGCGTTGCACCGGGCGATCTGTGTAGTTTTGGTAGTCCCGTTGATGGTTACCCAATTGATCGCCAATCAAGGCACCAACACCGGCTCCGACAACAGCACCCGCCACACGGCCACTCCCCCGGCCAATTCGACTACCTAACAAGCCGCCTGCAATGCCGCCAATTACCGGGCCGGTCAGCGAACGTTCGTTGTTGTAGGATTCACGTACATATTCCGTGCGGCATTCCTGACGCGGGTTATTAACACGCTCGGATTGCGGCACCACAGAAATTACGCGAGCCGTATCGTAATAAACATCATCGGCAAAAGCCGGCAAAGTGATGCTAGTGACCAGCAAAGCAACCATAGTGCTTTTCATTTTATTCTTTAAAATTCGCATTTGTGCTTCCTTTTTTAGGATTTAATCCGCAAATCAGCGGATGAGCACATAACGCGATAGAAATGGAATGCGTTGACTGATACGCCCCACTTATTTCCTCAGGCTTTTAAATAACGCCCAGCCCCTCAAATCCCTGAGATAAACTCTGATTTTGTGCACCCTTTCCTTGCAACTTGATTTTCAGGCGCACTTCATTGACAGAGTCTGCATTGCGTAGTGCATCTTCGTAGCTGATTTCACCAGACTCATGCAAATCAAATAGCGCCTGATCGAAGGTTTGCATACCAACCTCACGCGATCTCGCAATAATCTCCTTGATTTCATGCACATCACCTTTGAAAATCAAATCTGAAATCAAAGGTGAGTTCAACATGATTTCCATGGCAGCGACACGCCCCTTACTTTCTTTCTTGGGAATAAGGCGTTGTGAAACGAAAGCTTTGACATTAAGCGATAAATCCATCAACAACTGATGGCGACGATCTTCCGGAAAAAAGTTGATAATTCGATCCAAGGCTTGATTGGTACTATTCGCGTGTAGCGTTGCCATGCACAGATGGCCGGTTTCAGCGAAAGCAATGGCGTAATCCATAGTTTCACGATCACGTATTTCACCAATCAAAATCACATCCGGTGCCTGACGCAGGGTATTTTTCAATGCGATATGCCAGTTATCTGTATCTACTCCAACTTCACGCTGGGTAATTATGCAATTTTTATGATCATGCACAAACTCGATGGGATCCTCGATAGTGATAATGTGGCCGAAACTGTTTTCATTACGATAACCCACCATCGCCGCCAATGAGGTTGATTTACCTGAACCAGTCCCGCCCACAAATATCACCAAACCACGTTTGGTCAAAGCTACATCTTTTAGCACTTCTGGCAAGCCAAGCTCATCAAACGTAGGTATTTTGGAATTTATCACGCGAAAAACCAAACCAATCGAAGCGCGTTGAATAAAAGCACTCACACGAAAACGTGCAACGCTAGGCAAACCAATCGCAAAATTGCATTCATGCGTGGCCTCAAACTCCGTGGACTGCTTGTCGTTCATAATGGAACGTGCAATGTCTCTGGCTTGCTGCGTGGTTAATGATTGGTTGGTTACCGGCGTCATCTTGCCATCGATTTTCATCGCAGGCGGAAAACCAACCGTAATAAATAAATCCGATGCTTTTTTGGCTATCATCAAACGCAACAAATCAAATACAAACTTTTCTGCTAATCCCTGATCCATTTTGTACTCCCTGACTATCCGCCAAAAGTTTCTTTATTTGCCGCTTTGGCACGCGCTTCGTTCTGGGAAATCACATTTCGTTGTACCAATTCCTTCAAGTTCTGATCCAGCGTTTGCATTCCCACATTTTGACCAGTTTGAATGGATGAATACATTTGGGCGATTTTGTTTTCGCGTATCAAATTCCGGATGGCTGGCGTGCCTATCATGATTTCATGTGCAGCCACACGTCCTTGTTCATCCTTGGTCTTACATAAGGTTTGCGAGATCACCGCACGTAGCGATTCGGAAAGCATGGAGCGCACCATTTCCTTTTCTGCCGCCGGGAACACGTCAACGATACGATCCACGGTTTTGGCCGCTGAACTGGTATGCAAGGTACCAAATACCAAGTGACCGGTTTCTGCGGCAGTCAAGGCCAATCGTATGGTTTCCAGATCGCGCATTTCTCCCACCAGAATCACATCGGGGTCTTCCCGCAGTGCAGAACGTAAGGCATTGGCAAACGACAAGGTATGCGGACCAACTTCTCTTTGATTAATCAGACATTTTTTTGACACATGCACAAACTCTATCGGATCCTCCACCGTCAGAATATGGCCGAATTCCTTTTCATTGACATAATCCACCATGGCCGCCAATGTCGTGGATTTGCCCGATCCTGTTGGCCCGGTAACCAGCACAAGACCACGTGGAGTATCAGCAATATCCTTGAAAATAGCCGGACAGTTGAGTTGCTCCAAAGTCAGAATCTTGGATGGAATCGTCCGAAATACCGCACCTGCACCACGGTTCTGATTAAAAGCATTTACGCGAAAGCGTGCAAGATTAGGAATTTCAAAAGAAAAATCACATTCCAGGGTTTCTTCATAAGCCTTGCGCTGACCATCATTCATGATGTCATACACCATATCGTGAACTTCACTATGTTCCAGAGCTGGCACGTTAATTTTTCGCACATCGCCATGCACCCGTATCATAGGCGGCAATCCTGCAGACAGATGTAAATCGGAAGCTTTGTTTTTGACTGAGAAAGCTAGTAAATCTGAAATATCCACTTAATGCTCCTGTTATAATTTTGCGCGTTAACTTCATGAGCGCTTCTTCAATACAACTAACGGTTGACGGAACCACAACTTGAGAATTTTAAAAAAATCAGCAAAAGATTTGTCTTAAATCAATATTTTGGTAACCAGATATGACCACAATTGCAGAGCGCTTACAAGCAGTTCAAGCTTACATACGCGCGGCTGAACATAAGGCCGGACGACAAACAAATGCCGTCACATTGCTGGCAGTGAGCAAAGCACAACCTGCGGCTTTGTTACGTGAGGCTTATGCTGCCGGTCAACGGCTGTTTGGTGAAAACTACTTGCAGGAAGCGCTCAACAAACAGGCCACACTCACCGATTTAGCTATCGAATGGCATTTTATCGGCCCGATTCAGAGCAATAAAACGCAACTGATTGCCCAAAACTTTGCCTGGGTACATGGGGTGGATAGACTTAAAATCGCGGAACGCCTGAATACAGCCAGACCTGAACATTTACCACCGCTACAAGTATGTATACAGGTCAATGTCAGTCAGGAAGCCAGCAAGAGCGGTGTTTTAGCTGAGGGGCTAGGCCTGCTGGCCAGCCAGATAGCACTTTTACCCAGATTGAAATTACGTGGTTTGATGGCCATTCCTGCGCCAAGGAGTAACAATATCCAGCAGCATGAGCCATTCAAATTAGTGCATGAACTACAGCTAAAATTGATACAACAAGGGCTGGCTCTGGATACTTTATCCATGGGTATGTCCGGTGATTTTTCCGCAGCTATTGCCGAAGGTGCGACAATAGTGCGCATAGGCACCGCAATTTTTGGTGCTCGTACTAGTAATACGTCAGAATTAACTCAACCCAACTGGACTGAAATATAAAATAATGAAAATTAGCTTTATTGGTGGTGGCAACATGGCAAGCGCGCTGATTAGCGGCCTGCAAAAAACCGGTTTTTTGATGGCCGATATTCTGGTAATTGAGCCAAATCCGGAAAAACGAAATCAACTTCAGGCCAGCTTTGGTGTTAGTGTTTCCCAACAGCTGGAGCTAGCAGCAGCTTCCGAAGTGATTGTATTGGCCGTCAAGCCGCAACAATTACAGGAGTTAGCTCTAGTGCTGAAAAATATGCTGCAAAACCAGTTAGTCATCTCCATCGCTGCCGGCATACGCAGTTCAGATATTGCACGTTGGCTGGGTGGATATAACACCGTGGTACGCGTAATGCCCAATACTCCCGCGCAGATTCAAGCCGGTGTTTCCGCACTTTTTGCCACTGCTGGCGTTTCTGCCTTGCAACGCGAGCAGGCCACTATGCTGCTTGCCGCCGTAGGTAAAACGCTGTGGCTGGAAGATGAAAATAAAATGGATGCAGTAACCGCAATTTCCGGCAGCGGCCCCGCTTATGTGTTTTATTTCATTGAGGCCATGCAACAAGCCGCCATGGATTTGGGCTTATCTGCCGAGCAAGCCCGATTACTCAGCTTGCACACTTTTCAAGGTGCCAGCCAGCTGGCACTAAATAGCGCTGAAGAGCCTGCCACCTTGCGTGCGCAAGTAACATCAAAAGGTGGTACTACCGAACGTGCTTTACTGAGTATGGAAACTGCCGGAATTAAATCGGCCATTATCAACGCGGCACGTTCGGCCGCCGCCCGCTCGCATGAGCTGGGTGAGTTACTGGGAAAAGATTAACATGATCGCCAATGCCATCGAATTTTTGCTGCAAACCGTATTGGGTTTATTCACCCTGGTGTTATTACTACGCTTTTATTTTCAACTCACTGGTGTCCCGTATAAAAACCCGGTGTCACAAGCTCTATTGGCACTCACTGATTTTGTGGCTCAACCAACGCGCCGCTTTATACCCAACTGGGGTAGCATCAGTTTATCCATTTTGTTTCTGGCCTTTCTGGTACAACTTTTCCTGCAATTCAGTGTGCTATGGCTAAAGGATTTTCCGTTCATGCTGGCCGGATCCACCATCTGGATTGCTCTGCTGGGTCTCACCTTGGTCGGTCTGCTGAAATTAAGCATCCATATTTTCCTTTACGGGGTTATCTTGCAGGCCATTCTGAGCTGGGTGAACCCCTACACACCTGTTGCACCGGTATTGGATGCATTAACCCGTCCATTACTCAAACCTCTACGCAGAATTGTTCCCTTGGTGGGCGGTATAGATTTGTCCCCCTTGATTGTTCTGATTGGTGGACAACTCCTGTTAATTTTACTGGTTACACCGCTTGAGCAAGTATTTTTACATCTGCTTTAGCGCACTTCTATGAATTCAAGCTTCTAAACCAAACAAGGCGCGAGCAAAAAATTATGACGCGTTATATGTTTGATATATAAGGAAAACGCCGTTTCAGTGAAGACATAACCTTTAGGTTATGTCTTCACTAATAATTTTTTGTGAGTAACGCAGTGCGGCGACGGAAATTGGATTTATAGAAGTGCCTTTTAGCCAATTTAATTGCCATTTGTGTGGGTGAGATTTTAAATTACTTCATCCACACACAAGCGCCAGCCTTGGACAAACCCTCCAGATAGACCTGATGCGCTGCCAATTCATCAGTATCCGCGCTGATGATTTTTAATGCCTGGCTACGCGCTGTAACTGATAAATCATCCATGACACTTGGCGTTTCTTCCAGCTCCATCATTAAGCTTTCCTGTCCGCGCGTCATGGCCATATAAACTTCAGCCAGCAGTTCAGCATCCAGCAATGCGCCGTGCAAGGTACGTTTGGAATTATTAATACCAAAATGGCGACATAGCGCATCCAGATTATTACGCTGTCCCGGCCGCATATCCTTGGCCATTCTCAAGGTATCGACAATATTCGCACTGACTTTCTCGATTTTTGCACGATCAATTCTGCCCAATTCCGCATTAAGAAAACCCACATCAAACGGTGCATTGTGGATAACCAATTCGGCATCGGCGACAAAATCCAGAAACTCATCCACCACATCAACGAAATGCGGCTTGTCCTGCAAAAATTCCAAGGTAATGCCATGCACCTCCTGCGCACCCGGATCAATCTCACGCTCCGGGTTCAAATACACATGAAAATGATTTTGCGTGGCACGCCGATTAATGACCTCCACCGCCGCAATTTCAATAATGCGATGACCTTGCGCAGGCGATAAACCAGTGGTTTCTGTATCTAAAAATATTTGTCTCATTATTTACCTATTGTTTAAATAGTCATTTGGTGAATGTTATTGTTGAAACGTCAAACGAACCACGACTTTAGCAATGCTTTCCGGGCAATCCAAAGCCATCAATGCCTTGGTAATGGCCGCCGCCGCGTGGCCACGCCGGGCTAACTCCATCGCTAAATCCAGCATGGATTCAAAGAACAGGCTCTCGGCATCCTTTTCAGACATATCTACTGTTTTGCTATAGGCAGGTTGAGAGGAGTGCTTTATTTCCGCCTCTAGCCACTCGTCGTATTCACTGCGTTGAACAGAATCAGATAGGGCTTTATAGGCCGCACCAATTTCTTTGAACTTTTCTTCGGCTTGGTGCCGACTTGTAAGATTTCTATCAGGGTGCCACTTCATCGCCATGACGCGATAGGCTTCTTTAATCTCATCCGTTGTGGCTGTTTTTTTGAGATGAAGAACTTCGTAGAGTGTGCTCATTGTTGATTTTTATAATTTTAGATATTTAGTGACCAGGTTTCACCAAGCCAACAAGCCTCACTGAAACCTGTATAGCGCTTCAGTTTTGGTTTAAAACCTGTGCCACGCCCTTGTTGGCCAGATCATCCGCGCGCTCATTGCCAGCGTGGCCAGCGTGGCCTTTTACCCAGAACCATTGCACTTCATGTTGCTGCGCCAAGCTATCCAGCTGCCGCCATAAATCCTCATTCTTGACCGGCTCTTTGCTGCTGGTGCGCCAGTTGCGTGCTTTCCAACCTTTTAACCATTCGGTCATGCCTTTTTGCACGTATACCGAATCGGTAATCACTTTGACCTTGCACGGGCGTTTTAGCGACTCCAGCGCACGAATGACGGCAGTCATTTCCATACGGTTATTGGTGGTTAAAGGCTCACCACCAAAAAGTTCTTTTTCCACCCCGTTAAAAGCCAGCCACGCACCCCAGCCGCCGGGGCCGGGATTGCCTTTGCAGGCTCCATCGGCATGAATTTCCACATAGTCTTTTGCATCACTCATTGCTGTTCATTTCCATGCCTTGTTGTTGTATTGGTGCCGTTTTTGTCATCTGATTTTTGTGTAGGCGTAGGCAGCAGACCGGGGTTTAATTTGAATTTATTGAAAGCAGGCCTAATGATGCGCATTCCTGGCACCTTTTTTTTCGCTACCAAAAAATATACGCCGCCCATCATAGGCCACCAGCGGTCACCGGATTTATCCAGAAATTTCAGTTTATCCAACCAGGTCAAATTGTCTAAAGGCGGTACGTAGCACGCCATATGCACTACCACCATGTCAAAGCCCAGTAAAGCCAGCCAATCCTTGATGCGTAATAACGGGATAAAGTTGGCGTTCCAGGGAAAACAATCATGCTTACAGCCCAAGCGTGTTAAACCCCACAAACTGATAGGATTGAACCCGGTCAGCATCAAATGCCCTTCCGGCACAAGCACACGTTCCGCCTCGCGCAGCGCCTGATGCGGATCATGGGTGAAATCCAGCGCGTGTGGCAACAATAGCAAATCTATACTGTTGCATAAGAAAGGCAGTTGACTGACTTCGCAATGTACTTCGCCCGCATGGCCATCAGCTGTGCAAGAAAATGGCATGCGCGAATTACGCAGCAAATCCATTTCCAGCATACCAATTTGCAGCGCGTTAAAGCCAAATACATCACTTACGGCCTCGTCAAACAGCACTTGCTCATGTTCAAGCAAATATGCGCCTATCGTAGTTGCCAGCCATTGTTGTTGATTATCTATTGACATTTTTCGCCTAAAAACAAACCATGTGCCAATGTTGAAAATCTCCGCTATCCCAGCTTTTAAAGACAATTATATCTGGCTCTTGCAGCGAGGTAATCATACCGTCGTAGTTGACCCCGGCGATGCCACACCAGTCATTTCCCTGCTTAAGGCTTTATCACTCAATCTGGATGCCATTTTAATTACCCACCATCATGCAGACCACATCGACGGCGTAAATGAATTGCTACGCCATTGGCCGGCCAAGGTTTATGCTCCAAAACGCAGTCAATATAATTTCCCACATCAAGCTGTTGCAGAAAACAGCATCATTCAGCTCGGTGCACTTGAGCTGAATTTGGTCGTCATGGAACTGCCCGGACATACGCTCGATCATGTGGGCTATTATGGCGCAAATAGCTTATTTTGTGGCGACACCCTGTTTGGTGGCGGTTGTGGACGCTTGTTTGAAGGCACACCGCAACAAATGTATCTGGCGCTACAACGTCTGGCTAATTTACCCGAAGATACCGCCATTTATTGCGCGCATGAATATACCCAACACAACCTCGAATTTGCCTTGAGTTTAGAGCCGGATAACGTAGCTTTGACCCAGCGTTTGGCAGATGTTTCTCTTCAGCGACAGAAGGGCGAACCCTCATTACCATCCACAATCAGACTGGAACTAGAAACCAATCCATTTTTACGCTGTCTAAAGCCCGCTATTCAACATGCTGCTGGTTTTAATCCAAGCACAGCAATAAACGTGGATCCTGCTGAGGTTTTCAGCGTTATTCGCAGCCTGCGAAATCATTATTAAAATTAATTAACTTAATGGATTTTAAAGCATTTTTACTTGACGCAACACCTTGTCGTTCGCTACTATCACCTATCCACAGTCATACAAGGAAATACCTAATGACCGCAAAATATTGGCTAAATCTGATTTTTTTGGTGTTTTTTATTTTTATTCCCGCCGTAGCATTCGCTGATAAAAATCTGTCAGGTGATGACATTGTTGTTAGTGGTGATACTACAACGGGTCAGTTACGACCAACAGCACAAAACGACTCCATCTTCAATTTTTTACAGGATAGCGGTGAAATTTCTGCTGAAGATCCTACGCAAATTGGCAAGGCATTAACTTCAAATGATTTGTGGGGGCGCATTAAAAACGGTTATGGTATGCCAAACCAACAGTCGCAATACACCACCAATCATGAAGCCTGGTATGCATCACGCCCGGATTACATTAAGCGCATGGTGTCACGCAGTCAAAAATACCTGTTCCACATTGTGCAAGAAGTTGAAAAGCGCGGTATGCCGACCGAAATTGCCTTGTTGCCGATGATAGAAAGTGCCTACAACCCACAAGCCAATTCCAGCTCCAAAGCTTCCGGCATCTGGCAGTTCATGCCAACCACAGGTAAATACTTTGGCCTCAACCAAACTTGGTGGGTAGATAACCGCCGAGGCGTTACGGCAGCCACCAATGCCGCATTGACCTATCTGCAAAAATTGCATGTGATGTTCGGCACTTGGGATTTGGCTCTGGCTGCTTACAATGCAGGTGAAGGTACGGTGCAACGCGCGATAGAGAAAAACCGTAGACAAGGCCTTCCCACGGATTATGCCAGCCTGCCCTTGCCGCCGGAAACCAGAAATTACGTACCCAAGTTGCAGGCCGTTAAAAATATCATGACCAATCCGGCGCAATTCGGCCTGGATATTCAACCATTGGATAATCGCCCATATTTCAATAAGGTGTCGGTTCCATCACAGATTGATGCACATTTGATCGCGCAACTGGCCAACATTACCTTTGATGAATTTTCTGCGCTGAATCCACAATACAAACGTCCGGTGATTGCTGCCAATGGCTTGGTGCAAGAGGTGTTGTTACCGGTCAATGCGGTGGAAGCGTTTCAAGCTAATCTTGCCAGCTATGATAAACCGCTGGTGAACTGGCAAACATATAACGCTCAACATGGTGAGAAAGTGGCCAGTATTGCCGACAAGTTTGGTATCAGTCTGGCGCAATTGCGCGAGGTGAATGGCTTGAATAGCGGAGACAAAATCAAGCAGGCGCGGCCTATTCTGGTGCCTACCAACACCACCACAGAGAATGGCAATGCTATCAATACGGAAGAAAATGTGCCTTCTGAAGATCAAAGCCCTATTGCCAAAAAAACAGATACAACAGTTACCGCTGCCGTTTTGCGTCCTGCAACGCACAAGGTAGTTAAAGGAGATACTTTGGCCAGCATTGCCAGGCGTTATAACACCAGTGTAAATGTACTGCTGACGACGAATCACATGAAGAACAAGAACGTAAAACTTGGGCAAACGCTAACCATCAGCGATAGGGAAAGCACTAAAGTTGATAAGCTCTCATCAAAACAAAACAAATCAGTGATTGTTAAGTTAAGAACCAAATCCAGTGTTAAATTTGCCAAAGTTAAAACCAAACGTATTGTTGTTTTGAATGCGCATAAAAAATCCAGCAAATCCAAGCGCGGCTAATTCCGCTTGCAGATTTCCCACCAATTGTTTAAAAACGCCAGCTAATGCAAGCCAGAAATACCATTGCCAGCAAACTATTGTGCAAATGCCAGGGGGTTTTTCTTCCTGGCATTTTTCTATCCCTGGCCATCCTGCTCAGTGCCTGCCAACCCGCGCCATCAGAGCCTTCGGTTAACCTTGATGCAAGCTACCCTTCTGAAGCCGGAGGGTCGCTGATAGATACCATGGCTGGTGAACCCAGCGGACTAATTGCCATGATAGCGGGGGAATCTGCGGCTTCTGCCATAGCCTCCAATATTTTCAATAGCCTGCTTAAATATGATAAAAATCTGGATTTAGAGGGTGAGCTCGCGCAATCCTGGGAAGTTTCAGCGAATCAGAAAACCATCACTTTCCATTTGAAGCCCAATTTAAAATGGGCGGATGGTAAGCCACTGACCAGTGCCGATGTGTTATTTACCTGGCAGCTGGTAACCAATGAAAAAACACGTACGCCCTATGGAGCTGATTATAAACTAGTCGAAAAGGCTGAAGCGCCTGATGCCCTCACCTTTCGCGTCAGTTATCCGCAACCGTATGCTCCAGCATTGGATTCATGGGCAGGTCTGCATATTTTGCCAAAACATCTGCTGTTTAATCAGGACATTAACACTACCACTTTTGCACGCAAACCAGTGGGTAGCCATTTTTACCAACTGGAGGATTGGCGTACTGGCGAACGCATCAGTCTGGTACGCAATCCCCATGCTACGCAAGGACAAGCCAAGGTTGATCGACTGGTTTCACGCTTTATTCCCGATGTTGCTGCACAATTTTTAGAGCTGCTCGCTGACAATATTGATTCCATGACACTTAACCCGATCCAGTACGCACGTATTTTCCCCGCACGTCCTGATCTCACAAAAAAAATCGCACTTTACAAAGAATTGGGCAGTGGTTATACCTACATGGGGTTCAACCTAAAACACAAGCCATTTGATGATGTGCGTGTACGTCAGGCCATTAATTACGCAATTGATAAACAGGAATTGATCGATGGCGTTTTGCTTGGCCTCGGCGAGCCGGTAGCCTCCCCCTATAAACCCGGTACACGATGGTCGAATCCAAGTTTGCACTCCTATCCCTATAATGCCCAAAAAGCCATTGAACTCCTGAAGCAAGCGGGCTTTGAGGATCATGATGGCGATGGCACTTTAGACCGGGATGGAAAGCCACTGGCTTTTGAGATTGTCACCAATCAGAATAAGCAACGCGAAATGAGTGCCGTACTTATTCAGCGCCGCTTGAAAGATATAGGCATTGATTGCAAGATTCGTGTGCTGGAGTGGGCCAGCTTCGTCAGTCGCTATATTAAAACCGGTGATTTTGACGTGGTGGTTTTGGGTTGGAGCTTATCGCTAGACCCCGACCAGTACAGCATATGGCACTCTTCACAGCAAGCGCCAGGGCAATTCAATTTTGTGGGCTACAACAACCCGCGCGTGGATAAACTACTGGAACAAGGTCGCCTGGAGCTTAATCCAGACAAACGCATGAAAATCTACCATGAATTTGCAGAAATCCTGCTTGATGACAGTCCCATTGTTTATTTGTACGCAGGCTACGGCTTACCAGCCATTAGCAAGCGCATCAAAGGCATAGACTCCCCTGCCCCGCCCGCAGGCATAGGCCATAACTCTTATGATTGGTATATTCCAAGCCCTTTACGGCGCAATGAGATGATGCAATGAGCGGCTATTTACTCAAACGTCTGTTCTGGATGCTGCCTTTACTGATAGGCATCAGCCTGATTTCATTTTTAATCATGCATCTGGCTCCCGGCGATATTACTTCTACAGAGGCCAGCTTCAACCCCAAAGCCTCTGAGGAATCACGGCAGAAGTTGCGTGCAATTTACAATCTGGATAAACCGGTGATTGTGCAATACGGCTTGTGGATGAAGCGCATGGTCACGCTGGATTTCGGCACCTCTTTTGCCAGTCATCAACGTCCGGTGTTTTGGCAAACCAAGGATAAAGATGGCAATGTCAGTAAAGGCATGATTCAGGAAGCCTTGCCGATTACCTTGCTGATTAATGTATTAAGCCTGGTATTAATCATCGCGGTGGCCTTGCCACTGGGTGTTATTTCCGCGCTGAATCAAAATCGTGCGCCGGATCGTGCCATTACGCTATTTGTGTTTATAGGCTTTGCCATACCCGGCTTTTGGCTGGCATTGATGCTGATGTACTGGACAGGTGTGGTGCATAACTGGCTGCCTATTTCCGGTATACATAGTCTGGGCTTTGAGAAAATGAGCTGGATAGCGCAAGCGGCAGATAGCTTGAAACATCTGGCGCTGCCCATTTTCATTTCCAGTCTGGGCGGATTGGCCGGTATTTCGCTGTTTGTGCGTAACGGGATGCTGGATGTGCTGCATCAGGATTACATCACCACGGCGCGCGCTAAAGGCTTGTCTGAAAACACGGTGGTTTACCGCCATGCCTTGCGCAATGCGCTGCTGCCCTTGATTACTATTTTGGGTTTATCCATCCCCGGCCTGATAGGTGGTGCGGTCATCGCTGAATCCATTTTCGCCATTCCCGGCATGGGCAAGCTGTTTTACGATGCCGTGATGATGCGCGATTTTCCGGTGATTATGGGCATACTCACCATAGGCTCGGCACTGACTCTGCTCGGCAATCTATTGGCCGATGTGGCCTATGCCTGGGCTGATCCGCGTGTGCGCCGGGGTGTGATGCAATGACGTATTCTGAAGGTTTCATGCAATGAAACGCGCACTCAGTAATCCGCTAGCCTTGTCCGGCTTTATCATCATCGCCAGTATTTTTGTGCTGGCACTGGCCGCGCCTATCATTGCGCCGTTTGATCCTGAAGCAATAGATGTCAAAGCCATTCTGCTTTCGCCTTCCATGCAACACTTGATGGGCACGGACGGCTTGGGGCGCGATGTATTCTCGCGCATGTTGTTTGGCGCACGCATCTCACTGCTGGTCGGCATAGTCGCGGTTGGTATTGCTACCGCCATCGGCATCGTGCTGGGTGCCATCTCCGGCTATTATCGTGGCTGGGTGGATGTGGTCATCATGCGTTTTGTCGATGTCATGTTGTCCATCCCTACTTTCTTTCTGATTTTGGCGGTGATTGCCTTCCTTACCCCTTCCATCTGGAACATCATGATTGTCATTGGCCTGACTTCATGGATGGGGGTGACCCGTATGGTGCGCGCAGAATTTTTAAGCCTGCGTGGCCGCGAATTTGTGCTTGCGGCAGAAACGCTGGGCGCAAAAGATGCACGCCTGATTTTCAAACATTTATTACCCAATAGCCTGACTCCTATTATTGTCAGCTCGGTGTTAGGTGTCGCCAGCGCCGTGCTGGTGGAATCCGGTTTGAGCTTTCTCGGCCTGGGCGTACAGGCACCGCAAGCCTCCTGGGGCAACATACTCACCGATGGCAAAGAATATATTCAATTTGCCTGGTGGCTTTCGCTCTTCCCTGGCTTGGCAATTTTAATAACCGTGCTGGGTTATAATCTGCTGGGAGAAGGCTTGCGCGATGCGCTAGACCCCAGAACATAATGTACTAGCCGCTCATCAAGCGCTATTACCCAACACAAGGATATAACAAATGGGATTTTTAACAGGAAAACGTGCACTGATTATTGGCTTGCTGAGCAATCGCTCCATTGCTTACGGCATTGCGGCCGCCATGAAACGCGAAGGTGCGGAACTAGCTTTCACCTACCAGATTGACAAACATCAGGAACGCGTCAGCAAACTCGCTGCAGATTTTGACTCCACCATTATCCTGCCCTGCGATGTGGCAGAAGATGCGCAAATTGAAGCGCTATTCCCCGCCCTCGCCCAGCATTGGGATGGCTTCGACATCCTGGTGCATTCTGTCGCTTTTGTGCCCAAAGTAGCGCTGGAAGGTGATTACATCGAATCCGTCAATCGCGAATATTTCAAGATTGCGCATGACGTCAGTTCTTACAGCTTTGCCGCACTGGCCAAAGCCGCGTTACCTTACATGCAAGGGCGCAAGGCCAGCCTGCTAACGCTGAGCTATCTGGGTGCAGAACGCAGCCTGCCCAGCTACAACGTCATGGGTCTGGCCAAAGCCAGTCTGGAGGCCAATGTGCGCTATATGGCGCAGAGCCTTGGCCCTAAAGGCATACGCGTAAATGCCGTTTCTGCCGGCCCCATCAAAACGCTGGCGGCTGCCGGCATTTCCGGCTTTGATAAAATCATCGGCTTTAATGAAAAACACGCGCCATTGCGTCGCAATGTGACGATAGAAGAAGTGGGCAATGCAGCGGCTTTTCTGTGTAGTGATTTGGCATCCGGCATCACCGGTGAGATTACCTATGTGGATGGCGGCATGAATACTACGGTTGCGGGTGTTGTTGATTAATTTTTAGAATTTAGCAGGCGGGTACAAAAATCGTGCCCACCTGCGGGTTAAGCACTTGGTAGCCGTTCAATCACGGCAATACTATTTTGCTCGCAATAATTCTTCCAATCCGCAACTTCAGTCCATGCACTAACAAATACAAAATCCAGCGCAGCGCTTAAAGCGGCCTGATGATCGTACAAACTGTCACCAAAAAATAATGCGGGTTGCAGCAAATTGCCACTGGCGATTTCTCGTGCCAGAATGGCAATCTTGTTATCCGGGCTGCCGAAAATACCACCATCAAACATTTCTATCAAAGCCCGCTGGCTGAATAACTCACGCAGTTCAGCTTGATCACCGCCCGAGACGATCATCCAGCGAGCATCGAGGGTGGATTTACGTAATGCTTGCAGATTTTGTGCAATTTCACAGTGCAGCAGGCCTTGATGGATTTTTTCAGCAAAACCATCCAATAAAAACTTCATGGAGGCCTTCGTGACTGGCTGTTGCATTATTTCGCGCAGAAAATATTCGAACTTTGGATAGCGCGATATGCCGCCGAATTGTACATGGTGGTCAACAATGGCTTGGGCTTGTTGCGGATTGCTGCCAAAACTGATGGCCACATCAAAATAAGCTTGTGTTTTTAGCCGGTTGGAATCCAGCACCACGCCATCACAATCAAATACCAGCGTTTTGTAGTGTTGCAGATTTAACAAAGCGGTTTAATTATTTCGGTGGCGATTTAAGCAAAGATGGATGCAATCCCATCCCTGCCATTTAATCGGCCGGGGATGGAATTACTAGGGAGAATTAAACAGCTGGCTTGATTTGGCTGGCTTCACGCGCCAGACGGGTAATACCTTGCCAATCTTTGGCAGCCACCAAATTAGCCGGTGTCAGCCAGGTGCCGCCACACACAGGCACATTGGGCAAGGCCAGAAACTGGGGCGCAGTTTCAACAGTAATGCCGCCGGTCGGACAGAATTTCACGTCAGTAAACGGGCCGCCAAAGCCTTTGAGCAGATTGATGCCGCCCACCGCAACCGCCGGGAATAGCTTCAGAAAAAAATAGCCGTCGGCATTGGCTTGCATGATTTCACTGCCGGTGGAAACGCCCGGCAACAGGGGCAAACCCATTTCCAGGCAGGCTTTGCCTAATTCACTGGTGTAACCCGGGCTAACTGCAAATACACAACCCGCTTTTTTGGCAGCCTCCGCATCCGCCACACTACGTACTGTACCCGCGCCGATAATGGCTTCTGGCACCGCTTTGGCGATGGCTTCCATACATTGCAAGGCAACTGGTGTTCTTAAGGTGATTTCCAGCACACGAATGCCGCCGTCTACCAATGCCTGCGCCATAGGCACAGCATCTTCAATGTTGTTGATGACGATGACGGGGATAACCGGGCCGTAATTTGCTAAATCCAGGGTCTTCATTATTATTTATAAGCCTTTAAAGTGTTTTTTGTAAATTAACTCTTAACTGAGGCTGGTTTGAAACCAGCTCCAGCGAATATATTATTTATAGCCAGGTAATCGCACCCTCTTCGGCACTCAGCACATTGCGACGCATACCACCGAAAAGTTCACGACCCATGCCATGCGAATTGCTAATGGATTGTTCCTCGGATAATTTAGCCGACACGCGCGTTTTCCACACTTCTTCATCCACCAATGCATCCAGTGTACCGGCGACCGCATCCAGGCGTATCAAGTCGCCGGTTTTGACTTTACCCAACGGGCCATTAGCCAGAGCTTCCGGGCTGATATGAATAGCCGCAGGTACTTTACCGGAAGCCCCACTCATACGTCCATCCGTCACAATTGCCACCTTGAAACCCTTACCTTGCAGCACGGCCATGGGCGGTGTCATTTTGTGCAATTCGGGCATACCATTGGCACGCGGCCCCTGGAAGCGAATCACCGCGATAAAATCTCTATCCAATTTTCCTGCTTTAAATGCCGCGAGCAATTCTTCCTGCGCGGTAAATACAATGGCAGGCGCTTCGATAATATGTCTATCTTCCGGCACGGCGGATACTTTAATCACCGAACGACCCAGATTACCCGTTAACAGCTTCAAGCCACCCGTTTCGCTGAATGGCGCATCAATGTTACGTACTACGCTTTTATCTATGGTCTGCTTGGGTAAATCTTTCCATACCAGACGCTCACGTACCAGCTCCGGCACTTTGCCGAATTCGCGCAGACCACCTTCAGAAACAGTAGCTACATCGGCATGCATGTAACCGCCATCTATCAATTCGCGAATGATAAAACTGGGGCCACCTGCGGCCTGAAACTGGTTAACATCAGCGGCACCGTTAGGATAGACGCGCGCCAATAGTGGTGTGGTTTGCGATAAATCGGAAAAATCCGTCCAGTCAATAATGATACCTGCGGCGCGCGCCACGGCCACCCAATGAATCAAATGGTTGGTGGAACCACCGGTTGCCAGCAACGCCACCATGGCATTAACGATAACGCGTACATCAACCAGACGGCCTATGGGAGTAAAGTGCTGTCCCGGAAGGATGGATAGCAAGGTACTGACCGCTTCGCGTGTAAGTGCCTCGCGTATACCGGTTTCAGGATGAATAAAGGCGGCACCAGGCACATGCAAACCCATCGCTTCCAGCAACATCTGATTGCTGTTGGCTGTGCCATAGAAGGTACAGGTGCCAACACCATGATAAGCCGCCGATTCTGAAGCCAGTAATTCGCCACGCCCAACCATGCCGCGCGCATAATGTTCGCGCACGGTGGATTTTTCGGAATGGCTCATACCGCTGCTGGTCATCGGGCCGGCGGGAACAAAAACACAGGGCAAATGGCCAAATTGCAAAGCGCCAATCAACAAACCCGGCACGATTTTATCGCAAACGCCCAGCAGTAAAGCGCCATCAAATACATCATGCGACAGTCCAATCGCGGTACTCATGGCAATGGTATCGCGCGAGAACAAGCTCAACTCCATGCCTGGTTCACCTTGTGTTACGCCATCACACATAGCTGGCACGCCGCCTGCCACTTGCACGGTAGCGCCCAGTTTTCGTGCTTCATCACGGATAACATCAGGGAAGCGCTCATAAGGTTGATGCGCTGACAACATATCGTTATAAGCTGTAACAATACCAATATGGGGGGCGCGCTCTGCCACTACGCGTAACTTGTCATTGGTAGGCAATGCCGCAAATGCATGCGCCACGTTGGCACAGCCCATGCGGTCAGCGCCACGAGGGCGTGCAATGGCCTGCTCCATACGTTGCAAATAAGCCTGACGGGTAAGCGCACTACGTTCACGAATACGCTGTGTGACTTCAATTAAGGATTGCTTCATGATGGCCTGATTGCAGATGTGATTAATTGTTCGATTATCCTTAAACCAAGGCACAGCGTCAAATAACCAACTTTTTTAGTTGTGAATAGCGGATATTTCTCTAAGATGCGTGTGAAGGAGCTTTCGATTGCCCATATAGATGCAAGGTTTTTTCCCGCGCTACGGCATGGTCGATGATGGGTGCGGGGTAATCCGAACCAATAATCAACTGACGCTGTTGTTCATGCACTGGTAGCAGCCATGGTTTATGGATATATTTGTCAGGGCAATTTTTCAGCTCAGGCACATAGCGGCGTATGAATTTTCCTTCTGCATCAAATCTTTCTGATTGGGTAACGGGGTTGAAAATACGAAACCAGGGCTGGGCATCGCAGCCGGTGGAAGCCGCCCATTGCCAGCCACCATTATTGGCGGCAAGGTCAAAATCAATCAGCTTTTCGGCAAAATAGCGCTCGCCCCAGCGCCAATCTATTTGCAAGTCCTTAACCAGAAACGAGGCGGTAATCATGCGCAAACGATTGTGCATGAAACCGGTTTGATTCATTTGACGCATCCCGGCATCCACCAGCGGATAACCGGTCATGCCGTTTTTCCAGGCAAAAAACCAGTCAGGATTATTGGTATAAGCCAAATGTTCAAACTGCGGCTTGAATGCATGCTGCACCACGCGTGGATGCTGGAATAACAACATCTGATAAAAATCGCGCCAGATCAGCTCTGTCAGCCACGTCTGTGCGCCCTCCCCGCCCATGTAATAGGCTGCTCTGGCCAAAGCGCGTATGGATATAGTGCCGAAACGCAAATGCGTGGAAAGATAGGAAACGCCTTTAACGGCTGGAAAATCGCGCCGTGCCTGGTACTGGTGGATGCGTTGCTGAAAATCAGCAAATAGTTTTGCAGCTCCCGACATGCCGCAAGGCAAAGCCAGTTCGCTTAAATTTGTTTCTTGAAACCCAAGATCATTCAAGTTGGGCATAGCTGTGCCAGCAAAATGCGCCAATGCAGAAAAATAGCGCTCGGTGGGGTAGCTACGCAGATAAAAATCATCCAGCTTTTTCAGCCAGGCATTTTTATATGGTGTGAACACGCTAAATGGCGTGCCTACTCCAGTCAGCACTTCATCACGCTCAAAAATCACCTGATCCTTGAAATCCAGAAAGGCTACCCCCTGCTCCGCCAATTGCACGCCCACTTCACGGTCACGCGCAATCGCTTGCGGCTCGTAATCGTGATTAGCGAACACAGCTTGCGCATTGAGCTGGCACGCTAATTGTGGAATCAGCTGTCGCGCGCTGCCATGCAGAATATGCAAATCACTACCCTGCTGTTGCAAAATCAGTTGCAACTCCTGCACACTGTGCCAGATAAATTCCACGCGGCGGTCAGCCCGATTAGGCAGCTGGTTGAGAATGTCGGTATCAAACACAAATGCGCAATGCACAGCCGAACTGAGCTTGAGAGCATGATAAAGCGCGGTATGGTCATGCAAACGCAAATCACGGCGCAACCAACAAATTACATTAGAGTATTGGCTCATGTCATTGTTTTTGAAACAATCGTATCTGCCGACCCTTCATCAAAGGTCAGGTGTAAAATCTGGCCGGTTTGCAGATTATGGCTGCTATGTACTACGCCACCATCACTGGCTTGCACCAAGGCATAACCGCGCTTGAGTACAGCATGTGGATTCAAGTGTTTCAAGTTTTGTTCCAGCCGTTTTATGAGTTGCTGTTGCCGCTGTAATTGCATATTAAGCGCACTACGCAGACGCAAATCCAGTTGTTGTAAATGGCTACGTTTTTGCGCAATTTGTTGCGCGGGGGAAAGTAAGCGCCGCGCCAAATAATCCAGCTGTTGCGCGCGTTGTTGCAGTAGATGATCCATCTGCCGTTTGAGCCTTTGTTGCAACTGGCGCAGACGATTTTGCATCGTTACACGATCCGGGCTGACTAGCTCAGCAGCGGCAGTAGGTGTAGCGGCACGTTGGTCGGCAACAAAATCGATGATGGTGAAATCGGTTTCATGGCCAACGCCGCTAATGGTTGGAATTTCACAGGCACTGATAGCGCGAGCTACTATTTCTTCATTGAAAGACCATAAATCCTCAAGGCTGCCACCACCCCGGCAGATTATCAAAACGTCACACTCAGCACGCTGATTTGCCAGGTTAATCGCTTTAACGATGAATCCAGCCGCAGTTTTACCTTGCACTGGCGTAGGGTAAATAATGATGGGAATGCCCGGCATACGCCGCTTGAGCGTAGTCAGTACATCTCTGAGCGCGGCGGCATCGGGAGAAGTGACTATACCAATCTGGCGCGGATGCTGGGGAATGGGCAATTTACGTTCAGCATCAAACAAGCCTTCCTTTTGCAATTGCGCACGCAATCGCTCATAGGCTTCAAACAAAATACCGAGACCTGCGCGTTGTAAAAATTCAATGGTCAGCTGAAAATCACCACGTGCTTCGTATAGCGTTACCAGCGCGCGCGCTTCAATTTTATCGCCGTCTTTGGGCACCCAATTCAAAAAGCTATTACGGCCTTTGAACATCACGCAGCGCACTTGCGCACCGGTATCCTTCAGCGAAAAATACCAATGGCCGGAAGCCGCGCGCGTCAAATTGGAAATCTCGCCGCTTACCCAGAACAGCGGAAAACTGCGCTCTAAAATATCACGCGCCAAGCGATTAAGCTCGGTCACACTAAGTATTCGGGCGGGTATGGGCGAGGTGTTGTCATCCATGGAGGCTACAAATCCGTTACAATAAAAGTACCAAATTATAAGCGTTGAGGGCATTGCATGTTAAACAAACTATTAAAGGGTAGAAACGGCTATTGGCTGGGATTTATCACCAGCTTCGGCTTGATTGCAGCAGGCTTGGTTATCCAGCAGACTTACCATCTGGATCCCTGCCCGTTATGCATTTCGCAGCGCATGGCTTTCATGGCACTGGGTACACTGTTTTTGATAGCAGCAATACATAACCCCGCACAACGCGGACGGCAGATATACGGCTTGCTGCATTTTATCGCTGCCAGCGTAGGTGCAGGCATTGCCGCACGCCATGTGTGGATACAAAGCCATCCTGACCAGGTGATGGCGGAATGTGGCGTGGGTTTTGATTACATGTTTGAATCTTTCCCTTTCAAACGTGCAATAGAACTGGTGTTTAAAGGCACGGGCGAATGCACCAAAGTTGATTGGACGTTCCTCAGCTTCACTATCCCGCAACTCTCCTTCGTCTGCTTTGTGGCCTTGGCCATTTTTGCGGTGCTGTTGACTCTGCGCAAAAAAGCTTGATGCAATAAATTCAGAAGTAATTAATTCAGCAATACTTTAAGCAAAAGGGCGAATCATTCGCCCTTTTGCTTTTTAAGGCAATGCCATCCAAGTACCTTTTTTCTTTACAGCGAACATCCAACAACATGTGGCAGATTTACAAGCTTGTAACTGCTAGGTTTAGCGCACTTTGATACTTACCATCACATGCTATCAAGCACTTGGCCTTATTTTCGTGGCATTGGCCACAATAATTTGGCTACATTCAAACCAGTATGGTTCCCAGATTAACCACTTTACATATAGGTATTTGTACGTATTGTGTCTTTTACTTTGAAGTGTTTAAATTTCTCTTAAGGTAAGGAATCGAACAACTTGTCAATGTTTCAGGCAAGTAGCTGATTTTCAACTTAAGTTTTTCGGGTTGTTGCTCGGCATACATGAGTGCTTGATGTATTTTTACGAATTTTAGACACTTGGTTAAATAATAAAAAGCTAAACCTACTGGGAGGTAGGGACAGAAAGTCACGGATCCTCATGGATAGCCGAACTGCCGGTTTTGATCTACGTTAAGGTCACTTAAGGCTAGGATTTTTCGGGATGGATATATGTCAAAAAATACCAATAACAAACTACATAGCTTCTTGAGCGTGGCAATGAAACGTGCCTGTCACTGCATGGACAATTATATCGCTTCAGGAAGAATCCTCATTCGCCATGTTCCGGTACAAGATACAGCCGGTCACACAAAGCGCAAAGCCGTGGTCGAGACAAACCCAATGCGCCTGCGGCCGCTTGCCGCAGCGCTTCTTCTGGCGTTGACTGGTGGCATCACGGATGCTGTTCCCGTGCTTGGCATAATGGCAGTCGCCTACGTGGCGACGGGCGCGGATACGGCTCAAGCGGCAGCCAATGCCTTGTGTTCCGGCAGTCCGAGTGCGAGTTGTTCTGGCGTAACCGCTGAGGGGATTAGCTATACGAGTGGCATCACCGCCGTGAATGTCGGCGATGGCGCGGCAGGTACCACGGCCGTCAATCCAGGCACGATAGGCATTGAGCTTTCACGCACTGGGGTGTGGGGTACAAGCGGCGCGCCAGACGTCACCTTCAAGACCATGATGAAGGATGTGGATAACAACCCTAATACTCCTGATGTCGAGGTGGTATCAAAAGACGGGAACCCCATCCTGATCGATGACAACTACATTATTGTCACGGCCTACGAGACCAACGGGGATCCCAAGACCTTCAGCATCGGCACGGACAATTACTCCGGCCAACAACTCATCGATTATCTGGCCGCCAATTCGCCAGATCCCGGAGGCGCATCGACTGCCAGCCTGACGGTCAACAACAACGCCGGTACTTCGTCGCAAGGTGCTCCCTTCAGTACCACCAATGCCGGGGGCATTGTCGTGAGTTCGACAGGCGGCACCGGGGGAAGCGGCCACTGCTTCACCATACTATTCTGGTCCTGGTGCGGTGACGCTTATGCTGGCGGCAACGCTGGCTCGGTCGCGATAAACAGCAATGCAACCATCACCGTGAATGGCAATGGAGCAAATGGAATCACGGCCATCAGCCAGGGAGGTGCCGGTGGGAATGGGAGAGGCTGGTTCGGCATCTTCGGTTCATCGTCCGGCGGAGGCGGTGACGGCGGAAACAGCGCACCAGTGTTTGTTTCTCTTGAACCTGATTCAAATATCACCACCCACGGGGACAAGAGCCACGGCGTATACGCATTGAGCCGCGGCGGCACTGGCGGAAGCGGCGGCACTGCAACCGCATTGCTTGCATTCGGCGACAACGGAGGAGACGGCGGCAATGCAGGGAATGTCCTTGTCTACAACCAGGGTGCCATTCTGACCACTGGCTGGAACTCCCACGGCATTTACGCGAGCAGTGTCGGTGCCGGTGCCGGTTCTGGCAGCAGTTCGAACGGGGCTTACGCGGAAGGCGGCAATGGCGGTGGCAAATCCAGCGGCGCCGCAGTGACGGTCAATAACGGCGGTACCATCATAACGCAGCGCGACGATTCCTTCGGCATTCTCGTGCAATCCATCGGCGGCGGCGGCGGCGGCGGCGGCGGTGCCGGCGGCTGGTTTACCGTTGGCGGCAAGGGTGGTTCGGGTGGTGGCTCCGGCATCGTCTCCGTCTTTGATTCCGGCACGGTTAAAACCGGAACGATAGTCACCAACAATGACGGTACGGTTGAGAACAGCGGCGATCGGTCTACGGCTATCCTCGCCCAGTCGATCGGCGGAGGCGGCGGTAATGGCGGCGATGCGGTTTCCATTTCTTCGCTGGTCAGTGTCGCTGTGGGTGGTAATGGCGGTTTGGGCGGCGATGGTGAAGAGGTTCATGTCATCGCCGCCGGCAGCAACATCGATACGCTCGGCAATAGTGCGAACGGTATTCAAGCGCAGTCGATCGGCGGTGGCGGCGGCAATGGCGGCCTGGCCGTCGCCGGGGCGCTCCCTTCAGGCTCGACGCTCAACGTATCGATTGCCTTGGGCGGCAAGGGTGGTATCGGTGGTAATGCCGGCGACCTGGTCAGTGTCGAGACCACCGCTGGGACGACCATCGACACCATCGGTGCCGCGTCCTACGGCATCATGGCACAGAGCATCGGCGGCGGCGGCGGCAATGGCGGCACCTCGTTCGCCGGATCGGGCGGCCCCGGTCTCAGCCTGGCCGTCAGCATCGGCGGCGCGGGCGGCTCGGCTGGCAGCGGCAAGGAGGTGAGTATCGGCAATGCGGGGACGATTACCACAACCGGTGACCTTTCCGCAGGCATCTTCACCCAAAGCATCGGCGGCGGCGGCGGCAACGGCGGCTTCGCCGGCAGCCTGGCCATCGGGGGAACTGCAGTCAGTGTCAGTCTCGGTGGTACGGGTGGCGATGGCCGCGCAGGCGGGGAGATAGATGTCGTCAACTCGGGCACGATTGCAACGGGCGGCGAGAGTGCAGCTGGCATCTTCGCGCAAAGCATCGGCGGTGGCGGCGGCAACGGCGGTTCCGCTTTTGCCGGCAGCATCGGCGTGGCATCCGTCTCAACCACTATTGGCGGCGGCGGCGGACTGGGCAACAACGGTGGACTGGTCGATATCCAGAATACCGGCCTGATCACGACCCAGGGCAACAATTCGGCCGGCATCTTCGCACAAAGTGTTGGCGGCGGCGGCGGCAGCGGTGGCGATGCAACCAGCCTTGCGCTGGCAGGCCCCTTGGCCGTGGGAGTGGCGGTCGGTGGCAGCGGCGGCACAGGCGGCATCGGCGGCAAGGCCTTGATCAAAGACGACGGCACGACCGAGATCGTTGGGGTGATTGTTGGCAACGATGGCAAGATCGTTACCGGTGGACCCAATAGCGACGGAGTCTTCGCGCAGAGTATCGGCGGTAGCGGCGGCGCGGGCGGCAGTGCCACGACCGGAACGCTCGTGTTCCCCATCGAGATCAATGGCGTAAAACTACCGGCTATCGAAGCCAATGTTGCCGTCGGGGGTCGGGGCGCGGGTGGCGGCACGGCTGGCACGGTCACGGTTACCAATAAAGGCGAGATCGAGACGACTGATTTCCTGTCCAACGGCATCTTTGCGCAAAGCGTGGGTGGCAGCGGCGGCAAGGGCGGCAATGCATCCAATATTGCCATCTCGGTCGACGCAATGTTCAAGGCCAGTGTGGCCGTGGGTGGTTCGGGCGGTCAGGGCGGTGTAGGCAAAACGGTCACAGTGGATAACGACGGCCTGATCCACACTCAGGGTGCCTTCTCCAATGGCGTGCTTGCGCAAAGCGTGGGTGGCGGTGGCGGTACCGGCGGCAATGCCACGAACGTATCACTGTCGCTTGCCGCTCCTCCCACCTCGCTCGATGACTTGATTCCCACGCCGAGCGCCAAGGTGGATATCGCTGTCGGCGGCAACGGCGGCAACGGCGCGATAGGTGGCGATGTCGTAGTCAGCAATCACGGTACGATCCTGACCGAAGGCAACTTTGCGGTAGGTGTCATGGCGCAGAGCGTCGGCGGTTCAGGCGGCATCGGCGGCGATGCTCACAGCATCCAGGTTGAACTCACCGCCAACCCGATGGACTTTCTACCATTGACCTCGCTCACCAGTCTGAGCATGACGATGGTCTTCGGTGGCGACGGCGGCACGGGCAGCAATGGCGGTATTGTCACAGTTACCAGCACAAGCAACGTGACGACAACCGGCGCCTTCGCGCACGGCATCGTGGCGCAGAGCGTGGGCGGCGGCGGCGGTTCCGGCGGGAGCGCCATGACATTCGAGTTCTCGAATGCGAATATCGTGCCCGACATCCCGGTGCTCGATGACATCTTCGGCCTGACCACCCTGGAGATGACCCTGCAAGGCAGCGGCGGCGGTGGCGGTAACGGCGGCGATGTAACACTCAACAGCACCGGCAGCGTCAAGACATCGGGCGCTTTCGCCATGGGCGTGGTCGCGCAGAGTGTCGCCGGCGGCGGCGGCCTGGCCGGCTTCTACAACCCGCAGGGCATTACCAAGAATGAAATCGTCAATACGATCTTCAATACCTTTGTCGACACTGAGGCCGGCCTCAGCTTCGCCGGGAGCGTCGGCGGTGCCGGTAACTCGGGCCACGTCATCGCCAACTACGTAGGCACTATCGGGACGCTGGGCGATGGTGCCCACGGCCTGTTCGCCCAGAGCGTGGCCAGCCAAGGCGTTGCGGGCAATGTCGACATCACGCTCAATGGTTCGATCAGCGCTTCGGGCAAAGATGCAAACGGCATCTATGCACAAAGCGGCGGTGGCGGTGGCAATGGGGATATTAAGGTCACCATCAATTCAGGCTTGGTTTCAGGCGGCTCAGGGGCTGGAGCGGGTGTGAAGTTCCTCGGCGGTGCGAACAACCAGCTAACTAACGATGGCTCGATAGCAGCATTGAGTGGGATGGCTATCACCGGAAGTGAAGGCTACGAGAGTGTAAACAATTCCGGCATTATCACGGGCAGCGTCGATTTGGGTGGCGGCACCAATGCTTTCAATAACAACACCGCCGCGACCTTCAACTCGGGAGCGATGGTTCAACTTGGTAGCGGCAACCTGCTTACCAACGAGGGCACGGTGTCCCCGGGCGGTTCTGCGCTGACCCTCACGACCAGTCTCACTGGTAATTTGCTGCAGACGGCTTCGGGTGTGTATGTGGTGAACATTGACCATGCAACGGCAACGGATACCGCAGATCGCATCAATGTAAGTGGTTCCGCCAATGTCGCCGGGCAGGTACAAGTGCTTAATCTCAATGCGGGTTATGCTACCCCCGGTGCTCGCCAGGTCATTATTATGTCGGGTGAAGGCGGCGTGACCAACTCCGGCCTCAGTCTTATGGCTCCGCTGTCGGCGGTAATCAGCTACCAGTTGCTGTTCGACCCGACGCAAGTGGCGTTGGGCTATGGCATTGACTTTGCGCCCGCCGGGATGAATGCGAATCAGACCACGATTGGTCGTTACATTAACAAGATTCAACTTGCGGGCAGCTCGCCCAGCCTAACACCTGTAGTTGCCGCCCTGCTTGATAAGCACGATGTCCGCAGTCTTGCTCACGTTTACGACCACTTGAGTCCAGAACCCTATCTGGGAATTAGAACCGGCCCGCTGTTTTCAAATCTTGGATTCAGTGATGCAATGCACAGTTGCGGCGTACGTAATGGATCCAACCGATTCATACGTGAAGGCCAATGCGGCTGGTTGCAATTTGCCTATAATGAGCTCCAGCAAGAAGGCTCGGCCTCGTTCATGGGCTTCAACCGGCAGTCAAGCAGCTTGTCCGGTGGGCTGCAACGTGCGATAGGCGACGGCAGCTGGCATGCGGGATTCGGACTCTCCTACGAACACAGCACATTGAACCTTGACCGCTTCGCCAGTACTTCGGGTGATCAGGGTCAAGTCGGCGCTATTCTGAAAAAGGAGTTTGGAGCAACAATTCTCGCTACAGACCTCAGTGCCGGTTACGCGGCTTACCACACCGTGCGCAACGTTGGCTCTCCCGCACCGACCATTGCCGCCAATAGCCGTCAGGATGTCGAATTTATGGCTTGGCACTTACGGCTTGCCCATGCTTATGAACAGAAAGCCAACTGGTATATCAAGCCCATGCTTGATCTTGGAGTGTCACATAGCTGGTTTCCCGGATTCCAAGAGAACGGAGCAGGAGGTATTAATCTCAATGTCATGAGTCATAACGAAATCAGCGTCAACCTGACACCGGCACTTGAAATCGGCGGCGAGGCCAGCCTTAGCAATGGTGTGCTGATAAGGACTTATGCCAAACTTGGCATTACGCAATTGTTATCGGGGACTTCAGCCGGGGTCACCGCTTCTTTCCAGGGGGCGCCGGTGGACGTTGCCCCCTTCACTATTCATGGTGAATTGGACAAAACTTATGCCAATATCGAAATTGGCGTGAATACGATGAGCTTGAAAGGAGCCATCATGCGAGCAAGCTATAACGGCAAATTCTCGGATCATATGACATCCAACGCCGCTATGCTTAAGCTATCCATACCATTCTGAGTCAAAAGTGTCAGCTCACCACCATCTGCCTATGCCGCCAACATGGAGCGTGGCAATGCCTGGTGGTGCTGTTCTGCCAGGAGTTATTCGCTCTTGCTAGTGTAAGTGCAGACATTTGCTGAAAGAGTTCAAAGTTAAGTGCCTGGATATTAAACTCCGCCTGGCAACTCTTTAATGCGGGCGGCTAAGTAGCTGTGCTTCGGCTTGCGCGCTCGACCTACTTGGCACCGCATTCCACCAACACCGGCTCCTGCGTAAACTCTGGCGAGCTTGGTGACAAAATCAGTGAAATACTCTTAGCCCCTATGCTGCCCCAGTGCTCCATGCCTCATGTATTTCCACATGGGGAAATAAATAATTTCAATGACTTGGAAAGTTTTTTTGTATTTTTATGGGTTGTAAAATCAAGGCCATTAGTCTGATTGGACTATTGTGCGGATTTTATAATCAAGCAAAATACGCAACATCAAGAAAACAAAAAAACCAGCCCTCTCACAATTATTTAAGGTCAATCATGAAAAAAATCGTACTTATACTTGCTTTAACCGCTGCTCTGCCAACCTTGGCTAACGCTAACAATTTGGTGACCAATGGCTCCTTTGAGGCTAACGCACAAGGTAATGGTAGCTGGAGTGTCTATAGCGCTTTAACTGGCTGGACGCTGGCTTCCGGCCCTGGCATAGAACTTAGGAACAATGTCGCTGGTACAGCATCGGATGGCGTGAATTACGTAGAGTTGGATTCTTATGGCAATAGTTCTATATATCAGATTATTACTACAACCTTGGGTGCCGACTACGAACTATATTTTGATTATTCGGCACGTATAAGCCAACTGGCCAATACCAATGGCATTGAAGCCTATTGGAATAATGACAAGCTGACTACCGTAACTGCAAAAGGTGGCAGTATCAACAATTGGAATACCTTGAGCTTTAATGTGACTGGTACTGGCAACGACAAGCTCACATTCAAAGCGGTTGGTATTAGTGACCAACTGGGTGGCAATATTGATAACATTTCCCTGACCGCAGTCGATGTGCAAGTTTCGTCGGTACCGGAACCTAGCACCTATGCGTTATTTCTGGCAGGTTTAGGCTTGCTTGGTGTTAGCGCACGTCGTCGTTTATTTTAATTTTTGTGGTGGGTCTATCTACAGTCAATCATTGATTAACTGTAGATAGTTTATACGGTACCTTCGGGTACCGTTTTTTGTTTACTGTCATTTATAAAAACTTTACCAGGGCAACTCTTGCCCATCATATGCAAAAAACTTCCCGGCATCGGCACGGGTAAGGTTTTTGATAAGCTGGCGCAACCCATTCACGCTTTGCTCGGTCGTAATCCACGCATTAGGCCCGCCCATTTCAGTTTTAACCCAACCCGGATGTAGCAAAATCGCGGTAATACCCAGATTCGCCAGATCAATGGACAAGCTCTTTACTACCATATTGACCGCCGCTTTGCTGGAACGGTAAATATAATTCCCGCCACTGGTGTTATCCGCCACACTGCCCATTTTGCTGGTAATCGTCACCAGCGTTTTTTGCTCACTGCGTGCAATATGGGCAGCAAATGCTTCAGCCATTTTCAAAGGTGCCATGGTATTAATGCGAAAGGCTTCCGCCCAATCGTCATAATCCGTATGCCCAAAACCGTGAGAATCCGATGCCGGATAAATACCCGCATTATTAATCAGCACATCTAGCGCCGTGTCGCTCAGCGTCTGCGCCAAATGCGTAATATGGGCGTGATCCGCCACATCCAGCGCATATACCTCGATTTGTTGCGGATATTGCAGGGCTAATTGTTGCAGCGTTTGAGCTTGTTCCGGGTGGCGGGCACAAGCGATCACACGCCATTCATCCGCCGCATATTGCCTGACAAATTCCAGCCCTATTCCTCGATTGCTTCCTGTAATCAATACAGTTTTCATCTTATCCTCCTCCGTTTTAAATGCTTTATTTCAAAGGCAACCAAATTAATTCACCTGCCGTCATATCCGGAACCAGAATATATTTTCCATCGGCTGATAGTGCAATATCCGCTGCCGCTTTAAAACCATCCTTAATCAATTTGACTTGATCATGATGCACACTAAACACCTTGCCGTTTTTCCAATCGCTCACATAAATCAGGCCGTTAGGGTGATGCACCACACCGTCGCCGCCGCCAAAACCTTCCGCCACATCGGTCAATTTGCCGGACTTAAAATTCAGGGTATATAAAATGCCGGAGACAAAATCAACATACGTCAACACCTCGCCCGTATCATCCATCAACAAGCCGTTTGGCCCCTGCACACGCGCATCCCCGGCCTGATTGATAACCGTGGTCACCTTGCCATCCAGTGAAATCCGGTAAATCGCACCGCCCTTGCCTTTCAAATCACCACTATCACTGACATATAAATACTTGCCTGCCAGATCACGTTCCAGATCATTCAGAAACTGCGGTTGTTCAGGAAAAGCACTGGCGGCGACAAAAACCTGCCATTTGCCATTGGGCGTTATTTTTATAATGCGATGATTATCCGCCACATACAGATCATCGCCGATGATGGCCAAGCCCTTGGGGTCATCCAGGCCTTTGGCAAATACCGACAACTTGCCATCCTTACCCACCACGCTGATCTGACCATCGCCATCTTTGCCAAACTCGCCTATTTCCGAAATGAATATATGGCCTTTTTTATCCGCAATCACCGATTCCGGGGTTTTCAAACCGGTGACTTTTTTTAATTCTTCGGCTTGAACAGCGGTTGCAGATAGCGCAACCGACAAAGCCGCAAATGCAGCGAACTTGCTGAAATATTTTTGCATGAATAAACTCTTTTATAATGAATGACAAATTATTGAATGAAGCGGCTATAACCCTTTGCCCGACAAAAAATTATAGCTTGATATGCTCGGTAATGATGGACAAAGTAGCGACAAAATACCATCAGGCAAAATTTCAAGATATTGGCCTTAGCCGCCCCATCATAGCCAGCATTGCGCTAAAATCCCAGCTTCCAAACTTTCCCATAATTTAGAGCCTATTCATTGAGTGGTCTATTTAAACCCGCAACGCCACAAGCGCCATTAGCGGAGCAACTGCGCCCTAAAACATTGGATGAGGTAGTCGGCCAAGCGCATTTATTAGCCGCTGGCAAGCCATTACGCATCGCATTTACTTCAGGTAAATTGCCTTCCATGATCTTGTGGGGGCCGCCAGGAGTAGGTAAAACCACATTGGCCAGGCTCATCGCCAATACTTCCGAGGCCGATTTTATTCCAATCTCTGCCGTACTTTCAGGCATCAAGGATATTCGTGAGGCCATCGAACGTGCAGAACTCACTTTGCAACGCTCCGGGCGCCGCACTATTTTGTTTGTCGATGAAGTTCACCGCTTTAATAAAGGTCAGCAGGATGCTTTTCTGCCATTTGTAGAAAGCGGCCTTATCACCTTCATAGGCGCGACTACCGAAAACCCCTCGTTTGAAGTAAACAGCGCGCTACTCAGCCGTGCACAAGTGTTTGTATTAAAAGCCCTGACCGAATCCGAGCTGGACTTATTGCTGGATCGCGCGCTGGCTGTCATGACGAAAAATATAAACATCACGGCTGAAGCCCGCGAACAGATTCTGGCTTATGCCGATGGCGATGCGCGACGCTTGCTCAATTTTGTCGAAGGCTTGTTCAACGCCAGTCTGGCGGCAGGTATCAGCGAAATTGATGCGGACTTTTTGCAATCCACCATGGCCAGCAAAATGCGTCGTTTTGATAAAGGCGGCGAAGCGTTTTATGACCAGATTTCCGCCCTGCATAAATCTGTGCGCGGCTCCAACCCGGATGCCGCTCTGTATTGGATGCAACGCATGCTGGATGGCGGCGCGGAACCGCTCTACGTAGGGCGGCGTTTGGTGCGCATGGCTATCGAAGACATCGGTCTGGCCGATCCGCGCGCACTGGAAATCTGCCTGAATGCCTGCCAAACCTATGAGCGTTTAGGCTCGCCGGAAGGTGAACTCGCCTTCGCCAACGCCGTGCTCTATCTCGCCATCGCCGCCAAAAGCAATGCCGCCTATATGGCTTACAATCAGGTGAAAGCCTTTGTCGCCCAGGATCAATCGCGTCCGGTGCCACTGCATTTACGCAATGCCCCCACCAAATTGATGAAATCACTGGATTACGGCAAAGAATACCGCTACGCCCACAATGAAGACGAAGCCTATGCCGCAGGAGAACAATATCTGCCGGATGGGCTGGACGACTTGAAGTTTTACGAGCCTACCAGTCGCGGACTGGAAGCCAAGATCAGAGACAAACTGGCACATTTGCATGAGCTGGATTTGCAAGCGAAAGCCAAGAAAAAATAATAGGCAATCGTTTATACCCAGCTGATTTTTTGTCAGAGATAACTACGATGATAATGCCTCTTGGTTACCATAACTTAACATTGATACAACTTCCCTTGAATCTAAAAATCACTTCAACAAACTTGCTTTTAAGTAGCTTTAAAGCTACATTTCTCTCATGATTGAAGTCTTCCGATACCAGACTGTAGATGGTAAGGAGCCATTAACCGAGTGGCTTCAGTCACTATCTGATAATGCGGCGCAAGCCAAAATTCGAGTTCGCATCAAACGCCTGGAAGCAGGTAATTTTGGTGATTGTGAATCGGTAGGCGATGGCGTACATGAATTGCGGGAACATCTTGGCGCTGGTTATCGGGTGTACTTTGGCCGCCATGGTCAGATACTTGTAATTTTGCTTTGCGCAGGCTCCAAAAAATCGCAAGCAACAGACATCAAGACCGCCAAAGCATATTGGGAAGATTGGAAACGGAGGCAAGTATGAGCAAAAAACCAAAAGCAGCAGTATCTCACCATGAGCGTGAGGTTGCCGAACTGCGTGCCGATCATGAATTGGCCGTCGAATATCTGAAAGCCGCCATGGCATCACTCGACAACCCGGATGACCGAGCCGCAGGACTGCTTGCGCTGCGAGCCGTTGCGGAAGCCTATGGTGGACTTGGCGCGGTAGCAGCGGAAGCCGGAATCAGCCGTGAATCGCTTTATCGCACACTATCCGCAAAAGGCAATCCCACACTGAAAACACTACTGGCCGTGTTAAAAGCGGTTGGAATGAAACTTTCGGTAGAACCGAAACATCAGATTGCTGCTTAGCTGCATAAGGCACAATGACTTCCAGTTAATGCGCTCCATACTTGCTGTTAAACGTTTGTAGCATACTTAAACAAGTACAGTTAAAGGATTAACCTATGCGGTACGCAATCGTTGTTGAAAAAACAGAAAACAATTTTTCAGCCTACGTCCCGGACTTACCGGGCTGCGTTGCTACCGGTTTCACCATCGAAGAAACCGAACGTGAAATTCGTGAAGCGATGGGATTTCACCTTGAAGGGCTTGCTGAAGATGGCTTACCTATTCCGCAACCAACAAGCATTGTTGAGTACCTTGAGATTGCGGCTTCACTCATCACGTGCTATCACTGTGTCCAATTGCAGTATGCCTCAACGGGTGTCAAATATCGAGTCTGACCCCATTTCATTCATAGCCCTGAGCTGAATCCGGAAGAGCGTTTGAATGCGAACTTGAAACAAAACATGGGGCGGCGCGTGCCGGCAAGAACCAAAGTTAAATTGCACAAGGCGGCCACCGAGCATATGGAGGATTTGGCACAAAAACCTGAGCGGATAAAATCATTCTTTCAGGATGCCCATGTTAAATATGCCGCTTAAGAGTTATTTGGGCGGAATCAATAGCCAAAATTTCATTGATGCTGCTGGGACTGAAAACATCGCTAAAATCCTCAATGATAGAAATAAACCATGATAACGCGGTAAGGTGCCATCCGGAATAATGGTGTCACCCATTAACACGATAAAATGGGCATAGCAAGCGTATGGCGGATGAGCGTAGCGTTATCCGCCGTATATAAGCCTCCATACGGCGCAATGCGCTGCGCTTATTGACGCCTTACATCACTACATCACAAAGAAACAGCCTGCACAGGGCGCATTTATCCCAATTGATGTTTATTCGCACTTTTGCATGCAAAATATTCCAACTTGCCTTTCTTCTTGCAAAAGCATAATCTAGCCAGACTGGACAGAATGGAGATGCGTCATGGCAACAACCTGGCAATTACAAGAGGCAAAAAACCGGTTCAGTGAAGTCGTGGAAGAGGCAATTAAGCATGGGCCGCAAACCGTGACCAGGCATGGGCGCGAGGCAGTGGTGGTGATGTCGATTGAAGATTATCGACGCTTGCAAACGCCCAAAACGACTTTGCTGGAGTGTTTGCAAGTGCCCGCGCAATATGCAGTGGAACTCGATTTAACGCGCGATCAGGACATGGGCAGAGCATTGCCGAGTTTTGAGTGATGCGGTATTTACTTGATACCTGTGTTATCTCTGAATTTACCAAACCCCAACCATCGCCAACCGTTATTCAATGGCTGGCGGCACAGGATGAATTTAACCTGACCCTCTGCACGCCCACCATTTATGAGTTGAAACGCGGCATTGAGCGCCTGGAAGCCGGTAAGCGCAAAACGTTTTTGCAGCTATGGCTGGAAAATAATGTCATCGAGCGCTTTGAACAACGCCTTTATAATATAGATGCCGATGTGGCGCTGTGCTGGGGTGAAATGCAGAGCAAACTTGAGCGTGTCGGCAAACCTATGCCGGTATTGGGCAGCCTGATTGCGGCAACGGCAATTTTTCATGATTTAACTTTGGTCACGCGCAATATCAAGGATTTTGAAATCAGCGGGGTTAAATTATTCAACCCTTGGGATATTTATCCGCCGTATGGTGGCTTAACATACGGCGGATAACGCTACGCTCATCCGCCCTACTTTGATTATATGGATTCCCACCTGCGCGGGAATGACAGTCCAGCCAACGTTGAATCATTAAGTAGCAGAATAAGTAATCAATAATTTACTGGAGTAATAAATGTTAGACATACAGCAATTACGCAACGATCTGGACAACGTAGTAGCCAGACTTGCCACGCGCGGTTTTGCTTTTGACAGCGCCGCTTTCACTGCCTTGGAACAGGAGCGCAAAACCGTGCAAACACGCACGCAAGAATTGCAAGCCAGGCGCAATGCCAGCTCCAAACAGATCGGCATTGCCAAATCCAAAGGTGAAGATGTGGCGGCTATCATGGCTGAAGTGGCCGGTTTGGGCGAACAGCTCAAAGCTGACGAAGAACGGCTGGCAGCCATACAATGGGAATTGCAGAAGCTGTTACTGAATCTACCCAATTTGCCGCATGACAGCGTGCCGGTGGGTAAATCCGAGGAAGAAAATATTGAAGTACGCCGGGTGGGTACGCCGCGCAGCTTTGATTTTGAAATTAAAGATCATACCGATGTGGGCACGCCGTTGGGATTGGATTTTGATACCGGAGCCAAGCTGGCCGGAGCCAGATTCACCCTGATGCGCGGGCAGATGGCCAAGCTGCACCGCGCGCTGGCGCAGTTCATGCTGGATACGCAAACGGAGAAACACGGTTATACCGAATGCTATACACCCTACATCGTCAATGCCGATACCTTGCGCGGCACCGGGCAATTGCCGAAATTTGAGGAAGATTTGTTTGCGGTGAAAAAAGGCGGGCAGGAAGGCGACAGTGAGCCTTTGTATCT
Organism: Methylophilaceae bacterium; assembly: GCA_013141125.1. GTDB lineage: Bacteria > Pseudomonadota > Gammaproteobacteria > Burkholderiales > Methylophilaceae > JABFRO01. The sequence goes on from JABFRO010000001.1 coordinate 652,898, forward strand.
GATTCCCACTTCAGAAGTGACCCTCACCAACACAGTGCGCGATGAAATCCTGGCGCTGGATGCACTGCCGATCAAGCTTACCGCGCATACGCCCTGTTTCCGTTCCGAAGCCGGTTCTTACGGGCGCGACACCAAGGGCATGATACGTCAGCATCAATTCGATAAAGTGGAAATGGTGCAGATTGCGCATCCCGGACAAAGTTATGCCGCGTTGGAGGAAATGGTGGGGCATGCCGAGCATATTCTGCAAGCACTGGAACTGCCTTATCGCGTGGTTTCGCTATGCACCGGCGATATGGGCTTTGGCGCGGCCAAGACTTATGATCTGGAAGTGTGGCTACCGGCGCAAGACACTTACCGTGAAATATCTTCCATCTCCAATTGTGAGGCCTTTCAGGCGCGTCGTTTGCAGGCACGTTTCCGCAATGAGGCAGGCAAAACAGAATGGGTGCACACCCTAAATGGCTCTGGTCTGGCGGTTGGTCGCACGCTGGTAGCGATTTTGGAGAACTACCAGAATGCCGATGGCAGTGTGAGCGTGCCTGCTATGTTACAGCCGTATATGCATGGCTTGCTCAAATTGCAAACGGCTTAACCCAAGCCCAGTTCAAGGCGCAGGCGTTGAGCGAGCATCCAGCCAGGCCAGATTGAAACTGGGCAAAACTGGCTGGTGTTTGGGGGAGAATTTTTCCAGTATGCTGTGATAAGTACGTATGGATTCAACAAAAATAACCGGTGCCCCGCCTCTGGCATAGCCATATTTAACGGTGGAATAATATTTTTGCTGATTAAGCAAAGGCAGAGTTTTTTTAACGTCAGCCCAACTATCCGGGTTGAGTTTCATGCGCTTGGCCAAAGCGCGCGCATCCAGCAAATGCGCATAGCCAATATTGTAAGCGGCCAGCGCCATCCAGGTACGATCCGGCTCTGGTACTGCATCAGGAATGGTGTCCGCCATCTGCTTTACATAGCGCGCACCTGCCGGAATGCTTTGTTTGGGATCCAGCCTATTGGTAACGCCCAGCAAATCTGCGGTAGCTTCGGTCAGCATCATGAGTCCGCGCACATTGGTAGGCGAAGTGTTAAAAGTATCCCAATGCGATTCCTGATAACTGATGGCAGCCAGCAAACGCCAATCCAGATCTGTCGTCTCCTGCGCTTGTTTAAACAGACGAATATATTGCGGCAGTAGTGTACGTGATCGACTAAGAAAAGTGGTGACATCCAGCGGATTCAAGCGCTCGGAATGCCCGTAATAGCGGTCTATCAGATTGCGCAGGGTGCCATCTTTTTTAATACGCGTAAAAAAAACATTGGCTTTATCATATAGCCAGGGGTCAACAGATTTGGGGAAAGCCCAGGCTATTTTTTCCGGCTCCCCCAGCGCCATGCCCTGCCCCAGGTTGGGGTAATAATTCTGCATAAGCGTGACCAGATGATCGTCGGCAACCGTATAGTCCACCAAGCCTTCCGCCACTTGTTCCAACAACTCGTCTGCCCCCACATTGGGCAGCGCCTGCCAGCGCAAGGCGGGCAATTTTTGCACCAGACTACTCAAGCGTTCCGCATAGCTGGTGCCAGCGGGCACGGCGACTCTTTTCCCAAGCAAGTCCTGCACAGTATTGGGTGCGTTATTTTCTTCCTTATTGAAAACCACCTGCTGCTGAACCGATTGATATGGCACCGAGAATTTGACCAGATGCTGACGCAGATGGGTAATGCTCAAATCAGCAGCCGCGACATGTGCTTTGCCCTTGAGTAAAGTCGGGATCACCTCGGTGATGTTATCCACCACGACAAATTTGACGCTGTACTCCTTGCCTAAATCCTGCACAAACAAATTGACCAAGTCATACTCCAAACCGGAATAGGTATTGGTATCGTTGACGAAATAAGTATTGGGGCCATTATGCGTAACAACTATCAACTCCTTAGTCAGCCTGACACTCGGTAAAAGTTCAGCATGTGTTTTAGGCACCGGATTAGTTGGCTCCATGCAGCCATGCAACGCAAAAGTCAGGGGTAAAATCAATAACGCACGTTTCATTCGAAGTGTCGCTTATTAAGTTCCGCAATCGTCGGTTGTGGATTATGGTTATATAGATAAAGTTTTTCATTGTAAGCAATTTCAAAAAAAAGCCAAGTGCTTTTAAGTTGCACAAAAATCCCATGTAATCCTGATCCGGTTAAACCGTATAATTCTACAATTCTATTCCAGGTCTTAATGCACCCATGTTGATACACCCACAGTTTGATCCTGTTGCCATTCATTTGGGTCCTTTAGCTATTCATTGGTACGGCTTGATGTATCTCATCGCTTTCATGGCATTTTTAGCCGCAGGCAAGTGGCAAATAGCCAACCGGCCATGGCACGCCTGGACACCCACCATGCTCGACGATGTGCTATTTTACGGGGCATTAGGGGTTATTTTAGGCGGCAGACTCGGTTATGTGATTTTTTACCAGCCTAGCTACTTCCTACACCATCCGCTGGATATTTTCATGACATGGAAAGGCGGCATGAGCTTTCACGGCGGCTTTCTAGGCGTGTTGACCGCCATGTGGCTATTTTGCCGATCACGCAAATTATCCTTTTTACGCGTGATGGATTTTATTGCACCGCTGGTACCGCTGGGCCTGGGTGCCGGACGCTTGGGGAATTTCATCAATGGCGAGCTATGGGGACGCACTACCGATTTACCTTGGGGCATGGTGTTTCAAAATGCAGATGCCCTGCCCCGCCATCCTTCACAACTTTATCAATTTGGGCTGGAAGGCATCCTGCTGTTCAGCCTGCTGTGGTGGTTTTCCAGCAAACCGCGCCCGGTAGGCGCTATTTCTGCCCTATTTCTGATTGGTTATGGCGTAGGTAGATTTTTAGTGGAATTTGCACGTGAACCAGATAGTTATCTGGGATTACTGTCTTTGGGCTTAAGCATGGGGCAATGGCTTTCATTGCCTATGATACTGATTGGAATCTGGATGTTACGCTGGGCAAATGCCAGTAACGGCAACTAAAACGTCATCGCTGCTTGGGACAGTTTTCCAAATCAGTAGCAGGCTTTCTATTCAAACCCAGCCAGGCATCAATCACTTCAACATCAAAACCTATTTCGCGCCGTCCGTCGGCTTCAATCAACGGGCGGCGGATTAGCAGCGGTTCGGCACGCATCATGGCGAGCGCAGTTTCGGCATCGATTAGCTCCGGATTCACCTCACCGGATTTGACCTTGGGCGCGGCACGGTTGAACCATTCCGCTACAGGTCGTTTACCAAAGAAGGCCAGCAGACGCGCTTTTGTCCAGGCTTCGATAAGCAGATTTTGGGCAAGTACCGTATGTCCGGCGGCGGCGAGCAACACTTTTTGGCGGGTATTGTTAACACAGCCGGGTTTTTCGTAAAAAGTCACAATAGCCATGGTTTTATTCCTGATGAGTTCAACCGTGTAATTTTAACAATTCAAAAGTTTGGTATTCGATTTCCGCTTTAACTTCCATATCCAAGCGCTGCAACCAGCGCTGAGGAATAGCTTCTGCGCCATACAGCGCCCCGGCTAGCATACCGACGATGGCTCCGGTAGTATCGGCATCTTCGCCGCAATTGACGGTTTCAACTACACAGTTTTCAAAACTGTTGGTATTAAAGAAATGATGCAATACAGTTTGCATGGTGTCCACAATATAACCACTGGCGCGGCCGGGATAGGGTACAAAGCGGAATTGCGGGTGCGCTGCAACCAAGGCATCTGCAAGTTTGCGACATTCAGTAATTCCGTTTCCTGCCAGCAGTAAATGTAGCATACGCCCCAGCGTTAACGTGGCAGCATCAGATAGTTCATGGTGGTGGGTAATATGCGCTTGCTCAATCGCGGCCTGTGCAAAAGCGGCATCATCGCCAAAGGTAGCCAATGCAATAGGCAGAATACGCATGGCGGCTCCATTGCCGCCATCGCCCTCGCTAGGCAGGCCATGCAGTGAACCATCCAGCATATAACGGCGTATGCCACGGCGGCAGGTGTTGCCAACATCAATTGGATGATGCTTGAGCCATGCGGCCAAATGTTCAGCGGCAATATGTGCATCCCAACGTTCGGCTTTTAGCCAAGCACGCCCCAGATAAAGCGACATTTCAGTGTCATCAGTGATTTGGCCGGGTTTTAATTTGAGCCAACCGCCGCCGGTCATTTCCGTGTGCAAGCCATGTTGGGCGATTTCGCGTTTAGTGAGAAACTCCACCGGCGCACCTAGCGCGTCACCAACCGCCAAACCTAGATAGGCTCCCAATGCTTTAGCATGAAGTTGATTAGGCATAGCTCGCTTTCACTTGAAAATAGCCACCCAGCGCAAGCACCTCGCCCTCACCGGCCAGTATGGGTTTCCCCAGCAAACCGGGGAAGAACAGCAATTTAACCACGGGTACTTTAACTTCAAGTATCCAGTCACCAAATTCGTCAGCGCGCTCTCGTGATGTGGTAAATGAGACCAGGTTATTGAGCTTGACTAAACACTGGCCTTTTTTCAGCTGGGTATCAGACATGGTCGGTTCGTCATGGCTATTGACTCCACGCCAAAGCGTTACCCAATCACCAAATGGCAGGTGAAAACGCTGTACAACAAACTGACAGTATTCATAAAGTAAATCCAATTGCATTTGTATGCTATTACTGTGAAATCGGCTGGAAAACTTTTCTTCCAAATAGTGCATCCAAGCCTCTGAAGGATAATGTTGCAACGGCACTCGATGAAAACTGGGTGACATACCGAAACGACTTTCCACCCAACCTTTGAGCACGGCACCTTGCGGACTATTGGAATCAAAGCCCCAGCCTTCCATCAGCTTGTGATAACTGGGACGAAAGCGGCGTTTTTCAGCATGTTGTATTTCATATTCACTTGGATGTAGCTGAAACACAATATCCATATAACGTTGAAACTTTTCGGCGGCATCTGCCATATCACTGGCTTCTTCCAATAAATGAAACAAGCCGCGATGCGTTTCACGCGCACCGGCGATTCTGAGGCGTTGCGGGTGATCGTTGAATTCAGTCGAGGCAATCAGCCAAGCGGGAATTCCAACCAGATTGGTGGAATACCAGCTTTGCGGATTGTGATATTTATCTATGTCCGACATTAGCCTGTATCACCCTGCTCAATTAGAGCAGGGAATCATCATGTTAAACACCAAGATTAGCGGTCAACTGAGGTCTCTAGGTTAAACAGGCCGACCTTCATTCGGATTGCGTACCGGCCCCATTAAAGCAAGACCTTCTTCATAGGTAATGACAGGATAGTTAGCCGTAAATTTGAGCGCCTTGTCAGCTACTACATCCAGCTTTGCGGCAGTATCCAGTTTCTTCAATTCGGTTTTCTCCAGACGCAGTAGCTCCAGCAGTTCGTTATAAACCGTGGCTTCATCCAGTGGCAAAATAAAGAAGGTAGCCCCGCCCATATTCACCTGATATTTTTTCAGCAAATCAATATTATTACAGAACACAAAATACTTACCCTCTGGTACCAAAGCATCGCCCAGCGCCTCGACCAGCATGTCGAGATAACCGAATGAAAGCAAATAACCGGCAAAAAATGGAATACCTTTTTCCCCTTCAGTGGCAATCGCCATCACCTGATCTGAAGTAATTTCTGGCGGACGCGCTTCATCTGCCAACTGTGGTGCAAATTTAATAGCGATTTCACCGCGAAAACCAAAACGTCCCGCTACTTTGGTCGCTGATTTTAATACTGGATTTTGTAAACGCTTTTCAGTTTCCAGTCTGGCAAAAGCGGTTTGTTCTAATGTAGTCATGTGTGCTTACTCTCTTTGTGGTTAACAATAAAATCTGCGGTTTTCATAAATGCCTGCTCCAGCTGCTGACGGAGTGTGACATCGCTTACGACATCTTCCATGGCGCGGCGCATGCACAGCATCCAGGCATCACGCTCTGCCTCGCCTATGGAAAAATTCATGTGTTTCTGGCGCAAACGCGGATGACCACGCTCAACTGAATACACTTTTGGCCCACCCAGCCATTCAATCAGGAACTTAACCAGCACCAGTTTGGTATGGTTGAGATCTGGCTCGTGCATGGCACGGATTCCTGCCACCTCGGGTAACGTATCCATATAAAAGTAAAACCTATCCACCAATTGAGTAATTGAGGCTTCACCACCAATCGCCTCAAAGTGCGGATTACTCAATATTTGCGGTAGTGGCTTCAAGCCTTCATGCGGATGGGTAGGTGTTGGATTAGTCATGTTGGCTCCAAGCATTCAAGGTCTAGTTAGACTCTATATGCAAGTGCTATACCAGAACCCTTACACATAATGCAATATCACTCTAAAGCCTGTATTGGCAGGGCTGTCTGTTATCCAGAATGGCTAAATATCAAAAAATACACACACTGGAATGATTGAATTCATTTGTTCATTATGTAACGTCGCAAACCTGCTTTGTCAGGTTTGCGACAGCCAATTCCATCCTAAGCCATTATCCAAAAAATTACATTAAACCAATATTATTCAACAAGTTATAAAAAAATTATCAGGTTGGCACAACCTTTGCATTTACCTCATTGCAAGGCCGACCAACCATCCGGCGGCGGATAAGAAGAGTGATACATCGACTCAGGATAGGAAGCCCGGCAGCACACACGGTCTTAAATGAACTTTAATTTTTTAAGGAGTATTGAAATGGCTGCATTACGTCAAATTGCCTTTTATGGCAAAGGTGGTATCGGGAAATCGACGACATCACAAAATACCTTGGCCGCTCTGGCTCAAATGGGTCAAAAGATCCTCATCGTCGGTTGCGATCCCAAAGCAGACTCAACTCGCTTGATTCTGCATGCGAAGGCACAGGACACCGTATTGTCATTGGCTGCTGAAGCCGGTTCCGTGGAGGATTTGGAACTCGAAGATGTGATGAAAGTGGGTTACATGGACATTCGTTGTGTTGAATCTGGTGGTCCAGAACCTGGTGTTGGTTGTGCTGGTCGCGGTGTGATTACCTCGATCAACTTTTTGGAAGAAAACGGCGCGTATGACGGTGCTGACTATGTTTCCTACGATGTATTGGGCGACGTGGTTTGCGGCGGTTTCGCCATGCCGATTCGTGAGAATAAGGCACAGGAAATTTACATCGTCATGTCCGGTGAAATGATGGCCATGTATGCGGCCAACAACATCGCCAAAGGTGTTTTGAAATACGCTAATTCCGGTGGCGTGCGTCTGGGTGGCCTGGTTTGTAACGAACGCCAAACCGACAAAGAGCTGGAACTGGCAGAAGCACTGGCTGGCATGTTGGGTACTAAATTGATTCACTTTGTACCACGCGACAACATCGTACAACATGCGGAATTACGTCGTATGACTGTTTTGGAATACGCACCGGAATCAAAACAAGCTGAAGAGTATCGTCAATTGGCCACCAAGATTCATAACAATGCGGGTAACGGCACCATTCCTACCCCTATTACCATGGATCAGTTGGAAGACATGCTGATGGACTTCGGCATTATGCAAAAAGAAGATGAAAGCATCATCGGCAAAGCTGCTGCTGCCGCTTAAGTAACCCAATTGGCGGGGAGTTTACTCTCCGCCAAGCCCGAAGCTGTTTCAAAAGCGGTAAGGCATACCAGTCAACCCATCTGTTTTTGTAACAGCTTCATTCGATAATTTAGGAGACGAAAATGAGTACAACCGCTGAAGCCCAAGTTAACGGGGCAGAACTGATCCAGGAGGTGCTTAAAGCCTATCCTGAAAAAACCGCAAAAAGACGCGCTAAACATTTAGGCGTGCATGAGGAAGGTAAATCCGATTGCGACGTAAAGTCCAATATTAAATCGTTACCCGGTGTGATGACTATCCGTGGTTGCGCCTATGCTGGTTCCAAAGGCGTAGTTTGGGGTCCGATCAAGGACATGATCCATATTTCACACGGCCCGGTTGGCTGCGGCCAATACTCCTGGGCTTCACGCCGTAATTATTACATCGGCACCACGGGTATTGATAGCTTTGGCACCATGCAATTTACTTCCGACTTCCAGGAAAAAGACATCGTATTTGGCGGTGACAAAAAACTGGAAAAAATCATTGATGAAATTCAGGTGTTATTCCCGCTGAACAAGGGTATTACTATTCAGTCCGAATGCCCAATCGGCCTGATTGGTGACGATATTGAAGCCGTCGCCAAAAAGAAAACCAAGCAATACGAAGGTAAAACCATAGTGCCGGTACGTTGCGAAGGTTTCCGTGGCGTTTCACAATCACTGGGTCACCATATTGCCAATGACACCATACGCGATTTCGTCTTCGACAAAATGGACCCGGACAAAAACAAGTTTGTAGCTACGCCATATGATGTGTCGATTATCGGCGATTACAACATCGGCGGTGATGCCTGGTCTTCACGCATTTTGCTGGAAGAAATGGGCTTGCGCGTGATTGCACAATGGTCGGGTGACGGTTCGATTGCCGAGCTGGAAAATACACCCAAGGGCAAGTTAAACATCTTGCATTGCTACCGCTCGATGAATTACATCAGCCGCCACATGGAAGAAAAGTACGGCATACCCTGGGTCGAATACAACTTCTTTGGCCCGTCCAAAACGGAAGAGTCATTACGCAAGATCGCCAGTTTCTTTGATGACCACATCAAGGAAAAAACTGAAGAAGTAATTGCCAAATACAAAGTGCTCACCGATGCCGTGGTTGCCAAATACAAACCGCGTCTGCAAGGCAAAAAAGTCATGCTATTCGTTGGTGGCCTGCGTCCACGCCATGTGATTGGGGCTTATGAAGATTTGGGCATGGAAGTCGTTGGTACCGGTTATGAGTTCGGTCATAACGACGATTATCAACGTACCACCCATTATGTTAAAGACGGCACCTTGATCTATGACGATGTCACCGGTTATGAGTTTGAGAAATTTGTTGAAGCCATACAGCCTGATTTAGTTGGCTCCGGCATCAAGGAAAAGTACGTGTTCCAAAAGATGGGCGTACCGTTCCGCCAAATGCACAGTTGGGATTATTCCGGTCCTTATCACGGCTATGACGGCTTTGCCATCTTCGCCCGTGACATGGACATGGCCATCAACAACCCGGTTTGGGCACTGACCAAAACCCCATGGAAAAAAGCGGCTTAAACCCCAGCTTAAAGGAGAAATATAATGAGCCAGAGCGCAGATAAAGTATTAGATCACTTCAAACTGTTCCGCGAACCTGAATATACGGACATGTTCGCCAAGAAAAAGGCAGAGTTTGAATTCCCAGTCCCCGCAGAAAGCCTGACACATGCCATTGAATGGGCAAAAACCGAAGAGTATCGCGATTTGAATTTCGCCCGCGAAGCGTTAACAGTAAACCCGGCCAAAGCTTGCCAACCCTTGGGCGCAGTATTTGCTGCCAACGGTTTTGAAGGCACCCTGCCCTTTGTACACGGTTCGCAAGGTTGCGTGGCTTATTACCGCTCACACTTTAGCCGTCACTTCAAGGAGCCGACTTCCTGTGTGTCCTCTTCGATGACAGAAGATGCTGCGGTGTTTGGTGGCCTCAACAACATGATCGACGGCCTGCAAAATTCTTACGCCTTATACAAGCCTAAGATGATCGCCGTTTCCACCACTTGCATGGCAGAAGTGATTGGTGATGACTTGAACGCCTTCATCAAAACCGCCAAGGAAAAAGGCTCGGTACCGGCTGAATACGATGTACCGTTTGCCCATACTCCGGCCTTCGTCGGCAGCCACATCACTGGTTACGACAATGCCTTGTTGGGGGTCATCAAGCACTTTTGGGATGGCAAGGCAGGCACTGTGCCTGCCCTGGAACGTAAGCCCAATGACAGCATCAATTTCATTGGCGGCTTTGATGGCTACGTGGTCGGCAACAACCGTGAAATCAAACGTATTTTCAAAGAGTTTGCTATCGACTTCACCATGCTGTGTGATCCATCCGACTCCTGGGATACACCCACCGACGGCGAGTTCCGCATGTATGACGGCGGCACTACCCTGGAAGATGCGGCTAACGCGCTACACGCCAAAGCCACCATCGCCATGCAAACCTGGAGCACAGAAAAAACCGTAAAATTCATCGAAGAACACGGTCAGGAAGTGGTTAAACTCAACCACCCAGTGGGCGTTGCGGGTACAGACAAGTTCCTGATGGAGTTGTCACGTATTACCGGCAAACCTATCCCCGAATCACTGACCCTGGAACGCGGTCGTCTGGTCGATGCCATCGCCGACTCCAGCGCGCACATCCACGGCAAGAAATTCGCTCTTTATGGTGATCCGGACTTGATGTTGGGTCTGACCGCCTTCTTGTTGGAATTGGGTGCAGAGCCTGTAACCGTACTCTCTACCAATGGTGACAAAGCCTGGGCAGAAGAAGTGCAAGCTTTATTTGATGCCAGCCCTTTCGGCACCAACTGCAAGGTTTATCCGAAGAAGGATTTGTGGCACATGCGCTCGCTGTTATTTACTGATCCAGTCGATTTTATCATCGGCAATACCTATGGTAAATATCTGGATCGCGACACCAATACACCGTTGATTCGTATCGGCTTTCCGATCTTTGATCGTCACCACAAACATCGTTATCCGGTGTGGGGCTATCAAGGTGGCTTGAACGTATTGGTTACTATCCTGGACAAGATTTTCGATGTCATGGATGCAGACACCAACGGTATTGGTACTACCGATTATAGCTTCGACATCATTCGTTAACTACTGACGGCCATCTGTTTTTAGCTGCCAGTGTCTTCGCTGGCGGTTGAAATTGGGTGGTCTCTCTCAAGACAAAATCATGCTCTCAAGGAAAAATCATGGCAAATGTCACATTTAGTTCCAACAGAATCAAGAAGGATGTCACCGTCTACGCCACGGCAGGTGATTGCAGCACGCTGTTGGCTTTGGCTAAAACACACAAGATGCCGGTAGATTTTGAGTGCGAAAATGGCGAATGCGGCTCCTGCGCACTGCAAGTCACTATCCTTTCCGGCAAGGAACCCATGGGTGTACACCTTACCGAAAAGGAAAAGAGCGTACTCCGCCTCGCCGGCAAGATTACCAAAAAACAAATTGAAGAATGCGAAATTACAGACCTGCCACCACCTTGGCGATTAGCTTGCCAGTTTATCGTCCGTAACGAAGACATTCTCGTTAAATTTTAAATGTGAAATCTTAAGTTTCACGTTTCACCCCTGCTCACAAGGCAAGGGTGGGGGAGATAGGTGCTACCCCTTACCTTTCTCCCCATTCGATTTGATCCAGGAATGTTTTTTCAAGCCCCCTCAAAAAAATCTAGCCCTCACGCCTGAGGAGCGCTACATCAATATTTTTCGCTAGTTGTGAAATTGCCTGCGCCGCCGGGCAGCCGGGATCGGATTGTGCCAGCAACTGTCGGCGCATGATAGCTTGACGTACAGACGGATCGGCAGGGATATCGCCCATATGGATCAAGCTTAATGGATGCTCAGAGCCTGCATTCACGAATCTATCAAGTACCAGCTGCAATTGTGCCGTGATAGCACGGCCATCGCCGGGTTTAGCTGTTTGATTAATAACCATGCGAATAGTCTGGCGCTTTTGCTGTGCTGCCAACACTTTGACGGTGGCATAGGCATCGGTGAGTGCGGTCGGCTCTGGTGTTGCAACCAATAGCACTTCCGAAGCCATGGAAACGGAGAACAGCACCACATCTGAAATGCCAGCCCCTGTATCCAGTATGACGATATCGTAATTCGGTACCAAACCTTCCATGATATGCAAGAAGCTGTCGCGTACTTCGGAGGTCATACGTGAATATTCCACCATGCCAGAACCCGCAAGCAGGACCGAGAAGCCGCCTGGTGCTTTATAAATTGCCTCTTCGAGCTTGGATTTTCCGGTGAAGACATCGTGCAAGGTAATCTTGGGATATAGATTGAGCACCACATCCAAATTGGCCAAACCCAAATCTGCATCCAATACGAGCACCTTGAGCCCACGTTTGGCCAGGGCGGCGGCAAGATTGGCAGAGACGAAGGTCTTGCCGACACCGCCTTTTCCGCTAGTAACCGCGATTACTTTGTGCCGTAATTGAAGAGGCAAGTTTGGAGTCACCACACGGTCTTGTGCTGTATTCAAGACATCGCTCATTTCAGTTCATCCAATTCATTATGTGCACCATTTGAAGCAAAGTTGGCAATGTTTTCTGAGGCAGTATCGTCAGTTAGAAAATGACCAAACAACATCCCTTTTTCATCGGCACTGACAGAAACAGACAGCGGCTCTTCTATGAATACGCAATTTCGTCCTGCTGATTTCGCGCGATACAGTTGCGCATCTGCGCGCTCCGTCCATAACGCCGTAGTCGAACGTACCCACTCGGGCGCAAATGTTCCACCTATACTAATAGTAATTTTTATGGTTTCCGTCGGGGAAACGACGACGGATAAATCAGCCACAGCCTTACGGATACGTTCCGCTACAATGGAGCCGAACGAGGTCGGACAGTTGGGTAGAATTGCGGCAAACTCCTCTCCGCCGAAGCGAGCAACGCTATCCAACGGTCGCACGCAAGTTTCAAGACATTTTGCAACAGCCTGAAGCACCAGATCGCCTGCGTGGTGGCCATAAGTATCATTCACTTTTTTAAAGTAATCGATATCCAGCATCAACAGCAAGACGGATTTTCCAGAGCGGGCTACAGAATCAATTTCTCTATTCAGCAAGTTGTTAAAACAACGCCGATTGGACAATCCCGTCAACGGATCCCGTAATGAAAGTTCACATAATCCGTCCAAAATTTTCTGAACATAGGCAACGGGAGATTCTTCTGCAGATGGGAGTTGGAACGTAGCATCATGCTCAAGCAGTGCGCGAGCTTCAGCCAAACGCAAATCGCTTAGATTAATCTGTGGAAGTTCAGGCGAGCGAATCACGGAATATCTAATATGTCGGCTAAATAAAGATTAAAAAAATCCAAGCTATCGCAGGGAAAATCAAACACATTCTATTCCTCTTAAATATACCGCGCATATAAAATTGAACATCACCATCTGTTTAGTCCCGCAATCGGCACCACAGGCAACTTTTATTCTGAATGTTATCGGCTTGAATACTTTATATCTTGAGTTGCAATCAATAATCTTTATCAAGCACAGTTCATCATTGCAGCAAACCAGAACTTTAGCCACTAACGGCACCAATGTTCACATCCGCCCGATTCCATAAAATCTCAGTCACAATAAACCGCAAAACGTCGCTTTTGTCGGTTTTGCTACGTTTTGATTTATTTACAATATCATTAACAAACAAGTAGTTAGATTAATTTTGCGTTCTGGCACAAGGTTTGCTCAAGTAGGTTAACTACTGACAAAGGCATTCCATCATGGCAACTCTAGGCGAAAAAGTACAAGACGTTTTCAACGAGCCAGGCTGCGATGTAAACCAGACCAAAGGCACAAAAGAACGTAAAAAGGGTTGCACCAAGCAGCTGACTCCCGGTGCGGCGGCGGGCGGTTGTGCGTTTGATGGTGCCAAAATTGCGTTGCAGCCGATTACCGATGTGGCGCATCTGGTACATGGCCCCATCGCCTGCGAGGGCAATGGTTGGGATAACCGTGGTGCAAAGTCTTCTGATTCCCAGCTTTATCGCACCGGTTTTACTACCGACATTACCGAGTTGGATGTGGTGTATGGCGGCGAGAAGCGTCTTTATAAATCCATCCGTGAAATTCTTGACAAGTATGATCCGCCAGCGGTGTTTGTTTACCAAACCTGTGTAACCGCGCTGATTGGCGATGACATTGAAGCGGTGTGCAAGGCGGCAACGGCCAAGTTTGGCAAGCCCATTATTCCCATTAACGCACCGGGTTTTGTGGGAGCCAAAAATCTCGGCAACAAGTTGGCGGGTGAGGCTTTACTGGATCATGTCATCGGTACCGAAGAGCCGGAATTTACCACGCCATACGACATCAACATTATTGGTGAATACAATCTGGCAGGAGAATTGTGGCAAATCAAGCCGCTATTGGATGAACTGGGTATCCGCATTTTGGCCTGTATTTCCGGTGATGCCAAATACAAGGAAGTGGCTTATTCACACCGCGCCAAAGCGGCGATGATGGTGTGTTCCAAAGCCATGATTAATGTGGCGCGCAAGATGGAAGAGCGTTACGACATTCCATTTTTTGAAGGCTCGTTTTACGGAATTACCGACACCAACGAATCACTGCGTCAGATTGCTGCGCTATTGGTGCAAAAAGGCGCACCGGAAGAGCTGCTGGCACGTACTGAAAAATTAATCTTCCGCGAGGAAACCCGTGCCTGGGAAGCCATCAACCATTATCGTCCGCGCTTGCAGGGCAAAAAAGTGCTGTTGATTACAGGCGGCGTTAAATCCTGGTCGGTAGTGTCTGCGTTGCAGGAAGGCGGCATGGAAATTGTCGGCACCAGCGTTAAAAAATCCACGGTAGAGGACAAGGAAAAAATCAAGGAACTGATGGGCGAAGATGCGCATATGTTTGACGATATGCGGCCACGCGATATGTACGCCATGCTCAAGGAATCACGTGCCGACATCATGCTTTCCGGTGGGCGTAGCCAGTTTATCGCACTCAAAGTGAAGATGCCCTGGCTGGACATTAATCAGGAACGCCACCACGCCTATGCCGGTTATGTGGGCATGGTGGAACTGGTTAAGCAAATTGAACAGGCGCTTTATCACCCCGTGTGGGCGCAAGTGCGTAAACCTGCGCCCTGGGAAGTATCACCGCAGGAATTATCACTGGCGGAGTTATCAGGCGAAACCACCCACATGACTATAGAAGCCCAGGCGGCATAATGGCTACCGTCGTCACCAACCACAAAGCCTGCACAGTTAATCCGCTCAAGATGAGCCAACCGATTGGTGCTGCGTTGGCATTCATGGGCTTGAATCACTGTATGCCGACCCTGCACGGTTCACAGGGTTGTACATCATTCGGCTTGGTACTATTTGTGCGCCATTTCCGTGAAATGATCCCGATGCAAACCACGGCCATGAACGAGGTGAACACTATCCTTGGCGGCATGGACAACATCGAACAAGCCATTATGAACATCTGGGAACGTGCCAAGCCGGATGTGATCGGTCTGGCTTCCACCGGTCTAACGGAAACCAAGGGCGATGATGTGGATGCGTATATCAAGCTGATTCGTGCCAGGCATCCTGAAATTGCCGAAATGGCGATTATTTATGCCTCCACGCCAGATTACGTGGGTGCATTTCAGGATGGCTGGAGCAAGGCCGTGGTGTGTATTGTGCAAGAGCTGGCTGTGCCGTGTAGCGTCAAACATATGGATCGTATTAACGTGTTGCCTGGCTCGCACCTGACACCAGGTGATATAGACGAAATCCGCGAAATAATCGAATCCTTTGGCCTGTCTGCGGTGTTTATTCCCGATATTTCCGGCTCACTGGATGGTCATATTCCAGAAGATTTTACGCCCACCACACTAGGCGGCACTACGCTGGAACAACTGCGCACCATGGGCGCGGCACGAGCTACCATAGGAATTGGTAATCAAATGTACGCCGCCGCAGTTGAGCTGGAAATGAAAACGGGCGTGCCCTACACCATGTTTGACCGCCTGACGGGTTTGGAAGCCAACGACAACTTTCTGCACTATTTATCTAAATTATCGGGCAAACCGGTACCCATGAAATATCGTCGCCAACGCAGCCAGCTGCAAGATGCCATGTTGGACGCGCATTTCTACACCGGCGGCAAAAAAATCGCCATCGGTGCCGAGCCGGATTTACTCTGGTCATTAGGGAGTTTTGTTGCCGAAATGGGCTGCGAGCTAATGGCCGCTGTCACCACTACCCATTCACCCATGCTGGAAAAAATGCCTATCGCTGAAGTGCTGATAGGCGATTTGGAAGACCTGGAAACGCGTGCCAAGGAATGTGACTTATTGATAACCCATTCGCACGGACGGCAAATGGCAGAGCGGTTAAAGCGGCCTTTCCTACGCTTTGGCTTGCCAATATTTGACCGCCTGGGTACTGCACATAAGCTAACTGTAGGCTATCGCGGCACTAAGGAACTGGTGTTCGAGATTGCCAATACGTTTATGGCCGATGAACATGAGGCCACGCCGGAAAGCTGGCTCAATAACAGTGAGGCTGGCAATACTGAAGCCGGTGTTGCAGGTGAAAATTTCGCGGAAGAACATGAATGTGCTTCCACTGGCGGTTGCAGTAGTTGTGCATAGCTCGGATGAGCAGCTTCATCGCGTTATCCGACATGCACCATGTAACGTTTATATCGGATAACGCTACGCTCATCCGACCTACAACTGCACGAATACTTTGAAGATATATAGGAGAAACCCATGAAAGTCGCTTTTGCCACACAGGATTTAATACGTGTTGATGCCCATTTCGGCTGGGCCAAAAACCTGGCCATTTATGAACTTACACCGGAAAGATGGACTTTTTTGGAAGCGGTGCAGTTTGATGGTGATTTGAAAGAAGATGGTGATGAAGACAAACTGGCACCCAAGCTGGAAGTCATCAAGGATTGTGCACTCCTTTATATCGCGGCCATTGGCGGTTCTGCCGCCGCACGTGTGGTGGCACATAAAATTTTCCCGGTAAAAGTAACCGGGCCGGAAGTCATAGAGGAAGTTCTGGAAAAACTTAAGGATGTACTCAACGGCACACCGCCGCCCTGGTTGCGCAAAGCTTTAATGAAAGATCAGGAACGTAGTTTGGATTTTGAAGACGAAACCGTTTGATTTTAATAAATTCAACTTTCTTGAATTTATTGAAGCACCCTAAATTTATAAGGATATTGATATGACCGCTACCGCAGTTGCAGAAACACCTACAGAAATTGATCCATGGCAATCGCCCTTTGTGCAAGAGCTAGTCAAGCAATGGCGTGCACAGGATACCCATGGTGCCTGGGAAGGCAAAGACGATGCCATGTTGCTAGCACCCTATATCATCACCAAAGAACAGCGCAAAGAGATGCCGATTATCGGTGACCCAGACCCGGAAACCATCTGGCGTTTGGAGCTGTTTTACAACGCTGTTGGCTTGGCGGTTGAGCGTGAAACCAAAAACATGGTATCGCCAATGATGAAAATGCACCACGAAGGTTTCGGCAAGATGATACTCACAGCGGGACGTTTGGTCGTCGTCAACAAGCAGCTACGTGATGTGCATCGCTTTGGCTTTGAATCTATCGAAAAACTGGCTGCAGAGGGCGAAAAATTCGTATCCGCCGCCGTGGCGATTATTAAGCAATTTCCTGAAGTCGCAAATTACAGCTGATTTTAATAAAGGGGAGAAAGTAGTGAGCGATATAGAAACCATCAAGGCTGAAGTGAAGAAACTTAACGCCCAGGCCACGCAACTCAAAATGGACTTGCATGATTTATCAGAAGATTTGCCTATCGGATGGGAGAAAATCCCCGAATTAGCCGGTAAGGCATTCACCGCCTATGAACAACTCACCGAAGCGCGCAAAAAACTGGCAGCGGCTGGCGCTTAAAGGAGCAAAAAATGTCATATACCGTAACCCTACCCAGCGGCGTTGAATGGATACCGCAATTTGCTGAACACATTGAAGAAGAAAAGTGCATAGGCTGTGGCCGTTGCTTTAAAGTTTGCGGGCGTGATGTGCTGCAACTGGTGGGCATTAATGAAGAGGGTGAACGCGTAATGGTGGCCTCGGACGATGACGACGATGATGATGATGAATATACCAAGAAAGTGATGATTATCGCGCATCCTGAAAACTGTATAGGCTGTGAAGCCTGCGCTAAAATTTGTCCGAAAAAATGTTACACGCATGGTCCGCTTGCCGCATAAACCAGTAATATGTCTGCCATGCAAACGCCACTCAAACCCAGCATTCCCATTCATGTGGATAATCATCCGCAAAACAATCGCCCAAACAATCGTATGGATGAGTTCGATGATTTGATTGAATTGCTTATGGATCACCGCGCTGATGATAGTGATGAAAACGGGGATTTAGCCGCTTTTATTGCCAGTGCCTGCATGGGTGAAAATCACTTGTGGCAAGATATGGGGCTACCCACCCGCGCGGTGCTTTCAGAGCTGATGCAAGCCCGCTTCCCAACGCTGGCCGCTAAAAACACGGGCGATATGAAATGGAAGAAGTTTTTTTACAAGCAACTATGCGAGCGCGCCGATATTTTTATCTGCAAATCTCCCAGTTGTGGCGTTTGTATTGATTACGACAAATGCTTTGGGCACGAAGACGAAACACCTGAAAAGTAGCCCCTCCCTGAATCTGACATTTCTGCTTTAATAGGAAAAACTTAAAGTTGCCAAAAAGGAAAGTCAGATGAACCAGACTAATTTAACCCGGGCCGAGCAAGCCATCCGCACCTACCACAAGCGCACCAAACACCGCTTTGAGGCTTATGCGCCGGGGCCGGACACGCTGGACTGGGATGCGCAGCCGGCGCCTTTTCGCCATTTTGACGGAGCGCCTAATTTTCCGCTACCTGCATTGGCAGATAGTTTGCAGGATACGGCACTGCTTGCCGCGTTAACGCGTCCATTTTTTTCGCTTGATACGCCAAGCCAAGCTTTGCCCTATACGCTGCTCACACTGGGTGCCCTGCTCCATCTGGCACTTGGCATTACCGCCTGGAAATCCTACGGGCCGGATCGCTGGGCGGTGCGGGCAAACCCTTCCAGCGGTAACTTGCATCCGATAGAAGCTTATGTGCTGATAGGCGGCCTGCAAAATCTGCCGGATGGTATTTATCACTATCGGCCAGAAACACATGCGCTGGAACGCCGTGCTAACCTTGCCATTTCAACCGACAGCCTACCCACGCTACAAATAGCCCTCAGCGCGGCGATGTGGCGCGAAGCATGGAAATACGGCGAACGGGCGTTTCGTTATTGCCAATTGGATACCGGCCATGCCGTGGGCGCGCTGGCTTATGCGGCCAGGGTTTTGGGTTGGTCGTTAATAGAGCAAAGAAATATAGCGACAGATACCCTGGCGCAATGGTTGGGCTTGAATAGAAGTGCCGATTTTCCCGCCCGACGACAGCCGGAAACCGAGCGCGAAGAAGCTGAAATGTTACTGGCGGTTTCATTTGATGGCGCGACAGCCAAGCTGTCGTCATCGTTACGGCCCACTGCTTGGGTTGGCGTAGCCTCCACCATTGATGCTCACCCCATGTATCGCTGGCCTATCATTGAAGAAGTGGCGGTAGCAAGCAGGCATCTCGCTAGCAATACGCCACCCGCTGTCTTGCCAGCTGTCACCAGCTCAGCCACATCGACTAAAGCCATATCAACAAAAGCCAGCGCAACAAGCGCCGCCGACATAATCCTCGGCAGACGCAGTGCGCAGCGTTTTAATGCAAACCATGTGATGCCAAGGCAGGATTTTCTGGATTTACTGATTGCGCTACTACCCTGCCAGCAAAGCCCATGGAATGCCTTAAGCGAGCCGCCACGTATCAATTTATTGCTATTCGTGCATCGCGTTGAGGGATTCGATCCCGGCTTGTATCTTTTTGTGCGCGAACCGCGTCTGGAAGAGCAATTGAATGCAAGTCTGAATGCACAATTTTTGCGTAAACCCGTTGGTCTGATAGCGCCGCATCTCAATCTGCAATTGCTCACACCCGCACCAAGCGGCGAACTACACCGTGTGACACGCAGTCTGCATTGCCATCAAGATATTGCGGCGAACGCCTGCTTCGCCTTGGGGATGCTGGCTGAATACGATGGCGTTATAGCCAACAACCCTGCAGCCTATCGTGATTTGCACCGCGAAGCTGGCTTAATCGGCCAGGTACTTTATTTGCAAGCCGAAGCGCACGGCTTGCGCGGCACGGGCATAGGCTGTTTTTTTGATGACCCCATACATGATTTGCTGGGGCTTAGCAACGAAACTTTCCAAACCATTTACCACTTTACCGTTGGTCTTTCATTGGAAGACACGCGCATTGAAAACATTCCGACATACACACTAGCGAGAACATCATGAGCACAGCAACGCAACGCCATTCATTCCAGCGCATTTCACCGCAAACGGCGACTGATCTTATCCTGCGCGCCAGAGCGGGCATCAAGCCGCTGGCATTATTTGATTCGCGTGATGCGGCCAGCTATGCAAAATCCCATATCAAAGGTACCGATCATCTGACTGAGCGTGGCTTCGGTGAAGTCATCGCCAGTTTGCCGAAAAATGTCCCGGTGATGATCTATTGCTACCATGGCAACGCCAGCCAGATTTATGCCAGCATGTTCACCGACTTCCAATATAACGAGGTTTACAGTGTGGATGGCGGCTACGAAGCCTTGGCTCCCGCCTTGCCTGACCCTCCGGCTTTAAATGCAAAATCCAGCCCAACACTCGCCCAGTTCATCACCGAATATCAGTTTGATCCTACCAATCTCAACAGCCTGCAACAGCACGCGCTAAGCCCACTCATGCGCGCCGCCTTGCTGGGGCGTGACGACTTGGCTGAAGAGCTGCTGGCGCACGGTGTCAATATTCACCTGCGTAACAGCGATGGTAATAACGCGCTATGGCTGGCCTGCGTTTCCGGCAATGCCACGCTGGTACAGCGCCTGATGGACGCCGGCATAGACCTCAACAATCGCAATCTCACGGGTGCGACAACCCTGATGTATACCGCTTCCAGCGGTAAGGACGCGATGACCAAACTGTTACTGGAAAACGGTGCCGACCCAATGATACGCACCGATGACGATTATCTTGCAGTAGAACTGGCGGCCACTACCGAATGCCTCAGGCTATTACGGCATACCGCTGTATAAGCTTTTCTTTTTCAGGTACTTGCGAATCGGCGCTAACAGGTGGCAGCATGTTTAAGCGCATTCAGGGTAACACTTATGGCGAATCCGCCTTCCGCTCGATTGATGGCGCTGATCGTACCCCCATGCGCTTGCACCACGCGGTGAGTGATTGCCAGCCCCAGTCCGTAGCCGGTTTGTTGATTTGTAGTACCGCGAAAGAATGGCTCAAAAATCGCGTCCAGATATTCCGCCGGAACTCCTGAGCCGTTATCGGATATGGTAATGATCCATTGCGGTTCTGTTGCTTTCAAGTCGCTAGCTTTCACGTCTGTCGTTTTTAAGTCTGTAGTTTTCATGGCTGAAACGCCAATTTCCCCGCCAGGTGGCGAGTGCAGAACGGCATTGCGTACGATGTTTTCCAGTGCACGAAACAGGAGCTCCTGATTGCCTAGGATATAAATATTTTCTGGCAGATTGACATTGACCAGGCAGTGTTTGGATTCGGCTTCAAAATAGGCATCGTCGCAGATGTGATCGAGTATTTTGCGCACATCAACGGTTTCATCCATGCGTCCGGCCATGCCGGAATCCAGGCGTGCCAGCGTCAACAATTCACCCACCAGCGTGTTGATACGGCTGGTGTCGCGTTCTATGCGCGTGATGAATTCTGTGGCACGGTCAGGCTGTTGTTGCATCAAATCCGTTGCGGCTTGCAACCTGGCGAGCGGCGAGCGCAATTCGTGCGAAATGTCATGCAGCAATCTGCGCTGAGCATCCATCAGGTTTTGCAGTCGGCTGGCCATGCGATCAAAATCCTGCCCCAGGTCAGCCAGTTCATCCTGGCGTCCACCCATGGAGATGCCAATACGTGTGCCGAGTTTGCCGTTCGCCACGGCAACGAAAGCGGTGCGCAGCGTGCGGATGGGGCGCGCAAAATACCATGCTAGCAAAGCGGCAAAAATAAAACTTGCCGCGCTTCCGGCAAAAATCGGTAGCAAGGGCGGCAGAAACCCGTCACTGCGTGGCGGGCGCGGTCCTGAACCCGGTTCTCCATTTGGCGGCGGCGGTCGCAAGTCATATCGTCCATCTGGCGATGGTGGTGGTAGTTCCGGCGGTGCCAATACCTGGGACGGTTCAGGACGCAATGCCCATATCGCCAGACCAACACCGAAGGAAGTGAACACCTGGGCCAGCCAGAAGAAGAAAAAGAATTTCCAGAATAATCGCCCCATGCTATTCCTCTATCAGCAAATAACCCTTGCGAATAATGGTTTGTATGCACGAGCGCCCGTCTGACAAGGTTCCCAGTTTCTGGCGAATCTTGCTCATATGCATATCAATGGAACGGTCAAAGCGCATCAATGACCGGCCCAATGCCTGTTCGGACAAATCTTCCTTGTTTACAATCTGCCCGGCATGGCGCGCCAATACTTCAAGCAAGCCAAACTCGGTACTGGTCAGATCGATAATCTGTTCATTCCATTCCGCCTTGCGTTTACCGGGCCAGATGGTCAGGGCACCTACTCTAATTGATTTTTGCGTGGCATCTTCAAGCTTGCCAATACGCTTTAAAATAGCACGAATGCGTGCAGTCAGCTCTCTGGCCGTGCAGGGTTTGGGCACGTAGTCATCGGCACCCAGCTCCAGCCCGACTATCCTATCCGTATCATCGCCGCGCGCAGTCAGCATGAGTACCGGCATGATGCTTTCGTTCCGAATACGGCGCAAAACTTCTATACCGTTGATTCCCGGCATCATCACATCAAGCACGGCAATCGCATGGTGCCCACTCAGCGCTTCGCGTACACCGGTCTCTCCGTCATGCACCATGGCGACCTTGAATCCTTCCTGATTCAAATAGTCGCGAAGCATTTCGACCAGTTCCACATCGTCGTCGATCAGCAATACCTTCTCACCTTTGCTCATGTTAACTCCATTGGTCTACAGGCTGGAATGTTACCCAAGTCGCTATTGGCTTAGAAGAAAAACACCGGACATTTACGCAAATTTACTTCCCATATCAGCACATTACACGATGCACTTGCACAATGCCATGCATCGGTGACGAGCACTTTTCCTAACCACCACCGAATTTATAGAAAGGGAATTCAATGATGATAGCCATGACTCAAGACGTAGTTCAAAAAACAGACAACCAAATCACTCCAGGATTTTTGCCGAAGATGCTGGCGGTGCTGGCGTTTGCAGCCATTCCTTCGTTTGTACTGGCGCAGGAGCCTTATCCGGTATCTCCGCATGATTTCGATTGCAAAGGTTTTACAGAACTGCATGAAGACTTGCCGCCGCCTTTCTCTGGAATACAAGACGGTTTGCCTCAGCCGCCTTATCCTGGCTTGCAAGGCGGTTTGCCACCACCACCTTATCCCGGACTGCAAGCTTGCTTGCCCCCGCCGCCTTATCATGGACAGTATGGAAACTTGCCGCCACCAGGAAACAAACCGGATGGATTGCCGCCACCATTGGCCCATCTTGGTTTGACCCCTGCACAACTGGTAAAAGTGACTGAATTGCTTCAGGCTCAAGCCCCTGTGATACAGGATAAGGAAAAAATCGCACATAAATCCCTGGCTGATATACGCCACCTCGCCCAGGCAGACCATTGGGACAAAGAGAAAGCGAAAACCTTGACAGAGGCGCATGGCAAAGCGCTGAGTGAGCTGGTTTATCTACATGCGGAAACCGAGTCCAGAGTTTGGGCGATATTAACCAAAGCACAGCGCAAACGCCTGTTAGCGCAGGAAGATTTGCATAAATTCAGATTAAAACATGAAATTTTGCTGACCCAAATTTACCTCGATTTACACTTTGCACCGTGAATAAACAAGAAGTAAGGGTCGATAATCATGCATGTGCAAGCACAAATGCACATGGCAAAAATCCAACCCAAGGAGCGAATCATGAGCACAATTAGTAGCATCAGCGCTAGCAGCAATTGGTCAACGGTGCAAAGTCCACGGCACCCACCCGATGGTGGGCAGAAAATGGCGGAAGAATTATTTTCCAAACTGGATACATCAGGACAAGGCTATTTGCAAAAGTCGGATCTGCAAGCTGCATTGGACAAGACTTCATCGTCTTCGTCTTCTGCATCCTCCTCGACATCGAACATCGATCAATTATTCACCAAGCTGGATAGCAATGGTGATGACAAAGTAACCCAAGAGGAATTTACCGATGCACTCAAGCAAATACAAAGTCAGATAGAGACGAATAGTGGTATGCAGGGAGCGAATAACATGCCCCCGCCCCCTCCGCCACCTCCCAATGGCAGCAACAGTGGCGATGCGGGATTTACCAAGGATGATTTAAAGAGCCAACTCAGCGAGATCGGTTCATCCGACAGTAAACGCTCTGATCTGATTAACAAGATTGTCAACAACTTTGACAAGGCGGACACGGATGGGGACGGTAAAGTCAGCATGAAAGAGGCGCAAGCTTATGACCAATCCAATTCTTCCAGCTCGACTTCTGCATCCAGTACAAATGCCTCTACTTCGGATTCGTCTTCATCTGCAGATGATACAGCCGCTAAAATCATGTATCAGGTCAAGCAGCTGATGCAAGCCTATGGCTCTGACAGCTATTCAAATAGCAGCGGGTCGTTGTCGCTATTTGCCTAATAGACGTAACTTGAACGGGCAGTTAACTGCTTTAAGGAAGCGCTTATTTATTCGTCATCCTCGCGAAAGCGGGGATCAAACTTATTGAACAAAAAAGATTCCCGCCTTCGCGGAAATGACGAAAAATCGAATAAATCAGTGTCTCCTTAACGTGATGACTGTCAGTTCATATCCATATCTTTGAGAATATCAACATCCGCCTGCACCCATACCATCTACGGTACGCAGGAGCTATTCTTCCAGCGTGCATCCGCTTGGTCTGAGTCCTTTTCCTTGAGCCTCCCTGACCATTCCAGCAGTCATTAAACATCCGGTTGAAACTGATAATACGGCCGTTGAACGTGTTCTATAGGACACATTCTGATGCCTGCAAGTGCCCACAAATATATTGAATTCGCCACCATCCATCCAGCCACACCATTCGAATAGTCGCAAACCAAATCGGCCAGCATCAAATCGTCATTGATAATCAATACTTTTTTTGCCGTTGATTATTTAACTCTTTTGATTTACAGGCTGGGAGGTTACCCAAAATTACATGGTTAACTATAAGCATTGAAGAAGAATATCGAACATTTACTTAAGTTTACTTCCTATATCAGCACATTACACTCCGCGCTCGCATAATGTCATGCATAGGTGATGAGCACTTTTCTTGACTCCCACCAAATTCACAGAAAAGGAATTTAATGATAAAAACCATTGTTCAAAAAACTGATAGCTGTGTTGCGGCCGATTTCATTTCAAAGATACTGGTGATTAAGGCTTTTCAACCATACCGTAGTTTGCACTGGCCAGAGAGCCTAATCGTCGAACTCCTCATGATTGCAACTGTAAAAGATTTCCAGAATTACAAGGTAAATTTGCAGGCAGTCATAATACGGAGATTTTCTTTTTCTAGGGTTTAAGAATGTATTCAACAAACAAAAACAGCAAAGCGGTACAAAATGAGATTCGCTCGGAAAAGCGAAGTATAGGCATTATCGCAAGATGGCGAACTCCACAAAAATTACTGGTTTTAGCTCTGACATTGCTCCCCGCCATTTCCGTCGTTGCCGCAACCGCTTCCGCATATGATATATCAAGGTGCAGACTATCCAATGCCGAACTTTATGAGAGCAAGTCACCAGCGGTAGTGCGCATCACTGCGTTGACCATTAACCCCTATCGTCAGGAGGATAGGGTGCATCAGGCAGCCGGATCAGGATTCATCATCGACGATCGAGGGCTGGTGATGACCAATTCGCATGTGGTATTCGGTGCCCAGGCCGTTAGCGTGACGCTGAATGATGGAACCACCCTGCCCGCCAGGCTGCTGGGCACGGATCCGATTTTCGATCTGGCGATACTCCAGCTTCCCAAACCGGATAAAGGCAAATTTTCCGTGCTGGATTTTGGCGATTCGGATCAGGTGCGTCAGGGTGACGAAATTCTGGTCATCGGCAATCCCATGGGGCTGGGACAAACCATCACCAGCGGCATCGTCAGCGCTCATAACCGCATTCTGCCGGAGCGCCCGCGCCTGCTTTCATGGCCTATGATACAAACCGATGCGGCGATCAATTCCGGTAATTCCGGCGGCCCCTTGCTCAATAGTTGCGGTGACGTAATCGGTGTGGTCAGTGTGATGCTGGGCAATGCACAAAATATTGGCTTTGCCGTACCCTCCAATCTCGCCAAAACCGTAGTGACATCCTTGGTGGAAAAGGGACGTTTGATTCGACCCTGGCTGGGCGTGGACGGCAGCCTGATTGACGCGTCCATGAAACAGATTTTTGCCGTGCCGTTGACCAGTGGTTTTATGGTTGAATCGGTGGAGCCGGGCAGTCCGGCAAGCATTGCCGATATTTCGGGGGGTCGTCTGCCGGTCAAGGTGGGTTTGCGTTCGCTGATTCTCGGAGGCGATATTATTGTGGCCATCAATGATATTGAACTGAAGGATAACGAAAGTTTGCAGAAAGCATTTGATCTGGTTCACATCGGCTCAAAAATCAAGCTCAAGGTGTTCCGCCAGGATAAAATCTTCACCGCAGAACTCAATATCATCGAGCGTCCTTTGCAACCCGGTGATATGCCGGAATCCTCGCAGAGTTTTTCGGTGTTTCAAGGCTTGGGAAGCAGTGAAAACAAAGCGCATCGCAATCATGGTGAGATAGGAGTGTCACCATGATTATTTTTTGCGCAGCGTCAGTGCACACTAAGAATGCTCTGAACATGTCTGGATTCGTCACTCCCGCGCAGGCGGGAATCCAAGTGTTTGAATAAATAGACTCCCGCCTGCGCGAGAATGACGACTTATTCAGCGGCTTCCCAAGCAACCACCGGCTAAAACTGGTTTTGTTTACCTCACCGTTATTGCGATAAAGCCGCCGCGCTAATCAAATTAAATCGTGGGTATTTCCACCGTCACATCTTCTTCGCCAAAAAGCGCCTGACAAGCCAGACGTGATTTAGAACCAACACCGACAATGGTATCCAGCCGCTCATTTTCCAGGCGCTGAGTTTTGGATAAACTTTTGCGGCCTTCCAGTACCGATATATGACAGGAATCGCACTCGCCCTTGCCCTCACACTTATGCCCAATGTCCGAGCCAGCTGCAAGCATGGCAGACAGGATGCTGCTACCAGTGGCAGCTTCTATGGTTTTTCCAGATGGTTGAATGGTAAGAACGGGCATTGTTGATACTCCTTAATTAAATAATTGTCAGGTTTGTCGCAAAAAAACACGCAACAGCACGCAAAATTCTGCGCTCAAAAGCATAAAGCAAAAGCTGTTCCAAACCTTCTCGAAGAAAAAAAAGTTGCAGTTATATCGACAACAGATAGCCGTCGCACGCGAATGAAAGCAAGATAGAATGCAAACAAGAATAATTAAAGGAATACCACTATGTGGCTACGAACCGGATGCAACATAACTTTTGATGTCAGCGTTACGACACCTTTTATACTCATGCTACGTCCGCGTAGCGGAACTCAGCAATGGGTGGCGCGTGAATCGTATACATTAAAGCCCAGTGTGCCGGTGATTGAGTTTACTGACAATTACGGTAATCTTTGCCAACGACTGATCGCACCGCCAGGCGAGTTTTCCATACGCACTTCAGCCGACATCCTAACTGAAGACGGCATCAGCGTATGCCCGGGAGCGCCCTTTGAGGAGGTACAAAACTTGCCGGATGCAGTGCTCACCTATCTGTTACCTACGCGCTATTGCGAATCGGATCGCTTCATCGACCTGGGTCGAGAGATCGTCGCGGGCGTAGCCCCCGGCTACGATCAGGTGGCGGCCATCGTATTGTGGATCCAAAACAATATCCGCTTCAATTCAGACTCCACGCACTTCCAGCTTTCAGCGGTAGAAGTCAATCAGCAGCGCGAGGGTGTATGCCGTGAGCTGGCACATCTGGGTATCGCCCTATGCCGTGGCTTGTGCATACCGGCACGCATGGTCGTTGGCTACCTGCATGGGCTGAAACCTATGGATTTTCATGCCTGGTTTGAAGCTTACGTAGGCGGCCGCTGGTATACCTTTGATGCCACCCAACCACAGCCCAAAGGCGGGCGCGTCACCGTTGCTTATGGCCGCGATGCGGCCGATGTTGCTATCTTCAACCAGTTTGGCCCGGCTTTGTATCCCAGAAATATGTCCGTAAGCGTTGAAATTCTGGATTGTGCACCGGATTAGATGAGATGCAACGAATACGCATTCAACATCTCACAGAATATTTTTTTTCCACTCAGGTAACGCTCAACCAGCACCGCCTATTGCTGCGCCCGCGTGAAGGGCATGACGTACGCATTGAATCGTCCAAGCTGCAAATCTCACCTGCCTACAACATCAAATGGCAACGTGATGTGTTTGATAACTCACTGGCTGTCGTCAATTTTCTGCAACGCTCGCAAAAACTGACCATTGCCAGTGAAGTCATTATTGGGCATTACGAGCAAGAACCTTTTGATTTTCTGCTGGAAGATTACGCAGTGAACTATCCTTTTACCTATGCGCAAAATGAACAAGTCGATCTACTGGCTTTTCAGCAACCCATTTTTCTCAATGATCAACACAGCATCAACCGCTGGCTACAGCAACTAGGCATACACGGCATGCAAACCTTTGGCTTGCTGCTAAAGCTCAATCAAACCATCAACCGCCAATTCCGCTATCAAATGCGGGAAGAAGCTGGCGTTCAGTCACCTGCACAAACGCTAAACCAGGGCAGCGGCTCGTGCCGTGATTACGCCACACTTTTCATTGAGGCCTGCCGCTGCCTGGGCTTGGCCAGCCGATTTGTCAGTGGCTACCTGCACGCGCCAGCCACAGAAGCAGGTAACGCCACCACCCACGCCTGGGTAGAAGTCTACCTGCCAGGCACAGGCTGGAAAGGTTTCGACCCCACTTCGGGAGAAATCACCGGCAACCGACATATCGCTGTAGCCGTAGCGCGTGATCCCGTAAGCGTACCCCCCGTCTCCGGCAGCTTTATCGGGCCAAGTTTGATAACACCCACACTACGGGTAAATGTGCAGGTTAATTTGCTGGTGTGAATTTTCCACAGAATTGATTCTGATTGTAATACTGAATGCTCACATTTATTGAGCACCCAAATTATTCACAGCGATTCCAAAAATTTGAACAAAGTTTTTCGATCGAATACAGACATTTCCTTGACTATTTGCGCCGAGGCCGCGCCTTCGCCATCATGCCATAACACGGCTTCCAGCAGATTGCGCGCGCGGCCATCGTGCAAAAATCCGGCGCGCGGTTCGATTTTTTGCGCGAGGCCTATGCCCCATAATGGCGGTGTGCGCCATTCACGGCCCGTTGCCTGAAAATCAGGTCTGTGATCGGCCAATGCTGCGCCCATATCATGCAATAGCAAGTCGGTATAAGGATGTATGGTTCGCCGAGACATGGCGGGCAAAGCAGAAAATTCGCCGGTTTTCAGCTCAGGTACATGGCAGGCTGCGCATTGCGCCTGTTTGAACAACTTGGCACCGCGTTGCACTTCCAAATTGTCGGTATTACGCTGGCGCGGTGCAGCCAATGCCAGATGATAAAACTCGGTGGCTTGCAGTTGCCCGACATTCAATTCCGGCTTGCCAGCGGAAGGTGAGAGCTGGCACGCCTTCTGCACTGGTGTGCAGTTTTCCTGTGTGAATAAGGTAGAAGTGATACCCATATCGCCGATAAAAGCTCCGGCGATCTGCTGGCGCAAATTGGGCATATTGGCTTTCCAGCCGAAACGTCCGAGCACGGTTTTTTGCTGTTCCACATCCCACACCCGGTTCACCCTGCCCTTGATGCCATGGGATTTTTTTGCTTCGGCCAATGCCACAATGCTGGCTTCCGGCACGGCTTGCAACAGCCCCAGGCCGAAAATGGGCGGGGCGATGCGCGGCGAAATCTGCATATAGGCCGGGAATTCCCCATACGCCAGATCGACGAAACTCAGGCTGGGTTTACGTAGCGACACCTGCTCGCCGCCTGTGAGCCGGAGGATTTTCTCGCTGTAACGCACTTCTGCCCTGCCCTCACCGAGTACGCCGGGCACACCGTTTTCGTTCAGCTGCCCGCCATAGGCCGGATGCGATTTTGGCTCGCCAAGTGCTTCGCTGCCGGGAATACTCAAGCGCACCAACATACTGCGCATCGGTTCCTGCGGTGTGGCGGGAGAAAACCCGCGCCCGTTTCCGGCATGGCAAGCAATGCAGGAAATACGGTTATACAACGGCCCCAGTCCGGCAATTTCAGGGTTCTCGCTGGGCGGAATCACCCAGATTTGCCGCACCAGCCCACGTCCCTTGAAAAACTGCAAACGCTCGGTTTCCGCCAAGCCGGAGATGGGCTGGGCGTAAGCATCGCGCGTGGCATCACGGGTGGTGACATCTGCTTCATCTGCGGCAACGTTTAGACTCAATAACAACACTACAAGTAATAACAGCAGCTTCATTACTTGCCTCCCAGAACTACCTGCGCCAACTGCGTAGCCAGCGCATAATGCCGGGTGATTTCCGCATCCCACTGTAGTTCCAATTTATCGGTATTGCCATCGCGTTTGATGAAGGCTTGTTGCAGTGCGGCATCGTTGGCCTGCTCTGTCGTTAATGGTAGCCAGTTGGCATGACGGCGGGCTTTCGCCAAACGAGCATCCTTGGGCGCATGTTGTTCGGCCTGATGGATCGCCGCCCACATGGTTTTCAAGGCCGCATGTTGCCGTGTAATCAAGGCATCAAACACGGCAGCTACCAGCTCTTGCCGCGCCAGACCGGAAGCCACGTCATAATCATAGGAGGCGCGTTGTGCGGAGGCAAACGGGTCAAAATAATCAGCGGGTTTACTGGCATAAACCGCTGGTCGTACCGGCAGTTTGCGGATGTCAGTATGAAACAGCAGCTTTTGCCCGGCTTCCGACAAGACAAAACTGGCAAAGGCTTTGGCACCATCAAGATGCGTGGCTTCGCGAAAGATCCCCACATGCGCCGGAGAATAACCAACCTTTTCAGGATAAGTGAAACGCAAGGGCTTGCCGTTGGCCATTGCGGATACAGCGAAAAAATCTATGGTCGCACCCACGGCAAAACGTCCGCTGCCTACATCGTCCGAGATAAAAGTGGCTCCGGCACCGGCCAGACTGGCATTGGCGGCTATTTGCGATAGCACGCTCCAGCCCTGCTCCCAGCCATAACCCTGCAACAAGGTATCTATCAGCATGGGCGCATAGCCAACTTTGGACGGAATCGGCAACACCACATGACCGCTATAAGCAGGCGCTGTCAATGATTTCCAGTCGGTTGGAACAGGCAAGCCCAGCTTTTGCAGTTCGGCAGGATGATAAGCCATGCCAAAGCCCGCCGTTTCGGTGGCGACATAAAAGCCATCCGCGTCGGAAATCTGAAAGCCGCCTATTTTTTTCGGCAAACCATTCAGATCAATATCCAGCTTGCGCAACGCACCTTCCTTGGCCAGCACGGCAAAATTGCGTTGTGCCGGAGTCCAGTAAACATCGACCGGACTATGCGTTTGGTGCAGATAATTCATGGCATCGCGCGATTGCCGCCACAGAATTTCCAGCCGATACTCCGGATAGGCCTGCTCGAACGCCGCCTCGAACTGGGTGACCACTTCCTGCGGATAACTGGTCAGCACCACAACTTTTTCAGCGGCGACGGCCAGTTGCGATAGCAGCAAAAGACCTGTACTTATCATCCATAACTTTAGCTTCATTGTTTTAATCCTTGAATTTTATATAAAATATTTTTAAAACTTCCAAGTCCCGTTAATGAAGAAATTGCGCCCTTCCAAGGGGTAGCCTTCGCTGGTCGCATAGTTCTTGTCCAGCAGATTGTTGACACCAAATTCACCTGACCAAGCATCGTTAACTTTGTACATGGCCTTGAGATTCGCCAGGCCAAAACCACCGGCAACACGCGTGGCATCTGAGGCACTACAACGCCATGAATTCACTTCCACACTGCCCAGCACAGTCAAAGGGCCGTAGACTTGCCACTTGGCATAGGAGAACAACTTATGGCGCGGCACATCGGTGAGGCGGATAGTGGGATTGGTTTCATTGACGCGATCCAGCCAGGTGTAATTGACCCCAATTTCCAGCGTATCCAGCGGGTTGGCGGTCACGCCAAACTCCAGCCCCTTGGTGGTCACATTGCCTATATTCTGCATCTGCGTGCAGGTGGTGGCAGTGGCACCACACTGATTCTTGGGCAAAATGTTCACCGACTGGATCATGTCCTGCACGTCATAATAGAAAAACGCGCCTTCCACCCGCACTTTGGGGTCGATGAGGCCGGAAGCACCAATCTCAAAGTTGGTGGAGCTTTCCGCCTGTAAACCGGCATTGGGAATGGCCGTGCCCAAACGGTAGGAGTATCTGTCCTTGATGGTCGGGAAGCGGCTTTTGCGTGAAATAGTCGCATGAATTTCATCGCTGGCAGAGGCATGATAAAACAAGCCGATTTGCGGATTCCACGCATCGGTTTCATCTTTTTGGAAATTGACCAGTTTACCGGCCACCAAATTCTGCGCCTCACGGGTGCCGCGTTCATCGCGGCTCACGCCGAACACCAAATCAAACTTCTCGCCCAGGCGCTGCGTATCTTCCAGCGCGAATGAAGTGGTTCTATCCTTGAAGCGCTGGATGGGATTACCGCGATTATGCTCACGGTGCACATCATCCTTGAGATGCATGGCCAGTTTCAGGGTATTGGATTCATACAGCTTGGTGCCAAATTCGGCACTGGCACCATAGCTATAATCGTCATACCAGCTCTGATAAAACGGGGTGGCTTTAAGCACGCGATAAGTGCCATTGGAATAATTCGCGATCGAGTTCTGGAATTTGTCGTAATAAACGCGAAACTTGATATAGCTATCCTCGCCCAGACGGGTGCGCGAGAGCAGATACAGGCTCTCCTTGTCCCAATACGGCCACTGCCAAAAGCGTACATTATTAGTGCTGGCGACATCCTTACCCGCATAAACCGGCGTGCCTTTTTCGCCCTGCTGGTTGATATAGTTCACCGTGTATTCATCGCCCTCACGCGGTGTCCAGCCCAACTTCAAGTTGATTTTCTTGTCATTGTTATAGGAATTGCCCCGGTCACCACCATCTTCATATTTGGTCGCCTTGAAATCCTCCGAGAGCCGAAACTGATCCTTGTTCAGATAAGAGGCGCTGGCCTGCCAATACCAGCTTCCATAATTGCCACCGGCATTGGCATCGGTATGCAGGCCGTTATAACCAAATTGGTTGTTCAAATAAAGGCCTAGCGTGACATCGCCTTCCAGCTGTTTGGTCGGCTTGCGGCTAATCAGATTTATTGCCCCGCCCAGCGCATTCGGGCCATACAACACGGAACTGAAACTTTTTGAAACATCAATCCCGGACAAATCAAACGTATTGAAACGCCCCAGATCCACATAGCCATCATACGATACATACACCGGAATGCCATCCACAAACACTGGCACCTGGCGCAGATCAAAACCGCGCAGGGTCAGCATCTGCTCATTGCGCGCACCGCCTTCGGTCAGTGTCACACCGGGCATGATGTTGAGTGCTTTGCCTACTGTCTCGCGGTTGAATAAACGCAATTCCTCCTGGTCTATGGTTTTTACCGCCCCGGTTAACGGATCAAGACCAGAGGCTGTGACCTGAATCTCACCCAATTGAAACGGCTCGGCTGCTGCCGATGTTGCACAGATACAGGCACAGGCCAGCCACAACGGTTTAAATCTAAAACGCTTTTTCATTTTAAAACTCCCTTTTAAAAAAAATTATTTTCGTAAAGTAAAATTGATAGGCACTACTACCCAGGCGGCAACCGGCCTGCCATCCTGCCGTCCGGGGATAAATTTCCAGCGTTCCACCACCGCCAGCGACACTTGATCCAGACGCGAAAAACCGCTGCTGCGATGCAAGGTGATTTCATCCGGCTGACCTGCTTCAGTCACATGCACACGCAGCAAAACTTTACCTTCCTCTTTGTTGGCACGCGATTCTCCCGGGTATTCAGGTGCCGGATTGGACAGGTAATCTGCATTGAATTGGGGCGAAGCCACTAAGCCAGGAGGCGCGGATGAAGCGACCTGTGCCGGTGTGGATAAGCTAGCTTCCGCAACAGGAACCGCACTTGCCTGCTCGATAGCCGGGGTTTGAGGCTGGTCTGCCGTCGCCGCTGGCATGGTAAAAGTTTCAGCGGCTACGGCTGTCTTGATTTGCGCAGATGCATGGCTTTTGCGTGGCTGCGCTTTGGCCTGCAATGGTTTTTGCACAAGCTCAGGTTTGCTCTGCGCCGTAGGCGTAGGCGCAGCCTGCTTTGCTGCAAGCACTATTCTTAACATCTGTGGCAGTTCAATCACCGGTTTTGGTGCCAGCACACGGCTCAGCAGCATGGCCGCCGCGCCGTGAAACAGGATGGCCAAAAACAGCGACAGCATGAAGCGCCGGTTTTCATCATGTCGCCACATCAGGCCATTCCTTAACTACTGTTGGCAGTGCCATGTTTACAAGGATTGCAGAAAAGCCAGCAGGCTTTCCCGGTCGGCCTTGGGTAAGCTGGTGTAACGATCTTTCGCGCCATGGGCTTCGCCGCCATGCCAAAGCACGGCTTCTTCCAGATTGCGCGCACGGCCGTCATGCAGGTATTGACTATGGCCATTGACCACCGGCACCAAACCTATGCCCCACAACGGCGGTGTGCGCCACTGGCTGCCGCTGGCGCGGAAATCGGGACGGTTATCGGCCAATCCCTTGCCCATGTCATGCAGCAATAAATCGCTGTAGGGCGCAATGGTTTGTGCAGGTAGCGTGGCCGGATAACGCGCATGGGCGGCGGTTTTGAGTTGTGGCCTGTGGCAGGCTGCACAGCCGCTGGCGGCAAATAACTGCTCGCCGCGTTTGACTTGCACATCGTCCACATTGCGCCGTGGTGGCGGTGCCAGATGCACAGCGAAGAAATCCAGATCATTCAGACGTTCGCCGGAAAACTCAGGCTGGCTTTTGCTCTTGCTGGCAGCGCGGCAGGCATGTTGTTGCGGTGCACATTGCACATCCGGGAATAAAGGCGTGGTGACCCCCATATCGCCGAGAAAGGCTTCCGCCATTTGCTGACGCAGATTGGGGCTATTGGCTTTCCAACCAAAACGCCCGGCAACTTCCTGCTGTTCAAGCACATCCCACACGCGATTGAGGCTACCATGCAGACCCTGTTTTTTCTGTGCATCGGCAAGGCTTTGCAAGGTGCTCACCGGTACCGCTTCCAGCAAACCCAAACCATAAAACGGCTGGCCTACACGCGGAGAACTCAGCACCCCGTCCAGCGAACCATAAGCCAAATCCACAAATTCCAACCTGGGCTGGCGCAATTTCACTACGCCACCATCCGCCAAACGCACGCTGCTTTCCTGCCAGTGGATAGCGGCACGCCCCTCACCGGGAACACCGGGGATGCCTTCCTCATTCAGTTGCGTGCCGTAAGACGGATGCGGCCTGGGGCTGCCATGCTCGCCCTTGCCCGGCAGGGACAAACGCACCAGCATGGACAACATGCGCTCGTCGGCACTATCCGGCGAACGGCCGCGCCCGGCTTTTTGATGGCAGGAGGCACAGGCCAGACGATTGAATAGCGGCCCCAGCCCGGAGACATTGCCACCTTCCGGCGGCACTGCCCAGGATTGCAGAAATTCGGTACGACCACGGGCAAACGTGTCCAGTGCATGCGCATCCAGACCGGAAACCGGTTGCGAATACGCCTCGCGCGGATAATCCACTGCCGTCGCCTCACTAGAAACAATAGCCAGCCCCAAACATAATCCATAGAAAAATTGCTTTTTCATGCGCCCACCTCGTCCAATAATTTTGCGGCTTGCGCCTGATTGTTGCTGTAAGCCTGTTCCCAGGAGCTGACTAAATCTTTTGCTGCACTCGGCTGCGCGTTATTGTTTTCTGCTACCGGTGCTGCAACCTGTAATTGATTCTGTACCGGCAAATCTGCAGGCGTAGTGGTGGTTTGCTGCTGTACGCGCGGCGGACGAAAGGCTTTTTTGATTTCATCACTGCCTGCCAAAGCTTCGTTTATTGGCACCTGCTGCAACAAACTCCGCGCCTTGGCGACTTGCGCGGTATAAAGCGGATGGGCTTTTTTCTCGGCGATATGCAAACGTGCCCAAAGTCGGGAAAGCTGGGCGTGATCCTTGACCAGTGCGCCAAACAAAGCGCTGACTACGGCGGCCTGACCGGCTCCGTCACGAGCTTGGTAAGTCAGCTGCCCGGATTTTTGCGCCTCGAAAGGATTGAACTGCGTCTTGCCCAAGGCCGCATAAACCACCGGCCGCACCGGCAAACGCGGTAAATCCGTGCGCGGCAACAGTTGTTGCCCTGATGCCGACAATACAAAATTGACAAAGGCGCGCGCGCCTTCCGTATTGGGGCTTTGTTTCAAAATGCCGATGTATCCGGCATTGATAATGCCGCCATGTGCCGGATATACACACTCCAGCGGTTGGCGCATACGCTGTTCCGCATTGGGCACAATGTCGATATGCAGCGCCACGGGGTATTTGCCGCTGCTGACTTCATCCGTCAGCCCTTTGCTCAAAATGACCGCATTGCCGGAAATGGCCGAGAGCAGTGCCCAGCCTTGCTCCCAGCCAAAAGTTTGCAAAACAACGTCCAGCACCATGTTATTGAAACGCACTTTGACCGGATCGGATAAGGCCACCTTGCCTGCATATTCCGGCTGTGCCAGCACCGTCCAGTCAGACGGCCAGGGCAATTGCTGTGCGGCAATGGCCTGGCTGTTTACCAAAAAGCTGAACGCGGTAAGCTGGGTGGCGTGATAACTATTATCCATCGCCACCAGCGGCAATGTGCCTAGCGTTGGCGGAAGACCATCGTCCAAAGGCGGCAATGGTTGCAGCAAGCCTTCCTTGGCAAGGTCGGCGATATGATTATGCGGCGCGGCCTGCCACCACACATCCAGGCTGGCACTATCGCTGCGATGCAGAAATTTCAGCGCGTCCGGCGGCATCATCCACATCAGTTTGATACGGTAATGCGGCTGCGCTTTCTCGAAGGCTTCTTCCAGTAGTGAAAAAGTATCGTCGTTATGGTTGGTCAAGACCGTCACCGTTTGGCGGGAGGTGAGCGCCCAGCCTGGCCGCGCCATAACAGCGGCACCCAGCGCTATGCCGGTCAGGAAACGGCGGCGGGAAACGCTGGCAGAGGTGAATTTTGTAGTGGTTTTCATCTGGAATACCTCATAAATAAAATGTGGATTCTTGCAAAGTTGTAGGGTGGGCACCGCTTTTGTGTCCACGCGCAGGCAATGGCATGCGGGATTTAACGCGTGGGCAAAAGGGCGTTGCCCACCCTACGCTGAATTAATACTCCGCCGAAAATTCCAGACCCAGCACACGGCCACGGTCGTAGTAATAGCCGGTGGTGTATTTGGTCGCAAATTGCTCATTCAACAAATTACGTCCGTAAATCTTGCCGGTGAGCTTGTGACCATCCACCACAAAATCGCGCGCGATATTGGCATTGATATTGACGTAATCGCCAAACACCCCGTTGAACGTGCCGGGAGAGCTGGTCGAGGCGGTATATTGATCCACCTTTTTCAGCGAGACATTGGCACGGTAAGGCCCCCATTCGTGGCTGAGAACGGCGGTATACAGATTCATCGGGTTTTTAAACCCATTGTTTTCCGTGACGACCCCGGCGCTGGTAATAGAGTTTTCGTACATATGCGTCCACACAAAGCTGTATGAGGTTTTAGGCGTGATACTGCCCTTGAATGCCAATTCCAATCCCAGGCGTCTGGAATTGCCTTCGGTATAGTAATAATAGGTCTGGCCATCAACGACATAGGTAGAACTGGAGGCTGTTTTCTGATTCTTGATATCCACATCAAACACCGACAGCATGGGCCTGAAAAACGTCCACGGACTGGCTTCAAAGGCTATCTCCTTGCGCCGCTGATGTTCAGCATGCAAAGGCAGGCCATTTAAGGTCACAATATTGAAATCGCCATTGGTGCCTTCATCGCCGTCAAAATAGCGCCCGTTCAGGGCGAACATATCGTTGATTTTCCAGCGCGCACCCAGGGTGAATATTTGGGCGGGAGCTAGGTCAGAATTGTTGCCGGTGGCAAGTTTCGCGGCAATCTGGGAGGCGGTATAGGCCGGTTGTAACTGGGCAATCAATGCGGCCTGCTGCGCCGCATTTTTACCTAATTTCTGTGCAGCCGTTAAAACTACAGTAGCCGGACTAAAACTAGCCGAGCGGTTGATATGTTTCTGATCCCAGCGATAACCCACATCCAGCGTCACCGCGTTATCAAACAATTTCTGTTCACCTGAAATTGACCAGCCCAGCACGCTGGTATCCCAATTGTTATAGTTGGAACTGGTATTGGGGCCAAAGCCCTGGCTATTTTCCAGCTGTACACCGGCCTGTATCAGCGTATCCCGGAATCTGGCGTTATGGCGAAAGCTGAGGCCGTTGGTGGATTCATTGAAAATTCTGTCGCTACGTGTGGAATTGGTAAAACTCTGATCTATCTCATGCTGGTGGTACATGGTTTTGAAAATGGAAAACAGCGAAGTTTGGTTCTTGCTCCACTCCATGCTCATATCGGTGGACAACACAGTCGTCACCAGCGGATCGTAATACCATTTGGAAGTATCCAATGAACCGTCATACTTGACCCCGCGCTGCATTTCCAGCCCCGCCGTGCTTTCATAGCCCATGAAATTGATCGAAAACTTGCCGTATTTCAAACCGCTGGTAAACATGCCGGCGCTATAGCTCTGCCCGTCAAACCAGGTGGGTTTGCTTGGCGTATCGCTGCGCGCCAGCAAGCCGCCAACATAGCCATTGAGATCGTCGGCCGCTCCCAAATGCGTCCCTGCAAACAGGCTTTCCTTGTTGGCCACCGGCTGTGATTTGGCTTTTTCCAAGGCGGCCGTTAATTTGGCTTCGGTCTTGGCGGGGCGCTTGGTGCGGATAATGACAAAACCGGTATTCAAACCCGAAGGGGAATTGGATGAGCCATAGCTGATGGAAGGGCCGAGTGCCAACGAAGTGGAACCGCGCATGACCTGAATCTGTTCAATGGCCGCCAGCGGGATGCTCTGAATAATGCGGTTGGATTGCGTGGGCAATAGCGCACCATCCAATATGAAGGTAATGCTGCCACCACCGCGCTCATTAAGAAAATACGGGCTTTTTCGCCCTTGATAAGTCAAATCCATACCGGCGGCCTTATCCAGAAAATCATAAAGATCTTTAGGATGTATTGCCTCAATGTCCTTTTGCGTCAGCACTTCGCTACCAAAACGCGCAGTCGCTTCCACACGGTAAGGATTCAAAACACTGTCCGGCTCCAGATCGGGACGGGTTGCCACTTTAACTGCGAACTGTGTTTCCTCCTTCGGAGCATCGGCTGTCACTTCCAGCGCGGGCAAGGTTTTATCATCGGTCTGCGCGATTGCTGTGTTAATGACTTCTTTAGTAACCTGAACACCGGCGGCTGAAACCTCAAACGCGCTGCCCAGCATCCAGATCGCGAGACAGACTGGCTTAACTCTCCATGACTTTTTCATGCAAAACCCCTTTTTATAATAATAAATAGAACAAAAATAAAACGTAATAGAGCCTTTTATATAACGATAGGCAATTTTTTGAATTCAGCAACCCTATACGACGAAATCAGCAATCCCTTTCTGACATAGCAATGCGCTGGCAGGAAAAATACCTGCTCTGGCAAAGCGTGTTTTGTGCTCTTCAATGCATTAGCGCGCGTCCAAGCTAAAACGTAATAAATAAAATTTTATATCGATAATTTATATAAGCAGGTTTCATGCCTTGCAATAAAATAATTAAAAAAACAATCAATTACATTTTACAAACTGGTTCTGATCAGATTGTGTGAAAAAAATGTCTGCTTTGCGACAAAGAATACATTTCAATTTCATTCATTCTGCAAGCAAATATATAGCTTCATGACGCACTTTCATTTGCGTAGTTATATTGACTATATGACGATTGGGAAAGCGCTGTGGTTGTTACTATGCAACATCAGGGAATACGCTAGGATGCAATCTAAATAAATATCCCAAAAACTCTGCTAAATCAATACAAGGAATCCATCATGAAAATCAGCGCACGCAATAAATTTCAAGGCACTATCTCAGCCATCAAACCCGGCAGTGTGAATACCGAAGTGGAAATCACGCTGGGTGGAAA
This sequence comes from Methylophilaceae bacterium, assembly GCA_013141125.1. Taxonomy (GTDB): domain Bacteria; phylum Pseudomonadota; class Gammaproteobacteria; order Burkholderiales; family Methylophilaceae; genus JABFRO01. Next base: position 693,107 of record JABFRO010000001.1, read on the forward strand.
CGATAAAATTATTGCCATTGTTACTAATGCCAGCGCCCAGAATCTGGGACTGACTTCAGGCAAAACCGTCACGGCTCTGGTAAAAGCCTCTTCCGTGTTGGTGTTAACCGATGCTGAAGGAATTGCTCTCAGTGCTCGCAACGTGCTGACAGGTAAAGTAAGCAAATTAAGCAACGGCCAAATTAATTCCGAGCTGGCCATTACCTTGCCTAGCGGTTCGGTTGTTTACGCAACCATCACCCATGATGCTGTCAACGAACTCGGCATCAAAGAAGGTGCCAACGCCAGTGCCGTATTCAAGGCTTCATCGGTCATTCTGGGCGTTGAATCCTGATAGACACGGGCAAAATGCCGATTACAAATCAGACACTTTGCCCATTTTATCGCGGAGCTGTTGCCGTCATTTCCAGCGGCAGTGTGGTCAAGCGCCGCTGGCATTTATCCAGGCGATCCGAGTAGCTTTTGATATTGATCCAGCTACCTTGATTTAAGCGCCAGGCAATCACGCGTTCGTAATAAACGTCAATAGAAATCGGGAACTCGTCAATGTCGAAGCCCTCTTCCGTTAACAGAAACGAGTGAAAATAAAAACAGCGTTTTCCGCAAACATCAAAACCGATGATCTTGTTCGCGCTCACTGAAGGCTCGGTGTGATGTTCAAAAGCGATCGGCCTGACGATGCGATTACGATACTCCTGTGGCAACATTTCTTCCCATAGCTCGTCCATTTTCACTCCTTCATATCGATTTCTTAAATTAAAAGATATTTGTTTTCAATCAAACAAAATAATCTCAACCATATCGGTTATTAACCATTGTATATATCGATAAGCAAAAAAAAGTGCTTAACCCAGCTTAAACACCATAGGATTAAACGCCTTGGAAACCAGCATCACGCGGTCACCCGCTTGCAATAATCCCGCTTCATTCGGCATGGCCACAACGCGCACAATCTGGTTACCGATCAGCACCGTCAGCGAGAACAGCACGTCCATGGGTTCAATGGCGAGAATTTCACCGGTAAAGCGAAATTTACCACTGGTTTGACCGCTGCTGAATACTTCGGCGGGGTTACCTTGATGTGTGATACGCCCTTCTTCCATCACCAGTACGCGATTAGCAAGTTTATAAACTTCGCCGACATCATGGCTAACAATGATGGTAGTGATAGCAAAATGGCGTTGCAGGCGCAGGATTTCATCATGCAAATGCACCCGCATTTCTCCATCCAATGCCGAAAAGGGTTCATCCAGCAGTAACAAACGCGGTTCCGAAGCCAGCGCACGGGCGAGTGCCACGCGTTGTTTTTGTCCGCCGGAGAGCGTTTCCGGCTTGCGTTGCTGCAATTCGCCCAAGCCCATTAATTCCAGTAATTCATCCACGCGTTTTTTATCGCTGCCTTTGCGCAGCGCAAATTCCAGATTGCCGCGTACAGTCATATTGGGGAATAGGGCGTAATCCTGAAACATATAGCCCACGCGCCGTTGTTGTGGGCTGAGATTAATACGTTGTGCCGTATCCAGCCAGGTTTCGCCGTTGATGACGATATTACCTTCCGCCTGTTCCAGCCCGGCCAAACAGCGCAACAAGGTGGTTTTACCCACACCGGACGGACCAAACAACGCAATAAATTCACCTTCGGCCACTTGCAGATTTACATCCAGATCAAATTTACCATTAGCACCGTGTAAACGCTTTTTGAGGCTCGCCTGTATCATTTCAACGCCTTGCGGTTAATCACATAAACCACCAGCAGTATCAAAAACGACAGCATAAACAACACGCCTGCATAAAAATTGGCAGCAGCATAATTAAGCGCTTCCACTTCATCGTAAATAGCAATCGAGGCCACGCGGGTTTCATGCGGCAAATTGCCGCCTATCATCAGCACCACGCCGAATTCGCCCACGGTATGGGCAAATGCCAGCACGGTGCCGGATAGCAGCGCGGGTTTGATATTGGGCAGCAATACACGCATAAAAATCTGACATGGGGATTTGCCCAACACTTGCGCGGCATCGGTCAGCGAGCGCGGCAGATTCTGAAAAGCGGCTTGAATCGGATGCACCAGAAACGGGAAGCTGAAAATGATAGAGGCAATGATTAAGCCTTCAAAGCTGAAGGCTAAACGAATACCGGCGACGCGATCCAGCCACTGCCCGAACCAATGTGTTGGGCTAAAAGCCAGCAGCAGATAAAAACCCAGCACCGAAGGCGGCAGCACCAAGGGCATGCTCACCAGCGCCTCGACCATAGGCTTGAAACGGATGCGCGTATTGGCCAGCCACCAGGCAAACGGCACACCTATGCACAGCAAAATAGCCGTGGTCACCGAGGCTAATTTGAACGTGAGGATTAAAGGTTGCCAATCAAGCGTCATGATGCCCTGCCATTAGCGCGATTTCATTGGCTTTGACCAGTGCTTCCACCGCATCCCCTACCACCAACTGTAATCTATCCATGCCGCGCGTGGTAATCACGCTGATTAAGGTTTTGTCGGCATAATTTAACATTACGGCACTCAGAATATCGCCGCGCTGTATGCTGCGCACGGTGGCGGGGAAACGGTTGCGCAGGCTGATTAAGCCGCTCAGGTTTTTTGCCAGTGAGACCTCGGTTTCCTTGAATAACAGCGTCACTCGATTGCCAACCTTAAGGTAATCCGCTGATTCTGGCGTTTCCAGCAAGGTGGCAGTATAAACATCGCCGCCTACCGCCACATCCACCAATGACATGTGTTCATTGCAGTCGATAGCGACGATTTGGCCTTTTAATCTATTCACGGCAGCTTGTAACCATTCTTGGCAAAAATTGCGCGCGCTTTTTCTGATAAAACGAAGCCATAGAATTTGCGAGCGGCTTCGCCATTGGCTTCAGCGGCATGCTTCAAAATTACAATGCCCTGCGCAATCGGCTGATAACTTTCTGCCGGCACTTCTACCCATTTGCCCTTGCCTGCAGTTTCTGGTGCCATCACAATGGATTTTGCACTAAAGCCCACATCCGCCGCCTTGCTATCCACATACTGGCTGACCTGGGTAATGCTTTCGCCATACACCAATTTCGGCTCTACCACCGCCAGCACTTTGTAATACTCCAGCGCCTTGATGGATTGACGGCCAAACGGTGCCACCTTGGGGTTGGCGATAGCCACTTTGCCCACACTTTTGTCTGCCAAACCAGCCACGCCACGGCTCAAATCCATACCCGTTTGCGACCATAATACCAGTTGACCATAAACATAAGGCTTGGGCGGGGTGATGGCAAAACCGTCTTTATACAAGCCTTCCGGATATTCCATATCAGCAGACATGAAAACATCAAACGGCGCACCATTCCTGACCTGGGTCGCAATTTTTCCCGATGAATTAAGTACACTCTGCGTTTCAATACCGGTTTGTTTTTTAAACTCTGCAGCAATATCGTCAAATACATATTTCAGATTGGCGGCAATAGCGACTGTTAGCGGTTCGGCAAAAGAGATAAGCGCATGTGTCAGTAAAAACAGAATTAAAAAAAGTTGTTTCAAGGTTTTCATAATAAAGCTCCAGATGTGATTTAAAAATTCATTCTTTTAACTATGACTAAAAGTCATACTGGGCTCGCACATGCACAGCGTCTTCAGAGCCACTACGTTTACTATTCACCAGAATCGGCGTGTCAAAATCGGTGTGAACATAGTTCATCACCAGACGCGCGTTGGGGTTAAATATCCACTTGGCTCCCAGTGTCCAGGCTTCTGCGCCAGTGGTGAAATTCGTTGCGCTGCCATTGGCAGCAGTAGTCGTCAGCAGGTTCTTAAAGTCTGAAGCATCAAAACTGCTATAACGCAAACCAAGCTCTAAAGCTCCCCAGCCGTTTTGCAAATTCATATTGTTTTTTGGCCTGACGCGCCCATAAACACCATTTTTATAGGTATCGGCCCAGTTTTCACCGGTGACCAGCCAGTTTAAATCCACATACCAGGCTTTGATGTCGTTATTAAAGGCTTTGTTTTGCATGGATACAGGAAGACTGACCGGTGAAGTAGCCGTACCGGTATTGGTTACCCCATCAAAATTGGCATAAATATATTCACCGCTCAGCTTGATCGGGCCATAAGCCAGCGAGCTTTCCAAACCCCAGCGACTGCGATCCGCTTTTTTCGTGCCGCCCAAGCCACTGACACTGAAAAAGGTAGCACCATTGGCTTCCGTCGCTTGGGTGAGCGTACTGCCAGTTGCAGTGGAAAAACCAATATTGCCATCGCTGGCGGAAACACCGAGATGAATGACGGCATTCTTGATGTCGGCCAATTTTGCAAAATTAGCGTTGATTCTGCCGCCATAATCCTTGGTATCGTTGACATCATCGTTGTTTTGACCACTACCGTTTACCACGTAAAAATTATAGTTCAGCCAAGGCATAGGATCACCGAATACCATCACACCACGATCATAAGTCGATGTGAAAATAGCGCCATTATTGGTAGCCAGTGACAATTCAGTAAAGTCCAGGAAATTGGTGCTATAAGTACGTTCCAGCCCGAAAAAGGGCTTGAATTGACCGGCACGAAACCTGGCTTCTTTCCATCGTGCAAAATCCATATAACCATAAGTCATGGCTGTGGTAGCTTTACTGCCATCACTTACATTGCCGTATTCCCCTTCCACACGTACAGAAAAATCTTTCAAAAAAGTGAAAGTGCCACCCAGACGTGCGCGACGAATAAAGAATCCGTCATTTTTCCACTCTGTTGGTACAAAGCCTCGATAATCCGCCTGAATACGCCCGTTAAGTTGCAGCTTCCAATCACCCGATCCATCTTCAAATACCAGGCCATCCTTGAAAGCCGCCTGCACTGGCTTGCCTTCGCTTTTACCCTTGTCCTTAATACGGCCTTGTTGTAATGCCGCCAGCTCCTCCGCCATGGCTTTCATCTGCCATTGTTGCTGTTCCAGCATTTCCTGCAATTTGGCAACGCGTGCTTCTGTAGCTTCATCGGCATAAGCGCTATTAATACACATGGCCAGTAATACGCCACACGTTAACTTCCATCCTGGCTTCATTTTCAACCCCTTAGATTTTAAATCAATATAAATATTACTACATAACGAAACTCAATAATACGTAAAACTTTAAGATTACTTCATCATGCATAGGCGCGTGGATTGCCTGACCAGCAAGCTACGCCTACAGACCCGACGCTTAATCAGTGATACCCATAATTACGCTACTGGCCTTGAACACAGCGCACACTTCAATCCCTTCTGCCAGATTCAGTTCAGCCACACTTTCATTGGTAATGATCGCACTTACTGTATTGCCACCTTCCAATTGCAACACGATTTCGGTATTAACCCCCCCTGACACAATCCGCGTTATTTTGCCTATGAGTTTATTGCGTGCACTGACTTTGCCCGCCGCATCCGGCAGTGCCAGAATAATCCAGCTGGCCTTGACCAGCGCCCAAGCCTCGCTGCCGACTTCAAGGCTGAGACTATCCAGCCCGTCATGTGTAATCACCGAATGAATTTTGTCGCCACCGGTTAGCGTAAGTTCAACCTCCACATTCACCGGCCCTTGTTTGATACTGCTCACTTTGCCGAAAAACTGATTACGTGCACTGGTTTTCATGGATAATCTCCTGATAAGTTGATAAATATTGTCAAAATCTTCAATACCGGCACTAACGGCTTGCATAAAACGCTGATGCTCGCGATGCAAGGCGCGAAAAGCATCGACAATACGAATACCGGTGGGCGTAAGCTGGGTACCACCTCCGCCTTTGCCGCCGGTCATGGTGACGACCAGCGGCTCGCCAAACATGCTGTTCATCGCATCCACCGCATCCCAAGCACCTTTGTAACTTAAGCCCGCCGCCTTGGCCGCTTGCGTAATTGAACCGCATGCGCCTACGTGCTCCAGCAAGGTGATACGCTTATCGCTCAACAGATTCTGCGCATCCTTACCTAAAGACAACGAGCCCATTACTTTAAATTCGTTACTTCCCGCCATGTTGACCTCTATCAATTCGCAATAAATAAAAGTTTATATCGATAAGCGAAATATATCAGCTGATGCCTTTATTTCCTACATTTTCATGACATCAACGAAAACAACTGCGGTGTATCTTTGCGATAAACTCTTAACCACATCAGGGTCGCCGGCACTAGCGAGCGCACGCCAAACCAAACGGCATCTTGCTCAAATCCACCGGCTTGTGTCAGCTGTCTGTTGAGTTGCGCCCAGCCCGCCCAGTCAATTTCCGGCATTTGCTGTTTCAGCTCGGGCGGCGCGTTGGCCGCTGTTTCTACCATCACTCTGATTTGCTTTAGCACTTCTCTTTGCGTGAGTTGGCTGTTAAAAAACTCATCAGGCAGAAGCCCTTCCGTATAAGTCAGCACGGCCATCCCAGCTTCTTCCAGAATACCCAACATCGCACCAGTTAACATACTCATGCAGCAGCACCCGTCGCATAGGCCTCGATGACTGATGCGCCTACGGAATCCTGCGGGTCAATTTCATAGAGTTTGGCAAGAATCAGCGAAGCATCTTCCACGCGCTGCTGACGCAAACGGATGAAAGCCAGGGCTTTGAGACTGAACAAATAAAAATGTTGCGGTGCTTCAACAATGCTCCAATCGCAACTGGTTTTATGCAGCAAGCGCCAGTTGGAGTGGATATGTGCCTGACGCGCCGCCGCATCCAATGCCAGACAAGCCGCGCGTTCGGCATCGCTCAGGCGTTGATGACGGAAATAGAATTTGTAGAGGATGTAATACACATGCAGGCATTCGGGATCAGCCGCCTGTGCACGCCACAGCAGTGTTTCTGCATCGCGCCAATCGCCTGATGCAGCTGCTGCTGCCAGATAGCCCGCTACGCGCGGTGGCAGGTCTTCGGCAGTTACGATACCTTGCATGATGATTTACCAAATGCCTGCTGGCGCTTTTAATCGTTCCACCACAGTGCCGCCCAGCAGGTGTTCGTCGATAATCGCCACAACATCTTCTTTGGTTACGCCGCTGTACAGCACGCCTTCGGGATAAACCAGCACATTGGGGCCGTTATCGCAGGGGCCAAGGCAGCCGGAATAAGTTGCTGAAAATTTGTCAAACAAGTTACGCGTTTGCGCTTGTTGCCAGAAGGCTTGTACGACTTCATTGCCTCCCTTAGCCTGACAGGAGCTGCGCGGATGATTGGCGGGCCGTGATTGGTTGCAGACAAAAACGTGTTTAGCGGGTTTGGGCATGATTTTTCCTTAGTAATAAATTTATGAACACGTTTTAAGCTGGTTTAACGGTGACATCACCCAGCACCATGGCTTGACAGGCCAGACGGTTACTGGGTTTTGCTAACTTTTCCTTAAGCAGTTCAATTTCCAAAGGGGAAGGTTTGGACAGGTTTTCTGCACCTATCAGCACTTCTATCATGCAATCGCCACAGTCGTTTTCCTTGCAGCCAAAGGGAATGCTGGCACCGACTTTTTCAGCCACTTCGACAATACGTGTGCCACGCGACACATTAACGGTAGTGCCGATGTCGGCGAAGGTGATGTTGTATTTTGACATGGCTTTTCCCTTAAATAGGCGCGACGATCACATCGCCAAAAACTTGCGTTTGACAGGCAAGACGACAATGCTTGCCGATAAAGTTTTCACGCTGCATTTTGGCTTGCAGAGCCTCCAGGTTATTGGTGGCGCGCCAGCCTTCCATGATTTCGTGGAAACGTGCCAGCAACACAGCTTTTTCTTCTTTGGAAAGTTCCGACAGATTTTCCTGGCCTTTTATCACCTCAAACAGGCAAACGCCGCAATCACCCTCGCGGCAGTTATAAGCGATATAAGAACCCACCGCTTCCGATAGTTCGATGATGCGCGTTCCCACCGGCACGTTGACAGTGACGTTGACATCGGAGAATGTAACTTTTGCTTTGGCCATAATTATTATCCTAAATAGTCACTACACTTAATTCTTCCGTGGTCTGTTTCCGCGCAGCCAGCAAATCCGCCATTTCCAGCACACGTGGTGCATTCACGCCCATCAGATGTTCAGCCGCTTCCAGCCCATATTGCCGACATTGTTCCAACTCTTCCAATGAAGGAATTAGCTTGATGCGCACGCCTTCCAGTGGCAAGCGCATTTTCAGGCCACGCAGTCTGTCCTCCAGCATACGCACGGCTTCACCCGACCAGCCGTAGGAACCAAAAGCACCAGCAAGTTTGCCGCGTACATTAATTTTGGCAAATGATGACAATAAATCCCACGCCGGTTTGACCGCATCGCCATTGATGGTGGGCGAACCCACCAATATGCCATCGGCATCTTCTACCAGATCAACAAACAGATCGGTGTCGCCACCTTCCATGTCGTACAGGGAAACACGCACTCCAGGCACTTGTTCTGCGCCCTCGCGTATCATTTCTGCCATTTGCGTGGTGCTGCCATAGGCGCTGATATAAAAAACAATCAGCGTTTTTTCTTCCGCATTAATCTCATTTTGTAGCCGCTGGGCGCTTAATTCCCGATAGCGCTCTATGTAACGCGTGGGCTGATCGCGGAGTATTGGCCCGTGCGTGGGGGCAATAATGTTAATCGTCAACGGTTCAATTAAAGCCAGTGCATTAATCACATGCTCACGAAATGGCCGCATGATGTGCGTGTAGTAATATTCAAAGGCAAAGCGAAAATCACCCACTTTGTCGTTATACAAGCGCTTATCACAAAAGTGGCAGCCGAACACATCTCCTGAAAACAGAATGAACTCTTCTTCCAGATACGTGCATTGCGTATCCGGCCAATGCAAATACGGCGTATGCAAGAATCGCAAAGTGCGGTCTCCCAGACTCACCGTATCGCCTGTAATTACTGCTGTGAAGTCCAAATCCTTGCGATTGAGCAGCGCTTTCAACATTAGTTGCGCAGATTGCGATATATAGAGCTTGGCCTGTGGTGCGCGCCGCATCAGCTCCGGCAGGGCACCCGTATGATCCGGCTCCAAGTGATTGAGGATAATGACCTTGATTTCATCGTATCTGGCTACAGCCTCTAAATGAGCGAAAAACTGTTCTGCGCATTCGGCCTTTACAGTATCAATCACCGCCACACCCTCACTGCCACGCACCGCATAAGCGTTATACGTAGTGCCATTAGGCGTTTTGAGGATAATGTCAAAGCTGCGCATTCCGGGATCGAAAGCACCTATCCATTGCACACGCTCTGAAAGCCAGACGGGTTGGGTCATGATTTATTCTCTGATATTACGCATGTCAAAAATCAAATTCCCCTCAATCCCCCTTTTACAAAGTGGGAAGACAAGCAAGCCCATCTGCACCGGTGTTGCTCTACTCTTTGCAAAGTGAGCCAGTTTTTCTCCCCCCTTTGTAAAAGGGGGGCTGGGGGGGATTTTCCGTTTCGACGAATCACACATCACACTGCCTCAGTTTCATGTTTCTGTGGTTGTTGCATAACATCAGTTATTCTTCAGCAATCAAATCAACCGAATTTGAACAGAATGCCATAGCCACCTCTTGGATATTCCCAGGCCACATTGCGATGATCGTCGCAGATAATGCGACAGGTTCCACATTCCAGACAGCCGTCGCTGATGACCGTGACCTGACCATTACCTTCCATGGTCCAGCAACCGGCCGGACAGCAGGTAATGCAGGCTTGGCTTGCGCAGTTGTTACGGCATTTATCCTCGTCGATAATGCTGATATGTGGGCGACCGGCATCGACTTTGTAACGGTTCTGAAACAGTTTCTCCTCAACCTTAATAGCAGCACTCATTCGAAAGCCCTCCATAATTTAAACGTATCTTTCACCATGCCAAAGATTGAGCGGCGCTGACGGAAACTTTTGCCAATTTGGCGTTCTTTGGTTTTTTTATCCACGCCATCCACGGTGAGCATGGTGCGCGCGGCATTGGAGATCAGTTCGGGATAATCATTGAAAAACTGCGGATTGGTATGAAACACATCCGGCATATTCTTGTATTTTTTCATGTCTTTCATGACAAAACTTTCATCCAGTTTTGCCTTGTAGCGTTTGAGATTAGCCTTGCTAAACGGCAATCCTTCAGCATTCAATTCAATCAGCGTATTCGCCGCGTGCATACCGGTGGTCATGGCCAGATTGGAACCTTCGCGGTGCACGGCATTGACAAACATGCCAGCGTCTCCGACTATCATCCAACCCTCGCCGTATAAATCCGGCATGGCCTTGTAACCGCCCTCGGGGATTAGATGCGCGGTATATTCTTTCATCTCACCGCCTTGAATCAGTGGTTTGATGGAAGGATGTTCCTTCATTTGTTCCAGCAGCTCAAAAGGCGTGATTTTCTGCTTTTTAAAGTCGGACAACATGCAGCCCACGCCTATGGTGACGGATTCGCGGTTGGTGTAAAGAAAGCCGGTACCCATCATGCCCTTGGTGATTTTTCCTACCATTTCAATCACCACGCCCTCGTCATCCTTGACGTTAAAGCGCTGCTCAATCAGCTCCTGCGGCATGAAATGGATTTCCTTCACCGCCAGCGCCACATTCTTGGGTTCCAGTTCAGGATGAAAACCGGCTTTCTTAGCCAACAGGGAATTCACACCATCCGCCAGAATCACTGCATCGGCGTAAATTTCGCCGCCTTCGCGGTCGGTTTGTATACCCACCACCCGATTGCCATCCAGCAATAAATTGGAAACCGTGGTTTCGCAAATCAACAAGGCTCCGGCTTTTTGCACGCGTTCGGAAAACCATTTGTCGAATTGCGAACGGATCATGGTGTAACGGTTGTACGGCTCCTTGTTAAAACTATCCGAACGATAATGTGTGCCTACAAAAGAGTCATCATCCAGCACCCACATGCGCTGCTCTATCACATGACGTTCCAGCGGCGCATCATCACGAAAATCAGGGATCAGTTTTTCCAGCGCGTCCGAATAGAGAATCGCGCCTTGCACATTCTTGGAACCCGGCGATTCGCCACGCTCAATCTGCAGCACACTCAAACCCGCTTCGGCCAGCTTTAGCGCGGCAGAATTTCCCGATGGCCCGGCACCCACCACGATCACATCAAATTTTTCAGCCATGATTTTTCTCCTATCCTGCTTTGCGGGCGACTGCCAGATGCACTTTGAAAGCTTCCGTCAAAGCGGGAAGCAGGGTCATTGCGTTACCAACAATGCCGTAATGGGCAAAGTCGAAAATCGGAGCGTTGGGGTCGTTGTTGATGGCGATGATGACATCCGAAGCATCCATGCCGACTCTATGCTGTATGGCACCGGAAATACCAGCGGCGATATAAAGCTTGGGGCGCACGGTTTTGCCGGATTGCCCAACCTGGCGTTCCAAATCTACCCAACCTGCCTGTACCACTGGGCGCGTGGCACCCACTTCAGCCCCCAGCATATTGGCCAGATCCCAGATCAGCTTGAAATTTTCCGGTTTTTTCATGCCGCGCCCGCCGGAAACAATAATGTCAGCGAAGGGTAGCTGCGGTTTATCCTGCATTTCATCCGGGATAAATTCCAGCACCTTGGTAATGATGGCGCTTTCCACCATGCCCAGACTATCTTCCACAATACGACCGGTGCGGCTGGCATCACGCTCCGGCATCGGCATCACGCGCGGCCTGACGGTGGCCATTTGCGGGCGATAGTTCAGCGTCTGGATAGTGCACAACAAACTGCCACCAAAGGTAGGACGCGTGGCCAATAAACTGCGCGCATCCAAATCCACATTCAGTTCAGTGCAATCTGCGGTTAGCCCGGTTTTTAGCGTGGTGGCCACACTGCCGGCCAAATCCCGCCCCAGCGTACTGGCACCCAACAGCATAATCTCAGGCTGGTATTTGTTGACCAAATCCGTCAAGCCTTTGGTGAAAGGCTCATTACGGTAATCGGTTAGCAAGGGGTCTTCAACCAGATAACACAGATCAGCGCCATGGAAGAAGGCTTCATGACAGAAGCTGCGCGTGGTTTCCCCCGGCGTTCCCATGACTACACCGGCCAATTCCACACCGAGCTGATCTGCCAGTTTGCGCCCTTCGCCCAACAGCTCCAGCGAAACGGTGTGTATCACGCCGCGCTCATGCTCTATGAATACCCAGATACCTTTATAGGCTTTCAGGCTTTCGGATAGCTCAAAGCGTTTTTTGCCTGCTGGCTTTTTGGTTTCAGTAACTTCGCTCATGGTTTGACCTCTTTCTTATTCATTGCACACATTCATGCTGCACGTTTGGCGATTTCTTGTTCAATTTTGGGAAACTTGGTAAACATCTTGGCCAGCAAGGTGACGGCCAAATCCTTGGGTTCATTGTTTTCGCATTGGATAATTTCAGCCTTGACCGCACGCAGCGTGGGCGCAAAAACCTTGGACACCACCGTCGGCGAACCTTTCAAACCCACCTTGGTCACATCTTCAATCCCCGCCTGCTCGCGGTTCCAAACTTTGACTGGATAGCGCGAAGCGCGGAACATATTGGCCATGGTGGCAAAGCGCATTTCATTGGTGCCTTCCAGCACGGTAATCAAACTCGGCGTGCTGGTTTTTAGCAGCTGTACACCACCTTCAGAACGCCGCTCCACTAAAATCTCATGCTTATCCAGATCAACCGAACGCACCTTGGAAACATAAGTCAGCAACTGCATATCCAGGCGTTTGGCAATGCCGGGGCCTACTTGTGCGGTATCGCCATCAATGGTTTGCTTGCCGGTAAATACCAGATCCACCGGCATGTCCTTGTGTATCTGTCCAATCGCCGCAGCCAGTGCGCAACTGGTGGCCAAGGTATCGGAACCGGCAAACGCGCGGTCGGTGACCAATATCGCATCATCCGCACCGTACGAAATCGCCTTGCGCAGCGCAGCTTCCGCCATTGGTGGCCCCATGGTCAGCACGGTAACGCGGCCACCATATTCATCCTTTAGCCTCAGCGCTTCTTCCAGTGCAAACAGATCATAAGGATTAACAATGGCCGGCACGCCTTGCCGCATAATGGTATTGGTCACCGGATGCACGCGTATCTGCGCGCTATCGGGAACTTGCTTGATACAGACAACGATGTGCATTTGAATCTCCGTTTACCAATACTTATTAATGACTAATGCAACCTTTGTGCCACGGCTAATGAAACCTAATAACTTAATTTGTTTCAATGAGTTATACAACAAAAACCAACCCTTGACACTTTGTAGCAAAGCCGACAATCGTTAGGCATTGCGATCAGCCAGTGTCTGTTTCAGCTTGTTTACCGTGACGGTCTGCACGCCTGCCTTATCCTGAAACACCTTGAATACCTTCTCGGTAACTGCATCCGATTGCTCAAAATCGCCATACGCCTGTTGCAAGCGCATCCTGTAGGCCGCGCGCTCTTCCGTTTCCGGCAAACCCTCCGGTATAGGATCACGCCCCAGATACTGGTGAAAGCGTTTCAGAATATGCAAACGATTGACGTGTACCACTTGCGGCAGGTATTCCACGCCCAAGAAATCGAGAAACTCCTCGGCAGCTGAAAAATTTTCCAATGTATTGAGTAGATTGCTCATGATGGCTCCTGGTTATTTAAAATAGATTCGTAAGAATTTACGATGGAATGGAACATTGGTTTATCAGCTAAACCGTGCGCAAAACTTGCTGATACATTTTCTGTAAATCGACCGCTTGCGGTGTGCGCTTGGAGGCATTGGCAAACTGGCGCAATAGCTTCAACAATTGCGAGGCCTCATCATGTTTGACATCAATACCGAGTTTGGCATAAGCGTCTTTCACGCCATGGCTACCGGAGTGCTTGCCCAGCACCAGCTGGCGATTCCGCCCCACTTGCGCCGGGTCAAAGTTTTCATATGTGCTCGGGTCTTTCAGCAAACCATCCACATGCAAACCGGATTCGTGGGTGAAAACTGCCGCGCCGACTATGCTTTTATTAGCCGCCACGGCGCGCCCCGAGGCTTCGGCTACCAGTTTTGAAATGGCCGGAAAACGTTGTCTATCTACCCTGGTTTCAATCCCATGTATGCGCCACAATGCCATCACTACTTCTTCCAGCGGCGCATTGCCAGCACGCTCACCCAGCCCATTCACCGTGGTATTCACATGGCTCGCCCCGGCCATTAAAGCCGCTAGCGAATTGGCGGTCGCCAAACCCAGATCATCATGGGCATGCATTTCAATTTCCAAATCGGTCGCGGCCGCCAGAGCGGATATTTTTTCAAACGTACCAAACGGGTCGAGTACACCTAGCGTATCGGCATAACGAAAACGGCGTGCGCCTGCGGTTTGCGCAAATTCGGCCACTTTCAACACAAAGGATGGATCCGCGCGCGAGGCATCTTCCGCACCGACCGAAACACGCAAGCCGAGATCACAGGCTTTGCGCACAAAAAAGGCAATTTGATCCAGCACCCAGCGCCTATCACGCTTGAGCTTGCGCTCGATATGCAAATCGGACACAGGCAGGGAAAGATTGACCGCTTCCACGCCACAGCGCGCGCACGCCATCAAATCACCCTGCGTCATGCGCCCCCACACCATCAGTCGGCTGGGCAATCCCAATGCGGCAATGGCGCGAATATCCTGAATTTCCATTTCGCCCATGGCCGGAATACCTATTTCCAGCTCTGGCACCCCCGCATCCGCCAACGATTGTGCAATCGCCAACTTCTCCTCGCGCGTAAACGCCACTCCGGCCGTCTGTTCACCGTCGCGCAAGGTGGTATCGTTGATAATGGGAATACTGTGTCGCATGGTCAGCTCTGAGAAAGGTTTGTATCCTTCTCAAGCATCTGTCGTGCCAGCATGGGTTATTGGGAATAAGTTATTATTAATCAGTGTATTGAAGAATAATTAATGGGCCGCAATAATGTAGGGATTGCGACAAGACATGAGAAATGTCTGGAATCGTGCGTTACTAATGTGTCTTAAAGAACTCAATAATCCTGGAAGGTAACCAATCAATATTGCCGGGAAAGGGACTGCCGGGAAATGCCACATGGCCGCCATTTGCGGGCTGTTCAAGCGTGACGCTAGGAGAAACTTCATTCAACGTGGGCAAAGCAGAAACCGGCAGGAAGGGATCATTCTTTGCATTTAATACCAGCGTTGACACTTTGATATTTTTCAGCCCCGGCTTGCTTGAGGTGCGCGTCCAGTAATCTTCTGCATCCAGATATCCATGCAAACGTGCGGTGACCAAAGTGTCGTATTCCTGAAAAGTGCTGGCAGCCGCAATCGCCTTGTCATCCAGCATTCCGGGAAAACGCTTGGCTTTCTCCAAAGCTTTGGCCTTGAGTGTTGCCAGAAAGCGTGCCGTGTAAATGGCGCGGTTAAAGCCACGATCCAGTGCGTGACTGGCCGCGTTCATGTCCACCGGTGCCGATACAGCAACGGCAGCCTTGACCAGCCCACCAGCACGTTCACCTGCGTCTCCCAGCCATTTAAGTAGCGCATTGCCGCCTAGCGATACTCCCACCGCATAAATCGGCGCATTCGGATATTCGGCCTGAATGTGCCTGAGCATGCTTTCTATTTCCGCCACATCACCGGCAAAATAAGCACGTGGCAAACGATTCGGTTCGCCGGAACAACCGCGAAAATGCGGCACTACGCCACGCCAGCCATTCTTTTTGACAGCAGCCATCAGATCAAGCGCATAAAAACTTTGCGAGCTACCTTCCAGACCATGAAACAGCACGACTATAGGCGTATTGTTATTTTCTGCATCCACCCAATCCGCATCAATAAAATCGCCATCCGGAAATTCCCAGCGCTCGCGCCTGAAAGCAATCTTTGGCCCGCTCAGAAAAGCGGCAGTGTAAATGGTTTGCAGATTACCGCCAGGCAACCAGGAGGGTGCGGTGTAAACTTCATGCGCACTGGCCTGTTTTGCCATCAACATGAAAGCAAACACTGCTATTTTGCAAAACCACCCCGTCAGCGCTGCGCCTGCGCTTCTATAGCGCCCTAAACGAACAACAAACAGCCCACTTGAGAGCTTTAGCCAGTCATGCAGCTTTGCTACAGGTTTGCACTGATGCTCACAGGCGTGGTGCCTTCCGTAGTCAGTATGGCTAGACATATCGCCTCCATATTTAAAACGTAGATTCAACGCAAAAGTGCAGTTTTTAGTGAAAATCTTCAAGCCAAAGATTTGAATCCGCCTTGTAAATTAATGCCTTAGTCTTTCATCAACCCTTGTTTTTCTATAAAGCTAACAATTTCTTCCAGACCCTGGCCAATTTTAAGGTTGGTGAAAATAAATGGCCGCTCGCCGCGCATACGTTTGGCATCTCTATCCATCACCTCCAGCGAGGCACCTACCATGGGCGCGAGGTCAATTTTATTGATGACCAACAGATCGGATTTGGTAATGCCGGGGCCGCCCTTGCGCGGGATTTTCTCGCCTGCAGCCACATCAATCACGTAAATGGTCAAATCCGAAAGCTCCGGGCTAAAGGTGGCAGCCAGATTATCACCGCCGCTTTCTATGAACACAATATCCAGCGTTACAAAGCGCTGGCTGAGTTGCGCGACGGCTTCAAGATTCATGGAGGCATCTTCACGAATGGCGGTATGCGGGCAACCGCCGGTTTCCACGCCTATGATGCGCTCCGGTGCCAGCGCTTCGTTGCGGGTGAGAAACTCGGCATCTTCCTTGGTGTAAATGTCGTTGGTAACGACGGCAATGTTGTAAATATCGCGCAGGCGCTTGCACAAGGCCAGCGTGAGTGCGGTTTTGCCTGAGCCAACCGGGCCGCCTATGCCTACGCGCAGGGGTTCTTTGTATGTGCTTGAAGTGGAAGTTTGCTGTGTCATGATCTGAATAGTCGGCTATATTGGGTTTCGTGTAAACATCCGGCCATGCTTAATGCCGGGGCAAAGTTGCTGATTTCGTCGTCATGCAGTTGCATGGCCTGCTCGATAATCTGCGGCAACAGCTGCCCCAGTGCGAGCATGATCTTTTGACCGGCCACTTGACCCAACGGGATGGTTTTCATGGCAGCGCTGACCTGATTCTCCATCCATGACCAGGCGTAGGTATGCAGCATGTCTTGCGCGCCAATCTGCCAGAGACAGGCGGCACCGGCGTAAACCGTGGGGAAGGCGGGTTCATTCAGCCGATTTAATTTTGCCAGAAAATCTGCGGGCAATTGTTGCAAATCATTGAGCAAACGGCGTAGCGAATAGCCCATTTGACGCGTTTCCGCCAAGGCTTCGGCGGTATCGCGTCCGGCCTTGAAAAATGCATCCCATGTGCTGATGGCGCTTTCGTCACCGGCTTGCCAGGCCTGATACAAACGCTGCAAGACCGGCAATTCAAAACTGGTTTGATAGATATGCAGCACATCATTTACCCAGAGTTGCGCCGTGTTGGCATCGTGCACCGTGCCTGATTCTATGGCCCATTCCAGCCCTTGCGAATAGCTATAGGCACCCACCGGCAGCATCGTGCTGGCCAGTTGCAGCATACGGCTGAGTGCCAAACGATGGTTGCCAATTTCGCTAGGCATGCTTGCGTAATCTGGCTGGCTGCCGTATTGGCAATCCGTCGTCATGCTGGTGGCGGTGACCGCCGCCATATGCGCCGGCTTCGGGTTCAAACGGGGCATATTTCTCCGTGATTGTCATGCCCAGACCCAGCAACATTTCTTTTAGCACATGATCCTGTTCCAGTCTTAACCAGTCATCGCCAATTTGCAGCGGTACATGGCGATTGCCCAGATGATAAGCTGCGCACATCAGCGCGTGCGGATTTTGGGCAAGCACATCCTGTACCGGTTGCTCCGCCGCGATAATCTCAATCACCAGGCCGTTCTCGGCTCTGAGCAAATCGCCACCGCGCAATATGATGCCGCGATCCAGCAATAGAGCGGCCTCCTGGCCGGATTGCAGGGTCACGCGCAAACGGCTTTTCTGGCGCAAATCAAAAGGCAGCTCCAGTTGGTCATCCACTGCGGCGGCATTGGTAATACGTTCGGTAATATTCAGCATTTTTATGTCGATCAAAACAGAAAATAGCGTTGTGCCATGGGTAACACGGCGGCCGGTTCGCACACCAGCAACATGCCATCGGCACGCACGGCATAGGTTTCCGGGTCTACATCAATCTGCGGCAGATAATGGTTATGGATCATGTCGGCTTTTCTCAGCGTGCGCGTGCCATGCACGGCAATCAGGGGCTTGTTCAGGTTAAGTTGCGCCAGTTCCGGATTTTGCAAAGCGGCTTGTGAAACAAAGGTCACCGAGGTTTTTAATCCGCCGCCGTAGGCACCAAACATGGATCGGTAATGTACCGGTTGCGGTGTGGGGATAGACGCATTGGGGTCGCCCATGGCCGCCGCCGCAATCATGCCGCCCTTGAGTACGGTGGATGGTTTGACACCGAAAAAAGCCGGTCGCCACAGCACCAGATCCGCCAGCTTGCCCACTTCAACCGAGCCTACCGTGTGCGCAATGCCGTGCGTCAAGGCGGGGTTGATGGTGTATTTGGCGATATAGCGTTTGACGCGAAAGTTGTCATTGCGTGCACTATCTTCCACCAGCGCACCGCGCTGAATTTTCATTTTATGCGCAGCCTGCCAGGTACGGATGATGACTTCGCCCACGCGCCCCATGGCTTGCGAATCGGAGGACATCATGGAGAACGCGCCCAGATCGTGCAGAATATCCTCGGCGGCGATGGTTTCGCGGCGTATGCGGCTTTCGGCAAAGGCAATATCTTCGGCAATGGCCGGATCAAGATGATGGCACACCATCAGCATATCCAGATGCTCGTCTATGGTATTCACAGTAAAGGGCCGAGTGGGGTTGGTAGAGGATGGCAGCACATTGGCGTAGCCCGCCGCCTTGATAATATCCGGGGCATGGCCGCCGCCCGCACCTTCGGTATGAAAGGTATGTATGGTTCTGTCCTTGAATGCCGCTATCGTGGTTTCGACAAAGCCGGATTCATTAAGGGTATCGGAGTGTATTGCCACCTGCACATCCATTTCCTCCGCCACGTTCAGGCAGTTATCTATGGCGGCGGGTGTCGTGCCCCAATCCTCGTGCAGTTTCAGGCCAATGGCGCCTGCATTTACCTGTTCACGCAAAGGTTCCGGCAAACTGACATTACCTTTGCCGAAAAAACCTAGATTCATGGGAAAGGCATCCGCCGCCTGCAACATGCGCTGAATATGCCAGGGGCCGGGTGTGCAGGTGGTGGCGAAAGTGCCTGTCGCCGGGCCAGTGCCGCCGCCCAGCATGGTAGTCACGCCCGACATCAACGCCTCTTCAATCTGTTGCGGGCAAATAAAATGTATATGTGTGTCTATGCCACCGGCGGTGATTATCATGCCTTCACCGGCAATAATTTCGGTACCGGCACCAATAGGAATAGTCACGCTGGGCTGAATATCCGGGTTGCCTGCCTTACCTATGGCGGAGATACGCCCGCTTTTGATGCCTATATCCGCTTTGACTATACCCCAGTGATCGACAATCAGCGCGTTGGTGATGACGGTATCCGCCACTTCTGCCGATAGGCGCTGGCTTTGTCCCATACCGTCGCGTATCACCTTGCCGCCGCCGAATTTCACTTCCTCGCCATAAACGGTGAAATCTTTTTCCACCTCTATCCACAGCTCGGTATCCGCCAGGCGTACACGGTCGCCCACAGTGGGGCCGAACATCTCGGCGTAGGCCTGCCTTGAAATTTTCACACTCATTAATCCAGACTCCCCATGACTTTGGCTGCAAAGCCATACACTTTTCTATCACCGGCCAGCGCTACCAGCTGCACCGTGCGCGTCTGTCCGGGTTCAAAGCGTACGGCGGTACCGGCGGCTATATCCAAGCGAAAGCCATAAGCCGCATCGCGCGCAAAAGACAAGGCCGCGTTGGTTTCAAAAAAGTGATAGTGCGAACCTATTTGAATAGGTCGGTCGCCGGTATTGGCCACTTCCAGTATCAAGGTTTCGCGTCCCTCATTGAGGGTAATTTCACCTGCTTCTATGTTCATTTCACCGGGTATCACAATTAAACTCCTGCATTTAAGGGATAGGCTGATGCACGGTCACCAGCTTGGTGCCATCGGGAAAAGTTGCTTCAACCTGAATATCGGGAATCATTTCCGCAATGCCTTCCATCACGTCATCGCGCGTGAGCAGAGTGGCACCATAACTCATCAGATTAGCCACAGTTTGTCCATCGCGCGCACCTTCCATAATCGCCGCGCTGATATAGGCGATAGCTTCGGGATAATTCAGCTTCAGTCCGCGCGCCTTGCGCCGCTCTGCCAGTAAAGCGGCGGTAAAAATCAGTAATTTATCTTTCTCGCGTGGGGTTAATTCCATAGGTTTAAATCTTCCAAATATTCTTTCAAGTATTCCAGATGCGTGGTCGGCTGGCGGGTCTGTTCGCATACCAGGGGCGCAGAATGTGCCACAGCGCTTCAAAATATTGTCTGGCCGACTGTGAGGAGAGGCCGATATATCGCGCCGAGAATATTTCCGGTAACGCGGTTACGGCCATTTGCGCGCCACTTTCTACTGTCATCTGTTCAACCGTCATTTGCCGGCATTCTGCCAGCAAGGTTTCCGGCAGCAAACCTGCTGCCACTACAAAACTACCACTCACCACTTTGCCGCACAAGCCCGCCATGGAGGCTATCACCCGACTGTCAGGTTTTAAAACTGCCCGTTCCTGCCAGATCATTTTATGTTCGCGCCGTATCACCAAACGCTGTTGCAACTGTCCGCTCTGCCATTGTTCACGGCTGGCCTGTCGTCCAAAACAGAGAATTTCCCAGCCTGCATAGTTAGCATCCTGCGCCAGATTGATCTCTGCCGATAAATTCAGCATGGCACCATCAAACAGTATATTTTCCTGCGGTAACCATTCCAGATGAGCCGCCGTTGCCAAATCAAATTTAAGATGCTGACTGGCCTCGCGGCCATTGGCTTTATACCATTTGCTGGCACCGGGAGTGGTCAGCAAGGCATGGGAAGATTGCCCCAATTGCACTTCCAGCCTGAGCGCATCGCCACCGGCCACACCACCGGGAGGGTGCACAATAATGCCGTGGCAAACCGACTGGCCTTCCGGGTAAAGCACTTTCTGAATCACCAGCGGCCCCTGATGGCATTTTTTACTTAAGCTGGAACGGCCATTTTTTTCTGCAAACTCCAGCGTCAGACTAGCCTGCCAGGGTGCCATGCCAGCCTGCGCCCCGGTAGTGGCACACGGCTGATTCTGCATGGCTTCATGGGATAAATACGGGTCATTCATGCCCTCATAGTGCCACGAAATTGCGGATGTTGTCAGCTTGCATGGCTTTGCCTAAGCCATTTTTCACAATTTGGCCGCGCGACATCACCATGTAATGATCGGCCAATGCTTCGGCAAAATCGTAATATTGCTCCACCAGCAGAATCGCCATCTCGCCGCGCTGTGCCAGCATTTTTATCACGCGCTCTATATCCTTGATGATGGAAGGCTGTATGCCTTCAGTTGGCTCGTCCAGAATCAGCAGCTTGGGGCGTGAAACCAGCGCCCGCGCGATTGCCAGTTGCTGTTGCTGACCGCCGGAGAGATCGCCGCCGCGCCGGTGCAACATTTCCGCCAGTACCGGAAACATCTCGAAAATATCATCCGGGATGCGGCTGGCGGCTTTACCTTTCACTACCGCCAGACCCATCAATATATTTTCCTCCACCGTCAATCGCGAGAAAATCTCCCTGCCCTGCGGCACATAAGCCATGCCCAAACTGGCACGGACATAGGGTTTGAGCGTGGTAATGTCCTTGCCATCCAAAAAAATCTGCCCGCTTTTTACCGGCAGCACGCCCATCAGGCATTTCAGCAAGGTGGTTTTGCCCACGCCATTGCGCCCCAGCAATACGCTACAAGCACCCATTGCTGCCGACAATGACACATCGCGCAGAATCTGGCTGCCGCCGTAGAATTGATTAATGTTTTTTACTTCCAACATGGTGTGCTTCCCTGCAATACAATTTTAATTTCAGAAGAAATCAGCGTCCCAAATAAACTTCAATCACCTCTTCATTGCTCTGCACCTGCGCCATGCTGCCTTCAGCCAGCACGCTACCCTGATGCAGCACGGTGACTTTGCGGGCAATGCTGTTGACGAAATCCATATCGTGTTCCACCACCATGATGGAATGGCTGCCCGCCAGACTGTTGAGTAATTCTGCGGTGCGCTCGGTTTCATGATCGGTCATGCCTGCTACAGGCTCGTCCAGCAACAGCAATCTTGGTTCCTGTGCCAGCAACATGCCGATTTCCAGCCATTGTTTTTGACCGTGCGACAGCAGCCCGGCGCGTGATTTATATAAATCGCGCAAATTGATGGTTTCCAGAATCTGGCCGATACGATCCAGCTGAACACCGGTCATTTTGCCGAACAGGGAATTCCAGATGCCTTTGTCGGTCTTGATGGCCAGTTCCAGATTTTCAAATACGGTATGGTTTTCAAATACCGTCGGCTTCTGAAATTTACGGCCTATACCCGCCTGCGCGATTTGCGGCTCGGTCAGCTTGGTACAATCCAGCGTTTGCCCGAAAAAAACCGTGCCACTATCGGGGCGGGTTTTGCCGGTAATCACGTCCATCATTGTGGTTTTACCCGCGCCGTTGGGGCCGATGATGCAGCGCAATTCGCCCACATCAATCGCCAGCGACAGCTTGTTCAAGGCGCGGAAGCCATCAAAACTGACGCTAATATCGTCCATATACAGCACCACGCCGTGCGTGGTATCCAGCACGCCGGGCTGGCTGACCCGGCCATCCGCATAGCCGCTATTGGCGAGAGAACCCGATGAAATATTTCCTGTGCTTATGTTTTCCGCCATCATGCTTTCTCAATCGGATTGTTGTCTGAATGTTTTACTGCCCGCCTGCCCGCTTTCAATTTCTCAAACAAACCGAGTACACCTTGCGGTAAATACAAGGTTGCCAGCACAAACAGCAGCCCAAGAAAATATAGCCAGTATTCCGGGAAAGCCTGGGTGAAATAACTTTTCGCCCCATTGACGATGCCAGCGCCGAGCAACGGCCCGATCAGGGTGCCGCGCCCGCCCACAGCTGCCCAGATGGCGATTTCAATGGAATTGCCGGGTGACATTTCGCTGGGATTGATGATGCCGACTTGCGGCACATACAAGGCACCGGCGATACCGCAAATCATGGCCGAGAATGTCCAGATCGCCAGTTTGTAGTGCAGCGGGTTATAGCCGGAGAACATCACGCGCGATTCGGCATCGCGTATCGCCGTCAGCACGCGCCCGAACTTGCTGGTGACGATAGCGCGAGAAACCAGTAGCAGTGCAATCAGCATACAGCCGGTAAGTATGAACAAGGCCATGCGCATTTGCGGCGTGGTAATCGGCATATCCAGCAGGCGCTTGAAGTCGGTAAAGCCGTTGTTGCCGCCAAAGCCGGTTTCATTGCGAAAAAACAGCAGCATGAAGGCATAAGTCATGGCTTGCGTGATTATGGAGAAATACACACCCTTGATGCGCGAACGAAACGCAAAGTAGCCGAACACAAAAGCCAGCACACCGGGCACCAGCAGCACCAACAACAGGGCAAACCAGAAATGGTCGGTCATTTGCCAATACCAGGGATAGGTTTTCCAATCCAGAAACACCATAAAATCCGGCAAGGAACTATGGTAACTACCGTCCATGCCTATCTGGCGCATTAGATACATACCGAAGGCATAGCCGCCCAGCGCAAAGAACACGCCGTGCCCCAGACTCAAAATTCCGGTATAGCCCCAGACCAGATCAATGGCCAAGGCCACAATGGCATAGCACAGAATCTTGCCGGTGAGTGCCACGGTGTAGTCGGACACATGAAACAGGCTGTCCGCTGGAAGCAGCAGATTGAGCATGTGGAAAACCAGACAGATAAGCGCCAGTGCCGCTGCCAGCATGCTCCAGGCTTTGCCACTGTAAAGACGGCTAAATAAGGAAGGTTGTGCAAAGAGTTGTGGCATGTTTTACTCCGATTCAGTCTATCACCCGCCCCTTGAAGGCAAACAAGCCCTGGGGACGTTTTTGTATGAAAATAATGACGATGACCAGAATCAATATCTTGGCCAGCACCGCACCTGCCATGCCTTCAAAAAACTTGCTCAGTATGCCCAAGCCCAACGCTGCGTAAACGGCACCCGCCAGCTGCCCCACCCCGCCCAGCACCACCACCATGAACGAATCCACGATATAGCTTTGCCCCAGCGCCGGCCCTACATTACCTATCTGCGACAAGGCCACACCCGCCAGCCCGGCAATGCCCGAACCCAGCCCAAACGCCAGCGCATCCACCTTGCTGGTATTTACGCCGCTGCAACTGGCCATGCCACGGTTTTGTGTCACCGCGCGAATAAACAAGCCAAGACGGGTTTTGCTTATCATCAGCCACATCATCACCAACACCAGCGCGGCAAAGGCAATAATGAAAATTCGGTTATAGGGCAACACCAGATTGGCCGCGACTTCAATGCCGCCCGACATCCAGGCCGGATTTTCCACCTGCACATTCTGCGCACCAAATAACGAACGCACGCTTTGCATCAGGATCAGACTGATACCCCAGGTAGCGAGCAGAGTTTCCAGCGGCCTGCCGTAGAGAGAACGCAACACACTGCGTTCAATGAGGATACCAACCAGTGCGGTGAGCAGAAATGCCGCCGGAATGGCAGCCAGCAAGTACCACTGAAAATGTGCGGGCAGATATTTCAAAAACAAATTCTGCACCAGAAACGTGGCATAAGCGCCTATCATCATCATCTCGCCGTGCGCCATGTTGATGACTCCCATCAGGCCATACGTCACCGCCAGCCCCAGCGCCGCCAGCAGCAAAATGCTGCCCAGACTGATGCCGGTAAACACTTGTCCCAATAACTCAAAAGTTGCCAGATCACGGTCGATTTTTTTAAGCGCCTGGGTAATGGCCGCTTTGACCTCAGCATCCGTTTCGCCATCCGCCGCCAGACGGCTGGACAACATCTGTTTGATACTGGAATTACTGCTGGCCGCTAGCGTTGCCGCTGCCGCCAGACGCGTTGCTTTGTTGTCGCTGGTCAGCTCTATGCTGGCACGTACCTGTTGCAGCAGCGCACGAATTTTGCCATCGGTTTCAACTTTCTCGGCTTTTGCAATAAGCAACAGACGGCTGCTATTGGCTTCCGTGCCCTGTAATTTTTGTGCCGCTGCCAAGCGCACACTCGCGTCTTGTGATAATAAATTGAGCGTGGCTATCGAAGCTTCCAACTCGCTTTGTATGCGGTTATTGTTGATGACTTCTTCTGCCGCCTCGGATGGCTTAGTCCTCTCACCGGTCATTACATTGGTAGCGCCCTCATCCGTGACAATCAGCACTTTATCGCCATCCAGCCTGACCGCGTCATCCAGTAATTGCTGTAAATAAACCGTAGCCGTCACATCGCCTTGTGCCAGCACTTTATCCAGCATTTGCAAACGCTGTTCACTTTCGCCCCTGACTAAAGCCACTTTTTCAGCACCAGTCAGCGCCCAGGCTTGGTTGCCGGAAAAAATCAGGCTGACAAACAACATGGCAAAAAATCGTACAGCGGGATGGATGCCTAAGCATTCATGTTTTGGAAAAGTATTCGTTTGCAGCATATTTTTCTCAATTATTTTGAGCCAAATTCCAATCCGTCAAGCCGCCATGGAGCATACCCATGGCGGTGTTTTCACTTCAATGACGCTGTTTACTTTGCAGGCTCATCCGGTTTTTTGTCATTACCCGCAATGAATGGGCTCCAGGGTTGTGCCTTGATCGGCCCCGGCGTTTTCCATACCACCTTGAACTGCCCGTCTGCCTTGACTTCACCTATCATCACCGGTTTATGCAGGTGATGGTTTTTGGCATCCATTTCTGCGGTAAAGCCGGATGGTGCTACAAACTTCTGGCCGCCCATGGCTGCAATTACCTTGTTCACATCAGTAGTACCGGCTTTTTCCACCGCCTGTTTCCACATATTGATACCGATATAAGTCGCTTCCATCGGATCATTGGTCAAAGGCTTGCCAGCGGTTGGCAGCTTGGCGGATTTGGCATAAGCCGCCCATTTCTTCTTGAACTCGTCATTGGCCGGATTTTTCAGCGACATGAAATAATTCCATGCGGCAAGATGACCGACCAGCGGCTTGGCATCCACCCCGCGCAACTCCTCTTCACCCACTGAGAAAGCCACTACCGGCACATCCTTGGCCTTAAGACCGGCGTTGCCCAGCTCCTTGTAAAACGGTACGTTGGAATCGCCGTTAATGGTGGAAACCACAGCCGTCTTGCCGCCGGTGGCAAATTTCTTGATATTGGCGACGATGGTCTGATAATCGCTATGACCGAAGGGCGTGTATTCCTCCATGATGTCAGCATCCTTGATGCCCTTGCTATGCAAAAAGGCGCGCAAAATCTTGTTGGTGGTGCGCGGATACACATAATCGGTACCCAGCAGCACAAAACGCTTGGCAGCGCCGCCGTCCTTGCTCAGCAGGTATTCCACGGCAGGAATAGCCTGCTGGTTAGGCGCGGCGCCGGTGTAGAACACGTTTTTCTCCAGCTCTTCGCCTTCATACTGCACCGGATAGAACAGCAAGCCGTTCAGCTCCTTGTAAACCGGCAGTACCGATTTGCGTGAGACCGAAGTCCAACAGCCGAAAGTCACGGCCACTTTATCCTGGCTCAAGAGCTGGCGTGCCTTGGTGGCAAACAGCGGCCAGTCGGAAGCCGGATCAACCACTACCGGTTCCAGCTGTTTGCCCAGCACGCCGCCTTTTTTGTTGATCTCGGCAATGGTCATCAAGGCCATATCCTTGAGTGAAGTTTCCGAGATCGCCATGGTGCCGGACAATGAGTGCAGAATGCCGACTTTGATGGTATCTGCCGCGTTGGCGAGGCTGGCAGTGCCCATCAGGGCAATGCTGGCAGCGATGGTGGACATGGATTTAACAAAATTACGACGAGTAATCATTTAAAAACTCCTGAATGTGAAAATTGACGTTAATGAGGTGTTAAAACTGGAGTTGCAGCGCCACGCTAAAAGCGCTGGTTTCCGGCTGGTTGGAGACTTTGGTATTGGTGTATTTGCCGGTTACCTGGGCGTTATAGCCATCAATGATGTAGTTCAGGCCTATGTCATAGGTCCCGGTACCAATGTGATTTTCCGCATTGAATTTTTGATAACGGGCATAAGGTTGAAACTGCCCCCAGCCTATCTTCTGATTGAAGATATAACCGCCGCCGACCAGATAGGCATTGCCTGATTTACCGGGCACCACGCCGTCGGTATCGTAATCATAATAAGCTGCCTCTACCGAGATGGCACCGGGGCCGATGTTGCGCTTTTCCAGCAGAAAATCCACGTTATAAGCCGCATAATCGCCAATGGCAGTTGGCCCGGTAATCACGCCTTTTTCCTGATAGCGCCCGGCAAAACCTATCGCCAGAATATCCTTGGCACCAAGATAATTGCCGGTACCGTAGTAGCCGGGCTCTGCATCCCAGAAATCGTATTGCAAGCGTCCGGCATACATCAAATTATCCGAAGTTTTAGCCCCTGCCGCAGACGGTGTTTGGCTGCCGATGCCCAGGGTATAACCTTCAAACACACCAAATGAATAGCCTAATTTGCTATTGAACAAATTACCCCAGACCGTGACACCATCATCACGCCCCGCCGCTTTGCCGCCATCTGCACCATAAACGGAAACGGTGGTACCGCCATAGCCGCCACCCAGGGAGTAAAAAGGCCCGGCCAGATTGGCTCGGTCACTGGGGGAAAGCATACGCCCCGCCCAGATATTGAATTCCGGCATGAATTCAAAACGCCCGATCGCGTCAATCACCACCATGTTGCCATTGCTGATATCCGTGGTGAACATGCCCTTGATGTATTTATTGAGCGAGCCGCCCAGAAAAATACGCGCATTGTTGATATTGAAATCGCTGGACCAGGAGGAGCCATCGGTAGCGCCGCGCTCCACACTGCTAAAGCTGCTGCGTATACCAAAACCAACACTCACCGATTTATCTTCACCAAAGGTGATGGTTGCACCGGCATGGGCATTGCCCACTGCACCACTGGCCGCCAAAACCGCTGCCAGCAACAACTTCTTTTTGCATTTCAAATTCATTTTCAGACCCCCATAGTTTAAGTAATGAAATGTGGAACTTGGTGTAAAACACTGCGGCATCAAGCCGAATGTTTTTTCCATGCCGCCACATTAGCGAGGCCGTCAGAAGTTTGAAATACGTCATCTTGCGTAGAGGATTTTTGATTTGAAAGCCGCAATTCGTGCTAAATTTTGTGGCATTGGCGTGATCCAACCCACACATTACACAGGACCCTGAAATGAAAAATGCTGCTTTGATTATGCTTGCAATGCTGTGCCTGACGAGCTGTGGCGAATTTACCTACAAGCGCGGCGCGACGGCCAAAGACTTGGAAAGCGCCAAACAAAACTGTCAGGCGGTCGGCAATGAAGCTGCTGTGGAAAAATGTCTGCAAGACCACGGCTGGCTGGTGCAAAAGCTGGATACGCCGGATTTGTTTGCCAGCGTCAGCAGTAGCAGCAACATGCCGAATGCCGAGACTGAAAAGCCGCTGGCAGCAACTCCAACGCAGACAATCCCGGAAAAAATCCCCGCTGCAAATACAGCGGAAAAAACAAAACCGGGCAAGCAGGCTGAAACGGAATCAAGCGACACAAAAACCGACAGCAAACCCGCGCCAGAAAATCTGCTGCAAACTTACACCATTAACTCATGGTGGAAAATCGGCGCAGGCACGGAGGCCTTGAATGCCAGCCTGAATACGTGCGTTGCCCAATTGGGAGAAGCACACAAACCCAACTGGCAAACGCAGCAATTCAGCAAAGGCTTGATAATTTGTATGCGCGAAAAAGGCTGGCGCGGGTTGAAAGCCACCCCGTAATGATGCGTTGCATTTTGAATTCAGTGCGGTAGCTTGTGCCGCACGATAGTGAAGTCCAACATATATGGCATCGTTATTGTTGGGCTTTCCTGCATTCAGCCCGCACTGGCGCACTCAAAAGAAAGCAAGGGCAGGTCTAGCTAAGTTGCGGATTGGGCGGGACATGGTGAAACTGAAACAGAATGTGCTATATACGACCCTAGCCATTCCCGTTTGTCATGGAACAAAATATACTGTTTAATCGCAGGACACATACACTTCCTCCGTACTCAAACTATAATGCTTGAACCGAATTTTATCGCGTACCTGGTCAAGCAACTTGGGTGCTGGCGGCAATGTCGTGTTTTCTTGCATAAAATGACTTAAAAGTTAATGGAATGTTAATTATGCTATTGAATTTTAATAATACGAGTTATATAGTACGACAAGGCCTAAGAATTATAGGACAAAAGATGTCGTATATACTACGTTAGAGCTATGAACACTGTTGCTACGTCATCTCCACCGAACGCGAGGCTAGAAGCAATTGCCACGGCATGTCTCATCGCGCTCGTCGGCGGTGTTTTGCTACCCAAAGCGCTTTTCGTCAGCTTGGATCGGGCAATACTCGTCTGGTTAGTCGCCCAAATTACTTGTGGTGTGATCGTCGGTGCCGTCGATCTCCCGCCTCGGAAGTTACTCTCATCGTGTGTACTACCATCAGCATGCGTGCCGCTCGCGTACTCAGGTTTCTTGCTTGTCCGGTGGTTGGTTGACAAAGCCAAGAACCCCGATGCGTGGTTGGTTCCGATCCCCGGTGCCTCCGGGGGGGTCATCAATCCGGGCACCCCAGCTTCAATCGCCATTCTGGCTGGGCTAGCATTGCTTGCCTTCGTTGCCACATACCTACTCGTTTCGGCCAGTGCCTTCGCAAGCCGGCCTATTCAACGGGGTGTCGCGCGTCTGTATGACTTCGGGCCGAGTGGTGTTCGCCGCATTCAACAGATTATCGTTGGTGTCTGTGCGGTAGCCGGTGGTCTCATTTTGCTGTGGGGGGCATTTGGCTGATAGCTCTAACACTACGCTCAACACGGACGCCCTCCAGCAAGCTTCGCTTGCTTCCGGGCGCCGGTTAGCTCCACGTTAGAACTCATAGAGCGATGCCGGCAATTATTGACTGGTCAAACCAAAACTCAGGGTTTTTAACTTTGGTTTTGTTTGTTCTTACCCTCGCATTTGGTTGGGTAAGTGGCATATTCAAGGCATTGATGCACAAGCCAGACTTCAAGATCGGCCTATTGCCAGTGCCGACTTTTATTTGCACATATCCAACAGAACAACAATTCAACCAAGAGAATACTCATAGAACTGCCGCTGTTGTTTACTTAAAAATAACAAACATTGGCGCCGCTCCGGCACAAATTACGTCGGTTCGGCTTGGGTACCACAATCACTCATTCAAATATACTTTTTTATGGTATTGGCTGAATCAAATATCTTCTATTGGTGATTTTGGCCATACGGTTGGCGAGAATCTACGGGTATTCCCTTTTCTTTTTCAAAAAAGCGTTTTATTGCCGCAAACAGTTCATACCTATCTGCAAGCTGGCCAAGAGACTAACGGGATCGTCTATTTTGAGCAACCGCACAGTTGGGGAAGCTACAGGCCACGAGTAAAGAACAAAAAAACAAATGTACTGATCCGTGTCACCGATGCTTACGGGAACAATTATTCGAAGTCGTTTAAGATTGATGTGGTAGACATTGACTACGCAAGAAAATTCAACTGCAATTTCGGCAACACCCTTGCTCTTGTTGATGAGCATCCAATTGAAACATGGATTCAGTAGAAATGAGTTCTAACAGAATAATAAGGGACAGACCACGGTTAATCAGACGCTGACGGTATTGATGGGGCAATCAGCGCAGCGGTACCCTGTGGGAAGGGCGCTACCGTGCGACCGTGGTTGATGAAGTAACCTGACAAGGTAAATTAACTCGGACTGTCAAAAGCTGCATAACATTGCCATGTAGCTTTTGACATAAAAATAGTAAAAAAATAATGGAAAATAGAGTTAGTGGGAAGGGAAGCAAAAATAATCATGTTTGACACTATTTCTACAAATATAAAAACCATGCCATAATCCTTACATAATAAATAAATGTAAGGATTATGGCATGATTGCACTAACCACCATGACCAGCAAAGGTCAGACCACCATCCCCAAGGAAATCCGCGATAAACTGGATTTACAGCCACAGGATCAATTG
This sequence comes from Methylophilaceae bacterium, assembly GCA_013141125.1. Taxonomy (GTDB): domain Bacteria; phylum Pseudomonadota; class Gammaproteobacteria; order Burkholderiales; family Methylophilaceae; genus JABFRO01. The sequence goes on from JABFRO010000001.1 coordinate 724,296, forward strand.
CAATTTACGCTCCTGAGTGACGGCACCGTCATCATGCGCGCCAAAAAACGCAGCAAGGAATCCCTGTTCGGCATACTGCAAGACAAAGATCGGCCAACCATTAGCATTGAGCAAATGCAAGCCAAATGATAGGTCTGGATACCAATGTGCTGATTCGCTACCTGTTGCGCGATGATGAAACGCAGGCGCAAATCGCAAAAAGAATCATTGAAGCGCATGAAGAAATTGTCATCAGCCTGCTGACTATCCAGGAAACGGAGTGGGTATTACGCAGCTGTGCCAAGCTGGATAAGTTGCTAATCATCAGCTTATTCAAAGCCCTGCTAGAAACCTACAATATCCGTATTCAAGCAGAAGACGTGCTTGAACAGGCGCTACTGACTTTTGAAAACTGCAATGCAGATTTTTCCGATTGCCTGATGATTGCGCAATATCGCCAAATGGGTTGTGAAAGTATGGTGACGTTTGATCAGAAGGCGGCGAGAATTGATGGGGCAGTTTTATTATAAAACCCGCAGTCTGGATACCACCAGTGAAGCGGCGGCAGTACGGGTTTCCACGCCGAGCTTGCTAAATACATGTTCCAGATGTTTGTTCACGGTTCTGGGGCTGGTGCCCAGAATATCGCCTATGTCACGGTTGGTTTTGCCTTTGATGGTCCAGTACAGCACTTCCGATTCGCGACTGGTCAGTTTAAAAGTCGCCATCAATGCTTCAATCTGCGCGGCATCGGATTCTTCCCTGAGCAGAATAATCCACTGCTCCTCATTGCCGAGGTCGGCCGCATTGAAAATCAATCGTTTGGCACCCTGAATAATGGTTAGCGATTGCAAGGTTTTTCCATTGGAATCGGTGTTGTAGGCCTGCTCTATCCAGTCAAATACCTGGTCTGGCGGGCAAGTTTCAGGTATTTCTTTGCCTGACGGGAAATAGGATTGCATCCATTGTCGTGCCAGCGGGGTCTGCCAGATGATTTTGCCGTTTTGCGGGATGATAGCCATGGCTGCCTGGCCGAAAGCATCCAGTGCACTGCGCGCCTGATGCATCATTTTGGCGGTTTGCAGATGTGCGGCAATTCTGGCCAGCACTTCCCTGGGTCTTAATGGTTTAGTCACATAATCGGAAGCACCTGCTGCAAAAGCATTCGCCACATGTTCCGCTTCGGAGAGGCCGGTCATGAAAATCACCGGTATGTGACGCGTATCGAGATCTGCCTTGAGCTGGGTGCAGACCTGAAAACCATCCATTTCCGGCATGATGGCATCGAGCAGAATAATATCGGGCTGGATTTCCCTGGCAGTTTTGATGGCACTGGCACCGTTATTCGCCACCAGCACGGTAAAGCCGGATTCATCCAGTGCATCGTGCAATACCGCCAGATTCTCGGGTACATCATCCACGATAAGCACTACAGCGGCATGATTGCGATTAAAAGTTGACTGGCTATTCACGGTTTAATTTTTCCAGAAATTGCTTCATTTCTTCCATTTCAAACTGGCTGGTGTACTGTTTCATTCGATTTGCAAATGTGCTGTAACTGTCATCCAGTAAGGTTATTTCATCCAGTTTATGGTTGATGCCTTTGATATACCCCATATTGACTAAAGCCAGCAATTCGTTCATTACCTTTTCCGGTGGCATGATGGTAGGCGCATGCCTGGTTTTCTCAAAGCTACTTTCCGTAGCCGAATCCGGCAATTCTTCCGCCTCGTTAATCCATTCAATATTCAGGCTATTACCCAACCAATCCAGCAATTCCTCCACATTGATCGGCTTCACAATAAAGTCATCGGATGCGATTCCTGCTGTATTTTCCAGGCCTTTATCGAAAGCATTGGCGGAAACAATTGCAATCGGAATATTCGATTCATACACCTTGCGCAGGATGTAGGCCGCTTCCCAGCCGTCCATCACCGGCATAGCCAGATCCATCAGAATCACATCCGGTTTAAATTGTTCATACACGCTCAGGCATTCAGCTCCGGTAGCCGCTTCTGCCATTTCAAAACCCAGCGGAGCCAATATATTGACCAGCAGTTCCCGGTCTACCTGTTCGTTGTCCACCACCAATATTTTGCGGCGATAGCCTTGGTATGCAATACGCTGCGCGCTGGAAACGGATGCGGCCACGTTTGCATGATGTAGTTGCGACAGAAAAAGACGAATTTGAAAAACCGTGCCCTTGCCGACTTCACTACTGAAGTTCAGCTCTCCACCCATCAATTGCGTAAGCAGTTTACTGATGGTGAGTCCCAGTCCGGTGCCGCCGACATGAATCTGGTTGGCTGCGCTACCACGCGCAAATGGCTCAAAAATTTTTTCCTGTTCGGAAGGCTGAATACCGGCACCAGTGTCTTCTATTTCGATAAGTGCCATTTCCCGTGCATATTGCACGCGCATGGTAATGCCGCCGGTTTTGGTAAATTTGACCGCATTGCCGAGAATGTTAATCAATATCTGCGTCAAACGCTTTTGGTCGGCACGCACGGTCGCGGGCAAATCGCCTATCGCCTGATAATTGAAAAACAGGCCTTTATTATGTGCCTGCAGTTCAAACATGCTGACAATCTGTTTAATGAATTCCGGGAATTTCAGCGGCTTCATTTCAAAGTACAATTTGCCGCCTTCAATGCGCGCTATATCCAGCGTGCCGTCAATTAACGAAAGCAGATGCTCCCCACTGCGGCGTATCACCTTGATGGATTGCTGCCGATTTTGCGGGATGCTGTTGTCGTTTTCCAGCAATTGCGCATAGCCAAGTATGCTATTTAGCGGCGTTCTTAATTCATGGCTGATGCCGGTGATATAACGGCTTTTAGCCTGATTCGCCTGTTCCGCAAGCTGGCGCGCCTGCTGTAACTCGGCATCGGTTTGCCGGTGCAGCTCAATTTCACGCAACAACAAACCGGTTTGACGGTTGGATTCTTCCTGCGCTACACGGCGGCTTTCACCGGTCAGCACCAGCCACCAGGCAATTAAACCACTGGCAAACACCAGTGCGGCAAACACCTTGAGATAACCGGATTGCAATAGCGGCAGCAGACTGCTTGCGGTTTTTTTGAGTATCAAACTTTCGTGGTAATAAATCAAACCCAGCAAAATACCGAGGAAAGATAAGGTCACACCCATCAGCAACAAATAGGTGCTCAGTCCATTTTTCAAATAAGGCTGCAAGGATTTTGGCAAAACTTTTTTTATCAGTGCTTCCCACTGCCTGGAGAGTTTTGCGTGCGGTTTGCAAATATCGTCGCAACGCGCATCCAGACAGCAACACAGTGAACAAATGAATCCCTGATAGGCAGGACAATGCGCCATGTCCTGCGTTTCATAATCCCGTTCGCAGACGGAGCATTTTACGTTTCGCGTAATTGCACTGAATTTGTAGGGCTTGCGCGCGATGTAATACCTGCCTCTGGTGAGCCAGGCGATGGCGGGCGATGCAATCAGCGCGGTTGCCAGGGCAATGAAGGCTGAAAACGCCTGCAACTCATGACCAAATACACTGGCAAAAGCGGCAATCGACAAGGCGGAAGCCAGCAGCATGGCACCCACGCCAACCGGATTGATGTCATACAGATAAGCGCGTCTGAATTCTATGCCCCGGGGGCTTAAACCCAGCGGCTTGTTGATGACCAGATCCGCTACTACTGCCGTGATCCAGGAAATCGCGATATTGGAATACAGCCCCAGCACTTGCGCCAGTGCCTGAAAAACATCCAGCTCCATCAGCATCACTGCAATCAGCGCATTGAAAACCGCCCAAACCACACGCCCCGGATGGCTATGCGTAAGCCGGGCGAAGAAATTGGACCAGGCCAGCGAACCGGCATAGGCATTGGTCATATTGATTTTAATCTGGGAGATGATGACAAAAATGGCGGTGATGACGAGTGCCAGTTGCGGCGAGGAGAAAACCTGCTCAAAGCCAAGCAAATACATATGCGTTGGGTTTACGGCCTTCTCCAGTGACATACCCGCTTCAATGGCCAGATAAGCCAGCAAGGCACCGCCCAGCATTTTGGCAATACCGAGCAATATCCAACCCGGCCCGGCTACCAACACCCCCAAGTGCCAAGCCAGCTTGTTCTCTTGGGTTTTTTCCGGCATGAAGCGCAAGTAATCCACCTGCTCGCCTATTTGTGTAATCAAGGCCACACCCACGGCGGTAGCCGCACCAAATGCCAGTAGATTAAATTCGCCGTTTTGGCCGGATTTTCCCGCATACGTCATCAATCTGGAAACAATTGCCGGGTCTTGATGCAGCACAGCAATAAACGGCAACGCCAGCAATATCAGCCACACTGGCTGCGTAAGCATCTGAATACGGCTGATGAGCGTAACCCCGTGTGTGACCAGCGGAATCACGATCAATGCACTGACCATATAGCCGAGGTAGAGCGGCATTTGAAAAGCCAGCTCCAGCGCATAAGCCATAATGGCGGCTTCCAGTGCAAACAGAATAAAAGTGAAAGAAGCGTAAACAAAAGAGGAAATGGTCGAGCCGATGTAACCAAAGCCTGCACCACGAGTGAGCAAATCCATGTCCACGCCATATTTTGCAGCGTAATAACTGATGGGGATGCCGGTTAGGAAGATGATGATACCCACCGCCAGAATTGCCCAGAACGCATTGATAAAACCATAATTGACGGCAATAGTGCCACCTATGGCTTCCAGTACCAGAAAGGAAATCGCACCAAAAGCGGTATTGGCCACGCGCAATACCGACCATTTTCGAAACGCTAAGGGCGTGAATCTTAAGGCATAATCCTCCAAAGTCTCATTCGCCACCCAGGTATTGTAATCACGCCTGATCTTGACGATGCGCTGCGTAGGCTCAGCCGCTTCGATTTCTTCGCTATTAATAATAATTGCGCTCAAAGACCCTCCCCTGTTGATGTCAGCTCAGATGCCGGTTTATTAGCTTTGTAACGCAAGCAATTTTCGGGCTAGCAGCCGAAGAATCTGATGAAATGACACAAAGAAGATTAAGGATAAGCGCTTGGCGAATATTCGCAAAATCCGGATGAATGAAAACGTGGATCCTGCTTTTTTAGACGGAAGTTGTTCTGCTGAACAAATTGGTGGATGAATGCGCTTTTTCAGATTGACCAGTGGGTCGCCCAACTCTGCCAACTTGAATGCGCGGATTCATAGATGAAAATCCAGGCTGGCTACCGGAATTATCGGTGGTGGTGGTGGTGAAACTCTGTACCAGTATTACGGGCATCTCTATTCATCCACACTTGAAAAATAGAGGTGCCCATAAGATTATCAAAACAATGATGACCTTTTTTTGACAGTAAGCTTATTTCTTATCCTTCACGCGGAAATCGTCATGGCAGGCTTTGCAAGTTTTGCCAACGGCACCAAATTGCGCCTTCAACGTATCCGCGCTACTTGCAGCGGCTGGCAGTTTCTTAACTTCAGCCTGAAAATCTTCAGCGGCCTGTTTGAACTTGCCGCTATCTGACCAAATCTTGGGATCAGCCTTATGAGTACCCACATCCGTACCCGGTCCGAATGAACCAAAAGGTAAGGTTGAAAGTGATGCAACGATGTTAGCTGCTTTAACTGCAGCGGCTTGGTCGTAAGGTTTTTCGCCTTTGACAAAAGCACCTAACAAAGCGCAGCTACGACCAATCACATTGAACACGGACTGGCGATAGCGGACTTCTTCTTCCGGTTTTGGATCAGCAGCGTAAGCCACATTTAGAGAACCGGCTAGCAATGCGCCGAGGACGAGTTTATGGATAGTTTTATTCACGTTGTTTCCTTTTAAATTGTGGTTTGTAGTATTGAAAATATTCGGCAGGCTCTTTTGTTTATTACTCTTATTGAGTTTTTGACACACAGAGACAGCGATACAGCCGCTTAATTGTAAGCAAATATCATGCTAGATATAAAAATCAATGCCTTAGCTTTATTTTTAACATCCCATAAACCTAATTGCTGCAATTGGAGCAGATGATTGCTGGCAATTAAACAGTTGCAGAACAAAATGCATGAAGCCTTAAAATTCTGGATAAAAGCACACGGTAGCATTGAGCGTATGCTCTATTGCTGTTTGTCTAGCAGCATTTGATATGCAAATGATTTTGTAGCAACACTTAAAACCAATCTTCTTACCCGCTTAAGCTCCCCAAACTCCAATCAGCTTCTTATCCAACCTTCAAGCCCAGCTTGATGCCAACCAGTGTTGCTCAATTCAGTTTTAACACGAAATTACACCTTGGTATGACACTTGCTTATTCATCACCCATTGGCCTAAATATAATCCATATAACCATTAGAACTTTGTAGAAATTAATCACTTAAATTAATAAGCGAATAACAGTTTTTTATAAGTGAGCCTCATCGATTTATACGCTTAAATATAATTACCGGGAGTAAGTATGAGCAACACCCTTGTCACATTGCCGCAGTCAAGAAAAAAAAATCAGCAACTACCTTTCCGAGTTACCGCTATCGTAGCGGCGTTGGGCGCCGTTACCGGCATGATGACCGTTAATCCTCTATACGCCGCAGACAATGTATCGGTCACTGACCTGCAGGCAGAAATCACCAATTTGAAACAGGCGTTGGAACAAAGCCAAAGAGAGCTGGCAAACGAGAAAGCAGCAAAAGCAGGTGTAATTACCCCTGCCGCAGCCGTGCCAAATGAAGCAGCACCCATAGTTGCTGCTGAAGCTGAGAAAGATAAAACCAATCAATCACTGGACGCTGTGGTGATACGCAGCACACGCAGCAAACTATCCACCTTGAAAGATATACCCACCTCCGCCTCGGTGGTGACCGGCAAGGAGTTGGATAGGGAATTGGCGCTGGATATAGGCTCCATTACCCGTCGCAGTGCCGGTATTCAATTCAATCAAAATAATACGCGCGGCGCATCATTGTCGATTCGCGGCTTGGGCAAACGTTCATTTAATGAGACGCAAGACCCCAGCGTAAATCTGGAAGTCGATGGTGTCAGCTACGGCCTGGCACAACTGGGTAACTTTGACTTTCATGATGTCGATTCCGTTGAAGTCTCGCGTGGCCCGAGTGGTACCGCTGGTGGATTTGCAGCCAGCGCAGGAAGAGTAGTGATTAGATCCAAGCGCCCTTCGTTTGACCCTAGCGCAGACTTTCAGCTTACCTATGGTCAGCGTGATACGCTCGTCGCCAAAGCCACCATGGGTGGCACGGTGATTGAAGATTTATTGGCCTGGCGCGGCTCTATTATTACCGATAGAGGTCGCGGTTTTTACGCCAGTGACTATGATCCCAATTACAGCTTTTACAACCATAACCGCTTTTCCGGGCGCATGCAGTTTTTATTAACACCTATTGAAAATCTGACAGCAAGATTCAGTTTTGATTTAGACCCAAAAGCCCCCCAAGTTGAAAACGGATTAACCTTCCGCCACTCCATGCCGTTCAAATATGCAAATGGTTCATTGACGGATCCTAACGGTAACAATACGCAAAACTTTGGACAGAGCCGATTGGCTGGCTATACGAAGGCTAATGGCGATACTGTTTCCCCGCGTGACCAGTTTGTAGGACGCACCTTCAGCTCCAATGGCAAAGAAAGTGGCGTGTATACCTATGCAGACTATATCAGTCAACGTTTGTTGCAAAACGAGAACCAGGGGCAAACCGTTACCAACAAAGGTGCCTCTGCTGATATCAGCTATAACCTGGATGATAAAATCCTGAGCTCGGTGACCGCCTGGAGAAACTATAGCTTTGATGCGCATAACGATGAAGGCACACCGTTTGACATCAATAAAAATGGCGGCGGCGGCGTTGTTTTCCGCCAATATACCCAGGAATTCAAAATAGAATCGGATACCACCGCCAACCCGGGCAAATTACTGGATTACAAGGCGGGCGTATTTGTGATGCAAACTGAAAATGACATCGCATCAAAAACCGGTTTTGGGGCAGATGCCGGAGCTTGGTTTGCAACGAATACGGCTGGCAGTACCATTGGTCAATACGACAGATTATATAGATTAGCTACCGGGGCGGATAAAGGTGCCGGACAAGCCTTAATGTCAGATTCATTGAATGATGTTTACACCAAAGCCAATACCCGCGTTGACAGCTTCAGCACCGCGCTGTTTGGGCAAATCAATTGGCATGTAACGGATGAGATTAACTTGCTCACCGGCTTGCGCATTAGCAACGAAGATCGCTCAACTACAGACAGTCGCCGTTTAGTAGCCAATGGTGTTGGTGCAGCGTTGAATCCGGTTGCGGTGCGTGGGGTTGCGACAGGCGGCTTCAGCTCAAACAATACTACAGGAGACTTAACGGGAACCAATTCAGCCGCTCAACTAGCTCTCGCTGATGCTGTCGCTGCCAAGTATTTTGGTGCCGCTAATTATGCTGCGTTAACAGCCGATCAAAAAAAGCAAGTCGGCAGTGCAAAAGCCTTGCGTGCCCAACAAATTGGCACCTTGAGCAACAATGTCACCAGCAATTATCAGGATGTGCTGTTTACCTCACTTCTCAGCCCCAGCTATAAATTTGATGAGGATTTGACGGTTTACGCTTCCTGGCAATTTGGTCAAAAATCCGGTTCTGCCTTGAATATCAATTATAAAAATAGCAATGTTAAACCGGAAACCACCAATGCCTATGAACTTGGTTTCAAATCCACCTGGTTCAACAAGGAGCTGACTTTAAACGCCGATATTTATTACATGGATATTGATGATTATCAAACCACTATCCGTGCGGTAGATGATTTTACTACCCAATCCAATATCACAAACGGGGTCGCTAACCCTTTGGCCTATACAACAGTACAGGGCAATGTTAAGCGTGTAGATGTGAAGGGCTTGGAAGTGGATGCGTTTTATTCCGGCATCCCCTACACCACCGTGCGCTTTGGCGGTGCTTATACCGATGCGCGCTACCGTGATTTCAAAAACGCGGTCAAGCCGGATGAGCTGACTTATTTATCAGGCACGTTTATTGACCAATCCGGACAATCCATACCCGGCATTTCCAAATGGACATTTAATCTGGGCGCTGAATTCCGTCGTCCATGGGGTACTAAAACGTTCCATACCAGCTTTAATACCAACTTCAATAGCAAATTTAATAATAGTGATACCAATTCCAGCTACGGCATCATTAATGGCTACACCAGAACCGATGTATCCGCCGGTATTGAGTTTAACAAAGGCAAATTTGATTTAAGCCTGATCGGCAAAAATGTGCTGGATAACCGCTCTATTGAAGATGGCTGGGTGAGCAAAACGCCTTATGCCAACCCGCATTGGTGGGGCATTATGTTCAACGGCAAGTTGTAAGCTCGGATAGATTTAACAAGACTGACAACAAGCACTCAAGCAATGAGTCTGGAGTTTCTCCAGACTCATTTTTTTCGGAATTACAAAATCATTCACAAAAAATCATGATTAAATGCTTTCATCACAAAGGGCTTGAGCTATTTTTTACCACCGGCAATAAAACCGGCATTAAGCCGCATCATGCCATCACACTCAAAACACAGCTCGATGCCATGCACGCGGCGGAATCCATTGATGATTTAAATACACCCGCATCATGGCAGCTGCTTCAATTAACGGGCGATCTAAGCGGATTTTGGTCAGTAAACGTGAGTGGGAACTGGCGGCTAATTTTCAGATACATTGAAAATCATATTGAGCTGATTGACTATCTGGATTATCGCCTGCCAAAACTCCAAGAAAATGCAGAACACTTTATCTCCTATCCATATTAACCAGTTGCAATCCAGACAACTGTTGGCAAAAGCCACAGGCGAGCCGCTCTCCCTTGTCAAATCATTAAGCGCAGCCTTCGCGTTAAAAAATGTGCAGATACATCATGAAACGCTTTTAGTCGGAACAAAGGCTTCCTCCGCACACTTCCATACTCAAAAAGAAGAGCTGATTTTTGTACTGACTGGGAATCCATCCGCCAGGATAAATGGGGAAGTGCTTAGATTAAAACCCGGAGATGCCTTAGGGTTTGCTGCCGGAATTGGTTTTGCTCACTACGTTTTTAATGATATGGATAAGCCTGCAAGCTATTTAAGCGTTGGAACAAATGCAGAAGCAGATGAGGTTATTTACGTTTAAGGAAATGCGGGTATATCCAAATTCGTCATTCCTTTGAGCGCCGGAATCCCGTGACTTAACAGCTCTGGACACCGACTTTTGTCGATGTGACGGACTTAATCAGTGTTTCCTTAAGTAATGATACTTTTAAAAAAATGACTGTAATGCAATATCTACGCGCTCAATAACGTCACGCCAATCACCAATGGCGGGCTGTCTGAACAAACGTACACTGGCATACCAGGGACTGTCTTCACGCTCTAACAACCAGCGCCAATCGGGGCTGAACGGCAGCAATATCCAGACCGTTTTACCCATGGCTGCGGCCAGATGTGCCACTGCGGTATCCACGGTAATAACAATATCCATAAACTCAATTAAAGCAGCAGTATCGGCAAAATCTTCTATCTTAAAATGATGTCGTATCAAACCGTCATGTTCTTTTAATAACAATTTATCGGCAGGCTGGATTTCTTTTTGCAAGGCAAAAAAATCCGCTTTGCCATTAACCAATTGGGCAAATTCATTCAGAGGGATGGAGCGATTACTGTCATTCTTATGCTCAACTCTACCGCTCCATACTACCCCTACTCGTGGTCTGGTTCTGGTGCCCAGCTTTTTTTGCCAGATTGCCACGCGTTGTTTGTTACTAAAGAGATAGGCATTCTTTGCCGGAATAGACGTTAAGTTGGTGCGAAATGCCAGTGGCAGGCTCATCAAGGGACACTGAAAATCGAATTCAGGCATGGCTTCACCCTTGGCATAAACCGTAGCAATCTCACCCAGGCCGCCTTTTAATAAACGTTTGAGCTCAGGTTGCACTTCAAGCAGAACATTTGCACCTAGCGTCTGAACCAGCGCTACATATCGGCAAAATTGCAGGGTATCGCCAAAACCTTGTTCAGCATGTAGCAAAATGGTTTTGTTGTGTAATGATTCTTCACCCAACCATAAGGGCTGTATAAATTGGCGCTTGTCGTTTTGTAATTCGGATCGCCAGCGCCATTCATATTCTTGCCAAGCGGCATCCAAATCACCCGCCAGCAATTTGCATAAACTCAGATTCCAGTGTGCATCGGCATAATCTGGCGCTACTGATATGGCGCGGTTCAAGCTGGCCTGCGCCTCTTCCAGCCGATTCAGGGCACGCAGGGTATTGCCTCGATTATTGAGCACTTCGGCATTATCCGGCAGTAACAATAAAACCTGGTCAAAGCTTGCCAGTGCCTCTTCAGGGCGGCTAAGTGCGTTCAAGGTATTGGCGCGATTGTAAAGGGCTCCGGTATTATCGCTTGCAATATGCAAAGCCTGTTGATAGCTGGCCAATGCCTCGTCAAAACGCCTGATTTGATGCAGTACAACACCGTAGTTATTTAAAGCAGCCACATAATCAGGATCAATTTGCAATGCCCGCTCGTAGCTGATTACAGCTTCTGCATAGCGCTCCAGGGTATAGAGAATATTCCCCAGGTTATAAAAAACAAACGCATTTTCAGGATCAATCAGTAATGACAGATCATAGTTGGCCAAAGCCTCTTCATAGCGGTGCAAGTTTTGTAAAGCAAGCCCCAGATTTGCATACGCCGTGGCATTGTTTGGGTTTACTGAAATGGCTTTACTGATTAAGTCGATAGCCACTTGCAGCTGCCCACACTGGGATGCGGCAATGCCGGCTAAATGTAATGCATCAAAATGATTAGGCTCAGCCAGCAATACTTGCTCGTACAGACTTTGCGCCTGTGCCAACTGCCCCTGCTGATGCAGTAAGAACGCCTTGTGCAACGCCTCCTCAGCCTCGGTTTTGGGATCTACAACAGCGGTTTGATTGGCAGCCTGATGTGGGTGATTTTTACTCATTTAACTCGTATGTTGAAAATGACAATGCAACTTAAGTAAATGTCCGGCCATGCGCGTTTATAGAGCACTGCTAACGCGCAAAGCCGGACAATAGCCGACTTCAGGGCTTGTTAATTACTCGCTGAAGTTTTTATACCTATGGCAGCATGCAAGTCATCAAGCGTCGTTACGCGCGGACCATGCAACGCGGCAATTTGCTTAACATCCAGCTTAAGCCGCTTGATGTTGTCATTCAGGTTAACAGCGTAAGGGCTGACAGTGCTTGGCAACGGCGCGTTGGCGGCTGTAGGTGTAAACACATCCACTTCGACCAGAATCTTCTCCTTCGGCAAGTAAGCCAAGGCAATACCATCATCGTGGCCTGTGCCGGCAATCAAATGTATCTCAACGGGGCGTTCACCATCGGTCAGCACCAGTTTGTCAGAAAAAGCTTTAAATTTAGGGGCTTTTTTCGATAGCGCCAAACGGTCGGGATTAATGGTACGTGGCGCTGCCCAGGCTTTTTTGAACAGAGGCACATTAATCTGATGGGTCACAATGGTTGCACCTTCATCCACAAAAGTGCGCAAACCACCTGAATGGTCGAAATGTTCATGCGTGTTAACCACATAACGAATGGGTTTGTTCGGATTGATTTCCTTCACTTTGGCGATCAGGGCTTCTGAACGAGCCTCGTTCAATGGCGCATCGACCAATATAAAATGATCTTTTTGTTCTATCGCCACGCTGTGATGTGTTCCACCCTTCAAATAGAAAACTCCGGGGGCTAGCTCTTCCGAAGTCACTGTAACCACAGGTGCTGCAGCGCTGCTAATCTCGGTCGGAACAGATATATTGGCTTCAGCGTTAGGTGTGACCGATTTAACAGCCAAGGCAAAAACGGGATGACCACCTTGTTTGCGTAATATTGAAGCTGGGAACCATACGCCATTAAAATCCTTATAATCTTTGTAGGCATATTCAATCAGTGTGTCGCCCAGTACCGGGTTATCAATCCAAGTGCGTACCTTAGTCACCTGATTTTTGGCGTTAATCGTACCTACATAACGATTTTTACCGGCTGTAAAGGAAACCTCTACGCCGTCTTTACTAGATTTGGATTGGGCATTATTGGCTTCTGCTGCCTTGAGAAAACCTTGCGGTGTAGACCAGATTTCCGTGGTGCGCTCTTCAACCGCCGCCGCTTGGTTTTGTGAAACAGGCGTTGAATCGGGTTTGGCTCCAGGAGCCGGAGCCATATTCCAGGCCCAATTGCCGCTAACGTACTGATCGGGCTTTTGTTCGGTAGGCGCAGGGCGTAAACGTTTAGGCTCTACCGTCTGCTTGCGCGTAATTTGAACGCGTTCCGCTGGCGTTGCATAATTAATCGTGGCTACATAACTGCTGACATCAAATTGTGGCCACGCTAATTTTGGGTTAGGTGCTTGTCCAAATTGAAACCAATGCCCGGCACCGGAAAACTGGATGGAACTTAGTTTACTTGCCCCAAGCGCCTCGACTGCGCCTGCAAGATCAGCACTATGTGCAACAAAAGGTGCGAAAACGAGCGCAATGGCAAGAGCCGTGGCTGATAAATTATGTTTGTTGCTTAATGCGTGCGATTGCACAGAGTTTGAAATGGTCATCATTTTTCCTTTAAAAGTAATATATAACGCATTGTTAATACAACACATTAAGCAATTAGCAAGGAATGAACCAATTTTATATAAAGCCAACTATTTAGATGAATAGTCTCTTGTTAAGTTAACTAACCTTATGATATTTAATGGAATTTTTTATTTATGAATCTTGCTGTTGAGTGGTAGCTCAACAGCAAGATGTTAGGCTAATGCTTTCAAATGTTGACTGCTGCGCAATGGCAATTAAAAACTGCTGATTTTCAAACAGCCTAGGCTGCCAGCCTCGCTACCCAGGCTGATTCTCGGCAATTACCGGATTATCCGGCACTGCTACGGGAGAAGGCGCACCCTTTTTTACTTTGCGTTTTACCGGACGTAAAGTCAGTATCAAACGTTTCCAGCCAATCACAACAGAGCTCACACTCAGCACTAAACCGAAAGTTATCCAGGTCAGCATCCAGGCATCCCAAAGTGGACGCGTGTACAGCCAGCCAAAATCCCAATGGTGCAAAGCAGAATACAACCAACGGAAGGTTCTACGGCTGCTATCCTGATTCAACAGCAAACGACCATCCTGCGGATCCAGATAGAGATGGGTGGCGGCTTTGTCGCCCAGCACCACTTTGATGGCGGGCAGGGGTCTGTCGGTGGCATCACGGTTATTGCGCAGGTAGTAATAATTGTTGTATTCGTTAACTACTTCTGTGGAAACGATGGGCGCATCACCCGCTAGGCGCTGCACCGCCGCTTGCATGGCAGATTCGCTAAACTGAGGCACTGTGCCATCTACCGAATGCGCCACACGCTGACCATCGCGGCCGAATGCCAGCAATACAGCGTCATTACCCAGATAGCGCCATTTCAGTTCAACCACTTCGGATTTGCCTGTTGCACCAGACAATACGGCAGGTTGCCAATTGCGTATGGCGGCGGGCAACTCTGCCCCCAGATAACGGGTTAGCTGCTCTTTACTTGTGTTGCCTTCGGAAAATATTTTCCACGGATTAGTGTCTACATAGCCGCTAAAAGCCCACAGCATGGCAAAAGTACCGCCCAGCAGACCGCTCCAAAAATGCCATTTGAACCAGAATTCACGGTAGGGTTGTGTGCGCCCTTGTGAATAGGTGGGTTTGCCACGCAGTCCGGGCCGCCAGCGTATCCAGCCAATAATCAAACCGGTGAGGCCACCGGCAAATGCCAGAAATCCTGCCCATGACATGATGCTTTCGCGTGATTCGGCTAAGCCTACCGAATCCAGATAGCGTAAAAAATGCAGCCAGTTGCCAACGTAATAAAGGCCGCGATCTACGCGGTCAGCGGCTTGCAACACTTCACCACTGGTGGCTGAAATCAGCAGCTCGGTACCCGCACCATCATCCACAGCTACACGATGAAACGGGCGCAGAGCTTTCTGGTTACGCAAACTACTGGTGGATTCAATGGTGTCGAGATAAGTCAATTGCGCTTTGGTTTTGCCTTCTTGCGTGACCCAATTGCCAGCAATTTTCAGAGCTTGTTCGACAGTTATATCATGCAGTCTGCCATCCACTGCGGATATGGCGAAACGCCGATTGCGACCATCTTCCACCAGCCACAGCGGTTCACCTGCCTTGCGTACCAGTCGCGCTTCGATAATCGTATTCGCAGCGCCGCCTTTACCGTTGCGTGAGGCTTCGCCCGCGCTTGGCTTGGGTTTTTCTTCCATACGCCCTGCTTCGCCGTTACGCTCGGTAACTAAACGCGTAGAGGCCGCTTTGCGATCATCCGCGCTCAGCTTCCACGCCTCGCCAAAACTCAGCCAGCCCGCTTGCGGCGCCAGTGTTTCCGCATGTGCCAAATGCTCCACGCGATTTTGCGTGAGTGGTCCGGTATAGACAATCACCAGCCCGGAAAAAAACCACAGCGCCATAAACAAGGCCAGTGCAATACCTACCCAACGATGAACCTGAAACAATAATCGCAACATTTTACTAACTCCCCATTAAAAAATGTTATTCACTTTCCTTGTAATCGTCATGGCAAGCCTTGCAGGTTTTAGCGAGTTTCCCCAATTGCGCTTTAACAGCCGCCGCATCACCTCCGGCCGCAACCTTGGTTAATTCATTGGCTTCCTTGCTAAAACTGGCGGATAGCTCGGCCACACGCTTGGTGTCTTTAAACAGCTCCGGCTTAACGGCCGTTTCGCGCCAGCCTTTGCCATGTTCAGTACCCGCCGGATAAAGTGTATCCAGCCCTGAATTGGCGATAGCGGCAATTGAATGAGCGGCTTTACTCACTTCTTCCTTGTTATATTGCCCCTCGACTGAAGCTTTGATACGCGCCACGTTCCATTCAATAACGCGATAAGCCGATTGCCGCCACTGAATCAGCTTTTCAGGTTTGGGCGGGGCGGCGAAGGCATCCAATGAGTAAGCAACAACCAGAACAGCTAAGGTACTGGCAACAAAAGTTTTAATGGATTTATTCATAATCTTTCCTGATATAGATAATTATTTAGCTCGACCGGTATAACCACTGGTCAGTAATGGAATTTTGTAGGCAGCGCCACGGCCAACCACATACAGAATCTTTTTATCTTTACCAGCAAATGCCAGATTTTGTGGTTTTTTAGGCAAAGGGATAATGCCCAGCGCTTCGCCCTTGGCATTGAAAACTTGAATACCCGGATTGGAGGCCACATACAAGCGGCCTTCTGCATCCACAGCCAAACCATCCGCGCCGCTGGTGTAGCCAGTATCGGTCTTGGTAAAGCCCTCCAGTTTGGCAAAATCCTTTCTAGCGCCGACTGAGCCGTCAGCGGTAATGGCATAAGCCAGAATATATTCACCTCCGGTATTGGCGACATATAAGGTTTTTTCATCGGGACTTAGTTGAATGCCATTGGGGCGCTCGAGATCAGCCGCAAGCCTTAATAACTCACCGGTTGGTTTGATGTAATAAACTGCGGGTTTAGCCGGAGCTGGCTGATTGGCAGGTTTCGCGGGTGCATTGGGGTTGGCATTGGCACCGGAATCAGTGAAATAAACGCCACCTTTTTTATCCACCACCAAATCATTGGGACGACCGAATGACAAGCCTTCGAACTTGTCTGCCAATACTTTTTCCTTGCCTTTGGGAGAAATAATGCCCACGCGCGGGTTCAATGTTTGTACGGCATAAAGATCGCCATTGGCGGTAAATCCCAAACCATTAGCACCGTTGCTGTTTTCCAAATAAGTGCTGATGCTGCCATCCGCTGCTATGCGGGTAATGCGATTGGCTTGTGTTTCGGTAAAAATAAGGCTGCCATCCGGCAAACCTATCGGCCCTTCTGTGCCAGTAAACCCTTCCCGGATGGCATTGATTTCGATACCACCTGCCACTACACCGGCAATGGGCGGTGTAACAATGGCTTCTTCAGCATAGGCGGTCGAAAACACCACGCCCATCGCGGCAAACGCAGCTATTTTCTTGCCCCATGAACGATTAGACGGTTTGCTGGTGATGGATTTGCTGATTGTGATTTTTACGGTCATTTTGATTTCCTTTTGATTGGGTTGGCTAATTCAGCAGGTTGCGTTTTATGCACCTTGCAAAAATTGATGACTTATTTTTGATTAAGCTGTTTTAAGGCGGCCAACTTTTGCACGCTTTCCAGCGCCTTATCCACATTGAGCGCAGGTGCCAAGCCGCCCACTGTGGCAAATACCTTGCCATCCGGCGCGACAATGAACGTGGTTCTGTCTACTGAGCCATGTTCAACTACTACGCCACGTTTATCTTTTCTGCCGCGTGTGCTTTCATTGACAGCCAGATCAAACGATTTGGCAATTTTGCCGTCAGTATCCGAGGCCACGGGAAACTTGCTGGCGCAAAAATCCGGGTCGGCTGAAAACTGATTAAGACGGCCTATGTCATCCAGCGAAACGCCGACAATTGTGGCACCAGCAGCGATAAATTTTTCATGTTGCTCGGCAAAGGCATGTGCCTGAATGCTACAACCGCCGCCGTAAGCGGTTGGGTAGAAATAAACCACGACTGGCCCTTTTTTGAGTGTGTCTTTTAGGGCATAAGTAAACGCCTTGCCGCCGAGAGAAGCCTCCGCCTTGAACTCGGCAACGCTATCACCTTCCTTCAACGCGGCAGCAGCAGGCATGGCGATGGCCGAGGAGAGTAATAAACTCAAAATTATTCGTTTCATTTGTTTTAGCCTAATAGTTAATTTAATCGTAATCATGCTTACAACCCGGAAATGTAATCAGACAAGGCTTCAATTTCATCATCACTTAAGGCGCTGGCAATGACATTCATGACTTTGTCCGGACTATTGTTGCGGCTGCCTGCGCGCCAGTTAAACAGCTGTTCGCGCAGATAAAGTTTGCGCTGTCCGCCTATGGTCGGAAAAATATCATTGGCAGAAATCTGGCCTTTGCCATGCTCGCCGTGGCAGCTCTTGCAGGCCATGATATTTCGCTTCATATCGCCCCGGTTAAATAGGTTCCAGCCAATTCCGCTTTCTTTAACCCCATTACCTTGCATAGGATTGTTGCTGCCAAAATAAGCGGCTATGTCACCCATCTCTTTTTCAGCCAGTCCCTGCGCCATCGGGTTCATCACCGGATGTTTACGCTCACCCGATTTGAAATTACGTAATTGCTTCAAGATGTAATCCGCATATTGTCCCGCCAGATGCGGTACGCCAACACCGGTGGCATTGCCCTGTTCACCATGACACTCCTGGCACAACTCAACACGTGATTTATCTTTTCCTGCAATAAAATTGCCGCTACCTATGCGCTCTGCCAAATCCCAAACTTTATCTTCAGCCGCTACTGCCACTGAGGCGGATAAAACGCTAGCGGCTGAAAAAATGGCAAACGCGCTAAAAACTACAAAAGCTGCACGTAACAAGATTTCCTTACCAGTTCTGCTTGGTAGAGGAGATTTTTTGTACCGCTTCCAGTGACTTTTCCACATTAATTGCCGGTGCCAGGCCGCTTAATGTCGCGGCAATTTTGCCGTCTGGGGTCACGATAAATGTGGTGCGTTCTGCATAGCCGTGATTAATATCCACGCCGCGTGTATCTTTTTTACCAGCGACGGCTTCTCTTACTGCTAGATCATAAGCTTTGGAAATTTTGCCATCCTCATCCGAAGCCACTGCAATCTTGCCTGCGCAATAATTGGGATCCGCTGAAAAATCATTTAGCCGGGCAATATTGTCCAGTGACACGCCTACTACGGTAGCGCCCGCTGCGACAAATTTGTCATTATTCTCAGCGAATGTATGGGCTTGTATATTGCAACCACCGGTAAAAGCCGATGGATAGAAATACACCACAACCGGGCCTTTTTTCAGACTATCCTTGAGTGAGAAAGTGAAAGCCTTACCTGCCAGTGAGGCCTGTGTTTTAAAGTCTGGTGCGGCTACGCCTTCTTTTAATGCGGCGAAGGCTGGCGTAGCGATAACACCGGTTAAAAGGCAAGCGAGTAAAGTTCTTTTCATGCTGAAGTTCCTTGGTAGTGAGTTGAAGTATTCAGGTGTTAATCAAACAAACGCCTGATTAATCTTTCTTTTTGTAAATTTTGTGGCAAGCCTTACAGGTTTTGGATAGTGAAGTGGCTTGCTGTTGTGCGGTATCAAAATCACCAGCAACGACAGATTTTAAAATGGCAGCGGATAACTCACGGCTGTCTTGTGACCATTTAACTCCATCTGCGGCATCGGTTTTTTTGACAAAAAATGCTTCCACTTCAACAAACATTTTTTCCATTTCAGTGGCTTCCGCCGTTGCTGCTTTGCCATCTTTAACGGAAATATTGGAAGACAGACTTTTGTTCAAATCTTCCATGGTTGTCATAAAATCTTCATCAACTTCACCCTGCGCGGTGAGCGCTCCAAACCCTAATGCCAGATACAGAGCGATTTTAATAATCTTGCTAACCATCTTTAGTGTTGTTTCCAATCAGGCTTAAATATCGTTGAATTTCATGCGTCAATAAAATAGATTAATCCGGTTGATCGACAAAAATGCCCGCAGGGCAAGCCTTGCGGGCATTTTTAAAGCTAACCGATAATCAAGCCAGCAAATCCTTGATAACTTCACCATAAACCACAGTAGGACGCTCTGAACGGCCATCGTGCAGGAAGGTGGTTTTCAAGTGATTGAGACCAAGCAGTTGCAATACAGTCGCGTGCAAATCATAGGTATCCACGGTTTGTCCTTGGGACTGCACACCGATTTCATCGGTTTGACCAAACGTTGTACCCGCCTTGATGCCAGCGCCAGCCACCCATTGCGTATAGCCCCATGGATTATGGTCGCGGCCATCGCCACTTTCACCCCAAGGTGTACGGCCAAACTCAGAAGCCCAAACGACCAAAGTAGTTTCCAGCAGACCGCGTTCTTTCAAATCAGCCAACAAGGCGGCGATGGGTTTATCCACCAATTTAGCCATTTTGCTGTGGTTTTCTTCCAGGCTGTTGTGTGCATCCCAGCTGGTAATCTCGTTGTCAGCGCCGCCATTTACCACTTGAATAAAGCGCACACCGCGCTCTGTCAAACGGCGTGCGCGCAGCAAGACTTCACCATAGGCTTTGGTTGCTTCATCATTCAAACCGTAAGCCTCTCTGGTAGCTTCACTTTCCTTACTCAAATCGACTGCTTCTGGCGCGGTTGCCTGCATACGTTCTGCCAACTCATAAGCACGGATACGTGCTTGCAGTTCAGTGTCTTCCGGATAGTATGCGGCACGTTTCAGATTCAGGTTTTTCAATAGAGCCAATGCATTCTTCTGCTCAGAAGCGGCCAAGCCACCTGGACGATCCAGATGCAGAATAGGGGATGCGCCAGGACGGAAAGCTACGCCTTGATAAACCGCAGGCAGAAAACCAGCACTCCAGTTGACCGAACCGGCGCTAGGCTCGCGATCACCACTGTACAGCACCACATAAGAAGGCAAATCCTTGTTGGCTGAACCTAGCGCGTAATTGATCCAGGCACCCAGCGATGGGCGACCCGGGTTTACATCACCGGTATTCAGTTTCAGGATGGAAATATCGTGGGTAGCACCTACGGTAACGCTGGATTTAATAAACGCCATTTTATCGGCGTGTTGTGCCAAGTTAGGTAGCAGGTCAGAAAACCAGGCACCACTTTCGCCATATTGCTTGAATTGGCGCTTGGGCGAGTTAAACAGCTTGGTAATCCCGCCCTGAGTACTGGTCTTGATTCCCTTGAGGAAAGATTCAGGAATTGGTTTGCCCGCCAACTTAACCAATTCCGGCTTGTAATCATACAAATCCAGTGTGCTGGGTGCGCCATTTTGATGCAACCAAATAACGGTTTTCACTTTGGCTGGAAAGTGTGGAGCTTTGGGTGCCAATGGGTCTATCAATTCTGCCGCTGAAGCCGCAGTAAGATAGCCAAATCCAGGAATAAAGCCGCTCAGTGCAGCACCGCCCAGACCCATACCGGATTTTAATAAAAATTCTCTACGTGATTTGTCATTCATGATGTTGTTTCCTTTAGTTTATTTGATTGTTTGCGTTAGAAGCGGTAGCTGAACTCGCTGGAGTTAGCGACCGTATGTACCAGATCAACAAATGCGGCCAGATGGACAGGGTCTTGACCTTGTGCATTTTTCAAACCGGTAGGCGTGCTGATTTCAAACTTGCCATCCACGGTTTTGTTTTTGATCTCTTTTTCCTGTTTGCTCAAGAACTCGCGCAATGCGGATTTCTCGGAACTTTCAGGGCTACGTGCAAACAATATTTGATAGAGCTTATCCAAGCGGGCGGAATCATCATTGCCTGCTTCATTAATGACGCGGCCAGCCAGAGCTTGCGACCAGCCAAACACGATGTCGCTATTGAACAAGGTTAGCGCTTGCAATGGGGTAGTGGTTACATCACGCTTGCTGTGTACCAATTGCGGATTAGCCGGGTCGAATACTTCCAACATGGGGTAGGACACACTGCGTCGGGTGAATACGTAAATACTGCGACGGTTATGGTCATGCCAGTCTTTGGATACCGTCCAGGCAGGATTGTTATCAAAGTTGTTTACGCCCACATTGACGTTGGCTGGTAATGGTGGGAATACAGAAGGGCCGCCCACTTTGTCTTCAATCTTGCCTGAAGCGACCAATAACGAATCGCGAATTTGTTCAGCATCCAAACGTCTACGCGGGAACACGGCTAATAACTTGTTATCAGGGTCAGCTTTATAAGCATCATCACGGTGCGCGGAAGATTGACGATAGACGCTGGACAGCAGAATTTGCTTATGCAATTTCTTCACATCCCAGCCTTCTTTAACAAAGCTATCAGCCAGATAATCCAGCAATTCCGGATTAGTTGGCTTGGCACCCGCTTTACCAAAATCGCTGATGGTGCTGACGATACCGCCACCAAAGTATTGATTCCACACGCGGTTCAC
The DNA here is from genome assembly GCA_013141125.1 of Methylophilaceae bacterium. Lineage (GTDB taxonomy): Bacteria > Pseudomonadota > Gammaproteobacteria > Burkholderiales > Methylophilaceae > JABFRO01. Next base: position 746,274 of record JABFRO010000001.1, read on the forward strand.
ATAGACACGCGCGGTCAGAGGATTCTTCGGGCTGGCAATCCAGTTGGCCAATGCGGTGCGGCGACCGGATGAGGTGGCGGTAGGTACGATTACCGGTTTTTCGTCGGTCAGAGCCGCCGGGAAAGCCGGTTGCACTTCATCCAGTGGACGCTCGTGCACGCCGGTGAATCTGACATGGGTTGGTGGAGCTACCGGATTGCCTAGTTCTGTTGCGGCTGAAATATACCTGGAGCCTGCGGTTGGTTTAAGATTGTCATATTTCTTCAGCTCTGCGGTTAACTTCTCGTATTCAGCCCATTTTTCCACAAGTTCAGGCTTATGGCCTTCAAAGTTCTTATCTTCAGCCGCACGTTTCAGATAGCCGGAAACATCGCGCTCGGTACTGATATTTTCCAAGCGGTGATTAACCCAGCGATCCAACGGTGTCCATTGCTCCTTGGCTTTGAAAATCGCTTCGCGGCTATCCGTCAGATAGCGTTCCTTATGATATTTGACACCGGCCTCGCGTACGGTATCCAGAATGGCTTTTTGCTTGTCACGAATATCCTTGGTAGCGGCCTGATATTTGGCTTGTGCTTTTTCCCATTGGATTTCCTGCTCACCCTTGACCAGCGGCACTATTTTTTCATCTACGCTAGTGTTGGCAAGAAAAGCTTGCAGCGAGAAATAATCTTTCTGCGTAATTTTGTCGTTCTTGTGGTTGTGGCAACGTGCGCAGCCTACTGTGGTACCCAGAAATGCCAGACCGATGGTATCGGTCATGTCGGTTTGAATTTGGTAATGACGTTGTACCAAATCGCGTGAGTTGTAATTGTCTGGATAATTCAACAGAAAACCAGTCGCTACCAAAGAATTTTGATCTTTGGGATTGATTTCATCACCGGCGATTTGTTCTTTGATGAATTGGTCATAAGGCGTATCTTTGTTGAATGCGTTAATCACGTAATCGCGGTAACGCCACATATTGGGACGCGTAGTATCGTTTTGGAAACCGGTGCTGTCGGCATAACGCGCCAGATCCAGCCAGCGGCGTGCTTGACGCTCACCATATTGGGGTGAAGCCAGCAGGCGGTCTACCAGCTTGTTATAGGCATCGGGTGAACGGTCGTTGACAAATTCATTCACTTGTTCCGGTGTTGGGATAACACCCCACACATCCAATGTGGCGCGGCGGATTAATGAAGCGCGGTCTGCATCAGGCGAGGCTTTGATGCCTTTAGCTTCAATCTGTGCCAGAACAAAAGCATCAATCGGTGTGCGCACCCAATTTTTTTGTTGCACATTGGGTGCTACGGGACTCTTTACTTGCTGCCAAGACCAAAGCGGAAGTTTGGCATCATTCTTTTCAAAATTGGCTTTTGCTACTTCTGTTTTACCAGATGAAGCCGTCGCAGTTTTTCCTGCCAAAACTGCCTCAGCCTTGGCTGCCGTGTCGGCGGCCGCCTTTTCATCTGCTGCTCCGGCCACAGTAACTGTGGCTGATAACGCCAATACCACGGCAAGATACGCTTTCCTATTCATTTCCCCGCTCCTAAAAATTTAATCATTCTCTTCATCCAACCATCAAAACAAAATTGCAGCAAGTTCACCATACGCTTGCAATTTCCACTTTGTGATTCAATTCGCTCCATGTAACAGGCTCTTACAAGCATTTGCATCAATGTGACCAGCTTTAATGACACAAGCCGCAAAACTTCAAGGTTCCGGCTCTACAAATTTGAGCTATTTTTTAAAATTACTCAACCATGTACTATGCAATTAGCGTACCAGCGCGATATTAGAGAGTTAAAATTTAGACGCTAAACTATATCCATATGATTATTAGAAGTTTTTTACATTTAAATTGCTTGGGTATGCTTCCGCATGAATTTAATGAGCGGTAATTTTGAATAATTGCTGATGCGTTGCAAACAGCCCTGCAAACACATGTGTTTGCAGGGAAACAGCGCTGGCAGCAAGGTTTATCAAGGGAGCTCTGAACCTGACTTCCTTCTTGATAAAATATCATCCAAGCCAGCCGACTAAGTGTTGCCAAAAACTCTCCAACAGTGGTGAGTTGTATAGGCAACTGATGCGGGGGGGCGAGCGATATCCCCCGCAAACGCCTTTGGGAAGCACCGCTCAAATCAATTCCGTCGTTTCCACGAAGGCGGGAACTTACATATCCTATAATTGGATCTCCGCCTTCGCATGGACGACAACTTAACTGCCACCGACTAAAGTTCTCTGCACCCTGCTAAACGCGCATGCATCAAAATATTTAAAGTTAGGCAGATTCTCCTGCCTGGTGACCGTTTACACAAAACTAATTACACCCTCTGTGGTTTTTACCAAGGTCATTGATAATAAATCAGCGTTTCTTTAGACGAGAGACGATTATCAATGGCTAATACGAATGCTAATTTGCCAGTGGCTTAACATTTTCCTTAACCGACCAGCCGCCACCCAAGGCTTTGATAAGCAACACACTGTTAAGCATCTGATTGCCTTGCAGGTTGATAAGTGTGCGTTCGTTATTCAGTGCAATGTTGTATACATTAATCACATCAAGGTAGTTCACAATGCCAGCCTTGTATTGATTGGTCGTATAGTTTTGCGATGCGCGTGCGGCTTCCAGCGCTTGTGCCTGAAGCTTCTGTTCCTCTTGCAATACGCGCAGCGCAATCAGGCTATCTTCAACTTCCTTGAATCCGGTCAATACGGTTTGCCGATAATTGGCTACATTTTCGTCATAAACCGCGACAGCCTGATCGCTCAGGGCATGACGTTTACCGCCATCAAAAGCTGTCAAGGCCAGCGCCGAACCTAATGACCAGATGCGGCTGGGCCAATTGAACAAATCAGAAAGATTATTACTCTGAAAGCCAGCCACGGCAGAGAGTGTCAGTGTTGGGAAATAAGCTGCCTTGGCTACTCCGATTTGCGCATTAGCCGAGGCTACCCGACGCTCAGCCGCTGCAATGTCAGGCCTACGTTCCAGCAATTGGGAAGGTAAGCTTAGGGGAATATCGGGGATAGCAACATTCAATGTGGTTGGCTTGATAGCAAGCTCAGCAGGCGCTTTTCCTATCAACAGAGCGATGGCATGTTCAAACTGGGTACGCTGCATCGCCAGGTCCGCTGCCTGCACCTGCGTAGATTTTAAAAGTGTTTCTGCCTGCACCACATCGGATTTTCCAACGACCCCGGCTTGGTAGCGATTTTGTGTCAATGTCATGGATTTTTGGTAGGAAAGCACCGTTTCATCCAGTAATTTTTTCTGGCTATCGGCGATACGCAGTGAAAAATAATTTTGTGCCAATTCAGCCTGCGCACTCAAGCGTGCAGCGGCAATATCACTAATGCTGGCTTCTGCTCCAGCCGCGCTGGATTCCACAGTGCGCTGAATTCTGCCCCAAATATCTGCTTCCCAGGATAGATTCAGTGACAGAGTATTGGTATTACGAATGCGCGCGCCGTTAATACTGTTGGTGCTGTTACCTGAAGGCTGGTTGCGTGTTTTATTGGCATTGATTCCCAACAAGGGCAAATATGCGGAACGCGAGGATGCAACCAAAGCTTGCGATTGGCGAAAACGCGCCTCCACCGCACGCAGATTCTGATTGTTTATCTCCACTTGCTCCTCTAATTGGTTAAGCTCTGGATCATTAAAAACTTCCCACCATTTTTGTGGGATAGCGCTGTCACCAGGCTCGGCAATTTTCCAGCCTTCCGCCTCCTTGAACGTTGCCGGATTTGTAGTATCCGGTTTGATATAGTCCGGGCCGACAGTGCATGCTGAGGCCAGTAAACTAGCCAGCAAGCTCATTGAAAAATTATGGGGAAAATTCATCTTCATTTCATTTTTTGCGATTTTAAATATTGGTTATAATCTAAAGGCTTTGTGAGCTTTTTTTCCGGCCAGTGGGCTTTAACCCAAAGGCTGGCGCGATCAAGATATAAATAGACGACAGGGGTGGTGTAGAGCGTCAGTATCTGGCTAAAAATTAAACCGCCAACGATTGCGATACCCAGTGGCTGCCGCAATTCAGCACCATCACCATGCCCGATTGCCAACGGCACCGCACTCAACATGGCGGCCATCGTCGTCATCAGGATAGGTCGAAAGCGCATCAAGCAAGCCTGATAAATGGATTCACGCGAAGTTAAGCCTAGTGTACGTTCCGCATCCAGTGCAAAATCAATCATCATAATGGCGTTCTTCTGCACGATACCTATGAGTAATATCACCCCTATCATGGCAATGAGACTTAGCTCCTGTCCAAAAGCCATCAAGGCCAACAATGCGCCCACTCCGGCTGATGGCAAGGTGGATAGTATGGTGATGGGATGAATCAGACTTTCATAAAGTATACCAAGTACTATATACATGGTCAGAATCGCCAACAAAATCAGCCATGGCTGACTTTTCATGGATTCCTGAAATATTCTCGCCGATCCCTGAAAGCTGCCACGAACAGTGGCTGGTACGCCAAGGCTACTAAAAGTTTCTTCCACCAATTCTGTAGCCCGTCCGATAGAGACTCCTGGCTGCAAATTGAAGGATAACGTGGTTGCGACAAACTGCCCCTGGTGGTTAACACCAATAGCGGTATTGGTCATTTCGTAATGGCTGAATGTTGAAAATGGCACCTGATTGCCGACAGGTGTGGTGATATACAGATTTTTCAATGTACCCGGCCCCTGCAAAAATTCTGGCGCCAGCCCCATTACCACATGATACTGATTCAATGGATTATAGATGGTTGAAACCTGACGCTGACCGAAAGCACTATTCAGGGTTGAATCTATCATTTGCATGGTCAAACCCAAACGACTGGCGGTTTCGCGATCAATCACCAGCGAAGTTTGCAAGCCATGATTGGCCTCATCGCTATTAACATCTGCCAATTCAGGCAATCGGCTGAGTGCTCGCGTTATGCGTGGTGCCCACTGTTGCAGTTCTTGTAGGGTATTCGCTTGCAAGGTGTATTGGAATTGACCGCTACTTTGTCGCCCTCCCATGCGAAAATCCTGAGCGGACTGAAACATCAGCCTGGCTCCCGGCTCTCTGGATAGTTTTCCACGTAATCGTGCAATCACCTGCTCCGCGCTGACTTTCCGTTCTGCCAGAGGCTTGAGATTTACAAATATCTGGCCTTTATTACGCTGATCTCCTCCTACAAAGCCCGATACGTTTTCTACAGCGGGGTCTTGACCCACGACACTAATAAAGCGATTCAACTTTTGTTGCATCGCCTGAAAAGAAATGCTTTGATCGCCTTCAATAGAGCCCATCAAGCGCCCCAGATCCTGCTGCGGAAAAAAACCTTTGGGAATGTTTTTATACAAATAAACATTGAGCACCATAGTGGCCAGCAATATCAATAAAGTGAACACACTATAACGCAACACCCAAGCCAGACTTTTTGCGTAACCCTGATTTAACCATTTGAGCGCATTTTCCAAAAACGAACTCAAGCGTCCCTGTGCTTCAGGCGCATGCTTTTTCAACATTACGGCACACATCATGGGTGTGAGCGTTAAAGAAACCAGCAGGGAGACCAATACTGCAATGGACAATGTCGCTGCAAATTCGCGGAATGTACGTCCAATAATTCCACCCATTAGCAGAATCGGAATAAATACGGCTATCAAGGATAAACTCATCGACAAAACCGTTGGCCCTACTTCCCGCGCGCCTTTGAGTGCCGCTTCAAAGCGGCTGAAACCGGCTTCCATATGACGAACCACGTTTTCCTGTACCACAATGGCATCATCAACCAATAGTCCGGTACCTACGGTCAGCGCCATCAGTGACAGAATGTTGAGACTGAAGCCACAAAGGTAAATAATAGGCAGCGTCCCCAATAACGATACAAACACCGCTATAGCCGGAATCAAGGTTGCTCTAACATTGCGCAGGAACAGCAGCACCACTAACACTACCAGCACCAGTGAAATCAATAGAGTTAACGCCATTTCGCGTAATGAGCCTCGTATACTGGTCGTCCTGTCCTGAATCACTTCTATTTTAATCGCCCCGGGCATGGCATTTCGCAGCGCAGGCAAAACTTGTCTGACCAACTCTGCGATTTCAACCACATTGGCATTGGCTTGCGGATCCACTCTTATAATAATGGCCGGTTTACCATTGGCCATACCCGCATTGCGCAAATCCTCTACCGAATCTGTTACACGCGCAACATCCGACAAACGCACAGCAGCACCGTTCCTATAGGCAATAATCAGCGGCTTGAAGTCTTCTGCTGTTTTTGACTGATCGTTGGTATATATCTGCCAAGCCTTGTCATTCGCTTCTACCAAACCTCTAGGTCGATTGGAATTTGTGGTAATCAGTGCCGTGCGGATTTCCTCCAAACTGATAGCGAATTTATAAGCCACATTGGGATCAATTTCCACACGTACAGCTGGCAGAGAGCTGCCACCCACATTGACGAGTCCCACACCTTTTACTTGCGATAGCTTTTGCGCCAGTATTGTGGTTGCCGCATCGTATATTTCCCCTTGTGACATGGTGTCCGAAGTCAGCGACAACATCACGACCGTACTCCCAAAAGAGGAGCCTTTGTTATAGGTCGGGTTTGACGGCATACCGCTAGGCATCAGGGTGCGTGCCGCGTTAATAGCGGCCTGTACGTCGCGCGCCGCACCATTCACATCACGATTAAGATCAAACAGAACAAATATGCGGGTATAGCCCATAGAGCTGGACGAAGTCATTTCATTAACCCCGGCTATTCGACCCAGTGCTTTTTCCAAGGGCGTAGCGACAGTCGCCGCCATGGTTTCAGGATTAGCACCCGGCAGGCTGGCGCTTACCGAAATTCCGGGCAATTCCACCTGAGGTAACGGCGCTACAGGTAGCAAATTCAAACTCACCAAACCTGCCAGCACAATCCCCAGCGTAAGTAGTGTGGTAGCCACCGGTCTTTTGATAAAAATGGCAGAAAAATTCATGGTCACTTGGTCCGATTCTGCGACTGAATCGGTGGTGGTATGGTTGCTGCAACTCGGCTAAGCTTGCGCTTTTGGAAACGGCGCGCGGCCCGGTCAAAAGCGAGATAAATAACGGGCGTGGTAAACAAGGTCAACACCTGACTGACCAGCAAGCCACCTACCATGGTAATACCCAATGGATGCCGCAATTCTGCGCCTACCCCCGTACCCAGCATCAGCGGCAAAGCACCCAGCAAAGCAGCCATGGTTGTCATCAAAATGGGACGTAAGCGCAGCAAACAAGCCTGATAAATCGCTTCACGTGGCAATTTGCCTTCATTGCGTTCAGCATCCAGCGCGAAATCAATCATCATAATGGCATTCTTTTTGACGATGCCTATCAGCAGAATAATGCCGATTATGCCGATAATGCCCAAGTCACCGCCGGATACGATCAATGCCAGCAAAGCGCCTATGCCCGCCGAAGGCAGAGTCGATAAAATCGTCACCGGATGAATAAAACTTTCATACAGCACACCCAAAACAATATACATGGTGACAATTGCCGCCAGAATCAGAAACAGCTGATTGCTGAGGGAGGCTCGAAAAGCCAATGCAGCCCCCTGAAACTCGGTATCTATACTGGCCGGCATACCAATTTCACGTTGAACGCGGTCAATCACATCTACCGCTTCTCCCAGCGCTACTCCTGGCCGCAAATTAAACGAAACTGTTGTCGCGGGGAATTGCTCCAGATGATTAATGACCAATGAAGTCGTTTTTTTCCGTAATGCTAGCAATTGCATTCAAAGGAATCTGTGCGCCCTCTTTGCTCGTCACGTAAATCTCATTCAAAGCTTCCGGCCCCAGCTGAAACTCAGGCTTGGCCTCTAACACCACGCGATAAAGGTTGGACTGGGTGAAAATAGTAGAAACCAGACGCTGCCCAAAAGCGCTATACAAGGCACTATCAATGGCGGCTGTAGAAACGCCCAAACGCGAAGCTGTTTGCCGATCAATATTGACGTAAGCTTGCAGACCCTGATCCTGTAAATCACTGGCAACATCGGCCAATTGTGGTTGTTGGTTAAGCTTCTCGACTAATTTTGGCACCCACAAACCTAATAATTTGGCATCAATATCCTTTAGCGTAAACTGGTATTGGGTACGACTTAAGCGGCTCTCAATGGTTAAATCCTGTACAGGCTGCATATAGAGATGAATGCCGGAAACCTCAGCGAGCTTGGGCTGCAAACGCTGGATGATTTGCGACGCGGTTTCCGTCCGAGTTTCATGCGGTTTGAGGTTAATCAGAAAACGGCCGCTATTAAGCGTGAGATTCACACCATCAACGCCAATAAAAGATGAAACACTGTCTACTGCCGGGTCTTCAAGTATCACTTGCGCCAGCGCTTGTTGCCGCTCGGACATGGCGGCAAATGAAACCGATTGTGGTGCTTCGGAAATGCCCTGAATAATGCCGGTATCCTGCACCGGAAAAAATCCCTTGGGTACAAAAATATACAGCAGCACAGTTAACAACAACGTTGCCAGTGTTATCAACAAAAACAGTGGCTGGCGATCCAGCACCCAGGTCAGCGCTCTGGCGTAGCGCGCAATAATACGATCAAAATAATGTCCAACAATGCGATCAAAACGGCTGCGCTCAGCTTCTGGCGTGTGATGTAATAATTTGGCGCACATCATGGGGGTGAGCGTTAAGGACACGACGGCTGAAATCAGAATCGCCACCGCCAGCGTAATGGCAAATTCGCGGAACAAGCGCCCGACCACATCGCCCATAAAAAGCAATGGGATAAGCACAGCCAACAAGGAGACCGTTAATGAAATAATGGTAAAACCAATCTGCTTGGAGCCTTTTAGCGCCGCTTGCAACGGGCTTTCACCTTCCTCAATATAGCGCGAAATATTCTCGATCATCACGATGGCATCATCCACCACAAAACCGGTGGCAATGGTCAAGGCCATCAGCGTCAGGTTGTTGATGCTGAATCCTGCCAGATACATGACGGCAAAGGTTCCAACCAATGACAAGGGTACGGCAACGGCGGGAATTACCGTGGCTGGAACGCTGCGCAGGAAGAGGAAAATCACCATCACCACCAACACCACCGCCAGCATTAATTCAAACTGCACATCATGCACCGAGGCGCGTATGGTCGTGGTGCGGTCACTTAACACTTCAACCTCAACGGATTCAGGCAGATTGGCCTGTAATTTAGGCAGCAATTGCTTAATTTTGTCGACCACTTCAATCACATTGGCACCCGGCTGCCGCTGAATGTTAAGAAGTATTGCCGGCTTTTCGTTCGCCCAGGCCGCTAGACGTTTGTTCTCCGCCCCATCCACCAGTTCGGCCACATCACCCAATCGAATGGGAGCCCCATTGCGATAGGCAAGAATCAGCTCGCGATACTCCGCTACCGTTTTAAGCTGGTCATTGGCATCTATGGTGGAGGCCTGTGCCGGCCCATCAAAACTGCCTTTGGCCTGATTTACATTGGCTGCGCCTATAGAGATACGCACGTCTTCAATATTCAGATTATTGGCGGCCAGGGCTTTTGGGTTCACTTGTATGCGTATTGCAGGTCGCTGTCCACCACTCAGGCTAACCAGTCCAACTCCTGATATTTGAGATATTTTTTGCGCCAAACCGGTATCAATCGAATCTTCCAGACTTGGTAACGGCAAGGTATCCGAGCTGATTGCCAGCGTCATCACCGGGGCATCGGCAGGGTTCACCTTGCTGTAAATTGGTGGCATCGGCAAATCGCCGGGCAGAAAACTGGTGGCGCGGTTGATGGCAGCCTGAACCTCCTGCTCTGCATTATCCAGCGACATATTCAAACTGAACTGCAAGGTAATCACCGAAGCCCCGCCAGAGCTGGATGAGGACATCTGCTTAAGGCCGGATACTTGCCCGAATTGCCGTTCCAACGCGGCGGTAATGGATGAAGCCGTCACATCCGGGCTGGCGCCGGGATACAAGGTTGTCACCTGTATTGTTGGGTAATCCACTTCAGGCAAGGCTGAAAGCGGCAAAATGCGGTAGGCCAGTATGCCGGCCAGCAAAATGGCAATCATCAACAATGAAGTCGCCACTGGCCGCAAAATAAACAGACGAGATGGATTCATGCTGATAGCTTGCACTTATATGTTATGCGAATTTGTACGTAACTCATTGCCCGGCTGACCGTTTTTGTCTGTCATTACCGGCACCAGCCTGCGGATGTCCTTCACCTCTCGCATCAGACCGACCTCCACGTCGTTTGCCAGCTCTGGAATCACCACCACCCGCATTTTCTTTACCCAGCTGCACTTTTGCACCCTCGCGTAGCTTGTCAGCCCCACTGGTTACCAGCAAATCTCCCACTGAAACGCCCCCCTCCACAGATGAGAACTCACCCTCAGTCACGATAACTTTAATCGGCTTCACTGTGACGCGCTGATCGCCCTGCACCTGATAAACAAAAGTGCCTTGAGAACCGCGCTGTATGGCTGCATTAGGAATAACGGTTACATCTTTATTAACGCCCAGCAATACCCTGACATTGACAAACTGATTGGGAAACAGGCTTTCATCTTCATTGGCAAACTGGGCTTTCAGTTTCACCGTACCTGTCGTGGTATCAATCTGATTATCTGCACTTTGTAGAAAACCTTGCGCCAATTTGTTTTTCTGATCGCGGCCATAGACCTCAACAGGCAACTTTACACCTTTGCGCAAAGGCGCTAACACGGCGGCCAGATTATCCTGCGGGGTAGAAAAAACGACAGTAATTGGTTTTACCTCAGAAATACTCAATATACCGTTGGCATCGGATTGATGCACAATATTGCCAGCATCGACTTGACGCAAACCGACCCGACCACTGATGGGGGCGGTAATCCGCGCATACGTCAGCTGCAATCTGGCATTATCAATCTGGCTTTGATCAGTCTGAATCGTACCTTTATATTGGCTTACAACGGAGTTTTGGGTCGCCACTTGTTGCTCAGGGGCAGAATCCTGATCCAACAGGGTTTTATAGCGCTCAAGATCCAGCTGGGCATTCTTCAACAAAGCCTGATCCTTGGCCAGCTGTCCTTGCGCCTGAGCCAATTGCACCTGATAAGGGCGCGGATCAATCTCCGCCAACAAATCACCCTGCTTTACATATTGACCTTCATTAAACAAAACACGCATTAATTGCCCATCAATACGTGTTCTGATAACCACATTACTGCGCGGCGTTACCGTCCCAATGGCATTGAGATAAACACTAATATCCGACTTTTTAGCAGCAACCGCTGAAACAGTCGCGGGACGTCGATTAGGATCTCTTTTTGTAGATTCAGCCGCTTTTGCATCCTGGGGTTTTGCATGATTGCTGTAATATCGAAAGCCGAAAAAAACAAGCAACCCTATTGCCAGCACAATCAGGAATTTTTTAACCCAAGACTTATTTTTCGGCTCTCTCTGAACCAACCCATCTTCTGGATTAGCATTAGTATTTGTCGTAGCTGGTTGTACTGCCATGATTCTCTTTCAAAATAAACTGCAAATTGCCTACATTAAAAATTGCATACATTAATAAATACTCACCATTCGTTTTAATAGCTTGTTACCTAGGCTTAAACGTGGTGCTTCAGAAGTAGCAGAAAAGCCGGAATCACCAAAATATAGGCTATCAAACAGCATCGGCCAATTACCAAAGCAAGCTACATGCCAGCAATATAGAATCAAGTGCTTAACAACCTGGGTTGCAATTAGGCTTAATTAACTGCTGAAATGAATGCAGAAAACTGTTGTCAAATCACCAGCACTGCATCACTTAAACTTGTGCTTTAACTACGCAACAATAGTAGATTGAATTCGTGCAGCTTCAAAAGGATTAAAACTTCTTGAATTAGTTCAGATTAGTCGATTGAACCTAATTGTTTAATAACCAGCTCATCAGAACCAAAACTGCTGATTTTCAAGCAAAATTTACTTTCAAATAGGCATTAACTCAAAATCTGTAAATCTTTGTGACACGCTCGTAACCTTTTTGATAATGAGTTTGTTGTTGTAGGCACATTGCCTGGCGTAATCCTTGCTATGGGTAAATACCTTCAACTTATGAACTTAACACCATGACTTCTACTCCATCGCGTATTTTTTCAAGCATAGTCGCATCTTTTTTACTAGCGGGTTTGGCTCAAGCCGCAGATCAACCAGAACCTCTCAAAACTCCTCCTCCAGCTCGGCAAGCTATAGATTTCAGCAAAGTTGAAATCAAGACTATCAAGATTGCCAATGACCTTTATGCACTGGAAGGCCAAGGCGGCAACATCACAGTATTAACCGGGGCAGATGGTGTGTTGGTTGTAGATTCCCAGTTTGCACCACTGACGGAGAAGCTGGTAGCAGCCATCAAAAAGCTTTCCGACAAGCCTATTCGCTACTTAATCAATACCCATGTGCATGGCGATCACGTCGGCGGTAACGAAAACTTTGCCAAGTTGGGTGCTACCATTATCGCCCGCGATCAAGTGCGTACCCGTTTGCTTCGCCCCAATCCAGCAGCTGATGGCACACCGGGTAAACCAGCCCCTGCTTTGGCGTTACCAGTATTGACGTTTGACGGTGCAACTTCGTTACATTTCAATGGTGAAAGCGTGCGCTTGACACCTATACGCAACGCGCATACCGATGGCGACACCCTAGTCACTTTCCCCAAGCATGACGTGTTGGCCGTGGGCGATTATTTCCGCAGCGAAGGTTATCCGGTGGTTGATCTCACCACCAAGGGCAGTTTGGCAGGTACGCTGGATGGCCTGGGTGCCACGATTGGCCGTGCCGGTGCCAATACCAAAATCATTCCCGGCCACGGCCAGATTGCCGACCGCAAAGCATTAATCGCCCAGCGCGATCAGCTGATAGTAATACGCGACAAGGTAGCCGCACTGATTGCTCAAAACAAAACCATAGAAGAGGTCATCGCCGCCAAACCTACTGCCGAATTTGATGCACAAGTTCCCAAGGGTGCAGAATCCGCAGAGCGTTTTATCAAAATGCTCTATGCTGAAATCAAGGCTACACAATAATGTCAGCGGCAAAAACCATGCTGCAGCGCAATTTGGCACGCTTATCGGTCTTGCTGGGCGCTTTGATGGCGGCCTCCGCCATCGCGCAGCCCAGTGTTTATCCCACCGGCGTGACGCGCTATGACCCGAGCAAAGCCTATAACAGCTATGTGCTATTTGCCGGACAGGATAAAAAAACGCATTTGATTGACCTCAATGGTAACGAAGTGCACCAGTGGAAATTCAATGGCTTTCCGCCGGTGTTGCTTGATCCGCAGCTGGTAGGCGGCAAGCGCGGCCATGTGCTGGTGCAGCTTGCCGGAGAAACCGGTGGCCGCGCCAATGGTGCTGAAAGCCAATCCATAGGCGAAGTGGATTGGGATAGCAAAGTGGTGTGGCGCTGGGGCGGCGCGCAAGCGCAGGATGCTTATGCCAGCCCTGGCACCAGTACCGATGCCAGCAGCTATGGCACGGCTATACGCCAGCACCATGACTGGCGCAGGCTGCCCAATGGCAATACCGTAATTCTGGTCAATTATGTGCGGCCGGTGAGCGGTTTTAAAGCGGAAAAGCTGCTGGAAGATGCCATTTATGAAGTCAACCCCAAGGGTGAAGTGGTGTGGAAATGGTCAGCTTTCGACCATTTGAATGAATTTGGCTTTAGTGAAGCTTCGTTAAAGCTGATTCGTGAAGGACTCAGCCGCAACGATAAAACCCAGCCCATTGATTATCTGCATTTCAATAATATGTCTGTCGTCGGCCCGAACAAATGGTTTGATGCCGGTGATGCACGCTTTAATCCTGACAACTTGCTAATTGATTCGCGCGAAGCTAATTTTACGGCAATCATCGACAAGAAGTCCGGCAACATTGTGTGGCGCATAGGCCCGGATTACGAGCCATCAGCGGGTGCCAACAAGTTGCCGCGTGCAGTGGATCAGATTGTAGGCCAGCACGATGCGCACATTATTCCCAAAGGGCTGCCCGGAGCGGGAAATCTGCTGGTGTTTGATAATCAGGGGGAAGCCGGTTATCCCGCAGCGCGTTTGGCAACGCAGCCCGGCTCGCGCGTGCTGGAAATTGATCCGGTGAAAAAGGAAATCGTCTGGCAATACACCGGGGTCAATTCCGGTCGCCCGGTCTACAGTTTCCACAGCTCATATATCAGCAGCGCGCGGCGTTTGCCCAACGGTAATACGCTGGTGGATGAAGGCATGAATGGGCGTTTTTTCCAGATCACCGCCAAGGGTGAAATCGTCTGGGAATACATCAGCCCCTATTTCAGCCAGCCACGCGCGGATGATCCATTTCAGGTATCAAACAACACGGTTTATCGTGCGCAACCGGTGCCTTATGATTGGGTGCCAGCGGGCACGCCACATTCCGAGAAACCAGTGCAGGTGCCGGATATTACGCAATACCGTATCCCTGCCAATTAATCCGACTAACATTAATCAACGCCAAAGCTTCTTAACTTTGGCGTTTTTATATATCGAGTTTTTAAATCACCATGCCTACTTTCAATAAAAACCGTCGCCGCATGTTAGGCGGAATCTCAGCTTTATCACTGGCGTCCTTGTCCGGTATTTCCAGTTTAACTTTTGCTGAAGATAAAAAAGACAAGCCCAATATTATCTTCATCCTGGCTGATGATCTCGGTTATGGCGATTTAAGCATTTACGGTCAAACCGATTTTCAAACGCCTAACCTCGATCAGCTGGCACAGCAAGGGCTGCGCTTGACTCAGGCTTATGCCAATTCGGCAGTGTGCTCCGCCACCCGTTTTGGCTTGATAACCGGGCGTTATCAATACCGTTTGCGTGGCGGTCTGGAGGAACCTATTGCAGGCGCTTCCGATAGCATAGGCTTGCCACCTACACACCCAACGCTGCCCTCACTCCTGAAGAAAAACGGCTATGCCACGGCCTTGTTCGGCAAATGGCATTTAGGCTCCCTGCCCAATTTCAGCCCGCTCAAAAGCGGTTACGATGAGTTTTTTGGCAATTACGGCGGTGCTATCGACTATTTCACCCACAAGCCCAACGTTGGCGAAAATATCAAAGAGGATTTATTTGAAGGCGAAGTGCCGGTACACAAGGTAGGCTATTACACCGATTTGCTGGCGGAGCGCGCGGTTGAATATGTCAGTAAACAATCTTCTACACAACCTTTTTTCCTGTCGCTGCATTTCACCGCCCCGCATTGGCCATGGGAAGGCCCCAAAGATGAGGCTACTTCGCGTGAAATCAGTAATCTGTTTCATTATGACGGCGGTAATCTGGCCACCTACGCCAAGATGGTGACCGCACTGGATACGGCGATTGGCCGCGTGTTGCAAACGTTGGCCGCGCGCGGTCTGGATAAAAATACCATTGTGGTTTTTACCAGCGATAACGGTGGCGAGCGCTTTTCCAAAACCTGGCCATTTACCGGTCAGAAAACCGAGTTACTGGAAGGTGGCTTGCGCATCCCGGCCATTGTGCGCTGGCCAGCCAGAATCAAAGCAGCGCAAGTGACGCAGCAAGTGGCCATCAGCATGGACTGGCTGCCAACGCTGCTCGCCGCTGCTGGTGGCGCGCCGGATGCCGCTTATGCGCCCGATGGTGAAAACCTGTTGTCAGTGATTTTAGGTACTGCTCCAGTTCACCCGCGCACCCTGTTCTGGCGTTACAAAGCCAATAAACAGGGTGCGGTGCGTGCGGGCAACTGGAAGTATTTGAAAATCGCCGACAATGAATTTTTATTCGATGTAGTCAACGATCAGCGCGAACGCGCCAATCTGGCGCAGAAAAATCCTGAAATTTTCAATCAGTTGAAACAACAGTGGGCGGCTTGGGATGCCTCCATGTTGCCGATTACGGCCGATGTACGCACCCATGCCGTGGATGGCAAAGTGCAGGCGGATCGTTATCGTACCTTGATTAATGAGTGATGGGCGCAGTTAACTTTCAAGATGAAAGAAAACCACATGAAACAAAAAACCAAGCTAATTAACCCTTTGCAAGAAATCCCTACCACCAGCCGCAGGCAGTTTTTGTTGTGCTCAGCCGCGCTGGGTGGCGCTGCTTTGACTGCCGCAGCACCCGCACGCGCAGGCACGGAAAACCTGAGCATACCGGCCTGGAGCAAGCGATCCGGCGACCCGGTGCTATGGCATCCCTACGGCCAACCTTCCGCACAGCAAAGCCATGTAGTGCGCCGTACGCTACCTGGTGCGCCTGTCCCCGGTGCAGGTGCTTCCTGGACACCGCTACAAAATCTGCACGGCAACATCACGCCCAATGGGCTGGTGTTTGAGCGTCATCATGCCGGTATTCCCAATATCGATGCCGCCCTGCATAGACTGGTGATTCATGGTCTGGTAAAGCAGCCTTTATTGCTGACTATGGATGACTTGCTGCGCTTTCCCGCCGTGTCGCGTATTCATTTTTTGGAGTGTTCCGGTAACACTTCGCGTGAATGGCGTGCTCCAGTTAGCAACTCAGTGCAATTCAGTCATGGCTTGTTGTCCAATTGTGAATGGACAGGCGTACGCCTTTCCACTGTGCTCGATGAAGCGGGAGTATTGCCCGCCGCACAATGGCTATTGGCAGAAGGTGCGGATGCGGCGGGTGTTTCACGTAGCATTCCATTGGCAAAAGCATTTGAAGATGCGCTGTTGGTCTACGCGCAGAATGGTGAAATGTTGCGTCCAGAACAAGGTTATCCGCTAAGGCTATTGCTACCGGGCTGGGAAGGTAATATGAGCATTAAATGGCTGCGCCGATTGAAAGTAGCCGACAAACCCTTCTTTGCACGCAATGAAACGTCAAAATATACCGATCTGCTGCCGGATGGTACTTCACGCATATTCAGCTTTGGCATGGATGCAAAATCCGTGATTACCTATCCGTCACCCGACCACAAGCTGCGCGACAAGGGCTTTTATGAAATTTCCGGTCTGGCCTGGACGGGGCAAGGGCGTATCAAGCGTGTGGATGTTTCCACTGATGGTGGTAAAAGCTGGCGTGAAGCGCGGCTGGATGGCGTGGTGCTGGATAGGGCACTCACCCGTTTCCGCATAGACTGGCAATGGGATGGTGGCCCCGCCACCTTGCAAAGCCGCGCCATTGACGAGACCGGCTATGTGCAGCCCACTTTGCAACAACTGATTGCCAAGCGCGGCCTCAATTCGGCTTATCACAATAACGCCATTCAAAGCTGGGCTGTGGCAGCTGACGGGAGTATCAAAAATGTCCATGTTTAAGGTTGTAAAAAGTTTGATGGTGATGTGCGCACTAGTGAATTTACCTGCCCATGCTGGCGTTTATGGTTTGGGTAAACCTATTAGTGAACACGCGGTGGCTGCCTGGAATATCGACATTAATCCAGCCGGTGATGGTTTACCGTCCGGCAGTGGTTCGGTGGCACAAGGGCAGCCGATTTATGCGGCCAAATGCGCCAGCTGCCATGGAGCCAAAGGCGAAGGTAAACCGGCGGATGTGCTGGTGGGCGGCATAGGCAGCTTGAAGAATGATAAACCTCTCAAAACCGTTGGCAGCTTTTGGCCTTATGCGGCACCGATTTATGATTTTATCTACCGCGCCATGCCTTATAACGAACCGCAAAGTCTGAGTGCCACAGAGGTGTATGCGGTCACCGCTTATTTGCTGTTTCTGAATGGTATTGTGCCAGCGGAAACCACGCTGGATGCCAAAAGTTTACCTCTGGTACAAATGCCCAATCGCAACGGTTTTGTCAGTGATGTGCGACCGGACGTGGTGAATATGCCTTGTCTCAAATGTTATTAAATTAAAAGCAGGGTAATGAAGAGCTTATGAATACAGAAAATTTTCGAAGATGAATCAACCATATCAACTTCAAGGTATTTATATAAATTCAGATTTCTAAGCTAGACAAGGCGCGAGTGAAAAAGTATGACGCGGCATATGTTTGATATATAAGGAAAACGCCGTTTCAGTGGAGACTAATCTTTAGGTTATGTCGTAACTAATAATTTTTTCGAGCAATGCGATATAGCGACGAAAGTTGGATTTATAGAAGTGCCCTTCAATTCAAGAAGCCAATAATACGACCTGATATACCGATGCTAAACCATAGCGACAACGACAAAACTGCTGTGCTTTTAGCCAGAATCGGGTTGGGCGTGTTGGTCGTTGTTACCCAGCGATAGAGCGTCAGCTGCACAATCACGGCCATAACCAATAATTGCGCCTTGATCCAGAAAAACGGATTGACGTAATAGATATTGGCCGCCGGAACAAAAATGAACAGGCCGGAAATCGCCAGCAAGGCAAAGCCTAGCCAGATGAAGCGAGTGGTTGACCTGGCCAACTTGGTTACCGGTTGTTGCGTCAGGCCAAAACCCAGTAGGCGCAGATTAACCAGCACAATCGACGATAGTAAAAAAATCAGGCCGGTAATGTGTGCCAACTGCGCCAGAGCGCCGAATAAATGATCGAGCCGGGTGATGGAAGTGCTGAGTGCGCTGTGTTGAATTGAATCAAATAGGGCTTGGATGGACATGATTATTAATAGCCTCCTTAGTAATTGTACTTATTTATATTGCAGATAGGGAATCAGCCGCCCGGATACCACGACGATGATCCAGAAAGCCAGTGATGCCCAACCGGCCAACTTCACGCCTTTGGGCGGGGTAGATTGCGTATCCCATTCACTAACGCGGCGACCCCATTTGAATTCAAACCACAAGACATTGAGGCCTGCTAATAAAATCACCACCAGTTTGATCCAGAATATGGGAAGCTCCACCACTTTGGTGGCAAGTGCCCAAAACAGTAAAATGCCGGTAATGAACTGCACGACAAAGCCACCCAGCAACCAGGGGCGTAACTCACGCAATAGCTGCGAGGCAGGAACATCGCGTAAAAACCAGCCTATGAGCCGCAAATCGGTAAAAACAATCAGGCCGACGGAAAGTGCCAAACTAAGCAAATGCAGGCCTTCGATAATGGGGAATACAAACAGCGATTCGCGTATCGCAGTTCCGGTTTCGGAATCGTAAAGAAATTGTGAAAATTCAATGAGTGACATGGGTGCTTCCTGAAAGGCGTTGTGGGAAAAGAAACTACATGATCTTTGGCGAAAATTTACTGCCGGATTTCAAGACTGCAAATAGCATTTACACTGGGTAGTTCGCTGGATAGCTCGCCTGTCGCAATGGCACTTAGCAAGCTTTTATCAGGATTACCTAATTCCACCTGAAAACAGCGTATGCCTAGTTGCATGGCAGGCTGAATATCTCGAACCCAATCATCACCTATCATCAGACATTGTTCGGGTTTCAACCTCAACAATGCTAATGCGGCGTGAAAGGTTTCGGGGTGAGGCTTCCAGTAGCCGCAATCCTCTGGGGTGACGACACCAACAACATGTTCGCGTAAACCCGTCATTTGTATTTTATTAAGCTGTTGCGCTTTATCACCATTGGTGATGATTACTTTTGGTATTTCCGCAGTTTTCCCCAAGAAGGCTAGGCATTCTGGCACCATTGACCACGAGGACTCATAGGCTGTCAGATACGATTCAAATGCAATATCCGCTTCAATTGCGGATAACGGAAGTGCAAGAAAATCCCTAATTCGAGCACGCCGCTGCTCGTGAAAAGAAATCTCTCCGTTTTCATAACGAAACCAATGTGTTGCAGAAATAAGTCGCCAACGTTGTAGCGCCTCAGCTTCCGATTCGCCCTCCCATGATGACAGATGAGCCGCAAGAAAGGCCAGTAACGCTGTGCGCGTGGCACTTCGTTCATCCAGCAACGTGTCATCCAAGTCTAGTAAAAGGCCGTCAATTGGCAAGATTAATTATTTCCCAAATTTTTTATCTGCCGCTTTTATATCAGCCTGCGTTTTATCTTCAGCCAATTTCGCTGCATCTTTGGTGGCTTGTTGAAGGTTTTTTGCGGTTTGCGTGATGGTTTGAATATCGTTATTAGCCTCACCTATTATGCAATCCAGGAAAACTGGTATTTTCTTGCGGTAGGTATTGACTTTTTCTACGCTGAGATTGAAGGCATCGGGACTTTTCAAATCCAACTCTTCTGCGACAGGTGCGCTGCCGCAATTGGAAGGGCTCCAATTATTATTGGCAATTGTTCCGGCTTCAGCAGCGTTGGCCGTTGCAAAAAATAATGGGATAAATGCTAGGACAGCAGACTTGTAAAACATGCAATGAGCTCCAGAGTGAATATACAAACTCTTGCTACCAGCAATATTCATGCAAATTTTATAGCTTACTAATTTTTAATGCGTGAACTACGCCAATCTACTTGCTGCGCCTTACTTGATTCAAAAATAATCCTGCAATGCAATTGTTAGCAATGCCCATGAAATGTCTTATAACCAGCAATAAGTGTTTCATACCTGTTGCCGGGCTAACATTGAAAGGAGATTTTGCTGGCTGGTTTTCAAAAAGCATTATCAACTATCCGCCTGAATTTATCGATCACTGGTGAAAATCCATATTTCTGCAACGATAAATTAAGCGCTTAACGTAATTTTGCGAAGAATAAATTCTAACTACCACCCTCCAGTTTAAAAACGTTCAATCCATGAGGCCATGGAATACTAATTGCTTTATATGATGGCTGTGCTGCCTTAACCGGGGCAGGCAGGCTTTAAACATTCGTCATTTTTAACATACGCATTACAAAATTGAATCGCCCGAGAAACTCATGTGGATAGTTAATCTTGCCCTGCGCCGTCCTTATACTTTCATAGTCGCGGCTTTACTCATCCTGCTGTCCACGCCTTATGTGTTACGCAATATGGCGACTGATATTTTCCCTAATATCAATATCCCCGTAGTCGCCATGCTGTGGGATTACAAGGGCGGCAACGCCAAGGAAATTGCGGATCGTTTAACAGGTTCGGTCGAACGCTCCATGTCCTTGATTGATGGTATTGAACACAGCGAATCCGTTTCTTATGCAGGGGCGGCGGTAATCAAGGTATTTTTTCACGAAGGTACGGATATACGTACAGCGCTGGCGCAGGTAATGTCCAGCAGCAATTCGGTTTATCGCTCGCTACCTCCCAGCATTACGCCGCCTCAAGTCATCCAGTATTCAGCTTCGGATTTACCTTTGGTGCAGTTGGGGATTTCCAGTAGCACAGTGCCGGAAACAGAAGTGAATGATTTGACCAACAACATTGTGCGCAATGCGCTTCAATCCAAACGAGGCGTAGCCATGACCAGTCCATTCGGCTCCAAAAGCCGGCAGATTACCGTGGATATTGATCCGGCCGCATTGGTCGCTCGTGGATTAGCGCCTTCTGACTTGGTGGAGGCCATGGCGGAGCAGAATCTGATTTTACCGACGGGAACAATCAAAATCGGTTCCACCGAGTATGACGTGACCCTCAATGGCGCAATTGCTTCCATACCACGTATTTCCGAGATTCCCTTACGCACGGTGAATGGCACCACCACCCTGATAGGTGATATTGCCAATGTGCGCGATGGCTCGGCACCCATGACCACGATTGCACGACAAAACGGCGAACGCGGTATTCTGACTTCAATCTTTAAAGTGGGCAGCGTATCGACGCTGGATGTGGTCGAGCACGTCAAGCAAACCATTCCCAAAATGCTCGCCCAGATGCCGGAGGGCATCAATATGCGCCTGATGTTCGACCAGTCGTTATTCGTCAAGGCGGCGGTGAGCAATGTGATTCATGAAGGCTTGATTGCGGCTAGTTTAACAGCGGCTATGATTCTGCTGTTTCTCGGCAATTGGCGCAGCACTTGTATTATTGCGGTGTCGATTCCGCTATCCATTATGGTTTCGTTAATGATGCTTTATTTGATCGGCGAAACCATTAATCTCATGACCATGGGTGGCTTGGCGCTGGCGGTGGGAATTCTGGTGGACGATGCCACCGTTGAAATTGAAAACATAGAACGCCAGATGCTGATGGGCAAAAACCCGCATCAGGCCATTCTGGACGGCGCAGCGGAAATCGCCATGCCCGCTTTTGTATCTACTCTATGTATTTGCATCGTGTTCGTGCCTATGTTTTTTCTCACCGGTGTCGCGCGCAGCCTGTTTGTGCCTATGGCCGAAGCCGTGGTATTTGCCATGCTGGCTTCCTATCTGCTATCGCGCACTTTGGTGCCGACGCTGGTCATGTATATGATGGCTGGACATCATGGACGCAAAAGTCAGCCACCGGGCAATGCCTTCGCGCGCGGATTCAAGCGCATTCACCACACCTTTGAGCGTGGCTTTGAGGTGTTTCGTGGTCATTATGTTGTGGTGCTAAGTCATTTTTTAAATCATCGCTTACGTTATAGTTCGGCATTTTTAGGATTTTGTTTACTATCGTTGACGCTAGTACCGCTGCTGGGTCGCGATTTGTTTCCCGTCGTAGATGCAGGTCAAATCCGGCTGCATATCCGCGCGCCAGCGGGAACACGCATTGAGGAAATGCCCAAACAAATTGATGCGGTCGAAAAATTCATCCGTGAACGCATCCCGCATGAAGAAATAGGCGACATGCTGGATATTATTGGCGGCCCATACAGCACGCGAAACACCTTATTCGGCAACTCTGGAACATTGGAAACAGCGGATAGCGAAATCATGATTTCCCTGCGTCCTGGAAACCATGCGCCCAGTGTCAATTACATCAAGGATTTGCGTGCGGAATTACCGCGTCATTTTCCTGGCTTGGAGTTCTATTTTCAACCAGCCGATCAAGTCAGTCAGACGCTTAATTTTGGCGTTCCGGCACCGATTGACATTCAATTTGTAGGAGGCAAAACGGAGGAAGTCATGCCTTTGGTGATTGATCTGAACAACCAGCTACGCAAAATTCCGGGCATTGTGGATGCACATATTTATCAGCGCCTTAACCGCCCATCATTGGAACTGACTATGAATCGCACCCAGCTCCAGCAACTCGGTTTATCGGCACGTAATGTGGCGCAAAATTTATTACTGACATTAAGTGGAAGTATGCAAACAGCACCAAGCTATTGGCTTAATCCGGCCAATGGCAATACCGTCAATATTGGTGTGCTTGGTAACCCGCTGGACTTGGACAGCATTGAAGCGCTCATGCGTACACCCGTGGGTGGCAGCAATGATAAGCCGCCGCAATTGCTCGGCAATCTGGTGACTTTGAAACGCTCGGTGCAACCTGCTGGCGTAACGCACTTCAACTCGAATAATGTTTTTAACATTTATGCCAATGTGGAAGGCCGGGATTTAGGATCAATCGGTATTGAAATAAACCGATTAATGGAAGCGAGCCGAGCCAAATTACCGCGCGGTGTGGAGCTGGATGTGCGCGGGCAGATTCAGACGCTTAACAGCTCGTTCATGGGGCTAGCCACCGGGCTGGCAGTCGCCATCGTGTTGTTGTATTTATTGCTGGTGATTAATTTTCAATCCTGGCTGGATCCGCTGATTATTATCAGCGCCTTGCCGGCCGCTCTGGCCGGTATCGCCTGGACGCTGTTTTTAACAGGAACCACACTAAGCATTCCGGCCTTGACCGGTAGCATCATGGCCATGGGCGTAGTCACGGCCAATAGCATTCTGCTGGTTTCCTTCGCCCGAACCCGTTTGAGCGATGGTGTGCCGCCCGTCATGGCCGCGTTGGAAGCCGCCGCCACGCGCGTGCGGCCGGTATTGATGACGGCATTCGCCATGATCGTTGGCATGTTGCCCATGGCCATGGGTTGGGGCGAAGGTGCCGAACAAAACGCTCCGCTTGGACGTGCTGTCATTGGTGGACTGGTGTTTGCCACGATTTCTACCTTGCTGTTTGTACCTATTGTTTTCGCCAGCGTCCATCGCTGGCTGGATCGCCGCTCTTCCTACCACGCAACTCTTATTACTGAATGAAACCATCATGAGTAATCATCAATCTTCTGCATCTACCTTGCCTTTCACCAACAATCCCAAACGCACTCTGGTAATAGTCAAACGACTGGGATTCATCCTGCTATTATTTTTTCTTCTGGCAGGCTTATGGCGGCTGGTGATAAATCAGAGTTCAGCGCAAGATTTAAAACAGCGCACCGAGGCCGGTTTACAGCGCAGTGTGATTGCAGTGCACTCCAAACAGGGTGAATCCACGCACAAATTGGTGTTACCCGCCAGTTTGCGCGGCAATTCTGAAACGCAGCTATTTTCACGCAGTAATGGCTATCTGAAAGCCTGGTATAAAACGTTGGGCGATCATGTCAAACAAGGCGAATTATTGGCCTTGATTGATGTTCCCGAACTGGAGCATGAATTGACGCAGGCACGCGCTGCCAGAGCGCAGATTAAAGCCAGGCTGGAACTGGCTAGCTCAACCTTGCAACGCTGGACGCAACTGAAAGAAACCGATGGTGCGCCATTGCAGGAGTTCGATGAAAAACGCAGCACCGTGTTGCAGGCACAAGCCGATATGGCATCAGCAGAAGCCAACATCAAACGGCTTGAAAACCTGAATAACTACCGCCGCATCGTCGCGCCTTTTTCCGGCGTTATCACGCGGCGTGCGGTCGATATAGGCAGTCTCATCACGACCGGCAATCAGGAGTTATTCGCACTCACACAAATCGACCCACTGCGTCTGACCGTCTGGGTGCCGCAGATTTATGCAAACGAAGTCAAGATTGGGCAGGAAGTTACGGTTAACCTGACCGAATCGCCAGAAAAAGCCGCGACGGCCTACATTGAACACATCGCCGGTGCGCTGGATCCGGTCAACCGCACACGCCAGATAGAAGTCAAGCTTCCCAACCCCGATGGCAAACTACTGCCCGGCTCCTATGTTGAGCTTTCCATTAAAGTAGAAGGAAAAACCAGCCCCTTACTCGTCCCCGCCAATGTGCTGGTCATTAATCAAGAGGGTGCGCGCATCGTAGTGGTCGATAATAAAAATCGAGTAGCGTTTCATCCGGTCAAACTTGGACGGGACTTTGGACGTGAAGTTGAAATCGTCGAAGGCATAGAACCTCAAGATGTTCTGGTCGCCAGCCCATCCGACTTACTGGTCGAAGGCGAAACCGTAACCGTGGTGGTAGCGAAGGAAAAGGAAAAACCGGAATCGAAACCAAAAGACACCATTCAGAAAAAAGTTAAAAATCCGGAAAAAACAGCAGAAAAACATAAGGGCACTTCTATAAATTCAAACCTCTACCTGATTAGCAAGATGCCTCAGCTAGGATGTCATTCCTTTGAGCGTCGGAATCCAGTGTCGTAAAAAGTCACTGGATTTCGTGTCAAGCACTTCATTGCCAACGTCATTTTAAGCTTGGCTGAGGCATCTTGCTAATCAGGAAATCCTCAGTCAGGCGAGGTGTGAACAAAAAACAATAAGGCATTATGTGTTTGATATATAACGAATTATTTTTGTGAGCAAGGAAGCATCTCGACGAAGTTTGGATTTATAGAAGTGCCCTATATGACATCGAATTTATTTTTCTATTATTCCGGAGAATCCTAATGTTTAGATTCATTTTCTGCAGCCTCTGCCTGGCTGTGAGTCCGATAGCACATGCACAGCAACCGAGCGCAGATCCGTTTACTATTCCCATCGAAGCTAACGCAGGTATCATCACCGTTGATTTCGTTGAGTTTGCCAGGATTCCCGACACGAACGGCGAAGCTCCACGACTCATGCATTTGGTTGACGAGCCGCGCAGCCAGCGTCTCTTCGTGAGCGCGATGACTGGCGCGCTTTATAGTGTAAGCCGTGACGGCAAGACTGTTACGCCTTTCATTGACATTAACGCGGCCAAATGGGGTGTAGGTGTCCAATCCAAAGGTTCTGAGCAAGGCCTGCAGAGCTTCGCTTTTCATCCTGAGTTCGGACAGCGGGGCGCACCCGGCTATGGCAAATTCTATACATACACCGACACGACGAATATCACACCGCAACCGGATTTCGTATCTGGCGGGTCTGAGCGCACTCATGACACTGTGCTGCTTGAGTGGACGGCTAAAAATGCTGAAGCGGCAAATTATGACGGGGGTGCACCAAAAGAATTGTTCCGCGTCGCCCAACCTTTCCGCAATCACAATGGAGGTCAGGTAGGCTTCAACACACTGGCAACCCGTGGTAGCCCGGACTACGGGTTGTTATACGTGGGGCTGGCTGATGGCGGTAGCGGTGGTGACCCGCTGAATACAGCGCAAAATCTAAACAAAGCCTTTGGCAAGATATTGAGAATCGATCCGCTGGGCACCAATAGCGCCAGTGGCAAGTACGGAATTCCAGCTTTCAACCCCTTCGTCGGCAAGCCGGATACGCTGGGAGAGATCTTCGCCTATGGCGTTCGCAATCCACAGCGGTTTACTTGGGATTCGAAAAACGGCACGATGTATGTCGCCGAGATTGGTCAGAACCAAGTGGAAGAAATCAGCCCTGTGACAAGCGGTGCCAACCTCGGCTGGAACAAGTGGGAAGGAAGTTATCGCTACCTGAGCCGCGAGGGCGTGGATCTCGAAAATCCCCGCAGTGAGCCCGGTTTAACGTGGCCTGTAATCGAATATGACCACAAAGACCCATTATTCACGCGCGTCGCCATCACTGGCATCAGTATTTATCGCCAGAACGCCATTCGCCAATTGCAAAATCGCTTGATCTTCGGCGACAACCCGAGTGGCGAACTCTTTCATGTCAATGCAGACAACTTGCCACAGGGCGGGCAGAGTGCAATACGCCGAATTCTGTTGAATGACAAGGGGCAACAGAAGACTCTCTTGCAGCTCATCCGCGAGAAGAAACCCCATGCAACTCGGGCTGACCTGCGATTCGGTACGGATATACAGGGACGGCTGTTCATACTTAACAAACAAGACGGGGTGATTCGGCTGCTGGTTGCCGCTAAGAATACTGCTAGTAATTAATAGCAGCGAAAGGCAACTTATGAGGGCTTCTATAAATTCAAAATTCTAAGTCAGGCGAGGCCGGATACAAAAAATAATGAGGCGGTATATAATTGATATATAAATGATTATTTTTCGTTAGTAACGAAGCATCACGACGAAGTTTGGATTTAATAGAAATCCCCTTATGTGTATAAACTTACGAACCCAGGAATTAGTGCTTTAGTTAAAAGTAATCCTGTCAAACAAAAAAGGAGCAAAATTTAGCTCCTTTTTTGTTTGACAGGCTCAAGTCGCCAGGTGTGGAAGTTCAATCAGCTTGAGTATTTAACCGAGCAACCATAGGGCTTAGTGCTGGATTTGGCGACTGGTTTGCCGGCGGCCAGATCACTAAATGCGGCTTTCACATAATTTTCAGCGCGGCTAATATCGTTTTTGTTGGTGGAAGCAATGCTATCAATGCCGCCCTTGTAAACCAGCACACCTTGCGGGTTGATAATGAAAATATGCGGTGTGGTTTGTGCTTCATAAGCTTTGCCGATTTTCCCATCCGCATCCAGAAGGGTGTTGGTTGGTTTGGCGTTATTGTAGGCATTAATCTGAATAGCAGTTTTGCCGTCTACATTACCTTGTGAGCCTGGTGCAGAAGTGATGACTTGTAGCCAGACAATGCCTTTGGCCGTTGCTTCTTTTTGCAGGCTGGGGATATTGCCGCTTTCATAATGTTTTTTAACGTAAGGGCAATCGTGGTTAGTCCACTCCAGTACCACGGTTTTACCTTTTAACGCACTCAGATTAACGGTGCTGCCATCTGCGGCAGCGCCGGAAAACGCAGGTGCGGGTTTGCCTATGGTTGCTTCGGCAGAAGCCGATAACGAATTAAAGGATACAAAACCAATCAGGGCGATTTTCAATAAATGACGGATTAACATTTAGAACTCCTTAAAATTTAACGATGGTGGACGGTACTTTTATTTACTGCGGTTAAAGCTTTACAGCGTTTACAACTATTTCTGGAGTGAGTATCTGCGGCAACACAACGGGCTTAACGGCTTTTCCATCCTTGCGATTTGCAGGATATGCCACGTAAAGCGGCACACCACTGCGTCCAAACTCCTTCAGAAATTGGGTGATCTGAACATCTTGGTTCGTCCAATCTCCCTTCAGGTAAGTGATACCCGAATTCTTGAATGCCGCAATGACCTTGCTATCGCTTAAAGTGACGCGTTCATTGGCTAGGCAGCTGATACACCAGGCAGCGGTAAAATTAAGAAATACCGGTTTGCCTTGCGCTAACAACGACTGTAATTTTTCAGAGGAATAGGGTTCCCAATTTTGACTTTTTGTTGCGGCGATTTCGTTCTTCAATTTGGCATTCGATAACTTTGCGTTGGCGGGATTGGCCAACACACCAGCATATCCTCCGGTTAACGCAATTAAAACAGCAATAACGGCAATTGCTGTAGAACCGTGCCTGGTTGAAGTTTTGCTGTTACGGGTAATGCCGTAAAGCCAGGCAGCAAAGGCAATCGCTACCATGCCGCCAAGCGCCACAGCGATGGCATTGGCTCCTCTTTGCTGCGCCAGCACCCAGATCAGCCACACGGCCGCCAGATACATGGGGAAAGCCAAACCCTGCTTGACGCGTTCCATCCAGACACCCGGACGCGGCAACCAGCGTTGCAAATAAGGCCAACTGCTTAACAGCAGATAGGGCAAAGCTAACCCCAAACCCAGACTAAGAAAGACGGAAAGCAGTACAACAGGCGATTGCGCCAGGGCATAGCCTAGCGCAGCTCCCATGAAGGGCGCGGTGCATGGTGTAGCAACGATGGTCGCCAAAACGCCGGTAAAGAAGCTGCCGCTATAGCCCGAACGTTGCGCCAACGATGAACCAACGCCCACCACCGAGTTTCCTATGGTAAACACGCCGGATAAACTGAGCCCAACGCCAAACATGAGATAGGCTACAACCAGCACAAACACAGGCGACTGAAACTGAAAGCCCCAGCCGATTTGCGCACCACCGGCTTTCAGCGCAATCAACAATCCGGCCAGTAGGGAAAAACTGACCAATATGCCCAGCGTATAGGCCAGCCCATGCAAACGGGTTTGTAACGGCTCCTGATGCACGTGGCTCAATAAGGAAAGCGCCTTGATCGACAGCACGGGAAACACACAAGGCATCAAATTCAATATCACGCCCCCCAGCAAGGCTAGCAGCAGTGCCGCCGGCAAGCCCAGATTGGCACTTTCATTCGCCTCGGCGGTGAGGTTTATTATTGGTGATGAAGCTGCGGATATGGCAGCATTAATGACATATCCCGTTGCAACTTGTTCGCCGCCACGGTTTTCTGATACGACTAAAACGCCGGACAGGTTTTCACTGGGCTTGACGGGCGCTTCTCCCGGTTTTAATTTCAGCACTAGGGTGTTGCCATCAACACTGGGTGTCTGCACCACATTGTGCAAAATTCTGCCCCATTGCAAGGGGTAGAAGTAAAGGTCATTAGCTTGAGTGTTTAAAGAAGCGTTACCGGAAATACGCAACAGTAATTGATGCTGTTGATATTCAACACTGGCTGACCAGGGGCTAACTTGCGGTAAGGTTTTGCGCGCCTTTTCAATCAATGGGCTACCTTTTCCAGTAGCACTGCCTTTGGCCACAATCGGTAAATTCAGATTAAGCTCAACGGTTTCCGGGATGCAGATTTCATTACAAACTAGCCAGCCAACCTTGGCATGAATGGGGAAAACTCCGCCAATAACCGCATTCGCAGGGACTTTAACGGCTGACAGTAGCGTGACTTCATGTTCATAACCATAATTGGTAACCGGCCCGATACTGAAACGTTTCGGGATAGGCCATTGAATCTCTCCAGCGTTCACGCCTCTTGGTAACGTCCATTGAATAGTAGTAGGCTCCCCTGAATCACCGGAATTCTGCCAATAGGTATGCCAGTGTGGAATAATGCGCTCGTTTATACCCAGCTCGATTTCTGCTCCGGGATAAACCTTATCTACAGACGCGATGAGTTCAGCACGAACATGCTCAGTGTCTGCCACAGATGATGCGGCAAAAGCATGCCCTGCTGAATATCCAAGCAATAGCGTAACAACGCCTATTTGAATCACTCGGAAAAAGTATCTGGCCGTAGCTGTCATCATATCAATGCCGCTCCTCTCAAAAGGAAGAGGCGGGACAATGGTGGCGTGCTATTGCAATCTACTCTTGATTTTTTCGATACCCGCCAACGCGCAGGCTTCATCCTTATCGCCACCAGGCGCGCCGCCTACTCCAATGGCACCTACCAGCTCATTGCCCACAAATAGAGGAAGTGCGCCTGCACGGGGGCGATGTTTGGGGTCTGCATTTAGCAGCCCTAGCAATATAGGATCGGCCTCGGCTTTTTTGCCAGCTGCCGCAGATGAGGTTTTGAAGGTGACAGCAGTAAATGCCTTGGCTGAACTGGATTCCACGCCGCGCTTGCTGGCACCATCGGCGGCCAGTGTCACTTTAACCACACCAGCTGAATCCACTACACTGGCCGTTGTTTTGTAGCCGTTGGCGGTACAAGTTGCCACAGCAGTTTGTGCAGCTTCCAGCGCCAATGCCAAACTTGGGCCACGTGCGGGTGGCGGAGGCGGTGTTTGCGCTGCTGGCGCAGCAGGAGGGAGAGGCGCAGCTGGCACAGCATCCGCCGCTGTTGCCAAATTTGAGATTGCCAGATTTGAGATTGAAAGTGCTGCAATTACACACAGTAATGAAGCGTTACGACGTTTGAAATGAAGCATGGAGTTTTCCTTGGGTTAAATGAATGAAAAAAGTGAATATGAGATTTTTTATTTCTTTGTACTTAAATCGATATTGGCACTGGGAAGCTTGTCGTTGGGATACCAGAACTGCTTGTGGCATTGCTCGCAAACATGTTCTACCACCCCACCCGCCTGTACTAATTCTTCCGTATTTTTATTGTCTATGGCCTGGAGCAGCAACTGAGTCGCATTTTGAAACGCCTGCGCATGTTTATTAAAATCCGCGCGATTGGCGGCGATGGTTTTTTGAATATCCGCCGGGCTAAGTTCGACCGGATGAATGGAGGTGCTTGCGCCCTCAACCGCAATGGGGCGGCCTTCAATCGCCAGCAGATTGCTCACCTCGGTCAATGTCACGGCATGATGCCTGAGCTGTGTCCACTCCTCATCGGTTTGCGGTACCTTTTCTACCGTGCCTGACTTGGTGCTAACGGTAGAGACTGAATTCCAAATCGGATCAATGTTGGGATCGATGACCGATACCATTAGCTCCTGAAGCGTGGCTACCGGCTTAAATGGTGATGCTATTTCTGTCTTTTGTGGTGCGGTCTGGTGCTGATCGCAGCTGGTTAGTGCCAGTAGCGTAGTGCTTAGCAGGGAAAAAGGTGCGCTGTTACATTTCATTAATTGAATACCTTTTGTTTTCTCAAGGCCTTACAAACTTTTTCGTGATTAGCAAACTGCTTCAGCTAAGCCGTCATACTGACAAAAGTCGGTATCTAGTGTCGTAAAAAGTCACTGGATTCCGTGTCAAGCACTTCATTAAAAACATGATTTCAGCTTAGCTGAAGCAGCTTGCTAATCAGGAACTTTTCTTGTGGATTGCCAAAACCCTATAGGCTTTTCTTTGTTTCCGCAGCACCAAGTCCAAATCCACCGTTATTTTCGTTGCAGATACGTTCCTCGCGTTCAAGAATGGGTTGCTTGCCAGCGTGTTTGGCTAATGAAGTTTCAAAATGCCAACCGTTGGGTGCATCTTTTTCTGTCCATTTGCGGGCGGGAATCGTGGTTTTGAAAGGGCGTGTATAAACCGTAGAGTCGGTAATGATGGCTTCATAGTTATAGCGTTGACCGTCATTGGAGAAAATATAGCGCTCCTGGATATGTCCGTTTTCACTGATGAACTCGCCGGTTCTGCCAAACAGCGCCTTGCCGTTCTGGTTGGTCACATCCACCACCAGCGTATTGCCTTCCCAGTGGCCGCGTGAATCGCCATTCCATAACTTGATGTTGTCGGCAAGATGCGGCTTGTTATCCAGGTGCACGATACGGGTGCCGGAATTAAAAAAGAACACTATATAGCCGGGATACTGCGCGACTTCGTAACCATGCCAATACAGGGATTTTGGCACTCCAGCAGGTGCACATCTGGCCAACGGTTCTACATATTCCGGCTTGACCGGGTTATTGAAGTTAGCCTGAAACTCTTTTACTTTTTCCAGCGCCCACGGTTGAAACGGCACCTGGCCATCCGGTGTATCGCTCACCCGGCTGGGTGCGCGCTGATCTCTAGGTGGCAGTGAACGGCTGCGCGCAGTGGTCTCGCCGGGTACACCGCCTTGCGGATCGGTAAAATTGTTATGGTTGGCAATCGTATTTGACCAATGCCCCTGCACATCCGGTTGGCCATCCGCCAGACGTGAGCCTGTCCATTTTCCCGATTCCAATTTGGGGACAGTTTTTTCCTGCTCAATGCCAGGATTGGCGCGCGGCTGGGCTGGAGCGGCGGCTTTGGCTTGGTCTGCCTTGCCGGTTTCAGCCGACCAAGAGGAAACCGGGGTTAACAACAATAGCCATGCCAATAAAGTAGAGGTTGTTATGTGTAACTGTTTGTGAATATTTTTCATATAATTCTCACTTAACGCTTTAATAACTTAATTAAAAAATAATGAATAAGCCGAGCATCATTTTTTATCAGGTTTGGGCGGATAGTATTGGTCGTAATCCAGGGTGAATCTGTAATCTTCGATCAGCTGAAAACTCTTTTCTCGGTGGCGATGCAGGATCACACTGATATTCCAGGGGCGGCTGTAGACGTTGGCATCTTCCAGCGTGGCCTTGTATTCAATGGTGTTGGGATCAAGGTATTTCCAACGTTCCACTACGTGTAAGGCATCGCTATGAAAATTACCCGCACGATCCAGCCAGGTTTTGTCGTTGAAGTGTTTGGCATCCACCACCAGCGTGTCGCCCTCCCAATGGCCGCGTGAATCGCCCAGCCACCAATCATTAGGGTCGTCAGGATGCTCGGTGCCGTTGGTGTGTATGGTGCGTACGGTATGGCCAAACTGAAATACCAAATTCAAATCTCGTGCGCGCTGAAAAATCTGAAACGGCTCGGGGTAATAAATGCCGCGCGGCACGCCCAGAGTATAGCCTTTGATTCTGGGGTCGTCGGTTTCGCGTGCGGCAAAGTTTTTCTTTTTTTGCTCCAGCGCTTTGGGCAGATAAGGAATGGTTCCGCCTTCTATTATGCCTGCGCCCGGTGGCGCATCCTTGCGGTTGGAATGGGGTTCCAGATCATAATCGGCGGCACTGGTGGTTTGCCAGATACCGGAAAAATCCGGCTTGCCGTTGGCGAGCTTGGGGATTTTTTCGGCCGCAGATACATTCATGGCAATCGCCATGAATCCGGCAGCCAGAATTAATGCTATTTTTAAACCATACATGTGTGACCGATATGGCAATGAAATTGAGCTCAAGTAAGGTTTTCCCATTTCAAGATATTATTGCGCGGCAGCAGCCGGTGATGCTTGAGGCGCATCCTGAGCACCGCCAGTTTGCACACTACGGCCATCGGCGAGTGTAGTCAGAGTGGCATAGCCAAATTCCTTGCCATTTTTAGCGCGGTAGCCTTTGATCGTGATCTCAGTACCAGCGGTCAGCGTTTTTTTGCTAATGCCTTTTTGCTTCAGACTAAAAGGAGCGCCAAATTCAAACCCCCAGTTGCTGACCGTGCCATCTGCGGCTTTAACATCCACATACAGCCAGCTGTGCGGATTCACCAATTCAAACTTGGTAACCACGCCTTTGACTTCCACTGGTTGCGCTGAATCAAATTCAGCAGAAAATGCATGATGTGCGAATGCAGGCTGCGAAGCTGCTAACAGTGTCAGCAGGGAAATACCGCTCAGTAACTTGGGTGAGGTTTTCATTAATAACGCTCCTTTTTTGCGTCGATTATTTTTTAAACTAACTGGATTACTTTTGTGCCGGGGCAGTAGCACGTGGAGGTGGGATGGCAATCTTGGTCAGTTTGCCGCCATCTTCTTCATAGTTTTGCACGCCAATGGCACCCACAACCTTGAAGCCTTTGGTGCTTAAAAAATCTCCCGCTTTACCAGCGCGGCCAGCGTGGTTGGATATAGTGGCAACATTTCTATCTTTTGGGATGTACGCCAAACTTTTCTCCAAATCATCCGTTTGAATGCTCAAATACACAGGCAAGCCACCGATTTTGGTCAGTTCATCCGGGCGACGCAAATCAATAAACAAAACGTCAGCAGGCTTAGCCAACAGCGCATCAATTTGTGCCTTGTTCAGCTTGGGGGTTTTATATTTGTATTCGAATGTTTGTGCAGCTGGTTTTACTTCGTCGGCAGCAAATGCTGTGGTACTGGCAAATACGGCAGCCAGCATTAAGGCAAAAGTGATTTTTTTCATCATGTATTGTTCCATTTGATTGTATAAAGTTACGAATTCAGCGTCATTTCATGCATCCAATACGAATGCATAAAGCGTGCTCTGTGTTACAAACAGCAGTTATCGTGCCAGAATAATAAAAACAGAAAAATTAAAGGATTAGTCGCTTATAAATTCAATAACAATATGATTGCTAATGAATTTAGAGAAAGCTTATTAAGCTATAATTTTTTTTTGAAGAAAGGCATGTATGCGGAATGGTGCGCAAATGTTGCATGGGAAACAGCAGAAACCAAAACCAAGTTGCTATAGCAACAGATTTTAACGACTAAATGAATACGGGATGCAAATGCAAATCTGCATCCCGTATTTGACCTGCACAAAATCGCTTTTAGGTTCTAAGATGCACGTTAAAAAACTTGATGGTTCGTTCCCATGCCAGCTTTGCCGCAGCCGCATCATAGCGTGGCGTTGTATCGTTGTTGAAACCATGCTGCACTTCTGGATAGACAAAAGCCTCGTATTTCACTCCGGCGGCCTTCAGCCCTGCTTCATAGGCAGGCCACGCAGCGTTGATGCGATCATCCTTTCCTGCAAAATGTAGCAGCAATGGTGATTTGATGTTCGCAACTTTGTCAGCTGCAGGCGCACCGCCATAAAAAGGCACGGCGGCACCCAAATCAGGTACGCGCGTCGCTAAAAGATTGGATATTCCGCCTCCATAACAAAAGCCCACAACCCCTGCCTTGCCATTGCTACCAGACTGTTTATTGACAAAGTTCAATGCCGCAATAAAATCCTCCTGCGTTTTCGGCTGCTCCAGCTTGGGAAACAATTCACGCGCCTTATCTTCGTCTCCCGGATAGCCACCAAGAGGAAATAAAGCGTCCGGCGCAAATGCAATGAAATTATCCAACGCAACCCGTCTGGCAATATCTTCAATATGAGGATTCAAGCCACGGTTCTCGTGTACCACCAGCACCACCGGCAATTTGCCCGATGCATTGGCCGGTCTGACCAAATAGCCACGCCCTTTGCCATAACCCAAAGGAGAATCAAATTCCACGTACTCAGCTTTAATACGCGGGTCGCTGTGCGGAATCTGCTCGGCATGGGCAAACTTAGGGTTGAGTGCCTCCAGAATGCCGACTGCCGTAAAGCTGCCCAAGGTGAACTTTGTGACATTGGACAAAAAACTACGGCGATCAATATCACCATGAACATATTTGTCGAAAAGCTTTAATACATCAGGATCAAAATCGTCTGCTGTGTATTGGGGTTTGCTGTTCGCCATACTTAAATCTCCAAAAGTTATTTAAAAATATATTAGCCAGCAATTCACGTGCCAATCCTAAATGAGTTTGATTTTTGCAAAAATATATTAAACGAAATCAATATAAATGGGCTGAGGAAGGCGGATGAACCAATGTGACAATGGGCTAGCTGGCAGCGCTGCAATGTTGCTCGAAAAACAGCTAACACTTGCCAAGCTGCTTCATGCGCAACAGCAAACAGGCCTGTCTGCGAGCTTAGCCACAATCGAAAATAGCCAATTTAATTAAAAAATACATTATTAATCATCAAGATATATTTTTAAATTGCAGAATAATTTTAATTGGCGCAAAACTTGCGTTTAGGTAACTGTGAATTATAAAGGCTTGCTTTATCTGTCATCACCAAATTCTGATAGGTGGTTACAGTATAAGAACGCATCATTTTTTAAGACTTCAGCTACGTAAGGAGATTTAGTAAACAATGAATTATGCGCAACAACAGAGAGACCCAACGCGTCATTTGATCGGCATATCTGTGGTCGTCGTTTTTCATATCATTTTGGCATACGCATTAGCCAATGGTTTGGCGAAAAAAATAGTCAAATTCGTTGAGGATCCGCTGGATGTCAAACTAATTGAAGAATTTAAACCACCACCGCCACCGCCGCCCAAGATTGTGCAACCTAAAATTGCACCCCCGCCACCGGTGTATGTGCCGCCGCCAGAAGTTGTAGTTAATACGCCACCGCCACCGCCCGAAGTGGTCGTTGCAACGGTAGCGGTACCCCCGCCCCCAGCACCGCCAGTGGAAGTTGCACCTCCACCTCCTCCACCTCCGGTTGCCAAGCCCGCAGTTGCGAGTGTTGGTGTCGCGTGCCCCAATCATCAGGAAATTCGTAGTAATACCGAGTATCCCGCTCAGGCGCAAAGACTGAATCTAAGCGGAAATGTGGTGGTGGAATTCACGGTTGACGCTAATGGTTCAATTAAAAACGTCAACGTACTTAAATCAAGCAACAAGGTGTTTAACAATGCCGCAACTAATGCTGTGGCCAAGTTCCAATGCGTTGGCCAAGGCCAGGAAGTGCATGTGCGTGTGCCTTTTGAATTTAAAAGTGAAGGCTAACGCAGTAATGCAATTGAACTCGATAGTTACCGGCAATTATTTGAATAGTAATTTTAATTAACTGAAATAGGAGTACGAAATCATGAAACGCTTTTTTAAAGTTCCCGCTATTACTTTGGCACTCATTATCGCCAGCGTAAGCATATCCCTTCCATCACACTCAGCAATAGCTGCTGAGGGAGCGATTAACCAGAAAGCAGCCGTTGTTGTTGCTGCAAATTCTGCTACTACGCCTTCTGCTGATAAAGCTTCACTTATTTCTAGCGCCAATGCTGCAGAAACCAATCTAACAGAGAATAATACCGAAACTATCTCCAATCCCTATGGCTTAGAGGCTTTGTGGAAAGGCGGTGATATTGTCGCCAGAGGTACTCTGATCATTCTGTTAATTATGTCAATTGGTAGTTGGTATGTAATCGTGACTAAGCTCTATGAGCAATTTAAGATTGGTCGTCATGCAAAGACCGCCAATGAAACCTTCTGGACAGCTAAAGGTATTGCTCAAGGCGTTTCAACACTGCCTGAAGGTAGCGCTTATCTATACCTGGCTAAAACGGGGGTGGAAGCAACCGAACGTCACGGTGGATTACTTGACCATATTGACTTTAATACTTGGGTATCCCAATCCATTCAACGCGCAATTGATAACATTCAAAGCCGCTTGCAGGATGGTCTGGCGTTTCTAGGAACCGTGGGTTCAACAGCACCATTTGTTGGTCTGTTCGGTACCGTATGGGGGATTTACCATGCTTTGACTGCTATTGGTATTGCCGGTCAGGCTTCCATTGATAAAGTGGCTGGCCCGGTAGGTGAAGCGCTGATTATGACAGCCATCGGTCTTGGAGTTGCTGTTCCTGCTGTTCTGGGCTACAACTGGCTGGTACGCCGTAACAAATCCGCATTGGATAATGTACGTGCATTCGGTGCTGATTTGCATGCCGTATTGCTTGGTGGTGCCGCTGTTAAGCCACAGGCCAGCACTGATAAAGCTACCCATTCATCAAGCCCTTCTGACAATTCGCTTAACATTGTCACTGCAACAGCGGCGGTATAATTGCCATGGCAATGAATGTTGGTTCTGCAAATGATACGGATGACGAAATTGTCTCCACAATCAACACAACGCCTTTAGTCGATGTCATGCTGGTATTGCTGATTATCTTTTTGATCACGATACCAGTGGTGACCAAGGCAATTGCGTTGGATCTTCCCAAAGTCACAAACCAGCCACGCATCACCAAACCGGAAAATATCACCTTGGCTGTTACTAAAGACGGCAATGTTTACTGGAACGATGTGCTGGTGCCTGGCAAGGAAGAGCTCGTCAATAAGCTGAAAGAAGTAGCAGTTATCACACCAC
The DNA here is from genome assembly GCA_013141125.1 of Methylophilaceae bacterium. Taxonomy (GTDB): domain Bacteria; phylum Pseudomonadota; class Gammaproteobacteria; order Burkholderiales; family Methylophilaceae; genus JABFRO01. Next base: position 784,355 of record JABFRO010000001.1, read on the forward strand.
AACCTGAAATTCACATTCGGGGTGATGGCGGTGCACTTTATGAATCTATTGGCAAGGTAGTATTTGCTTGCCAACGTTCAGGAATAGCCAAAATTGGCTTTTTAACAGAGCCACCACCCAAGGGTTAATGCGTGATATTGCCACAAAACACAGAGCAGAAAGGTAAATACTTATGGCTATGAATGTAGGTTCAGGGCGTTCATTGAGCGAACCAGAGCTAATGATTGAAATGAATACAACACCACTGATTGATGTCATGCTTGTGTTGCTGGTGATGCTGATTATTACGATACCGATTCAATTGCATTCGGTAAATCTTAATATGCCAGTTAAGATGCCACCTCCACCTCCAACAGAGCTACCTGAAGTTGTAGAAATTGGCATTGACAACGTTGGATCAATTCTTTGGAATGGCGAGCGAGTTGAGGATATTCGCAAACTGGATGCCAAATTTTCTGATGCAGCGCATCAATCCGTGCCGCCCGAATTACACGTACGTCCCGATAAGGCGGCACCTTATCGTGCAGTAACGGCGGTCATGGCCTCAGCTCAGCGCAATAAAGCCACCAAGATTGGTATTGTCGGCAACGAACAATATATTTGATTCAAGTATAAGGTTTTAAAACCTTAACTGCTTGCCCCCAAACGAGCTGGAGAGTTTTAATCTCCCAGCTCGTTTCTATTTAATTTCTGCGGTTCCCAAAATTCTATTTCACAATTGCAATTAAATCTGCAAGGCTATATTTAGGTGAACATGTATGAGCATCTCATCCTAGAATTTCATACAAAACTCCAACAATAAATTTTAAAGAGGAGCATCCCCACTTACAACTAATTAACATTAACATATAACTTAATATAATTTAATAACTTAACAAATTGTTGGTAATATTAACCCTATAAAAACTATCTTCAGAATGTGATGTCCACTATGCAAGCAAAACCTTGGGTCTATGAAACAGAAACGCGACTGGCTCCAGATCAGGGAATTACACATCCCAATCCGGCTGAAGTCAGCCTGTCTATACGTGCTAGCGCTTTGGTTTTCAGTGATCCAAAATCTCAGGCACTACTGTCCTTGATTGAGCGGGTTGCCTCCAGCAATGCCACAACGTTAATTATTGGTGAAACAGGCACAGGTAAAGAGCTAGTAGCTCGTCGCCTGCATGATCTCGGGCCAAGAAAAAATGGTCCATTTGCAGCCATAAACTGCGGTGCCTTCTCGGATTCATTGGTTGAAAGTGAACTTTTTGGTCACGAAAAAGGTGCTTTCACGGGTGCAATTTCCTCCAAGGAAGGTTGGTTTGAGAGCGCCAATGGCGGCACACTGTTTCTGGATGAAGTGGGCGACCTCCCACTTTCCACTCAAGTTAAATTGTTGCGCGTTTTGCAAGAGCGTGAGATTGTACGCATTGGTTCGCGCAAGCCAGTCAAAATTGATGTGCGCCTGATCGCCGCCACCAATGTGAATCTGGAAGATGCCGTAAGAGCAGGCCGGTTTCGTGAGGACTTATACTATCGAATCAAAGTGGTACCCATTGATTTGCCGCCCTTGCGCGAACGTCCAGGCGACATTTTGCCACTGGTAGAATATTTTCTCAGGGTATACAGAAACCGCTTGCATACCTCTGTGCCACAATTGACACCAGCTGCCATCCACACATTATTGAATTATCCATGGCCAGGTAACATCCGCGAGTTGGAAAACACTATACACCGCGCGTTGCTGGTTTCGTCAGGAGGAGTCATCCACCCCAAGGATTTACATCTTACCTATATACCGATAAAGCTTGAATCTGCACAACCAAACCTGCAACTTGTCCCTAATAAAGATAAAAGCACGAACGATATAGGCAACCAACAACTGGAATCTGTATTAACCAACCTGTTTGAACAGAATTTTCCTGATCTGTACGAGTTTGTTAACTCACTTACCGTCCGCAAGGCTTACGATTACTGCAATAACAATCAAGTACATACAGCAAAGCTATTGGGGATAAGTCGCAATATTTTACGTTCACGACTAAAAGAACTAAATCTTATTGCTTGAAACCGTTTTAAATAAAAGTTATCAGCACAACCAATAAAAAACCCGCTCCATTGAGCGGGTTTTTTATTGGTTGCTATTAATATTATTTCCAGAGTGTAGAAATTACCCAAACAAATCCGGTACTTGAGGCAATAAGAGCCGTGGCTATCCAGACATTGCCGTGACTTTCATGTGTTTCAGCTACTGAAATAGGCACTTGTTTACGCCCTGTCAACATAGGACGAACCAGATTTTCACGCTTAACCAGTCGATAATAAAGTATTGCTCCAATATGCAATGCCAATACCCCATATAGCATATATTGATTCAATGTATGAAGATGGGTCAGATAATCGCTTGTATCCTTGCTGACCAAGGCAAATAGCGGACCCTCTGTCATGATGTCATCGTTGGAAAACAAACCAGAAACTGCCTGAAACAACAGCAGAAGCAACATGGCAATAACAGACAAAGCCCCAACAGGATTATGCCCAATGTGCTTTTCCCCTGTACCTTTAAGATAGGCTAGAATTGTGCGTGGCCCGCGAATAAAATTTAGAAATTTTGCATGTTTACTGCCAACAAAACCCCATAACACCCGAAAAATCAGGAGTACCAGAACAGCAAGCCCTGAATAGACATGCCACTCAAGTGCATTTCCACCAAGTTTGGCTGAAATCACTGCAACAGCAAAAAAAACAACTAATGCCCAATGGAAAATACGTAGTGGGAGATCCCATATCGTAACGTGTTTCATGATGAGTTCTGGCTCCTAAGCTAATCAATTAATCAATGCTGAAATCAATTTATGTTAAAGGTCAAAATTTAACAAATTGAAATTCTCACTAATTGATTAAGCAAGGAACATTCCACTTAAGCTAACATATAACCCTTTGAAAAAATATAACTTTTATAATCGTAACTCGCAAAACTGCTGAATCTGCAGCAACATCATGTTTGGTTACAAACAGTTAATATAGCGACTAAATAATTACGCACTTATGGAGTAAGAATTTCCGCTACCATCGCCCCAAGACTGTGCAATCGCCTCCAACCTGCTAAGCGTGATATTCCACTCATTTCAACTCGACTGAACAAATATACGTGTGATGCAGTCCGCCTGGGTCAACACATTCATCTAGGGAATGATTCCTTGCATGCACGAAAGGTGTCAAACAGCGTCCAAAACTTTCCTCTCGCCAGTCTCTTTTTTGGCGATAGTCTGCGCATAAAATTGCAACATTTTTTCCGCCATGCGGCTGGCCGACCAGGATTCTGCATACACCCGCCCAGCTTCCCCCAAAGCCCAACGCGCGCTTTGATCTGCCAGCAAGCCCAGCACCTTGCCGGAAAAATCTTCCACATCTTCTCGCGCAATGCAAACGCCCTGCCCTTCTTTTAGCACATCGCGCGTACCCATTTCGGCAATGGATACCACGGGCACAGCTTGCGCCATGGCTTCCAGTAGCACCAGGCCTTGCGTTTCCGTGCGTGAGGAAAATATAAAAATATCGCCGGCGCGGTAGCAGCTATTGAGTTCGGTATGGCGATCAAGATAGCCGATAAACTGGGTGTTTTCCTGCAAGCCCAGCGCGCTAACCTCCTGCTCCAGCCCCTTGCGTGCGGGGCCTTCTCCGGCAATAACGAACAGAATATTCGGCACCTGCTGGCGCACGCGTTGCGTTACTTTAAGCAAAAAGCCTATGTTTTTCTCATGCGCAACACGTCCCACAAACAGCAGCACCGGCCTGTCTTGCTCAAGGCCATAGCGGGCGCGAAATTCGGTACCATCACCGGGCGTAAAACTGGAGGGCTGCAAGCCGGTAGGGATCACTTCGGCATGGCTAGTGATGCCGTAATGGCGCAATACTTCCAGCATGGGGCGTGAGGGAATCACCATGCCATGCAGACTATTGCCCTGTTGGCGTGAAATGCAGCGCGCGGCGGCTTTTAGCCAGCTTTTGGGTAGAAACGGGATGTAATGGTAAAAATATTCTTCAAAAAAGGTGTGGTAGGTTTCAACGCAGGGAATACCCAGTTTTTTGGCAAGATTCAGCCCCAGATAATGCGCAACAAAAGGCGTTTGCACATGTACCAGATCATATTTTTCCGCGTGCAAGCGTGATAAATGTTGCATTGCCCAACCATATTTCATCAGCCGGTCTTCCGGGTCCATAGGCAATGAACGCGCAGGAACCCGCAAAATATCGCTTTCATCCTCGCTGGGCGCAAAATAATCCGGCGCGATTAAATGCACGGTATGTCCGCGCGCGCGCAGCTCGCGGCGGAAAGTATCAATAGAAGTGGAAACGCCGTTGATACGCGGAAAATATACATCGGAAACATAGAGGATTTTCATGCTTGATCCACGCCAATAGTTACAACGCCATTGCTGGCCTGACCCCATTCAATCAGCTCCAAACGACCATCCGTATGCTCGACAATCGCAGTGCAACTATCCACCCAATCGCCACAGTTGATATACAGCAAACCGTCCACCTTCTTGATAGCCGCGCTGTGGATATGTCCGCACACCACGCCGTCCAGCCCACGATCACGAACGGCGTGGATCACTGACTCTTCAAAATCAAAAATAAACGTGACTGCCGATTTGATCTTGCGCTTGGCATAACCCGCCAGCGACCAATAACCGCTGATGCGTAGCGTGCGCCGCCACCAGGATAACCAGCCGTTAAAGCGCACCAGCACGTTGTAACTGACATCGCCCAGAATCGCCACCCAGCGGTAATGCTGAATCACCTGATCGAACTGGTCGCCGTGAATCAGCAATAAACGCTTGCCGTCGGCGGTAACGTGCTCCCACTCGTTGGCGATCAAAATATCGCCAAACGTGGTGCCATCATGCTCGCGCAGGGCTTCGTCATGATTGCCGGGAATAAACACCACTTTTTCGCCATGACGCGCGCGGCGCAAAATTTTCTGCACCACGGTGTTTTGCATGGACGACCACTGAATGCTGCGCTCCATCGCCCAGAAATCAATAATATCACCCACCAGAAACAGATGCTCGCTCTCGTACTCACGCAGAAAATCGACCAGCCTGGCGGCCTGACAACCGCGTGTACCCAGATGAATATCAGAAAGGAAAATTGAACGGACTCTCATGCACGCAGATTAATGAGGCAATGTGACAGTTTGATGAAACTGTCACAATTAGACTATGGGGCGTTTCTATAGGCAGACACGCTCAAAAACCAGCCGCTATATATATGGCAAAAATACCAGCAACCCAATGACGACAGCACCCAGCGCACTTATCAACACGGCTCCTGCGGCAATGTCCTTGGCCTTTTTTATTGCCGGGTGCAGCGCGGGATGCACCACATCACACACAAACTCCAAAGCCGTGTTGAAGGTCTCGGCCACCCACACCATCACCATGGCCAGCGTGATGACTATCCATTGCGCTGGGGTAATGGCGTAATAAAACCCTGCACCCACGGCAACGACACTGGCAAATAAATGTATCCAGGCGTTATGTTGTGTTTTCAGCACAAAACCCAAACCTTGCAAGGCGTGGCCTATGCTGCGAAGACGGCCTGATAGCGTGAATTTAGTCATGGTTTTGGTTTCAAAAAAGGAATATTTGCATTTTGGGATAGGATGACGGAAATTTTAAAGTTTAGTTTATATGACAATGAAATTACAATAAAGCTTGAAAACAGGCTCTCGTATACAACTTCCTTGAAACTCCGATGAGTTGGAATTTAACTTTCCACCCTATTTTGCACAAAACGGCACAATTTTTAAGATGTTGCAGTACCAGGTTACCAAACTCTGCATGCACTTAGCCCAAAAATGTGGGGCGCGTTGCTTGAGTGAATGATGATAAGGCATGGCATGTTTTCGGAAATTGCAGGATTTAGCGTAACATCGTAAGCCTCAAAAAAAAATAGTTGATCTGCCATGACTTATTACCAGCCTGAACCACCCCATTCCCATTCCTCGACGGCCAAAGTGGGCATATTGCTCGCCAACCTGGGCACGCCGGATGCACCTACGCCCAAGGCTTTGCGCGCTTATCTCAAGGAGTTTTTGAGTGACAGGCGCGTGGTGGAAATTCCGCGCGCTATCTGGTGGCTGATTCTGCATGGTTTTATTCTCACCCTGCGTCCGCGCAAATCGGCGAAGAAATATGCACAGGTCTGGAGCAAGGAAGGCTCACCACTTTTGGTGCATGCGCAAAAGCAGGCCAAGCTGTTGCAGGGCTTTTTAAGCCTGCGTATTAAATCGCCTTATGCGGTGGAGCTGGGCATGTCCTACGGCAATCCGTCCATGGCCTCTGCCATTGAAAAGCTGAAAGCACAGGGATGTGACCGCATTTTGGTGTTTCCACTGTATCCGCAATATGCCGCCAGCAGCAGTGCTTCGGCGCTGGATGCGGTGTGGCGCGTGTTGTTGCATACCCGCAACGTGCCTGCCATTCGCAGCATCAAACATTATCATGACCATCCGGCTTATATTGCGGCCTTGGCGCAAAGCGTGCATGAACATTGGGCGAGTGGTGGCAGGCCGGAAAAGCTCATCATGAGTTTCCACGGTGTGCCGCGCTATACGCTGGACAAAGGCGACCCTTACTTTTGCGAATGTCAAAAAACCGCGCGCTTGCTGGCTGAAGCCTTGAATCTGCAAGCGTCACAATATGTTGTATGCTTTCAATCGCGCTTTGGCAAAGCCGAGTGGCTCAAGCCTTATCTGGCAACAACATTGGAAGAATTAGGCAAACAGAAGCAGAAACGCGTGGATGTTATTTGCCCCGGTTTTTCCAGCGATTGTCTGGAAACACTGGAAGAAATTGCGCTGGAAGGTAAGCATCTGTTTCAGCAAAACGGCGGCGGCGAATTCAATTACATACCGGCACTCAATGAGCGCGAAGCCTGGATACACGCCATGTGTGAGATTGCTTTGGAAAACCTGCAAGGCTGGGTTAGTGCGGATTGGGATAGTGATACGGCGAAGAAACAAAGCGCATTGACTCAGGAAAAAGCCTGGGCGCTGGGTGCGAATAACTAAAATTTATCGCCATAATGTTAGAAAAGCGCGGATTAAGTCCAAATGCATCATTCCCACGCAAGTCGGAATCCAATGACTTAACGGCTCTGGGCACCGACTTACGTTGGTGTGACGGACTTAATCAGGGCCTCCTTAGAAACACGCTGATAGATTGGAACTCAACAGAGGCAAATGCGCATTTGCCTCTGCTTGTCATCACTGTGTATCTCTAGCCAAAAAGCACCAATGCCTTATTAACCGTATTCCAGATACCATAAGTTAACGGAATGCCCACAAACAACCAGGCCGCCGCGACCAGAGCATAATTGCCGCCCTGCCCGCTTACGCGTTCACTTTGCGCGATATTGTTTTTTGCACTGGCATCATGTACCAGTTTACGCTCCGCTCCCAACTCGGCATCCGTCATAAACCATTTGGCAGCGACGGGACGCACCAGCAAATTGCACACAAAACCGCCCACCAATAGCCCCGCCAAAATATACATAGTAGTATCATAGGCGGCACTTTTCGGCACGCCATGGTTAATTTGATATTCGTTGATGTAGTTCACCAGCACCGGTCCCAACACGCCCGCTGCCGACCAGGCGGTAAGCAAACGGCCATGAATGGCACCGACCATTTGTGTGCCGAATATATCCGCCAGATAAGCCGGAATAGAGGCAAAGCCGCCGCCGTACATGGTGATGGCTAGACAAAAGATGCCGACAAACAAGGCCAGATTACCCGCGTGACCGGCGCTGGGTGCGGATGAATACAGAATGAATCCCAAGGTGAAAAAAGTAAAGAAAGTGGCTTTGCGACCTATGTAATCCGAAAACGTGGCCCAGAGAAATCGGCCGGAGATATTGAACAAGCTTAACAAACCGGTAAAGCCTGCGGCAATGGCAGCAATCTGACCCAACTGCACAGCATCGAGCTGTTCAAATTTAAGCTCGGGCAAACCAATCAAGGTACCGCCAAACACCTCTTGCAACATGGGTGAAGCCATGCCGATGACACCGATGCCCGCAGAAACATTCAGACAAAGCACGCCCCACAACAGCCAGAATTGCGGTGTTTTCCAAGCTTTATTGACATGCACATGATGCTGGGTAATCAAACCTTTTTTTGCGGCGACTGGAGGCGACCAATTTGCCGGTTTCCAGCCGCTTGGGGGTATGCGATACGACAAGGCACCTATCATCATGAACACAAAATAAATAACGGCCAAAGTTAAAAAAGTTTCCCAAACACCGACGGAAGTCGGCGTAGCAAAGTATTTCATCAACTTGTCTGCCAGCGGCGAACCGACCATGGCACCGCCGCCAAAGCCCATAATCGCCATGCCGGTGGCCATGCCGCGCCGATCCGGGAACCATTTAATCAAGGTAGAAACCGGTGAAATATAGCCCAGCCCCAAGCCGATACCGCCTATCACGCCGGAACCCAGCCACATCAGCCACAGTTGGTGCGTGTAAACGCCTAGCGCCGATAACACCAGGCCGCCACACCAGCACAGCGCTGAAACCACCCCGGCTTTTCTGGGACCGGCATGTTCCAACCAGCCACCCCAAACTGCGGCGCTGGAGCCGAGAAACACAAAAAACAGGGTATACATCCAGCCCAGCATGGGTTTATCCCAATCGCAACTGGTAGCGAACAACATGGCAAACCAGCTCATATCGGCTGGGCAAGCAATAGATTGACCAATACCGATAGCCTTGGTTAACGGCAACCAGAACACGGAAAAACCATATGCCATGCCAATACAAAGGTGTATGCACAAGGCCGCTGGCGGCACCAGCCAACGGTTAAACCCGGCATGTGCCACGGTTCTTTCTTTTGCTAAAAAATCCGACATCCGCTCATTCCCTTATATTTCCAACTTTTAAAATCCGGCACTCACAAGCAATTTATTCACTGCAATACTTATCCATATCGCTTTGCGCCTGTTCCAAGCCTTTTGCCAAACTGGCATCGTCCAGATATTCGCGCTCGCCTTTTTCATTCATTTTATAAATACGACCTCCTTGTTTATGCAGTTGATAATCCGCCTTGGCCTTGGTGCAGTTTTCCTGTTTTTGCTTAAGCTCGGCTTCTTGCACTTGATCTTTCTTTTTTGCGTCTTCTGCGTTTTTTTGGCGTTTGGCAGCCGCTTCCTCCTGGCTTACTGGCAGCTTTGTGATGTTAGTCGATGCTTTAGGCGCTACTTGTTGCGCTGGAACGGTCTTTTTTGCACCTAATACACTAGTCTGCACATTGGATGGTGGCGGCACATCCGAATACAGCGAATTACCTTTGTCGTCTTTCCACTTGTAAATTTCAGCATGTGCAAAGCCAGCGCCTGTTATGGTAAATAAAATAAAAATAATCGGTAGTAACACTTTTAGTTTCATCTTCAGTTTGCCTTTGTTTAAGCTTGCTTTTAGTTTAAGCACTCAGGAAAGTTCACCAACATTAGGGCTAAATTGTATAACGAGCTAGCCTTAACCAGCTTAATTTAATCCTAAATTCATCAGAAAGCATGGCTACCCACTCAAAATGAGTCTGAAGATTTACCCGAAAGCGCCTTGCCGGTATAATCACCTTTTGCCGGAAAAAAATTCCATGCGCCTGTTACAACAAGCACTCACATTTGATGATGTACTCTTAGTCCCTGCACACTCCAATATTCTACCTCGCGAAGTCAGCCTGGCGACACAACTCACTCGCACCATACGTCTTAACATCCCTCTGGTTTCCGCCGCCATGGATACCGTTACCGAGGCACCGCTGGCGATTGCATTGGCACAAGAAGGCGGCATGGGCATTATTCACAAAAACATGATTATTGCCGATCAGGCGGCGCATGTATCCCGTGTTAAACGCTTCGAATCCGGTGTGGTGATTGACCCGGTAACCATACAACCGCACATGACAGTACGCGATGTTTTAGCCTTGACGCGCAAACATAAAATCTCCGGCTTGCCCGTAGTCGATGGCAAAAAGGTAGTGGGCATCGTCACCAACCGTGATTTGCGCTTTGAAACCAACTTAGACCAATCCATCGTCAACATCATGACACCGCGTGAACGTCTGGTGACTGTGCGTGAAGGTGCCAGCCTGGAAGAAGCAACCGAACTACTGCACAAACACCGCCTGGAGCGCGTGCTGGTCATCAATGCCGAGTACGAACTCAAAGGCTTGATTACCGTCAAGGATATTCAAAAATCCAGCGAACATCCACTGGCTTGCAAAGACAGCAAAGGTCGTTTGCGCGTAGGTGCGGCGGTGGGCGTGGGCGATGGCACTGAAGAACGCGTTATTGCGCTGGTAGAAGCCGGTGTGGATGCAATTGTGGTGGATACTGCACACGGCCATTCACAAGGCGTGCTGGATCGCGTCAACTGGGTGAAAAAGAACTTTCCCGAAGTGCAAATTATCGGCGGCAACATAGCTACCGCAGATGCCGCCAGAGCTTTGGTCGACAATGGTGCCGACGGCGTAAAAGTGGGCATAGGTCCAGGCTCCATCTGCACCACGCGTATTGTGGCAGGCGTGGGTGTGCCGCAAATTACTGCCATCAGCAATGTGGAAGAAGCCTTGCGCGGTACCGGTGTACCGTTTATAGCCGATGGCGGCGTGCGCTTTTCAGGGGATATTTCCAAAGCCATTGCCGCAGGTGCCTACTCCGTCATGCTGGGTGGCTTGTTTGCGGGCACAGAAGAAGCGCCAGGCGATATTGAACTATATCAAGGACGCTCGTATAAATCCTATAGAGGCATGGGTAGTCTGGGTGCCATGCAAAAAGGCTCAAGTGACCGCTATTTTCAGGATAACGAAGGCAATGTGGACAAACTGGTGCCTGAAGGCGTAGAAGGCCGTGTGCCCTACAAAGGCAGTGTACTCGCCGTTATTCACCAGCTGATGGGCGGATTGCGCGCGTCCATGGGCTATGTCGGTGCCAGCACCATAGACGAAATGCGTAACAAGGCCGAATTTGTGCAAATTACTTCAGCCGGTATGCGTGAATCGCATGTGCATGATGTGCAAATTACCAAAGAAGCACCTAATTATCATATTGAATAGGGGCTGGGGGCTGGGGGCTGGGGCTGGGGGCTGGGATAGTATTTTGGGTGCTGTAAATAGTTACAGGGATTTATTGGTTTGGCAAAAATCAATTGATTTAACTGTGATTGTTTACGCGCTCACTATGACATTCCCTAAAACTGAAATATTTGGTTTATCTAGCCAGTTACAAAGAGCTTCTGTGTCGATACCCTCCAATATTGCCGAAGGTCACGCACGCGATTCTACTAAAGAATATTTACGTTTTATCTCAATCGCTGTTGGTTCATTAGCTGAAGTTGAAACTCAACTCATCATTGCCAGCAAATTACAATTTATTAACAAAGAAACCTTGGGTGAACAGCTAGAAAAAACGGGAGAAATTGGCCGCATGTTACGTGGTTTACAAAAGTCACTCAAAGCCAAACTCCCCAACCCCTAGCCCCAGCCCCCAGCCCCTATGACAACCCACTCAAAAATCCTCATCCTTGATTTCGGCTCTCAATACACACAACTGATTGCACGCCGTGTGCGCGAGGCCAATGTTTACTGCGAGCTGCATTCCTGGGATGTCACGGATGAATTTATTCGTGAATTCAGTCCGGCCGGGATCATTCTTTCCGGCGGCCCCAATTCCGTTTATGAAGACGAAACCCCGCGTGCGCCGCAAGCTGTATTTGAGCTGAATGTGCCCGTTTTAGGCATCTGCTATGGTATGCAAACCATGGCCGCGCAACTGGGCGGCACGGTAGAAAATGCCGCCAAGCGTGAATTCGGCTATGCAGAAATTCGCGCGCGCGCGCATTCCGCTCTATTCAAGGATATTCAAGATAGAGTCAATGAAGAAGGCCACGGCTTACTCGATGTGTGGATGAGTCACGGCGACAAAGTTACCGAACTGCCGCCCGGCTTCATCATCATCGCCAACAATGCCGCCACCCCGATTGCTGGTATGGCAGATGAATCAAGACGCTTTTACGCCGTGCAATTCCACCCCGAAGTCACACACACCCCGCAAGGCAAAGCCATACTCAGGCGCTTTGTGCACGACATTTGCGGTTGTGGCGAAGATTGGAACATGCCGGATTATGTGGAAGAAGCGGTAGCGCGTATCCGTGCCGAAGTGGGATCCGATCAAGTCATTCTGGGTTTGTCCGGCGGAGTGGATTCCTCAGTCGCTGCCGCGCTGATTCATAGAGCTATAGGCGACCAACTTACCTGTGTGTTTGTCGATAATGGATTATTGCGCCTGAACGAAGCCGAGCAGGTCATGCAAACCTTTGCCCAAAATCTGGGTGTAAAAGTCATTCATGTCGATGCCAGCGAGAAGTTTTTAGGCGATTTGGTTGGAGTGACCGATCCGGAAGCTAAACGCAAAATCATAGGCCGCGAATTTGTTGAAGTATTCCAGCAGGAATCCGCCAAACTGCCGCAAGCCAAATGGCTGGCGCAAGGCACTATCTACCCGGATGTAATTGAATCCGCCAGTGCCAAGACCAAAAAAGCGCACACCATCAAAAGCCATCACAATGTGGGAGGCTTGCCGGAAAGCCTGCACCTCAAACTACTGGAACCCTTACGCGAGTTATTCAAGGATGAAGTGCGTGAACTGGGCGTAGCACTTGGCTTGCCGCATGATATGGTGTATCGCCACCCCTTTCCCGGCCCCGGTTTGGGCGTACGTATTTTGGGCGAAGTCAAACGCGAATTCGCCGATTTACTGCGCCGCGCGGATGCTATTTTCATCGAAGAACTACGCGCCACCAAAGATAAAGACGGCAAATCCTGGTACGAAAAAACCTCGCAAGCGTTCACTGTATTTTTACCCGTCAAATCTGTCGGTGTCATGGGCGATGGTCGCACTTATGATTACGTTGTAGCCTTGCGCGCGGTAGTCACCAGTGATTTCATGACCGCACATTGGGCAGAGCTACCCTATGATTTGCTGGGTAAAGTCTCCAACCGCATCATCAACGAAGTACGCGGTATCAACCGCGTGGTTTACGATATTTCTGGCAAACCGCCTGCAACTATCGAGTGGGAATAATTCAAGGTCTTTTGCCAGCTTGCGTAAAGCTGTGCATGCCACTCCACTCATACCAGTGTAAAAAATCAATGTAAGGAAATAGAAGATACTGGCGCTAAGTTTTGCTTGAACCAAGCGCATTCACATCACCCACATATTCATTCAGCCAATTTTGCAATTGCTGTTTAATCAATGATTCATCCGCCTCACGGCTGAATTTTACCCACTCCAGCAAAGCCATCACCCAAGCGGCATCTACGTGGCGTGCCTGCGCAATACGTAGCTTGAGGTGAGGTGTGGGCAAGGTATGTTCATCATCTGCCAACAATTCCTCGTAGAGCTTTTCACCCGGACGCAAGCCACTATATATGACCTTGATGTCATCCTGGTTAAACCCTGACAATCGAATCATTTCTTGTGCCAACTGGGCAATCTTGATTGGCTCACCCATATCCAGCACAAAAATTTCGCCGCCCTGCCCCATCAAACCCGCCTGTAGCACCAATTGTGCGGCTTCTGGGATAGACATGAAATAGCGGGTGACTTCAGGATGCGTTACCGTCACCGGGCCACCCTTGGCAATTTGTTCGCGGAACTTCGGAATTACGCTACCGGATGAGCCCAGCACATTGCCAAAGCGTACCATCACAAAACGTGTAGAACCTGATTCCTGCAAACCTTGGCACACCATTTCCGCTAAACGTTTGCTGGCACCCATGACATTGGTCGGGTTCACTGCCTTGTCCGTGGAAATCAATACAAACTTCTGCACACCTGCCTGCTTGCAGGCACAAGCCAAAGTGTGGGTGCCGAGCACATTATTAGCCAGCGCCTCACCGACATTGGCCTGCTCCATCAACGGAACATGCTTATAAGCCGCTGCATGAAATACTTGTGCCGGTTTATAGCGGCGTAACACTTGCGCCACACGGGCGGCATTTTTTACATCGCCAATCACGCAGGCAATGCGTTGCCGTGGCCAATTTTGTGAAAACTCCTGCTCCATTTGATACAAGGCAAATTCATTTAGCTCAAACAACACTAATAAATCAGGATTAAAGCGCACAATCTGGCGGCATAATTCCGCGCCGATAGAGCCGCCCGCGCCCGTCACCAACACCACTTGTCCGCCTATGGAATTAAATAACCCGGCTTCATCCAGCTGTACCGGGTCGCGCCCCAGCAAATCTTCCACCTCTACTTTACGAATTTGTGAAATGCTGACACGTCCGCTGACTACATCGTCAAAAGAAGGGACTGTCAAAGCCTCTACTCCGGCTTCCGCACATAAATCCAGCGCTCTTTTTCTATCCTGATGATGCGCCGCCGGCATGGCAATAATGGCATGTTTGGCACCGGTGCGAGCGCTCCAATCCGCCAAATCGTCCAGTGCACCCAAAATTTGCACACCGTGAATTTGTTTATGATGCAAGCGCGGTTTGTCATTCAACAAACCCACGACTTTCCAATCCCGACTGCGCTCCAGATCCTTAATCAGGGAAGTCGCCAAATCACTGGTACCCAATAACAAGACCGGTTTGCCTTGATCCTGCAACAAACCATAAAGACGATGCTCGCGCCAGGCACGATAAGCAAAGCGACTACCTCCCATCATCAAAAACAACAAAATGGGATCCAGCACCAACACCGATCTTGGCATCATCACATAAGGCCGGAACATGACTAAAACCACCGTGACAATAGAAGTGGCCACAAAAATTGCCACCAGAATACGTTTTAAATCGGGAACGCTGGCAAAACGCCAAACGCCACGATAAAGACCAAACTTGATGAAAACAAGCGCCTGTAACGGCACTATCCATAACGCCGTTTGCCACAACGGCACCAAAAACTCGGATGGAATGCTAAGATTAAAACGCAACCAATATGCGCCTGATAATGCCAACACTGAAGCAATAGCATCATGCAAAAACACAATGCCTGTTCGCCAGGCGCGGGAATATTGATGTAAAGAAAACAGCGGGGGGATTTTTATTTTTTCTGATGCCATAAAGTTTTTTTGGTTGCATCCAAAGTGGTGGCTAATGAAAGTTGCTCATGGGGCGCTATGCTTCGCTCAATTTATGTTTTTACGGCTACCCGAAGCTCCTATCACCACAATCAACACGCTAATCAGTAACCCAATCACCAAACCCGCCACAGCCAAAAGTGTTTTTTTAGGGAAAACAGGCTGTTCTGAAATCTCTACGCGACCTAAAACATCCGTTTGAAAAGTACGCTCAGGGCTAAGCCGCTCCTCCAGAATACGTTTACGATCTTGAATATTTTTAATCTCCTGTTCACGCGTTAAAAGTATATTGCTCAACAATGTAGCTTGAGAGAAAATTTTCTCATTTATAGAAACAGCATAACCATCCAACGCTTTCGTTAATCGCTCTGATTCAGTATTCGCTCGTTGCAGCTCCTGTTCCGTAGCGGCCAATTCCTGATGCCAGCGGTTCACCGTTGATGTAGCCATATTATTGTGGACACGTTTCAATTCATTAACCACGGCATTCATATTCTGCTCGGCTTCACTCGGAGAAGTGGCTCTTAAAGTCAATGTAATCAACTCGGATTTTTCCAATTTGACTTTAAGTGAGTTGCGAAAGCTTTTAGCTTTAATGTCAGAATCACTAATCGGTAGCTTAAGACTCGTCAAAGCAGAATTCTGAAATGATCTATTTTTAACTCGATCAACCACTTGCAAAGGAGGCTCAATAACATTCCCTGCATTCCCTGCATTCCCTGCATTCCCTGCATTCCCTGCATTCCCTGCATTCCCTGCATTCCCTGCATTCCCTGCATTCCCCAACTGTCCAATTCGAACCAGGGCGCTAGCCTCCCACTGTGCAGGCACAATAAATGCGATGGCCAGCCCCAAAACAACACCGCCCACGGCACCACCCAGCAAAGTACGATTATTTCGCCTAATAAACAAAATTAAATCACTTAAACTCAATTCATCATCTTGTGATCCGTCATGTGTTGCCAATGCGGAGCTTTCTGATTTATTCATAAAAATTTTTACCCTAATTAAATTATCTGTTTAGTCCCAACATCAATGTTGAATACCATCTCTGCGTAATACCTTCAAAAAGGTTAGCAGGATAATCTTCAAATCCAACAAAAAAGATTGATTATTCAAGTAATCAACATCCAGCTTCACCTTGTCAGGAATAGGTAACTCATCCCGTCCATTAATCTGCGCCCAGCCGGTTAACCCCGGTAACAACTTATCAACCCCATACTGGCGGCGTAATGCCACCAGATCATCCTGGTTAAACAAAGCCGGGCGTGGACCGACGAAACTCATATCACCTTTGATAATGCTCCATAGTTGTGGCAGCTCATCCAAACTGGATTTGCGCAGAAAAGAACCTACTGGCGTTAAAAACTGCTCAGGGTTAGTTAGTAAATGTGTCGCTACCGCAGGCGTATCAACACGCATGGTACGAAACTTGGGCATTTTGAATAGCTTGTTATCACGGCCAACGCGGTCTGACCAATACAAAATTGAGCCGGTTGAAGTTAACCAAACCATTGCTGCCACAAACAAAAGAGGCAGTACTAAAAACAACAATGTAAACAGTGCTAAACACAAATCAAATAAACGCTTCATTTTCTATCTATATTTTAAACAGCAATTATCGAAATAATCGGCACCCAGAGCTAACAATGTGCAAACTAGCAAATTCTGTTGAATGGAATATCACCACTTCACATTTACAGGATATTAATGAATAAGTAAATCAGGTGTCAGCAAGGTCAATCCATGAGTAATTGCTTGGCAAATTAGCATGCGATCAAATGGATCATTATGAATCCTGATTAGCATCACTATACTCTACCGCACTTGCACGCAACCCATGATGCAACGTAAAAGGTGACTGCCAGCCCAGCTCACGGCGTATCTTACGGCTATCCACTTGCAATGATCCCAACAGACGTTCAATTTGATCAGACTTGCCGAGCAAGCGTCCGCCGAGTTTTAGCAATGAAGCTGGACAAGGAAACAAACGTGCCGGATGCCCCATCGCATCGCCCAATTGGCGCAATAAATCCGGCGTTGAAACATCCCCGCCATCGCTTACCAGATAAGTCTGACCAGCCGCCTTGGGATGGGTGGCGCACAAAATCAAAGCATCTACCAGATTTTCGACATAGACTAAACTACGCAGGTTATGGACAGAAGCCAAAGGCAATGGAATTCCCTTGGCAAGAGCTTTAAGCATTTGTGCAAAATTGCCCTTCACTCCAACACCATAGACCAGCGGTGGGCGCACAATCACCACTTCCAAACCGGTTTCTTGAGCCACACAATGTAAAACCTGCTCGGCTTCCCATTTTGAAACACCGTACGAATCTTGGGGCTTGGGATTATCCGATTCGGAAAAAGAATGCTGCGAACCCCCATCTTCAGTAAATGTAAGGGTATCTTCACCATTCACTTTGATCGAGCTGATAAACACCAGCCGCTTTACTCCAGCCCGCGCCGCCTGTCGCGCCAAATTTTCCGTGCCATGCACATTCACTTTGCGGAATTCTTCTATTGGATTGTCGGATGATTCTTTCATCACATGCACACGCGCAGCGAGATGAATAACCAAATCAATATCATGTAGTGCGGCTGACCAATCCGTGTTGCCGTCGATTGAACCAACCACCACCTGCTCTATACTTTCAGACTGGATATTTGAAGCTCGCATAGCCGCGCGCACTGCGTACCCCTGACGAAATAATTTTTCACAAAGTGACTTACCCACAAAACCACTAGCACCAGTAACCAGGACTTTCATTGATCTGCTCTATAATTTTATAATTATGTACGTTGTTCATAACTTGTTGTTTTCACGGTAGGTGTTTTCAATCAGATACCAGGGATTTACGAGGTTTAATGGTATCAGCCATCAATGCATCACTGATGCAGGTAAGACACATCGAATTAGCTTGTTTTACGCAACCACCGTTCCGATGCCAGACAAGCGGATGGGACTGCAGTTATCTTGACTCCTTCAAACCCAGGTAGATATTTAACAAACCAACCTTCATCCAATTTTATGGCTTGTACTTGCATGGCAATCTCCTTACGAAGACAACATCCCTAGCAGCTTGGCCGCCTTGTTTAACCGTGTATCAAAGCAAGCAAAGAATACGGGAGATTGCGAAATGCGGCCTGCTTCAAAAGCGGCTGCGAGTTGTATGCTGTCATAACCGCGCAGGGCAAACGTATCAGCATATACTCCCGCACGCTCAACTAGCAATTGGTCAATTTCCAGCACCACAAAGTGCGGCCAATCCGCCGCCAGCGCTGCCTTAGCCTGCTCAATAACCAAAGCATCTTCAGGCACTTCTCGTGCTCGCCTGGACAATGCAGCACAGGCCTCTGCCCACGCAATACGGCACACTGCGACAGCCTCGGCTTCCAGCACCAGCGCTTTCAATTCCTCACTCCCTACCTCAACAATGTAGAGTTTTACTAACGCAGAGGTGTCGCAAAACAAAATCATCCGCGATCTTCCAGTACCAGCGCAGAAACCAACTTGCCTTGTTCTTGCAGCCTGAATGCAGCACCGACCGGCTTACCGCCTTGCCAAGTGGCGATGCCCGCAGCCAACAAACACGACACACCCACATTATCCGTCAACGGCACACCTATAATCCGCGCTACTACCTTGCGATGTGAGGTCAGCTCAATCAACTGCCCGGATTGCGCTTGACTGACATAGTGAGACAAATGAGACTTGAATTCATGCATAGACACTTGCATTTAAGACCCTTCTATATTTAAAATTGCGGGTATTATGACCCATTTATGTGCGATGAATCAACTCCCATCCAATTTTACGGCTTGTACTTGCATGGCAATCTCCACACATTACTTATTGACGTAGCTAACCAACAACCGCCATAAAGCAACATACCAAAAAGAAATAAACACGCCCAGCAGGCTTGCGGCGGTAATTATTTGCATTAAATGCTGTAATTTCAACCACATGACCAGACTTAACAAGTTCTGTTAATTTTGCTTTTGCCTCAAAAATAGCGACTGATTGCATATAAACTCCTAATTCTGGTTAACTAGAATTTTATTCTGCGCTTGTTTACTTTCCCTATCACTCATTTCACATTTGATAAAGCCAAATTTAAATAAATAAACGCTTCGTCACTTTTCAATCTTAAACCATGGTCACCCAAGATTTGAATAACTGATCCACTTGCAAAATTGGAACAACATCAACATCACTTCTTGCTTGGGCAATTTCCCCGCCATAAATCACCGAAGATTTACGTAGTTGATCCCCCATCAGCGATTTTAATTTACGCAAGTTTTTAAAATAGTCAGATGAAATAGTTTCACCTGCCTTGATTTCCGCTGCCACCACTCCACCACCCGTTTCAGCCAGCAAATCAACTTCTAGTCCACTACTATCTCGATAAAAATAAAATTTTGGATTTAAGCCTTGATTAAAGTAGGTTTTAATCGCTTCTACTACCACAAGATTTCCAACCAGCGCGCCACGCAGTGGATGCTGTGTCAATTGATCGGCTGATCGTATCCCTAACAAATAGCACACCAAACCCACATCATAAAAATATAGTTTAGGTGTTTTAGTTAAACGTTTATTCAAATTAGCAAAATATGGAGGTAATCTAAATGCAATAAAGCCCGTTTCCAATAAAGAAAGCCATTGTGCTGCCGTGGTATGCGTAATGCCAACATCATTCGCCAACTGAGAAAGATTCAACAACTGCCCGACTCTACCTGCCAACAATCCAAGATACTTCGTAAACAAACCTAAATCACGCACCTGCAACATTGAACGTAAATCACGCTGAATATACGTCTCAACATAATCTCCCAGCGCCTGAGTAGGGTTTAGTTTTGCATCGAAAATTCTCGGGTAAAACCCTTTAAATAACATAGTGTTTAGATTTTCTGTTAAATCATTAGCACTCAACTCCGCAAGCGAAAAAGGCAGCAACTTTAACAATGCAGTACGGCCTGCTAAAGACTGACTCACTTGTTCCAGTAGATGAAATTGCTGACTACCCGTTAAAATATAACGCCCAGATGCAGGATTGGCATCCACCTCAACCTGAATATAAGAAAGTAAATCAGGAGCACGCTGCACTTCGTCCAATAGGGCTCCCATTGAGAACTGCCGCAAAAAACCACGTGGATCTTCTGTTGCAAATTGTCGAACATCGGGTGCTTCTAAATTAACATAAGGCAAATGGGGAAAAGCTTGACGGCACAATGTAGTTTTACCGCTTTGACGCGGGCCTAACACCGTGACTACTGGATATTGTGTAGACAAGTGCAGAAGATGTAATTTTATATCGCGCGATAGCATATGCATCACCTTACAACAGCTTCATGTAAATTGAAAGTTAAAACTTCAATATGTACATAATTTCCAGAAAATACTATTCATACAATCACAGCGGCGCTGCCAGATAAAAACTTTCTACGGAAAATCACTCTTTAAGATACGTACGAATACACCACACGACAGTCTCGGCTAGCCTTGCAACAATTCTATAGTGTGAGCCATTGCGCCGAAGCCAAACAAGCCGCTGGAACAGCGGTAACTCCATCCGTCAATGGCCATGACTCACCTTCGCCGTGGCACATCACATACAAATGATCCAGTCCCAAGGTTTCTTTTGCTGAACGCATCGACGCGGTCACCTGTGGCGATTTTGTTAATTTGATTTCAAACCCCAAGCGACGGCCATTTTGAAGGATCAGCAAATCCAGCTCTGCGCCGCCATGCACCCCCCAAAAAAATGCCTCATCGCGTTTTGCCCCAGTCTGGCGTATGATCTCGCGCAAAACAAAGCCTTCCCAGGAAGCGCCACATTTAGGGTGCGCCAGCAAAGCATCCCGTTCGCCGATTCTCAGCAAACTATGCAACAAGCCAGTATCCGCCACATAGACTTTGGGGGCTTTAACTTCGCGCTTGCCGATGTTTGCATGCCAAGGCGCCAAACGAAACGCCATGAATGTCCCCTCCAGAATATCCAGGTAGCGCGACACAGTCTTATCACTCACACCCAGCGCCCGAGCCAACTCACTCCCATTCCAAGTTTGTCCGTGGTAATGCGCTAGCATGGTCCAGAAGCGGCGCAGTGTCAGCGCTGGCAGATGAATGCCCAATTGCGGCAAATCGCGCTCAAGATATGTACGAATAAATGCCTCACGCCACTCACGGCTAAGCTGCATATCGTTCGCGAGCAAAGCACGTGGAAAACCACCACGCAGCCAACGTGTATCCAACCAATCAGGCGCAGTGGCAAATGGCGCAATTTCATTCAGTGCCAGCCCATCTAGCTCGTGAAAAACAACCCGGCCTGCCAGACTCTCGGCGGTATGTTTCAATAATTCAGGAGCCGCGCTACCAAGGAGCAAGAAGCGAGCGGGCATATCAGGTCTATCCGCTAACACTCGCAACAATGGAAAAATATCCGGGCGAAGCTGAATCTCATCCAGCACCACTAAGCCCTTCAACTCCCGCAGAACAAAAGCTGGGTCAGCAAGGCGCGCCTGATCGTCTGGATCTTCAAGATCAAAATGACGCTTTGGGCCATCCCAATCATTTTCCAACTGCCTGGCAAGCGTGGTTTTGCCAACTTGCCGTGCCCCCAAAATAGCAACCACCGGAAAATTAGCAAGCTGTCGCTTTAGCAGCTCAAGATGACGTGTTCGTAAAATCATTCAAACATTTTATATGAAAATTCGGAGCTTATGTACGAATTTTCATACGCCAACCCTTGGTAATCACTCAGCATCAATCGCTACGATTACAATATCCCCTGATGTGAAATCAACACTCTGTTAAGAACTGATGTTGCGAAATCTTTCCGCCGTCGCACGTAAACCTTGCCCTATCGTATAAGGCGGCACCCAACCCAGTAAAGTGCGAGCCTTGATAATATCCACCTGCAAATTCGCCATCCTCACCAAACTATTAAGCTGAGGCGACACTTCTTTCTATTACCTCTGAAACCCAAGTATTAAGGCTCTTGCCCTTAGTCTCTGCTGCTATTGCCGCTCTCGCGTGCAGCTCAGGTTTTAAGCGCAATCTAAACTGCCCTGAGTATGCGTGATTTGGTTCGCGGCCTAGCTTTTCGCACGTCGCCAAATAATCATCTACAGCCTCTATAAAAGCTGCACGAAGCTCTGCAACGCTTTCGCCATGAAAGCCAATGGCATCACGAATACCAGCAATATGTCCAATAAAACATTCATCTTCTTCGCTATATTCAACACGAGCTGCATAACCCTTATGTGTCATTGTATTCATGGTTTTACTCCTAAACTCTCAATAAATTGCCTTGCATCACGCACCTGATACGGCTTGGCTTCCTTTGCTGGGTGAGGTCTATGAAAGGTAGCAATCAATCCATTCCTCTCAAACCTTACCCTTGAGCCATTGCCTTCAATTACTTGGCAGCCGATAGCAATCAGCAACGCTTCAATACGACGCCACTCAAGAGACTTTGATACTGGATTAGTGAAGATAGCCTCTAAGGTCTTTTTATGCGTTGCGTTCATGTTTATATATGGTATCAGATAATAGAACCGCGCCAACAGTAATTAAGTATATTTTGCAAGCGTAAAATTGATCGAAAGACTTAAAGACTTGCCAAGTGAATTAGTCTTGAATCAACCCAGTGCGGTCGCTTTCAAACCATCAGCAACCGACACGGGCGGCACCCAACCCAGCAATGTGCGCGCTTTGGTAATATCCACCTGCAAATTACCACACAAGTATTGTGCAACCGCCCGCTTACCGAGCATTGCAACACCTACTTCAATCAAGTCCTAAGGTACAGGCAACAATCTAGCTTTTACAGCAAGCGCGTTAGCGCATTCTTGTAATAATTCCGTGGCTGACAAATCATGTCCATCAGAAACCAAAAATACTTGATTGGCTGCCGCAGGGTGATCAATACACGTTGTAATCAGGCTTACTAGATTGCCTACATAGACAAAACTACGCTTGGTTATGAATAACCATTAGCACCAGTTACCAAAATTTTCATTATTAAGCCACTCATTTTCTTTGCTTCAACACTTCATCTTAATTGACTGATTTACAATCAGGCGTTTTCTAACCCAATTAAACCTTGCGTTAAACTAGCAATAGATGACTGCACCACTTTTTTGGGAAAATATCTCATCTCATCAGGTTTAAGTGGAAAGTTTGGCAAATACTCTTGCAGCAATTTGAGCACCATTACCGCTTGGTTAAAATCGCGTTGTTTTTTTACAGGCTCTCGATCAGCTTGCTGAGATAACCATGCCTTATGCAAGGAAAACGCTCTCGGGTCGGGCACTGGCATTAGAACAGGCAATCCGCTTGAGGCAATTACTATAGATTCAACACGCGGTGAATTTGCCAACCATTCTAAATTAGGGACTTCAACCAGCTCAAGATCTCCAGCAGACATTGCCTCAGGTTTTACATAAGACATTCCCTTGTCTTGAGTAATAAAATCAACCATAAACCCATCTTTATTGACAGCTCTAAAACGCTCACTAGCTTTCACTTCAAATGTTTTGTCCACTTTTTTAAGTAAGCCCAATAAGCCATGACCATCTAACTTTTTTGCAACTATCGAGATATGCTGACGAATGTCATATAAGAGATCAACATCACCTGAAGCCAAGAGTTCCATCTTAAACTCAACCGCCCCCATCGCCTCATAGGCAAAAAGTGCATGAGTTCCCACCACTCTAAACTCAGATAAGGCCTGAACCTCGTCAAGTTTTAATAGAATTTCAGCAACCACTGTGGGCAATCGGCCCAAGCGCATGGCACGATTCAAGCGTGTTTGAATGGCAAGCTTATCTTTAAGCCCAGAAAATTTATCCGAAGCAAGTGTTCTACCTTCTTGAAATTTCCGGTAGATCGCTTCAGTGCTATCAGACCTTACCCCTAAAGACCTTCCATGCCCTGATGCGCTAGTTAAACGTACAAGATAATCGTTACCATTCACGTTTTTCCAGCGCATACCATAGCGATAATCATTTTGGCGCCAGACCATCTCCCTGAAAATACGATAAAGCTGATCTGACTCGACTAAAAACAATCTTTGCTGATCTGAAAGTTGCTTCATTTTTTGCCTGCCAAATAAATTAACTTAAAATATACAGGCAAAAATAAACGGTAGCAAGCTGTCGCTTTAGCAGCTCAAGATGACGTGTTCGTAAAATCATTCAAACATTTTATATGAAAATTCGGAGCTTATATACGAATTTTCATACGCCAACCCTTGGTAATCACTCAGCATCAATCGCTACGATTACAATAACCCCTGATGTGAAATCAACACTCTGTTAAGAACTGATGTTGCGAAATCTTTCCGCCGTCGCACGTAAACCTTGCCCTATCGTATAAGGCGGCACCCAACCCAGTAAAGTGCGAGCCTTGGTAATATCCACCTGCAAATTACCACACAAGCATTGTGCAACCTAAGGGCAAGGTTATGCCACGTTTAACCGCGCACATCCCACTTTCCTGCTAACAAAATGTAATCCAGCAAGATTTCGGCAGCTGATCAAAACCAGCATTATTAACCCTTACCAACAAGCACCATAAGCAAACATACCAAAAAGAAATAAACCCGCTCAACAGGCTTGCGGCGGCATTGGTTTGCGCTTAAAGCCAATTTCAAAAAACCATTGCGCGTAAAATCACACCAACTTTTAACAAAGGCATCATCTTTGCCTATCAATTTAGCTATCAGGGCTGACTGTTCAAATCCCCAGCCGCCCATCACTTTTTTCAGCCGAAATAAAAATTCTTTCCACCCTTTATCAAACAGAATATTTGCGGAATGTATAGCCGCACACACTGAAAATAATGTAGTGCAACTACTTTCAGGCTTGTCCCAGAATCAAGAGATGCCGTGCTTCCGCTCCTGCGACTGCCTCCAGACCGATGCGACGATCAAATGTTACAAAACGACCGCCGTGCCTGACGGTGCGTATTCCACACCAAACTGGACGGCCAGTCCACGGCGAACTGGACAGTAAAAATAGTCACGTAGCGCGCGGGATAACCGTGGCACTCT
Organism: Methylophilaceae bacterium; assembly: GCA_013141125.1. Lineage (GTDB taxonomy): Bacteria > Pseudomonadota > Gammaproteobacteria > Burkholderiales > Methylophilaceae > JABFRO01. The sequence continues at coordinate 809,557 of JABFRO010000001.1, forward strand.
CGAAGATTTATCTTCGGAGACCACATGGCAAACAACAGGTTATCCATGCGCAAAATTACAGAAGCACTGCGGCTGCATTTCGAGCACAACCGCACCAACCGAGAAATCGCTCAGGCCATCGGCACCTCGCCGACCACGGTCGGCCAGTACCTGCGCCGAGCCCGTGAGGCTGGCATTGCTTATCCATTGCCAGAAGGCTTGGATGACACCGCCATTGAATCTCGCCTCTTTCCGCCAGTCGTTTCCGCAGATGTCGTTCGGTTTGAGCCAGACTGGACATGGGTGCATCGCGAGATGCGCAGGAAAAGCGTTGCGCTCGACTTGTTGTGGCAGGAATACAAGGCGGAACACCCAGACGGTTATCGCTACAGCTGGTTCTGCGAGCGTTACCGGCAATGGTCTGGCAAACTATCCGTCAGCATGCGGCAGACGCACACATCCGGCGAGAAGCTGTTCGTTGATTATGTCGGCCAGACGCTACCGATCATTGACGGTGCTACTGGCGAGATTCGTCAGGCACAATTGTTCGTCGCCGTCCTCGGCGCATCCAACTACACCTATGCCGAAGCAACTTGGACACAGAAGCTGCCAGACTGGATTGGCTCTCACGTCCGCACCTTTGAGTTTCTCGGCGGCGTCACCGAGATCATCGTGCCCGACAACCTAAAATCAGGTGTCAAGCATGCCTCTTACTATGACCCGGAAATCAATCCGACCTACCGTGATTTCGCCAGACATTATGGCGTAGCGGTATTGCCGGCACGTCCATACAAACCCAAGGATAAGGCCAAGGTAGAAGGCGGCGTGTTGATCGTGGAGCGCTGGATACTGGCGCGGCTACGCAATCAGCGCTTCTTCAGCTTAGCGGAAGCCAACCGTGCCATTGCCGAGCTACTGACATCACTTAATCAGCGGCCATTCAAAAAGCTACCAGGTTGCCGCCACAGTGCCTTTCTGGAAATGGATTGCCCTGTGCTCAAGCCACTTCCACAATCCCGTTACGAATACGCCGAATGGAAGACTGCGCGCGTTGGCATTGACTATCACATTGAAGTCATTGGCCATTACTATTCGGTGCCATACCGTCACGCCCGTCAGCAGGTAGAAGTCCGCATCACAGCTACGACGATAGAGGCATTTTACCGTGGCCAGCGTATTGCTGCGCACGTGCTCAGTCCGCTCAAAGGGCGGCACACCACGCTGGATGCGCACATGCCGCCACAGCACCAAGCCATCGCTGGCTGGAATGACCAGCGTCTGCTTCACTGGGCGCAAGGCATTGGTAGTTCTACCGAGGCTGCAGTGCAAATCATGCTGGGTTCACGCAAGCATCCGCAACAAAGCTATCGCGCCTGCCTTGGCGTACTGCGCCTAGCCAATGGCTTTGGCAATGATCGGTTGAATGCGGCGTGTGCGCGTGCCTTGAAGCTTAACGCAGCGGGCTACCGTAGCATTCACTCAATCCTCAAGAATAGCCTGGATAAACAACCACCGGCAATCGCGACACAAGCACCCCTACCACTGGATCACGCCAATGTGCGCGGTCCAGACTATTACCATTAACCACCACAGGAGAATCCCCCATGCTCAATCATCCCACTCATGACCAACTGCAACAGTTACGCCTGTTTGGCATGGCACGCGCCTTTGCCGAGCAGCAGGCCATGCTGGATATTACCCACTTGGCGTTCGAGGAGCGTCTTGGCTTATTGGTCGAACGTGAAGTCAGCGAGCGCGATTCAAGATTAACCTCCAGCCGCCTGCGGCGTGCAAAGCTTAAACAGGCCGCCGTCGCTGAAGATGTGGATTACCGTGCAGCGCGTAGTTTGGATCGCGCTTTGTTCAACAGACTGCTGACAGGGTCGTGGGTAGCAGAGCATCAGAATGTGCTGATTACAGGCCCCACTGGTGTTGGCAAAACTTGGCTGGCATGCGCCTTGGCCAATCAGGTGTGCCGTCAAGGCAAGTCAGTGCTCTATTTGCGTGTGCCACGCTTGTTTGAGGACATGGCGATTGCCCATGGAGATGGGCGTTACAGCAAGCTGCTCATGCAGTTGGCCAAGACGGACGTATTGCTATTGGATGACTGGGGATTGGCGTTGCTGACCGACTCCGCACGACGTGACCTGCTGGAAATACTGGATGATCGACATGGTCATCGTTCTACTATTGTGACCAGCCAATTGCCGGTAGTAAATTGGCATGAATCGATTGGCGACCCGACGTTGGCAGATGCAATACTGGATCGTCTGGTGCACAACGCGCATCAATTAATTCTGACTGGAGAATCCATGCAAAAAAACAAAAATAGCTTGGCCAAAAAACATGATTTAGAGTTAAACTAAAACCCCCGCGTCGCTACGCTCCGACTGTCCAGTTTGCCGTGGAGTGGGTGTCCAGTTTGCGTGGAATACGCACCTGACGGCCAACGCTTACAGATAAGCATCCGTTACTTGCCGATGTCTCAGTACCTTTTGCTAATCCAACACTCCCGTTGCCAACAGACTCACATCAGCAGGCCAAAATGCATAATGAGGGCTGGCAGCAGCTTCAGCTAATCTTGCGGCAACTTGAGATGCAGGTAACGCAACGGGATAGCCTGGTTGAGACATGATGCGAACACATCCATTTTGTGTAATCGGGCACGATACCCAGCCCTCATGAATTTCGTCTTGCAACCAGGACAATGCCAAATCATTATGAACATGGCCTGCATCCAGCAAGGCTATCAATACATTCACACCAAACAATGAACGCATTACACGCCCTCTTGGTCGCGCAACCGATCTATGGTGTCATTAGTAACCAAAGCGCTACGCGCTGGAAACGGGCGAATCCCGCCCACTTGCCTGGCTTCGTGCTGATTAAGAGACGGCTCCCCTGCAAGTGCCAGCCTTAACAACGTTGAAACGATTTGACCGGCCGAGACATTCTGCAACCGCGCCAGCTCTTTAGCCGCCGCCAAAACATCATCCTCAATATCAATAGTTGTTCGCATCTCGCCTCCACATCATTCATTTCATCAAGATGCCAATGGTCAAACGAACCTCAACCAAACAATATCAAACTCAACAATTACAGAACGACAATCTGTCATCGACAGTAGTAAGCCAGAACCTCTGATAAATAAACTTGAATCTAATATTATTGTTTATTACGCAAACTCGAATGCAGAAAATTTGTTCCCGTACTTTCATGATTTATCTATCAATTCTTGGTAGATACGCAGATGTGCAGCCACTACCTGCCGAATATCAAACTCCCTTTCTGCCAGTGCACGACCGGCAATACCCATTGCCTGGCAACGTATAGGGTCTTTGATTAATTCTCCAATTGCACGAGCCAATGCTTCTGCATCGCGCACAGGTACCAAAATACCGGTATCGCCCGAGACAATTGCATCGCGGCAACCCTGAACTTCGGTGGTAATCACGGCTCTACCGCAAGGTGCTGCCTCCAACAGCACCTTGGGTAAACCCTCACGGTATGAAGATAACACGACCAAATACGCTTCTTTCAATACCTCTGGCATATCCGATCGATTTCCCCACAGCTCAACCACACCCTCTCTCGCCCACTCTGCCAGTTCGGCATTAGTAAGACTGGACGGATTGGCTGGATCTACCGCGCCAACCAGGCAAAATCTGGCAGACACCCCTTGCCGCCTAAGCAAGCGAGCCGCTGCAACAAATTCGCGTACACCTTATATCCGCCAGCAAGCGTGCCGCCATCACAACCACTGGAACCCCTGATGGCAGTGGCGAATAACTGTATTGAGCCAAATCCACACCGGAACCCCGAATCACATTCACGACCGAATTAACTCTTTATACAGAGCCAAAGTCTGACAGACCACATGCTCAATAGAAAATTCACTCTCTACCATAGCTCGCCCACGCTCGCCCATAATAATACGCAGTGACGGATTTTCGATAAGCTGCTTAATTGCATTTGCAAGTGCGCTCACATCTCTAACTGGAACTAACAAACCATTCTCACCATTGCGCACAATCTCTCTGCATCCAGGCACATCAGTTGCTACAATGGGTCGACCACTGGCTGCAGCTTCAATCAACACTTTTGGCAGCCCCTCTCTATATGAAGGTAGACACACAACATGCGATTGAGCGAGTATCTGCGGCATATCATCACAGCGCCCCCACCACTCAACAACACCCTCACCTTGCCATTGAGATAGTTGTCTAAAAGAAATTGATGCTGGATTATCTGAATCGCCCTCACCAACCAAGACAAACCGCGCAGCAATACCATGTAGTCTTAATAAGCGTGCTGCCTCAACGAACTCCCCCACCCCTTTATCCCAGAGCATACGCGATGCCAGCACAACCAAAGGCACACCATCAACTTCTGAAGTGACATTAAACTGAGTTGTATTAACACCTGAGCCACGTATGAGCACACCTTGCCCAAGCGCCAAAACACCACGATTTATTAACAAATCCATATCATCAGGATTCTGAAAGATGACGCGTGTATTATTGCGATTTAACAACAAACGGAAAGCCGACTCAACTATGGGGCGTATTACCCGAGCCTGCCAGCGTTTAGAAACGAATAAAAAACCAAGTCCAGCCAAGGCATTTACAACCGCATGCACACCTACCAACCGCGCGGCAATCGACCCATAAAGTACAGGTTTAAGTGCTACATGATGCACAATATCAGGCCGCTGCTTTCTGTAAATTCGAAACAATCGCCAAATTACACCCAACTCTTTAAAAGGGTTACGACTGCGACGAGAAAGTTCAATGTGAATCAGCGTTAATCCATGTGAGCGGATAAGCTCACCATGCTGATTAACTCGTGTTACCACTACAACCTCATAACCAGCCTGCTGTGAGGCAAGTGCCAAAGATAATCGATGGGAACAAAAGTACCAATCCTCGGTAACAAAATAGAGAATTTTAGGACGAATACTCATACGGAATTCCTATGGGCGAAAGGTTGCGCCAAGAGAGCCCCTAACAATAGCCAAAAAATACGCTGGTAAAAAATTTCATGCGCTAGGCTAAAGACAGAAAATACAGCCAACAGCATTAACAACGATCGACGTGTAGGTAATAACTTCTGAAACTTTAGCGCATGGCGGCCAACTATAACAAACACCCAACCTAGAACAGCTATGCCTAGTAGACCAAATTCTGCCAATATCCACAAAGGCGTACTATGAATAACTACAGGAACGCTAGACCAAGTCGAGCTTTTTGCGATAAACACTCCCAACCCGGCTCCCAGCAACGGCGACTCTCGCCACAACGTTAAGGCGTGGGTAAATGTAGCCAGTCGTTCATTATCACTATAATCACCAGAAAATGTACTTTGTATTGAAATATGTTGTATTGATGTACTTTGTATTGAAATATGTTGTATTGAAGAGCCAAGTATTGCTAGTGCGTGTCCCGCTAGCCATACTGCTAGCCATACCATAACAGCAAATACTACACCCCAGCCAATAACTGAACGGTTGGCAAGCTGACTAAACCAAGCACCAAACAGCAACATTACCCCTACGGCAATACCTGTGCGAGACCCTGTCCAAAATAATCCAGCAAGCAAGATACCGAGCAACATGGAACTCAAAACACCTCGCGTCAGCACGTTATGTTCACGATACTTTGCATAAATGGTTGAGTACCCAAGCAGGAGAGTAACAGTTGACAATAACTGAAAAGCAAAAGCATTACGATTTCCTGCAAATCCTTCAAAATTAGGAGAGGGATGTCCACCAAGCCCCATACCAAAATGATCCAGAAATCTCAAAACAACTTGAAGAACAACGACAACCGATGCAGTTGCTATGATTGTTTCTGCAAATCGGCGAAGTCCATGACTACCAGCATGCGTCACGACTAAATAGCCTGCTGACAGATACCCCAAAAGCACAAGCCAACCGATCAGTCGACCGCCTAAGGCCCACTGCGTTATACCAACTTCAACCCACCCTCTAACAAAACCAACCAACAGTAATATGCTAATCAGCCCTAGCGCAAGATTAAAATGTTTTAGATGCCACTTAGGTAGTTGTCGTGAAAATAAAGCATGCAAACTCACTGCTGCCAATGCCAGAATCGCAAAAGGATCAGCTAGATTTAAGTTCACTACGCCATTTGGCAAAGAGATATACGCCTGAAAAAAGACTGCGACAGCAATTATCATACCCAAACACCAAGCAGTGATTTTTTCAATTTCATCTACAGAATGAATTTTTCGTTCTTGGGAGGTTGCCATTGGAGTTATTTCTAATTTTTTAAGAGAAAAAGGTGCTACAAAAATGATGACAAGTGTAGAACATATACCCACTAAAATTGACACTGTTACAGCATCAGTTGGCGAAACACCTAATTTACCGAGCACGTACACCGCAACCATTTCGCGTACACCCCAACCATTTACGGTAATTGGCATAGTAGCGGCAAAACTAATAACAGCAGCAGCAGCAAATAGATGAGTAACATCGATTTTTGGATCGATCGCCATGACACCCAGTACAAAACACGCTAGTACTAAAAGTTGCCCCAGCAATGTTACACCAGTCACTTCTGCAATCCGAGTAGCGTTAGCCCATGTGATTGTCTGTGCTGTTAGCGCCCTCTCGAAATGCGAGCATCCGAACCAAAGACTTAAAAGTCCGCCCCCTATAGACGCAATCAGAATTTCGGTAGTTGATATCTGCGCCATAAAGCCTGCAACCACCTCATATCCAAACAAATAGATTGTTCCAAAAACACCTAGAACACCACTAACAATCGCCAAAATTGCTCTCTCATATGCTGCAAGAGCAGAAATTACCACAGATTGCACCTGATAATTTCGTAGAACTGACTGCCGCCCCATCACCTGTCCAAACAGAGAGATCATAAATAAGCCCGCAACATGACCAGAAATACTAGCTCTCGATGCAACTTTCCATGGCAATTTGATACCAAAATGTTCCAATACTCGCAAGAAGCGAAAAGACACAAGAAAGAGATTTACGAACAACAATGCGAGCATGCTACCTGTAACCCATAGTGGGAAACTGGTTAGCCGTGTAAAAACACCTTCCACACCAGACATCCATAGCGCAAGTGCAAGCAGTGTTAATGAAATAATTGTTACAAAAATACGACGCGATGATGGCATTATTAACTTTGTTTAATTATTCAATTTTCATTTAAAGACTATTTCTGCTGAAAACACATTTCGCACAAAAGCTATTGCTCTTGTAGCCAAGCTTGAAACATTAACACATCCCACAATAGATACTGCCAGTTGCGCTTGCCTGACAGGTGCTCATCCCACTTTTGCCGCACCATTTGCGGATTGAAATAACCCTCCTTACGAAGCCGATTTTCATCCAACAATTCCTCTGCCCAGCCACGCAAAGAACCCCGTAGCCATTCATCAATTGGCACACCAAAACCCATTTTTGGACGCTCTATCAGCGTTTTTGGTACATGCTTATAAAGTACTTGGCGTAATGCCCACTTCCCTACACCATCTCGTAACTTGTACTCTAACGGTAATTGCCATGCAAATTCGACCACACGATGATCAAGAAAAGGAACGCGCGTTTCTAATGACACACCCATAGCAGCGCGATCCACTTTGGTCAAAATATCATCTGGAAGGTAAGTAAGCATATCCAAAGCCATCATGCGCTCTATGTCAGTAGGCGTGTTTGGTTGCAAGTCAGCATTCGTTAGCACAGTCAAAGGCTCTGTTGCTCCGAGTACCAAACTAGCAGGATCATCCCAATGAGACACTAGATCACGATAAAGGTCACTAGAGGATTGGCAAGCCAACACACCAGCACCCTTGTGCAGTTTATCGCCAACATTCATCATTCCAAAACGATTAGGTAGTACCTTCATTAATGGATTAGCAAGGCGATTCCATGCACTAGGCGACAACATAGTTAAACTACTTGCAATAGCTCTCCGCAACCCCACTGGCAAATACGACAACTTCCCCCACAAATGGCTTGCCATTAAATATCGGTTATAGCCACAAAAAAGCTCATCTCCCGCATCACCAGATAAAGCTACCGTTACATGTTGGCGCGCCATCTGCGCAACAAGAAAAGTTGGAATTTGAGAAGAGTCTGAAAATGGCTCATCGTAGAGCAATGGAAGCTTAGGAATAACATTCAATGCATCATCAGGCGTAACATACAATTCAGTATGCTCAGTGCCCAAATGCCGAGCCACGGCCTTGGCGTGCTCGGCTTCATTATACTGCGCCTCATTAAAACCAATTGAAAAAGTACGTACTGGCTGGCTAGACTGCGCTTGCATCAAAGCCACGATAGTGGAGGAATCCACACCACCAGATAGAAATGCCCCCAAAGGCACATCGGCCAACATCTGCTGGCCGACTGCATCACTCAATACGGTTTCAAGCGCTGATACCGCCTCATCTGCGGTTCCAGTGAATGGTGAACTCAAGCTAGCTTCAACCACCTGTTTACCAGACCAATAACTTTCAATGCAGGGCTCAGGCTGTTGTTGGGATATAGTCAGAAAACAACCTGGCAGCAGCTTATTGATACCTTGCCAGATTGAATAAGGTGCAGGAATGTAGTTGTGACGCATTAGTAAAGCTAAAGCATCACGATTAACCTCAGACTTAAATGCAGGGTGCGCTTTAAGTGCTTTAAGTTCTGATCCAAATAAAAACACTTTATTTTCACCCTCGCCTTGCCAACCATAATAAAGTGGTTTTTCTCCTATACGGTCGCGTGCCAAAGTTAGCGTATTTGTTTGTTTGTCCCACAAGGCAAAAGCAAACATACCTACGCTTTTTTCTAGCGTAGTCTTTATACCCCAAGCCTCAAACCCTGCTAACAAGGTTTCAGTATCAGAATGCCCACGCCAAACAGGCGCAATATCTGCTAACTCTAACTCCCTCCTCAAGCGGGTGTGGTTGTATATTTCACCGTTAAAAGCGATCTCAAAGCGTCCGCTTGCAGATGCCATTGGTTGATGCCCTGCTGGCGAGAGATCAAGAATAGATAGGCGGCGATGAGCCAAGGCGATACCAGAATCAACATCCACCCAGACCCCACCATCATCGGGGCCACGATGGATAATTTTGGTAGCCATTCTATCTAGTGAAACACCAGCATCCACGCCAAGACCATTAATCTGAAAAAATCCTGTTATTCCACACATATCAACATCTCAATCAATTATCTACATCAGTCGCCAAAATGGTTATTTATCCAAACCACCACGATACAACATCAAATATTGTTTAACCATTTCATCAACACTATATTGCGCAGCCACTTGATCCGCAGCCATCTGCCCAAACTGCAATCGCATCTCAGGATTATCAATCAATACTGCCAAGGCTTTTGTCAGACCATCAGCATCAGCAGGTTCAACAAGCAAACCAAGCTTACCTTGCGCTAGCATTTCAGGGGTGCCTCCAACGTTGGTAGCCACTACGGGCTTACCAGCCCCCATGGCTTCAAGCAACGAGTTTGAAAAACCCTCTTCATGCGATGCACTGACATAAATATCTGCCGCAGCAAGCAGATCAGGGATATCTTCGCGCAAGCCAAGCCATTGAATCGCCAACGCCAACCCGCACGAATCTGCCTGTCTTTTGAGCGTCGCACCAACACCCCTATCCTGCCCTACAACCAGCAGACGAATATCTGGGAATCGCGGTAACAACTGCGCCATAGCATTAATTAACTCAGAATGACCTTTATAGGGAATAAGATTTGCCACAATAATCACCACCACTTGACTATCATTCAGTCCAAGCACCCTACGCATTTCCACCCGATGTGTTATGGGTTTATGTAAGGGCTTGACATCCAATCCGTTATAAATCACATGCATTTTTGCTGGATTACCCCCCTCGCGGCGCAAGGTATCATCTCGCACGGCTTCAGCGTTTGCTGTAATCACATGACTAAGATGGCTGGATAATAAATCAAGATAGCGCCACCCTGGCATCCTATCTTGATGTTTATTGAGTGCCCGACGACTAGTCACAATAAGAGAGGTATTTGCAAACCTCCCCACCACTGCTGCAATCAAGTTAGTCAGCGGAAGAAACCCATGTACAACAGATACTTTATTGTAGCGCAACAGCTTCCAAAGTCGCCAAGAAGCCCGCAACAACTGTAGCACTTTTAAAGGTTTTGCTGCCCTAGAATCATAACCACCGTCTACAATTGGAATTAAAGTACTTTCCAATGTACTACGCAATGGTCCTACAGCCTCCAGTACAAACAAATATGGTGCAAACTCACCCTTGGGCAAACCACGCATTAGCATTAGCAACTGGGATTCCGCGCCACCCTTACCCAAGCTGCCAATTACGTAGACTACAGATCGGGTCATCAGCAGACCTTCCCACGCCTGATACGCAGTAACTGCTCGCAATCTTCTAAATACTCCTTTGAGAGGACTTTAAAATCGCAGTGCGTTTCAATCTCACGACGGGCTCTCGCTCCCAACTCCGCCAATATATGGCGTTGCTCTATGGCACATTGGAGCGCTTTAGCAAGTGCCGATACATCGCTTGCTGGAACAAGCCAGTCAGAGGCCCAATTTTGCAACAACTCGCGACTGCCACCGATATCGGTGGCCAGTACCGGCAGACCTGAAGCCATTGCCTCCAGAATTACGTTAGGCATCCCTTCGTGCAGCGAGGGTAGAATGAGCAAATCTGCCTCGTGATAGACGGACGGCATGTCGTCGCTGCATCCAGCGAAGTTGACCAATCTCGACAAACCCAGATTGCTTGCAAGTTCACGCAAATCAACCTCAAGTGGGCCAGCCCCGTATAGGTCTAGCTGCCATGCCAAGCTATCAGGTAAAACTGCTAATGCACGCAGTAGGATGTCGAGCCCTTTCTGCAGATCGAGTCGCCCAACGAACAGCAGTCTCAATGACCCCATTCCCTTTCCGGGAAGTATATGCTGCGCTGTGGAGAAACGCACAGTATCCACCCCGTTGGGTCGATAACGTACCCGCTCAGCAGGAAAACCAAATGCAATTATCTCGTCACGCATTTCCTCTGAAAGGACGATACAGCGGTCAGCCCGTCTAAGTGCAGGTAACATCCATGCTCCATAGCGAACAGCCTTGAGCCGTGCCAAGTCACCGAATTGACCAGCGCATGCAAACCGTAATACCAGAGGTACGTCATAAGCATCGGAAATACGCTCTGACGGCCAAGAATGAAGGCCAGCCTGCTGATTGTGAATCACCGTCTCATTATCCATTAAACGATGCATTGCCAGCCAAGTGGAACCGATGTAGCTCAGCCCCCACATAGGGCCGAGCGGAAGGGTATCCAAGCGACGAACCACCCGCACTCCATTGATTGTTTCCTCTCGAGGAGCACCGGGCTGAGGCTGAGTCAGTACGGTGACTGGCACCCCGTGAGCTGCACACTGGCAGGCAAGGCTCTGTGCCTGCAACTCCGCACCACCGCGCACTGGAGGGTAAAGGGATGACAGCAGGAGCAACTTCATGCGCCGTTGCTCCGCCTAGCTACGAGATAGTAAGCACCGCCAATCACATCGCGGCGGGGACGTCGATCAAGCCAAGGGTCGAGCCAGCAGAGCGGGTATAATAGCCAACTAAGTGTGTTGCGCACAAGATAGTAAAGCGCAGAATGGTGACCGATGTAAAAGAGTCGACCAACCCACTCCACCAAAATTAGCATCAACATTGACCCATGCCCCACCGCTAGCCCCTCCTCCAGGATTTGATCTCTGTCTACAATTGCACGCAATCCATCCAGAGTCAGACGTACATAGTCATGACGATCATCAGGTGTGCCAGTGTGAAAGGGGAAAATAAAAGGTACCTCGATTAGCATCACGCCACCAAGACGGGTCACACGTCGCAACTCCTCGGCGGCAAGCCAGTAACCATTGACATGCTCTAATACATGGGAGCAGATCACTAAGTCGAAGGAATGGTCGGCAAATGGCAGACGACGTGCATCGCCCTGCACACTCACATTGGGATGGTGAGTAATATCCAAACGTACCACATGAGGCTTTAGAATACGCGTACCTGAGCCAAGATCCAGAATATTTTTGCCATCACTATCCTCCAGCAATCGCCTAATCACGGCTGCCGAGCGCACTGGCACGCTCGGCGCAGGAGGTGGGGTCAGAAGCGAGGATAGACAACGTAGCAGATTCACAGATTTTTCCTATTCTGCAGCAACTGGACGAAATTCAGGATTCATCCCCATCACTGCTATATTAAATGCGTAACCTCTATTTTGCGTTAAACGATAGAGGGCGTGCGGCAATATCCTTTTAAACCATATCTGCGCCGGAGTGACCGTAACGTCACCAAAACCGAACCCACGCACTACCTCCAGCCCAGCCTCACGCACAATCTCCTTAAGTTGCCGCATGGAGTATATTCTTTCATCGGTGATTCCATCCGAGTAACAGGTGTAGCGTGTAGGAATACAGATAATTACCATTCGCGCGCACCTTGCCTGCTCTCTAAGGAGTTTTATAGTCACATCGCGATCAAAGTGTTCAAGCACACCTACGGAATAGGCCATATCAAAGCACCCATAAAAAGGGCTCAGATTGAAGGCATCACCCTGTTGATATTCGAGTGACACCCCCAAATGCTCCCGCAGATCCTTGGCAAGACCAACAATCCGCTCATCATTATCCACACCAGTAACATGATACCCACGCGCAGCAAAATAGAGATCGCTGTATCCAGGACCACAACCAACATCCAGAACCCTTGCGCCATTAGGTAACAAACTAAGCACCATTCCGTAGAAAGTCTGAAAAAATTGCCAATGACTGACGGCGCCCTCCAGCCAGTGGTGCTCACTGCCCATGTGTCCGTTGAAGTAGTCCCACCAGCGATCACTCATGCGTCCAACTCCTTTTCAGATCGCATCGGCTTTTGAGCTTCAACGGTCAAAATAAACCCCATTCCAATACAATCCATCAATTTCTCTATTGGTGCAAGCAAGAATCGATCAATCCGTGATATCTGCAAGATCAAAAAACTGGGATGTCCGCGCCATTGCCGAAAAAACACGTCTAAAGTGAGATCGTTCTTCCATTCCCCCATCACTTCAGCTCGGCTATAGCCGAACAAGCGCTTGACAGCGTAGACCAAACCACCCTGGAGATGTCCACCAAACACCTGCTGGTCAGTACGTTGGCGCAACATCTGCAGACCAGCGCGTTCCAACATCAAACGGGCTGAACGTTTGGTAAACAAATTGAGGTGGCGCGGAAAATCGTCCATTTCATAAAATCTCCCCTGTACGCTATTAAAGTTGGTCACTAGAAAAATAAATCTCCCCCCGGGTTTAAGCAGTCGCGCAACATTGGCCACATACTCTGCTGGCTCGTAAACGTGTTCCAGCACAGCCCACATCGTAATGCAGTCAAAGCTTTCAGGGTCAAACTCCATCTCCAGAAAATCACCGTAGTGGATCGGCATGTTAAATAAGTTAGGAGGCGTGGTAGAGAATTCCACCCCTTCCGCCTGCCATCCCAGTCCCTGCATGTGGTAAATAAAATCTCCTTTCATAGTACCAATATCTAGTAGACGACCCGGAGCCAAGTGTGCAAGCCAAGCGGCCTTTGCGTCCAATTGAGAACTCCGCAAGGTAAGTAATTGTTCGATACTCACCTTCGCCAACTCGTCGTTTTCATATGACCAATAGAAGTGCTCATCATAGTAGCGCCCCAGTTCGGCCTTGCTCGGTCGCGGTGAGAGGTAGCCGGCGCCACAATCCTTGCAGCGACTAACACCAAAAATATCATTGGTAATCGACTGCTTGTAATCGCGCGTAGCAAATAGTTTTGTACGTCGCTCACTGCCGCAAATTGGACATGGCACTTCAACTGTTTGATTTAATGTCATATCTGAGAATCCTTCATTTAAACGGGTAATTTCTTTTTCATTGGATTTAAAAACCATATGCCGACTAAGACTACAGAAGTAGCAGAGGTTGCTAGAGCTGCAGGTAACGAATATTCCTTTAAGAAAAGATCTGCAATACTGTGCATCACTGTCAAAGACATCAAGCTAATGGCTGCCATTATTGATATTAATTGAGGCCTTTTTTGAGCTTGCCATAATTTTGCAAAAACGTTACCAAGTATCGCGAACGGAAGACCAAGAGTCAGTAATAACCAATGAGACGAGACTCGCTCTGCTGCATCATTGTCAAAGCGTCCTCCAAACAACCAATGAAGCAAGACTGCGCCGACCGCCCAGACTGCCAGGACTCCGAACAACCCGACAATTGCAGACACCGCCCCAGCCTTAGCCAGAATCCTTCTCACCGCAGCCACATCGCCCTGAGCCACTAGGTTGGAAAATTGTGCAAGAATGACGGTAGAACTGGCGATAACCAAGAGCTGTAGTGCGGACGAGTGCAGGCGGTAAGCATAACCAAACGCTGACACCGCACCTTCCCCATACTGTGCCGCCCATACCGGCGGTAGTGACACTACCAGATTAGAGAATATGACCCCAGGAAGAATCCAGCCACCTAGCGACAGCATTTCCCCCCAGTGCCCTTTGGTGGTTACCCAGGTAGGAAGTGGGCCAATAAAGACAAAGCCAGTCGATTTAAGCCCCCATAGGCAAATAGAAACTTGCAACGCCACCCCGAGAACTGTGCCTGCAACCAGATTAGTCAGGCCACCTTCCGGCCAAACGGCTAACATAAAAGCGCCAAGCAAACCATTGGCCACTGGTGCGGCGGCGGCAATAGCAAAGCGATTACGCATTGCAAGGAGATAACCACAGCAGTCGCCCACAAAATTAAGCGCCACCAGAAGAACGATCACAGGGAAGGCAAAAGCCAACGAGGTCCGAACAGATTCTGGGGCAGACTGGGACAGTCTATCCACGATAAAGGGCGCACCCAGCAACAGCAAAAGCGTGAATATACAGCCGAGCACAGCTATCCCTAGTAATACGGAGCGCTCAAAAGAAGCCGTTGCTACTTCGTCACCATCAGCATTCAGCTTAGCACGCACGGGAAATAGCCCAGTTTGCAATACCCCTGCCATCACGCCGACAATCAACGTGGGTAAAACAATGGACAGATTATATCCGTCCAGCTCGGAGCCTATCCCAAAGATACGCGCTGTGAACCAAAGCTTGAATAAAGCAGCCAACTGGGACGCAACCGTCAGTATCGAAACAACGGCAAGCTGCTTCTTCATGCAGCTAATCGTATTCTAGAAAATTGCATTTCTGAAAGCATCTCATAATAAATGGATAAGAATAAGTAGGGTCAGTCTCTCATGGCACACGGTTAAGCACCCGTCCTGCCAAAATTGTGTCACGCGCCTGTTGGCGAAGCACCGTGAGTAAGGGAAGGTTTTTCGGTCTTCGCTTTTTCGCACGCGGTTCTACGCGGCCAGGCCGGTGCGGAACTTTGAAAAAATGGAAAAAATAAAAATTGTAAAAATTGGGGACAGACCACTATTTTGCAGGAAAAAATAAAAATAATAAAAATTGGGGACAGACCACTATTTTGCAGAAGTGCGACGGTTAAATGTGGCTTGGTACTATCAAATTCCAATCCCCCACTCCAACCAACCATTGTGCCTTCCAATTCAGATAGTTTTTTACGTCTACACCTGTGCCAATTTTACCGTCATTAAGAAAATGGATTGATGATTTTCAATTGCCCTTCAATTACCTGGCCATGTTGCATGTCTTCAGAATAAAGTGTATTGCACCTAGCCTCTAATGCTGAGGCTATTATTAGGCTGTCATACCATGAAAATTTATATTTCTCTTAAATATTAAGTGCAGTTTCAATAGTGGTCATAATTATCAATTTCACATGGTATATTTCATGTAGTGCTTTGATTAAATGACGAACTTCCTATGTGGCCAGCCCTAGCCGCTTTGTCGTCACATTTGCGGTTTCTGAAAGCACTTGGGTTGAAATGCAAGGTCTATCTAAAAACAGTGGCGCAGCTATATGGGCTTTAGTTGAGTTTTCACCTAGCGTGTAAAAATAATGTTCGTATCAATAAACACTTTATCGGGCATTGGCATCGTCCCGATTAAACACATATTGACTTACATCTACTTTAAAATTTTTGAAAATAGCCTCACCTCAATTTCACCCGCTGTTTTTGGTGCTATAGAAAGCTCTGTAGCTAGCTGCCTAGCTTTTAGAAAGGCGATAAATCAAGTATTTCAGTTTGTTTAGCGGTATGGTTTCAATCTCCCGCGCAATAATATCAGCGCATCCCATTTATTGCCCTCCTGAAAATAGCGTTAAATTATAACAGTTACAATGCTGTTCGCTTGATTTACTCTCAGCTGATTCCATGTCATCACCGATAAGAGCGTAGACCGAACACCGAACTGCTCTTGACCCGAAAAGAACGAGCAGGCAACCGCCACCCTTTGAACACGGATGAACCTTATTATTTGCCGCAAATAGATGTCTATATTATTCAAAATGGAACCATTGTTTTGGCAGCACCACAGACAATGGTTTGCCCAATTCAAAATCAGGATGATCGTTTTTCAGTTTCTTTTCTATATCAGTCAGAATTACGTACATCTTCTTGGCCGCTTCACTGGCCAAATTGATAAGCGCTGCATTTTTTCATTATCATCTGGATAATCATGGGCAAATTTATTGCGCGTATTACGAATGTTCTGTCAAGCTTCTGCACTTTGTATATACCTTAGATTTTCCAATCGGTTAAGTTTGTCCAGCATGGGTCTTTCTTCATATTGCTCCTGAAGATATTGCAGCACAGATGAGAATAAATGGTTGCCCATTGGGAAATTGGGTACAGACCCATCAGACTGCCATGCCTGTGGGGCTAATATAGCGGTTTTTTAAGATATAAGACCATAAAATGGTAAATTGAAATTGTGATTCAATCCAACGAACCTAAATGTGGGTATCAAGAAGAATCACCTCAGCGCATCCCAATCGTCTACAGGCACGGCAGGTGACATTATGTCCCCAATAATTCGCGTACCTTTAAGCTTGGGAGATGGTTTGCGCCGCACTTCCTCCACTTGATTGGCAACAGTCGCTTCCAACTCTTGGGCAGGCATCACAATTACCTCTACGCGCTTGCCCTTAAAAGATAAAGGCAACCTTAATGTCAAAATATCATTCTCTAATTGAGTAAATTCACGAATCGCTTCCATAGTCATTCCTTCCAAAAGCCACACTTCAGCGTTGAATCCAAAAGCAGAAACAGCCACAGAGTCACACATATCTATTTGATTCGCTTTGTCTTGACCAGGTAAGGTGACATCTCCATTCATCCACCACAGCCAGATATGCGTATCTAAAACAATCATTTTGGCAAATCCCAAACCCTGGCGCGCTATCAAACACATTGCCTGTGAGTTTTAATTTACCTGCTATATCAGGATGTGGGCTACGTCATACATTCGCAGTGGTTTCACTATCTGCAATCACTAAAAAAATAGCTTCGTATTGCTTATTGGGTGGCAGCTTAGATCTGTATCAATTTTCCTGCTACATCGGTAGCAAGTATTAGGCGTTCTGCATACATGATGTTCTCCTTAATAAGGCTTTTCGTCTTAATTATTGAGTATGAATGGAGTCCGAACAGCCTCATTGATGATAAGTGTCAATTAACATTTAAGTATTTAGTCAAAATGGCCTGAACAGATTTAACATCTTGGGGTGATAAACGCCCGACGGTTTTTAAAATCAGATTTTGATCCAGCGTAAATAATTTCAAGCGAAAGTGACACGCTGCTTTTAGTCCTACTTCTTGCCAATTTGTTAATGAAACATCGCTAGGCCAAACATTGCCCGTAGTTGTGGTAATCATGCCCAAAACTAGCTGATTATGCTGCTGATTAAATAGCGCATTAGAAATCACCAACGCTGGACGACGCTTAGTTGCATCCCGATCAGTAAATGGAAAAGGAACGACGACTACGTCGAAAGCTTCAAAGGTCACGCCAAGCCTCATCATCCTGAGGTGAATTCCACTCACATAATGTTTCTTGCAAGGCTGATAACTCTATGTCTTTAGTCGATTCAATACGCTTAATGGTGATTCTGTTATTTTTATCAAGATCAAACGCCAGCATATCGCCCTCTTTAATATGCGCGGCATCTCTGATACGTTTGGGTATCGTCGTTTGACCTTTGGCTGTAACGCGTGCGAGCTCCATGATTGCCTCCATCAATTACTACAAGTAGTAATTTACCACTTTTGCCACCTAGGATCAAATGTAAGAGAATCAAGGACAGATTCCTACCAATGCTGCACTGATTAGTTCGGGAGCCCCTTTTCTACGCGGTAGATACGGTTGAGTATTGCACTGCTTCCTGTTAATTCAATCTCGTCAATCAAACAGAATATCCTTTGAATGAGTAAATCCGCCAATCGCGTAAAATGGCTGGAGGGAGATTCAAGTCGTTCCAGTTGCACTGGATGCTATTCTTTCTGCTTTAGTAAATTAAGGCATGTCTGTATATTAGCAATGGATCCATTGTTTTGGCAGCACCACAGATAAGAGTTTGCCCAATTCAAAATCAGGATGATCGTTTTTCAGTTTTTTCTCTATATCAGTCAGAATTACGTACATCTTCTTGGCCGCTTCACTGGCCACATTGATAAGCGCGGCATTTTTTCATTATCATCTGGATAATCATGGGCAAATTTATTGCGCGTATTACGAATGTTCTGCCAAGCTTCTGCATTTTGTAAATACCTAAGCTTTTCCAATCGGTTAAGTTTGTCCAGCATGGGTCTTTCTTCATATTGTTCCTGAAGATATTGCAGCCCAGATGAGAATAAATGGTTGTCCATCGCATCCTGCAACTTGGTAAAGCGCAAAATAAACTGGTCAACGCTTTGCACTTGCACATCTGTCAGTTGCTCAAATATTTCTCCGGTCATTGGCATGATAGGATCGAGCAACGTTAATGCTCGGCACAAGTGATAGATATTGCGCTCACATTCGCTCCAAGCTTCCTGTAGTCTTAACGCTGAAATTTCATCGCTCACAGCAAAATACCTGTTTGTTTTGCAATAAAAAAAATGGGTGGGTGGCTTTTGCGTGATGGATAATCCAATAGCACATCTATTTTTTGTTCACCAAGTTTAGTTTGAAGTTTAGTCTGAAAAGAAATTTCAGCGCGTACTATTTCATCTATGTCCATCCCATTTGTTTCAATCAAAAGGTCAATGTCTCCACCACGTTTGTTGTCATCTACCCTTGATCCAAACAACCACACTTCTGCATTTTTGCATTTTTGCCAAAGGTTTCAGCAACGGTTGCGCGAATAATGGTGCGCTGTAGGTCTGTTAGTCGCATTACTGTCCTGAAGTTTCGCTGTATTGAGCCACGATGCAGCGTGTGATTTCCTCAACTACCGACATATGGGCACCTCTGTTTATTAAGCTTTTCATCAACTTCTTCTTCCAAACCGGTTTGAGTGCGACTTCACGCATCAAACGCCGGACTTTGTATCGTCCTATTTTGAGGCCTTGCTCGTGGAGTTCATCGACGATACGCCGACTGCCATAACAGCCTTGATGCGCCGCAAACACGGCTTTGACCCTCACGCTGGCGCTGCAAATAGCAGGCGGCTTAGGCCGTTGCCTGGCGGCGTAATAACCCGAACGACTGACTTGCAATACCCGACACGCCTGATGTACCGCCTTCTCATCTTCCTGAATGATCTGGTAAATCATTTCAGTGCGCGGGCGAAGAAGGCCGAGGCTTTTTTTAGGAGTTCGTTATCCGATTTCAGTTGCCGGTTCTCCGTCTCCAGTTGGCGGATGCGTTGCAGTTCGGCGGTGAGGGGTTTTCCAATCCCGGGCTTACCCAATTGCTCGGCACGGTATTGCGCCACCCAGTGGCTCACCGCCGTGCGACCAATCTTCATGTCTTTAACAACTTGCGCGATGCCCACCCCCCTGATCGACAACCATGCGAGCGACTTCCAACTTGAATGCAGCTTCGTAATGTTTGTTTGCTTGACTCATTTTTACGTTCCTCTTTAGGTGAATAGTAACCCTATTGAGGTGTCCGTTTTTATTAGACCATGACAGTGTCTGGGCGGTTAAAAATGATGTAAGAAACGTGTGACTTTACATGCCCATTTTATTAGCTTTAATGAATTTAAACCAATGGAGGCAAGTCGTTAGTGGCAGAATCGATGGATTTTGTTAAGTATTTATTTGCAAATAAAGTAATGTGTGTAAGTGTTGATAGAAGATCGTCTATTAAAACATAAGCTTTATTAAGCAAAACCGCCTGAATTTCTGGATCATTAGGATAATCATGTGAGAATTGATTGCGCATTTCTCGCAATATCAACCATTTTTCTGCTGACGGGATTGCGTTAATTTTTTCTAATCTATTCAGTTGGTCAATAAATGCTTTTAACTCGCCTTGCTCTTTACTTATCTCTAAAACCAGCGGGAACAAGTTTGCCCCCATGGCATCTTGTAATTTAGAGAAGCGTAGAGATAGCTGGTCAAGTATTGCTTGATCTGCATCACCCAACTTACTTAAACTGCTCATTGTGAGAGGAAATTCGTCACTTAATGCATTTTTTGCCCATTGTAATCTATAGGCATGCTGTTCGCACTGTTTGAGTATTGATTGATAGGCTGGCATCATAGTAATTGCACACCTGTTTCGCGCGCTATATGGTAAATAGCTTCATTATGTTGTGTGTTTGAGCGCTTTATTACAACATCAATTTTCTGATCACCAATTTGCCGATGAAGGGACATTAAAAATAATAATTTAGCGTCTACCAGCTTTTTAGAATCCTGTTGTTGTGGCTCGATATATAAATCGATATCGCCACCTGCTTTTTTATCATCGACACGTGAACCAAACAACCAAACATGTGAGGCCTCCCCAAAATTTATTTTGGCATTTTCACATATCACGTTTCTTTGTTGTAGGCTTAGGCGCATAAGTTGATTATGCTATAGAAAACGGCTGTTGGTAAACATTGATGAGATTGCATTTGAGCTGATATACATAGAAATGTGACATAGAAATGGGTAGAGTCTCATGGCACTCGGTTAAGGATTTACACCCCATAAAACGGCATGTTGGGTTGGCGGATTAATTGCGTAACCCAACACCGATGAAACAAGGCCGCTTGTTGCGTTACTCCCCTTCGCTTCACTAGGCTCCCGCGCGGAAATGACGCTCTTGTGACTCACTGCAAGCACATCACTATCTTTTCAGATGTTCATCCATAATTTTTGCGAACTCCAAGAAATTAGCAAGGTGATACTTCACAATACTATGCACGATTATCCAGTTGTTATTCTCGTAGTTGTGAACAGCGATATTACGAAAGCCCACCGCCTTTTTAAGGCTGACTGCCAACTCTTTATTCAGCACCCCCCTCTTGTGCCAATAAGTCAAATGTCTGACCCATGGTGTCGGGCGGCGGCACTTCCATTCCTGCAATCAGATGCGCACAATATCTACGGATATTTGTACTGCGCGACTAAGGTTGAGCGATAACACATCTTGGAGGTCAATATCCTCCAGCAGCGTGGCGGCATCTTTGGGGCACTTTGTTTCTATGCGATTCAGACAACGCCACAACGATTCCAATTTTTGCTCAACTACTTCCCTATCCACGCCATGCGCCTTTCCGCGAGCACTCGTGTTCGATACGGCATAAAATCTGCCTGTTCAAATAAATACCGACTAATTAATTCACCATACAAAGTATCGCTGCCTAGCACTCTTCTGCCATGACGCACGACTTACCCAAGCAACGGTTCTGATATTGCTTTCAGGTCAACCAAGTCAACAGGCCGCCCTACCCGTTCTGCTATCGCATTAATCAGTGCAATTTTCTCATCTGCCACCAATGGATGAATGGCAGCTACCGCAATATCCAAATCACCTTCAGCATGCTGACAGCCTGTAGCAACTGATCCAAATATCACCGCAAGCTTTATTGAGGGGAAATGTAACAACACTTCCGTCAATTGCGCATCAATGCGATGCGCATGTTGCATGGCTGAATCGCTATGCGTCATTTATTTATCCTCCAGTTACAGCAAATGTCCAGCCAATTCAGAATACTTGGGAAACTTGCTGCCATCTGACATTAACCTCGCATTTTACTCAATTACTGAGGCAATAATGATTCTGTCTTGCGGATCACTATGATGCTCCTGCAAATTAACCGCACACTTAGCGATCTTGGGCGTAATTGCAATAAGCTCTATTCATGAGTCCGTGAGGGCTTTTTCAAACCACTCTATCAACTCGCAGGATGGTCTTATCCTTTGATGACGCACTAGCCAAGCCATTTCAAAACAGCTTATTGCAGATACCGCTACTCGTTCTGCATTTTCAATTTGTTCACGCCTAATTACAGAAAGATTTTGATTCAGCATTCCAACTTGCTATACACCTTACGTTGCGTACCAGGCGAAGCTTTTTACATTCTTACGCTGAAGACAGTGCACCCAGCCGCTCCTTATGATCCGCCACAATTTATAAATCAATATCACCATCTTTGCGGGTGTCATCTACACGACTACCGAAAAGGTAAGGAGCTGCCCCCTTACCACTTTTTTAAATAATATCTGATGACACTGACTTAATGGCTCCAATTTGTCGTTCAAAATAAAACAGTCCAACCAGTTTTAGCCTGTTCTTTGGTATATGACACGCCGTGTCGCTTGAGCCCTGCAGGATCAAGCAAGGTTATGATGCCCCCGCTATTGCCTAGTTGCGCGCCTTTTCCGTCCAATTTCACTACGCCGGTAGCACCGGGGTTAAGTTTCAGGTTTTTGATGGCGGAACGGGTTTTATTTTTATCGGCGATAAACCAGCCGGACAACTCAACAATGCTAGGCGCGAGGTTAATCAGGGTCACTGTTTCAAGACCAGGATCGTCGCCTTCAGGATTAATCAATGCCGCAACAATTTGGATACTTGCTTCCTGGGTAGGACTATCAGGAATGGTATGTCCGGTCTGGTCGTCGGTATGCCAGGCTTGCGATTGAAAGGCCAGAAACACGGCTACCCATTGCTCTGGCCAAACTTCCGCGCTAACGCCAGCATCAATTTTTTCTATCTTGGGAAAATGAAAAAGCAAGCCGCCGTCCTGCCAAACGCCGTCATCCCCAACAAATTTACCTACGTTGCCTTGATTCATATGAATATCATGGATACCGTTTCCCGGTAGAAAGCCAAAATATTTGTCTTTTATAGCGGCTTCCGGTCCCCAGCGTTCACCCAAAGCATAAATACTAGCCTTTTCGTCACCGATGGCGCGCTGCACATAGGCATCTATTTTTTCGTTGAGATCGTTATCCGGTCCGGGGACGTTATACGGCAATGGACGCATCTGTTTTGCATCAAACAGATTGCCGCGTATAAAATCCAGCGCCATTTTATTCGGTGCACTTTGTAGTGCGGTAAACCCTGTGGCCAGGTTACCCAGTTTTTCCAGAATGGGGTGCTGAAAATCATCAACAATCAGATACAGCAACTCGGAAGGAGCCAGATCCGACTTCACATTAATCGCTATTCGATAGTCTGTCGTATCATCAATAAGATGCACTTCATAATGCGGACTGGATCCTTGCCCGATTATTTTATTGATAGCCTTTCCCTTTAAAACTCCATATTGTTTAAGTGGCATGATTTCCTCCAAGGAATATATTTGTTGCATAAATGGCTTTATTACTGCCTGCCAAAATCAAGAGATTTTTCCAATCCAGTTGCGTTATTTAAAGCTATGCATAGATAACAAAACCACCCGCTGGAACCGTTAATTAAACGGCCTTGCCATTGAGGACTTCGATTTTAATTTCCGAACCTATCTGTGCCGGGCTGGTTGAATAGAGACATTTCAAAAGTTTGGAATTATCCCCGTGCAGGTCACTATCAATGGTCACCCATGTTGTACTGGCTTGATTAACATCCGTATTGACAGCAATTACTTAATAATGACAGTCACTTCAAAGGTTTTTAGCGGTGGAATATCTTTCTCAAAGGGTCTGTGATATATAAGTTTCACTTCACTTCTTCCTGCTGCAATCGTGTGGAATTTTATAATTTCCATGTTTCCCGATCCGATTGCTTTATCGTCAGCTATAAAATCTGTCTCGCCCGGATTCAGAACTTTTAAATCAACCGAGCCCACTTCCCATACATAACCCGTGGTCGGCTTTCCGGGTAAAGCCACTTCAAGCTCCTCACCAACGCATAGTTCAACTGTTTTGCCGGAATCACTCTCGCTTAATTTCATGGTTTCACCCCCCAATGTAATACCCGCATGACCCAACATAAACGCAAAAACCATTAGAGCCTGTCTCATTTTAAAGCCTCTGTAGCTTGCAAACTTTTCCAAGCTAAACGTAGCGCAATGCCAGAAAAGATTGAAATTATTTCGCATAGCATTCACTTGATGTGGGTTGAGAGGAATCAATGAGGCTAACCCCATTGATTCTCAAATTACGGCTAAGGCTAAATTACGGTTATGGCGTAGTACAGCCACCCTCGCCCGCGCACAGTTTTCCAAAATTCGCGTTACTGAAATGAGCACCTACAAAAGTTTGGCCGAAAGCACCTGCGCATGAAGGGCCGCTGACTACACTTTCAACATAACCACTGACCTCGTAAGGCTTATATTCATCAACCCACGCACCGCCACTGCTGCCGTAAGTCATATTGCAGCCTTTCACCAAAACATCCGTACCTTCGCAACTGGCATAAAAACTTTCCGCTGCACACATTGAAGTCCACGCCGTAGAAATATTGCTGGCATAGCCAAAGGAATGGAGGCTGCGTGTATACGGATAGTTTTGACGCCATCCCAACCAACCTGTGTAATAACTTACAGGATGCCCGGCGTTATTGTTCTGAAGACGAATCAAGGCGACATCATCGCGACGTGCACCTCCTGTTGTCCATGCCGTCAGAACTCGGGCGCTAGCCCATCTGAATTGACCATAAGGGGCGATACCATTGCGTTCAGCCGGTACAAAAGTCCAGCCGGCTTTAAATCCTTTACCCACGTCATAAACACAATGTGCTGCCGTCACCAGGATATTTTTTGGCGCTCCGGTAATGGATTGCGCCGTGCAGTAACCACCTCCGTCAATCAGCAATTTGCCTACAACCGCCCAGGGATAAGCTGTTTGTTGGTTTAACCAATAATTACCCTTGTAGCTGGTATAAATATCCTGCGTACCAAAATTAATATTTCCAGGCGCAGCAGCAGGTGTGCTCTTGCTCGCTGCGTCCTTGGCAATCGGATTTTTGTCACCCTGCTGGTCAAGCTCCTGCATCAGCTTCCATTGTTCCGGGAACTCCTTTTGTGCCTGGCGCTTGGCTTCTGGATTTGGCTGGCCTGGGGGCTGTAATTTGGAGCCACCTTTTACTATTGGCTGTTTTTCCTTAAAACTGCGATCGTCAAGATAGCGTTTATCAGCCTTGCCTGCAGGCATCCACTTTAGTGGTTCAGCTTTAAGCAACTCCTCGCGCGTGTAGACTTTTTCAGGAGCAGCGGCTTGTCCTTTAGTAGTGAGCTTGGCATCCAGATTGGGGTTGGTAATAGTCATGGTCGCCTTGGCTTTGGCATCAGCGGCCACGGCCTGACTGCATGGTAAAAAAACTACACTGGCTGCAATCGCGAAAACAACGGGATGAAGTTTGTGTTTAAAACCATCATCATTGGCTGACCGATTGACGCAGGAGCATTTAAAGTCAACGCTCAATGATTTAATAGAAAATTTAGACATGATGTTCTCCTTGTTTGTGATTCACACTTTTAGACAGTTAAAGAATATTGATCCCGGTTGATTGGTACTTTTAGCCAGAGGATAAGCTCTTTACAGAAATGCCCACAGCAAAAGCAACATTTGTAGTCATTGAAATAATTAATGTATCTCTAATCCCGCTGGTTGTTGAGGCAGTGGTGCCATTATGGACAGGTCACATTTTTTTCAGACAGAAAGCCTTGGAAATTGCGACCTATCCCCCTATTACGCTTACTTGCGACGCTTACTCTTTACCCTTGCAAAACGCGATCATATCCCATTCAGTCGCGTCGCCAATCTGCCCCCAACCCTCGGTCAATTTTACTGTCGCCGACATCCACAAGACATACGCACATGGTTTTAACGTGCTGAGGTCGAAATCGTGACCGACTAAGCCGGACGCGGCCTCGTCGATGGCAATGACTGGGGCAAACGAGAATGGTGCTGGCGGCACGGGGACTGGCGGAATACCAAGACCGGTAGGGATGCCGGGACCCTGTAGCCAGAGCAACACGCTACCAAGGTAAGGGTGGTAGCAGGTATAAAGTGCGTGGATATGGTCACCCTGCTTGCCGCAACCGCTCGAGCCCGACACAATCATCTCTGCGATGTCGAGCGTACACACGCTACGAGTCGTGAACGTGCCGCCATCCCATTCCGTATGACGGACGTATTTATAGGCCGTGTTACTGAACGCGATCTTGTCGAGGTTGTTTGCCCAGACCGGGGCAAACGTACCCTGTTTGCGCGCCTCAAAAAATATCTTGTAGGTCGGCTTTTCCGAGTGCGGCGGGATACCTGCCGGAATCGAATCGCCCGCCTTAAGACCCGGCGCAGGCATGGTCAAATCGAATGACTCTTTAGTGAATTTCGTCGTAATCAGGTTGACCAAGCCGCCTTGCGGGATAAAGCGTCCACCACCGCCGTCAGTCAGGTCATTATCGTGCGGCACCTTGATCCAGCCACCCGCCTGTACATCGGTGTTTACTGACACATTCTTCGGCAAAGCCGGAGGCGGCTGCGGAATATCGTAAGTAGCCCCGGGATTATTAGCATAGTAATTGGTCGATCCCGTCGTCCAGGCCAAACCGTTCCAGTATCTGAACTCGAGTTGACCAATAACGGTCGGACTAATCATCGTTGCATCCACGTCTACAATGGCCAACCCTGGATACTTCGCAATCTGGAAGCGGTACTCATAGGTATTACTCGACTCCCAGCCCGGAAGTATGCCGATTAACGGAATCACGCGGGTGAACGCGTAAGCGCCTGCCGTCGTCGTGCCGTTGGCCTGAAATTCACCGTAGATTGGATCCACATGGTACCCGCCTACGTGGGTAAAGAGAGGAATCGTGTCTATCGGCGGACAAACGCAACGGCAAAAACGCCTACAGCTCAGGCGGCACAGCCAGTGGCATAATTGATGACAAAAGCGCTCGTAGCCAAGCTTCTTCACCAGCTCCGCATAGGCGGCGGCATTTTCGGTTTCGACAGCATTGACCAGTTTTTCGACTAAATCCGGTTTAGTTTCAAGCACGGCGACCGCTTTGGCAAAAGCCTGGATTTCAACAAGTTCATGCTCGATGGGAACAGGGGTAAATGGACGGCATAGCAATAGGCAAACGCGGACACAGCGCCAAGAACAAACCCAGTGACAGATCCAGCGGCAGATACCCTGAAATTCTGCACGCTCTAGCGCGCTGCGTACCATGTCGCAATCATGCGCCAATACACCCTTCTCCACACCGGCGAGGGTGGCTGGCTCTTTGAGCAAGCGAGCAACAGCCAGGCTGGCTTGTTGCAGCGCTTCCATGAGATGCGTGCAACCGATGAGATAAAGCGGTTTAGTCGGTGCGTAGAATATTTCGCAGATCAATCGGCAGCGCATTGAGCAAATCCAATGACAGATGTAGTGGCAATACTGCTCAACACCCAGCTTCTCAATGATAGCCTTGAACGTACTTTCGTCGCGTTCGATGACAGCACCAGCCAAACGCCCAAGGATTTCGCGGTTTGACGAGATTTTGGCAGTTAGCTCGGCAAACCCAAGCAGATTGAGTTGTGCAGGCTCCTTGGGAGGAAGGCCGCACATTTCAAAGCAAACGAGCGCACATTCTTTTGAACATAGCCAGCTGCATACAAGTTGGCGACGATCCAGTAAACCAAAACGCGTCAGAAGCTCACGAAACTCCTCGTAGTCCTGCGCACGAAATGACTCGACCAGCAGACGGAAGGTACTCTCATCCTTAGCGACTTTACCCAGCGCATCTGCGGTCTGACTGACATCCAAATACAGGTCATGATCTAAAATCTCACTCATTTTGATTCTCCTTCATCTGAATTATCAAAGTAATTAATGGAGCCAGGCAATCAATAAAAACCCATTAACTCACAGGCTAAATGTCTCTTCCTCACAGTGCTTTTACCTTACACCAATGTACTTATTCTCCTCCCCAACCGACTCGCTTGCTGTACCCCAAAAGCCTCACCCTTGGGCAAAATAGGGGGGAGCTGGCCAAGCCTGCCTTTTCAAGGCAGACAAGGTCTCAAAGCACATTCAAATCTTTCTGTAAATTAGCCATGAAATATCTCCATCAAGTATTGTTGTTATTGCGTTACACACCGTTGTTTTCTACTTGACCCATCAAATCAAACCTGTTTACAACCCAAATTTCCCTGTATTTACATATTCCTGCTTTATCAGCGTCCACCAATCGTCGGCTTGACCTTGCAGAACATATTCGTAGGGGAGCCAGCCGTAGCCTTTATCTCCCCAAGCGGTTCCCCATGAGTTTCTAATCAACAAAGCGCCTGTGGTTTCTTTGCCGCAACTAGGGTTTTTGATTTTTTTGGCATCGTCATAACCAACCGCAACTACTGCATGACCGCCCACAGCCTTTTCTTTTGGGCATGG
The DNA here is from genome assembly GCA_013141125.1 of Methylophilaceae bacterium. GTDB lineage: Bacteria > Pseudomonadota > Gammaproteobacteria > Burkholderiales > Methylophilaceae > JABFRO01. Next base: position 838,260 of record JABFRO010000001.1, read on the forward strand.
GAATGGAAAATGCCCATTGGTTCCAGAGTATTGGTAGGAGCTATAAACAGTAAATCCAAACATCGACGGCATATTTCCCGCAAGATTGGTTTTTATCCGCTGCAACAGGTCAGCAGGTGTGACACCCGGAGAATCCAGTCTGTAGTATTCAACCGACTGATAATTTTGCGCGAAGGCATAACAGAACGCAGGCGGTTCCGTGTCGAAATTGGTGCTGGCAGGAGCTACCGGCTCCGGCTGCGCTGTCGTATACGGCCAATATTTTTCAGGTGGTGCGCCGAATAAAGTCAAGGCGGCCATGGTGCTACTTAAATAGGCTCCGGTATCCCCCGTCCAGCCCAGCAAATTACGCGTTACCTTGTAAAGAAACAGTCTTGAAGCATCCGTGTAGGTGCCAAACGCCTTGTTTTCATAAAATTCGATCAACCCTACGCCTGCCTGAGCCGTGCATGATCCCAAATCCTTTTGATCTTCGATTGGTGTACACCAAGCTCTAAGATCAACGGAAGCAGGCAATGCGGCTGATGCAGCTGACACAGCCATATTGAGCTTGGCAAGCATAGGCTTGATTTTTTCATGTTGAGGTGTGTAGTCTCTAAAATCGGGCAAGTCACGCAACCAGCCCATGCCTCGAGTTTTGACGGTATTGGTATCCATGATTGATCTCCTTGATATTAATTTTTTTGATTTATCTCTTGAACAAAAAATTTATACAAACCTCGTAAAATTCACATTCAAGAAAACCCTTCCTTCTCAAACTAACAACTCAGCGGCCTCGAAATACCCAGAACAACCACTAGCTGTTAATAATTGTAAAATTAATTAATACTCAATAAAATACGTGCGAACACGTAAGGGGATGCCCTTATAAGCCTATGCATAAAAGTGTCTAGCAGACGGTCGGACTTAAAGGAAGTAGTTATTCTTTACGTGTTAACCAGCGAACAGCCTGAAGTTATGGAGAATGACAAACTGTTTTCAGTGGGTTGATATTTATTGCGGAGGGCTGGCCGATGTTGGTAAATTGGGATGTATGGCTGGATCTAGCCAAAAATGGGGGGCTGGTTCTTGGTTTAACCATTTCCATCTATACCGTGTATTCGCTAGTTGAAACACGCATCCTTCGGCGGCATCAACAATATGCTCTGCTGAAGAATGTGTATGCGGAGTTCTCGTATTTCATCGGACTCGCGTCTTCTCTTGCCAAGAGAGCCACTCAAGCTGAAAAGCTATATGCCCAATCGCTCAATGGAAATTACCCCGCGCCTGCCGCCGACCAGGACACGCTCCCGGAAGACGCGGAGAGAGTTAGCCACTGGCTCGTGCTACGCGCCAATCACCTGACGGATTATGCATTACCGATAGAGATCGAAAAACTTGGCGCTACTCTCAATCGTCAGCAAATGGATGCATTATTTGCGCTGATCGCCGCACGCCGCGTTTATGTTCAAGTACTGACCACGCGCGCCATGGATCTGGAAGCGTTTCCCCGCCGACCGGGAGTTTTTGCGCGATTCGTTGGGGTGGCTGACTTAAATGTGGTCGATCTTAACGAAAAGCTGAATGCATTTGCTAAAACCCTGGGCTCGTCGATACCCGCGTTGATGGATGAATGAAGGTATTACACGGTGCTGTTAAACACTGCGCAAGCAAATCGAATGCGTTTTTCATATACGTGCTCGCACTTATTTTAATTTGTACCGGTGTTTGCTTTAATCCCATCCATGACGATTACCGTGTAGCTAGAACTTGCTGAAAGCACGCGGTGGATGGTCAGGAGTGAAATCCTTTTCAGTCTGTCCGCGCGGGGCTTTTTGAGATTTGCTGCGGCTGATTGGGATATAAAAACTGGCAATTAAGGCTGCCTTATTATGCGGATACTAAGGTGCGCAATAGATCATGCAACGAATGGATTTTAAATAATTTTTGCATTGATTTCTTAATGAACGCAATTAACTCATTTTTATATTTGGAGATCATCATGTCTGAAATCGGAAAATCTGAAGCTGCAAATTTAACAGCGTCTGCATTCGGTGTCGGTCGTTTAAGACCAGGAACGGTGCAAGTGACAGTAGGTTCCAGAATTAGCCCCAAGAATCTGCACGACATAATTGATTCAATCATCAACCTGCATGGTTGTCTTGCCTGCGGACTGGGTGGTCTGGATGTTTTGCTTAGACCCCAGGATCCGCGCATTCTGGAAGGCTTTCAAAACATCCCCGAAGTTAAAGATGTCGTCATTATTCGCTGATATTTTAATTGGCATTTAAGTGATGAAAGCAGGTATTGGTACGAGTTTTGAAGAAGTCGATCCGGCTTTCACCAACCTTATATTTCCACTTGCCGATGTCATCGAAGTAATCCCGGATACTTTGGCTATTAAGCAAGGCAAGTATCCTGTTATACCCGAAGCCACCCTGCAACATCTTGCAGAAATGTCAGAGAAAGCGACCATCATTATTCATGGGGTTGGCCTTTCCATCGGCTCATATCATGGTTGGAATGATCACTACTTCAGACTGCTGGATCAGATTCTTGCCGTAGTTCCTATTGCCTGGCATAGCGAACATTTGGGATTTATCAATGTAGACGGACAGTTTGTCGGCACCATGCTTGCCTTGCCAAGAACACGCGAGGCTCTCGATCTGATTGCAGAGCGCACCAGGCAAATCAGGGAGCGCTATCCGCTAACTTTCCTGCTGGAAAACATCGTTAATGTATTACCAGATCCGCCTGCTGAAATGACAGAAGCAGCCTTCCTGAATAGTCTGGCCTATGAGAGCGGTTGTGAGCTATTACTGGACATTTACAACCTGGAGTGTAATGCCCACAATCAGAATTACGCTATATCCGACTTTCTGGATGAACTTGATTTAAGTCTCGTGCGCGAAATTCATGTGGCTGGCGGTACCGAGCGTGCCGGATTGATGTTGGACATCCATTCGCGCCGCACACGTGATATGACTCGAACATTATTGCCTGAAATTCTTCTGCGATCTCCCAATGTGAGCGCTTTGATTTATGAAGTCATGCCGCAAGCCGTGCCTACACTGGGTCATCAAGCTTGGGCAGACGAGCTGCATTTTCTCCGATCAGTGACTGCTCAGCATGAATCTTGAAACCTATCAACGCGGCCTGCAAAGACTGGTGACTCAAGGCCAAGCAGCGCCTGAAGATGCCGCCTATTTACAGCAATTGGCAGGATGCACGCAACTAGCCGTGGTACGTGAAATTGTTTACTTTTGGCGAGCACATGGATTGGAGCGATTTTGCATTCTAAGCGCGAGTCTATTGAAAAGTCTGGGACGCTTTGAAAATGCTATTGAGCGCTTTGTAAGCACAGAGAAATTTTCACCCTTTATTGAAGAAGCCAGCCAGCAGTTTTTGCAATTTTTAACCAAAGATCAAAATTCAATCGTGGCCGCGCTGGCAAAGACAGAAATTGCACTGCACGAAACCAGAACCAATATATTGACTGAAATAGTGGTGGAATGGCCTTGTAACCCGGAGCCTATACTATTGGCCATAGTTAATGCTACCTTGGTCAACCAGCTTGACATAAATCAGGAATTATTCACCCCAGAGAGTTATCGCTTACGAATCAGCCGCGCACTGGCTAATGGATATGCCTGTGAGTTGGTCGAAACCCTATAGCTTGTGTTATTCGTTTACACACCCTTAAGGAAGCACAAATTTATTCGTCATCCTCGCGGAAGCGTGGATCCAAGCGGTTAATTAAAATAGATTCCCGCCTTCGCAGAAATGACGAAATAGAATAAATCAACGTTTCCTTAATAGAATAAGGCGCAAGATCAGCCATATTCCATACAACCATCAGGGACGGCGGCAAACATCGTTCCTTCCGCCCTCCGAGGCGGCTTTAACCGCCCTCATCCACTCAATTATTTTGTCACCCATGATGAGAAATCATCTGCCTGAATTCGCCTCGCTAGCACGGATAAGCATCCACGTTTGTTCCGACCAACTAGTCAATGCACAACACTCCAGTCAAAAATGAATACGTGTTTCTACCTACGTGTTCACACTTATTCCAATTCAATCGCGGGTTTGTTTTAATACATTTAGCGATGGTGGTTGCATGAGTTTTATTGCCAATAAACCCATGCACAATTCGTTAATCATAAAACCATTTCAGTATAAGGATACAGGTGATGAGTCTGAATCAATGGCTTCTCGTTGCAGAACTGGAAGATATTTCCAATTGCTTGAATGGCTACTTTGAACGTGTGCTCGCGCCCCCTTGCATCCATTCGGAAATTTCAATTATGGCTGATTGGACTCCTGGCTTCGCTATTTTTGAAGCCAATTTGGATGATCTACCAGGCGATCCGGTTAAAGTCGAATAAGGAATATTGCTATGCAAACATTTCATTATCCTCCCCGCTTTAATTATCGTTTATTGAGTCCTGCGCAGTGGCATTCCAATCACGGTTGCATAGAAATTGAGGCGGATGGCAATATGATCCATCGTGTTAAAAATGTAGACGAATTTTATCAGGCTTTGGGTTATACCCAAAAAGATGCTCTTGACGAGAAACTGGAGCCGGAAGTTTTTATATGGCACAAATACCGTAAAGACCATGCCGAAAAGTCCGAAGCTTGCCTGCAAGCCAGAATAATGGCGTATTTGAATCAACACTCCGCGACATTTAGAGAGACCTATGGCCGTTATTATGTCGGCTGGATGGGAAGTTGTGATTCCTTGAAAATAAATGGCGATGCCGATTGCGTGCATTGCAAACTGCATCCCTCCGCAGAAAAAAATGAAAATAGTCTGTTTAGGCAATCTTCCCGATGGTCACCCATAAAAATCGCTGAGGCATTAACGCCAGCACAAGCCCGCTTTGGTGTGCTGAAAGAAGCCGCCAGAGTGCGCAATGGGTACGTGCAAAGGGAAGACTGACGGGAAAGCACTGCAAACTTAAATCAGAGTTGATTTTGAGATTTATATCCCGTTGGGGTTTTAGCTGGGTATAATAGCAATGCATTCGAATTATTTTATCCACCAACCGCGACAATCAGCGAAAACTTGAAAGGAATAACATCATGACAATTCTAACCATCAACAAGGTTCTGGTAGGTGAAGCGCTGGTCGGTGACGGCAATGAAGTGGCGCATATTGACCTTATTATCGGGCCACGCGGTAGCGGTGCTGAAACCGCTTTTTGTATTGCCTTGTAGATGCTCAATTTGCACAGGCCGTGCGTGCTAAAACCATAAAACCCGTGTAATACCAATTTTATGGAGACCGCAGCGGCACGCTGGAAGATCCTTTCGGGCACATATGGTTTCTGGCCACGCATAAGGAATATCTCACGCCAGAGGAAATCAGCAAGCGCGCCGAAGCGCTATTTAAACCAGGGATCGCCTGAAATTGCGGCCAAGCGAACAATTTTTATCTTATCGAGTTATCGATTTTTTCTCTGATCCTGGATTCATGTTGAAGGCAACACATCCAACCAATAATTCTTATCCTGGAGACTAACATGACCACGAAAAACACAGTTCGCCTGCACCGGGTGTTTACCGCAAAACCTGAAAAAATCTATCGAGCTTTCCTTGAGCCGGGTGCCTTGGCGCAATCGATACCGCCGAATGGCTTCACCGGCAAGGTGTATCACATGGATGCAAAGGTCGGTGGCACGTACAAGATGTCATTCACGAATTTCACCACGGGCACGACCATCTCATTTGGCGGGGAATACTGTGAACTGGTAGCAAATGAGCGCCTGCGTTACACGGACAACTTCAATGACCCAAAATTTGGGACACCCTCGTTAAACCGCCAATTCCAAGCACAGTGAAGCCATGCCAGAATGGCACAAATTTTGATCTTAGAGGAGAAATGACATGGCAACACCAGCAAAAAATACGATTTGCCTTTGGTACGATCGCGGCGCAGATGAGGCGGCACGGTTTTATGCGGCAACCTTTCCAAACTCATCTGTCGGTGCAGTGCTCCGCGCACCCGGAGACTTTCCTTCCGGAAAGAAAGGAGATGTGTTGACCGTCGAATTTACAGTGATGGGTATTCCGTGCCTCGGGCTCAATGGTGGGTCTGCGTTCAAGCACAGCGAAGCGTTCTCGTTTCAGGTTGCAACTGCTGACCAAGCCGAAACGGATCGCTACTGGAACGCGATCGTTGGCAACGGCGGTCAAGAGAGTGAATGCGGTTGGTGCAAGGACAAATGGGGATTGTCTTGGCAGATCACACCTCTGGCGCTAACCGAAGCGATTGCTGATTCCGACCCCGCTGCCGCCAAGCGTGCATTCGATGCGATGATGACAATGCGAAAGATTGACATCGCCACAATCGAGGCCGCGCGTCGCGGCTGAAATGCGGGCGGTCTGACATGTCGCCCAAGCGGGACGGACACTATCACACCCTTAACTTGGCTTAAGGCTTTACAACTCAATCTGTTACAGGAGAAATATCATGAAAAACAATCTAAACAATCCCGTTGTCTGGTTTGAAATTTACGTTCAGGACATGGAACGTGCCAAAGCGTTCTATGAAGCCGTACTCGCAGTTAAATTAGAATATATGCCCGACCCAACGGGGGCAACGAATTTGGAAATGTGGAGTTTTCCTGCCGACAAGGACACAGCAAAAACCACTTACGGCGCGTGTGGAATGTTGGTAAAAATGGAAGGCTTTCCCCCTGGAAGTGGTGCCACGATAATTTATTTTGGTTGTGAAGATTGTGCTGTTGAAGCCGCCCGTGCTACCGAAAATGGCGGCAGTATTTTCAAAGAAAAAATGGCCATCGGCGACTACGGCTTCATTGCCCTGGTGTATGACACTGAGGGCAATATGATCGGCCTGTACTCTATGCAGTAAGTTTCATAATATGACAATTCCTGACATTGCGAATTGCCAAAAAAACTCCTAATTATTTTGAATATTAGAGGATAAATATCATGACTTATGTTGATGGCTTTGTACTTGCAGTCCCCACAAAAAACAAAGAAGCATACAAGGCGCTTGCTAAAAAAATGGCGGCGATTTTTAAGGAATTTGGTGCAATAAACATTGTGGAATGCTGGGGCGATGATGTGCCAGAAGGCAAGGTAACTTCATTTCCCATGGCTGTAAAATTAGAACCTGACGAGACGGTGGTTTTTTCATGGATTACTTGGCCATCGCGAGAAGTGCGAAATTCAGGTAACGCAAAATTAATGGCAGACCCACGCTGCCAACCTGACCAGAACCCTATGCCATTTGATGGCAAGCGCATGATATACGGCGGGTTTGAAAAGATTGTTGATGAACAGGCCATTCAAACATCAGGAGACCCGCAATGACCATACAACTTGACCACGCTATCGTGCCATCGCACAGTCAAGTGGCTTCGGCAAAACTCTTGGCAGAATTGCTTGGCGTTCCGTGGGCAGCAACAAGCGCGGGGTCATTTTCCCCTGTTTACGTTAATGATGGACTTACGCTCGACTTCATAGACACGGACGAAGATTTCCCTATTTATCACTTTTGTTTTCGTGTTGAACAGGCTGAGTTTGACGCTATTCTGGCGCGCATTAAAGCCGCTGGCATCCCCTATCGCAGCACGCCAAATGGGGCGGTAGATAGGCAGATTGGCACACAATTCAGCAACGTTTATTGGAACGAACCTGACGGACATTATTGGGAAATGTTGATAGTAAGTTATGCACGATTACAGGAACATAATTCAACCAAGTAATAAGCGTTAAGTTTTTTTGTTGTTTGATGATTGGTATTTGTACCTACGTGCAAGCACGTATTTTTTATGACATAAGTATTTGCTTTAATGTGTGCGTGCTTGGTGATTTCGGGCATAGATGATTGATTGCGTATTAACAATACAACTATTTCTTGGCACGTTAATTTAAGGGGATAAATCATGAATCAGCAATATACTTTACGTAAATCAGCCAGCATCGGCCTTTCAGCTGTGGTTTTATCAATGTTTGCGCTTTCTGTGCAGGCGAATCTGAATCTGGTTAAAAATGGCTCTTTTGAGACAGTCACTACAACGAAAAATGATGCCTTCAGTCTAGCCGGCGTCTCGAATTGGGCAACGCTCAACAGCTACACTTTTCTTGAAGTTCCTGGTGGTGCTACTTTGCCCTTTGCCCCAAGTAACGGTGGCTCTTTGTATTCGGGGATTGCTTGTACAGCGCCTATTTTGCCGACAACGGGTCCAGCGCCTTCAGGCTGTTTCCCGACGACTAGCCCTGACGGGGGAAATTTTGTGGTGGCAGATGGTGGCGCTTATCCATTCGGCGTTCTTTGGCAATCACTTACGGGACTCGTGGTTGGCCAGAGTTATGAGGTAAGCTTTTGGCAGGCGGCTGGACAACAGAAAACCTATCCCGGCAACACCTTAGAGCAATGGATAGTTACTCTCGGTGGTACCCTAGGTTCGGGCAATGTCAATCTTACTGATGGTACGACTGTGAATGTAGCAAGTATGCTTGTCGGCGGTAAAAGTCAACACTCAGATTTAATGTCTACACCTAATAAAGATTTTGTTGATTGGCAATATCAAACTATGACTTTCCAAGCAACAGACCCAAATCTTCCAACTGGTGCAACAATGCCAAGCACTTTGTTAGGATTCTTATCCATTGGGTCGCCATTTGGGGTACCGCCTTTTGTTCTGTTAGATGGTGTCTCCGTCGAAGCAGTCCCCGAACCTGCATCCTACGCGCTGCTGGGCATAGGCCTACTGGGTGCCCTGTTTGCGCGCAGGCAAAAGAAGTGCGCGTAATCGTTCTCTGCTTTGATCCCATGCCGGGCAGGATAGTCATTCCGTCCGGCTTGGAACAGGTGTCGTCCAATCGACTAGCTCCTGTTTTTGGCATGCTTTTTTCAGCCTGACGATGGAAATCCTCCGACAACTGCAACAGCATTTGCCAGCGTTCGCGCTGGATGTGTTGCGGCTGTGTGTCTGGTTGTTGCTTTTGATGCTAGTTTTCATACCGCTGGAACGGTTCTGCGCTTTACATGCGCAAAAAGTCTTGCGTCAAGGATTTGTCACCGATCTGGCCTATTACTTTATTAACAGCCTGCTGCCCAAGTTGCTACTGGCCTTGCCACTGTCCATCATTGCCTTGGGACTGCATGCCACTGTTCCCGGCGGTTGGTATGCTTGGGTAGCCGCCATGCCGCTAGGCTTGCGTTTTGTGGCAGCGATGGTTGTCGGCGAGTTTGGCGCTTATTGGGGGCATCGCTGGTCGCATGAGTTTCCGCTGTTATGGCGTTTCCATGCCATTCACCACAGCGCAGAGGAAATGGACTGGCTGGTCAATACCCGTGCGCATCCGCTGGATATGGTTTTTACCCGGCTATGCGGTCTGGTACCTATCTATGTGCTTGGGCTGGCACAGCCAACGGGCAATAGCGTGGATGTGGTGCCTATGCTGTATGTAATTTTTGCTACGGTATGGAGTTTTTTCATTCACGCCAATGTGCGCTGGCGTTTTGGCTGGCTGGAGCAGCTGGTAGCCACTCCAGCTTTCCACCATTGGCACCACACCAATGATGGCGCAGACTATATAAATAAAAACTACGCCGCGATTTTTCCCTGGGTGGACAGGATTTTCGGCAGTTATTATCTGCCCGCGCAGCAATGGCCGCTGAAATACGGCATTGATGCGCTTACGGAGCCAAATTTGGCCGGGCAATTATGGCAACCGTTAAGGCTGTAGCGTGACTTACGTTCTAAAGCTTCGTTCTACAGTTCGCTCTGTGATTTTACGCAGAAATTGCATTATTCAGTTGTGTCAGGCTGATATACGAGAGGAATATTTCATGAAATCCCTACTTCACAGCACTTTTCTAATAGCTGGCATGGTATTCGCTTTGCTTAGTATCACTACGGCACAGGCCGATCTTGCACCTGCCGAGCAAGCGGCCGTATTTAAGGCGGCGGGTTTCAAGAAGGGAGCTGATGGTCGCTATATTCGTTGTCAGGAAGACACGCCCACCGCCTCTTATGAACCCGGCCAAATTGAGCTGATGGATCTGAACAACGATGGCCAACCCGAAGCATGGGTCACGGAAAGCAGCATGTTTTGCTATGGTTCGCCACATACTTTTTTTGCATTGGTCAGAAAAGATGCAGGTGTATGGCATACATTATTGGATGATGTGGGCATACCCGTGGTGTTAAAGACCAAGCGTTCCGGTTGGCCGGATATTGAGGTCGGTGGCCCGGGGTTTGGGAAGTTCCCTTATTATCGCTGGAACGGTAAATCCTACGTTCGTGTCACTCCGAGTAAAAAGTAGCGAATGACATGCCGCATGTGCAATGATTTTGCCAATATCTCAAACCAAATGGCTCTAAAGAAATACTGATTTATTCGATTTCGTCATTCCCACCTAGGCGGGAATCTATTTTAATCAACAATTTGGATCCACGCTTTCGCGAGGATGACGAATAAATCAGCGCTTCCTTAGCGTAAGGCCTTAGCTCGGCATCATGCAGAAAATTACAGCAAGGAGATTTTTATGGATAGCACCAAGTTAAAACCCGGTTCAGCCGCTTTACCGACTACCTATTCCGGGATGGGTACCATTCTGATTCCCGGCGGTGTTGCCTTTCGCGTGTGGGCACCTTTTGCCACGGAAGTTTTTGCCGCCGGGACGTTTAACCAATGGCGCGAGACGGCTAATCCCTTGGCCAGCGAGGGCAACGGTTATTGGTCGGTGGAAATACTCGACGCAAAAATTAGCGATGAATACCAGTTTGTAATCCGCAATGGTGCACAGCCGCTGATCTGGCATAGAAATCCTTATGCCAGTGCAATGGTCAATTCGTCGGGCAATGCCATCATTCACGACCCAAATTTTGACTGGAGCGACGATAACTTCACCATGCCGCCGTGGAATGAGCTGGTCATTTACGAAATGCATGTGGGTACCTTTAACGATGCCCCCGGTCACGGCCCCGGCACTTTTGATGAAATTATTCCCAAGCTGCCTTATTTGCGTGATCTGGGCATCAATGCCATTGAGATTATGCCCGTGGCTGAATTTCCTATGGATTATTCCTGGGGTTATAACCCGTCGCAGCCTTTCTCGGTGGAAACCGCCATCGGTGGGCCGCAAGGCTTGTATCGGTTTGTCAAAGCCGCGCATGCGCATGGCATTGCCGTGATTCTGGATGTGGTTTATAACCACGTTGGCCCCGGTGATCTTGATCTGTGGCGCTTTGATGGCTGGTCGGATGACAGCCATGACGGTGGTATCTACATCTACGACAACGAACGTGCGCATACCGCTTGGGGTGGCACCCGCCCCGATTACGGTCGGGGGGAAGTGCGGCAGTATTTGCGGGACAACGCGCTGTTCTGGCTGAACAAATACCGGCTGGACGGCTTGCGTTTTGATTCCGTGATTAACATTCGCAACCGTAATGGCAATACCGATGCGGCTGGTGATTTGCCGGATGGCTGGAACCTGCTGCAATGGATCAATAATGAAATTCGCGCCAGCCAACCGTGGAAAATTACCATCGCTGAAGATTTGCAAAACAACGCATGGCTCACCAAAGAGTCCAGCATCGGCGGCGCGGGCTTTGGCAGCCAATGGGATGCCAATTTTGTGCATCCGGTGCGCCGCGCCATCATTGGCATGAATGATGCCGATCGCGATATGTGGTCTATCCGCGATGCGCTTTATCATTGTTATAACGGCAACACGTTGCAACGGGTGATTTATACCGAATCCCACGACGAAGTGGCCAATGGCCACAGCCGGGTGCCGGAAGAGATTTGGCCGGGGAATGCCGCCAGCTGGTTCTCGCGCAAGCGCTCTACCCTCGGCGCGGTGCTGGTGTTTACCGCACCCGGCATCCCCATGATTTTTCAGGGGCAGGAGTTTCTGGAAGATAAATACTTCAAGGATACCGAACCTCTGGATTGGACCAAGCTGGAAACCTTTAGCGGCATCCATCTGCTTTACCGTGATTTGATTCGACTCAGCCGCAACTGGTTGAATCAGACGCGCGGTTTGCGCGGGCAGCATATTCATGTGCATCACGTTAATAATGCGGATAAAGTCATTGCCTTTCATCGTTGGGAAAACGGCGGCGCGGGCGACGATGTGATTGTCATCGCTAATTTTGCCGACCGCAGTTACGACAGCTACAGCCTGGGGTTGCCTCAAGCTGGCCTATGGCGCGTGCGTTTTAATAGCGATTGGCAAGGCTATAGTGCAGACTTTGCCAACCATGCCGGTTACGATACCGAGGCCGGTGGCAACCCTGCCGACAATATGCCGTTTCAAGCCAATGTTGGCATAGGGGCGTATTCCGTACTTATCCTGTCGCAGGATTAAATCGGCGCTGATTGATATTCAGTTCGGGCTTGTAACATCGGGTGTAGGCCACATCATCATAAAATTAGTGGAGAAAACACATGCCGAACATCCCTCAGGAAAAACCAATCAAGAAGCTGCGCAGTATCCAACGCAGCGCGGGGAGCCATTGGGTAGGTAACGGCTTTCCGGTGCGCACATTATTCTCATACCCTAATTGGGGGAATGAACTCAGCCCGTTTCTGTTGCTGGATTACGCCGCACCTACGCAATTTCCGCCAACGGATAAACGCCTGGGCGTGGGCGAACATCCGCATCGCGGCTTTGAAACGGTGACGATTGTTTATGCGGGCGAGCTGGAACATAGAGACTCTGCCGGTGGTGGTGGCAGCATAGGTGCCGGTGATGTGCAGTGGATGACGGCGGCCTCAGGGCTGGTGCATGAGGAGTTTCATGGCCGCCACTTTGCGCAAACTGGCGGCACGTTTGAAGTCGTGCAGCTGTGGGTCAACCTGCCCGCCAAAGACAAAATGACAGCCCCGCACTACCAAAGCCTGCTGAGCCAGCAAATTCCCACCGTAACGCTTGCCCATAATCAGGGCAGTGTGCGCGTCATTGCCGGAGCTTTTACCGGTGAGGCAGGGCCGGCCAAAACCTTCACGCCTATTCAGGTTTGGGATATGCGCTTGCACAGTGAGCAGCCTATCACCCTGGATATTGCCGATGGCTACACCACAGCGCTGGTGGTACTCAAAGGCACGGTGCATGTGAACGGTTCTGAAATTATAGGCGCAGCAGAAGTGGCTATCTTTGAGCGTGCCGGGCAAGGCATACTTCTCGACAGCGCGCAAAATGCAAGCGCGCTGCTATTGAGTGGTCTGCCGATTGCGGAACCCATCGTCGGCAGCGGGCCGTTTGTGATGAATACGCAAGCTGAAATTCAGCAGGCCATAGCGGATTATCAAAGTGGAAAAATGGGGCATTTGGCATGAACAGGGTGGTTTAATCCCGCAATAAGCTGTTGCGGTTTTTCTCCTCCCTACCCAATTGAATACAGTTAAAAGCGATTTACTGAAGCTAAAGCCCGATTATTAAAGTGGAGGTTGAACGCAGCCTGCCATACTTAACGTATGGTTAAAATCCCCTCAGCTCAATTAATAAATCAGTGTTTGCTTAAGATGAAACATTGCGCCAATTTCTACACCGAATAATTCACCTGCCAAATTTTGTCGCAATATTCGCGGATGGCGCGGTCGGAGGAGAATTTGCCAGAGCGTGCCACATTGAGGATAGACATGCGCGTCCAGCGCTGTTGGTCTTTGTACGCGTGGTCAGCTTGTTCCAGCGCATTGAGATAGGATTGAAAATCGGCAAACAGCATGTAATCGTCGCGTTGCAATAGCGATGCGGTCATCGGCTTGAACAGCGATTTATCGTTGTGCGAAAAATGGCCGGAATCTATCAGATCAATGGCAGCGCGCAGTTCTTCATCGGCGTGATAAAAATCCAGCGGCTGGTAATTGTCGGCTTTCATGATGCTCACCTGGTCTGCGGTCATGCCGAACAGGAAGAAGTTCTCCCGGCCCACTTCTTCACGGATTTCAACGTTGGCACCATCCAGCGTACCTATGGTGATGGCACCATTCATGGCAAACTTCATATTGCCGGTGCCGGAAGCCTCCTTGCCTGCCAGGGAAATCTGCTCGGATAAATCCGCCGCCGGGTAGATTTTTTGACTGTTCTTGACGTTGTAATCCGGCAAAAATACCACTTTGAGCCTATCTCTGACATCGGGGTCAGCATTCACCACCTCCGCCACCGAGTTGATAAGTTTGATAATGAGTTTGGCTGTGCAATAACCTGGAGCAGCTTTACCACCAAAAATAACGGTGCGCGGCAATACGTCCAGATCGGGATTTTGCTTGATGCGGTTGTACAAAACCACAATATGCAACAGCTTGAGGTGCTGGCGTTTGTATTCATGCAGACGTTTGACCTGAATATCAAACAGTGATTGCGGATTCACGACAATGCCGGTTTGCGCCTGAATATATTCGGCCAGATCACGTTTGTTGGCATTTTTGACATCACGCCATTGCTGATGAAAATCGAGGTCATCGGCATAGGCTTCCAGTTGTTTGAGTTCATTCAAATCCACCAGCCAGTGCGCGCCGATTTTGCTGTTGAGCAGCGCCGTCAAACGCGGGTTATTGAGGGCGATAAAGCGGCGCGGTGTTACGCCATTGGTGATGTTGTGAAATTTTTCCGGGCAGAAGGCATAAAAATCTGCCAGCACATCGCGCTTGAGCAATGCGCTGTGCAATTCGGAAACGCCATTGATGGCATGGCTGCCCACACTGGCCAGATTGGCCATGCGCACAAATTTATCGCCGCTTTCATCAATCAGGGATAGCCGTTGCAGACGCGCCATATCACCCGGGAAGCGGCGTTTTACTTCCTCCAGAAAGCGCTGGTTAATCTCGTAAATAATCTCCAGATGGCGGGGCAGCAATTCTTTAAAAAGCGGCAAGGGCCATTTTTCCAGGGCTTCCGGCAACAGGGTATGATTGGTATAAGCAAAGGTATTTTGCGTGATAAACCAGGCTTTATCCCAATCCATTGCATAGTCATCCACCAGCAAGCGCATCAGCTCGGCCACGCCTATGGAGGGGTGGGTATCGTTCAATTGCACGGCGAAACGCTCATGAAAGTTATCCAGCTTGCCTTGCAGGAACACATGGGTGCGTATCATATCCTGCAAGGAGCAGGAGACGAAAAAGTATTGTTGTTCCAGACGCAGGCGCTTGCCATCCAGCGAATCATCATTCGGATACAGCACTTTGGTAATGTTTTCCGAAAAAACTTTTTCACGCACGGCGGCAAAATAATCGCCATGATTAAAGGCCATCAAATCGAATGATTCAACAGCTTGTGCCGACCATAAGCGCAAGGTATTACAGGTTTCAACCTGGTAGCCGGGCACTGGAATTTCATAGGGAATACCCTTGATGATTTTTGCCGGAATCCAATCGACGCAGAATTTTCCCCGGTCATCCCAATAGCTTTGCGTATGGCCGCCCATCCTTACATCCAAGGCCAGCTCGGGGCGCGCAATTTCCCACGGGTCGCCCAGCTTGAGCCATTTATCGGTGCATTCCACTTGCCAGCCATCCTTGATAATCTGGTCGAAAATACCGAATTCATAGCGTATGCCATAGCCCAGCGCAGGCACTTGCAGGCTGGACAGTGAATCCATAAAGCAGGCCGCCAGCCTGCCCAAACCGCCATTGCCAAAGCCGGGTTCTTCTTCCTGATCCATAATATCCTGCAAGGACAGGTAATCATTTTTCAGCTTTAGCCCCTGGTTTTTGAGATAAAAGCGCACGACGCGCATTTCATCCAGCGACAGATTTTCGTCCTTGAACGCCTGTTCCACCAGCTCAAGAATGCCCAGATTGAGCAGGTTATTGCCTAAATGCGGGCCGGTGAGATATTCCGCAGAAAAATAGCACACCACCTTGGTATTCTTTTGCATCACCTTGCGTACTGTATTCATCCAGCGATGCAACAGGCGATCACGCAAAGTGTAAGCCGCCGCCATGTAAAAATCATGCAGCGTTGCCGTGGAAACATCCCGCACTTGCATGCAATACAAATTATCGCGGAAAGCCTGCCGTATGGACGGAATGCCAAGGCCGGTGCGGATATTGGCCGAGTGGGCATGGTGGTTGAGGGGGGTGTCAGCTGGAGAATTAGTCATGTTAATTTTAGCCAATGGCGAATTGTGTCTATGAATGTCAATCTTAACACTGCCCCAGGAATTAAAAACATCCGTTCACTGCGTCTGAAAATGTGTTCTGTGATGACGATTTACAGGCAAGGAAACCCCCGAATTATTCCGCTTGCCAGGATGAGCTGCGGCAAACGGGGGCTTGATGTACGGTGACACAAAGAACCCAACAAGTGCTGGTGGCAAGGAGCTGCGAGGCCGCCTGGCCATTACTGTCCCTGCGTTTCGCGCAATGGCTTTAGGAGTAACGCATCACACTTCGCGGCCGAGATTACGCCCTTGCTAACGCTACCCAGTAGCCAATCTTCCAGGCCGCTTTTGCTATGTCGCCCGATCACAATCAGATCGGCTTGCAACACTTTTGCCCGTTCACAAATACTTGCCGATGGATAGCCGACTAGTATTTGGCCGGTCATACGTGCGCTAGCCACGGGTGCAGCCGATATTGATTCAGCCAGTATAGCGTCCATTTGCTTTTCCATTTGGGCTTGTGCGCTATCGCGCTGTTTCTGTTGCAAGGCTTCGCTCATCCCCGCTTTGTTGCGATGCGCCTCCAGCTTCGCGTCAAAAATGTGCAACACCTCAATATCAGCGTTGGGGGCAACGGTGCGAGCAAGTGCGGGCACATCGGCAGACCCGGATGAAAAGTCTACTGCCGCAATAACCTGCTTATAGGAAGCCGCTTCCCTATTTTTGACGATGAGCACCGGGCAGTCGGCCACATGTAGCAAACGCGTGGCGGTGGAGCCCAGAAGCAGATCCAGCAAGGTATTCTCACCTCGGGCACCGGCGACAATTAAACTGCCAGCATGGCTTGCGGCGTAGCAGGCGATTTCCGTATGCGCGCGACCAATACGCGTGATAGCCTTAACCGGAATGCCGTACTGCACGCGCAAGCTGGCAGCCAAGGTTTCCGTCTGATTTTTATTGACCTCTTGCAGTATTTGTTCACGGTAGTACAGCTGAGCATCGAATGAGAGTTCAGGCCCCGGATACATATCCAGAGGATGTACCACATGCAGCAGGTGTAACTTTGCGCCGAGTTGTTGCGCAATCAGCGCGGCGCGCTGTACCGCTCGCTCTGCGGCTGTAGAAAAGTCAGTAGTCGCAATGATATGAGAGATATGGTGCATGATGATTCCCCTAATGGCGCGCTTCACTGATGGTGTGTTTCACTTATGATGTATTTCACTAGAGGGCCAAGCTTGGTCACGCGCGGTTTTACTACGCATCAGCCACCCCTCAAAACATCAAGCTCGGCATGGTGACTTATCTTATGGATCAGCGGCGGCTATTTACTTCCTTTTGCTGTTCACGTGCAACGGCCTTGACCAACGTGCCCAGCTCTTCCGCCAGCAGTGCCAGCAAATCGTCAAAGGTGATGATACCGACCAAACCACCGCTTTTATCCACCACCGGCAAGCGTCGTATACCCTTGATACGCATGTTTTGAATCGCCTCAAAAACCCCAACACTTTGCTCAATCACTGCAATTTCTTCCACCATGATGTCACCTACGGTAATGGTTTCCGGGGCTAGCTCCGGAGCCATGATTTCAACCACCAGATCCCTATCCGTCACGATGCCAACCGGTATGTTTCTTCCATTATGTGCTTCAATTACCAGCACATCGCCTACATGATGCTGACGCATCAGTTTGGCGGCTTCCAAGACACTATCATCGCGTTGTGCGGTAATCACCTGGCGATGACAAAATTTCCCTATAGACATGATAATCTCCCTGTTTGAATCGAATGGTTTACGTAAAGATCACACCGAGTTAGCGGAAGCGGCGGCAGTTTGCCTTGCTTGCCTACAGCCAGAATCTGGTAGATGCCGGTTGAGCCATGCTCGAATTGCTGGGCGCAGGCCTTCCATATCAAAAATCTCGAAGCCGCCCGCTTCCATCAAACCCTGAATATTGCTGACCGTATCCAGCTCGCCATCCGGAAACACATGGCGATTAATAAATCTGGATGACGCATCATTTGTCCAACCCGGTTGATCGGTGGTGATTCCATGATTAAGAAAAATGCCATCCACTTTGAGCACACGGCGCACGGTTGCAAAATATTCCGGCAAATTCTTCAGCCCGACATGCTCAAACATACCGACGCTGACAACTTTGTCATAAACGGTATCGCAGGGCAGATCACGGTAATCACGCAATTCGACGGTGACTTGTTCAGCCAAACCCTGGCGCCGGATTTCATCTTTAGCATATTCATACTGGTTACGGCTCAAGATAAAAGCGGGAACTCCCGCCCCAACGTTTAATGCGCTGCCATCCCACAGATGCACTGCCAATGCTTTGGGATAGCCACGGAGCAGGCGTAATAACATACGGCTGGCCAAACGGCGTTCGCCATCTTCCATCTGCTCAGTGGCGTGCATATTGCGCTACTCCATAATAAAGTTTTACTACTGCACGGCAATGTTGCGCCGTTTTGAAGATTCCAGCTTTGGTAAAGTGATTTCGAGTATGCCGTCTTTCAGCGTGGCATTGGCCTTGGTGGAATCCACGGCACCCGGCAAGGTAACGGCACGCGCAAAGGAGGAGCTGGAAATTTCATGGCGGTGATAATCGCCTTTTTCCTCTTTTTTCTCGCTGCTGGATTGACCCTTGACCGTCAGCAAATTGTCGGTCAGGGAAATATCGATATCCTTCTTGTCGATGCCGGGGATTTCGGCGCGCACCAGAATATCATTGTCGCGGTCTACCACGTCCAGACTGGGTAAACGCACTTCAAAATCCTCGAAAAATTTATCCGCCACGGGAAAATCCGCCCAGCTTGTCAACGACGACCTGCGGCGACCAAACAGGCGGTCAAACGCTCGTTCAATCCCGCGTTCAAGATCGGCAATCGGATGTAATGCGGATAAGCCGGTGGCACTGGATTCCTTGCCGCTAGTGACAGGAATATTTTGTTTGGTTTCAGTATTCATGATGTTGTCTCCTGATTAAGATTGAAGGTTGTTGCTCAGTTCAGCCAGGCTGAATGTCTGGTTTTGCGGGTGATTTCTCCGGGTTAATAATGAGGCGCAGGGTTCTATTTCCGCCACTTTTCTGCACATTGAAAAAGAGTCGGCACAGTCTATTTTCGCCATTGGCCGATACAATTTCAAACAGGTTACCTATGCGTGAAAGAAAGCGCAGACGCGGGGCAATCTCGCCATTGCGCAGAAAAATAGTACCCGCCATTTGGGGTATGAATTTTGCTATTGGCTGTTTTGGCGATGGGTTAATTTGGCATCCCAACAAATGCTCTGCCAACAAATCGCAATTCAGAATATAGCCATTCTCGTCCAATAAAACACCTCCCATGCCGATTTCAGCCGAAGCAGATGCTGGCGGCTTTGCGGAAAACGCTGGCGTGGTCTACGTTGATGATAAGTATTCCATTATTTCTCTCCCGCCTCGGCCGCGAGCCAATCTTCAAGTTCATATCCCGGCGCAAAGCCGCGTGCCTCTGCCTTATAATAAGCAGCCACTGCAACACGCTGCCGACTATTTTCATCCGCTAAATCAGCTTTCACATCACTTATGCGGGGATCCAATGTTGTTGCCTGCTGTTCAAGTAATTCAAATGACGGCATGTCAGCCTCCTATTCGTGTAAGTAACCCCTATAGTTAAACCAGCACCATTTTAAAAACCGGTGTTCATGCAGTGACATCCATGTCATTAATCTGCCTATCAACAATGATCAAATGTCTGCAACACACGATGATTTTCAAATCATTTTAGTGATTTTCCGAAACTTGTATATTCGTATAAATACCTAAGGGCAAGCCCTTATATGACGGCAAATGAGGCGGTGAGGTATTGAATAGACCAAGAAATTTCTCTGACATATACCGTAGATATCATCAGAGTGCATTTCATGCACTCTTCCCAGTCCAAGTCGCTAACTCAGTCATCCTGCAATGTCTCACGCGCAGGCAAAATCCGTTAAAAATTCAACAGAGTCGAGCATCAAAATTGCAAATGAACTCCAACTTTTGGAAGCTATAGTATTTTTTTATAAACAGGAGTGTGCTTGCCGCCACACTCAATCCAGCTTGGCAAGCTGAAAGTGCATACCATCCTGCTTTGTCCAGTCACCACCCCAATCAAAACCAGCCTCTTTAAAGCAAGAAACCAAGGCTTTTGACATTGTTGGTGTTTTACCAAATCCGTTCCATGCGGCATTAATGTCAATAGCTACTCCCCAGGAATGCAGTGATGCTGATGTCGCACCCCGTTTCTTGCGAATATTAAAACAGCCATCCCAGGTTTTTAATTCAGCGCTTAAGCCTCTGTCGATAATGTTTTTAAAAGCCTTTCCCAACGGCAGCACCAAATCCTTATTGCAATAAACCTTCTTGGGAATCACGCCAACCTCCAAATTGGCAGGCACATCCCATACCGTCATGTTATTTTCTTTTTCCGGCTCGCCGTATTTTGCCAAGCAATTTTTAGACGTAATCATGAAATTTCTCCTGTAAACAAATCAACGTATTTAAAAATATGAAACAGCTGTGAGTAATTGTAGACCAGTTTAAAATCAATAAAATACGTGCGAACACGTAAGGGGAAGCCCTTATAACCAGGAAAATTAGCATGTACTGGGCATTGAAGCGCGGATAGCAATTCTTGAGTGTATGTCGTAGACTGGTCATCATAGATATTCCATATTTACCGATCGGAAGCATCATTAACCGTCCACTGGAAAGTTTGTGTTTTCATGCGCTGTTTGATATAGCAGCGGATGCCTTGCTGCTGGTAAACGATGCCGGGCATGTCATGCTCGCCAATTCTACGGCGCTGCAATTGCTTGGTTATACTGAAAAGGAAATTACCGGACTTGCGGTGGAGACGTTGATTCCTGCCTGTTATCGCACCAATCATGAGCCGCACTTGGATATTTATTTCAACCAGCCGGAAAAAAGCGCCCAGGGCAATGTTCGTGATCTTGTTGCGCTTGGCCGGGATGGCAGGGAAATGCCGGTGGATATCCGCTTCAGTCCTCTACACTTACAAGAGCAGCGCTGTATCCTGATCACGATGATTGATGCTGCTCAACGACGTTGGACGGAAAAGGCATTACGAACAAGCGAAGAGCGCTTGCAGCTGGCCAAACGCGTGGCGGGCTTGGGTGTTTTCGACCGCGATATGACAAACGGCACACTGCATCTGGATGAGCGATCGCGCGTGCTTTTGGGACTCGACCCGGAGGCAGCAGTTAATTACGAGAATTTTCTGGCAGTCATACACCCGGAAGATCGTGCCAACAGGCAAGCCGTTTTGGATCGCGCACTCAATCCTGCCAGTAACGGCGAATATCAAACCGAATTCCGAATCATTCGCCGTAACGATGGCATTGAGCGCTGGCTGATGACAACCGGCCGGGTATTCTTCGAGTCTGGAGATGCAGTGCGGCTTGTGGGCATCATGCAGGATATTACCGAATCCAAGGTCATGGAGCGTATATGGCAAGAACATCGTGGCAATATGGAATCACTGTTCAAGCAGCAGATAGCCGCCCAAACTGCCTCTGCCATCGCGCATGAGCTCAATCAGCCACTGGCCGCCATTTCTGTCTATAGCGAGGTAGCGCTGCGCGCATTGGGCAGCGACACCGTGAATCCTGAAACTTTGAATCGCGCGCTCAACGGTTGCGTGGAGCAGGCGCAGCGTGCCGGCAAAAGTCTACACAAATTGCTTGGCTTTCTGCAAAAAGAAGAGTTCACACCAGAATCCCTTAAGCTCAATGACATCGTGCGCGAAGCGCTGGACATGACGCAGAATAATGGCTTTGGCGGTTTCTACCCAACACTGGAATTGGAGCAAGATTTACCTCCTGTGCTGGGCAATCGCATCCAGATACAGAAAGTTCTGATTAATTTATTGCGTAATGGAGTAGAGGCAATGCGTAAAGCTGGTGTACCGGCTTCCTCCATCACAGTCAAGGTGCAAACCGTGCGCGAAAGAAATATGGCACAGGTTACGGTGCAAGACAGCGGATCAGGCCTGGATGTCGAAACGACCAAACGCGTTTTTGAGCCATTCTTCACAACCAAGCCCAGCGGTATTGGCATGGGGCTGGCAATTAGTCGCTCACTCATCGAGGCAAACGGCGGACAGCTTTGGTTTGACCCTAAATCCGAAGCGGGTGCCACGTTTCACTTTACCCTGCCTTTTGCGCCATGAGCAGCCACAACAACACGGTTTTCATTGTCGACGATGACCCTGCGGTACGCGATTCCCTGACGCTTATGATTGAGCAGGAGAATATTGCCGCAGAGGCTTTCGAGAGTGCAGAAGCCTTTCTGGCCGTCTGTCGGCCAGAATGTCTCGGCTGTGCTGTTATTGATGTTCGTATGCCAGGCATGGACGGTATAGAGCTACAAATGAAAATGTCGGAGCGTGGCATTCTTCTGCCTGTCATTTTTCTGACTGGCCATGGCGATATTCCTATGAGCGTCAGAGCAATCAAGGCCGGGGCGGTGGATTTTCTAACCAAGCCAGTCACCCGCGAGAATCTTTTAAAATGTGTACGCTCCGCAATTCAGAGCGACGAAAACAGGCTGGCTCAGGTGGTAATGACACAGCAGAGCCAATCATTGCTGCTTGATTTGACCGAGCGTGAGCGCGAGGTGATGGCTTTGGCCGTTGTTGGACATCCCAACAAGGAAATCGCCCGCCGTCTGGGCATCAGCCATCGTACGGTAGAAATTCACAAGTCAAAAATCATGAGCAAGACCGGAGCTGTCAACTTGCTGGATTTGGCACGTATTGCACAAGAGAGTGGATTAAACGGGTAAAAAGCTTGCGCATAAAGTTCAGCATATACGTGCTTGCACGGATTCCCAGAGTATAAAACCCTTGCTACCATAAGCTTGCAGTTAAGACAAACGGGGGAGCTATGACATTGCCAAATGTGGAAATGCATGTATTTGAGACGATTCTTGCGCGTCGCTCAATCCGCAACTACACCGCGCAGAAAGTCGATCGCACATCGGTTCGCACCCTGCTGGAAGCGGCCGTACATGCGCCTAGCGCCATGCATCAGGAGCCATGGGCTTTTGCCGTCATACAGAATCGGTCATTGCTGCAACAGCTATCGGATCATGCCAAACCACTGTTTGTCGAAGAATTACGCCGTTCCCATCCGCAACGAACTGATCATGATCTGCAAAGCCTCACCCACTCGGGATTTAATATCTTTTATAACGCAGGCACACTGATTATCATCTGCGCCAAACCGGCGGGATCCTTCGTTGTGGCCGATTGCTGGCTAGCCGCCGAAAACCTGATGTTGGCCGCCTGTGCCATGGGGCTGGGAACCTGCGTCATTGGTATGGCACTACCGGCATTGACGCTGCCGGAGCTTAAGCTTGAGTTGGGTATTCCCGATGAATTTACTGCCATTGCCCCCATCATTGTCGGCTATCCCGACGGCGAAACTGCGCCTACTCCGCGCAAAGAACCGCTCATTCTGGCCTATTTGTCAGCAACAGATGGCTGACGTAAACCTTGTGGCCATGCCACAGCATTTTAAAAGGAGATTAATCATGAGCTTGCAAAACATTCCCGCCGGTTTTCACAAAATTCCGCGTCAAGACGGTATTTTTCAGGAACGAGTGCACAATGCCGACCAGGACGAACTGGAATATCACTACAATCCAGCTAAAAATCTGTTGCGCGTACATTAGGCACGCTGATTGTTTAAAGTGAGGTTCCGCTGATGAAAACCATGCTGCTAGATGCTGGGAGCTACCGTCTGCAGCTAGCCGAAATACCGCTACCCACATCATCACGCAAGTGCCGCCGCAGCGAATGGATGCCGCCATCATTTTTGCACCAGTCGGTGCCCTGGTTACACAAGCGTTACGCCACACCGCAAAAGGTGGTAGCGTGGTATGTGCAGGCATCCATATGAGCGATATTCCGGGATTTTCCTATTCCATGCTGTGGGGCGAACGTTGCATACGCTCCATCGCCAATCTTACCCGGCGCGATGGCGAAGAATTTCTCAATCTGGCTTCCAGACTGGGAATCAGAACCTAAGTGGAAACCTTCCCGCTGCAATCTGCCAATGAGGCACTTGATCGTTTGCGTCAGGGGAAAATACGTGGTGCCGCCGTATTGGTTGTGGATGAAAATAATGAATCAGGAAAACAAAAGGAGCTTATTCAATCATGATAGGAAAAGTAGGCCGCATCACCATTCTTGCTATTTTGGTAGCACTGGGCATTATCCTTGTCTTTGAGCGTAGCCTTCCCAATGCGCCCATCACGGATGATGTGTATCTGTTAGCTGGTTTTATCGGTGTAATTGTGGCAGCCATGGTTGACTGGCTGTAGACGCACCTTACTGGGCAGAAGAAATCATGAAGCGGAAACATCAAAGCAACATTTCGATCGCTATCGTCATCACCTTTCTGCTTGGTCTGCTGCCGATGCCAAGCGTTGCCCAGCCGGAAACGGATGCATTAATACGCCATTCATCCAAAACCGCTGCCTACGAGCAGGCGCAAAAAAATGAAGCAGAGCAGGCGGCTGTGCTTGCTCTAGCGCGTCACCTGGACGATCGCGCTTACGCTGCGAGCGAAACCGCACGGCGCTACCAAGCTGAAATCAAAGCATTACAAAATGATGCACAAGCACGTAATACGGCGTTTACACAGGTTTCAAAAATCGCGCAGCAGACGGAACAAGCCAAACGTGCCGCGCTGATCGCCATCACGGCCAACACGCAGGCCTCGACCAAGGCGCTACAGACTGCTACCGCATTTGCCAATGCGCGTGGCAAGCAGCGCGCACGTCTGGCTAGAGAAGCAGATGCGGCGGCAACGCGTAAAAATGAGGCTATGCAGCAGTCCCGGGCAGCGCTGGAAAAAGCGGCTCAGGCTAGTAATTCTCTACGCTATGCCTTGGCCAGTGTGGGATACCGCAGCGCGGAATTCAATACACATTTAATAGAAGCACAAGCGACAGCTGATGCATTTGAAGAAAAAAGCAGTGCGTTTGTTGATGCAGTCGCCACAGCCAAATCCAAAGTATCCTCACCCGCAATGGCGGCCGCTTCTGCCCAAATGGCTGAACGCGCTGTCCAGTTGCGTGACGAAACCCATGCGCTGAACGGACACCTGAAACTTGTACGCGATCTTGCCGACGAAATGAAACTCGCTCAGGAGCAGGAACCGGCGCATGCGGCTGTGTTGCAAGCGTATTTCAACGCCGAGCTAAATGTGGCTATCGAGGTTGATGCCGTTAGTTACCTCGCAGCCGTACGTAAAGTCAGCCTTCAACGTTGTGTGAACGATAGTGTCTGTCGTGCGAGCATAAACCAGGAGCTGGCACTGGCTGAACAGCAGCTTGCCAGCGCACGCGCCGAAGCTACAGAGCGCTTAGGTGCCGCCACAGCAAATATTGACACCACACGATACATTGGGCGCCGCATGGATGAATATGCCGATATGTCCGCGAGCAACCCGCAAACCTTGGATACAGCGGTGGCGAACGCTGGCGCAGCTCAAGTCATGGCGGAGGAAGTAAGCAAGATAACCGGCAACGATTATCAACGCGCGCTTGAAGGCTATGCTCAAGCCCAACAAGCCGCCGATAGCGCCTATCTGGCAGCTTATGGCAAACCTCGATATGCCGCAGAAAGCACACCAGCAATGGCAGCTCCGGCTCCGGCACATGAGCCAGGAGTATCTGCCGCCATGATGGCACCCAATTGGCAAATCGAGGCACATGCCTGGGAATTTTTCACCGCAACCACGAACGAATCAAAAGGTTATGGCGCATACAGTTACGTGCTTTTCGGGCGGCGCGTAGGAAGCCAATTGGCACCGCAGGTAAAGCTCAACTATGCCGCCTTGCTCAATGCCATCATCGCTTCCACGCCCCATATTAGCGAGGTCTCTCCAGAAATTCCACATGACAAGCTTAATCTGTTTTGCATTCCAGGAAAAACAGCGTGGAAGGAAGGATTGGCGGCACTGGACGAAAGCAGTGACAAGCTCTCTGCGCTGGATAATTATGCATCCAGCCTGGCCTTTTCTACCCTTTCCACCGCAGGAAGCGGTGCCGTGCGTAGCCGCGAAATTCTCGATGTGATTCAGGACTCACCCGGTCCTTTCCTGTTAACCACCTTGCAGCCCTTACGCTTGGTGAAAAGCGATTCGCCCATGTTGTTTGTGGATTTGTCGCGTTTCTTGCCTGAGACATATACCGACCTCGTCACTGCTTATAAGCGCGCTTTGGTGGAACGTCCTCCGCAGGGGCAACAAACTTGGCAGCCCCCCACCTTTCAGTGGATCGCGGCGACGGGTACAGGTGTTGCCAGCCACTTGGTTAAGGTGAAAAATGTAGTTTCTGCATGGCTTTCAGTGAGTGAAGCTAAGCCACTGCAAGCGGCGTTGCATTGAGTTTGTTTAAAGAGGTAGCCATAATTGGAATCAGACTGGTTGGACTTACAATCAATCTGGGCAATCTCTATTCCTCTATTTTATTTGCTCATATGGAAGCCTTGTAACAAGAAATTTTTTAATTTTAAATGCCTAATTTTTATCTAACCGGAGATTGATTATCATGAAACTTTATCGCTCGGCAGTTACACCAGCCATTCTTGTTCTGATGGTTATGCTTACCGCTTGCACACAGCATATACCGTACCGAACCAATAATGAGTTCTGCATCAACTCGGGTCAAAGCAATTCACAAAACTGCGATGCTCATTCCATTCAACAATTGCCTGCAGGCGAAGGAGCCAACTACCTGCTCGGATTTATCGAGTTCGATGACCAGGGTCAACTTTGGGATCGCAAACAAATGCAAGCTGTCGTTGACAAGTTTGCAACGGAAGCCGCCAACAAAGACCTATTGATGGTGGTTTTTGTGCATGGTTGGCAACATAATGCAGCGCCGGAGGATGGAAATATCAAGACATTCCGCAACGTTCTAACCAAACTGAGCATGGACGAAAAGCACTTTAGTGAAGCAAGCGGTCAGCCTGCACGTCAGGTGGCGGGGGTTTATCTGGGTTGGCGCGGAGAGTCGATAAGTGTTCCGTTGGTAAAAAACCTTACTTTCTGGGATCGCAAGAATACCGCTGAGAAAGTTGGTCATGGTGGCGTAACCGAGGTGCTCAATCGACTGGAGCAGCTCAAGTCTGCCAAGGACAGCACCCAGTCGGGTAGCAGCGCCACTAGGCTGATAGTGATTGGGCATAGTTTTGGCGGTGCGATAGTTCACAATGCTCTGACACAAATTCTCGAAAGCCGATTCATCCATACAACCGGACCGGCAGGCCTTGCGAGTGATGCCAAGGGTTTTGGTAATCTTGTAGTGCTAATTAACCCAGCGTTTGAAGCCGGGCAATATACACCGCTGAGTGATATGTCGACAGAACGTGGATTTTATTTTGAATCACAATTGCCAGTCGTAGCGATACTAACTTCTGAAGCAGATTATGCAACGCGCTATGCGTTTCCGGCAGGTCGCTGGCTTTCCACTTTGTTTGAGAGCACGCATTTAAGCACGCGCAATAATGCAGTGACTCACCAGGAAGAAACCATTTCGCAGGACGATGCCAATGTGGCTGCCGTCGGCCACTTTAAGCCTTATCGTACACATAAACTCTACCCGGAACAGGTTTTGTTACGCAGCAGTGTGGATGTACCAAGTAGTGACAAGAGCGTGCGCTCTGCCTTGGCTGCGGCATCCGTCTGGGCGGCAAACGACGCACCCGGTAGCAAGATTTCAATAGCTGATCTGACGCTGGAGCGGACAAACACCTCTGCCGGGCGCAACCCTTATCTTGTTATTCAAGTTGATAGAAACCTGATCGCTAACCATAACGATATTGACGATCCGCGCATTATAGACTTCATCCAACAACTCATTTTCATCTCCAATCTACCAGAGGAATCGAAGAAATCTCTTATCAAAAAGGTTGATATTCCATCGCCATCAAATTAACACTTGCTAAACACGGCTAATCCAATGCTGGCGGTGCTACTTTCAACAGCTCTTCTACCGTGGTCAATCCGGCTGCCACTTTTTCAGCGCCATTAATCAGCAAAGGTTGCATACCTTCTTTATGCGCCAAGGCGCGGATACTTTCCAGATCGGTATTTTGTGTAATGCATTTTTTCAAGCCCGGGCTAATGGTCAACATTTCATAAATGCCACTACGGCCACGGTAGCCGGTCATGCGGCAGGCTTGACAGCCAACGGCGTGATAGATTTTTGCGGGTTTGGGTATTTTCCAAGGTGCGACGAGCGCGTTCCAGCTGGCTTCATCTATCTCGGCGGGGGCTTTGCAATCCGGGCATAGGGTGCGCACCAGACGTTGCGCCATAATGCCTAACACCGTTGAATTGATAAGATAAGGTGCTACGTCGAGATCAAGCAGGCGCGTAATTGCAGCGGGGGCATCGTTGGTATGTAGCGTGGAGAGCACCAAATGCCCGGTGAGTGCAGCTTGCGTGGCCATTTCTGCGGTTTCATTATCGCGGATTTCACCCACCATAATGATGTCCGGGTCTTGCCGTAGCAAAGTGCGTATGCCGTCGGCAAAAGAGAGTTCAATGTTCTTTTGCACTTGCATCTGGTTGAAAGCGGGTTCCACCATTTCTATCGGATCTTCTACCGTGCACACATTTACTTCCGGCGTGGCAAGCTGTTTCAGTGTGGAATAAAGCGTGGTGGTTTTGCCTGATCCAGTCGGCCCGGTGACTAAAATAATGCCATTGGGGTGACTGGTCCAGGTTTTCCATAAATCCGCTTGTGCCTGTGAAAAACCCAATTGGATAAAATCCTTGACCAGATTTTCCGGGGTAAAAATACGCATCACCAGTTTTTCACCAAAGGCGGTGGGCATGGTCGATAGGCGCAGCTCGGTTTCCACGCCTTCGGTGGTGAGCGTTTTCAGGCGGCCATCCTGCGGGCGGCGTTTTTCTACCATATCCATGCGCCCCAGCAGTTTGATGCGGCTGGTAATGGCATTCATGATATTGGATGGCAGCCGGTATACCAGATGCAGAACGCCATCAATACGGAAGCGCATCAGGCCAACATCACGCCGTGGTTCCAGATGAATATCACTGGCGCGTTGCTCAAACGCATATTTGAATAGCCATTCAACGATATTTACAATGTGTTGTTCATTGGCATCCAGATTTTTATCCTTGCCAATTTCAACCAATTGCTCCAGATTTTGCACCCCCACAATCTGCCCGGCTTTAGCGGTATTGGCCAGATTGATGGAATTGGCCAGATTGTAGATTTCCGGCAGATAACGATTAATATCCAAAGGGCTGGCCAACACCAGCTTGATCTGCCGATTCAGCACGCGCTCCAGATCCGCGATCCAATCCGTCAAAAATGGCTCGGCGGTAGCTACCGTCACCAGCGTGCCCGCCACTTTGACCGGCATGATTTTCAAACGCTCGGCATAGGCTTTGGAGATGACTTGCGCAGCCGCAGTAAAATCCAGCTGCAGCGGGTCTATCGGATAATAATCCATGCCCAGGCGCTCGGCCATCCAGGCGGTAAGCGCATCCACCGTGAGTAATTTGCCGCTGGCATTGTGTGCCAGCCATTTTTGCTCGGCCACTACTACCAGCGGATGCAAATTCGAGCTATCCAGTTTGCGATCCTTATACAGCTTTTCTGCATCGCTTTTATCCACCAGCCCATCACCCACCAACATGCGCAACAGCTCGCCCAGTGACAAGCGGCCTTGCGGGTGTTTAATGGCAGGAACAGGCTCAATCATGCCGGAATCCTGTGCGCTGATTTTTTTGCTGATGGTGTTAATGTTGGCATCCTTGATTTTATATAAATGACCATGACCTATCCTCCGCTAAAGCGCATGGATAAATCAATCGCTTGCACATGCTTGGTGAGGCCGCCTATGGAAATTCGATCTACGCCGGTATGGGCGATTTCGCGCACATTTTCAAGCGTAATGCCGCCGGAAGCTTCAAGTATGGCGCGCCCGGCATTCAGGCTGACGGCAGCGCGCAAATCCTGCAAATTAAAATTATCCAGCAGGATCAATTTAGCCCCCGCCTGCAATGCCGCCTCCAGCTGCGACAGTGTTTCCACTTCAATCTGTGTGCTAACTTCGCGGTTAATGGCGCGCGCGGCCTGCAACACCGTGGCAATACTTCCAACGGCGGCGATATGGTTTTCTTTAATCAAAATACCGTCATACAGCCCAATACGCTGATTCATGCCACCCCCTACCGTCACCGCGTATTTTTGTGCCAAACGCAAACCGGGCAAGGTTTTACGCGTGTCATAAATACGCGCCTTGGTGCCAACAATAGCATCCGCATAAAGGCGGGTAATTGTCGCCGTGGCCGACAGCGTTTGCAAAAAATTCAGGGCGCAGCGTTCAGCGGTCAGCAAGGCGCGCGCATTGCCGCTGATGCGGCACAGGGTTTGATCGGGCTGCACGCGCTCGCCTTCCGCCACCAGCCAATCAATGTTGACAGTCGCATCCTGCGTGCGAAAGCAGCGCTCAGCCCAGGGCATGCCACAGACAATGGCAGCTTCGCGGCTGATGATGCTGGCTTCGGCCAATTGCGTTGCAGGTATCAGCAGCGCGGTCAAATCACCGCTGCCTATATCTTCTTCCAGCGCCCGCAGAACATCGCGCGCTATGGTTTGTTGTAGTTGATTATTAAGCATAGGGTTTATCGAAAAGAGTTGAATACATGCGTTTCATTATAATGTAGCCTCTGCCAAAGCAGACGACTAACACACAGAACTATCACGGGACTATCCATCATCATGAAACTTTTATATTCACATACCAGCCCTTACGCCCGCAAAGTACGCATATTTGCACTGGAAAAACAGCTTGATCTGGAGTTGCTTGCAGTGACACTTTCCGCACCGGATTGCCCGATCAATCAGCATAATCCGCTGGGTAAAATCCCCGCACTCATCACCGACGATGGTGATAATTTGTATGATTCACGCGTAATTGTAGAATACCTGGATCACTTTTCCCCGCAAAAACCACTGATTCCTCTGGATTTCAATCACAGAATTTCAGTACGGCGCTGGGAAGCGCTGGCGGATGGCGTATCTGATGCCGCCGTTGCGGCCATGCTGGAAGGTCGCAAAGCGGAAAACTTGCAGGATGCCGCGTCCATCACCAAACAACTAGGCAAAGTGGAGCGTGGCTTAAGTGCCTTGAATCAGGATTTAGGCAAAAATCAGTGGTGCGTGAATAACACTTTCAGCCTGGCGGATATTGCTCTCGGCAGCTTGCTGGGCTATTTAAATCTGCGTTATCAGCATTTGCACTGGCCGCAAACCTATCCCAATCTGGCGCGCCACTATGTACAAACCCTGGAGCGAGCCTCATTCACCGAGACAGTCCCGCCACAGGCTTGAGATTGCTTGCTATGGGCTTTAATTGCCTATAGGTTGAATTTTCCTGCGCAGATCAGCAAGCGGTACTGTGTTGCCAATTTGAATAATCGCCAACGGCGCATAATGATGTTCAATGCCATGCGGATGGAGAGCTTGCGGCTTGCCAACCTCCCCCGGCCATTCCACATCGCCAGTGGCAACGCGGGCGGAGATTAGCCAATAATCGCCGGTGCGATATTGGTTAGAGGTGACTGTAGCGGTCAAGTAATTTCGGACACCTCAATCGGTTGTTTTACTGCAAATTGTTGTTCAAATGCCAAGGGTGCAACATTCCCCAAGGCGGAATGGCGTCGGATACTGTTATAAAAGCCCACGATGTAATCTGTTACATCCTTTGTAGCCTCCAGTTGATTGGCATATTTTCGTTGCCATATCCGCTCCATCTTCAAATTCAGAAAGAAACGTTCCATCACGGCGTTATCCCAGCAATTGCCTTTACGGCTCATGCTGCAAACCATGCCGTGTTGCTTCAGTAGTGCCTGGTATTCATGGCTGGCGTATTGACTACCCCGGTCGGAATGCAGCAGGAGTCCCGCTTGCGGTCGTCGCTGCCCGATGGCCATGCGCAAAGCCCGGCACACCAGCTCCGCCGGCATGGTGGCATCCATCGCCCAACCTATCATTTTGCGCGAGTGCAACTCCATCACCGCCGCTAAATACAGCCAACCGGTTTGCGTACGAATGTAGGTAATATCCGAGGTCCACGCCTGATTTGACTTGGGCGGATTAAACTGCCGATTCAACAGGTTATCCGCGACGGGCAGATCATGTTTATTATCCGTTGTATTCACAAACTTCTTCTTCCAAACCGGTTTGAGTGCGGCTTCACGCATCAAACGCCGGACTTTGTATCGTCCTATTTTGAGGCCTTGCTCGTGGAGTTCATCGACGATACGCCGACTGCCACAACAGCCTTGATGCGCCGCAAACACGGCTTTGACCCTCACGCTGGCGCTGCAAATAGCAGGCGGCTTAGGCCGTTGCCTGGCGGCGTAATAACCCGAACGACTGACTTGCAATACCCGACACGCCTGATGTACCGCCTTCTCATCTTCCTGAATGATCTGGTAAATCATTTCAGTGCGCGGGCGAAGAAGGCCGAGGCTTTTTTTAGGAGTTCGTTATCCGATTTCAGTTGCCGGTTCTCCGTCTCCAGTTGGCGGATGCGTTGCAGTTCGGCGGTGAGGGGTTTTCCAATCCCAGGCTTACCCAATTGCTCGGCACGGTATTGCGCCACCCAGCGGCTCACCGCCGTGCGACCAATCTTCATGTCTTTAACAACTTGCGCGATGCCCACCCCCCCTGATCGACAACCATGCGAGCGACTTCCAACTTGAATGCAGCTTCGTAATGCTTGTTTGCTTGACTCATTTTTAGTTCCTCTTTAGGTGAATAGTAACCTATCAAGGTGTCCGTTTTTATTAGACCATGACAACTGTTTGCACGTCTGCATCAAGCGCTCGCTAATCTGGGGGGGGTGAACTCAAAAGCGGCCAGATCGTGGATACCACCTTCGTACCCGCACCGATCCAGCGTAACGGACGTGAAA
The DNA here is from genome assembly GCA_013141125.1 of Methylophilaceae bacterium. Taxonomy (GTDB): domain Bacteria; phylum Pseudomonadota; class Gammaproteobacteria; order Burkholderiales; family Methylophilaceae; genus JABFRO01. The sequence goes on from JABFRO010000001.1 coordinate 871,366, forward strand.
CCAATGCCATCATCAAAGTCGGTGCCGTTGCATTGACTGGGGCAAGACTCCGGCCAAACGGGCGCAGAAAGACACGGAGGCACGCTGGACGAAGAAAGGCGATCAGAACCACTATGGCTACAAGAACCACATCAACATCGACAAGGATACCAAGCTCATCACGGCGCACACTTGCACCTCTGCATGCGTGCTGACAGTTAAGTTCTGGAAACCGTGCTACGCGACGAGGCGACCGGTGGCAAACAAGTCTGGGCGGACAGCGCTTACCGCTCTGGGGAACAGAAGCAACGCCTCAAGGACAGTCGGCACAGCAGCCGGATTCATGAACGGGCGTATCGCGACACGCCTCTCACCGAAGCGCAGGAACTTTCCAACACAGAGAAATCGCGGGTGCGTGCGCGGGTGGAACCTGTCTTTGGCGCGATGGAAAACGACATGGGCGGCATCTTCCTCAGAGGTATTGGTGCGGCGCGTGTGGTTGTCGGGGTGGGCTTGATGAATCTGACGTACAACCTCAAGCGCATTGAAACACTGATACGTTTGAAGGTGTTTGATTTTGACAGGATAGGTGCGCCTGTGATGCGGTCAATCCCATGAAAATGGCTGGAGGATCGCCCAACATTTCAATATTGGCAAATATAAATGAGAAAACCGCTGTAGCAAAACTGTAAATCTCAGCCAAACTTCATCAAAAAATGAAACTTGATGAGGGCGAATCAAATTTAACGGGATTTATAGAAGTGCCCTTAATTATAATAGCTTAATTTTACTCTGACCCCAGTTATTCGTGAAAGATAAATTCGCACTTAAACTAACCCCTACTTATGTCACTGATGTCAACATTCCTGCGGGTCAATCCATGCGGGCGACTACGGCAAATGGGATTCTAGGGAATGGCGGTGGGGGCGTACAGTTTGAGGTGACAAGCAAGCCAAAAACTGAGGCTGAGCAAAAAACATTCAACTCTTGGTTTACAAATCCGAGACCTCTCAAATGATGAATAAGCGCGCAAGAAATATTTCACAAAGTGTGGCTTTACCTGACGGTGGAGTTATAGCTATTTCTAATTGTTTAATTGGAGACGAAGATAAAATAATTCCAATTTACGACCACAATCACAACATCTTCCGCCTCGACAAAGACGGTAATGTGGTATGGCAAGTACAGCGAGATGACAAAGACAGAATAAATTGGGAACACATTATGGCGGAAGTCGCTAAAGGAGATAAGGGGAATCCTGAGTCAATTAGGCGGTCAAGATGGCCATTTACAAGAATCTCTAGCACATTTGTAAAGCAGGGTTGCTTTGAAGATAGCAATGATGACAAGCCTCTAGCTGAAGACTGTAAACGTATCGCTTGGGAGCCTGGTTATGTACTCATTGTTGGTGCATCTGGAGAAAATTACGAGCTTGATATTGAAACTGGTTTGGCTACCAATATAAGCACATGGCGTGGACGCGAATGGTAGAACAATTGGAACAATTGAGACTTTAGCACTTTAACGGTAGGCCAAAAGCGTGGAATAATTGGGGTCAGAGTAAAATTAAGCTATTACAATTAAGGTTTATCACTCACTTCTGTAAGAATATGGCTAGATTGCAAAGAGTTTACTTGGAAGGTGTACCACAACACATCATTCATCGTGGAAATAATCGACAAGTATGCTTCAGTAGAGAAGAAGATTTTATAGCTTATGCAGGTTGGTTAAAGGAATATGCCAAAAAACATGAAGTTGCAATTCATGCGTGGGTACTTATGACAAACCATGTGCATATACTGTGCACCCCGAGAATGTTCGGCAAGCTCAAACACTACCGCAGAATCGCCACTCGGTATGAGAAAAAAGCCATTAATTACATGGGGATACTGTCATTTTCCTCTGCGCTTTTATGGCTGCGATGAAATGTCAACAGAACCTAGCACCCACCAGTGCTTCAATCTTTTTTACCAGCTGCGCAGCAACGGCGGGTTGGTTGTTAACAATAGTAATGCATTTTTTATAATCGGCGAGTTGAATGCAAAGCTGTTTGCTGCCGGTATCAAGCATTTTAGTGGCTATGGTGGCTAGCGTATTGTCATCATTGAGTAGTAGCTGTTTTTTAACGCTGTAGCTATCAGCCAGCTCAAAGAAATGTAACTCATAAAATTCATTAATTAGATCAAGCAAGGCCTTTTTATCTATAGTCGGCACCTGCTGTGTTTTACCGTTGCAGCTGTAAATGTTATTGCCATCACCACGCAGGGTAATTTGATAGCCACCCGCAATACCGTGAGCCGTTTGCTGCAAGAGGCTGATGCTGACTGCATTCAAAGGATAGTGTAAAGGTAAATCCGCGCTGGCTGCCTGGCTAGGGGTCATCAGATTTATTCCTGGTATGGTTATGGCTACTGAGAATAATGCCACCGTGATTAACAAATAGCGCGTGAGTTTATGCATAGATATTCCTTGCCATGCTTATAAAAATAAAAAGGGGCTCAAACAGAGCCCCAATGTTGCCAAGTCTGCTTGCACCAAGATTACAAGATATTTCTACGCCGCGCCGCGCCCAACACTACAAACAAACCACCCAGCATCAGCCAAGCCATTGAAGGCTCGGGAACAGCCGATATATTGGTGTAGCCTATGTCTTTCAATATGCCGAGCTCTACTCCTGATAGAGTGCGTGTTTGCAGACCCGCATAGGTGGAGGATGTCATTATCAAATCGGCAAAGGCAAGGGTGTCATCATCAAGATGCGAAGTGCTGCTGCCATCGGCGTAGATTGCCGGTGCATAAAGATTAACGCTCGCGCCACCATTAGCCGCTTTGGCATTGGCACCGCTAAACAATAAGCTGCCGCTGCCGCCAGTGAGTGTGGCCACTTGGCTGCTGTTGAAAATACCTGCGTTACTAATCAGCCGATTACCGCTGGCATCCGTCAAAAATTGATCAAAAATAGCCCAAGTATCGGCAGTGCCGGGTAGTTGGCCAGTTAGCCCTGCGCCATCACTTTGCGTGTAAGAAGCAAAACCAAACGAGTGCAATAATTCATGCACCGCGACTTTTTTAAAATCAAATTCGTTAGCAGCAACGTTGTCAGTCAGTCCCCAATTCTGGCCAAAATTCCAGTTGATTTCGCCATCGGCTGCGGTTCCATTAGCATCCACGCCATTACTAAGAATTTTGGATTGCACAAAGGTTTGCTGAAAACTACCGGGAACCACGAATGAACCACTACCTGCCGAGGCCAGAGTGTTGAGCGTTGTACTCGAATAAGATACAACATCGTAATCCAGCGTAGCTGTGTAGTTGGTAAAATAAGCGCCAAGCAAGTCCGCCGCCTGATTTAACGCCGTTTGTCTGGCAGCACCTAATGTTGCATCCTGAAAGCCTTGGCTTGGATTAAGGTAATTAAAGTTGAAAGTTAAAGCCGCTTGCGCTGGTTACGTTATAAACCCGAATGCCAGTGCGCTTGCCAGGAACAACGGCTTGATTTTTCTAAATACCTGAATTTTTTTCGCGATTTGCATAAAATTGAGACCCAGTGGTTAATGAAGAATTCTGCGTATAGTGTAAAGGCTCATGCGCACAAAAGAAATAGTTTGCCGCTTGATTTCACCTTTCGTTTTGGGGAAAAAATCCTTTTTCTTTAGCTACCTATCGTGAACCTGAACATTGGCAATGAAATGCAAAGTTATTGGCAGCTCAAGTAGTTTTTTATTGGGTTTACCTGTTGGCCGCGCGGTTAGAAGCGATTTACCCCAAACGGCCACCCACGCAGCCTAAAGTCGGGCGCTGGATCATCAACTTTAGTCTGGTCGGCCTGTATATTATGGTGCAGCGTTTAACGCTGGGCGCGGCGATTTATGCGCCCTATATGCGTAAGCCATCCCGCCTCGGCTTATGGCCTTTGCTCACCATTCCATTTCAAATCACCAGGCAAACTGCGAGTTTAGGAATAGCGCCTGATGTGGTAGAGGGAAAAGTTGAAACCGATAAGTCAAAGGCTGCAAACACGGGGACTTAAGAATACTCCTATCAAATTTTCTCAAATATTAAGTTTGCTCAGACAATTTAAAAAAAACCGCCCTAAGGCGGTTATAAAATGCCTGGAGGAGTACAGGCGGGGATGAAATCTAAATGCTATTTACGACGACGTGCGATAAAACCCATCAAACCCAAACCAGCCAACAACATGGCATAAGTTTCCGGTTCTGGTACAGCAGTAATGCTCATAGTCAAATCATTGCCACCATTTGGGTGCTGAATGTTAACAAAAGCCAGGTTAGGGTTGGTTTTACTGAAGTACAAACCAGTGAACTCAGAACCATCAATACCGTTAGAAGCCCAGCGTGCTATGCCTTCACCAGCATCAGTCAGGTCGCCGTCATGATTGATGTCCTTGGCAAACCAGATGTCGTCATCTGTAGAGCCGTTACGGTCTTCGATGATGTATACATTGCCGTTTGCATCAATAGCGATATTGTCTGCGCTTTTGAAACCGGCACCTACGGCTAAACCTGTTGCCAAATCAATCGTGTTGCTATCAGCAAATAAACTGAGTTCATTAGTTACCAGGTTTTGGATGTAAACATGGCCATTGCCATTGCCAGAGTTGTTGTCATTATCGCCAGCTGTTGATGCAAAAATAAGTGCTTCGTTACCGTTTGCCAACTTCAACAATTCCAAATCTTCTGGACGGTTAAAACCGATTGCGCCCGCAGCATCAGCTGCGCCACGACCGTTTGCACCTGAAATTGTTGCCCAGCTTGTTGCGCCACTCAGTGTTAATGAAGTAGCTTCATCTACAGCACCAGTATTTAATTTCAATGCAGAAACTGTACCGGCCGCAAAGAAATCATTACCATTGGTTGCATTTGCATTGGCCGAAGTGAATTTGTAAACGCTACCGCTTAAGTATTCATCCACAAAGTAGAAGTTTTTTGCAGAGTCAAATGCCAGGCCTTCGTGAGCAACTAGCGGGATCACACTGTTGCGTTGAACAAAGGTACCTGTTCCAGCAGTCGCTGTTAAAGGGTTAGTCACCTCAAAAAGGCGACCTTGACCAACACCGGATGTAACCGTGCCATTAGACAAGTTTTCCTCCCCAGTCAAATAGCCACCCCATGGTGTAAAGCGTGAAGCATCACCACGGATAAAGCCTTGTGCATTTGCTGAGCCTGGCGTCACAATCACTGTTGAACGTGTGTTGTAATTGGTGTCTTGTGTGTCGATACGCAATACACCACCTTGACCTTGTTCAAAAGGCATGAATATGTAACGGCCGCTTGGGTCTGCATCAATCATGTCTGGTGCATTGCCGTCACCGCCAAGATTCGCTACTGCTGGAGCAGCGTATGAAATGCCATTGTTCAAGCTGTTGGAGATGATAGTTTGTGTGAAGTTTGGGCTGGATAACAGGATAGGTGAAGTTGCAGAACGTACACCTGATGAAGCGGTTAATGGTGTAAAGTTTTCAAAGTAAGTAGCCGCTTGTGCAGCTGAAATGCTGACGAAGTTGGCTGCCAGCGCGGTGGCTACAGCCAAGGTGATTTTATTGTAACGAAACATGAAATGACTCCCAATTAAATTGACTTGAAAAAACCCGGATGCGTTGTACCACTAAAAATAATGAAGTGTATGGGTGCAAGCACAAGCCTTATACTAACCGGGCAATATTGCAGGCATATTTCCTGAAGATAGTCCATTCACCCAATTTAATAGACCGCCGCATAGACCGTGCGCATAGCAAGAAAACCTATTTGCTTGCAGAAATTGCCCGCTCTTCATCCAGCTTGTCGCGGTAATCCTGAAAGATATTTTCCAACTCCACGCGCTTGATTTGAGTAAATGGCTCTTTGCGCAATACCGCATCAAAAGCACCGGGGTTTTCGTACATTTTTACCAATTCCAGGCCAAAACCGTAAAGTTTGGTGTTTTTGCCTACGCAAGCTGCCAGCGTGTTTTCTTTCTGCGCAAGATTGCCTACCAGCTTGCCACGCTCGCCCTCGTTGACCTTCAAATCGCGTTGCGCATTCTGATATTGCAAAGTCAGTTCGGACAAGCTTTTTTGTGCACTCTCCAGCAAGCCTTGCGTCTGCTGGAGCTTGGCTTCAGCCGCTGATCTTTCTTTTGCCGTGCGCTGCAAATCGGCCGCCAGTGAGCCTGCCTTGCGATTGGCCGCACTCAAACTGCCTTTCAGGGAATCAGCTTGCTGCGCAGACTTTTTCGCCTCCGCCTCAAATCCGGCTTTAGCCTGGTCTATCTGCGCCTGCAACTCGGCTTTTTCCTGCTGCATTTGCTGCACCATCTGTTGCATACGGCGCGCGGCCTTGTCTTTTTTGTCAGCGGCCTGCGCTGGCTGCAATATCAGCATGGTGACCAACGCCAGGCCGAATACTGTTCCCGGGATTATTTTCATATTAAGCGGTCTCTTCAGAACTTGGCGTTAAAATCAAACATCAGCACATCTATCGCCAAAGGCAGGCCACTAATCTGGTCAGCGCTAAACCAGCGCGCAGTCAACCAGGCATTCTTATCCACACCGTAACTGCCGCCCACAATCCAGCCTTTGGTATCCGTACCGCCCAGATGGAAATCAGAATCGGTAAACGCATCCAGCACCGCATCCGCCTCAATGTGTTTATAAGCACCAAATACCTGCCAATCATGACGTTGCACAATTTTCGGCATCCCCACATTCAGCCCCACCTGATAGGCCTGATTTTCCCTCTTGTAGCTATTGCCGGTACGCGCCAATATCTCACTCTGGTCAAAACCAATATTGCGCACATAATCAGCCGTCAACACAACATGCACCGGATTAAAGCTTGCCAGATCAAGCTGAGCGGTTAAATTGATTTCACGAAACTTGGAGGCCAAACCGCAAGCACCGGGGTTGGTGGTAGCACCGCAAAAATTACTATTTGCCGCATCTATACTGAACGTGTTGTTGCCTTTGTTGCGGAAACCAAGTGCTGTATTATTAAACTCGGTGTCACCTAGCGTATTCGGTTTCCCGGCTACATTCTGAAAATCATAATAAGCTACGCCCAATTTAAGCGTGGAATCATCTGCGCTTTTCCATTGCACACCACTCTGAATACCAAATAGCCATTTATCTCTGGCTCTATTGGTATTGGATGTTTCCTGTTCATCCAGAACAAAAGCGCCCACCGTGCCAAAGGCCGACCAGTGGTCAGAGAACTTGGGCTTGAAGCTGGCGGCAAAACCATCAAAAGCAAGATCAGGATCCCAAACCAGATCCGTGGAAAACCAGGGATTTTCTATACGTCCGCCGGAAATACTAATCCATGGCAAAGGCTGCGCGCGCAGAAACGCCCTATCCAGCCCAAATGAGAATTTACTGCTTTTGGTTTCCAGGGTCTGGTTAGGTGAAATGGGATCGGTATTACTACCCGTCGTCATGCGTATACCGCCATCCAGCCAATCAGCCAGCTTAAGCTTGGCACCCAAACGCGCCCTCACCCGAAAACGGTTACGATCTTCGGTAGTGTTGCTAATGTTTGAGTTGCGCAAATCACCTTTAAAATTGACAGGAGCCGAGTTGCCTGTTGCAAAGCTATCCAGCTCATAGCGCAGACGCATATCGCCTTCCCACTGAATGCGGTCTATCCAATCGGGCAATCCCAAACGCTCGCCAGCCTTGTAGTTGAGCTTGGCCATCACGTCCTTCTTGATCTCTTCGCGCATCTCGTTTTTGATATGCTCGGGCACATATTGCACACGCACCGCCTTGCTATCGCTTTTGGCATCCGCCTCACCGCTCTCGGCCAGTTTTTCCGCACTGCGCGCCGCATCCTGCGCCGCCTGTGTCAGCAGGCCATCTGCCTTGTCCTTGGTCAGCACGCCTTCCTGCACCAATAAATTAATCAGGTTAACCGTAGTGGCACGCAATTGCTCCAGCGATTCACGCTCACCGGCCTGAACCGTGGGGGCGGTGAGGCAACTGCTCATCAGCGCCAAACTCATCAGCGAGAGTTTGAAAGATTTTTTGTTATTCATATTCAATTCCAGGTTTTTAATACAGTGCTTTTGATTCCATCATCCATTGATAAAACATCCGTCCGCTCTCAAACATCAACCGGAAGAACGTGCGGTAATACGCAATTTAATCGGCTGCGGCAGACCTTCCGGCGGCATCTCGGACAACGCTGGTATGTCGCTCAAGGCGGTCTTGATAAGCTCGTCTTTGGCAACATCGCCACTGGAACCAATCAAATCCAGACGTTCTATTCTGCCATTCGGCTTAACCCAGACATGCACCACCAGCCGGTATTTGCCGCTGGCCAGTTGCGGGTCTTTGGCCAATGCATCTTCTATGCGTGATTTGAGCAATCCGGCAAATCTGTCGAACTGATGGCTACCACCACCGCCAATCTTGGTACCAACTTCTCCGCCCTTATACTCACTATTCACCGTACCTGCCGCAAACGGGCTAGCGCCCTCGCCCGCCGCACCCTCCATCTTCAATTGCTCGGCAGGCGGTGCTTGCTCCGGTTTGGGTTGCGGTTCAACTTTTACTTCCTTGGGCGGCTGTTGCTCCTTGGGCTGCTCTTTCGGCGGCGGGGGCGGCGGAGGCGGTGGCGTATCCGGCAACAGCTTGATGGTGGTGATGGCCTTTTTATGCGGCGCGCTACCGGAGAACAGGGATTTCAAACCATAGCCCAGCAGTGCCAGCACCAAGATCACCACCAGTGCCGTCACGATGCGCCGCGTCCAGATTTCCCGGGGGGTCAGCTCCGGTTCGTCTTCTTCATCCAGATTGATATTAGCCGTCTGTTGCATCAGGTACCTATCTTGCCGGTCACCAGACCGACATTACTGATTTGCATACGCGTTACCAGATCAATCACGCTAATCACCCCGGCATAAGGCGCATTGGCATCGCCGCGTATCATCACATTGAATTGCGCATCCTTGGCCTTGGCCGCATTGAGCTGGCTTTCCAGCTCCGCCATGCTGACTCCTACTCCATTGATCAATACACCGCCACCCTGCTGCACCTGCACAATTTTGACATCGTGTTTTTCCGTGCTCGGTTTATTGGAGGGTTTGGGCAGATGCATGGTCAAGCCCTGCACACCGGCGGTGGTCATCAGGATAAAGATCACCAACAACACATAAGCCAGATCCAGCATGGGCGTGATGTTGATGGTGTCGTAGGGTTGAACGTCGTTTTGTACTTGCATGTTGTTATGGCACCTGCTTTTTGGTCACCAGACCCACTTCGGTAATATCCAGCTTTTTGCAGATGCCCAGCACTTCGGACACCTTGTCGAAATGGGTGGCGGCATCGCCTTTCAGCACCACGGGTAACTCGGGGTTGCCGCGTTTGTATTCACCCAGCCGTTGTTCCAGCGTCGCCATATCCACCGGATAAGCATCCAGATACACGGCGCCATCACTGGTAATAGTGATGGCGCGCATTTGCGGTTTGGCCAGCGGTGCGGTGGCTTGTGTGGTCGGGGTTTCCACTTTCACACCTTGTACCGAGGCCGTGGTCATGATGATGAAGATCACCAGCAGCACATAGGCCAGATCCAGCATCGGCGTGATGTTAATCTCGTCATACAGCTGGTTGTCTTCTTTTATGCCTTCAGACATGCAGGTCGCCTCCTTGCAACCAGGAGAAACGGTTACCAATGCCAGTGCCACCAACACCTTCCATTTTGGTTCCGCCTCGCACAGAATGGAAGGATCGGTTACTTGCCATGCAGTTCAGCCACACGCGTAACAAATTCATCCACAAATATCTGCATGGCAATGGTAATGTTCTTGATGCGGCTGGCCAGATAGTTATAGCCGAACAGTGCCGGAATAGCGACCGCCAGACCGGCCACGGTGGCCAGCAACGCGGCGGCAATGCCCGGGGCAATGGCATTCACATTCACATCCCCGGCGGCGGCAATGGCGGCAAAGGTAATCATCACGCCCACCACGGTACCCAGCAATCCCAGGAAAGGACCGCCGGAAATGGCGATGGTGAGCAATACCATGCCCGAATTCTGGCGTTGGGTTTCGCGCACCAGTTCGGCATCAATCGAAGCCTTGATGGCATCCATGGAGGCACCGCTCAGTGATAGCACTTCCCCTTCTTTTTGCCGTTTATGAATTTCTCGCAAACCGGCGCTATAAAGCTTGTAAAGCGAGGCATTGGGAAAGTGCGCATCCTTGTCCAGCGCCAGTATTTCATTCCCCGCATGATGAAAACGCGTGAGAAAACGGTGATTATCTTTATCCGTACTGGAAACCAGACGTGCTTTTTGCAGCATCACATAGGCACTGATGGCAAACATTACCGCCAGTATGCCAATCACCACTTTGGCATCAATGGTCAGGCTACTCACTAGAATTCCGATGTAATTGGTTTCACCTTCCTCCTCCTCACCGGCGCTCTCTTCCACCTTTAGCAATTGGCTGTCCATGCCTTGCGCGCTGGCGGCCAGTTTCAGCCAGCCTGTGCTGCGTGCCACTTTGGCGATTTCCAGCTCATCCATTTCACCGTTAAAACCATCGCCGATTTTAATATCGGAGGCAGCATCCGCCACCGGCGCATCGCCGGTGCCAACCTCAATGCCGTTGACGAAAATACTGGCCTTGCCACCTTCCATGCTAAACGCTACCTGCTGCCAGACGGCGGCCTTGATCTCACCACCGGTGATGGTTTTGGCACCGATATGCAAACTCAGCTGTTGACCGTCCAGCTTCAAATGTATCGCATCACTCTGGTTATACAGACTGGCGCTTTGCGGCAAGCTGGCCGGTTTGATCCAGGCCGACCAGGTATAGCCTGCCCCGGCAGCGCGGCTAATGGCCGGGTTGGTAGGAATCACAAACGGCTTGCCGGTAAATACGGCGGCCTCACCCAGCAGCGCAGCTTTTTGCACGCTGATTTCACCGCTGGCCACCAGGCCGGTAGCCGAGCTATCCTGAAACAGGGCTTTTTCGGCAAAATGGAAGGCGGCAACGGTGTGGGCATCCCAAGTGGCTTTGCTATCCGCGCTGGCGGTAGCTTTATCATTACCTGAATAGAGCCAGAAATGTGCCTCTTTATCCGCCGCATCAAGCTTGGGCAATTGCACCCAAATCACCGCCAGTTCATTCAGCGCATCAAATTTCTCGATGTGATATTTCAGCTCGGTCTTGTCGTCAGCGGCAATGAAACGCAAATCTGAACCGTCAGCATTGGCATTGGTAAAGTCGAAGTTGCCGGAGTGTAAACGTAGCACTACCGGTACAGCAGTCAGCGCCTCCGTGACGGTAGCGGCGTTGACCACCACTTTATTGCGTGCCGTCCACGCCTCATTCCAAGTGGCATGAACCAGGGTCGGCAGCATCAAAAACATCGCCAGTAAAACTATTTTTTTAATCACTTATCCATACTCCACATCAAACAAAACAAACTTGCCGCATACTAAAAAAGAATTATTGCAGCCTGATGAAACTGCCACAGAAATGTCATACCCGCACTTATTCACCCAAACCAATCACCTCAACCGAAATAAAGGAAGGCATCACGCTTTTGGGACTGAGAGCACTGGAGGTGGCCTGACGTGCCACATCATCGGCAAGGGATTTGGTGGCATCGGCAGCCACATTGGATACCCCTGCCATCGCCCCCGCCAGGCTACCGGTATCGGCTGCCGCAACACCGCTGGAAGTACCGGAAACCGAAATGTTATTCGCCCCCAGCACCTGCGTGGCGACCGCCAGGAAGTTACCCGCCGCAACCCCAGCTTCACTGGCGTTCAGCACACCGCGCGGCGCGATCAAGGCCACATTACCCAGCGCCGGTGCCACTTGAGAACCTGCCGGACCATCGGGATCATAGCTCTGGGCACGAATACCGCTGCCCGCCGCCACGCCCTTGACCTCAATTGTGGTTTTACCATCGGCATCGGTGCTCACCACACGCTTGGGTACTGAAACAGCCGTCTTGGAGCCGCGCCCGGCATCAATATCACCGTTATTCACCCACACCGTAATATCGCTACCGTATTGGGTAATCACCTTGGATTGCTCAACCTGAAAGCCGCTTTCGGCAAAGGCTCGAATATCACCGCCACGCTCAGTCACAATGCCAATATCATTACCGGAAGAAGTGGGCACCCCGGCATTAATCAAGCCGCCCGGGGTCAGGATGTCGATATTGCCGTCACGATAAGTGCGCAACTGGCTGTTAAACAAGGATAAATCACCGTTATAACTTCTATTGGACGGAAATAAATCGGCAATCGCCGTGTCGCCGCGCTGATGATTGCCAGTGCTGGCAAAACCTTTACCCGAAGCCAGCAGCTCGGATGAAAAATGACGGTAGGCAAATACTGCCTGCCTATCCCTGTCCAAGGCCAAATATTGCGTCATGGCCTCCACCTCGCTCAAATCACTACGGCCTGTCTGTCTGCGCATATAGCTGGCTACCGCCTTGGAGGTAGCGTCGCGATAAGAAGCCAACTGACTGGCATTGCCTTGTAATTCAGACGGTCCGGCACCGGTCGGATTAATGTAATTGGCCACATAAGTAGCTACATCCGCCCCCTGCATACCCAGCCCGGCCAACAGGGTGATCGAGGCACCGGTGTCAGCCAAGGCCGAATTCACGGTATTGGCTACGGTCACTATGCCTTTGCTGGTACCCAGCTTCACATCGCGCCCCGCCTGCACCAACAGCTCGCCCGGCCCACCCAGCTGAACAAGCTGCCCAGTGTCGGAAGGAATGGTGAAATCACGGCCGGCGCTAATCACCGTAATAGCGTTGCTATCCAGATGCTGAATGTCGGCGCTTAACGCAACATCCTTCCCGGCGCTGATATAGGCCGCCTTGGGCGAAGTCAGCCCGGCAACAGATTCAGAGCCAGGCAAGGTGATAGAGCCATCTCTGGCAATGATGACGAGCGGCTTAGTGTCTCCTGTATGCAACGCTGTGGCAGCATGACTGCCGATAAACTGAGTAATGACACCAGAACCAAATCCGCCATTTTGACTGACGGGTTTCACTACCGAAGGCAACTGGCTGGCATCGGCATCCGAAACCGCAATCAGCGCCTTATCTCCATTGCCCAATACGTTACCGGCGGCAAACAAGCCAAGATTCCCCTGGGCTGATGGAGCCAGTATCATCTGTCCAACTTTAACATCGGCGCTAAACGACACCGCCTCTACTGTCCCCGGGTGAATTTCCAATGCCGCTTTCAGATTGGTATTATTGGTGCCCGCAACCAGATCAGACGTAATCCGGCTAACATCGGATGAACCCAATGTGGCATTGCCAGTGAGAGAATCCAGCCTGAAGGCGCTATCCTCGCCGTAAGTCAACAAATAGGCATTGTTACCGCTGGCATCCAGCGGGCCTGCATTAGTCGTCACTTGCGACCACAGGGTGGGATTAAACACGGTTTCTATCATGGCGTTTTTAACAGCGGAAACCTTGGCGCTGGCATCCTGCAAAGCGATAGTGGTGCCAAAGGTATTGGCAGCCGCTTTGATTTCACCGCCAGCAGTCAAGTTGACATTACCTTTACCCGCAAAATACACACCGCTGGTGATATCGCCACCAGCCGCCACCTGCACATCGCCGCCACCGTTCAGACTAACATTGCCCGTGTTGTCATAACGCGCCGTGGTCGGTACGGAAACCGAGAAATTGGTGATGCTACCCTCCGCATTCACCGATACATTGCCGCCACCCAGTGCAGCAACGCCTTGCTTGAACAAATCCGGTCGCACCCACCAGCTGACATCCTTATTGCCACTGCCGCCACCTTGACGGAACAACCACGGACTAATCAGTTGCTGCGCGCCGGATGAGCCTATTTTGCCTACAATGTTGCCCTGGGTATGAATGTCGATATCCCCGCCATTGCTCAGATAGCTTGCACTATTTGCCGTTGTCGGCAGCGCAAAGTTATCAAAATCTGCAGCGGCTTGCCCCACCGTGTAAATAACCGAACTCTCGTTACCCATGGTCAGATTGCCACCACTGGCAATCCGAATATTTCCTTCACCGGTGCGTATCAACTTACTGTTAGCTAGAGTAAAGCTACCTGCATCTTTCACAGTCGCCATGGAATTGGCCGCCGAGAAATCTGCACCGGCCACCAAATCAAAGGAGAATGTATTTCCGCTCTGCAAAACACCCGCCGTAGTGGCGGTATCGAAACCATCACTCAAGCTACCGTTTATTTTCAAATCCTTGTTGGCACGCAAAGTCAAGGAACCGCCCTTGCCCGCCTGCAACGCACCAAAGACTCGCAGATTCAAATCAGCCGCAATCGTCAAATCTGTTGGCGTAGACGTGCCGGTACTGCGCACTTCAATATTTGGCAGCACTTTAATCACCGCGCCATCCTGCGTTGCTACGTAGCTGCCAGAACCGGGATTGGCGTTATAGAAAGCATTGGTATCAGCCACGATGGTCGAAGTATTGGCAGCAAAGCTTGCGCTGTTATACACCTTCACCCCTTCCAACCTCACCTCTTCCGCACCCTTGACCGCCGCCGTGGTATCAAAGGCGACATTCACCGTATTCGCGTTGCCAGTGGTGCCACGGTAGGCGCGCATGGTCACACTGCCTTTTTCACCGCTTACCGCCCCTTGCTCATCACCGCTAACATCAATCAGCGCCCCGGATTCTGCAGAAATCGCGTCTGTGCTGGCCGTGGATAAAGAAGAAAGTACCACGGTGCCGCCAGCCCCAGTACCCTTGTCGCCCGCAACCAGCGTATCGCCAGTTCCACGCGCTAATAATTGACCAGAACTTTTGAGTGTGACGTTATCACGCGCATAGATTTCAACCTTGCCGCCATTGCTTCCGCTGGCATCCACCGTACCGGCCACCTCAACCTTGCCGCCATCCGCACTCAACACGACTTGATGTGCCATGACCGTATCACTCCCTGCTATCGTCAGGTCACCCGTACGGATACGCAAATCGCGAGTAGCGTTAAATCCGCCCGCATTAAGCGCCGTATTCAAACCTGAAAAATCCGGCAAGGTTTTGCTATCCAGCACAAAACTACCCGCTTGCTGCCCCGCCGCAGCCTGCCCTTTCAAGCTACCCAACACACTGGTTGCGCCATTTTTTGCGCTAATACGCAGTGTGCCGCCAGTGCCTCCCACGCCGCCGGAAACATCAACCACTGCGCCATTGTTCACGCTTACATTGCCCTGGTCAGCCTGAAGCGTCACCGTGCCACCCGGGGTATATTGCGTATATTTGTCGAATTTGACCGGAACTGAAGCAGCCTTGATGCTGGCATCGGCGGCTAATATCAAATTGCCGCTGGTGGCCTGTGCCACAAATTGGCCTGAGGGCAATTCCACATTGCCGCCCAAATTCACATCAGCACCAGCCAGCCTGAGTTTGGCACCCAAACCGGTTGCTTCAGCTAAAACAGCAGCCGTGGCTATCTTGCCGCTTGTCAGGCCGCCACTTGCCGTCAGCGCGTAATCAGTGCCTGTCGCTGCCGTGATGCGCGCACTGGTGATTGTGGTTTGTGCTGCATTGATCGTCGTCGTGCCGCTTCCGCTAAACGCCGCTTCGGCTCCGGCGTTCAAATCCACATGCTCGAAACCGCCAATTTCGCTAGTGGTCGCAGTTGAACCGCCAGCCAGCTGAATGTTGCTGGCATTAACCTGCAACTGACTACCATTGGCAGCGCTGGCCGCTTCAAAACTCGCGCCCAGCGAATTTTTCAGGGTGAAATTCTTGGCCGTCAAGATGGCCGTCTGGTTGTCGCCCATATGCCCGCCGATACCGCCAGCATTCAGGGTAATATCCAGTTTGTCGTTGCCCAGATTCACTGGCCCGTAAATGTCGATATTCTTATAACTGTTCAGTGTCACTTTGGAAAGTTGGCCGAAACTGCCCAGCAAACTATCACTCACCCGCAACCCAGTCACCGAGTTATCAGCAGCGCCCAGCACCACGCGATTCGCGCCCAGCGTAATGGTGCCGCCATCAACCACATCAAGTGAACCCTTCAGATTGGCAGCTGCCGTAGCATCCAGCACCATGGAACGATGCGCGCTAATCTGAGCATTTTCCGCAATATCCAGGCTGCCAATTGCATTGGATGCACCACTACGATCAAACTCAATATCATTCAACGCCGAGACCGCCAGCAATGCGCCATCACCGCTGGCATGTAATTTGGTACTACCCACCGGCGCGGTCGAAGCCAGCGTATTGATTTTGGCATTCGCTTCCAGCGTCAGCGTATCGCTGGCAGTGGCGATCAGTTCCGTCACTTGCAGCGCATGGTCAGCATCGTTGGCAAACACCACACTGCTGGCACCGGTGGCAATGTTATAACCATCATCACTCTGTGTACGCACACCGCCCAACAGCAGACTTTCCGCATTCAAGGCATTCAACGAAGCAGCGGTCAGCTGCAAAGTTCCGCTTAAGGCGTTATCAACGCTGGAGACTACTTTAATCTGATCGGACACAATATCCACCAGCGCACCGCGCGCACCGGTTGGCTTGTTGGCCAGCACGTCCGCATCCAACACCAGACTGCTTGCAGCATCAATCACCAGCTGCCCGGCATCGGTGGCCAATCGCGGCACGCGGCTGCCATTATCAGCAGCCAGTTTGCCAAAGAACTGGTTAGCTGTTGTTAGCCTATACTCGGAAGCGGCATGGGATATTTCGCCTTTGGCAGTGTGGAAAATACTGCCGGAAGTCACTTTAAACGTGCTATCCAGTGTATCTCGGGAAGCGCCGTTGAGTTTATAAGCCGATACCAGCGTAGAGCCGTCCAACTGTGCGGCACTGCTGCCGGAGGCGAGCGTGGTGCCAGAGGTTTGCACCATGAAAGCGCCCGGCAACAAGGCATAGCGGGCAGGCAACAAGGTATAGTTGCCATCAACCAAACCCGGCACATGGCTCAGATAAACCGCATCACCGGCCTTGATATCGGAATTGGGTTGAGAGTAGTTGTAATCAAAAGCGGCGTATTCACCTTGCAGAGTTGGCAAAACGGCATACACCCCGGCCTGCCCCAGAATATCGCTGGAACCGCCAATACCGTCTATCCATTCATAGGCCAGCGTATCGCCACCGCCGGAAATATCCACGCTGGCACCGGTTTTCATATCCACCAAAGACGCGGCTTTCAGGGTGATTCTTTTGTCCGGCATGGCACCAAGAGATGAGCCGCCCACACTCGCCACCAGATCTGTGGTGGGTGCCAGCAAATTCAGACCGCCCAGACGCGTTAAACCATAAGGAATCAATTGCGCTGTGCCATCGCTGGAAAGCGCAGAAACCGAAGTCAAACTACCCGCCTTTAGCGTCAGGGTATCGGCCGCATCCAGCGTAATCTGCCCCAGCGGCGCGCGCAGCACGCCGCCCTGAATAATGTTATCCGCCTTCAGCGTCAGTTTTCCTGCCGCCGACAACGGCACGGCACTGGCAGCCACCGCGCCGGGTTTCAGTTCTATACTGTTATTGCTACCCGTCGTTTCAAAACGGAAAGCGCCATTGGTCACCGGGTAAATCTGCCGCGCACGCAACACCATGGCACCAGGGGTTACTAACGAACCTTCTATCGTTGCTCTGGTACCGCGCGCACGAATGTCCAAATCAGCCGCCAAGGTGGTTTTATTCACCCCGCCAACCGCCATATCGCCGATCAGGTCTATCCATTTGCCATTCACTTGTAGCTCGCCAACGCCTGCCCCATCTGGTGTTACTGATGAATCTCCGCCCAGCGCTACATAATTAGCCTTCAGAGCGGCTTTGCCGCCGTCAGCCACTTCCAGCAAGCTGGTTTTCAGACTAATTGAGTCTTGCACTTGCAAATTCAAACCAGCGGACAGCAACACCTTGTCACCGGCTACACTTCTATCCACATCCAGCTTTACATTGCCGAATCCGGCATCGGCAATCTGCTGGGCTGAAATGGCACCACTACCAGTGACAGCGTCCAGTACTTCACCAACATTCAAACTGTCACCGCGATTGATTTTATTCTGCGTGACAGTCAGCACGCGTGCGCCATTGGGATAATTTTCATCCGGGTCATCGCCGCCTTTGAAGGTCAAGGTCAGCGAGCCATCCCTCCCCGTTCCAGCCGCGTCCCCGTGCATCGCGCCATCCAGCACCAAGCCGTTACGCGCTGAAATATCTATATTGCCTGCCGCGCCAAACCGGGTTTGCCTGGCGTAACCCGAACCCAGCGCCACATCCATCTGGCCGGAAGCACCCGCCACATCCAGCACACTCCCTTCCTTTAACACCACAACTGCGCGCTCGCCGCCATCCAAACTGATACTGCCCGCATCCTGTACGCTGGCGTTAAGCAAGCCGTTATTGGAAGGGCTCACAGCATATTGACCGGCCGCACTTAACAAGGCATTGGAGCCAACAAACAAGCTGAGGTGGTTGTCATAACCCAGACTGCTCATTTTTCCGGTAACAGCGGCGCTAATGTTACCGGCCGGAGCTATCAAACTGCCCAGAATACTCATTTGCCCAATCGATTGCAGACCAATCGCGCCACCACTGGCAGTGCTGGTCGTAGTTAAACCCGGTGCATCAAGTCTTATCGTTGCATTTTCAGCCAGCGTCAACGTGCCTGCCGACTTGAACGCCAGCGATGCGGGCTTGCGCAGCCAATCGACTGGCAGCTGAGTGCTGGCGACCTGCTTGATATCGGTTCCACTGGCCAGGTTACGATAGCCACTTTTTGCCACCAACACCTGTGTCTGCGGATGAATTTCACTGTAATTTTCAATGTGACCGGGACTGGCGGCGGCATCGCCTATCAATATTTGGGAATCAGGCAACAAGGTTTCCAGCGTATATTTGGCAAATCCACCCTGTGCAAAAAAAGTTTCCGGCAACCACAAGCTATCACTGTTGGCCGGGTTTTGCCCGCCAGCTTGCATATCCTTAATCGTGCTCAAAGCCAGGCTACCGCCCTTGCCAAAACCAAATGCAGAAAGTTGCGTATTGCCCAGGCTGGAAACGCCATTCAATGTCACGCTGCCACCCTTGCCACCGCTCAGCTTGCCGTTGGCACCCAGCCAGGCACCGGCATCAGCGGCAAGCACCACACCGTCACCCAGCGTGAGGCCGCCTTTATCCACATCTTTTTCCGCGATGCTGATACTGCCGCCATCCACTTGCACCGCGTTGTGCAAGGCACCGCCCACGCCTGCCGTATCATTGGTATACAGCCCGGATGCACTGATCGTCACATGATCGGCCAAACGGGTATCGCCACCGCTAATCACAATACTGCCGCCCGGTGCCACAATATCCGCATTAATCATCGCCTGCCCTAGCGTCGTCAAAGTGACCGAACCTTTGGCTGCTGTATGCACAGGAGCATCCACCACAATGGCACCGCCGCTGGTATCCAGTGTCAATTGGCTAAAACCCTGCGCAAACAGCTGGGTATCGAGCAAAATATCCGCACCTGGCAATATCTCATCCAGTGCCAACTTTATTGGCTCCGGCTTATCTGCCACTAAACGAAAAGTGAGTGCATCGCCGCTACTCGGGGGTTTTAAGGTAAAGCTGAAACTGCCTCCCGCAGGCGGGCTGCTACGCTGTGTATATCCGGGCTGGGTGTATGCCCTGAAATCTCCTTGCAACAGGGCGTTTTGAGCTACAAAACTCACGCCTCCGGCATCGCTGCCCTGGGTATAAGCCGCGTTATACCGGCCTTTGACGCTGCCCAGATCCCAAGTGCGCGTTACCCCCCATTTTTTGTCCGTGACCGAGTAAGAATCCGCCAGACCTTCATAAGGTGTGTTCTTGTTGGCCTTGGCAATGGCTACCGCCTTGCCCTTGTAGATCAGCTGGCTTTCACGGATATTGCCTGCCGCATAGGTCACACTGCCACCGGAAACATCAATACTGGAACCGGCACTTTTTATCACGTCACCCAGCGCAGATTCCAGCTTGACCGTACCGCCTTTGGACATCACCTCGGCGATGCTGATGCCCTTGATGGCCTTGGCTGCATCCAGTGCATCGGCAGAAATCAGATCGGTACCATTACGCGCATCCACGTAAATCGTCTTGCCCACCATACTGGTGCCGCGCAATAAGGGCGTATCTTTCAACTGTTCCGAATAAAGCTGTATTTCCAGCTGGTTGCGCGACATGGGCGCTGTGGCATCCAGCCCGGAAACATCAATCAAGGCATTCTCACCCAGAAAAACACGTGTGGCAGAAGAGCCGGAATCTGCCGGAATGCTGGGATTCGCCGCAGCAATAGCACTAACATCACCGCCATGCGCAATAATGCTGCCCTCAATATCAATCACCCCGGCGCTCATTTCAACTTTTGAAACGCCCAGCACTTTTTTACCAAGCTTATCCGTCAGCTGGGATTTAAGAATCTCCTCCTTGTCTGCGGTTTCCACATCAATCTGCGTCACGCTGTTTTTACCCAGCGTCAGCACGCCGCCGTGCTGGGGCGAATGTTCATCCGTAGCAGGGTTAACCGTAACCGTATCGCGCGCCAACAGCCGGATAGAACCATTCGCCCGCACCGAAGTAGAAGCTGAAACCCGCCCCAGCTGATTCACTGCCAGACCCACCATGCTCACATTGCCCAGACGCGCGACAATTTCACCCAGATTGGTCGCCGACCCACCGGCATCCACTTCCACCAGCAAACCAGCCGGATCATCACTTTTCGCCAGATAAACCTTTTGCCCTGCCGCCAGTATGGTTTGGCCTTCCGGCGTAGTGATTACACCGCTATTCGTCACTTCCGGTGCCAGCAACATCACCCGCCCACCCGTGGCCGCTGTCAGTGCTGCACCTGCTTCCACACGCACAAAACCGTTATTGACTTCATCATTGCCAAAAGAAGCGATCTTGGGATTGGAAACGATGCCGTCCTTAAACAGGGCATCGCTAATATCCAACGAAGTCGCGGTGAGTGAACCCACATTAATCTGTGCGCCGTTGCCAAAAATAATACCGTTGCTGTTTACAAAATAAATATGACCCGGCGCATTCACATTGCCGCTAATCAAACTGGGGTTGGCATCGTAGATCCGGTTCAATGCCGCCCAACTGCGGTTACCCTGCTGATCGAAATTAAGCGTTTGCCCTTTGTTCAGATTCAGTTGCTGCCAATTGAGAATAGCCTTGGGCGCGCTCTGTTGAATCGTCATCTGGCTGGCCGAACTACGTGCAGCATCTATCGCCGCATTGGACCAGATTTGCGTTGCGTGCGGCACCAGGCCAGCCGGTTGCGCGGCCACTGCCGTGAATGATGTTGCCGCCATCAGCGTGGCCGAAAATAGCGCCGATAACGCGCGTCTACGGCTACGTGCCAGGCTGCATGAACTTTTGCCAGCATGTCCAGAAGTGGTTTCCGCAGCGGGAACAAACATCTGAAGATGCTTACTAAAAATCAATCGGTATATATTTTTGTTCATGTCAGCCTCTTTATTCTTACCTTATGCCTTGCAGGGTGCATTCCATGCACCATGCTCCAGAGCATCTACCAGTCATACCCCACACGAAAATGCAAACGATTATCACCATCCCGAACCTGCCCGGCGCTGTGCAAGGCATGGGCAAAATCCAGCGCCCCAAACAGGCCGTGCCAGCCCTTGAGATGCAGACCTATGCCCACCGAAGACAAACGGAATTGTTCGGTCTGGTTGGCAAGCGGGCTTTGTATGCTGACATAACCGGCATCGTAGAAAACCAGTGCCTGCAGATCATTAATCTTGTCGGATAGATATTTTGCCAATGGCGGTGTGCGCAATTCAAATTTAGCCGTCACGCCCTGATCGCCCAGTGAATTGGATTCCAGATAACCGCGCACGGAATCGGCACCGCCTATGGCAAACTGCTCGCTGGAAATCAACGGGCTGTTGGCAACCTGACCGGTAAAATTGGCGAAAAAGCTCCAGTCCTTGAACAAAGTCTGGGTATGCTTGAAATCAGCGCGCACATAAGCAAAATTGGATTGGGCCAGATAACGCTTGTCGGCAAATTGCTGCGCATCGTTACCCAGGCCGCGTATGGAAAACGTCACGCCCAGATTCATTTGTGTCGTGCTGTTTTTGCCTTGCAAAGTTGCGTCGTAGCCGATATTGAATGGCGTATAGGCAATAGGCGTATTAAAGCTGTCCGCCCCCAGCAAAGCCGTGGTTTCCTTAAAATCCTTGTAATCCACACCCAGTGTCAGGCTGTGCGTATAGGTTTTCAAAGGCGGTAGCGGATGAATATAGCGCAGGCCATAAATGTTACCGTTACCTATAATATTTACATCGCCCACCGCGCTCACATTACTTTTGGAAAGCACACCGTACATCACCCAATAATCGCCGCCGGTCGGAATCATATAGGTGGCGGAAAGCACTTTGGTTTCATCCGTGTTTTCCGGGGTCAGCTGAAAACTAATGCCTATGCTGTGATCCAGTTGCCACAAATTATCGTAGCGCATGGAACCATTCAAACGCGTTTGCGTGGTGTTGGGTGAATAGCGGTTATTAAGCTCAATGCCGCCATGAAACGGCAATTTGTCCTGTACTTTCAAATCCACTTCCACCTTGCCCGGAGATTTGCCCGGGCGCATCACCGGTGTCACCTGACGGTCCGGCGTGCTGTTGATACCCGCCATCTGCTTTTGTACCTCGGGGAAATACGGCACATTGCCTTCGCCAAACTCCGCCACCCGCCCCTTGATCTTGCCCAGCGCATAATAGCGCGAGCCCAGCACACGCAATTTCTCCACGCGCCCTTCCACCACTTCCAGGCGCACCAGACCACTCTCTACATTTTGTTCGGGGATATTCACCAGCACCGTCAGATAACCGGCATCATGAAACGCTTTTTCCAGCGCGGTGCGTGCCAGCTCCACATCGTCTATGCTTTTGCCCTCGCCCATAAAAGCATAAACCGCTTGTTCTATCTTGCCGTCGGGCAATACGCTATTGCCCTCTACCCGGTATTCCATAATGTCAAACACCGCCTTGGCCTCGGCCGCCCACAGCGGAAAAGCAGGCCATACCAGCAGTAGCACCATCAGTAAACGCACGTGATTTTTCACTCTCATTCGATTCATTGGGTTTAATTCCGTCCATCATTCAAAACAGGCAATAATGGTGGATGCACTGCGCTTATCCACCCTGCGCCCTGCTGCAATTTGATGAAGCACGCTGTAAAAAAGCACCCCCCCGCAAGCGGGGGAGTGCCATCACTTCAAAACAGGGCGCTAGATTAGCCACCCATAGTCACCTGCGCTTAATAGAACAATTGTACTGGTGAGCAGTTATTACCGTACTTGGTACCCTTGGCCACTTCAATACCGATTGTGCAATTAGAACCACCAGCCGGATTCAGGAACAAACCGCGTGGCACATCGACACATCTAGCCGGATCACCACCACCCGGATTACCCAGAGCAGCCGCTATCGTTGGGATCAAAGCCTTACCAAAATCATCGCCTAAATTGGCCACAAACGATTTCATTTCCATGACAAAGTTGTAATCACCCTTGATTGCAGTGTTACGGGCCATAGCCACATCGCCATTGCCTTCAGGGTGCACACCATCCACCTTGACAAAACGATAACCGGCATTGGCTGCCGATTCCGTACGCCAGTTGTTTTCAGCAGAAACCACACCAATACCATAATTACCTGCGGTATTAATGCCAGTCAGGCTGGTCTTGACGTTACCCGTGCCGGAACCTTCGCTGATGACCAGAGTGGGGATAGGATTAGGCAACACGGCAGGAAATAACTGACCTTGTGAAGAACCGCTGGCACATGGGTTTTGCAGGAAGAAGGCATTGGAAGAAGCCTGAGTGCCGGAAGTGGCGACACGTTTGGCCAGATACACTTTTTTATCCATACCGGCCGCACCCAGCAACGGTTGCCAATCGGTTTGATAACCACCACCCAACTGGGCGATAGAAATGTATTGCGCTCTGGTGATGTTAGGTGCTTTGGTCGGATCATAAGCGGCATCACCGGCATCGGCTAAAGCAACGCTGGCGTAAATACCTTGTGCCACTTGCAATTGGCGGTACAGGTTAGGTGTCACCACCAAACCAAAGGTTTGTGTGACGTTGGCATCGGCTTCAGCACCGGCGGCGGAAACATCTATGCCCCACAAAGCGGCTTCCACATCGGAGAAACCACCGGCCGGTTTGGCAACAGCACCGTCAGGAGCAGAAACCGGGTTCACCTTGGCACAATTGGCTTCCACTGGAATATTGCCATAAGCGGTAGAAACATAAGTGCCGCTCACCGTACAAGCTACCGTACCCAGGTTTTTAACGCGGGACAAATTGGTAGGCATGGCGGTGCCATCCGGTGCTGTGCCGGTCAAATGAGGGGCATAAGCATTGAAAGAACCGCCATCCACGTTGTGATACATCACAGAAACCACACCACCGCGTTTGCAGGCATAGGCCATGATATTGCCCAGCGAACCAGGCTTGCCGGTACCTACTGTAGCGTTATTGGTAAAGATGTGTTGTGTGCCGGCATCGCAACCCAGAGCAAAACCGTCATAGATATTGAAAGTTGGGGCAGAAGCGCCGGTCAACCAGGTTTCTTGCAGATGTAAAGGATTGCTCACTGGCAGTGCGCGTGCAGCCACGATTTCAGCCTGGGTCACAGCAGCGGCAGCGGCTTGACCGGCCACCAGTACAGCGGCAACAGCCAGAACGATTTGTTTAATTTGCATGATAAAACTCCAAATAGTTAAATTTAGTCTCAAAAAAGACTGATTAAAGCGAAGGAATAACATTTGAGCAGGTTCACAGCAGCGCGAGCCGCTGTGAACCGCATTCAATTAAGAACGACGACGTGCAACAAAGCCCAACAGACCCAGACCGGCCAGCATCATGGCCCAGGTGTTGGCTTCAGGCACTACAGCAGCCGTATAAGTCAAGGCACCCGTAGTAGCCAGATTGAAAGCTGGGTTGATCGCGCCTACGCTCAACTTGGTGGTAGTGGCATTAAGGCCAGTAGCTCGAACGATGTTCCACACATTCAGATCAGTACCGATCAAACCGTTAGTATCGCCACCAGCACCACCAATTTTGCCGGAAGTACTATATGCAACACCTTTACCTGCATAAGCATTGCCACCAGTTACAGCATCGGCAAAGCTGGCACCGTCAGCTACAGTGCCATGGTTACCCAGCAGATTGCTGGCGGTGATGTAAAGGTCAAACGCAGTTTGCTGATTGCCCAATGGAGCATTGCCCGTCGTAGGCAAAACTGCAACACCGGCTGTTGTAAAGATTGATTTGTCACCAGCCACTACACCACCCAGATTGTCACCGGCATACACGGCGTATTGGGTATTGGCAGCAGTAGCGGTATTCCAGAATGAAGTCCAGGCAGAAGCGTAATTGCCTGTGCTCAGATTCCAGCTGTTGTTGGTGGTTTGAGAGAAAGTATCTTTGTTGTAACCCAAGTCAAATGTGGCAGAAACACCGGCTGTAGTATCCAGCACAGTCAAAATCAGACTGGAATGGCCTGCTGGTGTAGCCAATTCCATAGCAGCGCTGGCTGACATGGAAGCGGTTAATGCGATTGCTGCAACGATGGCTTTCATTTTGAAGTTCATTGTGTGTTTCCCTTGATAAAGATTAAATATAGAATTAAAGAAAGTGGGTGTTACTTTTACTAGTTACTTGCTTCTACTGCTTTACCCCTAATTACCTGAATTACGGTGTTACCTAAGCGCCGCTTCCGGTTCTCCCTAACAGTGAGTTGTCCGAATCATCATTGCTGATGTTGCGACTGGGATCATCTTAAATTTCCAATGTGACGTTGCCATGTTGTGCCATAGCTCTTTCGGACTATGTCGCATCAAAATCACATTGCTCTGTGAGCCGCTGCATATTGACGTGTAAATATGAAATAAAAATGAATGGTCTATAGACCGATAGATAGACCGTAGCAGATGTAGGGTGGGCAACGCCTTTTTGCCCACGCATTTGAGTAGCGGTTGCAGGATGGAAAATGCCCGGATTACCAGCCATTACCAACGGATATAGTGGAATGGTTGCGGGCTAACCCACGCTAGCCGGCCAAATTTGTTCATACACGACGAGAATTTCCAGACAACAAGAACGCCTGGCCAATATTCACAATATTGCAACCTGCTCCAGCTAAAGTCTTTTTTTACTTTAATTTGGAGAACTACAAAATGGCACTGTTAAACCGTCTTGCCGCCGCCGTACTAAGCACTCTGATTCCGTTGGCCGCATGGGCTGACAGCAATACCGATGCCATCAGGGCGCAACTTGAAAAAGTGAATCCGGGGATTAAAATCAGCAGTGTGACCTTGTCGCCGATAGCAAACCTTTATGAAGTGTTTGCCAATGGCCAAATTCTTTATGTCGATAAATCTGCCCAATATGTGTTGGCCGGTGCCCGACTGGTGGAAGTAAGCGGCAAGCGTAATCTCACCGAAGAACGTTTGAGCGAGCTGACCACCATCCAGTTTGATACGTTGCCACTCAAGGATGCTATTACCATCAAAAAAGGCAACGGTGCCTATAAGTTTGCCGTGTTTTCCGACCCGGATTGCCCGTATTGCAAATCACTGGAGCAAGGTTTGGAAAAAACAGGCACAACTGACTATACCGCGTATATATTCCTGTTGCCGCTCAAGGAGCTGCACCCGGATGCAGCCGTAAAAGCGGAATCCATCTGGTGCGCCAAGGATAGAAATACGGCCTGGAATGACTGGATGATTAAAGGCACTGCGCCCGAGAAAGCCAGTTGTGAAAATCCGCTGGCGAACAATGAACAACTGGCTGGTAAACTTGGGGTGAGCAGCACACCAACAATTTATCTTCAGGATGGCAAACAAACACAAAGACCACAGGCCATTATTGCCGCCATCAAGGCCAAGCCATAATTAGCAGACACTAATTCCGCTTTAAAATAAGCCCAACTCTTTGGCTTTTGAAGCGGCATTACTGCGGTTTTCCACGCCCAGTTTGCGCAAGATACTGTGTACCTGGTTTTTTACTGTCATTGGGCTGATGCCGAGAATAGCGGCGATCTCGGCATTGGTTTTTCCCGCTTGCAGCCAGTTCAGCACTTCTTTTTCCCGTGCTGAAATCGGCCGCGCTACCAGAGCTGGTAAAGAACGGTTAGTCATGCCGGGGCGCACGTCTTTGGTAGTGCAGATACGTAGCAAAACCGCATGTAAATGTGGCACCAGCAATTCCAGCAGATAGGCATGTTTTGCACTCAATTGCCCGGGGATGCGCGAAAAACTGAAAAAGCTAAGCACTTCTCCTGTCCTGCTGGCCAAGCCATGCGCCGCCATGTTTTTCAATTCGATTTGCTGCAAGGCACCCGGCGCTTCCACAAACGGAACATGATGATTGCCATAATCACCAACCCCCAGACCATCGGCAATGAAAATCGGTCTATGGTGGCTTTTCCATGCCGTAATACCACGCGTTATCAAGCCTTCTGCCGTTTTTGTGGCCTGTTGGATGTGCTGTTCAGTCACATAACGTGTGCTGATAAAGCTTTCAAAATGCAAGGATTGCTCATTTTCCGGGCGTATGCCGCACAGCAATACCTCATGCGGAAACAGATATTGAAACGAGCCCTGCAACCATGAAAAAAGTTGCTCGCGCTGATTAATGCGTAAAGAAGTTTCAAATAACTCAATAAACAAACCCGACTCTTCTGTGGTAAGCCCTTCTGAATAGCTTGTCATACATTCTTGTCGGCTGTTGTTTATCACATTCAATGTACAAAGTTTTTATGACGCAGTGATGAAAGATTTATGACGAACCTCTCGATTCAGATCATTTGCAGCTTTCTTCACATTGTCATGCTGGCATGTTATCGTTTAATCATGCTACTACCCTGCCCCGTTATCCAGAATCTGCTCTTGGCCATGGCTTTCAGCTTGCCGATTGGCGCGCAAGCCGATATTTATATGCAGGAAGATACCGAAAATGAAATACGCCTCACCAATCTGCCGCCTGAATCAGGCGCAGCACATAGCGCCGATGGCCGTCATTCGCGCTATGTGCTGCTGATAAAAGATGAATTGGTGATGGCTAAAACCAGTGCAAAGGCTTTAAAAGCTTATAGCACCCCAAGTAAATCCGGCATGAGTTTCGTCGATGTGGTGGCGAAGGCGGCACAGCAAACCTCGGTGGAAGCGGCACTGCTGCACGCGGTTATTCGTGTTGAATCCAATTACAATCCCAGAGCCGTTTCCGCCAAGGGTGCGCGCGGTTTAATGCAGTTAATGCCGGATACGGCAAAACGTTTTAATGTCAGCAATGCGTTTGATCCCGCACAAAATGTGCTGGCAGGTGCGCAATATTTGCGCGAATTGCTGACCTTATTCAAAGGCAATACATCACTGGTGTTAGCCGCCTATAACGCCGGCCCCAATGCAGTGGTTAAATATGGATCTCGCATTCCGCCCTTTGCCGAAACCCTGCAATACGTTCCCAAGGTGTTGCGCCTGTATCAGCAGCTAGGCTCGGATATCAGGCTGGAATTGAGGTGATGGTATTAGCCCGGAAGGTTTGGGATTTAGAATTTACCAATAAATAATCGGGAATTACGAGCGCGGCGAAAAGCCACATAACCCATCAGGCCCAATCCACCCAACACCATGGCTGCAGCGTTTGATTCCGGCACAAGCGTGATTTGCGCTGCATCCTCAATTTTGTTCCCAACGTTTACGTTCAAAGCGGAAGCTTTAACTGTTGCGCTGCCTGCAGATTGATGAGCCGCATGATAGCCGCCAAACGCAAGCCTGATATTATCTGTAATGTTGTCTGTCATGGCGTAAGCACTACCCGCTACGAATAACACCAGTGTGGTGCAGGCCAGTAATTTTGAAAGACGCATGGTTTACGTATCCTCATCAAGATAATTGGAAAACAGGCCGCTCAACCACATATTTCGATTCACACATTATGGTTCGGCTTGAACTCGAGATAACCAGCTTCACAATTTAATCCGAAATTGTGACAAGTGAATGTGACTTTCTAGTTCTTTCGGACTATGCAACTCAAAAATTACGCACTACAGCCCTGATTACCGACAAGTTGCCCAGCAAAATGGATTAGGCATTATTGGGCACCTCTACTAATCCACATTCCGAGAAGTCCCCATAGCTTAATTTCCACATGCCATCTCCCGTCTATTTGTAACAATTGTGTCACAATTACCACATACACTTGGTAAGCATAACTATTATGCTGATTTTATCTAACAGAAAGGCAAGCGCATGACCAAGCAGCTAAATAGCTCCAAAGTAAACCTTAGGCAAAACGGCTTCACCCTGCTCGAATTGCTGGTGGTGATGGTCATTATTGGCTTGCTGGTGGGTTATGTAGGCCCAAAATATTTTGCGCAAATTGGTAAATCTGAAATCAAGGCCACGCGCGCGCAGATTGATGCGCTGGAAAAGGTGCTGGATCAATACCGTCTGGATACCGGCCATTATCCGTCTACCGAACAGGGCTTGGCTTCACTGAATAGCAAGCCCGCCAATGACCCCAAATGGTCCGGGCCTTATCTCAAGAAAACTTTACCTCTGGATCCCTGGGGCAATGCTTATCAATACAAATCGCCCGGCGAACATGGAGAATATGATCTGTTTTCTTTTGGCAAGGATGGTCAGCCGGGTGGCGTGGATGAAATGGCTGACATTGTCAGCTGGTAACCATGCTTTACGATATTAGCGTTTTGCGCGGCAAGGAATATTCCTCTTTGCGGCTGGATGCCATCAATGAACAGATGGCGCTTAATCACGCCAAATCTCTGGGCTATACCGTTTTTTCTGCCAAAGCCGTTGCCGATAGCCGTTTCAAATGGCTCGCCCGGCGCGAGCGTTTCCCTTTGATGTTGTTCAGCCAGGAAATGCTGGCCTTGCTGGAAGCCGGTTTGAATCTGATGGAAGCGCTGGAAGCGCTGGCAGAAAAAGAACAACGCCCGGAAATCAGGCAGACTTTGCAGGGTTTGTTGCGCTTGCTGAGTGAAGGGCAACCGCTGTCTGCGGCCATGGAATCCTTTCCGCGTGCGTTTCCGCCGCTGTATGTTGCCGCCTTGCGCGCCAGTGAAAAAACCGGCGGTATGCCGGAATCACTGAAGCGTTACATTGCTTATCAAAGCCAGGTGGATCAGGTCAAAAAGAAAGTCATTTCCGCATCCATTTATCCTTCCATGCTGCTGATTGTGGGTGGTTTGGTGGTGCTGTTTCTGATTGGCTACGTGGTACCGAAATTTGCCCATATTTATGATGATATGGGCGGAGATTTACCTTTTTTATCGCAACTGTTGCTGGCATTGGGCGGTTTTATTGAAAGCCATGGCGTGGCACTGTTGATAGGTGCCGCTGTTTTTATGAGCAGTTTTATCTTTTTGCTCAGCCTCAAAACCGTGCGTGCAAATTTGTTGGAGCTGATTTGGCGTATTCCGGCAGTGGGCGAGCGTATGCGCATTTATCAGCTTTCGCGCTTTTATCGCTCACTGGGCATGTTGCTGATTGCCGGTATTCCTATTCTGAATGCGATGAAAATGGTCTCGGGTTTGCTGGCGCCTGCCATGCGCATCCGCTTGCAGGCAGCTTCCGAGCAAGTGCGTCAGGGGCAGACTATATCTGCGGCCATGGAACTCAATGCGCTATCTACGCCTGTTGCATTAAGGATGCTTAGAGTAGGCGAACGCAGTGGCATGATGGGCGAAATGATGGAGCGCATTGCCAGCTTTTACGACGAAGAAACCGCGCGCTGGATAGACTGGTTTACCAAATTGTTCGAGCCGCTGTTGATGCTGGCCATAGGCTGCGTTATCGGGCTGGTGGTGCTGATGCTGTATATGCCTATTTTTGATCTGGCCGGGAGCATCCAGTGAAGTCTGAAATTTCGGCACAAGCTATACAGCAGGCACGCGAATTGGCGCTGCAATCGCGCCGCCGCTTGATAGAAGTGCTGGCCGATCAAAGCGGCCTGGCACAGGCCGATTTTCTCGGTGCATTGGGTGCCGCCTTTCAATATGCAACGCTGGATAATGCCGCGCTATATGCGCTGAAAACAGATTTTGAGGCGCTGGGTTTTGCCGAAGCCTATCAGCGTGAATGTATTCCTTTGCGCACTGAAAACGGCAGTCTGCTGATCGCCTTTGCCGACCCGTTTACTGATGACCTGGCGAATTATTTGCTGGAAAAAGTGCGCGAGCCGTTTGCTTTGCGCCTGGGGCACTACGCCGATGTGGCAGCCTTTTTGTCGCGCTTTGAGGAAACACTCAATGCCATGGACAAGGTGTTGGATACACAGGATGCCGCCCATAAGCAATTGGGTGATGAAGCGTCGCACGGCATTGAACAGCTGTCCTTGAGCAGTATTTCTGCCGATAGCAGCCCGGTGATACGGCTGGTGAATTCCACCTTGTACGATGCCATGAAAATCGGTGCCAGCGATATTCATCTGGAAACCACCGGTGCCGGGCTGGCCTTAAAATACCGCATAGACGGCGTGCTGGATACGGTAGGCGCGATTCAGGGGGCGGAGATGGCGGAGCAGGTAATTTCGCGCATCAAAGTGATGGCCGAGCTGGATATTGCCGAACGTCGCATCCCGCAGGATGGCCGTTTCAAGGTGCATATTCAGAACCGTGAAGTGGATTTGCGTGTGTCCATCATGCCCAGCGTGTTTGGCGAAGATGCGGTATTGCGCATACTCGACCGCAAGGCGCTGACCGAACAATCCAAGGGGCTGACGCTGGAACATATAGGCATAGATGTGCTGACGCGCACCCAGTTTCGTGCTCTGGCGCGCGAGCCTTACGGCATGGTGCTGGTGACGGGGCCTACCGGTAGCGGCAAAACAACTACTCTGTATGCGGCGATTTCGGAAGTAAACACCGGCAAGGACAAGATTATTACCATTGAAGACCCAGTGGAATATCACTTGCCAGGTGTGCTGCAAATCCCCGTCAACGAGAAAAAAGGGCTGACCTTTGCACGCGGCTTGCGCTCCATACTGCGTCACGACCCGGACAAGATTATGGTGGGTGAAATCCGCGATTCAGAAACCGCGCAAATCGCCGTGCAGGCCGCGCTTACCGGGCATCTGGTTTTTACTACCGTGCATGCCAACAATGTGTTTGATGTAATTGGCCGTTTTATCAATATGGAAGTCGATACCTACAGCTTTGTGTCTGCGCTCAACGGCATACTGGCGCAACGCCTGGTGCGTTTGAATTGCACGCATTGCGCGGTAGCGGATCATCCCTCGCCTGAATTATTGGCTGAATCGGCCATCAGCATTGAGGCCGCCAGTGGCATGAAATTTTTAAAAGGGCTGGGTTGCGGTCAATGCCGTGGCAGCGGTTATAAAGGGCGCATGGCGGTGGCTGAATTATTGATACTGGATGATGAAATCCGCGAAATGATAGTAGCGCGTGCGCCTATACGCCAACTCAAGGATACGGCGCAGCGCAAAGGCCTGCGCTTATTGCGTGAAACCGCGATTGAAGCCGTGGCCAACGGCAAAACTACACTGGAAGAGATTAATCGTGTCACTTTCATTGCTTGATAATTATATGGCGAGTGTGTCGCCCGCAGCTGTGGCTTTAGTCAGATTGCGTCGCGGCTTTGGCAGCAAAATATTCGCCAGCAAGATCATGGATAAATGGCATACGCAATTTACTGGTGCTGCCAACGATACTCCGTGGTCAACCGCCGTCAGCGCGCTGGAAAAGCTGTTGCAAAAATCCGCAGCCGGTTTGCCTATCAGTATTGTGCTGTCCAACCAGTTGGTGCGCTATAAAATTATTCCCGCCTTGCCGCCGTTCAGCGCGGCAGACAAGGTGCTGGCGGTAGCCAGGCATGGTTTTCGTGAAACCTATGGCGATATGGTGGATGACTGGACGATACGCGTGAACCCGGTGCCGCATGGCGATAGCGTCATTGCCAGTGCCGTGGATAGCGCTTTGCTAGCCGCGTTGGAAGCCTTAACACTGAAATATGGGTGTAAATTGAAATCCATACAGCCGTTTTTGATGAGCGGTTTCAATCAGCTGCATCGCCGTATCAAAACCTTGCCCGCCTGTTATGTGCAGATAGAAAACGGGCGTTTGTATGTAGCCCTGATACGCGATGGTGCCTGGCACAGCATCACTGGCAGCGTTGCGGGACCGGATTGGCCGCAACAATTATCGGCATTGATTGCACGCGAGATGTTGCTGGCGGGTTGGCAGCATGAGCAAGCCATTATTTATCTGGCACCGGCCAATTCGGCGGAGGATAGCCGTAGCAGTGCGGCTTTTATGCAAAGTTCGGTGTGGAAAACGCTGCCAGCGCCGCAACCGGCCATGACCGGTTATGCAGTCGCCAGCGATCAGGCGTATGCCATGGCATTGAGCGTGGCAAGGTAAATATGCGCGCCATCAAACTCGATTATGTAACAACTCGCACACCTTCTGTACCGGGCTTGGCGGTATTTGTGCTGGCTGTGTTACTGCTGGTTATGGCTTGGCAGTATTACAGCGCCATGCATGAACAGCGGCTGAAAACAGACAAGCTGATACAACAGCTGCGCAAGCAGTCCGGCATCCAGCCGCTTAACACGGGTGCACAGAAAAAATCCTCCGCCGAAGTGTTGGCAAAAATGCAAGCGGCCAGACAATTGGCCAATGATCTGCAAATGCCCTGGGATGCGGTGTTTAATGCGCTGGAGACGGCTGCGCTGGAAGATTCCGCCTTGTTGGCAATCGAGCCGGATACCAAAAAACACCAACTTAAAATCACCGCAGAAGCTAAAAACAAGGACGTGATGTTTGATTATATGCAGCGTGTGGAAAACACCCCCGAGTTGTTTGATGTTTATCTGCTCAAACATGAGATTCAGGAAGAGGTAGACCAGCATCCGCTACGCTTTGTGCTGGTGGCAAAATGGAAAGCAGCCTCTTGAATAGGATTACTGGAGCCTATTGGCTACGCCAGCTGGAAATACTACGCTTTCAACTGGGCTGGCTGGGGTCGCTCGGCTTGCTGGCCTTGATAGCCTGCCTGCTGCCGGGTTTGATGCTGGTGTTACCCGCGCAACAGCAATTGCAGCAAAAAACGCAAGAACTGGCCTGGCTCAACCAGCAACCGAAAACCAAGCCGTTGCCCCAGGCACCGCTGCTCAATGATGAACAGGCACTGCGTAAATTTTATCGCCAGTTTCCGCTGGCAGACGAGCTGTCGCCGCAGTTGGCCGAGTTGCATCAGCTGGCATTGGAGCAAGGCATAGTGCTGACGGCGGGTGAATACAAATTAAGTAATGATGCCAATGACCCCAATCTGCTGCGCTATGAAATCATTTTTCCGCTGCATAGCAGTTACAAAAATCTGAAAAGTTTTATCGCGGCGGCTGGTTTGAAGTTTCCTACTCTGGTTTTGAGTGAGATTAATATCAAACGCGAATCCATAAGCGACAACAGCGCACAAATCAAACTGAACTTTGTGTGGCTGCTGGTGAGGAGTCATTGATGGCCTTATCAACACAACAACGCTGGATGTTGATTGGCGGCGCGCTGTTATTGACGCTGGCTGCCATGTATGGCTTGCAGGAGCCAGTGGAGGAAAGTGCGCCGGAAATCGCCGTGCAGCGGCACGTAAGGACTAGCGCTACGAATTTGCCTAGCCAGTCCATCGCCGCAAGCAATGATTTGCTGCCGGATTTGGCGCATAAAACCGTGATTGATACTGATGCTGGTTTTAAGGCAAAAACGGGGGTCAATAACGCGGATTTATTCAAGTCACATGCCTGGTATGTGCCGCCACCACCCAAACCTGTGGTGCAGCCAGTGCTTATTGAAAAGCCCAAGGCACCGCCAGTGCCTTATGCTTATATGGGCAAAATGGAAGATACACCGCAAGGTACGCTGATTTTTCTGTCGGCCAATGACAAGGTGCAGCTAGTGAAAACAGGACAAGTGATAGACGGCGTGTGGAAGCTGGATAAAGAAGATGCCAACGCGCTGTATTTTACTTATCTACCGCTTGGGCTGCCGCAAATGCAATCCAAGACCGCCAAACCTGCTGCCAGAAATTTCGGCAATTTTAACCATGATAATCAAGATCCGGATGCACAGAATCCAGATAATCAAAACCAGGATGTTCAAAATCAGGGTATTTAAACAAGCTTGATTTAAATCCCGGCAATCCTCAATGAAAGAAATAATCAATGAAATCAAGTGCTAAATATATAAATTCGAGCTTGGTTATAATGCTGTTGCCCTTGCTGGGCATGGCAGGTTGCGCCTTTGCGCCCTGGCCAAAATCTGCTATTGCCGGAGCAACGCCGGAAGCGCGTGTTGCCAATGCGCAGGAAAAACTACACAAAAAACCGGAAGCCGCTATCCCGCGCAAGGATATGTTTGTGACGCAAGAACAGGCTATTACCGAGTTACTGTCGGCCGCAGAAAAAGCGCGTAGCAATAGTGATTATGACGAGGCGAATGCCTTGTATGAGCGGGTGAAAGAGCTGGCACCAAATAATGTGCGGGCAATTGCCGGCAAGGTGGGCATAGAGCGTGAAAAAAATCATGTCAAACAAGTGGAGGCCGCACGCGTACTACTTGCGCAAAAAAATGCCGATGCGGCTTTTTCTATCTTGCGCGGGGTGTTGATTGAAGATCCAAAAAATGCGGAAGCGCTGAAATTACAGCGTGAAATTCGCGCTTTGAAGGAATCGGCGCGTAGTGAGCCGCCACGGCTCAAGCCGCCGTTTGATAAACCAGTGACACTGGAATTTCGCGATGTGAATATCAAAATGCTGTTTGAATCACTCTCGCGCGCCACCGGTATTAACTTCATACTGGACAAGGACATCAAGACCGACACCAAGGCCACGGCGTTTATCAAGAAAGCGCCGATAGAAGATGCGATAGAAATGGTGCTGGCTACCAATGGTTTGCAAAAAAAGGCGCTGACCGAAACCAGTGCCCTGATTTACCCGAACACGCCGCAGAAAATAAAGGATTACAAGGAGCTGATGATACGCAGTTTTTATCTGACCAATGCTTCCGCCAAACAGGTGGCGGCTACCTTGCGCACGGTGCTTAAATCGCGCGATGTGGTGGTGGATGACCGCTTAAACATGATTGTAATGCGGGATACACCGGAGGTGGTCAGGCTGGCAGAAAAGCTGGTGGCGGCCAATGATCTGGCAGATCCCGAAGTCATGCTGGAAATAGAAGTGCTGGAAATCAGCCGCAGCCGTTTGCAGGAGCTGGGGATTGTGTATCCCAACAAACTGGCTGTTGCCACCAGCGCCAGTGCAACCGCGCTGACGCTGCAAGCGCTACGCAGCACTTTTCGCAATGGCGCGGTGGATGCCAGCCAGATTAATGTATCTCCCAATCCGACCGCAAATTTCAAGAAAACCGCAGACGATATCAACCTGATCTCCAATCCGCGCATCCGTGTGCGCAACAATGAAAAAGCCAAAGTCCTGGTGGGCGACAAAATACCTATCATCACAACCACATCTACCGCCAATGTCGGCATTTCAGAAAACGTGACCTATATTGATGTGGGGCTAAAGCTGGATGTGGAGCCGCGCATCACACTGGATGATTTCGTCAATATCAAGATCGGACTGGAGGTCAGCTCACTCGGAGACCCCGTCAAAAACAGCGCCGGGCTCACGATTGCCTACAAGATAGGAACGCGCAACGCGAGCACCCTGCTCAGGCTCAAGGATGGCGAAACGCAGATTCTGGCCGGCTTGATTCTGGACGACGAGCGTAAAAGTGCCAACAAATTGCCCGCCCTGGGGGATATTCCGCTCCTGGGCAGATTATTCTCCGATCATACGGATTCAAAAAGCAAAACCGAAATTGTGCTGGCGATTACGCCGCATATTCTGGGCAATATCAGCCGTCCTGATGCCGAAGTGTCGGAATACTGGTCGGGTACTGAAACCGGTATCACGGACAGGCCGCAGATCAATGTGCCTGCCAGTGGCGCTGGGGGAGCGGCAAACCGTTTTAATAATGCCATACGCGAACCCATACAACCTGAACCTGAACCGAGCGCTACGCCGGATGCCGTTGCGCCAGCCGCTGCCGAACCCGGCAGCATCCCCGAATTTGTGCAGCCGCCTGTCAATAACGTAATTGACGGCTCGAACAAGTCCACGCCGCCTTAAGCTATTGATGATGCGACACGCGGGATTCACGCTGATAGAACTGGTGGTAACGGTGATGATAGTCGCCATTTTGGCGGCGGGTGCCATGCCGGTGATGCAGCTGACGATAAAGCGCAATCAGGAAATGGAATTACGCACTCATTTGCGCCAGATCAGAACCGCGATTGATGCTTACAAAAAAGCCTTCGATGAGGGGAAAATCAAAAAAACACTGGAAGATTCCGGCTATCCGCCCACGCTGGAAACGCTGGAACTAGGCGTACAGGATCAGACTGCGCCCAAAAAGAAGATCCTGCGTTTCATACGCAGAATCCCGCGTGATCCCATGAGCAGCGACAAGGAAGCCAGCGCCATTGAGAGTTGGGGCAAGCGCAGTTATTTGAGCGAGGCCAGCTCGCCCAGCGAAGGTGCGGATGTTTACGATGTTTATTCACTCAGCCCGCAAAAGGCGCTGGATGGTACTTTTTACAGCACATGGTGAAATGGTGAAGCGCAAATGAAACAGCAAAATGGCAAGCGTCTGCGTAAACCTGGTTGGGGATTCACCCTGATCGAGCTGATGGTGGTGATGAGCATCATTGCCTTGCTCATCTCGATTGCTGTGCCGCGCTATTTTCAGAGCATAGACAATGCCAAAGAAGCCACGCTGAAGCATAGTTTGAGTGTAATGCGCGAGGCTATCGACAAGTTCTATGGTGATAATCAGCGCTATCCGGCTTCGATTGAAGAATTGGTGGCCAGAAAATATTTGCGCGCCGTGCCGCCTGATCCAATCACCGACACCGCGCAAAGCTGGATCATCATCACACCCGATGCCGAGACTGCAGGTGGTGTTTATGATGTCAAAAGCGGTGCGCCGGGATTAGCCAAAGATGGCACACCTTATGCCGAGTGGTAGTGTATTGGCTCATTGCACAGTCGCCAACTCGCGTGGATTCAGCTATATCGGTTTGCTGATTATGATTGCAATTGCTGGCGTTGGCTTGTCCGCCGCAGGCATGAGCTGGCAGTATCAAGTGCGCGCAGAAAAAGAACGGCAATTGTTATTCGTCGGCGGACAATTCAGAAACGCAATCAACAGCTATTTTGATAACACCCCTTCCGGCGCAAAAATCTATCCGCTTACGCTAGAGGATCTATTGCTGGATAAACGCTTACCCAAAATCAAACGCCATTTGCGCCGTATCTACAGCGACCCCATCAGCGGCAAGCCGGATTGGGGCTTGGCCAAACAGCAAGGCCGCATTGTTGGCGTTTACAGCCTATCAAAAAGCAAGCCACTCAAACAGGCTGGTTTTGATGCGGCAGAAGATAGTTTTACCGGTGCCGCTTCTTATCGGGCTTGGGTGTTTGGGCTGGCGGGAGAAGCCGCGACCGTGGCGCGATAAATCACATCCAAACCAGTTGCGATACCCTACTTTGATTGAATCAAGGTAATTTGAAAATGCAGAATATTGAATCCGTTAATGCTTGTTCTGGTTGGCAAGCTCACCACCCAACACCAACGGATTCCTAATTTATCAATGGCTATAGTTACAGCAGGATAATGCTTACTTGCGACGACGCGCTACAGCGCCCAGCAAACCCAGGCCAGCCAACAACATGGCATAAGTTTCAGGTTCCGGCACTGGTAACGTAGCAACGGAAAAAACATATTTTCCACCCAGCGAGCCATTGGCATTACCAGTTACCTTGAAATAATAATCCAGACCAGCGGCATAATTTCCAGACCCCACTTTAATCTCGCTGGAGCTACCGGTATTGTCGTCCAAATTGTCAATCAATACATTGCTGCTATTAAACAACTGAACTGATAGGCCATTGATATTGAAAAGATCTCCTATGCCGGTTATGGTAATTTGAAGATTGCTAAAGCTGCCGCCAGAATATAATCCTGGCGGGGCAATATCAAATGTTCCAATATCTGTGAATGTTCCTACGTTGTGTGAAATGATTTGGGATATTGTCGTTGGTACGGCAATGACACCATAGTCGATGTTAATGTTATCGGCTTGTGCCGTGCCGCTCAAGGCCAAGGCCAATGCAGTTAAAGAAAATAATGATTTCATGATGTTAACTCCTATATTAGATTTGGTAAAAATGATGTATTCCGCTATGAGTCGGATCAATACACATAGCATGTTATGAGCACAGTATGATGTTTGTATGATCCGGCTATAGTCCTAGCGGTCTATCAATAAATGCCGCCAGGTTAATCGTCTGATTTTTTAGCGCGGCAGGTCGTCCAGCCGAGCAAACCTAAACCAGCAAGCAACATGGCGTAGGATTCAGGCTCTGGCACCGCTGCGTAAATTACCGAGCCAGCACCAGAATTACCCAAATTTGTGTCATAAATTACGTAAGCGTCGCTGGCATCAACAATGCCCGCGATGAACGAGAAACCCACATTGGGTGTGCTTGAGTTAACAGACCACTCAAGGCCAAGCAATGCCCCATCCTGAAAAGCCACATCCATATCTGATAATGCTAATGTATTCGCTTGGGTAAAGGTGCTGCTTAAAAAATGCATGTTGATGGAATTTAAATTAATCCACTCAGAACCTGATGCAGTCAAGCTGGCATCATCAAAGCTAAAACTGCCTGAAAATGATGCGCCGTTGTAATGGCCTGAGTCCATCGCGCCGCTGAAGTTGTAGTTTTGAATGGCGGCTTGTGCTGGCAACACGGCACCCAATAAGGCAGCCAGTAGTAAACTTTTTAACGTGTATTTCATGATGATTTCCTTTTATATAAACGATCGTTATTAAATTCTTTAAAATAAAATCTTAAAAAACAAAGTCGCGGGCCGGTGCGATTTGCGCTGCCGTTAAACCTTTGATAGTGAGCAATATGCGCGCTGCAACCGGACCGGCATTACCATCGCTATCAATTTGCAACACTATGCCGCCCGTGATGTCTTTGACTAAAACATAGCCATCACTTACCGCATGTGCACTATTGATGCCCAGACTGGACAACAGGGCAGATAACTGAATTTTATCGACGTAAGGGCTAAAGTCGGTGATGGTGTCACCTGCTTCACGCAAACTGTTATAAACGAACACATCGCCACCCGCGCCGCCAGTCAAGGTATCTGCACCCAAACCGCCGATAATGATGTCATCGCCATTGGTGCCGACCAGAGTGTCTCTGGCGGCAGTACCCGTTTTTGTAACACCTGAAACGGAGGCTGCAATGGCGCTGTCTATCAGACGACCATATTTGTCATACTGATTTTCCAGACCATACATATTACTGGTGATTTCGTCGCCATCTGCCGCGTTCAAACGACCCAGGCCAGCATGGGCTTTGGGCGTTTGAATGTAGTTTGCCAACGCTTGCTGATAGGTAATCGTAAACGGACTGTTTTCAAACACAACATTGTTGAAAGCAAACGGATAGCCATCACCGCCGTTTGCCGTAAAGTCTATGGTGGCAAACGAGAACGTGCGTGTGGTATTGATAACTACGCCGCCATCCACAAGCACTGTGCCATCATCCAGCACTACACGCAAAATACGGTTGCCGGTGCCGACCGAAGCAGCAACGGCGGCTGAATTTCGTGGCGTGTTATTGCTGTTATAAGTGACTTGCATACCGGATATTTGTGCGTAACGGCCATTGACTGCACCGGTGGGGCTGGTGGTGGCATAGGCATGTTCCAACAGATCCTTAAGCTGCGTTGCATTCATGCTTGGCGCGCGTTTGACCAGGTTGGTAAAAGGTAAAACATTGAAGGTGTCGCCTACGGAAACATTGCCAGCTACGGCAATATTGGTGCGAATACCGCCGCCGTTTTGAATCGCCACATCCGCCTGCCCCGCAAAACGCATGGCATCCGCGACCAAATTGCCCAGACCAGTTTCCGCATTGCGCACACCTGCCACAAACGTACAAGGTGCCAAGGCACATGTGGTGTGGGTTGGGCCATTGAGTTTGGTGGCGGTGCTGCCGATGATTTGCGCATTAAGCAGATTGATGTAGTTGCTTACCGGAGCCACGATACTGGCATTGAGTGCGGCATTCCCGATAACGCGGTCAGCATCAGCTGCTGCACCAGAAACCCGAATCATGCGCGTGCTGTCTATACTGGTGAGCGCGCCGGTGTTGTCATCAATGGTTAAATTCACTTCCCCGACATAACGGTTGCCAAAGTGACCGGTCAACACCGGGACTGGTTTTGCGCTGGCATCGGTGGCATATACCGGGTGTGT
Source organism: Methylophilaceae bacterium (assembly GCA_013141125.1). Classification (GTDB taxonomy): domain Bacteria; phylum Pseudomonadota; class Gammaproteobacteria; order Burkholderiales; family Methylophilaceae; genus JABFRO01. The sequence goes on from JABFRO010000001.1 coordinate 912,734, forward strand.
GGTATAGGTGGGGGCTACACCGCCGTTAATGAATAAATCATCAGGATCACTCATAAGTTCGTGACCACCACCGGAAACCACTAAATCCACGCCGCTTAAAGCCGGGATGATGGTGTTGATTTCATTGGCAACATTTTGCAAATGGCTCATTAAAATCACGGTGGTTACGCCTTCAGAATTACGCAAACGATCTACTTCAGCCTGAATAATTGGCACCAAAGCCAGCAAGTTTTGTTGTTCGGTATTGGCGGCGCTATAGCCGATCACATTAACCGCACCCGGCGATGAGATGCTGGGCAGTAAGGGTGTGGTCGCGCCGACAATCCCCACTTTTTTACCGCCAGTGGTCGTGACAATTTTGGAGGGAGCCACCACACCGGCTGTTTTAAGTGCGCTAAATTCAGCACTTGCATCAAAATTCAGATTACTGGAAAGATAAGTGGTGCCTGAAATCGCGGCAAAACGTGCCGCTGTGCTTGCGCCCAGATCAAACTCGTGATTGCCGAATACCGTGGCATGAAAACCGATATGACGCATGGCCATGGCATCATAAAAATCCTGTCCACCATCAATATGCGCAGTTGCCAGATTAGCCAGGCTGGCATTAAAGCGCGGGCCGGGCAAAAACGCATCCCCTGCATTCAACTTTAAAACAAAACGGCCGTTAGCCTGTGCATTGGTTTCCGCATTCGCCATCACTGTCGCCAGGCGGTCGATACCGCCATAAAAAGAAATGGCTTGGGCGGCATTGTCGCGCAAATTGCCTTGGGCGGAGAGCAACCAGGTTTCCTGATCGCCCACATGCAATACGGTCAAACCTTCTGCCCATGCAGCGGATGACATGGCGAGCAGCGCCAGTGAAACAGTGCGCGATATGGCTTTGCGTCCTGATAAATGTTGAAAAATTTTCATGTTTTATTTTCCTGTGTATTTAAAAATAATATTAAAAGTTGAAATTGGCGGATTGCATCAGGCTATTGCAAGTACTGTTTTTCACATTCAGCAAGCTGCGGCTACGTGCGCTTCCCGCGTTGCCATCCGCATCTATACCCAGCGCGGCCTGGCTGCCGGAGTTGGTGCAAGTGATATAGCCATCACTGAACAGATTGTTGCTGGTAATACCCAGCGAACCCAGTAACTGTGCCAAATCCAGCTTGTCCGCGCCGATCAGGAAGTCGGTAATGGTATCTATGCCATCCCGCAAGCTGCTATACACAAATACGTCATTGCCAGCACCACCGGTTAAAGTATCTGCGCCTATGCCGCCTATCAGCACATCATCGCCCGCCGTGCCGGTCAAGGTGTCTCTACCATTGCTGCCGTTGATTTTTTTCAGCAGATTCAAACCGATGACCACCGGATCATGATCCGAAGCCTTGTACGGTGCGCTGGTATATAGGTCCTGCGGTTTGAACTCGGTGTTGTAATCAATCACGAAGGGTTCGTCGGCGTTGATATGCCATTCCAGCGCACCGGTGATTTGGGCGGACATCGCCGTGTTGGCGAGTGCATGATCCAGATAACCGGCTTCTCCATCAAACACGTAGGAATAGCCTTGCTGGCCATTGAAACGTGCAATCTGATCGGATAAACCCTGATTGGCCAGAGAGTCAATCGGGTCTTCCTTGCCATAGGAGTTCAAATCGCCGATCACCACAATGTCATTATCTGCGGCATTGGCCTGCACTTGCGGGATGAAGGCTTGAATCAACTGCGCTGCCTGATTTTTGCGCGTTGCGTTATAGCAACCCTGACCGTCATTCTGGTCGGCATCCAGTCCGCTGGCACTGGAGCAGCTTTTGGATTTGAAGTGATTCACAATGACCGAGAATTTCTCGCCATTGGCGGCAGCAAAGGTTTGCGCCAGCGTAGGCCGGTTATTCACGCCATTGGTATCAGACAAGGCTAATCCGGCTGGATTAAGCTTTGCGGGTTTGTAGATCATGGCCACCTTGATGGCATCGCTGCCTGTGCCATTGGCGGGGTCTGCAATTCTGGCATAGATCCCTGCGCCCAGCTTGGCATTCAGACCATCCACCAGATTCTGCACGGCGGTGGCACCGTTGTTCTGAATCTCCATCAAACCCACCACGTCGGCATTGATGGCGGCAATCTCATTGATAATCTTGTCGCGCTGACGGTTGAATTCGACGAGATTATCCGCGCCTCGGCAATTGCTGGCCAAAACGCTGGCACCCAATGCACATCCTTGGCCGGTCAGGCCGCTGGCGGTTTGTCCATTGGTAAAGGTCGTGAAATAGTTCAGCACATTGGCGCTGGCGACCTTGATATTGCCACCCACGCTGGCAGGAGCAGCGCTTCTTGGGTTGTCTCGGGAAAACACCGGAGCCACGGTGGGATGGATTTTGTAATCACGCGGACCGGTACTGCTTGCGGTAATCAGCCCGTGGTCAATAACCCCGGTTAAGGTACTCAGGCTATCACCGGCACGCAGGGTGTTGTCCTGGCCGATAAATGGAATCGGATTCGGATTTTGTGCGCTGCTGCCATCATCCAGCGTAATGCGTCGTCTGGCGTTTTCATCGGCCAGATTCAAAGCCTCCACACTGCCCGGGCGATAAATATTGCTGGGCTTAATCAGGCGGCCATCGGCGGATAAAGTGACTTGACCATAGCGACCCTGGAAATAGTTTTGCGAAACCGTCAGCGGTGAAATTATGCGTACCAACATGCCCTCAAAACGCTCCAGATCGCCTTCCACGGCTTCCGGCAGACTGATGTCCAGCGCTGCAAGCGGGTTGCTGCTGCTTAACACGGCAATGTTGGTCGGTAGAGTCAGTTCGGTCACCGTGTTGAATTCCGCCACTGTGCCCTGAAGGCGAATTTTATCGCCCACATTCACACCGGTTGTAGTGTAGTAGTACCGTAAACAAACACACCATCTGAAGTAAGCGGGTTGGCATCGCCGTTTTCATCCTGCAAATAAAAGCCATTCAAGCCGGGGAATACCGCAGTGACGATCCCTTCGGTAGTTACCAGATTGCCTGTGACGGGGCTGGCCGTGCCGCTGCCCTGGATGTCGTAAATCGGTGTAGTCGCTACGGCTGCTGCCACATTGATGTTGACGGTACACGAGGCATTTTGTGCATCGTTATTGGCAAAGTTGATGGTCACCGGATAGCTGCCAAGCGCCAGACTGTTGGCTACGCTCAGATCAGCCGTTGCCGTGGCACCGGTGGCAGAGGCCTGGGTGAAATTGGTCAGCGAGATTGCGCTGATGAATGGAGAAGTCATGCTAGCCTGCGTCACCTGGCCGTCGGCATCCGTAGCGGTGAGCGTGGCCAAGCCCGACGCACCTACGGTTACTTCCAGTGTCGCCGGGCAGGAGGCCACAATCGGCTGATTGATAACACTGGCGCAGGTATGGAGTGGTGTGCTGCTGTTACGCGGCGCTGGTGTCCCCGTTGCAAAATCCAGACTGTTGTTGTTCTGATCCTGACAGCCAGCATTGGCACGCAACAAAGCGCTGGTGTTGGAGGGCGCCGCTGCCGCGCTACCTTCGTAAAAATTGGCCGTGCTGCCAAAACCCAGCAAATCTACAATTTTTGCCAAATCAGCAGCACTACAAGGTGTGGAGCCACCATTGCACGCGAGGCCGGTAGTTGAATTGACCAAGGCCACCTTGCCGGCAGTGGCGGACATATTGCTCGTGCCCGTTGCATCCGGCGTAGGCAACACAGAACCCACGGTGCCGCCTGCCAGTTTAAGCAGAAAATATTGGCCGGGTTGCAGCGTGTAATTGGCTAAGCCACCGGCTGGATTAGCCACAAACGAGCCGGTACCAGCGGCACTGGCATATTGTATGGAATAGCCGGCCAGATTTACCGGCGATGCACCGGCATTAAAAATCTCGACATAATCATGAGTGTAAATTGCGCCAGCATTACCGCCGCCACCATAAATCTGGCTAATAACCAGACCGTTGCCGGAGGCTTCTGCTGCCATATTGAATGCACCCAGCGCCACGGCAAGCGCGATCACAACCGATTTTTTTCTGAATTTAGTCACCATGCTTATCTCACTTTAATTTGAAATTAGATGGCTTAATCCTAGCAAGGTAAAGTCGCGCAAAAATTAAGATTCAAATAGCGGGTATAGGCATTTCGGACTATGGAGAAATGACTTAATTTATTGAATAACTCCTTTTAAAACATGATATTGATTTGTATTTTTTGGGTTTTGTAGACTTTAGCAAAATTGTCATATACCCATGATCCGTACAATTCCCAAGTATGGAGATAAGATGAACTTACGCAAAATAAAGTCATAGCCGCCCAGTCTATCAACGGGAAGTTTTTCTTAATCATAGTGTCATCTTATGCTGACTATACTTCTGCCATCATTCAATCAGGAGCTTTAGATCATGCATAAATTATCCAGTCGTACCCGTCGTTTTTCGCGGCCTGCCGGTTTGGTGGCGGCGATTACGGCTTTGCCGCTGCTTTTGTCGTTGGCCGCCAGCGCGACGGCGGGGGATATTCCGCTAATGGAGCAGGGCATACAAATCGGTGATCTGACTCCCGGACGTGCCATGATCTGGAGCCGTGCTGATCGTCCATCGCGCATGATGGTCGAATACGCGTTTGATAAACAATTCACCGATAGCACGACCATACGCGGCGCTTATGCGATGGAAGGCAGTGATTTTACTGTCAGGCAAGATTTGGTTGGTCTGCCCGAAGGCCGGGAGGTTTTCGTCAAGGTCTGGTTTGAGGATTTGACCAATGCCCACAATGTCAGTGAGGTAGTCACGGGGCATTTTCACACCATAGGTAAAAATGACAACATACGCTTTGTCTGGGGCGGTGATACGGCCGGTCAGGGTTTTGGTATTAACGAAAGCTTTGGCGGCATGAAAATTTATGAAGCCATGCGCAAGGTAAAGCCGCAATTTTTTATTCAAAGTGGCGACAATGTCTATTCCGATGGTCCTATTTCTGCCAGCAAACCCGCAGAAGATGGTTTGATCTGGACGAACCTCGTCACTCCGGAAGTGAGCAAGGTGGCTGAAACGCTGAACGAGTTCCGTGGCCGTTATAAATATAATCTGCTGGATGAAAATTTGCGCCGTTTCAATGCCGAAGTGCCGCAAATCTGGCAATGGGATGATCATGAAGTGGTCAATAACTGGTCGGACTCCAAGGATTTGAGCCAGGATAGCCGCTATACCGTCAAGGATGTGCCCTTGCTGACAGCGCGTGCCAGCAAGGCGTTTCATGAATATGCACCTCTGCGTCCGCATGATGCTGAAGAATCCGAGCGTATTTACCGGAAAATCTCCTACGGCAAGCTGCTGGATGTATTTGTGATTGATATGCGCAGTTATCGCGGCCCGAATACGGCCAACCTGCAAACCCAGCCCAGTGCTGAAACGGCATTTCTCGGTGAGGCACAACTGGTCTGGCTGAAAAACGAGCTTAAACATTCCAACGCCACCTGGAAGATTATTTCCGCCGATATGCCTATCGGTTTGAATATCAGCGATGATTTTGAGCATAACCCGCCCCAGCGCTGGGAAGCGGTTGCCAATGGTAACGATGGTCCGGCTGCCGGACGTGAGCTGGAGATTGCCGATCTGCTGCGTTATATCAAGCATGAGCATGTCAATAATATCGTCTGGTTGACGGCGGATGTGCATTACGCCACCGCTCACTACTATGATCCCGCCAAAGCGCAGAGCAAGGATTTCAAGCCGTTTTGGGAATTTATTGCCGGACCGCTGAATGCCGGTTCTTTCGGTCCCAACAGCACCGATGGTACGTTCGGCCCGCAAGTGGTGTTCACCAAAGCACCCCCAGCCGGTCAAGTCAATCTGTCGCCCTATGCCGGTTTGCAGTTCTTTGGTGAAGTCAATATCAATCGAAAAAACCGGGCGTTGACGGTGGATTTGAAAGATATTGACGGTAAATCCGTGTTCAGCAAAACCTTGTCTGCAGAATCCGAGCACGACCACGATTGAATAGAGGCTGCCCGATGTTTATGGCGTCATCTGTTCCACCTTAGTTTACGTAAACTTTTTCTAATATAAAGGATAACAACCATGTTGAATCAATTATTAAAACCAACCGTCATGGCATTGACCATGCTGGCTATTTTCGGCACGCAAAATAGCGCACAGGCACAATCGCATGAAGAAAGCCAAATACATTTAAACAAAAGCCCGCTGGTGATTGGTCATCGCGGTACCGCCGGTTATCGCCCGGAACACACATTGCAAGGCTATACCCTGGCCATTGAATTGGGTGTGGATTTTATTGAGCCTGACCTGGTGCTAACCAAAGATGGCCACATGATTGCCCGCCATGAACCCATGATAGGCGGCACGACGGATGTGGCCAGCCACCCGGAGTTTGCGGCACGCAAAACCAGGCGTTTTGTAGATGGCGTTGAGTATGATGACTGGTTTGCCAGTGATTTTACGCTGGCGGAAATCAAAACGTTGCGTGCAATTCAATCGAATGCGAAACGGGATCAGCAATACAACGGTCTTTTTGAAATACCGACACTGGCTGAAGTGATTGCCCTGGCAAAAAGCAAAAGCAGGCAAACCGGGCGCACGATAGGCATCTACCCAGAAATCAAACATTCCACTTATCACGCCATGCTAAAAGATGCCAATAATCACTCCTTATTCGGACTGCATTTTTTTGAAAACAAGTTGCTGAAAATGCTGTATCAAGCCTATGGCAGCAGTGCTTGCGCGCCGGTTTTCATTCAATCCTTTGAAGTCGGCAATCTGCGCTATCTGAGCCGCAAGACCGACATCCGATTGGTGCAACTGGTCGATGCCGATGATGTCAATGCCGATGGTTCCATCTCGCTAGTCGCACCTTACAAACAGCCTTATGACTTTGTGGTGGCGGGTGACCCGCGCACTTTTGCCGACTTGTTGAGCGATCAGGGCTTGGATTTTGTTAAAACCTATGCCGATGCCATTGGGCCGTGGAAGCCATATCTGGTTAAAACGGTAGATGACGGCATTGATCGCAATAGTGACGGCAAACTCACCATTGGTGATCGCCGCGTGGATGGCAGCACCGGCGTGCTGGAATTGGCGCACGAAAAAGGTTTGCTGGTGCATACCTGGACTTTCCGCAACGATGCCAGCGGCTACGGCTTTGCCGACCCCAAGCAGGAAATGACTTATTATTTTGATTTGGGTGTGGATGGCCTGTTTACGGATTTTGCCGATACCGGTGTTGAGGCACGCGATGCATCCAGCGCTGTCAGTGTCGATAAACCACGGTCTGAACAATGCAAATTGCAAAGACATGAACGCGAAGAAGTGGAGCATGATTATCGCCATGTCTGGTAATTTGCCGCACGCATAAAGTAAACGTGTTTGACCAAGCCCAACCATCTGATCGCTAGATTGACGATGGTTGGGCTTTGTTGCGCCTGGATGGCGCTGAAGTATTTTGTAACGTTTGGGCGAAGAAAGGTAGTGCGGTCTATATGCTTTCATATTTTTGTCATTTAAATATCCTAAACTGGGACATGAATTCAGTCAAAAAACCTGAAAATTACGACAATTATTTATTTGGACAACAAGATGAAAAAACTGCTTATTCCACTTCTTTTAACGAGCCTGTTTACCGCTCAATCCGCCAATGCGGCTATTACGCTGATCGCAAAAGGCAGCCTCTCCGGCAGCCTGTCTGATCTTTCCGGCCTGAGTGCCACGCTGGAAAATGGTGTCGCAGGCAACCTGCTGGGCGGTATGGGATCCGGGCTAGCCTGGGCGGGTGGTAATACCTTTCTGGCATTACCGGATCGCGGCCCCAATGCCACCGCCTGGAACAGCAGTGTAGATGATACCTCTTCTTATGTCGCACGCTTTCAGACCATGACGCTGGCTTTGACAGCAGGCGGTGGCGGCAGTTTGCCATACAGCCTGACACCCACACTGACGGGCACAACGCTGCTTTATAGTGATACCCCACTGAATTATGGTGCGGTTACACCTGCCATCAATAGCGCGAATAAATTCTACTTTTCCGGCCGTTCCGATAATTTTGCTGCCGGTCTTTCGACCAATCCGGCCAATGCGCGCCTGGATCCTGAGGGTATTCGTGTTTCCAAGGATGGCAAGAGTGTCTACATTACCGATGAATACGGCCCTTATGTCTACCAGTTTGACCGCGCAAGTGGACTACGCACCAATACTTACACCCTCCCCAATAATTTCGCAGTCGCCAATCTGACCTCGCAGGGCGCTACAGAAATTAGCGGCAACACGAGCGGACGTGTGGCCAACAAAGGGATGGAAGGTTTGGCGATTACCCCGGATGGCAAAACATTAGTGGGTTTTGAGCAAAGCCCGTTGCTTCAGGACGGTGGCGATGGTGGTCGAGCCAACCGCCTTGTTACTATAGATACCATCACCGGCAATGTGCACCAGTATGCTTACGATAATTATGTTGCTACCAAGAGCAAAGGCTATAACAGCAGTGAAATGCTGGCGCTGAATGACCATGAGTTTCTGGTGCTGGAGCGTGATGGCAAGGGGCTGGGCGATGGCAGCAATGCCGCGCTGAAACAGATATATAAAGTGGACATCAGCGGTGCAACCGATGTTAGCGGATTGAGTGGAGAAGCCGCACTGTTAGCCGCAGCGCCAAGCAAATCCCTGTTTCTGGACATCAAGAGTGTGCTGAATGCTAATGGTATAACAAACGATTTGATTCCGGCCAAACTGGAAGGCATGGCGTTCGGTGAAGACGTGACGGTGGATGGCATACTCAAACACACGCTATATATTGCCAATGACAATGATTTTCTGGCCACTTCACCGGATGGCAAGAGTAATCCCAACCAATGGTTTGTGTTTACTTTCAGCGATGCCGATCTTGGCAGCAGCACCTTTGTGCAACAACAAATGACCGCAGTACCGGAACCGGAAACCTACGCCATGTTGCTAGCTGGCCTAGGTTTGCTGGGATTTTCCGCACGTCGCCGACAAAATCATAACTAATTGTTTTTATAATTATTTAGTTAAAAATGCAAAAGCTTGCGAATTTCAACCTGCAAGCTTTTGCTGTTCATATTCATCCTGCCAGCCTGCACTGACAGACTCCTGCCTTATTTCAACTTTCACTGTTTTTGGTTACCTCTATTCATTAAACTGTAATCAGTTTGTCACCACAGAACATTACGATTAGTTTTTCGTTCTCAAATCCAAGGTCTCCTATGTCCAGAACCTCAGCAAGATGGATACAAACCAGAACAGCATCACAGTGGATGTTTTCCCGAAATCCCGGTGACAAATGGTGCAGTCAATGCAAGGATTTTTGTGCTTCCGGCGGAGGTAAGCAGATCGTTTCGGAAGATAAAATGCGCCAACGCTGGGTATGCCAAAGCTGCAATATTCGTCATGGTGGCAAGTTGAAGATGTAATCCACATTTATCTGCCAGTGTTGTACATATTTTCGATTTTAGAGCAGTTGCAATGGTTGACTCCTCGATTGCGGCTAGTAGCCTGTAGGAAATATCAAAAAGCGTGTTGGGCATTTATAAAAAATATAAATGCGTTACCGTGAGTGTATTCCCTGATTTTCAATCGCCCTGGACTTAATCAATGTTTCTTTAGGGGGCGTGAAGAAAATTTAATTTTTGAAACTGCCTGACATCCAGCCCCGCTAATTATGCGAAAATGCAGGCCTTCTTAAATTTGTAACAATTAAGGTGATGCATGTCCTGGTTTCTTCTTGTATTAGCAGGTGTATTCGAAGTTGGTTTTACGACTTGTCTTAAATTATCAGATGGTTTCAGCAAATTAATACCGACATTGGGTTTCGCGGTTTGCGCTTTGTCCAGTTTTGGCTTGCTGACCAAAGCCACGGAAATCATTCCACTGGGTACGGCTTATGCAGTTTGGACTGGCATCGGCGCTTTCGGAACGGCAGTAGTCGGAATTTATGCATTTAGCGACCCAGCTGACACCATGCGGCTTGTACTTTTAGCCGTTTTAATTGGTTCTATCGTCGGTTTGAAATTGGTTTCTTGATTATGTATTTATAATACGGGTGCTTTATTGACTGGTGAATCCACCCTGGGCGGAGAATTTTATATAAAACAGGGTGATATTCTCGCTTTTAAGCAGCATCAACAAACGCTCGATGGCGGCATCTTCTGCGAAGAACTCGAGCACAATAGGCACCTCGCCAGCCAGCTCAAAAAAATGTTGCTCATGCAACTGACCATGCCGACCAAAGCCTGCCATGGCGCGAACCGCTGAGCCGCCATGAACCCCCAGCGCCAGCGCTTGCTGCAATATCCACTCATACAGTAGTGTTCCAAACAGCGCACTGCCATGGCGCAAGGTTTCCGGAACAAACAATTTCAAATAAATACCATGCATCGCCATTAACCTCGTATCAGTTGTATGGTGTAAAACCCTGCGCCTGTCATCAGCAATGATCCAAGCACATGCATCAGCACATGCGCTAGCGCCCAACCATATTGCTCACGCGCGATCAAATTGACAGCCTCGGCAGAAAAAGTTGAAAACGTGGTTAAGCCACCCAAAAAACCCGTCGTCACCAGCAAACGCATTTCCGGTGCCAAGCTGGGGGATAGCGCAAAGAATCCCACGCTTAATCCCATCAGATAGCCACCGATTACATTGGCGGTTAAGGTTCCCAGGGGTAAGGTCGGAAACAGGCTGTTTAGCCACAAACCCAATCCCCAACGTACCCACGCCCCACTCGCTGCACCAAAACCTACCGCCAAAAAACCACCCCACCCCATTATTTAACTCCCTGTGCATAAGCCATCTTGATTCGCAAGCCTCCGACCAGTATGATGATTCCTGAAATTGGATAATATAGTTATTCCATTTATGCATATAGGGTTTTATGTGGCTGTTGCATTGCCTGATATGCGTTTTTTTGATCAAACTCCGCACTAATTCATCATAAAAACTATAACCCATAAAGGTTCCTCGCTTGCGTATTTTATTTGTTACTTCTGAAGCTTATCCACTCATCAAAACTGGCGGCCTGGCAGATGTTAGCGGCTCCTTGCCTGCAGCATTACAACATCTGGGAGCGGATGTGCGCATTTTGATACCCGGTTATCAATCTGTACTCGACAAGCTCAAAAACAGTCACCTATTAACCACGATACATGGCTTACCTATGGTTGGTTCGGTTGAACTCATACTTGGCGAAATGCCGGATACCGGTGTGCCTGTCATGGCTATCAGCTGTCCCAGTTTATACCAGCGCGCCGGTAGTCCTTATCTGGATACCAGCGGCAGAGAGTGGGAGGATAATCCTCTGCGTTTCGGAACGCTATCTCAGGTTGCCGCCTGGTTAAGTTTGCATGAAGACAATCCGCTAGGTAGCTGGATTCCCGATATTGTGCATTGTAATGACTGGCAAAGCGGCCTGACTCCTGTGCATTTATATTATTCAAATAAAAAATGTGCTAAATCCGTACTCAGTATCCATAATCTTTTATTTCTGGGTTGCTATTCTGCGGACTGGGTCAAACGGCTGGGTTTGCCCACTGAAAGCTATCACATGAACGGCCTGGAATATTATGGCCAAATGAGCTTTCTAAAAGCCGGCATTTATTATGCGGATAGCATAACCACAGTTAGCCCGACCTACGCACATGAAATCCAGACGGCTGAATATGGCTTTGGTATGCAGGGTTTGCTGGCTGCACGCGGGCATGAAATTCATGGTATTTTGAATGGCATTGAAATGAATGAATGGAATCCGGCAACAGATCCACATTTGGCTAACGCCTATGACGTAACTAATCTGGAAGGTAAAAAACAAGTCAAGCACGCCTTGCAAACTCAGCTTGGCCTGGCACCGAATTCTGACAGCCCATTGCTGGGTGTGGTCAGCCGATTGACACACCAAAAAGGGCTGGATATGTTTCTGGCCGTGGCTGAACCGCTATTGCATCAGGGCTGCCAGATTGCATTATTGGGTGGCGGCGAGGCCGAACTGGAAGCTGGGTTTAAACAGCTGGCGCAACGCTATCCACAACAGGTAAGTGTCACTATAGGTTATAACGAACCCTTATCCCATCAAATCATGGCAGGAGCAGACATTTTCATCATGCCTTCACGCTTTGAACCCTGCGGACTGAACCAGATGTATGGACTGCGCTATGGCACGCCGCCAATTGTGACGCGCACTGGCGGCCTGGCGGATTCGGTGCAGGACAGCAACCCCATCACCCTGCAAGAAGGCACCGCGACCGGATTTGTCATGGTGGCACCGGATGCGCAACATTTGCTTACCAGCATACATCGCGCATTGGCTTATTTCCGTGAACCCAGAATCTGGCAAAAAATCCAACGCAACGGCATGTCGCGTGATTTGGGCTGGGATAGAAGTGCCAAAGCTTATCTGGAGATTTATTCCAGCCTTACGAGCATCGCTGATTAGTTAATTATCCTTTGGATGGAAGCCGATTAAAAAATGGCCTCTATCCAAATATTCAGACACATTACAACGCGGAATCAGCCAGCAAGGCCAGCAAGGCCTGTTCATCCAGCAGTGCAATGCCCAAGGTTTGCGCTTTCTCCAGCTTACTACCGGCTTCAGCGCCCGCTACCACAAAATCCGTTTTTTTGGAAACACTGCCGTTCACCTTGCCGCCTGCGGCTTCTATCATTTCCTTTGCCGCCTCACGCGATAAATTGGGCAAAGTACCGGTAAGCACAAATGTCTTGCCGCCCAATGCGCCGCTAGTGGTGCTTTTTCCCTCACTTTCTTCCCAACTAATACCGGCTTGAATGAGTTGTTTAATCACTTCACTATTATGCGGCTCGTTAAAAAACTGCAAAATGGATTCCGCCACAACAGGCCCCACATCCGGCGTTTGTTGCAGTATTTGCAAATCGGCGGTTTGCAAGGCTGGCAAATTGCCAAAGTGACGCGCCAGATCCTTGGCCGTAGTCTCACCTACATTGCGAATGCCAAGTGCGTAAATAAATCGCGCCAGCGTGGTTTTTTTACTTATTTGTAGCGCATCCACAATATTCTGCGCAGATTTTTCCGCCATACGCTCCAGGCTGGACAAAGTGACAACATCCAGCTGATATATATCGGCCAGGGTATGCACCAGCTGGGCATCCACCAGCTGATCGACCAGCTTTTCACCCAGCCCTTCAATATCCATGGCGCGACGCGAAGCGAAATGCAGAATGGCCTGTTTACGCTGTGCCGGGCAAAACAAGCCACCGCTGCATCTGGCCACAGATTCATCTTCCAGCTTGACCACATGCGAGCCGCAAACCGGACACTGCTGCCCAATGGCAGCCAATAATTTATAGGGAGATGAAGTCGCAGCGCGGAATTCAGGCAAGCTACGCACCACTTCCGGGATAACATCCCCTGCCCTGCGCACGCTCACGGTGTCGCCAACACGCACATCCTTGCGGTCGATTTCATCCTGATTATGCAAAGTGGCATTGGTTACCGTTACGCCGCCCACAAACACCGGCTTGAGCCGTGCCACAGGTGTAATGGCACCGGTACGCCCCACCTGCACATCAATGGCTTCTACTACCGTCAGCGCTTCCTGTGCCGGAAATTTATGCGCAATCGCCCAGCGCGGTGCACGCGAAACAAAGCCCAGTTCCGCCTGCTGGCTTAATGCATTGACCTTGTAAACCACACCATCAATATCAAACGGCAATTTTTCACGTTGCTGACCTATGTTCCGGTAATAATCCAGCAAGCCTTGCAAACCTTGCACCGTGGCGCGTTGTGAGCTAACGGGCAGATGTAAGGCCGCCAGATAATCCATGGCCGCACTGTGTGTAGTAATAACGGGGATGCCTTCACTGGCACCCAAGCCGTAGGCGAAAAATGTGAGTGGGCGTTTGGCCGTGATATTGGGGTCGAGCTGGCGTAAACTGCCTGCGGCGGCATTGCGCGGATTAACGAACAACTTGTCACCGCGTGCTTCCTGCTCGCGATTCAAACGCTCGAAATCACGTTTAAGCATTAATACTTCGCCGCGCACTTCCAGCAATGCTGGCGGCTTGTCGCTGTGCAAACGCATGGGGATAGCGCGTATGGTGCGCAAATTAAGCGAAACATCTTCACCGGTATACCCATCACCGCGTGTGGCACCCTGCACAAACAAGCCATGCTCATAGGTCAGGGTTATCGCCAAACCGTCAAATTTTGGCTCTACGCCATATTCCACAGAATCAACGCCCAAGCCTTCTCGCACACGCTTGTCAAACGCCGCCACTTCACTCTCTTCAAAGGCGTTATTCAGCGACAGCATGGCTTGGCGATGACTGATGCTATCAAAGCCCTTGAGCGCAGTACCGCCTACCCGTTGCGTGGGCGAGTCAGTTGAAATTAGTTCAGGGAAATTTGTTTCAAGCGATTGTAGTTCACGAAACAAACCATCATATTCACTATCGGACACACTGGGTGTATCCAGCACATAGTAAGAGTAATCATGCTGGCGAATGGCTTCATGTAAGGAATTGATTCGTTGCCGTGCTAGCTCGATTTGTTCTGGAATTGTAGCAATACCGCTCATGAATCAGGAAAACAAGCGCAATGCGCAAGCACTACCCGGCAAAATACCCTGCCCGGTCATTTTCAATTGAATAACCTTAAGTTGCTGACGAATTTTATCCAATTGCGCATCACTCAAAGAGCGCTGATTATCATCCACCAACAATGCATTTAAACTACTTACCATTTGTCGCGCAATGAGCACCATGTGATTAAAAGCCTCAATACTATTTTTCACACGGGCGACATCTAATTGAAACGTTATTCTATAAATAACCGAAGTACGTAACATCTCGCTAGTGAACGGATAATTATCCTGATTAGTCACTGAGAATAATTTTTGCCCATCTTCGTTTTCATAATGGAAGGCACCATCCTCCGCCAACCTCAAGCCACCTGCTTCAGCTAATCCTCTTAATTTTGTACCCGTAAAAGGGCCATTTCCACCCTGGATAACATGAAACCCTACAGTTTTATCAACCTCTATGCAAAATGCATCCAATTCATTCGCATACTGCATAATATTCACATCACTTTGCCATTCCACACGCGCATTCAGTTCAGCGCCGGCTTCATTTACAGCCTGCTGAAATCGATCCAGAGTATCTTTTATTACTGGCCCCGCCCGATCTGCCAGTTGTAACCCACAGGCAATACAAGAAAATTCTGCGGTATGTTGTTCGTTGGCAAAATGTTGCCCATTTGTAATAGCTATCCAATGATAATCCCGGTTCAGAGCATAAACACGAACCAGTTTATTATGATCTGGAAGCTCTGCAAAAACCTGTTGCAGATGAATACCCGATGTAGCTTGTGCCAGAGAGATCACTGCGGTTAAATCTATTTGTGGAAAAAATGTTTCCGGCAAGGGTGGCGCCAGCTCCATTGAGCGCGCCTTTGTTGTTTTATACTCGACCTCTGCGACCGATGGCAGCTCTGCATTCAATTCAGTCTTTGTCGGATCTTCGCCTTCAGCCCAGTCAACTACAATCCCGGAATTTACAGCTTCGTCATGATTGCCTTTATCCATGCTATAAGATTCTGCAACATGATCAGATTCATCTGTAGCATTGGACAACACTAGCGCCTCATCTTTCAGCTTTAATTCAGCAACAGTTTTAGCTGAATAAGCCGCTTTTTGCGGTAGAGGCTTGTCATTTAAAACAGCTTCTGTATCTATTTGAAAGTCACCCATCAGGGCATCACCTTGTGGGTCTCCGAACTGCCGATGCGAAGCCTCGATAAATTTTCTTTCCTGCCACCAATTAAACAACAATACAGCGACAATAATTACTGCACCCATGGCAAGTAAAAGAAATTGCAAATCAGTCATTTTGTAGCACTCAAAAATTTATCAGGATTTAAACTTATCAGGGTTTAACTAGGTTTTCATATCTGTCGTTTCATTTTACAAAATGCGCACCAAGCTACTGCTCACTGAAAACAAAAACGGCTCGCATAACGAACCGTCAATAACTAAATGAAACACATAATACTTAATGATTTAGGTATAAAAAAACAACACTGTCTAAACAAGCTCAAGCTTTCTGCATAGCAGAAAGCTTATTCCACCTTTGGCCGCTTTTTTACTTTTATTAAGAAAATAAGTCAAGGTATTTTGTACCCCCCTCATTCCAAGCGCAATTGCTTTTAGTCATTATTTTAGTTTAAAGCACTATTTCATTTAACCAAATTATAGGAACAAGTCGCCTATCTTTACAAAAAGAATTCAAACGTGCATCATCAGCCCTTAATTAATCACGCCAAACTGTCGTAAGGCATAGCATGCCAGAGAAAATTTTATGCAATCAACACGATAACTTAACATTGAAAAATTAAATGTCCATAGCAACGCAATCAAGAAAACTAGGCGGATTGGCGCGTGTTTTGCTAAACGAGGGGCTATTGTCGCACGATGAAGCCGACGCTATTCAGTCGCTGGCAACCACGCAAAAAATTCCTTTCATTTCGCAGCTCATACAAAGCCATAAACTTTCCGCCGCAAAAATTGCAGAAGTAGCTGCGAATGCTTTTGGTTTTCCTTTATTTGATCTAAACGCCCTCAATGCCGATTATTTGCCAGCCAAAGGCATAGACGCAAAGCTGATGCTAAACAGTCGCGTGATGGCATTGCGTAGTCGTGGAAATACGCTCTTCATTGCAATTTCAGACCCAACCAACTTAAATACGCTGGACGACGTACAATTTCAGTCCGGCATGACCTTGTCACCGGTCGTCGTTGAAGATGACAAACTGAGCCTATGGATTAATAAGTTAGTAGCTGCCAGCGATAGCAGCATGCAGTCACTATCAACAGGCGATGATGACTTTGGCCTGGATGATGTCAGCATTGGAGAAGCAAAGGAAGCAGAAACACAAACCCTGGAAATTGACGATGCACCTATCGTCAAATATCTCAACAAATTGCTGCTGGATGCGATCAACCTAGGGGCATCTGACATCCATTTTGAACCTTACGAAAAATATTATCGTGTACGCTATCGGGTGGATGGCATTTTGCGTGAAGTCGCTCAGCCACCACTCGCCATCAAAGACAAACTGGCATCTCGCATTAAAGTTATTTCCAGCCTGGATATTTCCGAAAAACGTATACCGCAGGATGGCCGCTTAAAGCTGGTGTTATCAAAAACACGTTCAATTGATTTCCGCGTCAGCACGTTGCCCACAACATGGGGCGAAAAAATAGTCATGCGTATTCTTGATCCAGCGAGTGCCACACTGGGAATTGAGGCGCTGGGTTATGAACCTGCACAAAAAGAAGCATTGCTGAATGCCGTCAGTCGGCCTTACGGTCTAGTGTTGGTAACCGGCCCTACAGGCTCAGGTAAAACCGTTTCCTTGTATACCTGTTTGAACATACTCAATAATCCCGGCGTTAATATTTCCACCGCTGAAGACCCTGCGGAAATCCCCTTGGCAGGTATCAACCAGGTCAATGTGAATGATAAACAGGGGCTCACCTTTGCTGCTGCGCTCAAGTCTTTTTTACGACAAGATCCTGACATTATCATGATCGGTGAAATTCGTGATCTGGAAACAGCGGACATGGCAATCAAGGCTGCATCCACAGGCCACATGGTGCTCTCAACACTGCATACCAATGATGCACCATCCACCTTGACTCGCTTGCTGAATATGGGTGTTGCACCTTTTAATATCGCCTCTGCCGTGTCATTAATCACCGCACAACGCCTAGCCAGACGTTTATGTAAAAACTGCAAAGTTCCCATTGATGTGCCCAAGGAAGCCTTGTTAAGCGTAGGCTTTACCGAGGCTGATCTGGATGGTAGCTGGCAACTGTATGGCCCCAAGGAAGGTGGCTGCGAAATGTGTAACAACGGTTATAAGGGGCGCGTAGGTATTTACCAAGTCATGCCTATCACCGATGCCATCAGCCGAATCATTATGAAAAATGGTACTGCGCATGACATCGCCGACCAGGCTAAACTCGAGGGCGTTAAGGATTTGCGTCAATCGGGACTGCTTAAAGTAAAACAAGGCTTGACTTCCATTTCTGAAGTAGAAGCCTGCACCAATGAATAATCGCTTTTTTCATTCAGCATTCAAATTACATCAAATATATTCCTGCTTGACTTGTACAGTCAGTTTCAGAAATCGCAAGGGAAAGTTCAATGGCCGCTAAAGCAACCAAACAAATTGCCTACAGTTGGGAAGGTACCGACAAAAAAGGCAGGCGCTTAAAAGGCGAAATGATGGCCAATGGTGAGGCGTATGTAAACGCAACCTTGCGCAGGCAAGGCATTAACGTCATAAAAGTTAAAAAACAAAATGCATTCAAAACCGGTGGCAAAGTCACCGACAAAGATGTCACTTTGTTCACACGGCAACTAGCCACTATGATGAAAGCAGGTGTACCACTATTGCAAGCGTTTGACATCGTAGGTAAAGGGCACAACAATCCCGCTGTCACCAAGCTATTAGGCGACATCAAGGGAGATGTCGAAACCGGCAGTAGCTTAAGTCAGGCTTTTCGCAAATTTCCGCTGCATTTTGATGCCCTGTTTTGCAATCTGGTAGGTGCCGGTGAACAGGCGGGTATTCTGGACTCTTTACTTGACCGCTTGGCCACCTATAAAGAAAAAATACAAGCCATTAAAAGTAAAATTAAATCGGCACTGTTTTATCCGATTTCTATTTTGGTCGTGGCGTTTGTGATTACAGCGGTCATCATGATTTTCGTCATCCCCGCATTCAAAGAGCTATTTAGCAGCTTCGGTGCTGATCTACCAGCCCCTACCGTGTTTGTAATGAATCTTTCTGATTTTTTCGTCGCTTATTGGTGGGCTATTTTTGGTGCCATAGGCGGCGGCTTATGGTTTTTCTTTTACACCTGGAAACGCTCAATCCAAATGCAATCTACCATGGACAGATTGCTACTGAAATTACCATTGTTCGGAGATTTAATCCGTAAAGCCACCGTGGCCAGATTTGCACGCACCTTATCCACCATGTTTGCAGCTGGCGTACCTTTGGTTGAAGCCTTGGAATCGGTTGCTGGCGCTTCCGGCAACCGGGTTTATTACGATGCTACCAAAAAAATTCAAAGCGAAATCAGTACAGGCACCAGTTTGACCACCGCCATGCAAAACAGCGAAGTGTTCCCCAACATGGTGTTGCAAATGGTGGCGATTGGTGAAGAGTCCGGCGCTTTGGATTCCATGCTATCTAAAGTAGCAGACTTTTATGAAGGTGAAGTAGATGATGCCGTAGCTTCACTTTCCAGCTTGATGGAGCCCATCATCATGGTGGTTCTGGGTGTGCTGATTGGCGGTCTGGTTATCGCCATGTACTTGCCAATTTTCAAAATGGGACAAGTGGTCTAAGCAATAAAAAGGCGCTTGTTTGAACGCGCCTTTTTATTGCAATCAACCCAGCCATTTAGCCTCTGCGAAGCAAATTAATTACCTGGTTTTTTATTGCTCGCGTCAAGCATCGCCTTTTCAATCTCCTTGGCCGGATAGGCACCTAACATGCGTTTGCCATCTACAAAAAAGAGTGTGGGTGTACTGCTTACACCCAGTTTTTTCGCAAGCTCGGCAACTTTAGCCAATGGTGCATCGCAGCTTGCATTGCCAGCAGGCAATTGATTATTCAACGCCCAGTTCATCCAGGCTTTTGACCGATCTGCCGCACACCAAATGCTCCTGGACTTATTCGCTGCATCCGGATGCAACTCTGCTATTGGATAGAGAAAAGTGTAAATCGTTACGTTGGTAAGATTGGCCAACTCGTTCTGTTCCAGTCGCTTGCAATAAGGACAATCCGGGTCGGAAAAAACCACGAGTTTTTTACTACCATCACCTTTTACCACTTTGATTGCCTGATCTAGCGGCAAAGTAGCAAAATTAATCCTTGTCAAACTTTCAAGGCGCTCTCCCGTTATATCACGCTTGGTTTTTTGCTCTATCAAACGACCATCAACAATTAAAAAACTCAATTTCGCATCGGTGTAAATAATCTGGCCACCAAGAAAAACTTCATATAAACCGCCAAAAGGTGTCTTGACAATACTATCAACGCGCATTTTTGGATAGGCGGCTTCAATCGCCTTACGTAAATCAACTTCATCTGCAAAAAGCGTACAGCTGGTCAACAACATAGTAACCAAAACGCCTACTAATTTGTTATTCATGTTTATCATCCAAAATTAATCAGGTTTTTAAAACGCTATTACAGTTGGCCGTGCATGTTCCTTCACCCATACAACGCAGTAACTCTATCATAGTTAAACAATAACACCATGGTAGCCAATGCTCTTTTCGGCTAAAATACATGCCCATGACAACCTCATTCCCACAGCTAAGCCAAGGCAATCAACCATTCTCGTCCTTAATCAAGCATTCTGTTGAGCCCATCATATCAGTCGCCACCTTGCTTATCGTAGCGTATGCCTACGGAGAAGTTTTGGATTCCCGCTATTCTGTACTGTCATTGCTCATACTGGTAATAACTTTCCCGGGAGATTGGCCAACGAATACTCTGGGTTTTGCCCGCCAAGTCACCACTTCAGCCATTATTCTAGGTATTTTAGTATTGTTGATTGGCGCGGGAACCAGCACCCTAAACCTCTTTCCTGCTGAGGTTATGTTGCTGTGGTTACTGCTTATGCCTATCGCCGTCTTTTCCACATGCATACTGCTAAAAAAATTCATGGGACGCATCAGGTTACTGCAACCAGAAAAGAAAAAAGTCGTCGTGGTTGGGGCCACTCAATTAGCCTATAAATTAATCACGACAATTAAAAATGATCCTATGAGTCGAATAGAAATCATTGGATTTTTTGATGATCGTGATCCACCCCGCCTGGATTTCCATAACTCACCGCCACTCTTGGGAAAACTCGATGACGTAGCCGACTTTTGTAAATCAAATACGATAGAAAGCATTTATATCACACTGCCCATGACACCACAGGTGCGCATTCTGAAAATGCTGGATGAAATGCGAGACACCACCACTTCAATTTATTTCATGCCAGATATGTTTATTCACGACATGATACAAGCTCGGGTAGATATGCTAAACGGCATCCCTATGCTTGCGGTTTGTGAGACACCATTTATTGGTATCAATGGAATTATCAAACGTGGAAGTGATATGCTCCTTTCGCTAATTATTTTGACACTACTCTCCCCGCTGCTGTTAGTCCTTGCTATAGGAGTCAAGCTCAGCTCTCCCGGCCCAGTCATATTCCGCCAATTCCGTTATGGTTTGGATGGTAAAGAAATTATCGTTTATAAATTCCGCTCAATGTCGGTATGTGAAAATGGTGATGATATTCCTCAAGCACAAAAAAATGATCCTCGTGTTACACGCTTTGGTGCTTTTATACGTAAAACATCACTGGATGAACTGCCGCAATTCATTAACGTGCTACAAGGTCGCATGAGCATTGTGGGTCCGCGTCCGCACGCGGTTGCACACAATGAAACCTACCGAAAACTGATTAAAAGTTACATGGTGCGCCACAAGGTCAGACCAGGAATTACTGGCTGGGCTCAAGTAAATGGCTACAGAGGTGAAACCAATACGCTGGAGAAAATGGAAAAACGTATTGAGTACGATCTGGATTACATGCGTAACTGGTCGCTGTACTTGGATTTATGGATCATAATTCGCACCGTAATAGTAATTCTCAAAGATAGAAACGCGTATTAAAGGGAACCTCTCATATTCAAGTTTGAAAGTTAGGCAAGGCGCAGGCAAGGAATCATGATGCCGCATATCGACGAGTCTGCATTAACGAAATTGCCCTACAATAATAATGGATAAACGCATGTGTTTTACCAGCCTAAATAATGCCCAACAAAATCAATTCTGATCCCATTCCAATTCGGATGCGCCTGCTTTTACTGCTTACATTTACAGCAATGCTGGGCGGACTTTTCATCCTGGGTGCACAACCAATGGCCGTTGGACTATTTCAGCCACCGGTAGACAAATTTGTACATGTCATTTTTTTCTCTCTGTTGACGATTTCTTTATGGTTTGGTACAAATCGTAGCCATTTGATCGCTGTGTTTTTAAGTGTCATACTGATCGCAGTACTAGACGAATGGCATCAATACTATCTTCCCGGACGCTCTGCTGACATGCTTGATTTAAGTGCAGACATTCTGGCAGCCGGAGCCATGACTTTTATCATTTATTTAATTCGGACTAAAGCTGAGTGATAAACTCTCAATTACCAGACCATTCGCATTCTTCGCACACTATGGAAATGCATCAACAGCCACTCTACGCAGATATTGAATGCCTTTATGGCGCAGATCGATATTTCGATGAAATACTCAAAATCATAGACCATGTGCAAATGTTTGAGGATCTTAACGATCAGGAAGTAATGACCTTATGCGGGTTTATGACGTGCTATGCCGCGCCACGTGGATATACATTGCTAAGTGAAGGCCAAACGGGTAGCTATTTACTGCTGATATTAACCGGTAGCGTAGAGGTCACGAAAGCAGGTTGTGGCGTTGCGCCAGAATCAATCGCTAAAATCTACCCGGGTGGCACGATAGGAGAAATGTCTATTATTGATGGGCAGCCTCGCTTTGCCAGTTGCCTCACTCTTGAACCGACCGACTTTGCTGTACTCACACGCACAGCTCTCAATCAAATTTTGCTGCAAATGCCCAGGCTGGGAAACAAGCTTTTATTAATTCTGCTACAAATGATGACCAATAGGCTACGCGATGCTTTTAGTCACTCACCGCAAAGTTCAGTGATCTCTCCACCCGTCTGACTATCTCGTTCTAAAACCTAGTAGCCATCTCTAGCAGCCCGTCGGACTTAAAGAAAACCATTGAAGTCTCATCTTTTTTTGGTCGCGTTGGGAAACTTGAAATTAGTCGTATTGTTTGATGCAGGCTTACGTTTTGCCACACCTAGCTTCCCCGCTTGCATGGCTTTTCCTGAACGTGCAACATCCACTTGCAAAGCTACCGGCTGCCATGCCGGCACTAGATGCTTCTTCCCACTCCCAATTAAATCCGCCCGCCCCATACGCATGAGTGCTTCACGTAGCATTGGCCAATTGTTGGGGTCATGATAGCGAATAAAAGCCTTGTGCAAACGTCTGGCGCTACCGGATTTTGGAATGGGTACTTCTTCGCTGTTATCCGTCACTTTGCGCAGCGGATTCTTACCGGAATAATACATCGCCGTTGCCATAGCCATAGGCGTGGGCGTGAAGGTTTGTACTTGATCCAGACGGAAACTGTTGCGCTTGAGCCATAACGCCAGATTCAACATGTCCTCATCGGTAGTGCCTGGGTGCGCGGCAATGAAATAGGGAATCAAATACTGTTCCTTGCCCGCTTCTTTTGAAAAGCGCTCGAACATCTCCTTGAACTTATCATAGGCACCCATGCCCGGCTTCATCATTTTGGAAAGCACGTTTTCTTCGGAATGCTCGGGTGCAATCTTGAGATAGCCACCCACATGGTGTTGCACCAGCTCCTTCACATATTCCGGCGAAGTGACCGCCAAGTCGTAACGCAAACCGGAGCCGACCAGAATCTTTTTCACGCCTTTAATGGCGCGCGCTTTGCGATAAAGCTGAATCAGCGCCGAGTGATCGGTATTCAAATTTTCACAAATTCCCGGGTAAACACAAGATAATTTGCGACAACTTTTTTCAATTTTTTCAGACTTGCAAGCCATGCGATACATGTTGGCGGTGGGGCCGCCCAAATCGGAAATGACACCGGTAAAGCCTTCCACCTTGTCGCGGATCTCTTCTATTTCATGTAATACCGATTCTTCCGAACGGCTCTGAATAATACGGCCTTCGTGCTCGGTGATGGAACAAAAGGTACAGCCGCCAAAACAACCGCGCATGATGTTCACCGAGAAACGTATCATCTCCCAGGCAGGAATTTTCGCATTTTTATAAGCCGGATGCGGCGCACGGGCATAAGGTAGACCGTAAACGTAATCCATCTCCTTGGTAGTGAGCGGAATCGGCGGTGGATTCAGCCAAACTTCGCGCTCGCCATGCCGTTGCACTAAAGCGCGTGCGTTGCCGGGGTTGGCTTCCAGGTGCAATACGCGCGAGGCGTGGGCATAAAGCATGGGATTTTTTGCCACCTCTTCATAAGCGGGTAATCGTACCACCTGATGGGTTCTATCGGCTTTGGGCTTGGCCACAAGCGGATTGCGATGAATCTGGATAACATTGACACTGGCTTCAGCATTAACTGCTTCGGCAGAGGTAGTAGCGCAGGATTTGCCCGTTTTCTCCAGCGCAGGCTCCATGGCATACGGATCAATTACAGCATCAATCGTACCCGGCCTGTCGAGCTGGGTAGAAGCAACTTCCAGCCAACCTTCCGGTATCTGTTTGCGCAAGAAAGCCGTACCGCGAATGTCAGTAATTTCAGCGATATTTTCGCCTTTGGCAATGCGATGGCTCAATTCAACCAGGGCGCGCTCGGCATTGCCATATAGCAGAATATCTGCCTTGGAATCCATCAACACTGAACGCCGCACTTTATCCGACCAATAGTCGTAATGCGCAATGCGGCGTAATGAGGCCTCAATACTGCCGATCACCAGGGGTACATCCGGGTAAGCTTCACGGCAGCGCTGTGAATAAACCAATACCGCACGGTCAGGGCGCTTACCGGCCACGCCTTCCGGTGTGTAGGCATCGTCTGAACGAATTTTACGATCCGCCGTGTAGCGGTTTACCAGCGAATCCATATTACCTGCTGTCACGCCGTAATATAGATTAGGCTTACCCAAGACCTTGAAAGCCGCTGCCGATTGCCAATCCGGCTGGGCTATGATACCCACGCGGAATCCCTGCGCCTCCAGCAAACGCCCCACCAAGGCCATGCCAAAACTGGGATGATCGATATAAGCATCACCGGTTACCAGAATAATGTCGCAAGAATCCCAGCCCAGAGCGTCCATCTCGGCGCGGCTCATAGGCAGCATTTTTGAATTACCAAAGCGTTTCGCCCAATAAGGGCGATAAGTGTTTATTGATCGCATTTCCATAAGTTGAGCATTTTACTATGGAAAGGCCAGACGATAAAGAAAAGTGTTATCAAAACAAGCCACTATTCAAGTGGCCGCAACCAATGTGCATGGCATGCACTATCAATCAGGTGCAATCAAAATGCAAGATAAGCTTTGACTTTAAGAATCGAACGCGTATACTGCGCGCTTCGATTGAATCCTGCTTATGCAGACATATCGAAGATTCATCGCCCTGACCCTCCTTTTGAAGCCAGTTGATTATTAAAGTCTGCTTGGCCTTCCTGATTTTTTACCGGTTAGCGTCGATGCCCGTGCGCCGGTAAACATACTAAACAATCCTGTTTCGTGTTTGCGCTTTATTTTTTACACCACCATGTTGTTTATTCAACATGCGGTAAAACATGAATGCCTCTGCTTGCGCCCTTTTTAGCTTTACTCCTTGAAAGGGAATATTTTGTCTTTTGAAAATTTGAATTTAGATCCAGCCATCCTGCGTGCTATTGAAGCTTCCGGCTACACCACAGCCACCCCTATCCAGGCGCAAGCCATCCCGGAAATCATGGCCGGTCATGACCTGATGGCTTCCGCCCAAACCGGCACCGGTAAAACCGCTGCTTTCACGCTGCCTGCACTGAATCTGCTGGCAACACCGCACCCGGTGAATAGCCGTGGCCCGCGTATTCTGGTGTTGGTGCCAACCCGCGAACTGGCTGCGCAAGTCAATGAAGCCGTACGCAAATACGGCAAATTTATCCGTGTACGTACCGCCAGCATTGTCGGTGGTATGCCTTATCCTTTGCAAAATAAATTACTGTCACAACCACTGGATATTCTGGTAGCCACCCCAGGCCGCCTGATCGACCATATGGAACGCGGTCGTATAGATTTATCCCGTCTGCAAATGCTGATTCTGGATGAAGCTGACCGCATGTTAGACATGGGCTTTATGCCGGATGTAGAACGCATCTGTGACCAACTGTCTGCCGATCGCCAAACCTTGTTATTCTCCGCCACACTGGATGGCAACATCGGCCGTATTGCGCATCAAATTCTGCGTAATCCCAAGACCATACAAGTCGCTACACAAACTGAAAAACACGCCAACATTGAACAACGTCTGCATTATGTAGATGACATGGGGCATAAAAACAAACTGCTTGAGCATCTGTTGATTGCCCCTGAAGTCAATCAAGTCATTGTATTTACTTCGACCAAGCGTCACGCTGATTTGCTGGCTGAAGATTTGTACGCCGCCGGTCACAAAACCGCTGCTTTGCATGGCGACATGACACAAGGCGCACGTAACCGCACCTTGACCAAGCTGCGTCATGGCGATGTTAAAGTGTTGGTAGCTACTGACGTCGCTGCGCGCGGTATTGATGTGCAAGGTATCAGCCATGTGATTAATTACGATCTGCCAAAATTTGCAGAAGACTACGTGCACCGTATTGGTCGTACTGGCCGTGCAGGCAAATCTGGCATTGCCATTTCTTTTGCTTCGCATATGGATAGATTCCAGGTGCGCAAGATTGAAGAATTTACCGGTCAACGCATTGAAGCTTCAGTCATTGCCGGTTACGAACCTAAACGCCCGGCACCAAGAACAGACAAAGCCGGTGAACGTCCACGTTCCAATAGCTCACGTCCTTCCAGCAACCGTCCTTATGAAGGCCGTAATGCAAATAGCACGGGTTATAACAAACCTAGCGGTACAGGTGCCGGTCATCGCTCTGCCAGCCCACGCGGCGAAACAGGCAGTAATGACCGCGTGTTTGGTAACCGCAATGATGGCAACCGTGGCAATGGCAACACACGCCCTGACAGCGCACGCAGCAGTGATAAGTTTGGCGCGCCTAGACGCTCAGATAGCGGTAGCCGTGATAGCCGTCCATCCAGCACACGTTCAGATGCTGACCGTCCGGCGGCACGTCGCCCACGTACGTTTGCTTAAGTTAATAATTAATCAGTGAGCCAAGAGAACAGCATATTGAATACCATCAAATTTTCAGACTTGGGGCTTGCGCCTGAAATCCTGAAGGCGTTGGAAGAGTTTGGCTATACCACGCCCACCCCGATTCAGGCGCAAGCCATACCATTAGTCTTGAATGGCTGCGATTTGATGGCGGGCGCGCAAACCGGCACGGGTAAAACCGCTGCTTTTGCGCTGCCCATGCTGCAAAAACTGTTACCGCTGGCCAGCACCAGCACCTCTCCGGCACGCCATCCGGTGCGGGCGCTGATTTTAGTGCCTACGCGTGAATTGGCGGTGCAGGTCGAAGAAAGCGTGCGAGTTTACGCCAAACATACGCCCTTGCGTTCACTGGTAGTTTTTGGCGGCGTTGATATAAAAACACAGACTCCACACCTGAAAACAGGTGTGGAAATTCTAGTGGCCACACCGGGTCGCTTGCTCGATCATATCGAGCAAAAGTCTGTGCAATTAGGCCAGGTACAAATGTTAGTGTTGGATGAAGCAGACCGTATGCTGGATATGGGTTTTATGCCTGATCTCAAGCGCATATTGGCTTTATTGCCGGAAAAACGTCAAAACCTAATGTTCTCGGCCACCTTCTCCAAGGAAATCAAAAAACTGTCGGAAGAATTTCTGACCAATCCGACTTTAATCGAAATGGCGCGTAGCAATGCCACTTCAGAAAATGTCACCCAAAAAGTTTACTCTGTTGCGCAGTCAGACAAACATGCTCTGCTCGCCCAAATTCTCAAAGGCAGCGATGCCTCGCAAGCCATCGTCTTTACCAAAACAAAACTGACTGCCAGCCGGCTGGCCAAGCAATTGCAGCGCGAAGGCGTTTTGGCCGATGCGATTCATGGCGATAAAAGCCAACTGGAGCGTATGCAAGCATTGGAAGCTTTCAAGCAAGGCACTGTGTCTATACTTATAGCCACCGATGTGGCCGCACGCGGGCTGGATATTGACCAGCTGCCCATGGTAATTAACTATGAAATCCCCAGTGCGCCTGAAGATTATGTACACCGCATAGGCCGTACCGGCCGTGCCGGTGCCTCCGGCATTGCCGTATCGCTGGTTTCGCCGGAAGAAGAAAAATACCTGAAGGAAATTGAAAAGCTCATCAAGCATGAGATTCAACGCGAAAATGCAACCATTCAAGCAACTCCAACTAAAGCGGATATTGTTGAGAAAAAATCACGCGCCACGCGCGATGAGCCAGTTGAGCGCTATAGCCCGAGGCCGTTACCCAAAGGCAAAAATCATGATGCCTGGTTTGATAAGCCTTATGAGCCATCCGGCAATACTGCGATCCGTCCGCCATCCAGCCTGAGCAAATCCGGCACTAAAGCAAAAGCCGAAGTAGCGGCCTTGCTGGGTGGTTTGCGTCGCCCGGAATAAGCTGCTCAAGCTGATTTTCAGTATTATTCGAACACATAACTAGCCGCCCAACTTGCAGGGCGGCTTGCAAATCCGCACTTGAAAAACCCGTATTTGAATTGATTTCGACATTACTCTGGTAAAGCCTAGAACAATGACTATTCCCGCCGAAACCCGCACACTAGCAGCAGACCTCATCAACTTTATAGATGATAGCCCCAGCCCTTGGCACGCCGTGAATAATGTGGAGCAGCGCTTGTTGGCACAGGGTTTTACCCAGCTCCGCGAAAGCGAGCGCTGGTCGCTCAACGCGGGCGGGCGATATTATGTAATACGCAGCGGCTCTTCCATCATGGCTTTTATTCATGGTCACGGCGCTTTAGTTGAACACGGATTCAGCATTATCGGCGCGCATACCGATTCCCCAGGACTCCGGCTAAAACCCAAAGCGGCACACGCCAGCGATGGCATGGTGCGCCTGGGAGTGGAAGTGTATGGCGGGCCGATTTTAGCCACGTTCACCGACAGAGATTTAAGTTTGGCCGGACGCGTGAATGTGCGCACCGCTGACGGCTTTGCAAGCCGCTTGCTGCAATTCAATAATCCATTGCTACGCTTGCCCAATCTGGCGATTCACATGAATCGCGAGGTCAATGAGCAAGGCCTGAAACTCAACAAGCAAACCGAGTTACCGCTGCTGTTTGGCCTGGCACAAAAAGACCTTAGCGCCGATCAACAATTTCTCAGCCAAATCGCGGCTTCACTGCAAGTAGAAGCCAGCGATATTCTGACTTGGGAAATGAATATTTTTGATACGCAAAAAGGCAGCTTCTGGGGTGCGGAACAGGAATTTATCGCAGATAGCCAGCTGGATAATCTGGCTTCCTGTCATGCGGCATTAACTGCGCTGCTGACAACGGAAAACCCTGCCGCCACCTGTGTTTGTGCTTTTTTTGACCACGAAGAAGTAGGCAGTGTCAGTGCCGCCGGTGCTGGCGGCAGCTTTGTGGCTGATGTCATTCAGCGCATTGTCGCCAATACCTCTTCAGAAGCTGGCAGCTATCATCGCGCTCTAGCGCAAAGTTTCTTTATCAGTGCCGATATGGCACATGCTTATCATCCTAATTTTCCGGCTGCTTATGAGCCTTGCCATCGTGTGCTGGTCAACCATGGCCCGGTGATTAAAACCAATGCCAATCAACGCTACAGCACTAATGCCGATACAGCCGCCAGAATCATAGGCTTATGCGAGCGTGCCGGTGTGCCATTTCAGCAATATGCGCATCGTACTGACCTTGGTTGCGGCAGCACCATAGGCCCAATTGTCGCCTCCAACCTGGGCATCGCCAGTGCCGATATAGGCTCGCCCATGTGGGCCATGCACAGCCTGCGCGAAAGTGCCGGGGTATTGGATCATGGCTATATGATAGCCTTGCTGAAGACTGCATTTGCGGTTTGATAAGCGTGCGGCTCAATTAGCCAGGGGTGATTCATGCATTACCCCTGTAGCCATTACTCCACCTATATTCCTCTGCGGGTTACTCTTCTTCGGGTTTTTTTAAATCCGGGAATAGCACATCGATATATCCAAAGCGGCTCATGTCCTCAATCCGCATCGGATAAAGAATGCCTTGCAGATGATCGCATTCATGTTGCACCACGCGCGCATGAAAGCCGCTAACCAAGCGATCTATCGCGTTGCCGAATTGGTCATGACCGGTGTAATGCAAGCGCTGGTAACGAGGCACCACACCACGCAAACCGGGCACCGATAAACAACCTTCCCAGCCATCTTCAACCGCATCACCCACTGGCGTGAGCTGCGGATTAATCAGTACAGTATAAGGTACGGCATCGGCATCCGGGTAACGCGTGCTTTGTTCAAAACCAAAAATCACCACTTGCAGACTCACGCCAATTTGCGGCGCGGCGATACCAACGCCACTCATGTGGCGCATGGTGTCTTGCATATCCTGAATCAGCGCGTGTAATTCTGGTGTATTAAACTGCGTGACCGGAGCTGCTTGTTGCAATAACAGCGCATCCCCCATGCGTAAAACGGTTCTAATCGACATGAAGCAATGCCACCTGTTCTATCATGCTGCGCACACGCTGCATGGTGTCGTTGAGAATGGCACCAATGTCCTCATAACGAATACCGTGCTGGCTATTACCGCGTCCGGCGGCATGATTGGCAACCGGGCAAATTGCCGCGTAGGCAATTTCCAGCTCTCTGGCCAAGGCCGCTTCGGGCATTCCGGTCATGCCTACAATCGTGGCACCATCGCGCTCCAGCCGGTTGATTTCGGCCGCTGTTTCCAGGCGCGGGCCTTGTACTGCGGCATAAACACCGCCATCAATCACGGTTTCACCAATCAATTGGCCGCTCTGCTGGCAAAGTTCGCGCAAATTTTGGCTATAAGGATGCGTAAAATCAATATGCTTCAAAGGCTGCTCTACGCCATCAAAAAAACTGTTTTTACGGCCATGGGTGTAATCTAGAATCTGATCGGGAATGACAATCGAACCCGGGCTTAAATCCGCTTGTATCCCACCCACCGTAGCGACAGCAACAATTTCAGTCACACCCTCCGAGTGTAATGCCCACAAATTGGCGCGATAATTGACCGAGTGTGGTGCAATGGTGTGGCCACCACCATGGCGCGCTAAAAACACCACCGCATGGCCATTTATTTCACCAAAAGTAAGCGGGCTGGAAGGTTCGCCATAAGGCGTGCGAATCAGCTGGCGACGGGTTATCTGTAAATTAGCCAGCTGTGTGAGGCCGGTACCACCGATAATGCCAAGCATAAAAACTCCTGAGTGAACTTGTGGCAGATTGTAACGCAAACTACTAATTAGACTGGAGATTCTGATTGTCCAAAATTTTGCAAATTAATTTTCACGCCTGGATGAGATGAGGTTGCAACCCTATTGTGATGCGAAACAATATGTTAGAGCAATTATTGTGTACCACTATTGTAGAAATCAAGAGGTGTGCTGGCATATAGCTTTTTCATAGCTATCAATAAATATATTTAAGGCAATATTTGTATGTTTTTACGTATGATAGAAAAGATAATTACGACACGACTATCACACGCTTAACAGCGTGTGATAGTGTTGATTTTTCGAACCAACTAGAATCTATTCGAAATGATATTACTTAAAACGACTAACTGGTGCGACGGAGAGACTCGAATATCCCCTTGCAGCCCTTATTCTTATTAGGTATGCGAAAAACTAAAACGGATTTTATACGGATTTTTATACGTTTTTAATTTCACTGCAACTGCCCTGATATCCTCAATCAGTATGCAATGGCGGCATTATATCATAGCGCATCGACACGTTGCACTAAACTAACCTTCAAAAACGCAAGCCTTATGAGAGAAAGCAAAAAGCCCCTTGATTTGGGGCTTTGCGTTTTTATATCTTGTGATTTCGTTCCAATTCAAGGAGCTGACAATATCTGCCAACAATGTAACATCTCTGCTTATGAAATCACACTCAATTTCACTTTTTCTAAATTCATTTCCAAAACTCTAACCCTTGCATACAAATTTTGCCAAATCAGATTTACTTGAGCCTGCAACTAAATCAAACCACTTTGAGGAATTTTCTTTGATTGCCTTTGCTGAATCCTCACTATAGCCAAGCTCACGTATCTGTTTAGATTTGCAGTTTATTTCTGATTTTGAATATCCAACTGAATCAACACCAATACGTTTATGCAAAGTTATTATCGTTGTGCCTTGCTTCTTTTTCTCAAGTAAAAAATACCTGCCTTTATCACCAGCCATGGTTCTAGGGATTGGTATTTCTTCTGCAAAAGACAAATAAGAATTGCCTAAAAGAGTTATTGTAAAAATTGAAATTAGTAAGACATGGTGGTTTCTCATCATATTCTCCAGCAGCATTCTTAGCATTAGTACTTAGAATAATCACGCATAGCAACCGCTCTGCCATGAACAATAGAAACTGGTTGAATTATCTTAACTACTGCATTAAAAGCGGCACTAACTATGTAATTACAACCCAGCAGTTTGTATGTGGGCAGATTATTGCCCACAGTTCATTTAAGCGTAATTACGGTTCTTTGCCCCCTAATGCGGCGTATGCTACCAATACATTTTTAATCGCTGTTTTTTCTTTAGCAGTTATTGTTCGGTCATTACGATACTGACGGCCTATATATCTTACAGTCGCATCTTTTGATGAAGCTATCGCCTTCATCATTTCCAAATCATCATGTGAAACTGACGAGTCAAGCCATTCCCAAATTCTTGAGTCGTTATCCCTTTCAAATAGTCCAGTACGCTCGAACTTTCTACCGTCAGCTACTACGGTGATACTTTCAATAAAAAGCCAATCATCTGAAGTATATTGAAATCGGGCACGCAACCACGTGCTACCAATTTGATGTCCTATGTATAAATAAATATTATTAGAATTTGTGTGGGTAGGGCTTGTTTTGTCATGATACCAAGTGATGTGTTCAATTTTGTCTTCAGACTTACGCATGTTAACCAAGGCTGAACTGAGTGCTTTTGACTCTTGTGCTAACCTTGCCTCTTCTTGAGCGGCTATTTCTTTGGCCTTATTCGACTCAATTCTGTCTAAAATTGCTTGATGTTTTTCTTTGTATTCGGAAGCTTGTGGATTTATAGAAACTAGTTGAGCATGCAACTCGCCAAGTTTAGTCAAATCAGATTCTGGTGTTTTAGCTATTTCAGCCAGAACTTGTTCTGTTCTTTCTTTTTTATCCAGCTCAAACGCCATGTCATGGAGTTTTTTCAATTCAACATTTTTTGAACTTAAATATTTAGAGCTAGCACTTAACGCATCTGCATACTTTTTTTCATCAATGAGTTTTTTAACTTTATCTAAAATAGACACACTATTTTGATTAAAGTAATCAGCGTTTTTTTGTTTGATAGCGGCTAGATTAGCTGACTGCTCTTGGGCTTCTATAATGGCACTTTCCTCGGCATCCTTATTAGAGGAAGTAACTATGAAATACATGGATAAAAAGAACAATCCAATTATCGCAATTGCTTTCACTTTGCCAGAAAGGGTTATATTTGTCTTGGAGTATGCATACTCGCGCGCTGGCGGCAGAAGCAGCAACGCTATTAGCAAGTAAGACATACCTGACATAAATGATACAGAAAACATAGGTAGCGCCATAAAAATAGCTAAACCTCCAAAAATCCAGCCTAGCGCTGAATTAGCTCGTTCCTTTAATTCCATGCCCACCCTTTCTTAATTTTTATTAAGTGTTAACTACATTATTCGCAACATAAAAATGCAAGCCCAATCCAACCTAATTTTCACTTTTTACCCTAAAGAATTCCTGAGTCTTGGCCGAGCATTTTATTACGCCATATTAATGTATGCCATAGCATACATACAAGTTTATATTTATCGCCGATTCTTCACGCTATGCCCAGTGAAAAGAATCAGCATGCAATCGCCTTTGGTAAAACAATCAAAAATATGAGGTTGGAGCATGAGCTTACACAAAACAATCTTGCCGACATGATTAATACTGAGCGAAGCCATATCAGTGATATTGAACGCGGCATTAAATCACCGAGCCTAACGATGATTTTCCGTCTTGCCAAAGCATTGCAAACTTCATCTGGTGAATTAATTCAAACAGTTGAAGACCATCTCAATATTGGAAACTCGTAGTACTGCTTCAATTGGATTATCCACAATAGCAACATGCAAAACCAAACAGGTTTCACTATCGCAAGACCATCAAGCGAATCATTGCCGCTAAACCTAGAAGTATCTTTTCATCATGTGGATTATTGAGGGGGCTTGCGGTTTTTTCTGAATTAAATAGTACCTCTGCATTTTGGAAATTTAGAGCATCCCCAAAACGTACTGCCAACACTAGCACCTTTTTTGGCAGTTCTTTTAACCATATCTGAACCACACAAGGGGCAACTGGGAATTGAGGCCTCGTGCTCTTTAATCGTGCTTGGTTTGCTTATGCTAGGCTGTACCTGAACACTTGAAACCAAATCTAATAGCTCCGATCCATCAATTAGCCATATAGGCTTGTCCTCGGCAAACAATCTAGCCTCAGCCGTGTAATTACCACTGCTTACAAATATGCAGTCATTGGCTCGTTCCGCGGTCATTACGCCATAGAGTTCTCGAATTAGTGGAACGCCTATAGAAAATGTTTTCCATCGTTTGCATTGAACAATGGATTTTTTACCATTTTTATATAAAACAAGATCAATGCCGCCATCAGCGCCACCGCCGCCATTTTCTTTTACTTCATACCCCTTGCGTCGAAATGCTTCCCCAACAAGTAATTCAAATTCTTGCCACGACATCGAGCGGACACTATCAATGCCGGATTGTTCATCAAGCAATTTACTTCGCTCCTTGCTTTTGAACACTGAAACAGCAGCACCAATAATGAAAGCGATAGGAATAATGAATTGAAGCAGCTTAGAAATGCTAATAAAAAGAGTTCTAGATATAGAGCTGCTGAACGAGTGTAAGTCTTTAGGTGGAGATAAAGGCATACTCGCTACATAGTGGAAACCAATATAGCTAATGATGGCAATGGGAATGCTGATTTTCCATGAAATGCTTGCTGCAAAATCAAGTAGATCATTTAGGGGGGTGCTTTTCTTTCTTCTAGCCATTTTCACTTTTATTTATTGTTAGACTTTTTCTCAACAACCTTGACTAATAATAATGTTAAATTATTTCGTCTGAAATTAACTCATCAAGGACACGGTATACGTCCTTTAGGTCTTCATTGTAACTCGCATAATAATTTCCAGTTAAAACACGCTTTTCCTTTAACTCAAAATTAAGTCCTAAAATTGTTTCTCGGTTTTGTAACCAATATTTCTTCAATTGTTCTTTATCAAGAACTTTCGTGAACTCAGACAAATTAGCTACATACCTATTACCATCGTCTTCCCAGATTTTATCTGCAAAATTTAATAACAAGTAATCAAGGAATCGCTCATAGTTCTCCTGATTTATTTCTGGGTTAAAACATAAGTCAAACAAATACTCATTAATTTTTGCAGCTATTCCGTTATTATCAAAATTACCTGCTTCATCATAGCAGCCGCAGCCAACACCGCTACTAATCATTGAATTACCCAGCTGATAAATGATGAAAGACTTTAGCTTCGATTTCTCAGCTGCGATGAGTTCATCAATCTGACCCTGACTTACTTCACCAATCTTAATTTGAGTTAGAACGAAACCTGCAGTCTTACCAGCAAAATTATCTAGCGATAAATTATCTATAGCTTCGAATATGTTTTTCTTTGGTTCGATATATTGCTTCAAGAAAATTTGGAAAACCGTTTGCGATATTTCTCGCATGCCTTCTTTTGCAATTTCGGTTGTTATTCCACTTGTTGGGGCTTTTGGATTACCATGCAGTGAAATAGCTCTCTGAAGGTTGAATAAACTGCTCCCCCTGTCCGCGCTGCAATATAGACGAAAAAGTAACAAATCAAAAAGGCCTAAGGGACCTCGTTCTGGTTTTGACAGAGTACTCAATACTCCGGTGCTTGCGTGCCCACCCTCGCCAAACACCCATTCAGCAATTTCAGAAATGTTTTTTTCATTATTGTTGCGTCGTCCAGTTAAATTAGCCCCCCAAGCTGCCACATCAAGAAATTTTAGTAATGAATAGACCAAGTTTTGTCTTGATCTAGCTCCAACTTTTTCTCTATCTATAAATGAATAGTCTGGTAAGTTATCCATCAGATAAATCACAATATCAGAGCCAATCTTTGGATTCATTTCATTTGCACTATTGGCGAGTACACTCCAAAGTTGGTCGCGTGAAAAATCCCCTTTAGCAAAAGAGAAATCATTACTTTGAAACAATTCATCAATCTTTTTACCACTTAACAACTCATTCTTTCTACTAACATAGAACTGATACGATTCAAGCTTGTCTTGTTTGGCTAGCTTGACTATCAGGTTCAGATATCTCTCAAGGTTTCTATTCGCACGGGTACTATCATTGAAGCACGCACGCGAATACATATCTAATTGCTGATCAACTTCCTGCTGATCATATTTCAAACTTGAAATTAAAATTTCATGGTTAAAAATTTTATTTAAAAGAAATTGTTGATTACTGTTTAACTCTTTAATGTAATCTATATATTTAGATGAATTCCCAAGCTCCATGCTTGAGCCTATAAAGTCACGAACCAATGAAAAAAAGCCATTTTTCCCATCCGTTTCTGAGTTATATATTTTCCTGAAGATATTAGGGTAGTTTATATAAACTAATAGCAAATGAATTAAATCATGCTTGTTAAAGTCACTATTGCTGAAATCGGTTTTTTGTATTTCAAAAAGCATCATAGTGTTGATCAACCGCTTTATCTTTCGGATATCTCCTAGAAAGTCCTGATAAAAAACATAGTCATTAGATCCGTAGATTTTAACAAGTGCATCTAGTGCCAATTTAATCTGATCGAGCAAATGCGGATCTAGTTGCAAATTCTTATTTATTGCGCTGTTAATATCTGATGACACAAACTCAGCCAATATTTTTGAATCTAAAAACAAACCAATTTCTACATTTACGAATTTCTCAAGAAACTCTTTGACTTTTTCTGCATCATCGAATGATTCATTTTTTAAGGAAGTCAAATTTTCCGTGTCGTAACAAAGAACATAGGAAACATTTGGCAACATAAAACTTCGCTTAATAGCAAAGAGAATATTCTTAACCTCTGCCCAGCTCAGTCGATCAAGATCATCGACAACAATGATAATTTTTCTGTTTAACTCTGATAAATGAACTTCAAGAGATTTTAACGTCTCTTCTACAGAACCTGAACTAGATTCAAATTCGAAATTTAAGCCCAAAAATGAAACCTCTCTTTTCCCCTTAACCTGCCGTAGGTATTTAGAAAAAAGTGAGTTTATCGATGGGAGAAATGCTTCTTTTTGGATGGCATCGATTAGTGTACTTACAAGCTTATCTACTAAATCCTCACTTTCTTTATACCTGAGTGGTTCAAAGCGGAGAACTATTGGCTTTAAATCCTTATTATTTTTCCAGTATTCACAACAAAAGTTTATAAAGCTAGACTTACCTGTACCCCATGGTGCATCGATTCCGAAAACCAAACTATCTGATGAGTTTCAATTTAGGACAAGCTCTGCAAATTTAGACGCAGTTTCACTCAACTCAAGCGAGTCATCATCAATGCATTCTATGGCTTTATCGCTAATAAAGAACGAGGTAGATGTGCTTTTCCTAGCCTGATTAGTTATAACTTTCAAAAAAAGCATAAGCGCGATTGCCGCAGGTATAGCAACAATAAGCATCAGTTGAGGAATATCTACTTTACCTACATACTCTTGATACTTAGATGTTCCAACGCCTCCTACAATAACTGAAATGCATAAGCCAAGTAAAATAAGCACAAAAATGTCGACGCCCTTGGATCTCAACAGTTTTTGAATTTCTAGAATTCCATCACGTAATATAAAATATATACAAACGAATATTCCTACAGTTGCACAAATGGCAATTGCTGCACTTTGTTTATTTGTATACTGAATGTATGCATTAAACGCGGAGCCAATTGCTTGTGAAAGATACCATAACTCTCCTAACATAAAGCCCAAGATAGTGGCTTGCAACAGAACATTGATTTCTGTTATTCGAATTCCATAATCAAATGAAGGCATCTTCACTTTTGAATCTCTCCTTCAGTTTAATCACGGTCAATAAGCCCTAATAAAGTATCGTAGACGAGAATATGATTAACTAAAAATACGTACCTGTAATCAACTTACATAAACGAAGGATAATTAATCTCATGTCATTACGATACATTTGCCTGGATAATTCATGTATCGTGGGGCTATAAATATATTGACACTAATATTAGCATGATTGAGGTGGCGAATGACCGTCCGCTTTGTCTCGCTTTAGGTAACGTTGACAGTATTTTTCAGATCGTCATTAATTGGCTTAGACTAAGACAATTATTAGTAGCTCCTTTGAAATAACTCTAGGTGGATATTCTGAATGGAATGAGTATTCCATCACGAAATCCATCTATTTTCCACATTAATAGTATTAAATAGTTTAAAGTTATAATTTGTAACCTATTGTTTTATATATAAATAGTACAATATTATAACTATAATAGTTATTGTATAAACGAATGCTTTCATCACACATATGTATATACACATACTATTATATTTTTTTACACTACCCATTATAAAACAATAAGTTATGCATGTTATTTGCATACTATAAAGCATAATAATTAGTATGATTTACCAGCCGTTTCCAATTCCGTAGAAAACTCCATCGGTTCCAAACTCCTTTTCCATTCTTTGGGCGGAAATTAACTTTAACATTCCGCTATCCAGCATAATTTGCAATGCTCGTTTTAAAGCGTTGGTTCCACCTAACCGATCATTTCTAAAACTTGCCATTCCTATTAATCGACTGCTTAAGTAGCTATAAGGGATTAAGCCTACACTGTGAAATTTAGAATAATTTTTAAGGGTTTTTACATTATTTGGCTCTGAATCCAAATACTTTTGAATGGTTCGTTTTAAGTCAGCAATCTGCTTAGATTCACCAGATCCAATATCCCCGCTTTTAAATTTTTCTGCAATCAAACTAATTTCACGATTAACAAAATCAACCACCCATTCTGCAATTTCTTTATCAATTACAGGCTTGTGGAAATCAACCCCTACTGCTATCAATGCTGCTATTCGCAAAGCTTTCAAGTGAGCGCGATTCCACAATTGCATTTCAACATCATTTTTTGTGCTGTTTATAACTTTGTCCGCTTGAATATCTAACGTATCAAGAATATCTTTAGCTTCAGCATCTGCTTGCACTGTAATACAAGTGCTGCCATTGGTTGCAGTTAGAGAAGCCGCAACAAACTCGGAAAAGCGAGAAGTTAAGCTTTCTTGTGGGTTATTGCCACTGTTTAAATTTCGGGCAGGCCTGCCACCAACATATTGAATAATTGAAAAGCGAGGAATTAAGCCGTCGCTAATTTGAGATTCGCTAAGTGCGTCAAAAAATGTTTCGGGTGTACTTTCACCCAAAATAGTAACCGCTGGGGATTGAACAACCTTTGTATTTTTATCAGTGTCACTGTAAACTGAGCCTCGTAGCATGTCCTTCTTACCAGACTTATTATATAGGTCGAGTAAAACACGTTTTAACGCTTTCTCCGCGCTGCTTGCTCGAGGGTGCGACATTTGCTGCAAGGTTAAACCAAACTCACCGAGCACGCTTAGAAAACACGGTTTATCCCCTAACATTTTAATTAAAGCTTGCCCCGAACTAAATATAGCGGGGCCAATAAAACCATCAATTGCGGGTATTTGCGGACGAACTGCATTAATAAGTTTTTCAATACCTTGAGCAGCCCCTTCTTTACCTGAACCAGTTTTAGCTAATAAAATAATGTAAAGGTTTAACCCTGTTTCAGATACGTTATAGGAACGAGCAGCAATTCCAGCCATAAGAGCAAGCGCGGCAGCTAATGCAATTTCGTAAACGGGGCGAGTTGCGGTTGACATAAAATACTCCGTAAGCTCACCCACTAGCCCAGGCAGTAATTTATAGCTGACAGCGTACGGGACTACTTCATCAGTTTCCGCTACTGGAGCTTGGGCATTAGTTTTACCTAATGCAGCTTCAATATTTTGTTTTAATACGCTGAAATCAATAGGTGGCAGTTCATTAGCACGAATTTTGGAAAGTGCGTAGTTAATATGCTTGTCGTTCTTTATAGCTTTGTCGCGCTTACCCAGTTCAGTCAAGCGAAATAAACGTCTAACTTGAGCATTGTCTTTGGTGTAGAACGCCATGATAGCAAGCAAGGCAAAGTCCGCTTCACTTTGACTAGGATAGCCTGTCATATCGCCATTACATAGTTTAATGAACTTGTCCTTATTAACGGCATTGGAAGCGCGTTGCCATATTGCCTCGTCAGGTAAGTTACTATCAATCTGTACGAGCGCGGTAGTTTCAAGAGGCTGCATCTCTCCAAACATTACGTCTAGCAACTCTTGACGCTCTTCAATAGAAACATTGTGAACCACATTGCCCGTACAAATCATGTACCTACTATCAGAATACATTTCCACATGAGAGCGGTGAACTCCGCGCGAGATTATGCCTTTTACAATAATGTGAACGCCACGTCCTGAAGTGGAAAGCTCCGTATAGCTATTGAACACTTTAACGATTTGCCCAAAGCGTTCTTTCTCTGCTTCGCTTGCTGGGTTGTCAGGCTTATCATCCAAGTCAATAAACGTATATGGGTCATCTTTACTAATTACGAAACCTATATGTTGGCTGCCAGTTGCAATTGCCTCGTCATAACTGCCCCAAGTTGCTGGATTTGTTACGTCTGCAAGCTGTCCCGTACGTGGATTTAGCGGAGCTTTTTTAGGACTACCTTTTTCATTAAGTGTCATATCGGCGACCACCCATTGATTAAGTAGCTTAAGTTCATTTGGAATATTATTTAGCATGATATTGCCTTTACAGCTAAATCAGCTCTTACTAAACCAACATTCCATGCGGTTGTGCGTTCGGTTAGCTTGCATGGTTTAGGTATAGTGCCATTTTTAACACCGCGCCATATCGTTGCTGCACTTACACCATATAAGCGCATGATAATTGGCAAGCGTATGTACGCACTATTTGGGATTTGGTCGAAATCTGCTAGGGCTTCGGGGATTTTTTGCGGAATCGCTTTGGTTAACTCTGATTTTAATTGTTGCATGACATTTTTCTCCATATTTTCCCGCGTAATGCGGTATGGAGTCATCTTGCAATGTTGCCAATTTCAATACACCCTAGTTAGGGCATATCCACCTTAATTAGGGAATAAGCTTTTTAGCTATTGGCAGTATTTTCTCTAAATTGGATTTACTCAAGCCTTCATAACCATCGAATTCAGATACTAAATGTTCAATTAAAGTAGATTGATTTTTCAGGTGAGGTTTACTCTCATCGTTAGAATTTTCTTTTAGCAGTGTATCGCTCAATGCAACAATAATTCTGTATAAATTGTTGCGCTCCCTATCTCCAAGGGGTTTATCACTTTTTTCACTTAAAAGATTTTTATCTTGAAAATATTTAAAATCCTCAATCAATACGATTAAATCATCACGATTTAAGATTAAATCCTCTAATAAATTGTAAGTCACAATAAACTCAGAGCTCAATCTATCTGTTGCCTTCTGAATGTATTCCGTTACAAATGTTGGCTCTTTACGTAAACTAGAAACTCTAGTTAAAATCGATTGGCGATTATCATCAGATTCCACGGAAACTAAATCCAGCGGCTCAACCATAGCTAATCCAGTATGCCGCCAATCATATTGACCGTATAAAGAATAAACCTCTTGGTCTTTCACCCTTACTTCTAACTTTCTCCTATCCAATAAAACAAACAAGCTTAATTTGTTAATAACTCCCAAATGCACTAAATCACGCACACTACAACCCAACAACGAACTAGCCTCCGCTATAGAATAATATTCACGCTCAATTTTTATATCCGCCATAACAATTCCTTTAACAGCACATTAATCATTATTAGTTTTAGGCAGGCTGCTTAAATGGTATTACCTTTGCACCATCGCGCATAATATCTAATTGGTCACTCCACCACTGAGCCAATTCCCTACGCTCTTTATCGTAAGTAGCTTCATTATAAGTCGCTCTAATTTTGTCCTTATCGCTATGTGCTAGAAAAGTCTCAATAACATCACGTCTAAACAATCCACTTTCATTAGCTTGTGTACTAAAAAAATGTCGGCAGCCATGTGGCACGATATGATAATCAGGAAAGTTTAATCTAAATGCTTTGCGGATTGTTGCTTCGGAAACGGGTTTATTAAGCAATCTAGCAGCAAATAAGAACTCACTGTGCCCTGTGTATGCCTGCAACTCTTTTAACGCGGCTAAGGCTTGTTTTGACAGCATAATGGTGTGAGGCTTGGTCATATACTTACGGCTTTTAGACTGCGCAAGAGGTAATGTCCACACTGCCCTGTCTAAATCGAAGTCCTCCCACTTAGCGCATCTTAGCTCGCTTGGCCTTTGTGCAAAATGCAATTGCAAATATACACATGTTGAAACCTCAAAACTTCCACCATATTCAACAAGGTTGCGCAATAATTTTCCAGCATCTTGCTTACTTTGCAGTCTTGGGAATTTCTCGCTAACGTGCTTTTCTAATCGCTCGTCTTTCGCTGGAATTGGATTTTCCGAGATAAGCTTGTCACTCAATGCAAAATCAAACACTTGCTTAATCCAGCTACGTGTTTTTTCCATGAACTCTAATGCACCGCGTTTTTGCATAATCAGCAAACATTTACGCACTAGCTGATTATCAATGTCTTTAATCGGATATTTACCAATCACGCCATAAACATTAGCATTGAATGTTTGCTTAACTTTTAGATATGTGGAGGGTGCTAGTGTACGCTGTTTAATTACCAGCCAATCCTCAGCTATTTTCTGAAAAGTATTATCAGCTTCTTTAGCTTTTTTCTGCTTAACTAGCTTTGCCTCAAGTATCGGGTCGATATGTTCAACTTTAACTTGCTTGCGCTTTTCACGAGCGGTTTCACGCGCTTCACTTAATGACAATTCAGGATAAGTGCCTAACTGAATTAGTTTGGCTTTACCGTGCAAGGTAGTACGAAGTTGAAAGTATTTACTACCATTCGGATGAACAAGCAGAAACAAGCCGTTACCATCCCTCAGCGTATAGGACTTTGCTGTAGGTTTCGCGGCTTTAATTGTGAGGTCGTTTAGCGAGTCGGCTGTGAGCTTTTTCATAAAAACGTATAAAAATTTAACTAGATATGTTTTTATACGTTTTTTTATACATATTGTAAAGCGACATTATGATACGAAAAAGCACGCTGTGCGGCGTGCTTTTAGTGTTAACTCATTGTATTTACTGGGTTTTGATACAACATGAAGCATTAAACGATAATTAAATGGTGCCGACGGAGAGACTCGAACTCTCACGGCTTTCGCCACTACCCCCTCAAGATAGCGTGTCTACCAATTCCACCACGACGGCATTAATTTATTGAGCAATTTCTGCTCTATTTTAAGAACAACTTATTGAGGTACATCTTTTGCCGTTTTTGACCCAACTAGCTTTTCTACTGGGGTTTTCATATTTGCAGAATCACTCGGAGGCACTACAGGAGTAACTACGTTCTTTTGTAAGCTCATCACGCTACTATGCACCACGCGGTGGCTGGAAAAATATCCTAACGCCAAACTTGCTGCAAAGAATATAGTAACGCATATAGCCGTTGCCCGGCTCAAAAAATTAGTCGAGCCACTAACCCCAAACAAACTCCCTGACGCTCCACTACCAAAAGCCGCACCCATATCCGCCCCCTTACCATGCTGCATCAGGACTAACCCAATCACTCCAAGAGCTGAAAGTATATGCACTATCCTTATTA
Organism: Methylophilaceae bacterium; assembly: GCA_013141125.1. Lineage (GTDB taxonomy): Bacteria > Pseudomonadota > Gammaproteobacteria > Burkholderiales > Methylophilaceae > JABFRO01. The sequence goes on from JABFRO010000001.1 coordinate 956,663, forward strand.
ATATTTCCATTGTTCCTCTAAATTTCTCAAGCTAATAATACATTTTTTAAATTCTAGTTTGCTTTATCACATGCAGCTAAACAGATTCCAACAAAATCATCCGCATTTAATGAGCAAGCTCCAATCAAACCACCATCTATATCCGGCATGGAGAATAATTGTGCCGCATTTGAAGGTTTAACGCTACCCCCATATATAATTCTTACTCTGACAGCTACTCCTGCATCTCGCTCAGCTACACGATTTCGTATAAAACCATGAACTGCTTGCGCCTGCTCAGGTGTTGCCGTTATACCCGTACCTATAGCCCATACCGGCTCATAAGCTAGCACCGTACGTAATTGCACAGCCTGTGTAAATACTTGTGTACCCAAAGTATCCAATATTGCATCCAGCTGGCTGGCTACTACGGTCTCAGTCACACCAGCTTCATGCTCTTCCAATGTTTCCCCCACGCAAAAAATTGGGGTTATTCCCGCCTCTATTGCGGCACCAAAACTGGCCGCAGCAGTAATATTAGATTCACAAATGAGCGCGCGTCGTTCTGAGTGGCCAATGATAACATACGAACAACCAAAATCAGTCAGCATCCGGGCTGAGACACCGCCAGTGTAAGCGCCTTCTTGCTGTTGGCGTACGTTCTGTCCGCCCCAAGCTATATTAGTATTTTGCAAAATAGATTGGGCTTGAAACAGGTAGGGATGCGGCACACAAATTGCGAAGTCAGCCTCAGTCCGTGAGGCTAACCGCGCTACTAGTTCATCCATCAGCTTCTTGTTTGTCTCAAGACTGCCAAACATTTTCCAGTTTCCTACAACCAACTTACGACGCATTTGATTACCCATTATTTGTGGCGCATGATACCTGTCAACAGCATTCCGGTCAAAAAGCATCTTTCAAGCTACCACTTAAAATAAAGCCTCATTAAATGTGCCTGTGTGACTTCATCTATCATTAAAAAAAGCTATATTCATACAACGGTCATTGACGAAGGTGAGCTCAACGGACTTATAGGTCTTTTTGGCGTTGTATTTTACAAGATTTTGGTAGTACCACATTTCCACGCTGACTGGCTTCGATTGATTCGCTCTACCCACTTGAGCCGTTATGCCATCTGCATTGGACGGCTTGACCGATTGCTCTTTTTTTACAGGAATACCCAATATTTCAGTCACAACCTTCCGAGACTTTCCGCTAAAAGCGTCAAGAAACTCGTTTTCAGTATAGCTTGACTTGATTGTGTTGGCTTTACTTGGTTGAACAGCTAATGCAGGAGTTATAGCCATGCTTAAACAGGCAAGTATAGACAACATTCCAACAATATTTCTTTTATAAGTCACCATATAAAAACCTTTTCCAATGTTAATTGTTAAATACTCATGTTAATTCAGCGAGTTATTTAAGCTAATTTTTAGTAAAAATTCAACTTCAATCCATCATAGGCCACATGAACCGATGGTGGTAAACGTTGTGTCAAATCATTAAATTCCATTTCATGTGTCATGTGAATTAGATAGGTATTTTTAGCGCCTATGCGATTTGCATAGCCTAAGCTTTGTTCCAAATTTACATGTGTGAAATGCGGCTGGTAACGCAAGCAATCCAGCAATAAAATATCCAAGCCTTCAAGCAAAGCCAGCGAGGATTCAGGAATTTCTGATACATCAGTGATATAAGCCAAATTTCGAATGCGATAGCCATAAATGTCGCTTCGACCATGTTTGACCGGAATGGGAATAATGGTTTCACCAAATAGTTCTAATTCGCTTTCGATAGGATTAGTACTTAAAACTGGTAAATCCCAATAATCACCCGGGTTACGTATTGCATAAGTAAATTTACTGGCAATATGCGTCATGGACTCCTGATTACCATAGAGAGGGATTTGTTGCCGCTGCAATTGGCAAAAAGAACGCAGATCATCTATGCCGTGTACATGATCAGCGTGTGTATGCGTGTAGAGTACAGCATCAATGCGAGTCAAGCTTTCTCGCAAAGATTGATTACGCAAATCAGGCCCGGTATCTATTAATAAAACATGTCCATCAGGCATCAGAATTGCCGATGAGCATCGAGTACGTTTATTTTTAGGATCGCTAGATGTGCAAGTAGCACAATTGCAACCAATGACAGGCGTACCCGCACTTGAGCCAACACCAAGTAAAATCAATTGCATGGAGCTGCGCTCTTAAATAATTTAAAAAAATTATTTGTGGTTGCGGTGGCCAACTCATCAAAAGTAATGCCCCTAAGGGCAGCAACTTCTTCCGCCACATATTTAACATAAGCAGGTTGATTGGTTTTTCCGCGAAAAGGTACCGGTGCTAAATAAGGTGAATCTGTTTCGACCAGAATTCGATCCAGCGGAATATTTTTGGCTACACTTTTAACCAAGACGGCATTTTTAAATGTAACTATCCCTGAAAATGATATATAAAATCCCAACTCTATCGCTTGCATGGCAACTTCCAGGTTTTCCGTAAAGCAGTGCATAACACCCCCTACGAGTTGAGCATTTTCTTCCCGCATAATACGTAGCGTATCTTCTGCGGCAGAGCGGGTATGGATGATGAGTGGCTTATTCGCTTGAATCGCTGCACGGATATGAAGCCGGAAACGCGTGCGTTGCCACTCCAAATCACCTTGAAGTCGAAAATAATCAAGTCCGGTTTCACCTAGAGCAATCACCTTAGGGCTTTTGGCCAAAGCAATCAATTCATCTACAGTAAAAACCTCTTCATTTTCGTAGTCTGGATGCACGCCAACTGTAGCAAAAAAATTATCGTACATTTCGGCAACTGCCAACACTTGCGGGAACTCTCGCAGAGTAACGGCAATACAAAGCGCATAGCCTACCTGGTTATTGGACATGGCCTGACGAATATCAGCCATATTGCTGATGAATTCAGGAAAATCCAAGTGACAGTGTGAGTCAACTAACATGAAAAATCATTGGGCAAAGTAATCAAGGATTGGGTAAATTAACGATTACATGGTATGCGTTGATCGTGCCGAATTCAGGGCACTACCAAGCAAAACTTCAATTTTATTGCGAGCCTCGATACCGCCATCTTTTTCGCTGAATTGCACACCAATGCCTTGTAATCGATTGCCTTGGGTAATGGGTGTAATCCAAATCACATGCCCCACAACTTTAAGCTTAACAGGATCCTCAAGCAAACTAAGCAACATAAAGACTTCATCGCCAATTTTAAAGCTTTTACTGGTGGGAATAAACAAACCACCGCCCTGAACAAAAGGCATGTATGCAGAATACAAAGCCGCTTTTTCTTTAATGGTTAAAGACAACACCCCGTGCTTGGGCGCGCCACCAGTAATTGTTTCATCTAGGGGGGTGGTTGAGCTCAAGATGGCATGTGTGCTAAAAATGTTTGTGTGTATTGCAAGAGAAGTTCTTCCAATTGCAGCTCATGATTAAGCGGGTGTGTGGCAGATTTTTGCGCATCATTTAACTTCCGCTGAAAATCAAACAATCTGGATAAGTTTACGCTTTTGGCTAAAGCTTGCAAAGCTTTTATATGCTGGATGTTATAACGCACCTCGCCTACTAATCGACAATTAATTAAATCATAAATCCATTTTTGCAATGTATTGATTGCGAGTTCCATACCTAGCGCCAAGCATTTGGGCGCTGTAATAAAAGGATCAAGTCTGGCACCAAGCATAAGCATCTGCGAAATAACGGTCAATGCTTGATAACCTTCCGTAGCTTCACTTAAAACAGACAAAGGTGATCCGCCAGCGTAACTCAATCGAAGCGTAGCATCCGTTAACCCATTTTCCTGCAACCATTTTATTGCTAATGCAGCGTCAGGAACTGGCATATCAATTTTCTGGCAACGACTGGTAATCGTCGCTAATAATCGTTGAGGTTGATGGGTTACTAAAATGAAAATCACATCGGGTGGCGGCTCTTCCAATACTTTAAGCAAAGCATTCGCTGATGCAGCATTTAGCGCCTCAGCCGGATGAATCAGCACTATACGGTGGCCACCACTGTGATGGCTTGATAATGCAAAGAAATTTTCAAGCTCGCGCACTTGCAAGATGGAAATCTGACTCTTTCGCATGATTTTTATAGCAGCTGTTGCAGTTGGGTCATCTTCATTGATCGAATCTTGTTCTGGTGTCAACAAACGAAAATCAGGATGATTATTCTGCATAAACCAGTTACAGCTTTGGCAGATGCCGCAAGCACTACCATCCATTTGAGGAGTGGAACAGAGTAATGATTTTGTAAATTGCAATGCAAAATCAAACTTCCCGATGCCCTTACAACCACGCAATAGTAGTGCATGCGGCAAACGTTTGCGGATTTCATACATATGCTTAAGCAAATTGGCTTGCCACGGATATATTTCCTTGCAGCTCATAAAGATGAAATTATTTCTACAAGTATTTTCTTGATATTATCAAGTGATTGATTTGCATTAATAATTTTAAAACGCTGTGGCGCTGCTGTGGCGCGTAATAAATAGGCCTGGCGAATACGTGTAAAGAAATCACTGTTTTCCTGCTCAAACTTATCGGGATCGCGTGCATTAGCCAAACGTTGGGCACTTACTTCTACAGGTACATCAAATAACAAGGTCAGATCTGGCTGGAGTTCGCCCTGAACCCACTCTTCGAGCATACGAACTTTGGCTGCTTGTACGCCACGACCTCCGCATTGATAAGCAAAGGTGGCATCGGTAAAGCGATCCGATAGCACATAATCACCTCGTGCCAAGGCCGGCTCTATCACTTCAGCAATATGTTCGCGACGTGCGGCAAACATTAACAAAGTTTCTGTTTCCGCATGCATGGCCTGATGTAAAAGTAATGCGCGCAGACTTTCGCCCAAGCTAGTACCACCAGGCTCGCGCGTAACAACAACGGAAACCCCTTTCGCTTCTAATGCTGCAAGAATAGTGGGAATGTGTGTGCTCTTTCCCGCACCATCCATACCTTCCAACGTAATAAATTTACCTCGCGTCATGGACTGCATCCTGTCATTGACTTTGCTTGAGTTGATAGCGCACTACTGCTCGATTGTGTTCTGCCAAAGAGGCTGAAAAAGCATGACTACCATCCCCTTTGCCTACAAAATACAGCGCTTTGGTTTGTGCGGGATGCAGCACGGCCTCAATTGCGGCCAGCCCTGGCAAGGCAATGGGCGTTGGCGGAAGACCACTGCGCGTATAAGTGTTATAAACCGTATCATGCAATAAATCTTTCTTGCGCAAATTACCATCAAAATCTTCGCCCAAGCCATAAATGACTGTAGGATCAGTTTGCAAACGCATACCAATTCTCAAGCGATTAAGAAAAACTCCGGCAATTATCGGGCGCTCACTACCTTTAGCTGTTTCTTTTTCAACGATAGAAGCCAATATCAAGGCTTCATAAGGTGATTGATAGGGTAAATCAGTTGCCCTTGATTGCCACGCCGTATTTAATTTAAGTTGCATGGCCTGATGGGAGCGCTTGAATATATCTTTATCACTCATATTTTTGGCAAAATAATAAGTGTCAGGGAAAAACAGACCTTCTGCCGCATCGCCTTCAGCACCAAGGCTATGCATGATTTCCTGATCGGTGTAGGCCATGGTCATATGCTTGATGGCTTCATGCCGGTTTATAGCGGCGCGCATTTGCGCAAACGTCCAACCTTCAATAAAAGTAATATTCTCTTGAGTCGTTTTACCTTGAGCTAGAAGATTAAGCAACGCATAAGGTGTAATGCCACTTTCTATTAAATAATTACCTGCTTTAATCTCACTCGCCTTACCCGAAATCCGCGCCAAAAGAGTAAAGCTCCAAGGCTCTTGTAATATTTTCTGCGCGACCAGCTGCCTGGAAACACTACGCATACTGCTACCCGCCTTCAGGATAAGCTCATGGGTAGGGTGTTGGAGCCTAATCATTGAGTTTGCAAAAAATATCATCCATGCAATAAGCAGTAGCAACATTAAACCCATGCAAACCATCAGTTGCTTAATTTGACGCATGCTTGGCCTGCAATATTTCGCGGAATTGCATGGCTAAACTCTGCTCTTCCCAGAAAATGCCACCTACTTCTTTTACCTGCCAGGCACCAAAAAGGCTGTTACAAATAATAATTTCATCCGCTAGTAATAGTTGGGGCAAAGTAATATCTACCACTCTGGCTAGTAAATTTAATTGCGCTGATGCCTGCAGAATACGTTGACGCGTGATACCTTCTACTCCACATTGAGTCAGATCGGGCGTAACTAATTCATTTTTGAACCGGGCAAATAAATTGCTCATGGTGCACTCGATCACGTTCCCTTTCTCATCTAATAGCAGTCCGTCAACTATTTTCGGATCATTCCACTCCATGCGTGCCATGATATTTTCAAGACGATTTAAATGCTTGATGCCAGCCAGCAATGGCTGACATGCCAAACGCAAATCACATAAATGCAGCTTGACTCCCTTGACAAAATTCAGTTCCGGATAATCAGGAAGTGGTGTTTTAATAACGACTCTGGTTGATTCTGTGGAAGGGTTTATTGCATAGCCGCGTACACCTATCCCACGGGTGATCACGATTTTAGCTACGGCCGTCTCTGTAGGTAAGAAAACACGCCTAATATCTGTTAACAACAAATTAGCGGCCGGACAGCTAATACCTAGCCTACGGCAATCATTTGCCAATTTATTGTAATGTAAATCCCAGGCATCTGGCATTCCAGCATCGACACGCAGAGTGCGAAATACGCCATCGCCATAGGCAAAGCCGCGATCTAAAGGAGAAATTGACCCGCCACTTTCCCCGTTAATTAAAAACTGTTGCGCAGGTGTCAATACAGTCATACTAAAGTTTATCTTTTAAATTTAATCATCGTACAACATAGAAATGCGTATAAATCCTTCGACTTTTTAACGCAAGACATTACAAAAATCCCACTAAAAAACTACTCCACAAAAACTGTGGATAACTCTGTGGGTTTAGCTAGAGTTGTTAGGCTAACTCACGCTTTTTACAGGATTTTTAAATGATTGCATAAACTTTACGCAATCATTTAAAGTGTTAATATTCAATAAGTTAATAATTTAACATGCAAGTCATTGATAAGGATCACATCCAGACTTGTAGCTACTCTCAGCTGTGCATAAATAATAACAATTGTTGATTTATTGCTTGACAGATGTTGGTGAAGTAACATCTGTAGTTCAATCAGGCCGAATCAGATTGGCTTTTCAATTAGCAACTTGCGGTGATTGTGTGGGTATTGCGGAACAGCTACTCAATGCGATGCTTACTTAAATGTGTGCAAAAAATAAGCAGGGAAAGCATTATTAAGGTTTGCAATTATTAAATTCAGGAAAAAAGGCTCGTTAATGAAAAACACCAAAGCCATTAAAGAGCCTTTGGCAAAATTAAGGATTGTTAACTAACAGTTAGCCATTCGAGACAAATCAAGACTGCTTGATTTGTCTCATTACTTTCGTGTATCAATCGCTACTTCCAGGCTAAATCTTTTTGAAAACAAGACTGCCGTTAGTTCCACCAAAGCCGAAGTTATTTTTGAGAGCTATTTCAATTTTCATATCACGCGCTGTATTCGCACAAAAATCCAGATCACACTCTGGATCCTGATTAAAAATATTGATTGTTGGCGGTGATATTTGGTGATGAATGGATAACACGGTAAACACAGATTCCAGCCCACCAGCCCCACCCAATAGATGACCTGTCATGGATTTGGTAGAATTTATTACCAAATTTTTTGCATGATCTCCGAACGCAGCCTTGATTGCATTAGTTTCATTGGAGTCACCCAATGGCGTAGAAGTGCCATGTGCGTTGATGAATTGCACTTGATCTGGATTTAGAGCCGCATTATTCAGAGCATTTCGTATTGAACGGCGAGGCCCGTCCATATTGGGTGCCGTCATATGATATGCATCAGCACTCATGCCATAACCAATTAATTCAGCATAAATTTTAGCGCCACGTTTTTTGGCTGTTTCATATTCTTCCAAAACCAAGACACCGGCACCTTCGCCAATCACAAAGCCATCTCGGTCTAAATCCCATGGCCGACTGGCCGTTGCAGGGTCGTCGTTACGGCTGGATAAGGCACGTGCAGAGGCAAAGCCGCCTACTGAAAGTTCAGTAATTGCGGCTTCGGACCCACCCGCCACCATAACATCCGCATCTCCGTACTCAATCATGCGAGCCGCATCGCCAATGGAATGTGTGCCAGTAGTACATGCCGTTACAATGGCAACATTGGGGCCTTTGAAACCAAACATAATGGATAAATTACCGGAAATCATGTTGATGATGGTACCCGGAATAAAGAACGGCGATATTTTGCGCGCCCCACCGGCATCATAAATATCATTGGTCTCCTCAATGAGTCGTAACCCACCAATACCGGAACCTATAGAAACGCCTATACGCTCAGCATTTTCTTCTGTAACCACAAGGCCGGAATCCTTAACCGCTTCAATACCAGCAGCCAATCCGTACTGAATAAAAACATCCATGCGTCGCGCTTCTTTGGCTGGAAGATATTGCGACACATCGAAGCCTTTCACTTCTCCTGCAATTTGCGAAGAAAAATTACTGGCATCAAATTTTGTGATTTTGGTAATACCGGATTTCCCGGCGATAAGTTCTGACCACGACGCTTGCACACCGATACCTACCGGTGATACAACGCCAAGGCCAGTCACTACTACTCTGCGTTTATGCAGACTTGGATTGGACAAGGCGACTCCAAGAAAAAATCTGGCAAAATGCCAGATAAATTTTGTGAAAAGAAAGGTTGAGAATAAACAGTTATTTCAGATTGGCATTGATGTAATCTACGGCCAATTGCACTGTCGTGATTTTTTCCGCTTCTTCATCGGGGATTTCACAATCAAACTCTTCTTCCAGCGCCATAACCAATTCAACGGTATCAAGTGAATCTGCGCCCAAGTCATCGACAAAAGAGGATGTACTCTTCACATCAGCCTCATTAGCTCCCAGTTGTTCAGAAACAATTTTTTTAACGCGTTGTTCAATATCAGACATTTAAATACCCCTTTTTATGTGTTGTAGCTTACAAAGCTCAGGCATTCTAACAAAAGTCCTGAGAAATTCAAAAAACCTAATCTGTTTAATTTTAGCCAAACGAATCAGGCCATATACATTCCGCCATTTACATGCAAAGTTTCGCCAGTGATGTAGGCGGCATGTGGCGATGCTAAAAATACGACAGCAGCCGCAATATCTTCAACCTGTCCCAAACGACCCAGTGGAATATGCTGTAACAATCCATTGCGCTGATCATCGGAAAGTTCGCGCGTCATATCCGTGTCGATAAATCCTGGCGCTATGCAATTTACAGTAATGCCCCGACTGCCGATTTCCTGCGCAAGAGATTTGCTAAAACCCGTCATGCCCGCCTTGGCCGCAGCGTAATTGGTTTGTCCGGCATTACCCATGTGCCCTACCACAGAAGAAATATTAATGATGCGACCTGAGCGAGCTTTCATCATCGGGCGCAGTACTGCTTGTGACATGCGAAAAATGGACTTTAAATTGGTAGACAAAACATCATCCCAATCTTCGTCTTTCATGCGCATCAGTAAAGTATCACGTGTAATCCCTGCATTGTTAACCAGAATACTAACGTCACCAAACTGCTCGATAATCGCCTTCAATGTAGCATCCACTTGCGCGGCATCATTAACGTCCAGCGCCATGCCTGTACCTTTGATAGCGGCCTGATTTAGCACTTGAGAAATTTGCTCCGCACCTGCTACTGAAGTGGCTGTACCGATTACCACAGCACCTTGCTTACCTAACGCCAGCACTATAGCAGCGCCTATGCCTCGGCTGGCTCCTGTAACCAGCGCAACTTTGCCTTGTAACATGATTTTATACCCTATAAATCAAATATTTATTAATTACAATTGTTAGTTAACAAGCTCTAATTGAGCGGCCATGAGAGCATCCTGATTGGTAAGAGCTACGCAAGAAAAATCAGCAACTATACGTTTAGTTAATCCTGCCAACACTTTACCCGGCCCACATTCTGCACTTTTTGTTATTCCCTGGTCATGTATCGCTTGAATCGTTTCCACCCAGCGCACAGGGCTATATAACTGCCCTACCAATGCTTGTTTGATTTTATTGCTTTCGTTATAGGCTAAAACATCTGCATTATGCAGCACAGGAATTTGACTCACATTTACAGTGACGCTTTCAAGATAAGCCTGCAACTCTTTAGCTGCGGATCTCATTAATGCACAATGCGAAGGCACGCTTACCGGTAGCAATACAACACGTTTGGCACCTATTGCCTTAGCCGCTAGCATGCCCCGCTCAACAGCTTCTTTATGTCCAGCAATCACTACTTGGCCGGGGGAATTAAAGTTTACAGCCTCCAACACCTGAGCCTGCGCAGCCTCTTTGCATATTGAGCGCACCACATCATCATCCAGCCCCAAAATAGCAGCCATGCCACCGACCCCCTCAGATACTGCATGCTGCATGACCTCTGCACGGTATTGTACCAATGGCAATGCATCTCGATAAGCCAGTGCGCTTGACGCAACCAGTGCGGTATATTCACCCAAGCTGTGACCTGCAAGAACACTGGGTTGTGCACCGCCCTGCTGTATCCATGCCCGCCATGTTGCAACTCCGGCGGCAAGCATTAAGGGCTGAGTATTGTTGGTCTGATTGATTGCATCATTTGGCTCTGTAGCCATTTTCCAAAAATCCACACCGAGAGTATCGGAGGCTTCTACAAAAGTATCTTGAATAACCGCAAGATCACTATATCCACTCATCATGCCTACAGATTGCGAACCCTGTCCTGGGAAAAAAAATGCAAACTTCATAAAATAACCTTTTAAAACTATTGCCAAATTAATACGTAAGTAACACAGAGCCCCACGTAAAGCCGCCACCAAAGGCCTCCATTAATACCGTCTCACCGCGTTTAATACGACCATCGCGTACTGCAACGTCCAACGCCAAAGGTACTGAAGCCGCAGAGGTATTGCCGTGTATATCTACAGTCACGACAACGCGATCCATGTCCATTCCCAATTTTTTAGCGGTAGACTGCAATATACGTATATTGGCTTGGTGTGGCACCAGCCAATCAATGTCAGTCTTATTTAAACCGTTGGCCAGCAGTGCCTCGTCCACAATTGCATCCAGAGTGTTAACGGCTACTTTAAATACGGAGTTGCCTTCCATAACCATGGTTTTACTGCCATCTTGCTTGGATACACCAGAAGGCACATTGAGTAGATTGGCATAACTGCCATCAGCATGTAAGTGGCAAGAAAGTATACCCGGCTCATCACTACCAGTGAGGATTACCGCACCCGCACCATCTCCCCACAAAATGCAATTACTTCTATCCGTCCAATCCGTTATTCGCGACATGGTCTCGGCACCCACCACCAGGACACACTTCGCTGCACCACTTTTGATAAATTTATCTGCCGTAGTAATGGCATAGACAAATCCACTGCATACCGCCTGTATATCAAATGCCGGACAATTGGAAATGCCAAGCTTATCCTGCATCAAACAGGCTGTGCTGGGAAATGTACGATCCGGCGTAGTAGTAGCTACTATAATTAAATCAATCGCTTGCGCTTCAATATTCGCCGCCTGAATTGCACGGCGCGCGGCTTGCAAAGCAAGGTCACTGGTAAACTCACCTTCTGCCGCTATGTGTCGCTCGCGGATACCGGTACGTGAAACGATCCATTCATCAGTAGTATCAACCATGTGCTCAAGATCTGCATTAGTTAATATTTTTTCGGGCAAATAACTACCGGTTCCAGCAATGCGGGAATACTTCATTCAGAATCTTTCAAAGTGGCGCGCTCAAGTTTCTGTGTGCGCTTGTGGTCGACAGCTTTCAGATATATTCGTGAGCTGTTGTTGTTCGATTTCCAATTGTTCTGTGATACGACGCAAAACACCATTGCGCGCTTCTTCAATAGCTGTCTTTATTGCATACTGAAATGCAAAGCTATCTGCGCCACCATGACTTTTAACCACCACTCCACGCAACCCCAGAAAACTGGCACCATTATAACGGCGTGGATCAAATCGGCGTTTGAATGCATTAAGTACAGGTAAGGCTACAAGTGCCATCACCTTGCTAATCCAGTTGCGCTTGAATTCTTGTGAAAGAAAGCCACTCATCATGTGAGCCAGACCTTCAGTCGTCTTGAGTGCTACGTTTCCGACAAAACCATCACATACCACCAGATCAGTAGTGCCTTTGAAAATGTCATCACCTTCGACATTGCCATAGAAATTGAGATGGCTGGCACGCAATAATTCGCCAGCCCGTTTAACGACTTCGTTACCCTTGATATCTTCAGATCCAATATTAAGCAAGCCGACACTGGGGTTCGTTTTATGTTCGACGCAAGAAACCAGCATGGCACCCATAATAGCAAATTGAAGCAAATGCTCAGGGGTACAGTCAGCATTAGCGCCCAGATCCAACATGTAAGTCAGACCTTTTTGACTGGGGAGAGTTGATGCTATTGCGGGACGATCAATACCAGGAAGTGTTTTTAAAACATAACGTGCTGTCGCCATCAGTGCGCCAGTATTACCGGCACTAACGCATGCATTGGCTTCGCCGTTTTTGACCAGATTAATGGCCACGCGCATTGATGAATCTTTTTTGTTTTTTAGAGCGCTTTGCGGAGATTCATCCATGGTAACGACTTCAGTTGCGTGATGAATACGCAGACGTGTACCAACCGACGATTTATGAGCTATTAATTCCGCTTCAATAGCCTCTTTCAAACCAACCAAAATGATATTAATGCCATCATGCTGCTTCAGCGCCTGCAAGGCCGCTGGCACTGTCACATGGGGTCCATGATCGCCACCCATGGCATCAATGGCAACTGTTATATCTATGCTCAAAATAGGGTATTAAAATCAGATGGCGCTAACTCTTGCAAGAACCAGCGCCTTTCAAACTTATTTACTCGCCTTTGGTAGACAAGACTTTGCGGCCACGATAAAAGCCACTTGGGCTAATGTGGTGACGTAGATGAACTTCGCCTGTTGTCGGCTCAATTGCCAAAGGAGGGTTAACCAGAAAATCATGTGAGCGATGCATACCACGTTTTGATGGTGATTTTTTATTTTGTTGTACGGCCATTTCTAAACTCCTGTAATTACGTTATAAATTTATTAAATCAGCCATTACCTGAAGTAGAGGCTGCTTTAAAATTCGCCAAAACTGCAAATGGACTAGGTTTCTTTAGCTCATTAAATTCATCACTCGCACTGCACTTTTCAATTGGATGCTTTGGTGCCAGAGGCAGAGCCAACAAAATCTCATCTTCAATCAAGTCCAGAACCCGCATATTTGCATCCGCAACCAGATATTCCTTTTCGTCGTCTTCATCTTCAGCCGGAGGGATAGCCTCCTCGTTCGGCACGAGCGAATAGATGGTGTCAATATTCAAAACAAACTCAAATGGTTCAAGACAGCGCTGGCAAGTTAGTGACAGCAATCCATGCACCTTCAAATTCAACTCCGAATGATTTTCTTGAGCGACCCTGCCAATCACTTGGCAAGTAAGCACATCATCAGTTGACTCAAGCAAATCCTGCAAGCGCGAAAGTTGTGAAACGCGGATTGTATCATGAATCTCAAGCGCTTTTTGCGCAAACTCAATACTGTTAATAGTCGTGCTAATGTCTGAATTCATCATGGGCTAATGCAAGAATAAGGGGCGCATGATATAATTTGAAGGTTTGCAAGTCAAAAAAATTGTAGTAATTAGAATCTAAAGTGATTTGGCAGCTCACATTTAATTTAAATCATATTAAAAGTCAAGCTGTTGAATTCATTATTAATAATCAGTTTTCAGAATTAGGTCTTTGTCGTGATAAATAAAATTCTTATTGCTAATCGTGGTGAAATTGCTGTCCGCATTGTTCGGGCTTGCTCGGAAATGGGCATCAAGTCTGTTGCGATTTACTCTGATGCTGATCGCCAGGCACTGCATGTTAAAAAAGCGGATGAAGCCTATTGCATTGGTTCCGACCCCGTGATTGGCTATCTCAATGCACATAATATTGTCAATTTGGCTGTCGCTTCAGGCTGTGATGCCCTGCATCCGGGTTATGGTTTTTTATCAGAAAATCCAGAGTTGGCTGAAATATGCGCAAGACGCGGTATCAAATTCATTGGCCCCAAAGCCAAAGTTATTAGTCAAATGGGCGACAAAATCCAAGCCCGTAACGCCATGACTTCAGCTGGCATTCCCTGTACACCCGGCAGTGATGGCAATTTGGCCAATTTGGAAGAGGCGCGTAAACTGGCTCAAAAAATTGGCTACCCAGTCATGTTGAAGGCCACAAATGGCGGTGGTGGGCGCGGTATTCGTCGCTGTAATGACGAAAAGGAATTGTTGGGCAATTACGATCGAGTGATTTCAGAAGCCAGCAAAGCGTTTGGCAAGCCAGAAGTTTTTCTGGAAAAATGCATCGTTAACCCGCGCCACATAGAAGTACAAGTGCTAGGCGACAGCCACGGCAATGTTATTCACCTGTTCGAGCGCGACTGCTCCATTCAACGTCGCAATCAAAAGTTGATTGAAATTGCACCCTCTCCGCAACTTAGCAAGGCACAACGTGATTATATCGGCAACCTTGCGGTCAAAGCAGCCAAAGCTGTTTCCTATGAAAATGCAGGGACTGTTGAATTTTTGCTGGATTCAGAGAATAACTTCTACTTTATGGAAATGAATACGCGTTTGCAAGTAGAGCATACCGTCACCGAAACCATCACTGGCATTGATATTGTACAAGAGCAAATTCGTGTGGCTGATGGCCTTAAGCTACAATATAAACAAGAAGATGTGCATTTTCGCGGTTTTGCCATGGAATTTCGCATTAACGCAGAAGATCCAAAAAATGACTTTTTACCGAGTTTTGGTAAAATCACACGTTATTACGCCCCTGGTGGCCCGGGTGTACGTATGGATGCCGCCATATATAGTGGCTACGTTATTCCGCCCTATTATGATTCAATGTGCGCAAAACTTACCGTATGGGCACTCAATTGGGAGGGTGTAATAGAACGCGGTCGTCGCGCGCTGGATGATATGGTGGTGTTTGGTGTAAAAACAACGATTCCTTATTATCAGGAAATTCTAAAGCATCCAGAATTCCGAGCGGCAAATTTCAATACAAGCTTTGTAGAATCCCACCCAGAGCTAACGCATTATGCCACTAAGTTTCCGCCGGAATTATTCGCTGCTGCAATATCAGCAGCCATAGCGGCACATGAAGGCGTGTAATTTAATTAAACCTAAAGTGATAGATTAAAAATATGGCTAAAGTATATGTTTCAGAACTTGTTTTAAGAGATGGTCATCAGTCGTTAATTGCGACGCGTATGCGCACTGATGACATGTTACCCATCTGCTCAAAATTGGATGCTATTGATTTCTGGTCGCTGGAGGCCTGGGGTGGCGCTACATTTGATGCTTGTGTGCGTTTTCTAAAAGAGGATCCTTGGGAGCGTCTAAAAAAATTAAGAAAAGCCTTACCCAATAGTCGCATCCAAATGCTGTTGCGCGGACAAAACTTACTCGGCTATCGTCATTATTCGGATGATGTGGTACGTGCTTTTGTCAAGCAGTCTGCCGATTCAGGTGTTGACGTTTTCCGTATTTTTGATGCAATGAATGATTTACGCAATTTACGTGTATCTGTAGAGTCCGTAAAAAAAGTTGGCAAACATGCCGAAGGAGCAATCAGCTACACCACTAGCCCAGTACACGATATTGCGCATTTCGTTGCTTTGGCTAAAGAGCTTGAATCTATGGGTTGCGATACACTGGCCATAAAAGACATGGCAGGCTTGCTCACACCGCAAACCACGCAGAATTTAGTGAAAGCAATCCGTGCCGAAGTTAGTTTGCCGATTCACTTACATAGTCATGCCACTTCCGGTTTGGCAGCCATGTGCTTGCTCAAAGGCATTGAGAACGGCGCTACCATACTGGATACCTGCAACTCCTCTTTTTCAGAAGGTGCTAGTCATCCGACTACAGAAAGCATTGTTGCCGCATTGCAGGGCACCGAATACGACACTGGGTTGAATATTGCTGCATTGCAGGAAATAACAGCTTACTTTCGTGAAGTGCGTAAGAAGTATTGGCAATTTGAGAGTGAATTCACTGGTGTTGATACCCGCGTGCTGATTAATCAGGTACCAGGCGGCATGATTTCCAATCTGTCCAATCAACTCAAGGAACAAGGCGCACTCAATCGCATGGATGAAGTTTTAGCCGAGATTCCGCGTGTGCGTGAAGATTTGGGCTTTCCTCCGTTAGTGACACCAACCTCGCAAATCGTAGGTACGCAAGCCGTACTTAACGTCATGACGGGAGCACGCTACAAATCCGTGACAAATGAAGTTAAAAACTACCTCCTGGGTCAATATGGCAAAGCGCCAGCCGCCGTAAATACTGACGTTAAAAATGCAGCCGTTGGCAATGCTGAAGTTATTCTGTGTCGTCCAGCAGATTTGCTTGATGACGAAATGGATAAATTGCGCATAGAATCTGAAGGCTTAGCTAAAAGTGAGGAGGATGTTCTGACCTACGCCATGTTCCCGGATTTGGCTAAAACCTTCTTGCAGGAACGTAATGCCGGCTCGCTTAAAGCCGAGCCTTTGTTAAATAAGGAATCTGCCGCAACCAGTGCCGCGCGCTACGCACCAAATGAATTCAAAGTGACCCTACATGGGGAAACTTTCCACATCAAGCTCACGGGTAGCGGCCACCATGGCGAAGAACAGCGTCCGTTTTATGTCTCTGTGGATGGTATTGCAGAAGAAGTGATTGTGGAAACGCTTAGCGAAATCGAAGTTTCTGGCGGCAAGAGTAATGGGAAAAAGAAAGCAGTTGCGGCTGTAGGCAGCAACGGTCGCCCTCGCCCCGCACACGAAGGCTGTGTGACCACAGCCATGCCAGGCAGCATCGTAGAGGTCAAAGTCAAAATCGGTGACAAGGTGAATGCAGGAGATGCCGTGCTGGTGATTGAAGCCATGAAAATGGAAAACGAAATTCAGGCACCAAAATCCGGCATTGTCATAGCAATTCATGTAAAAAAAGGAGATTCTGTCAGCCCGGATGAATCTCTGCTGGAAATCCAACCGAGCTAACTATCCAAAAACACTAGCCAAACTGGCAATAACCTTCTCAGTTTGGCTAGCATCCAGCTCCAACCATAACCATGAACCAACCCACTCTAATTCTTGCTTCTTCTTCGCCCTATCGACGTGAACTTTTAGAGCGACTGCAACTTCCATTTATCACTATTTCACCTGACGTGGATGAAACACCCCTCACCGGGGAAACTCCCCCGCTCACCGCATTGCGCTTAGCACAAGTCAAGGCGCGTAAAGTGGCGGAACAATATCAGGACGCACTCATTATTGGCTGCGATCAGGTCGCCACGCTGGATGATATGCAGATTGGTAAACCCATAACCTATGAAAATGCGGTAAAACAGCTGCACTTGATGCGTGGACGTAGCGTTACTTTCCATAGCGCTTTGTGTTTGTATAATGCAAAAAATCACAACATGCAAACCGAGGTCGTACCTTATATTGTCGAATTCCGTGATTTAAGCGATGCACAGATTGAAAACTATCTGCGGAAAGAACAACCCTACCACTGCGCAGGTAGTGCAAAGTCCGAAGGCCTGGGCATCGCCATCATCTCCAGTATGCGCGGTGATGATCCTAATGCCCTTATTGGCCTGCCGCTCATCAAGCTGATTAACATGCTGCAAAATGAGGGTTTATCCGTTTTGTAGTGCGCTATCACACTGACTTTACCTGTGTTAGCTAACGCGATGACAAACATGAATTCACTCCAAAACAACACGCCCATTTAAAGGCTGTATCGGGCGATTATTAGGATGATGGACAGCTTGCTCAAAAGCTTTTATTTGTGCTTTAGAAGCAGTTATTGGCGACTTCATCAGCAACCAGCGCACACCTTCACTACAGGGGGGCGTGGTAAGAGAACCGCTAAATCGATAATAACTACGATTTTCAGGCAGTAATTCACTCGCATTCACATTGCTTTTTAGTGCAACAGGCTCGCTGATTTCTTTCGGCATTTGTGACCAGAGCTTTTCCAGCGCTGCATTGGCTGCCCCTTCCTTGAACATTACCCCAATCACAGCCAGGTTGCCTTTGGCATCGGCGTGAACGAAATGCGCCTCCATAGGAAAAGATTTATCGTGTATTTTGTTTTCGCCAGGTGAATGAAAATGCACCTGTTTCATATTAAAAATCACACCATCTAATACCAACGTATTACCTTCTTTAAAATTCACCTGCACAGTATGACCATTATTGAAAATATTCTTGGTCGGCACATCCTGCCTACCCATCAGCGGCATTAATGAGGTGTGCATGGTTTTTTCAATATTGATTGGGGACTGATTGCTGCCAATATCACAAGCTATAAACTCAGGTTTAAGCTTACCCCAATGCTCAGGCCCTTCCTTACCCTCATACGTCCAATGTGAAGCATGCTCCTCTGTTTTGTGTGGCTGCCCTTTATTCAGGTTGGGTTTGGTTTCCGTAGCTTTAGGCTTAGCCACAGGTTTGATACTTACCGGTTCAGGTTTGACTGGCAAAACAGCTGATGTAACTGTTTGTGCAATGGGTACTGCAGCTTTGGCTGCAGCGGTTTTTGCAGTAGCTGGACTATTGGTGCTGATACTGCCTTTAGTCGCGGGCTTGGTTTCTGCTATGGGATTTGTCGCTTTGTCGCTAAGGCAAACATAGCGCATGGCAATATCTATTTCCGTTTCCGGCACTGGCTCATTAAACTCTGCACTTTTAGCATCAATACCTGCTGAATATACCAGCTCATTATTCAAATACTGAAACACTTGTGAAGTTGCTGATTTTTGTGCAGTGCAATCAAAATACCAAAGTAACTTGCTAAGGTTGTATTCTTTTTCTGGTGATTCCAAATTCTTTTGCAATTTTTTATATTCAATCTTGACCCACACTCTTTTGAGCTGATCTTTTTGCAAAATGGATTGTTTATCCAGCATTAGTTTCGATGCGTTATTTTCATGCAGTTTAATCCATACTGCCGCATAAGCATTACTCGTCATGAGTGAAACTAACCCAATAAATACTACCAACATTTTCATAACATACCCCAGTATATTTCGCTTTATAGCTAATTAAGTTTTTTAGCAGCAAGTGTTATAAAGAGAAATTTTACGGCCAATGAGACTGTTTCAATTTACAAAGAAAAGCATATTTTCAACGTCAATTCTTTGCTTTCTGGCAATAAAAAAGGCTGCCAAGGCAGCCTTTTAAACTACTTAAAACTTTACACCGATTTAGTGTTCACCTAATACGGACACCGTAATATCCACCACTACATCATGATGCAAAGCGATGCTCACCACATGATCGCCAATTGTCTTCAAAGGACCATTTGGCAGGCGAATTTCAGATTTTGCTACTTCAAAGCTTTGTGCCGTTAGCGCTTCAGCAATATCACCATTGGTAACAGAACCAAACAAGCGCCCATCCACACCGGCTTTTTGCGATACTTGCAACAAGAAGCCTGCCAGTTTTTCACCGCGAGCCTGCGCAGCGATCAAGAAACTAGCTTGTTGTTTTTCCAACTCAGCACGGCGTGCTGCAAATTCAGCCTTGTTAGCCTCTGTTGCACGCGTGGCTTTCTTTTGTGGGATCAGAAAATTGCGACCATAACCGTCTTTTACTTTAACGATATCGCCAAGATTGCCCAGGTTAGCTACTTTTTCTAATAAAATAATTTGCATGATAAATTCCCTAGCCTTAGTGCTTATCTGTGTACGGCAGTAACGCTAGAAAGCGCGCACGTTTCACAGCAATGGTAAGTTGACGTTGATAACGCGCTTTAGTGCCAGTGATGCGTGCTGGAATAATTTTACCATTCTCAGTAATAAAATCTTTTAATAGATCTACATCTTTGTAATCAACTTCTTTAATGCCCTCTGCCGAAAAACGGCAGTAGCGGCGGCGTTTGAACATGTCACGTGCCATGATAAAACCTCTTTAAATATATTTAGATAATTTCTAATGCGTTAATGTGCAATACCAGCTGCGTGCTTTTCAAGCTGCGCCTGGCTAAAAATCCGGTCACTCTTATATTCACTCCCGGTTTAATATCCTGACTACGTAATGCCAGATCGCTCATTGCAATCACTGAAACATCACATTCAACCTTGCGCTGCATATTCGCCTCAATTTGTTCCGAGGTATGCCGCACAGAAAAACTCAACAATGGTATTCCTGCCGGGGTGTAACGAAGCGCTGCAATTTGCTCGACTTCGCCTTGCAAGACTAATAAATTAGTTGCCAGCCCCTGACCGCTCACCTTAAGCCGTTGCCGACTCTGTTGTACCAGCCGTGGCTTCAGCTGCTGCGGCTACCACTGGCGCAGCTTCTTTACTTAACACTGACTTTGATTTTTCTTCTTTCATCATCACTGAAGGCTCAACCACCGCTGTTTTAGTGTTTAGGGTTAAATGGCGAATTACGGCATCATTAAATTTGAAAGCCAGTTCCAGTTCATCAAGAACGGTTTGGTTGCTTTCAAAATTCATTATCACATAGTGTGCTTTGTGAATTTTTTGGATAGGGTAAGCCAATTGACGACGACCCCAGTCTTCAAGACGGTGTAAAACTCCGCCATTGCTAGTAATCAAAGCGCGATAGCGCTCAATCATGGCCGGCACTTGCTCACTCTGATCCGGGTGAACGATAAAAACTACTTCATAATGTCGCATAAACTCTCCTTGTGGATTGATAGCCTCCTGTCATGCGAAACAGATAAGGCAAGGTGGAAACCGTGCATTATGGCTGAATACAGACTAATAATCAAGGTTCTATTGCGTACAACTCTTTGTATTTCAAGTGGCGTTTTTCACTTGGTGCCATAGTTGTTGCATTATACCGTTCTCGAATAACGCGGCTTATCATCCGCCTGCTGGTGTAAATAGCTGTCAAACACCATGGCAATATTGCGTAAAAATATACGGCCGGTATCGGTCACGCGTACTTTATCCGCAGCCAATTCAACCAGGCCATCTGCTTGCATGTCTTGCAGCTGTTCCAGCGCATCGGCAAAATAGCTATCAAAATCAATGTTCCATGTTTTGCCAAAGCTGGCTTTATCCAGCTCCAAATCACACATGATGCGGGTAATGGCTTCGCGGCGCAGTTTGTCTTCCGGTGTAATACGCAGACCACGCTCAATGGGTAATTGACCCGCTTCAACCAGATTGCGGTATTGCGATAACACTTTGACATTTTGCGCATAAACATCATCGGTCTGGCTGATGGCGGAAACGCCAAAGGCGATAATGTCGCAATCCTTGTGCGTGGTATAACCCTGAAAGTTACGGTACAGCGTTTTGCTGCGTTGGGCTTTTACCAGCTCATCATCTGGGCGCGCAAAGTGATCCATGCCGATATACACATAGCCAGCCGCAGTGAGTTTTTCCAAGGTGAGCTTTTGCAGGGCCAGCCGTGCGTCTATTTGTGGCAGGGTTTCTTCTTTTATCAGGTTTTGATTTTTCTTCATCCACGGCACATGCGCGTAATTGAAAACAGCAAAGCGATCCGGTGCCATGGCAATCACTTTATCCAGTGTCAGCGCAAAGCTTTCCAGCGTTTGATAAGGCAGGCCTATCATCAGGTCAAAATTAACGCTGGGGAAACCTTCTTCGCGTATCCAGCCATACACTTCGCGGATCAAAGCCTCCGGCTGCACGCGATTAACCGCCACTTGCACTTTATCGTCCAAATCCTGCACACCCAAACTCAAGCGGTTAAAGCCGCTTTCACGCAGGGCAATAATATGCGCACGCGTTAATTCACGCGGATCCATTTCACAGCCAATTTCAGCGCCTTCGGCTATGTTGAATTTAGCCGCCAGATAATTATATAAACGACGAATATCATTCGGTTTTAAAAAAGTAGGTGTGCCGCCACCCCAATGCAATTGCCGCACTTTTCTTGCCGGGGAAATAAGCCCGGCTACGCGATCTATCTCCAGAAACAACACATCCAGATAAGAAGTTGCCTTGCTGTAATCCTTGGTGGCGATCATATTGCAGCCACAGTAATAACACAGCGTATCGCAAAACGGGATGTGCACATAAAGCGAAATGTCACGATTTTTATCCTGGCTGGTTTGCAGCTCTTCTTGCCATTGCACAGGACCAAAGCTCTCGTTGAAATAAGGTGCGGTTGGATAAGAGGTATAACGTGGGCCGGCCTTGCAGTATTTATGCAGTAATTCAGATGAAAAATTCATGGTGTTTTGTCCTGAAGACGGGTTAAACAAATGCGCTGTAACATCGCGGGCTGATGGGTTTTAAATGGCGGTTCTTCTAACTGAGCTTCGTCAATCAAACCTTGTTCAAAAGCCACAATGTTTGATTGGTTCATATAAGTTTGCAGGAGTTCATCCGACTTTAATAAAAACTGCGGTCTACGTGGCCGACCGTATAGCTCTTGTCCTTGCATGAAGGTCTCATAAATCAACACCCCTTTTGCATTCAAGCTTTGCAACAAAAGCGGTAACAGTGGTCTATGCAAATAGCGGCAAACCACAATGGCATCAAATTTTCGCTCGGCATAAGGCCAGGGCGCGCCTTCCAGATCGGCAATGCGGGTAGTGATATTGGGGATATTTTGCAAGCTGGCCAAAGCCGCTAGGTCTTTATCCACCGCTTCAACGACAAACCCCTGCTCTGCCAGCCAGCGCGCATTTCTGCCTGTGCCACAGGCCAAATCCAACACTTGGCCTTGTGGCTTAATCAATGCCGAAAAACGGCACAACCAAGCGGATGGTTTGGTGTTCACTATCGCGTGAATCGGATTATTCAGCATCCTTGGTATATTCTCCCGCTAATTGCAATTATGATAGCGCTTTATTTCTACTTTGTTTATTTATGTCACCAGATTCATCTCATTCGGATTCACTGCAGCGCTTCATTTTTGAAAATTCTCCGGTGCGCGGCAACATCGTGCGCCTGAATCAAACCTTTAACACCGCGCTCCAGCATCAAAACTGTCCGCCTGCCCTGCGCAAAGCCTTGGGCGAGCTGATGGCAGCGGCAGCTTTACTCGCCGCCACGCTAAAAATGCAAGGCGCTTTGGTACTACAAATTCAAGGCAATGGCGCATTAAAACTGCTGGTAGTGGAATGTACCGCCGAGCTCACCTTACGCGCCACCGCCAAATGGACAGAAAATCTCATCAAGGATGATTTGGCTGATACCGATTTTGCGGATAGCAATTTTGCTGAATTAGTCGGTGATGGTCAATTTGTCATTACGCTAGACCCCAAGGATGGCGGGCAAGGCTATCAGGGCATCGTGCAGCTGGAAGGCAACAGCATCGCCGAAGTGCTGCAAAACTACATGCAACGCTCCGAGCAAATAGAAACGCGCATCTGGCTGGCATGTGATAATCAAACCGCAGCAGGCATGTTACTGCAAAAATTACCAGATTTTCAATCAACAGACTTGCCTGAGCAAGATGCCGACTTATGGGAGCGAACCGGCTATCTGGCAAATACCATGCGTCAGGATGAGCTGCTGCATGTGCCTGCTGAAGACTTGTTGCTCCGCCTTTTCCACGAAGAAACCGTGCGCCTGTTTGATGCACAGCCAGTTAAATTTCATTGCACCTGTTCACGTACCAGCGTTGGCTCCATGCTGCGTCTACTAGGCGCGCCGGAAGTCACCGATATTCTGGAAGACAATGGCGATGTAGAAGTGCATTGCGATTTTTGTAACGCCGCTTACGTATTTGACAAAGTGGATGTGGAGCAGTTATTCAGCGCCGACATCATGATGCCAAGCACTAATTCCAAACATTAACTTAAGGATTAAGAACCTGTTTTAAAAGTGTAGCGAACAGCTTGAAGTGCAAGGCGCACAGAGCGCAGGAACCTTCATTTACAAAAAGTACATGAGGATTTCGAGCACCGCGCAACGCCGCAATTCAGATACGCAGTAACTTTTAAATACATTCTAAACAGACAAGACCATGACCACACTACCAAACAAAACTCTGGAAACCTTCGACAACCCCAAACCAGAGCGTGATTTTCATATTCACATGGAAATCCCCGAATTTACCTGTCTTTGCCCCAAAACCGGCCAACCGGATTTTGCCGTGCTGTATCTGGATTACATTCCCGACCAACTGTGCGTGGAACTGAAAAGCCTCAAGCTGTATATCTGGTCGTTCCGCGATGAAGGCTGTTTTCACGAAGCCGTCACCAACCGCATTCTGGATGATCTGGTCGCCGCCACGCAGCCCAAATTCATGCGGCTCACTGCCAAGTTTTTTGTGCGCGGCGGCGTATTTACCAATGTGGTGGCAGAGCATCGCCAAACCGGTTGGCAACCGCAACCACGCGTGGATTTAACGCAATTTGAGACGCAATCCAATACGCGCGGATAAACCGACTTTTATTGATTCAACAGCATCACTTTATAGAAAGATTTAGCATATTGCGTTAAGGAAACACTGATTTATTCCCAACCATCACACCTCATATACTAAAGAGGCGTTAAACACAAGCTTTTGATTATTATAGTATAAAATGATGTAAACCCGTTTCTCGGAACGGGAAGATGCAGCCAGGAAGACATTAACCAGGCGCGATCGCTTCCTGGCTGAACTTGATGCGATTACCCCGTGGGAGGCACTTGAACGCGCCATCGCTCCGTTTTATCCCGCAGAGGGCAGCACTGGCCGCCCGCACAAAGGACTGACGCGCAGGTTGCGGATGTATGTGGCACAGCAATGCTTCAGTTTTTCTGACGAAGGCACGGAAGAGGCCATCTACGACAGCCAGGCCATCCGCCACTTCATCGGCGTTGACCTTGGCCGTGAGACGGCACCCGATGCCACCACCCTTTTGCAATTCCGCCACCGGCTCGAACGCCATCAACTCACCGAAGCCATCTTCAACACCATCCATGCCCATCTGGCCGAGCCAGGGCTGTTTTTGCGCGAAGGCACCCTTGTCGATGCCACGCTCATTGCGGCACCGCCCTCGACCAAGAATAAAGAGGGGAAACGTGACCCCGACATGCATTCTTCCAAAAAGAGGAATCCGTGGCACTTTGGTATGAAAGCGCCTATCGGGGTCGATGCGCACTCGGGTCTGGTTCATACGCTCATCGGCACAGCAGGGCATGTCAGCGACATTCGCCAGGCCGAGGCGCTTCTGCACGGGGAGACTCTGGTCGTTTGGCATGTGGCCATGCGTCCCGGCAAGCGACGTGCGTTGGATCAATCGCCCGAAGCGGAACAACAGGAAGGGCGGGAGCAGACCAAAGCCAGCCTTCGAGCCAATGTTGAGCATCCGTTTCCTGTGGTGAAGAATCTCTTCCATCATCGCAAGGTGCGTTACAAAGGATTGGCCAAGCATACGTCGCCATTGTTTTCGCTGTTTGGCTTGGCCCATTGGCGGCTGGCTCGCCGATGGTTTCTGCCTGCAGGCGGGAAAGTAGCGTTCTAAAAATGAAAAGTACAGGAAATAAAGCCATAAACACTACAAATTGGCGTGAAAATGCCTCTGTTTTACACTAAAACCCAATCGTCACATTTTTAGGTTTTAGCTGCGTGGGGTTGTTCAGCGTTTCCTTAAAAGTTAATTAGAACCTGACGAGCGATGCGCAATCTCCACCATCGCTCGTTTTTTATGCCTGAGTTTTAAACATTGAATACATCAATGGAATGGAATTGAACTTGTCACTTCTGAAAAAACTAAAAAGCGACAAAGCTGAATTACTCCCGGGCCCCACACTTAAATCCGTCGCTATGGCATGGCTAGGCGCTTTTCTCGCCATCGCCTTGATTGCAACTCTGTCTGATGCCCTGACGGTCAGCCTAGTGCTGGGTTCTTTGGGAGCCACCTGTGTGCTGGCATTTGGCTTTCCTGAGGTTGCCTTTTCGCAACCGCGAAATGTGATTGCCGGACATGTCATCAGCCCCATGACAGGTTTATAGTTTTTGATAGCCTTTGGTGTTCATTGGTGGGCAATGGCCGTCGCTGTTGCAACAGCCTTGGCGCTGATGATGTTTTGCAGAATCGTGCACCCGCCTGCAGGTTCCAACTCCGTAATTATTTTCCTCACCTTGCCCACCTGGAAACTCTTGTTATTCCCCACCCTAAGCGGATCGGCAATGATTGTAGCCATCGCGCTGGTTTATAACCAGTTCACCCATACAAGTAAATATCCAAAATATTGGCAAACACCAGCGCCCGACGTGTAACTACCTGACTTGCAAGCGAAAAACTCCGCCTTTCGGCCGCTGTCATTTTTATGTCATAAATGTGCGCTAGTGTACTTATTCCAATACCTATAAGCGTGCTCATCATGAATATGCTAGCCAATACAGCTGAGGCATTTACCATTGACAAAGAAATCCTTACGCAGAAACATCAACTGGATGAAATCATCCGCAAACGTCGATTAAGCGCGGTTTTTCAACCGATTGTACGCATGAGTAATGCCAGCATCACTGGTTATGAAGGGCTGATTCGCGGCCCATCAGACAGCCCGCTACATTCGCCGCTAATGTTGTTTCAGGCGGCGCGCAAATATGGGCGCTCTCTGGAAGTTGAATACTTGAGCCGCGCTGTGGTACTACAAACTTTCGCTCAACTGAAGCTGCCGGGAAAACTGTTTCTAAATGTCAGCCCGGATACCTTGTTGATGGAAGGCTGGGAGAGTGGATCCACGCTGCAATGCATTGCCGAATCCGCCTTGCAGCCCCATCAGATCGTTATCGAACTGACCGAGAATTCCTCTTCGCTGGAATACGTGGTACTACGTAATGCCACCCAACATTACCGCGATATGGGATTTGAAATTGCCATGGATGATTTGGGGGAAGGCTTTTCCAGTCTGCGCATGTGGTCGGAAATCCGCCCGGATTATGTCAAGGTGGACAAACATTTCATCCAGAATATCAATCTTGATCCGGTCAAACTGCAATTCGTACGCTCGATTCAGGAAATCGCCAAAAATTCCGGCTGCCGAGTGATCGTGGAAGGTGTTGAAACCCATGCCGAGCTGGTCACCATTCGCGATTTGGGGGTAGCTTTCGGGCAAGGCTACCATTTTGCACATCCTCATGCACGACCGGAAACTCATCTGCCTGCGAGTGTATTGGCAACGCTGAAAGGCGTAGCCGGTCTGATAATATCCTCGCCCAGCTATTATCTGCAAGGAAATGCTACCGTTGCCAATCTGGTGAAATACATAAAGCCAGTGGATGTGGAAACGACCAACGATGAAGTATTTTCCATATTTAAAAATGATGAAAAACTTTACTCAATCCCGGTGCTTACAGGCGAACACCCGGTTGGCCTAATCAGCCGCCACAACATGATAGACCGATTCGCCCAGCCCTTTACCAAAGAGTTGTTTGGGCGACGCTCCTGCACCAGCATGATGGATGAGGCTCCGTTAATGGTGGATCGTAGTGTGAGTCTGCACGAATTAAGCGGGCGCATTCTCAACATGGAGCCTTACCATTTGAGCGCGGGCTTTATCATTACCGATCGCGATGTATATTTTGGCATGGGCAGCGGACATGATCTGTTGCGAGAAATCACCCAGATGCAGATTGCCGCTGCACGCTATGCCAATCCACTCTCCGGCTTACCAGGTAATGTGCCCATCAATGAACATATTGATCGCCTGCTGCAAAGAGGTACCAGCTTCGTCATTGGCTATTTCGATCTGGATAATTTCAAACCCTATAACGATGTCTACGGCTTTCGTATGGGGGATGAATTCATCAAGCTGGTCAGCAAGCTGCTTCAGGAAGCCGCCCAGCTAGAACAGGATTTTATTGGGCATATAGGCGGCGACGACTTCATCGCCTTGTTTCAATGCACTGACTGGGAAAGTCACTGTCAACAATTATTGCAAAAATTTGCCAGCGCCGCGCCGTCACTCTACAAGGCGGAAGATATTGCACGTAACGGCATTGAGTCCGAAGACCGGCAAGGCAATCGCGTATTCCATCCCATCATCAGCCTATCCATCGGTGCAGTGCAGATTGAATCCAAGCACTTCCCATCACACCATGAAGTCGCTGCCGCCGCCACCATTGCCAAGAAAGAAGCAAAAAAACTGGCTGGCAATGCCTTGTTTTTGGATAGACGTACAGCGAACCCACTGTAAACAGCCTACACTGGGCGAAAAAATGTAAGGTATTTCGCCATATGGTAATCTGCATACAGTGCGCTATGCGCGAGAATAATAGTAGATAAGCTTATTTAGAGCTTCCCTAAATAAGTGCTTCGACTGTTCGACAGGCTCCCAGCACATGACGAACGGTAACTAACTGATTCCGCTTATAGCAAGCTTGTCGAACCACGAGTAGAATCAACTTGCCCAGTACTTCCTTAAGGAAACGCTGAACAACCCCACGCAGCTAAAACCTAAAAATGTGACGATTGGGTTTTAGTGTAAAGCAGAGGCATTTTCACGCCAATTTGTAGTGTTTATGGCTTTATTTCCTGTACTTTCCATTTTTAGAACGCTACTTTCCCGCCTGCAGGTAGAAACCATCGGCGAGCCAGCCGCCAATGGGCTAAGCCAAACAGCGAAAACAACGGCGACGTATGCTTGGCCAATCCTTTGTAACGCACCTTGCGATGATGGAAGAGATTCTTCACCACAGGAAACGGATGCTCAACATTGGCTCGAAGGCTGGCTTTGGTCTGCTCCCGCCCTTCCTGTTGTTCCGCTTCGGGCGATTGATCCAACGCACGCCGCTTGCCGGGACGCATGGCCACATGCCTGTGATGGTTGGGAATAAATCAGTGTTTCCTTAGGGCGAAAGTTACTTTATTCATTGCCCAATTCATGGTTAATGGATAATCTCGGTTAAATGTAACTCGGATTCATAAAATTGGTTCACCTTAAATATTTACAACATTACCCCGCTGCATTGCAATCACAAGTACGCCAATTGATTACAGAAAACCGCTTGGAACAATACATCACCCAGCGCTATGCCGAGCCGCATTTTGTGCAAACGGATAAGGCGCTTTTTCAATATGCTTCTGATTTAAAGCAAAGCCATTTACGCACTGCGCCGCCGTTGGATAAGGTGCATTACGATAGCAAGCTGGATATGACGCACCATGCTTTGGGGCTGAATACGGCGATTTCACGGGTTCAAGGCGGCAAGCTCAAGGCTAAAAAAGAAATTCGTATTGCTGCTTTATTCAAAGCTGCCCCGGCCAGTTTTTTACGCATGATTGTGGTGCATGAGCTGGCGCATCTTAAAGTGCGCAATCATGACAAGGCGTTTTTTAAACTTTGTGAATATATGGAACCCGATTATCACCAGCTGGAATTTGATTTACGGGTTTATCTGGAATGGCAGAGTCTTAAAAATCGCATTTAAATCGAATCTTGCAGCAGGCTTAAAAATTGCTTTAAAAAAACAGGCAACGACAGGAATTTTAACCAAGCCATTATAAACTGGAGAAAATCATGCGTATCGGTGTACCCAAGGAAATCAAGAATAATGAATACCGCGTTGGTTTAACGCCAGCCAGTGTGCGCGAGCTGGTGTCATGTGGGCATCAAGTGCTGGTGCAAGCGGATGCCGGATCTGCCATTGGTTTGAGTGATGCGGAATATCTAACAGCAGGTGCTGAACTGGTCACCAAGCCGGAACAGATTTTTGAACGCGCTGAAATGATAGTCAAAGTCAAAGAACCGCAAGCCAACGAATGCGCCATGTTGCGAAACGGACAGATTCTCTACACTTATTTGCACTTGGCACCCGACCCTGAACAAACGGCTGCGCTGGTTAAATCCGGTGCTATTTGTATTGCTTATGAAACCATTACCGGCGCGGGTGGCGGCTTGCCTTTGCTTGCACCGATGAGCGAAATTGCCGGGCGCATGGCGATACAGGCGGGTGCAACTTTTTTGGAAAAAACGCACGCTGGTAGAGGTGTTTTGCTGGGCGGAGTACCGGGGGTTGCGGCTGGTCATGTGGTCATTCTGGGTGCTGGCGTGGTTGGCACCAACGCTTTGCAAATGGCCGTCGGACTCGGTGCGCGCGTCACAGTGCTAGACAAAAACGTGGATCGTTTACGCCAGCTTGATCTGGTGTTTGGCAACCGTATCAGCACTATATTTTCCACCACTTCCAGCATAGAAGAAGCTGTATTGGAGGCTGATCTTGTTATCGGTGGCGTGCTATTGCCCGGAGCCGCTGCGCCTAAACTGGTCAGCCGGGAGCTGGTATCGCGCATGAAAAAGGGCGCGGTAGTGGTTGATGTTGCCATTGACCAGGGCGGTTGCTTTGAAACCTCGCACGCCACCACCCATGCCAATCCCACTTATCTGGTGGATGATGTCGTGCACTATTGCGTGGCCAATATGCCCGGAGCCGTAGCACGCACTTCCACCTTTGCCCTTAACAACGCCACATTAGTTCATGCGCTAGCGCTAGCTAATAAAGGCTGGAAACAAGCGCTTAAAGACGATGCTCACCTGCGCCACGGCTTGAATGTCTGTCAGGGGCAAATTACCTACAAAGCCGTCGCTCAAACGTTGGGCTATGCTTTTGTTGCGGCGGAGGCGTTGCTAGACTGAATTAATAACTTTTGAACAAGTAACCGCAAACCTGTCGCCTGAATTGCAATGGTGGGAAAGAGCAGCATTTGCCCACCTTACGCTCACTGAATCACAAAGAAACTACTGCAAGCGCAGATTTCCACCGGTAATTTTACTGGCCATTGAAGCACCCAAGCGCTTGGCAAAGCGATCCGCAAGACCTTCATGCGTGGTGTAATCTACGACATTGCTTTCCTTGATGACTTCACGCGCCACGTATTCCGAACTGCCCAAACCATCCGCCAAGCCCATTTCTATGCTGGTCTCCCCACTCCAGAACAAGCCGCTGAACATTTCAGGGGTTTCCTTGAGGCGATTGCCGCGACCTTCACGTACTACCGTAATAAATTGCTGATGTATTTGATTGAGCATGGCTTGAGCGTAGGCTTGATGCTTGGGATTTACAGGTGAGAAAGGATCCAGAATGGCCTTGTTTTCACCAGCGGTTAATAAACGACGCTCCACGCCAACTTTTTGCATCACGCCGGTAAAGCCAAAACCATCCATCAACACGCCGATTGACCCCACAATGCTGGCTTTATCAACATAAATTTTGTCAGCGGCCACGGCGATGTAATAGCCGCCCGATGCACACATATCTTCCACCACGGCATAAAGTGGAATGTTGGGATGCAATTTACGCTGACGTTTGATTTCATCATTAATTAATCCCGCCTGCACCGGGCTGCCACCCGGACTGTTAATGCGCAAAATCACGCCTTTAGTGTGCTTGTTATCAAACGCCGATTGCAAGCTGGCAAGCACGGAATCAGCATTGACCTCATCACCGCTGCCAATAACGCCCTGAATGTCGATGAGCGCAGTATGTTCACCCGCGATGTTGGCACCCTCGCCTATCCAATCCATGGCGATAAACAAGACCACAAACAGGTAGATAAATGTAAGTGCCTTGAAGAAAATGCCCCAATGACGTGTACGCCGTTGCTCTTTAATAGCGGAGAATGCCAGTTTTTCAATGGTTTGCCGTTGCCAGTCAGAGTCTTTCTGGTTAATCGGATTTTGCTGCGTTGGTTGTGGTTGATTCTGACTACTGGACTGGCTATCAAATTCGGTCATGCTGAAGGCTCTTTAAGTTAATTAAAATACGATTATCGCGTTCTATTGTTTCAATCCGTTGTAATTTGCGCCCTTTGCAAGGCCCCATCACGCAAAAACCAGTTTGTGGTTCGTAGTGCGCGCCATGTGTAGCGCAAACCAGGTAGCTTTTACTCAAATCAAAAAAATCACCCTGGTTCCAATCCAGCTCAACAGGAACATGCGCACACTGATTAACAAAGGCATACGGCTTGCCATTATAGCGCACGACAAAACCCGTGATGCGCTCGCCCAATTCAGGCAAGGCAAAACGCACACCTTGCGCGCACTCCTGCAATTCCCGGCCTGTGCATATCAAGCGTTCAGATTCAAGCATGACTGAGCAGCCACTGACTTAAGCTGAAAAATTCAGAAAAATGCGCCAACGGTGCGAGCGGTAAAAGGCTGGTCAACGGTTGCGCACCATAACTCACTGCAACACTGGCTACGTTGGCATTTTGTGCCATTTGCAAATCAAAACTGGTATCACCTATCATTAAGGTACGTTCTGGCAGGGTACCCAGTTCATCCATAAGCTCCAGCAACATTTGTGGATGTGGTTTGGAATGACATTCATCCACGCAACGCGTGGCGTGAAAGTGTTGCGCCAGT
This sequence comes from Methylophilaceae bacterium, assembly GCA_013141125.1. Taxonomy (GTDB): domain Bacteria; phylum Pseudomonadota; class Gammaproteobacteria; order Burkholderiales; family Methylophilaceae; genus JABFRO01. The sequence continues at coordinate 989,133 of JABFRO010000001.1, forward strand.
CCGCTACGTTGTAAAGAACGGTTCAGGCCATTACGCCCCTTGCCAGTTGCTACAGCCAACATAAAACCCAGGCTTTCCAGCTCGGCCAGCGTTTCGGACACACCGTCAAACAGGGGCGTTTCGTTATCGCGCAAGTGGTAATGATGACGATAACGTGAAGTCAGCTGCTCATATTGCACAACATTCAACTCGCCGAACAAGGCCAGCACGGCCTCATTTAAACCCAAGCCTATGATATTACTGGCGGCGGTTGGCTCCGGCACCCGCAGCCCGGCATCGGCACTCGCCTCACGCAGGCAATCCACAATCATACGCGTTGAATCTGCGAGCGTGCCATCCCAATCAAACACAATCAAATCAAAGCGCTTAGGCATGTAATTCTTTATTGGCTTCAAAGCGTCGCAGGAATTTTTCCAATTCAGCAGGCAAGGGTGCAATCAGCTTCAGTTTTTCCTCTGTCAGAGGATGTCGAATCAGCGTTTCAGCCGAATGTAGAAACATGCGCTTTAATCCAAACTGTTGCATGGTTTTATTGACGGCAAAATCACCGTATTTGTCATCTCCAGCAATAGGAAACCCCAAATGCGCCAGCTGAACACGTAGCTGATGTGTGCGCCCTGTAATCAATTGCGCTTCCAGCAAGCTGAATGGCTCATTATTATCCAGAGTCAGATTTTGGCGTAATTGAAAAATAGTTTCGGATATTTGGCCATCTTCCTGCACTGAAACTCTACGTTCGCCACTAGGTAATACATATTTGTGCAAAGGCAGAACCACATGCCTTTTCTTTTCAGTCCAGTGGCCGTGTACCAGCATCACATAACGTTTCACGGTTTGATTATTGCGAATCGCCTCATGCAGTTGTACTAAAGCCGCACGTTTTTTGGCCAGCATCAGTACACCCGAGGTTTCGCGATCCAGTCTATGTACCAGTTCCAGAAACTTTGCTTGTGGTCGTTCCAATCGCAGCTGCTCTATCACGCCCCGGCTGATACCGCTGCCACCGTGCACAGCAAAACCAGCAGGCTTATCAATCACCAACAGCGCATCATCTTCAAAAATAATGGCTTGCTCAAAACGCGGTATCACAGGCGAGCGCTGATCAGACACCTGTTCCTGCTGCGCTGTACGAATCGGCGGAATACGTACCAAATCCCCCATTAACAGACGATAGGTAGCATCAATGCGTTTACTGTTAACGCGTACCTCGCCACTTCGCAATATGCGGTACAGATGGCTTTTTGGCACGCCTTTGAGCGCTTTGCATAAAAAATTATCAATGCGCTGGCCTACACTCGCTTCATCAATAGTGAGCATACTAACGCTGGCTTTAGCCATTGCTTTATCTGTAGCTTTGGGGAGCACACGTGTTTCATTTCTACTTGTTGTTTTGCTTAAATTAGTCATCTCACCTATACTACGCGAATCTCAAAGTAAATGCGCTAAGCGCTTCTTTGAGAATGGATTAATCGTAACAATCATCTTGGTTAAATTCGCTCGCCAAGTAAATCAAGCAGCGATTTTGTAACAAAATTATTGCGCTCAAGTCGCAGCAGACCGAGTCAAAGTGAAAAATGAGGTCACAGCAACGAATTATAGCTGATGACATGCACGGCCTGAAATTGGCAGATAACATAGTATTTTAGCTGAGAAACAAAAGCTAACCCGAGATAGAATAAACGTACTGAGCTTAACATCATCAATATTCACACCAATTTGCGTGAATAAATTTACCTGATGTATACATTTTATTCCGCCTATAGACCCAACTGTTATAGGACACCCAGCAGGGAAACCATGCCGACAAGTCGCAGCTTGTACGCAAAACCCGCCAAACTGGCTGCCAGAGATACAGAAATTGGGTGTGGCTGAAAATTTTAATACACCAATAACATCAGTTTATATGCAGCTTTATTTATAACGCTTTAAATTTACAACCAACTTCGTAGCGAAATGTATTTGTTACTACGAACTTAAAAGCTTGGTTGAAATGCAGAAAACATGTTGAAATTCACGATGACTCAGTAAAACAACACTACTCGAGCAGCGTCCCAATCCGCTTAATATGCGGGTTTGACATCAGATTATTGCTTGGTATTTCGCCCGCTTTGTCTACCGACAAAGTCTGCAAACCCGCTTTTGAGCGCGGGGGTTATACAATGAAACGCATGTTATTCAATGCAACGCAGCCTGAAGAGTTACGCGTTGCCATCGTAGATGGACAAAAACTGGTCGATCTTGATATCGAATCCGCTGGCAAAGAACAGCGCAAAAGCAATATCTATAAAGGTGTTATCACCCGCATAGAACCATCCCTGGAAGCCGCTTTTATCAATTACGGCACCGACCGGCACGGATTTCTACCATTCAAGGAAGTCGCACGCAGCTATTATCAGGAAGGTGTAGATAGTGGCCGCGTAAGCATTAAAGAGGCCTTGCGCGAAGGTCAGGAGCTCATCGTGCAAGTGGATAAGGATGAACGTGGCAACAAGGGTGCCGCACTCACCACCTTCATCTCGCTGGCCGGCCGTTATCTGGTTTTGATGCCCAATAATCCGCGCGGAGGTGGTGTTTCACGCCGTATTGAAGGTGAAGACCGCAACGAATTGCGTGATGTGTTGGCGCAGCTAGAAGTACCTGAAGGCATGAGCATCATTGCCCGCACCGCTGGCATTGGCCGCAGTCTGGAAGAATTGCAATGGGATTTAAACTACCTGCTGCAATTGTGGGTGGCCATTGAAGGTGCCTCCACCATCCAGAATGGCGCTTTTCTGATTTATCAGGAAGGCAGTCTGGTTATCCGTGCTATCCGCGATTATTTTCAACCGGATATCGGTGAAATCCTGATTGATACCCCGGATATTTATGAGCAAGCCTTGCAGTTCATGAACCACGTCATGCCGGGAAATGTAGCGCGCGTCAAACTTTATCAGGACGAAATTCCGCTATTCTCCCGTTTTCAGATTGAACACCAGATCGAAACCGCGTTTTCACGCGAAGTGCGCCTGCCTTCCGGTGGCGCAGTGGTCATTGACCATACCGAAGCGCTGGTTTCCGTAGACGTAAACTCCGGCCGCTCCACCAAAGGTACGGACATTGAACAAACCGCATTCAATACCAACCTTGAAGCCGCAGAAGAAGTTGCGCGCCAATTGCGCTTGCGCGATTTGGGTGGGCTGGTTGTGATTGACTTTATTGATATGGAAAGCACACGTAATCAGCGCGAAGTAGAAAACCGCCTGCGCGATGCTCTGCATTACGATAGAGCACGTGTACAAACCGGTAAAATTTCGCGTTTTGGCTTGCTGGAGTTATCACGCCAGCGTTTGCGCCCCAGCCTTGGCGAAGTGAATCATATTGCCTGCCCACGCTGTCATGGCACAGGCATTATTCGCGGAATTGAATCAACGGCATTGCATATCCTGCGCATCTTGCAGGAAGAGGCAATGAAAGAAAATTACGCCATTATTCATGTGCAATTACCAGTTGAAGCAGCCACATTCCTACTAAATGAAAAACGTGCCGAAATTCATAAAATTGAACAACGCATGGGCATACAAGTAGTTCTTATTCCCAACATTCATTTAGAAACGCCTAATTACAGCATCACGCGTGTTCATAATGATGATGTCAAGGAAGATGCGAGCCTCGCCAGCTATCAAATGGTAGAAATGCCCTCCGATGTTGAATCAGCCCCCACTACGCAAGAGCCTAAACCTGTACGTGCTGAAGCCGCAGTCAAGGGTATTACACCCTCCTCACCTGCGCCTATCGCGGCAGAAAAAACCATTGCCAAAACACCACCTACCCCTATTCCTGCTACAGGTCTAATTAACCGTATCAAGGGTTGGTTCGGCCAGTTTGGTGCCAAGCCATTTGTAGCAGAACCTGAAGTCGTTGTGCGCAGTGAAGCGGCTGGTAGCACAAGTGGCCGTGGCAATCGTAGTAATCGCGGTGGACGCAATGGCGAACGTAAAAGTAATGAGCAACGTAATCCAAATGAACGCAAGACCAGTCCGGAAGTTGGCAAGCAGGCCGCGCGCGTAGTCAACGAAGCAAATGATGCCGAACGGGGCAATCGAAATCAACAGCCACGTCAAAATCAACAAACACCGCGTGGCGAAAAGCCGGAACGAGCACAAAGTGAGCGTGTGCAAAATGATCGCAGCCAAGCAGAACGCGAAAAACCGCAAGTAACACAGAATACGCAAGCGGTTGCTACAAGCGCGACAGAGACAACAACCGAGCCACGCGGTCGTCGAGGTCGCAATAACCGGAGAGATCGGGCTCCACGTACGGAAAACATTCAAACTGAAGGGAATTTAGAGCTGAATCCAGCTCAAGCGGCCTTGTCATTTAACGACCCTGTCAGCACACTTATCCAAGCTGAACTCAAGCCAACAGAAACTGATATTACTGCAGAATTGACAAAGCCAGTTAGTAGCACTCAGACTGAGGTAGTCTTAATAGCAGCTACAGAGTCTCAACCCATGCCAACAGAGACCATAACCAGTACAGAAGTGGTGGCAAGTAGTGCTAATACGGATATAGATCAAGCTTCCACGGAATTGACTGATAAACCCGAGAAAAAACCACGTACCCCACGACAACGTAAGCCAGCCACTGAAAGCAAGCCCGTTGATTTGGCTGCCAGTGGATTGCAACTCATAGAAACCAGTCACGAGGCCTTGCTAGTCGCCGCCGTTATTGAGCCAGAAAAGTCAAACGCGCCGCGTCAGCCAGCGGCTTGGCAGCAGAAAGCCGTTGAGCAACCCATAACCGAATCAATGGTTATGGTGGAAACACAAAAGTCGCCATCAACCTCTGAGTAAGTTTCCGTTCAAGCCGATTTGATTAAGCCGCCATTCTTTGTACTAACAGGAATGGCGGCTTATTTTCAAGGTACGGCTCCGCAGCCTTGGGAATTGAGTGGTTAATTCTGGCTTGTTTTACGCTTCAAACCTCTCATTTCCAAATTAAAATGACTGTCGTTCTGCTGTTTTAATACCGAATAAGGGAGATTGCTGTGAATTGGTTTTATTTAAGCATTGCTATCATAGCTGAAGTTGTAGCAACATCCGCGCTGAAATCAGCCAATGGATTCACCGAGATCCTTCCTTCCATCATTGTCGTTGTCGGCTACCTTCTTTCCTTTTATTTGCTCTCTTTGACCTTGAGTAGCATTCCTGTCAGTGTGGTCTATGCTATCTGGTCTGGCGTTGGAATGGCGTTGATTACACTCATCGGATGGAAATTTTACGGGCAGGCATTGGACACGCCAGCCATGATTGGGTTGGTATTAATTGTTACAGGTGTAGTTTTGCTAAATGGATTTTCCAGCTCCATTACTACCTGAATGGGTGATAAGCAGCTGGGTTAGAATGTTTTTCACTGGCGCATAGCTACGTCTATGCACTGGCGATACGCCATGCTGTTTGAGACGCGTCAAATGTTCAGCCGTTGGATAACCTTTATGCTGAGCAAAGTTGTATTGGGGATATATTTTATCCAACTCATACAAATCATCATCACGCGCTGTTTTAGCCAATATCGAGGCCGCTGCAATCGCTTGTACTTTGCTGTCACCTTTGACAATGGCTTGCGCTGGAAAAGCGACACTTGGGCAATGCAGCCCATCCACCAATACCAAATGCGGCTCCAACGCTATGCCAGCTGGCGTTTGCAATGTTTCTATGGCGCGTTTCATAGCCAGCAAACTGGCTTGCAAAATATTAATCTCATCAATTTCTTCCACACTGCTACTGGCAATTGACCATGCCAAGGCATGTTGTTTTATTTGAGCGGCCAGGCTGATGCGTTTTTTTTCCGAAAGTGTTTTTGAATCAGCCAAGCCCGGTATAGGATTTAGCGGATCAAGTATAACCGCTGCCGCATAAACAGCTCCAGCAAGAGGTCCGCGCCCTGCCTCGTCAACGCCACAAATCAATAAGTTGTCATTGGTATCCATCGCTACAAATAAGCCAAAATTGTTTCAGCAATTTTTTCTTCCGTATTTAACCGCAGAGTTTTATGTATACGCGTGAATTCTGTATCTATATCACGCAGCAAGTCTTTATCATTGATTAAATTCAGCACGGTTTCCGCCAGTTTTTTCGGCGTCGCATTATGCTGCAATAGCTCCGGCACTACAAAACGACCAGCCAGTATATTCGGCAAACCTACATAAGGCAGATAACTCATACGCTTGAGTATTTGCCAACTTAATGCAGGCATACGATAGGTAATTACCATAGGGCGCTTGAGCAGAGCCGCTTCCAATGTGGCCGTACCTGATGCCACAATCACTGCGTCTGCGGCTTCCATGGCAACATGGGCATGTCCAATAAGTATTTGTATGGGTAAGGCATGGGTTAGCGCTTCAGCATTTGTTTGATTTTCATAAATGGCTTGCTCAAAAATTTCACGCGTTTCACGCGTGATTAAAGGCACCAAAAATTGAACGTCTGGTTTTTCTTGCACAATCAGCTTGGCTGTTTTTACGTATAAATCCGCTAACTGCCGCACCTCACTCTGACGACTGCCAGGAAGCATGGTGATAATCAAATGCTCTGGCAACAACTTCAATTGCCTTCGTGCCGCGTCACGATCAGGTTCCAGAGGCAGAATATCAGCCAGAGGATGCCCCACATAAGTGACCGGCACCCCAGCTTGCTCATAAAGCGCGGGTTCGAATGGAAATAGCGCTAACATATGGGACACTGCACGCTTGATTTTTTCCATGCGTCCTTTACGCCAAGCCCAAATCGAGGGGCTGGCATAATGAATGGTACGTATACCTTTGCGCTTGAGTTTATATTCGAGATTAAAATTGAAATCCGGTGCGTCTATACCAATAAAAAGGTCAGGGGGATTTTGCAGAAAATGCTGCAAAACTTTTTTGCGTATGTTGAGCAAACCCGGTAAATGTCGTATCACTTCAACATAACCACGTACTGATAAACGCTCCATAGGAAAAAGTGATTTAGCACCTTCAGCTATCATCTTTGGTCCGGCAATACCGACAAACTCCAAATCAGGTCGGCGTTTCTTTAAGGCACGAATCAGATGACTACCGAGTAGATCCCCGGAAGATTCTCCGGCAACGATACCAATAACTGGCATACTAACGAACAATACCGCGAGTAGTGGTGTTGAGAAAGGCTAATAAGGTATTTATTTCTGGACAGTCAACAACCAGCTCGGCAAGTTCTAACTTGGCTTCTTCCAGCGACAAACCTTTACGATAAAGCACTTTGTAAGCGCGCTTGATCTGGGTAATGGTTTCCGCTGAAAAACCACGCCGCTTCAAACCCTCAGCATTGATTCCATGCGGTTTTGCATCATAGCCAGCCGCCGTTACATAGGGTGGAATATCTTTGAATACTACGGTACCGACGGCGGTAATGACGTGCGCGCCAACTTTGCAAAATTGATGGATCAGTGTGAATCCACCCAGAATGGCATAATCCTGCACATCAACATGACCTGCCAATGAAGAGTTATTCGCAAAAATGGTGTGGTTACCAATCTGGCAATCATGGGCTATGTGCACATAAGCCATCACCCAATTATCATTACCCAGACGCGTAGCGCCTTTATCTTGTGCAGTACCCCGGTTAAATGTGCAAAATTCACGAATGGTGTTGTTATCACCAATTTCCAAGGTTGTTGGCTCGCCGTTATATTTTTTGTCCTGCGGCGCTGCACCTAAAGACGAAAACTGAAATATCTGGTTGTTGTGGCCTATCGTCGTATGACCATCAATCACTACATGGCTACCAATCCTAGTGCCAGCAGCAATGCGTACATTTTCGCCGATAATGGAATAAGCTCCGACTTCCACACTGGGGTCAAGTTCTGCTTTGGGATCAATAATAGCGGTAGGGTGAATCAATGGCTGCGTCATAAGCCCATCATTTCCTCATTTAATAGCTTTGAGGATGCACATAAACTCAGCTTCTGCAACCACTTCACCATCAACCAGCGCTTGTCCCGAATATTTCCAGATGCCGCGTAAAATACGGTCAATATTTACAATCAATATCAATTGGTCACCAGGTGAAACCGGCTTTTTAAAGCGTGCTTTATCAATTCCGGCAAAATAATAAACCGAATCCGCACTGGGCTTCGCTTTCATGGTTTTAAATGACAAAATTGCCGCCGCCTGCGCCATGGCTTCAATAATAAGCACTCCAGGCATTACCGGATGATAAGGGAAATGACCGGGGAAAAAGGGTTCATTAATCGTAACATTCTTAACGGCTGTGATGGTTTTTTCCACTTCCAGCGACAGCACTCGGTCTACCAAAACAAAAGGGTAGCGATGCGGTAAATGATCGAGAATTTCATGAATATCCATGTGTGTTACAGCTTTATCCGTCATGGCTTTTCCTCAAGTTGTTTCGTGTTAGCTGCCACTTCTGTGGCAGCCAGTTTTTTTTCCAGCCATTTTACGCGTTCAGACAAATCGCCTAAACGCCGGATGTTAGCTGCTGTTTTTAACCATTCCTGATGCGATTGAAAAGGCATCAGCGCAGTATAGGTATCGGCTCGGCTTAAAGAGCGCGTAATCATGCTGCCGGGTGAAATAACCGTATGGTCAGCTATTTCCAGATGCCCCAGTATCATGGCGGCTCCACCAATTCTACAATGTCTGCCAATGCACGCACTCCCCGCTATACCCACACAGCCGGCAATGATAGTATGGGCACCAATGCGGCAATTATGTCCAATTTGGATTAGATTATCGAGCTTGACACCTTCTTCAATAATAGTGTCATCAAGTGCACCACGATCTATGGTGGTATTAACCCCCACATCTACGTTATCGCCAATGACTACACGGCCAACCTGTGGTATTTTTACCCAGCGCCCGCTCTCCTCGGCATAACCAAAACCATCTGCACCAATCACACAGCCGCTCAGTAGCGTACAGTTCTTTCCGATGACACACGCCTGATAAACCACAACATTGGCTTGCAAAGTAGTGTTATCGCCTATCTGCACCTGATCACCGATTACGCAGCCGGCTGCCAACGTTACGTTTTCACCTAGTACGACATTTCGACCAAGCACGCAGTTTGCAGCGATAGAGCAAGTATCCGGTATGCGTGTTGAACTATGCACGATGACTCCCAAAGCAACACCTTTTTCAGGAATAGCTGGAGGATTGAATAATGCAGACAATTTAGCAAAGTAAGCGTAGGGATTTTCAGCGATGATACGAGGTAAATCAGTCGTGTTTCTATTATTGTGACTAACGATAACCGCACTAGCCCGTGTATTTTCGAGCACTGTGCGGTATTTCGAATCTACATAGAAGGTAATCTGACCTGGCTTTGCATTGGAGAGGGAGGCTACCCGCTCAATAAGCACACTCCCATCCCCAACCAGCTCACCACCCAATCTCAAAACTATTTCCTGCAAAGAATATGGCACGCTCATCCGTATTTTAATAATTGAAACTAACTATAGCGCTTGCCTGCTTATTTCTTACCCAGAGATTTTAGCACCTTGTCGGTTATATCAACCTTCTTACTGGCATAAGCCACACCACCATAAACCACCAGATCATAACCTTCAGCTTCAGAAACCGCAGTAACCGCTTTGTTAATACGGTCTTGCAATGCACCTAGCTCTTCGTTTTTGCGCATATTGACATCCTCACTTAATTCACGTTGTTTGCGTTGAAACTCTATTTTAAGATTCGCAGCATCACGCTCTTTATTTCTTCTTTCAACTTCCGACAAGGTCAAACCGTCTTTTTCCAGAACAGCTTCTGTATCTTTGATTTGCTTTTGCAGGCGATCCAACTCATTTTTACGTGGCGTAAACTCTTTTTCCAACTTTTTACCACTTTCAGTGGTTTGTGGCGCATCACGTAAAATTTTATCTACCTGCACATAGCCAACTTTCAACTCAGCTGCACCAACATTCATGGCCAAGGATAACAAGCTCAGTGCAAACAGGTTTTTAAGCATTTTATTCAATTTATTTCTCCGACTATTGGGTTAAATTTAAATCAGGTTGAAGCTAGTCGCTTCACATTTACGAACAAACAAGTATCCTAGAACTGGGTTCCCATCTGAAAATCCAGCATACGCACATTATCACCCGGCTTTTTGTTAAGCGGTTGCCCTACAACCAGTTTAATCGGGCCAAACGGGGAATACCAGCTTACCCCCAGACCCACAGAATAACGCAAATTATCGCTTGCGCCATATTTAGTCGTGCTATTGCCTGTGTAGCCACCCCAAACAGAACCAGCATCCATAAATGCACTCAAGCGGAACTGCTTACTATCTTTCAAGCCGGGCACTGGAAAAAATAACTCCGCATTACCAACTACTCTTCTAGTACCACCAGTAGAGTAGTTTACGCCGGATGAACTTTCTTGCGGGCCAAGTGAGCTAGTCCTGAAACCACGCACCGAATCTACACCACCCGCATAGAAATTCTTGAAGAATGGGAATGGCCGATTACCGTAGCTACCCGCATAGCCAATATCGCCATTGAGCATGAAGGTCAAACTTTTGGTAATGTCCTTATACCAGGTATGTCGATATTCAATTTTATAATACTCCTGATCCAATCCCGGCAAGCCTATTTCACCAGTCAAGCGCTGCATCACACCTTTGTTGGGAAACAATACATTGTCGCGTGTATCGTGCACCCAGCCTAAATCGGCGCGCATGGTGGTATTTTCACAACCCGTTGTATTACCACAATAATCCTGGTAGCGTTGTGGGCTACCTGCAGCCAAGCCAATTTTGGTGTAGTCAAAATTCAAGCCAAAATTCAGGGCATCGCGTTCGGCTAAAGGTATGCCAAAGCGTACACCGCCACCATAAGAGGAGGTGTCGTAATTACCGATATTAAGTGAAGAAGTATTTATATCGCGGCGGTAGACATCAAATCCACGACTGATACCATCTGCTGTGTAGTAGGGATTGGTATAAGAAAGTGAGTAAGTAGTGTTAATTTTTCCGGTATTGACATTCAAAGCCACACGATTGCCAGTGCCCAGAAAATTGCTCTGGTTAATGCCTACACTGAGTACAATGCCTTCCGAACTGGATACGCCGGCACCAAACTGTATACTGCCCGTCGACTTTTCTGTCACATTGACATTCATGTCCACTTGATCTGTGGTACCGGGAACTGCTGGCGTTTCCAGATTAACATCCGAGAAAAAGCCCAAGCGATTCAGCCTTTCCTTGGAATTGGCTATTTTTTCTGCACCATACCAGGCCGATTCCAGTTGCCGCATTTCACGTCGTAACACTTCATCTCTGGTGCGAATATTACCGGTCAGATTAATCCGTCGCACATAAACTCGTCGACCAGGATCCACAAAAAATGTAAATGCTACCGTATGTTTTTCTTTATTGACTTCGGGAACTGCATTAACGTTGGAAAATGCATAACCATCATTACCCAAGCGATCACCAATCAACTTGCTGGATTCAGTAACTTTTTGACGATTAAACACGTCTCCAGCCTGCACCTTTAACAGATTTCGTGCTTCGGCCTCGGGCATAATTAGCTCACCTGCAAGCTTGACCTCGGAAACGGTGTATTTTTCACCCTCAGTAATATTAATAGTGATGTAAATATCACGCTTATCTGGCGTAATAGAGATCTGCGTAGAATCAATATTGAATTCAAGATAACCTTGATCCATGTAAAACGAGCGCAATGTTTCCAGATCGGCACTCAGTTTTTGTTTTGAATATTGATCGTCTTTCTTCCACCAACTCATCCACCCCGGGGTCTTGAGTTGAAATTGCTCCAGCAAATCTTCCGACTCAAAAGCTTGATTACCTACTATATTTATTGTGTGGATTTTGGCAATAATACCTTCTTCAATTTCAAAACGCACCGCTACGCGATTGCGCTCTAACGGTGTGACTATGGTTTTAACACTCGCCCCGTATTTACCTTGCGACAGATATTGACGCTTCACCTCCTGCTCAGCTCTGTCCAGCATGGAGCGATCGAAAATCAAACCTTCAGCCAGACCAATTTGTTTAAGACCTTCCTTCATTTTGTCAGAGGGGAAGGATTTATTGCCACTAAATTCGATTTGAGCAATGGCAGAACGCTCTTGCACACTCACTACCAGCACGTCATTATCTGCTTCAATGCGAACATCTTTAAAAAAGCCAGTACCATACAAGGCTTTAATCGCCTGTGTAGCTTTATCATCATTCATGGTCTCGCCAACTTTCACTGGCAAGTAGTTAAAAATTGTACCGGCCTCTGTACGCTGAATACCTTCTACGCGAATGTCTTTAACCACAAACGGCTCAAGCGCCAATGCTGATGAACCGTACAAACCTAAAATAAGTAATGGGATATGCCTGAGCTTCATTGTTAGCCTTATTGGTTAACCTAATATAAGTCGATTGATGTCATTATAGAACGCGCTAACCATCAACAAGCCTAATAACGCAATTCCTACCCGCTGTCCGACTTCCATCACCGCATCAGACACAGAACTACCCTTGAAAATTTCTACCACATAATACATTAAATGACCCCCATCTAAAACCGGCACTGGCAGTAAATTCAAGACGCCCAGGCTGATGCTAATTAAGGCCAAAAAGCCCAAAAAGACTTTCCAGCCAGCCGATGCACTTTTTCCAGCCGCACTACCAATCGTAATCGGACCGCCCATCGACTTCCAGGAAACCGAACCCGTCAACATGCCGCCCAGCATTTTAAGACTAAAAATTGAGGTATCCCAAGTTTGCCGGGTTGCACGCGACAAGGCCGGCAACGGTGCGTATTTGATTTCTGTCATCAAGCGGTTTGTTTCTGCCTGATTCATTAAGTAAGCAGCACCCACGCGACCGACTTTCGCCCCATTCTTGTCAATCGCATCAGGCGTGACATTAAAATGCATAGCAGTGCCGTTTCGTTGTATCTCGACCTTAAGCGTTTTTTCAGGATTTTTTTGCACCATGGATGCAAAAGCTTCCCAATTTGTGATGCCTTCACCATTAACCGAAATGATCTTATCGTTCACTTGCAAACCATCGCGTTCAGCTGCGCTTCCAGCCAATATTTCACCTATCTGTGCTGGCAAAACTGGTCGATAAAGTGCCAGTCCCAAACTATCCAGAATATCAGTTTCGACATCATCCGCTTTAATTTTTGACACATCCAGCTGATGAATTAAGGCGTGCCCCTGTTTGTTTTTAACTTCGATTTCAAGACTTTTGGCCTGCAATGATTCTTGCAAAATAGCCCAGCGCACATCCTGCCAAGTATTAACCGCCGTATTGCCAATACGTACAATCAAGTCCTCGGTTTGCATTCCGGCTTGAGCAACAGCCGTATTGGCTGAAACTTCACCCAACAGCGGTCTTAACCCGGGCACTCCGCTCATTAACAAAACCCAGTACAGCAAAATGGCCAATAATAAATTGGCTATCGGCCCTGCCGCCACAATAGTAATTCGCTTCCACACCGATTGCCGATTAAACGCGCGTCCCAAATCAGCCGGATCAGTAACTGGGGCCTCGCGCTCATCCAGCATTTTGACATAGCCACCCAATGGTAAAGCCGCCACGATAAATTCAGTCTGATCGCGGCCAAAGCGTCGGCGGTATATAGGCTTGCCAAAACCGATGGAAAAACACAGGATTTTGACTCCACACCAGCGTGCCACCTGGTAATGACCGTACTCATGCACGGTAATCAATACCGCCAACGTGAGTAAAAAAGCGGCCAGAGTCAGCATCAATGCTGCGCAATCCAATCAGCCGCTGCCAGACGCGCGGCCTCATCGGCTTGTATAACCAGCTCCAAACTGCTTACTTCTACAATCTTGCTATGGCTTAATACAGACTCGATAATCTGCGGAATTTCCAGGAATTGTATTTTTTGCGCAAGAAAAGCCGCTACTGCAATTTCATTGGCGGCATTTAGAATGGCCGGAGCGGTGCCACCCAGCTTTAATGCATCGAAGGCCAAGCGTAAACAAGGGAATCTGACCAAATCTGGCGTTTCAAAATCCAGGCGCGCAATTTTAAACAAATCCAGCGAGCTTACGCCGCTTTCCAATCTTTCGGGATGGCCTAGCGAAAAGGCAATCGGCGTACGCATATCCGGGTTGCCTAATTGCGCAAGCACAGAGCCGTCAATATATTCAACCATGGAATGAATAACACTTTGCGGATGCACCACTACTTCAATTTGCTCCGCAGTGGCATTAAACAGCCAACGCGCCTCGATAACTTCCAGACCTTTATTCATCATGGTGGCAGAATCAATAGTAATTTTCGGCCCCATGGCCCAATTGGGATGCTTGAGCGCCTGTGCCAGCGTCACCGCCTTGAGTTCATCCAGGCTGGCTTTACGGAACGGGCCGCCAGATGCCGTCAATAAAATACGTCTAACACCGCCATCGGCCAGATTTTCGAGTTTTCGTGCAGGCATCACCTGATAAATAGCATTATGTTCACTGTCTATTGGCAATAGCGTAGCACCACCCTGCTCAACTGCCTGCATGAACAAGTTGCCGGACATAACCAGCGTTTCCTTATTGGCCAGCAGAATGCGTTTGCCAGCACGGGCTGCCGCCATCGCGGGTTTGAGACCTGCCGCACCGACAATGGCGGCCATAACCGTATCAACTTCAGGGTGTGCAGAAATTTCTTCCAAAGCACTCAATCCAGACAAAACCTGCGTCGGGCTGGCAATGGCTTGTAGCTTGATACGCAATGATTCTGCTGCATCAGCATCCAGCATCACCGCAAAAACTGGTTCAAATTGCTTACATTGCTCGAAAAGAGCATCCACTTTTGAATATGCCGATAAAGCAAAAGCACGAAAACGCTCGGGATGACGTGCAATAACATCCAAAGTTTGCTGGCCTATGGTGCCGGTTGCTCCCAGAATTGTGACATTTTGTAGCTTGAACATACTCAACCTTTCAACGGTGATGCATCATATAATTGAAACCAATAGGGAATATAAACAACGGCGGCAGCTACTGGCAAAGTAGAAGTCAAACCATCAATTCTGTCCAATATTCCACCATGCCCGGGAAGCAAGGCTCCACTGTCTTTCACCCCCGCCTGTCGCTTAATTAATGACTCAAACAAATCCCCCATAATGCTCAACACCACAATACCCCATAGCGCGGCAATCAAGGCAATACTTAGCCAAAAATCCAGATGACGGAACAAACAAATACACAGCCCATAAATACTAACAGCTAACCAGGCTCCCGCTACGCCCTCCCAAGTTTTGCCTGGGCTGATCGCGGCTGCCAATTTGTGTTTACCAAAACGCTTGCCGGCAAAATAGGCGGCGCTGTCGGCGATCCATACCGCCACCAAGATACCGAGCAACAACCATGGATTAATGGCGTGTAAAGTCAGCAATGCCAACCATGCCGGCAAAATAACCAGCCAGCCAGCCACCGCCATCAGCAGTTTATTCTTTATCTGATAACGCAAACCAAGCCAAACAGGAGCAAATGCCAGCCAAAAAATTGCGCCTGCCAGTAAACCGGCATTCATGCCATTATTCTGCACATCCAGACCGAGAAGGGAAATAAACAAAAAAGCCAAGCCCATGAAAGCTGATAAAAACACATACAAAACTCGCATCATTGGCGAAAACTTTGCCATACGCGCCCACTCCCAAGTGCCTATCACAACCACAGCTACCAGCATAAATAGTGCCCAATAAATTTCAGGCAACAAGAATAATGCTGCTAGAAGAGCGGGAATGAGTGCCAGCGAAGTCAGAATACGCATTTTGAGCATGTCTATTTTTTGACCACTTATTTTTGAGTAGAGTGCTGTTCACTAGCAGTTAACTGCTCGCTGGTTCTACCAAAGCGCCGCTCACGCTGCTGATATGATTGAATAGCAAGCTGCAATTCTGCATCATTAAAATCCGGCCATAAGGTGTCGGTAAAATAAAGTTCAGAATAGGCTAACTGCCAAAGCAGAAAATTACTGATGCGCTTTTCACCGCCAGTACGAATAAATAGATCAGGCTCTGGAGCGTAATACATGGAGAGAAATGGCGCGAGGTCTTGTTCCTCAAACTTTCCCAGCAATTCCGGTTTTGCTAACTGCATGGCATTCATCGCCTGTATCACATCCCAGCGACCTCCATAGTTCGCAGCTATGGTCAGCGTTAAACCCGTGTTGACTTGGGTCAGCGTTTCAGATGCCTCAATTTGAGCGCATAAGTTGGCATCAAAACGCGTTCGATCACCGATGATTCGCAAACGAATATTATTCTGATGTAGTTTGGTGACTTCACGTTGCAATACCTGCATAAAAAGACCCATCAGAAATGTAACTTCGTCAGATGGGCGACGCCAGTTTTCACTACTAAAAGCAAATAAAGTCAGATGCTTAACACCTAACTTATCACATTGTTTCACCATGTCACGCACTGCTTCAACCCCGCGTTTGTGACCGGCTATTCTGGGTAAAAAACGTTTCCTTGCCCAACGTCCATTACCATCCATAATAATAGCAATATGACGTGGAATACTCGCTGTATCAGGAATGTCTTGCGTGGAGCTAGTGAAAAAGGCCAATCATAGCTCCCAATAAATATGCATGTTAAAGGCAATAAACAATAGTAAAACAGGTATTAAGTAACGCCTGGCGCTACACCGCCAGCAGCTCCGCCTCTTTCACTTGTAACATCTTGTCAATCTCAATAACGTATTTGTCCGTGAGCTTTTGAATCTCATCCTGTACTCGACGCTCTTCATCCTCACTGACCTCTTTGTCTTTAAGCAATTTTTTTAGCGCATCATTAGCATCACGCCGCACATTGCGCACCGACACTTTAGCATCTTCGCCTTCTGATTTAACCACCTTAATCAAATCTTTGCGACGCTCCTCAGTTAACATGGGCATAGGCACACGTATCAAATCACCGTTGGTGGCAGGGTTCAGACCTAAGTCACAATCACGAATCGCCTTTTCCACTTTGCCTATCATGGGCTTTTCATAAGGCTGCACATTGATAGTACGTGCATCACCCAAACTCACGTTGGCTACTTGGTTCACTGCAACCATGGAGCCGTAATACTCCACCATCACATGATCCAGCAACCCAACATGGGCGCGGCCTGTGCGTATCTTTCCCAAATCCGCTTTAAGCGCTTCCAGGGATTTTTGCATTTTTTGTTCGGCATTGACTTTCAACTCTTTAAGCATGATTAGCTCCTTGCTTGTTAAGCAGGACATGCGTACCTTCATCTTCGCCCATCACTACACGCTTAAGCGCGCCCTGCTTGAATATACTAAATACATTGATGGGCAACTTTTGGTCGCGACATAAAGTCAGCGCCGTTGCATCCATCACTTTAAGATTTTTGGTAATTGCCTCATCAAAACTCACGGTCTTGTAGCGCATCGCGTCGGGATGCGTTTTTGGATCATCCGTATAGATGCCATCCACTTTAGTGGCTTTCAAGACGATTTCCGCGTTGATTTCCATGCCACGCAATGCGGCAGCCGTATCCGTAGTAAAAAATGGATTACCGGTACCCGCACCAAAAATGACTACGCGCCCTTCTTCCAGATAGCGAATAGCTTTACCGCGAATATAAGGCTCGGCCACTTGCTCGATATTAAGCGCTGATTGCACACGCGCCACCAAACCGGCGTGTTTCATGGCATCTTGCAACGCCAGCGCGTTCATGACCGTGGCCAACATACCCATATAATCGGCAGTCGCTCTATCCATGCCTTCCGCTGCGGGTGCCACACCACGGAATATATTTCCACCACCAATGACAACCGCCACCTGCACGCCCAAATCCACGACTTCCTTGATTTCTTCTACGATGCGCGTAATCGTTGCGCGATTAATGCCATAACTGTCCTCACCCATCAAGGCTTCGCCAGAGAGTTTGAGCAGAATTCGTTTATATGCGGGGGCAGCCATGTCGATCCTATTAAAACACAAAAAAACATCATAAAAAACGTGGATTGCCTATGTCTGAAATCTACAGATGAGCAATCCACGTTATTTTATATTCGTCACCTTAGCGCCATCATTTGCACTGCAGTGACAAAAAATTACAGCTTGGCAGCAGCAGCTACTTCAGCAGCAAAGTCCGTTACCACTTTTTCAATGCCTTCACCCACAACATACATAATAAATGATGCTACGCTGGCATTTTTGGATTTCAACAATTGCTCTATCGTTTGCTTGTCATCCTTGACGAATGGCTGACTAAGCAAAGTGACTTCCTTAAGAAACTTCTGCACTGTACCATCGGCAATTTTTTCCAGCATGGCATCCGGCTTTCCAGCTTCTTTGGCTTTTTCAATCGCCACACGACGCTCAGCCTCGATCAGTTCCGGTGCCACTCCACTTGCGTCCAGCGATTTTGGTTTGGCGGCGGCAATATGCATGGCAATATCTTTGCCCAAGGTCTCATCACCACCCACAACATCCACCAAAACACCAATCTTGCTACCATGCACATAACTGGCCAGTTTGCCTTGAGCATTTATACGCAAGAAACGACGTGGCGTGATGTTTTCGCCGATTTTACCAATCAGATTGGTACGCACTTCTTCTACCGTACTATCGCCAATCTTAAGTGCAGCTACAGCGGCAATATCCGCAGGATCATTCGCCGCGACCACTTCTGCCAATTCACGCACGAACTTCAAAAAATCATCATTCTTGGCACAGAAATCAGTTTCAGAATTCACTTCAATAATGGCACCGGTTTTGCCATCAGCACTAATACTGATACCGACCGTGCCTTCAGCAGCTACACGGCCTGCAGCTTTGCTAGCCTTGTTGCCAAAACGTACGCGTAAAATTTCTTCACCGCGCGTCATATCACCTTCAGCTTCTGTCAGTGCTTTTTTACAGTCCATCATGGGTGCGTCAGTACGTTCGCGCAATTCTTTTACCATGCTTGCGGTGATTTCCGCCATTTTTAACTCCTTGAATTTTACTTTAATTTAGTCGGCTTATTAACCCAACCGGCCATGCATTACTCATTGCAGATATGAATAAGGGGGCTTATACCCCCCTTCACTAAAAAGCCAGACTGTGACTTACTCAGCGACCACTTCCGCATCCACAAACTCTTCTTCAGTAGCAGATTTCAGGATTTCTGCAATCACTTGATTGCGCCCTTCCAGCACGGCATCAGCCACACCACGCGCATATAAACGAATGGCACGGCTTGAGTCATCATTACCAGGAATCACATAAGTAACGCCATCTGGGGAGTTATTAGTATCCACCACACCGATGACAGGAATGCCCAGCTTGGCAGCTTCTGTTACAGCACCACTTTCATGACCCACATCGATAATGAAAATAACATCTGGTAAACCACCTAATTCTTTAATGCCGCCAATTGAGCGCTCAAGCTTTTCAACTTCACGCTTGTAGCCCAGCATTTCTTTTTTACCGAACTTTTCTGAGCCGCCACCAGCCAACAAAACTTCATAATCAGCCAAACGCTTGATAGATTGCTTAACTGTTTTAAAGTTAGTCAGCATACCACCCAGCCAGCGATGATTAACATACGCACAATTGGAGCGCAAAGCCTCTTCTTTAACAATATCGCGTGCTTGACGCTTGGTGCCAACAAACAGGATACGCCCTTTGTTGGAGGCCACTTGGCGCACATATTTCAATGCATCTTCAAATAGCGGTAAGGTTTTCTCAAGATTAACAATATGAATCTTGTTGCGGTCGCCGAAAATAAACGGCGCCATTTTCGGGTTCCAGTAACGGGTTTGATGGCCGAAGTGAACTCCAGCTTCCAACATTTCACGCATGGTTACAGACATTTATATCTCCAGATCTAGGGTTATAGCTCACATACGCCCAACAACATCCAGATTTCTCTCGGACACCCTGTACGGGGCACATGCTCTAATTTAAAAAATAAAATTTATCGTAGTTGCAGGCAATCGCTTGATATACCAGCTAAACGAGCCGCGTATGTTACCATAAGCACCTGTTTAAATTCAAGGAAAACCCTAGTCTTAAAGGCTGTTTATTGCATTATGGCAATCACATTAAAAAATGAATTAGATATAGAAAAAATGCGTGTGGCAGGCAAGCTCACTTCTGAAGTGCTGGATTTTATTGCGCCTTATGTAAAGCCCGGCATCACCACCGATGAACTGGATAAACTTTGCCATGACTTTATGGTCAATGTGCAAAATGCAATCCCGGCACCACTAAATTACGCACCATCGGGTCATAAGCCTTATCCGAAATCCATCTGCGCCTCAGTCAATCATCAGATATGCCATGGCGTACCGAGTGAAAAAATCCTTAAAAATGGCGACATTGTGAACCTAGACATTACCGTAATCAAGGACGGCTATCATGGCGATAGTAGTCGCATGTTTTATGTGGGCGAGCCATCTATCCAGGCAAAACGCTTGTGTGAAATTACTTACGAGTGCATGTGGCTGGGTATTGCCCGGGTGAAACCGGGTGCCACACTTGGCGATGTTGGTTTTGCCATTCAAACTTATGCCGAAAAAAATGGCTTCAGTGTCGTGCGCGAATTTTGCGGTCACGGTATTGGCAAAAAGTTTCATGAGGATCCGCAAGTACTACATTACGGCAAACCCGGCGCCGGGGCTAAATTGCAAGCCGGCATGATTTTCACCATTGAGCCCATGATAAATGCAGGCAAACGCGACATCAAGCAACTAGGTGACGGCTGGACAGTAGTCACCAAAGACCACAGCCTTTCCGCGCAATGGGAACACACTATATTAGTGACTGAAACCGGCTATGAAGTTCTGACGCTTTCGGCTGGCGCACCAGCTATCCCCAGCTTGCTCTAAATGTCCAATCGTCTGCTCGGCGATGCGTCGATAAATCCTGTTATTGCTTTACGTGCCAACTTACAACAAAAACAAACGGAATTACGCAGCGCGTTTGAAAAAAATGCCAACTCCGCACGCCTGTTACTTCAGCATAGCCGCATAGTAGATGACGTGCTGCGTGATTTATGGCAGCAATCAGGTTTACCCGTAGATGTTTGCCTGATTGCAGTAGGTGGTTATGGTCGTGCTGAGTTATTCCCGTACTCTGACGTTGATCTGCTGATTCTTCTTCCAGAACTAGTTGATAGCGCTGTTAATCAACGCATTGAATCCCTTATTGGCTTATTTTGGGACATTGGCTTGAATGTGGGACATAGCGTGCGAAATTTGCACGAATGCCTACTTGAGGCAAAAAAAGATGTCACAGTACAAACCAATCTTCTGGAAGCCCGATTATTAATCGGAGAACAAAGTTTTTTCAATGATTTTCAGTGCGCATTTGCAGCAGCAATGGACGTGCAGGCTTTCTTTGAAGCCAAAATGCTGGAACAAAACCAGCGCCATGCAAAATTCAATGACACCGCCTACAACCTGGAACCTAACATCAAGGAAAGTCCGGGGGGCTTGCGTGATTTACACAATATATTATGGATTGCCCGCAGCCTGAACTTGGGTAACTGCTGGAATGCACTTGCCAAACAAGGGCTCATCAGCCCAGTTGAAGCACGCCAAATTCGTCGCCATGAGCTTAATTTGCAAAAGCTGCGTATACGCCTGCATCACCTGGCAAATCGTCGCGAAGACCGCCTGATATTTGATTTTCAAAATGATTTGGCGGCCGAATTGGGCTATATCAATAGTGGCGGACACCGCGCCAGTGAGCAACTCATGCACAGCTTCTACCGTAGTGCAAAATTCATTAGCTGGATCAATGAAAT
Source organism: Methylophilaceae bacterium (assembly GCA_013141125.1). GTDB lineage: Bacteria > Pseudomonadota > Gammaproteobacteria > Burkholderiales > Methylophilaceae > JABFRO01. Next base: position 1,010,887 of record JABFRO010000001.1, read on the forward strand.
TCTATTGCAAGCTTTAAAAGAAAAAATATATCCGGCCTTGCAAGTGATCCTGCCTATCAACACACGCTTTGAAGCCCGCAACGGTCTATTGGATGTAAAGTTTCAGGCTCTGATGCAACGCCAGCCCTCGACCATTCTTGAGTGTTTTTTGTTACTGGAACAGCACCCCGAATTACTCGGCATGAGTGCAAATTTATTGCGCACACTACATCGTGTAAAAAATCTGGTGAATCGCGATTTCCGGCAGGATCCCAAGAACAAACGTTTGTTTCTGGAAATTTTGCGCCAACCAGCGGGTGTAACCAAAGCACTCAGACGCATGAATCGTTATGGCATTTTAGGCTGCTATATTCCGGCCTTCGGCAAAATAGTCGGGCAAATGCAGCATGATCTTTTTCATGTCTATACGGTAGATGAGCATATTCTCAATGTGTTGCGCAATCTGCGCCGCTTTGTCGTGAAACAATTTGCCCATGAGTTTCCACTATGCAGTCAATTAATGGCGGATTTTGATGCGCCCTATTTACTATACCTGGGCGCATTGTTTCACGATATCGCCAAAGGTCGTGGCGGTGATCATTCCAATCTTGGTGCCGAAGATGCACAACGCTTTTGCAAAAGCCATGGCTTAAATAAAACAGAAACCACGTTAGTTGCCTGGCTGGTGCAATCACATTTACTCATGTCCAGCGTCGCGCAAAAATCCGATCTGACAGACACCGCTGTTATTAAAAATTTCAGCCAGCGCGTTGGCAATGAGCGCAATCTAACCGCACTTTACTTGTTTACAGTTGCGGATATTCGCGGCACCAGCCCCAAAGTATGGAACGCCTGGAAAGCCAAGTTGTTGGAAAATCTTTTTCTGGCCACACAGCGCCTGTTAAGAGGCTCCGACACTGACGCGGATTCGGAGATACAGATACGCCAAAGTATGGCCGAAAAAACCTTAAGCCACTACGGCATCAGTAAAAATGACTACCAGCCATTATGGGAGAAACTGGGTAGTTTCTATTTTTTACGTCATGCCAGTCACGAAATAGCTTGGCACACACGTCTTCTACTCTCGCATGTTAATAGCAAAAATCCTATTGTCCGCGCTCGCTTAAGCCCCGCCGGAGATGGTATTCAAACCATGATCTATACCTACGACAGTGAAGATCTGTTTGCCCGTATATGCAATTTTTTTGAGCGTATCAACTACACCATCGTTGAAGCCAAAATCCACACGACACAACATCACTATGCGCTGAATAGCTTCCTCATCCTGTATCAAAGTACCAATACCATCAGCTACCGTGATTTATTAAGTTATATTGAATACGAATTAACCAGTAATTTATTAAACAAGGAAACGCTGAATGCGCCGTTGGCTGGCCGCGTTAACCGCCAGGTTAAACACATGCCAATCAAACCGGTCGTGACCATCCGACCAGAAAATCACAGCCAAAATCACGTACTTGAACTTACTACCAACGATAGACCTGGTCTGCTTTCTCTGATTGCCCACACCCTGCTGAAGCACAAAGTCAGCCTGCACACAGCAAAAATCAACACGCTAGGCAACCGCGCAGAAGATACTTTCCTTATTTCAGCGCAATCCGGTCATCAATTAAGCCAAGAAACCATCACCAACCTTGAGAACGAGCTATTAACCCAACTTTAAACATGCGTTACATTGGAATATTTGGTTTGCACCTCGACTTGATATATAATCTGCGTCCGCTCTCGGAGGGGTGGATGAGTGGTTTAAGTCGCACGCCTGGAAAGCGTGTTTAGGCTAATAGCCTAACGCGGGTTCGAATCCCGCCCCCTCCGCCATTGAATGAAACTTCAAAATACCTTATATTTCATGTGGTTGAAATTTTATTTATCGACGCGACAGGCCATAAATATTCCACTAAATTTAAAGAATCATTTAATCCGCTAGACATCCCGGTCTGCAAATGACGCGATACAGAATTAATTAGCCAATCCACAAGATTCTGCCATCTTTGAATCTACATTCCCTACTGAATTACAAAGCCACGACCGGTTAAAAGATGCAAAGCCACCTTGGTGTATTTTGTAATCGAAAGTGAAAATGATCGAGTCCATTTTCTGGTTCATTACTGTTTGCAGAATCGTATGGCGGGGCTAGTAACGCACCTCTAAAGACACGTTGCACGGCATAGAGACTCAGAACAGGTAGCGTGAGAGGTGGGGGGCTTAACAGGTGCAAAAACTTGGTCAGGCAGGCGCTTTGTCGTTGATTAGGTCATGGCGAAAACACCAGCTTATGAAAAACATAAGCTGGTGTAGTGTGGCATCGGCCAAGCCCACGTGCAATCGTGCGCGTGTTCGCTTACCCATGTGGCTGATTTTGTTATAGATGAATTGCTGAATTGTCACGTTATTTTCAACGATGACTCGTCTGCAGCAATGCCAAGATTGCACTTAACTCAGTGCGTAAATGGTTAACATCCAATTGGGCGCTCACCGGATGATGGCTCTGTAAGAATGGTTCCAGCTGTGAATCAACCGGCTCGGCAACATCTTTTTGTTCATCCAGCTTATTGCGTGCACCGCTGATAGTAAAACCTTGTTCATAAAGCAAATCACGTATACGCCGAATCAACAACACTTCATGGTGTTGATAATAACGACGATTGCCACGCCGTTTGACTGGTTTGAGCTGTGTAAACTCTTGCTCCCAGTAGCGCAATACATGTGGTTTGACACCACACAACTCCCCTACCTCCCCAATCGTAAAATAACGTTTGGCAGGAATGGACGGAAGTTGCGGTTTAGGCATCAGCTCCGGCATATTCCTCCTCTACCGTGCCTTTTAACTTCTGACTAGCATGAAAGGTGACCACTCTGCGTGCAGAAATGGGTATGTCTTCTCCAGTCTTGGGATTACGGCCAGGACGTTCAGACTTAACGCGCAGCTCGAAATTGCCAAATCCTGAGAGCTTAACGCTATTTCCAGACTCTAATGCGGTACGAATTTCTTCAAAAAAAGCTTCTACCATATCTTTGGATTCACGTTTATTTAATCCCACTTGCTCAAACAGCAAATCTGCCAAGTCTGCTTTCGTTAGTGTCATACCTATCCCTTAAACTAGCTACTTTATATTATTGATTTTAATTGCTGCGCTTATAATTAGCGTAATTCAGCGCCATGCGTGCGCACCAGTGAATCCAGTAAACCAGCCATGGCTTCATCGACTTCCGCATCCAGCAAAGATTTTTTAGTATCTTGCATAACTACCAGAAATGCAAGGCTTTTTTTATTTTCAGGGATGCCTTTTCCACGATATATATCAAACAATTCCACCTTGTTAACCAGTGCACTGTTGGTAGAATTCATGGTATCCAACAACGCTTGGACCGGCAAACTTTCATCAACAACCACAGCCAGATCACGGCGTGCCGGCGGAAATTTTGCGACCTCTTCAAACTTTGGTAACTGACGCTTGAGCAAAGGTTCTACATCCAACTCGAACAAAATAGTATTTCTTGGCAACTGATAATGCTGTTGCCATTTAGGATGCAGCTTGCCTAACCAGCCTATAGGCTTATCATCTAGCCATATTTGCGCAGATTGGCCGGGATGTAATGCCGTATGGTGTGCAGGAATATATTTTGCACGCCCATTGCTAATCAGATCAACTTCAGCCTTTACATCAAAAAAATCAATTTCACGTGCTGCCTCGCCCCATTGTTCGGGTACCGCATCGCCATAGGCCAGCGCAGAAATGCGCGTGGTTTCCACATGGCCATGATTTAAAATATCCGGGCTGGATCTAGTAAAAGCCGCACCAATCTCAAATAGACGCACACGCTCCTGTTTGCGATTCAGGTTGTAAACCAGGGTATCTAGCAATCCGCCCCAAAGGCCGGAACGCATTACACTCATATTACTGGCAATCGGATTTTTAAGCTTGATAGGCACGGCATTGCCTAGTAAATCCCGCTCCCAGCGTTCATCCACAAAACTATAACTGACAATTTCCTGAAAACCATTGGCGACCATGGCATTACGCAACCAGGAAGCGCCTAATTTGGCTTCTGTCGCTGGCAACATACGCAAATCCGCATGTGGGGCAATCGCCGGTATATTGTCATAACCATACAGACGTGCAATTTCTTCGATCAAATCTTCTTCTATGCTGATATCAAAGCGGTAACTCGGTGGCGTGATCTCGAATACACCAGCAGTATGCTGACAATCAAATCCTAGCTGCTTGAACAAGCGAACAATAGCAGCCTCATCCAAAGGAATACCCAGCACAGCCACTAGCCTTTGCAAGCGCAGAGTGACAATCTTACGCTGTGGCAACACACCAACTTTCTCTGTCACGGTGCCAGCTTCACCGCCGCAAATTTCCTGTATCAGTGTGGTTGCTCTGTCCAAGGCATTTCGCGTATTAGCAAAATCCACACCACGTTCGAAACGATACGAGGAATCGGTAGACAAGCCCAGTCGCCGCGCTTTACCAGTAATCACCGCAGGAATGAAAAAAGCGCTCTCAAGAAAAATATTCTGAGTTGCATCGGAAACTGCCGTGTCGGCACCACCCATAATGCCCGCCAAAGCCACCGCGCCGCTGTCATCCGCGATCACCAGCATATCATGCTGTAATTCAACGGCTTGTTGATTCAGCAGGGTCAGGCTTTCATTGGAGTTGGCGAAGCGAACATGAATATCACCTTGCAATTTTGCGGCATCAAAAGCATGCAAAGGTTGACCCAATTCCAGCAAAACATAATTGGTAATATCAACAATGGCACTGATACTGCGCAAACCGCTGCGCTCCAATCGGCGCACCATCCAGTCCGGTGTTTTTAATTGTGCATTAACACCACTAATCAAACGCCCACAATAACGCGGACAAGATTCAGCTTGTTCTATATGCACTTCTTTTTGCAGGCCATTATTTTCCGGCACGGCTTGAATCGTTGGCAGATGAAGTGCAGCACCTGTAATCGCGGCGACTTCACGCGCCACGCCAATAATACTCAGGCAATCACTGCGATTAGGAGTCAGCTTGAGGGTGAAAAGCATGTCATCCAGTGCCAGAAAATCACGAATATCAGCGCCAACAGGTGCATCGGCGGGCAGCTCCAATAAGCCGCTGGCATCCACCGCCAAGCCCAGCTCTTTGGCCGAGCACATCATGCCGGATGATTCAATGCCGCGTACTTTTGCCTGTTTGATCTTCAAACCAGGCAACTCCGCACCAACCAAAGCACAAGGTGCTTTCAATCCAGCGCGCGCATTAGGCGCTCCGCACACAATTTGCAAGGGTTCGCCAGCGCCTATATCCACTCGACAAATTTGCAACCTATCTGCATCGGGATGCTTTTCAGCGCTGATGATTTGCGCAATAACCACTTGGCTAAATGATGCCGCTACAGCATCCAGACCTTCAACTTCAAGACCGGCCATGGTTAAGGCATGACTCAAGGCCTCGGTATCCAATACCGGATTAACATAGTGTCGTAACCACTGTTCTGAGAATTGCATAGTTGCCTAACTTGATTGCTTGATAAAGAAACACTTATATTAGTGTGAAAGTGATTTATGAAAACTGTTTTAAGAACCTTAAATCGTTTTCAAAAAACAAACGCAGGTCATTCACGCCATAACGCAACATCGTCAGACGCTCTACGCCCAGTCCAAAAGCGAAACCACGGTACTTTTCGCTATCAATACCCACATGCCGGAATACTTCAGGGTGCACCATGCCGCAACCACCGATTTCCAGCCAACCACCATTCCAGCTCATATCCATTTCAGCTGAAGGTTCTGTGAAAGGAAAGAATGAAGGACGAAAACGCACTTGCAGATCATCGCGCTCAAAGAATCGCTGCAGAAAATCCTGCACCACACCTTTAAGATTGGCAAAACTAATGTCCTCAGCCACCCATAAGCCTTCCACCTGATGAAACATGGGGGAATGCGTTGCATCGGAATCCACGCGATAAACGCGACCGGGTGCAATAATCTTCAGCGGTGGTGATTTATTTTCTGCGAGACTATTTTGCAAATAATGGATTTGTACTGGAGATGTATGTGTACGCAATACATTCTGGTCGTCAATATAAAAAGTATCATGCATCGCGCGTGCAGGATGGTCTTCAGGAATATTCAAAGCGGTAAAGTTATAAAAATCCGACTCGATTTCCGGCCCTTCCGCAACTTCAAAACCTATAGAACGAAAAAGTTCTTCAACGCGAGCCAAAGTCAATGAAACCGGATGTAAGCCGCCTTTTCCCTTCTGGCGCGCAGGCAGAGTAACATCCACCCCTTCACTCGCCAATTGCAGTGCTTGCTCGGCATCAAGTATTGCATCACGACGATTTTTAAGCGCCGTTTCAACCGCTTGCTTGACCACATTGATCGCCGCACCAGCAGCTGGCCGTTCTTCATTACTAAGCTTGCCCAGGCCTTTAAGAGCCTCGGTGAGCGCACCGCTCTTGCCTAAATAACGCGCTTTAGCCTGTTCTAGCTCAGTAATTGACACACAGCCCGCAAAGTCGTTTTCAGCTTCAGGGACGAGTTGTTCTAAATTGGACATTTGGATTTTGATATTTCAGAATTTTCTTAGATTGATTGGCATTTGCCATAAAAAAAGGAGGCTTAACGCCTCCTTTTTAATTGCCGCTATTTAAACAGCTGTGAGACTGGCCTTGGCAATTTCAACAAACTTGGCAAAAGCCGGTTTATCGAATACAGCCAAATCAGCCAACACTTTACGATCCACTTCAACCGCAGCCTTCTTTAAACCATTCATGAAACGGCTATAAGTTAGGCCTAGTTCACGCGCGCCAGCATTGATACGCGCAATCCACAAGGTACGGAATTGGCGTTTACGTTGACGACGGTCACGGTAAGCGTACTGACCGGCTTTCATTACCGCTTGCTTGGCTACACGGTAAACATTTTTACGACGACCGCGATAACCCTTGGCCGCTTTTAGAATCTTTTTATGACGCGCTCTGGCGGTGACACCACGTTTTACTCTTGGCATGATTTATCTCCTTATTGGGTTGGCATCATGGCGCGTACGCGCTTGACATCAGTTGGGGAAATAATAGCAGTGCCACGTAGCTTACGCTTTTGCTTGGTCGTTTTCTTGGTCAAAATATGACGCAGGTGCGAATGGGTACGCTTGATTTTCCCGTTTCCAAGAAACTTGAAGCGCTTTTTCGCGCCACTTTTGGTCTTCATTTTTGGCATTTTTTTCTCCTATTGAGGATGATTAAATGAGCGATCGGGCATGCCGATTAGCCACGTCGCTCAAAATAGCGCAGATTAAATTACTTCTGCTTTTTATGGGGGCCAAGCACCATAACCATTTGCCGACCCTCCATTTTTGGAAACTGCTCTACTACTGCATATTCGGCCAAATCAGCCTCAACACGCCTCAATAAAGCCAATCCGAATTCTTGATGCGTAATTTCTCGTCCACGAAAACGTAAAGTGATTTTGGCTTTATCACCCTCTTGCAAGAAGCGGATCAGATTACGTATTTTTATGTTGTAATCGCCATCGTCGGTACCCGGACGGAATTTTATTTCCTTGACCTGTACCTGCTTCTGCTTGAGACGTGCTTCATGCTGCTTTTTGCTTTCGGCATATTTAAATTTACCGTAATCCATTAGACGGCACACGGGAGGAGCGGCTTGCGGCGCAATCTCAACCAGATCAATATCCGCTGCTTCTGCTATGGCCAGCGCTTCTCGCACTGTAACAATGCCAAGAGGCTCACCCTCAACACCCACCAAACGAACTTGTGGCGCAGTTATATCACCGTTGATACGAACTTCTTTATCTTGAGCTATTGTAATTTCTCCAGTTATAAATAATTAGCCGCGCTTGACCAGGGTTAGGTTTGGGAATCAAGACTTGGTTTTAATGTCATTTTGCAGGCGCTCTATAAACGCTTGCACCGACATCGAACCAAGATCTTCACCTGTTCTGGTACGCACGGCTATTTGCCCCGTTTGCACTTCTCGCTCACCTGCAATCAGCAGATAAGGCAATTTACGTAGGCTGTGTTCGCGGATTTTATAGGTTATCTTCTCATTTCTCAAGTCCGATTCCACTCGCAGGCCATTTTTCTTCAAATCGGCCACCACTTGCGCCACATATTCGGACTGACCTTCGGATATATTCAGCACCGCCGCCTGTACGGGAGAAAGCCAAGCCGGCATTGCCCCGGCATAATGCTCAATCAAAATACCAACAAAACGCTCCAGTGACCCAAACAAGGCTCTATGCAGCATTACTGGTCGCTGATGGCTGTTGTCCGTAGCCACATAATGAATATCAAAGCGCTCAGGCAGATTCATATCCACCTGCAAGGTACCGCATTGCCAGTCACGGCCGATAGCATCTCTCAGCACGAACTCCAGTTTAGGGCCATAAAATGCGCCTTCGCCCGGGAAGAGCGTATAGGGAATGCTCATATTTACCAGCGCTGTGGATAAAGCACCTTCCAGCTTATCCCAAACCTCATCGCTACCAATGCGATTCTCAGGACGTGTAGATAGCTTGATACACACATCGCTAAAACCAAAATCGGCATAAATTTCAAGAATCAACTTCACCACATCGGCGCATTCCTGCTCCATTTGCGCTTCGGTACAAAACACATGCGCATCATCCTGCGTGAAGTGACGCACACGCAATAAGCCATGCAACGCACCGGAAGGCTCGTAACGGTGAACTTTGCCAAATTCCGCCATGCGTAGCGGCAGATCACGATAACTTTTAATACCCTGCGCGAACATCAATACCGAACCCGGGCAATTCATGGGCTTTAATGCGAAAACCCGCTCATCTTCAGTTTGCGTAGTGAACATGTGGTCACGGTAATTATGCCAATGGCCTGAAGTTTCCCATAACGCCCTGTCCATTACGTCCGGCGTATTGACTTCCTCATAGCCTGCAGCCTCTTGGCGCGCACGCATATAGCTGATGAGGTCCTGAAACAAGCGCCAGCCTTTGGCATGCCAAAACACGGCACCGGGAGCCTCATCCTGAAAATGAAACAGATCCAGCTGCTGACCTAATTTTCTATGGTCGCGCTTTTCCGCTTCTTCCAGCATAAGCAGATAAGCATCCAGCTCTTCTTTTTTCGCCCACGCGGTGCCGTAAATACGTTGCAGCATTTCATTTTTCGAATCACCGCGCCAATAAGCTCCCGCCAGCTTCATTAATTTGAACGCTTTTAACTTGCCGGTTGAAGGCACATGCGGGCCGCGGCAAAGATCGGTAAAGCTACCTTCGGTGTAGAGCGAAACATCCTCACCCGCCGGAATGCTGGAAATGATTTCAGCCTTGTAATGCTCGTCAATCGACTTAAAATAGGCCACGGCTTCATCGCGTGGCAATACCTTGCGCGTTACCGGCTCATCCTTTTTGGCCAGCTCGGCCATTTTCTTTTCAATCGCAATCAAGTCTTCCGGGGTAAAAGCGCGCTTGTAGGAAAAATCATAGAAAAAACCATTTTCTATGACCGGGCCTATTGTTACTTGCGCATCGGGAAACAAAGTTTTTACCGCATATGCCAACAAATGCGCAGTAGAGTGGCGAATAACTTCGAGTCCATCGGCATCTTTGTCGGTGATGATAGCCAAATCCACGTCATCGCTAATCAGATACGAGGTATCAACCAGAGTACCGTTGACTTTGCCAGCCAGCGCCGCACGCGCCAATCCGGCACCTATGCTGGTTGCCACTTCAGCAACGCTAACGGGTGAATCAAACTTGCGCTCGGAACCATCTGGCAAATGAATGACGGGCATGGCAATCTCTCAAACAACAAATAAACATCGGAAGTAGAAACAACAAAAGCCGATAATCGGCTTTTGTTGGAATTTGGTAGGCAGTAGCAGACTCGAACTGCTGACCTCTTGGATGTCGACCAAGCGCTCTAACCAACTGAGCTAACCGCCTTTAACAGGTTGCGGATTATATATTAAGCGCTAAGCGGAAACAATCATTTAAGCAGTCTGATGATTTTGGTTTAGCGCTTCTTGATGTACAAATCCGTAATCGTGCCCTCTTTCATTTCAGCCGCAAAACACACGGTTTCAGATAAAGTTGGGTGCGCGTGTATGGTCAAACCCAAATCATGCGCATCGGCACCCATTTCTATCGCCAGCACCGCTTCGGCCAATAGCTCCCCGGCATTGGTGCCAACAATACCGGCACCAATCAGCCTTTGGCTTTCCTTGTCGAAGATCAGCTTGGTCGCGCCTTCGGAGCGGGAAATGGATAAGGCGCGCCCACTTGCAGCCCACGGAAAGGAAGCTTTCTCGATGGCGATGCCTTTGGCTTTGGCCTCGATTTCGGTAATGCCGGCCCAAGCCACTTCCGGGTCGGTATAAGCCACAGACGGGATTGCCAGCGCCTGAAATTCAACTTTATGCCCGGCGATCACTTCTGCCGCCACCTTGCCTTCATGCGTCGCCTTGTGCGCCAGCATGGGCTGGCCGACAATATCGCCAATGGCAAATATATGCGGAATGTTGGTACGCATTTGCTTATCAACGTTAATAAAACCACGCTCGTCCACCAACACACCCGCATTCTCCGCGCCTATGTTTTTGCCGTTGGGTCTGCGCCCCACAGCGACCAATACGCGATCATAAATTTGCGCTTCAATGGCATTTTCACCTTCAAACTCGATATAAATACCTTCCGTTCTAGGCTCAATTTTTGCTACTTTTGTATTTAACAGAATTTTTTCAAAGCGTTTTTCCATGCGTTTTTGCAATGGGCGCACCAAGTCACGATCACAACCTTGAATTAAACCGTCGGCCAATTCGACCACACTCACTTTACTGCCCAGCGCGTCATACACCGTGCCCATTTCCAAGCCGATAATGCCGCCGCCAATCACCAGCAAGCGCTGAGGAATATCGGCCAGCGCCAGTGCGCTGGTGGAATCCATAATGCGCGGGTCTTTTTCTACACCTGGTAACATAAACGCTTGCGAACCGGCGGCGATAATCGCGCTGTCAAAAGAAATAGTAGTAACGGCACCATCAACGGCAGTCACCGCCAATTGATGCGGGTTAGTGAATGTGCCTACGCCGTGAACGGTGGTCACTTGACGTTGTATCGCCATTTGTGCCAAACCACCAGTGAGCTTTCCTACTACCTCATTCGTTTTCCAGTCGCGCAGCTTGTCGAGATCGACTTGCGCCTTGCCAAAACTAACCCCATGGGCGGCGATTTCCTCCGCTTCGGTAATCACTTTAGCCGCATGCAACAAGGCTTTGGAAGGAATACAGCCCACATTCAGGCAAACACCGCCCAAGGTACTGTAACGCTCCACCAAAACCACTTTTTTACCCAAATCCGCCGCACGAAATGCGGCGGTATAGCCACCGGGGCCGGAACCCAACACCAGCACTTCGGCATGCAGATCACTGGCGGCAATATTGGTAGCGGATTGAGTTTCAGCAACTGATGGCGCGGATGCAACAGCGGGGCTGGCTTCCGGCTTTTCAATAACAGGAGCTGATGCACTGGCAGCGCTTTCAGCTACAGCTTCCACGGTCAAAATCAAGCTACCTTTGGCGACTTTATCGCCCACTTTAACTTTCAGCTCTTTGACCGTACCTGCCTGCGAGGAGGGAATGTCCATCGAGGCCTTATCTGATTCCACAGTAATCAGGGAATCATCCCTAGCGATTACATCGCCCACCTTCACCAGCACTTCAATCACGTCTACGCTGTCAAAATTACCAATGTCCGGCACAAAAACTTCAACAATATTACTCATACATACATTCCTAAATTTTGGGGAAGAAGCTTTGGTAAAGCGCGTTCGATTTACTCAAGAGGGACTCGATTTGTCGTAAAGTGTTTCCGGTGAAATATCCAGCTCTCCCGGCCAGCAAACCGTATCAAACGCGATATATGCCTGATTAAATAAGCGTTCATCTTGCAAAACTTGAAAAACACCTTTTGCCAGATAAGGCTTGGCATCAAAAATACGTTTTTCACCTGAGTTGAAGATTAGCTCAAGTGTGAAGTCATGCTGGGGAGTGACTTGCTTAACGGTTTCCACGGATTTCCTACCTATCATCTGAGCGGTTCAATCGGATAAGGTTTTTCGCCATTTATCGCCAGCTCCCAATCTGCCAAAAGAGCATCACGGTGAATTTCTATCCAGGCTTGTACTAATTTAGCCTTGCCCGGATGAATTTCTCCTGCTAACAAACTGCCGTCAATCATTGAAAATGAAGCATCAGCACCCTGGTATCTGGCATGAATATGTGGCGTTTTGTGGCGCTCATCATCAAAGAAATACAGATAAATGATGATGCCATAAAACATGCTGATCGTAGGCATGATGCAATGTTCCTACAACAACAAACGACGAACATCGGAAAGCACCATGCGCATGTGGCTGGTGAAGCGCGCACCGTCGGCACCGTCGATCACGCGATGGTCGTAGGAAAGTGACATCGGCAACATCAAACGCGGCTCGAAGCTTTTGCTTTTGGCATCATAAATAGGTTGCATGGATGAGCGCGATACGCCTAGGATCGCCACTTCCGGGCAATTGATGATAGGCGTAAATGACGTACCACCTATGCCGCCCAAGCTGGAAATGGTGAAACAGCCACCCTGCATTTCTTCAATTTTCAATTTGCGTTCGCGGGCTTTGGCCGACAATTCGGCCAGGTCACGGCCAATATCCAGCACGTCTTTCAGATTCACATCACGCACGACTGGCACCACCAAACCATCCGGCGTATCGCAGGCAAAACCGATGTTGAAATACTGTTTCAAAATCAGCGCATCGCCTTCGGATGAAAGCGAGGAATTGAAATTGGGATAGGTACGTAGTGCATTGGCAGCAGCCTTGATTAAAAAGGCCAGCAAGGTCAGTTTAACGCCTTTTTTCTCGGCTTCCGCCAACATGGATTTTCTAAAATCTTCCAGATCGGTAATGTCGGCTTCATCAAACTGGGTGACATGCGGTGCCGTGACCCAGTTGCGATGCAGATTGGCACCGGAAAGCTTTTTGATGCGCGAGAGGGCTTTGGTTTCAACCGCGCCAAACTGGCTGAAATCTATCGCCGGTGCCGCTGCAACAGCCAAACCTGCACCAGCGCTACCCACAGGCGTGGCTGCCAGACGCGGTTTGTTCAGCTCGCCTTTTACAAAAGCCTGAATATCTGAATGCAGAATGCGATTTTTAGGCCCGCTGCCACTCACCAGCGCCAGATTAACACCCAGCTCGCGGGCAAATTTGCGGATCGAAGGACTGGCGTGCGCCAACTTGCCCGGTGCCGTTGCAATGTGCGCGGCGATAGGATCGGGCGTGGCTACCGGTGCAATCGGCTTGGGTGGCTCCGGTGCCGGACGCGTCGCTTCGGGGATGGCAACGGCGGTGGCCACTTCCGCTTTTACCTCGGCTTGCGCGACTACTTCATGAGCCGCAACGTCAGCCACCTCCAGCGTCAGAATCAGCACGCCTTTGGCGGCTTTATCACCTACTTTCAGCTTTAGTTCTTTCACCGTGCCGGCAAAAGGCGCAGGAATATCCATCGAGGCTTTGTCGGATTCCAGCGTTAATAGCGAATCATCCTTGGCCACTACATCGCCCGGCTTTACCAATACTTCAATCACATCCACACTATCAAAATTGCCAATATCGGGGACGAATACGTCTTTGATGGTCATGTTGTCGTCTCTTCGTTAAATCGTAGTTGGATTAGGTTTGTTAGCATCAAGATTGTATTTCTTGATAGCTTCAGCCGCTTGGGAAGCCGGCAACTTGCCTTCATCTGCCAAGGCTTTCAACGCCGCTAATACAATGTGGTACCTATCGACTTCAAAGAAGCTGCGCAAGGCAGCACGCGAATCGGAGCGACCAAAGCCATCGGTACCCAGCGCCACAAAATTTTGCGGGACAAAACCGCGAATCTGTTCCGCATAAGCCTTCATGTAATCGGTAGCGGCAATAACCGGCCCTTCAGCATTGATTAAACATTGCGTGACATAGGATTCTCTTTGCGGCACTTGCGGATGCAACAGATTCCAGCGCTCAACATCCAAGCCCTCACGACGCAGCTCGTTAAAGCTGGGCACACTCCACACATCGGCAGACACGCCCCAATCCTGCTCCAGTAATTGCGCGGCGGCAATCACTTCACGCAAGATCACGCCGCTACCCATCAATTGCACTTTGGCACCCGTGGCAGCAGATTGTGAGAACGCGTACAAGCCCTTTAGAATGCCTTCTTCCGCACCTTTGGGCATTTCTGGATGGCTGTAGTTTTCGTTCATCAAAGTAATGTAGTAATACACATCTTCCTGATTTTGCACCATGCGGCGCAAGCCATCCTGAATGATGACCGCCAGTTCATAAGCAAAGGTCGGGTCGTAAGAAATACAGTTGGGGATAGTCGCCGCCAGCAAATGGCTGTGGCCATCTTCATGCTGTAAACCTTCACCGTTCAGGGTGGTGCGACCTGCGGTTGCACCCAGTAAAAAGCCGCGCGCGCGCGAATCGCCCGCAGCCCAAGCCAAATCACCTATGCGCTGAAAGCCGAACATGGAGTAGAAAATATAGAACGGAATCATCTGCACGCCGGTAGTGCTGTAAGCCGTGGCGGCCGCTATCCAGGAGGAGAATGAACCAGCTTCGTTGATGCCTTCTTCCAGAATCTGGCCGTCTTTTTGTTCTTTGTAATACATCACCTGATCGGAATCGACCGGTTCATACAGCTGACCGGCAGATGAGTAAATACCCAATTGACGGAACATGCCTTCCATGCCAAAAGTACGCGCTTCATCCGGCACAATCGGCACGATGAATTTACCGATTTCCTTATCGCGCACCAGCGTTGAAAGTATGCGTACAAAGGCCATAGTGGTGGAAATCTCACGCTCACCGGTAGCACCCAGCATATTTTCAAACGCGGAAAGCGGTGGTGTATTTAATTCATTGCCCTTGCGACGGCGTGATGGCACATGGCCGCCCATGGCGTTAATGCGTTCGCGCATGTATTGCATTTCCGGGCTATCTTCAGCCGGGCGATAGAAAGGTACGTGGGCAATATCCTCATCGCTGACCGGGATTTCAAAGCGGTCACGGAAGGCTTTAAGTTGATCCAGCTCCATGCTTTTTTGTTGGTGCGATGGATTGAGTGCCTCACCGGCTGTACCCATACCATAGCCTTTGACGGTTTTTGCCAAAATCACGGTAGGCTGGCCTTTGTGTGCCACGGCGGAAGCATAAGCCGCATAGACTTTGTGCGGATCATGACCGCCGCGATTCAAACGCCAGATGTCGGCATCGGACATAGCAGCGACCATTTCTTTCAGCTCAGGGTATTTGCCGAAGAAATGTTCACGCGTATAAGCGCCACCTTTGGCTTTGAAGGCTTGATATTCGCCATCCACCGCCTCTTCCATACGTTTTTTGAGCAGGCCGTCCTTATCCATGGCCAGCAACGGATCCCAATACGAACCCCAGATGACTTTAAGCACATTCCAGCCGGAGCCACGGAAATCGGATTCCAGCTCCTGAATGATTTTGCCATTGCCGCGCACCGGGCCATCCAGGCGTTGCAGATTACAGTTAATGACAAAAATCAGGTTATCCAGCTTCTCGCGCGAGGCCAATGAAATCGCCCCCAATGATTCCGGCTCATCCATTTCACCATCGCCGCAGAACACCCAGACCTTGCGATTGGAAGTATCGGCGATGCCACGGTCATGCAAATACTTGAGAAAGCGTGCCTGATATATGCCTTGCAAAGGCCCCAAGCCCATGGATACGGTAGGGAATTGCCAGAAATCCGGCATTAACCAGGGATGCGGATAAGAAGGCAAACCATTACCACCGGTTTCCATGCGGAAGTTGGACATTTGCTCTTCCGAAATACGTCCTTCCAAAAACGCGCGCGAATAAATGCCGGGAGAAGAATGTCCCTGAAAATAAACCAAATCGCCGCCGAAATTTTCATTGGCGGCACGGAAAAAATAATTGAAACCGGTATCGTATAAAGTGGCCGCTGATTGAAAGCTGGCCAGATGGCCGCCCACCCCGGGCGATTTTTCATTGGCACGTAGCACACAGGCAATGGCATTCCAACGCACCAGCGCACGAATTTTGCGCTCCATGGTGGGGTCACCCGGCAACTTTTGTTGCAAATGTGTGGGAATGGTATTCACGTAAGCCGTGGTCGGGTTATAGGGCAAATAGGCACCTGAACGCCGCGCTTTGTCAATCAAGGTTTCCAACAGGAAATGTGCGCGTTCCACGCCTTCATTTTCCAGCACTGCGGCAATCGCCTCCAGCCATTCTTGCGTTTCTTGCGGATCAGTATCGGGGGTTAATGCCATGCTGTAGGTCTCCAGAAAATATTTGTGCGTTATTTTAGGTACGTTGGTCGGTTCAAATATGCGTGCTGTAGAGGCTTCGCAGTGGGTATACTTTACGGATTGCATAAAATCAGGCGGTTTGCGTAAAATCGTGTTAGTTACCATTTAAGCTAACCGACTTATTTTTGATTATCTATATTTGGCCAGATGCAAAAATCCAATCGGGTCGGACTTGATCGCCCAGATAAAAGCATCAAATAAGCTGCTATATTGGCTTTTTTGGCCGTTCAGGTCAAGCTGATCGCTGTTGTAGCAAGCTCTACACATAGTTAATACCAACGCCTAGCCAATACCAATGTATAAAACAAGCATGGTTAATGCCAACTACTAAAACAAAAGGAAATCATGTTGTTAAACTTAAATAAAATAGTCATAAAGCAACTCCCTGCCATGGCTGATGAAAAAGCCTTGGCCAAAAGCACACACACTCTCTTTGTGCTTCCGGCTGAAGAGCCAAGCGAGCTGCCTTTTGCCGAACAACTGAGAAAACGCCTCAAACGTAATCATAGTCAATACAGCGACCTTTGCAAAACCCCACTCATGCTGGATTTAGCCAATGGCTGTAGCGCGTGCTGGCTGGCACTTGAAGCAAAACTCAGTCCTTTTCAGCGCCATACCTTATTGCGCAAAGCCATCCAGGCTTTACTGGATGAAAAGCCGGAAAAATTAACCATTGCGGTCTATGGTGAGGCTGATTTTCGGAAAACATCTGCACATGATGCGGTTTATGTTGCCGCATTAAACGCCGCCAAATTGCCTACACGCAAAATAGATAAGGAAAAGCAAAAATCACCACAACTCGGCACCATTCTGGTGCACGGTTGGCAAGATGTAGAGAATTTAGCCTCTTTACAGGCGCTGGTAGCCGGCAACACACTCACGCGCCAGCTCACCATGCTACCGCCTAATGCACTTACGCCCACGATTTATCGCGAAAAAATTGAAAGCCTAGCCAAGGAATTAGGCTGGAAGCATAAAGAATTTGATATGCAAAAATTGCGCAAACTTGGCGCTGGTGCTTTTGTAGCCGTTGGCCAAGGTTCTGATCCGCAAGATGCCGCGATTGTGCATTTGAGCTATGCGCCCAAAAGCGCCAGCAAACACATTGCGCTGGTCGGCAAAGGCATTTGTTTTGATACCGGCGGCCACAATCTTAAACCGGCACGTTATATGCACGGCATGCATCAGGATATGAATGGCTCTGCTGTAGCCTTAGGCATTCTTTATGCGGCTACACAAGCCAAACTCCCCGTTAAAATTGATTGCTGGCTAGCTATTGCGCAAAACCATATCGGGCCATTGGCGTATAAACAAAATGACGTGGTGACAGCGTTAAACGGCACTAGCATAGAAATCGTCCATACCGATGCCGAAGGCCGTATGGTGTTAGCGGATACACTCACGCTGGCCTCGCGTGAGAAACCGGATTGCATTATAGATTTCGCCACGTTAACCGGCAGCATGCACAGCGCTTTGGGTGATCGTTATAGCGGCATTCTGGGCAATCAACCCGAGTTGCTGCAAAAAACCATCGATGCAGGCAATGCGGCTGGCGAGCGTGTTTGCGCCTTCCCCTTTGATGATGATTACGATGAAAGTCTGGAAAGCGATGTTGCCGATGTCAAGCAATGTACACTGGAAGGCGGTGCAGACCACATACTCGCCACACGCTTTCTATCCAGATTCATTGAGCACGAGGTGCCCTGGGTGCATGTAGATTTATCGTCCTACAACCGCAAAGGCGGCTTGGGTGCTGTCGCCAGCGATGTGAATGGATTTGGTGTGGGCTTGGGTTTGCAATTGATAAAGACTACACTTTAGAGCAACGCTTAAAGCGCGAACAAGGTGGGCAAGATTGCCCGCCAGGCTCAAGCTGCACGGCTTGCGTTAGCGTAGAGACAAACCTGCATTTGTCCCTACGCCAGTTACTGGCTAGAACTCCTCCCAATCCCCATCATTAGTACCATTTTTCACAACAGCAACTGGGGTAGCCACTACTTTCAGCGCCGGCTTGTGTGATGCATGACCAGAACCTGTGCTGGCACTGCGCATTGGGCTTTTGCTGGCACGTCGATTTTGGCTGCCTTCACCCTCCAGCTTGAACACACTCACCACATCACTCAAGGCATTGGCTTGTTCCACCAGTGATTCCGCCGCCGCCGCCGCTTGTTCGACCAGGGCCGCATTCTGCTGCGTGGCTTCATCCATGCTGGTGACCGCCGTATTCACCTGATTAATACCCGTACTTTGTTCCACTGAAGCCGCTGCAATTTCACTAATAATGTCAGCGACGCGTTTGACCGAGGTCACCACCTCCTGCATGGTATTACCGGCGTTTTCCACCTGTCTGGTGCCCTCTGTGGTTTTGCTGACGGAATCGGTAATCAACTCCTTGATCTCCTTGGCCGCAGAGGCCGAACGCTGTGCCAGATTACGCACTTCGCCCGCTACCACGGCAAAGCCGCGGCCTTGCTCACCGGCGCGGGCAGCTTCTACCGCCGCATTCAAGGCCAGAATATTGGTCTGGAAGGCAATGCCGTCAATGACAGAAATAATATCTTCAATCTTCTTGGCACTGGTGTTGATGGCGCTCATGGTACTGACCACTTCCGCCACTACTTCACCGCCTCTGACCGCTACATCGGAGGCCGTCAGAGCCAATTGATTGGCTTGTTTGGCATTGTCGGCATTTTGTTTTACAGTAGAAGCCAGCTCTTCCATGCTGGCAGCAGTTTCTTCCAGGCTGGAAGCTTGTTGCTCGGTGCGCGAGGACAAATCACTATTGCCCGAGGAAATTTCACCCGCTGCCGTGTTGATGGTTTCTACCGCGTTTTTCACCGCAATAATCGGCTCGACGATGGTTTCCAGCGTGGCATTAACCCCTTCCACCACTTTGCGGAAATCGCCCTGATGCTGGCTGGCATCGGCACGCGTGGTGATGCGCCCTTCATCCGCTGCCTGTGCCAGCATATTGGCATCGCTGACCAGACGATTAACGGCATCTATGCACTGGTTGAGATTGTTTTTGATGGTATTGAAATCGCCATTGTAATTATCGGTGATTCTGACCGGGATATTGCCTTTGGAGATATGTTCCACATAATCAGCCGCCACATTCAGCGGGCCAATCACATAATCCAGCGTCGCATTCACGCCTTCCACCACTTTGCGGTAATCGCCCCAATGCTTGCTGGCATCGGCGCGCGTGGATAATTTACCTTCTGCTGCGGCTTGGGAAAGCAGGTTGGCATCGGCCACCAGAGAGTTCAACGCATGTACGCAAGAGTTCAAATTGTCCTTGATGACATTGAAATCACCATGGTATTGATCGCTAATGGCGGGCGGGATAATGCCATTGGCAAATTTATCCACATAATCGGCCGCCACGTTCAGCGGGCCTATCACCGCATCCAGGCAATTATTAACACCTTCCACCACTTTGCGGAAATCGCCCTGATATTGGCTGGCATCGGCACGCGTGGCCAAACGGCCTTCAATCGCGGCTTTTTCCAGATTTTTGGCTTCGGCCACCAAGCTATTCACGGCATCTATGCAAGTATTGAGATTATTTTTGATAGTGTTGAAATCACCGTTATAAGTATCGGTAATCTTGGCGGGAATATCGCCTTTGGAGATACGGTCTACATAATTGGCCGCCACATTCAGCGGTTTAATTACTGCATCCAGCGTGGCATTCACGCCTTCCACGATATTACGGAAATCGCCCTGATGCTGGTTGGCATCGGCACGCGTAGCCAGACGACCATCTACCGCCGCTTGCGACAACATGCCAGCATCGGCTACCAACAATTTGACATTATTTTGCAAACCACTTAACGCTGCCATGGCACTGCTACGGTCATCGGCTTTGAGCGCAATAGCAAAGCCAAGATCACCGGCAGCAATGCGGGTCGCGGCTGTATTGATTTGGTCTGGTTCTGCACCCAGGGCTCTGGCGATAAAGCGGATCAGACTAAAGCCTATCATAAGCAAAATAGCAATCGCTACAGCCAGCACAGCCATTGAGACCAAGCGCGTGTTTTCATAGCGGGCAGCAGCGGCCTTGTATTCATCATCAGCCACATCCAACTGTAGCTTGACCAAGGCATCCAGGTCTTTTTCGGCAAGAATATAGGCAGCCTCGGTTTTTTCGGCAACTTTACGCAAGCCATCATAATTATTGGCACCTAGCTGCTCAATGGAAGGCAGCAAAATCTCCGCTTCAAATTTACCATTACTTTCAGCAAATTTAGCGGCCAGAGTTTTTTCTTCCGGGGTTAGATTAGTCGCTATGAAATCGCCCCACAGCTTGTGGATAGTGGCTATTTTCTCTTCCAGATATTTGACTTCTTCAGCCGCAACGCCCGCTTTCAAGGCATGTGCTGGTTTTTTATCGGTATTCAACACAATCTCCGCATCAACAAATGCGCCGTTGATGTGCGTGCGTGCCTTGAGCAGGTTTTCGGCTATATCGCGCAGACCGGCCTCTGCCAGCAGTCGGTCTTCATACACGCTTTTAAGGCTATCCCTGGACGCGGAGAGTCCGTAAAGACCCCAGCCAGTTAATGCCGTTGCCACTATTATTGCCAAGCCCAACATACCGGCCAGGCGCTGCCCTACACTCAGTTTTGAAAACATGATTTTTCCTTTTAAAATATAAAGTTACAAATTAATTACTACGGCTTGCTTTCGTCAAAACTACAGACTAATGTGATTACCCTACCAACTACGTCAACTATTTAAAACTCTTTACATAACACTAAAAACTGCAGTAATCCGCGTGGGCAAAAAAGCGGTGCCCACCCGTGTTTAATGCACCATCAACTGTTCAATTGCCATGAAGCTGCCCCTGATTGCTCTTGTGTTGCGTAAGTGCTTTTTGCGCGGTACTGGCGGCCTCGATGGCATTGGCCGCCGCCACTATGGAACCGCCGGTTTTTTTGAGCATCTCGACTAAGGCGGCCATGCTGCCTATCAATGCATTCACGTCATTGCATATTCGAACCATGTCGCCGGATTTTCCGGCCAGCGGCACGCGCTGCGTTAAATCACCGTTGGTAACGGCCACCATGACTGCGCTCACTTGGGTCACAGTGTTGGTCAAGGCTTGTTCCAATTGCATAGGCTCGCTAATGTCAGTCGCGTATTCGACGAATTTGTAAGGCTTGCCGTTCAAATCCAATACCGGGTAGTAGCTGGCTTGTATCCATACGGTATTGATACCGCTGGTAATGCGTTTGAACTTTCCCGTCAGGCTTTCACCCTGCTTGAGCTTCTGCCAAAAATCCCTGTATTCGGCACTACGCCGATATTTAAGATCCAGCAACAGGCCTATGCCCTGTCCGGCAAGCTCGCCCGCGCTGTAACCGGTAAGCTTGCGGAAATTTTCATTGGTTCTAAGGATTTTGCCTTCCATTGAATATTCGGCCACGCTTAGCAATTGATGCAGCGCCGCCATTTGTCCACGCAACTCCGCAAGCTCGGCTTTGCTTATGCTTGTAGATTCCTGCTCATCAAAATTAACTAAGTTTTCTATCATCACAGCTCCTTAAATTTAAAAACTCCAACGGTTTTTTAGCCCATCAATCAAGGTGTTGAACACCGCGAATAAAATCTGATTCAAGCGCCTGCTTTTGCTGAAGCTCGTTCAGCAGATTTTCAAAATCGCGCACGGGAACAGGTTTGCCATACAAATAGCCCTGATAGGCCATACAACCTATGCGCTCCAGGCAATCACGTTGCGCCTGCGTTTCCACGCCTTCGGCAATGACATTGAAGCCGAGGTTATTACCCATGCCGATAATGGTCTGCGCGATGATGGCATCGTTGGCACCGGTATCAATATCCTGCACAAAACTGCGGTCTATTTTCAGCTGGTTAATGGGCAATTTTTTCAGGTAACTTAAGGAGGAATAGCCGGTGCCGAAATCATCCATGGAGAAACGTATGCCCAGCAGTTTAAGTTGTTCCATTTTTTCAATGGCGCTGCTGACATTCTGCAATACCAGACTTTCGGTTAGCTCCAGTTTGAGATGGGTGGCTTTGGCACCCGTATATTCCAGAATATGGCAGACCAGCTCGACAAAATTGGGCTGCGCGAACTGCGGGGCGCTGACATTGACGGCCAGAATCAAATTTTGCGTGAGCGGATTGCTTTCCCATTTTTTGAGTTGCTGGCAGCTGACTTTAAGCACCCACTCGCCTATGGATAATATCAATCGGGTTTCTTCCGCCAGCGGGATAAACTCGGCCGGGGAAATAAAGCCGCGCTCTGGATGCACCCAGCGTAGCAGCACTTCTGCCCCCAGCACCCGGCTTTGATGATCGACTTGAATCTGGTAATAAAGCTTGAACTGATTTTTGTGCAAGGCCTGGCGCAATTCGTTTTCCAGCGACAAACGGTTTTCCAGCAATTCAAGCATAGCGGGATCAAAGAAACGCGAGGTATTGCGCCCCGCTGCTTTGGCCTGATACATGGCGGCATCGGCGTGTTTCAGTATTTCTTCGCTGGTCGCCGTGGGTACGGTGAACAGACTGATACCTATACTCATGGTGCTGTGCAGCTGATGACCGGCAATATAAAAAGGCTTGTTGATTGCCTGCAGAATTTTTTTGCTGACAGCATCGGCATGCAAGGCGGCCTGATGTTCATCCTGACTCAGAAACTTCAGAATAATGACAAACTCATCGCCGCCCAGTCTGGCTACCGTGTCGGTATCACGTACACACAGCTTGAGACGTTGTGCCACTTGTATCAGCAGCAGATCCCCGGCGGCGTGACCCTTGGTATCATTGATACACTTGAAGTTATCGACATCTGCCATCAGAATGGCACCGTAGTTCAAATTACGGTTACTCTCTTCCAGTGCCATATTCAGGTGCTCGTAGAGCATGCGGCGATTAGGTAGGCTGGTGAGCGGATCATAAAAGGCTAGGCGGTGAATATCCTGCTCGGCCGCATGCGATTTGCTGAGATCATTAAATACCGCGACATAATTGCTAATCTGCTTATCCGCCCCGGTGATGGCGGCAATGGTGGCCCATTTGGGGTAGGTTTCACCGCTTTTACGTCTATCCCAGATTTCACCTTGCCAGCATTTGTGGGTGGCGAGTGATGACCACATATCCTGATAAAAAGCTTGGTCGTGACGGCCGGATTGCAGGATGGCCGGGGTCTTGCCGATGACATCCTCCGCGCTGTAGCCGGTCAATTTTGTAAAGTTGTGGTTGACGCGCACGATACGGTTGGCAGCATCGGTAATCATGATGGCTTCCTGTAATTCAAAAGCGGCATCGGCAATACGCAGATTACGTTCCGCCTGTTTGAGCTGCGTCATATCGCGAAAAATAAGCAGCAATCCATCACGCTGGCCATTTTGCTTGAACATCGGCGTTTTGCGGATTTCATATTCGTGTAGCTTGCCGCTGGCATCGGCAACATGCTCTTCAAGGGTTACTGTGGTTCCTGCATCCCACACCGCTTCATCACCTGCCAGCAGTAATTTGTATAAAACGCCAATTTCCGGCCGTGCGCTTTGTATTTCCTGATAGGTCTTGTTTTGCCAGTCCAGGTTCTGCCAGGTAATGCCATGCAACTGGAAAAGTTTTTGTGTGGCTTCATTGATATGCAACCAACGGCCTGCACCATCCTTGAGCAGAAGAGCATCAGAAATGACCGCAATCAGGGTTTGCGCTATTTCATCCGGCAGGATGATATTTTTGTGGTCTTTTTTCATCTTGCTTACCTATGCTGACCGTATAATTCAAGGCAAGGCAAGGCAAGGCAAGGCAAGGCAAGGCGCTATTGCCAATAGTGTGCGGAAAAACTGTTGAATTGAAAAACTTCCAGAGAACCTGGAAGTGGATTTGTTGCGACCCGAACATGTGCCATTCTCCCTGAGAGAAAAATTATCGTTTAGTACCGTCTGGTAAAAATGACGGAAATTCAAACGAGGCAGGTTCGGAGCCTCAAAATTCAAGTGCCGAGGTCAAGGGCAAACTTGAATACATGACTATTTTACGACAGTATTAAATGTTTCTTAAGCCGATAAAGCTGACTTTTATGCTTCAAATCTTTGCTTAGGCAAGGTAATGATTTATCCCAAAAAACTCGGTTAAACCCACAGACGACGCAGATTAACGCGGAGTTTCAAAGGCTAGCGCGAGGTCGGCACATCACCCAAAGAGGGGGTCGCCTAAGCGGGCTTAATTATTGTTTTATCTGCGGATAACTGCTTTTTTTAGGTTGATTGTCATAGATTCAAAATCTCGCGCGATTCAACTATTTTGTTAGCCAGCTCCGTCAGCTTGATATGCTGGCTACGTGAGGTATTGCGCAGCAGATCCATGGCGGCTTTCTGTCCGATTCCGCGCTGATCCATGATGATGCCGACGGCTACACTGACGATGCGTTCCGCATTGAGTGCGGTTTGCAACTGTAACCTTTCACCCCGCAAATGACTGAATTCCTGGGCGCGCGTTATCGCCATTTCGACGGTCGGAATCAATTGCGTGATGTCTACCGGTTTAACCAGATAGCCCATCGCCCCCAAGTCTGCGGCCTGTTGAACCAGATCCTGTTCACCATAAGCCGTCAGCATAATGAAAGGAATATGATCCAGTTCAGCCAGCCGTTGGGTGAGTTCCAGACCACTGCGCCCCGGCATACGTATATCAAGAATCACCAGGGCTGGCCGTGCATTGTTTGCCAGCCAGCACTCGGCTTCATCCACCGATTCTGCCGTGTTTACCGAATAGCCAGCCCTGACCAGGCCGCTACTCAAGGTGGCGAGAATCAGCCGGTCATCTTCCACCAGTAGTAGCGATTTCATGGAAGTGGGTGTGTGCACTTCAGTATTGGTCATTGGAGTATTTGCCATTGGATTTCACATAAAGCCATTTAAATTTCCTCTTTTTCCTGTGTAATGATAGGCGGAGCCAGTTGCAGCCGCACGCAAACGTTATCCTCGCGCTGTTCCCAGGCTAAATCCGCACCACTCCTGGGCAGAAGCGAGGCTACCAATTGCAAACCTGTGCCTATGCCAGTCTGCGTATGAAAATCAAAATTAGCCGGTAGCTGGCCGGGGTTGGTAATGCTGACTTGTATCATATCGGGTTGCGGTTCATGTCGGAGTTTGATCTTAACTCCAACGCTCTGATCGCCATGTTTGACGGCATTAATGATTAATTCATTCAGCACCAGCGCCAATGGTACCGCCTCAGCTTCGGCAATTCGGCAGGGAATCCAATGCGGTGGTATAGACACAACCATCGGTGATTGCCACAAGCTTTGATTGTTGGCGGCAATCGCGCTGGTCAATTCACACAAGCGTACAGTGGTAGATGCAACACGTCCCTGCAGGCCATGTACCACGGCGATAGTTTGTATTTGGCCAATGGCCTGGCCCAGTGGCTCGGCAAGGTTTGGGTATTTTTCCGCAAACTGGCGCAATATGCCGGTTACCCCCTGCAAGCTGTTTTTGATATTGTGATGCACTTCACGCACCAACAGATCACGCTGCTTGGCTTCCGATTCAATCCGCTGTTTTTCGATCAACTTCTGCTGGGTAATGTCGGCAAAAGCAATTCGAGTCTCTGATCGGGTGCCAAAACAATCAAGTTGCGCTGGAAATATCGTGCCATCGCCGCGCAGTATGGACAGTTCAATACTGCTTTTCCCAATATTTTCCTTTATGGCCAAGAAATACTTTAACCATCTACTTTGATCCTCTGCGGCAACCAATGTATAAAAGCTTTTTTGGAGTAGCTTGATACGTTCCCGACGCAGTAACGTGATAGCGGTCATATTGACCTCCACGATTTTGCCATCCGCAGTGAGGGTGAGATAGCTCACTGGCGCAAATTCAAATAGATCGGCATAGCGGTCAAGCGATTCCTGCAATGCGAGCTGTGTTGTTTGCAAGAATTCGTTCTGCATCTCCAGCTCGACCTGGTGCACGTTTAATTTATATAGCAGCTCATCGTTGGAATTAAGCGGTTCTTTTGGTGGTGGCTTGTTGGCTAATTGCGCCTCGGCTGCAATACGCAGTTGGGCGGGTGTTTTATTTTTGTCGTTAGGTGTCATGGCCTTCCCATATCTGCAATCATGATGGCTGCTTGTGCAAATTGAAACAAGGCATGGCAGCGTTTTTCATTGTCTGCATTTTTCTGAATCAATGGCTGATGTTCAATGCAATCAGTCGCCAGATGTTGCCAGAAAAGTGACATGATCCTGTCTTTCAGCTGAAGTTATAAGTAGTTTACTACGTAAGCTTCTCGCAAATCCGCTCAATGAGTTAATGACTTTACAAACGATAACAAGGACTTTGTCATGCCATGCTTGCACAACAAATTCCGTCAAATTGAAGCCATGCAGAAACAAGGTCTGCATGGCATGTGGATTTAGTGCGGTTTTACTTGATAACTCTATGTTTGAGCGCTGGCAAGCTTTTACGCAGGCTGGCCTGATAGCTGGGGTTTACCGTAGCGATAACCACGCCTGATCCGCGTGGCAGTCTATCCAGCACCACGCCCCATGGATCAACAATCATGCTGTTGCCATAGGTTTCACGGCCGGAAAGATGGTAGCCGCCTTGCGCCGGTGCCAGCACATAGCTCAGGTTTTCAATGGCACGCGCACGGATTAAACTTTCCCAATGCGCTTTGCCTGTGGTGTCGGTAAACGCGGCGGGGATGACAATAATATCCACATCGCCCATGGCGCGGTACAGCTCGGGAAAACGCAAATCATAGCAAATCGAAAGCCCAATTCTGCCAAAAGGGGTTTCTACCACAACCACCTCTTTACCAGGTTCTATGGTGTTTTCTTCGTGATAATGCTCATTGCCCAAATCCAGACCAAACAGATGAATCTTGTCATAGCGCGCGACTTGTTGGCCTTGATCGTCATACACCAAACAGGCATTGCGCACTTTATCGGGCACACTGGCTTCCAGCGGCACTGATCCGCCTATGAGCCAGATGCGATGTTTTTTGGCGACTTTGGCCAGAAAGCGCTGAATCTGGCCACTGCCTTCTTTCTCGCGCGCCTTTACCTTGTCAGTATCTTTCAAACCCATAATGGCGAAATACTCAGGCAACGCCACCAGGTTTGCACCCTGGCTCACAGCGATTTCAATGAGGCGTTCAGCCTCACTCAAATTGGCAGAAACATGTGGCCCGGAAGCCATTTGAATACCCGCAATTTTGATGATGCCTGGCACACTGGCGGCTGATTTTGAGGTTTTTGAAATTTTTGCGCGTGATTTGATAGGCATAACTTAGATTCCGTATTTTTAAGATTCTGTAATTTATTGATTTTTGTACTACATTTTCTCAAAAATATGACTCTCAAAATATTTCTTGAGATCAGCTCTAGTTGAGAATGGTTCTTATTGGTAAATAATACTCCAAATCGACTAATAATTTTCTATTTGGCAAGTTTGTTAACGCCCTTCTGCGCATTTTATTTACTATCTTTCACTTCTTGCGGATTATCCCAAGTGCCCACGATTTCATAGCGCTCTATCGCCAGCTTGCTCAATGGATCTTTGAACAGTTTTTGCGCGAGGAAAACCGCTCCCGCCACTGCCGGTCCGCCTGCCAGCGCCGCCAATGAAAAAGTATCGCTCATATGCGGCGTGGCTTTGATATTCAAGTGCTGGGTTTCCTTGTGCAAATCGGTTTCCCCTTTGATTTCAACCAGAGCGGAAGGGCTTTCCAATTTAAAATCCTCACTGCGCAGCACGCCGTGTTTAATGCTGACGTTGGCGCTGATATTGTCAAAACTCACCCCATCGTTATACAAATCCCTGAAATCGAACAACAAACGCCGGGGCAAACTTTGCAGACTGATAATCCCCAGAAAGCGCCCAAACCCCGACTTTACCTTGAGAAATTGCCCCTTTTTCGCCTCCAGCTTAAAATCGCCATTGAGTGCTTCCAAATCAAAGGTATGCGGGCTGCCCGGCCAATTCAGTTGACCGCTAAAATCTGCCTCGCCATCTTTGATGGTGTTGGCATAACCCAGGCGCTCCAGGGCATTGCCCACATTGCTGATGGCATAGTTGAAATGCATTTGCGTAACCGGATTCAGCTTCCAGCTTTGCCAGTCGCCATCGGCGGTCAGCACGCTATCGGGATTGCTGATACGCAGCTGCTCAATATGCCAGTTTCCATTTTGCTCATTGGCCTGCAATTCCAGTCGCCCCAGCGGTTTTTTTCCTAAAGAAAAGGCCTTGGCTTCGATGTCCAGTGCCGGATATTTGCGCTCTTTTTTGAGCACAAAATCAGCATCCCTCAGCTTGGCGGGTGCAGCGACAGGCATTACTAGCGATTGCAGGCGCCCCACCACCTTGCCATTGCCCGTGCTCAGCCAAAACACATTGCCATCGATCTCGCGGCTTTGCACATTGGCCTGCCAGCCATCGGCCGTGGCTTTCGCGTTCAATTTCAACGCGTTAATGCGTCGGCCAAACCAGTCGAGTTCAGCAATTTTCAGATCAATCGTATTCACCGCAATATTATTTTCGCCATTGCCAGGCTCCCCCAGCAGTGCTTGCCACTGATCCACATCCAGACTGGCCAGTACGCCTTTCAACTGAAGGCCTGACGCAGCGGGTATTTCCGCATTGCCACCCAGATTGATTTCTCCACGCGCTATAGACATAGCCCCGGCTTGCAAATTGCGTATAAATTTCGCACTGACGATAGCTCCCAAATTAAAGCTAATGGTGTCTTGTTGCGCCCCCTGTGAAGTTTTATCAAAACGCAGAGCCAAGGCCTCATCCGCGCGTTTGTTGAAAGGTGGTGGCAGGCTGGAAGAAAACCCCAGCAACGAGGATTTGATACTGAAATCCGCCTGATGTTTGCCCAGATTGAATTCACCGGTCCAATCTATATTGCCTTGCAATTTATTAGCCAATGGTCTGGCTATGGCCTGCCGCAAGGCGCTTTCAGGCATTTGACCTTTGGCTGTCACACGCAATAAGTCTGCATTAACGTTAGCCAGATTGAACTGCATCGTGCTGCCAAAGATACGGGCATTAACATTTTGAGCTTTCAGGCTGGCTTCGGTGAAATCCAGCCTGCCATTGATCTGCTCTAACAGGATTTGCTCAATCACCGGCGCTTTGGCGCTGCGGGCAAACTTGCCATTATTCAGCACATAGCTACCTTTGACTTTAGCACCCACGCCCCCCGCCTCAAGCGGCAGCATTAAATCCAAGGATAATTTGCCCGCGCCACTGGCTTGTAAATTGCCGATGAAACCGTCATCCCCCGCAGCCAGTGGACTATTTTTAATAAATTGCAGCAAGGCATCCGCCGGGCTTTGCAAGTCCGCATTGATTTCTATCACCTTGTGTGGATTTTTCAAATGTGGAATGAGCACTTGGGTTTTGATAATCTGATTGCCCGATAGCTGCCCCGCATCCGCCTTCACTTGCAGGCGGTCACCTTCCACCAACAACTCGGCACGCACCCCTTCTACCCTTGGCCAGACCTTGCTGTAATTAATAATGCCATCCGTCACCTTGGCCTTGATCTGTAGCAAGCCTTGCTGATTATCTATCCACGGATAAGCCGCCAGCTTGCCTTTGACAATGATATTAATATCGCTGGCAGAGCCATCCACAAAGGCATTATCCAGCCAGTCCATGGTATTTTCATGCAGGGTCATGGGGAAATATAAATAGGCAAATTTTCCATCCAGACGCTCAAATTTGCCTATAAGGTCAATCGTGTCATTGTGATTGCCGGTATGCAGATAACTGGCATTGATGATGCCGGCCAATTGCGGGTTGGCAATGCTCAGGCTTTTTATATCAATCAGCGTGCCGTTGGCACGTTTGCTCCATTGTATTTTTCCGCTTAATTTATCTACACCCATTGGCCAGCGCAGTATCTTTTGAAAATCCAGCGTCGCCAGGTGTGAATCCAGATTCAAGGTACCGCCACCCGCGTTGGCCTCAATGTTGCCGCTCAGCTGACTAAAGCCGGGAAAACTTTCCTGAGCCTTCATGCCAAGGCCGGAGAAACGGCTGCGCAAGCTGTATTCCTGCGGCAGAAATTGGTTGCCCTTCCAGCTCAGCGCAAATTTTTGCAGCTTGCCCACGGGGGTGATTTCAGCCATTTTTTGTAAAAACGCCGGTGGTAAAGGCAGTTGTGCAACAAAAGCCGCCAGTGTTTCCAGCTGCACTTCATCCAGCTGAATCTCGCCCTCCTGCTGGCTTTTGCCCGCCACCATGCGCTCGCGCAGGCTAAATTTACCGTTTTTAAGATCAATATCGCCAGTGGCAAGCAAGCGCAAACGCTGCGCCTGTATCTGCTGGCCATCGGCAAATTTTGTCCAGATCAATCGCCCCGAAAGTTGATTTAATTGGGTAGCCGCTGCCTGGTTGGCAAGCCGCACTTTGACCTTGCTCAAGCTGACATCCGTGGTGATTTTTACCGGTTTGCCTTTGCTAAAATCCAGCCAGAAGCGCGTAGCGCCAGAGCCTTCATGCAGATCAACAGGATACACCACCCAGTTACGCCAGGCCGCCATATCCGTACCATCCAGACTAGCGTATAGCGTGCCGCGCCATTGCTCCGGCTGATGCACATCATGACCGTAAATCCGGCCGCGTATATCGATAGGCTGCGATGATCCGGCGGAGGGCGTGGCACGCAAGGCAAAGCGGTGTTGCCCGAACAAGCTGCCCCACAGCGGGCTATCCAGCCGTAAATGCAGATGGTTCAAGGTCAAGGCTGGCGCATGGCGCAAATCATCCTGCCACAGCACTGTGGCATCCAGCACATTGATTTTGGCCTGATGCAGTAACCAATTGGGGAAATTGGATTTTGTAGCACCGCCAATGGCAATGCCGGCGATGGTCAGCTTGCCATCCGGCGCGCGCCGTATGGTGAGTGCTGGCTGATAAATCGTCAGCTCGGAAAGGCGCGGCTCCAGCAAGGGGATGCTCCACCAGGACAAGCTGCTCTCCACATGATGCAGCGACAACACCGCACGATTCTGCTTATCCAACACCGTCACTTCACGCAGATTCAAATGCGGATTCAAACCATCCCAGCCCGCCTCAATCTGGCCGATAGTGGTTTTCTGTCCGATAGCCTGACTGATGCTTTGCGCAATTTCAGTTTTATAAGCCTCAATTTGCGGCAAAACCAGATAGCGCAACACCGACACCGACAACAGCAGCGCGATGCTAAACACCCACAATGCGATAGTCGCAGCGCGATAAATCCAGAAGAGAGACGTTTTAACCATATAATTTTTTTGAATCTTTAGGGCATTTTGACTTGTTTTGGCAACATTATACTGTTGAGATGCGGCCGGGCATGAAGAATGCTTTAAAATAACGCCCCTCATCGGATATAGCTTAAGACTGCAAAGGCACCACTTGATTCAATTCAGAAATCTCACTTTAACGCGCGGCGTTAGGGTTCTCATCGAAAACGCCTCCTTTCAACTGCATCCCGGACATAAAGTCGGCCTCACCGGTGCCAATGGCGCGGGTAAATCCAGCCTGTTTGCCCTGTTGCGCGGCGAGCTGCACGCAGAATCCGGCGATCTGGAAATGCCGCCGCAATGGGTGATTGCGCATGTTTCGCAGGAAACACCGGCGGTTGCCAAAGCCGCCATTGAATTTGTGCTGGATGGCGATGTGGAATTGCGCAGCATAGAGCAAGGTTTGCTTGAAGCCGAAGCCAATCACGAAGGCGAAAAGATAGGCGAACTGCACGCCAGATTCAGTGAAATCGGCGGCTATTCCGCGCGCGCCAGAGCCGCCGAGCTGCTGCATGGCTTGAGTTTCAGCAATGCGGATTTAAGTCGGCCGGTATCCGATTTTTCCGGCGGCTGGCGCGTGCGGCTAAATCTGGCCAGCGCCCTGATGTGCCGTTCGGATTTGCTGCTGCTGGATGAACCCACCAACCACCTGGATCTGGATGCGGTCATCTGGCTGGAAGGATGGCTCAAGGAATATCGCGGCACGCTGATTCTGATTTCGCATGACCGCGATTTTCTGGATAACGTCATTGACCACGTGATTCATATTGAACAACAGCAAATGACTTTATACAAGGGCGGCTATTCGGATTTTGAACGCCAACGTGCCGAAAAGCTCGCGCAACAACAATCGCTGTATGAGCGCCAGCAACGTGAAGTCGCGCATTTGCACAGCTATATTGACCGTTTCCGCGCTAAAGCCACCAAGGCACGCCAGGCACAAAGCCGTATCAAGGCTCTGGAGCGCATGGAACTGATTTCCGCCGCGCATATTGATAGCCCGTTCAGCTTTGGTTTCAGAGAAATGCGCGGCGCACCTGATCCGCTACTGGTGCTGGACGATGCCAACGCGGGTTATAACGACCATATCATCCTGAACAAGGTCAAGCTAACACTGCGTCCGGGCGAACGCTTGGGTTTGCTGGGACGCAATGGCGCGGGTAAATCCACACTCATCAAGTTGCTATCCGGCAATCTCACACCATTGTCAGGTAAACGTATTGAAGGCAAAGACCTCAATATCGGCTACTTCGCCCAGCATCAGCTGGAACAACTGCGCCCCGATGAATCGCCCTTGCAACACATGGTGCGGCTTGATCCGCAAACCCGTGAACAGGAACACCGCAATTATCTGGGCGGCTTCGATTTTCGCGGTGATATGGCCAGCACGCCCTGTGGCCCGTTCTCCGGCGGTGAAAAATCACGTCTGGCACTGGCACTATTGATCTGGACCAAACCCAATCTGTTATTACTGGATGAACCCACCAACCATCTTGATCTGGAAATGCGCCACGCCCTTACCCTGGCACTGCAAGAGTATGAAGGCGGCGTGGTGCTGGTATCACATGACCGCGCCCTGCTACGCGCCAGTTGCGATCGCTTTGTACTGGTCGCCGACGGCGTAGCCGAGACTTTTGACGGCGATCTGGAAGATTATCGCAACTGGCTGGCCGAACAACGCAGCAAGGACAAAGCCGCCGAAACCCAAAACAAGGACAACAGCGCTGAAAAATCCACCCACAAAAACGACAGAGCGCAAAGCAAAGCCGAACGCCAGGCACGCATATTGGAACGGCGACCCTTAATCAAGGAAACCGAACAACTGGAAAGTAAAATGGCAACCTGGCAAAAGGAAAAAAACCAACTCGACGAACGCCTGGCCGACCCCGCCATCTACAGCGCCGACAAAGCCATACTGCAAACCACACTCAAACAACAAGCCGAACTGGCACAGCGCATAGAACAAGCCGAAGAGCGCTGGCTGGAACTGCATGAGCAACTGGAAGCGATACCGGCGTTTGATTGATTGATTGATTGATTGATTGATTGATTGATTGATTGATTGATTGATTGATTGATTGATTGATTGATTGATTGATTGATTGATTGATTGATTGATTGATTGATTGATTGATTGATTGATTGATTGATTGATTGATTGATTGATTGATTGATTATGTAAAGTGAGTTTAATCCGACACCACACTCGGCCGGAAAAATCAGATGCGCCCGAAAAATGAAAATCCGCAAGATGAAATCCTGTGTGAATGCAGCGCGGTAGGTTGGGCTGAATGCAATGAAACCCAACAATAAACGAGGCCTTGAATATTGGGCTTCGCTACCGCTCTGCCCAACCTACCGCGCTGCATGTAAAATAATATTCAAAGGAATTTTAAAATGACTGTTACCTCCCCCCCCCTCTGCAATCAGGAAATTTAATACACCCAAAATATCGCCCCGACATTGATGGCTTGCGTGCCATCGCGGTTCTTTCTGTTGTTATATATCACGCATTTCCCAATTGGCTTAGAGGTGGGTTTATTGGTGTCGATATTTTCTTTGTCATCTCTGGCTTTCTAATCTCCACCATTATTATTAGCAACTTGGAACGTAACACTTTCAGTTTTATAGAGTTTTATAGTCGCCGTATCAAACGCATTTTCCCTGCACTAATTTTGGTGCTAATTTCAAGCTTTGTATTTGGCTGGTTTACGCTACTTGCCGATGAATATAAGCAGCTGGGGAAACACATGGCAGGTGGTGCTGGTTTTATTTCAAATTTCTTATTCTGGAATGAAAGCGGCTACTTTGATAACTCCGCAAACACTAAACCACTACTACATCTCTGGTCACTGGGAATAGAAGAGCAGTTCTACATTGTTTGGCCACTACTATTATGGCTGGCTTGGAAAAAGCAATTTAATCTGCTTACCATCGCAACTATTGTCGCCATCATATCCTTCACACTGAATCTTAACAAAGTACATAGTGATGCCGTTACTGCATTTTATTCTCCGCAAACACGCTTTTGGGAACTGCTGATAGGTTCTGTTCTTGCCTATTTGACATTGCACGGACGCAGTCTATTCCCCAAGTTAAAACACCAACTGGATAGCTGGCTGGGGAAAATGATCTATGCACAAACGCCAGATGCCAATGGCAAGACTTTACGCAATGTCCAATCCATACTTGGCGCAGTTTTAATTCTTATCGGTGTTCTGATAATTACCAAAGCACGACAATTCCCGGGCTGGTGGGCGCTACTGCCCACCCTTGGTGCAGTGCTGATTATTTCGGCAGGTACACAAGCTTGGTTCAATCGTGCCGTGTTATCCAACCGCATACTGGTATGGTTTGGCCTAATTAGCTTTCCACTGTATTTATGGCATTGGCCATTGTTGTCATTCACCCATATTATGGAGAGCGATGCTTCTTCGCGAAAGATTCGCATAGCAGCAGTTTTACTGGCAATAATACTGGCATGGGTGACTTACAAGTTCATTGAAAAGCCTATGCGCTTCGGTAAATATAGCAAGATGAAAATAATTGCGCTCGTAGTGCTGATGACAATTGTTGGTTATGTTGGCTTTAATACTTATGCTATGGATGGCTTTAAATTCAGAGTCGGAGTTCTAAAATTCAATACCATATCAAAAGCTGCGGGAGAATGGCAATATCCTGGAGACTTAAAAGAATATCCATTTAAAAACAAATACTTTTACCATCAGGAATCAAAGAAAAAAGATACGACCCTTTTCGTTGGTGACTCGAATATTGAACAGTATTATGTGCGAATAGATGAGTTAATTAAACGTAATTCCCAAACAACGAATAGCATAATATTTGCTACAGGCGGAGGATGTCTCCCAATCATAGACTCACCCTATGATGATCTTCATAAACATTGTTTTGGTTTGATGGATGCGGCATTTGAACTAGCATCGGCTAGAAAAGAAATTAAAACGGTTGTTATAGGTGCTCAATGGAATGGATACCTTTCCTCTGGTAGTGCTTTAAAAGGGAGTTTCGGGTATGCAAGTGATCAATATAAAAATTCGCTACTCAAATTCGCTGATTACATTCGTGATTTAAAAAAATTAAACAAACAAGTTTTTGTTATATTAAATATCCCCGCTGAAACTGAAATGGATCCTAAATACATGGCTTCACGAGAACTTAAAAACTTCCCAAATTTCTTAAAATTAAGAGATGGCGGAGTTAGCATGAAAAAAATAACAGATAAATATGGATTAATTCAGAATGATTTGCAAAGAGTTGCTGAGGAGGCAGGTGCAATCGTAATCAACCCTTTAGTGTTTGTATGCAAGAGTAATACTTGTCCTAGCCTCGACTCTAATGGCGAGCCAATCTATAAAGACTCAGCCCATTTAAGACCCTACTATGTGAGAAATAAAGCCAGCTTTATAGATATAACTGTAACAACTCCATAAATTGTTTATTTAGCGCGGTTGAGCTGAATGCAATGAAGCCCAACAACAAACTATCCACAAACAGTATTGGGTAACAAGCTGATTTTCCTTAGTCACGCTTTACAATAATAACGCTTGGCGTTACTATTTATCTATGTCTATCAAATCCTTCAAGTGTACCGAGACTGAGAGCCTATTTAAACGGCAATGCGCAAAACGATTTACGAACATTGAGTCTGTGGCACGACGAAAACTTGAGCAGCTTGAGTGGGCAGGTGTTCTTGACGATCTTCGTGTTCCACCCGGTAATCGATTGGAGGCATTGAAACATGACCGTGCCGGACAACACAGCATTCGCATTAACGACCAGTTTCGCGTTTGCTTTGTTTGGACGAGCGAGGGGCCAAAAGATGTCGAGATTGTTGATTACCATTAATGGAGTCTGAATCATGAGTAAAACAAATAAACTTCCGCCAGTTACCCCTGGTGAAATGCTACTCGAAGAGTTCCTGAAACCGATGGGAATTTCCCAATATCGGCTAGCTAAAGAGATTGGTGTTCCCGCGCAACGTATTTGTGAGATTGTCGCTGGTCGCCGTGCAATTACGGCTGACACCGATTTGAGGTTGTGCCGTTTTTTCGGGCTATCCGAGGGCTGGTGGCTACGCGGTCAAGCGCGGTACGACACCGAGTGCGCTAAGGATGTTCTAGCGGCAACCCTAAACAAAATCAGGCCGTGGGCGGAAGTTGTCTCAGATACCACAGTCCATGCCTAACATATAAGGTTAGTTCACATAAAACAAAAAAGTGAAACGCATTCCGCCGCATGGAAACTGAACATAGGGCAGACCATGACACTCATTAACCACTTTTAATTTTTAAATTTAATCAAAATATGAACATTACTTATTCGCAAAGACTCAGCCTGCTTTACGGCATCTGCCTCGCCGAGGCGCAACATGAAGCGGGGCTTGATCCGCAAACCTTGCAATCGAAAAAGCTGGAAGAATATGCGCCGCTGGAAGCCGCGACTTATCTCGCCTGCGCCATCACCGTTAAAGCCATACGCCACGCGGAACGCTCGCCTGTGGACGAGCGCGAGTTCAACTTTGATATGCTCAGCGTATATCAGGCCTTTGCCATGCTGGTTTACACTTACCTCACATTACCGCTGGCCGAAGAGAACATTGCGCCCGATTTCGTGAAAGCTTCGGTCACTATCGTTAAATCCATTTTTGCCGAATCCGGCGAGGAAGAATGGGCGGAAATTATAGAATCCGGCACGCATAAATTTCAATTAATAGGCGATGCTGAACAAGAACACTGGATGAATTACCGGCAAGATCTGGACAAAGCGGCGATTGCCTTTGTTGTGGCTGGCACCGATGAAAATACACCTTATGAAAAAGAGGATTTGATCCCCTTGTTTAGTGCGCTATTAAGCCTATTGTGTGAGGCGTTTGCTAACGATTAACGCTCACAAATAACGCACACTCACTACCATTGCAACCGGAGAAATCCTTTTGTCGTTTCCGGTAGCGTGAAGCGCCACTGATTGGCACCTCTGCGCATGGGGAATTGCGCTATCGGTTTATATGGCCCTAGCATGGTTGCTGATTGCTCCAGGCTTACACGCCCTTCACGCTGGCTAAAGTTGCGTAATTCAAAGCGGTTAGGCTCGTTTTCTTGCAACTCGGGGGCAAATGGTTTTGCCAACGGTTCACCGACAAATACGCCCTCTCCCGGCCAGGCCACGCTTTTCCAGTAAGCTTCTATTGCCGTGGCACCGGTAGCATAAAAAAACATGGCAATGCCGGGTACGGGAAATTTTTGCTGATGATTGCAAGGCTCGATGACAGTGCCGTAACTGGCGGTGGCACCTGCTTCCAGCCAGCGCAAAATGCTCATTTGCGTGGAATCGGTAAGCTGGCCGCCGGTTGAGGTTAAATGATCGGCCAGTGCACCGGGTTGAAATCCCAGTGTCTGCAATTGCGGCACATGGGTTAAGCCGGTGAAATAAAACAGTACATCCTGTTTGTCTGCAATTGCACCGGTTTCCAGAATTTCGATGGGATAAACGCCGGCCAGTTCTTTTGCGGTTTGCGGAAAATTAATAGAACGCACGCTGCGCGCCCTGTCTGGCGTGTTTAGCAGATAAGCATGGCCTGCAGGGAAGCTGTGATCCGAGGCCACACCGCGATCGATCAGCGCTTTTACTTGCTCAAAACGCGTCCCCGCCAGCAGCATGGCCGGACGCATTTTTAAATCGGTCGCCGGATACAAACTGGGGGAATTGAAATAGGGGCTGGCTTTGGTTGCTCCGCAAGTCGCCGAGCAATAGTCCTGATTAAAACCAAACGCCAAAGCGGAAGTGATCGACATACACCCTACCCGATACGGCGTGGTCCAAGCCACCGCATAGGCCTGAATATGGGTGGGGGTGTCTTTATCAATTTGCGCCTTCAGCTGCTGAAACTCTTCTTTACCCAGTGCGGTTCTACCTGCCGGAAAACGCACATGAATCACATTGGTCGGCGGAATCTGCCGCGCTTTCTGGTAATAAGTGCCGGTTTGTACAGAGAGCGGATCATCGTCATTGATAATAATGGCGACTTCCTGCGCCGTCAGGCCGGTGCGTGGCAGTTGCAGATCCGGCCGCGCAAAAGCTGGCATTGCAATAAGCAGTAAAACCGCAACGCCAGCTCTACAAAACTTAATCCAGCTTAATGAAATGCTCGCGATAATACTTAAGCTCCTCGATGGATTCATAGATGTCGGCCAGCGCTTCGTGCTTGCTGGCTTTTTTAAAGCCGGAATAAACCGCTGGTTTCCAGCGGCGCGCCAGCTCTTTGAACACGCTGACATCCAGATTGCGATAATGAAAATAAGCTTCCAGATCAGGCATGTAGCGCGCCATGAAGCGTCTATCCTGACAGATGGAGTTGCCGCACATGGGCGATTTTCCGCTACCGACAAAGGGTTTTAAAAATTCTATCATTTGCAAGGTGGCCGCTGCTTCGTCCAGCGTGGAAGCTTTTACTTTTTCGATAAGCCCGGAACGTCCATGCGCGCCTTTATTCCAGGCATCCATGCCATCCAGCACGGCATCGGATTGATGGATGACGAAAACCGGTGATTCGCCCAGTGTATTCAGATTTGCATCCGTGACCACCACGGCCAGCTCCAGAATACGGTCGTTATCCGGCAATAAGCCGCTCATTTCCATATCGAGCCAGATGAGGTTGTTGTTATCTTGTGCCATAATGTTGGTGAACCTTCTTTAATTTATTCCGTCTGTTAATCAGTACAACTCAACTACTCTTTGCAACCCAACCCGGAAGTTTACCCGAAAATATGACATCACCCCTCACCGCCCTGTTTATCAGCCTATTAATTGTGACCACATTGATCAGATTGTGGCTGGCCAAGCGCCATGTCAGTTTCATACAAAACAATCGCGCCAGCGTGCCTAGCGCTTTTGATGCCAGCATCAGTCTGGTTGCGCACCAAAAAGCTGCCGATTATTCCGTCACCAAAACCCGATTAATGATGTTGGAAGGTGTGATTCAAGCGGCTTTACTGTACTTTTTCACACTGGGTGGCGGCTTGCAATGGCTGGATTTCAGCTGGCGCGAGGCCATGCCCAATCAGGATGTTCTACGTGGCGCATTGGTGATTTTGAGCGCATTTTTTATCAGCGGCCTGGTGGATTTGCCGTTTGATTACTACAAAGCCTTTGTCATTGATGCGCGCTTCGGCTTTAACAAAATGACACCACGCATGTTTTTTACCGATATGTTGAAACACGGCGCAATTGGTTTGGCGCTGGGATTGCCGATTTTATTTGCCGCACTGTGGCTGATGCAAGGCGCGGGCAGCTACTGGTGGCTGTATTTATGGGTGGTTTGGAGCGTGTTCAATTTGCTCATGTTGGCACTTTATCCGACCGTGATTGC
This sequence comes from Methylophilaceae bacterium, assembly GCA_013141125.1. Taxonomy (GTDB): domain Bacteria; phylum Pseudomonadota; class Gammaproteobacteria; order Burkholderiales; family Methylophilaceae; genus JABFRO01. The sequence goes on from JABFRO010000001.1 coordinate 1,050,970, forward strand.
CCCGTTGTTCAACAAATTTTCACCGCTGGCGGATGAATCGCTGAAAACGCGTATTGAAACTTTGCTCAGCAAATGCGGCTTCAAGTCGCAAGGTTTGTTTGTCATGGATGGCTCTACCCGTAGCAGTCACGGCAACGCTTATTTCACCGGATTTGGTTCCAGCAAACGCGTGGTGTTTTTTGATACTCTGCTGGAACGATTAAATGGCAATGAAATTGAAGCCGTGCTGGCGCATGAGCTTGGGCATTTCAGACATAAACATGTAGTGAAACGCATCGCCCTGCTGTTTATCATGAGCTTTCTGGGCTTGGCTTTGCTCGGCTGGCTCAAGCAGCAAGCCTGGTTTTATAGTGGCTTGGGGGTGGCTGAAGCCAGCGATTACATGGCGCTGTTGCTGTTTATTTTAATCAGCCCGGTATTTTTGTTTTTGCTGAACCCCATCATGGCGAGCTACTCACGCAAGCATGAGTTTGAAGCCGATGCCTATGCGGCCAAAAACGCCGATGCGCGGCATTTGATTGATGCACTGGTCAAGCTCTATCGCGATAACGCCTCTACCTTAACGCCTGATCCGCTGCATTCCGCTTTTTATGATTCTCACCCGCCGGCCAGCCTGCGCATAGCAAAACTCAACAGCTTGAAAACGCATTGACTGCCGCGCCGGTATTGCAGGGCTTGGTGATTGCCGCCTATGGCAAACGTTACGATGTTGAGCTGAGTGACGGCCGTGAAATCAGCTGTGTAACACGCGGTAAAAAGAGCGATCTCGCTTGCGGCGACCAAGTGGAAATCAAACTCACCGACACCAGCGAAGGTGTGATTGAGCGTTTTCTGCCGCGCAGCAGCCTGCTCTACCGCAGCAATGCTTATAAAACCAAGCTGCTGGCCGCCAATGTTACGCAAATCATCATCGTACTCGCTACCAACCCCAGCTTTTATGAGGAATTGCTCAACCGCTGTTTGATCGCCGCCGAAGCCGCCGGCATTCGTGCCTTGATCGTGCTCAATAAATGTGACTTGGCAGACAACGCCCAAGCGCTGGAGCGCCTAAAGCTCTACACCAGCCTCGGTTATCAAGTTCAGCCACTCTCTGCCCAGCATGATATTTCACCCTTGAAACCATGGCTACTAAGCCAAACCAGTGTACTGGTCGGGCAATCCGGCATGGGTAAATCTACCATCGTCAACTCCCTGTTGCCCGATTTGCATATCCGCACGCGCGAAGTTTCCGCAGTGCTGGATAGTGGCAAGCACACCACCACCGCCGCGCATTTTTACCACCTTGATGCCAGCAGCCATTTGATTGATTCCCCCGGTTTGCAGGAGTTCGGCCTCAATCATTTAAGTCTGGATGAAATGGAACACGCCTTTGTCGAGTTTCGCCCATTCTTGGGCAAATGCCGCTTCAACAATTGCCGCCATCTAAAAGAGCCGGATTGCGCGATCAGCCAGGCGGTAGCAGAAAACAAAATCGCACCCGAGCGCTTGGTCTGCTATCAGGGTTTGCGTAAAGAGCTAGCGCAAGGTCAGATATTTTGAGTTGCCCAGCTGATCTATTTGCACCGTGTATAATTACATCATGCAAATCACAACACGTTTAGAGTTTGATGCCGGTCATCGCATCCCCAATCACAAAAGCCAATGCCGCAACCTGCATGGCCATCGCTACGCTATTGAGATCACCCTGTCTGGCGACATCATCCAGCAAGAAGGTAGTTCGGAAAACGGCATGGTCATGGATTTCTCTGATGTAAAAATTATCGCCAAACGCAGCGTAGTCGATGTCTGGGATCACGCCTTTCTGGTTTACAAAGGTGATGCCGACGTACTCAACTTTCTCAACACCTTGCCCGAACATAAAACCGTGGTATTCAACAGCGTACCCACCGCTGAAAACATGGCGGCACAGGCATTCAGAATCTTGCAGGGTGAATACCGGAACACCTTCGGTAACCAGTTAAAACTGGAACGTGTCAGGCTATATGAAACGCCTAATAGCTGGGCGGATGCACTAGGATAAGCCAGCTCTTATACCAATCATGACGGCGTTCAAGACATTTGATAAGTGCACCACCTTCCTTTACCATGCTGACTCTCTTAGCACTTTCTTACGCCAGCTTGCTGGCGTAAAAACTTGTTTGGTGGTGGGCTGTAAATGTTTTCAACGATGACTGTCAGAAACAATCTGCAATCAATTTAACCTGACTCTATAGAAATAGAGCTCCATCGCTTACACCTAGCAGCAAGTAGGCGATGCACAAGGTATATGACGTTATTTTAATTAGCAACGGGGTTTAACAATGATGGAAGGAGTTAAGAATGCAAGAAAATCTCAGCAAACTTGCCAACAATGACCCGTTAACAACAGAATGGAAGCAATGGATTAATGACAATTTGGCGCGCGGTTGCACGCCAGAAGCTCTGATAGAAATCATGACCGAGCAGAATTTTGATCCAATTTTTGCGCGCACTTACATTCATTGGCTGTGTAGCTCGCGTTCTGCCTCGGCTGCTGCAAGTGAGTTTGTAGATAAAATTGCTCTACCCGATGCCAGCTATATTTACGAAACTCCGCGTTTGCCACAAACCGGAAGTATTATCAAAACCGCAGATCGTGATGTGCGTGTGACATTACGTATGACGAAGCCGGTGGTGGCGTTGTTTGATAATCTTTTTACGAGCAAGGAGTGCGATGAGCTCATCCGGCTTGCCAGTATCAAGCTCGAGCGCTCCACAATCGTTGATCCAAAAACCGGGCAAGAGGAAATCATTCAGGAGCGCAGCAGCTATGGCACTTACTTCAATCTTAACGAGAACAAGTTTATTGCCCGTCTGGATAGGCGTATTGCCACCGTCATGAATTGGCCTATGGAAAATGGCGAAGGTATCCAGATCCTCAATTACAAAGCAGGCGCTGAATATAAGGCACATTTTGATTATTTTCCTCCCGGAGATCCGGGCAGTGCTGCACATATTGCCAAAGGTGGGCAGCGTGTCAGCACGCTGGTAATGTATTTGAATGATGTCGAAGCTGGTGGTGAAACCGCGCTTCCGGAACTAGGTTTGACTATTGCACCCAAAAAAGGCTCTGCCCTTTATTTTGAATATTGCAATAGTTTGAATCAGGTAGACCCTTTATCCCTGCATAGTGGTATGCCAGTGATTGCAGGAGAAAAATGGATAGCCACCAAGTGGATGCGGCAAAATCGCTACGGTTAAAATTTCCTGATCCGAATCAATTGGCCTGTGTTCGTGGCATTTCATGCATCAAACGACCTATGGAATGCCACCAAGGAATCGTGAAGAAATAACAGTAACCGTTTTGTTGTAACCGCGACTGATTACAAACTATATCAGCGCGAGCACTTCCAAAGGCTGAGCCACCATCCAGTCGGCACCCCAGGCTTGCGGCTCATCTTCACTGCCAATATAGCCATATAGCGCTACCACTGTGCGCATTCCGGCGGCAATACCGGCTTGAATATCGCGTTCGGCATCGCCCACATAAATACAATCCACAGGCGCAATGACAGCTTGTTCACATGCCAGAAACAGGGTATCCGGGTAGGGTTTGGCACGAGGGCTATCATCACCGGAAACCACGCAACTGGCGCGATGCGATAACTGCATCACCTTTAATAATGGGTCGGTAAAACGCTTGGGCTTATTGGTTACTATGCCCCAACGCAAACCTTGGTTTTCTATCGCAAACAGCAATTCGGCCACACCGTCAAACAGAATAGGTGAACGTGTAAAAACCTCATCGTACAAATTCAGATATTCTTCGCGCATAGCGGAAAAATCCGCATGTTTCGGTGTTAAGCCAAAGCCAACAGACAGCAAGCCCGTTGAGCCATGCGAAGCATAGGGTCTGATTACCTCCAGCGGCAAGGCCTCCAGGCCATAGCGTTGACGTTGCAGATTCAAGGCCAGCGCCAAATCCGGTGCCGTATCCAGCAGCGTACCATCAAGATCAAACAGTATCATTTTCGGGGTGTTTAGGGACACAGTTTTACTTCTCTGTATGCAGGATAAAATTGACGGAAACATCGCCGCTGAGGCTATATTGTTGTGTTAGCGGGCTGTAACTCATGCCTTTGATGCCTAGACTACTTAATCCTGCAGCTCTGCACCAGCCGGATAGCTCCGATGGCTTGATGAATTTTTCATAATCATGTGTCCCGCGTGGCAACAGTTTCAACACATACTCAGCACCGACCACCGCCAGCAAATAAGCTTTGAGATTACGATTGATGGTGGAAAAAAACACGCTGCCTCCCGGTTTAACCAAGGCCGCACACGCATGCACCACAGCAGCTGGGTCGGGTACATGTTCCAGCATTTCCATACAAGTCACCACATCAAAATAGGCTGGCTTCTCGATGGCCAAATGTTCTACTGAAATCAGGCGATATTCTACTTTTGCACCCGTTTCAAGCGCATGTAACTTGGCGACCTTGAGCGCTTTTTCACCCAAATCTATGCCAGTGACTTCCGCGCCCTTTTGGCTCATGGATTCGGACAAAATACCGCCACCACAACCCACGTCCAGCACACGTTTACCTTGCAGGCCAACTTTACTGGCTATGTAATTCAATCGCAATGGATTAATTTCATGCAGCGGCTTGAATTCGCTGTTTTTATCCCACCAACGATGTGCCATATCAGCAAACTTTTGCAGCTCAGCTGGATCGACATTCTCCCTGGGCACTGATGGATCTATTTGTATTGCGTCAGTTTCGATTGCCATTTTGCGCTAATTTCCTTTAACTCTGCGGGTTCGATATTGGCATATACGCCATTTTGATGATGTGACTTTTCATAACGCAGCTCACCAGCCACCCACACATGACTAACATGTTCACGACCACAGGCATAAATCAAATGAGATAGCGGATCAAAACAAGGTGAAGTTTCCAAGTCTGCGATTCTTACCGCGCTTATGTCTGCAAATTTACCTATTTCAATAGAACCTATTTTATCATCCAGACCCAGTGCCTTGGCCGCGTTAATGGTAGCCATTTCCAACGCCTGTGCAGCAGGTAACACTGCGGCATCTACACTTGTTCCTTTTGCCAACAATGCGGCCAAACGCATTTCGGCAAACATATCCAAACGGTTATTGCTGGCGGCACCATCGGTACCCAAGCCAACATTTACCCCTTTGTTCAATAACGCAGGTACAGGTGCAATGCCGCTTGCCAGTTTTAAATTGGACGTGGGGCAATGCACAATATGACAGCCATGCGCAGCCAGCATCTCCATTTCTTCCGGCAATAAATGCACGCCATGCGCGGCTATAAAATCCGGCCCCAACAGGCCTAAATCCAGCAATCTGCGTAAAGGACGCGTAGCATATTGTGAAATACCCAGTTCAATTTCAGCCTTGGTTTCATGCAAATGCGTGTGTATGCCCAAACCCAGCTGCTCGGAATAGGTCATGACCTTTTCAAAGGTGCTATTTTCTATGGTGTAGGGTGCATGCGGTGCCAAACTGAAGCTCAATAACGGATTGTTACGCAAGCTATCACGCGCATCCAGACCTTTTTGCAGATAGTCATCGGCATCATTGGCATAAACGCTAGCAAATTCAATCACCACCAAACCAAGATGAGCGCGCATTCCCGCCTGAATACAAGCCTCAGCAGTGGCTTGCGGATAAAAGTACATATCATTGAAACAGGTCACGCCGCCGCCTAACATTTCCGCACAGGCCAGCAAGCTTCCATCGCGTACAAATTGCGACGATAACCATTGTTTTTCAGCAGGCCAGATATGTTCCTGTAGCCACGGCATAAGCGGCAAATCATCTGCCAATCCGCGCATTAAGGTCATAGCGGCATGGGTATGCAGATTAATTAGACCTGGAATTAATACATGTTCGTCCAGACTAACCACTTGTTTGGCGCGGTAGTGTTGCCTTGCCAACTCAATAGGCAAGACATCCAGTATGCGCCCTTGATCGATGATAACCGCTGTGTATTCTAAAGTCTGACGTTGTGGCGTTACCGGCACGACCCAGCGCGCCTCTATTGCCAGCTCAATATCTATTAATGGTTTTTCTATCATTTTTACCCACAAAAAAGCCCCGCAAAGCGGGGCTTTTTAAACTACATTACTAAATTACTTGTTGCAACCAACTTGTTGCTCATGTGTGGCTTCAATCACTACACGGCGATTAGGAGCTAAACATGCAATCAATTTCTTACCTCTGGTACCTTTGCAATCAACCACTGGCTCAGATCCATCTTTGCCGACCGCTTGCAAGCGGCTGGCATCAACACCTTGACTGACCAGGTAGTCTTTAACGGCATTAGCACGACGCTCTGAGAGTTTTTGGTTATAAGCTTTTTTACCAATACGATCAGTATGCCCAGTAACCATAACCAATTTAACATCATCATGTGCTTTTATTTTTGCTACAACTTCATCCAGTACTGGTTTACTTTCACCATTCAGCTTGTACTTGTCAAAACCAAACAGTTTCTCAGCGCCTATTGTAATGGTTTCCACTGTAGGTTTACATGCCTCGGGAGCGGGTGCCGGAGCAGCAGCCGGTTCAGGAGTAGCCATTGGTGCTGGGGTTGGTTCCACAACCGGAGCAGCAGCCACCGCTTTAGGCACACCAAATTTGAAAATACCACCCAAACTCAGATAAGTATTGCCTGGCGTTGATCTCGCGGCTCCAGCAGTAGCCTCACTCCAAACATGACGCAACTCACCTTGTACGCCCAAGTTCTCAGTGAACAAATACTGTACACCAGCGCCGACGTTAGCCGCCCATGAAATGTGATTACCTTTACCAGCACTGTAATCAATACGATTATTTGCACCACCAATACCGGCCAACACATATGGACGCAATGAATCACGGCTGAAGAAGTACAGCGCGTCAATACCAAGTAGTGATTGTTCGTATTTTCCAGCACCAGATTTCGGATCTGCATAAGCATGGCTACCACCAATTTGAACATCCCAATGCTCGCTCAATTCTTTACCCAAACGCAGTGAAACGCCAGGACCAACGCCATCAGCACCTAAAACACCATCCGGATGCATTGCACTAACACTAGGGATTACATACCAAGCACCTTGGTAAGCTTCTTCTGCATTTGCTGCAACAGTAACCAAGCCAAAAGTGGCGGCAACTGCAAGACTCATTAAACTTTTTTTCATTTTATTTGCTCCTAGACGTTGAAACTACGTGATGCAATATACTTTAAAGACGGCTTAAAACGCAACGTCTAACTGTTTCAAATCAAACAAATTTAACATTAGCCGCCAATTTGTTGTTTTTTTGCAACGCATGTCTTACTTCAACAACATTTGATCGTTTAATTGCCGAAACTCGCTGCTTATTTTGACAGATGGCTCCACGAAAACCCATATAGCTTGGTGCCAAATCAAGTAAGGCAGGAATATGCAATAAGCCTAATGAACCTGCCAAACCTGATACCAAGTCTAATTGATCAGCCTTCTCTACAAAAATTTGTGCATTAGCCAGTGAAATGTAATCCAAAAGGCTTTTACCTTGCTTTGATGCGGTATCCAGCATCACGCCATAGAAACCTGCCCGTTTAAAATCTGGCAGCAAGCTCATATCCGGCTGTTGATCGGCCATCATCACGGCTACCAGACGTACTCCACTGAGTGCTAGAGGTTGAAGTGCTTGCAGACACACCCTATGATTTTCCATTCCGAAAAATCCTATCTTGACGATGTCCACGCCCGTTTCAGCAACTGCACTAGCGGCTTTCGCCAGCACATCAGCTTGCATGGGCAAATCACCTATAGTCGCACTAATAGGTGCGCGGCCGGCTATGGCGGCTACAACATCACTAATCACCGTTAAAGGTAATGCGCCCAACGCACCCTGCGACGGATTTTTAAGGTCAATTATATCCACACCGGCTTCTAAAGCAATAAGCGCTTCTTCGACATTAATGACACTCGCCAACATTTGCGTCATGCCAGATTTTCTCCATTTATGGCCGCGTTATGATTCTCTATGCGCTCTAGTAGCCAAGACCAGGCTTCAAGCTCACGCTCACCGGCTGTTTTTTCTATAGCAATCTTAAGATAGGCAATTTCAGATTCTATCTTTTCCATAGACAAGCGATTTAAGCGGCTAACCAATACGGCCAGCTCAATAACGGCCGCTTGCGCACGATTAAAACCACGAAAAGGTGCGTGATTGACTTCATGCACGACACGGAAATAGAGCTCGGGGCGCGTGGCATCTTCTTTGATTTCAACCAACTCCAGCTCTTTGTGCGCCAAAGCAGAATCCAGCACATACCCCTGTACCGTATCCGCCTTGTGTACTGGCCATAAACGGCGACCAGTCAGCGCACCGGCAAATACCCGTACATCATCGGTCAGATTGAGCACCGCGCTACGACTATTTAGCAAGTTATCCAAACTGGCTGATGGACGAAACGGTGCAATCAAGATCAATCCATCGCGTTCACGCACACCAAAAGGTGCGATATGCGGATTATTGTCGCCATCAACACTAATGACGATGGTTTCATAAATCATTTCCTGTGCATTACTCACACTTTATCCTTCTTGTTGCGCATCTCTTTTTGCGAAGCTTCCCGATGTGCCACACGCGCCTCTGTATCTTTTTGAACCGTGTTACACCCCCATTGCAGCTCTTCATCCTGGCTATAGCGTTTTTTAAGTTGCCAGGCGATTTGTGCTCGTGCCAGCTCCACTCCCAAATAAAAAGCATGGGAAGCATCGTCGTCCACTTTCAGATGCGGATACAGCTTGAATGGATCTGTTTCCTGAAATAAACCATCGCGGTTATAAATATGTACCCCAGCCTCACTTACCTGGATGCGAAAACTTGGATCTTTGATTTGTGCGGCAAAGTCAGCAATTTCAGCGGCTGAATAAGTAAATGGCCGCCTGTCATGCAAGCCCAAAAGACCATTGCTGTAATCACGCGGCAGGCTTCTATCCTCACGTGCAGCAAACATCATACGCCGGGCAACGTCCGCCTCAACCACGGCATTAACCGCGTGTGGACTGACAGATGTTGCCAATACAGCATTCAGCTTCAACTCGGCAATAATGCCAAAAAGTATGGCGTTAATACCCGTGGTATCCGCATCCGTTAACTCGGTTAAATTGCCTACGCCCATCATGATTTGAATATCGGGATAGCGTTTGCGTAAACGCAGATAGCGCCCTATGGATTCTGCCAAGCCAAATGGAATGGGATCAAGAATCGCATCCGCAATAAATGCTCTGCCCTTTTTTTTCATGTTATCAATGGCACGGTAAAGCGAAGCCAAACTGCCAGACTTGGCTGGAATGAGGATGGGGATAGAAGCGACTTCGTCTGCAATCCACAGATTTTTTTCGGTCAAACTGAGTAGATAATCTGCGCCGGTTTTTCCTGCCAGCAATAAATCATCACTACTCATGGAGTCCACACTAACCTTGAAACCAGCAGACTTGAGCGCAGAAATCGCTTCCACCATATGCGGGAAAGGCGTATTGGGCAGGCAACCCAGATCAATGACATCAGCACCCTGGCGTTTGAAATACTCGGCTCTAGCCAGTATGCCTGCCACCGTCAGCTCAGGTGCCTCCACGATTTCAGCGAAAATCAGCACATCCTGTTGGGATAAATCTGGTGCTTTTCCACCATGCCCAAAAAACTGCGGCAGGTCTTTCAGATCTTCCGGACCGCGCTCAACTGGCACTCCATATTTCACTTCCAGCGGGGCTAATTCTCCACGGCATAATCCCGGCACCAGTATGCGATCTGCATCACCGGCATCGGCAAGCCGTCGCGCGATGAGTTCAGGTGTCATCAATGCCGCCACAGAAACACCGATTTGTGCGACTCTATATTTGAATTTGGGGATTTTTGAATCAGAGTTCTGCATATTTTGCAGAACTCTGTTCAAGCTCTTCTCAGCCAGTTTCCCAGTCAAAAAGAGTATGCTTTCAGACATATATTTACAACTTAACGAGTTGCGCCTGGATAGCGGCGTTCAGTTGTGGCATATCGCTCACCACCGTTGTAGCCTCAAAAGTTTTGAGTTTAGCGGTATTTTCCAGATCAATACGGCGCGGATAAACCATTACCATATTCTCACGCGGCGCTTCTGATTCCACCTCCGGGTCGGTATCACAAGCGAAAACTATCGTCGGCACTCTGCATTTTCCAGACTGGGCAAAAATATTGGTCACCAGATTATCCGAAATGCCACAGACCATTTTCGCCACCGTGTTGGAGGTGGTCGGCGCAATCACCACCGTATGATATGCGCCGTAATAAAACATCTCGACAGGAACCGCACTCGCGGTTTTATCCTGATAAACACGCCCAACATTATGTTTATAGCCATATTGCTGCAATATTTCAGCCGCCGCTTTGCTCAAAAACAGATCAATATCGACTTGCTCGCTGAGCAATTGGTTAATAATATCCAGGCATTCACGCAAATAATGACCGGAGCCAGTCAGCGCCCAAGCCAGGCGTTGCTTTTCAACAGGCTTCACGCGTCTGCTCCAAACGGGTGGCGTAGCACGATGGTTTCGTCGCGCTCAGGCCCGGTAGAAACAATGGCAATCGGAACGCCACATAAAACTTCCAGACGTTTGAGGTAGTTTTGTGCATTGACAGGCAAACCATCCCAGCTTTTCACACCAAAAGTGCTATCTGACCAGCCGGGTACGGTTTCATAAACAGGTTTGCAGCCAGCCACGTCATCTGCTCCCACTGGCAACAAATCCAGCTTTTTGCCATCTAATTCATAGCCTGTGCAAATATTAAGCGCATCAATTCCATCCAATACATCCAGCTTGGTGATACACAAACCGGTTAGACCGTTAATCATGGCTGAGCGGCGCAATGCGGCGGCATCGAACCAGCCGCAACGACGCTTGCGCTTGGTTACGGTACCAATTTCCTGCCCCACAGTAGACATTTGGTAACCCGGCACACCAACCGTTTCAATATCCAACTCACTGGGGAAAGGGCCGCCACCCACGCGCGTGGTGTAGGCCTTGGTAATACCCAATACATAATGCAATTTGTTGGCTCCCACACCGGTACCTGCCGAAGCCTGGCCAGCAATACAGTTGCTGGAAGTCACGTAAGGATAGGTACCGTGATCTATATCCAGCAAAGTACCTTGCGCACCTTCAAACAGCAGGTTTTCACCCCGTGCATTTGCTGCATAAATCTCAGCAGAAATATCTGCGATCATAGGCTTCAAAATCAGCGCATGCTGCATGCTGGAATCATACTGTTGATTAAAATCAACCGCTTGCGCACCCAAATAGTTGGTCAGCACAAAGTTATGATAATCCATGACTTCACGCAATTTTTCAGCAAAGCGCTTCGGGTAGAATAAATCATAGACACGCAAAGCGCGGCGTGCCACTTTGTCTTCATAAGCCGGACCTATGCCTTTGCCTGTGGTACCTATCTTCTTATCCGCGCCACGTTTGGCTTCTCGCGCCAAATCAACTGCGACATGATGGCTCAGGATGAGTGGGCAGCCAGGACTCACTTTCAAACGGCTTTTCACTTCCAAGCCATCTTTTTCCAGATCGGCGATTTCCTTAAGCAAATGCCCGGCATCCAGCACCACGCCATTACCGATATAGCAATTAACCCCGGCACGCACAATACCTGAAGGCACCAGATTGAGTTTATACACTCGCTGCGCATCACCCTGCCCTACCACCAAAGTATGGCCGGCATTATGCCCGCCCTGAAAACGCACTACACCTTGTGCATGATCGGTCAGCCAATCGACAATCTTGCCTTTTCCTTCGTCCCCCCACTGGGTGCCAATAACTACGACATTTTTACTCATATAGACTCTTTGAATTTAAACTCTAATTTAGCAGCTCAGGCGCAGGGACAACTTCCCAACCCGCCTCCTGTTTGACCAGTATGTGATCGCAACCCAGCTCTTTGCGATGTGCTTCGTGACCTGGTAGCTCTTGTATGACTTTTTTGCCCGCTGCGCGCAACTCTTCGATTTTAAAATCTAAATCTGTATCCGTAACAAACGGTGCGAGCACACCTCTTTTTAGAGGCGCATCGACTAATGCCGTTAACACACCGCGCAAATCCAAGCTAAATCCGGTTGCGGGGCGCGCCCGTCCAAAAGCTGAGCCTACTTCATCATAACGCCCCCCCATGGCCAAGGGTCCGGCACAGCCTTGCGCATAGGCAGCAAATACCATGCCGCTGTGATAGTGGTAACCGCGCAATTCGGCCAGATCAAAACAAATACCCACGTCCAAATCACCCAACTTTTGTGTGACAAGGCGCAAGTCCAGCAAGGCTTGTTTGATTCCCGCACTGATAGGCAAGCGCCTCTCGGCCTCATCCAGCACTTCAATGCCACCATTCAGCTCGGTCAAACTGCATAGTGCATTGCGTACGCTTGCATCAAGGCCATTAGTTAGACTACGCACTTCTGTTTGATCCTTACTTTGCAGAGCGGCATATAACGCCAACTCCAATGGCTTGCTAATCTGGTTATTAACCACCAGATTGCCAAATATTCCCACATGACTAAAATCAATCTTCAGCGATTTAACTCCGGCGGCCTGTAAAGCTTTAATCATTAGGCGCTGAATTTCTATATCACTTTCAATACCAACGTGACCAAACAACTCCGCGCCCAATTGCAAAGGCTGGCGGGTTTGCGCCAAGCCATAAGGCTGGGTACGCAGTACACTGCCAGCATAGCACAGCCTAGTAACACCTTGATTATTAAGAATATGCGCATCAATCCGTGCTGCTTGTGGTGTTATATCCGCACGCACCCCCATTAATCTGCCGGTGAGTTGATCGACCACTTTAAAAGTCGCCAAATCCAGGCCATGACCAACGCCGGTTATTAATGATTCCAGATATTCCAACAAGGGAGGAATGACGAATTGATAGCCATGGACATCGAACAAGTCCAACAAGCGCCTGCGTAATTGCTCAATACGAGCAGCGTCGTTGGGCAGTACATCTTCAATGTATTCGGGGAGTAACCAGTTACGCATAAAATTCTTTAGAAACTATTATTATATTTTTTGAGCTTTGTATTGCGCTATGCTTTTAGCCGAGTATCAACAGCAGTAATGAACCCGCAAACATTGATGCAAGTCCAACAAAGCGCAATTGACCATCAGTCATTTCAAGCATGCGCTGAAAAGTTTGCCGCCAGGCTTTCGGTGCGACCAGCGGCAAAATCCCTTCCAGCACCAACAAAAGGCCAAAAGCACTCAGTAAAGTCGATTTCAAACTTGGATTTTCTTGATTTATTTAGTACGTGCGCCTGAACTGCGCATATATTTGAAAAACTCGGAATTAGGCTCCAGTACCATGACATCACTTTTACTCTTGAAGCTTTTGGTATAAGCCTCAAGACTGCGGTAGAAAGCATAAAACTCCGGGCTTTTGCCATAAGCGCTTGAGTAGGTTTCCGCAGCCTTGGCATCTCCCTCACCTTTGGTACGTTGCGCTTCACGAAAAGCTTCAGCAATAATCACTTCACGCTGCTTATCTGCGTCGGCGCGTATTTTCTCACTCGCACCGGCACCCTGCGAACGCAAGTCATTTGCCACACGTTTACGCTCTGCCTGCATACGCAGATAAACCGATTCGCTTACTTCTTGTGTTAAATCTACGCGTTTCAAACGTACATCCAGCACTTGAATGCCCATTTGACGTGCATCCCTGTCTGCACGTAGCCGCAAAATCTCCATAATTTTTTCGCGCTCACCCGACACTACATCATGAATAGTACGTTTACCAAATTCGGCACGTAAACCGTCGTTCACCTTCTGCGACAAACGCTGCTCAGCTTTTGCTTCATCGCCATTCACCGAAACGTAGTATTGAACAGGATCAATAATCCGCCATTTTACGAATGAATCTACCAACACATTTTTCTTTTCACTGGTAATAAAACGATCTGGCTCAACCCAATCCAAGGTCACAATACGCTTATCCAGATATAACACGTTATCCACAAATGGGACTTTCAAATAAAGACCTGGCGATTTTTTAACCGCAACAAACTTTCCTAAACGCTTCACCAAAGCATATTCACGCTGATCGACAGTAAATGTAGATAAACTGAATACCAACAAGGCGGCAATCACGCCCATTAACACCACACCCGGATTTTTCATTATTAACCTTTATCTTGATTCGCGATCGCGACTACGGGAAGTGTCGCGTGAACTCAAAGCACTTTCATTACTGGCAGCACCAGATTCAAGATGAATGCTTGTAGGCTGCGCAGCAGTTGCCCCGGCTACATTAGCACCACTGGCCGCAAGCAATTTATCCAGTGGCAAATAAAGTAAACTATTACCGCCCTTTTGATCTACAACAACCTTGCTCACACTGGACATAATTTGTTCTTGCGCATCCAGGTATAACCGTTGACGTGTCACTTCTGGCGCACGTTGATACTGCGTTAACACTTGCTCAAAGCGACTGGCATTACCTTTGGCTTCGTTTTCAACCCGCAATTTGTAACCTTCAGCCTCGGCCAGCAGGCGAGAGGCATTACCGCGTGCTTTAGGGATAACATCATTGGCATACGCCTGGCCTTCGTTTTTCTGACGCTCAAGATCCTGATTAGCCTTGACTGCATCATCAAACGCCGCTTGCACTTGTTCCGGCGGTTGCGCATTTTGCATGGTGACGTTGACAACATTGATGCCTGATTTATAACGATCTAGCACATCCTGCATCAATTTTTTAGCGCGCGTAACAATCTCCTCCCGACCTTCATACAAGGCAAAATCCATTTTGCTTTTGCCGACAATTTCACGAATTGAGGTTTCCGCAACACCGCGCACAGCTGTTTCTTCCGGGCGTTCGCCACGCGGATTGAAACGATTGTTAAACAGGAAATCCGTTTCGCTTTTTAAATTGTATTGCACCGCGAATTGCAAATCGATAATGTTCTCATCGTCAGTCAGCATTAATGATTCATGCGGCTCTTTACCCCGTGACGAGCCAGCCTCGCTAGAGCGGTAGCCAACTTCCAGTGTACGCACCTGCTGTATATTAACCTTGGTAACACTCTCAACCGGATACGGAAAATGCCAACGCGGACCTTCCTTGGTGGTTTCTACATATTCGCCAAAGCGCTGAACAACGCCGCGTGAACCTTGATCCACTATATAAAAACCGGATGCCAGCCAGATAATCGCCACCAAACCTACCACAGGCAACACAGGAATACTCACGCTTTCAGGCGCTGGGGGTTGGTTCCCACTTTTTTTGCCTCCACCAAACAAACCATTCAGTTTGCGGGTGAAATCACGCATCACCTCGTCCAAATCTGGCGGGCCGCCATCATTGCGGTTGCCCCAACCGGGATCTTTAGCCATCTACCACTCCAATAAACTGGTTATAAAACGAAATTAACTTACTGCCAACTCAATATAAAATTCAATTATGCGTAGCTACTTGCTTCCGTTAATTGTTTTAGCAAGTGCTGCAAATGTTCACTGATTACCAGCCGCACCAGATCTAAACCTTCACCCGTTTTGGCTGAAATGCGAACTTTGCCAATTCTACCATATTCGTCACGCTCCAGCCCCGGCGCGAGGCCAAGGCGATCAATCTGGTTAAGCACTAGCACTTGTGGCACTTGCGCTGCGCCGATTTCTTCCAGCACACGATTTACCTGCAAAATTTGTTCATCACGATTGCTACTGGCCGCATCTACCACATGCAATAGCAAATCAGCCTGCGCGGCTTCTTCCAGCGTGGCACCAAAAGCTTCAACCAAGGCATGCGGTAGATGCTTGATAAAACCCACGGTATCCGACAAAATAACCGCGCCACCTTCCGGCATGAATATTTTCCGAGAAGTAGTATCCAGCGTTGCGAACAATTGATCGGCTGTAAAAGCACCAGATTGCGTGAGCTGATTAAAAAGCGTGGATTTTCCTGCATTGGTATAGCCGACCAGAGAAACTGACATAACTTGCGAACGCCTGCGGGCGCGACGTTGCAGATTGCGCGTTTTTTTCAACTTATCCAGTTTTTCACGCAAACCCTTGATGCGCACACGCAACATGCGCCTATCCAGTTCCAGCTGAGTCTCACCCGGGCCGCCACGCACGCCAATCCCACCTTTTTGCCGCTCCAAATGAGTCCAGCCACGTACCAGACGCGTAGACAAATGCTCCAGTTGCGCCAGCTCTACTTGCAACTTACCTTCATGGCTTTGGGCACGTTGCGCAAAAATATCCAGTATCAGACCAGTGCGATCCGCCACGCGACATTCCAACAGACGCTCCAGATTGCGTTGCTGGGATGGACTGAGATCATGATTAAACACCGCCACCTGTGAACTTGTCGCTTTCATTGCAAGTGACAATTCATCCGCTTTGCCCGTGCCGATAAAGTATTTGGCATCCGGCCGTGGACGGCGACCCTCAACCGTGCCACGCACTTGCATTCCTGCACTTATCGCCAGCTGACGCAACTCCTCCAGACTTTCCTGATAATCCGTCTCACCAAAATCAAGACTCACCAAAACTGCGGCATCACCGCCACTTGGCCGGTCAAACACAGCGGAGGTTTATGATCAAATCAAGCATCCCTGTCATTCATTAAACTTCGTCGGCTTGACCGTGGTTAACATTATTCAGGTTATCCTGACTATGCGGAATAGTTACCAAACGTCCAGGAACTATGGTCGATATGGCGTGCTTGTACACCATTTGGGTGACAGTATTTTTCAGCAAAATAACGTACTGATCAAAAGAATCGACCTGACCTTGCAACTTGATACCGTTAACCAAGTAAATGGAAACCGGCACATGTTCCTTGCGCAGGATATTCAAAAATGGGTCTTGTAACATCTGCCCTTTTACGCTCATATTTAGAGCTCCTTAATTTAGCTTATGGGTTAAGTATTATTTTACTTATGGGTTGAGTATTACTTTACAAGTGCAACAAACTACACACTGTAACAAACTGTACGTGAAAACTTAAGCTCGGGCTAGTGTTTACTTTGCATGAAGATATTTTCTAAAAGCTTTCATGTGTAACGCTGGACACTAGCCAATACGAGTCCTGATTCGAGATAAAGTTTCATCCCGCCCCAACAGAGCCATCACTGCATCTATGCTGGGAGATTGCGCGCCACCCGTAAGCAAAATCCTGAGCGGCATGGCGACTTTCGGAAACTTAAGCGCATTACTCTTCACTGCATGCTCGATTTCGGCATGAATCGCTTCTGCCGTCCAGTCTACGGTTGCCAAACGCTCGGCTAATGCCAGAATAATGGGCACAATTTCTGCTGTGATATGTTTTTCTGCAGCGACTGTATCAAGCTGGGGTAGTTGATAAAAATAAGCCACGCTATTCGCCAGCTCATTCAGGGTGTTGGCGCGTTCGCGATACAACGCTACAACACCCTGCAAGTCTGGCGCATCAGCCGCGACAATGCCAGACACCGCCAGTCGCTTGCTCACTTCCAGCGCCAGATAATCCAAACTAGCCTGCTTGATGTAATGCGCATTCAGCCAGTTCAATTTCTCGGTATTAAACTGCGCGGCAGATGGCGTAATGTGATCCAGATCAAACCACTGGCAAAACTGTTCCATGCTGAAAATTTCTTCATCACCGTGTGACCAACCCAGCCGCGCCAGATAATTCAGCACCGCTTCAGGCAAATAGCCGTCTTCGTCATATTGCATCACACTCACCGCACCATGGCGCTTGGAAAGCTTCTGCCCATCGCCACCCAATATCATGGAAAGATGTGCATAAGCAGGAACAGTCGCCCCCAGCGCCTGCAACATATTGATTTGGCGAGGCGTGTTGTTGACATGGTCATCACCGCGAATCACCTGGGTGATGCCCATGTCATTATCATCCACCACTACACAAAAATTATACGTAGGGGTGCCATCATCACGCGCGATAATCAAGTCATCCAACTCCGTGTTGGAAATAGAAATACGGCCTTTGACCAAATCATCCCAAGCCACAACGCCGGTTTGCGGATTTTTGAAACGCACCACAGGCGCAACACCTTCCGGGATTGATGGTAAAGTTTTACCTAGCTCCGGCCGCCACAAACCGTCATAGCGCGGCTTTACACCTTCCGTCATTTGACGTTCACGCAACGCATCCAGCTCTTCCCGGCTGCAATAACAGTGATAGGCTTTGCCTTCATCCAGCATTTGCGTGATGACTTCCCTGTAGCGCGCCATACGCTGCATTTGATAAAAAGGGCCTTCATCCCAATTTAAACCCAGCCAGTTCATGCCATCCAGAATAGCTTGCACGGCTTCGGGGGTAGAGCGCGCAACATCGGTATCCTCGATGCGTAAAATAAAATCACCACCATGCTTGCGCGCATAAGCCCAGGAAAACAAGGCCGTACGCGCGCCTCCAATATGTAAAAAGCCAGTCGGACTGGGAGCAAAACGTGTGCGGATAATTTTTTTGTCAGTCATGAGAGATAGCATAAATTAAAGGCACAATTCTAGCACGGCAGTGCCTTCTACGGATTTGAACTCAAGACGTTTGAAAATTCAATTTACATCACCAACAATAAAATCCGCATGAAAAATTGATTAAATTACACTGAAAGTACATTGAATCATTCAAGCTTTACGCATTTAGCCTTATTATTGCGTAGCATTGCAACTTACACTCAATCCCTCTTATATATTGAAAATTCAGCCGAATGAAATCATTATTTAAACGCCTTTTCAACGCCAAAAAACAAGATCAGAAAACCTTTGATTTAAGCTGGATGGATGGGTTGAGTGATTTGGATGATTTAAGCGCCGTGCAATCCATCACGCAGCATCTAACCCTGCTCACCAATGATGGAACCTTATCGCGCGAACAACGCGCACTTGCACTCCTGCATATTGATACACATAGCCATGTTTTGATGGATAAAATAACAACGCAATATGTCAAGTTTGATCATTTGCGTCCCGAGCTGGAAGCCAGGTTTTGGGAAACGGCTTATTATTATTACCGCCACTTATTTACCGCTTATTTCAACGCAGTTTTTGATTCCACACATCCAGAGAAATCATCAACATTGGGTACTGTTCAATTAGAAACTGTAATCTGGAGCTGCTTACATGCTGGCTCCATGATGAATAAATGGCGCTATTTCAAGCGGCTCCCCGCGCCCGACAAAACCTGGTTGCAAATCTTCAAACTGCTTCAATTAGCCGAGCAACAGGCACTGCTTGAAATTCCAATTCAAATCAGTGAAGACGAGCCGGGGTCAAGTATAGGCGAATCACTCATTCAAGCTTTTATGCTGGATAGCTTGCTCGAAACCGGGATGTCTAAAAATCACCTGGAAACATCGCAACAACTGCTGAAGATTTGGCTTAAAAATTCACGCATTTACAAGAGCCAAAATAACAACAAATTTATATTTTATGTCGATATTACGCAAGATAGAGGGGCTCGAAGATTGCGTGAGTTAGCAGCTACTCCTGATTTTCGTTTTTGGGATACCACTTTGATATCCAACCGAATATCAACTGTTCAAGCTACTATCGCCAATAAAGAATCGCTAAAAATCTATGGATTAGGTGAAATCGCGGATAGCCCAACACTTTCAGAATTACTACAACTGCTTGATACCGCATGGTCAAACACCATGTACCAAAGACAGCGTAGAAAGGAAAAACGCATTGCTATCAGCAAACCGGTGATGGCTGTTTACGGCATTGAGCATGTGCTAAAACTGATGCGACAAATCTCTAACCAAAACGTGCTCAAAGGAGCTAAAGGGATAGGCAACGACAAGTCATTTGAAGATCGTCTGGCATCACACCATGTTGGCAAGCCATTGGCGGTTAACCAATTTTTTGAGAAAGGCAATGAACAATGGATCATTGTCAATGAAAGCGAGCAAGGTTGCGGTGCCTTAGTCAACAACAACCTGGATAGCAATTTAAAAATTGAAAATCTTGTTGGTTTGGTAACACAAGATAGTCATAAAGAAGTCATGGTCGGTGTCATTAAAAATATCAAGCCCTTACCCAATAACCAGTTGCGCATCGGCATCTATATATTCACCAAAAAAGCCTATTGGGTTGAAATGTCGCTTCTTGAATGCAAACCTCAAAATCAGTTATTGGAAGAAAGTGTAAACATCAATACAAGTATCATTGACAATTTGTATCCTGAGTTTTTCGCCATCTACCTATCCCCTGAAAACGGCATCACCAAAACGCCTTCTCTGCTCATACCCAGATTGGAATTTCAGCAAAATAGCTTTTACCAAATCACACTTCATGGGGAAAAATTACGCGTGCAACTGGATCAGATTCTGGATGCAAAAAATGATTGGGTACGTGTAAACTACCCTCTGACAGGCAATGAAAGTGGCTAATTCGCTGCAGACTAAGCTTGCAGCTTCTCAAATCTGGCAGGCGGCTATCAAGAGAATCAGGATCAAGTTTTAATTAAACCTTACTCAACTCCCCCCAAATCTTCTCCAGCCGCTTCACCGATACCGGAAAAGGTGTTTTTAACTCCTGGGCAAATACGGATACGCGCAATTCTTCTATCAACCAGCGGAAATTCAGCAAATCCGGCGTGACTTTATCCGCCTTGCTTTGCTTCTCCAGCAGTGCTTCCCAGTTTTGCCATAAAACGCCAACCGCCTGCGCATTTTTGCCGTCGCGCTCCGGGTTGCTCGGATGTTTTTCTATACGCAAACGCAATGCTTTCAGATAGCGCGGCAGATGTTGCAAGGATTCCCACGGTGTTTGGCTGAAACAATGCTTATACACCAGCTTGCCGATTTGCTGTTCCACATCGCGCTTGAGGCGGTTGACGGTCGCTGGCATCTGGCCTTGTTTGGCAATCAGCAGCTGATATTCACTCACCACCGCCTGCACTATGCGCATCAAGCCTTCCGTTACCGCTGGCAGGCGCGTGCGGGCGCGTTGTTTCAAGGTCATGAAGGCCTGATTGCTTCTGGGCAGCTCATCCTCACCAATAAAAGCGCGGTCGGCTATGGTTGCAACCAGGTCTTCTTTCAAATCATCGCTATTGATAATGTTGCGCAAAATCAAGGCATGTTGGGTAAAGCCGGGCAAACTTTTTTCCAGCTGTTTCATCTGCTCTTTCAGCTCAAAACGCATCAACCGGCACACACCGGTGCGGTGCGATTTCAAGGCGGCGGCTTCGGTATCAAACAGCTTGACCGCCACACTGTCAATATTATCTTCCAGCGCCGGATAGCCGGTGAGCTGACGGCCATCGCGCTGAAAACTTAAAGTCTGCGGCAAATCACCAAAATCCCATTGCTTGAGCCCGCTTTTTTCAATATCCGGCGAAGCTGATCTAAACGTGAGCTGCGCCGCCTGCCCCAATTGCTGTTTCAGTGCGTTCCAGTCACGCCCTGTTGCCAGCTCACGTCCGGCATCATCGACAATGCTGAAATTCATCAGATTATGCGCGGGCAAATCTTGCAGTTGCCAGTCGTCATTGGAAATTTTAAGTGTGGTGCGCTGCAAAATGTAGTCGGATAGGTGTGGCAGCAATTGGCCTTCGCCGAATTTCACGTTCTCCAGAAATCCGGTGACAAATTCCGGTACCGGCACGCAGACGCGGCGCATGGTTTTCGGTAGCGCCTTAATCAGACCGGTGATTTTCTCGCGTATCATGCCCGGCACCAGCCATTGTGCACGGCTGGCATCCAGCTGATTTAACAGCGCCAGCGGCACCGTGGCGGTAACACCGTCCAGCGCATGATTTGGTTCAAAACGATATTTCAGCGACAACTCTGCGCCGTCCAGGTTAAAAGTTTCAGGAAACTGCGCCTCGGTAATGCCTGCCGCACCATGGCGCATAAGGTCATCTTTGCTCAGATAAAGCAGCCTGGGATTGTCTTGCTCTGCACTTTGTCGCCATTTTTCAAAACCGGCACCGTTGACAATATCAGCCGGAACGCGCGCATCGTAAAACGCAAACAGCACGTATTCATCCACTAGCACATCCTGCCGCCGCGCTTTATGTTCCAGCTCTTCAATTTCGGCAATCAGTTTACGGTTCGCCTCAAAAAACGGCGCGCGCGTATCAAATTCCATATTTGCCAGCGCTTCACGGATGAAAATCTCGCGCGCTTCCTGTGGGTTGATTGCACCGTAATGCACGCGGCGTTTGGGGATAATGGTCAAGCCATATAAAGACACGCGCTCCCAGGCCACCACCTGCGCCGGTTTACGCTCCCAGCGCGGATCGGTGTAATCGCTCTGCGTAAGCCCCCGCGCCAGCGGCTCTATCCAATCCGGCTCAATTCTGGCCACGCCGCGTGCGTAGAGTTTGGCAGTTTCCATCAGCTCTGCTGTCAGCACCCATTTGGGGCGTGTTTTTTTCAAACTGGAACCCGGCGCAACATGAAAACGTATGCCGCGCGCGCCCAGATAACTGTCCGCCTCGCCGTCCTTGAAGCCAATATTGCCCAGCAAGCCCGCCAGCAAGGCGCGGTGTATCTGCTCGTAGGTTGCATCTTCGGTATTGGCGTGAAAATCCATTTCACCAACGATGCTGGCAATCTGCCCGTGCAGTTCACGCCATTCTTTCAAACGCAGAAAAGACAAAAAGTGGCTATGGCAATTATTCAATAATTCGCGGTTGGATTTTTTATGTTTAAGTGCTTCATCATAAAACGTCCACAGCTTGAGAAAACCCATGAAATCGGAACGTTCATCGGCAAATTTGGCATGTGCCTGATCCGCCGCCTCGCGCTTATCCATAGGCCGTTCACGCGGGTCTTGTATGCTCAGCACGCTGGCAATAATCAGAATTTCACGCAGACAGTTTTCACGTTTGGCCGCCAGTATCATGCGCCCCACGCGCGGATCCAGCGGCAGTTTGGCCAGTTGTTGACCGAGTTCGGTAATCTGGCGGCTGGCATCCACCGCGCCCAATTCCTGCAACAACTGATAACCGTCGCTAATCAAACGGCTGCTGGGCGCTTCTATAAAGGGGAAATTTTCCACATCGCCCAGTTTGAGCGCGGCCATGCGCAGAATCACGGAAGCCAGCGAAGAACGCAAAATCTCGGGATCGGTATATTCGGAACGCGCGTTGAAATCTGCCTCGGAATATAGCCGCACGCAAATGCCGTTGGAAACCCGGCCGCAACGCCCTGCCCGCTGGCGTGCCGCTGCCTGCGAGATTTTTTCGATCTGCAATTGCTCCACCTTGGCACGCGAGCTATAGCGATTCACCCGCGCCAGACCGGCATCAATCACATATTTGATACCCGGCACCGTGAGCGAGGTTTCCGCCACATTGGTGGCCAGCACAATGCGCCGCCCGTTGCTACCGCGAAAAATCTTTTGCTGATCCTCAATCGACAAGCGCGCAAACAGCGGCAGAATTTCATAACCTTTGGGATGATGCTTGCGCAAATGTTCTGCGGTATCGCGTATCTCACGCTCGCCGGGCAAAAACACCAGAATATCGCCGCTGCCCAAACGCGATAAATCATCCACCGCATCCAGAATCGCCTCCTCGATTTTTTCCTCGCGCTCGTCCTCCTCGGTTTCCTGTAGCGGTCTATAACGAATTTCCACCGGATAGGTTCTGCCGGAAACTTCAATCACCGGCGCTCCGTCAAAATGCTGTGAAAAACGCGTGGCGTCTATCGTCGCGCTGGTGACAATAATTTTCAAATCCGGACGTTTCGGCAATAACTGCTTGAGATAACCCAGCAGAAAATCAATATTCAGACTGCGCTCATGCGCCTCGTCAATGATGATAGTGTCATAGCCATTGAGAAAGCGGTCGCCCTGCGTTTCCGCCAGCAAAATACCGTCTGTCATCAGCTTGATATAGCTGCTTTCCGACAGTTTGTCATTAAAGCGTACCTTGTAACCCACGGCTTGCCCCAGCGGAGATTGCAACTCCTGCGCAATACGCGAGGCCACCGAACGTGCGGCAATGCGGCGTGGTTGCGTGTGACCAATCAAACCGCTCACCCCCCGCCCCAACTCCAGGCAGATTTTGGGCAATTGCGTGGTTTTGCCCGACCCGGTTTCACCGCACACAATGACGACTTGATGTTTGGCTATCGCTGCGGCGATTTCATCCTTTTTGCCGCTGACAGGCAGTTCGGGCGGAAATTCAGGCTTGGGTAAACCCAGCTTGCGCGCTTCATATTTGGCCGCCGAAACACGTAGCCTGGCGGCAGTTTCGGCTAATACTTTATCAATCGGCTTGTTTTTCTCTAAATCTCCCCGTATTTGCTGCAAACGGCGGCGAAGCGGGTGACGATCCATCAACATGCAATGCCGCAGTTGCGCTTCGAGTTGTGAGATTATCTGGGAAGGGGATTTACTTGTGCTAGTCACGCGGCTGGTTGGATTCGTCATTTGCGCGAATTTTAACACGCCAGCCTATCGCTCAATTTTGAAATTTTACGGATATAAACCGAAACAAACATAGGGTGTGCAATATGCATGCATTTGCACACCGATTGCCACACCTAAAGCTTTAATGACTACAACTTTCCAGACATTCCACCTCAACCGACACTTTTAGCTGATGCTGCTGGCCACCAAAAACCACGCCTTTGAGCGGGGTTACATCGCCATAATCACGACCCCAGGCTACGGTAATATGCTGATTGCCAGGTAGCTGGTTATTGGTAGGATCGAAGTCTATCCAGCCATACGCAGGCAGGTAAATAGCAAACCAGGCATGTGAGGCATCAGTACCCACCAGCTTTACTTTACCTGGCGGCGGCAGGGTTTCTATATAGCCACTGATATAGCGTGCAGCCAAGCCCTGGCTGCGTATGCAGGCAATGGCGAGATGGGCAAAATCCTGGCAGACCCCCCGCTTGTGTTGCAATACGGTTGCCAATGGTGTGGCGACATCGGTGAAATGCGGGTCGAATGTGAAGTCTTCATGAATACGCTGCATTAAATCGTTAACTGCCGCGATCAATGGCCTACCCGGAACAAAAGACGGTTGCGCATAGGCGGCAAGCTGAGGTGTTGCCGTGATATAGGGCGAATCCAGTATGAACTGACGCGCTTCCAAAAATTCCGGGGTATATTGCCCAATAAGCATTGCGCCTACAGTCTCCCAGGAAAGCGCTTGAGCAAACCCCGGCAAAACAGGCTTATCGAGCAATTCGACTTCGCTGGTGGCGGTTACCGCAAATTTTTGATGGGCTTGCTGGATGGAAAAATAGGCGATTTGATTGCCAAAAAAATCCTCGCGCACACGGTAATCGGCGGCTAGTGGATTTAATTTTAGCGTCGCCGAAATCAGCCTCTGATGCGTACAATGACGTGGCAGAAGTCGCGCCTCATTGTAGGATAAACCCACCATTTCCGGGTAGTTGTATTCTGTGGTATGCGTAATCCGGTAGCGCATTTCAAATAAAAACCTTTAGTTGGATCTTGAAGCAGATAAGGGGTAAGGCACTTGCCCGTGCTGAAAATAAGCTGCCGTTACTGTATTGGATAAAGAAATCAACAGCTGATAGAGTCGGCTCAGCACTTGTTCCAGATTCAAACGTTCACCTCTATTATTCACGCCAAGCAACGCTTGCAGCTCAACCAAGCCTAATAGCTTGCTGGCTTCCTGCGCAAGCTGCTGCTCCATACTGGGTTGCTTGTCGTCCATGTGGTCACGCGGTAATTTCCCCAGATGCTCCTGAATGCGCGCTACCTGGTAGGCAAGTGAGCGCGGATTATTTTGATCCAGTAGCAGAAGTTCAAAAAAAGAGGGTAACTCAAAATAATTGCGATAATGTTGACGATAGCAGATCAGGTTGTCACTGGTATCCAGTAGCGATTCAACCATCTGGGTTTCTACTGCGGCAGACTGCGATGAGGTAAAACTACTGCGCAGTAGCGAAATCAACAAGAGTGCGCGCTCCAGCCTGCGACCTAAATCCAGAAAGAGCCAGCCATTGCCTCGCGTCATGCTCTCCATCACCAAGCCGCTAAAAGCCGATAGCGTAGCGATGCGTTGATCCAGATGTTCCTGCATTTGCCACAAAGAAATGTCCCCCAGCGGATTGGGACTATCAAGGTGTTGCTCAAGCTCATCCATAACCCGCCAAGTATCTGCTGACCATAAGTCACGCACGGCATAACTCGCTTGAAACAGGCTACGCAAGGTATGCGCGACGCTGCCAGCTCTATCCTCATCCAATGCAATGGAAAGTAGTTCCGGCTCGGGAAAATCAAGCAGTTTGTTTACCTCGACCAGATCACCCTTTTTATCGTCATCTGTCGCTATAAAACCAGGGTAAGTATGCGTCAAGTGGGTGATACTGCGTAGCAAAGAAAAAATGCCTATTTGATAACTTGAATTAGTGTGATCGGGGTTGTTATAAAGTTTTTTTACTGTGGTACGCAGCAAGCGGACACTACCTTCGGCGCGCTCCGCATAGCGCCCCACCCAATATAAATGATCCGCCACGCGGCTGGACAATGCGCTGGAATAACGGCTACCGGCTTTTTCCTGCGGCTGGCTGATTGTTATGCTGGTGTCGGCTTGCGGTTCGCTAGCAACAATCCAGGTGTCCTTGCTCATGGCACCCATTTGATTGGAAACAGGCACATCTCCTTTCAGTGGCGCACTGCGGGTAAGCCCACCCGGCATCGCCGCGTAACCTTCGGGGCAGGCTACAACAAAACATCGTAATACGGCCTGACGCGGCTCGTAACCGCCCGCGACTATGGATGGCACAGACGAAAAACTCTCATGCTCCTGCCCTACATAACGGGCAGGGTGGGTCTGGATACGTTCACGCCATTCGGCAAGTTGCTGTCGACTAAGTTGATTGCCAAAAACCGAGGCTTTACCGGTGCCGCGATTGACCGGTTTAATCACCAGATTTTCCAGATTTTTCAGCACATACTCCCGCTCACGCGGCTGTCCACACCACCAGGTAGCCGCAGACGGCAAGCGTAACGATCTGCCCAAAAAATGTTGCGCAATAGCAGGTAAAAAAGGCAGGAGCGCCGGATTTTCCAGCACGCTACTACCCAAGGGATTGGCAATCGCCACATTGCCGCGCCGCGCCGCCTCCAGTAGGCCAGGCACCCCTAATCGTGAATCTTCACGCAGCTCTAGCGGGTCGCAATAACTATCATCAACACGGCGCAAGATAACATCAATACGTTGCAGACCATCCAATGATTTCAACCATACATAACCATCGCGCACAGTGAGATCATTCCCTTGCACCAGGGGATAACCCAGATGCGCCGCCATATAGGCATGTTCAAAAAAAGTTTCGTTGAGTGGGCCGGGTGTCAATACGACAATACGCGGATTTTCTACCTGATGCGGGGCTATTGCGTTCAATCCTGCACGTAATGACTGGAAAAATCGATCCAGCCGCTGTATCGGAGTATTTCGAAACAGGTCGGGCGAAATGCGTGACATTGCCAAGCGGTTCTCCAATGCATAACCGGCACCGGATGGTGCTTGCGTGCGATCACTCAGCACCCACAGGCGGCCATCCATGCCACGTGCCAGATCCGCCGCATAAAGCACGAGCTGATGCTCGCCTGGCAAGCGGACTTTATCGCATGCACGCAGAAATCCGGCATGACTGTAAAGCAACTCAAACGGCAATAAGCCTTTACGAATCAGCTCGCGCGGGCCATACAAATCAGTCAAAATCAGATTGAGCAATTCCGCACGTTCCAACAAGCCCGCTTCAACACCTAGCCATTCTTCTTTGGAAATTAACAGCGGAATCGGGTCAAGTTGCCAAGGTCGATTATTGCCCTCCGGATCGCCATACACATTGTAGGTAACCCCGTTTTCCCGTAATAGCTTGAGCAGCTCACGATGACGTCGCTCAACTTCCTGAATACCTAATTCTTGCATCTCCTGTACAAATTCATTCCAATGCGGTCGTACAATCCCCGCACTATTATGCATCTCGTCATAATCCCCCTTAGCCAGCGAGTACCATGGATGGACAATAGCGCCGGAGCTTGTCGCTAATTGTGCGGCCTTATTATCACGCTGGTTTGAAAATGACATGAACTATTCCTGTAACGCTTTCGGTGATCATAACCACTGTAGCTCCGAGTGAAGTCGAGTCTACCTGGTCTTCTAAACAAGCAATAAAAATGCCAATGTCCTGTAATTTACCAACGCTGTTTATTAATTGTGATTTAATGCATACAAGCATAAATTACGATTGATTCCATGGTTACCTAAAGGCTATCATCAACGCTTTTTTACGTGCAAAACCAAGCGAGCAAAACCATGACCTATTGTATCGGCATACTACTTGAAACAGGATTGGTAATGGCCTCGGATACGCGTACCAACGCGGGTGTAGACCAGGTAGCCACCTTCCCCAAAATGACTACATTTGAAGTCCCCGGCGAGCGCGCCATGATAATGCTTACTTCAGGCAATCTCGCTATCACACAAGCGGTATTACATAGGTTGCAAGATAGTATCACCCAAAATGAAGGCGAGCACTTGCTCAATGTCAGCAATATGTTCGATGCCGCGCGCATTATCGGTGCAGCGCTACGCGCGGTGCATCACGAAGATGCAGAACATCTGCGCAAGCATAACACCGAGTTCAACGCCTCCATTCTATTCAGCGGGCAAATCGCCGGTGACAAACCGCGATTATTCAGCATTTATTCGGCAGGCAATTTTATCGAAGCCTGCCAGGAAACTCCTTATTTTCAGATTGGCGAAACCAAATATGGCAAGCCCATTGTGGATCGCGTGATTAGCTACCAAAGCCGTTTGGAAGATGCACTGAAATGTGTACTGATTTCGTTTGATTCGACCATACGCAGCAATGTTTCGGTTGATCTGCCAATTGACGTGCTAATTTATCGCAAAGATGCGCTCAGTATTGATTGCCGTCAACGCATCCATAAAAATGATCCCTACTTTCTTTCGGTACGTCAGCACTGGGGTGAAGGACTACGCAAAGTGTTTAGCGAAATTCCAAAACCCGACTGGTGTTAATGCATTTGGCTACTGGCGCAATGACAAAAACGAGCACGGCTTTTGCAAGAGCTATGGCCAACAACTATGGCACATAGGTTTATGTTTTAGCGCAGCAGCGCCTTGCCAGCAAAGCAGATCTCCCTCAAGTCGTGCTATATTGCGGGTCTCGTGACGAGACCCGTCTAACATGCCTCAATTACTGCGATACCTTTGTGATATTACCGCCCAACGTGACCGTGCACGGCTCGAAAAACACGTCGTGCGTACTCTATATGATTTTCTTGGTGTACAACAGGTGAGCATACACCGGCTGTATATGGTGCAGGATAAACCACTCACCGGCATCACAACCTGGGCCGATGCAAGCGGTTTGCATCATGTGGATGACGATCTATGTTGGCCCAAAGGCACCATACCCTTAGCCGAGCACCCGCAATTACAGCAGATATATCAAGACGGTATCGAGAAAACTGAAACCGCCACTCAGGGCAGGCTAGTGACTGCACTGCCTATCCAGCGCGGCGAACAACTGTTCGGATTCGTGGAAATCATTCATGAGCAGGCCTTGCAAGCGCAGCAAATTGAAACGCTGCGCGATTTGACAACCATCTATAGCAACTGCATTGCCCTACTTGATTACTCTGAAATTGACAGCTTGACCGGTTTGCTTAACCGCAAAACTTTTGATGAAAAACTCATCAAAATTTTATCGCAGATGAATGCCCATGGTGATGCCTCCCGACACGATCATAACGGCGTTCCCAGCCGACGCGAAGGACACTACGGCGGTGACAAGCAACATTGGCTAGCCGTCATCGACATTGATTTTTTCAAGCGCGTCAATGACAACTTCGGGCATCTGATGGGTGATGAAATTCTGTTACTGGTTGCCACTTTGATGAAGCGTTCATTTCGCGGTGAAGACAAACTTTTTCGCTTCGGTGGCGAAGAATTTGTCGTGTTGCTAAAACCTGTCAAACTGGAAGATGCGCTACGGGTTTTTGAACGCTTTCGCCAGACCATTGCCGACTACCACTTCCCTCAAGTCGGCCAGGTCACCATCAGTATCGGCTTTACTTATATCACCGCACAAGACACACCCTCGCAGGTGATAGATGCTGCCGATGAAGCCCTGTATTACGCTAAAACACACGGTCGTAACCAAGTGCAGAATTATGAGCAACTGATAGAAAACGGCGGCTTGCAACGTAAAGACAATAAAAGTGGTGATGTTGAACTGTTTTGAGCATTAAAAAACCCGCTTACGCGGGTTTTTTGTTTTCCAACACCCTCTCACAAAGGCATCACTGAAAAAAACTTTTTGCCTTATCCATCCAGGATTTCGCCTTCGGGCTATGTTTGCCGGAATCCAGCTGATTGATATCTTCCATTTCGCGCAATAATACTTTTTGGCGTTCGGTAAGTTTTACCGGCGTTTCCACCACCACATGACACATCAAATCGCCATTTTCGTTTCCGCGTAAGGGCTTAATGCCTTTGCCACGTAAACGAAAAGCCGCACCGGTTTGGGTTTCTGCCGGAATTTTCATTTTGGCGTGACCTTCCAGCGTTGGCACTTCAATCTCGCCGCCAAGGGCTGCAGTAGTGAAGCTGATCGGCATTTCACAATGCAGATTGCCGCCATCGCGTTTGAAAATATGATGTGGTTTCAAATGCACCACCACATACAAATCACCCGGCCCGCCGCCGTTCACCCCGGCTTCACCTTCACCGGTTAAACGAATCCTATCACCTTCATCCACACCGGCAGGAATTTTCACCGATAAGGTTTTGTGCTTTTTAACGCGCCCTGCACCATGGCAAGTCGGACAAGGATCTTTAATCATCTTGCCGGTACCATGACACTTTGGACAAGCTTGTTGCACGGAGAAAAAGCCTTGCTGCATGCGTACTTGGCCATGACCGCCGCAGGTGGTACAAGTCACAGGCTGTGTACCCGGCTTGGCACCGGAACCATGACAGGTTTCACATTCTTCCATCACCGGAATTTTGATTTTTGTTTCGGTGCCGCGCGCAGCATCTTCCAGTGAAATTTCCATGTTGTAGCGCAAATCTGCGCCACGATAAACATTGGAACGTTGCCGACCGCCGCCGCCGCCGAAAATATCGCCAAAAATATCGCCAAAAGCATCGGTAAAGTTACCACCAAAACCAGCGCCACCACCGCCACCAGCACTAGGGTCAACGCCAGCATGACCATATTGGTCGTAAGCCGCACGTTTATTACTATCTGTTAAAATTTCATAAGCTTCTTTTGCTTCCTTGAAATTTTCTTCCGCTTTGGGGTTATCAGGATTGCGGTCAGGATGGTGTTTCATCGCGAGTTTACGATAGGCTTTTTTAAGCTCCTCGTCTGAAGCATCACGATTCACGCCCAACACTTCGTAAAAATCTTTTTTTGCCATTTTTTTAAGCCATTTAAGTGCACAGAAGGCACAGGTGCAAATTCAAGTTTTTCAACTAACAATTTACAAGCTGTGCCCGCCTCAACCTGTTATCAAAAAATCACAGGTTCTGTTAAAAAATTATTTCTTATCGTCTTTTACTTCTTCAAACTCGGCATCCACCACTTCTGCATCTACGGTTTTTTCCTGCTGACCACCTTCAGCCGGATTGGCATTTGCGCCTTCCGCTTGGCTCTCGGCATAAACCTTTTCACCCAGCTTTTGTGAAGCTTCCATCAGCGCATTGGTTTTGGCTTCAATAGTTTCTTTGTCGCCATCCTTGATGACATCTTCTACATCTTTAATTGCGGCTTCAATCTTGGCCTTTTCATCGGCATCCAGCTTGTCACCATGCTCGGTGAGTGATTTCTTCACGCTATGCACCATGCCATCGGCAGAGTTTCTGGCATCCACCAATTCTCTAAGCGCCTTGTCTTCATCGGCATGTGCGGCCGCATCTTCTTCCATGCGGCGGATTTCTTCCTCACTCAAACCGGAATTAGCCTTGATGGTGATCTTGTTTTCTTTGCCGGTGGCCTTGTCTTTGGCAGACACATGCAAAATACCGTTGGCATCAATATCAAAAGTCACTTCAACCTGCGGCATACCGCGCGGTGCAGGTGGAATATCGGTCAAATTGAATTGACCCAGACTCTTGTTGCCGGCCGCCATTTCACGCTCGCCTTGCAGCACTTGAATGGTCACAGCAGATTGATTGTCATCAGCGGTGGAGAACACTTGCGATGCCTTGGTAGGAATCGTGGTGTTTTTCTTGATAAGCTTGGTCATCACACCGCCCAGCGTTTCAATACCCAGTGACAATGGCGTTACGTCCAGCAGCAGCACGTCTTTCACTTCACCTTGCAACACACCGCCTTGAATTGCAGCGCCTACGGCCACAGCTTCGTCAGGGTTTACATCCTTGCGCGGCTCTTTGCCGAAGATTTCTTTTACTTTCTCCTGCACTTTAGGCATACGGCTTTGACCGCCAACCAGAATCACGTCGCCAATATCGGAGATGCTGACACCGGCATCCTTCAGTGCGGTTTTGCATGGGGCAATGGTGCGCTCAATCAAATCTTCCACCAGACTTTCAAACTTGGTACGGGTAATTTTTACGGCCAAGTGTTTAGGGCCGGAAGCATCAGCGGTAATATAAGGCAGATTAACTTCGGTTTGCTGGCTGCTGGAAAGCTCAATCTTGGCTTTTTCTGCGGCTTCTTTCAGACGTTGTTTAGCCAGCAAATCATTGCGCAGATCCAGACCATTATCTTTTTTGAATTCTTCGGCTAAAAAGTCGATCAAGCGATTATCAAAGTCTTCACCACCGAGGAACGTATCACCATTGGTGGAAAGCACTTCAAACTGATGCTCGCCATCTATGGTTGAAATTTCGATGATGGAAACGTCAAACGTGCCGCCGCCCAAGTCATATACGGCAATCTTGCGATCGCCTTCCTGTTTATCCAGGCCAAAGGCTAATGCCGCTGCGGTTGGTTCATTGATAATACGTTTTACATCCAGACCGGCAATACGGCCTGCATCCTTGGTGGCTTGGCGTTGGCTGTCGTTAAAGTAAGCAGGCACGGTAATCACGGCCTCGGTCACTTCTTCGCCCAGATAGTCTTCAGCAGTTTTCTTCATCTTGCGCAAAACTTCAGCCGAGATTTGTGGCGGTGCCATTTTTTGACCGCGCACTTCTACCCAGGCATCGCCGTTATCAGCCTTGGCAATGGTGTAGGGCATCAAGCCAATATCTTTTTGTACTTCTTTTTCGTCAAAACGACGGCCAATCAAACGCTTGACGGCGTACAAGGTATTTTTAGGATTGGTTACCGCCTGACGCTTGGCTGGAGCACCGGCCAATACCTCACCATCATCCTGATAAGCAATAATAGAAGGCGTAGTGCGTGTACCTTCGGCATTTTCAATCACGCGTGGCTTGCCACCTTCCATTACAGCAACACAAGAGTTGGTTGTACCCAAATCAATACCAATAATTTTTCCCATTTTGTTTCCTTTTCTAAGTTATGTCATGAGCAACAGAGTTATTTTTTCTGCAGCAATGTGTTTGTTAAATCAGTAATAAGTAAATAGAGCTGTTTCTCTAAATTTCAAGCAACTACTTAAATTATTCTTATTCTTTATTTGAATATTCTTAGTTTTTAGCCACCATCACCAACGCTGGACGTAAAACGCGATCATTCAGCGTATAGCCTTTTTGCAACACGCTAATCACCGTATTCGGCTCAGTGCCAGCAGGTGCATCCACCATGCTAATGGCCTGATGCTTATGCGCATCAAACTTTTCACCCACGGGGTTGATTTCAGCCAGATTGAACTTCTCGAATACAGAACCAAGCTGCTTCAATGTCAGCTCAACACCATCTTTATAACTCTCAATAGTAGCCACACCCACATTCAGCGCAGCTTCCAAGCTATCCTTAACCGCCAGCAGTTCGGTGGAAAAACGCTCCAGTGCAAATTTGCGCGCCTTATCCGTGTCATCCGCCGCCCGGCGGCGGATATTTTCACTCTCGGCCTTGGCATACATCCAGGCATCGTAGTGTTCCTGCGCTTTGCGCTCGGCAAGCTGCAACAACTCTTCCAAACTG
Organism: Methylophilaceae bacterium; assembly: GCA_013141125.1. GTDB lineage: Bacteria > Pseudomonadota > Gammaproteobacteria > Burkholderiales > Methylophilaceae > JABFRO01. The sequence goes on from JABFRO010000001.1 coordinate 1,085,031, forward strand.
GGTGTAACGTCAATATTGTTATCCGCCGATTCCGACGCGATTTCGTGTTCTGATGCTTTATCTTCTGGCTGCATGAAAAATCCCTTATTGTTAATGCAATAGCAGTCATATTGGGGCACGGGTAAGCATTTCAATACCCATTATTTAAAATTCTTATTCCCCACGGCACCTAACTATTGCTGATTTAACAGCAAATTGCCCATGTCACAACTTTTTACAATTAATTTGCAGTTTAAAACTTAGCCAGCGGGTAGAATAATTTCAAACTTTTGTATTTTTGCACTTAAGCAATTGAAACGTAATTAATTCCGCATATCATTAAAACGCATATCATTAAAACAGGAAACAAGAAAAATATATGGATGAAAACCTAGCCAAACGCATGCGCTTTTGCAAAACCTTACCCAGCATTCCTGCGGTTGCCATCAAAGTGGTTGAACTGGCCAACGACCCAGATACCGATATGATTCAGATTTGCGATTGCATCGCTTATGATCCAGCGCTCTCCGCCAAACTGATTAAAGCCGCCAACTCGCCCATGTATAAATCGCGCCGGTCGGCTGACAATCTGCGTCAAGCCGTCAGCATGCTGGGAACCCACGCCACCATCATCATTACACTATCCTTTTCATTGGCAAGCTCACTGATGAAACAGGATGGCAACCATCAGAATCGCATCAATAGCGACAACTACTGGCGCCGTACTATGCTGTCAGCCCTGGCCAGCCGGGCACTGGGAGAAAAACTGGGATTTAAATCGCCTGATGATTTATTTCTCGCCGGACTATTGCAAGACTTGGGCATCCTGGCCTTTAATGCCATGATGCCAGAACAATATATGCCAATATTTGCCGCTGCATCCAGTCATGATGCACTGTTGAAACTGGAGCGTGAAACCTTTGGTTCAGGCCATGACGAAGTCGGTTATGAACTTCTCAAGCAATGGAAACTTCCTGATTACATTACCATGGCTTGTCTGGCCAGCCATGGTAAACCAAGCCCACAGGAAGTTGAGCCAACCCAGGCCGACTGTGTGGCAGTTTCAGGCTATATTGCAGATTGCCTGCTTAATTATGGTGATGTTGCGACCATCAACGCCGCCGTCATTGCAGCGAAATCCTGGTTGGATCTGGATGAATCTGCGCTGGTTGAAGTGATCGAAATTATCAATTTCAGCTTGCAAGCGGCACAAGAGCTGTTTGAAATCAACATTTACCATCCCTCTGAGCTGGATGGGATTATGAGCGAAGCCAAAGAATTACTCGCCATGCACAACCTGGTCAAGATACGTGAACTGGAAGAAAAATCACAGCGCGATGCCTTGACTGGCGCGCACAACCGGGGCTATTTTGATACGGCACTGGAGCGCGAATTCGAACTCTCCAGCAAGCAAGGCTTACCACTCACGCTCGCCATTATTGATCTTGACCACTTCAAAAACATCAATGATACCTACGGCCATCCGGTAGGTGATGACATTCTAATCGCAGCAGTACGGGCTATTTCCGCACAAATTCGCCAGGATGATATATTTGCCCGTTATGGCGGCGAAGAGTTCGTCGTCATCTTGCCTGGTACCTCACTGCTTTCATCAGCCAAACTGCTGGTCAGACTAAAAGACAGCATCTCAGCCATCTCACTGGATCTGGGTGATGGCCGTATCGTCAGCGTAACCGCTTCATTTGGCGTAGTGGCCAATATGGATGGCAATCTGCGCTTTGAGCATAAGGATGATTTGATTCGCGCCGCCGATCAGGCGCTCTATGCAGCCAAACGCGGCGGTAGAAATCAAATTGTTGTTTGGAGGAGCAGTTTGGCAGGCGTTGAGTGATTTTTACGTTTTGCAAAGAAAAAGCGGCTGGCTGACAAAATAAGGGGCGAATAGCCATTCACTCCTTACTGTTGTAGCGCGTTACTATTTTGAACGCGCATTCTTACCCACCTGGTTTTGCTCGCAGGTTTTACTAAAAACATCCAGGCTACATTGCACATAACCCATCACAGTATCGGCGGCATAAACGCCTTTTTCATCGGCAGCACCGGCCGGCACGCCGGTGAGAAACTCCATGCCTTCCAGCACATGCGACACCGTGTGTATGTGGAACAGGCCTTGCGCCACGGCTTGAATTACTTCGTCATCCAGCATCAAATGCGGACGATTGCGTTCCGGGATTAATACGCCGTGCGAGCCATCTAGCCCTATGGCTTGGCATACCTTGAAAAAACCTTCGATTTTTTCATTCACTCCACCAATAGGCATGATTTCACCATGCTGATTCAGCGCGCCAGTGATGGCAATGCCCTGCGGCAGCGGTAGCCCGGACAAGGCTGAAACCAGCGCATACAGTTCGGCACAGGAAGCGGAATCGCCCTCCACGCCGTGGTATTCCTGCTCAAACACCAGCGAGGCATTCAGCGACAAGGGCGTGAGCTTGGGGAAGCTGGCCGAGAGCCAGCTTTGCAAAATGAACAAGCCTTTATCGTGATTGGGACCGGTCATTTCCACTTCGCGATCGATATTGATAATACCGGCATCGCCGGCATAACAGCGCGCGGAAATGCGCACCGGCGAACCAAAGCTGGCATCGCCCAAATCAATATGCGTCAAACCGTTGATCTGCCCCACCTGCTTGCCTTGCACGTTTATCATCAAGTCGCCGTCAATAATGGCGGTGCGCATTTGCTCTTCCGGGTGCTGGTGGCGGAATTTTTTAGCAGCCAGAGCCGCAGCGACATCCTCAACCTCTACCAGACTGGCAGCACGTTCAGCCGCCAGGGCAGCACTTTCTAAAAGCAGGCCTTGCAGCTGGGAAAAATCCGCACTGAAGCGGGTTTGGTCGTCCAGTCGGCGTTGCATATTGCGCAATAACAAGGCCACGGCAGCGGCACTGAAATGCGGCAATTGGTAATGCTGACAACGCTTGGCGATAAAAGTAGATACCATTTGATAAGTTTCGGTATTGGCCGGAAAATCACGGAGAAATCCACTTTTACCCGAAAAAAAAACCGGCCAACTCGGGCGCTTCATCCTGCAATTCATAATATTCCTCACGCGTGGCAATCACCACCATTTTGACTTTCACCGCCAAGGCTTCCGGGGTCAGATGTATGGTGGAGCCATGGCCGGAAGCACCGACCAGCTCCTCAATCTGAACGCGGCCATTGCGCAAAAAGCGATGTATTTTTTCCAGAATCTGGCTGCCGTTTTGCTGATCGGACAGAATATCGCGCAGATGCAGCATGAGAGTGCCGCCATCGGCACGCAATAAATTCCCGGCGCGCAAGCGCATGAATTCCGGGGCGCTGCCAGCGCTATCGGATGCACCTTCCAGACCGCCAAACAGGGATTGAAAGGTTGGGTCATCGTCATAAATAACCGGTGCCGTGGTGGCGTGTTGATGATTCACCAGCACATTGGCACGATAACGGCTCAAAAAGCCTTCAATCAGATCGTCGGTTTCGGTGCTGGCATTCAGCTGGTACAGCTCCAGATTTTCCAGTGTGTCGCGTTTGACGGCCGCCAAAAATTCGGTAAATTTTTCCGGCTGCAAAATACGCGAACTTATATCGCTATTAAGTCGCGCTAATTGCTCATCAAGATAACTGTTCACCGCCAGCAATACGCGCTCATTGGCGGTAATGTCGATTAAACCTTCGGTGGATGTTTCTTCTGACGGAGCTTCTTCTTTCGGTGTTGCGGCAGCAGCCTCGGCACTGGCTGCTTCCGGCTGTATTCCCAGCTCTGCTGCCTGTGCTGCCACATCGCCTAAAAATGCCGGAATGATCTTGGCCAGCTGACGTACAAATTGATCCAGCCCACGGCGCAGCTCCACCCCGGCACCCGCTTGCAAGCGTAAGGCCACAGGCTGATCCGGCGCGTCAAAATTATATAAATAGACAAAATCCGGCGCAGGTGGGCGTTGCGAGGCAGCGGCATGAATCGCGCCCAGCATCAATGAAGTCCGCCCACTGCCCGGGCTGCCCAGCACCAACAGATGAAACCCCTGCTGCTGCATATTCAAGCCAAATTTGGCCGCATTTTCCGCGCGCGATTGGCCTATCCAGCCGATTTCATTTTGCGTGAGTTGCGAAGTATCGGCAAAGCCCAAATCATTGGCGTTAAGTGTGGAAGTAAGTTGCTGCGGAGTAAGGGTTTGTAGCATTATTTTTTGTAACCTTAATGGTGCATGTTTAAGTCATGCAGATTCCGTACCAATCTGCGTAAGATTCAGTTATTCAAGAGCGCTATACCAGCGCAACTTTTATTTGGGCGCGTTGTTGCTCCAGCGCTGTTTGGATTCATTATCCGAAGCCTTGGCCTCTACCCAGCGTTCGCCAGTAGCGGTTTCTTCTTTTTTCCAGAATGGGGCTTCGGTTTTAAGGTAATCCATGATGAATTCACAAGCGGAAAAAGCTTCCCCTCGATGCGCTCCGCTCACTACCACCAGCACTATCTGATCGCTTGCTTGCAGCCTGCCTATGCGATGCACCACCAGCGCATCAAAAAAATCCCAGCGCTGCTGAGCCTGTTGCAGAATCTGCTCTAGTGATTTTTCCGTCATGCCCGGATAATGCTCCAGCGTCATCGCGGAAACCTGGTCGCCGTCATTCAAATCCCGCACCTGACCGACAAAAGCCACTACTGCGCCGGTATCGGAACGGCTTAAGCGCAGACGGTTGATTTCCGCCCCGGCATCAAAATCTTCAAGCTGCACACGCACCGTCAAACTGGCTGGCGCACTCATGCTAACCCCCGGTCACAGGCGGGAAAAAAGCCACTTCATCACCGGCATTGATGGTGGCATTATCGGCGACCAAAGTCTGATTGACAGCCGCACGCACCAAGCGGCAACCGGCGAACTCCTGCTGCCAAACCGCGCCGCGCGCCGCCAAAAGCTGCATCAGACTCGCCACTGTCATTGCGCCATCCGCCACCGCGATTTGCTCCTGGGATAAACCCAATGCCTCACGTAATCTGGCAAAATAAAGCACCGTAATCATTAAGGTGCCTCACGCACATCTTCATCTGTTACTGCACCGCGCTTGCCGCTGATGGCATCACCCAACAGCTTGATAAGCTTGGGCTTTAACACTTCATCATCCATCAGCTTGGAATCAAAGGTAATGCCAAAACGCGAGGCATAGTGCTGAATCAACATAATCAAACCGCTTTCATCTTCCATCTTTTAATCCTTTAGTTTTATTTAATAATTTGAGCGCTTTTATTTGCCCCTGATTTATATGACTATTTCCACAGATTATTCCTGCAACCAATCAATCACAGCCAATCCGGTTATTCGGTTAAATTCTTTTGTATTATTTGTTACAAGTACGATCTCCAGGCTCAGTGCATGTGCGCCTATCATCATATCCAATGAGCCGATTGGCTTGCCTTGTTTTTCCAGGTTGGCTCGCAATGTGCCATAAACCTGGCTGGCGGCTTCATCAAATGCGGCGATTTCCAGAGGTAGAATAAACTCATCTAGCGCGGCCTGATTTTTTTCCCGATACTGGCTTTTTGCTACACCGTAACGTAACTCGGCGAGTGTTACTGAGGAAAGGCAAATATCACCCACCTTGTAAGCATTGAATTTTTGTAAAATTTGCGCGGGTTTACGTTTAATAATCGCAATGCAGATGTTGGTATCCAGCATTAACTTCATGTAAATAAATCCTCGCGTACTTGCAAATCAGGCTGCGCGCGTTCATCCATAAAATCCTCGCTAAATTTTTCCAGGCTATGCACCAACACATCCCAAGGGTGGTCAACCGGCAACAGCACGACAGCATCTCCCGATTTTTTGATGAAAACCTTATCACCGGTAAACCTGAATTCCTTGGGCAGACGTACCGCTTGGCTTTGACCGTTTTTAAATAGTTTTGCAGTTATCATTTGGTATCTCACTGGAGTTGCATTTAAAAAAGCCATATTCGGTTAGTATATTAAATTAGTATATACTTTCTATGTACTGTGTCAACCAGCGCTTTCTCAACGCGGATTCATCAAAACAGCATTCATTTACCATCCGGCAACTCATCCATATCCTCCACCGCCAATGCCAGCGAGGCCTGTGCATCGCCCGCCAGTTCCACACGTTCAATCTGCGCAAAGCGCCGTGAGATTTTCTGGCTGGTGGTTTGCACTTCCAGCGCATCTTCATGTGCCTGACGTATATGATCGGCCAGTTTTTTCATGCGCACATCAAAGCGGCCAAACTCCTTGCCCAGCTTACCCAGTTCCTCCTTGATGATATGTACTTGCTTGCGCGTTTCCACATCTTTCAATACCGCACGTGCAGTATTTAACACCGCCATTAACGTTGTTGGCGAAACCAGCCATACACGTTTTAGCATCGCGTATTCAATCACATCGGGGTGATAGGCATGTATCTCGGCAAACACCGCCTCCGCCGGAATAAACATCACTGCGCCGTCGGACGTGACATCGGCAATAATATATTTGCTGGCAATATCATCCACATGCTTTTTTACATCTTTTTTGAACTGGCTTTGTGCCGCCACGCGCTCAGGTTCAGAGATGCCGATCTCATACATGCGGTGGTAATTTTCCAGCGGGAATTTGGAATCCACCGCCACCAAGCCAGTAGGCTCCGGCAAAAACAAGGCGCAATCCACGCGTGTGCCATTAGGCAATACATGCTGCATTTTGTAGGCATCATTGGGCATGACATTACGCACCAGCGCTTCCAGCTGCACCTCGCCAAAAGCGCCGCGTGAGCGCTTATCGCCCAGCAGCTCCTGCAAACTCACCACATTGGTAGTCAGGCCGTCTATTTTTTTCTGCGCTTCGTCTATGGTTGCCAGCCGTGCCATGACGCTGACAAAGGTTTCGTTGGTTTTTTTGAAGCCTTCATCCAACCGCTCGGAAACCTTGCCGCCTATTTCCTGCAAACGCGCTTCCACTACTTTGGTCAAGCCTTCGATACTCGTGGTCAGTTGCAGGGTGGCATGGCGCATAGTGGACTGAATCAGCTCCTGCTCGGCTTTGCCTTGTTCCGCCAGCGTTAGATGTAGTTTCTCCAGCACGCTTTCACGCATTTGCGCCAGACCAGTGGATTGGGAAAGCTGCAAGGCCTGCATCGCTTCACGCGTTTGCGCCAACTCCTGCGCTACCGATAACCGCAAACGATCACCACTTTCACGCGAAGCTGAGTTCAGCCTATCTCCCAGCTTGTTCAGGCCATCGTGCAAATCCAGTAACATGGCGCGGTGTTTTTCTTCCAGCTGAGGCAATAAAATCAAGATGTTGTCTGGAGTGTGCAGCAAACGCCAAGCCAACCAAACCAGTAATAGAAACGCCGCTAAGGCAAGAAGGAGAGTAACAATTTCAATCATGTGAAATTATAACTCATGGCAGAAGGATAACCTGATTCGAATTAGTACTGGGTTAACGGTAGGGGTAATTCATGCATTACCCCTACCTTGCAATACGCGGTTTAAAACTCTTCCCAATCGCTATTATCGGTACCGGTTTTCACAGGCGAAACTTTTGCAGGTGAAGATTGCTGCTCAACCTTCGCCTGCATGGCATGAATCGCCGCAATCGTACGCCTGGAATTTGATGAAAAATCTCCGCCTAACATAGATTTGGCTTGGTCTGTTTTTTGCTCATGCACGCACTGCACAATAGTACCTACCGCTTTGTGAAAATTTGCGTGCGATTTACGCAAATCATTATATTCCGGCAATGAAGTATGCCTGGTAGCTGAACCATATATCCATTTACCCAGATCACATTGATCGTCACGACAAACCTTGCTTACTTCCAATTGCTCTTCGGATCGGCCATTAATATATTCAACCAAGCGAGTTTTCCATTTGATATGGGCTTTTTCTGCATCGGCAAAAGAAAACGAGGCGCTGACCGCAGCCGCAGTTGAAACCGAGCCGCCAACTCTACCGACACTGCTCCGCATTGAGTTAGGTGCCACGCGACGTTCACCGCTTCGGCCTTGGCTTTCACCTTCCAGCTGAAACACACTCACCGCATTCATCAGTTCATCCGCCTGTTCCATCAGCGATTCCGCAGCGGCCGCTGCTTCTTCTACCAGCGCGGTGTTTTGCTGCGTCATGTCGTCCATCTTCATTACCGCATCATTGACTTGTTCAATGCCGGCACTTTGTTCGCCGGAGGCGGCGGCAATTTCGCTGATGATGTCGGTGACACGGCGGACGGAGCTGACGATCTCCTGCATGGTGGCTCCGGCGTTTTCTACCTGTTTGGTGCCCTCACTGGTTTTACTCACAGAATCGGCAATCAGTTCCTTGATTTCCTTGGCGGCACTGGCCGAGCGTTGTGCCAGGTTGCGCACTTCTCCGGCGACCACGGCAAAACCACGACCTTGTTCCCCCGCTCTGGCGGCTTCTACCGCCGCATTGAGGGCGAGGATGTTGGTCTGGAAGGCAATGCCGTCTATGACGGAAATGATGTCTTCGATCTTTTTGGCGCTGGCGTTGATGTCGGCCATGGTGGTGACCACTTCCGCCACCACTTCGCCGCCTTTGACGGCCACACCGGAAGCGGCGGTGGCCAGCTGGTTGGCTTGGCGGGCGTTGTCGGCGTTTTGTTTGACGGTGGAAGAGAGTTCTTCCATGCTGGCGGCGGTTTTCTCCAGGCTGGCCGCTTGTTCTTCGGTGCGGCGAGAAAGATCGGCGTTGCCTTCGGCAATTTCGCGGGAGGCGGTGTTGATGGTTTCTACGGCGCTCTTCACGGTTCCTATCGGGCCTACGATCATTTCCAGCGTTTCGTTCACCCCTTCCACAATCTTGCGGAAATCACCCTGATGTTGGCTCGCATCCGCACGTACTGAAATTTTTCCTTCATGTGCCGCATGAGCCAACATTTGTACATCCTCATTCAGCGCTTTAAGGTTGCTACGCACTTGCTCTATGGTTTGATTGATGGAGGCCTTTTTACCCGGAAACTTCTCTAGCGGCGCATTGAAATCACCCTCGCCAAAAGCCTTAACCACAGACATGGATTTTTCATTCATTTCCAGCAAGCCAGTCATCATTTTATTCACATCTTTGGCCAAAATGCTGAAGTCGCCATTGAACATATCATCGCGCAACTTCATATCAATCTCGCCTTTGTCATGCTCACTGCTGACCCAGTTCACCGACTCGATCAAGCCTTTCAAATTGCCACCAATCTTTTTAATGGCTTTATTAATAAAAGCCTTTTCACCCGGATACTCTTTAATTTTGGCAGAGAAATTACCGTTACCAAATTGCTCCACACAGGCCATCACAGTTTTATTCTCATCAATATATTCAGCAACCATCGCATTGACACCTTCAGCCACCAGACGATAGTTCCCGGCAAAACTCTCAGGCTTCATCATAAAGCTAATATTGCCGTTTTGATGCTCTTCCGACATTTTATACAATTCAGCAATTAGCGATTTCAGATTGCCACGCAATTGTTCTACACCATCATTAATAAAAGCCAGTTTGCCCGGCAAACGCTCCAATGGCGCATCAAAATTACCTTTGGAAAACTCGGTAACACAGTGCGTAACCTTGCGCATCACTTCCGCTTGATTGCTCGCCATCTCATTGACGTTATCTGCCATAGCCTTATAGCTGCCACGGAATTTTCCAGATTCAATAGCCGCTTCAATATTGCCTTTTCTATTCTCGGCAGACATTGCATTTTGCTCAAACATAAAAGTTTGCAATTCTTTTTGCATCACACTCATGGCAAACATCAGGCTACGCTTATCGTTGGCCTTGAGTTTTATTGGCGACTGAATATTGCCTTCGGCGATTTCGTTGGCTATTTCCACTGCCGCTGCCGGTTCACCACCCAACGCTTTCATTAATTGGCGACCCAGACCAAATAGCACCAACAACAATAATGACCATGCCGCACCATTAATGAGCGCAATCAACCAGCCCAGCTGCGCAGTTTTATTGCCGCCTGTTACATTAAGCACTTCGTTTTGCTGTTCAATGGGCAGCACCACTTTATCCAGCGCGGCAACCAATGCCAATGAACTATCATCAAAGCCGGTTTCAGGCATTTTCATCATCGCATTGCCTGCGGCCTGACCATTGGCAATATAGGTTTCCGCCATACGTTTGCCAGTTTCATTAAACGTATTCAGCTTGCTACGCACTTCATTCAAGGCATCAGAGTATTGTGGCAAAACCTTGCTCATTTGATCCAATAAGACGTTTGATGCCTGAAAATGTTCAGCCGCCTCAGCAAACCCACCTCTATCCCCAGTCGCGCTCACGTCAGTTAAAAATTGCTGTATCTGCACCACATGAAATTGCAATTCATGCGCATGATTAGCCTGTGCCTGCAACTGTGTTGCCTGAGCATCAATCTGTTTAACTTCATTCGTGAGATGCTCGCTAATCCCTATCGACAACGCACCTATACCGACAATAGCCATCGCCAGAAATTTGAACGAACGACTTAAGCTAAATGTTTTATTCATACCGTACTAACCTTTCAAGAGAATTAATGTTGCTTATCACGTGATTTCACCCGCTATTATTTTCACAGTAGCCGTGTGTATAAATAAACCATACTCACTTTGATACCTGCTTCTTTAACGACTGAATTTTGCTATGACTTGATAGGGGCTAATTGATGGAAGTGAAGGAGAATAGTGGCTCAAATTGAGCCATAATATTAGACAAGATATTGATTTTAAATTAATTTATAATAAAAACAGAAAAATAGCTTTACAGTTGTTTACAATAAAGCACCCCGCAGCAAGCGATGGCGAATTGAACCCGCAAAGATTAAAAAATTACGTTACTGCAAACCCGCGTAGGGTGGCTAAGCCCAGCGCATCCACTGATAGCCGATGAGATGGTGGATGCGCTGGGCTTAGCCACCCTACTGTCATGGTCAAGTTTATGTGGGCAGATTTTCTGCCCACCCGTTTATATCAATTGTCTACGTGGGCAAATAAGAACATTTTGCCCACGCAATTTAACTTTAAAACTCTGCCCAATCACCATCATCAGTTCCGGTTTTTACTGGTGCCGCTTTGTCTGATTGCATTGATTTGACGGGTGCAGATTTAAAATTTGCGCCTGTCGGTTTAGCTTTGTTCATTGGACTACGCATGGGATTAGAAGCCACGCGTCGCTCACCGTGTTTGCCTGCTGGGCTTTCGCCTTCCAGCTTAAACACGCTGACCGCATTCATCAGTTCATCCGCCTGTTCCATCAGCGATTCCGCAGCAGCAGCCGCTTCTTCTACCAGGGCGGTGTTTTGCTGGGTCATGTCGTCCATCTTCATCACCGCATCGTTAACTTGCGCAATGCCCAGGCTTTGCTCCTGCGATGACGCGGCAATTTCGCTGATAATCTGGGATACATGTTTGACCGAAGTCACAATCTCCTGCATGGTGGTGCCGGCGTTTTCCACTTGCTTGGTACCTTCTGCAGTTTTGCTCACGGAATCGGTAATCAGCTCCTTGATTTCCTTGGCGGCAGAGGCCGAGCGTTGTGCCAGATTGCGCACTTCTCCGGCGACCACGGCAAAGCCACGGCCTTGCTCGCCGGCACGGGCGGCCTCAACAGCAGCGTTCAAGGCCAGAATATTGGTCTGAAAGGCAATACCATCAATGACCGAGATAATATCCTCAATCTTTTTGGCGCTGGCATTGATGTCAGCCATGGTAATGACCACTTCCGCCACCACTTCGCCGCCTTTGACTGCCACGCTGGAAGCCGCCGTGGCCAGCTGATTGGCCTGTTTGGCGTTATCGGCATTCTGTTTGACGGTGGAAGCCAGTTCATCCATGCTGGCGGCGGTTTTTTCCAGGGAAGCAGCCTGCTCTTCGGTGCGGCGAGAAAGATCGGCATTGCCTTCGGCAATTTCCCTGGCGGCAGTGTCTATAGTCTCAATTGCCGTTTTAACTGTACCAATCGGTGTAGCGATAATTTCCAGGGTTTCGTTCACGCCTTCTACTATTCGACGAAAATCGCCTTGATGGCGGCTGGCATCGGCACGTACTGATATATTGCCTTCACGCGCGGCATTCACCAAGAGCTGTACATCGGCAATCAAGTCATCCAGATTGCCGCGCACTTGCTCAATGGCTTCATTTACAAAAGCTTTTTTACCGGGGAATTTTTCCAGCGGCGCATCAAAATTACCTTCACCAAACTGCTTGACACAAGCCAGCGCTTTTTCTGTCAACTCAATCTGACCCGCCAGAATGCCGTTTACCGAAGTCGCCAGCTCACTAAAGCCACCCTTGAACAGATGCGCATGCAAAGTCATGTCGATATTGCCTTGCGCATGTTCATTAGTCACCCATTTGACTGAATCCACCATACCTTTCAACTTGCTATTCAATCTATGCAGATTTTTGTTGATTTCTGCTTTTTTGCCGGGATATTGGGGGATTTTAAAATCAAAATCACCATCGCCCAACGCATGCATAGCCTCAATAATTTGCGTTTTCTCCTGAATATGCGCACTTATCATGCTATTCACACCATGTGCCATTTCGGCATAAGCCCCTTCAAACTTGGCTTCATCAATCACCACATCAATATCGCCTGCATCGTGTTTTTCCGACATGTCCTGCATGTCAGTGATAAAGGTTTTAAGGTTACTGCGCAATTTCTCCACACTGTCATTCATCGCGCTAGTGCGTCCGAAGTAACGCCCCAATGGCGCATCAAAATCTCCCTGTGCAAATCCGGCAATGCATTGCGTGGCCTTACCCATCACTTCTGCCTGATTAGCCGCCATATCATTGGCATTTTTGGCCATGCTTTTGAAACTACCTTGAAACTTATCCGCATCAATCGCCGCGTCAAAATTACCTTTTTTGTTCTCCGCCAACATATCATTTTGTTCCAACATAAAAGTTAGCAACTCTTTTTGCATCACACTCATGGAATACATCAAACTGTTTTTGTCGCCGGTTTTGACTCTGATAGGAGACTCCAGATTGCCACTGGCTATTTCATTGGCAACTTCAGTCGCCGCCACTGGCTCTCCACCCAAGGCTTGTAATAACTTGTGGCCAATGCGGTACAAGACAATCAACAGCAATGCCCAAGCCGCGCCATTTATCAGTGCAATCAGCCAGCCCAATTGATCCGTTTTGCTAATCGCCATGGCATTAAGTGCGTTACTTTGCTCGGTAACCGGCGCTACAATTTTATTTAATGCCGTCACCAAAGCCAGAGAACTATCATCAAAACCGGATACTGGCTTTTTCATTACAGCATTGCCTGCCTCGCGGCCATTGGCAATATAAGCTTCTGCCATTTGCTTGCCGGTTTCGTTAAACGTATTCAGCTTTTGGCGCACATCAATCAGCACATCAGCATACTGTGGCAAGGCCTTGCTCAGCTGATCCAACAGACTATTCGCCGCTTTAAAATGCGCATCAGCCTCATCAAACCCACCACGATCGGCCGTAGCGCTCACATCGGTCAAAAACTGTTGAATCTGTACCACATGAAATTGCAGCCCCAGTGCATTAACCGCTTGCGCTTGTAAATCAACCGCCTGTGTATTGATCTGCTTCACTTCGGTAGTGAGATATTGATTAACGCCCATAGACAAAATGCCTATGCCCAGCAAAACGAAAGCCAGCATATTGATTGAGCGCCGCAGGCTAAATGATTTATCCATGATTAATGGCCTTTTGAAAATTTATTAAAAAATTACGTTGTTGCAAACCCGTGTAGGGTGGATAAGCCCAGCGCATCCACCCTACTGTCATGATCAAGTTTATGGTGGGCAAATAAGAGCATTTTGCCCATCCTCACATAGCGGCCTTAAAACTCTTCCCAATCGCCATCATTGGTACCGGTTTTTACTGGTGCAATTTTGGCGGCTTTGACAGGTGCTGATTTTGCAGCAGGTCTATTTGCTTGACTTACTGAACTCCGCATTGAGTTAGGTGCCACGCGACGTTCACCGCTTCGGCCTTGGCTTTCATCTTCCAGCTGAAACACACTCACCGCATTCATCAGTTCATCCGCCTGTTCCATCAGCGATTCCGCAGCGGCCGCTGCTTCTTCTACCAGCGCGGTGTTTTGCTGCGTCATGTCGTCCATCTTCATTACCGCATCATTGACTTGTTCAATGCCGGCACTTTGTTCGCCGGAGGCGGCGGCAATTTCGCTGATGATGTCGGTGACACGGCGGACGGAGCTGACGATCTCCTGCATGGTGGCTCCGGCGTTTTCTACCTGTTTGGTGCCTTCGGCAGTTTTGCTCACAGAATCGGCGATCAGTTCCTTGATTTCCTTGGCGGCACTGGCCGAGCGTTGTGCCAGGTTGCGCACTTCTCCGGCGACCACGGCAAAGCCACGACCTTGTTCACCCGCTCTGGCGGCTTCTACCGCCGCATTGAGAGCGAGGATGTTGGTCTGGAAGGCAATGCCGTCTATGACGGAAATGATGTCTTCGATCTTTTTGGCGCTGGCGTTGATGTCGGCCATGGTGGTGACCACTTCCGCCACCACTTCACCGCCTTTGACGGCCACACCGGAAGCGGCGGTGGCCAGCTGGTTGGCTTGGCGGGCGTTGTCAGCGTTTTGTTTGACGGTGGAAGAGAGTTCTTCCATGCTGGCGGCGGTTTTCTCCAGGCTGGCCGCTTGTTCTTCGGTGCGGCGAGAAAGATCGGCGTTGCCTTCGGCAATTTCGCGGGAGGCGGTGTTAATGGTTTCTACGGCGCTCTTCACGGTTCCTATCGGGCCTACGATCATTTCCAGCGTTTCGTTCACCCCTTCCACAATCTTGCGGAAATCACCCTGATGTTGGCTCGCATCCGCACGTACTGAAACACGGCCTTCATTAGCGGCTTGTGACAGCTGATTCACATCGACCACCAGTGCATTGATGGATTCAATACAGGTATTCAGATTGTCTTTGATGGTATTGAAATCACCGTTATAACGATCCGTGATTTTGGCTGGAATATCACCGCTGGCAATACTTTCCAGATTATGTGCCGCCATATTCAGTGGCGTGATAATCGCATCCAGCGTTTCATTCACCCCTTCAACAATCTTGCGGAAATCACCTTGGTGCTTGCTGGCATCGGCACGCGTTTCTAACCTGCCATCTACCGCCGCCTGGGAAAGCAAGGCCGCATCCGCTACCAGCGCCTTAATGGCTTCACCACAGGCATTAAGATTGGTTTTGATGATATTGAAATCGCCATTGTAATCCTGGGTGATTTCTGCGGGGATTACGCCCTTGGATAAATTGTCCACATAAGCAGCCGCCATATTCAATGGGCCGATAACCGCCTCCAACAGGCGATTCATGCCGCTGCTAATCTCGCGTAGAAAACCTTGTGGCAAAGTGGAAGCATCAATGCGTTGTTGCAGATTGCCCGCCACGGTTTGTTCTATCAATGCGGCTACTTGTCGTTCGGCAATGACCTCCGCCGTACGATTCGTCCACTGCGTCATACGCCCCAGATAACTGCCATTGTCTTCATCGTAAACCGGATTAAGCAGAAGTTGCAGATGTTGTTCGGCGATAACCGTTTCTATCTGCTTGGGGCCACTCAGCTCCATGACAAAATTGGCTTTATCGCCTTCATCTTCCAAATACTGCGCTACCCGGGTGCCTAACATTTTATCCACCGAGAAGCCGGGGTGATGCATGGCGATGCCAATGCTTAAATCCTGAAACAAGGCTTTGGCCGCACTGTTCATATAAGTGAGCAGATTATCTTCATTGGAAACCGTAATCGCCATGGCCGAGTTATCCAAGGCGGCTTTAATGCGGTTGATGCCACTAATGCTTTCCGAATGATCGAAATCAATGCGCGTTTTTAATGCACGGTAAGCATCCATCACGTCCGTCAATTCATCCCTATGGCCGGTACGCAGCACAGAGGCGTGATCTATCCCTTGCGCAGTTTGCAATAGATAAGTTCTGGCGGAATTTACACGCGGCATGATGGCACCATAGAGCAAACGACCCAATAGCGCGGTGATGGCTATGCCTAATAATAGAAAAACAATACCAAGATTTCTATGCAGTTGATAATCAGCTTCCGCATCGGCAAACACCTGCGCAGAAACCTTGAGTTGCAACTGCGTCAAAGCATTGATTTTATCGGACAAGGGATCTATCGCCGGATAAAGTTCAGCACTGGCAAACGCTGCCAGCCGGTTGGCATCCTGCGCACGCAATATGCTTTGCAGTGCGGCAGTAGCGGCATTGGCCTTGACGAATAAAGGCTCTATATCCGCCACCAGATTTTTTTCTTCCTGCACATGCGCATTGGCGTTATACGCTTTCCACTGCTTATCCACTTCTGCCAAAGCACTGGCGACATTGGTCTCCCCCTGTGCCCAACTTAAATTGCCATTGCGCACCTTGTGCGAGGTATCCACAATATTCACTGCATACATATCGGCAATGCTTTTCAGCTGTTGCAATGGAATAACACGATCCTGATACAGCTCATGCACCGCTATATTGGTATCTTCAATGCCCTTGATACCGATATAGCCCAGCGACACCCCCGACACCATGACCACAACAAAAATACTGATAATTCTCGCCTTCAAGGTGAAGTTGCGTTTGATACTACGCACTTTTCCTACCATGGCTTGTATGGTGCCCTGCCCCTCACGCAGAGCTTTATGAAAATTTAAAGCGCCTTCAATCTGTTGCCGTGTCGGCTTGCCACGCACAGAAATATAACCCGCGACCTGGCCTCCTTCACTAACCGGCGTAATGCAGGCCTCCACCCAATAATGGTCACCATTCTTGCAGCGGTTTTTAACAATGCCTATCCACGGTTTGCCGGATTTCACTGTATTCCACAAATCCTCATAAGCCTCGGGCGGCATATCGGGATGGCGCACAATATTATGGTTCTGACCTATTAACTCCTCTTCGGTAAAACCGCTGATTTCAATGAATTCACGGTTTACAAAAGTAATACGGCCTTTCAAATCGGTCTTGGAGACAATTTGTGAAGTATCTTTCAACTCCACTTCTTTTTGCGTGACTGGCAAATTGATTTTCATTTCTTATCCTTATTGGTTGGTTCGAAATTTTTAATAGCTGGCATCCCGCTCCCGTGTGCCATTAGCTTCCATTACGGCTGTATTTTGCTATACCTGAAGGACTTTCAATGCAACAAAAAAAGGTGTAAAAATGTGTTAGATTGAGAAATTGAGATATGAATTTAACCATCCGCATTTAAAACATGCCCCAGCCAACAATCAACACTCCGAACTTGCACAAAATATTTTTAACTTTTTATCCAATGAAGCGCAGTTGGTCATTGACATCAGCCAGCGGAATCACTATTATGGCGGCTCTTTTTCGGGGGTATAGCTCAGCTGGGAGAGCGCTTGCATGGCATGCAAGAGGTCAGCGGTTCGATCCCGCTTACCTCCACCAAGACCGAACCTCGAAAAAGAGGCTGGGTAAAAGTTGTAAGATGTACAATAGGTAATCAAATTGCATATGTAGTAGGCAAGAAAGTTTTTTTGCGGTACAATGTGAAAATGTGTCCCCATCGTCTAGAGGCCTAGGACACCTCCCTTTCACGGAGGCGACCGGGGTTCGAATCCCCGTGGGGACGCCAATATGGTGTCAAAAAATTAGTATACGTACTAATAAGTAATTAGCGTGACGTAACAAAAATACATCGCGTTCTTAATGTGTTACATAGCGCCCGTAGCTCAGCTGGATAGAGTACTTGGCTACGAACCAAGGGGTCGGGCGTTCGAATCGCTCCGGGCGCACCAATAAAATCAGAGACTTAGGCTACCTTCGGGTGGCCTTTTTCTTTTGCTGCAGCAAAAGCGTCAGTACCTCCCACCAGTTTCAGACCGACACGCCTATCTACATAATTTGCAAGATGCTTAGTTGAGAGATACGCATAGCGTTGCACCATCTCAGCAGAAGCCCAACCTCCGAGTTCCTGCAACACATGTAAAGGTGTTCCATCTTGCTGTATAAATAATGCTTGATTTACTCTTGATAATGTATCATTATTGGCTACATTTGTAGCTTAAAAGAAAACATTTATGTTATCCGATATATTGTTTGGTGAGTATAGAAAGCGTATTCTGGGATTGCTTTTACTGCATCCAGAACAAAGCTATCACGTGCGCGAGTTGGCCAGACTAACTAATACCAGCGCAGGAACCCTGCATAAAGAACTCAGTAAGTTATCTGAAAATGGGATTTTGCTAAGTAAAAAAGTGGGTAATCAGCAGCACTATAGTGCAAATTTGCAGTGTCCTATTTTTGAGGAACTTGCGAGTATTTTTCGTAAAACATCAGGTTTGGCCGATGTGATAGTGGGTGCGCTATCTAGTGTTAAAAGTCAGATTACTTTCGCGTTTGTGTTTGGGTCTGTGGCGCGTGGTGAGCAGCAGGCAAATAGCGATATTGATGTCATGCTCATTGGTGATATTGGTTTTGGCGATGTGGTGAGCTTATTGCACAGCAGCCAGTCTACGTTGATGCGTGAGATTAACCCAGCAGTGTATTCAGTAGATGAATTTAAAAATCGCATTGAAAAAAATGACTCGTTTATAAAAGAAATATTGAGTAAGCCGAAGTTGTTTATAATTGGCTCTGAAAATGAGCTTAGCAAATTTACTGAAAATCAAACAACTTCAATTGCATAGTCCGTCTAATGAAGCTCTGCTTCGTTTATTGGATGCGATTAAGCGCAATATTGAAGATTCACAAGTTGAAGCTGTGAGTGGTGAAACCAGACTTGATGCCGCTTACAAAGCCATTATGCAATGCGCAATGCTTGGCTTGTGGTTAAATAGAGCTGAAAATGAAACTTCCAGGAACTGTAAGTTATTGATAAGTAATCACTATAACTCAAAATCCACCCCTACAAACCAAGGGGTCTGGCGTTCGAATCGCTCCGGGCGCACCAATAAAAATAAAGGCTTACAGTTAACAACTGTAAGCCTTTTGTCTTTCTAAAGCCCCATGGGTTCATCAATGGCTACACCCTGTATTTCCCCACCTTAAGACAGCACCAACGCCCCAGCTATAATGAACAAGCTAATACGGTTGATATTTATTTAAAATGTATTTGTAATTTTAAAAATCATATGTGCGCTGCCACCATCAAAACTTATAGCTAAACGTCAGACGCGCACTGATGGGTTCTACCGGGTGAAAGTGGGTATCAGCTACTCCGGTTGCCGCTTCGCCATTCAAACGTGACTCGTAGTAGTAATCAATATCACTGGCTTGGCTGTTGAAAAGATTAAATATATCCAGCGCCAAATTGGCTTTCTGGTTGAATTTGTATGCCACGCGAGCATAGGCGACGGTGGTTGATTTTGAGCGCACGCTATTGTCTTCTATCAATGGTCTGGGGCCAAAATGGCGCAATTGAAACGCGGCTGACCATTTGCCAAGATTATTGACGCTAGCGCCAAACGAAGCGACTCGGTCTATAGCACCGGGAATGTAATTACCAGCCGCATCATTTTCACTATAGCGCGCATGTGAGGCAGCATAGTCGAAATCAAACAATAGCCAGTCATTGGCAATATAGTGGTTATTCCATTCCACGCCCTGACGTTTGCTGGAGCGGCTGGCTTCCGTTTCACCGGCATCGCCAACAAATACCAATTCAGAGGCAATATTTAGTTGCCAGAAAGCCAATGAGCTTTGCAATCCCGGCACGATTTCCGTGCGCAAACCAATTTCGCCACCGTGGGTGGAAACCAGCGGGGTTACCGGCGTTGCAGCGCCGCCACTGGGCAATTGCGTTTGCGTGGTGCCGCGTGCATCGTTGCTGTGAAAACCTTTGCCGTAATTAATAAAAAACTCGGTCTTGACCCATGGTCCAAAAATCAGGGAAATCTTGGGCGAAAAAATGCCGTCGTGCGCGGAGCCTGAATTTCCCGCAATGCTGCTGGCAACATCAAAGCTGTAAGCGTCATATCTCAAACCTGCCACTGTGCGGAACTTTTGCTGCCATTGCATAGTGTTTTCCGCATAAATACCTGCACTGGCCTCTTTAACGCTATCCTTGCGCACCAGCGATATGCGCTGTCTGGCCACAGTGTTGTACAAGGCAACCGGAGATAAATCATCGTAACGCACTTGCAGACCGATTTTGTTCTGCATATCCATGCCCGCCAGCGTAGTGAACCAAGTCTGACCAAGATTGAAACCACCCAGCAGGCGGCGCTCACTCTGATTGAACTGATCGCCATCGACAGGATTATTCAGGAAAAAAGTGAAGTTGCTGTAAAGATCCAGCCGCGATTGCACGGCATAGGCGTTGAAATCGAACTTGCCGTATTTATTACGCTGATGCATGGCGTAGGATAGGCTGTAGCGCGAAGCAACACCGCCATCGCTGCTATCCAAAGAGCCGAATCGGCCAATCTGCCCGGATTGCACGGTACGCAAGGGAATCTGGTCGGTAGCATCCCAATAGTTGCGATAAACCATGGCTGTCAGGTTATAACCCGCATTGGAGTCGCCGCTACTGTAACGTAAAACACCGCTGTATTTTTTAACTTTTTCGGCATTTTCCCAAGGTCCGTCGTTACGGTTGATTTCCAGACCATATAACAGCGTGCCATCTGCCAAATTGAAGGAATCCGCCAGCACCCCGCGCTGATATCCACGATTACCCAGTGAGAGTGAAGCAATACCTTGGGGCAACTGGTTAGCCAGGCGAATATGCGCCGCGCCGGCAGAAGAAAAATCACCTTCATCGGCAAAATAGGGGCCTTTTTTGTAATCAATGCGGTTCACCAACTCCGGGATTAAAAAATTCAGATCGGTATAGCCTTGACCATGGGCATTGGTACGCATGTTGAGCGGAATATCGTCCACAAAAGTGGCAAAATCCGTACCATGATCCAGATTGAAGCCGCGCAGATAATACTGATTGGCCTTACCATCGCCGCTGTGCTGAGAAACAATCATCCCCGGCACAAATTCCAGCAGCTCTCCGGGGCGTAAGGTAGGCCGGTTCTGAATGAGACTGGCAGTCACCGTGCCCTGGCTTGCGGCATCGGAGGTACCCACCGCATTATCATAATGGCCGGTAATGGTAATAGGCTCCAATTGCAAATTATCCGCCGCTTGGCTGAAACATGGGACAGATAAACTGATGATTAAAAAACCAATGCATTTGTTACAGAAAACCATTACGTACTCCCCAATTAGGTGTTTAAGGCATATATTATGATAAATTATAAATTCTTCATACATATGGGCGATTAAAGGCCTTTGGCGAATATTAATATATGCGTCAAATTGCGTATTTATAGCGGTGGGGATTTAGCCGGGGCGGGATTACTCGTGTTCGCGTGCGTGATTGAGGCTATAACGTGGCAACTCGATGGTGAGTGGGGTTGTCCCCACCCTGATTTGACAGGACAGACGGGAAACCGGGGTTAAGCCCCAAGCTTTGTCGAGTTGATCTTCTTCTTCATCTTCGGCTGGCGACAGCGAAGCAAAGCCTTCACGCACGATCACATGGCAGGTGCTGCAAGCGCTGACACCATCACAAGCGTGTTCAATTTCCACGCCGCCGGCTAGCAGCGCATCACAAAGCACTTTGCCGGGTTTGATTTCCAGCGCCAGACCTTCGGGGCAAGTTTCGGGATGTGGAAGCAATATCACTCGAGTCATAATTTTTTACTCATACGGCAAGGCTTTCTATTTGTTTACCTGTCAGGGCGCTACGGATGGAAGCGTCCATGCGGCGACCAGCGTAGATAGTGGTCGCTGCATTCAGCGCTTCGCTGGACTGGCGTATAGAATCCAGACTGTTGGCATCTCCCATAATCAGTATTTCTGCCAGTTCGTAGATTTTTGTCCAGATCAAATCCCACTCCGCTTTATCCAGTAATTCATGTCCATCCTCGGCCATTGCCGCTTCAGTAGCATCCAGCAGGCGGCGGGCATCCACCTGTGCTTCACGCAAGGCACGCATATGCTTATCATGTTCGGCATTGGCAATACCGGCCGTCAACATGCCGCTGATCTCGCTATCGGTCAGGCCATAGGATGGTTTTACTGTGATATGGGATTCATGCCCTGTGGTTTGCTCACGCGCGGAAACCGATAACAAACCATCGGCATCGACTTGAAATGTCACGCGAATGCGCGCACCACCGGCCACCATGGGAGGTATGCCTCTTAACTCAAAGCTGGCCAGCGAGCGACATTCCGAAACCAGTTCGCGTTCGCCCTGTACCACGTGAAAACTCATGGCAGTCTGTCCGTCCTTGAATGTAGTGAAATCCTGCGCGCGTGCACTCGGGATAGTGGCGTTGCGCGGAATGATTTTTTCACTCAAGCCGCCCATGGTTTCTATGCCCAATGAGAGCGGGATAACATCCAGCAGCAGCAGCTCGTCGCCATTACCGTTACCCGCCAAGGCATTGGCCTGGATGGCAGCGCCCAGCGCGACTACTTTATCCGGGTCGAGATTGGTGAGTGGTTCGCGGAAAAAGAATTCGGTCACGGCCAGACGTAAATGCGGCATACGTGTCGCACCGCCCACCAGCACTACGCCCTGTACATCTTCCACCTGCAAACTGGCATCACGCAAGGCACGGCGCACTGGGCTAAAGGTTTTAGCCAACAACGGCTTGGTCAGTTCAACAAAAGTTTCGCGCCCCAGAATGGCATGTACCGGCGTGCCATTCGACAATTTACAGCTAATCTCGGTAGCCGCAATATCGGTTAGCTGTTCTTTGGCGATACGTACTTCGGTCAATAATAAGCGCATGTCTTCTGGCGCTAATGCTGACAAATTCAGTAGTTGTGTCAACCAGTCATAGATGGCGCGGTCGAAATCATCGCCTCCGAGAGCAGAATCGCCACTGGTGGCCAGCACTTCAAACACACCGCGCGTCAAACGTAGAATGGAAAAATCGAAAGTACCACCGCCCAGATCGTAGACGCAGTAAATACCTTCCGAGGCATTATCCAGGCCATAGGCAATGGCGGCGGCGGTTGGCTCGTTCAACAGGCGCAATACAGAAAGCCCGGCCAGACGCGCGGCATCCTTGGTGGCCTGGCGCTGTGCATCGTCAAAATAGGCCGGCACGGTAATCACCGCGCCTGACAGCTCGCCACCCAGACTTTCCTCAGCACGCAGACGCAGCACTTTCAGGATTTCAGCGGAGACCTCAATCGGGCTAAGTTCACCTGCTATTGTTTTCAGCTTGACCATGCCTGGTGCTTCAATAAACTGATACGGCAAATTATCTACATCGGCAATATCTGCCAGCCCACGCCCCATAAAGCGTTTGACGGAGACGATGGTATTGCGCGGGTCTTTCGCCGCATCATCACGCGCTGTCCAGCCGACTTCCACCTCGCTCCCATTTTTGTAATGCACTACCGATGGCAATAAAGCGCGACCTGCATGATCGGGCAATACTTCGGCGGTGCCACTGCGCACTGAGGCCACCAGTGAATGTGTGGTACCAAGGTCTATGCCCACTGCCAATCTGTGCTGGTGCGGGACGGCGCTTTGGCCGGGTTCTGCAATTTGGAGGAGTGCCATTAGCTATCCAATCGGGCTATTTACCTAGTTGATGGAATTGGAAATTACTAAAGAACACTTCTATTAATCCAATTATCGTCGTTATACTGCGTTGCTCAAAAAAATTATTAGTTACGACATAACCAAAAGGTTAGTCTCCACTGAAACGGCGTTTTCCTTACATATCAAACATATGCCGCGTCATAATTTTTCGCAAGCGCCTTGTCTAACTTAGCAACTTGAATTAATAGAAGCGCCCTAAATACTATTGCTTTAGGTAATTGGTGAATGCGCTACGCTTATCCACCCTGCAATTAAATGGGTCTGTTGGTACTTTTTCGTTCTCTGCGCTATTTGTCTAGTTGATCTAGTGCGTCATCAATCTCGCTGCGCAACTTTTGATAAAAAAACAATTCGTTGAGCCGTTGCTCTGCCAGTTGAAAATTAGCTTCATCATCCAGCGCGCTGGCCAAATCTTTTTCCTGAATGGAAACCTTGTGTTTCAAACGCTTTGACAATGCATCCAAAGCTACGACATCACCGGCATGACGTGCATCCTCAATGGATTCACGCCATTCCATCTGTGCCATCAGAAAACCCGGAGTAAGGGTTTTAGCTTCCAAACCAAGCACTCCAGCCAAATCAATCAGGCATCGTGCCCGAGTAACCGGGTTACGCAGTGTTCTATAAGCATCATTCACCTGTGTCGATTTCTGCAAAGCTACACGTTGTTCCGCTTCGCTATTGCCAGCATGACGATCTGGATGCAGCTCGCTCTGCAATTGCCGAAAAGACTGCTCCAGACTGTGCATATCTATCGTGAATCGTGGTGCCAAGCCGAATAGTTCAAAGTAGTTAGTGTCGCTCAGGGTATTCATGCATAACTCCCGTTGAATATTTATCAGCCGGTAAGATTTAAAAGAAGTCGGCTGCTAATCGGCAATGACGCGCAAAATCAGACTGTAAAGCTTTCACCGCAACCACAATTTGCGGCGGCGTTCGGATTGTTAAACTTAAAACCTTCGTTCAAACCCTCTTTGGCGTAATCCAGCTCGGTGCCGTCCAGGTAGACCAAACTAGTTGGGTCAATCAGCACTTTTACGCCATTGCTGTCAAAGATTAAATCTTCGGGTGCCGCTTCATCGACAAATTCAATGGTGTATGCCATGCCCGAACAACCGGAGGTTTTAACACCCAGGCGCAGGCCTATGCCTTTACCACGGCTATCGAGGAATTTCTGTACGCGTGTGGCAGCGGTAGTCGTCAAGGTAACAGCCATGTGAGTGTCTCCCCTATACCGAAAAGGAACTGCCGCAACCACAGGTGGCTGTGGCATTGGGATTGGTGATAACAAAACGCGCACCTTCGAGACCTTCCTGATAATCAATAGTTGCGCCTACCAGATATTGATAACTCATGGCATCGACCAGCAAGGTGACCCCTTCTTTTTCCAGCGCCAGATCATCTTCGGCCACCTGGTCATCAAACGCAAAGCTATATTGAAAACCGGAACAACCACCACCGGTGACATAGACACGTAGCTTGAGTGCGGGATCGCCCTCCTCTGTAATCATCTCGCTCACCTTGCTTGCAGCATTGGTAGTGAAAACAATCGGGGCTTCAACAGCAGCTTCCATAACAGCGGTATCAGACATTTGAAATACTCCTTAATAATCAAATTAGGCGGCAGATTTACAGGCGTTATAGCCTTCTGCTTCCATGAGGTTTTTGCTTCGATAATCAGTAATTGCCGCACGGATCGCATCTTCAGCCAACACCGAACAGTGAATTTTTACCGGTGGTAACGCCAGCTCTTCAGCAATGTGCGTATTTTTAATGTCCATGGCCTGATCCAGCGTTTTGCCCTTGAGCATTTCGGTCACCAGTGAAGATGAAGCTATCGCCGAACCGCAGCCATAAGTCTTGAACTTGGCATCTTCAATCACACCAGCCTCATTCACCTTTATCTGTAACTTCATTACATCGCCGCAAGCCGGTGCACCCACCATACCCGTGCCTACATCTGAATCTTCTGCCTGAAAAGAACCCACATTGCGCGGATTTTCGTAGTGATCCAATACTTTATCGCTATAAGCCATAATAATTCTCCTATTGTTAAGCCGCTATTTTTTCGGGATCGCGGTGTGACTCCGACCCATGTGCCCACTGCACAGAAGCTATATCTATCCCCGCCTTGAACATATCCCACAACGGCGAGAGTTCGCGCAATTGCCCCACCTTGTCCTTAATAAGCTTGATGGCATAATCCACATCGGCTTCTGTGGTATAGCGACCAATTGAAAAACGGATGGATGAATGTGCCAACTCGTCTTCACGCCCAATGGCGCGTAACACATAAGAGGGCTCCAGACTGGACGAAGTGCACGCGGAACCACTGGAAACCGCGATGCCCTTGACCGCCATCATCAGCGATTCACCCTCCACATAATTAAAGCTGATGTTGAGATTATGCGGCACACGCTGTTGCAGATCGCCATTAAGATAGGCTTCTTCCATATCCGCCATTCCTGCCCAAAGCCGGTCACGCAACGCCTTGATACGTGCGTTTTCACTCGCCATTTCAGTCTTGGCTATATGAAAAGCCTCGCCCATACCGACGATCTGATGCACGGCCAGCGTACCGGAACGAAAACCACGCTCGTGACCCCCGCCGTGCATCTGCGCTTCCAGACGCACCCGTGGTTTGCGGCTGACATACAAGGCACCTATGCCTTTGGGGCCATACGTCTTGTGGGCAGAAAAGCTCATCAGATCCACCGGCAGTTTTTCCAGATCAATGTCTACTTTGCCTGTGGCCTGCGCCGCATCCACATGAAAAATAATGCCTTTCTCGCGGCAGAGATTACCGATGCTGGCTATATCCTGAATCACACCAATTTCATTATTCACCAGCATCACCGAAATCAGCACCGTATCCGGCTGTATAGCCGCCTTGAGTGCGTCAATATCAATCAAACCATTTTCCAGCGGCGAAAGATAAGTCGCTGTAAAACCTTCCCGCTCCAGTTCACGAAAGGTATCCAACACGGCTTTATGCTCGGTTTTGATAGTAATCATATGCTTGCCGTTAGCCGCATAGAATCGCGCCGCGCCTTTAATGGCAAGATTGTTGGATTCGGTTGCCCCAGAAGTCCAGACGATTTCCTTGGGATCACAATTGACCAGCGTCGCCACTTGCTCACGCGCTGTATCCACCGCTTTTTCTGCATCCCAGCCATAAGCATGGCTACGCGAGGCAGGATTGCCATAAATTTCAGTTAAGTAAGGAATCATTTTTTCGGCTACGCGCGGGTCTACCGGAGTAGTCGCTGAGTAATCCAGATAAATAGGCAAGTGAGTCATGGGGGCACGTCCTGTAAGAATGCTAGTTGTAGCTAGACTAGCAATCCCTATGCCATAAACATTTAAATCTGTAATGCTTTGATATTAATAATAATAATTTATTTATGCTAAATAATTGCGACAAAATCATTGTCGCAATTGTCGGGTTGATTACATGACAATACAAGACTGAAAACCAAGCCGGATTTAAGTTTTGGCTACCTGACAGGCTCTGAACATATTTAATAATACATAAAGTGCTAGAAAACTTATTACGAAAGGCAAGATGTAAGAAATTCATTTATAAATAAAAGCTTATCCATAGCCGTGTTTGCATTTTCTACCAGTCATCCCAACAACTACCTTGCTATACTTTGTAATAAGCTTAACTCATTAAGCACGCGACCTGAGCTTGCAAACCAACTGGTGGCATACACATTGCTTGTTAAATAACACCATAACGAACTACGGGACGTAAAGTATGCTCTCTGCATCGGGTTCCAGTCGCGTTGCACTGGTCACCATCTATGAAATCAGCAAAATTCTCAGCTCCTCACTAGAGCTACACAAGACCTTGCGGCAAGTGCTAAACGTCATTGCAGTGCATTTGGACATGCAACGCGGCATGGTCTGTTTGCGCACTGATTCAGAAAATCTCCATATGATTGCCAACATTGGCTACAGCAGTGAAGAAGCCTTGCGCGGTCATTTTCATGCAGGTGAAGGCGTTACCGGTCGCATTTTTCAGACGGGTATTCCTGCTGTGGTTCCCAATGTGGCGCATGAACCTCTATTTTTAAACCGTACTGGTGCATTTAAGCTGGTAGAAGATCAGGTGATTTCATTTCTGGGGGTGCCGATCAAGGTTGGCCGAGAGTGCATAGGAGTGCTGACTTTTGAGCGCGAAACCAATGACAAATGGCAAGGTTTTCAGGATGATCTGCAACTGTTGACCATGGTCGCCAATCTAATAGGTCAAGCCACACGCTTACATCAGCAAGTCACTAACGACCGTGAACAGCTGATGCAGGAAAAATCCAGATTGCAAAAGGAATTAGGCGGAAAATATCGCCTTGATAATGTGATTGGCAGCTCCAAGCGTATGCAAGAAGTATTCGCCGATGTGCATATGGCAGCACCAGGCAAAAGTACGATACTTTTGCGCGGCGAATCCGGCACAGGTAAGGAAGTCATTGCCAAATCCATCCACTTCTTATCCTCACGCAAGGATAAGCCGTTTATTAAGGTCAACTGTGCAGCTTTAACCGAAAGCCTGCTGGAATCCGAGTTATTCGGTCATGAAAAGGGCGCATTTACCGGTGCACTACAAGAACGAAAAGGTCGTTTTGAACAAGCCCATGGCGGTACACTATTTCTGGATGAGGTTGGCGATGTAACACCAGCCTTTCAGGTAAAGCTGTTGCGGGTATTGCAAGAGCGTGAATTTGAGCGCGTGGGCGGCAATAGAACCATCAAGGTGGATGTGCGCCTGATCTGTGCCACCAATCGTGATCTGGAAGAAGCCGTTAAAAATGGTGAGTTTCGCGCGGATCTATATTACCGCATCAATGTTATTTCAGTTTTTCTGCCGCCATTACGTGAACGGCGGGATGATATTCCATTGTTGGTAGAGAGCATTCTGGCTCGATTCAACCGAGAAAACAGTGCAAAAATCGGCATTACGCCGGAGGCAATGCATGTACTCAGTAATTGCCATTGGCCGGGCAATGTGCGCGAGCTGGAAAACTGCGTGGAGCGCTTCGCCACCATGTCACGCAGCAATCTTATCCGTGAAGTAGATATTCCCTGTCAAACCAACCAGTGCCTCTCTTCCACACTTTGGAAGTATCAGCCCACGGGCGGTGTCATTCCGATTGCACCGATGGCTCCCGCCCCGTTGCACAGTGCACCTTCCAGCCTTGGTCATGACGAAGATGCAGAAGAAGAAAATGATGATGATGAAGTTTTCACCGAGCGCGAACAACTGATCAGCGCCATGGAAAAAAGCGGTTGGGTACAAGCCAAGGCGGCACGCTTGCTTAATCTCACCCCGCGTCAGATGGGCTATGCGTTGAGAAAATACAACATTGAAGTGAAGCGGTTTTAAGATTTAAATTGCATCCTTTCACCTTGGCTTCAAACTCCACAATAGTCTGTGACAAAGCAAGCTGCATTGCATTATGCAAAAGCCGTGATGCATGGAATGCAACTTATAAATTTTTTCGTCTCAAACGCTGTTCATTTCGCTACAAATACGGCTCCGATTGTCGGAATCGCTACAAGCCAACCATACCCCCAACTATAGATTTAACCAATTGTTTATTAACACAAAATAAATAAACATTAAAATGGCACGCGTCTTGCAACGCTCCAGATACAAATCTCACCAAGGATCAATATCATGGAAGCTATATTTGAAAACGCTACGCCAAACTTAAGCCGATTGCGGCCTATCACTGGCATCAAGGTTGAAATTACTGGGCAGCCTGCTGCTTCCGGCTGTGAAACTGAAGGCGGCGAAGGCAAAGCGAGCTGCGGCACGTCGGACGGGCCGGATGATATGTCACCGGAAGTATGGGAGAAGGTCAAGAATCATCCCTGCTATTCGGAAGAAGCGCATCACCACTATGCGCGTATGCATGTTGCGGTAGCTCCGGCTTGCAATATTCAATGCAATTACTGCAACCGTAAATACGACTGCTCCAATGAATCACGCCCCGGTGTAGTTTCACAAAAACTGACACCCGATCAAGCGGTGAAGAAAGTGATTGCCGTGGCCAGTGAAATTCCGCAAATGACCGTGCTTGGCATCGCCGGCCCCGGCGATGCGCTGGCCAGCCCGGACAAAACCTTTGAGACATTTCGCCAGTTGCAGGAACAAGCACCGGACATCAAGTTATGTCTATCCACCAATGGCTTGATGCTGCCGGATTATGTAGATGAAATTGCCAAATATAACGTTGACCACGTCACCATTACCATCAACATGATTGATGCCGAAGTGGGCGAAAAAATCTATCCATGGATTTTCTACAACCACAAGCGCTATTACGGTCGTGAAGCGGCACAGATTCTAACTGACCGCCAAATGCTGGGGCTGGAAATGCTGACGGCGCGCGGGATTTTAACCAAAATCAACTCCGTGTTAATCCCCGGTGTTAACGATAAACACTTGTATGAAGTCAATCGCGCGGTTAAATCACGCGGCGCTTTTCTACATAACATCATGCCGCTGATTTCCGAAGCCGAGCATGGCACGGTATATGGCCTGACCGGCCAACGCGGCCCTTCGGCGCAGGAATTAAAAGATGTGCAGGATGCGTGTATGGGCGGGGCAAATTTAATGCGCCATTGCCGCCAATGCCGTGCCGATGCAGTGGGCTTGCTGGGTGAAGACCGCAGCGATGAATTTACACTGGATCAAATAGAGCAAATGGATGTGGTGTATGACCTGGAAAAACGCCGTGCTTATCAAGAAACCGTTGAGGCGGAACGGCAAGCGCAACACAACGCCAAGCATGATGCGCTGGCTGCCCATGCTGGTGCGGATGACGGCATGAAAGTGCTGGTAGCAGTTGCCACCACTGGCGGCGGCAAGGTCAATGAACACTTTGGTCACGCCACCGAGTTCCAAATTTTCGAATTAACGGCGGCCTCGGCCATGTTCGTCGGTCATAGGCGGGTGGATCTGTATTGTCAGGGCGGTGAAGGCGCGGAAGAGTTACTACCTTCTGTGGTTACAGCTATCAATGATTGCCATGCGGTATTGGTCGCCAAAATTGGTGCTTGTCCGCGTGATGAGCTGAAAGCGGCCGGTATTGAACCGGTGGATGCTTATGCCCATGAGTTCATTGAAAAAGCTGCATTGACC
This sequence comes from Methylophilaceae bacterium, assembly GCA_013141125.1. Classification (GTDB taxonomy): domain Bacteria; phylum Pseudomonadota; class Gammaproteobacteria; order Burkholderiales; family Methylophilaceae; genus JABFRO01. Next base: position 1,115,745 of record JABFRO010000001.1, read on the forward strand.
TGGTTTGCAGATTACCGCAGCCGCGTGGCTTCTGGCGAAACTTTCCATATACAGCGCGGCGATGCTTCCATCCGCCAAGGGGCTTTTATGGCGGCATGATAATGATGTAGGTCGGATGAGCGCAGCGCTATCCGACACAGCTGCCATCTATTATTAATGTCGGATAACGCTGCGCTCATCCGACCTACACGCTACAAATTACTATTTTTTAACAGGAGAAACACCATGGCTTACAAAATCGTTGGTTCCCAATGTACCGGCTGTTCGGCTTGCGAGCCGGAATGTCCGAATGACGCTATTTATGAAAAGAACGGCGTATTTTTTATCAAGCCGGACAAATGCACCGAGTGCATTGGGCACTTTGACGAAGCGCAATGCGTTGCCGCTTGTCCAGTAGATCTAACCTGCATTATTGATACTGCTTATCCGCGTTACCAAGCCGCATAAACCTACATTAAGGAGATTGAAATTACTAAAAATCCATTTATATATTTAGACCGCAGGGTGGACAAGCGCAGCCGCATTCACCCTAAAGTTAAATGCGTATATTTTTAGCTTTCATCTCCCCTAACCTCAAGCTGTACAAGGAAAAATTATGGAACTGACAATTACCCCCAAGGCTGAAAAATTCATAGCGCGCATGCTCCGCTTTAACGGCGGCACGCCAGAACATGGCTTTCGTTTGTGTGTTAGCCCGGGCGGCTGCTCAGGCTTAAGTTCAGAGTTCACTGTGGAAGTCGCGCCACTACAAGGCGATGCCATTGTGTTAGCCAGCGGTCTGCGGCTATTTTTGCCGGCTGAATCACGTATTTTGCTGGAAGGTGCCACCATTGATTTCAAGGATACGCCCATGGAATCCGGCCTCACCTTTATCACACAACAAAGTGCTGGCGGCAGCTGCGGCAGTGGCAGCGGGGGAAGTTGCAGCAGCAGTAGCGGCGATGGTCATAGCCATGGCGAACATGCCGGCCAGTCTACAATCAGTCTTGACAGCATTCAGCGTAAGTACTGATTACTAGTTAGCCATCATGCCAAATTCCATCATGATAGAAGAGGAAAATGTCTGGTTTGCCTCTCGCTACCACAGCTTGCCTACGGCGGCGGAAGAACAGCTCAAATTCGCCAGCTTATCCTACGCCAACAGTGCTAAAGCTGAAATGCATCTGGCATTGGCTAAAGCAATTGCTCCGGAAAATGCCGTAGTCATTGTTGGTGAGTATCGCTATTTCTTTTACAAGGGGCGGCTGAACGAGGCGCTGGTCGTGGCCAAAGACTGCTTGACAGCCGTCGCCAAAGAGCTGGGCTTACCCGCACATTGGCGTATGGTGGAGCCACACCATGCGGATTTCAAAGGTGATGAACCCGCTCACCGCTTCTATCTGTTTTGCCTGAAAGCCTACGCCTATTTATTGTTGCGCCTAAACCGCCTAGATGAAGGTCGCGTAGCAGCCAACAAGCTGTTGCACCTGGATCCAGCCAATAAAATTGGTGGCCAGGTATTGCTGGATGTGTTGGAACGCATGGGTCGGGATGATTATGATGATTGAGACCGACATCCCCGCGCTTGATTGGCAAGGTTTGGCCATAGACTGCTCCAGTTGCGCGCATGTTGACAGGCTGGCTTTGGGGACTTGCGGGCTACTTCGCTCCTGCGTGCATGATCGCTACGCCAAACGTATTGAACGATTTTTTGCCACTAACCCCAGCCTTGCAGTTGACTATATCGCACACCCTTATTTTGAAGTGCGTTCGTTGACGGCAAAGTATTTAGACGTATTTCACTTGAATCGACTAATGAGCGATGCCGATGAAACGGTACGTGCCAGTGTTGCACTCAGGTTGCCGCCTAAATTATTAACAAAATTGATTCATGATCCTGATCGTGAAGTACGCATACGCGTGGCCTTGCGTATGGAAGTCAATGACTTAAATACAATGTTGCACGACGCGGACTATTACGTGCGCTTGATGGTGGCGCGTCGCATTGCCCCCAGTTTGTTATTTCATCTGGTGCATGATGCCGATGCCACCGTCAGACGTGAAGTTGCCGCAAAAATTGGAGTCGAGTGGCTCACCATGCTGGCCAATGACAGCGAAGCGGAAGTGCGGCTGGTGGCGATAGGCAGAATTTCTTCTGGTCTGTTGCCGCCATTCCGACATGACACCGATTGGCGTGTAAGGATGGAAGTCGCCCAGCGTGTGCCTGTTGAGTTTCTTGCAGATTTAATCAACGATGAAGATGAAATCGTAGCCGCCACTGCACGCGAACGCCTCAACCCTGAGAATATTAATCCTGACAATAAAAGTGAGAATGCACATGGGCACTAAAATCAGCCGCGATCATGACATCGTCGAACTCGTCAATCCACCCAAATTTGAATATGGTCAAAAAGTGCGTTGCAATAAATACGTGCGCAATGACGGTACTTTCCCCGGGCGCGAAGTAGGAGACATTATTGTGAATAAGGGTGACCTGGGTTATGTCACCAGCATAGGCTCGTTTCTGCAGCAGTTTTATATTTACGGCATTGATTTCTATGATCTGGGCTACCGCGTAGGCATGCGCGGCAAGGAGCTTGATCTGATAGAGGATGCCCATGATGCAGACGACGATATTGATGATGAAGCATACGTTGAAAAAGAACCCATATAGCGTGGATAACACGTAGTGCATCCACGCTGCGACCCAAAAATTAAATAGGTTTTTAGTAGTTTTCGATTCCTTTGTAGAACAAAAACAGGAGTATTAACATGGCTGAAGCACGCGATGCAAAATTTCAATGGGGTCAACCTGTTACTACCATAGAAGACATCATCAACGATGGTAGTTATCCTGATGCGCCTATAGATTCATTACTGGCAGCGAAAGACAGCAAAGGCGAAATCGTCAACGTTGGTCAGATTGAAGAAACCGGTGAACCAGTCTATCTGGTGGAGTTTGCCGATGGCAAAGTGATTGGTTTATTTGAAGAAGAGATCGTGCCGGCTTAGGTTACTCATTCATGGTTGCCAAATATCCCGTCTATTCTGCCAGCTGCCCGCATCCTAACGATGTTGATCGTAAACGCATCGAAAAAACATTGGTAGAACGCGTACGCTATAAGTATGTTGCGCCTAGTGTGCTGCCGGATGTGGATGGCTATCTCGTGCGCAGCCCTTGCTGCTCTCGCACGGTAGACCCGGAAGGCGGTGAAATTGATATTGCCCGTATCGAATATCAGGATGGTGGCTTCTGGCGTTTATATCAAAAAGATGATGAAAAACAACGCTGGCGCGCCCACTCCGAATACCTCAGCATGTCATCGCTCATGGCACGATTGATCGCTGACCCAAAAAAGGAGTTCTGGCGATGAAACCCTTGAATTTGGCACCTATATATTTTGACAATAACGCCACAACGCGCGTGTTGCCAGAGGTATTAAAAGCCATGTTGCCGTGGTTTTCCGAACAATACGGCAATGCCTCCAGCAGCAATCAAATGGGTCAGCTGGCAAAAGAAGCCTTGATGGCGGCACGGGCAGCGGTGGCTAAGTTCCTGAATGCCAGTCCGGCTGAGATTGTTTTTACCAGTGGCGCGACCGAAGCCAATCATATGGCGATTCTGGGAACATTAGCGACAAATCCGTTACGCCGCCGCCTAGTGACTAGCACGGTAGAGCATCCATCCACACTGCGTTTACTCGATTATCTAGCCACAACCGGCATTGAAATTATCAAGATTTCTGTTAATGCCAAAGGTGAGCTGGATATGGCAGCTTTGGCGGAAGCGGTAAATGAAAACACAGCGCTGCTTACGTTGATGCATGCCAATAACGAAACCGGTGTGCTGTTTCCAATTGCCGAGGCGGCTGCCATAGCAAAAAATCAAGCAGCGGCTTTTCATACCGATGCGGCGCAGAGTGCTGGCAAAATTGCGCTGGATGTACGTCAGCTTGGGTGTGATTTATTGTCTTTTTCCGGCCATAAATTACACGCGGCCAAAGGCGTAGGCGCGCTGTTTGTACGCAAGGGTTTTATGCTGCAAGCGCTGATTCATGGCCATCAGGAACGCAACCGGCGCGGTGGTACAGAAAATCAGGCAGGAATCGTCGGGCTGGGCGTGGCCTGCCAATTGGCACAAACGCATATCGCCCTGCATGGCGAACAAATTTCAATTCTGCGTGATCGCTTACAGAATGGCATTCTCGCGCGCATAAGTTTCGCCAAATTAAATAGCACAGCGATCAATGTGCCCAATACGAGCAATATTTGTTTTAGCGGATTACACGGTGAAGAGTTGCTGTATCGGCTGGATAAAGCCGGATTAATCGCGTCCCTGGGTAGTGCCTGTACCGCTGGCGGTACCGAGCCATCACACGTGTTGCTGGCGATGGGATTGAATCGTGAAGATGCCTTATCTTCTATCCGCTTCTCACTTTCCAGAGAAACAACAGAAACTGAAGTGGAGTTAGCCATTGAAACCGTCGTAAATGTTGTCACTGAAATGACGGCGGCGCTGGCTGTCGTCGCCTAGGGACTCATTAATATTTAAACCTAAAACAATAACCTAAAGGCACCATTATGAAAATCATGATACGACGTAACGAGAATGGCATACTTTCCGCCTATGTTCCCAAGAAGGATTTGGAAGAAAATATCGTCGAACAGGAAAACCCTGACATGTGGGGCGGCACGGTAACGCTGGCCAACGGCTGGGTGCTGGCATTGCCCGAAATGGCCGCCGATACGCGCTTACCCATTACCGTTGAAGCGCGTCGCGTGGGAGAATGACATGCAACTATCCGCTGAAATGATTGATGAAGTAGAAGCTACACTTAAACAGTTCGATCCTCTAACAAGCAACCCTTTACCCATACTCAAGGATTGCTTTCCTCATTTGTCTTTTGTGCGCATGTCAGCAGCAGATATGGATGAAACACCTTTCCGTTCCATGCCTAACTATGATCTTTATCTGCTGGATGGACGGGAGCATTGTGTGCAATTAACGAATGAGCCCAGTCACGCCACCAGCATCGTTATTGCACAAAAGTGAGGCTGTCATGACGGACACCTGGATTTCCCTTTCTGAACCAGATTATTCTGAAGCAGAAGCGGCTGCGGTACAAGCCGCTATCAATCGCTCTGAATTATCCGGTGGCCTGCTTACCAAAGCCTTTGAGAGTGCGTTTGCTGCTTATCTGGGGCGGCGACATGCTATCGCCGTGAGCAGCGGCACCATAGGCGTATTGATGACATTAAAAGCGGCCGACATTGGCGCTGATGATGAAGTCATCAGCGCCGGCTACAGCTGGCAGCAGACCGCCCATGCGATTCACTGGGCAGGTGCCAAACCGGTGCTGGCTGATGTTGATTACTGGTCGCAGATTTTAACTGCAGAAAAAGCTGAAGCTAAAATCACATCACAAACGCGTGCAATTATCGCCACCAATGTGAATGGCCACCCCGCCGATTGGGAAAGTCTGCGCGCATTGGCAAAAAAATCCGGCACACTCCTGATTGAAGATGCCACCGAATCCATAGGCTCGCGCTATCAGGGTAAGTTGGTGGGGTGTTTTGGCGATGTGTCTATATTTGATTTCTCACAGAATTCTGCGCTGTGCTGTGGACAGGCGGGCATGATAGTCACCGATGACGACACGCTAGCACTCAAGCTACGCCATTTTAGAAGTCGCCAGCGCAATGAGCGCGCCTCCATCACCGCCACATTACGCCCACCACTGGATGCAGGCATCTCTGAAATAACCGCCGCACTGGGCTTGGTGCAGTTGCAGCGCCTGCCGGAAATTCTCGCACGCCGTAAACAAGTCGAAGCCTGGTATATGGCGCAAATTGCCAGTTTTGAAGGTATCAAACCAGCCTATATTGCCCTCGGCATTGAGGAGGTGCACTGGTTTCTCTTTACCGTGCATTTGGGCACACGTTTCAGTGCCAGTAGCCGCGATTCACTGGTGGATGATCTGGAAACGGAGCTGGTGGAAAGTGCCGCTTTTTGCCGTCCACTGCATTTGCAGCGCGCCTATATAGAACAATACGGCTACCGTAAAGGCGATTTAAAAGTCACGGAAAAACTGGCCGACCGCTCTATTGCCTTACCTTTTCATGGCCAAATTACTGAAGATCAAGTGGCCTTCATTGTACAAACGGCCAAGGACGCGTCGATCAACGTAGGCGCAGGCGCAGCGATTTATTAATCACTCAAAAAAAGGATTTAACCATGTATAGCACAATATTGCAGGAAATTACAGATGGTCTAAGCGCGGGCACCGTTATCCCCTATCTCGGGCCAAATTCGCTATCACTGGAACCGGAAACCTGTTCGGTACCTGCCACACCAGACGATCTGGTCAAGCAACTGACCACTAAAGTCAGTGTGCCGCATAAAATCCGCAATAATCTGACCGCTGCCGCACAATTTATTGAAAACTTCAAACACCGCAAAAGTATCGTCAGCCTCATGCATGATGCCTATGCGCCAGGTGTCAAGCCTAATGCCCTGCATCAATATCTGGCTGCACTAAGCAAAAAACCATTACTGATTGTAGATACCTGGTATGACAATGCCATGGCCAATGCGCTGGCAGGGCAGGATAACTGGGGACAAATTCAAGGTGTTTCGCAAGCGGAACACTATGGTGAATGGGTAAAATATTTTTATCCCAATGGCAATGTGACGGAAGCTCCTGAAGCGGATGACTGGTTTACCATACTCTACAAACCGCTAGGCTCGGTAACACCCGCCAAGAACTTTATTGTATCTGATTCGGATTTTGTGGAAGTACTCACGGAAATTGATATTCAAACACCTATTCCAGACCGCGTTAAAGAATTACGCTCCGGTGCTAATTTCCTCTTCCTCGGTTGCCGCTTCAATCACCAACTCACCCGCACTTACGCCCGCCAGATAATGAAACGCTCATCGGATAAACATTGGGCGGTGATAGACGGACCACTCACGCGTATGGAACAAAAGTTTATTGCCGAACAAAATATCACCCGCATCGACATGCCTTTGGCACAGTTTGTCGAATGGCTACAGACCGGGAAAATCAGCCAAGCCCCACTAGCAGCCTAAACCCCGTTACCTAAATAAGGAAAAGCAAATGCCTTTATATGATTTCTATTGCCCCAAGTGTGAAAAAACCTTTGAAATGCTGGTTAAAATCACTAGCTCATCACCCGGTTGCCCGGAATGTGGTGGTGGCCTGGAAAAACAACTTTCACGTACCTCTGCCCCTGGCAAAAGCGCTGGCATTATCAAAAGAGCACGCGCCCAAGCCGCCAGCGAAGGGCATTTTAGCAATTACAAACCCTCGGAACGACCAAAAAGCAGTTAGAAAACCAGGTAACGCCCAATACGGGGTCAATAGAGCTGCCCTATCGTTTCAAGGACGTAGTGCTTCCTGTTCCATTTCCTCCATGCTGATGTGGCGCACATCTTTACCTTTGACCATATAAACCACGTATTCCGAGATATTTTTAGCGTGGTCGCCGATACGTTCTATGGCTTTTGCCACAAACATTACTTCTAGCGACATGGAAATAGTACGTGGGTCTTCCAGCATGAAGGTGATGAGTTGACGCATGGTGAGATGAAATTGCTCATCCACTTGTTCGTCCATGTGGGCAATGTCGAGCACTTTGGTAGCATCTGAACGCGCGAAGGCATCGAGTGCCATGCGCAACATATCGCGCGTCAAATTGGCCATGGCTTTTATTTCAGCAAAACGTGGCGACCACATACGGTCAGTTTCGCAGATTTTTTTGGCAAAGCGTGCAATTTTAGTGGCTTCGTCGCCAATACGCTCAAGGTCGGTAATAGTTTTAACCATCATTAATATCATGCGCAAATCCCCGGCAGCAGGTTGGCGACGCGCAATAATATGGCTGCAATCTTCATCCACTTGCACTTCCAACGCATTCACACGATGGTCTTTTTTAATCACCGCATTTGCCAGCGCTGAATCAGAGCTGACCAGAGCCTCCAAAGCATCCACAATCTGCTGCTCAACCAGGCTACCCATTTCCAGCACTTTGGCGCGTACGTTTTCCAATTCGGCATCGTACTGTTTAAAAATATGTTCATTTTGCATGATATATCTCTTTCAAAATCTTGCGTATTAGAGTGACCATTCAAAGGCCACTTAAAATTTAGAGCTGAAAATTCGGTTTTAAGCGGAATTAAGTGCAGCCTACAACTTATTAGATAAATCAACCAAACTTACCGGTAATGTAATCTTCTGTTTCCTTACGCGTGGGATGCGTGAAAATCGAGTCGGTATCGCCATATTCGATTAACTCGCCCAAATACATATAGGCGGTGTAGTCAGAGACACGCGCCGCCTGTTGCATATTGTGTGTCACCACTAAAATTGTCAATTTATTGCTTAACTCTGACATTAGCTCTTCAATATTGGCCGTAGCGATGGGATCAAGCGCTGAAGTAGGCTCATCAAACAGCATGATTTCAGGATCGGTTGCCAAAGCACGGGCAATACATAAGCGCTGCTGTTGGCCACCGGACAAATTAAACGCCAGATCCTGCAAACGATCTTTGACTTCATTCCAGATGGCCGCACCCTTGAGTGCTTCTTCCACTTTTTCATCAATCAGACGTTTGTTTTTGATGTCGCGCACGCGCAGGCCATAAGCCACGTTTTCATAAATGGATTTGGGGAAAGGGTTGGGTTTCTGAAACACCATACTGATACGCATACGCACTTCAATTGGATCTACAGCCGGATCAAGAATATTGGTATTATCAGGATGCATAACAATCTGGCCTTCATATTTATTGCCAGGATACAGATCATGCATACGGTTAAAGCAGCGTAAAAATGTGGATTTGCCACAGCCGGATGGGCCGATCAAGGCCGTAATTTTATTTTCATAAAGTGGCATACTCAGATTTTTAACAGCCCTATTGCCACCGTTGTAAATAAAATTAAGATTACGTGCTTCTGCTTTAAGTGGGGTTGTGGCCGTTACCATCTAAATGATTTCCCTAATAATTTCAATAATGTTTCTAGCTGTATTGTTTTTTCGAATCTGCAACTTGGTTTCTTCTATCGTTTCGGTCTCACCATTACAAACCAGGCCGCTTTACCATTTGATGTTTTTGCGGATGCGGTAGCGTAGCCAAATCGCTGTACCATTCATGAGCAAGGTGACCATGATAATGATAGCACCCGTGGCCGCTGCATTGACGTGAAAAGCGTGATCCGGGCGCGATAGCCAGTTAAACATTTGAATCGGCAACACGGTAAAGCCGGAGCTTAGCCATTCAAAGTTTAAATAAGGTGGCTCGGTACTGATAGGTGACGACGGTAAAAATGCAATGAAAGTCAATGCGCCTATGGTAATCACCGGTGCGGTTTCGCCCAATGCGCGTGCCATGCCAATAATCACACCGGTCAAAATGCCGCCGTAAGAGTATTTGACTATGTGATCAGCAACCACTTGCCATTTGGTAGCCCCCACGGCATATGCGGCCTCGCGAATAGCGACTGGAATCGCGCGTATGGATTCCCGCGTGGCAACAATCACAATCGGCAAAATCAGCAAGCCCAAGGTGAGGCCGGCGGTGAGTATGCTTTGTCCCAGCCCCAAGCCATAGACAAACAAGCCCAAGGCCAGCAAACCATAAATAATGGAAGGCACGCCAGCCAGATTGGAAACATTGATTTCAATCAGATCAGAAAACCAGTTTTTAGGCGCATATTCTTCCAGGTACAAGCCTGCTGCAACTCCCATAGGCACAGCCACTAAAAATGTGATCGCCATGATAAGTGCCGAACCTACCCAAGCTGAAAGCAAACCCGCGTGCTCAGCACGTCTGGATGGAAAATCACTGAAAAATTGCAGGTTAAAGCGTCCGGAACCATCCCTTATCAACTCAATGAATAGTGTTAACAAGGTGAGCAGGCCAATCATCAAAGCGATGAGGCCAATGATGGAAAATATGTAATCGTTGAATTTATGCCGACGTATCATCGCCCGCACTGCATCCAGATTTTCCAGTACAGCAGCTTTATTGGTCGTGGCTTGATATTTCATAAGGTTTTTACTCGCATCATTATTTTTTCTGACATCATCATTCATCTTGACCCTACGCGCCTAGTATTTTTGACGATATTTTTTGCGCACCCAATGCCCGAGAATGTTGAAGATCAAGGTCATCACCATCAATACCAGGCCGGCAGCAAAAATGCTCTGATAGCCAATACTGCCGTGGGGCAAATCACCCAATGCTACTTGCACGATATAAGCCGTGATGGTGGCGGCACTTTCCATGGGATTAAACGTGAGGTTGGGTTGTTGTCCGGCCGCAATGGCAACTACCATGGTTTCCCCCACAGCACGCGAAATACCCAGAATATAGGCGGCAATAATGCCGGAAATTGCCGCTGGCGTGACCACACGTATCGCGGTTTGAAAGCGCGTGGCACCCATGGCATAAGAGCCTTCGCGCATACTCATCGGCACGGCGCGCATGGCATCTTCAGCCACGGAACTGATATAAGGAATAATCATGATGCCCATGACAATACCTGGCCCCAACATGTTAAAGCTGGGCAACTCTGGAAATATTTTTTGCAGCATGGGTGTGACAAAAAACAAGGCAAAATAACCAAACACCACAGTAGGTACACCCACTAATAATTCCAGAATCGGCTTAACCGTTTCACGCACTTTGTGTGTAGCAAACTCGGAAAGATAAATTGCCCCTATGGTACCGATAGGGATAGCAACAGCCAGCGCAACCGCCGATGTGGTCAAGGTGCCGGATACCAGCGGCATAATGCCAAAATGAGCATCTTCAAATAAGGGTGTCCACTGCGTATCGGTAAAAAAATCCACCAGCGACACGGCTTTGAAAAAGGTGAGTGATTCATAAAGCAAAACGCCAACAATGGCGAATGTCGTAGCTACTGCCGAGAGCGCTGCCAGCATCAGAATCAATTCAATCACACGTTCTTTGATATTGCGCCGGATATTTTTAGCCAACCTGGGGCTGATGGTTAGATTAACTGGATTTGTTAGCACTTGAGTTGCCATATGAGTTGGATGAGACCTGTGGATTGTAGCGGAATCCATTTAAACATGGATAGAGATCCGGATAATTTTGCCTTCATGATTAAGGCAACAAGGAGCCGTATCAACGGCTCCTTGTTTATAGCGAATGTTACTTGATGCGTTTTAACAACTCTTCAATCTTGACACCCACTTCCGGCACACCACCAAAGCCAGTACCAGGTTTCAGCGCTTTCCAATGTGCAGTAACCGCTGAATATTCATTGCTAGGTAAAGGGATGTATTTCACTTCTTTTACCAGCTTAGGTGCATTAGCCAAATAATAATCTATAAAAGCTTTAACTTCCGGCTTGAATGCCGCCGCAGTGGCATTGACATAAATGAAAAGTGGGCGTGACAGTGGTTGGTAAGTCCCGTTTTTTACTGTTTCAGGGGATGGCGATACGGCCGGCGCACCCGCTTTGGCAATAATGGGTACAGCCTTGAGCTTGCCCTGATTTTCTTCAAAATAAGCATAGCCAAAGTAACCCAGTGCATTGGCATCACCAGACACGCCCTGCACTAATACATTGTCATCTTCTGAAGCCGTAAAATCACCACGGCTGGATTTGGCCTTGCCGTTAATGGCTTCAGTGAAATAATCAAACGTACCGGAATCAGAGCCGGCACCAAATAACTTGAGCGGTGCTGCAGGCCAGGCCGCATTGACTTGATTCCAAGTCTTGATTTTTCCCTGCGCTGAAGGCTCCCACATTTTTTTCAGCTCATCCACGGTCAAACTTTTGACGAAATTATTTTTTGTACTGACAACAACGGTAAGCGCATCGTAAGCAATCGGCAACTCGATGTATTGAATACCCGCTTCTTTACAAGCTTCCATCTCCTTGGTCAAAATAGGACGCGAAGCTTCTGAAATATCGGTTTCGCCACGGCAGAATTTTTTGAAGCCACCGCCAGTGCCGGAGATGCCAACTGTAACCTTAATCTTTTTTTCTTTCTGGAAATCCTCAGCAACCGCTTCGGTGATGGGAAATACGGTACTGGAACCATCAATCTTGATAATTTTTTCAGCGGCTTGTACTGGCGCGCCGGAAAAAGTCATAGCGACAAACGTAGCCATGCCCAGTGTTTTAACGAATTTTGTTGCTACCAATTTTGAATGCATAAAATCTCCAATTAATTAAGTATTACTTTGCTGCCTTGCACATCCCACTTTTCACGAGCACCATCTTTGCATGCCTTTCACTTTAAACAAAGTTTATTACAAATTTGTGACAAGAGTTAAGATTTAAGACTGGAAGCGGGGGTTTTGTGCACAATTCTGTTGAATGGAAACACCGCAGAAAAGGTACTACCCTCCCCCGGCTTGCTTTCAATCTCAAGCCTGGCCTGATGACGAATCAAAATATGTTTAACAATAGACAGCCCCAAACCCGTACCGCCAGTTTCGCGACTGCGGCTGCTATCAACGCGGTAAAAACGTTCAGTAAGGCGGGAAATATGCTGTTGTTCTATGCCGATACCGCTATCTTTCACACTAAAAACCGCCTCTTCTCCGCGTGTTTTCCAGCTAATGGCCACATGGCCACCTTCTGGCGTATAGCGGACAGCATTACTCACCAGATTACCAAATGCACTATGCAGCTCTGTTGAGGCACCGGTTAATCCAAGACCCGGCTCTGCTACAAGACTAATTTTATGCGCTCCCTTGCTCAACTCGCGGGATTCGTTCATCACCTGATTGAGCAATAAACCCACATCAACTTCTGTATCCTGTGGTGCAGTACGCCCATTCTCAAGCTGAGATAATGTGAGCAGATCCTCAACCAGATGCCGCATACGTTCAGCTTGCTTGAGCATCAGGGTAAAATATTGACGCTGCCCTTCCGGCACTGCACCATCCATATCGGACAAAGTTTCCAGAAAACCGCCAATGACAGTCAATGGCGTACGTAATTCATGCGAAACATTGGCGATGAAATCGCGACGCATGGTATCCAGCTTTTCCTGTTGACTAACATCACGGCAAATGAGCAATTTTTGGCCGGCACCAAAGGACACGAATTGAATTTCCAGGATAAGATCCTGATGCTGCCATGACCTTAAGCGGAAAGTATTCGTGTAATCATGCATCTGCAAACATTGAATAAACTCTGGCTGACGTACCAGATAATAGATAGGCTGACCGACATCTTGCGCTAACGACAAGCCCAACAAACGCTCTGCAGCTGCATTGCACCAATCAATGCGATCCTTGTCATTTAGCGCGACTACGCCATCGGGTAAGGCGCTGGCGGCATCGCGGTAGCGATCAAGGGCTGAAATAAATTGGGTTTGGCTACTGCTATGGCTGCGTTGCAGCTGATGCAGATCGGAAAACACATGCTCCCAAATACCGGCACCATGCGGCACCGTCAATGACGCAGGTTTTTTAAGCCAGCGCTGTAATTGATATAGCCAGCGTAAATGGCTAACGAGATAGACAGTTACGACAATGGAGTAAGTCCATAAAGCCGCCGCTTCACCTTTAACCAGCCCAATAATCAGGCAGAAAATAGCAAGTGCTACGGCGAGCCAAAATGCGTTCCAGCGAATATCTTGCACAAATTACCTTAGTTAAAAAATTCAGAAACATTATCAGCTATTGTGCTGAAAAACGGTAGCCAGCTCCACGCACCGTTTGAATCAAATCCTCATGGCCTGTAGCCGTTAATGCTTTTCTTAATCGGCGAATATGCACATCCACGGTGCGGTCTTCCACATAGACACCATCGCCCCATACGCGATCCAATACCTGGCTACGAGAATGCACACGCTCGGGATTGGACATAAAGTAATGCAACAGACGAAATTCCGTTGGCCCCAAATCCAGCGTGGCACCATTGCCAGAAACACGGTGCGCGCCGGGATCCAGACGCAGACCACCAAACTCTATCGGATCATCGGTCATTTGCGGAGCACTGCGACGCAATACCGCCTTGATACGCGCATTTAATTCGCGCGGGCTAAATGGCTTGGTCACATAATCATCTGCGCCCACTTCCAGACCACGCACCTTGTCAATTTCTTCACCGCGCGCGGTCAAAATAATAATGGGAATGCTTTTGGTAAATTCGTCCGATTTCAACTTTCGCGCAAATTCAATGCCACTCATACCCGGTAACATCCAATCCAGTAGAATCAAATCCGGTAATGTTTCACGCATGAGCATTTGCGCCTGCTCAACACTCAACGCGCGTATGGCGTTGTGTCCTGCTTGTGTAATATTTAATGCAAGCAATTCCTGAATAGCAGGCTCATCTTCTACAACCAAAATACAGGCTGGCATAATTTATCCTTCCATTTTCAAACGATGGTTTATTAAGTCCCACTTAATATATGAAGATAATATGACAACTTGATGACAACCATTGTGGCATGATAAGTTGTCTTTGAATTATCTGCCAAATAATCTGTGGAGCTATTGAGTTATGACCAAGCGAATCGGCGCGAGCAGTAAAGAGTCCATAGACCCGGCTGTCTTGCAACAACTGAATGCAGGAAGCATGGAATCTGCCACGCTATCGGAAGCTCTGGCAGTGGATTTCAGCGTGCTCATGGCACATGCGGTATCCGAAATGAGCCGCGATGGCATTACGCAATTACAGCAGGCACACGCGCTGGGTATTACCAAAAGAATGGAGTTGGCTGCTAATGTGCTGGTCAATCACTTGGGCGATCAAGCTTTTGATGCATTTTGCAATCACGCTTCGGATACCGTGCGTGGCTGGGCCGCTTATATTGTGGGACTTAATCCGAATTTACCACTGAAAGAAAAACTGCTAATGATCCAACCCTTGGCGGATGATGCCCATTTTGGTGTGAGGGAATGGGCCTGGCTGGCCTTGCGCCCCGCTATCGCGCAGGATATTAAACAGTCCATTGCTCTGTTTATGCCGTGGATAGCCAACCCTTCAGAAAATATACGGCGTTTTGCTATTGAATCCACACGACCGCGCGGTGTCTGGTGCAAGCATATTCCAGCACTTAAAACTTGCCCGGCCATAGGCGAATCCCTGCTTGATGGTGTGATGGCAGATGCATCGCGCTATGTGCAGAATTCATGCGCCAATTGGTTAAATGATGCGGGGAAAAGTGATGTTGAATGGGTAAAACGCTACTGTGAAAAATGGCGTGCAGAAAGTTCTTCAGAGGCGGTTACTTACATCAGCAGGCGTGCCCTGCGCAATGTTTCTGCTGACACTGATTACAAGTCCGTCACACCGACGTAAGTCGGTGTCCAGCGCCGTTAAGTCACCGCATTCCGACACTCAAAGGAATGACGAACTTGGACTAAATCAGTGTTTCCTTAGCCTTTATATCTGGCCACGCTGGCCAGAATTTCCTGCTTGGTTTCGTCCACGCCTACCCAAGCCCCCACCTTGACCCATTTGCCTTTTTCCAGATCTTTGTAATGTTCAAAAAAGTGGGCAATCGGTGCGATCGTCCACTCAGGTATATCTTTGTAGGATTGCACGTCTTTGTATAAGCCACAGATTTTATCCACAGGCACGGCCAGTACTTTGGCATCAATGCCGGATTCATCTTCCATGGTCAACATGCCAATGGGACGGCAGCGAATCACCACGCCGGGTTGCAGCGGGATTGGGGTTAGCACCAGCACATCGGTGGGGTCGCCATCTTCTGACAAGGTATTGGGAATGTAGCCATAATTACAGGGGTAATGCATGGATGTCCCCATGAAACGGTCAACAAACACGGCACCGGATTCTTTATCTACTTCAAACTTGATCGGCTCGCCACGCATGGAAATTTCAATAATGACATTGAAATCATTGGGTACATCCTTACCTGCCGGGACTTTATTTAGAGACATTCTGGTCTATCCTTTAACATTAATAAAATTTAAATTTTGGTAAAAAAATACGTTTTTCCTGCTACTTTTCCAGCCTAGCTCGGCTTTGTTACTTGCTGACGACATTCCGCCACTACTGCATCCGGAATCAATCTCAGCGCCAGATAAATCAATCCCGGCACAATTAAAGCATCATCCAGATGACCAATAACCGGAATGAAGTCAGGAATCAAATCAAAGGGTAACAACACGTAGCCTATAGCCAGCCCCAGTAACACTTTGGCTAGTAACGGCGTTTGCGCATGGCTTAAAACCAGACGATAAACCGCCAGCTCGGTTTTTAAATACTGCGCAATTTGTTTAAGATTGGTTTGCATTTGAATTCAGATTGCGTCAACGATTAATCCAGCGTTTTACCCGTCAATTGTGTATACGCCGCATGATATTTCTCACTGGTTTTAGCCGCCACTTCGGCTGGCAACTCCGGCCCGGGTGATTTTTTATTCCAACCGGAAACCTCCAGCCAATCACGCACGTATTGCTTGTCAAAACTGGGCGGATTTTTACCTTCCACATAGCTTTCTGCCGGCCAGAACCGTGAGGAATCCGGTGTAAGCACTTCATCGATCAAATATAGCGTGCCTGCGTCATCCAGACCAAATTCAAACTTGGTATCGGCAATGATAATGCCGCGTGTCAGCGCATAATCGGCGGCTTCCTTGTACAGCTGAATGCTGATTCGACCAACTTGATCTGCCAGCGCTTGCCCCAGTAGTTCTGCGGTTTTTACCAATGTGATATTTTCATCATGATCGCCTATTGCCGCCTTGCTGGAAGGTGTAAAGATAGGTTCAGGCAGCTTGGAAGCTTCCTGCAATCCGGCAGGCAAGGCAATGCCGCAGACGGTCTGGCTTATTTGGTATTCTTTCCAGCCAGAACCTGCCAAATAACCGCGTACGATGGCCTCAATCGGTAACGGTTTGAGTTTTTTAACCACAATCGCACGCTTACCCAATTGCGCCTGATCTGCCACATCACTCACCACGCTATTGGGGTCTATACCGGTCAAATGATTGGGGACAATGTGCTGGAGTTTGGCAAACCAGAAATTGGCAATTTCCGTCAGCACCGCACCTTTGCCCGCAATAGGCGTAGGCAGCACCACATCAAAAGCCGATAAACGGTCAGTCGTTACAATCAACATGCGCTCGGCATCTATGTCATAAATATCGCGCACTTTGCCTTGATTAATCATAGGCAAACTTTTAATGCTGGTGTTCAAAAGAGTTTGGTTCAAAAGCGCTTGGCTCATTATTCCTCCGTGTCGGTCTGTTCTGCGGTGTCTGTATGCACTATTTTTTCGGCAATTTTTGATCTGAGTGCATCGGTTAAATGCGGTGCCAGGGTTTGCAGCATTTGTGAAAACACCTTGGGATTGCCAGCCACGATATTACCGGTCTCCAGCCAGCTATCGTTACCTTCAAAATCGCCGACAATGCCGCCCGCTTCCTGTACCAATAGCGCACCGGCCGCAATATCCCATTTGGACAGACCTATCTCCCAGAAGCCATCGTACCAACCGGCAGCCACATAAGCCAAATCCAAGGCAGCGGAACCTGGACGACGCAACCCGGCAGTTTTTTTAATCATGTCCTTGAACATGGCCAAATAAGTATCCAAATGCTGAAAATCACGAAATGGAAAGCCCGTGCCAATAATTGAATCCTGCAACTTGGGACGGCTGGTCACACGAATACGCTTATCGTTCAAATAGGCACCACGGCCACGCGTGGCAGTAAATAAATCGTTGCGGTTTGGGTCATAAACCACCGCTTGCGTCAGCACGCCATTTTGTTGCAGAGCAATGGAAATACAGTATTGCGGAAAACCATGCAGGAAATTGGTGGTGCCATCCAGCGGATCAATAATCCAGATATTGTCGGATTCCAGATTGGAAGTGCCACTTTCTTCGCCAATAAAACCATGGTCAGGGTAAGCATCGCGTAATGTTTCAATGATTTCACGTTCTGCGGCACGGTCTACCTCCGTGACAAAATCATTATAAGTTTTACTTTGGATTTTAAGCGCGCCTACATCTTGTGATGCCCGAGTAATGATATTGCCAGCGCGACGTGCGGCTTTCACCGCAATAGTTAATATGGGATGCATAAATTTTCCGTTTAAGCCTGTGCATGAAACAATTTTCAGGCAAGGATGGTGATTAAAGAGCTGTTAAAATAGCATTTTAAAGCGAATCGTCATGACTTCCAAACTTCACCCACTTCATAATGTGCGTATTGTACTCTGCCAGACCAGCCATCCCGGCAATATTGGTGCAGCAGCCCGTGCCATAAAAACGATGGGCTTAAGCCAGCTCTATCTCATCAAGCCCAAAATATTCCCCAATAAAGAGGCGGATGCCATGGCTTGCGGGGCTATTGATTTGCTGGAAAAGGCGGTGGTGTGCGAAACATTGGAACAAGCGCTAACCGGCTGCGCTTTTGCTATTGGCCTAAGTGCTCGCGTACGCAATCTTTCGCACGAGCTGGTCTCCGCCAGACAAGCGGCCACACAAGCGGCAGAAATGGCCAGCAATCAACCAGTAGCCTTGGTATTTGGTACGGAAATGAGCGGGCTTTCCAATGCCGAGCTGGATTTATGCCAACTGCTGGCGATGATTCCCACCGATGCTGATTTTTCCTCACTGAATCTGGCGGCAGCGGTGCAGGTAATGAGTTATGAAGTACGCATGGCCATTTTGGAAGCTGCAGCAAACAGCAACAATATTGCCACGCCACCGCTTTACCCGTTGGCCGCCACTGAAGATATAGAAGGTTTTTACCGTCATCTGGAAGAAACCTTGCTAAAAATCGGCTTCTTGAATCCGGCAGCACCAGGGCGCTTAATGCAGCGCGTACGCCGTATTTATGCCCGGGCACGACTGGAAAAAGAAGAGGTCAATATTTTACGCGGTATACTCAAACACACGCAGCACCCAAATCCGCGTGCTTGAACTGATTCACAAATAATTTGTAAATATTAAAGTATTTAAAGGGAAATCCATGGCCATCCATGACTTGGCAATAAGAAATCTCACTCCTACTGATTATCTTCTTATTGAAGATGAACATAATCGCCTGAAAAGATTCTTGGGCGACCTGCATGATACCTGCTGCAATTTGGATAATTTGCTTAACTGTCAAAGCTGTAGTAAGGAGAAATTTGCCTCGTGTCGCGGCCGCTTACCTTCCTTTTTTCTCGATTTAATGGATATTGTAGATAAACATTTTTATCATGAAGAAGCCATTATGTTGAACAGGCCGAATATCACCGAAGACTACGAATATTTTCGCAATCATAGCCATGCACACGCCAAGATCCTGCTGGAGTTGAGTGCGATTATCAGAAAATGCGTTGCAATCGACAAGCTGGACACTACGGCAGAAAGTTATCGCCAATTCTTTCAGAACATTTCAGATCTGTTTGAAGCGCATGACCGTGATTTTGATGACCCGTTTATTCAATCTACCAAAACCTGAGGCAATAGGCTTCATTCCTCTTGATGCTTTATTCCTCTTTGGGCGAAATAAACGCCTTGTGAAATAAATGCCGTGCCAGTAGCAAGGGCGGCATGCGCAACCAGTTGGCACGCAGATAAAGCAGGCGGCGCGCAGTATCAGTACACCAATCGGAACAGCTGGGATGCATGGGCAAAAGCGCACGCGAATAAAGCGCATCCATCAGCGCCAATGTGAAACGGTTGGGTTTGGCAATCTCCGCCGCTTCTATTGCACTCAAAGGCACAGGCGTATGTAACAAATGCGAGCAATAGCGTAGCGCATAAAACAAAGGCCGTGACAACTCAAGCACTTGCGCGCGTTCAATCAGCTCCGGCCAGAACGCAACATGGCTGGAAAAATGCCGCAACAGACTATCAATATCGGTTAAATCACGCAGACCGTTATCCAGCTCACCTTCATGAAAAAGATGCACGGCGCTATGTAACACCATATCGCTGGGTGCCAATACCTTAAAACCTTCATAACCCGGCAAATCTTGCGCTGCGGCCAATAGTTTGCTGGAGTCAGGGTGGATATACGCAGTTTCCGGCAGAATGGCATGGTGCACATCTATCACCGTACCGCGCCTGATATTCTGCATAGGCGGCAATTCATGCATCCAGGTGCGGTAATAACGCTGGTCGTAAGCATCGTGATGCGTGCTCATCCAACCATGCAACATCAATGCCGCTTCCACCTGATTAATGCTGGCTTTGGGTACCAATATGTCAATGTCCGTGAAAATTCTGCCGCGCGCAGCTGGTAAGCCTGCCAACACATATGCCGCGCCTTTCAATAGCACCACAGGCGCATCAACCTGACTCAAAGCTTTTTGAATCTGCTTCACTTCCCAATGTACTGATTGGCGATGTCTTTCCGCCACAGCCTGTGACCATTCCAGCTGCTCACGCGGTTGCGGCGGCACTTGCTGCAACAGGTCGCGTTCTTGCAGCAGGGTGTAAAGACGCACCAGCAAATTGCCTTTGCGTGCCTGACGCAGCAACATATCCCAATCAAGCAAGCTAAAAGTTGTTAACGCGTCAGGTTGGCGGAATGCCTGCAATATCAAAGGTGGTTTCATCACGTATTAAAAGTTGGCGGTTTTAACGCGGCAAAAGTGGCGATGGCTTCATCCAGAACGCTATATGTAAAATCATAGCAATCGGCCGCATCTATAAGATTGGAGAGCGTTTCAAAACCTTTGGTGCCTAGCAAACTATAATTGAAGGCGTTATCGGCCACGCGCATAAAGGTACGTGATTTAGGCAATAATTGCAGCTGGGTGGAGGCTCCTGCCTGATATTTGGGGAAAATCACCCAGGCAATTTGTGCTGGCTCCAAGGCGCGCGCCACGCTTGCCGTAGGCGGACGCATCAAAGCCACCGTGCCCTTTATGGTGTCATGCACTTTGGGGCTGAAAATGGCTTCTGGCGCATAGTGTTGAATGACATCGATAGACTGATTCTTCAGGCTGACAGGTCGCGGTAAGGGAATAAGCTTCCCATCGTCCACCCGCACCAAAGTCAGCTCATCCGATAACAAACGC
This sequence comes from Methylophilaceae bacterium, assembly GCA_013141125.1. GTDB lineage: Bacteria > Pseudomonadota > Gammaproteobacteria > Burkholderiales > Methylophilaceae > JABFRO01. The sequence goes on from JABFRO010000001.1 coordinate 1,136,737, forward strand.
CAACCGCGATTGACCAAGGCCGCACACAGGGTGCTTTTCCCCGAGCCTGGCGGTGCCGGCAAAATAGCGGCATAGCCATCTTTTTCAACCACAGCCGCGTGAATAATCAGATAGCGATTGGCATGACTGGAAACGCACCAGTTCAAGCCCCATTCCAGCATGGGTAAAGCCTGATCCAACGGCAAGGGTTTGAAGGGTGGACTGCTATCAAACCGAAACAGCACCTGTGGTTTGAACCAACGCCTCAGATTGTGCGGGCGTTCCAGACTGACATGAAAATCCGCATAATCGGTTTGTTCCAGCAGAGAAAAATCAGTGTAAAGTAATCCGACACCTTGGGCGACACTGGCAATTCTGGTTTGCAGGTGGGTGACGAACGGCCCGGTCTGGATAAAGATGCCGGATTGTTTGAGCTGCAATTCCAGCTCTGCTGTTGTTAAAGCAGAAACCTTCAAAATCAGCAGATTTCTATAAGCGCTAATTCATGAAGTTGCAACAGAATTTGCTCGATTTGCAACGTGGATTCTTCATGTGTTTCAGCCGGGAATCCAGTAGCAAACTGTTCCGAGACGATGCCGAGGTCTGCTGGCGCTTGCTCAAATAGCAGAAGTATTTGAGCAGCATCCACACCCAGCAAATGCGTGTCTCCCGAAGTATTATTGTAAATCACCATTTCGTCATCCCATGCTCGCCAATGCAAAGAACCCCCGGTAGTGGCATGCCAGCGCGTACTCAATCAAGAACTCGAATGATCCTTGGCGAGCCCAACTATGCACTCCAAGTGGTTTTCAAATACTTAACGCAGTCATTCGCATACCAATCCACACCCACAGTTGGGTTGAATGCTTGTCCACTAATGCACTTGTTAAACATTTCCTTAATTGTACTTTCAGGCAAGTAGGGTGTCTTTCCTGCTCTGCTATTGATTAGCGCAGCCACACAATGCTGTCCCAGCTCGCTGATTGCATAATTATCAGCACTCAAATCGCGATAACTATTGTCTTTACTACATTTTGCAGTATTAAGAATAGGTTTATAGCAAGTATTGTCTTTGTCTTTATTTATTTCTGAGTAGCCCTTTTTCGGGTTGCCGCTTATTGATAATGCGTAGTAACCCACATGCTTTTGATTGAGAACATCCAGAAGCGTGTATTTGACTAACGTGTCATTAGTATTATTGCTAAGCTGGTAAATGTATTTCTTCTTATCATCAAGAGATTTGTATTTGACATAACACCCAAATTTTGCAGGTTCCGCTACACCAAAGATAAAAGCAAAATCTTTGAATGGCTCTATACCATTCCAAGCACCGTTTGCATCTTGTAATTCTTTAATAGAACTGCCCAGTGAAGACGTTGTCGCGCCTTGCTGGCTAACATTTCCCGATATGAATCCTGACGGTGAAAGTCCGGCACCCAAAGCTGAACGGCTGGCCAGCGTCAACAGTACGCCAGATGCTGCCAAGCCGGTTTTGGCAAAACGCCTACGCGATTCCGCTATTGATTCTGCCTGTATAGAAGCACTTCGTGTTGACACCGAATCTGTGACTTCTGCCTGTTGTGTATTTTTAATTTCCATATTTTTCTCCTTGCATCCCATCTCGCCACCCGTATCAGTTTTCATAAACTACAGCAGTTTTGCCACTTAAAATTAAATAAAGCAAAAAATATGCCAAAATATAAATTTAATTAATTATACACTTTACAATCAATAGGTTAATCAAACACTCCAAGTAACCATTTCTAACGGAACTCTAGCCCAAGCAAAAGAGTGTAAAGATTCCCGACACCACTAATCAAGATTTCTGCATTATAGGCGATGCATAAATGAAATGACTCGCTTTACAGAAAAAAATGGAGTTTATGTCGGCATTATACTCAGCTCCAGCTCAAGTCCAGAATTTACAACCCATTCTAGCCTGACCCCGGATGTTATGATCCAAGCTTACGCGCAGGATGAGGCGCGCATCACACCAAATGTCTGCTGCTGCCATTGGAAAGGCACTAAATGGGGTTGGGAACATACAAAACTTTCGTGGCATTGCCAGTTTGTTTGCTATCAAGTATCTTGCAATAGCTACACGATGTTTACTTGGCACACGCATTTAAAGGGGGTTTTGATGGAAATAACATTTTACGGTGCGGCGAGTGAAGTCACCGGCTCCTGCTATTTGATTGATACCGGAGAAGTGCGCTTTTTGGTGGATTGTGGAATGTTTCAAGGTGGGCATGAGGCTGATCTTAAAAATCTGAAATTCCCTGCTTTTGATCCTGCATCAATTGATTTTATCCTGATTACTCACGCACATATTGACCATTCCGGCATGTTGCCGCGCTTGGCTGCACTGGGCTATTCCAATCCGGTTTATACAACAAAAGCCACGCTGGATCTGCTGCTTGTGATGTTGCGCGATAGTGCGCACATTCAAGCCAAAGAGGCTGAGTGGGCAACACAACACCCGGAGCGCAGTCACCACGCCTTAACCCAGCCGTTGTATACATTACACAACGTGGAATCAGCCTTGACGCTTATTGTTGCGGTGGAATATGAAGCCAAAATTCAAGCGCATGAAAGCATCCGTTGCCGTTTTCTGGATGCCGGGCATATTTTGGGTTCGGCTATGATTGAGGTTTGGGTGGGTGGCAAAAAAATAATTTTCTCAGGCGACCTTGGTCAGCCGGATCGCCCTATTTTGCGCAGCCCGGCATGGGTAGAGGCGGCGGATGTTGTACTCATTGAGTCAACCTATGGTAATCGCCTGCATAAAAATCTGGATGACACGCTAGATGAGTTTGTCAGCGTGATTGTAGACACGCTCAAATATAAGCATGGCAATGTCATCATGCCCGCTTTTACCGTGGGGCGGACGCAGGAAATTCTATATTTGCTGATGGATTTAACACGTCAAAAGCGCTTGAGTCATCTGAAAGTTTATGTGGATTCACCAATGGCGCTGGCCGCCACTGAAATCACCATGCGCCACTTTGCGCTGTTTAATCAGGAGACCCAAGCGCTGTTGGCATGGGTAGATGAAAAACATCAGGAAATGCCTGAAATTCACTTTGCACAAACCGTTGAAGAATCCATGGCATTAAATGACATTCGCTCCGGCGCGATTATTATTTCCGCCAGTGGTATGTGCGATGCAGGGCGCATCAAACACCACTTGCGCTACAATTTAAACCGCCCGGAATGTAGCATTGTCATCACCGGGTTTCAAGCCGCAGGAACCTTGGGACGGCGCTTGGTGGACGGTGCAAAGCTGGCCAAAATTTTCGGGCAGGAAATCCCCGTACGCGCCAGCATTCATACCATAGGCGGGCTTTCTGCACATGCCGATCAGGCTGGATTGTTGAACTGGTTGCGGCATTTTAAAACGGCTCCGCAGCAGACCTTTGTGGTGCATGGCGAATCGGCTACCGCAAACCAATTTGGCGAATTAATAAAGGAACAGCTGGGATGGCATGTCAATGTTCCGCTGGAAAAGCAAACCTTCAGCCTGTGAAAACAAACTCTCATGAAAAATCCTATGCAATGAAAATACGGCTGGAGCTGCGGATAGGTAATTTGTTTCGCCATGTTTTAAAAAGTATTGCTTTGAAAATTGCAGCTTTGAGAATTACAGCTTATGGCATTTGCCTGGTTTTACTAATCTATCCAACTCTCTCTCTGGCACAAACTGGTTTTGACTTGCAATTGGCGCAAATAGGCACTGCGCTCACCGGATCCGTATTTACCTATACGGTGCGTGAGCGTGATAGCTTGACCAGCATAGGGGCGCGTTTCGGCATAGAACCTCGTTTGCTTGCCACCACCAATGATCTTTCGGCAGCTGCCCGCCTTAAACCGGATCAGCCGCTTGAAGTGGATAACCGTCATATTGTGCCGACTGTGATTGATGACGGCATTGTTATCAATATACCGCAGCGCATGTTATTTCATCTAGCGCAGGGACAATTGCTAGCCGCTTATCCCATTGCGGCTGGCAAGCCAAGCTGGCCTACGCCTTTGGGGGCTTTTACAGTTGATAGGCGAGTTCGGGATAAAGCCTGGATAGTGCCAAAGTCGATACAAAGGGAAATGCAGCTGGAAGGGAAAAAAGTGCTTAAAATTGTCCCTCCCGGCGCAAACAACCCCTTGGGTAAACATTGGATGGGATTAAGTATTCCCGGTATAGGTATTCATGGCACGACTTCACCCCAAAGTATTTACCATTTTCAAAGCCATGGTTGCATTCGTTTGCACCCGGACGATGCAGCGGATTTGTTTAATGCGGTGAACGAGGGAGGAGCAGGTATTATCATTTATCAGCCCTTGCTGCTGTTGCATACGCCTGAAGGTAAAGTGTTTATTGAAGCGCATCGTGACATCTACAAAAAAGGTGTAGTTGCCTATAAAATGGCTACTGAACTGGCTGAAGCCGCAGCTATTGCTGATAAGATAGACTGGCAGAAAACCATGTCTGTCATTGTTGCACATGAGGGAATCGCCAGAGAAGTTACACTGGCAGTTGACGAGGAACATCCACAATGAAGTCTCATGAACAAATAGAAACCAAAATAGAATCTACGCTACATAGCCGACGCGATTTTTTTAAACTGGGTGCGCTAGCACTAGCAACAAGCTTGTCTGAAAGTGCATTCGCTACCACTTGGGCAGATATGGCACCAAAACGTAGTTTGAGCCTTTATAACATCCATACTGGCGAACAACTGAACACCGTGTTTTGGGCAGAAGGTATCTATCAGCCGGATGCACTTGCGCAAATCAATTACCTGCTTAGAGATTACCGCACTGGTGACATTTTGCAGATTGATACCGGGCTGCTAGATTTGCTTTCTGCACTATCAGTCACATTGGATACCAATGCGCAATTTCATGTCATTTCGGGTTATCGTTCACCAGCCACCAATGCCATGCTGAATAAAAGCAGCCATGGCGTGGCAAAGCATAGCCTGCACATGGATGGATTGGCGATTGATATTCGCATGCCGAATCGTGATCTATCAGACGTGCATCGTGCCGCATTAGCCTTAAAAGGCGGAGGTGTGGGGTTCTATCCGGTTCTGGATTTTGTGCATGTGGATGTTGGCCGGATACGCACATGGTAAAAGTTTGAGCTGGCGGCCAGGAGCCTGTTGGACTTAAAGGAAATCGGCTACAAATCTGTCTGAACGGTTCATATTTCAGCGCTTTTTTGGTCAATAGAATAACTATTGACCTGCAAAATCGGCAAAATCTATCCTCGCCCAGCCCAATTCTCGCTTCGATTCTTTAAGTCCGACAGACCCCTAATAAATACTACTCCTCCAGCAAGCGTAACAAATACTGACCATAACCGTTTTTCGCCAAAGGCAATGCCAGCTTGTGTAATTGCTCATCATTGATAAAGCCTTGTCTATAGGCAATTTCTTCAGGGCAGGCGACTTTAAGGCCTTGACGGTTTTCAATGGTTTGAATGAAATTGGAGGCTTCAATCAGGCTTTCATGTGTGCCGGTATCCAGCCAGGCGTAGCCGCGCCCCATGATTTCAACAGACAACTGATTGCGTTCCAGATAAATGCGATTGACATCGGTAATTTCCAGCTCGCCGCGCGGGGAAGGTTTGAGCTGGGCGGCAATGTCGATCACCTGATTGTCGTAGAAATACAAACCGGTCACGGCGTAATTGGATTTTGGCTTGACAGGTTTTTCTTCCAGCGATTGCGCACGGCCAGCTGCATCAAAACTGACTACTCCGTAACGTTCAGGGTCGCGCACATGGTAGGCAAACACCGTTGCGCCAGACTGCTTGGATGAGGCGCTCTGCAATTGGCTTTGCAAATCATGGCCATAAAAAATATTGTCGCCTAACACCAGGGCTGCCGGACTGTTGCCGAGAAATTCCTTGCCGATAATGAAAGCCTGGGCCAAGCCATCCGGGCTGGCCTGAACGGCGTATTGCAGGTTGATACCCCAGTCGCTGCCATCACCCAATAATTGCTCAAAGCGCGGCGTATCCTGCGGAGTGGAGATAATCAAAATATCACGTATCCCCGCCAGAAGCAGCGTGCTTAAAGGATAATAAATCATGGGTTTATCGTAAATCGGTAGCAGTTGTTTTGATACCGCACGCGTGACCGGATACAGCCGGGTGCCAGAGCCACCGGCGAGAATAATGCCTTTGCGTTGATTCATATTATTTTTCCAGAGTTTCGATGAGCATGCGTTCCACACCGGCTTGCCAGTGCGGTAGATGCAGATTGAAGGTATTTTGCAGTTTTTGCGTATTCAGGCGTGAGTTATGTGGACGCTTGGCGGGTGTGGGGAAGGCGCTGGTGGCTACCGGATCTATGGCATTTACTTTCAGCGGCACGCCAGCGTTACGCGCAAAATCAAGCACGAAACTGGCGTAACCATGCCAGGAAACTTCACCCGCTGCCACCAGATGATACAAGCCTGAAACTTCAGGCCGTATTAAAGCCGTGCGGATCGCGTGCGCAGTGACATCGGCCAGTAAATCCGCACCCGTAGGCGCACCGATTTGGTCGTCGATGACCGTCAAACGCTCGCGCTCCTTGCCCAGACGCAGCATGGTTTTGGCAAAATTGCCGCCGCGTGCGCCATAAACCCAACTGGTTCTGAAAATCAGATGTTGGCATCCCGCCGCTTGAATGGCGGCCTCCCCTGCCCTTTTTGTTGCGCCATAAACGCTTAGCGGATGCGTGGCATCGGTTTCCAGCCATGGGGTAGTTCCGCTGCCATCAAATACATAATCCGTAGAGTAATGTATCAGCCAGGCATTCAGCTTTTTAGCCTCACGCGCAATAATTTCTACCGTTTGCGCATTGATGAGCTGCGCCAATTCCGGCTCACTCTCCGCTTTGTCTACCGCTGTATGTGCCGCCGCGTTGACGATGATATGCGGTTTTAGCGCTCTAATTGTTTCTGCAATGCCTTCGGGCTTGCTAAAGTCACCACACCACTGCGTACTGGTAGAACTAAAGGCAATGATTTCCCCCAAAGGTGCAAGACTGCGTTGCAGCTCCCAACCGACCTGGCCGTTTTTGCCGAATAACAAAATTCTCATGCGGCACGTCCGTCGTAATTTTTTTCCACCCAATCACGATAAGCGCCGGATTGCACATGGCTCACCCAATCCTGGTGTTGCAGATACCATTGCACGGTCTTGCGTATGCCAGTTTCAAAGGTTTCCGCCGGTTTCCAGCCCAATTCGCGTTCAATTTTGCTGGCATCAATCGCGTAACGCCTATCATGCCCCGGCCTGTCTGTCACATAGGTGATTTGTTCCTGATACGGTTTGCCATCGGCACGGGGCTGAAGTTCATCCAACAGCCTGCAAACCGTATGCACGATGTCCAGATTAGGCTTTTCATTCCAACCGCCTACGTTGTAGGTTTCACCTAACACACCCGCTTCCAATACGCGTCGAATCGCGCTGCAATGATCCTTAACGTATAACCAATCGCGTATCTGCTGGCCGTCGCCATAAACCGGCAAAGGCTTGCCTGCCAGCGCATTGACTATCATCAGCGGTATCAGCTTTTCAGGGAAATGAAACGGCCCGTAATTATTGGAGCAATTGGTGGTCAACACCGGCAAGCCGTAAGTGTGATGCCAGGCGCGCACCAAGTGGTCACTGGCAGCTTTGCTAGCCGAATAAGGACTATTGGGTTCATATTGATGGGTTTCGCTAAAGGCCGCATCCTCTTTGGCTAAAGACCCGTATACTTCATCGGTTGAAACGTGCAGCAAACGGAATCCGGCTTTGGCCTCGGCCGCCAACCCATTCCAATACGCCCGCACCGCTTCCAGAAAACGAAAAGTTCCCACCACATTGGTCTGGATAAAATCTTCCGGACCATGAATAGATCTATCCACATGCGATTCAGCGGCAAAATTAATGACTGCACGCGGTTGATGTTTAGCCAACAAGGCCGCCACCAAAGCGGAATCACCTATATCACCCTGCACAAAAATATGCTGTGCAACACCCGTCAAAGTCGCCAGATTTTCCAGATTGCCGGCATAGGTTAATTTATCCAGATTAATAACGGTTTCGTCGGATTGCGCCAACCAATCAAGCACAAAATTTGCGCCAATAAAGCCGGCACCGCCTGTTACTAAAATCATTGAAACTCCTTGTTATTTTCTTTGATGGAAATGATGCGCTATCAATATTGCAAATTTATGGTATTGCAAATTTATGGTTCAAGCGAACTCAAACACTTTGGATTCAAAAGCTTCTCCGTCAACAAGAACACCCCGACTTGCCCATCGCCTTTAATTGTAATCTTACCACGCGGCACAAACGCATATTGATGCTGCAATAATTGGTAAGTCGCTTCTGTCACTTGAATCGTGCCGGGCAATCCGTAATGCTCCATACGGCTGGCCATGTTGACGGTTTCACCCCATAGATCGTAGCTAAACTTGCTGCTGCCTATGATGCCCGCCACAACTGGCCCGCTATGAATGCCTATGCGCATCTGTAGATTTTGACCGGTTTTTTGCGCCAATGCCTGCAGCTCAACACGCATCTCCAATGCCATATTGGCTACCGCCGCTGCATGATCCGCGCGTGCTTCCGGCACACCACCCGCCACCATGTAAGCATCGCCTATGGTTTTGATTTTTTCCAAGCCGTATTTTTCAGCGAGCTGGTCAAACCGGGAAAAAACCTGATTCAACAAATCCACCAGCTCATGCGGTGGCATATCGGCTGAAAGCCGGGTGAAATCCACCAGATCCGTAAACATGATAGTGACCGCTGCGTGGCTGTCGGCGATTCCCTGCTCGTTCATTTTCAAGCGATTGGCAATCGCTTGCGGCATAATATTCAACAATAATTTTTCCGAACGATCACGCTCAAATGCCAAGGCTTTAAGGACGCGCTCTTTTTGCGATTGAAAATAAAGCAATACGGCATAAAGAATAGTCGCTACGCCCGCCAAATTAATAAGAAAGAATATGGCTTTGGTTTGTGCGGGTATAGGTAAGGCATGGCTGGAAAAATTTGAATTGAGTTGCCAGGAGATCGCCACCAACGCTAAAAACAAAGCAAACCAGGGTGTGGACTGGCGCGTGCCCAGTATCATCAGCGCCCCAACCGGTGACAACAGAGCCCAAATCGCCACGCCGCTGGAAGCTTCAAAACCGCCAATGACCCATTGCATGAAAAATGGCATAACCAACAGCATGGTCAATTGGATAAACGTAAAATACTCTACGCGTTTGAGATGATAAAAAATCAACAAACTGACATAGGAAATGACCAGATATAGATAGGGAACGGCGGCCATTAAGGCATAGCCATCGCCCAGGCTAGATAAAGCAAAAATCCAGAAAAAGCAAATAGCACTTTCGGCAAAAACCAGAAAGGCCAAAATGGCTCGCCCCAGCAAAACCGTCGATGGATCGCTAGCACGCAGCCAAAGCTTATGCAAGGTTTGCGTATAAGGACTTCCTGATTTGGCGCTCGATTTAGCGTTAGTCTCAATAAATCTAACGGATTGATCGGGAAGCAATTAATTTAAACTCCAAAGTTTCAACATGCCAAGCGCGTATCCCAACAAAAGTCAGATTGAATAAATATAGTGCAAGCATCCGGTATAAGTCACGCACAAGTCAACTAAAAATCACCGGCCAGTCGTGACCGGGATTAATAAATTTAGTCTATTAATTGGGCATTACCGACACCCATTTTTTCAGACCCAGTTTGCGTAATAAAAAACGATTGGGATTGATGGCAGCGAGAAGATTGCTAGCAACTGGCGCAGGTTCTCCGCAGATCATGCCGGCAATGATTTCTGCGCATAAGGGCGCTGTAATCAAACCCTTGGAGCCATGCCCTGTATTGACGTATAGCCCGGCTAACCAGGGCAATTCGCCTGTACTCATCGGATGTTTGGGTAAATTGACGCTTAATGCACTGGCATCCAGCAGTGCGCCTGCCAGCGGTAGATAATCCGAGGTGGTGCAACGTATGCCAGCGCGACCGAAAATGGCCTGATTGACGAGACTTTGCTGCAATGCGGGTACCATGCGCTGTAACATGGCAAAATTATCCAGATGATCTTGTCCACGTATTTCCGTAGAAGTCTCATTGGGTGAAAATGTCGCGCCCAGACAGTGCAACCCTGCAACTTGCGGACTTAAATAACCATCAGTACAGAGTACGGTTTTTAACTGCCGGCTGGCAGTGCTTGCATTTACCAGTGTAATTTGTCCGCGTACCGGCGAGAGTGGCAAATGCCGGGTTTGCTCGAAACTTGCTGTTTCATTAGCGCCGGCGATAACCAACACAGGTGCTGCTGCCAGCAATTTATCATGGCTCCAAACCTGCCATTGCGCCGCGTCTTTTATCAGCCTAATAGCCTGGCTGGAAGCCAGGAGATGGATATTTCCATGGTTCGCCAATGCCTGGCAAAGCGCTGCCGGGTTGATACAGCCCGCCGCAGAAAAATACAATCCCGCCTGTTTCAAGCTAACGCCCGCCAGCGTGCTGGCTTCTGCCTGCTCGACCAAACGCACCAGCGCTTGGGGCAGATTTTTCCCGGCAATGGCGATGCATCTCTCCAATTCTCTTGCATCAAATCCCAGCTGTAATAATCCGCAGGCATTAAAAACCTCTGCTGACTGAGCCAAACTTTGCAACAAACGTAAGGTATGTAAATAGCCGTGTAGCGAGAGCCTGCTTTGCGCGGTTTCCTTGATGGCGAGACGCGGATATAACACGCCAACGGGATTGCCGGAGGCTTCCGCTGCCAGTGTTGCATGACGCTCAATCAAAGTAACTTGCCAGCCTCGGCAAGCGAGGGCATGAGCGCTCGCGCAGCCTGCCATGCCACCACCAATGACGATGGCGTGTTGTTCGGTTGGCGCTGTTGTGGCGGATGCTGCTGTGGCGGGGGCTATTTTTTCATAATGCCCGCACAACATCTCGCGTTTGCGGCCAAATCCGGCGACTTTTTTGACACAAAATCCAGCCGCTTCCAGTCCGCGTCGAACAATGCCAGCACTGGTAAAAGTGGCAAAAGTGGTTTCTGCATGAGAAAGCTTTGCCATCTGCTCAAACAAGCTTGGTTGCCACATCTCCGGGTTTTTGGCAGGTGAAAAGCCATCCAGAAACCAGGCATCCACTTTTGCACGGAGTTGAGGTAAAGTCTCACAGATATCGCCGATCAAAAGTGTCAGCGTGACGCGCCCATCTTCGAATGTCAGTCGCTGAAAACCGGGCGTTAGCCATTGATATTGCGCCAGCAAGGCATCGCGCTGCTCAGCCAATTGCGGCCAAAAATCCAGCGCCTGTTTAAGATCCGCCAATGTCAGTGGAAATTTCTCGGTACTGATGAAATGCAAGCGGGCGGAAACTGGCGCGCATTGTTGCCAAAGCTGCCAGGCGCACAAGAAATTCAAGCCGGTGCCAAAGCCGGTTTCGACAATGCTAAACAAGCGCGCTTGCATGGTTTTCCAGCGCGCAGGTAAATGATTGTGCGTTAGAAATACATGCGTGGTTTCGTCCAATCCGCTATCACTGGAGAAGTAAATATCATCGAATTGTAGGGAATGTGGCTGTCCATCTTGCCAACTTAGTTTTGCATTTTGATCGGTCATCGGGGCATTTTAAGTGTTACCTGGTTTAATTTCATCCTGCTTAACAAAACTTCGCCTGCTTAATCCTACTCAGATTTAGAAACGGGCAAGAATATTGCTTATTCATGACCACACACACGGTAGAGGTTTATTTTAAGTCGCTAACATGTTATTTTGTCGATCTTTTCCCGTGTGGTCTTTCCACCTTAATTTTTGGAGTAAATATGGCTGTTGAACGTACACTTTCTATTATCAAACCTGATGCTGTGGCAAAAAATGTCATCGGTAAAATTGTGACTCGCTTTGAAAACAGTGGTCTGAAAATTATTGCCGCCAAGCTGGTGCAATTGTCGCAAGCCGATGCCGAAGGCTTCTATGCCGTACATCGTGAACGCCCTTTCTTTGCTGATCTGGTTAAATTCATGATTTCCGGCCCAGTGTTTGTGCAAGTGCTGGAAGGCGAAGGCGCTGTTTTGAAAAACCGTGATCTGATGGGTGCAACTGATCCCAAAAAAGCCGATGCCGGTACTATCCGTGCTGATTTTGCCGAGAGCATTGATGCCAATGCCGTGCATGGTAGCGATTCTGCTGAAAATGCGGCGATTGAAATTGCTTATTTCTTCCCGGCTTCAAACGTTTACAGCCGTTAATTTTCTTTCATGACGGTTAATCTGCTCGATTTCAATCAGGAACAACTCGCCACATACTTTCAAGGTTTAGGCGAAAAGCCGTTTCGTGCCAAGCAATTGATGCGCTGGATGCATCATTTTGGCGTGCATGAATTTGAGCAGATGACAGATATAGCCAAGCCTTTGCGTGAGAAACTGGCGCGCGAGGCTTGCATTGTTCCACCCACGGTACAAATCGAACAGATTTCTACCGACGGCACGCGCAAGTGGTTGATTGATACGGGCATTGGCAATGGCGTGGAAACGGTATTCATTCCCGAAGATGGGCGCGGCACGCTGTGTGTTTCTTCACAAGTGGGCTGTGCGCTGGAATGTACCTTTTGCTCCACCGGTCGTCAGGGTTTTAATCGCAACCTGACCGTTTCAGAAATCATCGGCCAGTTGTGGGTCGCTAATCGCGCCTTGAGTAGTGAGCTAAAGGTGCGCGATCCCAAAGGTGACCGAGTAATCAGCAATGTGGTGATGATGGGCATGGGCGAGCCGTTGGCCAATTTTGATAATGTGGTCACTGCCTTGCAAATCATGCTCGACGATTCGGCTTATGGACTAAGCCGCCGTCGTGTGACTTTATCCACTTCCGGCCTGGTGCCAGCTATGGATCGCTTGCGTGAACTTTGCCCTGTGGCATTGGCGGTTTCTTTACATGCGCCGAATGACCAGTTGCGCGATGAAATTGTACCTATCAACAAAAAATACCCACTGAAAGAGCTAATGGCAGCTTGCCAGCGTTATCTGGAAAAAGCCCCGCGCGATTTTGTGACCTTTGAATATGTCATGCTGGACGGTGTGAATGACACGCTGACACATGCCAAGCAGCTGCTGGAGCTGGTTAAATCCGTGCCTTGTAAATTCAATCTAATTCCATTCAATCCATTCCCCAATAGCGGTTACGGAACATCCAAGACCGATAACATCCGTCGTTTTCGCGATGTGCTGATGCAGGCAGGCCATGTGGTGACCACACGAAAAACGCGCGGCGAAGATATTGATGCGGCCTGCGGTCAACTAGCCGGCAAGGTGCAAGATAAAACCAAACGCGCATTACATAAAATTCATAGCCACGAAGCACCTTTGCATAACCTGCACACCAAGGTAACTACATGAGAAAACTGATTTTTATTGCATTATTTTTACTCACTGCTTGTACCGGGCAGCCCACACAGGATGCCAGATATGGAGAAAGCGGCGAACGTGAAAGTGCGCGCATACATGCTGAACTGGCTGCCGGTTATTTTGCACAAAACCAACTGGCGATAGCCTTGGAAGAATACACGCTGGCAACCCGATATGATGCCAGCTATGGTGCTGCCTATAACGGTCTTGGATTAGTCTATGGGATGTTGCGTGATGATGTAAAAGCTGAAGCCAATTTTAAAAAGTCATTGGAATTGGATGCGGGGAATTCCGAATCGCGCAATAATTACGGCACGTTTTTATGTTCAAGAAACCGTGTGGATGAATCCATTGTCCAATTTCTTGAAGCCGTAAAAAATCCGCTCTATTCCACGCCTGCCCAAGCTTATATGAATGCTGGCATATGCAGTTTGAGAAAAAAAGATGTGAGCAGTGCTGAATTGTATTTCAAAAGCGCCTTGCAAATTGAACCCTTGCTGCATGCGGCAGCCTATCAATTATCTCTAATTCAATTTAATCTTGGTCAATATGAAGTGGCGCGCAATAGCTTGCAATACGCACTGGTTACGGCACCTACAGCCGAAATGCTTTGGCTGGCGATACAAATTGAGCGCAAATTGGGAGGGCAAGATGCGGAAGCCAGCTATGCGTTGGAATTAAGAAGAAAATTTCCATCATCCGAGCAAGCCAAAGCGCTGTTTTCTGGAGCAAATAAATGAGTGAGGCGATCATCAGTTCTCAAAACACTTCATCAGAACATATTAACAAAATGTCCGTGGGCGCGATGCTGAAGGCTGCACGTGAAGCTCGTGGAATCAGTATTGAGGATGTTTCCGAACGTTTGCATAATAGTCCGCGTCAAATCAACGCACTTGAAAGCGGCCAGTTCGAGATTCTGCCCGAGCCTATGATTACGCGAGGATTTATCCGAAACTATGCACGATTGCTGGAAATTGATGCCGAACCATTACTACAGGCTTATCGCATTCAAGTGCCGGTTAATCAACTACCTTCCATCAACCTGCCTTCGGCAAATATTGTGATGACCAATCATGAGCGCAGTCACTGGTTGCGTTATAGCTTATTAAGTATTTTTATACTGCTTGTGGTCTGGTTTGTTTATACCGGATTTATAGCCAAATCTCCATCACTAAAGCCTGCAACAGTGGCAACAAGCCCGGAAGTAACACCTAATCATGATGAAACTTTTTCGGCTCCGCTAACTACATTGCCCATCACCGACACACCTGCTGCTAGTGCAGAGCCCGCAACGTTGATGTCAGAATCGGAAGGAAATATTGAAACGCAAGCCAATCAGGCTGCACCAGTTATTGTGGAACCCACAGCAGTTGCAAGCGGAGCCGTTAGTCAGCCTATACCCGCTGCGGTGGGTGCGGCAACAGTACAGCTTAAATTTGTCACTTCTGAGAAAAGCTGGATAAATGTGCTTGATAGTGAAAATAAGCCAGTATTCAATAAAACCAAGCCGGCTGCGAGTGAAGATCAACTAGAAGGGCAACCACCATTTAAATTGACATTGGGTAACGCGCGCGCGACTCAAGTGTATTTAAATGGCAAGCTGGTTGATCTTCAGCCCTATACCAAAAGTAATGTGGCACGCTTAACTCTGCCATAATTTTAGGAATGATAGATGAATAATCAAGAGCATATACAGCGTCGAAAAAGTTTAAGTGTCATGGTTGGAAATGTGGCAATTGGTGGTAATGCCCCTGTCGTTGTGCAATCCATGACCAATACCGATACCGCCGATGCGGAAGCAACCGTGCATCAGGTGTTTGAGTTGTGGCAAGCCGGATCGGAAATCGTGCGCATCACGGTGAATTCACCGGAAGCGGCGGCGCAGATTGGCAAAATCAGACGCGAACTGGATGCCTTGGGCTGCAACGTGCCCTTGGTAGGCGATTTTCATTACAACGGCCATAAACTGCTGGCGCAATACCCGGACTGCGCCGAAGCCTTGGCCAAATACCGCATCAACCCCGGCAATGTGGGCAAAGGCTCCAAACGCGATGAGCAATTCAGCGCCATGATAGAAACTGCCATTCAATACAATAAACCGGTGCGCATAGGCGTGAACTGGGGCAGTATGGATCAAGCCAAGCTGGCGCGCATGATGGATGAAAATGCGCAACGTGCAACGCCATTGGAGCCGGATGTTTTAATGCGCGAGGCGCTAATTCAATCAGCACTGGAAAACGCGGAAGAAGCCGTAAAAATCGGCTTGCCTGCGGATCGTATTGTGATTTCCTGCAAAGTCAGCAATGTGCAGGATTTGGTCAAGGTCTACCGTGATCTGGCCAGCCGCTGTGAATATGCCTTGCATCTGGGTTTGACGGAAGCAGGTATGGGTTCCAAGGGCATCGTAGCTTCTACGGCAGCATTGTCTTTATTGCTGCAAGACGGCATAGGCGACACCATACGCGTTTCTCTCACGCCGGAACCGGGCGAATCGCGCACCAAAGAAGTGATCGTGGCGCAGGAAATCCTGCAAACCATGGGCATACGTTCATTCACGCCATTAGTGACAGCGTGTCCTGGCTGTGGTCGCACCACCTCCACGTTATTTCAGGAATTGGCGCAGGATATTCAACGTTATCTGCGCGAACAAATGCCCATCTGGCGCAGCCAATATCCCGGCGTGGAAACCATGAGCGTAGCGGTGATGGGTTGCGTAGTGAATGGCCCGGGCGAATCCAAACTGGCCAATATCGGCATCAGCCTACCGGGAACTGGTGAAACACCTGTGGCCCCCGTATTTGTTGATGGCGAGAAAACTGTGACCCTCAAGGGTGACAATATTGCCACCGAATTTCTGGAGATTGTGGAAACCTATGTGCAGCATAATTATGCGGAAGGCGGTAGTTTGCGCCAGCAGCCTACTGAATCCAAAGTCTCCAAATCCATCCCTATCAAAGCGGTTTAGTACAAAGATTTATTGTTGATTATTTATGGCTGAAAAATTTCAAAGCATCAAAGGTTTTTATGACATTCTGCCCGAGCATACAGCGCTTTGGCACAAGCTGGAAGACACCGCACGCCGCGTGTTGGCGCAATATGGTTATCGCAATATCCGTATGCCGATTGTGGAGCCTACGGATTTGTTTGTGCGTAGCGTGGGTGAGCATACCGACATTGTAGAAAAGGAAATGTATTCCTGGGAGGACAAGCTCAATGGCGATGCATTAACTTTGCGCCCGGAAGGTACAGCGGGTTGTGTACGTGCCGTAGTTGAACACAATTTGACCTACAACGGTGCGGTCAGGCTGTGGTATACCGGGCCGATGTTTCGTCATGAAAATGTACAAAAAGGTCGTCAACGCCAGTTTCACCAAATCGGTGCCGAGGCCTTTGGTTTTAGCGGGCCGGATGTGGATGCGGAGCAAATTTTATTGCTGGCGCGGCTTTGGCGTGAGCTGGGTCTGACCGATGTGGAGCTGCAAATCAACACCATAGGCGATGCGGCTGAGCGCGCTGAATATCGCCAGAGTTTGATTGTTCATTTTGAAAAACATGCAGATTTGCTGGATGAAGATGCAAAACGTCGGCTATATACCAATCCCTTAAGAATTCTGGATAGTAAAAATCCGCGCATGCAAGCCATTATTGAAGCAGCTCCGCGCCTGATTGATGCGCTGGGCTGTGAAACACGCGCACACTATGAAGGTGTATGCCAATTGCTGGATGATGCAGGCATTGCCTATAAACTCAATACACGGCTGGTGCGCGGGCTGGATTATTACAATCGTACCGTGTTTGAGTGGGTGACGACCAAGCTGGGCAGTCAAGGCACAATTGCCGGCGGCGGGCGCTACGATACTTTGGTCGAGCGCTTGGGTGGCGAACACACGCCGTCCTGTGGCTTTGGCATAGGCTTGGAACGCGTATTTTTGTTGATGCAGGAAACCGGCATTAGCGCCAGCGATGCGCCCGACTTTTATCTGGTCAACGTCGGTGAAGCCGCTGCCAGACATGCGGCACGCATTGCAGAAAACTTGCGCAATGCCGGATTTACCATTTGCGTACATGCCGGTGGCGGCAGTTTTAAATCACAAATGAAAAAAGCCGACCGTAGCGGCGCGCATCATGCCTTAATTTTGGGTGACGATGAAGTGCAAGCTAATGAAATTACGCTAAAGCCCATGCTGGAAGCGGGCGAGCAAACCCGATTGAGCGTGGATGCTCTGATTGCCAGACTGAAGCCCAGCTGAAACATGAGTGAGTTACTACGCATTGAGAGTTTGAGTATTGCACCCGCAGCGGCACCAGAGCGCTTGTTGGTCAACCAAATTTCTTTTGCGTTGGAAACTGGCAAAACCACTTGTATCGTAGGCGAATCCGGCAGTGGAAAAAGCCTGACCGCTTTGGCCGTAATGGGTTTGCTTTCCGGCCAGCTGCAACTCGTACAAGGTAAGATCAATTTTCAAAGGCAGAATTTGACCGGCCTGAATAATCAGCAAATGCGAGAAATTCGCGGCAAACGCATTGCCATGATTTTTCAGGAGCCAATGACTTCATTAAATCCTGTACTCAGCATAGGTTATCAAATCGGCGAACCTTTAACCGTACACCTGGGCTTGAAAGGCCAGGCACTCAAAACACGCATCGCTAATCTGCTGGAGCAAGTAGGCATTCCGGCTGAACGCGCCAATAGCTATCCCGATGAACTTTCCGGTGGACAGCGGCAACGCGTGATGATTGCCATGAGTATTGCCTGTGAGCCGGTTTTGCTGATTGCCGATGAGCCGACCACCGCGCTGGATGTCACAGTACAAGCGCAAATTTTGAAATTACTGGATGAACTAAAAACCCGTCTCAACATG
Source organism: Methylophilaceae bacterium (assembly GCA_013141125.1). Lineage (GTDB taxonomy): Bacteria > Pseudomonadota > Gammaproteobacteria > Burkholderiales > Methylophilaceae > JABFRO01. Next base: position 1,154,996 of record JABFRO010000001.1, read on the forward strand.
AGCATGTTGTTTATCACACATGATTTTGGGGTGGTGGCAGATATTGCGGATAATGTAGTGGTCATGTTCCGTGGTGAAATTGTCGAATCTGGCAGCGTAGATCAGGTGTTGAATCATCCGCAGCACCCTTATACCCAGGCATTACTCGCTTGCGTGCCTGATGCTGAAGGCAAAAAGCCGCTTAAGCCAATTGATTATGCCTGGCTCAATGCTGAACAAAATGGTCTTGCAGCATGAGCGCCTATATTCTCAGCGCACAACATCTCAATAAAAGCTACATACAGCGTAGCGGCCGCTTTGGTTTTACTACCAAGCAGGTCAAAGCGCTGGATGATGTCAGTATCCAATTGCGTGCAGGTGCCACCTTGGCGGTTGTCGGGGAATCCGGCAGTGGCAAATCCACCTTGGCGCGTTGTCTGTTACAATTGCAGCCCCTGAATAGTGGTGCAGTACAATTTCAGGGGCGCGATTTGGCGGTTTTGTCAGCCGCTGAGTTACGTCAGCAACGCCGTCACTTGCAGATGATTTTTCAGGATCCCTTTGCCTCGTTGAATCCGCGCATGAAAATAGGCGCTATTGTTGGCGAAGGCTTATTGATTCACAAGCTTGGCAATGCTTTGGAGCAACGTCAAAAAGTAGTGCAAATGCTCAAGCGTGTGTGTTTGAGTGAGGCGGATATGGAAAAGTACCCGCATGAATTTTCCGGCGGGCAGCGGCAGAGAATTGGTATTGCACGCGCTTTGGTGCTGGAGCCCAAAGTAGTGGTATGTGACGAGCCGGTTTCAGCGCTGGATGTCTCGATACAGGCGCAGATTTTGTTGTTATTGAAAGAACTGCAGCAGGAAATGGCCTTGAGTTACCTGTTTATCAGCCATGATTTACGCGTCGTGCGGCATATTGCAGATGAAGTCGTTGTCATGCATCAAGGCAAAGTTGTAGAGCAGGGTCTGGTAGCGGATATTTATGCAAATCCTACACAAGCCTACACGCGCAATTTGATTAACGCCATTCCAGGGCGGCAACGAGCGGCAAACCCAAGCTGAAATAACAATCCTTTATAAAATATAATTGGTAAATTGCAGGAAACAATATGGCATATGATTTGGAAGAGCAGGAACAGTTAGACGAAATCAAGGCGTGGTGGAAAAGATACGGCAATTGGGCATTGACTGCCGTGACAGTAGTGGCGGTTAGCATTGCGGCCATACAAGGCTGGAAGTCTTACCAATACAAGCAATCTGCGCAAGCATCAGTGATTTTTCAGGAGTTGATCCAGGCGAATGATCAGGATGTTAAGAATATACAAACAAAATCTGCCCAGTTAATTGAAAATTATGCGTCCACAGCTTATGCCGGCCGCGCGGCACTACTTGCTGCCAAAGTGAATTATCAGGCAAAAGATGTTAAAAGTGCGAAAGCGCAGCTGGAGTGGGCGAGCAAAAATGCAAAGGAAAGCGCAGTGGTGGCCATGGCTCTATTGCAACTGGCAGGCATACAGTTTGAAGAGAAAAATTATGACGCAGCTTTGAAAACCTTGGATGAAAAACGTGCTGCAGGTTTTGCCGGGTTGTTTGCCGATTTGAAAGGGGATGTTTTGATCGCCCAAGGGAAAAAAGCGGAAGCTAAAATTGCTTACGAATTAGCCTTGAAGACATTGGACGCAGAAGGCTCTTATGCGCAATATACAAAATATAAACTGGAAGCATTGGGAGACGACGCTTGAATAAGCTAAGTTTGCGTGGCGGCTTGATTTTAGCGCTAGCTGCATTTCTGGCGAGTGGCTGCACTACATTGACTGATCTTAAAACCGATATTTCCGAACGTTTACTGGGTCGCGACAACCCCAACCCACCAGCTGCCCTGGTTGAATTCAAATCCACTTTGCAACCTGGAATCATTTGGAGTGCGCGAGTAGGCGCATCCGAAAATTATGATTTTTCACCGGCAGTGCAAAGCGGAGCCGTGTATACCGCTAGCACAGAAGGTGACATTACCAAGCTCGACGCTATTCAAGGCAACATTGTTTGGCGCATTAAAGCCAAGGAAAAACTCTCCGGTGGTGTCGGTTTGGGGCAAAACCTGTTGTTGGTCGGCAGCGTGAAAGGCAATGTGCTCGCTTATGACTTGAATGGAAATTTTCTTTGGCAAGCTAAAGTCAGTAGTGAAGTGCTTAGCGCGCCCAGAGCAACAGATGGTGTTGTTATAGTAAGGGCTGGAGATAGTCGGATCTTTGGTCTGGACATTGCCGACGGCAAGCGCAAATGGGTTTATGAGCGAGCTACGCCTGCTCTAAGCTTGCGTAGCAGTGCCGGAATCGTAGTCGATGAAGGTGTGGTTTATGCAGGATTTGCCGGTGGCAAACTGATTGCCGTACGTGTTGACGATGGCAAAGTGATTTGGGAATCTACAGTAGCACAGCCCAAAGGCACAACAGAAATTGAACGTATTGCAGATATTACCAGCTTGCCAGTTGTGGATGGCGCAATGGTTTATGCCGTGGCGTATCAAGGTAAGGTAGCAGCAGTTGACCGTGCCTCTGGCCGTGTGGTGTGGAACCGCGACATTTCCAGTTATACCGGTATGTGTGCTGCAGATGGAAAAGTTTATATCGCCCATACCACTGGAGCCGTGTATGCGCTGGATTATGCCAGCGGTAAAACTTTCTGGCGTCAAGGTGGTTTGAGTCAGCGTAATTTAAGTGCGCCATTAGCTTTGGGTAATTCAATTGTTGTAGGCGATGTGCAAGGATACTTGCACTTTATGGATAGGGAAGATGGCGCTTTTTCAGCCAGATTGCTCACCGAGGATAGTCCCATCCTGCCGCAAATTGTTGAGCTCGGATCTTCTGGCTTTGTCGTTCAAACCCGTAATGGTGGCCTTTACGCCATTTCACTGAAGTAATCATATGCTACCAACCATCGTTCTGGTAGGCCGACCCAATGTCGGTAAATCTACTCTTTTCAACCGCATGACCAAGAGCCGTGATGCTCTGGTCGCCGATTTACCCGGTCTAACTCGTGATCGCCATTACGGACGTGGCATTGGTGGTAGCAAACCACATCTGGTTGTGGATACTGGCGGCTTTGAGCCAAGATCAGACAGCGGCATCATGCAGGCAATGGCGCGTCAAACTTTGCTGGCAATAGATGAAGCCGATGTCATTATCTTTCTGGTTGATGGTCGCCAGGGCTTGACACCGCAAGACAAGGAAATCGCCGATCGTTTGCGCAAAAGCACATGCCCGGTGTTATTGGCGGTGAATAAAACCGAAGGTATGCAGCGCGCTATTGTTTCCGCTGAGTTTCATGAGTTAGGACTTGGCGATCCACTCGCCATCTCTTCCGCGCATGGTGAAGGCGTACGTGACCTGGTTGAATTGGCTTTGGAAACTTTTCCCGAGCCTGAGCCGGAAGAAATCCTGAATAGCGAAAGAACGCCCAAAGTGGCCATCGTTGGTCGCCCCAATGTGGGCAAATCCACACTGGTCAATGCCTTGTTGGGTGAAGAGCGCGTCATTGCTTTCGATCAGCCGGGTACCACACGTGATTCTATCGAGATTGATCTGGAGCGTAATGGCAAACACTACTTGCTCGTGGATACGGCCGGTGTGCGCAAACGCGGGAAAGTGTTTGAAACTATCGAAAAATTCTCTGTAGTTAAAACCATGCAGGCGATTGAAGAAGCCAATGTGGCGATTTTAGTCGTGGATGCACAAGATGGCGTGACCGAGCAGGATGCACACGTCGCCGCTTATATTCTGGAAAGTGGTCGTGCCTTGGTGGTTGCTATCAATAAATGGGATGGTTTGGAAGACGACAAGCGTGATTGGATTAAACGCGAAATTGATCGCAAGCTGCAATTTCTCGATTTTGCCAAATTTCATTACATTTCAGCACTCAGGAAAAAAGGTCTGCCAGAGTTATTTGTTTCTGTGGATGAAGCTTTCAAGGCTGCCATGGCCAAGCTGTCAACCCCGCAATTAACCCGTGCCTTGATTGATGCCACCACCCAACACCAGCCACCTATCAGTCGTGGCATACGCCCCAAATTGCGCTATGCGCATCAGGGCGGCAGCAATCCACCGATAGTGGTTATCCACGGCAACCATGTAGATGGCGTTAAAGACAGCTATGTGCGCTTTTTGGAAGGCATGTTCCGCAAAGTGTTTCAGTTATTTGGCACGCCGTTACGTGTGCAGTTCAAGCAAGGCGACAACCCTTTTGCTGAAGCTGATAAATTCAAAAAAGGTGAAGGCATTGTCAGCATGCGCCGCCGCAAAACGGCACAACGTGCTGAATTACGTGCCAAGAAAGAGCAGGAAAAAACAAAAAGATAAAAACTTGGTATTTATCTGAATTCATCTTTTTTGAATTTATTCTCAAAGTGAAGTCACTCAACATCAAATCACTTCTTATCGAAGGGCTTTTTAGGCGACCTGAATTGAAGAATCTGCGCGGTAGTGGTATTAGTTGCAGAAGCTTCGGATTCAACGAGAGGCTCTGAAGCTGTGGGAGCTTGAGAAATTTCAGATGTTTCAGTATCGCCTTCAAGCCATTTTTTATAAGCGAGAGAAACGGCAAGCAACCGAGTGGCTTCTTGCATAAACTGGTGCAGTGCAAGACCGTCTGGGATCACAGGTAACTCGAAGTGACTGCACCAACGATCATAATGCACTCTGGCTTCAAGCGTTAGCTCGACAGTATCGAGCCGGGCGTTATAATTGCATTGGCGCTCTGGAATGTATTCAAACTCCTGACTGAAATCTTGGTAAAGGAGTGCAGGTGCTCTTGTAGCGCTTGATTTGGTATCTGTCATGATGAAATCCTTTATAAAGGTTAGGGTGTTAATCCCCATGCACTTTATATGAGGTCAATCAAGACTAATTAAAAGTCAAGTTTCGCTTTATTTTAAAATCAATAAATTTTCAGGCAGCTATTTTCGTCCCCAGCTTTTGCCTGTCGGTGTTGAACGGCACCGCACTTTTCCAAATTAAAACAAGCCTTGCCAAAATTTCCACCAAGCTTTTTTGTCTTCTGGCGCGCCTTGGCCTAATATCCGGCTTTGCGGATAATTGGTTTGCAGCACGCGTAGCGTGTCTTGTTTGAGATCGGCCATTTCCAGAGCATCGTAGGCACTAATCATGATAATCAGCGCTTCTTCCACCGCCAGGCTATCGGGATAGTTTTCCACGACGAATTTGGCGCGGTTCAATCCAGCCACATAGGCGGTGCGATTCATGTAATAGCGCGCAACGTGAATTTCATGATCGGCCAGCGCGTTAGCCAGATACGTCATGCGTTGTACGGCATCTTTGGCATAGCGGCTATTGGGGTAGCGGGTAATCAATTCTTTTAACGAGAAAAATGATTCACGCAAAGTTTTGGGATCACGGTCGCTGATTTGCTGTTTGGTTAATTTTTCAACAATACCGCGCTCATTGAAGGTGGCCAGGCCTTTTAAATAATAAGCATAGTCAATATTGGGATGATTGGGGTGCAGCTTGATAAAACGATCAGCAGTGGCGATGCATAAAGTAGGATCACCTTTTTTAAAATAGGCGTAAGCGGTTTCCAGCTGTGCCTGCGTGGCATAAACGCCGTAAGGATAGCGCGATTCCAGCGTTTGAAAATACTTGATAGCTCTATCGTAATCACGTGCACGCATATTCTTTTCGCCCTCCTCGTACAGACGTGGCGCTTGCATACCTTTGGTTTCATCAATTTCAGTCGGCGCACCAAAAATACTACAACCGGCAAGCCAGCTTGTCAGTATCATTGCGGCCATTAGCGTTAAGCCAGTTTTTATAACAGATTTCATATTAATTAAGCTCCATTCAACTATTTTTTCTTTCAGCGACAGATTATAACCGATGACCCAGACCACACCTATCACTCTCACCATTCCATCCAGTTTGGGCGGCATGCGCCTGGATCAAGCCTTGCAGCAATTAATGCCGGATCAATCCCGGTCACGTTTGCAAAACTGGATTAAGGAAGGCCGGGTAACGATCAATCAACAAACGGTTATCGCCAAACTCAAGGTATGGGGCGGCGAGCAAGTGGCCGTGGTTCCGCAAGACGCGCCGGAAACAGGTGCTTTCAAGGCGGAAGATATTGCCATTAATGTGGTGTATGAAGATGACCATATTTTAGTCATCAATAAACCAGCCGGAATGGTGGTACACCCGGCGGCAGGCAATTGGGAAGGTACGCTGTTGAATGCATTGCTGCATCATGCACCGCAACTTTCCGCGTTGCCGCGTGCCGGCATTGTGCACAGGCTGGATAAAGATACCAGTGGTTTGCTAGTGGTCGCCAAGACCTTTACCGCACAAAACAGCCTGGTCAAACAGTTGCAGGAGCGTACCGTCAAGCGTGAATACCGTGCATTGGTCTGGGGCGCGGTGTGGCGTAATGGTACTGTCGATCAGCCAGTTGGCCGCCATCCCCATGCGCGCACTAAAATGGCCGTCACCCGCAGCGGCAGACCTGCCGTAACGCATTACGAGGTGCTGGAACGTTTTGCCGTGCATACTTATCTGCGCTGTATGCTGGAAACCGGCCGTACCCACCAAATCCGCGTGCACATGCAATTTTTGAAAGCCCCCATCGTCGGTGATCCGGTTTACGGCATGAGCAACATCATCCCGCATCGGATGATGACGGCTAATTTGCTGGATACAGTTAAAGACTTCAAACGGCAGGCATTACATGCCATCAAGCTGGGTTTGATCCATCCTGAAACGCTACAGCCTATGGAATGGCAGATTGAATTGCCGCTGGATATGAAAATTTTGCTTGAATCCATGCGTCTGGAAGACCTGCCTGTAGAAGATGAAAATTACGAATTTGCCATGCAAGAGTATGCGTTGGACGATAATTTTTCAGAAGATGAAGCTGAAAGTGATTTTGAAGATGAGCCACTGGATGAAGATGATGTTGAATAAAAATGATGTTAAAAGAGACTGACTTTATTTATCCCGACTGGCCAGCTCCGGCCAATGTCAAAGCCTTGCAGACCACACGCGCTGGAGGATTGAGTCGGGCGCCTTATGACAGCCTGAATCTGGGTACTCATGTGGCTGATGTTGCGCATATTGTTGCGGCCAATCGCCTTCGGCTAAGCCCGTTTTTACCCGCAGAACCGGTTTGGCTGAATCAGGTGCACGGCGTTCATGTAATTGATGCAAGTAATGCGAATGGCTTACCGGAAGCGGATGCCGCCTACAGCAAAAAATCCGGCATTGTTTGCACCGTAATGACCGCAGACTGTTTACCCGTGCTGCTATGTGATGAGGCTGGAACAGTGGTAGCCGCTGCCCATGCGGGTTGGCGTGGTTTGTGTCAAGGCGTACTGGGGGCGACGGTAATTGCCATGCACACACCTCCCGAGAAACTAATGGCCTGGCTGGGTCCGGCGATAGGTGCGCATGTTTTTGAAGTGGGCAATGAAGTACGTAGCGCCTTTATCGCGCAAGATGAACAGGCGGCGCAGGCGTTTACAGCTGCCCCCAATAATAAGTGGTTAATGAATATTTACCAGCTGGCCAGACAGCGCCTTAAAGTCGCTGGCATTGCACATGTATATGGTGGTAATTTTTGCACCTATACAGATAAATCCCGTTTTTTTTCCTACCGCCGCGATGGCCTAACCGGCCGCATGGCCAGCATGATTTGGCTGAATTCAAAGTGATTGATGTGGTTGCATTTGGCGCGAGCGCGGCAGAATAATACGTGGTGACGACAATACTGACGTATAATTCACACTTGACTGGAACGAATTCAAGCTTCACCAGTCATAAACCATGCAAACTTGAAAAAGTGAGCACATGGCACCAAAAGTGTCACAACGCAATAAGTAACAAATCAGGGGCCGACCAGGCTTCGACGTGGGTTGCAAAGCAGTGCAGGGCATACCGAGGCTCAGTTCCCTCGTAAATACAGCTGAAACAAGTATAGTCGCAAACGACGAAACTTACGCTCTAGCCGCTTAATACCGGCTGGACGCTGCACCATCTCTCCCGTGGGGTGGATTGGGGGAACCCATCGCAGCGTCATATACACGGGATACGTGATGTGTCGGGTTACTTGGCACTTCATTAACCTCAAGGTAACTCGTCTTGCAGTCGCTTGTCGGTTGGTGCATGCAAGATTAAATCAAACAACCAGGCTAAGTATGTAGAACTGTCTGTGGAGGGCTTGCGGACGGGGGTTCGATTCCCCCCGGCTCCACCATAATTTGAAATCCCAACCCTTATCGGTTGGGATTTTTTTTGCCCGGAGCGCCAGTGTTGGCGCGGTTCCGGGCCGTTGCCTCGCGCGCGGCACCTCCACGACTGCGCCAGTTCCTGCACTTTTTCAGCCTCTCTCCTCGCTGTTTTCTCTGTTTGCCTCGCGAGCGCTTTCGACCCCGTATCCAGTATTCATGCCGGTTTGCGCGGTGCGGGTTGGGAATGGCAACTGCTGTACCGGCGGCGACCGAGAAGCGAGAAGGCGTAAAAAAACCGCCCGGAGGCGGCTGGCACGACGGTGACGGGTCAGGACAAGGCGCTGGAATTTGAGAAGATTCGCGGTGCGCAACGAATGGACGAGATCGGCGCAGGCGCTGATGCCGCGTGGAACGTCGGTGCCATCGAAACCCTGCGCGATGCTGTGCGCACCCAAGGCGAGAAAACCGGCGTGCGCTGGGCCGATGCGCTCTCAAGCAGTGTGCGCCCCGTGATCACCTACTGGTTCATGGCGCTCTACTGCGCTGCCAAAACCGCTGCGTTTGTGGCGGCCGTGACCGCTGGCGCTGGTTGGGGCACGGCCATCCTTTACGCCTGGACGGAAGCCGATCAGGCGCTGTGGGCCGGGGTGCTGAACTTCTGGTTCCTCGGGCGCGTGTTCGACCGAGTGCGCTCGTGACCAGCGTACCGAAAACGGCCATCGAGCTGGCCAAGCGATTCGAGGGGTTCCACCGCGTGCCTAAGGCAGATCCTGGACGCGCGCACCCGTACATCTGCCCAGCGGGTTACTGGACGATTGGCTATGGCCATCTGTGTGATGCGAAGCACCCGCCGATCACCGAGGCCGAAGCAGATGTCTATCTGGCGCACGACCTGCAAACGGCGCTCACCGCGACGCTGCGTTACTGCCCGGTGCTTGCCGCCGAGCACGAAGGGCGACTTGCGGCCATCGTGGACTTCACCTTCAACCTTGGCGCCGGGCGGCTGCAGACGTCAACGCTGCGGCGGCGAGTCGATCAACGCGACTGGGTTGCGGCCGGGCAGGAACTGCGCCGGTGGGTCTATGGCGGCGGGAAAGTGCTGCCGGGACTTGTCACACGGCGGGAGGCTGAGGCCGCTTGGCTGCTTCGCAACGCCTGATCACGAACCGCGCGGAAGAGCTTGGCTTTACCGCCGAACAGCGCGTTCATGTCATCCACGCCAATTCGGAGCACAACCAATGAGCAATCAATTCAAAAAGGCAGTCATCGACGACGTCTCCTGCCGCAGCATCGACGAAACCTTGCAGGGGAGCCTGCTGGATTTGTTTGAGTACGCCATGAAAACGGTAGCGACGACGCTTGTGCGCGAAGCCAAGTTCGATACGTCTGATTTCGCTACCGCCAAGGAACGAAACTGTGAGGGTTTTGCGCTACTCGTGAGCCGAGCACGCGCCGACTCACGCAACGAATGGTTTGGCGCGTTTCAGCGGGGCGAGCAGCGCCTCGATGTCATCGGCCACCTCGAGTAGCCTTCTTCAGTCCGTCGTCTCGGGAACATCCCAGTCGGCCAGCCTCGCTTCGCCGGTTTGGTAGAACTGCTTCACCAGTTTCACGTAGTCCAGAAAATCCCGGTTTTCCGTTGCCAGCCGGTTGGCCATGTCCCAATCAATCTCGTCCCGTTCACGAGCTGGAATCAAGACTTGGCTCTCTGCCGGGTTGTCGGCATCCAGTTTGATCAGGCCGATGCCGTGGGCGGCGAACAGCATTCGCAGCTCCTTGAGTGTGTCCTGGCCCTCGATCTCCGCAGCGACCAGATAGCCGAAATTGGCCCATGACGAGTTTGAAACCGCTTGGAAAAAGCATTCACGCACGTTCGACCGGTTGATCAGCAACTTGGCCTCGAACGACCACAGCTTGGTGCGCTTGTCGGAATACTGATTCACGCAGTCCCGCACCTCCTGGTGCCACTCAGCGCCCAAGTCCTCCATCCCGACCACGTCCGGGTACAGCCAGCGGTTGCCATTCGGCCCTCGCTTGTTCGATGAGCGCTTCTCGTCAATGCGCTTCGAGTAGACCCCAAACTCTTCCCACAGATACAGCGAGAGCAGCGGGTACATCGCGTGTTCACCCAGTGCCTTACCATCGGTGCTTACGGTGGTACTAGTGGCCGTACTCTCAGCCGCAGCAACTTCTGCGACGTCTGATTTTTCCGTGTAGTAGTACTTGCGCGGCCTACCCTCGGTAGTCTTCAACTCCGGATGCCTTTTTTGCAAGCTGGGACGCCGTGAGCCAATTTCCGCGACCAGCTGCTGCACCAAGTCGCCGTCGGTTTTGATGTACCCGCCTTGGCTGTTAGATTTCTTCTCCTGGCACTCCGTGGGATAGGTACCAAATATCCACTCAGCGATCTGTCGAGCCGTCAGCTTTTCTTCGGGTCGTGCTTTCAAGCAATCCAGTACAGCTTTCGCCAAATTCAGTGCCATATCACTCCTTCCAAACCTCTGCCGCCAGGGGCAACTCATTAAGCTCGGCACGTGCCTCTCGCCAGCTGGGGTAATGATCTTCAAGGATCGAAATAAATCGGTCACTGTGCGTGGGCTCAATCAAATGAGCCATTTCATGCACGATGACGTACTCGAGCAGATCCTTTGGCTTTTTCGCTAACTCTGTATTGAGGCGGATATTTCCCGCTGCGTGATTGCAGCTTCCCCATTTCGTTTTCATCCGCTGCAGGAAATAGCCTGAAACGCTGACCTTGAGTTTTCTCTCCCACTTTTGAATCAGTGGCGGCACGATTTCATGCAGCAGCAACTTGTGCCACTCATGCATCACTTCGGCGCGCTTTTCTGCGCTGCAGCCAGGACGAACGATCAGGGTGATCCGCTTGTTGCTGAGGACAACTGAGGGCTTCACATCTTGGTAGTCGACCGTCATCAAATAGCGACGCCCCCAAACGTGGTGGCTCTCGCGCTCAACGAACTGGCGTGGTGTTTCCCGCGCCTGACATTCCAGTTTTCTCTGCTGCTCACGAATCCAGATCAACTTGGATATCGCATAGGCACGCGCTACTTCAAGGCGTGTGTTGGTTGGGGCAGCAAGGGTCACACGTCCATCAGGCGGATGAACGGTGAGATGGACATTCTTGATGTCCTTCCTGGTCACCGTTATCGAAATCTCGCCTAGTTGGATCGTCTCGTTCATCAGTATCCCGGTTGGTTCTTGATGATTTCAAAAACAGCCTGAGTGGCAACTCGATCCCGCGACATAAGGGGGAATAAGGCATTCAGCACCTGTTTCTCTCGGGTGTCATCGCCTTTCCAGCCTGCCGGTGCCTGCTCTCGCATCGCCTGATCAAGTTCAAGCGCGAGCGTCGCTTTGCCGTCTTCATCAGCCGGACAAACGAAAGTTGTGGCTGCAATGCTCGCCAGATTGTTGAAAAGGGCGACGGCCTCCGGGTGACCGTTGAGCACGTGCGGATGGCTGCCCGTATTCTTGGCCGCCATCTTTTTCACCAACTCTTCGGCCTTCTGGAGAAACTTCTCGTAGGCCGTGGTGTCGTCGCGCTTTTGCTTGATCAGGTCTTCGAGGAGCTTGGAGATCTCGTCGTAAAACTTCGGATCAGTCAGCTGGTCTCGAATAATCGTTTTGCGGACGTTGTTGATGATGCCTTCAGCAATCGCATTTCTCGACAGCTTTCCCTTCTGGTTGAGCTTCTTGGCAATGGCATCGTGAATGCCGGTTTCGATGATCAACTCGGTCAGCGAGAGCGAGCTCAGGTTGCCCAAACTTTCAGCCGGGTCTGCTTGGATGTAGGTGTTGATGAGGTGGCGCATATCTGCCTCGTAAGGCTTGATATCCAACTCTTCCCCTGAATGCTTCTTGATCGCCGTCCGGGTGTCGCTGTAGAACTCGATTTCCTTTTCGAGCGCAGCAATGTCAGCCGCTGAATATCCTGCTTCTTCGAGGTTCTGGGCAATTGCCGCATAGGCTCGCAGGAACGCAGCTGCCGACTTGTAGAACGAAATGCGCAGCGGCTCGGTGTTCAGCAGCGCCTCCGGATCGTTGGCATCACCGCAGAAACAATGCAGGTACTGCTCCATCTCGCGCGGCGTGGCCACCGGCTCGCACAAATAGCGCAACGCCTCGCGGGCCGCATCGAGCTGCGCCTTGCCTTCCTTCAGCCAGTTCTTTACGGTGACATTGCCGTCGTCGCCACCGTCGTCGATGTCCAACTCGTCCGAGGTGTAAACGGCGATGGAGTCCTGCACCTTCTCGAACAGCTCTTTGTAGTCGACGATGTGGCCATAGTCCTTGTCGTCGCCGTCGAGCCGGTTGGTGCGGCAAATGGCCTGGAACAGGTTGTGATCGCGCAGCTCGTTGTCGAGGTAGATGTAGGTGCAAGAAGGCGCATCGAACCCAGTCAGCAATTTGCTCACCACAATCAGCAGCTTCAGATTGGCAGGCTCGTCGATGAAGCGCTGCTTGGTCTTGTCCTCATAGTCTTTAGTGGTCTGATCTTTCTGCAGGACGTGCTGGGTGTAGGCGTCGAACTTGTAGCGCTCGTCACTGTCCTTGGGCTCGCGCGAGATCGCGTTGTGATTGGGCTCGTAAGAGGTAATGATTCCGCAGTACTTGCCGAACGAAGTGTTCTGAAGCAGGCGGAAGTAATGGCAGGCGTCGTAGATGGAGGCTGCCACCAGGATGGCCGTACCCCGGTCATTGTTCAGGCGCGGCTGCACACCAAAGTCGTGGATGATGTCGGCGATGATGCGCTGCTTGCGCTCACCAGCACTCATCAGCTCTTCCATCGTTGCCCAGCGCTTACGCAGAACCGAACGCTGAAAGTTGTTCAGCCCCTTGGTTTTTTGGTCAAACCACGCATCGATAGCTTTCTTTGACGTCAGGCGCTGAGGCACATCGCGCGCTTCGTACTTCAGGTCAAGCACAACCTTGTCGGCGACCGCTTCATCGAACTTGTAGGTGTGGATGTAGGTGCCGAAAACCTCGCGGGTGGTCTGCTTGTCTTTGCGCAGCAGAGGCGTGCCGGTGAAACCGATGAAGATGGCGTTCTCCAGCCACCGCTTCATCTGCTTGTTCATGTCGCCGCCTTGCGTGCGGTGACATTCATCGACGAAGACGTATACACGGCCCACCACCCTCGGAGGCTCGCCCTTCAGGTCGGTCGTATCAAACTTGTGGATCAGCGCGCACATCAGGCGCGGCGTGGCCGCCCCCAGCTTTTCGACCAATTCCGCGCGGGAGGTGATGCGCGGCGATGCGGCATCCTCGCCAATCACGCCAGCATTCTTCATCACACCCACGATCTGCTTGTCCAATTCATCGCGGTCGGTGATGACCAGGATGCGGGCGTGCGGGTCAAACTCCAGAAGCCACTTGGCAATCAGCACCATCAGAATGCTCTTGCCGCTGCCTTGGGTGTGCCAAATCACACCGCCTTCCTGCTGCTTCACTCGCTCCTGGGCGGCTTTCACGCCGAGGTACTGATGGACGCGGGGCACCTTCTTCTGGCCACCATCAAAGATGATGAAGTTGCGGATCAGATCCAGAAGACGCACCTTGTCAAACATCTGCGCCAGCGGCTTATCTAGCAGAGCGCCCTCAGCAAGCGGCTCGGATGTGGTCGCGCTTTTGTCTTTGCGCTCCTTCCACTCTACAAAGAACTTCTCCGGTGTTCCGGTGGTGCCGTATCGCAGCCCCTGGGAGTCGCTGCCCGCCAGCACCAGCTGCACCGTGCTGAAAAAGCCCTTGTTGAAAATCTCTTCCTGATTGGTGATGAGCTGGCGAACACCGTCAGCCACCTCCACCGAGCTGCGTTTCAGTTCGATGACTGCAATAGCGATACCATTGATGTACACCACCAGATCAGGCCGTCGCTCGTAGCCGCCTCGCAAGGTAACCTCTTCGGCCAGGCCGAAGTCGTTGTTGCCGGGCGTTTCCCAATCGATAAGGTGTACGGTCTCATGCGCCTGCCCGGCTGCAATCTGTACAGGTACGCCATAGCGCAGCAGTTGGTAGGTGCGCAGATTGGCTTGATACAGGGTGATGCCGGTGGAATCGGCGGCGGTCAGGAGCTTTTGCAGCGCAGCAGAAATGTGCGCCTCGGAATAACCACGCTTCTTGAGATTGCTGCGCAAAAAATCAGCTTCGATGGAGCGGTTGTTGTCGCGTTTGCTCCACTCACCCAGGTGATCGTACCCAAGGCAGTCAGGGCGACTTACATCGGCAAAAAGAGCGGCAACACGGTTCTGCGTCTTGCGCTCAGAACGGGCTTGTTCAGACATTGCCACCCTCCTTGGAAGTTCTCTTCAATTCTTTCGGAAGAAAGGCATCAATTTCCTCATCCGAAAAAGTCATGTCCTCCAGCTTTTTCAGCGCTTCTTGTGCCCTGCTGTAGGCTTCAAAGTTTGTGCTGGGAGCGCCAACATAGACCGCGTGGAGTTCATCTAGCAGCGCATCCCTCTTTGTTCGAATCAAATCAAGCGCCACATCTCCAACACGGATATCGGTCAGCAGCGAAAGGTATTTTTCGCGAATAATCCAAAGATCTGAACCTGCTTGGCGGTGTTTCTGCGCAATCTCGCCGAGGTCGTAATCCTTGGTGTAGGCGTTTAGTGCCAGTAAGCTGGTAGAAAGTACGGCGCTAATCGCAGCCCCGACCTCTTTCGTTCCGAAGAATGTCGACACAATGCCGCCAGTCACCAATGCAGAAATAACAATCTGCCAAATTTTTATACAACTTTGTCGCTCAAGCAGAATGTCCGCGCATTTCTCGTGTGTTTTGTGGGAGTAGACAACTCGCCCGTAACACTCGCGCAACTGGCCTTCCAGTACATTGATATGGTCAATCGTCATTGTTCTGCTCCCCATTAATAGGAACGTGAATCCGGTTTTTGGCGACCACCACACCATCCTTCACGCAATAACACTCAACGATGTGATCGCCGAGAAAACTTGTAGATTCCGTCCGCTGCATCAGCCCATCATCTTTGATGATTTGTCCTCTGATGCAATTCTTCTTGCGCGCGGCATCGCCGCGATTTAAGACCTTCCAGTAGATGTCATACGGCTTGACTGCCGAAATGTTTGTAATTTCGAAACGCAAGCTCTTTTTGGTCATCAAAGTAATCCTCCTGGCCAACATCTCGCGGAGGAAGAACTCACGGAAACCATTCTGTTTGACTTCGCAATCCAGTTGCATGGATTCTCTAATATCAACCGGGAACTTGTCTTCGATAAATTCCTCAGTGTCATCCCAGCTTTGTGCAAAACTCTTTGCCACGGCCTCTTGAGCCACCGTCGCCGATGCTGGGAATGGTCGCCCATAAACCTTCCTCCACTTATCGTTGACGTTCTTCTGGTTCTCGGCCTCGATGGCTTCTACGCAGAGCTTGTGGGCTTTTTTGGCCTTTTTCTGAAATTTCTTTTTGACCTTCACTCGCTGGCGGCTACCCGGCGCAGCGTACTCGGTTTGCTCTGGCAGTTCAGACAGGTATTTGAAGAAATCCCGACTCAGCCAGTCGTAGTAGAGGAAGCTCTTGGTGTCGAAATCCGTAGTTGAATCAAGAAAGTTGTAGGCCAGCGTATCCAGCAGCAGCCCGCCCATGCCGACGCCGTGCTTGTTCTTCCAGGCCCGGGCCATCTTGCACAGTGGCCTCAGATTGGCATTTTTCTTCGTATCCAAATCCGCCACTGCCGCCATCTCTTCTCGCGGCTTGGTGGTTTTCCAGCTACCGCCGTTTTTCGTGTCTGGATACAGGTAGCTTTGATCGTCCTGTTCAAAAACAGGTTGAACCTCGACGTGAAAATTCGTGTAGGTGACGGTCACAACCAAGCGGTCTACCTTTACTTTCGTCGTTGGGTAGCGCTTGAGGATCGCATCTTTTGCATCCTGCAGCAGGGTCAGTTGCCCACCGGCTTTGTTGTAATTGCCCCATTTGGTCTTGGGCATGATGTACAGCATGTCCAGATCGGAAATGCCATTGATGCCCGTTTTCCGGCCAAACGATCCGACTTGAAGCGTATTCGCGGTCTTTGACTCCGTGTCTCGAAACTGCTTGTTCAGCGCTGACGTCATCTCGCCATAGCGCGTGCTGATGGTTTCCGTGTTGCCAATTGCCAAATTGCTGACAAAGTCGGAAAACATATCCGCAACGCTCATACCAGCCTCGTCTTTCCAGTGAGCAGCTCCTGCATCATGGCTTGTTTGATGTTGCGGGTTTTATCGCGGCTTGCTACGAGCACTGACAGCTCGGAGTCCATGCTCGAGAGCGCGGTGGCAATGGCGTTTTGCTCAGAAAGCGATGGCAGGGCTAGAACGATGCTGGACAAGGCGGCAGCACTAATGTGAACAACGGCATCACCCTGTCCTTTGCTTGCTTTTTGAGCAGCAATTGGCGCAGTGTTGCAGTAGTAGCCCATGAACATTGGGTTGATGCCAGCGGCTCGCAGAATCACAGTGTCACCACCAGCGTACGCCTCGCAGTCGTCAATAAAGGCGACACATTTGCCTATTTCCTCCTTGGTCTCGCCTGAACCAGCAAACAGCAAATCGCCTTGCTTCAATCTCGTCGCCGTTGCCGCTACCTGCGGGGAAATCCAGGAGTTAAAAGACTTGATGTAGTCGTTGTGATGCGTATAAATCTCGCCATAACGGATGCAGGGGAGCGTCCCGCTCTGCGCTTCGTCTTTCTTGACACCGCGCCCCTTCAAGAACTGGCCAATATCCCCCAGTTGCTTCACCTCCCAATTTCCACTGAACCCTGGCAGACGAGCTTCACCAGTGAGCAGTTGCTGCATGGCCGCCTGCTTCAGATCGCGCTTCTTGGCGATCACTTGGTCGAGCGTGGCAAGCAAAACGTCTACATCGTTCAACGCAGACGCAATTTCCCTTTGCTCCGTTTCCTTGGGCAAAGGAAAGGGGAGCGGGTTTATGTGCTTGTTATTTATTTGCGGAACAGATGTTGTGTCGGCAAAACGCCATAGCCCAATGTATCCGAGGCCATAGTACAAATACTCAAAATCAAGCCCATCCTTAGGCGTCAAAGCCATGAGATTGGTATCCATGAACGACTCTTCGCTAAGGATGCGAATTTTGTTCAATGCGATGGCAGCGCCTCTCTTTGCAAAAATCACGCTTCGGCGAGGGACTGTTTTTCCGTCTATGAAGTGATAGGGCGTAGAAAAGACACCTAAATACTTGTCGCCATTGCTGAGCTGTTCAACCTTGAAATATGGTTTTCCGATGCTAGTGAAGCGAACTAGCGACGGACTATCCCCACTGGTAATCCGGACGAATCCCCCGAGCGGCACAACATCCCAGTCTTCTGGAATAACGCCTGCCTCTGTGTGCTTGTATCCCAATCTCAATTCCATACCGCCCCCATCCTTTTCAGGTGCTCGTCCACCCTCGCTGAAAGTGTCAAGAGCTCTTTGGTTAGCGTTGGCAGCGGTGTGGCATACCGCTCTGCAAGCTGACGGATGCGGTCTGTGAGGGTCTGCGATACGCGATCCAGCTCGCCTTGCACGGCGTTGGCCAAAGTCACCAGCCACTTGTCGTCCACCACGAGTGTCTTGATCTCATCTTCGGCCAGCTTCGGGTACTTGGCATCCAGCTTGGCCTCAAGGTCGTCCTGCGCTGTTTTCAGCTTGCTCTTCACGTCGGTTTGCTTGTCGAGCAGCGCGGCGTAGTCCTGCAGCGCCTTGCGTTCGTCTGCGTAGTCAGGGTCTTTGCCGATTTCCTTCAGCCGCGCTTTGACGGCCTTGGCGGTGATCTTCTGCTTGTCGCCTTCGCCTTCAATGACCTCGGCCAACAGCCCTTCTTCGCTGCTGTTTTCTTCCATCATTTCCTGAAGTTGCTGCTCGACTTCGGCCAGTTTGACCTCGAGCGCTTCAATGGCGTCGCGCTCGGTAACGAAGTAACGGGCGATCAGAATTGGGGCTGGAATCAAATCGGATTTGAAGCGGCGCTTGCCTTTCTTATAGTCATGTGCCTCGGGCCACGCCAGCTTGCCGTCCTTGTTCTTGACTTGCAGAATCTCGCGCGGCTGCGCACCGGCCTGCCAGCCAGCGTCGGCGATCAGGTAGCAGTCGTCTTGCATCGTTTCCGCCCAGTAGTCCATGAGGTGCTGGTACACGTCATAGGCATTGACCAGGGGCGTTGGCTTGAATCGGGCGAGTAAATCCTCGGATAGCGCTTCAATCAAACCTTTTGGGTGGCCGTTTTGCGCAAAACCCTTCAGCAACGGGGTGCTGGCTTGCTTCCAATCAGCAAACACTTTGGTTGAGGCTTGATTGAACGCCGTGAACTCGGGATGCGCAAAAATGGTGGTTTTCACTTCGGCGATGGGCAGTTTCAACTGTGCATAACCAGCGCGACCGGCTGACTCGAACAGGGCGCTGCGCACACCTGGAATGACCTTCCAATAGTCGCCCAACGCATCAAGGTCACGCTCAGGAATGCCGCCCCGCAGATGGCCATCAATGTCCTGGATGTCTTCAGGCTCGGTGCTGTCGATGTAGCGCGTCAGGTTGAGGTTGTAGTCGTTCCTGGGGTCTGCGATCTCGGTGAGCGGCACCATGCGGGAGTAGCGTGGGAGCTCGGCTAATTTCGTGAAGGCATCGACGATCTTGTGAATATCCTGCTCGCGGAGGCGGTTCTTGGGGCCATCTTTGATGAAACCTTTGGAGGCGTCGATCATGAATACGCCTTTGCGAGCCGATGCGTTTTCCTTGTCCAGCACCAGGATGCAGGCGGGGATGCCCGTGCCGTAGAACAGGTTGCCCGGCAGGCCAATGATCCCTTTGAGGATGCCCGACCGCACCAGCTTCTCGCGGATGACAGCCTCGGCATTGCCCCGGAAAAGAACACCGTGAGGGAGAATGCAGGCACCTTTGCCGGTGCTCTTCATTGAGCGAATGATGTGCAGCAGGTAAGCGTAGTCGCCTTGCTTTTTCGGCGGTTCGCCCCAAGCAAAACGCTGGTGCGCATCGCTGGCAGGGGTCAGGCCGGTGCTCCAGGTTTTGTCTGAAAACGGCGGATTGGCGACGACGTAGTCATAGGTACGCAGCGACTCTCCATCCTTGAACTTCGGCGATGCCAGCGTGTTGCCCTGCAGGATGTTGGCAGTCGGGAAGTCGTGCAGGATCATGTTCATACGGGCGAGGCCAGCGGTGGTCACGTCCATTTCCTGCCCCTCCAGCGTGATGTGCTTGCCAGCTTCGGCAGCCACCTTGAGCAGCAAGGAGCCGGAACCGCAGGTGGGGTCATAAGCAGTGGTCGAGGCCACAGCATTGGCTGGGGAGATGCCTACGACTTTGGCCATGATCCGACTGACTTCGGATGGGGTGTAGAACTGGCCTTTGCTCTTGCCGCTCTGCGATGCGAAGTGCCGCATCAGGTATTCGTAGGCATCGCCCAGGATGTCGTCGTTCTCGGCACGGTTCTTCGAGAAATCCAGTTCAGGCTTTTGGAAGATGCCGATCAGGTTGCTGAGGCGATCCACCATCGCCTGACCTTCACCGAGCTTGTTCGGGTCATTGAAGTCAGGGAAGTCGCTGCGGGCAAGGCGCGAGTTGGCGTCGATCAGCGGCTGAATGACCTGCGTGTTGATCTTGTCGCCAATATCGCTCTTGCCCTTGAGGGCGACCATGTCCTTGAAGCTGGCTCCAGGCGGAATGGTGACCGGCGGGGCAAAGTCATCAGAGTCCCCGTACTTGTCCGAGACGTACTTGATGAACAGCATGAACAGGACGTAGTCCTTGTACTGGCTGGCATCCATGCCGCCGCGCAGTTCATCGCAAGACGCCCAGAGGGATGAGTAAAGGTCTGATTTTTTGATGGCCATTTGTGATCCTATTTCCGTGTTGTGCTGGTCGCCGGGGCGCGGTAGCCGGGCGCGAGCTTTGCGTTTTCGACGCCATACAAGGCCAGCGGATCGCTAAGCCAAAGGCGGTACTGTTCTTCTGTGAGGCTGTGATTTGGTGATGCATCCACGCTCCAGCGCAGCAGCATGTAGCCCGCCACCGCCGCGCGAACGCGCATCCGGATCGAGCCGTCAGTCATCCCGTAGTCCATCTTGATGATCTCGGGGCGCGCGAGGCGCGGGTGCGGCACCAAGTCCAACTCCACGATCCGCGTCCACTGAATGTCGTTGTCAGGGCGCTCGTTGGCTTTGGGTTCGTCATCTACCAAGGTCGGCGCTTCGATGCGGGTGATGACGAAGTCGCGGAACTCGCCGCTCTTGCGATCAAAGGCCCGGACGTGCCAGCGCAGGCCGGTGTCGACCAAGGCAAACGGAACGATGACCCGCTCGGACTCCCCGTTGGTCATCGAGTGGTAGCGAATCGCCACTGGGTGCTTGGCATGGATGGCACGGCAAATCGGCGCCAGCACTTCCATCCGAGGGCTGCTCAATGCTGCAGGGGACTCGCAGGGCAGCAGGGGCTGCGAGTCGACATTCACGCCATCACCGAACCCAAGAGCGAGCGCCGACAAAACACGCTGCGTCGCGTGCTCGAAGATCGGGGAGAACGTCTTGCCGATCCGGTAGATCTTGTTGCTGCCATCGAATTCGATGTTCTGCGGCGCGATTTCTCGGTACAGCGCCAGATCGCGCGTGGCACCGGCAGGGGCCACCCCAAAGCGGCTCGCCAAGTCAGGGCGGCCGATTTCACCCATGAAGTAGAGGCGGAAGTCGATGTAAGCCAGCCGCTCCCGTTGAGCGTGGCTCAAGCTCTCGACGCGTTGGGGGTGCATGGTTAGGCGCTCCTCATCCACGTCAGGCGACGGTAAGACCGAAAACGGAAGTTCGATTGCACATTGGTAGGCGATTTATATCATCAGAATGATGACATTATGCGCCATTGCTTGTGCCTAAGCAAGTGATCAGAGCGGCCAAGTCGTCGAATTGAGGGACTCAGGGCCGAAGCGTTACTATCTGGTTCTGATTGCGGACGCGGGTTCGGTTCCGTGTTCCACCACCATAATTTGAAACCCCAACCGTTCTCGGTTGGGGTTTTTTCTTGCCCGGAGCGCCAGTGTTGGCGCGGTTCCGGTGTTACAAATTGAATCCCGCTGTGTCGGTGTTCTTGGTTGTACCATTGAACAAAACCAGCGACCCATTCCCGTGCAGCGGTGAGCGAGACAAAGGGCTGTGAGGGATACTGAATGCTGTACTTCAAGGTTTTGAATAAGGATTCGGAATACAGGTTGTCATTGCTGTAGTGGTCGTCAACCAGGTCTTGGTAGATCGCCGTAGGCGACTCTTCGCGATGACATGAAAGCCTTCTTTCAATGTTGCGGATCAAATTAAAGAATGGTTTAATTCGTTCTTTCAAATTAAAGTGCGCTTTAAATGACTCGTTCCACTGGCACTTATGCGATATCGACGACGCTGGGAGAGTCGGTGCGAGCGTTTGTGCCTCATGCTTTGCCACCGACGGATCCAGCCTTGGAGGCCGCTGTCTTCGCTGGCCTCAATCGTCAGGCCGAGCTTGCCCTCGCGCGCCTGGCGGGGGTGTCCGGGTTGGTTCCATCGGAGGACTGGCTGTTGTACAGCGCCATCCGAAAGGAAGCCCTGCTCACGTCGCAGATAGAAGGCACGCAGGCCACGCTGACCGACTTGTTCGATGAGGAGGCGGGCTTTAAGGTGAGCAACACCGACGATGTGGAGGAGGTGACCAACTACCTTCGTGCTTTTCGCTGGGTGCAAGAGCAATTGCGTGACCCCAAAGGACTGCCCATCAGCGTGCGGCTGTTGTGCGATGCCCATCGCTTGCTGCTTGACGGTGCCCGAGGCGCTGGCAAACAACCCGGAGAACTGCGTCGATCGCAAAACTGGATCGGTGGCACACGGCCCGGCAACGCGGTTTTCGTACCGCCACCGCCGGAGCACGTTCCGGCGTTGCTGGCCGATATTGAGCGGTTCATTCACGACAATGCGACGGATTTGCCGCCCATGGTCAAGGTGGCGCTCATCCACGCGCAGTTTGAAACCATCCACCCCTTTCTCGACGGCAACGGGCGCATCGGCCGCCTGCTGATCGCGGCTCTGTTCGAACATTGGGGATTGCTGTCTGAGCCGTTGATGTACCTCAGCGGCTACCTCAAGCAACACCAAGCCGAGTACTACCGTCGTCTGTCGGCTATCCGCACGGATGGCAATTGGGAATCCTGGGTGAGTTTCTTTCTGGAAGGCGTGGCGACCGCAGCTGGCGATGCTGAGAAAAACATTATTGAAGTCGCCAGTCTCGTGGCCACAGACCGCAGATGCCTATTGCAATCCGCCAGAGCCGGCCCGGCAAGTTACCGGCTATTCGAGATGCTGCCGATGATGCCGCGCTTCACCATCGAACGCGTGCGCCAGCAACTGGATACCAGCTTCCCCACCGCGACGGTAGCCGTCAAGGTGCTGGAAGATCTGGGCATCGTGACGGAGGTGACCGGGCAGAAAAAGAACCGGAGCTACAGCTACCAAGCCTACGTTGAACTACTCTCTCGGTGACAAATGCCCACCAACCAGCAGCACAACCCGCGCCAGTGCTCTTAAGCTCGGGAGGCCAGTCGGCACGTGGTCAACCGTCCACCACCAACATTTGAAATCCCAACCCTTGTCGGTTGGGATTTTTTTGCCCGGAGCGCCTTATTGTATTGCCTCGGCGATGCCGCTATCATTTAATGGTTGGAATGCGCATTCACCTGCATCAGAGGAAAACGGCATGAGAATGCATCCGCATCGCCTTCGATGCTGAAACTTCAAGTCCAGGGCCGCCATTGATCCTTCATGCATAACAACACTCAGATGGATTATCCAAACCAGCGAAAACTGGTCGAGGCGCTATGCGACCCCCGCCATTTTCCACACCCAGCGAAAAGCGTGCGTCTGTTGGAGACGCACATTTCCTGGATACTGCTGGCCGGACGCTACGCCTACAAGATCAAAAAAGCGATCGACCTGGGCTTTCTGGATTTTACAGATCTAGCGGCGCGGCGCTTCTGTTGCGAAGAGGAAATCCGCCTCAACCGCCGCTTGGCACCGCAGCTCTACCTGGGTGTCGTCGCCATCGGCGGCAGCCCGCAACGGCCAGCAATGGGAATAGGCACAGCCATCGAATACGCCGTGAGAATGCGGCGCTTTGCCTCTGCCAGACAAATGGATCTCTTGTTGGCACGCAGCTTGGTGACACCAACCCACATCGACCGCCTGGCAGCTACCCTCGCCCGCTTTCACGCTGCCCTGCCATCGGCAACGCTGGATTCGGCATATGGTACAGCGGTGGAAATACTCGCACCTGTAATACAAAATTTCAATCAACTGGCACCGCTGCTGGACGCGGCCGACAAAACTTTGCTGGGGAGCTTGCGTAGCGCCAGCGAGCGCGAATATGCCGCTTGTATGCCATGGCTGGAACAGCGTCGGCAAAAAGGCTGGATACGCGAATGCCACGGTGACTTGCACTTGGGAAATATCGTCCTGCTCAAGGACGAGCCAACCCCGTTTGACGGCATTGAATTCAAGGCTGAATTTCGCTGGATCGACGTGATGAGTGAAATCGCATTTCTGGTCATGGACTTGCTGGATCACAACCGCGCCGATTTGGCCTTTCGCTTTCTCAACGGCTACCTGGAGCTGACCGGAGATTATGCAGGGGTGAAGGTATTGCGTTTCTATCTCGCCTACCGTGCCATGGTGCGCGCCAAGATTAGCGCCATCCGCGCCCATCAGCAGAATGCGCAGCCAGCGCAAATAAAAGACAGCTTGGCCGCCTGCCGCAGTTATATGGCGCTGGCTGTCACATGCCTCGCGCGCAAGCAAGCCCTAATCATTACACATGGCCTGCCGGGCTGCGGCAAGACCACGGTGGCACAGGTATTGCTAGAGCGGTTGCAGGCAATACGCATACGTTCAGACGTGGAGCGCAAACGCCTGTTCGGGCTAACACCGCTACAGCTTAGCTGCTCAAGCATAGCCGATGGCATCTACAGCACCGATGCAACGCAGCGCACTTACACCAGGCTGCATGAAATAGCACGTGGCCTGCTGAACGCAGGCTTTCCAGTGATCGTAGACGCGGCATTCCTCAAACATGCCGAACGCGAGCAGTTCCACCAGTTGGCGCGCGAAATGTCGGTGCCTTTTGTCATTCTGAATGTGCAGGCGCAGGCGGACACCCTGCGCCGACGTATTCTGCAACGACAAGAGCAGGCCAGAGATGCCTCGGAAGCTAATCTGGCAGTGCTGGATAAGTTGCAGCTGGCTCAGGAAAAGCTAACAGAGCATGAACTTGCCCATACAGTAGAGTTCATCAACGAGGAAGAACCTGGCGCGATCGGCAACCAGAAATCATGGGAAAGACTGGAAATGCTGGCAGCGTCACTCACCCTATAAGAATAACCACTATGCTGAAAACGTCTTAGCGCGCGATAGAAAACCCGATACGCAGCTGAGTATCACTGCGTTTGTTGTAATCCAACAGTGTTTCGCCGTAGCCTGAAAACAATTGCAGATGCACAAAAGCACCAGTACGCGCAAAAATGCGGTCGCTGATAGGGTAAGAAAGATCAAGCTGGCCGGCATTATAACCAGCGGTGCCAGCACGGTACAGACCACTCAACATCAACCCATCTTCACGCCCAAAGCGCATTTGCCAATCGACATAACCACGATAACGCTGGATGTCGGGATTATCCTGTTTTTCCAGATAATATTGAAACTTGGGAAAGAACGTAAAACGCCGACCTCCGCTCACATTAAAGTTCCAAATGGGATTGATAAACGCCGTGTTCAAAGAGCGCGAATCTACACCGCCTTGCCCATTGGATTCATGCTCGATTCCGCTACGCAGCTCATTCGGCAATACTTTAGCCATACCATTTTGGCTAACATTATGTTGCCAACGGTAGAACAAACTGGGCTTATAACTGGTGTCACGAAACGGGCTGGAGTGTCCATCCCAATCCCACAAAGTAGTTTGCGTGTAGGCAAAATACAGGTTACTGAGAAAAGGCGCGTAACCAGCTATGGAGCCTTCCGGGTCAAACGGGCGATACTTGAAACTAAGCTGAAAGCGTGAATTCGCACCGCGCTCGGAGCTATGCCCGACTAAAAAATACATGGGTTCATTGGCTGATAGCGCGGGAACATCTCCCGGTTTCGCAATTACAACCACCGCTGCATTGCTCTTTGCTGTCGGCTGATTACTATCGGCAGCCGCAGGCGTAGTGGCGGCAGCCGCAGGCGTAGTGGCGGCAACAATCTGCGTAGCCCCGGCATCTTCAATAGCGGCCAGCAATAGCAAACGGTTAGAGCTCTGATCCACCAGCTCGGCGCGTACCACGCCTGCATAATGCTGGCTGACCAACCCCACATAAGTACGGCGCGGCTTATCGTCGGTGGCAGGCGGGTTAGCGCTTAATATAATTTCTTCATGGATGTCATTACCGGATAGCTTCATTTTCAGAGTATCCGGCCATTGATTGACCGCCTGTGGCTTGATGATTTCGAGCGTGATTTTCTGCCCGGAATTAAGCGCTTCACTTTGGCTGACCAACAACCAAGGCTCAGCCGCTAAAGCCTGAATGGGGAGCGTAGCAGTGAGGATTAGCCATAAAACCGGTAGCTTGGAAATAGCTGATTTAGAGATTTGCAGCTTGATTGTGGACATTGAGATTTCTCGCATAATTATTGGTTGATATTGCATAGCGAGCTTTGCTAGCGGCAGGCTTAAAATTTGAAACAGGCTCCTAGCCATCCAGCAAGTTTTATTTCACATGCAATTGTTCATCCGCGCCGCTTTCATCCAGCGCTTTTAACAAATCAACCGGCATCGGTTGGCGTTTGCGTGAGCCAAACAAATGTGAATAAGCCCAAGTAAATTCAGCACCCATGAGAAAAATCTGCGCCGAGTAATACACCCACACCAGTAACGCCACTAGTGAACCCGCTGTGCCAAAAGCGCTGGTGACGGCGCTGCGGCCTATATAAAAACCAATTAGAAACTTGCCGATGGTGAACAAAACAGCGGTGATGGCGGCACCTATCCATACCTCATCCCAGCTGATACGCACGCGCGGCATGATTTTGTAGATCATGGCGAACATGCCGGTGGTGAGCAAAAAGCTAAACACCAGCTCGACCAGATAAGCGGTGATATCCCAGCCGACAAACAGCGGCGACCACCATTTGCCAATGGCGGAAAGTCCGGCGCTGAAAACCAGCGATACCATCAAAATAAACCCGATGCCCAGTATCATGCCGAAGGAAAGCAGGCGTGAATGCAGCAAATCCCACAGCCCCCACAAGCCGCTATTTTGTGTGCGTTCAGGTGCGCGCCAGATACGATCCAGCGCACTTTGCAATTCACTGAAGACACCGGTAGCACCTATTAGCAACAAACCCACACCGATTACGCTGGCCATCAGCCCTTGCGCCGGTGCGTTCACACTTTGCAACAAGGCTTGCACCGCCAAAGCGCCCTGCTCGCCCATCAAATGCTGTAACTGGTTGGCAATTTCGCCGCGCGCTGCATCTTCACCAAACACAAAGCCGATAATTGAAATAACAATCAGCAATAAGGGCGCAATCGAGAACATGGTGTAATAAGCCAGCGCCGCGCCCATGCTCTGCGCATAATCATCGTTCCACGAGTTAAAAGCGGTTTTGATCAGAATCCAGGTTTCTTGCATGGTGATCCCGGTTTTAGGTTTGGTCATATTGCTTGGTTCCAAATGAACTTAAATCCAGTCTATCAGAGCCTTGCCATATAAAACATCTAGTGAAACATCGTCATCAAAAGTGACGCGATTTTCAGGCTCTTCTACAACCCCTTTTATAAAATCACCCTTTCATCTATCAGTCCGTTGCCAATTGAATATGGCACTGTCTTAATCACTGCACTTTACGATTAACTACAGGATTAACTACAGGATTAATTACACTATACGATAAATTTTCAGCAAACTAGGTACGCTGCCGCACATAGTATGTGGATGATCCGATTTCTTATTTCTGGATAAAGATGGCAATCCACCTTACTATAAAGCCGCTCACCATCAACCCGAATAATCAAACCGGCTAATTGTGAGCCTACTAACGGGCACTTCTATAAATTCAAACTTCGTCGTGATGCTTCGTTGCTTACAAAAAATAATTCGTTATATATCAAATATATACCGCCTCATTATTTTTTGTGTCCGGCCTCGTCTGACTTAGAATTTTGAATTTATAGAAGTGCCCTAACTAATAACCGCATAGATTGAGGAGATGTCATGTACTACATCGTTGAAACCAATAAATCATTCGACCAGGCTGCCTTAGACCTGGAATCCGCCGTCAAACGTCATGGCTTTGGCGTGTTGCATATTCATGATTTAGGGGTAACGCTACGCAGCAAAGGTCAGGCATTTGACGAAGAATGTAAGGTGCTTGAAGTTTGCAACCCGGGTCAGGCGGCCAAAGTCATGGCCATAGACATGCGCTTAAACATGGCATTGCCGTGTCGTATCTCGGTATATACAGAAAAAGGCAAAACAAAAATTGGCTTGATTAAACCCATGCAAATGCTATCGGCACTATCGCAGGATGCCGCCTTGATTCAAGTGGCCAAAGAGGTTGAGGACATAACCATCCAAATGATAGACGAAGCGAAATAAAGGCTTTCTTTTCCATTTAGTCTCGCAGGCTCAACATCCAACACTAAACCGTTACAAGGAAACTCCAATGAAGTGGCTCTTGTTGATTGGATTGGTACTATGTTTGCTGACGATTACTGTCGTTGGCCTCGCTGTTGTCGGAGCACGTCGCTGGATTAACACTACGCGTTTATTGGGCAGTCGGCTGGAAGCGGCGCGCATTAGTCGGTTTGTAAAAACGCCGTCTCCAGTGCGTTACGATTTGCATGAACTCGACGGCCTGCCTGCGCCCGTGCAACGCTATTTTCGTGCGGTATTAAAGGAAGGTCAGCCCATTATCGCTGCCGTCAATGTCGAACTTGCCGGCACTTTCAATATGTCTGCCACTGGTGAGCAGTGGAAACCATTCAACTCAAAGCAGCGTGTGGTCACCCGCCGTCCTGGCTTTCTGTGGGATGCTCAAATAGCCATGTTTCCAGGGGTGGCGGTGCGCGTGGTTGATAGCTACATCGCGGGTACAGGTTTGTTGCGCGCTGCAATTATGGGTTTGTTCACGGTGGCCGACCTCCATGGCGATGGCGAAATTGCCCGTGGTGAATTCATGCGCTTCTTCGCCGAAGCCGCATGGTATCCGACCGCGTTGTTGCCCAGTCAGGGTGTGCGCTGGGAGGCAGTTGATGACCACTCGGCCAATGCCACCATCGTGGATGGATCGCTCTCGCTGACCCTGCTGTTCAGATTCAACGCCGCAGGTTTGATCGAGGCATTCCGCGCCGAAGCACGGGGCGGCATGGTGGGCAAGGCTATGGTAATGGCACCTTGGGAAGGCAAATGGTCAAATTATCAAATGCACAGTGGCATGTTGCTGCCATTCACTGGCGAGGTGGCATGGATGCGACCCGATGGGCGCAAGTCCTACTTCATCGGTAACGTCACGGCGCTGAGCTATGAGTTTTCGCTGTGATATCGCAGCTTACCGGTGCGGTATGCAGACATTCGAGCTTACAAGTCAAATAGGGCGGATTCGCGCGCGCTAATCCACCAATACTTAATATCGAATCAGGGCTTGAACCTGTCAGCCGTTTCAGCCACACGCGTGCCAAATAATCGGGCGGTTTCCAGATCACCGGGCAGCATTTCATCGGGGCTGCAATCCGATGGGGATTGCGCCATGGCACCGCTGAAAGAGCCCAGATAATTCACATCATTACGTTGTGCGGCCTTGGTGTTGCTGGGCATATTGGCGGTACCCACCCAGAGGCCGCCATGCTGCATGGCTAATGTGAACAGATAATGCAAAGTGGAATGTTTGTCGCCATTCATGGAGGCGCTGTTGGTGAAACCGGCAAATAATTTGTCTTTCCAATCTTGAGTAAACCAAGGCTTGGATGAGGCATCGGCAAATTTTTTGAATTGCCAACTCACACTGCCCATATAGGTTGGGCTACCCATGATGATCGCGTCTGATGCCTTTAGTACATCCCAGCCATCTGCGGGTAGATTGCCTTCTGCATCTATGGCGATGAGTGTGGCAGCTGCACCCGCTGCGACGGACTCTGCCATGCGTTTGGTATGCCCATAACCCGAATGGTAAATCACCGTTACTTTTGGCATTTTATTGCTCCTTGAATTTGAATGCTCAGAACCATGTTGAGGCTACGCAGGCAATTTGTGCTAAGTGGGAATTGTCGAATTAACATCTTCAAAGCTACCAACAGCCGTTTGAATAATTTCACGTGCAATGGCGGTTTCATCTTCGGTTTGAGTTTCAACCACCAATACCACCTGACCGTTGGCGATAGCATCGCGTATCAAATCCGAAAGCCAGCCTTGCTTGGTATCCCCGGCACCGGCAGCTGCGCCAGCTAGTGCGCCTACCGTCGCCCCCCATCCCAGCATCATCAGCGGAGCGAGCAATGGACTGGCAACAAACAGGCTCACATTTGCTGCGATCAGCACCACTTCTGCCAGAGCGCCCAAGCCTGTACCTACAACGGTTCCAATTGCGCTATCGACCAATACATCACCCAGCACTTCTTTGCTGTTGGCGGGTGATGCGGGGATAGCCGGGGCAGAGTCGGCATCAAAAATATATAGCCGTTCACGCGGCAACTCACGCTCAACGAGTTTGGCGAGCACGCTTTCGGCATCTGTTTTGTGGGGAAAAAAGCCTGAAACATAGTGGCGGTAATCGCTCATGATATTTCTCCTGACATCTATAGAAATTGAAGTTTATCCGACACTTATTGCAAGCTCTGTGCGACAGCGTACAGAACACGCCGAATTGGGGAGATATATTGATGCAAGTTTTGTGGCATCTCACGTAGCCATTATCCCGTCTCCAATATCAAAGGAATCATCATGCTACCCAGTGCGCAAAGTCTTGAAGGAAAATCTGTCCCCCATGTCACGCTTAAAACCCGCAGCGATAGCACATGGAAAGATGTCACCACCGCTGATTTGTTCAAAGGCCGCACTATCGTTGTGTTTTCGCTGCCCGGCGCGTTTACGCCAACGTGCTCCAGCACGCATTTGCCGCGCTATAACGAGCTGGCGGACGTGTTCAAAGCCAATGGTGTGGATGAAATCATCTGCCTGGCGGTGAATGATGCATTTGTCATGAACGAATGGAAGCAGAATCAGCACGCCGACAACATTACCTTGCTGCCCGATGGCAACGGCGAATTCACGGCGGGCATGGGCTTGCTGGTGGATAAAACCAGCATCGGTTTTGGTCAGCGCTCCTGGCGTTATTCCATGTTGGTAAAAAACGGTGTGATCGAGAAAATGTTTATCGAGCCGGAACAAGAAGGTGACCCGCTGGAAGTTTCGGACGCTGAAACCATGCTCAAATATATCAATCCGCAAGTGGTCATTCCTGAACCGGTATTGATCTTTGCCAAGCCCGGCTGCCCGTTCTGCGCACGTGCTAAGGCCTTGCTGGCAGCCAAAGGCGTGCGCTATGACGAAATCAGCTTTGGCAACGGCATTACCACCAGCACATTGCGCGCGGTTTCCGGCAACAGCACTTGGCCGCAAGTGTTTATAGGTGGCAAGCTGATAGGCAATGCCGATGATCTGGATGCTTATTTTTCCGTGCAAAAAGCGCCATGAAAATCTTAAGCGTTGACGTTGCCATCCTGGGCGCAGGCACGGCTGGCCTTGCTGCTTATCGTGCCGCCAAAGCGGCGGGTGTCAGCGTGGTGTTAATAGAAGGTGGCGAATACGGCACCACTTGCGCACGTGTGGGCTGTATGCCGAGCAAGCTGCTGATTGCCGCTGCCGAGGCGGCGCATGGCGTGAAAAGTGCTTCCGGCTTTGGTATTCATATAGATGGCACTATTCGCATTGATGGGCGCGAAGTCATGGACAGAGTGCGGCGCGAGCGCGACCGTTTTGTGGGTTTTGTGTTGCGCGATGTAGCCGCCATTCCGGCAACAGAGCGCATTCGCGGTTTTGCACGTTTTATCAATAATGACACGCTACTGGTGGACGAACATACGCAAATCACCAGTAAAAGCATAGTCATCGCAACCGGTTCCAGTGCCGATTACCCGGACGAATATCAGGCTCTGGGTGAGCGCTTGATTATCAACGACGATGTTTTTAACTGGCAGAATCTGCCCAAGTCCGTGGCTGTTATTGGTACCGGGATTATTGGCCTGGAGATTGCCCAGGCGCTGCATCGTCTGGGCGTTGAGGTTGCCGTGTTCGGACGCGGCGGTCGAGTAGGTTCGATTAGTGATCCCGCCATTCGTGATTATGCGATGGCGATTTTCAATGAAGAATTTACGCTGGAAGTTGATGCGAATATTGCTTCGGTGCGGCGTGATGGCGAACGCGTTGCCATCCAGCGCACGTTGCCTGACGGTTCGGCCAGGACTGACTATTTTGACTATGTGCTGGCCGCTACTGGTCGCACCCCTAATGTCACCAGGCTTGGCTTGGAGCACACCACGCTAAAACTGGATGACAAAGGTGTGCCCGTATCTGACCCTGCCACCACGCAAACGCAAAGCGCAGCTGCCACCAGCCCGATTTTTATCGCCGGGGATGCCAGCGACTACATTCCCTTGTTGCACGAAGCCGCCGATGAAGGCCGCATTGCCGGTGACAATGCGGCACGCTTGGCACTAAAGCAAGCGCTACAAGACGGCCTGCGCCGTGCAGCTATCAATATCACCTTCACCGATCCGCAAATAGGCATTGTTGGCGATGGATTCCATGCACTGAAACCCGGCACATTTGCCACCGGAATAGCGAGTTTTGAAGACCAGGGTCGTGCGCGCATTTTGCTAAAAAATCAGGGCTTGCTGCATATTTATGCGGATAAAACCACGGGTAAATTACTCGGTGCAGAAATGCTGGCACCTGCCGCCGAACATTTGGCGCACCTACTGGCCTGGGCGTTACAAAATGCCATGACCATTCCGCAAATGCTGGAAATGCCATTTTACCATCCTGTCATCGAAGAAGGCTTGCGTACAGCTTTGCGCGATCTGGATAGCAAACTACGCGCTGTGCAATAAGGCAGATTTACAACGCCACTTGCTGACGTTTGTATTCCTTGCGTTTCATCACCAGATATTCCTCCAGTTCCACTTCATGCAATTGTCTGGCATATTGATTGGTGCCGTCGTACCAGTGTTGCAGGCGCTTTTCCAGTTGATTTTTTGGGGCCGTGGTGACGTTGGCAAGATAGGCATCAATCGCCAGATAGTAACGCATGGTATTGCGTTCAATGACACCGCGCACTCCTTGAATATAGGTAGGCTGAGCACTCCCCACATTACTGGTCAGTGTAAAACCAACCTTATCGCGGCCTATCGTCGCCAGATAACCTTTCATCGCCAGGCGGCCGCTTAAGCCAAAACCGTAAGCATAAGAGAAATGCAGAAATGTGCGGCCATCTTTCAGCGGCGTGGCTTCTATCCAGATGCGATAGTCATGTGTGCTCAAGGGGCCATTGGCGGCATTGAGTTCCACGGCAAAATAATCCGGCGTAGCGATTATGCCGCGATAATTGAAATCCACACGATAAGCATCGGCCAGCGCTTGATCGTATTTTTTGCCGAGATTGACGCTGAGTACGGTATTTTCCTGGTTGGCGGAAGCATGGCAGTATTTGATATTAATGTGCAGAATCAGCACATCGCACCAATGTGCCGGATTATTGAGTGCAGTGTTGACGGTAGTAAACGGATAATCGACCACCGCATAAATGTCGCCTTGCAGAGTATGCGCAGATTCGGCCGAATCAAGATTCAGTTCGCGCTGAAACTGATTGTTATGTAACTGGCTGTTTAATGCGAGGTACTTGGCGCGCAGCGGCACGGCAGATAACTCCGGCATGGTGGCATAGGCATTGGCGGCGTTGAAGCCCGTGCCACAAAGCAGAAAAAGCTGCATCAGCTTCAATAGATTGGCCGTGAATAGCTGACTAAAACGCATAGGCTTTACTCCTGAATAGCGGTATATTTAAAGCCAGCGCGCCCATAAACGTGCGGCTCTTTCCTTGATGCGCTCACCGATACTGCGCTTTTTCCAAGCTTCCAGCATTATCAGTTTTGATGACTGCAAGTCTTGCTGAAACAAGTTTTGCATCTGCGCTCCAAAATTCTGGCCGAGGATAACGGCATTGATTTCCTGATTATAGACAAAACTGCGCCAATCCAGATTGGTGGAACCTATGGTTGTCCATACGCCATCAATGACGGCAGTCTTGGCATGGAGCAAGGCATCTTGCCGCACATGGATTTTTACACCAGCGCTTAACAGTTCATCGTAATAAGAACGCGAGGCGTAATACACCATGTTGGAATCGGTTTTTTCCGGCAATAACAAGCGTACCTCCACACCGCGCTGCACGGCTTCTTTCAGTGCGGAAAGCAGTTGGGCATCCGGCACAAAATAGGCATTGGTCAGAAAAATTTGCGTCTCCGCACTGTTAATGGCGGAAAGCAAAGTAGCATAAATCTGGCTATAGGGCTCTTCCGGCGAACTGCCAATAGCGCGCACCACTTCATTGCCGGATGTTGCCGGTTCCGGGAAATAATTCCCGGATAGCAAAGGCTCACCTTTTTGCCCGTTCCAAGTGGCCATGAATAATTTCTGAAACTCACTGACCACCGGCCCCGTCATGCGTAAATGTGTATCGCGCCAAGGCTGATCGGCTATTTTCTTTTTCGCTTTTGACTTGGCAAAAGAACCGCTGGAATACACGCTGCTAATGTTAATGCCGCCAACAAAGGCCATCTGTCCATCCACAATCAATAGCTTGCGGTGATCGCGCTGGTTGAACTGCCAATCCTTACGCGCCAGCAAAGGGTTGATGGGGTTGAATTCCAGCACCTTCACGCCGCTGGCAATTAGCGGGTCAAAAAATACTCTGGGCGTGTAAAGGGAACCCACGCTATCGTAAATCAAATTAACCTGTACACCGTTGCGTTGCTTGCGGCTTAACAGTTCAGCAAAACGCCGCCCGATTTCGTCATCTTCAATAATGAAAGTTTCCATATTGATATGGTCTTTTGCATTTTCAATGGCGGCGAACATAGCGCTATATGTGCTGGGGCCATCCACCAATAATTCCACCTGATTGCCTGCCATCAATGGGCTGCCAACAATCTCTGTTTCCAGCGCCAGATGCTTATCAAAGATATTGGTCTCCACGCCGCTTTTTTCAAGTCTGGCCAATATAGCCTGGCTCTGCTGCGCCGTCAGCGCCCCATGCGCACTTTCAAGTTGCACCGGATGCGCTGACCGCAGTGCCATATCCGGCACCATGGTGGGGATTGCGCTACAACCGGCAAGGAATATCAACTCCAGCACGATTGCAAACTTCAAAAGAATCCATGCGCTTAATTTGTTCATTTATTCAGTATAACCAAATAGCGCAAGTGCCTATGTGCGATAGCGCACAGAGTCTGCTGGATAATAACTTGTAATATATACAAAATTAAGGCGTAGCTTTAATTCTGCAAAATGGGAGATCGTCATGTTTAAAATTCGCAATATATTGATTGTGTTAGGGATATTGTCGTACCCCATACCGTCCAACGCCATACAACTGAGCATAGGTATTGGGCTACCCAATGTCAGCCTGGCGATTAATATGCCAGCTTATCCTGAACTGGTCGTGGTGCCGGGGTATCCGGTTTATTATGCACCGCGTTTGAATGCCAACTACTTCTTCTATGATGGTTTGTATTGGGTTTATCAGGATGATGACTGGTATGTCAGCTCTTGGTATAACGGGCCATGGTCTTATGTAGAACCAGAAGCGGTGCCTTTGTACATTTTGCGTGTTCCTGTGCGCTACTATCGCCAGCCGCCAACCTATTTTATGGGTTGGTACTCAAACTCGGCTCCGCGCTGGGGCGATTACTGGGGTAATGATTGGGAGCAGCATAGACTAGGCTGGGATAGATGGGATCGCAAAGCAGCTCCACCTCCCGCACCCTTGCCTATCTATCAGCGCCAATATTCAGGCGAGCGCTACCCTCGACCAGTGCAACAGCAAGAATTGCAAAAACGCCATTACAACTATCAGCCGCGTGAACATTTTGAACCAAATGAACGCATAGAGCGGCGCGAGGATACGAAACAGCGCAGATATATAGAACAACGCGATGCGCCAAGACGGCAGGATGCGGAGCGGCAACGTAATATGGAACAGCAACAGAATGCAGAGCGCCAACAAAATATCAATCGACAACAGAATAACGCGCCGTTTGTGCAAAGAATCCCCGGTCAGCAGGTCAACCCAGCACAAGAAAGTCCGCGCGCGCCAGCAGATGGACGTGACAGGCCGCAGGAAAATCAGCGCCCTCCTGCCATGCAACAAGCACCGCAACCAGCGCCAAGACCGCCGCAACCCGTAGCTGGTCAGCGTGAGCAACAAGAGGCCAGACCTCGCCAACAGGAAGACAGGCAGCAAAACCGTAATGCCAGAGGTGAACAGAATCGAGGGCAAGAGCAGGATAAAGGCCAAGAAAAAAACCGTGAACGAGAGCGGAATTAATTTGAACATTCTTTTATCCGCTTACGACTTGTCATCGCATTGAGTTATTAAACGTTAATGTATCATCACTCACAACAGGAGATTCAACATGAAACGTTTTCTTATAATGGCGGCAGTAGCGGCTAGCACGCTCGCAACGCCAACTTTTGCCGCCGATGTCGGGGTTTCGGTCAGTATTGGCCAGCCCGGTTTTTACGGCCAGCTCAATATTGGTGGCTATCCACCCCCCCAAGTTATTTATCGCCAGCCTAGAATGGTAGAAGTAGTGCCAATATCAAGGCCACCCATGTATCTGCGCGTACCTCCGCGTCATTCCAGACATTGGAACAGGTACTGCCACGAATACAGAGCCTGTGGTGAACGCGTCTACTTTGTGCAGGACGGCTGGTATAACCGTGAATATGTCCCACGTTACCGTGAGCAACATTATCGCGGCGGTGAACAATACCGGGAACAGCGTGATAATTATCGCGATGAACGCAGAAGTGATAGGCGTGGAGACAACAGAAACGACCGTGGTGAAGATCGCGGTCATGACCGCCACTAAATACACCAACTGAATAACCACACCAGCAATACGCAGGGATTCTACGTCCATGACAATGGATCCCTGAATTTTCAACCCAGATTGTCAACAACATCCAGGAGCAAACCATGTCCAGTGTAGGTTATCACGAGCCAATTGAAGAACTATCCGCTGAAACGCGCGACATGCACAGAGCCATTACTTCACTGATGGAAGAACTGGAGGCGGTGGATTGGTACAACCAGCGCGCTGATGCATGTAAAGACCCAGAATTAAAAGCTATTCTGCAACACAACCGGGACGAGGAAAAAGAGCATGCATGCGCTCCCTCACGCGTGGGCAAAAAGACGTTGCCCACCCTACACGGCTCTAATTCACAAGGCCATCAAAACCTGGGGATCACGGACAACCACTTCTTTCTTTATGCCATGCCCCGCATTTATCTTGATGTTCATATCAACCAAACCGATAGCGTGCAAAACATCAATATCACGCTTTACTGAAGACCGATCACGATTCAAGCGTTTGGAGATATCTGAAATAGAGCCGGGATGCGCTCGAATTTCTCTAAAAAGTCTGATTTTTGCGGCTGTAATCACGCGAGCTAAATCCTCAGCATTTTCAAAGCTTACAATACTACAGGCGGCTTCAAGATTTCCCTGATCGGCAAGTGTAGCTACAGACTTTCCCCTGGCAAAAAAATCTTCTGTGCTTTCAATTTTAATCTGCATTATCAACCCCTTAACTTGATCCACTCTAACTCAAAAAAATGTTCAACATTTTCAAAACTTGTAAAATCAATGGCTTCAACCTTGCCAAAATAATGACGATGGTGATAGCCATGTGCATTATCAAAGCCAAACACCCTGCCATTATCGCCCTTGAAAAGCTGATGATTTATATAAGCGAGATTGTATCTACTGACTACATTATTGGCATTTACCCAAACCTCCCGACGTAATAAACCGTTACCTTTCTTTGCCGCAATCACATGCGTTTCGTCGATAATTTTTCTTTCAGCCATGGCTCATAATATCACGGCTGAAATTGGAAATTCAACAAACCAGTGCGGCCTTGAAGCTATGCAGCAATGTTGAAGGGATTGTCAGTTTGACTGACAGTCATTTACCCCTGCCATTTTCCCCGCTGGCAGTTATTGGCCTCTGCCATTGCTTGTATAACGGCCTGTCAGTTATTAGTTGCCGTCATTTCCTCTGGGCGAAACGCATTTAAATACGCTGTTGCCGTCAGGCTTTTAAAACCAAAAACCCGCTGCCAAACCGCAAGCCTGCGCTGTTTTATTTCAGGCGCATAGGATTATGCGCGGGGGAGTTTAGAAGCTGGCACGCTTAGTGCTTTATGTTAATCAACCAGGTTGGCATGGTGCCGAATCTGTTAAATCAAAGGAGATTTAAAATGCGTAAAGTACAACAAGGTTTTACATTGATTGAATTGATGATCGTAGTGGCGATTATTGGTATTTTGGCGGCGGTGGCGATTCCGGCTTATTCAGATTACACCGCAAAAGCACAAGCAGCAGAAGCATTTACTTTACTTGATGGTGCAAAAACTGATCTAGTTACTCAAATGGGCGTAGATGGTACCTGTGCCAATCCTGTTGTTGGCAAAGGTAAGTTTGTTGCCTCGGTTACTGGAAGTGCAACAGGAACCAAATGTACGATGACTGCTACAATGGCTGCTGCTGGTGTAGTAGCTACTGCAATTGGTGGTAAAACAGTGATCATGACTTATGATACTACAGTAGCTGACAATGGTGGTTTTGACTATACCGGTGGTACCTTAGTTGCGAAGTATCGCTCCAAAGCTTGGCAATAAACCGTGTAGCCGTGTAGGGTGGGCACCGAATTTGTGCCCACGCGTATTTGAAAACCATCCAATCCTCACGGCTTGGGTGGTTTTTTGTTTGTGCATTGACGGCATCCATGCTTGGGCAAAAATGCGCTCCCTCATTATGTGACTTGTTTTTTTGTAATCGCTCAATTACAATACTTTAATGTATATCATCAAACGTACCGCAGAGTTTGACACTTGGCTTAATGGCCTGAAAGATAATGTAACGCGCATTAGGCTTGCGCGCAGGTTGGATAAGGCGCAACACGGCAATTTAGGTGACACCAAACCTATTGGCAGCGGTGTGTTTGAAATGCGTGAACATTTTGGTGCTGGCTGGCGTATGTATTTCATTCAATACGGGGATGTGCTGATTGTCATGTTAGGGGGCGGCAGTAAATCTGGTCAAAGTACAGATATTGCAAACGCCATTACATTAGCGCAGCAACTTGAAAGCAAACCATAGGAGCGTAAACCATGACTAAAAAAATTGGCATTGATAGCCTGCCAGAATTTGATATGGCGGAACACATTAAAACCGAGGCAGATATTGCCGCTTACTTAAACATTGTGCTTGAGGATGGTGATGCGGCAGAGCTTGCCCATGCGCTGGGCATCATTGCACGTGCAAAAGGTATGGCTGATATTGCACAAAAAAGCGGCATCACCCGAGAAGCACTTTATAAAGCATTACGCCCAAACGCTCACCCCCGTTTTGATACGGTAAATAAAGTGATGCAAGCACTAGGGGTTAAGTTGCAGGCTACGGCTTAGCCGTGTAGGGCAACGCACTTTTGTCCACGCGTATCGGGTAACAACTTGACCATACGCACCGGCTATTCTGCCCACACCAACAAAACCATCCAATCCTCGCTGCTTGGGTGGTTTTTTGTTTGTGCATTGACGGCATCCATGCTGGGCAAACGGCGCTCCCTCACGCGTGGGCAAAACGGCGTTGCCCACGCTACGCAACTGATTCATAACTGCTTTACCACAGAAAGCCTATTGCTCAAAGCGCGGGTTTTGGATTTATGGTATATTTTTTAACATGAAACTAAAATTTAATCGTGAAGTCAGAAAATCAATTGCTGATGAACTAAAGAAAATTTCAAATTTCGGTGGTGTCGGACTAGGCTTTATGGGGTATTCAAGTAATAGTTGCGTAGGGTGGGTAACACACTTTTGCCCACGGGTATTCGAAAACCATCCAATCCTCACGGCTTGGGTGGTTTTTTCATTTGTATCTTTGCGGTATCCATGATGGGCAACCATGCGCTCCCAAACGCGTGGGCACAAATTCGGTGCCCACCCTACCCGGATGGTTTTTTTACCGGCATTTGCGTATATTGGAATGCATTATTTTGACATTGGATAACGCTTACCATGTCGCGCTATCGACGTGCCCATATCCCGGGGGCGACTTATTTTTTTACTGTGGTTACTTATCGTCGCCGTCCCATTTTATGTGATGCACCGGTACGTGCGGCATTGCGTCATGCCTTTCAAACCGTACAATCGCGCTATCCTTTTACCATTGATGGCTGGGTGTTACTGCCTGACCATTTACACTGTATTTGGACGTTGCCACCGGATGATGCCGATTTTGCCCTGCGCTGGAGATTAATCAAGCGCATGGTTTCTTCTGCCTGTGCGCCGGATTATCATCGGGCGGATTGGATGACGACTTCCAAAATCAAACACCGCGAATCTACTTTCTGGCAACGGCGCTATTGGGAACATTGCATCACCACGGATGCGGATTATGCGCATCATATGGATTATCTGGCGCTTAATCCGCTGAAACATGGCCTGGTAACGCGAGTGCGGGATTGGCCGTATTCGACTTTTCATCGTGATGTGGCGCGCGGGGTTTATGCGCGGGATTGGGGCGGCATTGATGATTTTGTTGTGGCTGATAGTGGCGAGCCGACTTAATGGCGTTATGGGTTGGGTTACTACGTCCGGCTGGTTTAAGTACATAAAATTAATCGCTTATGTTAATATTTAATGTATGAGCACTATTACATTTGATACGCATAAATTTGTGAAAGAGCTTCGTGAGGCAGGTATCCCGGAGCTACAGGCAGAGGCCTTTGTGCGTGCGCAACAAGAAATTCTCTCGCAAGCCTTGGATACAACGCTTGCCACTAAACAAGATATTGCACTTTTAAGGCAAGACATCGTGCTTTTAGACGCAAAAGTTGAAAAAACTTCCTGGATGCTGGGTGCTTTAATCGCGATTGCTGTTGCCAATTTTGCTAAACAGTTTTTTTAGCCGTGTGGTATTAGGCAACGCTGTTTTGCCTACGCGTATGGAGTAATGATTTGACCATGCGTACCGGGTAAGCTGCCCACACCAACAAAAACCATCCAATCCTCAACGGCTTGGGTGGTTTTTTGTTTGCACTTTTCCGGCATTCATCGCGGGCAAAAATATGCCCCCTCACGCGCGGGTAAAACTGCCTTGTCCACCCTACGCCTATCATATTTATCACCTCATTCTTCTTAAAGCTCACAGTAACATCAGTTATTTATATTAAATTTGTGTTACAAATTCCCACATAAAAAATATGTGTTACAATTTCCCACGTAAAAGCTAACTAAATTAAATTGGTTTATTGATGAAATTTATGCTGCTTTTACAGCTTATGTTTCAAAAACTAAATTAAATTAATCAATACCCACTTTAAAATCAATTGCTTGAAATAAGCATGGAAATATTTATCATTAACTTAATGGAAAAATTATGATGAAAAAACTTTTTATAATGTTGTTAATGCTGTTTTCGACATCAGTGATGGCGGCGGAGTGTTCCTTATACGAAACTTCCCATCCGGGGTTCCCGCTTTTTGGTGCCCACCTATCAACGGGAAAATGTTCAACTTGTGCCTCTTGTCATAAATCACAAGTATTTGCTGGTACGCCCAAGGTTTGTCAGAACTGCCATGATGGTGATCCAAAATATGCGGCTGTTTCTCGTTCAGCAGCACATATTCCAACAAAAAATGCGACTTGTGACTCATGCCATATGACAACCACCTTCAGCAAGGCCGATACCCATATGACACATACGGCGGAGGTCACGACTAACCGCTGCGATACTTGCCATAATGGTTCGTATAAGGCCTATGGCAATAAGGGGGCATTATCCAAAGCCGATAAAACCAATCACATCACCACTACGTTGGATTGCAAATCATGTCACAGTGGCACAATCACCTTTGCCAATGTGGATCACGCCGCCATACATGCTGGCATAACCAAGGGTTGTGTAACTTGTCACGATGGTATTACCGTTACCGGCAAAAAAGACTATGCCGCTGGCCACCCTACAACCAGTGACAATTGCGAAACTTGCCATAGCATCAACAACGGCTTTAGATGTACTACCGTGCATGACAATCTCAATATGAAAGATAGGTTGTTGACTAAAATCAATGCCTTGATACATACCTTACGTCAAATGATTGCTTAATTGATACAGAGGAGGCTGCTCTAGCAGTCTCCTCTTTTTTGTAAAAATCGTACTTTGAAATACTTTGCCTACCTTTTCCTGCTATTTGCATTATTCGCCAATGCCGATGAGGAATACTCAAAACAAACTCCCGACCAGCTTATAGAAAAAGCCAGACAAAACATCAGTACAAACACTGAAGAAGCCATCATCATCCTGAATAATCTGATGCTGATGCCAGCCAATCGTTATACCGAAGAAGCCGCTGAGCTTATAGGCGATGCTTATGCCAGTATAGGCAAAAGTGAACGCGCAAAAGCTGAATATGCTTCATTTTTAGCCATCTACCCCCAATCCAAAAGCCACTCTCGGGTTAAACTTAAATTAATTACACTGGAAATATCTGCACCGCGCCTAAAGCTGAAGAGCATGGTAGAAAGAAAGCCGGATGTAGGCTCGGAAAAAAGCTTCAATGGCGGCATTACCGAATACTATTACACTGGATCCAACTCTACAGATAAGCTCAAATGGAAGACCACAGACAGCTCCATATTAAGCAGCTTGCGTTTGAATGGCATGATGCGTGAAGGGCAGTTTGTAGGCAAAATGGTGTTGCGTTTAAGCAGTACCGATAGTTTCATCAACGATAAGGGACGCAAGGAAATCTATCTCGGTTATATGGATTTTGAAGATACCTTTAACAGATACAGTGTGCGGGTGGGCAGGCAGAATCCGGCGGCTGGCGCATTGGGAAGATTTGATGGCGTGTCGGCCAGGTATCAGTGGAATGATTTCAGATTTACTGTTGCCGGAGGCATCCCTGATGTGAGGAGTAAATCTGCACGATATTTTTATGGTGGTGAGGTGGAGTGGCAACCTTGGCCGGAAATGACCACCAGTATTTATTATAACGGTCAGCTTGCCGATAGCCTGGCAGAGCGCTCTGCCCTGGGTGGATATGTCAGGTATTTCAAGGGGAATTTATCACTGGCGGCAAGTGCCGAATATGATTTTTTGTATTCGGCTTTCAACAGCACACTACTCAATGGCAATCTGCTTCTGGGCGAGAATAATATTTACTTTATGGCCGATAGACGGAAATCACCGGTGCTGTATGGTGACCGAATTTTATCTCTGGGATTTAACAGGGGGGATGGTCAACCCGCCTTTGCCTTCAGACGTATCCAGGATGCCGTCGATAATCCCAATCTCTCGCCATCACTGATATACAACATCATCGCCAAAAGCACGCCCGATGCCGCCACCTATATGCTGGGGCTAAGTAGACCCATCAGCAAATTGTGGACGGTAAGCAGTAATTTTCAAATCACCAATCTTAGTGCGACTACGCTAAATACCGTTCCACCGTTGCTGAGCACTCCTTCCGGGCAATACAACCCAGAGTATTTGGAACCGATTACAGAAAACACTTACACATTCTCCAATCAAATCCTGGGTAACAATATATTCAGAGATCTGGATTCAATAAGCCTGATATTGAACCAATCGTGGGATAAGGAGAGTACGGCTACCATGCTTAACCTGGTTAATACCAATGTTTTTGACAAATTAAAAACAGAAACTTATCTGTCTTATATTAATAGAGCCTCGGATTCATCAACATCAGATAGCTTTTCAACATCATTCAGAGCAATCTATAGTGTGAACAACAAGCTCAATTTGGAGGCACTCTATGCCATAGGTATCAATGCTATTGATATTAAAAAAGGTATAGATAAGAAAATATCCACCTCCTATCCACAAACCTTTTATATGGGATTACGGTATGATTTTTAAAATTCTTGTAGCGCTTGTATTCATGTTTTCAATCAATGTACATTCGGCGGAATGCACGGCCTATGAAACTTCACACCCATTTTATAAACTGGATGGCGCGCATTTAAGTACCGGCAAATGTAAAACCTGTGCCTCGTGCCATCTCAGCGGTACTTACATGGGTACCCCCAGAACCTGTGTGCTATGTCATAACGGTGACCCAAGATGGCAGACTGTAGCGCGTAGTGCTTCCCATATTCCCACCATTCTGGTCGCATGTGATGCCTGCCACAGCACTACCTCATTTACCAGCAATGTAAAGATGAACCACACTTCGATGGCGGCCAGCCGCTGTGATAGTTGCCATAACGGGTTGTATACAAAGTATGGTGCAGAAGGTAAAAATAAAGATCATAAAGTAACCACCAAGGATTGCAGGGATTGTCACAAAAGTACGAGTAGCTGGGATGCATAAGGGATATTGCCAAGCGCCTGGGTTGCTTGAGTAGGGTGGATAAACGCAAGTAGCATGCACCAAAACTGGCAAGTGCGTAAGATAGAAATGCCCATAAGGTAGATGCGTTGGGCTTATCCACCCTCCCCCTTCTACAAAGCCGCACAGCATCCGTTATACAGAGATTTTCTAAACGCTATCATTCCTCAGAGCTATTACCCGGCGTAGCCGTAATTTTATGGATGCTTAAATCCGCGCCGTCGTATTCATTTTCTACCTCCATGCGTATGCCGATGAACAGTTTGAGTGCGCCGTAGACGATAAAACCTCCGGCCAGGGCAATACTGATGCCGAGCAATGTGCCCAAAATCTGCGCGCCCAAACTCACGCCACCCATCCCGCCCAGCGCTTTCATGCCAAAAATTCCGGCGGCCAGACCGCCCCAGGTACCGCACAATCCATGCAGTGGCCAAACCCCTAGCACATCATCAATTTTCCAACGGTTTTGCGTGAGAGTAAACGCCCACACGAACAAGAGTCCCGCCACTATGCCGGTGACTAAAGCGCCCAGCGGATGCATGACATCCGAACCTGCACATACGGCCACTAATCCAGCCAAGGGGCCGTTATGGACAAAGCCGGGGTCATTTTTACCCGCCACCAAAGCTGCCAGCGTGCCGCCCACCAAAGCCATTAATGAATTCAGTGCCACCAAGCCACTAATAGCGTGCAGAGTTTGTGCTGACATGACATTAAAGCCAAACCAGCCGACAGTGAGTATCCAGGCACCTAGTGCCAAAAATGGAATATTGGATGGCGGAAAAGCATGCAAACGACCTTCTTTGCTGTAGCGCCCGTGGCGCGCGCC
Organism: Methylophilaceae bacterium; assembly: GCA_013141125.1. GTDB lineage: Bacteria > Pseudomonadota > Gammaproteobacteria > Burkholderiales > Methylophilaceae > JABFRO01. The sequence continues at coordinate 1,199,804 of JABFRO010000001.1, forward strand.
TAGCAGAATAACTGCTGCCAGCGCGATCCAGCCGCCCATGGCATGCACCACAACCGATCCGGCAAAGTCGTGAAATTCAGCACCAAACGTGGTGTGTAGCCAATCCTGAATGCCATAGTGATGATTCCAGGTAATACCTTCAAAAAAAGGATAAATGAAGCCGACGAGCAAAAAAGTTGCCGCCAGCTGCGGGTTAAAACGCGCACGTTCAGCAATGCCACCGGAAATAATCGCCGGAATCGCCGCTGCAAAAGTCAGCAGAAAAAAGAATTTGACCAGTTCATAGCCATTCTTGGCTGCCAGCACATCCCCGCTATGAAAAAAATTGACCCCGTAGGCGATGCTATAACCGATAAAAAAATAAGCGATGGTGGATACCGAAAAATCCACCATGATCTTGACCAAAGCATTCACCTGATTCTTGCGCCGCACTGTGCCCACTTCCAGAAAAGCAAAACCTGCATGCATGGCCAGCACCATAATAGTGCCGATCAGAATAAATAAAGTATCGCCAGCCGACGCGGAAACTTCCATGACTACCTCTGTTTGATTTTAAAGTGGGTTTATTTAGCAATTTTCAAGCCTGAAATATAAACCATTGTTTTAATGATAATTTAATTTTCAATCGTGGCCGTGATGCCCTTTATTGGTGCAAAATTACCCCTAATTGCATCAAAATGGAGCACTCTATTTTTTCACTTTATGAAAACGCATTAAGTAAAAAACATCTGAATGTATATACTTGAAGCCACTAGCGTCCGATTAAAATCAAATAAAATCAATTGGTTGCCAGGTTCTGTTGACGTTTCATAGCCATAAAAGCGCAGAGAAAAATGACAGCATGCCCATGTAATTAATGGCTTTTTTCTCATACCGAGTGGCGATTCTGCGGTAGTGTTTGAGCTTGCCGAACAGGCATTCGATCGCATGTCGTTCCTTATAATGCCAATAATCGCACTCAATTTCCTCAATTCGATTCGATTTTGGCGGGATGACGGCTTTTATTTTCCGGCTTTCCAACCACGCTCTCAACGCGTTTGTGTCATAAGCTTTGTCCGCTAAAACAGCGGAAGCCTTCATGTTTTCCAGCAAGGGGATTGCTTGCTTGCATTCGGCCTCCTGCCCACCCGTCAAAATAAACTTAAGCGGCATGCCCAAGGCATCGCATAGCGCGTGAATCTTACAGCCAAAACCTCCTTTGGAACGACCCAATGCCTCTTTCTCAGCGGTGCTATTCGCCGCGCCAGCCGCGCAGGCATGCGCCCTAATGACCGACCTCATCCATAGAAACATATTGAAAATCATATGCTTAGTAAAGTTTACCGAGAAGACTAGCCCATATACCCTTTGCACACCAGCGTGAAAAACGTTTGAAGATGCTATTCCACTTACCGTGTGTTGGCGGCAAAACCCACCACTGCGATCCTGAACGTAATATCCACAAACAGGCACTCATGAATTGCCTGCAAGTATCCGGCTGACCGACATAAATTCCTGGCAATTTCTTCAGGTGGGTCAATATATTCATCCATTCTTCGTAACTTAAACTTATCCGGCTCATATCACTTAAAGGAATCGATTTTATCGCATTGGCGAAACGTCAACAGAACCTAGTCCAATTGACTTGTATCAAAATGTATCCGGGAGTTATTAACCCAGATTGTCGATTTTGCTGTAGGCCTGTTTTTAAGCCGACATTTCGGACTCAAGTCCGGCCAGTAATAGCTTGTTTTGTGATGGGAAGTGTGACCGTGGAAGTCACAGAAACCAATCCAGTGGAATGGCGGAAGCGTTAAGGAAAAACTGATTTATTCTATTTCGTCATTTCCGCGAAGGCGGGAATCTATTTTAATCAACCGCTTGGATGTCCGCTTTCGCGAGGATGACGAATAAATCAGCGTTTTCTTAATTTATAACTTGAATGAATAGAGATGCCCTAAACATCACGGTTGATACACAAGGCTTTGGTGGCATCGTGGTAAACATCATCTATGCCATCATCATCTACCGATGGTGAGGCCAATCGGTTTTTAAAGCTGCTACAGCGGGGATCCTTACTGATAAGTTCGTTCACCAGCCGTGCTTTCTTGCTGGCATTCAGAGGGTGATAGTGCCTGGTGCAGGCACTGCACAGACTTAACAACAACAGCGTAATCATTAATTTTTTCATGAGAGGCATTATACGCGGCAGGTTTTTTTAATTTGCTGCATTTGTCTTGAGTTTTGTATCTTGAATTTTGGCTTTGGCAATTTTTCTTTACGGCGATTAGGTCTGGGATTACGAGCGGTTTTAATCCACATGCAAGATGATTGCGGGACTAAACAATTAGTAGGGATGATTGATGAATCATCCCTACATTTTATTTCCAGTATCAGCGAGGGCTGCTAGCTATTTAAGTTTATGCTTACCTGATGATTCTTGCCATCATTCAACAGGGGAATGCGGCAGTGCGCTTGCGCGTTGCCCTCTGTGTCGGCGGCGTTTAGCGTTATGCCATCCACGATCAATCGCATTGTATATTCAGGCTGGGTTGTTACACGCTGGATATGGATGTGGTACCAGGTTTCGTGGTAACGATAGCGGATGTTATAGCTTTGCCAGTGCGCGGGAATACGCGGTGTCATGCGCAGATGGTCAACTTCCAGTTGCAGCCCCAGCAAGGTTTCCAGCGTTAGCCTATACATCCAGCCTGCCGCGCCGGTGTACCAGGTCCAGCCACCGCGACCGGTATGCGGCGATGCGCCGTAAATATCGGCGCAAACCACATAGGGTTCGACTTTATAGCGTGCAATCTGCTCCGCTGTGCTGCCGTGATTGACCGGGTTGAGCATGGCGAATAGCTCCCACGCGCGTTCGGTATCGCCCAGCATGGCAAATGCCATGCTGCTCCAGATGGCGGCATGGGTATATTGGCCGCCATTTTCGCGCACGCCGGGTACATAGCCTTTGATATAGCCGGGTTCCAGGTCGGATTTATCGAATGGCGGAGCCAGCAATTGGATCAGCTGTGCATCACGCCGCACCAGATGTTTATCCACGGCTTCCATCGCCCGCCGTGCACGCGTGGGGTCACCGCCGTTGGAGATTACCGCCCAGCTCTGGCTGATGGAATCGATTTGGCATTCCGCATTTTCGCTAGAACCCAGCGGCGTGCCGTCATCAAAATAAGCCCGTTTGTACCAGGCACCATCCCAGGCTTGGGTTTCAATGTTATTTTGCAATTGCGAGGCCTGCTCGGTGCAGATAGCAGCAAAGGCTGAGTCATTTTGCGCACGCGCCAAATCGGCAAATAGCTGTAGATTTTCATACAAAAACCAGGCCAGCCAAACGCTCTCGCCACGGCCGTCACGCCCGACCAGATTCATGCCGTCGTTCCAGTCGCCGCAACCCATCAGCGGCAATTGGTGCTCGCCAAAACGTAATCCATGTTGAATGGCACGCACGCAATGTTGATACAGGCTGGCGGCTTCGGTCGAACGTTGCGGCTGGTCGTAATAGGCTTCTTCCTCCGGCCTTAATTCACGACCTTGCAGAAAATGTACCGCTTCATCCAGCACACCGCTATCACCGGTTGCCAGTACATAGCGACAAGTGGCGTAGGGCAGCCACAGATAATCATCGGAGAAATGCGTGCGTACACCTTGCCCATGCGGCGGATGCCACCAGTGTTGTACATCGCCCTGTGCAAACTGGTGCCCGGCGCAGCGCAGCAAATGTTCACGCGCCAGCCAGGGCGTGGCATGAATGAGCGCCATAGTGTCCTGTAATTGATCGCGGAAACCATAGGCACCCCCGGATTGATAATAACCACTGCGCCCCCAAAGTCGGCAAGACAGCGTTTGATATAGCAGCCAGCCGTTGGTCATCACATCCAGCGCCGGATCTGGCGTTTCCACCTGCACCGCACCCAGCGTATGGTTCCAATATTCCCATACACCTTCCAATGCCTGACGTGCGCCTGCCGAACCGCTGAAACGCTGGATCAAATGCCGCGCCTCTTCAGCATTGCGCGCCGCACCAAAGATAAACACAATCTCGCGTTCTTCATCCTGCGCCAGTTCAATCTGGGTCTGCATGGCGGCGCATGGATCAAAACCGGCACCGGTTCTGCCGGATAAACGCTTGCGGGACATCGCCGCCGGGCTGGCCAGGCTGCCGTTACGCCCGATGAACTCGGTGCGATTGCCGCTGACGCTACGCTCCAGCTCGCTCACCTGGGCAAACACCACGCGATTGGCACATTCACGGCCATAGGCATTACGCGCAAATAGCGCGCCGCTATGGGCATCGGTCTCGGTGACGATATGCATCAGATTGGCATGTCGCCATTCGCCCAGCACCAGCTCCCAATAGCCGCTGAGCGATAATTTGCGCGTACGTGTGGAGTGGTTGTGCAGTTTAAGCACAACAAATTTGACCGGCGCATCCATGGCCACATAGGTATACATTTCCGAGGCTATGCCTGCTTCTTCATGTTCAAACACGCTATAGCCAAAACCATGTCTACACACATAACCCGATTTGCCGCGCGCAGGCAATGGCGTTGGCGACCAGAAGTTCCCGCTTTCCTCGTCGCGCACATAAAAAGCCTCGCCGCTGCTATCGCTGACGGGATCGTTATGCCAAGTGGTGAGGCGGAATTCATGCGCATTTTCCACCCAGCTGTAGGCACTGCCGCTCTCGCTGACTACGCTGCCGATGTGCGGGCTGGCAATCACATTAACCCAGGGTGCAGGTGTATTTTGACCGGGTTCCAGGGTGATGACATATTCGCGGCCATCGGGGGTAAAGCCGCCCACATCATTGCAAAAAATGCGTTCACGCGCCGCCAATGGCCGCACCGCTTCATCTGCCCAATGCAATAAGGGTTCCAAACGCAGCCATATATTATCCGGGACACGTCTGGGCAGCGTGCGACGCTCTACCTGCTCAAACAATATCTCGGAAGCATCGGTCAACACCACACGCGCCACAGTTTGAAACAAAATGCGCTCATCTTCGGAAAGCTCTTCCGCACGCCGCACAAATACGCCGCCCGGTTTGTCTAAAATTTGCGCTTCCGGGCCGGCATTAATCAAGCCCATAATCAAATCCTGCAACACCGCTCTATAGCCGGAAAAATCTTCATTGACGATGACCAGATCCGCCGCCAAACCCTTCATGCGCCAATAGGCGTGGGCTTGTAATAACTGTTTAACCAGCTCAATGCGGCCAATATCACCAATGCGCAACAGCACGATAGGCAGATCACCCGAAATCGCAAAACGCCACAGGCCGGATTGACCCAGTTGATTGCGGGCGATGTCGGCACTGGCAGCACGGCGCGAAGCATTGCCAAAGATGACCGAACCGGCCAAACGCCCATAGAGCTGGGCATCGGCTTCGCTGGCATTCAGATGGCGCAGCACTTCCTGGCTCTGGAACCAGGCCATTTCAAAGGCACGTTCAATAAAATGGCGATCCGCATATTTTCCCAGTAAAGCCAAAGCCGCTTCACGCGTTTCGGCCACGCCGGAAATAATCTGCACGGTGGCTGATGCATCCGCCTGCAAACTAATGCTGCGGCGGATAGCGACAATGGGATCCAGTACCGAACCGGCGCTATTGGATAAGCTTGTCGCCATTTGGGCATCATCCAGGGCTTGCGGATTGGCGACACTGCGACCGCGACCGATAAATTTGGCTCTATCGGTTTCATAACTGGTGGCATCTGCCACTAGCCCCGGTGCGGCCAATAAATGAAACATCCATGGCACTTGCTCACCCGGTGTGCGCGGGCGGCGGGTGCAGAGTATGGCCTGATGTTGCGGCAGGATTTCAGTCTGCACAAATAAATTGCTGAACGCGCGGTGTGCCAAGTCTGTATTCAGGGGTGCCAGCACCACTTCGGCATAACTTGTGAGTTCGATATGGCGTAATTTCGAGGTTAGATTGGTGAGTGTCACGCGCCGAATCTCCACATCATCTTCCGCTGAAACAGTGATCTCGGTATGCGCTTCAATGCCTTGATCGCGGCGGCGGTATTCAGCGCGCGCCTGCACAAAAATGGCCTCGTAATGATCGGCTTTGCGCAAGGTGGGCTGGTGGGCGCTTGACCAGTAATGCCCATTGTCGCTATCACGCAGATAAATAAAAGTGCCCCAATTATCCGCCGTCACATCTTCGCGCCAACGCGTAATCGCTAGATCGCGCCAGCGGCTGTGGCCACCACCGGCATTGGTGGCCATGACGTGATAGCGGCCGTTGGAGAGCAGATGCACTTCCGGGATGGCGCTATTGGGGTCGGTAAATACGCGCATGGTGCCGCTTTCTTCCAATAGCGGGGGGCGCGCCGCCGAACTCACCTCGGCGGCATGGGGATGCAGGGTAGAGCCTTTCTTGGGCACACGTTCCTGTAATAACAATTCGGTGGCTTTTGCCAGAGGTGCCGACATGAAGCGGCGCTGCATGGGGCGGTTGAGCAATACATAGGCAAACGCCAGCAGACTCATGCCCTGATGGTGTGCCATAAAGCAGCGCACAATGGCGTTGCTTTTACCTCTGGGTACGCGTGAAGGCGTGTAATCAATGGCCTCGTAAAAGCCATAACGGCCAACAAAACCCAGGCCGGTCATGGCTTGCAGGTTGCGGCAGGATGCCTGCGGCATTACCGTCAATGCCAGTGCCGTGGCATACGGTGCAATCACCAGATCATCCCCCAGGCCGCGTTTGAAGCCGAGGCCGGGCACGCCAAACGCCCGATATTGATAAATTTGACTGGCATCGGTCGCGTTATAGCAGGATTCGGAAATCCCCCACGGCACGGCACGCTGTTTGCCATATTCAATCTGGCGCAACACCACAGCCTGGCAGGTTTGTTCCAGCAATGTATTATCATAACCCGGCATGAGCAAACGCGGCATGAGATATTCAAACATGGAGCCGCTCCACGAGATCAGGCTCACTGCACCGCCGTGGCTGGTTAATAAACGCCCCAGTGAAAACCAATGCTTTTGTGGCACCTGGCCTTCGGCGATGAGCAGAAAACTGGCGAGGCGCGCTTCCGATGCCAGCAGATCGTAGCAGGAGGGATCGCGGCGGCGTTCGCTCACGTCATAACCTATGGCCAATAAATCACGCGCTTGATCATAAAGAAATTCAAAATCCATGGTCGCCAGCGCGCGACTGCGCTGCATCAAGTCATCAATTTTATGCAAGCGCTGCATGGCTTCATGCGCGGGCATCAAGCTTGCTGCCGGATTGGTGTCATTTTCTAAGTTTGCTTCTGCCAAATCAGCCAAGGTTGGAATGGTGTCGAATTTTTCCGGCGCGGCCACCAGCCGCGCAATATCCTCACGCAAGGCGCTGGTTTGCTGGTCAAACGCCTGCGCCCAGTAATGCAATTCGCCATCTATATCCGTATCCAGCGGCAGCCATGCCACCAGCCCGCCGCAGGTTTGATGCAGCTCATCCAGCACATCAAGCAACGCAAATAATGTCAGCGCTGGTGTAGTTGAGGATGCAGGCTGCGTGAGTGCCTCCAGTTTTTGCTGTAGAAACAGAATCTTTTTGGCCAGATCCGGCGCGGGTTTGGCAGGCACATGTTCGGTAAACACTTGCAGCGTATCCTGCAAGCCATGAAACGCATAGGGCGACAGAATCGGCTGCTGTTTCAGCTCGGCCAAGCCGGCTTGCAGCGTGAGCAAACTGCCCGCCAGATTGCCGCTGTCTACCGAAGAAACATAATGCGGATGCAGTGGTTGCAGGGTACGCGTATCGTACCAATTGAAAAAATGGCCGTGATAGCGCTCCAGTTTTTCCATGGTGGCCAAAGTGTTTTCGGTTAGTTGCAAAAACGCGCCGGCGGAAATATAGCCAAAGTCATAGGCGGTTTGATTAGCCAGCAACGCCATGCCGATATTGGTGGGTGAAGTGCGCGAGGCAATCACCGGCGTGGGATATTCCTGAAAATTATCCGGCGGCAACCAGTTGTCTGCGGGGCCGACAAATTCCGCAAAAAAACGCCAGGTGCGCCGTGCCGAAGCGCGCAAAAACAGGCGCTGACTGGCGCTTAAATCGGGGGTGGTTACAGTCAGCGGCAGACTGATCCACCAGCCCGCCACCGGCGATAACAGCCATAGCAGCAGAAAAGGTACACTGAACAGCAATTCATTTATCCGCGCTGGTATTGAAGTAACAGATTCATTCCATGACCAAGTCAAAGCGCCAGCCAACACAATGGCAAAAACCGGCGCGACCCACATTTCCATAAAAAAATCGGCCAAGGTACGGCGCGCATTGCGTTTTGAATAAGCCTGTAAATGCCAGAGCAGCAAACCGCGCCGCGTGAACAACATGCGCACCCCGGAACGCGCAATGGCATCCAGACAAATATAGGTGTCGTAGGGCAAAAAAATCAGGCTCAGCACGGCCAGCGCAATTGGTTGATTCGCAGCTTTGCCGGTCAGCATCAGGTGCACCAGCCAATCGCGCTCTGCGGGCTTGCGCAACAGCCCGATGACGCTAGACAACATAATTGGCAGAGCCACTACCCCCAGCACCAGCAGCGTCCACATCCAGGCGTGCCCCAAACCCAATAACCAGCCGCCTGTGAGCAAAGCCAATAAGGACAAGGGCAGCAGGCTGCGTCTGAGATTGTCAAAAATCTTCCACACCAGCAAGGCGGTCAACGGATTGGGCTGGCGCTTGGCCTTGACCGTGTGGTCTGCATTATTCCGCACTCCCGGCTCTGGTTCCGGCCCCGGCACATGCGCCAGTAGCCAACCGGCCAGTTGCCAATCACCGCGTATCCAGCGATGGCGGCGGCTGGTTTCGGTGGCATAGCTGGCCGGATGCTCTTCAATCAGATCCACATCGGTCACCAGTGCCGAGCGTGCATAGCCGCTTTCCAGCAAATCATGGCTGAGAATCAGGTTCTCGGGAAAGCGTCCATCCACTGCCAGTCGAAACGCATCCACATCGTAAATGCCTTTGCCGATAAAAGAGCCTTCGCCAAACACATCCTGATAAACATCCGATACCTCGCGCGAGTAAGGATCAATGCCCGCTTCCCCGGCAAACAGTTTGGTAAACCAGGTCTGACCGGCGCTGGTGAGGCTGATGGAGGCACGCGGCTGCAATATCGCATAGCCTTCAACGATGCGCCCTTTGTCGGCATCGAATACCGGCCGATTGAGCGGATGCGCCATATTGCCTATCAATGTACGTGCCGAATCGCGTGGTAATTGCGTATCCGTATCCAGCGTAATGACATATTGGATGCCGGGCAGAATCGACATATCGCCGACCATAGCCGAGAATGCGGATTGCGCTTCTCCCCGCAGCAAGGCATTGAATTGTTCCAGCTTGCCGCGTTTGCGCTCATAGCCCATCCAAACGCGTTCAATCGGGTTCCACACTCGGGGGCGGTGAAACAGATAAAAAATGCACGGCCTATCTGCGGTATAAGTCACATTCAAGGCTTGCACCGCTGCGCGCGCGTGCGCCAGCAAGGCTTCTTCATGCGGCAGGGTTAGTTCGGCGGCATCGTTAAAATCGGTAAGCAAGGCAAAAAACAGATTGGCATCGCGATTGCCAAGGTAGCGAATCTCCAGGGCTTCGAGCAGGCTATCCAGCCCTGGTGCAGAGCTGAGCAGGGTAGGCACCACCACCATGGTGCGGTGCGCTTGCGGAATCGCCTGCGAAAAATCCAGACGCGGCAAGGCGCGTGGCGGCAACAACTGCGTCACCAAAAGATTGACCAGGGAGATGGCCAGCGCCGATGCGGCTATCACCAGCGCAATGGCAAAAAACCAGATACGCCAGTTGCTAAAACTAAAATCATCCAGCGCTTCCAGCACCAGCAAGGTGGAAAGCAGAGTGAGCAGAAAAATCGGACTGAGATAAAGCGGCAAGCGGAAATGCGTGAACAGCCGGCAGGCGCGCACTTTGCAAGATAATCGGCAGTTAACAGCCTGTTCCAACGCTGCTCTGCCGTGGTCAATCAGATAATAGCCAACGTGTGTGCTACGTGCGTTCATAGGCAATTGCAGGGCGGCATTTTGTGCCAGCGTGATGGCCGCACGTGCTATTACCGATTCATTACATGCACTTCCCCGTGCCAAATCCTCAATCACATGCCGGTAGCGGTCACGGGTGGCAAAATCCTGAGCGGCATACATGGCGGCAGGGTCTTCACGCAAGGTGTGTTCGACCACGCTGAGAGATTCCACATAATCTTTCCAGTTCATTGCGCCTATAAAACGCAGGCTACCTATGCTGTTGGCAATGGAAATCTGATTGGCGGCGGCGGTGCGTCCGGCGACTTCCGACAATTGTGTGGCCGTCACCCCTTGTTCCAGCAGCTTTTGCTCTACCCAGGTTTGCACAAAAGCCATGGCCAACCCCTGTGCCTGCAATCTGGCATAAAACTCCTCGACAAAGGGCGCTGTGAGCGGTACATCGGCATTGGCAAACTCGGCCAGCAATTGTATTAATTGTTTGGGGTCGGTTTCCGCTGCCGTCAGCATCCTGTCCGCCCAGGTAACGGCGGCATCCAGCTCTTCACGTCGGCGTGCAATGCGTACCGCTACCCGCCGCAGATTTTCCAGCAGCGCCAATTGCAGCATGATGGGGAACGCCCACAGCTCGCCAATTCTCAAGGGTTCAACGGTTTGGTAGGCGGCAATAATATGCGTGGCATTATCGCTATCAACGCGGCCATCCATGTGCGAGATCAGCTCTATCGCCAGATCATAAATACGCGGAAAACCGGCGGAAAGTCCGCTCGCCAATCGTGGCAATTGTTTGCTATAGCCGCGCGGCAAATGGTGGCGCGCCTGATCGATTTGCTGCTCAATCAGATAAAAGTTATCCAGTAACCAGGCTTCTGCCGGCACAATGCGCTGCCCCGGCACGGTGGCGGCTGTCACCACATCGTAAGCCTTGAGCAGCACCCGCGCATTGTCTGCCAATCTGGGCAGTAATTTGTCTGCTCCCGGATGCGCATCAATTTTATGCTGGCTAGCCAGCGCCGCCGCATGTCGCTTGAGCTGTTCAATGCTGAATAATTCAGCACGCAGCAATTCATTATCACGTTCATTGCGCAGCTCACTCCGGGTGAGTGCCGCAACCATTAAGTCTTTGATAGCCATGTTGTTTTCCTTGCTTGAATACATGTGCATCTGTGCCGTTTAACACAACGCTCATAGAGTATCCGCCGCAAGGGGTGAAGTCTGTGCGCTATCGCACACAGCCAATTTTCAAGCTATTTTTTGCTATGTTCGTTAGCACACCGACAAGGCCTGTTGACAAGACTAATGTGCATTTAATGACGGCAACAACGCGCGAACAATTTGTTGCCAGTTAACGTCATGAAGGCGAAATCCGCTTGTTCGATACCAATCAATTAACTTATAGCCAAAGGGAAAAACATAATGAAAAAATTCAATCGCATCAGATCATTCCAGGGCCTGCCTGGCATCAGCTTGGCCGCTGCCACACTATTGCTCGTTGCGGGCTGCGCCAGCGCGCCTGCGCCATTGGAACAAATCGCCGTTTCCAAAGCAGCGGTCAGCAGTGCCACCAGTGCCGGTGGTAATGAATTTGCACCGGTAACACTGCAATCGGCGCGAGATAAGCTGGCGGCGGCAGAGCGTGCCTTGGCCGATAAAAATTATGCGCTGGCCAAACAATTAGCAGAAGAATCGCTGGTGGATTCCAAACTGGCAGCGGCGACAGCACGCTCTGCCAAGGCTCAAAAAGCCGCCAAGGCGGTGCAGGAAGATAACCGCATACTGCAACAAGAAATTGAGCGCAAAAGCAAATAATCCCCACCCAATCATTTAAGAAATGGAGTTTCATCATGCAAAAAAACCACCGCTTTCCGCTAACCCTGATTGCGCTTGCCATGCTTGCCGCATGCAGTACCACACCCAAAAGCCATGCGCTGAGCGAAGCGCATAACAGTTACAACAATGCCAGCAGCAACCCGCAAGTGACTACGCTGGCAGCACTGGAATTAAAAGAAGCCAGCGATTTATTAGCCAAAGCCGACAAGGCCTCAACCGCAGGTGAAAGCGAAAAGACAGTCGATCATCTGGCTTATCTGACCAAACAACAAGTAGAAATCGCCCAGGCCACGGCGCAACGCAAAACGGCTGAAATTGCCGTAACCAATGCGGCAACCAAGCGTGACCAGGTACGCCTTGCAGCCAGAACCAATGAAGCCGATGCGGCTAAACGGCAAGTCTCGAATATGCAAATCACTGCCAATCAGCAGGCTGGAGAATTAGCCGCAGCCAGTGCCAATGCAGAGCGCGACAAAGCGCGTCTGGATGCCAATGCGGTTGAATTGGCAGCGGCCAGTGCCGATGCGGAACGTGACAAAGCGTTAATAGCGCAACAGGAAATTCTGCTGAAAGAATTAAATGCCAAAAAAACCGAGCGCGGCCTGGTGATTACCTTGGGTGACGTTTTGTTTAATACCAATAAGGCACAGTTAAAACCACGCGGCGTAGGCAATGTGCAAAAACTGGCCGGTTTTCTAACAAAATATCCGTCATATAAAGTATTAGTGGAAGGCCATACAGATAGCACCGGCAGTAGCGATCATAATCAAATGTTGTCTGAACAGCGTGCCAATGCAGTGCGTAGTGCTTTGGTCAATGCAGGCATCAGCAATGAGCGCGTTGCCACGCGCGGTTATGGCGAGGAAATGCCGATTGCCAGCAATGACACCGCTGCCAGCCGCCAGTTGAATCGTCGTGTGGAAATCATCCTCTCCGACGACAAAGGCAATATCACGCAACGCTAAACTATTCGGTGGAGCTGCGGCGCAATGCATGTTGGCCGCAGCCAGTCCGAGTTTTAACCAGGGATACTTCTAATGAAAATCAATGATAAAGACACAGAAAGTCTGGTAATAAAGTTGCAAGAATTAAGCAGCAAAGTTAATTTATTAGTTAAAGAAACCGAGGATGCAGGAACGGCTTTAAAACTTAAATATGATGAAGAAGTCGAGGCCTTGGCCGCCAAACAACTGGCTACGGCTGAAACAGCAAAAGAGCTGGATGACACCAGCAATGAAGTTATGGAATTAAAACGGCCACCTATCCGTTCGGATTTGCCGCATGATTAGAATCTTTTCCAAGCGTTAAATGACGATTTTATTTCTGTGAGCAGGAACGAATTTCGATGGCCGCCGTTTTATGCGACACTATCTCATAGCACCGCTAAAGCTCACTTCCATCAAACTCTTAACGACTCTCAAGGAAAATTCTCATCACCATGGTGATGGGATTTAACATACTCATTATGAAAACAAATACTTACGCTGCACAAAGTGCCACCACCCCGCTCGCTCCTTTTAATATCCAACGTCGTGAACCCGGCGCACATGATGTGCAAATTGATATTCTCTATTGTGGGGTTTGTCATTCTGACCTGCATATCGCCCGCAATGAATGGCATGGAACCACTTATCCCTGTGTTCCAGGCCATGAAATCATCGGACGTATCAGCAAAGTTGGCGCGCACGTCAAAAATTTCAAAGAAGGCGACCTCGCCGGAGTGGGTTGTATGGTTGATTCCTGCCGCACTTGTGAAAATTGCGTGGATGATTTGGAACAATTTTGTGAAAAAGGCCCGATTTTCACTTACAACTCACCGGACAAACATAGCGGTGGCCTGACTTACGGCGGATACTCGGAAAATGTAGTCGTGGATGAGGCCTTTGTGCTGCACATCCCGCACAATCTGGATCTCGCCGCCACCGCGCCGCTGTTGTGCGCCGGAATCACCACTTATTCGCCATTACGTCATTACAATGTTGGAAAAGGCCAAAAGGTCGGCATAGTCGGCTTGGGTGGATTGGGACATATGGGCGTGAAACTGGCCAAAGCTTTCGGCGCACACGTCGTGGTTTTTACGACTTCAGCAAACAAAGTGGAAGATGCCTTACGTTTGGGCGCGGATGAAGTCGTTAACTCCCGCAATGAAAACGAAATGCAGGCACATCTCAACAGTTTCCATTTCATTCTCGATACCGTAGCGGCGCAACACGACATCAACGCCTATCTGCTGCTGCTAAAACGTGATGGCACACTGACACAAGTGGGCGTTCCTTCTGAACCTTTGGCGGTTCAGGTAGGCAGTCTGATTTATGGTCGCCGCAATTTCAGCGGCTCGCTGATAGGCGGCATCAAGGAAACACAGGAAATGCTGGATTTCTGCGGTGCACACAATATCACCGCCGACATCGAACTCATCCCGATCCAGAACATTAATGCAGCCTATGAACGATTGCTGAAAAGTGATGTGAAATACCGCTTTGTAATTGATATGGCATCACTCAAAGAAACGCCATAAAAAAAACGCTATAAATATATTGGACTTCAAACGCGATTAGTTGCGCCTGAATATCCATTTTAAGCAGCAGAATTTCCAATAATCAAGGAGAAATAAAATGCAATGGCGCAATAGTACGGAACGTTACGGAACACTCTCCATAGCACTGCATTGGTTAATGCTGCTACTGTTCATTGCAGTATATGCCAGCATTGAACTGCGTGAGTTTTTCCCCAAAGGCAGCGACCCGCGTGAAGCCTTGAAAACCTGGCACTTCATGCTCGGCCTGTCTGTTTTTGCTTTAGTCTGGCTACGCCTGCTCGCGCTCAAATTGGGTGCGTTTCCACGCATCAGGCCGGAAATGTCAAAATGGCAGCACTGGTTAGCCCGTGCTATGCATATGACACTTTATGTGTTGATGATTGCCATGCCGCTACTCGGCTGGCTGCTGCTCAGCGCGGCTGGCAAACCCATCCCGTTCTTTGGTCTGGAACTGCCGGCACTGATAGGCAAAAGTAAGGAATTAGCTGAAACCATAAAAGAGATTCATGAAACAGGAGGTACTATGGGTTACTTTCTGATTGGTTTACATGCTTCCGCCGCGCTGTATCATCATTATTTCCTGCGTGACAACACCCTGTTACGAATAATGCCAAATCGCGATTAAGGCTGGGGTTCGGTAGGATGGAACGCATTATGGGCACTTCTATTAATCCACAATCATCGTCATACCGCGTTGCTTACAAAAAATTATTAGCTACGGCATAACCTAAAGGTTAGTCTCCACTGAAATGGCGTTTTCCTTACCTATCAAACATATGCCGCGTCATAATTTTTCGTGTCCGGCCTTGTCTAATTTAGAAACTTGAATTAATAGCTGATGTTACGCACCCTCATTTATCCGCAGATTAATGAATATAAAACAACAATTTAGCCCGGATAGGCGACACACCTTTTGGGTGATGCGCTAATCTCTCGCAAGCCTATGAAAATCTGCGTTAATCTGCGGATAACTGCTTTTTCTAGGATAAAGTGAAGTCGCGCCAGTGCCGAATCAAACTGGGCTTGCACAATCAGCGCGATTTGATCCGGCGGGTGGATAAGCTGCTAACAGTCAGGGAGTAATCCAGCCAAATTAATGCGGCAAGGCGGTAAGTGTTATATCCCGATTGGGTTTGATGGTAATGCTGTGTGCGGGTTTGATTGAAGCGAGGTTGGTTGTGAAGCGGAAGGCTCTCAATAAGGAAACAATGATAATCATTATTTCCAGCTCGGCAAAATGTCGTCCTATGCAGCTATGTGCGCCACCACCAAAGGGAAAGTAGGCAAATTTATGGCGTTTTTCCAGCAAGGGGCTAAGAAAATGCTCGGGGTAAAATTCCTCCGGCCGCTCCCAGAGTTTTTCATGATGATGCGTAGCGTAAAGACTAAGGATTACATCTGTGCCAGCGGCAATTTCATGTTCGCCCAAGGCAAAATTTTCAACAGCATGCGTAGAAAGCGCTGCTGTAGATGGATACAAACGCATGGCTTCAGACAAAACTGCTTTGGTATAAACCAGCTTGGATAGATTTTCCATCGTCAGTTCATCTTCCCGACATTGCTGGATTTCCTCAATCATGCGGCTTTGGATCGCCTCATTTTTCGCTATCAGATAAAAAAACCACAGCAGGGTATTGATAGTGGTGTCTTGTCCGGCAAAGAACATGCTAATGGCTTCATCATTAAGCAGTTCTTCTGAGATAGTGTAGGCGGTTTTTGGGTCTTTGGCCTGCATGAGCAAGGAGATGAGATTGTTGGCCACGCCTGCATTGCCATGTATTTTTTTACGGGCAATATCCTGCTGAATAAAGACCTTTAAATGTTTCAAGGCCTGATGCAGCCGTTTAACGCGGAATGGAAATAACAGTTTCAATTTTCCCAGCCCGATCAATTCGGTGACGACAAGCGGTGCCAGCCCTTTGGAGATGGCATCAATGGCATTGATTAATGGCTGGGTATGGCTGCTTTTATCGGCGGAATGCCCAAATAACACGCGGATAAATAAATGTTGAACGTGTTGCTTGAGTTCATGAGAAAGATTGATGTCAGCTGAAGTTTGTTTGAATCTGGCCACCAGTGCGTTTGATTCTTCAATAAAGCTGTTGCTCCAGATACCGACGGAATCCTTGTTGAACAGGGGCTGCATGACGCGGCGTTGGCGTTGCCAAATATCCTGGTGGCTATTCAACAGGCTGTTGCCGAATACCGGTTTTTTGGCTTCGTACAACACATCCCGATTCAGCAAGCCTTTAGCCTCTTGCCGGAAAATCTCCTCGATAAATTCCGGTTTGCGCACAAACAACAGCTTTTTGCCAAAAAGATTGATTAGCACCAAATCACCATGCCTGTGCAGGCTGTTAATGGCTTTTATCGGGTTGGTGATGGTTCTAAAAACCAGCACAAAAATGAATAGCTTTTTAAAACCAGATGAATTTAAAATTACCATTTAGTTTCAATATATTGAGTTTTCATAAGCAGCACAAACCTGTGTTTGCAAGGGGTGGCACCTACCCATTTTTAGCCTTCAAATCAAAGCGCAGTTTTGATTTGGTGTAGCCAGCCAAAGTGTAAAAAATGCCGTTGTTTTCATACTTTAAGCAAGCATTCACATCGCCGCAGGAATACCCACCCTGGCTTTGTTCTTGATGCGTTGCGAGTAAAACGAGGCTGATTCGTCTCCGTGTTGGCATTCGCGGGAAAATTTAATCAAATGATAGGCCACCAATCCCACATGGATCACACTTTCAATATCTCCGCTTTTCAGCGCAGGCCAGGCCATTTTCCAGAAGGTACCGCGATAATCGCTTAACACGCCTACATGCCATAGGGTGTTACGCAAGGCACGCAACCCTTTCTTGATATTCTCCCATGTGACGCGCCCGTGAGCATTGCCAATAGGCAAGCGGTTGGGATAAGTATGCTGCATCTGGTATTTAAATCGCTCGTATAAAAATTCAGGCGTAAACGCGGCGGTAATGGTTTCCCGCCACATTTCTTCCACTTCATCATAAGGCAGCAAAAATTCCACGTTGGAATCCCTATGCTCATGCTGCAGGTTGAGTCGCCCCTCGCTTTCCAGCCGTCGCCATAAAGGCGTGCGCGGCAAAGCGTGTAGCAGATTGATGGTCAGTGTAGGAATCTGCGAAGCCTGAATAAAATCCAGGATGCGTTGGCCGGTATCCGGCGTATCCGTATCCAGCCCGATAATAATGCCGGAAACCACTTCCATGCCATATTGGTTGAGGGTTTGAATCGCTTCCAGAATGGGTATATTGAGGTTTTGCGGCTTGTACATGGCTTGCAAGGCTTCCGGTTCCGGCGTTTCTATGCCACAGAACACCGTTCCAAAATAAGCCTCGCGCATCATCTCCAATATCTTGGGATTTTGCGCAATATTCAGTGTAGCTTCACAGGCGAATTCAACCGGATAGCCATTGCGTTTTTGCCATTCAATCAAATGTGGCAATAACTCCAAAATGGCTTTTTGATTGCCTATGAAATTATCATCGACAAAATAAACCGCGCCCGGGTTGCCGGATGCCAGCATTTGATCCAGCTCCTGCAAAATTTGTTCGGGCTGTTTAAGGCGCGGATTACGTCCGTAAAGCTCAGGAATATCACAAAACTCACAGCGAAACGGACAGCCGCTGGAAAATTGAATGCTGCCGATAAAATAATTGCGCACATCAATCAAATGGTAAGCAGGCGCTGGAAACGCGTTCAACGGCAGGCGCTCCGTGGTTTCAAAGCGCAATTGCCGGGGCGGACGTTGCGAACCATGCATATCAATATATTCAATCAACCGATCGGTGGCATCGCCAAATTCGCCCAAATGCAGCAGATCAAACTCCGGGTAATACTCCGGGCAACCGGAAACCGACGGTCCACCCAACACGCTTAGCTTGCCGAATTCATGCGCGCTTTGATTGATATTGTTGATCTGTTCCTGCTGAATATGCATACCGCTGGTCACCACCACATCCGCCCACTGATAATCGGCAGCGCTGGCTGGCTTCACGTTTTCATCAATCAAACGCACCTCCCATTCTTTGGGCAAATAAGCCGCCACCAGCAAAATGCCCTGTGGTGGCATAAACGCTTTCACCTGCTTGCCCATCAACGGGTAAGCATGATGAAACGTACCAAAAGAACGGCTATAGCGGGGAAAAACGCAGAGAATCCGGCGCTGGTTTTGTGGCGTATAAATGCTTCTGCCCGTGCTTATTTCCGGCACCGGCTTTTCAAAGGCTTTAACACTGACAGGCTTCATTTCAAAATCCTTTAATCCATGATGAATGTTTAGGGGGTTTGAACTAGCGGCACAGCTGTAATATTTTACGCGCAAGCAAAATATTGGACTTGACTTAACCTATAAAAATTCAAAGGCTAAATCAACCAATCTGGAAATACACTCCACCTTAAGTTTCGCTACCTAAGCCGATGAATGTTACGGCCATGCCAACAGAGTTTCTGAAAAAAAGTGTCAAAACTAAATGAAAAAGCGTTGCAGGCAGGCGGGTATAACGAATTATTTACCCTTTAAACTCGGCCACGCGGCTTTGATGTAGTAGACCATGGATACTAATGTCAAAAATGTCGCAATGAGAATTAATATCTGACCGACAAATTTGGTGTCCATCATGCCTATTCCTTTGATGCCGATGGGATCAAAATAAAGTAAAAACAGAATGGCGATCATCTGCACAGCGGTTTTGACTTTACCTATGGTCGCCACAGCCACATTGCCGCGCTCACCTAACCCTGCCATCCATTCACGCAAGGCACTGATGGTGATTTCACGGCCGATAATAATCAGAGTTACAAATACGCCGGTACGGCTCAAATCCACCAGCACAATCAACGCAGCAGCTACCATCAGTTTATCGGCGACGGGGTCAAGAAACGCGCCAAAGGCCGACGTTTGTTGCCACTTGCGCGCCAAATAACCATCCAACCAATCGGTAGCGGCGGCCAGTGCAAACAGCAGCGTGGCGGTGACATTCACCCAATGGTAGGGAATCATCCCGCTTGGCAGGTAAAAGATACTCACAAACACCGGTATCAGCGCAATGCGCAACATGGTCAGCAGATTGGGGATATTCCACGGTGTGGATTTTGGGGATGTCACTAATGTAGCTCCTGATAAATTTTTTCCGCCAGCATACGGCTAATACCTTCCACTTTGGCGATTTCATCGACACTGGCATTTTTAATGCCATCCAGGCCGCCGAAATGGGTAAGCAAGCTTTTACGCCGTTTGGCACCTATACCGGCAATGTCTTCCAATGAAGAATGGGTACGCGCCTTGGCGCGCCTTGCTCTATGTCCGGTAATCGCAAAACGGTGCGCTTCATCGCGGATTTGCTGCAACAAATGCAAACCCGGATGGTCTTTTTTCAAGCCCACAGGCGTAGCGCGCCCGGCAAAAAACATCTGCTCCAAACCCGGCCTGCGCTCTTCGCCTTTGGCAATGCCCACCAGAAGAATATCAGGTAAGCCGACTTCCCGCATCACTTCCACCGCAATCCCCAGCTGGCCTTTGCCACCGTCTATGAATACCAGATCCGGCAACTTGCCCTCGCCTGCCGCAATTTTCTTGTAGCGCCGCGTCAGTGCATCGCGCATGGCGGCATAATCATCACCCGGCGTAATGCCGGTGATATTGTAACGCCGATATTCCGCAGGCTGCATATCGCCGCGATCAAACACCACACAGGAAGCCACCGTCGCCTCGCCCATGGTGTGGCTGATGTCAAAGCACTCAATGCGCTCGGTAGTCTCCGGCAAATCCAGAGCCTCACGCAAGGCCAGCAAACGCCCTTGCTGATTGGCGGATTGCGCGGCGCGTTGTTGCAGCGCCAGCTTGGCATTGGTTTGCGCCATTTTCAGCCAGACTTTTTTATCGCCCGTGGGGTTGGTATTGATTTTGACCTTGCGCCCTACCTGCTCGGTAAACACCTCTTCCAGGGCCGCCGTTTCTATTGCCACATTGACAATAATCAAGGGCGGCATGGCCTGCGCCACATAATGCTGCTCCAAAAACGCCTGCACCGTGGTTTCCATGTCGCAACCATCGGCATTTTTAGGAAAGAAGCTTTTATCGCCCAAATGCCGCCCGCCACGTATCATCACCAGATTCACACATACCTGCGCTTGCAACTCGGCGCAGGCGATCACATCGGCATCCGCCACATTGAAATCGCTGACAAACTGGCGCGCCTGCACCTGACGCAGGCTTTGCATACGGTCACGGTAAAGTGCTGCCATTTCATATTCCATGCGCTCGGCGGCGGCGGACATTTTCTCACTCAGCTCATCCATCACCTGCTGCTCGCGCCCCTGTAAAAACAGGGCGGCATGGTTGATGTCGTGCTTATAATCCTCAACGCTGATATAGCCCACGCATGGCGCGGTGCAGCGCTCAATCTGATATTGCAAACAAGGCCGCGAACGGTTGGCAAACACGCTATTTTCACAGGTGCGCAGTTTAAACACTTTCTGCAATAACTGAATGCTCTCGCGCACCGCCACTGAATTGGGGAAAGGCCCGAAATAATCATTACCCTTGCGCTGCGTGCCACGATGAAACGCCAAGCGCGGAAACTCATCGCCGGTCAGCGTAATGTAAGGATAAGATTTATCATCGCGGAACAACACGTTGTAACGCGGCATAAAGCTCTTGATAAGATTGTTTTCCAGCAGCAAGGCCTCCGCCTCCGAGCGCGTCACCGTGGTTTCTATTTTGGCAATATGCGAAACCATCATGCGTGTGCGCGGGCTAGGCAGATTCTTTTGAAAATACGAGGCCACGCGCTTTTTCAAATCACGCGCCTTGCCCACATAAATCACCTCATCCTGCGCGTTTATCATGCGATAAACACCGGGTAAGTTGGGCAAGTTTTTTAGTATGGGCTTGGAGTCAAACGTCATGGTGGATGAAATAGTGTTATTCATGTAAATCAGCGTAAAAAGCCTAAACTGTAGACTTGCGGGCGCAATTTCTCGCTTAAATTTTGGTAGGCGCTTTCAAACGGGGTGAAATCCACGGGTGCGCTGTCGCCGCTTTCATTGCGCCTTTTCAAGGCATTGCGGATTTGATACCAGCCGACATCGGCACGATTCAGCTTCAATTCATCGCGCACGCTGCGCACATCGGTGTCGGCGAAAAAGGCTTGCCACAGGCTGCGTCCGGCATCCAACACGACTAGCGCTTCGGGCGATAATGGCGATTCGCGTCGGTCGGATGAGGCGTTTTCTGCCGTTATCCGACGTTCGAGTGACGCTGCATCCATGTCGGAAAAGCGTAGCGCCTTCCGACCTACAAGTACTGAGATGAGAGTCTTTACATTTTGATTGGTTTTCCAAACTAAAAAACCTATGTGGAACTTTCCACTCATACCATCAATAGTTTTGCTATGAACCACAAAACTACCTAAATATTTGGCATTCCACATCTCACGGAATTTTTCAAAGTTAGCTGAATTTACATATTTCAATATACTAAACATGGCCAAAGTTGCTGTAGGAATTTCTCGTGAAATACGCGCAATAAACTGCGCAAATATCTCATTGCTGGCTTTGCCGTAATTCACCATTGCAGCGGCAATTTTTGTTTTTGCCACGCCCGCTTTATTGTCACCACCATGACCTGTTCCAGCCTCCGCATATAGCGGATTAATCAACACCAGAATCTTCTTGCCCTCGACGATTGCTTTACGCAAGCCTTCCGGCACTTTATTGGTGAGGTTATAGTCAATTAAATCCCCCCTACCCCCCTTTTGCAAAGGGGGGTTCTGCGCTTTCTGCTTATTCGCTTGAGACTCCTGAGTTCCCGCTGCCAACTCCCCACTTTGTAAAAGGGGGGCTGGGGGGGATTTAATGTCGTCGTTCAAATAATCATATTGAAAGCGCTGTGCGGCGACGCAGGTTTTGGTGGCTTTCATCACGTCCACATCGGCTCCCAATGTTTCAGCCAGCTTGTCGTAGGCTTTATCCACTACCGCCAGCGGCGTGTAATACGCGCCTTTGAAGTTACGTTCATCCAATGGAATCAGGCTGTCGCGGCCTATCATTTCTACCCATTTATCAAATACCTGCCTGAGGTTATCCGGCGTAATCTGCGTGCGGATGATGTCGCCGGTTTGAATCGCAGCTTTGACGGTGCTGATAAATTCGTCTTCATGTGTGGCAAGTTTGAACGAGACGAAATAAGTGCCGATGTAGGCGGAAATTTCCGCCAGCGCATCCTGCACGTAATGCAGCAGCTGCGTGAACATGGCATAGCTAGAATTTTTGCTGGTGTCCTTGGCTTCAAACCAAATCTCTTTGGTGCGAATATCAATCAAGCCCTTGGTAAAACCTTTGAGACCCAGCGCTTTGATATACGCGTCTTTTACGTCTTCTTCACTTCTGGTGGTTTGCAGCGCGGCGTAAAGACTCATGATGGATTTACAGAATTATTGAGATGCGATTGTATTGCAATATGAGCAAAATATACGAATGTTACGGTTTTGGCTTGACGGACAAAGTAAGTCCGCTAATCATCCACGGAGAACAAGATCTTAACCAGGGTGCCAGTCCCACTTTTGGCATCCTGCAATAGGACTTCGGCACTATGTCGTGCAGCAATTTCCTTGACTATGGTCAGCCCCAAACCGCAGCCGGTTTCATCTGTACCCAAAATACGATAGAAGCGTTCAAACACGCGTTCGCGTTTATTGGGTGCAATACCAATGCCATTATCTTCCACCGAAAGTTCAATCACTCCCCCGCTCCGGCACACGGCTACGGTAATGCAGCCATTGGCCGGGGTATAGCGAATGGCATTGTCGATGAGGTTGTTGAGGAGTTCGCGCAATAACACCGTGTTGCCAACCACTTGGCAACCATTCGCCCCAACAAAACCCAAATCCAGTTTTTTTTCCAGCGCGGCTGGCACCCACGCGCCTGTCACTTCGTGTGCCAGCCGGGATAAATCCAGCGGAATCAATTCCAGTTGATTGACGGCCTCCGGCTCGGCGCGGGCTAAAGCCAGCAACTGACTCACAAGATGAGATAAATTACTGCTGCTGGTTTGTATTTGTTGCAAGGCATGGGCAACGCGCTCGGGGCTTTCTTCACGCAAAGCCAGCTCAGCCTGCGTTTTCAAGCCGGCCAGCGGTGTGCGCAATTGGTGTGAGGCATCGGCAATAAAGCGTTGCTGTTTGGCAATTGCGGCGCGCAAACGCTGCATCAAGTCATTCATGGCACGTAATAAAGGCTGCACTTCCTCCGGTGCATCTATTTCCGGCACTGGGCTAAGATCCTGTATGGAACGGCTGGTGAACGCGGCGCGCAACCGTTCCAGGCCAGCCAAGCCGCGCTGTACGCCGAAATAAACCATTAACCCGGCCAGGGTAACAATCAACAATTGCGGCAACATCATGCTAAGGAGGATTTCATTAATCACCTGACTACGTTTGGCCAGCGTTTCAGCCACCACCACCACAGCATTGCCACGCGCGCTGGTGCCGGCAAGCGGTAATGAATAAGCCACCAAACGCAGCTTGTTGCCATCCAGTTTGCCATCGTAATAAACATGCTCATCCGACAAGGGTAAATTTACAGGCAAAGGCAAATCCGCACGACCCGTGATCGGCCTGCCTTTCGGGCTACGGATCAAGTAGTAAATCAGGTCATCCTTGTCATATTCCAGCAATTCACGCGCAATATCGGGTAGATCAACCACCACCTTGCCACGCTCCACCTCAATCTGATCTGCCAACGACAAGGCTTTGCGAAATAGTGAGCGGTCATAAGCCAGATTGGCAAAATGATGTGCGACAGAATAAGAGGCTATGGTGCTGATTAACAACAGAGGAACCAACAATACCAATAGCCATTTTAATAGTTGCTGGCGTAACGATCTGGAATAGACGATCTTCATAGTAGCGGTTCGGATTTTTCCATCAGATAACCCAGACCGCGGATGGTACGAATCTGAATATCGCAGGCTTTAAGTTTTTTGCGTAAACGATGCACATAAACTTCAATCGCATTTTCGCCTATATCATCTTCCCAGCTACATAAACGTTCCATGATTTGCTCTTTATTGACCACGCTTCCGGTTTTAAGCATCAATATTTCCAGCACGGCCAGCTCGCGTGCAGAAAGCTCCAACGGCTCTGTACCTATCATCACGCGTCTAGCGGCTGTATCCAGCACCAGTTTACCCAGCTCCAATTGCGCGCTGTTGGCCGATTGACCGCGGCGTATCAGCGCGCGCACTCGCGCTTCCAGCTCTGCCAGTTTGAATGGCTTGGCCAAGTAATCGTCTGCGCCCAGATCCAGACCTTTGACACGATCATCCACATCATCGCGCGCGGTCAATATCATCACCGGTGTCTGGCTGCCGCGCTGCCGCAAGCGCCGTAACACATCAAAACCACTAAGCCTGGGCAGACCCAAATCAAGAATCACCAGATCATACGATTGTATCGTTAATATATGATCGGCTTTTTCGCCATTGGCAGCATGGTCAACCGCATAGCCGGATTGCTGCAAGGAGTGGCACAAACCGTCAGCCAGCACCGGATCATCTTCAACAATTAATATACGCATATTTTTTATAAAAAAGGAATGTTGTAAGGTTGGGGTAAGTTTGTCGGCATAAAGTTCTATTCACGGGGAAGCAAACCACAATGGCAAGCGACCTTGAGTGTAATATCAATTCACAACTCTGGAGATTTAAATGAACAAATTTTTGACTGCTTTACTGACTGGCCTTTTTGCTGCTTCTATCAGCGTAACTGCTTTTGCTGCTGATGCAGCTAAAACAGCTGCTCCTGCCCCTGCTGTAGCGGCTACTCCAGCACCAGTGGCAGCTGAAGCGCCAGCTGCTAAAGAAAAACCAGCTGCTCCTGCGGCTAAACATGCCAAATCTAAAGCTGAAAAAGTGGCTAAGAAAGCCACCGTTGCTCCTGCTGAAGCTGCTCCTGCTGCTGCCAAATAAGCTTGTTAATGTATTAGTTTTACATTAAATTGAAAAAGAGGCCGAGGATATATATCCTCGGCCTCTTTTTTATTTATGAAATACCCGGGTTAATAAAACTTAAAATTTCATATCTATTCATAGAAGTGTAACACTCTAGCCTTAGTCTGCAATCTGGTGGTCACCTCTCGCAGTCACCAATGTAGTTAAACCGCATAGCTCGCGCAAAACCATTAGTTGCACCGGATCTGATTTGGAAACTTGAATGTATGAGGCGGCCAATTGTCTTTTCTTCTTTTATCCTAAAAAGAGTGGCCCTATGAGCCGAAAAAAACTATTGTTTATACTGCCCTTGCTGCTGCCTTTAAATAGCCAGGCGCATGAGTCGCAAACCTGTGCTTCTACGATTAGCGAATTGCGCGTGATGCTTAGTGATCAGACTTTCCCTCTGAAATGGGAAGAAACTTCAATGGATGACGGAAAGCCTTTAGTGGTATCAATTTATGAAAATAACGGCAATCTATCTCTGAGTTTCAACAAAACCAGTGAGGGGTTTTGGGCGGAGAGTGCCGGCACTATCTGTCAATCAGGTGCAGTTCTTGAAACCAGATTTAGCCGAGAGCAGATTCGATTGGGGCCAGCGGCCAACTGGACGGTTCGTTTTGCTCTAAGAAAAGGTGGGAAATTCACCTTAACAAAATTCGGAACAGATCAGTTAAAAATAGCGACAAGTGGCTGGAGTGGTGTTTTTACTCCCAAGTTGAAGTAGTTTGATTCCAATTGAAGCCGTTTGATTAGGCCGCTGAACAGAATTCATACCTGGGAGCCTGGCCATTTAACTCTGAATGTCCATAGTGCTGCACAGTGTACAAATAAGAGAATTTCGCAGCATTTTTTGTTGCGACTTTAATGCTTGCCTTCCTTTGCCATATTGATGGAATACTTGGGGATTTCCACCACCAGATCCTCAGTGCCAACAACTGCTTGGCAGGAGAGGCGCGATTGTGGCTCCAGTCCCCAGGCTTTATCCAGCAGGTCATCTTCCGCTTCACTGGAAGCAGCAAGTGACTTGAAGCCTTCGCGCACAATGACGTGGCAAGTGGTACAGGCGCAGGCTTTTTCACAGGCGTGGTCGATGTCAATGTCGTGACCCAGCAGATTATCGCAAATGGTGACACCACTGATCGCTTCAATTACCGCGCCTTCGGGGCAGAGTTCAACATGGGGTAGAACGATGATTTGTGGCATGGTTTTTGGCTTTTCAGATTTCTAAGGTTTTCAGGTTCTTTCCCGTCAACGCCTGATGGATGGTGACATCCATGCGCCTTGCGGCAAAGGCTTCAGTGGCTTTGTTCAGCGCTTCGGTTGCGGTTTGGATGGCACGGGCATCATTGCCTTGAATGGTAGTTTTCAGCTGCTTCATTTCCTGCTCTATCGCCAGCCGTTCCTGCACATCGAGCAAGGTTTCACCGTCTTTGCTCAGCGCGTTGGCGATGGCTTCTATAAGACGTTCCGCATCCACAGCAGCCTCGCGCAGCATACGCGCTTTTTTGTCTTCTTCCGCGCTGGCGTAGGAGGTTTGCAACATGTTGATGATGGCATCTTCGCTTAAACCATACGAAGGTTTGACCACGATGTGCGATTCCACGCCGCTGGCTTGTTCCCGCGCGCTGACGGAGAGTAAACCATCGGCATCAATCTGAAAGGTGACGCGTATACGTGCGGCTCCGGCGGCCATCGGCGGGATGCCGCGCAGTTCAAAACGCGCCAGCGAGCGGCAGGCGGAAACCAGATCGCGTTCGCCTTGTAACACATGGATGCTCATCGCGGTTTGGCCGTCTTTGAAAGTAGTAAAATCCTGCGCGCGCGCCACCGGCAAGGTGGAGTTGCGCGGGATGATTTTTTCCACCAATCCGCCCATGGTTTCCAAACCCAAAGACAGCGGAATCACATCCAGCAGCAATAAATCATCTTGCCCGCGATTGCCCGCCAGAATGTTGGCCTGTATCGCCGCGCCCAGCGCCACCACTTTATCTGGGTCAAGATTGGTGAGCGGGTCTTGTCCAAAAAATTCCGCTACCGCCAAATGCACATGCGGCATACGCGTGGCACCGCCCACCATGACCACGCCCTTGATTTCTTCCACCGTTAAATTGGCATCGCGCAAGGCACGGCGCACGGCGCTTAAGGTTTTGCTCACCAAGGGCTGCGTCAATGCATTGAATTGACCGCTGCTCAGCGTGAGATTGATGACCTCGCCGCGCGCTTCATCACTGGTCAATACATAGGTGATTTGTGCTTCCATGTGGTCGGTCAGCCACTCTTTGGCTTCCCGTGCACGGGTTAGCAAAAAGCGCGTATCTTCGGCATTCAGCGGCGGGGCTTTGGCTTGCTCCAGCACCCAACAGAAAATGCGGCGATCAAAATCATCCCCGCCCAGCGCAGAATCGCCATTGGTGGCCAGCACTTCAAACACGCCTTTGCTCAAGCGCAAAATGGAGACATCAAACGTGCCGCCACCCAGATCATAAATTACATACACACCCTCAGCGGCGTTATCCAGACCATAAGCCACGGCAGCGGCGGTGGGTTCATTGAGCAGGCGTAACACGGTCAATCCGGCGAGGCGCGCGGCATCCTTGGTGGCCTGGCGCTGTGCATCATCAAAATAGGCAGGTACGGTAATCACGGCACCGGTCAGCTCGCCGCCAAGTGCTCTTTCCGCCCGGATTTTTAATACCTTCAGAATTTCCGCCGAAATTTCCACCGGGCTTTTGACCCCGGCGCGGGTGGTGATTTGCGCCATACCCGGCGCATCTACAAAGCGATAAGGCAGATGGGCAATATCCATGATGTCGGAGATGCCACGTCCCATCAGACGCTTGGCAGAAACGATGGTATTTTGCGGATCAAGACTTTGCTGCGCCTGGGCTTTGTGCCCAACTTCAACCTTGCCATCCGGCAAATAACGCACCACCGAAGGCAGCAAAGCGTGCCCGTATTCATCCAGCAACACGTTGCTCATGCCGCTGCGCACGGTGGCGACCAGCGAATTGGTCGTGCCAAGATCAATGCCAACCGCCAATTTATGTTGATGTGGTGCGGCACTCATGCCGGGTTCTGCGATTTGTAGTAATGCCATAGGGTTTATTGGTTAATAGCGGTCTGGTTTGTTAATGGATGTTACGTGACGATTTTGTATGCGGCAGGTTTGAAACTTGCCCCTACGGTGCCTCGAATATTTGTATATTTGTGATGAGCGTATTCGCTATTATCTAGTCTTCCAACTTGATAATAGCCTGTTCTATATCCGCACGTACTTTATCAATAAAAGCCAGTTTGCGCACGGCGGCGCTGGCTTCATGCAGCGCTTTATTTTCATCCAGGGCAATATGTAGCTGTTCTTGCAAGACTTTGGCTTCCAGACGTATGGTTTTCAGCAGATGCTCCAGCGCGGGAATATCCTCGGCCTCGCTGGCTTCGGCTATGGCTTCGCGCCATTCCATTTGCAGCATGAGAAAATCGGCGGGCATGGCGGTATTGCTTTCCTCCTGCGTATCCACGCCTTGCAATTGCAATAAATAGCGCGCGCGTGCCGTGGGGTTTTTCAGGGTGGCGTAAGCATCGTTGACTTGCGTGGCTATCTGTAAGGAGTGCAGGCGTTCATGCGGGCTGGCACTGGCGAAGCGATCCGGGTGCACTTCGGATTGCAGGCGGCGATAGTTTTGATCGAGACTGGTAGAATCCAGTGCAAATTGTTCGGGCAGGCCAAACAGAGCAAAGTGGTTTTGATTAAATTCTGCCATGATTCCTTATGTAACTAAACAGTAAAGCTTTCACCGCAGCCGCACTCGTCTTTCACATTTGGATTGTTGAATTTAAAGCCTTCGTTCAAGCCTTCCTTGGTGAAATCCAGTTCTGTGCCGTCGAGGTAAGCCAGGCTTCTGGGGTCTACGATGACTTTGACACCGTGACATTCAAAGGACTGGTCTTCGGGCAGGGTTTCATCGACAAATTCCAGGGTATACGCCATGCCGGAACAGCCTGTGGTTTTAACGCCCAGACGCAAACCTATGCCTTTGCCACGGTTGGCGAGGAATTTTTCTACACGATCAGCGGCCGCTTGAGTAAGTGTGATTGCCATGTTTACCTCAAGCCGCTACTTTAGCTGAAGACTGCTTGGCCTTTAAATCAGCCACCGCCGCGCGGATGGCATCTTCTGCCAGTACCGAGCAGTGAATTTTCACCGGCGGCAAAGCCAGTTCTTCGGCAATGTCGGAATTTTTGATTTCCATGACTTGATCCAGGGTTTTGCCCTTGATCCATTCGGTGACCAGTGAGCTGGATGCAATGGCTGAACCGCAGCCGTAGGTTTTGAATTTGGCATCCTGAATAATGCCGTCATCACCCACCTTGATTTGCAACTTCATCACATCGCCGCAAGCGGGAGCGCCAACCATGCCCGTGCCCACATGTGGATCGCTTTTGTCCATGGAACCTACATTGCGCGGATTTTCGTAGTGATCCAAAACTTTTTCTGAATATGCCATTTTAATACTCCTTGTTACTTAGTCGTTAGACGTTAGTTTGTGGTCGTTAGTTGCTCTGCATGATTTAGTTTTGAACTGCCGACTAAGAACTACAGACTAACAACTGCTTTTAATGTGCTGCCCATTGTACCGAGTTCAAATCTATGCCGTCTTGATACATTTCCCACAGCGGTGACAGCTCGCGCAGTTTGCCAATTTTGTCTTTCATTAGTGCTACGGTAAAGTCGATTTCTTCTTCGGTAGTAAAGCGACCGATGGAGAAACGAATCGAGCTGTGCGCTAGTTCATCCGAACGTCCCAAGGCACGCAATACATAACTAGGCTCCAGACTGGCGGAAGTACAGGCCGAGCCGCTGGAAACCGCTATATCCTTGACCGCCATAATCAGCGATTCACCTTCTACAAAATTGAAACTGATGTTCAGATTATGCGGTACGCGCTGGTCAAGATCACCATTGACGTAGACTTCTTCAATCTCTTGCAAGCCGCTCAATAATTTGTCGCGCAAGCGGCGGATGCGCACATTTTCCAGCGCCATTTCCTCGCGCGCAATGCGGAAAGCTTCGCCCATGCCGACGATCTGGTGCGTGGCTAAAGTGCCTGAGCGCATACCGCGCTCATGACCGCCGCCATGCATTTGCGCTTCAATGCGGATTCTGGGTTTGCGGCGCACATAAAGCGCACCTATGCCTTTGGGGCCGTAGGTTTTATGCGCGGAAAAGCTCATCAAATCGACGGGCAGTTGTTCCAGATCAATCGCCACTTTGCCCGTGGCCTGCGCCGCATCCACATGAAAAATAATGCCTTGTTCGCGGCAAATATTGCCAATGGCGACGATATCCTGAATCACGCCGATTTCATTATTAACCAGCATGACCGAAGCCAGCACTGTATCCGGGCGCAGGGCGGCGCGGAATTTTTCTATATCCAGCAAACCATTCGGTTCCGGCGATAAAAAGGTGGATTCAAAGCCCACACGTTCCAGTTCGCGTACCGGGTCAATCACTGCCTTGTGTTCGGTTTGCATGGTAACAATATGCTTGCCCTTGCCGCTGTAGAAATGCGCTGCACCTTTGATGGCAAGATTGTTGGATTCGGTCGCGCCGGAAGTCCAGACGATTTCGCGCGGATCGGCATTCACCAGTTTGGCCACTTCTTCACGCGCATTTTCCACGGCTTCTTCCGCCGTCCAGCCAAAAGCATGGCTACGCGAAGCCGGATTGCCGAAATGTTCGGTCAGATACGGGATCATTTTTTCCGCCACGCGTTTGTCTACCGGTGTGGTGGCTGAATAATCGAGGTAAATCGGGGTTTTGACGCTCATTAAAGTATTCCTTGTTTATTTCTTATCGTTTTTCTAAAACGCGCAGTGCGTGGTATTTTTCAGATAGCAATGGCTGATAATCGTTTTAGGCGTAATAGTTCATTTTCCAGCACGGTTAAAAAGACTTCAATTTGTGTTGCCGTGTTTTTGCCACCTAAACTGATGCGTATCGCCCCCCGCGCCAAATCGCGCGCTATTCCCATCGCCAGTAACACATGGCTAGGCTCCGTGCTGTCGCTGGAGCAGGCCGAGCCGCTGGCTACCGCGAAACCTTTTCTATCCAATGCCACCACCAGGGTTTCGCCATCTATTTCATTGAAGGCAAAAAAACTGGTATTGGGTAGACGTTCAGACTGGTCGCCAAAAATTGTCGCCCCCAGTTTTTTCAAACCTGCTTCCAACTGCACGCGCAATTGCGTGACTATCAGCGCTTGCTCACTCAGCTCCTGCTTAATCAATTCACAAGCCTGGCCAAAGCCGACAATCGCCGCCACATTTTCCGTGCCGCTACGCAGGCCTTTTTCCTGACCGCCGCCGTAGAGCAAGGGCCGAATATCCACACGCTTATCCAGCACCAAGGCACCGGCACCTTGCGGGCCTTTGATTTTGTGCGACGATAAACTCATGGCATGTACATTCAGCGCACTGAAATCAACGGCTATTTTCCCTAAGGCCTGCACCGCATCCGTATGCAAATAAGCGCCCTGGCTTCTCACCATTTCGCCGATTTCAGCGATGTTTTGAATGACACCGGTTTCATTATTAGCCAACATCACTGAAACCAGACTGGTAGGCTGGCTTAACAAATTTTGCAGGCTGCTGTCGATAAGCTTGCCGCTGGCATCAACCGCAATACTAGCCACGCTATTGCCACGTTGCCGCATCGTCAGCGCCGGACGTGTGACAGCGGGATGTTCAATCGCGCTTACCAGAATCTGGCTATTTGATTCGACCATGCCCTGAATCGCCAGATTATTGGCCTCGGTACCGCTGGCGGTAAAAATGATCTGCGATGGGTGCGCGCCAACCGCTTCCGCCACCTGCGCTCTGGCCTGATCCACCGCCTGCCGTGCCGCTCTGCCATAGCTGTGGCGGCTGGTAGCATTGCCCGGCTGCTTGGATAAAAATGGCAACATCGCCTGCAACACGCGCGAATCAAGTGCCGTGGTGGCGTTGTGGTCAAAATAAGTTGCGGAGTGATTCATGCCATTATTTAGACCGTAGCGGCCTCTTGCACAGGAACAGATTGTATCGAAGCTGGCGCTACTTTACGGATGAATTCAATTTTCTGCTCTTCATTCGGTATAGCCTGCGTGGCCACCAGATCGGCAATGGTAATGCCCGATAAAAAATCCAGAATTTTGTCGTTCAGGTTTGTCCACAAGGCATGGGTTGAGCACGGCAAATCATTGCGGCAGTTTTGATGTCCACCGCATTGTGTTGCATCAATCAGCTCATCCGCCGCTGCAATCACGTCAGAAACCGTAATTTCAGCCGGATTCTTGGTCAGACAATAACCGCCGCCCGGGCCGCGCACGCTGCTGACCAGGCCAGCACGGCGCAAGCGGCTAAACAGCTGCTCAAGATAAGACAATGAAATGTTCTGACGTTCACTGACACCCGCGAGAGTGACTGGCTTGCCAGCTTCTTGTAAGGCAATATCCAGCATGGCGGATACGGCAAATCGACCTTTGGTAGTTAAGCGCATGGCTTTATTCCTGGTAAAAAATTAGAGTCAAATCACATGAGGTAAAACAGCCGTCGTATCATGCAACCGCTGTTTGTATCCATGTTTCAGTTTTGCTTCAAGTAAATGAAACTTTATAATACCCTAATGTTTTAGTCAACTATTTGTTTGGAAAAATACGATTGGTACTCAGGAAATAATTTCTTTCTGATGAATTTTCAACATCAGCGAGCGTGTTTTTATGTGAATAATGAAATAAGGTCGTTGATTTATGAGTAGGCATTTAGCCATTGAATGCACAACAGGATTAGAAACCCATAATCTGACTTTCAGACTTCCTGCATTTTATGCACTTACTCTGTGCGCTATGCTGCCAGAGCCTCAATACCCGCGCAGCCAGTAAGCGCCATGGTCATTTCCAGCTCATCGCGCATCAATCGTATCACATGTGCTACGCCCAAAACCCCTGAGCTTGCCAAGCCCCAGATGTATGGGCGGCCTATCATGACAGCATCTGCACCCAGCGCAAGTGCTTTGTACACATCGCGTCCATTGCGGATACCGCTATCCAGCAATACGGGTACACATCCGTTTGCGGCCTGCACAATAGTAGATAGGCTGTCGAGACTGGTGGGCGCACCATCCAGCACGCGTCCACCATGATTGGAAACGACCAGACCATCGCAACCAAGCGCTATAGCTTTGGTCGCATCGTCGGGATGAAGTAAGCCTTTAATCAAAAGCGGGCTGGGGATTTGTTCACGCAACCATTGCACATCATCCCAACTTGGGGCTTGTGACATCCAGCCATCAAATACCAGGCTTTGTTCTGGAGACAAGGCGGGCAATAGCATGGGTGGTTCAAGATTAACCGCTTTGATTCCACACGGTAATTGAATGGCCGCTTGCTTGATGGGTGCATCCACAGTAAACATGACGGCGCAATAACCCGCCGCCAGCGCGCGTTGCACCAGCTTAAGCGTGCGGCTACGGTCGCCTTGCCAGTAGAGTTGAAACCACATGGGGCTGGTAGCGGCTGTTGCAATTTCCTCCAGCGTCTGGCTGGCCAGACTGCTGACGACCATCAATCCATCCTGTGCGGCGGCGGCCATGGCGCTGGCACATTCGCCATCCGAGTGAAACAGGCGCTGGTAGGCAACTGGAGCCAGCATAATGGGGTGTGCAAATTCCTGACCAAATAATTGTAGGCGTGTATTGCCACCGCGCACATCGGCCAGTGGGCGCGGCATGAGTTTGATAGCGGCAAAGGCCTGCTCATTGGCTATTAAACTCGCCCCGTTTCCGGCTCCATCCTGCAAATAGTGCCAAACTGAAGGTTCCAGCCGTGCCTGTGCATGCAGCAGATAATCTTTTGCAGTGAGCACATCGGCAGGACAGGCCTTCATTTTGTCCAGGATTGCAGTCAATCAGCTCTCCGCCCAGCGGCGCAACAAGTTGTGATAAGTACCGGTCAGATGCACCACGGCTGCATTATCGCCTACGGTTTGACGCAATTGCAGCAAAGCCATGTCCATATCGTATAACAGGCGGCGTTGGCCGGGGTCGCGCACCATGCTTTGCAGAAACATAAAGCAGGCGAGGCGTTCTCCGCTGGTAACGGCAGAAACTTCATGGATGGAGGAAGATGGGTAAACCACCATGCGGCCTGCCTTGAGCTTGATACCGTGGTCGCCGAAGGTATCCGCGATGGTCAATATGCCGCCTTCGTATTCCTCGGGTTCGGATAGAAACAAAGTTGCGGAAACATCGGCACGTACATAACCGTTACCATCCGATTGGCGGCGCATGGCGTTATCGGTATGAAAACCATAGACATTGCTTGCGCCTGTGTAGCGGTTAAAAAATGGCGGCAGAATTTTCAACGGTAATGCCGCCGTAAAAAACAGAGCGTTGCGATTCAGTGCATTTAATACCATTTGGCGCAGTGCCGGCAGATGGGGTGCATCTTCAGGCAGCTGCTGGTTATTCTTGGAAAGAGCTGCCTGCGGGCCTGCCGTTATCTGACCGCTGCTCCAGATGGAATCCGCCAACCAGCCACGCGCTGTGGCCAACTCTTGTGCCGTAAGTACATCCTCGATGATAACCAGCATGTTGCCCTTTCTTTATGGGTTAGAATTTATATTCAGCAGTCAGCTGCCCTTTACGCCTTGTACCCGGCGTAGTAAATCCGCCGTTATCATAAAGCGCATCATAATAGGTGGTATCCAGCAAATTTTGCACATTCAAACGCAAGGTCCAGTTTTTGCGCTCGTAGGAAACCATGGCATCATAACGCTCATAAGCCGGTGCCGTATTGGGATGAAATGCACTGCTGCCTGCCAGGGTAGGGATAGCGCCCGCCCCGCTGGGGTTATAACCATAACGGTCGCCCTTGGCTTCTATTCCGCCACCAACTTTTAGTGTGCCGCCAAAAATATTGGGAATTTTATAGGTCGTCCACAAGTTAAAGGTATAAACCGGCGTATTGCGCGAGCGCTGGCCGACATAACCCGCATTGCCTGTGGTGACAACTCCCGTTGTGGCGTTGACGTTTTCAGCCACTTGTAAAACTTTTGAATCCATCAAAGCCAGGCCGGAGAAAACTTCCCAATTGGGCGTAATGCGTCCGGCGGCTTCAAGTTCAAAACCGTCGGTTTTACGCTGCTTGGTCAATATGGCCGCTGTGGATTCCACATCGGTGTTGCGCTCCCAATCCTTGTTGGCGTGATACAAGGCGGCACGCAATGCCAGATCACCATCAAGGAACAGCCACTTGGTACCCAGCTCCACCACCTGGCTACATTCCGGCGGCAAGGGCGTAACAGTGAGCTGATACAAATCGGCGGTAGGGCTGAAAGAATCACTGTAGGATACGTAATAATTGATTTCATCCGTCTGATGATAAGCCAGCGAGGCGCGTGTGCTCAGTTCGCCGTAGGATAATTTAGGTGAAGTATTACTGCTGAAATTCGCTTCCAGCTGGTCATAGCGTAGCCCCAGCGTGGCCTTCCATTGGGGGATGAATTCCACGGTATCTTGTCCATAAATCGCATAAGAGTCGGCATCGAAGCGAACCGCGCCAGTGGTTGCGGCTTCATAAGGGGCATAACGTGGCGGATTGGCACCGGTGGTTCCGCCAAGATTGCGCAAAGCGTTGCGGAATAAATCCTCGTGCAAATACTCTACACCCGCGAGAAATTCATGCTTCATTCCCAAAAGATTGAGCTTGTTGTTATAAACGCTTTGCACGGCGTAGGTTTCATAGTTCATCACGCGTGTCGGCCCGCCATTGCAATTGGGTGTGCAGATTGTGCCCCCGGCGTTGGGTGCCACTGTCAGGCTGGGTGTACGTGCCCAATAGCTGCGATCATATTGTCCATGACGTACCTGTGTGCGTAACTCACTGTCCGGTGAAAACTTATGCGTGTAGGTACCCGTGGTGACGGCAGTTTCACTGTTGTCAAAGTTGCGATCCGTTCCCCAATAGGTTTTGGCCGGGTAAGTCGTTTGTGGGCTACGGGTTGTTGCATTAAAGCTGATGCCATAATCCGGCTTGTCATCGGTAATGGTATGCACATGGCTTAGATTGAATTCATCGTCGGTATTAATGCCAAAACCCAAGCTGATGGCCAAGCCATCTCTATGAATTTCCGGCTCATCGCCATTGGCCGGGTTGGCGCGCCAACTGCCTTCATCCCTGTGCATGGCATTGATGCGAATCGCACTGTGCTCGCCTATCTTTTTGTTGAAATCACCAGTGCCTTCATAATAACCATCCGTGCCTATACTGCCGGTAATCTTGTATTCGTCCTTGAGTTTGGGAGCTTTGCTTACCATATTGATGACGCCGCCCGCCTGTCCGCGTCCAAACATTGTTGCGGCAGCGCCGCGCAACACGTCCACTTGCTCCAGATTAAAAATTTCGCGGTTATATTGTGCGGTATCGCGTATGCCATCCAGATACATATCACCGAAGGTATAAAACCCGCGCAACATCATGTTGTCCCCTGCTCGGCCACCTTCGGCTGCGTTGAAAGTTAGCCCGGAAACATTGCGCAGTGCTTCGCGTAGCGAACCCACCTGCTGTTCTTCCATCAGCGCGCGGGTAACGGTAGTAATCGCCTGCGGAATATCGTGCGGATCCTGCAACGTTCTGCCCACCCGCGTCTTGGTAGCGCGATAACCGTCTTCTACTTCAACATTGGCTTCCACCTTGACCGTGGAAAGTGTGGTTTCCTCGGCTTTTTTCTCATCCACACCTTCGGCCATTGCCTGCATGGACAAACCGCCCGCCATCAGCGCCGCCCCTAGTGGTAACAAATGTTTAACTGCTTTTTTTGTATGCTTCATACTAGCTTCCTTGAGTTGTAAAAATTGGCTGGCGCAAGGCTGGCTAGGGTTTGATAAAAGTTGTTATCAAGCATGGTGATGCACTCGATAGTAGTAAAATGTTATGTACTAAACAGGTGCTATTCATGATGCGGTGCAAAGTTAGTCGGCTTACTAATAGGCTGGTTGGCCAAATTAAAATCACAATCTCATCATCAGCTCCCATTCATTCATGGTCGTTTTCAGATAGTGACGATTGCTTACCTGTCAGCATTTGTTTGATTAAATTTTGTCTGGTCAAATATGACATCAGCACCACGGAAAACACATGCAGGATGACCATGTACATGAGTAAAGTAGATAGCAATCTATGCAAATCGACAGGTGCATCCTCACCCCAATATAGCTCTGTTCTGCTTATCCAGCCGGTAAAAGCCAGCAAACCTATCAGCAACCACATGGCATATACTGCCCATTGCCCGAGCGGATTATGGCCTGTGCCAACATGTGCTTTGCCCAGTGCCACATCCTGTAGATGGGTTTTCATTTGGGTGAATCCAGGCAAGTAGAACCTTGCAGAGGGTATTTTGCTCATCACTCCGTAAATGACTCTCAGCACAACCATTAAAAGGCAGCCATAACCAATCACGCGATGCCAATAACCTGTTTCATTGAGCCAATCAAGTATCACGCCTGCGGCTATCAGCCAGTGAGATAGGCGTATAACATTTGTCCAAACAAGTGATTGCATCTTCAATTTCAGCCTGCGCTATTCTTCAATTTCGGCTTTGATGACTGCTAATGTTTTGGTGTTGAAATAAATTTCTACGGCTTTGCCCTGTTTGTTATAACCATAAATTTCATAGCAATTACCCTCCACCTTGAATTTTTTGATGGTGTAGCCTTCTTCTTTCAATGTTTGTTGTAAGGTATCTTTGGATGCCCATTCTGCCTTTGGGTAGGCGGGGCAGTCAGCGCCGGCAAAAACCTGTAACGGCAAAAAGCCTAAAAATGCAATCATGAAACGCATGGTGTTCCTTTCAAAAAAATAAAATTTGCCAAGGGTGCAATGGGTGATTGAAAATCAGTTTGCCTGCCATGAAGTTCCCAAAGAGGCACACTCTGCATCTGCAAGACCGGATCGTTGTGTCGCCAGCTCATCGAGCACTTGTAAAAAACTGTTGAGACTGGGGTTAGCTACAAAGCTGCAAGCCTTACCGGTGCGTTTGCATTGCTCCTTAACACGCCAATAGGCGTTATGACTGATGCAGCCGGTTTGGCAAATCACGGCATCGGCGGCGGCAAGCACGGATTTGAGACGATTGATATTTTCTTCGATACCACCGTCATGGTGTATAAACACGCCGCCACGGTTTTCAACCAGCTTTCGGTAGCGTGGAGTCGCATTGCCCATGCCACCTACACACAATACAGTGCAACCGTTTAAGGGTACGGCATTTATAGGGATGATCTCTTTACTGACTTGTTTTTCATTTTCGGGCATCAGCTTATGCGCGAGTTCCGTTTCAAGAAGGTGATTCGCCGCTTCGGTTTCAACTAAACGCATTTCCAGTTCATCCAGTTTGGTTTTCAACACCAGATTTTCCGATTCTGCATTTCGCAAACTGTTTACCAGCCGCAAGTTATCTTCAGGGCTGGCAACATCCGCTAGCATGTCTGCAAGCATTTCGCGCAAATGATCGACTTCATTATTATGTCGTTTGGCCAGATTTTCGTGAAAAATCATGTCATTTTTGAATGCAGTCAGTTGTTCATTGAGTGTAGCCACTTCAAGTACGCGTTCATCACGATACTGGGTAAACCGGTTTTGAATGTCAGCTAGTTCTCTGCTCAATATGGCGTTTTCTTGTACCAGGCGCAGATGCGCTTGTTGTTCGACTCTATGTCCGGCACCCACCTGATGTTGCAGCATGTGGACATCGCCATAAACTGTGTTTAATAGCTGTTCCGTGCAACAGGCGTGGCTGAAAATTGCCCACATCGGTCCGGCGATGTCACCCATGTTCATGGCTTCACGCCATAACGCCAGTAATCCTGCCACGTCTTTGACTTTGTTGTAGCGTTGTATATACAACTTGTATTTTCTTTCCAGTTCCTTGTGTAACAGACTGGAAAGTCTGGTGCGAGTTTCGCACGCACACACGGCGGTAACATGAATATCAAAATCGTTATGTTGTGTGGATACATTCATCACCTTGCCCACCAATTTGCGGATTTCATCCATTCCAAAGCAGACGCCAATGACCGGACAATGGCATTTTTGATTCAGCTCCCAAAGACGTGGGCGACGAGAGCTGGCGGAGGACATCAAATCTGTGCTCATGATAGACCGACCCGACATTGTGACGATCCACTTGGTGTATGGGATCTGCTGTGAGATTTTGAAATTTGCATATCTGCTATTTGTAACCAGTAATCAGATAATTCATCGCAGGTATCCTTTAGCAAGGCCGGCATATCACTGCGCATGCGTAAATCTTCGAGATGTAGAAAGATGCGTTGGCTGAGACGCTGGTAATATTTTCCATCTGCTTTACAAGCGGCATATTGATGAAGCATGTATAACAGCGTCGAAACTGCGGCTTCATTGGTAATTACCGAGACGGATTGCTCAAGTTCACGTGGCATGACGGTGACTCCTTGTAAAAAAATGGTTGAATGAAATAAAACATTTAATTCAAATCGTTTATCTAATTTTTAGGTTCGGTGACAAAACCTATTTTCATCAGCCCGGCACTGGCCGCATCCGACATCAAGCCTGCAATCTGCCTATAGGCAATGCCACCATCCGCACGAATACGCAGCTCTGGCTTTACTGTCTGTGCCGCCGCCTCAGCCATGCTGGCGCGCCAACCGCTTTCATCCATTTCACGGTCATTCCAGTAAACCTTGCCTGCGGCATCCACGCTCAGGTGAACAACTTCTGGCTTACTGTCTTCCGGCATAGAACTGGCTTTGGGCAGCTCCACTTTTACTGCATGGGTCAGCATGGGTGCGGCGATGATGAAGATCACCAGCAATACCAGCATGACATCAATCAAAGGCACCATATTGATTTCAACCATGGGCTGACTGGCCTGGTTTTTAGAGAATCCGCCGAAGGCCATCATGCTTCCTTTCTGATTAACACGGAAACATTGTGATTGCCGGCGGGTTCAGTGGCGCGGCTGCCGGTAGACATGAAGGCAAACAAATCATGGGCAAAGCCATCCAGCTCGGTCAGAACCATGCGATTGGAGCGGGCAAAGAAGTTGTAGGCCAATACGGCCGGAATAGCCACGGCCAAGCCTAACGCCGTCATGATGAGTGCTTCACCTACCGGCCCGGCGACTTTATCCAAAGTACTCTGGCCGCTGGCACCTATGCTGATTAGCGCGTGGTAAACGCCCCACACGGTGCCAAACAGACCGACAAAGGGTGCGCTGGAGCCAACCGAGGCCAGTATGGTCAAGCCGGATTCCAATCTGGCAGTATCCTGCTCCATGGAGCGGCGCAGGGAACGCGTCAGAAACTCTTCTTCCGTTCCGGCTTCAATCAGGCGCTGATTGGTTTTTGCGCCATGTTGTGCAATGGCTCTGAATCCATGTTGCGCCAGATGGGAAAACGGGTCGCGCGGCTTGCCATCATTTAAACGTCTGGCGACGACGTTCAGATCCGGTGCCTCCCAGAATACCTGTAGAAATTTCTGTGCATGTTTGCGCATACGCAGGTTGGCAATGGTTTTAGTGAGAATCAGATACCAGGTGGCTACCGACATCAGCGCTAGCACGATTAACAGAAACGTGCTTAGGCCATCGACCTGGTTTAAAAAATTGGCAAAACCCAATGTTTCCATAGCGTGTGTTTGTTGACTTAGCGTTTGTGGCATGACTAACCTTTCAGATTGAATTGAATCGGGACAATAACCCACGCGGCTACGGGCTGGCCGCCTTGACGCGCAGGAACAAATTTCCATTGCCGCACCGTGTCTGCGGCACGTTCGTCCAGCCGTGAAAAACCACTGGATTTGTGTATATTCACTTGTGATGGCTGACCCCCAACCTCTACATGCACGCGCAGTAACACGCGGCCTTCTTCGTGCAGTTTGCGCGAGAGCGCGGGATAAGCCGGTGAGGGGTTATCCAAATAATCCGCGTTGAACCTCGGCTGTTCTATGGGCGGCTCTTCCTTAGGGGAAGCTTGGCTTAGCTTGACTGGCTCTTGCTGTGGTTCGATAGCCTGAGGTGTTTCAGTCTGCGCTTCCGGTTTTTGTTCAGAAGCCGTTGCCGGTGTGATTTCACGGGTATTGGCGACCAGTTGCGGCTCTGGTTTTTTGGGGGGAGTCGTTGCTTTTGGTTTAACTGGTTCTTGAGCCGACTTGGGCTGCACTGGCAAAGGCTTGGGCGCTTCAATTTTTTCGGGTTTGGATTCGGGCGTAATCAGGCTAATTTGCATGGACTTTTCTTCCGCTAGCTGAATTGGCTTCTGATAACTTGCCAATGCCAACAGCAAGCCGGTGTGCGCTATTAGCACAAGCCCCAGCATGCTGTATGACAGACGCTTGTTTTCACTATTTGAAGAAAAATAAACCAAATCCACTTGAATGATTCCAACCATTTAACTATGAGCATTAAGCTCAATATCGCCCTATAGGCTAAATTAAAAAAATGGCTGGCTTCCGGCAGTTAAGTGTCCGGTGGCTGGCAGAGGGAGAAACTATTTAGTCAGAATCAGCTTGCCCTTGCTGGTAATGCGCAAACGGTATTCTTCACCGGCATGCTCTATCACCAATTCATTGGCGCTACCAAACAACTCGGGGCTGTAATAGCGCGGCCGTTCAAACGGCTTGCGTACAGCCACTTCGGTTGGTTTGGCTGTAGCAGGGATTACATCCGGCTTATTCTTGATTTGACCCATGATATGTAAATGATAATTATTCTCATTTATAAAGTCAACACTTTTGGCACCTGTATATTAATTCACACATAACACTGCTACCGGGAATTGGATACAATGATTACTTACGAGCCCAATATTAGCAGGCGTTGCCGCTGAGACCAATGCTCTGAAAATTGATTAGGAGAATGTCATGCAAGGCGAGAAAAAGATTATTGAAATACTCAACGACTTGTTGGCTGGCGAGCTAACAGCCGTGGATCAATATTTGATTCATGGTGAAATGTATGCCAACTTTGGTTTTGCGCATCTGGCGGATAAGGCGATACATGAATCCGAGCATGAGCGCCAACATGCGCGTAGCCTGATTCAGCGCATTCTATTTCTGGAAGGAACACCGAATTTGGCCAAACGCAGCGCGCTGAATATTGGTAATACTGTGCCGGAGATGCTCAAGTCTGATTTGGGTCTTGAATATCATGTGGTGGGCGAGCTGAAAAAAGCTATCGCTGTATGTGAAAGTGTGCAGGATTATGTCACGCGCGAGATGCTGGTCATCCAACTGGAAGATACCGAGATGGATCATGCTTATTGGCTTGAACGGCAAATTGGTCTGATTGATTTGGTTGGCTTGCAGAATTATCAGCAAAGCCAAATGAAAATTAGTGCGGCCAATTAGGAGAAGAATATGAAATGCGACAAGAAAATCAATGAAGCTTTAAATAAAGTGCTTAAACATGAGCTGACCGCCATTAATCAGTATTTTCTCCATGCGCGCATGTTTCGCAATTGGGGGCTGGAAAAGCTCAATGATTATAATTACAAACAATCTATCCGCGTGATGAAAGAGGCAGACGTTGTGATTGAACGCATCCTGTTTCTGGAGGGTCTGCCCAATCTGCAAAATCTGGGCAAGCTGCATATCGGCGAGAATGTGGTCGAATGTTTGCAGAGTGATCTGAAATATGAAACCGAAACGCAACGCCTTTTTTGGTGGAAGCCATTACGCTATGTGAAAGTCTGCAAGATTACGTCAGCCGCGATTTGTTAACAGAGCTACTGGAGCATTGCGAAGAGGCCATTGACTGGCTGGAAACGCAACAAAGCCTGATAAAGGATGTAACTTTACCCAATTATCTGCAAGCCCATATTGAGCCTGGCGGCGATTAATAACTTAGTGCAACCCGTCTAAAGCCACGACTTAACTATCGTGACTTTTTTTATCAATCTACATAAACAAGTTAATTTGTTTAAATTAATTGCAATAAAACTTGACATGAAACGAAGCTTAAATGAGAATGATTATCATTAGTAATTTGAGTTTTCAGACTTCAGAGAGGTGATGCAATGTACGCTTGTGTTTGTCGCGCCGTAACCGAAAGACAGATTCATTTGGCGATACTGGCTGGTGCAAATAGCGTTAAGGATTTGCGCCACGAACTGGGCGTAATTGATGAATGTGGGCACTGTGCTTCATGCGTCAAAAAATGTTTGCGAGAAGCTCACCACTCACCATCACCCAAACTGTCGTCGGCCAACATACTGTCCAGCGTGGCGGCCTAGTCCGTCACTACATCAGCCCTGCGGCAACGGAAAACGAAAAATGGAGACCGCTAGTTTAGCTCCCTGTGAAATACAGTGAGTAATCGAATTTCATTTTTCCGCACAGAAAAAATTGCCTACGTTACCATAAGCTCTGGTGTGTATTTTGGCTAATTGCACCTGTGCCATTAATGCCATGCTATCGGCAGTTGCTGATGCGTGAAGTAACAATTTCTGAATTTCATACCATTAAAACACGTAGCCCAGCATGACACCACCACCCCAGCCGGTGCTGGATTCGGAATAGCCGTGAGTCAGATAGCTTTGTAATTTGTAATGGTCATCAAATTTATGAATGGCAAAGGCGGTGAGTTCACGTAAAGGTTGGGTAGTATCCAGCGTGGCTTGGCGGATATCTGCCATGATGCCAGCGCTGGTGGCCGGACTGAATTTATACGAGAATCCGGCAGAACCGAACCAGACATTATGCAAATCCAGCCCGACCGGGTCGCCCATTAGTTTGTATCCAACACCACCAAATAAGGTCAGGTCTTTAATCAATGGCTTATAGGCATCAAGCAGAATGGAATAATCATTTTCACCAGTTCCC
This sequence comes from Methylophilaceae bacterium, assembly GCA_013141125.1. Lineage (GTDB taxonomy): Bacteria > Pseudomonadota > Gammaproteobacteria > Burkholderiales > Methylophilaceae > JABFRO01. The sequence continues at coordinate 1,244,079 of JABFRO010000001.1, forward strand.
AAGCCTTTACTAGCGGAGGCTGTGGCAAATTTTATTTTGCCGGTTACATCCAGAATCAAGGGATGCGTGGTACCTATCCGCGCGAAGGTGTGAGTGGCACTGAACACAATATCACCCAAACCAGATTGGGTTACCGAGGGGCGGCTGGATTTCCCTAGCACCACCTTCGCGTCACCACCTACCACATCACCTGGGCCGGTGATTTGCAGCCAGGGAATCGTCAGTTTGAGCGTGGTGTCATCGGTTTCATACTTGGCAGTAAACGGGACGTAGCTAATATCGGTGGATTGCGATTGGCCATATTTACCGGTGCTGTAGTCCGCACCGCTGGTCAGACTGAATGTGCCATCGGCATAGCTCGGGCATGATTGAAAAATCAAAAAAGTCAGGAATACTGCCGGGATAACAGGGTTAATTCTTTTATTCATCGTTCCAATCTCTCGCTTGGTATAAAGAGCTAGCTTGTTTACTTAATCTTTTTTCTCTACTTTCTCTACTTTCTCTACTTTCTCTACTTTCTCTACTTTCTCTACTTTCTCTACTTTCTCTACTTTCTCTACTTTCTCTACTTTCTCAATTTTTTCAATTTTTTCAGGCTTCTCCACCTTCTCCACCTTCTCCACCTTCTCCACTTTCTCCACTTTCTCCACTTTCTCCACTTTCTCTACTTTCTCTACTTTCTCTACTTTCTCTACTTTCTCTACTTTCTCAATTTTTTCAGGCTTCTCCACCTTCTCCACCTTCTCCACCTTCTCCACCTTCTCCACCTTCTCCACCTTTTCAGGCTTCTCAGTGCGATTTATTTTTTCCATTCTGGAGAGTTCGCCAGGTTTGCTGAGGTCATGATCTTTGAGTTTTAACTTTTCTTCTGTCGGGTTTAAAGGTTGGGCGTGAGCAGGTGTGGTTATGGAATCTCGCCGTACACTTGGTTCGATTTTGATGGCTTTAAGTTCTACAGATCGCGCGCTGGGCTTACCTTCTTTCATCTGTCCGCGCACAATGACGGCCATGCCAGCCAGGTTTCTGTTGGCGTTATTACCCAGGAAGCGCGTTTGACCGGTAATTTTCACACTTTGCCCGGCAATGTTTAAACGCCCGTTGCCAACATTGCCAGAGGCCATGCCTTGCAAATGGAATACTTCGACTTTATGCAACAAATCATTGACGGGACCCGGAGTCATTTCTCTGACATTAAACGAATGGCCATCCCAAGTGCCGCTCAAGCGTGAATCCGTAGCCCTATTGCCGGATGCTTTAGCCAGACCTTCTATTTTGGTCCCAGCCAAATACAGATGGTTTCCATGACGCGTCAAATGGCCTACGATGCGAGCCGTTTTTTATCGCTAGTTTGATCGATACGCGTGGCAACAACACTGCCATCGGCTTTACGCAGACCGCTAACATTGACCCATTGACCAACTCTAAAATTATTTGTTTTTAATCCAAAGAGTTGCGCAGGTTTGATACTGACAGATTGTCCCATCACGTTCATTTTTCCTGCCGGCAGGTTTAGCCCGGTAATCGGCCCGCTGATTTGATGATAAGCGTGAATCTCATGCGCTATCAACGCCTTCTCTCCGCCGGTCGCCTGCACCGCCACGACTTGCCCTATGGATAAAGCCTGGCTGCTGATTTTTTTGCCACCCAGATCAACTGGCGTGTTGCTGAAATAGTTCACCTCAAGGTTATTTACGCAAATGCTGCCGAAGCCCGTAATCACACCCACGATACCCGTACCACCAATGCCGTTGGCCTGAATGCCGGTGCCGCCTATACCGCCGGATTCGGGCTTGATGCCAGTGCCACCGATTCCGCGATTCGGCGCAATACCAGTGCCGCCAATTCCGCCAATGCTGCGATCAGAGCGAATACCTGTTCCACCAATACCGCCGCCATCACAAGGGTTGGCGGCGGCAATGGGTGATACGGCCGCCATGCCAATCAGCAAACAGAAGCATATCCATGTTTTCATGTTAATCCTGAGAGGCGTTTTCTGCGTGGCTAGCTGGATTTCTAGTTTCCAGGCTTTCTTTACTGTGATAAAAATACAGCGCAAAAGTAAAGCGTCGATCGGCATTGGCCATGGTTGACGCAGTTGTCTGCGATTCAGATTCTGCCAGCAGTTCAATAGCGCGTGCATTAACGGCTTTCAAAACGGACATACCTTGCTCTTCAGCCAAAACTTTCAGCTCATCAATCGCGGCTGGTGTTAAACCATCGTAATACACACAACGCTCCAGCATGGGCGGCGATATATTCATCAGGTTATGCGTGGTAGCGGCAATATGATCGTGAATATTTTGTTGAAAGAAAAACAGCTTTTCCTCAAAACCGACGCTGGGAATAAAAGCCTCAACATTAAGACATACACAATCGTTTTCATTTATGCGCACCACGCCCAGCCTTAACCATTCATCCAGCACCGGTCTGGCGCGTATATCCTTACTAATACGCGCTACCAGGCATTCAAAAGAAACGTTGCCGCCAATACGTGCCAATCTTGGCAGCGGTTTTGGTTTGCCCTCAGCATCTAAAAATCCGTATCGCTGATCCACAAACCTACCAACTGAGAACCTAGCGTTACCAGTGAGGATTCATTCTGTGCATTCACCGGTTGCGCGCGCAAACGGTGTACATCCTTGCGATGTAATCCGGTTAGCAAGCTAATCCGACTGTCGGTTTGCTGGCGTTTTTGCAAGCCGAATTCTTCTTCTGCCACTTCAACAAAAACGGATTTCAAGGTTTCCAATAACATTGGGTAATTCACGCCCTGTGAAAGCATCAGCCTGATAAGCGGCTTTAGCACACGCTGCAAGGCAGTGAGTACACGTTTTTTTATTGTGTTTTCAGAGGTTTCTGTAGGTTCGATCATGTTTTTTTATTATACGAAAGGTGGGGGATTTTTTACACAATTAATTGACGTGTGAAATATTCCCACATATTATAGTATTTGTGCGATTTATTACACAAAATGTTAACACTGGGGTGTGCAAGCAGTTTCAATTGAACCAAGCTTGATAATTAATTACATATGGGCGCTTCTATAAATCCACAATCGTCGTTATACCGCATTGCTCACAAAAAATTATTAGCTACGACAGCAGATTAGTCTCCACTGAAGCGGCGTTTACCTTATATATCAAATATATACCGCGTCACAATTTTTGCTCGCGCCTTGTTTGGCTTGAGACAACTTGAATTTATAGAAGCGCCCATAAGGATGTAAGCCAAATGAAATCCAGCATGATTATTCGTTTAATGTGTGGCTTGTGTATTGTCCTGTTTATGCTGCAATGTTTTAGCGCATGGGCAGAGAATGCAAGTTTGCAGCAAAGTAATGTCGCCATTAAGTCAGCCGAAGTGGAAGCGAAAGTACAGCGCCTCGCCGAAGAATTGCGTTGTCTGGTTTGCGATAATCAGACGCTCGCTGATTCCAATGCCGAGCTGGCACAGAGTTTACGCAAGGAAATTCGTGCAATGGCAAGTAAAGGCAAGGATGACGAAGCCATAATTAATGCTTTGGTGATGCATCATGGTGATTTTATACGTTATCGTCCGCCGCAGAAAATAACAACCCTGTTACTTTGGTTCGCCCCCACCGCCTTATTATTGGTGGTTGGTGTTAGTTTGCTTATTTGGTTAAGACGTTGGGAAAAAAAGACCAGCGATGGTACGCTTGGTCTGGATGAAGCGTGTGAAGCCACTATATTATTAAACAAGGAATCATAATGTTGGTGTTCTGGACAATTGCAGGGGTGTTACTGGTAGTCGTGCTGGCGTTGATACTGCCGACTTTATTGCGCACTAAAGCTTCAGCTGCAGTAGATGCCAGCGCTGAAAAGCGTGCAATTTTTCGTCAACAGTTTGAAGAGCTGGAGCAGGATAAACTTAATGGCGTGCTGGATATTTCTCAATATGAGCTCGCTAAAAGCGAATTGGAACGCCGCTTGCTGAACGAAGGTGATGTTGAGGCAACAGCCACTGTCAAACCCAGGCCGGATCGTCGCCTGGCAGGCGCATTGTTGATAGCACTGCCACTGATTGCTGTAGTGCTGTACTACCAACTTGGTAGCCCACTGTCCGTTTCTATGCCCGCAGTGGCACCTGATACAACGCTGGCGCAATCCGGCGCGGCTCAATCCAACGCGGAACATAGTGCAATGGCTGGTGATCTTGAACCCTTGCTTGATTCCCTGAAAGGCAAGTTGGAGAATAATCCTGGAGATGGCGCAGGCTGGGCTTTGCTGGCCAGATCCTATGTTGAACTCAAACGCCATGCCGAGGCTGTGCCTGCTTATGAGAAAGCAGTAAAGGTAATACCGGACGATGCGCAATTATTGGCAGATTATGCCGATGCATTGGCTGTGGTTAATGGACACAAGCTCGCAGGCTTACCCGAAGAACTCGTCAAACGCGCGCTCAAGTCTGATTCACACAACGTTAAGGCTTTATTGCTGGCCGCTACCGCCGCTTTTCAACGCAAGGATTACCAGCAGGCCATTGTTTTTTGGCAGCGCTTGCAACAGGATCTACCTGCAGATTCAGATTTATTGCCTGAAATCAAAGCCTCGCTCAACGAGGCGCGTAGCTTATCTGGCGGGAAGGTGATTGAAACACCTTCAGCAACAGGAGCGCCTAAAACCGAGCAGCGCAAAGTTGCTGGCATCAGCGGCACAGTGCGTATAGCCCCGGCATTGGCTGGCAAGCTTGATCCATCCACTACCGTATTCATTTTTGCCCGCGCTACCCAGGGCATGCCGATGCCACTGGCCATTGTGCGCGTTACCTTGCGTGATTTGCCTTACGCTTACCATCTGGACGACAGCTCAGCACTGACAGCCGAACACAAACTGTCACAAGCCGGTGAAGTGGTCTTGCTCGCCCGCGTTTCCAAAGACGGCAATGCCCAGGCACAAAGCGGTGATTTTCAAGGCATGAGCGCCACGATCAAACCCAATGACGCAAATATTGATATTGAAATTAACCAGGTGGTACCATAGTTTATTCAAACTGAATAAATTCAAAAGGAAATCACTTGGCTAAATGGCGCTGTACAATTTGTGGTCATATTTATGATGAAGCACTGGGCGACCAGGAACATGGTATAGAAGCTGGGACGCTTTGGCAGGATGTGCCTGACTTATGGCTATGCCCGGATTGCGGCGCATTCAAGGAGGACTTTGAACAGGTAACGGAGTGAGTGTTTTAGATATTCCGAATGTTGGGTATGCAAAAACCAGGAGTGAATAGCATGAGCCAAACCGATTTAACTGCAAAAAAATGTACGCCATGTCAAGGCGGAATCCCGCCCTTAAGTTGTGAAATTGCCGAGCAATATCTAACGGCAGCACCAGGCTGGGAGTTACAAGACGATGCTACGCGCGTCAAGCGCACTTTTAAATTCAACAATTTTCTCGATGCGCTAGCTTTCGCTCAGCGCGTGGGGCTGTTATGTGAAGAAGAAGGCCATCACCCTGACATCACCATAGGCTGGGGTTATTGCAAAGTTGTGTTTCAAACACATAAAATCAATGGCCTGCATGAGAACGACTTTATCATGGCGGCCAAGGTCAATCAGTTGGCGGAACAGGGATGAAGCATTCCGACTGACGCAATTCAAGTTGTGCACTCAACGTTACGGAGTCCATCATGAGCAAGGAAATTGTTGAATCTGGCGCTGCCATTCTTGAATTTGATAACAAGCTTTGCATACACTCCAGACACTGTGTCTTAACCCGGCCTGATGTTTTTGTCCCCAATGCACAAGGCGATTGGCTACACCCCGAGTGCGCCAGCGCGGAAACCTTACTGCATATCGCTAAAAACTGTCCTTCTGGCGCTATTGTCGTCAAGCGCAAGGATGGCGGAGAACAAGAAGCCGCGCCCAAAGTCAACACGGTGCGTGTTTTGGAAAATGGCCCGTTGGCTTTCAATGCTGACTTGACCATCAGCCGTACCGATGCAGAACCTGTATCACACTTGCGCGCCACGCTGTGTCGTTGTGGGCAATCGCGTAATAAACCCTATTGTGATCTCTCACATAATGCTGCCAACTTCATCGCTACGGGCGAACCCCCAGCCCAAACTTCCCAGCCTCTGATGCAACGCGATGGTTCGCTCAGCGTGAAACCATTAGCCAATGGCCCACTTGTAGTGCAAGGCCATCTGGAAATTATCAGCGGCACCGGCCAAACACTACAGCGCGGGGAAAAATTATTCTTATGCCGCTGTGGACACTCCGCCAACAAGCCCTATTGCGATGGCAGACATAGCAAAGTCGGCTTTATTGCTGCATGACTGGGTAGCATATAAATTGCGTAATATGCAGCCCAAAGTGGTGTCGGAAATCTTTACACTACGCAGTTAAAACAACCCGGCTCAGATGAACGCTATTGCAATATAATAGTAAAATTCAAATAACATCAATAAGTTATTTTTATTGATACATTTTTTTTGCTTTAATATACAGCATACATCTTTTAGCTTTTTTCAATGGTTCAGCTCAAGTCTGAACATCAAACAACACCCAGTTTACAATCGTTTACAATCTTAATAAGGCTTCACAGCTAACATTTGTGCCGCTGACAGCGGTGTCTGTCAGCTAAAACTAGCGAAATGACGATTAGTACACAAGCAGTCAGTTCGCTACTATATTAACCACAAAAGGATTTAGACATGAAGAAATTAGCACTTATCACCAGCTTGGCATTCGCTGGTTTTGCTGGGGCTGCCAGTGCAGCCACTCAAACTTTCAGTGAGACCTATGGACCAGCTACTACCAACTGGAACCATAATCTTGGCATCAGTCAGTTCGACGCAACGTTAGGTACATTGACTAGCGCAACTATCAGCATCACCGGAAGCTGGACTCAACACTTTGAGGCTGAGAACTTGGGTGCCAGTATTGACACTTTAACTCCGCAGGCTCTGGTTAATTTTTATTTCCGCGATGCGCCAGGTGCCTCTGTTGCAGGTAATCTGGCTGGTGCGTCTGATAGTGCTACAGGCGCATCATTTAACGCTACCGCGTGGGACAACACGACCGACTATGCTGGCACCTCAGGAACTGTATTTGGCAACATTTCAGGGGCAACCACTTTCAGCTTCAATTTTGCCAACCTTGCTGCTTTAACTGGTACAGGCACTTTAGGTGATCTTGGCTATAACGTCCGCGCGACAGGTAATGGTTCAGTCGGTTCTGACAATGGCAATCTGCAAACACTTATCCAAACAACTTCTGGCTATAACCTGAATGTTGTTTACACTTATGATGCTCAACTTCCACCTCCATCAGTTCCAGAGCCAGCCAGCCTGGCTTTGATTGCTGCTGGTCTACTTGGTTTTGGTGTTAGCAGAAAAAAACGCGCTTAAGTTTTAAGGCTTCAAGTTTTAAAGCATAGCGTAGCAAATCAAGGAGGGCACAAATTGTGCCCTCCTTTTTTTATTGGGCTGATATTGTGTTCACTCAGGTGTTGCTATACTATCGACAGACTTGGTTTGACTAACCAAGCAGAGTTAACAACGGAGATGTGACATGAGGCAATGTAACTTGTATGAAGCTAAAAGCCAGCTATCGCAACTGGTACAGGCCGCGCTTGATGGTGAGGAAGTATTTATCGCGAGGGCAGGCAAGGTGGCGGTGCGTTTGGTGCCTGTAACAAACAAGCCCAATGCAACGATCGGCTTTGGCGTGTTAAGCATTGATCCCTTAATTCTGGATAATGCATTTTCTGCGGCGGTGGATAGTGAAGTGGCTCATCTATTTGATAGCGGTTCGATGTAATGTCATCCCGCTTATTACTGGATACCCATGTTGCACTGTGGTGGTTTTCTGCAAACCCTCGTCTGAATGCTGAAAGTTTAGAAGAAATTGCGCAGAGTGAATGCTGGCTGAGCGCTGCTTCAGTTTGGGAGGTGGCGATTAAATTCAAGCTGGGCAAGCTTCCCATTACCCCAACAGCCTTTCTCGTCGCGGCGAATGTGGGAGGTTTTCGCTTACTGAATATCACACCCAGTCATACGATAGCAACTGCGGATTTACCCGTGTTTCATTCAGACCCATTTGATCGTTTGCTGCTGGCACAAGCTAAACTAGAAAAATTAACCCTAATTACTGCGGATAATACCCTGCTGGCTTACGGGAAAAATGTGCGCTGCCTGTAATCAATCCGTAAGGCGGCAGCTTCTACCCCTAGCTCCCTCACGGCGCAATCAGCCCTGCGTGCATGGCAATCAATGCAATTTCAGCCGAGTTATTCGCATTCAATTTCTGTTTGATGTTATATAAATGTGTGCCTACCGTGCGCGGGGAAAGGCTCAGGGTTTCAGCAATCTCGTTGGTGGTTTTGCCTTTGGCCAAGGCCATGAATACTTCAAATTCACGCGGCGATAACACATCCACCGGGTTGGTTTCACCGGAGAATTGCTGCACCGCCATTTGCTGTGCAACGCTGGCTTCTATATAGCGCTTGCCGCCTGCAAGGCTGCGTATGGCTTTGATAAGTTCTTCCGCCGCGCTACGTTTGGTAAGGTAACCCATGGCACCTGCGTTCAATACGCGCTTGGGGTGTACTGAATCTTCATGCGCGGATAGCACCAGTATTCTGGCGCTGTGGTCTTTGGCCAGAATGCGCTCTGTCGCTTCCAGCCCGCCTATGCCGGGCATGGTGATGTCCATGACAACCACATCCGGTTGATGCTCCATATAACGCGTTACGGCCAGCTCGCCATTTTCTGCTTCCGCCACCACTTTGATTTGCGCGTCGGATTCCAACAGCATTTTAAAACCCATACGCACCACGGCATGGTCATCCACCAGCATGACTTTGATAGCTTCACTCATGTTTATTTTCTACTGGAATAGTCACTAGAATCGAGGTTCCCTGTCCCGGTGCCGAATCCACATTGAAACTGCCGCGCAAAGCCTGTGCCCGTTCACGCATCCCCAACAAGCCGAAGTGGCGGCTTTGATCTACCGTATTCATATTCATTCCCAAGCCGTTATCTTTAATTATGAGTTGTATTGCATGGGTCGAGCTAACTTCATGGCTTAAACCAATTTCAATCGTGGTCGCCCGGGCATGACGCAAAGCATTGGTTACCGCTTCCTGCACAATGCGATACAAATTGATATTAAACGTTTCATCCAGCACGGAAAAATCGCCAGCAATATTCAGTGAAAATTTGATATTAGCATTTTGCGCCGACCAAACCGCAACCGCTTCACGCAAGGCATCTGCCAGCCCCAAATCATCCAGCGCACCGGGGCGTAATTGACGCACAATATTGTGCATGCCGTCGTAAATATGGTTGGCAGCGGCGGCGATGGTTTGTGCATGCGCTTCCACTTCCGGCATAGGCGCTCTGGTTTTATTGGCAATGGCCACGGCAAAGGTTTTGATCGCGGTTACATATTGCCCCAACTCGTCATGCAACTCGCGCGCCAAGCTGCGGCGTTCATCTTCGATATGTTGCTGAATCAAATGCGTGAGTTGACGGTTTTCTTCCAGCTCGCGCTCGGCACCCAGCGATTCTGCCATGCGGTTCAGGCTATGGCCTATGGTGGCGAATTCCGGCTGATTGAAGCTTGGCAAGCGTACGGCCAAATCGCCCTGTTCCATGCGTTTGATAGCGCCAAGTATGCTGCCCACCGGCCGCAGCCAGCGGCCCAGCATCCAATACACCATGCCGTTGAGCAACACAAAAAAACTCAAACCCACCCATAACAATTGCCGCACACCACTCCAGGCTTCGCGTATGGAACCGGCATCATTGGATATGACCAGTAGCGTACCGTAATGAAAATAGCGCTGTATCGTCTCGGGCTTTGAGCTGACCAAATGGATAAACCATTGCGGCGGAGTTACATCCGCACGAAACCTGGACGCGGGCGATTGATACAGCAAGCGGCCTCGCAAGTCATATAACATAATCTGGTTGCTGCGCACATAACCCAGCGATTGCAAAAATTCGCGCAGCACGTCATGGGTATAACCGGCTTCAGGATTCTGCGCCGAACTCGTGATTACCGTATCCAGCAATTGCACGGTGACGCGGGTGGCGGCTTCCACACGCTCACGGATGGAAACACGCGTGTCATTGACAATCACCCAACCCACTGCCAGCATAAAAACCAGCAACAGTAGCGTAATCAGTAAATTCAGACGGAAACGTAAACTTAAAGCACAGGATTTTTGCATCACACCTGCTTCCAGCTTCCTGGTGCCAAATCATCCAGAGTGTAATTGCCTATCGCATAGCGAATCAAGCGCAAGGTAGGAAAACCAATTTTGCCGGTCATGCGCCGTACCTGGCGATTTTTACCTTCGCTGATTTTGATTTCCAGCCAGGTGGTTGGAATAGCTTTACGTTCACGTATAGGCGGAGTGCGTGGCCATAAATTAGCGGGTTCAGCAATGCGCCTAACTTGTGCAGCTTGCGTAATAAAATCCCCAAGATCGACCCCTGTGCGCAGTGGCTGCAAATCCGCCTCGCTGGGGTCACCTTCCACTTGTGCCCAATAAGTCTTGAATTCTTTATGCCGGGGATGGCTGATTCGATGCTGCAAGCGGCCGTCATCGGTTAAAATGAGCAGGCCTTCGCTATCGGTATCCAGTCGTCCGGCAGCATATACGTCAGGCACGGTAACGTAATCCTTTAGCGTCTGGTGCGTTTCGTGCTTACTAAATTGGCAGACCACACCATAGGGTTTATTGAACAGAAGTATCATTACATTATTATCAATATTGTTTTAACAGGATTATCTCATGTCTTCAAAAATCAACGTGCCTACCCATGGCGAAAAGATTACGGTTAACGCCGATAATTCGCTCAATGTTCCCGATCATCCGATTATTCCGTTTATTGAAGGCGATGGCATAGGTGTAGATATTACGCCACCCATGCTTAAAGTCGTCGATGCTGCCGTCAACAAAGCTTATGGCGGAAAACGCGCAATTTCATGGCTGGAAATCTACGCTGGTGAAAAATCTGTCAAGGTTTATGGTGACGACATCTGGCTGTCAGATGAAACCATGAAAGCCATTAAAGATTATGTGATCTCTATCAAAGGCCCGCTGACCACGCCGGTAGGTGGCGGTATGCGCTCACTCAACGTGACTTTGCGTCAGGAGCTGGATCTTTACGTGTGTTTGCGCCCTATTCAGTATTTTCCCGGCGTGCCCAGCCCGGTCAAGCATCCTGAAAACGTGGATATGATTATCTTCCGCGAAAATACCGAAGATACTTATGCCGGCATTGAATGGGCAGCCGGTACCGATGAAGTGAAAAAAGTCATCGCCTTTTTGAGCGATATGGGCGTGCGCAAAAAAATCCGCTTCCCCGAATCTTCCGCCATAGGTATCAAGCCGGTTTCCATAGATGGCAGCAAGCGTTTGATCCGTAAAGCTATCCAATATGCGATTGATAATAATCGCAAATCGGTGACGATTACGCACAAGGGCAATATCATGAAATTCACCGAAGGCGGCTTTAAAAACTGGGGTTATGAGCTGGCCAAGGAGGAATTTGGCGCGGTGGAAATTGACGGCGGCCCATGGTGCAAATTGCCGAATGGCATTGTTATCAAGGACTGCATTGCCGATGCCTTCCTGCAGGAGATTCTGCTGCATCCGCTGGAATACGATGTAGTCACCGCGCTTAATCTCAATGGCGATTACATGTCGGACGCACTGGCCGCGCAGGTAGGTGGTATCGGCATAGCGCCGGGAGCCAATTTATCCGACACCACAGCCATGTTTGAAGCCACCCACGGCACCGCGCCAAAAATTGCCGGCAAGGATATTGCCAACCCCAGCTCGCTGATCCTTTCCGCTGAAATGATGCTGCGTCATTTGGGCTGGGTGGAAGCCGCTGATTTGATTTTAAGCGGTGTAGGCAAAGCCATATCAGCCAAACATGTCACTTATGATTTTTCATCACAAATGGAAGGCGCAACGCAGGTTGGCAGCGCACAGTTTGGTGAAGAAATTATCCGTCATATGTAATTCCAAATAAGTAATTACAAGGGCGGGTTTGCAACCCGTCCCCTGCGAAAGCATCAGCCCGGTAATGGCAACCGTTCCATCAGATAACACAGACAATCCTGCCGAATCACATGTTCATTCAATGTGAGCATGGCGGGGATTATGCCGCGCTTGCTGAGTAATTCACCCTCACGCAGCAGAAAAAACTGATCCACAATATCCTCACCTGCATCGTCCAGCACTTGCAGTGGTAGCTGTGGCAAGCGGGCATATCCCAAGCGGGTAAAAATAGGCAGTTCAGTGAAATTCAGATGGTCAATAGCGGTTTCCAAACATAAATCAACATCACCCATTCCAAACTGAAAACTTATATTTTCAGGAATTTTAACCAAGCCCACGGTATGGAATAGCTCCAGATCATGTGCCGCCACCGGGTGCGCAGGAAAGATTGTGAGATGTAATACCGCATTAATTAAAGCAATGGCACGTGCCACTCCTTCCGGGTTGCCCGGCTTGCTGCACTCGACGGCAATGGCTGGACATAGCTGTGCAAATGCGCCCGATTGCGTGCCTTTGGGTTGAACAAAATAAACCGCAATGCGCGAAAACAGTGCGGCAAGATGAAAAAAACGTTGATCGAGTACGTTGACGCAGGCGTAATGCGGATTTAAACCGGTGTTGTTGTGTATGTCGATGCTGGCAAACACGCCGCGTTGACGCATTTCGCTGACCACCGTTGCCGCCATAGCCTGTTCTTGCGGTGCATCCAGCGTAGTGCCGGGCCAGATGCGATTGTAATCAGGCTGATTTTCCAATCTGCGCACACCTTCTTTTGCCGCGCTGATGTTGCCGACAAAAATGGATAAGGCGCGCGGCAATTCACGCCCTGCATATTGATTCAAAACCTGCTGTATGGCTTTGAGCCCTGTGTCTTCATTGCCATGCAACAATATAGCGACGAACAGCGCGGGCGTATGCCGTCCCGGTAAATGAATCAGGGTAGGCTTGGGCAATATACGATGCAAGTCACGTGCTTCGGCTTGCAACAAGCCCTCCGGTAAATAATCAATAATGTCCAGCATCAGGTTTTTCAAAATTAGATTTTCCAAAATTTCAGATACTCCACTCATGCACAGGCCTGCCGCTTTCTTGTTGTTTTTGATAGGCTGCCGTCAGCCGCAAAAAGTCGCGGCCATGCGCATTGATGTAAGCACGCTGCCAAGCGGAACCATTTAGGCCACTACTGGCGCGTGAACGAATAATGCCCAGATAATATTGGCTTTCCTCCGGTACGATTCCCAGTTGCATCAACCCTGCTTCGGCCATAGGGATCAGCGCATCCAGCAACAGGTCTTTAATGTTGTATTCTTTGCCATCCAACCAGTGAATTGACGTATTTAATCCATGACGCGCCGCCAGATAAAAATTGTTGCGCGCCGTCACAAATGGCAAGTTATCTTCAGGTGGCGTATTTTGCCCGGCCAGAAAATGCATGGCACCCAGATACAGTGCAGCATTTGCCATCATGTCGGCAATGCTGGGGCCAGCCGGTAACACGCGATGTTCGATACGCATATGCGGATTGCCATTGCTGTCAAAGCCGATCAGGGGTCGATTCCAGCGCCAAACGGTGCCATTGTGCAAACGCAGATGTTGCAACTCACTCGCAGCGCTTTCAAAGCAAATTGGCAACAACACCGGGTAACGCAAAAGATTTTCCTGAAAGCAGGCCTCTGGCGTATTTTGCAAATAACCTGAACCAAAACTGACACGCTGCAATTCAGGATGAGCCATTTCGCCCATATTCACCGCTTGCTCAAACAAGGGAATGCGCGTTTCCTCCCACAGGGAAGTCTCGAATAAAAACGGTGAATTGGCACCTATGGCGACCATGGCGGCTGACAGAATCAGTGAGGCATTGAAATGGCGCTGAAATTGGCTGATAGGCGTTTGCAGATGCATCTGAAATGAAGTGGTTGCAGCTTCCAGCATCACATCGTCATGTGTCACCATCAGCCGCTCACGGCCATCAATGTCGAGCTTGATAGGGCGACCATCACGCGCTTTCAGCACTTGCTCGTTTAATGCGTAATAACGTTTGAGCGGTGAAATATTCGCCAGGCAAAGATCAGCATTGCGCAGTGTAGGTAACGTGCCTATCATCATCACGCTCGATTTTAGCGCCTGCGCCACTTGCTGGCAGTGCTGCCAGGTCGCGTTCAATTCTGCATGCATACGGCTCAATGCCTGGCCGTGCAAGGCTTGCGGCGTGCCGTTCAGTTCCACATTAAAACGCGATAGTTCCGGCACTACCAATGGATTCGCCATGCGCTCAAGAAACGCCATATTGATTGGGGTCGGGGAGTGATGGCTATCCAGCAACCAGGCTTCCAGCTCAAAACCTGTGACAAAAGCATGTTCATCAAACTGTTTTGTAGCCAGCATCTCACTCAGCAAAGCTGTTTCATCGCGTAAACGCGATTTAAAAACCGCGTAATCGGCCAAATTGAAATGCGAGTGATGGATTTCCTGTCCCACAACGTGTCCTTGGCAATCGGTTAAATCAATCGGTTGAATTTCTTTCTGCTGTATTCAAGGCAAGTAATGAGGCTTCATCCAACCAGCGCCACTCACCTTCCGGCAAATCATCAGGCAATTGCAGTGCGCCTATGCGTAGGCGCTTTAGACCTTCAACACGATTGCTGACAGCGGCCAGCATACGCTTGACTTGATGATATTTGCCTTCAGCCAAAGTGAGATGGATAATATTTTCGCTGATTTGCGTGCAGGCAAGGGCGGCTATTGTGGCCGGATCATCTACCAACTGCACGCCTTTCAGCAAGGCCGCCATCTGTTCTGCATCAACTGCATGCTTGGTCGTTACCTCATAAACCTTGGGTACTTTCCATTTGGGCGAACTCATGCGGTGAATAAACTGCCCATCATCCGAGAGCAAGATCAAGCCAGTGGTATCTTCATCCAAGCGACCTATGCATTGCACATCGCGCGCCACCAGTGGATAAGGTAATAAACTGTAAATAGTCGGGTGATGCTGCGTTTTGTGTGAACACTCATAATTGGCCGGTTTATTGAGCATCAAATACGACCGCTCTTTATAAGGCCAGGATTCGCCATTTATTGCGAAGTGAAGATTACTGGTATCAAAATCAGCGCCAGGGTCATCACAAAGCTGACCATTGACCGTAACCTCGCCGTTACGTAGCATAATCCGGCACGCCTTGCGGGAGCCGAAACCCTGAGAGTGTAAAATTCGTTCGATTTGCATGAGCGCAAGGATAGCACTGATTGTAGAGATTCAACCACAAGCCGCATGCACCAAAGCTACAATGCGCAAGTGGTAGAAGGTGCATACGCTATGCTTATCCACCCAACCGACTAAATAATTCTTTCTGAATGAGAACATCTATGGACTATCGTCAATTAGGCAAAACCGATCTTAAAATTTCCGCCATCGGTTTGGGCACCATGACGTTTGGTGATCAAAACACCGAAGCCGAGGCGCATGAACAGCTGGATTACGCGCTGGCACAAGGCATCAACTATATTGATACGGCGGAAATGTATCCGGTGCCACCCAAGGCGGAAACCTTCACGCGCACGGAAAGCATAGTCGGCAGCTGGCTCAAACATCAGGCGCGCGAGCGGATTATTCTGGGGACTAAGGTTTCAGGGCCACGACGCGGATTGCACTGGATACGCGGAGGGCCCGCCTCTTTGGATAAGGCCAATATCCGCGCCGCGATTGAAGGCTCGTTGCAGCGTCTGCAAACCGATTATATTGATGTTTATCAGCTGCATTGGCCGGAGCGCAATGTGCCCATGTTTGGGCAATATCAGTTTGATCCGGCGCAGGAGTTTGCCTCCGGCGTATATGGACAAGGTCAGGAACAGGCATGGGTGAGCATACGCAATCAGCTGGAAACTTTGGGTGAATTGATTAAAGAGGGAAAAGTACGCTACATCGGTCTTTCCAACGAGCAGCCATGGGGCGTGATGGAATTTGTACGCATTGCGCAGGAATACAATTTGCCGCGCATCGCCAGCTTGCAAAATGGTTACAACCTCATCAACCGGGGCATGGAATTCGGCATGGCGGAAGTGCTATACCGTGAAAAAATCGGTTTGCTGGCCTATTCGCCACTGGCGTTTGGACATTTAAGTGGCAAATATATAGACAACCCAGCGACAAAAGGCCGCGTGACGCTGTTTCAGGGCTATGCACAACGTTACAACAAACCCAATGTCAGCCCTGCCAGCGCCGCCTATGCCGAACTAGCCCGCCAACACCATTTAACCCCCAGCCAATTGGCACTCGCCTTTGTTTATCAGCGCTGGTTTGTCACCAGTACGCTGATAGGCGCAACCAGCATGACGCAGCTGAAAGAAAATATCGCAGCGTGGAATGTAAAATTAAGCTCGGAAATTATGCACGAAATAGAAAATTTGCATTTGAGGATGATGAATCCGGCACCTTGAACACAGCCTGACCATCAAGCATCTGACAAGGGCTGGCATTCAGACATACGGTCATAAACTAATCACGGCGACCTATATTGCATCCTAGCTCGATTCTGGCTGGATTCTGCTGCGCGCCAGAATGATAATAACAAGACATCTCCAGACGCTTTCCCCGTTGTATTTGACATAAAGTAAGATTAACTATATTTTTGGGTTCACTTATTTTTGCCTATGGATACCGGCAGCACTTTCCAGATTTCTTCGCAATATTCACGAATGGCGCGGTCGGATGAAAATCTACCGATACGTGCCACATTAAGAATGGACATGCGTGCCCATTGTTCTGTATCTTGATATTGAATGCTTACCCTGTCCTGACAATCCAGATAGGCACGGTAATCAGCACAAACCAGGTAGGGATCCTGCCCGCGCAGATTGCCAGTCAGAGGCGCAAATAGCTGTCGGTCACCATGCGAGAATAAACCAGAGTCAATCAGCTCCAGCGCGTGATGCAATTCCGGGTCGTTTTTCACCAGCTGCCAAGGCTGATAGCCATTGTTGAGTTGTTCCTGTACCTGCGCGGCATTCAAGCCGAACAAAAAAAAGTTTTCCTCACCCACCGCATCGCGTATTTCCACATTGGCACCGTCCAGTGTGCCTATGGTGAGAGCGCCGTTCATCGAAAACTTCATGTTGCCAGTGCCGGAGGCTTCCTTGCCAGCCGTGGAAATCTGTTCGGAAAGATCCGCCGCCGGGTAGATGCGCTGAGCATTCTGGACGTTGAAATTGGGCAGAAACACGACCTTGATCGTGCGGTTGACCTGGGGATCATGATTGACGATTTCGGCCACGCTATGAATCAGCTTGATGATTAACTTGGCCATGTAATAGCCGGGTGCCGCCTTGCCGCTGAAAATAAAGGTACGAGGCGTAATCTCAAGATTGGGGCTGTTTTTGAGGCGAATATACAGGCTGATAATATGTAGCAGGCTGAGATGCTGGCGCTTGTATTCATGAAAACGTTTGGCCTGGATGTCGAACAACGAAGCCGGATCAACGCTCAGCCCCATCGTTTGGCTGATATAGTCGGATAAATGTCGCTTGGCGGTGAGTTTGACTTTGCGCCAATGGGCACGAAAGCCAGCATGTTCGGCATAAGGTTCCAGCTGGTGCAAGGATTCCAGATTGCGTAACCAGTCATTAGCAATGGTCTTGTCAATCAGCTTGGCAAGCGGGCGATTGGCGAGGACGATAAAGCGGCGCGGGGTCACGCCATTCGTCTTGTTGCTGAACTTTTCCGGCCATAGCTCATGGAAATCCCGCATTACGGTGGTTTGCAACAAGTCGGTGTGCAAAGCAGCAACGCCGTTGATCGCATAGCAACCTACAGCAGCCAGATGCGCCATACGTACGCGCCGCACCTGGCCTTCGGCAATCAGCGACATGCGGCTGAGACGTTGTTCATCGCCGATAAAACGTGTGCGTACTTCGTCCAAAAAGCGCTGGTTGATTGTATATATAATTTCAAGATGGCGCGGCAATATGCGCTGAAACAAATCCAGCGACCAGGTTTCCAGCGCTTCTGACAGCAAGGTGTGGTTGGTGTAAGCGAAACTGCTGTGGGTGATTTCCCAGGCCTGCTCCCAATTTATGCCATGTTCATCCACCAGCAACCGCATCAATTCAGGCACGGCAATAGAGGGGTGAGTATCGTTAAGCTGGGCAACAAATTTATCTGAAAAATGTGTCAGGTCGCCAAAATCGCGCAGGGTGATACGCACCATGTCCTGCAACGAGCAAGAAACGAAGAAATATTGCTGCTTGAGGCGCAGCTCCTTGCCAACTTCCGGCTCGTCGTTGGGATAAAGCACTTTGGTCAGATTCTCGGCGATGACCATGTCATCAACTGCACCGTAGTAATCACCGGAATTGAAGGCCTGATAATCAAAAGCATCGCGCGCTTCCGATTTCCATAAACGCAGCAAGTTCACGTTGACTACGCCATAACCGAGAATAGGGGTGTCGAAAGCTACGCCATAAACCGTGTTGCCGGAAACCCATCGAACCCGGGGTCTATCCTGTTCATCGGTGTATGCCTCGGTATGGCCGCCCAATCTTACCGGGTAGCGCCGCTCTCGGTTGGGCAGCTCCCACGGGTTGCCATCGCGTAGCCAGGCATCGGTGACTTCTATTTGCCAGCCCTCCTTAATGACCTGATTGAACAGGCCAAATTCGTAGCGTATACCATAACCAATCGCGGGAATTTCCAAAGTTGCTAGTGAATCCATATAGCAGGCGGCCAAACGCCCCAAACCGCCATTGCCCAAGCCGGGTTCCTGCTCCTGTTGCAGTATGGTTTCCATATCCAGCCCCATCTCGTGCATCGCTTCTGTCAGGTTATCCCATAAGCCCAGATTAAGGATGTTGTTGCCCAAATGCGGCCCCAGCAGAAATTCGGCGGAGAAATAGCAAACGGTTTTGGCTTTACTGGTTCTGTAGTGATCTGCCGTATTGATAAAACGCTCCAGCAGGCGATCGCGAACGGTATAGGCCAAAGCCGTGTATAAATTACCCGGAGTTGCCGTCTGTAGTGAGCGGCCGGTGATGTAATACAGATTATCGAAAAAAGAACGGCGCAAGGCCTCAACTGAGCGCGCGGCGCGGGTATGCAGGGATCTTTCGGCAATATCGGACATAGCTTGTTTCCTGGTTTGAATCCGTCACAGTTTCCAAAATCACCAATGTAAACGCCGCAACAGGGCGTTCTTTTTATTTTGATGGCCTTGCATACGCCGCATAATGTCATCCAGCATTTGTATCGCTTCCAGAATATGCGGCCCCTTGTTCAGCATGACGCATTCCGCGCGCGCACCCATGGCGGCATCGGTGATTTCCGCGCGGCTGGGTTTGCCGCTCTTGGCCAAGCCTTCCAGCACTTGCGTAGCCCAGATTAATGGTAGATGCGCAGCTTCGGCCAACCACATAATCTCTTCCTGCAACTCGGCCAGACGCTCATAACCGCATTCCACCGCCAAATCACCACGCGCGATCATCACGCCTACATTGGGTGAGCGCAACAGGGCGAATAGCAACTCCGGCAAATGCTCAAAAGCGTGGCGAGTTTCAACTTTCAACACAATGCCCAGCTGTTCGGCATTCAGGCGTTTTAAGTGTTGCTGTAATAATTCAATATCTGCTGCACAATGGGCAAAGGAAAGACCGACCATATCCGCGTGACGCACCACAAAATCCAGATGCCAAATGTCGGTATCGGTTAATCCGTTCATAACCAGTTGGCTATCTGGCAGATTAATGCCTTTATCAACCAGCAGCTTTTCACCGGCATCGCGCGCCTGGGTGATTTCAATCAACAGTTCATGGGCACTTACGCTGCGAATAACACCACCGATACGGCCATCATCAAACAGAATGCGTTCGCCCGATTTAACCATGGCAAAAACTTCCGGCAGCGAGCAGGAGATGCTGGCAGGACGCAATAAATGGCCTCGGTTGTCGTATTCAGCAGGGGATCCGAGAATGGGTTTGCTGGTCAGAATCAGGCTGTCACCTCGTTGCAAATGAATGGATTCCGCTATTTGAGGCAAGGCTCCCACCGCACCCGCTTTCCCTACCCGGTGCGGATGACCGGAGATGGGGGTACGTAATAAGTGCAATTCAATACCCGGGGTGAGATAAGTCGTCTGTCTGGATTCAGCCCAAAAACCATCCCCGACTTGCCCGGTCAATTTCAGCACACGCTGTGCGCCTCTGGCATCGGTAAATTCAATCTGGTCATTAGCGGCGGCATGCGCCAGCCAGTTGCCATGAATAGGCAGACAAGCATAGGTATAAGCCGGGCAGGAAAGCTTATCCTTCTCCGGGTATAACCAAATCCGCGCGGGTGCCTGCACTTGGCCCAGAGCATCGCGCTGTGGCTGCCATTTAAGCACTGGCGGAGCCAGTGAAATGTCACCGGTGCGTAATTTCGGCCCGCCCAAATCCATCAAAATGCGACAATGACGACCCGTTTCACGGCATGCATGTTTGATTTGTTCAATAATCCGCAGCCATATTTCCGGGTCATCATGCGCGCAGTTGATTCGGGCGCAATTCATGCCCTTTTTCAACATTTCCTTAATTAGCGTGTAATCATCTGCCGCTTCTCCCGGCAAAGTCACCATGACACGCACTTGGCGTTGACCGGGCGATTTGCCAAGCAGATTAACAGCATTGATTTGCAGCAATTCGGCACCAGTAGCAGTGCTTTTGCTTGCAGCCGCACGGCTGGCAACAGGCGGCTGCTGCAAGGCGCGCTGCAACAGCGCAATAATGGCATTCAGATTGGGCAGCACATGGGATTCAGCCCGTCCCAGAGAAGAAAGCCCCACCGCTGCCAGCCTGGCTTGTAGTGGCCGCATATCGCGACGGCGCAAACCCAGATAATGAATAAGGTTGATAGCACCAGCTTTGTGGAGCGCATTCACCTGTTGCAGAATGTCTGCCGATCCATTTTCAAGGGTTAGCAACTCCCCCCAAAGCGCTTGCAGCTCATTCAGCAACAGCGCATAAGCAGCGGCTCCATCATCTGCACCAAATTGCTCCACTTCAATTTGATCCTGAAGAAATTGATCTTGAAGCGGATCCTGTTTTTTCATGCCTGTTGCTTCCATCACCAAGTATAAATTTTGATTATGCAAGACCTAAATTAAGAAAATATGACAGGCTAGCAAAAACTGTGGAAGCGAAACCATGAAATTGGCGTGCGATTTAGCCTTTGGCAAGGGGTGATAGCCTCAAGACTAAAGACACCGAGGATGTGTCTAAGCCTTATTTTTTTCTTCTTTTGCCTTATCCTTTTCTTCTTTTGCCTTATCCTTTTCTTCTTTTGCCCTATCCTTTTCCCTGATTTTTTGCAAGGCCTCACGCCATTCATTAAGCTGCTCATCCTCCAGCTCCAGCTGTATAGCCAATGCCTCCAGAGAGCTAACTTTGTCTTTCAAGCGGCGGCGTGGCAGCTTGCCTGACATTCTGGAATGCAAACGATCAGCTTCTTCGTCGGTCAGAAGCTTGGCTTTTTCCAGATACTCTGGATTAGGGGTCTTTATTTTCATCGTAAAATTCCTTTCTGGTTCTTCCCGAGCTGGGAGTTCGACACTATAAATTCATTACACTTTTAAGTGTGTGACACTTTTGTGAAAAAGTTTGATTTAGTCTAGCGCCTAGATTATTCATGCCTATCCTGGCAGGTTTAATATTGAAAAATACGAAAAAATATAAAAAGCCCGCTTGCGCGGGCTATAAGGTGACAACAATGAAAAGTTGCCGAGGAGCTGAAAACAGTTTATGGGATTAGAACATCCATTGCGCACGCATAATCAGTGCATCTTCTGAATTGATGCGTTTATTATTCAGCACTACACCACCTGTTGCGCCACCAATCGCATCGCTAAACTCGGACTTCACGTAATTGAGCATAAAACGCATATTGGAGGTAGGTAAGAACTTGATGCCCACCGTGTAGGAATCAGCTTTGGCAAAGCCTCTGGCATTTGCACTCGGAGTTCCTGTTGCTGTAGTCTTGAAACTAGTGTCATCAGATCCCACACCTTCACCAACTCCAACCGCGTTATAGTCAGAAGCATCAAACTGGCTGAAACGGAAACCAACTTCCCAGGCACCACCGCTGAAATTCGTCGGATTAAAATCGTTTTTCGGCTTAATGCCACCGAATGCGCCATTCTTGTAAATGTCAGCGTATTTCTCGCCGGTAATCGTCCACAAAGCTTCGGCATACCAGTTATCCATATCCAGACTGTAGTTACGCGTATTCGTTGAGAACGAATTATTGGCTCTCATCCACTCGCCTTGCAACTTGAACGGACCATAAGCCACCACACCTTCTGCACCATAACGGCTACGATCCATTGATCTAAATTTTGTTGTGTCGTTTAGCGTGGGCGCCGAGAAGAAAGTAACACCACGCCCTTCAGTACGGCCATTCACACCCACTACCCCTTGTGGTAAATCGCCTTGCGAGAAAGAAAGACCTGCGTGCAACACCATATCTTTTTGGTCCAGAATCTCAGCAAAGTTGGCAGTTACGCGACCCAGAATATCCTTGCCGTCTTCACGCATATCGGTTTCAGCGTTTTTAAGATTACCGTTAGAACCCGCCAAGGCATAAGTGATGCCTTTATAGGGTGTGCCATGCAGCATCAATCCAATTTCCTTGGTTGGTGCCAGCTGATTAACAAAAGAACGCTCCATGAAATCAATATTATTGGAACTGGTTAGCTCTTCCAGATTCATCGGCATTTTGAAAATACCAAAACGGAATTGTGCTTCTTTCCACCAAGCTACGTTCAGATAGGCGACATCGATGGTCGCACCTGCGCTGGTAAAGTCACCCACCACTTCTGCTTCATAATATTTCTTGAACTTGGCTTTCATGCCAATACGTGCACGACGCAGCTCAAAGGTGTCCGGCACATTGGTTGCATTTGCGATTGAATTGGTGACACTTTCTGTAAGGGTTGGAGTGCTGCTCTCATTACCAAAATAACGATAATCCGCATGCACACGGCCATTTAGTGTTGCGCTAAAGTCACCATCACCGCTTTCAAACACAATGCCATCCTTATATTTGGCAGTTACAGCGGTTTTCTTCTTGGCTTCAGCCGCCTCTTTTTCACCGGTGCGGCCTTTCATCAGCAACGCGCCTTCTTCTTCGGTTAGCACGCCTTTCGCCATCAGCGCATTGACAATATCGTCTGTAGTATCCGCCATCGCGTTAACGCCAAAGCTTAATAACATCGCCCCCGATACCGCCGCGATAACGCCGCGTAATTTCATCTTGTTCATTCACTCTCTCCTGTTTGCAAAACAAAGTTGTCTTTGTATAGTTTTGGTACAGGCGAGATTTTGCGTTTGTAATATGACGGAATTATGACAAGTTGATGACTTCCCTATTTCTGTTGTAAAAAAACCCCCAAGGGCTTCTGATGGGAATTCAGAGCACTTTTTCGTATGTCAGGGGCTATAGACCGGCTGTCATCAAAAAGACACAATGAGAGAGCCAAGTGCCAACAGGCTTTAATTTGGCCAAATCAATCATGCGAAGATTTATGGCTACTTTTATTGATTTCAGACAGAAGGTTTATGAATTTCAGATGCATGGGTTTCAGATGCATGGGTTTCAGATGAAAGTGAAGCCACATCCCCTGAAACTTCGCCACCTTCTTCAATATAAATTTTGCCATAACGGATTTTTCCACTGACCCGGCCTGTGGCGTGAATAATCAGTTGGCTACGCGCGGTTAATTCCCCATCAAACTTGCCATGAATTTCAGCCACATCAATACCTACCTTGCCGGAAAATGAGCCATCTGCGGCAATCTGCAACACACGGCTATCCATGGTGGCTTCTACGCGCCCTTCTACCACCAAAGTATCGCAATCCAGAATTTCCGCACCTTTCAGCTTGACATCAGGGCCTACAATTAAGCGACTGGCAGAAGATTTAGCCGACGTTTCAGCTTTGGATTCTGCTTTTGCTGAGCCAGCTACAGCAGCAGGAACCGAAACTGCGGCACTGGATGAAGTGGCTGATGCCATGGCGGCAGAATGGCCGGGGGTAACTGCGCCAGATAGCGGCTTTTCGAGAGAACTTGATGTAATACCGGATGCATTATTGCCGGGGAGTGACGGAGATGGTTGGCCGTTGCCGTTATCTCGACTAAAAAAACCTTGTTTGCTTAACATGAAATTCCTCGCTGATAAATACTGCTGATAAATACCAAAGCGCCTGTTTGCACTGTGATTATGCTAATAACTCAACACAGCATTTACCATGCCAGAATAATAATTTTAATGTTATTCAAATAGTTAAATATATTTCAAGCTTAAACCACCACTTGCCTGGCTCATCAGCGTCCCCATATGGCGACGCTGATGCTCGCTTTCCAACTAGATTCATTCTTAGTCTGATGATTTAATACAAAAATATTTCGTCTCTATCCAGCGACGGTTTGGATTAAGGTTTTAAAAAAATGAAATCAAACTTCAGGCCGCATATGCGGAAACAAGATCACATCGCGGATACTGGGGCTATCGGTCAGCAACATCACCAGGCGATCAATGCCTATGCCGCAGCCACCGGTGGGTGGCAAGCCGTATTCCAGGGCGCGGATGAAATCAGCATCGTAATACATGGCTTCATCATCGCCCGCTTCTTTTGCCGCCACTTGCGCCTGAAAGCGCGCGGCCTGATCTTCAGCATCGTTTAGCTCGGAAAAACCATTGGCGATTTCACGGCCGGTAATAAACAATTCATAGCGTTCGGTGATTTCCGGGTTGGCATCCGAAGCACGCGCCAGCGGTGAAACTTCCACCGGATAATCCACAATATAGGTTGGCTCCCACAATTGCGCTTCAGCGGTTTCTTCAAACAAGGCCAATTGCAGCGCACCCAAACCCACATGCTCAAACGGTTTCACGCCCAGTTTGAGCAGTTCGCTGCGGATATAGGCGGCATCATTCAATTGCTCCAACGTATATTGCGGCGCATATTTCTGTATGGCACCGACGATGGTCAGACGCTGAAACGGCTGGCTCAAATCCAGCTCACGCCCCTGATATTCCACCACCGCCGTACCCCGCGCGGCAATGGCGGCGGTACGGATACAGTCTTCGGTAAAGTCCATCAGCCATTGATAATCGGTATACGCCGCATAAAATTCCATCATGGTGAATTCCGGGTTGTGGCGTACGCTCAGGCCTTCATTGCGGAAATTGCGGTTGATTTCGAACACACGCTCGAAACCACCCACCACCAGGCGCTTCAAATAAAGCTCAGGCGCAATGCGCAGCACCATGGACATATCCAGCGCGTTATGGTGCGTTTTAAACGGCTTGGCTGTGGCTCCGCCGGGGATAGGGTGCAACATCGGCGTTTCTACTTCCATAAAATCATGCCCCAGCATGAAATTACGAATCGCCGCCACAATCTTGCTGCGGTCAATAAAGGTCTGCCGCGTTTCTTCGGAAATCATCAAATCCACATAGCGTTGACGGTATTTGATCTCCTGATCGGCCAGACCATGAAATTTCTCCGGCAATGGGCGCAGTGATTTGGTCAGCAAGCGCAACTGGCTAACCTTGACTGACAATTCGCCAGTCTTGGTTTTGAACAGCACGCCTTCTGCGGCCAGAATATCGCCCAAATCCCAGCGTTTAAAGGTATCGTAGATTTCTTCGCCTACATTTTCTTTAGAGACAAATAACTGAATGCGGCCACTTTTATCTTGCAGCGTGGCAAAGCTGGCTTTACCCATCACGCGTTTTAGCATCATGCGCCCGGAAATGCTGACAGCGACTGGTGCCGCCTCAAATTCTTCGTTTTCCTTTAGTGCATGTTCGGCAGCTAATTTCGCTGCATGATGTTGCGGCCGGTAATCATTGGGAAAAGCCACACCCTGCGCACGAATTGCCTTTAATTTCTCGCGGCGCTCAGCCATAACATGGTTTTCTTCTGCGGCAATGGGAGTTGTTTCAGTCGTCATAAACTATTCTATAAACCTTTAATAATATGCATTGATCTTGATGGTAAAAAAGCATGGCATCATCAATAAACTTGACCATACTCAATATATAAAAACGATATTGTGACACAATATTTTTTACTGCATCACGAAGAACTTAAGCGGCCGCATGCCAGCGTAGCGACAATTCATGAATTGTCCTAACCAAGTGCCGCATAAATTTCCGGTGTGCGCGCATTCCTGTTGGTTATCAAGGCATAACATCAGGTTATAATACGCATCCATTCAGGAGGCAGACCAACCCAGCCATGCAAAGAACCATGCTTAAATCCAAGTTGCATCGAGTGCGCTGTACCCATTCGGAATTGCACTATGAAGGCTCTTGTGCCATTGATGAAAACCTTCTGGAAGCTGCTGACATCCGCGAATATCAGCAAATTGAAATCTATAATATCGCCAATGGTGAACGTTTCACCACCTACGCCATTCGCGCCGAACGCAATTCCGGCATTATTTCAGTTAATGGTGCTGCGGCGCACAAGGCCAATCCAGGCGATTTACTGATTATTGCCAGCTACGCAATCTATACCGAAATCGAACTGGAAAAATTCACTCCACGTCTGGTTTATGTTGATGCGGATAATCGCATCACAGGTCAGCGTAATGCAATACCACTACAGGCTGCGTAATAACGCGTAGATTCATCTCGAAAGCGCCAACTTAAACTGGCAAAGCATCAACCCCTTGCAGCCCGCACTTTAAAAGCCAAAAAACAGATACTCGAATCCGTAATAAAAGCCAGCCCTGCCCCACACCAGCTTACATCCGCGTAACGCTAAATTTTCAAGCCGACTAAGCACGTAAATACTTCACAATATTTGTGTAACTTTGTTCACATAAAATATCGCTGCAAACGCATATAGTAATAAAAATTTTCAATTTTTTACTATGAGATTCCGTAAGAGACACATCACATCCGAGTTTTTATGAGCTCAACTTGCGTGTGATTTAACATCTGCGATCAACCTGATCTTTATGCTCAACACAAGATATTGGGAGTAAACAACATGTCACCTTATTCAAAACGAAAATCTCAGATCCAGGTCATTACGGCACTGGTCGTGGTGTGGACTTTAGTCATTACCTTGGTTTACCCTACGGTCAAAACAGAAGCAACACCCCAAAACTTGACACTTAAGCTTGATGAAAATCTTGCATCTACGCATGATTTTCATAACATGGTTCATGACATTGAAGGAAACATCAAAAAGAAAGACACCCAAAATACGAATAGTCAGAATTAATTCTCACTACGGCTACGCAGTGCTTATGGACATCCAAATAAACTACCATCTCAGGCAATCCGCAAAGCGGATGCTCACAAAACTGTGATTATTAGAGGTGCCCAATAATTAAACGCTCAGGTATTTAATCCTAGAAAAAGCAGTTATCCGCAGATGACGCAGATTAACGTAAATTTTCAAATGCTTGCGAGAGATAGGCGTATCACCCAAAGGGAGTGTGTCGCCTATCCCGGCTTAATTGTTGTTTTATCTGCGTAAATCTGCGTCTTCTGTGGATTGAACTGAGGTTTTTAGGTTAATCGATCCGGTTCGCCCAGCCGGCCAGATTCAAGGTTAAACATTTGGCACTACCTCCTGACTTCATGAATTCGGTCAGCGGCGTTTCAATAATCGAAAAACCCAATCCTTCAAGCAATTGTTGTAGACGAGGAGTAGCCTTGTTCAAAATAATAACACGCCCTGCACACACGGCATTGGCACAGAATTGTTGACCCTCTTCTATGGTTAACGAAATCAGTTTATCGCCAAAACTGCGTGTCAGAAGTTCGCGCGAAGACTCGCTGAAAGCACTGGGCAGATAGAGTGCACGTCCGTCAGGCAGCGGACAAAAACAGGTATCAAGGTGATAAAAGCGGGGATCAATCAGGTCGAGCCTATGTACAGGCGTTGCAATATAAGCAGCAAGAAGGGTTGCTATAATCGCATCCGAACGTAGGCCATTGCCAACCCAGAGCCGTCCGGCAGCATCAAAGAGTGCATCGCCTGCACCTTCAAAAAAAACATCGTCTGGCAAGGAAATACATGTCCAGCCTGCGGCTTCAAACCAATCACGGTTGATGGCTTTTTCGCCCTGACGTTGCGGATGCTTGAAATTGGAAAGGATGATTTTCTTCTCGCGCGCCAGCGGTAAACCGGCATTCGCAGTAAACACCAGATCCGGCCAAGCCACGTCACCGTGCATCAGTTTAACATCGGCCAATAAAGATAATTTGTCGAAAAGTCCACGCCACTGACAGTTCGCAAGTTCAGAGGAAACATCACCCACATGATGTTGCATCCAGGGATTGATTTCATAATTGACCGCAAACCCTTCCGGGGTACACATCACGATGGTTTCTTGCATAATAGCTCCTAATCCAATTGATAGAGTATAAGGTCTACACTGAAGATCAGGATGTTTTAAGGCATTATTTCTTGCTGCGTAGGTGATGCAAACTCCGCCAGGAGAGCCATCCGAAGCGTAGCCATTTGATGGTACGTCCTGGCCGCAACGCGGCAAACACTGCACCTACACCAAATATCCAGGCGGGATGATGTTTTATATAACGTAAGGCGGCCAATCCCTGATCAACCCGCGCCAAAGGTACGCGCCACCGCACCATATTTTGTGCCAGAGTGAGACGTTGTTCAGCCGCTTGTGCAATTAAACGTTCGCGGCGCTCCGCCAGCTGTATTGACTTTTTAGGCATGATTTTTATGCATTAATCCTAGAAAAAGCAGTCATCCGCAGACGACGCAGATAAAACAACAATTAAGCCGACATAGGCGACACACTTTTTAGGTGATGCGCCGATCTCTCGCAAGCCTTTGAAAATATGCGTTAATCTGCGTCATCTGTGGATTGAACTGAGTTTTTTAGGTTAATGTGAATCCAGCTGCTGATGGTCTTTGAGCAATTCTGACAGGCTCGCGGCAAATAGTCTGGGTTTGGCTTTGGCCTTACGTATCAGCAACACCCATGAACCTATAGCCACAGTCAGAAACACACCGGTGAGAGCAGCCAGCACCAACAGCCGGTGCGATTCCCAGAATGCAGCTACCAGTAAAATGGAAGCCAGCACCACACTGATACTAAGGCAAAACAAGGCGACTAGCGTTAGTATCAGTAGCGATAACAAATGCTCACGCTCTTCTTCCAGTTCGGTAGACAGCAGTTCAAGACGTGTATGCGCAACCGCAACCAGTGTTGCGGCGAAGGTGGTCAACGACTCCAGCAGGCCTTTATTAACACCCGCACTGCTAACACCCGTTATTTTTTCTGCCATGATAATGCGACTAACGACGACCCATAAGCAAACCAATCACCAAGCCGAAACTGGCCGCTACGCCTATGGCTTTCCACGGATTTTCATGTACATAAGTGTCAGTAGCTTTTGCAGCTTCGCGGGTTCTGGCCAGCAACGCTACTTGCGCCTCTGCCAAGCGGGCTTTCACCACTTTAAGCGATTCTTCGGCGTTGGCACGTAACTCAACGATTTTTGAGTCGCCCTGATTAGCCGTTGCTTTCAGTAGCGCTTCTGCATCGGCCACAACGTCCTTGAATTCTGAAATAACTTGATCTGATAGATTTTCCATGATGTTCTCCGTGATTGATTCTTTAAAAAATTTACTTGCGTACAAATAGCAAAAACACACCTGCAACAATCGCCCCTATACCCGCCCAGACCGGAACATTTACTGTCTCCGTTTCCTTGACTGATAATTCTATCGGCCCCAACTTGGCCTGTTGCGTATTTTTGGTGTAACTAAAGCCTCCGTACGCCAAACCCAAACCGCCCGCCACAATCAGCACAAGGGCTAACAACTTAATAGAATTCATTTTATTCTCCTGCATTAGTATGAGCGACAGAGGAGCCAGGCTCCCCCGTGCCGCATTCATAACCAAACTGCTACAATCGGCGGCCTTGAATCACTCGCACCAATATCACTACAATCGCTATGACCAAAAGCAAGTGTATAAGACCACCCATAGTGTACGCAGTAACCAAGCCCAGCGCCCAAAGAATAATCAATAGAATTGCAATAGTTTCAAGCATTTTATTCTCCTTAAAAAACGTAAACAAGTCGCATGAATTGGCGACTACTTACCTTTAAGGCGCATGTCATTCTTGACAGAAGTCACACCTTTGACACCACGCGTCACTTCAACCGCCTTGTTAATATCCGCTTCAGAATTAACGAAGCCGCTCAACTGAACTTTGCCTTTGTAAGTTTCAACATTGATTTCTGCAGATTTCAATGATGGTTCGTTGAAAACTGCGGCCTTAACCTTAGTGGTAATCACACTATCGTCCACGTATTCACCCGTCGCCTGATGTTCGGAAGTCGCAGCACATCCAACCATGGTGGTTAACCCTAAGGCCAAGATTATTGCGGAAATATATTTAAGTGTTTTCATAACTGTACTCCATATCAATTTATAAGCTATATCAGTTCAAAAGAAAGCGGGAGAATTTCCAATCCGCTAACGATGTCCCTACTCAAGTCGATCAGGAAACCGCTAAGAGCATCATCCGCTTTCATGCAATATCGCTCTGTGCGCTAGCGCACTTATCAAACAGATAATTTTATGGATACTGGCTATGCAAGAAATACTTAGCCCTTATATTTTTTGCGAAGGCGTATCAAACTGTTAATTATTGAAAATTCTTGATGCTACGGCTGTCAGCAACGTACTGTTCACAAAGAGAAATAAAAATTGGCCGTTATTGGCAGTCTTTAATAATGCCGTAGCTATTGCATGGTTATGCATATTCAAAACTAGTCTTATATTTAGTAAACCATTGAAAAAAATAATAAGAATTAATTTTAAATAAATTTTCGGGGTGATGTTTTATAGGGTGATTAGACCAATTAGGCAGCTTAGGTATATTAGGAGATCACTGTTAAAGTAAAAGTTCAAGCAGTCTCTGCAAAGCAAAGGAACCATTCTAAAAAATTTACGCATCACCAATAATCAAATCAAAAAAATGTATTTAAGGGGCTCATCATGCAATCTTCAAAATTTATATCCACCCTATGTTTAGCGCTTATCTCCGCCAATGTATGGGCAGGCACTTACACTTGCAAACCCATCACAGGCACCATTCAACCGTTAACGCCTGATCCTGCATGTAAAATTCTACAATCAAAATCCAGCTACTTTCCCGATACCATTTTTTATGGGGTTGCTGGCAGCTGCTTCTCAGGCCAACTGCAAGGCCAGCTTGGTGGCAATATATTGGTTACCGGAACGTCTTCTTCCGGCTTTAGCGTGAACAATTTGGGACAACTAACCGGATCAACTGCGATTCGTCTTTATGCAGGTGCTATCGAATTGGGCCGAGTTTATACAAAAGATGTAATTTTTGATGCGGAAGGCAATACAAAAGAGCTATTAACTGTGGTGGGAGGTAGTAAAACTTTCAAGGGAGGCTATGGCAATATTGAGCTTTCAGGTAACACCCTGTACCAAACAGGTAGCTTCACTGGCACTATATGTACTGATGATTGAGCCTATGATGACATTGAATCCATGTTGACATAGGTATAGCAAGAGAGTTTAGCCAAAATGCCTTATTCCAATCCCGCCAGTAGAAATAATTAATTTCAAGCATTTGGAATAAGGCGTATTTCGGCATGACACCACGCTATAAATAAATGAAGTTTCTAAGCTTTGGCTTTACCCAGGCTATCCCACAACAGTAACATTACACCGCCTACTATGGCCGAATCGGCCACATTGAAGGCTGGCCAGTAGAAAGTTTCATAGTGGAAAAACAGAAAATCCACAACATAGCCCAAGCTAACGCGGTCATACAGATTGCCCAGTGCGCCGCCCAGAATCAATGCCAAGCCTAGACTAAACACTTTTTGTTCGGCATGTTTACGCAGCAAATCCACAATAATGACAGCGGCAACCAGCGCAATGGCACTGAAAAAAATGCGCTGCCAGCCCCCTGCCCCGGCCAAAAAGCTGAAAGCGGCACCCTCGTTGTGGAATAACACCAGATTGAAAAACGAAGTAACAGGACGCTGTTCGCCATACAGCAAAGCCTGCTGCACCAGATGTTTGCTGTAAATATCCAGCGCCATCACCACGCCGCTGAGTGCAAGCCAACCCCACAGCGCCTTACGCATAATGCCGTGGCTCGCCTGCGCCAAACAGATTGCTCACGCAACGGCCGCAGATGGTGGGGTGTTCGGCATGCGCGCCTACATCCTCGCGATAATGCCAGCAGCGCTCGCATTTGGCATGGGGGCTGGGGGTAGCCACCATTTTCTCCTCACCACTTGCAGCCAGATGCAAGGTAGCGCGCGAAGTAATCATGACAAAACGCAATTCATCGCCTAACTTTGATAATGCCTCGTACTCTTCGCCGCTCGCGTAAAAATCCAGCTCGGCTTGTAAGGAGGAACCTATTTCCCCGGCTGAGCGAAGCACTTCAATCTCTTTTGTCGCCTCTCCACGTACACGGCGAATGATGTCCCATTCCAGCTTCATGCCTTCATCATATTGCGGCACATCTACAGGCACTACTGGATTGTTCTGACTTGTTTCAAACCAGTCATGCAAAATGACATAATCCTCAGTGCCGGGATAAAGATTTTGCCAAACCTCTTCTGCGGTAAAACTCATAATTGGAGCCATTAATCCAGCGAACACATTGGCTATGCTCCATAACACGGTTTGTGCAGAGCGTCGCGCGTGAGAATTTTCTGCCATGGTATACAGCCGGTCTTTGAGAATATCCAGATAGAAAGCACCCAAATCTTCAGAGCAATAATGCTGCAATCTTTGCGCTACGCGATGGAATTCATAAGCGTTGTAAGCTGCACGACAATCATGGAATAAATCATGCAGTTGACCAAGCGCATACTGATCCAGCGTGGTAAGTTGATCTGCCGGAACCGATTGCGTTTTCACATCGAAATCACTGGTATTCGCCAGCAAAAAGCGCAAGGTGTTGCGTATGCGTCTATAGCTTTCCGCCACGCGTTTCAGAATTTCATCGGAGATAGTCAGCTCGGCCGAGTAGTCGGTAGAGGCCACCCACAGCCGCAGAATATCGGCACCATAGGTATCCATCACCTTTTGCGGCGCGACTACATTGCCTTTGGATTTGCTCATCTTGTGGCCGGAACCATCCACCACAAAACCGTGCGTCAGCAAGGCATCATAAGGCGCGCGGCCATCAATGGCGCAGCCGGTGAGCAGGCTGGACTGAAACCAGCCACGGTGCTGGTCGGAACCTTCCAGATACAAATCTGCGGGATGCTGCAACTCGGGGCGGCGTTTGAGCACCGAAGCATGCGTGGTGCCAGAATCAAACCACACATCCAGCGTATCGGTGATTTTTTTGTATTGCCCGGCATTCTCCGGCGCGTGTTGCGCCAGAAAAGCCGCGCCATCCAAACTGAACCAGGCTTCCACGCCTTGCTGCTCAGTGAGCAAGGCGGCTTGTTCCAGCAGCTCCAGCGTTTGCGGATGTGGCTCACCGGTTTCCTTGTGCACAAAAAACGGCATAGGCACGCCCCAGTTACGCTGACGCGAAACGCACCAATCGGGGCGGTTTTTAATCATCGCTTCCAGACGGGCGCGTCCCCAGCTGGGGAAGAATTCGGTTTCATCAACGGCTTTATTTGCATGTTCGCGCAAGGTTTTACCCGCTACGCCTTCTGTATTCATGCCGATAAACCATTGATGCGTCGCCAGTTGCATCAACGGGGTTTTATGCCGCCAGCAGTGGGGGAAGCTATGATTCAAACGCGCGCTGGCCAGCAA
The DNA here is from genome assembly GCA_013141125.1 of Methylophilaceae bacterium. GTDB lineage: Bacteria > Pseudomonadota > Gammaproteobacteria > Burkholderiales > Methylophilaceae > JABFRO01. The sequence goes on from JABFRO010000001.1 coordinate 1,277,929, forward strand.
ATGACCGCTTGCTTGCATGGTAGCCAAAATCACCTTGTTTGCGTCCTGACGGCTTAATCCGCGTATGCCTGCCAACTCAACCAAGTCACTATTGAAAAACTTGCCGTCACCACCCATCAACACGCGCGGTTTTTCTTCAGGGAAATTGGCGCGCATGACCAGCCAGTCGTCATTACCATGCGCGGCGGCAGTATGCACCAAGCCGGTACCGGCTTCGGTGGTTACATGCTCACCGCAGATGATTGGCACTTGGCGATTATCAAAGGGATGTTGCAATTGGATACCATTCAACGCACTACCTGCACAGGAGGCAAGCACCTTGATTTCAGTTTCGCCATAACGGGCGAGCGTGGCTTCAGCTAAATCACGCGCTAAAATCAGCAGACCCTTACTGGTTTGGGTCAAGTCATAATTAAATTCAGGATGCACTGAAACGGCCTGATTCGCTGGTAGAGTCCACGGTGTAGTCGTCCAGATCACCGCATACGCCTCTGCTGTCACCTCCACCCCAAATGCGCTACTCAGCGCAGTCTTGTCAGCCACCCTAAACCCCACATCAATCGCCGGTGAATTCACATCCTCGTATTCCACCTCCGCCTCAGCCAGCGCCGAGCCGCAATCCACGCACCAATGCACGGGTTTACTGCCTTGATATAAATAGCCATTTTTATAAATATCACCCAAGGCGCGCATGATGTCTGCTTCGGTTTTGAAATCCATAGTCAAATAGGGATTATCCCAATCGCCCAACACGCCTAGGCGGATAAAGTCTTTTTTCTGTTTCTCGACCTGCTCGGCAGCATAGGCGCGGCAAAGTTCGCGGAACTTGGCGGGGTCTATATTTTTGCCGTGGTTTTTTTCCACCACCAGTTCAATCGGCAGGCCATGGCAATCCCAGCCCGGCACATAGGGCGCATCAAAACCGCTCAGGGTTTTGGCCTTGATGATGATGTCTTTTAGTATCTTGTTCACCGCATGGCCGATGTGTATATCGCCATTGGCATAGGGCGGGCCGTCATGCAAGATGAATTTTTCAGCGCCTTGGCGCGCTTGGCGTATGCGTGCGTAAAGCTTGTTTTCCGTCCATTGCTTAAGCCAGGCAGGCTCGCGCTTGGCCAGATCGCCGCGCATGGGGAAACTGGTTTCAGGAAGATTCAATGCGTATTTTTGCTCAGTCATGCTGAATTTTCTTTGTTTTAAGGTTTTGTAAAATAATGTCTGGCAGACAGAGTATCTGCTGCAATTTGTTGTTTCAGTGCGTCCAGATTGGAGAATTTCATTTCATCACGCAGTTTTTTCAAAAAACTGACATGCACGTGGCGACCGTACAAATCGCCGGCATAATCCAGCAAATGCACTTCCAGGCTTAATTTTTGCAAACCGTCTATGGTCGGGCGTACACCCAGATTGGCCACGCCATTCATGCCGTCCAATTTTACCGCATACACGCCGCTGAGTGCGGGCCGCTCATGGCGCATATGCACATTGGCAGTGGGGAAACCCAATTGTCGCCCGCGTTTGGCACCGTGCACCACTTTGCCGCTGATGCTGTAGGGGCGGCCTAATAAGGCGGCGGCCTGATCCAGCGCACCTTGTGCCAGAGCAGCGCGCACCAAAGTGCTGGAAACGCGCTTGGCCTGTAGAGTCGAACCTGTTAAATTTGAATCCAGCCATTTAACTTCAGGCAAGCTTTCCAGATGAAAACCGGCGGCTGCAATATCCGCCACCGTGCCTTTACGTCCGGCTCCGAAGCAAAAATCCTCGCCCACCAGCACCGATTTTACATTCAATGCATTTTGTAAAACCTCATGCAAAAACGCATCTGCCGTCAGTTTGGCAAAGTGCTGATTGAAATGGCAAACGTAGACTTGTTCAACATCGGCTTCCGCAAACCATTCCAGTTTCTCGCGCAGACTGGTCAGCCGTGTCGGCGCTTGTTGCGGCGTAAAGAATTCACGCGGATGCGGCTCAAACGTCATCACGGCGGATTGCAAACCCTGCGCTTGTGCCGTGGCGATTAGGCGCTTGAACAAAGCCTGATGCCCCAGATGCACGCCGTCAAAATTGCCTATAGCCAAGGCTAAAGGCTGTGCCGTTGGATTATTAAAATGTCGAAAAACTTGCATCCTTAAACCACCGTCCGCCGCATAAAATCCTTGATGCGTATGCCCAATAACCACAGCGCCACAAAATAAACCCCTGCACCCAATGCCACCAGCGCGGATAAATAGCTGAATTTAGTCAACGCCCGGTAATGCAACCAGGCTTCGCTACTGCCCATGGCCGTATACAAGGCGGCGGCCATGGCGATAACCGCCAGCGTCATGCGGGCAAAAAACATTAGCCAGCCCGGCTGCGGCTTGAAGATATTGTCTTTACGCAGATGGTAGTACAGCAAACCGGCATTCAGACACGCGCCCAAGCCTATGGAAAGCGCCAAGCCTGCATGTTTGAGCGTACCGATAAACGCCAGATTCATCAATTGCGTTGCCGCCAGTGTAAACAGGGCAATTTTTACCGGCGTTTTGATGTTTTGCCGCGCATAAAAACCCGGTGCCAGCACCTTGACCAGAATCAGGCCGATCAAGCCCAGGCTATAAGCCATCAAGGCGCGCCGCGTCATCCATACATCGTTCACGGTAAACGCGCCATAGTGAAATAAGCTGGTGACCAAAGGCACAGACAGCACCGCCAGCGCCACCGCTGAAGGCAAAGCCAGCATAAAGGTCAGGCGCAAGCCCCAATCCAGCAATTGCGAATATTCGCCCTGGTCTTTATCCGCATGGGATTTGGCCAGGCTGGGCAACAGTATGGTGCCCAAAGCCACGCCCAATAAGCCGGTAGGAAACTCCATCAATCTATCGGCGTAATACATCCAGGACACGCTGCCGGACACCAGAAATGAAGCAAAAATGGTATTGATAATCAGCGAAATCTGCGCCACGGAAACGCCAAACACGGCCGGCCCCATCAGCTTGAAAATGCGCCGCACTCCGGCATCCTGCCAATTGAGGCTCAGCTTGGGAAGCATGCCGATTTTATGCAAAAACGGCAGCTGCAAAGCCAGTTGCAACACCCCACCTACCAATACCGCCCAAGCCAGCACTTTAATCGGCGGATCAAAATAGGGCGCAAAAAACAGCGCTGCGATAATGAATGAAACATTGAGCAACACCGGCGTAAACGCAGGCACGGAAAAACGGCTATAGGTATTAAGCACACCGCCCGCCAATGACACCAGCGAGATAAAGAAAATATAAGGGAAAATAATGCGCAGCATAGCCACGGTAATAGCGAACTTTTCCGGCTCGGCAGCAAAGCCCGGCGCGCTGATATAAACCACCCACGGTGCGGCGAGCATACCCAGCAAGGTGACCGCCATCAGCACCAAGCCCAGCAAAGTGGCCACATGGCTGACCAAAGCCTGCGTTTCATCCTGTCCGCGCCGGTTTTTGTATTCCGCAAAAACCGGCACAAACGCCTGCGAGAAAGCCCCTTCGGCAAACATGCGCCGTAATAAATTGGGAATTTTGAAAGCAACAAAAAACGCATCGGTATAAATGCCCGCGCCAAAAATACGCGCCACCAGCGTATCGCGAATAAAGCCCAAAATACGCGAAAGAAAGGTCATGCTGCCAACAGTGGCCAAGGCTTTTAATAGATTCATAGAGGGTTTAACAGAATGATTGCACTTGATTGATTGGATAAAACCAAATCTGTCCGGTAATTTAGCATGACTTATGAGGATGGAAGTTTCGGATGCTTAATGCCTGAAAATTGCGCCCACACTTAGCATAACCAACAACTGACATAATTGTGATCGCTAGTACAAAACCTAAGCGACTGATTTAATAATTCACGATTTTAGCATGAGCGGCTCGCTTTCATACTTGCTAGAGCGGCTAGTTATCAACAGTGCAAAAACAACTCGCTATTTCTTGCATGATTAACAGCTATCTTCATGAAAAACAAAATAAATCAGCGAATTAAGTTTTGGCATAAAAACTTGGTGCCAGAATGGAATTCCAATAGAATTCAATACGAGGCACGTTTACGCCTCTATTTAAATTCAATTTAATTGTACTTCACAAAATTTTGGAGGTTTTAATGAAAATATCGAATTCATTCATTCTTGCATCTTTAGCGCTGGCATTTGCCAATAGTGCAAGTGCAGCAACACCAAGTGCAGCAACTCAGAGCTATACGCAATACAGTCAATTCGTCACAGCTACGGCAGCGCAAAATACGATAGCCAATGCGCTCGATTATTTCACCGCAACCACCGACATCAACTCAGGCAACACTATCAATGGCATTACTTACAGCTTTGATATTTATAACCGTGCCGACCTGAATCAAGCACATGGTACTGTCGGTCAGGTTGAGTATAACGCCTGGTCGGGTTTCAAGCCCATACTGACACCACCCGGGATTGGTACAGCCTTTCAACCGGGCAGCGGGATACGAGATGACAAAATCACACTTTCTTTTTCAGCGCCGATTAACTCTTTTGGCGTGAGCTTGAGTATTGCTCCAAGTTCACTGTTTCAGATTGTAACCAACGCTCCCAGCACCTCAATCTATGCCACGATCGCCTCGTATGGTGATCTGGGAGCAGGTTATGCCTACGGCTTTCTTGGTTTGGTGAGCGATTCCCCGTTTACCAGCGTAACCTTGTCGGGCGGCAATAAGTATCAAGGCCGTGCAGGATTGGCTCCCTACTCCGGCTGGGATGTCACACGCGTAACTTACGGCACTATTCCGGCGGTACCGGAACCATCAAGCTTGATGCTATTGCTAGGCGGACTGATTTTCATGCTGGGCAGTACTCGCAGAAGATACAAGTAAGAGTTTGAAACCATTTTTCCGGCAAGCATACAGGCGGTGAAATTCACTCCTTTATGCTTGTCCTTAGCCAGCTCAACCTCGGTTTTTCAAATAACGTAAATCGTCAAACGTCGCCAGCCAGGTCGGCTCATACACGGCCATCAAGGTTATCGCCATCCCGGTTAGCACAGCTTCAGACCAGGCCATGAGAATAAAAAATGGTAAATACTGATACATCAGATAACTGTAACTATAAGCACCACTTTTTATCATCACATAAGTGGTAACCAAGCCGCACAAGCTCATGGCCAGTCCGGCACATAAAAACGCGCAAACAAATACATAAATGAAAAAATGATTGGGCAATTTTCTATCCACCCATTTAAACAGACTTGTGCTGAATAAAGCCGGAATAAACGCCATCAGCAAGTAGTTGATGCCATAGGCACTCCAGCCCGCCATGCCAAAACCGGTGATCGCCACCAGCACCAGACTGAACGCCACCAATGCCAGCCGTAGTCCGAACATCAGGCTTAACAAGGTGGTGCCCAGCAGATGCATATTGAGTCCGGGTTTGATGCCCGCGTGCGCTGACCAGGCCAGCATCAGCAGCACAATAAAGCCTAAAAACACATGCTGTAAATCCGGCCGCTTCAAATGTCGCCAAGGTGCATGTAGCAGACTATAGATAATGATGACCAGTGCCAGCATATTCGCCGCCCGAGTCAATTCGGTGGGTAACAATAAATCAGGGACATTCATATAAAGCCCACATCAATACAGATAGGCTCTTATTGTAACCCTGTAATCAGCGCACCTCCCATGGTTAGCACGCATGAATATATGGTGGACTTGTGTGACATAATTAAGCCTCGAATCGGAACATCTACAGGATTTATCCCATGCAAACAGCACCCAATTTACCAACACTGGAAACCATAGAAATAGTCGGCCATGGCGAAATCACCTCCAGCGTTATCTGGCTGCACGGCCTGGGTGCGGATGGCCACGATTTTGCGCCATTGGTACGTGAACTCAATTTGCCGCATACGCGTTTCATTCTGCCGCACGCGCCTCACCTTGCAGTCACGTGTAACGGCGGCTACGTAATGCGCGCCTGGTATGATATTTATGGTCTGGAAATTGGCAGCAAACAGGATGAAAACGGCATACGCGCCATGCAGCTGCAAATTGAAGCGCTGATTGCACAGGAGCAACAACGCGGTATTGCGCCTAATCGCATCGTGCTGGCAGGCTTTTCTCAGGGTGGCGCTATTGCATTGCATACCGCGTTACGTTTTTCGCAGCAGTTGGCGGGAGTGCTGGCACTTTCAACCTACTTACCACTCAAATCCACTTTGGCTGCGGAAACCAATGCAGCAAATCAACATGTGCCCATTTTTATGGCGCATGGTACTTTTGATAGCGTGATAGGACTGGATGTTGCGCTATCCGCAGTAAAGGCTCTAAAGCAAGCTGGCTATGCAGTAACTTGGCATGAATACGCCATGGCACACAGTGTATGCGAAGAAGAAATAACGGACATACAGGACTTTTTATCTCAATGTTTTGCGCTTTAATTGTTTAGTCCCACAATCAGCTATGCCGCTCATATCGAAGCCGGCAATCTTAGCCAAACTTGCTTTTCATCCTGCAGAAACCAATCCAGCAACTGCTTGGCAGGTATTGGTTTACTGATCCAATACCCCTGGATGACATCGCAGCCCATTTCTGCCAGACGCAAGGCAACTTCTTCGTTCTCTACGCCTTCAGCCACCAAATCCAGATCAAAATTATTACCCAACTCAATCACAGTACGCACTAATGCCGCTTCTCTAGGTGATGAAAGCATATTGCGTATAAACGCCTGATCGATTTTAAGCTCATCTATAGGCAAACGACTGAGGTAAGAAAGTGACGAATAGCCCGTACCAAAATCATCCATGGAGATTTTGATGCCAAAGTCATGGATTTTTTTAAGTGCCGACAGCGTTTCTTCAACGCCCTCTACCAGACTGCCTTCGGTAATTTCAATAATCAAGCGCCCTCTGGGTACTTTCCATAAATTAAGCACACCCGCCAAAAAATCACTGAAGTTTTTATCCAATAGATTTTCAGGCAGGATATTGATACTTAATTTGACATCCATGCCTGCCAGCAAAAAATTGGACAACTGCCTCAAGGCGGTTTGCACCAGCCATACCGTGAACTTATCCAGCAAGCCTTCACGCTCAATCAGGCTAAAAATAACCGGAATTGGAATAAAGCCTTGGGGTAGCTGCCAACGCAATAAAGCCTCCAAAGCTACAATCTTGCCTTGGCTTATTGAGTATTTGGGCTGGTAATACAATTCCAGTGTGTTTTCAAACAACGCCTTTTTCAGCAATACGGATAGTTCATCCAGGCGCTGTACTTCTGCGGCTAGCTCCACATCATAAATCTGATAGCCATCTGCATGGGTAATCGGCATCACCGAGGCAGAATGTGCAGCCTGAAGCAACGATGCGGCATCGCCGACATGGCCATGGGAAAGTGCAATACCAATATGCGGTGAAATCACGCGATTTAGCTGATTAATTACAAAAGGTTGTTCAAATTTGTGTTTGATTTTTGTCGCTGCCAGAATGGCCAAAGTCGGAAAATCTACATTTTTAAGACAGAGCGCCCAATGGCGCACGGAAATTCGCGCAATCAAGTCATGTTCACGCACCAAGCTGGATAACCTAAGCGCCATTTCTGTTCCAATCTGCTGCACGGCTTCGGCAGAAAGCAGACCAAAATCAAACTGTATCGCCAGAATCGCAAAATCCTGGCGGGTTTCGACTTGCAACAGCTGGTTACAAACCGCTTCAAATTGATCCTGTTGCAGTATATCTCCATCCATATGCGCGCTTCTGATGCTGTTCGCGCTAGGCTGCGGTGCTGTTTGAACTGCAGCCTGCATGATGAAAAAGGCCAGTCTGCGCAAGGCCTCCAATGCCAGGCGTGACTGGTTGGCATCAGCAGAAATGGCGGGAACGCGCCGCGCCAGACAGGCCAGATATTGATCGAACAAATTAATAATTTGACCAACACCAGCTTGATTTTGCTGTTGAATACAAAACAGAATATGGCTGGTTTCATCCAGCAACAGATTTTCAAAACAACTGACCAGAGGGGTATCAGCAATGCAACCTGAAGTTTCAAGCAGTTGATAAAAGTCAGGGCATAAAGGCGGCTGGTTTAAATCCAGTTTCCTTTTTAAATCAGCGAGTAAAGAACGATCTTTAGGGGAAATGACCGGCACTTCTGCATTGAGTTCACCCATTATAAAAAATAATCTTTTAAATCAATGCCGAAGCTACCTACTGGTAACTCATCAACAATAGCCAAAGCCAGGTTTGGATCTGCCAAGTTTGCATCTAATAGTGGAGCATTGGCCAAATCCAACATCAGCGGTCTGGGCAATTTTTTACCGTTAGCTGCCACCAAAATCGTAATCACAGGCTTAAGCCGCCAAAGTTTATTTTGCTCGAGCACCAAACCCACTTCACCCGTGTTCAGCTTGACGATAGAGCCTATCGGATACATACCCACTACTTGTGCAAACTGATCGACCAATTCCGGGTGAAAAGCTTTGCCACGCAAAGCCATGATTGTGGAGATAGCCTTTGCGGAAGAACGCGCACTTTCATAGAATTGTTCAGTGGTAATGGAAGCGTAAGTTTCTACAATAGCGGCCATACTGCCGTATAAACCAATGTCTTCACCGACCAAGCCATTGGGGTAACCTTGGCCATCGTAACGCTCATGATGCCGCTCAACAATCATGCGCTCCACCTTATTCAGCTTGCCTGTTTCCTGAAGAATTTCAACGCCGAAATTGACGTGTTTTTTTACTTCTTCATATTCCTCGCCACTCAGCTTGCCAGGTTTTTCAAGTATAAGTTGATCCACTTTGGATTTACCAATGTCATGCAATAAAGCCCCCAAACCAAGGCTATTTAATTCCGCTTTGGGCAGCCCCAACTGACGCCCAAAACTAATCATCATGATAGAAACATCCATGGCATGCCGATAGGAATTGGCATCTATATTTTTTAAGCGGCTAATCAGCATCATCGCATTGGGGTTGCGAATAATACTATCTACCACATCAACCAGCAGATCCTTAGCTACCTCGATGCGTTCACTTAACGATACTCCCGTCATTTCAAGCAGCATATTCGAAGTAAATTCCTGCTCGAACTTTATTGCCGCATTTTGCGCAGGAGCAATTTCCTCCTTGATCGAAGCTTCGATGGCGTAGTGGCTGATTTTTCCGGTAACTCCAGTCTGTTGAGAGAAGTTTTTGCGCAAGCTGGCTACTGCTGCTTGCTGCCGTATTTCTTCCATTCGTTCCTGCGCATCCAATGCGGCGCGGTCTTGATCTTGCAATAATTCAGCGGTAGCTGATGGCTTGGTAGAAAACAACTCCTTGCCTATTTGAACTGCCGTAGACAAAAAACCAAACAACCCGGTTTTGGCATTTTTATTTTGTTCAGTCGAAACCGTGCGCGAGGTAAATGTATCTGTTTTTGGTGCAGCTTGAGGCCTGGTTACTGGCTCAACAACTCTGGACATAGAGGGAAATATATCTGGTGAAGAACGCTCTTGCGAAACAATTACGTAGCTACACTGCTCCTGTAGCTCACGTATTTGCTCATCATTTTCAATCAAAAAACCCTGAAATAAAAAAGTGCTGTCTGTCCATGGCCTGTCCAGCTCACTGACATACATGCCACATTTTATTGCATTGATTTCAATCTTCACATTCATGTCGAATCATATCCCAAGGCTGATGGCCTGATAGTTGCATAGCGCCAGTAATAACAAGAAGTAGATTTAATACCTGATACTACCGAAGCCAGGAGTACGCCCTTCAATGTAATTTTGCCACCTCATACAACGGCATCATTTTAGGAGCCAACGCACGTAAATCAGCAATACGCGCCTCGTTAGAGGGGTGCGTGCTTAGCCATTCCGGTGGTTTGCCACCGCCTTGCGCGCTCATTTTTTGCCACAAACTCACCGCCGCATTGGGGTTATAGCCTGCACGCGCGGCCAGCTCCAAGCCAATGCGATCCGCTTCGCGCTCTTGTTCCCGATTATTGGGCAAAGCAAAAAACAGGGTTGAGCCCGCAGAAGCCGCTTGTACGCCCAATGCAGCGGCATTTTTATTACTGGCCGCACCTGCCAAGATGGCCAGTCCCATCAAACCGGCTTGTTGCGCAGAAGCAATCGACATGCGCTCGCGTCCATGTTCACGCAAGGCATGTGAAATTTCATGGCCAATAACGGCAGCCAATTCATCATCGGTTGTCTTGAGCTTATCCATGAGACCGGTAAATACCATGATTTTGCCGCCGGGCATGCAGTAGGCGTTGACCTGATCGTTTTGTTCGACATTGACTTCCCATTTCCACTGCAGCGCATCTGGCCTGAAAACGCCAGTTTGCGCTATCAAACGATTGGATATCGCCCGCACGCGTGCCAATTGCCCGCCGTTCACATTTAACGTTTTTTTGCTATCCGCCTCTTTCAACGTTTGCAAATAGCTTTGCGCGGACATGTTTTCCACCTGCTGTGCGGATAACATCAAAAATTGCTTGCGTTGCACGCCTGCCACACCCGATTGCGTGGTGCTGGCACAACTTGTCAACAAGGTTGAGAACAAAAGCGCATAAACGATTTTTTTCATAACAGTTCCCCTTAAAGCATCATTGATACAAATAATTAGAGCGTCACCTGCGCACCCAGTTCCACCACACGATTGGGTGGCAGCTTGAAATAATTGGTTACGCTATCGGCATTGCGGAACATGCCCACAAACAGTTTTTCGCGCCAGTAGGCCATTTCTGAATTAGGCACAGCGATGAGGGCTTCCTTGCCTATGAAGAAAGAAGTATCCATGGGTTCCAGCTCCAAACCCTGCGCCGTACATAATTCCAAGTCAATGGGTAAGTTCGGATCATCCTTGAATCCATAGCGTACGATGACGCGGTAAAAAGCATTCGGCAGGTTTTCAACCGTCAACCGGTCTTCCCGGTAAACATGCGGAATATCTTCAATTTTAACCGTCAGCAATATGACTTTTTCATGCAACACTTTGTTGTGTTTGAGATTATGCAGCAACGCATGCGGCACACCATGCTGATTTGGTGTCATGAATATAGCATTACCCGGCACGCGTGTAGGCGGATGCCCACCCATCGCTTCAATGAACGGATTGAGCTCCATGGATTCACTCTTAAGGCGCTTAAGCAACAAATTACGCCCGGTTTTCCAGGTAGTCATCAAGGTAAAAATCACCAGCCCGATGAGAATAGGCACCCAGCCGCCCACTGGAATCTTGAGTATATTCGCGCCAAAAAAAGCCAAATCTACCGAGAGAAAAACGGCCGATAGGCTAAGCGTTTTAGTCCAGCTCCAGCCCCATGCGCCATGAAACACCATGGCCGCCAGCAGCGTGGTAATCACCATATCGCCGGTTACTGCAATGCCGTAAGCGGCTGCCAGATTGGATGAGGAGCCGAACACAACCACCAACCCCATCACCGCACACATTAATAACCAATTGATACGCGGCAAATAAATCTGGCCTTTTTCCAATTCGGACGTGTGTTGCACCAACATGCGCGGCATATAGCCCAATTGCTGCGCCTGGCGCGAAACCGAGAACGCCCCGGAAATGACCGCCTGCGAAGCCACCACGGTGGAAATAGTCGCCAAGGCAATCAGCGGGTACATCAGCCAGTCCGGTGCCAGCATATAGAAGGGGTTTTGCACGGCGGCGGGATTATGCAGAATCAGCGCACCCTGACCAAAATAATTCAGAATCAATGCAGGTAATACAAACCCAAACCAGGCCAGCCGAATCGGCTTGCGCCCAAAGTGTCCCATATCCGCATACAGCGCTTCACCGCCAGTTACCGCCAGCACCACCGCGCCTAGGGCAACAAAGGCAATCCAGTGATTATTGGTAAAAAAATGGATGGCATATAAAGGGCTGACGGCGTACAAAACCTCAGGATTATGCAAAATATTGGTAAAGCCCAAAGCCGCCAGCGTGCCAAACCACAACACCATTACCGGCCCGAATACTTTGCCAACCATGGCGGTACCGTATTGCTGCATCCAGAACAGCGTGAATAGCACGGTTAATGTGATGGGAATAATCATGCTGTGCAAACGCGGCGAAGCTACGCCCAAGCCTTCCACCGCCGACAGCACAGAAATGGCCGGGGTAATCATGCCGTCGGCAAAAAACATGCAGGCACCAATAATGCCGGCAAACATAATGAACTTCTGCTTGCGCTGGTTATTTCCCGCCTGCCGCCCCGCCAAGGCTATCAAGGCCATAATGCCGCCCTCACCCTGGTTATCAGCACGCATCACAAAGGCCACGTATTTGACCGTCACCACCATAATCAGTGCCCATAAAATGAGCGACAGCACTCCCAGCACGTTATCCGGCGTGACTGGCACCGGGTGATGGCTGGCAAATACCTCTTTCATGGTGTAGAGCGGGCTGGTACCAATATCGCCAAACACCACGCCCAGCGCGGCTAAAGCGAGTGCGGGAAGCGGTGTATGTTTTGCACTGTCTGATTTCATTGAATTGCGCTCGAAAAGTAGGATGATATTTTAGCAGTTATCACCTGTTGCAACCTGCTCACTTCGCCACATATTACTGCATACACTAATTTGCCCATGACACTTAACAAGACTTTACATTTGGAATGGCTGCTTCAGTCTAAGCAACTGATACTTTGGTGAATTTCCAGAAAACCACCCGCGCCGCATAGCTTTTCACAACCGGACAGCACTTTCCTAGTAAAATAACGCTTTTAGTTTATTTACCTGAAAGTAACTCATGAGCCAACTACAAACCATCATCGAAGCAGCTTTTGAACGCCGCGCGGACATTAACCCAGCCAATGCCAGTGCAGAAGTTAAAAACGCTGTTTTTTCTGTCATTGCCGATCTGGATTCAGGCAAATTGCGTGTGGCTGAACGCACTGATGGTCAAAACTGGATTACGCATCAATGGATCAAGAAAGCCGTATTGCTTTCTTTCCGCCTGGAAGACAACAAGCTGCTGGATGGTGGTTGTACCCAATATTTTGACAAAGTGCCGCCCAAATTTGCCGATTACACAGAAGAAGATTTCAAAGCCGGTGGGTTCCGCGTGGTGCCTAACGCTATCGTGCGTCGCGGTTCATTCATTGGTAAAAATGCGGTGCTGATGCCTTCTTATGTCAACATCGGTGCTTATGTGGGCGAAGGCACCATGGTGGATACCTGGGCGACTGTAGGCTCCTGCGCGCAAATCGGTAAAAACGTACACCTTTCCGGCGGCGTAGGCATAGGCGGCGTACTGGAACCAGTGCAGGCCGGGCCAACCATTATTGGCGACAATTGCTTTATCGGCGCGCGTTCCGAAGTGGTGGAAGGTGTGATTGTGGAAGACAATTGCGTGATTTCCATGGGCGTTTATATCGGCCAATCCACCAAGATTTATGACCGTGAAACCGGCAGTGTCACCTATGGCCGCGTGCCTGCTGGCTCGGTGGTTGTGGCGGGTAATTTGCCTTCCAAGGATGGTACTTATAGCCTTTATTGCGCGGTGATTGTGAAAAAAGTCGATGAAAAAACCTTGGGCAAAGTTGGCATCAATGAATTGTTGCGCGGCATCTAAATCATGCTCAAGCTGTATGGCATTCCCAATTGCAATACCGTAAAAAAAGCCCGTGACTGGCTGGCCTCTCAAAATATCGAGCTACAGTTTCATGACTTCAAAAAACACGGGGTCAGCGCGGAGCTGTTTAATGGCTGGCTGAAGCAAACCCCTTGGGAGAAGCTTGTTAATCGGGCGGGAACGACCTGGCGCAATTTATCCGAGGGGGAAAAAGCCGCCGTCACCGATGCCCAATCGGCACTGGCGCTGATGCTGGCCAAGCCATCGGTCATCAAGCGCCCGGTTTTGCTGCGCGGTGAGGAAATTTTATTGATCGGTTTTGATGAAGCCGCCTATTTGAGAGCATTGACACCATGACTACCACGCTAGATCTTGCGATTGATTTGCTCGCACGCCCTTCCAACACACCGCAGGATGCCGGTTGTCAGGAGCTGATGATCGCGCGCCTGGAGCCGCTGGGGTTCAAAATCGAACGTCTGCGTTTTGGCAATGTGGATAATTTTTACGCGCGTCGCGGCACGGCCAGCCCCCTACTGGTGTTTGCCGGACATACCGATGTCGTCCCCACCGGGCCGCTGGAGCAATGGCATACCCCGCCTTTCACGCCCACCATCAAGGACGGCGTGTTATTTGCGCGCGGAGCGGCGGATATGAAAACCTCGCTCGCCGCGTTTATCACCAGCATTGAAGAATTCGTCGCCGCGCATCCCGATCACAATGGCTCTATAGGCTTGCTCATCACTTCCGATGAAGAAGGCGTGGCGGTGGATGGCACGGTCAAAGTAGTGGAACTGCTGCAACAACGCAATGAATTGATAGATTATTGCATCGTCGGCGAACCCACTTCCAACAAGATAGTCGGCGACATGATTAAAAACGGTCGCCGTGGTTCACTTTCCGGCAAACTCATCGTGAAGGGCATACAAGGCCATATTGCCTACCCGCATCTGGTGAAAAACCCTATCCATCTGGTAGCACCGGCCGTGGCTGACCTCGCCACCACACTATGGGATAAAGGTAACGAATACTTCCCCCCAACCTCCTGGCAAATCTCCAACTTCAACAGCGGCACCGGTGCCACCAACGTGGTGCCGGGACATGCGGAAATTCTGTTCAATTTCCGTTTCTCCACTGCCAGCAGCGAGCAGGAATTGAAAGACAAAGTTCACGCCATTCTGGATCAACACCAGCTGGAATACGATCTGGAATGGGAGCTTTCCGGCAAGCCCTATCTCACGCCCAAAGGCAGCCTGGTGACGGCGATTTCCGCAGCCATAGAGCAAACTTATGGCATCACACCCGAGCTTTCCACCAGCGGCGGCACTTCCGATGGCCGTTTTATAGCCGACATCAGCCAGCAAGTTATCGAGTTTGGCCCACTAAACGCCACTATCCACAAACTCAATGAATGCGTGGCCGTGGCCGATATAGAACCGCTCAAAGACACTTACCGCATCACCATGGAAAAATTATTACTATCATGAGCTTGCCATCCACCAACTTTTTTCCAAGCGCTGTTGAAGAGCTGTTTACCCTGCGCGATTGGTTGCGCTTTACCGTGTCGCGTTTTGAAAATTCGGATATTTTTTTCGGCCACGGCACCGACAATGCCTATGACGAAGCCGCCTGGCTGATATTGGCCAGCCTGCATTTGCCGCAGGATACATTGGATAATTTTCTCGATGCCAGGCTACTGGCCTCCGAGCGCAAACACCTGCTGCATTTGATCGAGCTGCGCGTCACACAGCACGTCCCCACCGCTTATCTGGTGCACGAAGCCTGGCTGCGCGGCTTTAAATTTTATGTGGATGAACGCGTAATTGTGCCGCGCTCATTCATTGCCGAATTGCTGGAGCAACAATTTGCACCGTGGATAGAGTTCCCGGAAATGATAGAAAGCGCGGCGGACATTTGCACTGGCAGCGGCTGTCTGGGTATTTTGCTGGCCAATGCCTTTCCCAACGCTTTGATTGATGTGGTGGATATTTCACCCGACGCAATAGCTGTCGCCAATATCAACATCAACAATTACGGCCTGCAACAGCAAATTAGCGCCATTCAATCCGATATGTTCAGCGCCCTGCAAGGCAAAACCTACGACCTCATCATCAGCAATCCACCCTATGTGGATGCACAAGCCATGTCCACCCTGCCACAGGAATATCGCAACGAGCCGCAATTGGCGCTGGGTAGCGGGCAAGATGGCCTGGATCATACCCACACCCTGTTGCGCGAAGCACCCCTGCACCTGAATGCAGGCGGCTTGCTGGTAGTTGAAATCGGCCACAACCGCGATGCCCTGCTGGCGGCTTATCCGCACTTACCCTTTGTTTGGCTGGAAGTGGATGCCGGCGATGAATTTGTCTTCCTCATCCAGCGCGAGGCACTACTTGCAGGCGTGCAAGATGACTCCATATAAAAGCCAGGCCATTCCAACCTTAATCAAGTGCAAAACCCGATACCACCATGCTGGATAAACGCGCACAACTTCTGCTAAAAACGCTGGTCGAACACTACATCAGTGACGGCCAGCCCATAGGTTCACGCACACTTTCGCAATACTCAGGCCTGGAATTAAGCCCGGCCACCATACGCAATGTCATGTCCGAGCTGGAAGAAATGGGATATATTATCAGCCCGCACACTTCCGCCGGACGCATTCCCACCCAGCGCGGTTACCGCTTTTTTGTTGATACTCTGCTCACCGTGCAGCCCTTGCAGGATCAGGAAATTTTGCGTCTGGAGCATGAATTTTCATCGCCAGACCCGCAGGAACTAATCTCCGCCGCTGCTGATTTATTATCCAGCCTGACGCAGTTTGCCGGTGTCGTCATCACCCCCAAGCGTAAAAGCATCGCCTTCCGCCATCTGGAATTTCTACCGCTCTCGGAAAAACGCATCTTGGTGATTATCGTCACCTCGGACAACAACGTACAAAACCGCATCATCGTCGCGGAAAAACCCTACACCATTTCCGAACTCAATCAGGCCAGCAACTTCTTCAATCATCACTACGCGGGCAGCACCTTTGAGCAAGTGCAGAAAATACTGCATAAAGAACTGCAACAAATGCAATCCGACATGACACGCCTGATGGCCGCCGCACTGGAAGCCAGCAGCAAGGCACTGGATGATGATAAAGACGGCGTGGTGATTTCCGGCGAGCGTAACCTGCTGCAAGTGGATGACCTCTCCACCAATGTCAGCTCACTGCGCAAATTATTTGAAGTATTCGAGCGCCGCACCTCGCTCATGCAATTGCTGGATAACAGCCAGCGTGCCGAAGGTATCCAAATCTTTATCGGCGGCGAATCCGGCTATCTACCACTGGATGAATGCAGCCTGGTCACCGCCCCCTTTGATGTCAACGGAGAGGTTTTCGGCACCCTGGGTGTAATCGGCCCCACCCGCATGGCCTATGAGCGCGTAATTCCGATTGTCGATATTACGGCAAAATTACTTTCCAACGCGCTGTCGAATAATTGAAATTGGCTAGCAAATTTAATCATCTGAATGCCGCACCAAATTTTGGGCTTGGCGGGGTTTTGAGTTTAATAAAATTTGAGCACTGTAATGTTATTAGCGATTGATTCTGGCAATACACGTACCAAGTGGGCAGTATTTGATAGCTTGGGAAGCATAAAAGCACAAGGAGTTTGTACTAATACCGATTTGAATGCCATGGCTATACCCACTATTTGGCACGCATGCCAACGCATCACAATTTCAAATGTGGCAGGCACTTTAATAGCGGCAATACTGAATAAACTATTGCGCCCACTCAAAATTCCTATTCGTTGGATAGTAGCAAGCGTACAGGCTTGCGGACTTGAAAACAGCTATGCCAACCCCGCACAGCTGGGGACGGATCGTTGGGCGGCAATGATTGCGGCCTGGCAACAGTTTCAAAAACCCTGCATTGTTGTCAACGCAGGTACCGCGCTAACAGTCGATGCCATTAGCGCAGAACGTTCTGAAAATCATGGTATTTTTCTAGGTGGCATTATCATGCCCGGTCTCATGCTCATGCAAAACAGCCTGATTCTAGGCGCTGCGGATATTAGCGGCCATGCCGGCAGTTTTCAGGACTTTCCCACCAGCACCGGCACTGCGGTCTATACTGGGGCTTTAACTGCCATGGCAGGTGCGGTTGAAACCATGTTTTATAAATTACAACAGCTTGTAGACTCTGCACCGCTTTGCATCATTAACGGTGGTGATGCGGCATCATTGGCTACGATATTAAACAAAAAAATGGAAAATCATCTCGTGGTCACTGATAACCTAGTGTTGCAAGGTTTGCTGTTTTTAGAAAGAGAAGCGCCATGAAACAAGTCCTATGGTTACTGTTATTCATCAACATTGCCTTATTCGCTTATTTTCAAGCGAGCGCAACCAAGCCTAAAGTCACTTTGATCGGCAATCAAACTGTGCAACCGGAAAAAATCAAACTCCTGTCTACAAGGGAAGTCGCTCTACTTCCCAAAAAAAATCCTGAGGCCATTGCACCTACCGTTGAATCAACTACAGCGGCACCAACCACCTGTTATGCATGGGAAAACCTCCCTGTATCGCGGGTAAATCCAGCCAGAACAGCGCTTATCAGACTGGCTCCTGAAGCCAACATTTCCGAACAAAGCCTGCAGAAACTTGCATTTTATTGGGTGTATATTCCTAAACAAGAATCTCTGTCCGCTGCAAAGAAAAAAATCGAGGAAATTAAAGCATTGGGTGTGCAGGAAAGTTTTGTCATGCAGGATGCGGAATATAAAAATGCAATTTCGTTAGGCGTATTTCATGAAGAAACCGCAGCCGATAAATTTCTGGAAACACTAAAAACCAAGAGGGTGACTTCCGCAGTAAAAGGCATGCGCTATAAAGATAGCAATCAAGTCAACTTGCTAATTCATAACTTGAAAACCGAGCAAATAGCCGAAGTTGAAAAGCTGAGTTCAAAATTTCCCGGCAGCGAACTTAAACCCGCCGCATGTCAATAGGAGAGCATCATGGGATTGTTCAGAAGTACCATCAAAAAAGTGGTAGTGGTCACTGCGGTCATCGTCGGCAAACAAATTTTAAGCAAAGTGGCTGCACATCTCACTGAAAAAGCACTGGAAAAGCATCGTTCCAAGTCGTCTGTAGCACCGAGAATTACGGAGAAGCTAATAAACCCGGAGGATTAGGCACACCGCTAAAAATTGCGATGCTAAAATTTGCGATTAACAGCGAAAGAGGCAAGCTCAACTAGGGTTTGTTGATAGTTGGATGGGGGCAAATGCGCAATCGCAGCGCAAGCATAGTCGGCCTCTTTTTGCGCCAAAGCACGCACATGCGCGAGCGCACCAGTTGCACGTACCGCCTCTAGTACGGCAGGCAGTTCATCCAACCCCCCCTCTTCAATCGCATGACGAATGCTGTTACGTTGCTGCTCGCAGCCGTGACGCATGGCAAAAATCAATGGCAGCGTAGGCTTGCCTTCCGCCAGATCATCGCCCAGATTCTTGCCGATTTCATCGCTATCACCGCTCAAATCCAGCACATCATCTACCAATTGAAACGCAGTGCCTAGCCGCATACCGTATTCAGCCATGGCTTGTTCATCGCGTTCGGAAGCACTGCCTATGATTGCGCCCAAGCGTGTTGCGGCTTCAAATAATTTGGCGGTTTTATAGTGAATAACTTTGAGGTAAACCTCATCCGTCACATCGGCATCATGGCAATTGAGCAGCTGCAATACTTCACCTTCGGCGATTACATTGGTCGCGCTACTCAGCACTTCCATCACCCGCATGTTCTGTATGCCCACCATCATCTGAAACGCGCGTGAATATACAAAATCGCCCACCAACACACTCGCGGCATTACCAAACAAGGCATTCGCCGTCGCTCTACCACGCCGCAAAGACGACTCATCCACCACGTCGTCGTGTAATAGGGTAGCCGTATGAATAAACTCAACAATAGCCGCCAATTCATGATGCTGCGATTTAATGCCGCCAAACACGCCGCCGGAAAGCAGGACCAGTGCCGGACGCAGTCGCTTCCCACTATTGTTGACAATGTAATCCGCCACCTGACTGACCAGGCTGACTTCAGAATGTAGGGATTTGCGAATAACAGCATCGACAGATTGCATATCATTCGCGATGCAGGATTGTATAAAAGCCAGGGACACGTGGGAATTAACCGAAATGGATTGCGCGGATTCTACCACAAAGCCATCACACGAAAGTTCAGGCTACACCAGCTTAAAACAATCATGACAGGAACTACACTTTTAGAGCTAATGAAGTTTGCATTTCGAGACGCTTTCCGTATAATGCCGGATTCATTTGAAATGTGCAGCGAACGAGGCTAAATCATGTATGCAGTTATAAAAACCGGCGGCAAACAATACCGCGTCATCCCCGGCGAGAGATTGAAAGTAGAAAAATTGGACGGCGAAGTGGGCAGTGATGTCACCTTGGATCAGGTGTTGGTAGTGGCTGACGGTGAAAATGTAACCATAGGCTCTCCCATCATTGTAGGCGCGACAGTAAAAGCAAAAGTGCTTTCACATGGGCGTGGCGACAAGGTCATGATTTTCAAATTCCGTCGTCGTAAGCACTATCGCAAAACACAGGGACATCGTCAGTCCTATACTGAAATTCAAATTGAGAACATTGCGGCGAACTAATCGCAACAAAACCTTACTTCAGTAAAAACCTTTTAGCAAAACCTAGGGATAAATCATGGCACACAAAAAAGCTGGCGGCAGTTCCCGCAACGGTCGCGATTCACACTCACAACGCTTGGGCGTTAAAGCTTTCGGCGAGCAAGAAGTTTCTGCTGGTAGCATTATCGTACGTCAACGCGGTACCCGTTTTCATCCGGGTGAAAATGTCGGTATTGGTAAAGACCACACCCTGTTCGCAAAAGTGGACGGACGTGTAGACTTTACAGTAAAAGGCGCTTTGCGTCGCAAGCTGGTCAATATTATCCCTCTGTAATCTACGGATAGATAGTAAGCAAAGCCCTATCAAACTGATGGGGCTTTTTTGTTTCATGAATCGCATCCAACCACGAGCAGCCAAAACAACATGAAATTTATCGACGAAGCGACTATAAAAGTTTATGCCGGAGACGGCGGCAACGGTGTCGCCACGTTCAGACGCGAAAAATATGAACCTTTGGGCGGCCCCAATGGTGGTGATGGCGGTCGTGGTGGCTCCATTTACGCCGTTGCCGACCGCAATATCAATACCTTGGTCGATTATCGCTATACGCGGGTTTTTCGTGGTCAGCGCGGCGAAAATGGACGTGGCTCCGATTGCTATGGCGCGCGCGGCGAAGATATGTTTTTGCGCGTGCCGGTCGGTACCGTCATTTCGGACAAGGGCACCGGGCAAACGCTGGCGGATTTGGCCGAGGATGGCGAAAAAGTGCTGCTGGCAAAAGGCGGCGCTAACGGCTTGGGCAATATCCACTTCAAATCCAGCGTAAACCGCGCACCGCGCCAATGCACAAAAGGTGAACCGGGCGAAGAGTTCGAGCTGTATATGGAACTGAAAGTACTGGCCGATGTGGGGCTGCTGGGCATGCCCAATGCCGGTAAATCCACCTTCATACGTTCAGTTTCCGCTGCCAAGCCCAAA
Source organism: Methylophilaceae bacterium (assembly GCA_013141125.1). GTDB lineage: Bacteria > Pseudomonadota > Gammaproteobacteria > Burkholderiales > Methylophilaceae > JABFRO01. Next base: position 1,299,109 of record JABFRO010000001.1, read on the forward strand.
GTGGCAGACTATCCCTTCACCACCCTGCACCCCAATCTTGGCGTGGTACGCGTCGATACCAATCGCAGCTTTGTGATTGCCGATGTGCCGGGACTGATCGAAGGAGCAGCTGATGGTGCCGGACTAGGCCATCAATTTTTACGCCATTTGCAGCGTACACGCCTGCTGCTGCATCTGGTGGATATTGCGCCCTTTGATGAGACCAATGATCCGGTCAAGGAAGCCAAGGCCATAATTGAGGAATTGAAAAAATACGATGAAGCCTTGTATGACAAGCCGCGCTGGTTAGTGCTGAACAAAATAGATATGCTAACCGATACCCAGGAACGTGTAGATCAATTTGTCAAAGATTTTGGCTGGGACGGCCGCGTATTTGCTATTTCCGCGATTAGTGGCATAGGCTGCAAAGAGCTTACATACGCCATTATGGATCATCTGGATGTAGTAAAAGCAGAAGAAGACAGGCAGGAAGCGATACGACTACAGGCAGTAAAAGCACAACAACTGCAAGCACAGGCAGAAAGGGCCGAAGCCGAGGCACAACGTGTAGAAGCCAAAAGACTTAAATTGCTGGCAAGTGAACAAAATGACGACGACTTCTCTGCTGCTTAACGCTAAATGTCTGGTAGTCAAAGTTGGCTCCAGCCTGGTCACCAATAACGGTGAAGGGCTGGATGAAACCGCCATCGCGGCTTGGGCAAGCCAGATTGCGCATCTGGTAGAAAATGGCAAGCAAGTGGTGCTGGTATCGAGCGGTGCGGTGGCAGAAGGAATGCAGCGCCTGGGGTGGAAAAAACGTCCCACCGCGATTAACGAACTGCAAGCGGCGGCCGCTGTTGGCCAAATGGGGTTGGTGCAGATGTACGAATCCTGCTTTAGTCAGCACGGCTTGCATACTGCGCAAATTCTGCTTACCCATGATGATCTGGCTGACAGAAAACGCTATCTCAATGCGCGTAGCACCTTACGCACCCTGCTGGATTTACGCGTCATTCCTATCATTAATGAAAATGATACCGTGGTCACCGACGAAATTCGCTTTGGTGATAATGATACTTTGGGCTCCTTGGTGGCTAATCTGATAGAAGCCGATGCCCTGGTGATACTCACCGATCAGGCTGGTTTATATTCAGCAGATCCGCGCAAAAACCCGGAAGCTGAATTCATTCATCACGCCATCGCCGGCACACCAGAGCTGGAGAAAATGGCAGGTGGCGCAGGCAGCGCCATAGGTAGCGGCGGCATGCTCACCAAAATTCTGGCCGCCAAACGTGCCGCTCGCAGCGGTGCGCATACCATCATTGCCTCCGGTCGTGAACAAGACGTACTCATCAAACTGGCCGCAGGCGCAGCCATCGGTACACATTTGCGCGCCGAACAAATCAAGACGCTGGCTAAAAAACAATGGCTGGCCGACCATTTGCGCCTGGGTGGGCGGCTGGTGCTGGATGCAGGCGCAATCAATGCCTTGCAACATGACGGAAAAAGCTTGTTGCCTATAGGCGTGCTTGCCGTGGAAGGCAACTTTGATCGCGGCGACGTAGTGGCTTGCGTGGATGCACATGGGCTGGAAATCGCACGCGGTTTGGTCAACTACACCTCGGCTGAAACGGCTCGTATTCTGCGCCATCCCAGTAATGAAATTGAAAGCATTCTGGGTTATGTCGAAACCGCAGAGCTAGTACACCGAGACAATTTGATTTTGATTTAAACCCTGTTTTCGCATCAGAGAGAATTTATGTCCAACAACACGCCCCCCGTTGCCATCATCATGGGTTCCGATAGTGATTGGCCTATCATGCGCGCCGCCGCACAAATGCTGGCAGATTTTGGCGTAGCTTACCAAGCACAGGTAGTTTCTGCACATCGCACCCCGGATTTGATGTTTGAATTTGCCGAGAATGCCGCCAATAACGGCCTCAAGGTGATTATCGCCGGAGCCGGTGGTGCCGCCCATCTGCCGGGTATGGTCGCAGCTAAAACCACAATTCCGGTGCTGGGCGTGCCGGTGCCATCCAAACATTTGCAAGGTCAGGATTCCTTACTTTCCATAGTACAAATGCCCAAAGGCATCCCTGTCGCCACCTTTGCCATAGGCGAAGCAGGCGCTGCCAATGCGGGTTTGTTCGCCATTTCAATTTTAGCTATTAATGATGCGGCACTAGCGCAAAAGCTACAGGATTTCCGCACCGCGCAAGCGGAAAAAGTTTATAACATGCAATTACAGGAACAACCATGAGTTCAGACAACCCTCAAACCTCCACTGTAATCCTGCCGCCCGCCATGCTGGGCATGTTGGGCGGCGGCCAATTGGGTCGTTTTTTCGTCATGGCCGCACATGAGATGGGTTACACCGTCACCGTGCTTGACCCGGATAAAAACAGCCCGGCCGGTAAAATTGCCGATGTGCATTTATGTGCCACCTACGATGATGTAGCCGCGCTGGAAGCCATGGCGCAAAGCTGTGCTGCCGTCACCACCGAATTTGAGAACGTCCCCGCTACAACGCTGCAATATCTGGCGCAATCCGTCACCGTCCGACCCGCCGCCCAATCCGTTGCCATTGCGCAAAACCGCGTCCTGGAAAAAAACTTTCTGCGTGAAGCCGGTCTGCCTGTCGCCCCTTATGCCGTCATTCAAACGGCACAGGATTTACCCGAAAACAGTAGTAATTTATACCCCGGCATACTGAAAGTTGCGCGCTTTGGCTACGATGGCAAAGGGCAGGCACGGGTTGCCAATCAGGCCGAAGCTCTAGCCGCATTTGCCAGTTTTTCCGGCAATGTCTGTGTATTGGAACAAATGCTGGCGCTGGATTATGAAGTTTCCGTAGTGTTGGCACGCGATGTAAACGGCACCATAGCCGCCTTCCCCACCGCCGAAAATAGCCATCTGGGCGGCATCCTCGACATCAGTATTATCCCCGCCCGAGGCAGCGCGGAAATACGCCAGCAAGCGCAGGTGCTGGCAAGTCAGGTCGCGGAAAAACTGGATTACACCGGCGTGCTCGGCGTGGAGTTTTTCGTCTGCAATGGCGCGCTTCTGGTCAATGAAATCGCCCCGCGCCCGCACAACTCCGGCCACTACACGCTGGATGCCTGCACCACCAATCAGTTTGAACAACAAGTGCGCGTGCTGACCGGCCTGCCACTAGGTAGCGCCAGACAACATAGCCAGGCGGTGATGGTCAACATTCTGGGTGATAGCTGGAAACCGGATACTGTCGATGCCAGTGAACCGGCCTGGGATAAAGCCTTCGCTCAAAGCGAGCTAAAATTGCATTTATACGCCAAACAGCAAGCCAGACCAGGGCGCAAAATGGGGCATTTTACCGTGGTGGGTGAAGTGGCGGATTTGGTGTTGGAAAAGGCAATGCAGGCGAGAGCGGCATTAGGTATAGGCGAACATTAAACAGCCCGCTCAATTGACTCTGCAAACATGATCACTCCAACCCCCGCTTTCGGTGCCATCATCATCGGCGATGAAATTCTCTCCGGCAAGCGGCAGGATGGGCATTTCAGGCAAATTATCAATGCGCTAAATACTCGTGGCTTAGCTCTGGCCTGGTGTGAAATGCTGGGGGATGATCCGGCGCGCATTACGGCCTGTTTGCAGCGCAGTATGGCAAGCGGCGACATAGTGTTTTCCTTTGGTGGCATAGGTGCCACGCCGGATGATTTTACGCGGCAGTGCGCGGCGACAGCGGCAAGTGTTGAACTGGCGCGCCATGCGGGAGCGGTGGCTGAAATTGAGGCACAGTTTGGCGAAGGAGCCTACCCCAAGCGGGTCCTGATGGCGGATTTTCCACTGGGTGCAGAGTTGATTCCCAACCCGATCAATCGGGTGGCAGGTTTTTCTTTGCATCATCATCATTTTTTGCCGGGCTTTCCCGAGATGGCTTGGCCTATGCTGGCTTGGGTGCTGGATCATCACTATGCACATTTGTTTCATCAGCAGCCGACGATTGAAGCGGCCATCATGGTGCTGGATGCAGGTGAAAGTCAGCTGCTTGATTTGATGAATACGATTGTTAAGCGCTATCCAACGCTCAAATTATTCAGCCTGCCACGTCTGGATAAGCGCCGTAGCATAGAGCTTGGCGTTAAAGGTGAGCCAGCTGCCGTGTCGCTGGCGATGGACGAAATAAAAGCCGGCGTGACAGCTGCCGGCTTTGAGTGGAACACTATTTAGCTGCTTTTATGAACATTTACTGTAGGGTGCATTCCATGCACCCTACTTTTTTCAACTGTTTTTACTCAACTTACACCAGCAAGCTATTCATGCGTCTTACAAAGCTGGCGGGGTCTTCCAGCTGACCGCCTTCTGCCAGTAAAGCCTGATCGAACAGCAACTTGGCCCAATCGGCAAAGCGATCCTCACTGACTTCTGCTTTCAATTTACCGACCAGCGCATGCTCTGGATTGATTTCCAGCACCGGTTTGGAACTGGGTGCCGCTTGACCGGCCGCTTTCAGAATACGTCCCAGATTACCGGATAAATCATGCTGACCACTGGTCACCAAACACGCCGGGGAATCCGTCAACCGGTGCGTTACGCGCACTTCCTTGACCGCATCACCCAGTGCCGTTTGTATGCGTTCCGTGATGGATTTGAATTCATCTTCGGTTTTCTTTTGTGCTTCTTTTTCGGCTTCATCTTCCAGCGAACCCAAATCCAGATCACCCTTGGCCACCGATTGCAGGCGTTTGCCTTCAAACTCGGTCAAACCGCTTAACATCCATTCGTCCACACGATCTGACAGCAACAGCACTTCAATGCCTTTTTTGCGGAAAATCTCCAGATGCGGGCTGTTTTTAGCTGCGGCAAAACCATCGGCGGCGATGTAGTAAATGTTTTCCTGACCTTCTTTCATGCGGCTGATGTAATCTTTCAGCGTGACTACTTGCTCGTCGGTATCCGCATGGGTGCTGGCGAAGCGTAACAAAGCGGCCACTTTGTCCTTGTTGCTGGCATCTTCAACAATGCCTTCTTTCAGCACTCGGCCAAATTCTTTCCAGAACTTGCGGTAATCTTCCGGCTTGTTTTCGGCCAGGTCTTCCAGCAAACCCAGTACCTTTTTCACCGAACCGGCCTTGATCGCATCAATATCGCGGCTTTCCTGCAAAATTTCACGCGATACATTCAAGGGTAAATCAGCAGAATCAATCACACCGCGCACAAAGGACAAGTATTGCGGCATCAGCTGCTCCACTTCATCCATGATAAACACACGGCGCACATACAACTTGATGCCATGACTGCGCTCGCGCGAATACAGATCAAACGGTGCCTGGCTGGGGATATACAGCAGCGAAATATATTCCTGCTTGCCTTCCACGCGGTTATGGCTCCAAGCCAGCGGTGCTTCAAAATCGTGCGAAACGTGTTTGTAAAATTCCTGATATTCCTCTTCCGAAATATCGTTTTTAGGCCGCGCCCACAGTGCCGAAGCCTTGTTGACGGTTTCATCTTCGTCGGTGATAACCTGTTCGGCATCTTTCCATTCAAACTTTTTCATCACGATAGGCAAGGTGATGTGGTCGGAATATTTATGAATGATGGCTTTCAGTTTCCAATCGTTCAAAAATTCATCTTCACCTTCACGCAGATGCAGGGTAATTTCCGTGCCGCGATTGGCTTTTTCTACCGTTTCCAGCGTGTAATCGCCTTCACCGGCCGATTGCCACTGCACACCTTCAGTGCTGCCTGCGCGGCGTGTGGTCAAGGTGACTTGATCCGCCACAATAAAAGCGGAGTAAAAACCGACACCAAATTGCCCAATTAAATTGGCATCCTTGGCCTGATCGCCTGATAGTTTGGAGAAAAATTCGCGTGTGCCGGATTTGGCGATGGTGCCGATATGGTCGATGACTTCCTGACGGCTCATGCCTATGCCGTTATCGGAAATGGTCACGGTACGCGCTTCTTTATCGAAAGCTACACGGATTTTCAGTTCGCTGTCACCTTCATAAAGACTGCTATCCGCCAGCGCCTCAAAACGCAGTTTGTCGGCCGCATCGGACGCATTGGAAATCAATTCGCGCAGAAAAATTTCCTTGTTGCTGTACAGCGAATGAATCATCAATTGCAATAATTGTTTAACTTCAGCCTGAAACCCCAGGGTTTCTTTATTAATTGTGTTTGTGGTCATGGATTTTGTCACCTGTGAAAATTACGAGTGCTTATGAATTGGGGTGCCTTATGTTAAATTCAAGGGCATGAGGCTTTAGTCATGCAATAAAAATTTCAGCTGCAAAAAATCAGACAAAAAAATAGACCTTGGATTTCATGAAATCCAAGGTCTATTTTTAGGATCAAATCGCTAAGTTTTAATTTTTCTTTAATGAGTCTCTGATTTGACGCAACAACACAATATCTTCCGGTGTAGCTACTGGAGCTGCAGGCACTTCTTTTTTCAATCTATTCATTTGCTTAACCATCATAAAAATTACAAAAGCCAAGATCATGAAATTCAATGCGACCGTAATAAAATTACCATACGCCAGCATAGGAACGCCTGCCGCCTTTAATGCAGCATAGGTTTCTGCGGTACCTGCCGGTGCATCTGCCAATTTGATGAACATATTGGAAAAATCCAAACCGCCAAATATTTTCCCCACGATAGGCATAATCACATCGCCTACTAAAGAATCAATGATCTTACCGAATGCGCCGCCGATGATGACACCGACCGCCAAGTCCATCACATTGCCCTTCAGAGCGAACTCTTTAAATTCCGATGCTATACTCATAAGATAATTCCCCTTATTAATTGATTTTTATAAAACTTTTAAAGCAATGCAATATATTTCTCAGGCCTGCTTGTTGTCAACCGATAAAATTCGAGTTTCCATGAAAAAGCTGAAAATTTTGTAAATTAATGTTATAGCTCAACAAATTATGATTCCATCGACCACACACCGCTTTAACAAACCATTGCTTGGCAAATCACTCCTTAGTTTTGTATTAGGTGCTTTTGCAGTGCTCGGCTTTGCACCTTATTATATTTTCCCTGCGGCCATCATTAGCCTCGCCGGTTTGTTCTATTGCCTGCAAAATACAGGCAGTGCTAAACATGCAACATGGCTGGGTTATTGCTTTGGTTTAGGCTTGTTTGGCGCGGGCGTTTCCTGGATTTATGTCAGCCTGCACGATTTTGGCGGTATGCCTTTTTTAATGGCAGCCCTTGCCACTTTTGCCTTTTGTGCTTTTTTAGCGCTGTTTCCTGCGGCCTTTGCCTGGTTCAACCAGTTGCTTACACAACGTAAAAAGAATAGCGCACCAGCTTTTCCTATCCTGATAGCGACCCCGGCCTTATGGGTGCTATTTGAATGGATACGCAGCTGGATTTTTACTGGCTTCCCATGGCTCACGATGGGTTATTCGCAAGTGCCCTATAGCCCGTTGGCTGGGTTTGCGCCGATTTTAGGCGTATACGGGGTATCGCTATTGTGCGCGCTGATCGCCAGCCTGCTGGTGCTTTGGTTTACATCAGCAACAACGGCCAATAAAACCATGCGCCCTAAAATCGCGCTGGGGATTTTTCTGCTGCTGATTTTAGGACAAGGGCTTAAATTTATACCATGGAGCACACCCATAGGCGCGCCGATTAGCGTTTCCTTACTGCAAGGCAATATATCCCAGGATTTAAAATGGCGGCCGGATGAAGTCCTCAGCACACTAAAAACCTATCTGGATTTGACGCGCCAGCATCCCGCGCAATTGGTCGTCCTACCAGAGACGGCCTTACCTTTATTGCTGGAGCAAGTACCGCCAGACTATATCAATGCACTAAAGGAAGCTGGCAAAGGCACAGTACTGGCAGGTGTGGTAGAAGATGCCAATGGCGGCTATTTCAGCAGCGTGGTCAACATAGGCGCAACGCCTGTGCAATCCTATCGTAAAAATCATCTGGTGCCATTTGGCGAATTCATTCCATTTAAAGCCGCTTTCGGCTGGATTTACCGTGACTGGCTGCATATTCCGCTCACCGATACCGCCGCCGGTGGCACACAACAACGTCCGCTGGCTTTGGCCGGGCAGCAAATTGCACTGAATATTTGCTATGAAGATGCTTTTGGCGAAGAAATCATCCGCCAATTGCCGCAAGCTACTTTGCTGGTCAATTCCACCAACGATGCCTGGTATGGGCATTCACTTGCCGCCTATCAGCATATGCAACTGTCGCAAATGCGCGCGCTGGAAACTGGCCGCATGATGCTACGCGCCACCAATACCGGCGCTACTGCCATTATTGATGCGCAAGGTTATGTGTTGGCACATTTACCGCACTTCACAACAGCCGCACTTGAAGGCTGGGCACAAGGCTATTCCGGCACTACACCCTATGTGCGCTGGGGCAATTGGCCTGTAATTGGCCTGTGCTGTTTGCTGCTAGGGTTACTATTGAGTCAAGCTGCTCATTTTCGCCTTGCCTATAAAGATGATAAAAGTTAGAATGCTCGGCTTCATATTTTGATTTTCACTTAGGGATAACCATGGCAAATAGCGCACAGGCAAGAAAACGTGCACGGCAGGCAGTCAAGCAACGCGCCCACAATGCGAGCCAGCGTTCTGAGCTACGCACCGCCGTTAAAAAGATCATCAAAGCAGTAGAGGCTGGCGACAAGGTTGCTGCTCAAGCTGTTTACAGAGAAAACGTAAGCATCATTGACAGCATCGCTGACAAAAAGATTATTCACAAAAATAAAGCGGCGCGTCATAAAAGCCGTCTGAGCGCTGCGATTAAAGCACTGGCCTAGTTTTCAAAAAGCTATTTAAAAGTAAAAAAGCCGAGGATTCTTCCTCGGCTTTTTTACTTTATACGGCTCCATCTCGTATGTAATCAATGTTTCTCGTGCCTTTCTGCATACCAAAAAGCGTAACCAATCCAAAAACTGACCGCAATTATTGTTAATGTAATAGCCGAAATAGATGCAATTCCAACCCAACTGCCAAATAGTACCTTAAGCATTTTGACTCTCCTCACTCAAGAATAAAAACTGCATAACAAATACTACTCTTAGCCAAAATTAAGTAAAGACAATTTTATGAAAGAGGTTAATAGATTTGCTTACAACAGAGTTTGATTGTGAGAAATCGTAGCGTAGCCTCATGACTTACAAGGTTTAGCTTGAGGGTACTCCTATTATGGATACGGCCAATAAATATTCCTGATTAGCAAAATGCCTCAGCCAAGCTTAAAATGACGTTAATAATGAAGTGCTTGACACGGAATCCAGTGACTTTTTACGACACTGGATTCCGACGCTCAAAGGAATGACATCCTAGCTGAGGCATCTTGCCAATCAGGTAAACTTATACTGGAAAATCAGCATTTAGCATGCTGGGTAGTATTAAACTGCACTAACTACTTTCACATCTTTTGTCCATTATTTGGCGCTCAAAGCAGAAGATTGCAGGACTCAACATAAGAGTGTTACGGAAGCATGAACCAACCCGCCACATATTCCAGCAATCACGATGATTCGCACCCTTTACCGGCAAGCTTCCGTGTAGCATTTTTTTACTGGCTCAAGTTAGGATTTCTCAGCTTTGGTGGCCCGGCGGGTCAGATTGCCATCATGCACCATGATCTTGTAGAAAAGAAACGTTGGATTTCTGAAAAGCGTTTTCTACACGCGCTTAACTACTACATGCTGCTACCCGGGCCGGAAGCGCAACAACTGGCCACGTACATCGGCTGGATGATGCACCGTACCCGGGGCGGCATCATGGCTGGTGGCTGCCAGCCTGGGTTTTTGGGGTGGACGTATCGCGCCCGGGCCGCTGATTATGGTGATTACCTTTGTTGGCTTTGTCGGCGGCTGGCTCAATCAAACCTTGGGGGTTGATACAGCATTCGTCTCAGCCTTTATAGCCGCATGCATAGCCACTTTCTTTACATTTTTACCCAGCTTTATTTTCATTTTCATGGGTGCGCCATTCATTGAAACCACGCATGGCAATCTCAAACTGACCGCACCATTAACCGCCATCATCACCGCCGTGGTGGGTGTCATCATCAACCTGGCACTCTTCTTTGCCTATCACGTGTTCTGGCCAACCGGCTTGAGCCATGCTGTAGACTGGGCTTCCATCACCTTAACCACCGCCGCTATAATCGCCATCTTTCGCTACAATGTTGGCGTGATACCCGTTATTCTGATGAGTGGGATTCTGGGTATGGCGTGGAAATTATTCGTCTAAGTCACAAATCAATAACTACAGAAAGCAAACCAGGCAACAAGCCATGAAAAATAAAACCATCGCCATTTTGGAAAACCGTGCGGGGGAGCAGCTTGCAGATTTAGTGCGAAAATACGGCGGCACTCCTTTTTCGGCACCTGCACTCGCAGAGGTTCCTGATGTTGATCCGCTATTGATTGCTCAAATGGTCAAGGATTGGCAAACAAATCCACCCGATATTTTCATTTTCCAAACAGGGGTTGGCGTTAAAGCCTTGTTTGTGACACTGGATGCTTTAGGGTTAACAGAGTCTTTTTTGCAAACTCTCGCTTCTGCCCTAATAGTAGTACGCGGAACCAAACCCTCAGCCGCGTTGCGTTCACGTAATGTGCGCATTGATTTAACCGCTGGGGAACCTTATACCACGGCGGAAGTGTTAGCCTTGCTTGATACCGATCTCACCAGCAAACATATCGCCGTGCAACGCTATGGCGATACCAACTGGGAGCTGCAAAGCGCACTTGAAGCAAGAGGCGCGCAGGTGGCGGAGATTACAACCTATCGCTGGAGCTTGCCGGAAAACACCCAGCCCTTGATAGATCTCATGGAGGCTTTGGATGCAAATTCAATAGATGCCGTGTGTTTTACCAGCGCCTCACAAGTGCATAACTTTATGGCAGTCGCCCAACAGCTAGGCCGTCAGGAAAAACTGCAAACCAGCTTGAACAAAAGCATTATCGCCTCTATCGGCCCGGTTTGTAGCGTTGCGTTGGGCAAGTTTGATATTAGAGTAGACATCGAGCCAACACCGCCCAAGCTGGGGGCTTTTATCCATGCCATTAATAGCCACTTTGCCTAGCCTTATTACGCAGGCTTTTTCGCTATCACAAACAAGCCCGCCACAATCAGCAATGCGCCAAGCAGGATGCGCAAGGTGATGGCCTCTTTAAGTAGCCACTAGGCCAGCAAAATGGCGATGACTACACTGCCTTTGTCTATCAGCGCTACGCTAGCCACATCGCCCATTTTTAGCGCTTTGTAGTAAAAAACCCACGAACCAGCCGTGGTAATTGCAGATAAACCCAACCAAATATAATTCACTTTTTGTAGCGATTTTATTTCAGCAGGGTCAACCGCCATTGCAGCGAATATCAGCACAAATAGACATACAAAAATCGTGCGTATGGTTAAGCCTAATTCGGCTGAAATGCCAGCCAAGCCCTGCTTGGCCACCACCGACGTAAAGCCTGCAAAGCCCATTGAAATAATGGCGTATACAACCCAGCGTTCCATTATTTCCCCTGTTCAAATGAAATAAGTGGATTATTGACTGATAGTAATTGGGTAGCATCCTCAAGCTTTTGTTCCAACATTTGAATGCGTTCATCAACGCTTTGAATCGCTACTTCAGCGCGCACATTCACCTCGTGGTCAATTTCAGCATCCAGCCGATCACGCGCACTTTGGCGATTTTGTGACATCATGATTATAGGCGCTTGCACGGCGGCCAGCATGGAAAGTACCAGGTTAAGAAACACATAAGGATATGGATCAAACGCTTGATGTCTTGGCCCCAATATCTCGGTATTTAAAAATGCCCAGGTAAGCAAACCAACAAAAAAGATAATGATAAAAGTCCAGGAGCCAGCCACTTTAGCCACACCATCTGCCGCGCGTTGCCCAAAGGTGCGATGCTCCACGTACTCCTCGTTAACATCACGCACCCCCTTCCATCAACTGAAGCATTTCCGCAATATCTTCGCGCTCTGCAACGGAAAGTTCATTCCAGTTTTTTTCGGAAAGACTTTTTGCTGTTTTGGCAGTTTTCTTCATAATTGACTTGTATTTATCCAAATTCCTTAGGCGGATTCAAATCTGAATTTGTCACTGCTGTGTCGGCGAATAAATCTACGTGGCTTTGGCATCAATGCCCTGCATTTTTCCCCGCACGCTGAGGAAAGATCAGGATACAGGCGATGATTATCAACAGAAGTGTTGCCGATGCAGAGTAGCGGCTCAACGCCAGCCCACCGGTGCTTACCGGCTTATCCAGAAAATCGCCCACTACAGCGCCCAGTGAGCGAGTGAGAATAAACGCCGCCCAGAATAGCAGCGTTTTGGATAACGTTTTGGAGAACTGACAGTATCCACTGAAACAGAGCCTAGCGTTTTATACCAGAGGACGAGTGAGGCTAACAACAGAACGAGCAAAAGCGTAGAGCCACCGGTATAACCTATGCCAAGCGAGCGGGTGGCATAATCGGCCAGCGTTGTGCCGACGGTTGTAGTGGCAATGATGGTGGCCCAATACAGCAACGGATGAAAGCGTTTCGCCTTGATTTGGGCGACCACTGCCAGCAAAAAGAGTATGGCAAAAATAAATGTGCTGACAAGGTCAGCCCAGGTGCATGGACATGGATACCGTATCGCCACCCGTTTCACCCAATGTGGTCGCTAAAATCTTGATGACCCAAAAGATTAAAGTAAGCTCTGGCACTTTGCTCAAGGCTTGGCTGGTGGCATTATTCACAAATCAATTTACACCCATATAATTTAAACATCGGATCTTCCGTCATCAATGTGTATTTGTTTTCCAATGCCTGCGCGATGAGCATGCGATCGAACGGGTCTTTATGATGAAATGGCAACTCCTTAAGCCACAGCGCATCCCTGGCACCAAATGCCAGCAATTCAAAGCCGCTCTCGTTCACCAGTTGAATGGGGTCAAAATCAACTTGTAATTTGCCTATTGACGACTTTATCATGACTTCAGCAATGCTCATCGCACTCACGAAAATGGTGTTGGACCGTGCTTCTATTTCAAATCGTTTTTTATCCGACAATTTCCCCGGTGCAGAAATTGCCCACAAAAATATATGGGTATCGAGGATAATTTTCACTCGGCATTCCCATAAAACATTTGTTCGATTTCAGAATCCGGCGCGTTAAAGTCATCAGGAATGATTAGCTTTCCCTGGAGCAAGCCTAGCGTGCGTTTGCCCGTGGGCTGATGAATAACCAAATCAGCAATGGGTAAATTGTTTTTGGCTATCACCACGGTTTCACCGTGATAAACCATGTCTATCAATTTTGAAAGATGCGTTTTGGCTTCAGAAATATTGACTATCATCATGTACTCCTTGATTACACTTTGTTAGTTCAATATACCAAGTTTGGTCTAGTTGGTCTAGCTGGATGGATACTCGTTCATTACAACTGAAATGCCTAGACAAATTCAAACGCAAAAATGACCGTAATCAGCGCCATGGAAAATAATGCGATTAGAAATATTATTTCCGCCAACCACTCCAGTGTTACGGTTGAGCGATTCATACGAATAGACAGAAAAGACAGCAAAGCGCTGGTCATAAACAAGACGCTGTTGATGGCCAGGGCTTTATCTACAATATGATGAGCCGCACCGTCTGAAGTTTTTACAATGCTGATGACCATAATGCAGACACCTACCATGGTGGCTGAGTTTGGCAAAATGTGCTGCGATAAATCTTTGTCTTTGTCGTTGTTCATAAATTAGAATAAAAAGTTGGGTCAACACGGATATTGGCCTAAATAAACGCTACCAATCATCCGCCATAAAAGTGACAGACGCATTATCACGCCGCCAGATAACAGCGTCTTGATACACGGCTAGCCACCAGGTTTGTGTTTTGGCATCGGGTTTTGGTTCGGTAAAGGCTTTTGGTGTCATAAGCGCGATACACCAGGCAGGATCGGGATCACGAACTGACTGATAGATAATGCCGCCGATATTGGCGCTTCTTACGATTTTTGCAAAGTTTTGTGTGGCGCTGTAGTCGGATTTATGCGTCCAAACGGCTTGGTCCGCGTCAAACGGGGCTAGTGTAAGATTAACCACGGATGTTTTTATCTTTACTTTGAATGCCGTATGCAGAACCGGCTCCAACTTTTGCAGATCAGGTGCATCCTTCAGAAATTTCCAGCGCCAATAGCCAAGCTCGGCGCTGGCGCTGTGGACGGACTCTGCGCCATAAAAAACGCCGGGGTCGGTAACTGAACGGAAACGTGATCCACCGTGTCTGGCAGGGTAGCGAAAAGGGGTCGCCAGCAGATAATCCAGCGGCTCGGTTCCCGCCATCCGTGCGGGCTTGTTACTTTCCAGCAGGCTCTCAAGCAGATTTTGTTCGTCTGCGCTATCCACAATTTTCATGGTGGAGGCAACATGTTGCGCTTCTACCATACGCCAGGCCGAACCTTGCCACGGCGTGGATTCAGCTGATACCGCGAGAAGCGTCCAGGTATTGAACAACGCGCACCAATCCTTCCGTTTGCGTAATCAAATCAATCGGCCGAGCATTCAAGCCGAGGTTTTCGCCGTTTAGCCACTTGCGCGCCGTGGCTTCATCCCCCACGATAGAATCCAGAGAACGGAAGGCGCGTACAAACAACAAGGCAAAATCCCACTCCTTACGCGTTTGATCGAGAAAATAGTCGCCGCTGTATAGCCGGGTGATGGTGGATGGGCTAATACCCAGCACCTTGGCGAGCATGGCGCGTGAAATAGCCATGCGCTCCGCCGCGCGACCAACCGCCTTGCTTAAAACAGCTGCTGCTTCCGGCTTGGCGATGGCTTGCTTACTGATTGCAGACATGGAAATCTCCTTTTCTACAGAAATAATAACATTATATTATTTCTGTAGAAAGAAAATATTACTTTAGCCATCTGCGCAGTCAATTCATTCCAGCCGTTAATTGCGCACTAAAAACTCGCCCGCCCCACAGCTACGCTGGCTTCGATGCCGCACCTCTTCGCCACACGCCACGGCAGATTTTCCGGCTTTATCAAAACACACATACACCTCTTGCAAATACGCGCCATCATTCGTGCAATCAAAAGCCAACATCTCGGCTTTTAATTTAGGATTTGCCAGCAGAATTTGCCTGGTCAACAGCGCCGTGGTGACAGGCAAAGCTTGCGTCAGCTTTTGTAATGCAGCGGGCGGCATAAAGCTATTCTTGAGCTTTTGTGAAAGTTGCAAGTATTCGCGCGGCGGCAGGCCGGAGCACGTGCCGTGCTTTTGCCATTCATGAAAGGCCAAACCGTCCGCCGGGTAAAGGCCGGAAAATTCACGCACCAATTTGGCGGTAATGCGCTCATTGGAGCAGGATTTTGGATAACCGTTAAAGTATTGCGGCCACAAGCCATGCAACACCAACCCCTGCCCGCGCCCGCACTGCTTATTGCCTTGATGCGTTGCACAAAACTCAGGCGACCAGGACAAGCTCAGCATGTAGTAATCAAACGGGGGTTTTTCCGCTGGCGTGAAATATTCAGCCAAAGACGGTGCAGCAAAACCTGCCAAAAGGCATAAGCTTATTAAGGTTTTTTTCATGATGCGCTCTCTGAAGTATAAGCAAAATTGCCGCGCCATTTTAATTGCCAAGCAAAAGCCAAGGCTGTGTGGTTGGCGCAAAGCCTAAAGTCTACACTGAAAGAACTTATTCCACGCTGCATTCAGGATGACGCTAGGCACGTCAACCTAAAACCTCAGTTCAATCCGCAGATGACACAGATTAACGCAGATTTTCATAGGCGTGCGAGAGATCAGCGCATCACCCAAAAGATCTGTCACCTATCCAGGCTTGATTGTTGTTTTATCTGCGTTAATCTGCATCGTCTGCGGATAACTGCTTTTTCCAGGATCATTTTGAATGCAACATGCAATTGGAATATGGGCAACAGACTTATCTTGCCCCCTGAAAGAGACGGGATTTTTATTTGGCGTGAAGAAGCCTGGCAGCATCAAGGGACAAATTACATTCAGCCTCGATTCCATTTCATACCATCAAGACTGACTTAAGGGCACTTTACGTGCTCTCAAGAAGATGACTAAACCAGCCTGCGCGCTTCAAACCACACGCAGACTTACTTCAAATAACGGCGGGTGAGTAATGTAGCCAGAAAACCGATGCCGAATAAAGCTAATGCTTCCGGTTCTGGCATTCCGTTGTATTCATTGTGGCTATGGTTGATTGCTTTACTATGGAGGGCAGGGACTAAAGTTGCTGGCGTTGGATTGGGAGAAATTGTCCGGTCTATAATCGCTTCCGCTTTCACCCAATCCTGGACAATGTCCGTCCAAAGCCAGTTTGCCGAGGCCAATCCACTAATACACAAGGTGCTTGCAATCAATACGCTAATAATCTTACGTTTTATGTTCATGAGACAAACTCTCTATTAGATTTAAAAAGTTAGATTTAACCGAGATAATCCATTAGAGATGTGTGATTTATTCACTTTTGTCATTCCGAACGCAGTGAGGAATCTTTACAAGTCAAATACTTAGATTTCTCGCGCTGCTCGAAATGACAAACAATCAGCAACTCCTTGATTAATAAACCCTCGTCCACAGCGCCATCACCATCTTAATGCCCAACCTTAGACCCACCATTTTCAGCTTTCGCTGTGAAACTGTTTTTGGGATAGCTTGCGCACCAAGCTTTCATCATGAATTTGCCGTCTTACCACCATGCACAAACGATCAATTTCATGATTGGAATCCTGCAATCGACCTTTCAACTCTCCGTTCTCTTGAACCAATGCCTTAACTTTGGCATCAAGGTATTCAGCACGACGTACATTAAAACTATCGGTAGCCATATTGCCTCCTAAATATTGAATCATTCCTGTTACCCCGGTCGCAATGCTGAATGGTAAAAATCCTGCAATCGCCAAGTTATTCGTTGGCGAACTTCTAGTCTTTATTAGAGGATGCTTTTTTTTACCGAAAATCTAAATGGCTTGAATTTTTTACTCACGGAATTTTCATCCGTGAAAGCCACTTCTTTTTTTGGCCTAACTTTTGTCATTTTGTGATAATCCACTGCCTCATTTATAAACTGATCTTCTTTTGTTTCAATATCGGCATCAGTAATTTTATAAAGCCAGTGATTTAACAGCACTTGATTACCCATGCGGCTACTAGCAACCATGTCGAACTCCTGATTATGTTTTATGCATCAAATTAATCGATTAAACATCTAAGTTATTCAGGGTACGCGGGTGCGAATCTCAAACTTTCCATAAATCCCTAGCGGCGTAAGTTAATATCATATAGCAATAAAATAATCGGTAAATTAGTACTCTTACCTAGGTATTTCTACCTATGTATTAATACCTAGAACTGTCGTACACTGTAAAAAATGCAATGCACAAATCCCACCTGCATGTTATTTATCTAAGGGTATAACGCTTAAAGCATGGCTGTGATAGGCTGAACATTCAATAACAAAGGGGATGCATTCAGTGAAAGCCCGCAGCAGCAAAGCCAACCAACCAACCCCAGGTGCCACACCATCCGACAACGCACTGCCTGTTGTCGGCATTGGAGCCTCCGCTGGCGGACTGGAAGCCTTGCAAGCTTTATTTTCCAATTTACCGCCCGATTCCGGCTTTGCTTTTATTGTCGTCACCCATCAGTTGCCCGACCATGCCAGCCTGTTGCCGGAGCTGCTGCATCACTACACCACCATGCCGGTGATGAGTGCGGAAGACGGCATGGCACTCAAAGCCAACCATGTGTTTGTGTGTCCGCCGGGCAGAAATCTGGCCTTGCTCAATCAGCGTTTGCGCCTGATAGAACCCGGCCAATACAACTCCGCCAACCTGCCCATTGATTACTTTTTGCGCTCTCTGGCCGAATGTGTGCAAGAAATGAGCGTGGGCATTATTCTTTCCGGCACCGGTACCGACGGCACGCAGGGGCTGAAAGCCATCAAGGGCGTATCCGGCATGACCATGGTGCAAGACCCCGCCAGCGCCAAATTTGACGGTATGCCGCAAAGTGCCATTTTGATGGGCGATGTGGATTTTGTGCTGCCCGCAGAAAAAATGGGGCAACAGCTGGTTGAGTACAGCAAGGGGCCTTATTTCAAAAGCGAATATACGGTTGACCCGGAATCACTGGTAGCACCGGAGGCGGTGCAGAAAATATTTATCGTGCTACGCAACCGCACCGGTAATGACTTTTCCGCCTATAAGCCCACCACCATCAAACGCCGCATTGCCCGGCGCATGAATATCCACCAGATCAAAAACCCCGATAGATACGTGCATTTTTTGCAGGAGAACCCGGTTGAAATCGACAAGTTATCCAAAGAGCTGTTAATCAATGTCACCAGCTTCTTTCGCGATACGGAAGCCTTCAGCTCACTCAGCGAGCACGCCCTGCCCAAGCTGTTTGCAGATAAACCCGATAATTATGAGTTTAGAGTGTGGGTGACGGGCTGCTCCAGCGGCGAAGAGCCTTATTCCATCGCCATTTTGTTCAGGGAAGCCATTGAAAAAAGCGGAAAACCTTTCAGCTTTCAGATTTTTGCCACCGATCTGGATGAATCATCCATCAATCGCGCCCGCGATGGCGTTTATCCGGCGGGGATAAACGCCGATGTTACGCCTCTGCGTCTGGAGCGTTTTTTCAAGCCGGATAACAATCAATACCGCATTAATAAGGAGATACGCGAACGCGTGATCTTTGCCACGCAGAATTTGATTCAGGATCCGCCCTTCACGCATATTGATTTGATTTGTTGCCGCAACCTGCTGATTTATTTGAATGGCGAGCTGCAAAAGGAAATTTTTCCGCAATTTCATTACGCGCTCAACGCGGATGGCCTGCTATTTTTAGGCTCCTCGGAATCCATAGGCAGTTTTGATGACTTGTTTGCTGTCATCGACAAAAAATGGAAAATTTACCAGCGCAAAAATATACGCTTGAGCTTCCCCGTTTCCAGACTCAATTATTTGCCGCCCAGAAGCAAAGAGGTCAGCGCCGTCACGTTGAACTCGCTCAGTAGCGAATTTCAGACCGGTAATATTGCGCGGCAAATAGAGCGTTTATTGCTGGAGCGCTTTGCGCCTGCCAGTGTGGTTATCAATGAACACGGCAAAATAGTTTATATACACGGCCGCACCGGCAAATATCTGGAGCCAGCCGCCGGCCAGCCCAGTTGGAACATTGTAGAAATGGCCAGGGAAGGCTTGCGCATGCCCTTGATGACAGCGTTGAGTAAAGTCACCAAAACCAGTGAAACGGAAATTATCCATAACGGGTTGCGGGTAAAAACCAACGGTGATTATGAAAACATAGACATGACGCTGACCAAAATCACCGAGCCGGAAGCGTTGCGGGATTTGTTTCTGGTGGCGTTTCAGCCGCAGCCAAGCAAAATCACCAGCCCTGCGCCTACCAGACCAGATGGCGATTTGAGCGGGGACGATAAATCATCTGAAGATAAAAGCCAGGAAAATGAACAGCTGGAGCAAGAGCTGTTCTTCACCCGCGAATCCCTACGTGCCAGCATAGAAGAGCTGCAAACCTCCAACGAGGAAATCAAATCCGCCAATGAAGAGCTGCAATCCACTAATGAGGAATTGCAAAGCTCGAATGAGGAACTGGAAACCTCGAAAGAGGAAATGCAATCGCTGAATGAAGAACTAAATACCGTCAACAGCGAGTTGCAAAACAAGGTAGAAACCCTGTCTGAAGTGAATGATGACATGCAAAATCTGATGAACAGCACCGATATTGCCACCATTTTTCTCGACACCCAGCTCAAAATCAAACGCTTTACGCGCCAGGCCAAAAACATCTTCAAACTGATAGACAGCGATATAGGCCGGCCGCTGGCAGACTTGGTCTCCAACCTCAGATACCGGCATTTGATTGCAGATGCCGAAGCGGTATTGCAAACTCTGGTGTTTAAAGATATGGAAGTGCAAAGCCATGACGACGATTGGTATTTGCTGCGCATTTTGCCGTATCGCACTGCTGAAAACATGATTGATGGCTTGGTAATTACTTTGGTCAATATCACCCGCATCAAAAAAGCCGAGCAGACCGCACACGCGGCCGAAATCACCACCGCCATAGTCAACACCATCAACCAGCCGCTACTGGTGCTGGATGAACACTTGCAGATCATCACCAGCAATCCGGCTTATCAGCAGCTGTTCAACAGCCAGCATGAAACGCTGAGCGGGCAATCGCTGTTTGCCATCCATGCCGAGGCCTGGAATATAGCGGAGCTACGCGAGCATTTAACCCAGACACTACGGCTGAACACCGCCTTTGACGGATTGGCTTGCACGGCGCAGTTTCCCGGCATAGGCAAAAAACAACTGGTGATTAACGGCCGCATTTTGAACCAGTTGCCCGGCTGTCCGATATTGATTCTGCTTGCGCTTACAGAAAGCCTGTAGGGTGGGCACCGCTTTTGTGCCCACGCGTAGGTAATGACATGAGATTTAGCGCGTGGGCACAAAAGCGGTGCCCACCCTGCCAGACTACTCACTTGAAGCCAGACGAAACTGGCAAATGAAGGCAAAACGAACAAACAAGCGGGAGGGAATAATGGACGAGACCAAACCGGATTTACGCAAGAAAGCCGAATTATTGCTGGGCAAATCCAGCACCCAGCTCGCCAGCATGACACACGAGAGCATAGAAGCGATGCTGTATGAATTTCAGGTTTACCAGATAGAACTGGAATTGCAGAACGAAGAGCTAAAGCATGCGCAACAGGCGTTAATCAGCGAACGCGACCGCTATGCGGAGCTATATAATGCCTTGCCGGTAGGTTATCTAAAGCTGGATGAGGCCGGTGTTATTCAGGCCGCCAACCCGGCAGCAGCGCGCTTGCTGGGCGCTGTACCGGCCACGCCAGCCACTCTCATCCAGCAAAAATTAGGCCGCTTTATTAACCCGCTGGATCAGGAGGCTTATTATCTTTTCATACAGGCGACTTTATCCCAGCGCTGTGAACAAACCGTTATTCTGCGGATGAATCAGGGGAACAAATCCCCGCTTCCCTCGCATTGCCAGGGTCTCAAACATTTTGACTGTGCGCCGGAAACCTGTGTGGATGCATCGAATTTCACGCATTTGGAGTGCAGGAGTGCTTTCAAGTTTAACAAAAACAACGCCCCCATGCTCTGCGTATCGCTGCTGGATGTAACCGATACCATCAACGCGCAGGAAACCATCAGTTGCCTGAATAAAAAACTGGAGCAAAAGATTTTTCAGCAAACCCATGCGCTGAACGAAATCAATCAAGCGTTAGTCAGCCAACTCAATCAGCTTGAAGTTTACAAGCAGCATGTGCAGGAGCGGGAGGCCATGCTGAATGCCATTTTCAACGCGGCAGCGGAAGGCATCATCACCACTTATTTATCCGGCGATATTGTTTATATTAACGACACGGTAGAAAGCATTTTTGGTTACAGTAAAGCCGAATTGGCCAAGACCAACATTTTCCAGCTGATGCCGGCATCGGAGCGTGAAAACCATGCCCGCTATCTGATGAATAGTTCGGATAGTGCATTTTCTGAAGTAATAAGCAAAGTCAGGGAAGTGCACGGAATACGCAAGGATGGCTCGACTGTGCCGCTGGAAATTTCCATCGCCTGTTTCTCCATAGACAGCACCCGTTATATCACCAGCATCGTGCGCGATATTACCCAGCGCAAAATGCAGGAACAACGCGATCAAGAGCATCTGGATGAACTGGCACATGTGACGCGGCTGGGCTTGCTGGGAGAAATGGCCTCTGGCATTGCGCATGAAGTGAACCAGCCGCTCACCGCCATTGCCAATTATTCCCAGGCTTGTTTGAACCTGATGCAAAACGGTGATGCCGACCCGGCACAGCTCGCCGGCATCCTGCAAAAAACCAATCAGCAAGCGCTAAAAGCCGGGCAGATTATTCACCGTATGCGCGATTTTGTTAAATCCAGAAAAATTCATCACTCTACTGTTGAAATCAACGCGCTGATTCTTGATGCCATCAGCTTGAGCGAATCCTTTATCAAAACAAATGGGGTCACCCTTCAGCTACAGTTGGCCGATGCGCTGCCCACGCTGTGCATAGACAGCATTCAAATAGAGCAGGTTATCCTCAATTTAATCAAGAACAGTATTGATGCCTTATTAAACCTGCCGCCATTGACAGCGCGCAGGCTGAGTGTGCAAACCGCATTAAACAGCAAAGGAGAGATAGAAATCAGAATCAAGGATAACGGCCAGGGTATTGTGGCCAGCGAACAACATAAAATACTCACCCCGTTTTACACCACCAAAGCAGAAGGTATGGGCATGGGCTTATCCATTTGCCGCTCCATTATTGAAGCGCATGGCGGTGTTTTACGCTTTAACAGCCAGCCGGGGAAAGGTTCTACTTTTTATTTCACATTAGCGGTACAGGAACAAAACCATGGCAACTAAACTCCCGCTCGCCATGATTTATCTGGTGGATGATGAATTTTTCATACGCGATTCATTATCGCTGTTGATTGCATCCACCGGGCGCATGGTGAAAAGCTTTGAAAGTGCCGCCGATTTTCTTGATGACTACACTCCGGAACTGCCGGGCTGCCTGATCCTCGATGTGCATATGCCGGGCATGGACGGGCTGGAGCTACAGGAAAAATTAAACGAAAGAAATATTAACATCCCCATTATTTTCATCAGTGGCAATGCGGATATTCCCGATTCGGCCAAAGCCTTCCGCGCCGGTGCACTGGATTTTCTGGAAAAGCCTTTTGATAACCGGATATTGCTGGAACGTATTGATGAAGCCATACAAAAAGACATCAAATCCAGAGCGCAGACGCTGGAAAAACAAAAAATACAGGATTGTTACAAGCGCCTGACCAGCCGCGAAAAAGAAGTGTTACGGCTGATAATCCAAAGCCATTCCAACAAGGAAGCCGCAGAAATACTTAATGTCAGCCATCGCACCATAGATGCACACCGCGCCCGCGTCATGGAAAAAATGCAGGCCGAAAATGCCGCCGCCCTGGTCACCATGGTGATGAGTCACGACCTCTTGAATAAAGCAGTTAATGCCTGATTTCATTGTCCGGCACCTTGGCTTTTACCACACACACCGGGTGCAGCTTATGCGCCAATACAGATTTGCCAGCGCGTACTCAATAATTAACAATTGTTAAAAACGCTTTGCCGAATGAATAGGACTGAAGTAAATTAGCGCCGTAACACTTCAATTATTCATTTGGGAGAATCATCATGTCGTTGACTAAAAGATCCATTGCCGAGCTGATCGGCACGTTCTGGCTGGTGTTGGGCGGTTGCGGTAGTGCGGTGCTGGCAGCGGGCATACCCGATGTTGGCATTGGCTATCTCGGTGTTTCACTGGCATTTGGTTTGACTGTGGTGACCATGGCTTACGCCATTGGGCATATTTCCGGCTGCCATTTGAACCCGGCAGTTTCTATCGGGCTGGTGGCGGGCGGGCGTTTCAAGGCGGGGGATTTACCGGCGTATATCATAGCGCAGGTTTTGGGCGCGATTCTGGCGGCAGGTGTGTTGTATCTGGTTGCCAGTGGACAAGCGGGCTTTAGCACCAGCGGCGGGTTTGCCTCGAATGGTTTTGGCGAGCATTCGCCGCAGGGTTATTCCCTGCAAGCGGCATTTGTAATTGAAGCCGTGCTCACCGCTATTTTTCTGTTCATCATCATGGGTGCCACCGATAAAAGAGCGCCTGCCGGTCTGGCTCCGCTGGCCATTGGTTTCACACTAACGCTGATACATCTGGTCAGCATTCCCGTTACCAATACTTCGGTCAACCCGGCGCGCAGCACCGGTCAGGCGATTTTTACCGGTGGCTGGGCAATAGACCAACTGTGGCTGTTTTGGCTGGCACCAATTATTGGCGGTATTATCGGCGCGCTGATTTATAGCTTTGTCAGCAAGGAATAAGGTTTTAGATGCCTTGAAAAAAAGCGCCCTAAGCTTGGGCGCTTTTTTATTGTCCAGTCTCATGTAGGGTGGGCAAAAGGGTTATCTTGCCCACCAAGTTTGGCTGAAACGCGCGCTTGTCTGCGTCTGGCGGCAAAAAATTCACTCAGCACAGTGCCGCATTCCACCGCCAGCACTCCGGCGCTCACTTGTGCATGATGATTGAGTCTTGGCTCGGCCATTACATTAATCACACTGCCACAGGCACCGGTTTTGGGATCCGTGGCACCAAACACCAGGCGCGCAATTCTGGCGTGCATAATGGCACCGCTACACATGGCGCAGGGTTCCAGCGTCACATATAGCGTACAGTCCACCAGCCGGTAATTGCCCAGGGCTTTAGCGGCATCGCGTATGGCCTGAATTTCGGCATGGGCGCTGGGGTCATGCTGAGTAATTGGCGCATTGGCACCACGGCCAATAATCACACCATCCTTGACCACCACCGCACCTACCGGCACTTCGCCCGCCAGCGCCGCTTGCCGCGCCAGAGTCAACGCCGCTTGCATGAAGCTTTCATCCTGCTCTGGTGAGAGCATATTCAAACAGACTCAATGCCGGTAAAACGCTTGATGTCGCGTTGCTGGCGTTTGGTGGGGCGACCGGCTCCGCGCTCGCGTTTGGCATGGTCGGTAGCGTGCGTCACTTTTTCATTGGCACGGCGGGCAATGCTGGCTGGCGATTCTTCATACAACAAGGCCGCCTCCGGTGCGCCCCGGCGTTGAATCGACAAGGCTTTCACTTCCACTTCGATTTCCATGTCCTTGTTGCGGATTTTAATGATAAAACCCAGCTTGACCTCTTTGGCAGGTTTGGCTCTATCGCCGTTGACATGCACTTTGCCGCCATCCACTGCATCGGCAGCCAGACTGCGCGTCTTGAAAAAACGCGCTGCCCACAGCCATTTGTCCAGACGACATTTGTTATCAATAGAATCTTGAGTGTTCATCGCGGTTTAAATTTCCAAGTAGATGGGATCAGAAGCCTCAAAATAATAACCGATGTTGCGCATGAAATACCAAGACCAGGAACGCGCACTAGAAATTTTTGCAATAACTATCATAGAAAATTTTTACACCGGAACAATGCTGTAATTCATCTTAAATGATAGCGTTTGGATTATGATAAGCGCCCTTAAAAATCACCAAGCAATGGTTTAAAAACATGAGCAAATTTAGCGAAATTTTACCCACTCTGGAAAACGCCGACCATGTGCAGCGCATCCTTTTAACCCAAGCCGATGGCCGCTCGGCAGGCTTGATTGAAAACAAGCCGGGCAGTCAGGGTTCCATCAAGGTCTATCATCATTTGTGGAAAAAATGGGGCAGCATTAGTGTGGATGCCGCCAGGGATGGTTTGGCGCTGTATGCGGAACACGGCGCGGACGCGGAAGAAAACCCGGGCAAACACCCGAATATCGACCGCTTGTTTGAGGTGATTGAGAACAACCAGCCCTTATCGGTAACGATAGAAAACTAATGGTTTTTGTCGGCAATGGGCGGGTGATAAATCATCTGCACCGTATTACCAGCGGGGTCGGCGCAATAGAAACTTTTTGCGCCATCTCTATGGATTTTGGGGGCTTGCAGGATTTTTACGCCATGCTGGACAAAATGCGTATGCCAGGCATCCACATCTTGCGGCTGTTGCAGAATAAAACCAATGTGATCCAGGCGTTGTGCACCGCTGATGTCCTGATCTGCCGCCAGACGGTGCAAAGCCAGATTGTCCGCACCTGAAGTCAGGTAATAATTATCCGCGTCGGGCTGCCATTCCACCTGCATCCCCAGCACTTCGGTATAGAATTTGACGCTGGTTTCCAGATTCTGCACAAACAGCGCCACATGGCGCAAACCCAGCAAGCCACCGGGTAAAGCTTTTTTTGCGGTATTCATTATGCGGTCTCCACAATTTCAAAATCATGGCTAATTTCGGCGGCTTTGCCCAACATGATCGAAGCCGAACAGTATTTTTCTGCCGACAACTTGACCGCGCGTTCCACCTGCGACGGGTTCAAGCCTTTGCCCGTCACCACAAAATGCACATGAATTTTGGTGAACACCTTGGGCACTTCATCGGCGCGTACCGCTTCAATTTCCGCCACACAATCGCTAATCGGTTGCCGCGCTTTTTTAAGGATGGTGACCACATCAAATGAAGTACAGCCGCCCATGCCTATCAGCAGCATTTCCATCGGACGCATCCCCAGATTACGCCCGCCCATATCAACAGCACCATCCATCACGATCGCGTGTCCGGTTTCAGACTCGCCCACAAAACAAACATTTTCAACCCACTTGATACGCGCCTTCATGGCTTTATCCTTAAAATTATTGCGTGCCAGCTCCCTGACTATGCAAGGAGCCGGATTTATATTGAAGGTGCTTACTTCACACCCAGCAATTCAACATCAAACACCAAGGTGGCATTTGGTGGAATCACGCCGCCTGCACCGCGCGCACCGTAACCCATTTCCGCAGGAATAATCAGCGTGCGCTTGCCGCCAATTTTCATGCCGGCAAAACCTTCATCCCAACCGCGTATCACTTGGCCGCCACCCAGAAAAAATACAAACGGCTCACGTCTATCCACCGAGCTGTCAAATTTTTTGCCGTGTCCATCCGCCGCTGTTGGGTCATACAGCCAGCCGGTGTAATGCACCGTCACATTAAAACCGGCTTCGGCTTCGCGGCCGCTACCAATCACAGTATCCGTTTTTACAAGTTCAGTAATGTTTGCAGTCATTGCAGTTTTTTCCTTGGTTGAAGTAGGTGATTCAGCCTTGCAGCCGCTGGTGACCAATAAGGCCAAGACCAGTGCGCTGGCTGATAAAAGGTGATATTTCATCGTAAGATCCTAGAAAGCTGAGGCGGTATGATAACCGAAATCAGCGACAGGTTTGCTTGCCGCCTAGTCCTGCTGATACACCCAATCCAACAACGCATCCTGCGCCGCTTTGGTAGCCGCCGCTTGGGCATGATTCACCATAAACACCACCACCCAGCGCCTGCCCTTGGCATCCAGCACATAGCCTGCCAGCGAGCGCACACCGGATAGCGAGCCAGTTTTTAAATGTGCGCGGCCACGTACGGCGCTCTCCTGCAAGCGACGCTCGGCCGTGCCATCTACCGCCAAAACCGGCAGGGAAGACATCAATTCCGGCATTACCGGGCTGGCATAAGCCGCCAGCAGCAGCTCACCCAGATGTTGCGCGCTGATACGCTCCTTGCGCGACAAACCGGAGCCATTTTCCAACACCAGTTCCGGGAAGTTCAGGTTCTTGCTCGCCAACCAATCGTGTATGGCTTTATCGCCATTGGCTTCGGTGGCGGGTACGCCTGCCCGCTCGGCGGCTATGGTCAGAAATAATTGGCGTGCCATCAAATTATTACTGTATTTATTGATGCGGCGCACAACATCCGCCAGCGTAATCGAGCTTTGATCCATTAATTTGCTAGCGTTGTAGGGCACGCTGGCCAGCCTTAACTGGCCATGCAAATTACCGCCCAATTGCTGCCAGATTTTGCGAAACAGATTGAAAGTATAAGTCGCGTCATCCTGCAAACTTAAATCCAGATACTTCTCACCGCACGCCACTGCAAACGAGCCGCTAAACGTGATTTCCGTTGTCTCGGCAGTTTGATTCCTTACCTTGTAATTCAACTGGCTACGCCAATCCGGGCAATCACCCTGCGTCAGCTGCAATTGATTGATGACCTTGATTTCAGGTAAATCCGGGTCTGGCCGAATATTCACCTGCTGCGCGCCCGCCTCAAAACGAAAACTGGTGGATTTGAGGTTGACCAAAGTGGCGCTAGGCAGCGCGTTATAAGCTCGGTAGAGTTCCCCGTCAAACGCGCCGGGATCCGTATCATTTTGCGCAAAATAACTGCGATCCAGCACCAGATCACCGCGAATATCCTTAACCCCCAGTTGCCGCAGATTGCCCAATAAACGCCAAAAATCCTCTGCCATCAAACTCGGATCGCCATTGCCCTTGACAAACAGATTCCCCTCCAGCACACCGTTATTCAATACGCCATCAGTCAACAGCTCGGTACGCCAGCGATAAGCCGCACCCAGCAGCTCCAAACCGGCATAAGTTGTCAGCAGCTTCATGCTGGAAGCCGGATTCAAGGCTACATTGGCCTGATAATTGATTTGCGCCTGTGCCGCATCCACGCGCTGCAAAAATACCGAAACGCTGCCGAGCGGCACGGCCTCTGCCTGCAAAGCCTTAACCACAGTTACAGGCAATTGACCAGCATCGGCCCGAGCTGATGTTGGTGCAAGCCAACACAATGCGGCACAAAGCAATAAAAAATGAACAGAAAAACGCATGGGCAAACTCATAGGTAGAACGTGGAAAAATCAACAGATTATCAGGACGCAATGATAACCTGATTCCTTGCAAGTCAGCCGTGTAGCACCCAATGCTGCGTAAAACGCACCCCGGCGCTACTGAATGATAAAATCGCGGCTATTCTTTAAAATCGGTTAATTCCATGTCGAAATATCTTACCGCTGCGCTGTATAAATTTGTCAGCCTGCCGGATTACAAAGCACTGCAAGCGCCTATTTTAGCGGCTTGCGCGCAGCATCATATCAAGGGCACGATTTTGCTGGCGAGCGAGGGCATCAACGGCACCATTGCCGGTTTGCCGGAGGATATTCACCAAGTGCTGCATATTTTGCGGCAAGACCCGCGCCTGGAAGATTTGCAACACAAGGAATCTTACGCTGAAGAACATCCGTTTTATCGCATGAAAGTACGTCTTAAAAAAGAAATCGTCACGCTGGGCGTAGAAGGTATCAGCCCGACCAAACAAGTTGGTATTTATGTAAAGCCAGAAGATTGGAACGCCTTGATTAGCGACCCGGAGGTGATTGTGCTGGATACCCGCAACGATTATGAAGTGAGCATAGGCACATTCAAGGGCGCGCTTGATCCCAATACCACGACGTTTCGCGAGTTCCCGGATTACGTTAAAAATAATCTCGATAAAACTCAACATAAAAAAGTCGCCATGTTTTGCACCGGTGGCATCCGTTGTGAAAAAGCCTCGTCTTATATGATGGAGCAAGGGTTTGCAGAGGTGTTTCATTTGCAGGGCGGCATTCTTAAATATCTGGAAACCGTACCCGAGACCGAAAGCCTGTGGCAAGGCGAATGCTTTGTGTTTGACCAGCGTGTAGCGGTTAAACACAATCTGGAAGTGGGCGAATTTGACCAGTGCTATGCCTGCCGCCATCCGCTGTCTCCGGCTGAATTGTTAAGTCCGCAATACACGCCCGGTATCTCCTGCCCGTATTGCTACGACCAATTATCCGAACAAAAACGCGCCAGCCTGACCGAACGGCAGAAACAGGTGATTTTAGCTAAACAGCGCGGTGAGACGCATATAGGCGAAAAACAGAAAAAGTAAAAACCCCAATTGCCAAGCATTACAGCGCAAAAAAAAGACCCCGTTGCGGGGTCTTTTTTTATTACAAAGCCGCTAAAACCGCCTCCACATTGGAAACTTCAAATTTGCTTGGAGCTTCAACGCCCAAATAGGTAACCACGCCATTATCAACGATGAGTGCGAAACGTTGGCTACGCACGCCCATGCCTTTGGCTACCAGATCCAGTTCCAGCCCCAGACTTTTGACATAGGTCGCACTACCATCCGCCAACAGGCGCACCTTGCCGCCTGCTTTCTGTTCGCGTCCCCAGGCCGCCAACACAAAGGCATCATTCACCGCCAGGCACCAGATTTCATCCACGCCCTTGGCTTTCAATTCGTCATAATGACTCACATAGCCGGGAAGATGCTTGATGGAGCAAGTCGGGGTGAACGCGCCTGGTACCGCGAAAATTACAATTTTCTTGCCTTTGATCTCTTCCAGTACATTACGTGTTTGCGGATTTAATGGGCAACCGCTGGCGGGATCAAACTCCAGACATTCATTTAGTACGCCTTCAGGCAGAAGGTCTCCAGTTTTGATAGTCATGATAATTCCTTGCTTGGGTAGTTAAGAAAACATGAGCATTGCACAAGCTGTTCCGCAAGTCAAAAACCAATTAAACCATTTATTAATCATGGCATTAACTCAAAAATTTAATCAGGTTTTATAAGGGCAGGGTTGCTTGGTACATTCTGCATAGATATGCAGGGAGTGATCGAGAATTTTGAAGCCACGGCTTTCAGCGGCTAATTGTTGACGCTTTTCAATTTCCTCGTCTACAAATTCTTCCACGCGGCCGCAGCGGATACATACGATATGATCGTGGTGGCCACCCTGGTTTAATTCAAATACCGCCTTACCGCCTTCAAAGTGTTGCCGCGCCAACAATCCCGCTTGTTCAAATTGCGTCAGGATGCGATAGACTGTGGCTAAACCAATATCATCGCCAGTGCTCAACAAAACCTTATAAACATCTTCTGCGGATAAATGGCGTTCTTTACTGTGCTCAAACAGACTGAGCACTTTCAATCTGGGCAAAGTGGCTTTAAGGCCAGCATTTTTGAGTTCGTCAGGTTCGTGCATAGTTTGGTATTTGGCAGGCAGCTATTTAGAGAGGGGCTTGTCGTGGTATATTAACGCTATTTCCTACTAAAGTCATATGGTAATGCGCTATTTCATCGTCTTACTCGCTTTGTTACTCACCTCTTGCAGCTCTGGCCTGCCATCCATCAAGCCCTACAGAATGGACATCCAGCAAGGCAATGCCATCACTTCAAAAATGATGCTGCAATTGCGTCCGGGCATGACCAAATCCCAAGTGCGCTTTATTCTGGGCACACCACTAATCCAGGACAGCTTCCATATTGATCGTTGGGATTATTTTTACCAGATGCGGCATGATGGAAAAATCATCGAACAACGTCGCGTTATCCTGGAATTTGAAAAAGAAGCATTGACCCGTGTACGTGGTGATGTGGTGGCAAGCGGCAAACAAGATGCATTGGGAACAGTTGCTGAACCTACCCCTGTTGCCCAGCCGGAACAGAAAAAAAGTTGGGTAGATCATCTGAAGTTTTGGGAAGATGATAAAAAGCCCCAAGCCATTTATGTAGAAAAACCTACAACCGGCTCTACATCAAGCCCTCAGCAAGCCCCAGCAGACTTGGTTAATCCCATAGTGGCAACACCAGCGACCGTGGCCGTGCCTGAAGTGAAAGAAAAACCAGAGACCGAAAAACCCCTGCCACAAATAGATGAAGCCCTCAAACCGGTGGCACAGCCTGCAGAAATGCCAAACCAACCTGTGTTACCTAAAACTACGCCTCCCGTTAAGAAACAGGCGCCTCCTATTGGGCAAAAAATTGAAATAGTGCCACTCAACCCACCAGCTCCCGAGGCGGCAAAACTTCCAGCGCCAGCCCCCGTTCAGCCGGTAGTGGTTGCGCAACCCGCAGCCACACCACCATCAATGGTGACACCGGCAAAAAAACCAGTGGCCACACCAAAAGTCGAACAAGAATTGCCACCTGAGGGCGCACCGGGTTATTTTGAGCGTTTGTTAGAAAAAATCGGTTTTTAAGTTTAAGAAAGAGTAAGTTGCGATGTTAAAAATTGTGATTGCAGGATGCTCCGGCCGCATGGGACATGCGCTGTTAGAAGCGGTATTTGCTGATGATGAACTGGCTTTGTATAGCGCACTGGATCGCGCGGAAAGTCCGCAAATCGGCCGTGATGCAGGCGAATCTTTTGGCAAATCCGGCTCAGTAAAAATCAGCCATGATCTGGAAACGGCTTTGCAAGGTGCCGATGTGCTGGTGGATTTCACCCGCCCTGAAGCCAGTATGCAATATTTAGCGGCTTGCCAAAAAGCCGGTGTCAAAATGGTCATCGGCACCACCGGCTTTAATGCCGAGCAAAAAGCACGGATTGCGGCCGCCTCCAAGGATATTGCACTGGTCATCGCGCCCAACATGAGTGTCGGTGTCACGCTGTTAATCAATCTGGTTCAATCGGCCGCCAAAGTGCTGGCCGAAGGCTATGACATTGAAATCATGGAAACCCATCATCGACATAAAGTCGATGCACCTTCCGGCACTGCACTGCGTCTGGGCGAAGCAGCAGCTGCAGCCTTGGGTCGAAATCTGGCCGAATGCGCGGTTTATGGGCGCGAAGGCGTGACCGGTGAACGCAACGCCAATACCATAGGCTTTGCCACCGTGCGTGGCGGTGATGTCGTAGGCGACCACACCGTGCTATTTGCCGGCACGGGTGAGCGCGTGGAACTTACACACAAAGCGTCCAGCCGCGCCACCTTTGCGCTCGGGGCTTTACGTGCGGCCAAATTTCTGGCCGATAAACCTTCAGGCCAGTTTGATATGCAGGATGTACTAGGCTTATAAGGAAGGGTAAGTTTTGTAAAAAAATGTAAGCCTCCTTGCCCCCTCCTCTTCGCAATGAAATAATGTACGCTATTGGATACGTCCAATAGCTTTTTAGTTTTTTTAAAGCCTATACTATGACGAATATTGACCTACTGGGTTTAGTGGCCACAGGCTTCACCACCACCTCTTTTGTACCCCAAGTATGGGTTACCTGGAAGACCAAAGACGTAAGCGGTATTTCTTTACCTACTTATCTGATTATTACCATAGGTCTGTTTTTGTGGCTGGTGTATGGCATCTTAAAAGGCGATCTGCCTTTAATGATTGCCAACTCTGTCATGGTGATTTTAACCACGATCATTAGCGTGATGAAAATTTTATATAGCGAGGAAAAAAAGTAACTACCTATGATGACAGACACTTCAGACAGCAATACACAAAAATCAACACGCAGTCAAAAAGCGGCTTCAACCAAAACTCTGGTTGACAAGCTAATGCCCAACCGTGAAATTTCCGAACCGGTTTATCAGCAACTACTGCATCGCATTCTGGATCTAATCGCCTCCGGTGAAATTGGTGAGCGCAACAGTTTGCCCTCGGAACGTATGCTGGCGGAAAAATTGGCACTGAGCCGCACCACCGTCAAGCGTTGCTATGATGAATTACGCGCACAAAATTACATTACCAGCCATGGCCGTGCCGGAGTCAAAGTTACCGCAAAAAGACCGCCGCGCTTGAGTCCTAAAATGGGCAAACTCAAAGGTTTTACTGAAGAAATGAACGAGCTGGGGGTTGTGCCATCCACCCGATTGCTGGAAAAAACCATACAAATTGACCGCACCATTGCCTCCGTGTTTGGACGCCCGTCAACCGCTAAATTTCTGCGCCTGGTGCGTCTGCGTTTGGGCGATGACATTCCCATGTCACGCGAAGTGGCCTGGTATGATTTGACCGCCGCGCCTGAATTGGCAGAATGGGATGCCAACGGTTCGGCGTATCAATACTTGATGACGCACTGTAGCGTAGGCTTGGTGGAAGCCGAACAAACGATAGAAGCTATTTTAAGTTCAGAAATCGAGACCGAGTTACTCGAATTAGCGCCCAACAGCCCTTGTCTGCTCATCAAACGCAAAAGCTACAGCGCCAGCAAACAATTGATTGAGTATGTTGAAGGTACTTTCCGTGGCGATGCTTACGCTTACCGGGTTCAGCTGGACATGAATTTGAGTAGCGCCAAGTCAGAGCTGGCGATAGCTTGAGTTTTTTCGCGGATTAAAATCAAGTGAGAATTGGAGGCGGGTTTCAAACCCGCCTTTATTTTGTATCGCAAAATCTAAAATTGCGTTTTTTCCTTGAACGCCAGAAGCTGCTGACAAGTTGGCAGCGCATCCAAACAACCAGCACTTGCCGCAAGCAACGCCCCACAGGCATTCGCATTGATTAACGCTTCTGGCACAGATAGCCCATTTATCAATGACCATAGCAAACCGCAACCGAAAGCATCGCCTGCTCCGGTTGCATCAATTTGCCGTATTGGCCAGGCAGGCTGAAAAATAATATTCCCGGATTGCTCTAATGCGATGCAACCAAACTCAGCCAAAGTCACCACCAGCAAATAGCCTTTCCAGCCCAATGTCCGAGCCAGGCTTGGCAATCGGCTACACCACAGCTGCGGTGTCATTTGTTCAGTTTCGGCCAGATCAAACATCGCAGCAGCTTCGGGTTCATTCGCCACCAGCACATCTGTCAGACCAAGCCATTTACCCTCACTCTTGCGCCATGGCGAAGGATTAAGATAGGTTTTAACACCGTGCTGTTTGGCGATTTCAAAAGCTCGCAAGGTGACATCCTCAGGCACTTCATATTGTGAGCAAACCCAACTTGCGGAAGCAATCGCGGCATTTTCCTGCTCGACATGTGCAGCACTTAACAGGGCATTCGCACCGGGGAAAACCGCAATCACATTTGCACCGTTATGGCCAATAAATCCAACGCCATATCCTGAATATTCGCCCAAACGCAGCACGTGGCTGGCACACACGCCCTCCACCTTCAGCCTATCCAGCATAGCATTGCCTGCCGCATCGTGGCCTGCCGCCAAAAACAATGAGACGCGCGCGCCTAGCCTGTGCATACCAACCGCCAGGTTCAAGCCTTTGCCCCCAAGCTCTGCACGCATAGAAGTAGCCACAACCGATTCTCCTGCCGCAGGCAAGCGCTCCATCTCCATAAAATTGGCATGCATAAAACTACCAATAACAAAAATACTCATACGCAGGTGCCTCTACTAACTTGGGCTAAATATACAGCCTATTGCGCCAACCCACTCAGCCAGCGCGTATAAACCGCTTCGGCAATCAAATTGAGAGCAGCTACGCGTGATTCGAGTTGGCTTTGAATTTCTTGCAAGGACTGCACTCCGGGGCTTGCCAGTGCTGCATTGACTTCATGCGCCCCCGCCTTGCACCAGCTTGCAATCATCTCTGCCGTCATTTCAATATGGCATTGAAAAGCCAAATGCTTGCCTAACGAGAACGCCTGATTCTGACAATAAGCGCTGGATAATAAATGCGTAGCGCCAACAGGCAGGGAAAAAGTCTCACCATGCCAGTGAAAGCTCTGAAACTTGGCCAACGCACCAAACCAGCGCTTCGCTTCTGCATTATCGGCCACACTTACCTCGCCCCAGCCAAACTCCTTGAGCGCATTTTTAGTGACGCTGCCGCCTAGCGCCTTGCTGATAAGTTGCCCACCCAAACAATGTCCAAGCAGTGGAATATCCGCCTCCACCGCCTCACGTATCAGCGCCAGCATAGGCGGAATCCACGGCAAATCATCATTCACACTCATGGTGCCACCCATTAACACCACAGCACTGAACTCGCGCACGGAAAGCGGAAGCTGCTCGCCCGCATCCACTTTCAGCAAACGCCAGGGAATATGTTTTTTATCAAAAAAATCAATCAGAAAACCCGCACCTTCAGTCAAAGCGTAACGAAAAATAATAATTGGTTTCATCTCTCCATCCTTTCCCTATACGGATTTGCAGTCAATTGCCTTTAAGTCCGACAGGCTGCTAGATAAACAAACTGACATCCGATTCACCGGCAAACTCAAAGAAAGTGGCGGCACCGCCGTATTCGATGCCGTCTATGAAATCCTCACGCTGAAAGTCGAATAAATCCACCGTCATTTGGCAGGCAATAAACTTCACCCCGGCTTCCAGACAAAGATCACGCAATTCACCTATGGAGGCCACGCCTTTGGCAGCGATTTTTTGTTTCATCATGTAAGTCGCCATCAACTCCATGCCGGGCAAAGCTTGCACCAGATTGGGCATGGGAACGGGCATAGGCATGGCAGGATTGCCCAGCGGGCTGACTTTTAGATCGGAGATGTCCTTCTTCAGCAAGGCCAAGCCGTAGAAAGTAAAGAAAATAGAGACTTCATAATCCAGCGCTGCGGCAGTGGAGGCCAGAATGAAAGGCGGGTAAGCCCAATCCAGCGTGCCTTTGCTGGCGATCAGAGCGAGTTTCTTGGACATATTTTTAGCCTGCGAAGAAAAATGAATGCTGGTTATTATACGCATGCCAGCGATACGCTAAAGCCTTGCGCTTGTGCAGGAAATTTTTACATGGAGACAGCAGCATCAAATATGTTGTAAATTTACAACACATTGTCTAAAAAAACAACAATTCAATCAAGTTAATAAAACTGTCATTTTCTTTTGTTATATTATGAATCACATCACAACAGGTGTTGTTGATGTGGCTTTTATTAGGCTGGCGCAAGCTGGCGTAACCAATGTCAAACAAGGTCGAGCTATCAAATTGCCAAAAGCAGTGCGGTGGCAGGCTCTAATTAACGGCGGTTCGGCAATCCCGGACTGTCAGCATAAAAAGGATACCATCCCATGCAAACTACAACTAATATCACTCCAATTGCTGAAATTGGCACCAACGCAACCATTAGCGGTGCTACGTCGAAATACCCACGCCAGCCCAAATCAAGAGAAGGTCGCCTGGCTGACCATCCCGCCTTTGCCGATACGGTAGCTCGAATCGCACTAGGGCGTTTACCAGGTGAGCGTCGCCAGGACAGCACAGCTGGCGCAGTACATTAGTTAACCAACACACTGCACCGGGGAATAGCATTCCTGTGCAGTGCGAGCAAAGGCTCCATGTTTCGGCATGTGGCCTTTTTCGTTTTTGTAAGGCGTGCTCTCAAGCTACACCAGTTTCACCAAGACTAATTAAGTAACATTCTCATCCAGAAACACGCGCAGGTGGCGCGGTTTCAGATACACACGCTCGCCTGCTTTCAGGTTCAGCTCCTGATAGCGTTCACGCGTGAGTTCGGCTTCAACGATTTCAGTCGCATCTTCCCGCGCCAGTTCCAGACGCACGATAGGACCGATAGCGTGAATATGACTGACGGTTGCGGCAAACGAGCTGCCGTTTTCCGGGCTACGCAGAATTTCAATATCATGCGGGCGCACATAGGCCGAAGCGGGCGCGTCGTGCGTGGTGTCGTGTCCATCGACCGGCAATGCCAGCTCTCCCACCTTGGCGAAGCCGCCGTGTACGCGACTGTGGAACAAGTTGACGTTACCCAGAAACTGGTACACAAACGGGGTGGCCGGTTTGTCATACACTTCGTCCGGTGCGCCGACTTGCTCGATTCGGCCTTTATTCAGCACCACCACATGGTCGGCTACTTCCAGCGCTTCCTCCTGATCGTGGGTGACGAACACACTGGTGATATGCAGCTCGTCGTGCAATTGGCGTAACCAGCGGCGCAACTCCTTGCGCACCTTGGCATCCAATGCGCCAAATGGCTCGTCCAGCAATAATACCTGCGGCTCTACCGCGAGTGCGCGTGCCAGAGCAATACGCTGGCGCTGGCCGCCGGAAAGTTGCGCCGGATGGCGGTCTGCCAGCCAGTCCAGCTGCACCAGCTCTAATAATTTATGCACGCGTTTATGAATTTCGGCATTGCTGGGACGCGTTTTTTTAGGACGTACACGCAAACCAAAAGCCACGTTTTCAAACACCGTCATGTGGCGAAACAAAGCGTAATGCTGAAACACAAAGCCCACTTCACGCTCACGCACATTGCGATGCGTGGCATCCGCACCGTTAAATAAAATACTGCCTTCATCCGCACTTTCCAGCCCGGCAATAATGCGCAGCAGTGTGGTTTTTCCGCAACCGGAAGGGCCTAACAGTGCCACCAGTTCGCCGCTGGGCACAGTGAGATTGATATTGTTCAGCGCATGAAAATTGCCGAAAGTTTTGGAGATATTGCTGATTTCTATGCTCATGATCTTGGCTCTATGTGATTAGTAGTGGCTATTCAGGGATTTCGGTATCTATGCTGTGCGCGGTTTTCCATTCAACAAAGCTCTTCAGCGCCAGCGTCACCAGCGCCAACAACGCCAGCAGGGAGGCCACGGCAAAGGCGGCCGCATAGTTGTATTCGTTATAAAGAATTTCCACATGCAAAGGC
Source organism: Methylophilaceae bacterium (assembly GCA_013141125.1). Classification (GTDB taxonomy): domain Bacteria; phylum Pseudomonadota; class Gammaproteobacteria; order Burkholderiales; family Methylophilaceae; genus JABFRO01. The sequence continues at coordinate 1,336,931 of JABFRO010000001.1, forward strand.
ATGGTGTTGGTCATGCCGCGAATATGCCCGGACACTACCGATACCGCACCAAATTCGCCCATGGCACGCGCATTGCTCAAGATTACGCCGTACAGCAAACCCCATTTGATATTGGGGATGGTGACATGCCAGAACATTTGCCAGCCGGTTGCCCCCAGCACCAAGGCCGCCTCCTCTTCATCCTTGCCTTGCGCTTGCATCAGCGGAATCAGCTCACGCGCGATAAAAGGGAAAGTGACGAAAATCGTCGCCAGCACAATGCCGGGAATGGCAAAAATCACGCGGTATTCATTATCCGATAGCCATTGCCCAAACCAGCCCTGCAGGCCGAATATCAGCACATAGATCAAACCGGCAATCACCGGCGATACCGCAAACGGCAAATCAATCAACGTAATCAGAAAGCTTTTGCCTTTAAAATTAAACTTGGTGATCGCCCAAGCCGCTGATACACCAAACACCAGATTCAGCGGCAGAGAAATACCGGCAGCAATCAGCGTCAACCAAATCGCAGAAATGGCATCCGGGTCAGACAAGGCGGTGACGTAAGTTTCAACCCCTTTGCTTAAGGCCTGATAAAAAACAGCCACCAATGGCACAAATAAAAACAGTGCCAGAAAAGCCAGGGCAATAAGAATCAAACTCCAGCGTATCCATGCAGGCTCTGAAGTGGCGCGATTATGTGCAACTTTTGCCTGGTAATGGTTGTATTGCGAGACCGTCGTGGTAATGGTAGTGGTACCTGACATGAGAATTCCTAACGTTGCGAACCTAAATAACGATTACTCCACCATTGCAGGCCATTAATGGCAAACAGCAGCAGAAATGAAATGACCAGCATCACTACCGCCACGGCGGTTGCCCCGGCGTAGTCGTATTGCTCCAGCTTGGTGATGATGATGAGCGGTGTAATTTCCGACACCATAGGCATATTGCCAGCGATAAAAATCACCGAGCCGTATTCACCAATGGCACGCGCAAAAGCCAGCGCAAAACCGGTCAGCAATGCCGGCCAGATGCCGGGGAAAATAATGCGGGTAAAGGTTTGCCAGCGCGTGGCACCCAGGCTGGCAGCGGCTTCTTCGGTATCGGCAGACAAATCCTCCAGCACCGGTTGCACCGTACGCACCACGAAAGGCAGGCCGATAAAAGTCAGCGCCACCATCACCCCCAGCGGGGTAAACGCCACTTTGATACCGAGTGGTTCCAAATGGCTGCCTATCCAGCCGTTTCCGGCATATACCGCTGTCAGCGCAATGCCTGCCACCGCAGTGGGCAAGGCAAACGGCAAATCAACCAAAGCATCAATAATGCGCCTGCCGGGAAAGGTGTAGCGCGTCAGCACCCAGGCAATAAGCAAACCAAATACCGCATTAATCAGCGCTGCAATCAGCGAAGCACCGAAAGTCAGACGGTAGGATGCCATCACGCGCGGCGCAGTCACGGTAGTCCAAAAATCAGCCAAACTTAATTCTGTGGTCTTAATGAAGGCGGCTGAAAGCGGGATGAGTACGATCAAACTCAGGTAAAGCAAGGCATAACCCAGCGAGAGATTAAATCCCGGAAGTACATTTTTCTGTTTTGCCATCTTGCTGCCTCTAAAATTCACAAACGGCGGCTAATGTAACAGCACCACATATATATTAAAAATACCAAGTTTTTATATGGATATAACTACAGCGAATAAAAAAGACTGGCTGTTGCGCCGAGCTTTATCCAATACAGGCACAAAAAAAGGGGCGATTATAAAAATCGCCCCCATGTTGCTAAGTGCATCTAACCAGAAGGGTTTACAACCCTGCCTATAGCATTAAACGCGACTGATTAAAACTCCTCCCAATCGCCATCATTGGTGCCGGTTTTGGCGGCGAATGTGGCTTGTGGTTTGGCGGCCTTGGCTACGGGTGCCGACTTGAGTTGTGGTCTGACCAGCGCGGGTCTTGCGGTTGTTTTGCTGCTACGCTTATTGCTGTGACCATTCAGCTTGAACACATTCACCGTATCCATCAGGCTGGTGGCTTGCTCTACCAGTGATTCAGCGGCAGCGGCGGCTTGTTCTACCAGCGCGGCATTTTGCTGGGTGACTTCATCCATACTGGTGATAGCATCGTTGACCTGGTTGATACCGGCGCTTTGTTCGCTGGAGGCGGCGGAGATTTCACCCATGATGTCGGTCACACGCTGTACCGAGGAGACGATCTCGGCCATGGTTTTACCGGCATTTTCCACTTGCTGGGTGCCTTCTGTGGTTTTGCTCACAGAGTCGGTAATCAGCTCTTTAATCTCCTTGGCGGCAGAGGCCGAGCGTTGCGCCAGATTGCGCACTTCACCGGCCACCACGGCAAAGCCGCGCCCTTGCTCCCCGGCTCTGGCGGCTTCCACGGCGGCATTCAAGGCCAGAATATTGGTCTGGAAGGCAATGCCGTCAATGACGCTGATAATGTCTTCAATCTTGCGTGCGCTTTGGTTGATGGCGCTCATGGTACTGACCACTTGCCCCACCACTTCACCGCCTTTGACCGCTACACCGGAAGCGGCGGCAGCCAGTTGATTGGCTTGTTTGGCGTTCTCGGCATTTTGTTTCACGGTAGAGGCCAACTGTTCCATGCTGGAGGCGGTTTCTTCCAGGCTGGAGGCTTGCTGCTCGGTGCGTGAGGACAGATCATTATTGCCGGATGAAATCTCACCGGCGGCGGTATTAATGGTTTCACCGGCCTCCTTGACTTGGGCAATCACTTCGGTCAGGTTATCAATCAGCGCGTTTACACCTTCACACAGGTGTGCAATTTCACCGGATTTTCCTTGCAGGGAAATACGTTGTGTCAAATCATTGGCTTGCGCGGCACCGACTACATGCTGCACTTCTTCCACAGCATTGGACAATACTTGCGCGGCTGTAGCTTTTGCTGCTGCATCTTCGGCATTTTTAGCCACTATGGTATCCAGCGTACCATTTACGCCTTCTACAATTTTGCGGTAATCACCCAAATGTTTGGATGCATCGGCGCGCGTATCCAGCTTGTTTTGCAGTGCGGCATTAGACAACATATTGGCATCACTGACCAGTAAATTGAGCGCGCCTACACAAGCATTCAAGTTATCCTTGATGACATTGAAATCGCCGTTGTAGCTATCGGTGATACGGTTGGGAATAGTGCCTTTGGCGAAATTATCCACATAAGACGCGGCCATGTTCAGCGGAGTAATCACTGCATCCAGTACTTTGTTGATACCCCCAATTACTTTGCGGAAATCGCCCTGATATTTGCCGGTATCGGCACGATAGGCCAGCTGACCTTCGGTGGTGGCTTGCTCTAGGTGGATGGTTTCTGCCACCATGTTATTCACCGCATCAATACAGGTGTTGAGATTGTTTTTAATGGCGTTGTAATCACCTTTGTAATTTTCGGTAATTTTAGGGGGAATTTCGCCTTTGGCAATACGCTCAATGTAACCGGCCGCCATATTGAATGGGCCGTTGATCGCATCCAGCGTGGCATTCACACCAGTGATGACTTTGCGGAAATCGCCTTGATGCTGATTGGCATCGCCACGGGCAGTCAGTCGTCCATTGACAGCAGCTTGCGATAGTTTTTCCGCATCGCTTACCAACAGTTTTATTTTATCCTGCATGGTACTCATGGCGGCCATGGCGCTGTTACGGTCATTGGCTGCGAGGGTAATGTTGTTATCCAGATCACCCACCGCAATACGGCTGGCGGCGGCATTGATTTCGCCCGGTTCGCCACCCAGTGCGCCTTTGATTGAACGCGTTACCGCGAAGCCCAGCCCGATCAGGATTGCAACAGCAAACGCTAGTGCGCCTAATGAAACCAAGCGGGTGTTTTCAAAGCGCGCAACACCGCCCAGATATTCCTTGTCGGCCATGTCAAATTGCAGTTTGATCAAGCTATCCAGGTTATTGTCGATGGCGGTATAGAGCGGAGGTATGGCATCGGCATAACGCATGGTTTCAGCAGCATCGAGCTTACGCATTGCCACCAGGGCAGGTTTTATATTTTTATCGAGAAATTCTTCTTTGGATTTATTGAATTTATCAATATTCAGCTTTTCCTCCTCGGTTAATGAGGAAGCCGTGTAGCTTTTCCAGGCTTGGTCTATGGTTGCCAAGTCTTGTTCGACTAGGCCGATAACTTCTTTTGCTACGGCTTCATTGAGTACAACGACACCGTTGGAACCAGTCTTTGTTTCACCGGCAACATTAAACATCTGCGCTTCGATATGCAGTAAGGATTTGGTGATGTTCTGTAATGAGTTAACGGATTGCATATCATCGCTATATACCTTTTCCAGGCTGTCTTTGGATTTTGATAGCCCATTCAGCCCCAATACTGTCAATATCAACGCGACTGAAACTGCCAAGCCAATAATTCCGAACAGGCGTTGCCCGACAGTGAGTTTTGAAAACATGATTTTTGCTCCTAATTTATAATTATACAATTCTGTAAATCGTAGGGTGGGCAACGCATTTTTGCCCACACGACTCATTTTTATTCATGGTTAATTGCTCGCAATGGTGGGCAAAAATGCGTTGCCCACCCTACATTTAATGCACGGCCACACTGTCTATCAATGCCATTTCTTCGCTGTTCATCAGTTGTTCAATTTCAACCAGAATAAACATTTTGTCTTCTACCGTAGCCAGGCCGGTGATGTACTTGGTATCTATGCTGGCCACAATATCCGGCACCGCGCGCACCTGGCTTTGTTGCAGATTCATCACGTCGGATACGCCATCCACCACTATGCCTACCACGCGGCCATGCAGATTGAGGATGATGACGACGGTAAATTCGTCATACACCACTTTGCCCAGATTAAACTTGATGCGTAAATCCACAATCGGCACGATAAGGCCACGCAAGTTGACCACGCCTTTGATGAAATCCGGCGTATTGGCAATTTTGGTGACGGCATCATAGCCGCGTATTTCCTGCACTTTGAGTATCTCCAGACCGTAGGATTCATCGCCCAGGACAAAGGTAAGGTATTCGCCGGAATTGGAGGCGTTATCTGCGTTGTTTCTTTCTGTGCTGTTTCTTTCTGCGGTGATGCTCATTGCAATGCTCCTTGTGTTTTATTGGACGAACCCATTTTGATAACGGCGGGAATATCGAGAATCAAGGCCACCGAGCCATCGCCCATGATGGTGGCACCGGATACGCCCTGAATTTTCTTGAAGTTGGTTTCCAGACTCTTGATAACCACTTGTTGTTGCCCCACCAGCGTATCGACAAACAAGGCGGATTTTTTACCCTCGGCTTCAATAATCACCAACACGCCTTCGGTGGGATGGGTGATTTCCGTATCCTGTTTGAATAATGCATACAGCGGGATGATGGGCAGATATTCGCCGCGCACATGCACCATCAGGCCTTCGTTGGTGACGGTTTTGATGTCTTCCATGCGCGGTTGCATAGTTTCTACAATTAGATTGAGCGGCACCACATAAGTGTTTTCACCCAGTGAGACGGACATGCCATCGAGTATGGCCAGCGTCAAAGGCAAGGCAATAGAGATGGTGGTGCCATAACCCAGCGCCGAACGAATTTCCACCGTGCCGCCCATGGCGGTGATGTTACGTTTGACGACATCCATGCCCACGCCACGGCCGGAAACATCGGTGACCACTTCAGCGGTAGAAAAACCCGGGGCAAAAATGAGTGCATAGACTTCGGTATCGGTCATGTTTTCACTCACTGGCAGGCCATTTTTAGCGGCTTTTGCCAAGAGTTTTTCGCGGTTCAGCCCGGCACCGTCATCGGTGACTTCAATCACAATGCTGCCACCTTTGTGCGAGGCGGCCAGGGTTAATTTGCCTTGCTCATCCTTGCCTGCCGCCTTGCGCTGGGCGGGAGTCTCAATGCCGTGATCGACACTGTTGCGCACCAAATGCGTGAGCGGATCGACAATGCGTTCAATCAGGCCTTTGTCGAGCTCTGTGGTGGCACCCACAGTGACAAATTCCACTTTTTTATTCAGCTTGCCGGCCAGATCACGCACCATGCGCGGAAAGCGCGAGAACACAAAATCCATAGGCATCATGCGTATCGACATCACTGATTCCTGCAGATCACGCGTGTTTCGCGTGAGCAGGCTGATACTGTTAATCAGTTTTTCATACAGCACCGGGTCTAGCGTGCTGCTGCGTTGTTCTATCATGGCCTGGGTGATGACCAGCTCGCCCACCAGATTAATCAGCTGATCAACTTTTTCTATGCCCACGCGGATAGAGGTGGTTTCAGTGCCGGCGGGTGGTTTGTCGGTTTCGCGCCTGCCCAGATTGACTTTCTCCGTGCTGACTACCGGAGTGGCAGCCGCCGTTGTTTCCACGGCCTCTACAGGTGTCGCTGCCGGTGTATCGTCACCTATCAATTGCGTCACTACCGCATCGGGATGCGGCGTGAACGGCGCAAAAAAACCATAACCTTCTTCTACATTGTCTTCACCCGGCATGGCAAACAAGCCATAGCCGACTTCTTCATGAATTTCTACTTTGCCATGCGTGTTGGCTAGTGTGCTGGCTGGCGCGTTGGCCGCGGACGCAGCTGCAACTGGCGCTTCAACCAGCGGAGTGGCTACAACAGGAGCCTCAGCCGTCTGCATATTACGAATCACCAGACTATCGGTGTCTACAACAAAGGAGCAAATGGAAATAATGTCAGCCGGGGTAGAATCGGTACTCAGAGTAAACAGATAGCGTCCGTTGCTATGTTTGGCGGAATCTACGGTACCCAGCAGGCCGAGCTCTTCTTGCAGATTGGCAACATCTTTTTCCGACACTTCAGCAAACTCGATGCTGAAATGTCGCAGACCGTTTTCATCCAGCGCGGCCAAAGGTTCATTCAACGGGGCTGGCGGTGTGGCCGCTACCGGTGCAGCGGCTACCGGCTCTGCCATGACGGGAGTTGTTACAGGGGCGGGCGTGGCAGCTACCGGCACGCTCAGTACAAGCACGGATTTATCCCCGCTTTTGTCAGATAGTGCATTCAGCTGCATTTTGACATCGGCCACTTGATCCTGATCCACCTCAGTAGCGAGCCTATGCCCATCCACCATCATTTTTAACACATCCTTGGCCGCCAAAAACGCATCCACATGCTCTGCGGTGAGTGCCAGTTCACTTTTGCGAATTTTATCCAGCAGGTTTTCCAGCACATGCGTGATTTCTGTCATGTCCATAAAGCCGAACGTGGCGGCACCACCCTTGATAGAATGCGCGGCACGAAAAATGGCGTTCAGCTCTTCAATGTCGGGATCATCAATGTTGATGCCCAGCAGCAGTCGTTCGGCTTCTGCCAGCAGCTCTTCCGCCTCATCAAAAAAGACTTCATAAAACTGACTCATGTCTATGGTCATAGTTGTACTCCTAAAGTGTTTCTCATTGGAAATGCTCCAGCTCTTATCCGATAACTTTCTGCACTACTTCCACCAGGCGCTTGGGATCAAACGGCTTGACCAGCCAGCCATTGGCACCGGCAGCCTTGCCTTTGGCTTTCATTTCGTCGCTGGATTCGGTTGTCAACATGAGTATCGGTACTTTTTGATACGAGCTTAAACCGCGCAATGATTTGATAAGCGTCAAGCCATCCATGATCGGCATGTTCTGATCGGTCAGCACCAAATCCACGGTTTTTTCCTTGGCCTTATCCAGACCATCCTGCCCGTCTACCGCTTGTATCACCTCGTAACCGGCCGCTTGCAGGCTAAAGGAAACCATCTTCCGTAAAGAGCCTGAGTCATCGACTGCTAAAATTGTTTTTGCCATGTTTTATTCTCACTTTTTGGTTCATCAGTTTGTGGTTTGTAGCTTCCCGGGTGTTGTTTGCAACTGCTAAAACAATTCAATTTCTCCTGAACTCATGTTTTTCTGATCGACTGCTCGGCGTAAGCCGCTTTCCAGCGCATCGCTACGCGTTGTTAAATTGGCGCTCATTTCCACCAGCAATCTTGCAATCTCTTCATGCTCATGTTCCGGCTCCATCACGTCGCCGTGTTCACCCAAGGCTACCAGCGTTTCTTTCAGGCCATTTACACGCGTAATAGTGCGAGTAATGAGCTGGCTGGTTAAATCCTGAAACTGCAAACCGGTAATGGCCAGATTAACTTCGGCAGCTATCTTTTCACGATATTTTCCAAGCTGCTCAGTCGCTGACTTTGGTAGCTCATGCAGCACCAGCAATGCATCAATTTCTTCCTGCTGGGTGACTACGGCTTCATGCACGGCCATAAAGCTGGAAGAAAGCTTTTCAATCGCCTCACTTAATAAAAATGTGGTCTGCATTAAATCTGCCTCCACTTCTATGAGGTGCTGCATACCGTGGTCGGAAACCGCCGCCAGCAAGCCTCTTAATTCAGTTACAGGTAATGTTTTGGAAGCCACAAATTGCCTTTCTTAACCATGATTGGTAGTGAATCCATTATCGGCGGCAAATGGCTGGGCTGAAGGGCGGAACAAATGGGGAAAAACCTGCCAAATTGAGATTTAAACAGGTTAAAAAGTAAAAGAACGTAAATAAACCAGCATTTCTGCCTGAGTGGTGTTGCACGCCTCCAAGGCTGCTCACATCAGCTTGCCAAGCCACATAAAAACCATCAAGTTTCCCTGTTCTTTTCCGATAGAGCTTGCACATAGACGGTTTTTAAACCGCCAAATCAGACCAAAGGGGAAATATCAATCATGCATTTACTAAAGAAAACCATTGTTGTCATTGCTGCTACTTGCGCACTCAGTGCACAAGCCATGGCGGAGGAGGCTGAGTTACCCAATTGGCAGGAAGACACACTCACGGGTGATTGGGGTGGGTTGCGTGCTGATCTCTATAAAAAAGGCATAGAGCTGGGTTTTACCCATAAAAGTGATGTATTGGCGAATGTCTCAGGCGGGCTGAAACGTGGGGTAGCTTGGCTGGGACATACCGAGGCCAGATTTAGTTTTGATCTGGAAAAACTGTGGGGCTGGGATGGAACGACAATTTATGCGGTATATCACAGCGATCTCGGTAGCAAGTTCAATAGCAATTATGTCGGTGGTTTTATGGGCGTGGATAACATTGAAGTGGGTACCAATACCGCACAGTTTTATCAGGCTTATGCACAAAAAAACTTTCTGGATAACCATATATCTGTGCTGGCTGGGCTGTATGCCATTGATACCGAATTTTATGTGCCGGAAACCTCGGGAATTTTTCTGCAACCGCCCTATGGCATGGCCAATGAAGTGGCCCAGGCCGGCATAAATGGCCCGGCTATTTTTCCGCTGGGGGCACTGGCAGTACGCCTTAAGCTTAAATCACCCGGTGAACATTTTTATGCAATGGCCGCACTCACCGATGGCGTGCCGGGCAACCCCAATGACCAGCATGGCACCAGTATTCGGCTGGATAAAGGGGATGGCACTTTTTTCATTGCCGAGTTTGGCTACACGCCACCCAAAGCCGTTCCGCCTCTATTGCCCGCCGGTGCCCAAGCACAGGAAGAAACAGAAACTTTCAATAAAACCGCCATCGGCTATTGGCGTTATAGCGGCCAGTTTGATGCGATAGACGGTTCAGGCTCACGTCACCGTAATCAAGGTATTTACTTGATCGCCGAACGCACGCTGTTTAATGAAAAAGAGCATCCATCACAAGGTTTGGCCGCATTTTTACGCTTTGGGGTGGCGAGTGATAGTGTCAACCAGGCCGATTGGTCCGGTAGCCTAGGCCTGCGTTATCGCGGTTTGATTGCTGGCCGTGACGACGATATAGCCGGGCTGGCAGTTACGGTCAACCATGCAGGAAACACCTATCGCCAGGCAAACGCATCAGAAAGCCATGAGGCGAATTTTGAAGCGACTTATCGCGCACAAATTACCCCGTATTTTGCCGTACAGCCCAGCGTGCAGTTGATTACCAACCCCAATATGGATGCAAGCATGAAAAATGCCTGGGTCATTGGCTCGCGCTTTGAAGTAGAGTTTTAAGCAGAAAAATCCAGGCATGAAGCCTAAGTCGGGGTGAGAAAATAATAATAATTACCACCCTACGCCAAGAATAAACCCAGTTTTAAGCGGGTATTCTGGCAATTGAATCAAAGCCAGTGGGCTTAAATTAAGCACAAGTCCTGCTATCAAAGTAAGGGTGTATTTCATGTCCCACTTGATTAAACACCAAGCCAATAACATTAACTAGGATACGTGATGTCAAAAACAGAAAAACAAGTGCCAGAAAGTAAAAAAGAAGCACGCGAGTTTAATTTCACTCCTCACGACTTTGCCAGAGTACGTAAACTGATTTACCAACGCGCCGGAATATCTCTTTCCGAGGCTAAAACCGATATGGTTTATAGTCGAATCGGGCGGCGTTTGCGTATTGTTGGCATAGACTCTTTCAAGGAATATCTGGATTATCTGGAGCAGGATAATAATCCGGAAGAATGGGAGGCTTTTACCAATTCACTGACGACCAATCTGACCTCATTTTTTCGTGAAGAACATCATTTTCCTATATTGGCTGAACATATTCTCCAGCTTAAAAAACCTATCCGCATTTGGTGCTCGGCAGCCTCTACCGGTGAAGAACCCTATACGCTGGCCATGACGGCCTGTGAGGCATTTAATACGCTAAAGCCACCGGTTGAAATTATTGCCACCGATATTGACACCAGTGTCTTGGCCACAGCGGCTCGCGGCGTTTACCCAATGGATAGAATCAGCAAGTTGTCACTGGAGCGTAAAAAACTTTTCCTGCAAAAAGGTACTGGCGCTAGTGAAGGTACCGTCAGAGTGCGTAATGAATTGCGCCAGCTCATCACCTTTCAACAATTGAATTTGCTGGATGATGAATATGCATTAAAAGATACTTTTGATGTGATTTTTTGCCGCAATGTGATGATCTATTTTGACAAACCCACGCAATCTAAAATACTGGAAAAGTTTGTACCCTTGATGAAGCCGCATGCGCTGCTATTTGCCGGACATTCCGAAAACTTCATGTACGTTTCCGATGCTTTGAAGTTGCGAGGAAAAACCGTCTATGAGCTGAATCAAACCCATATAAAAAACCATGCCATCCACTCAAAAGGGGCACGCCATGACTAGTTACGCCCATGAAGAGATTTCCACCACATTGTATTTTGATCGCACCTTTGATTGCAATGCCGCCAAAATTTCTCCGGGGGAATATTATTTTACCAATCAGGATATGGTGATCGTCACTGTGCTGGGCTCCTGTGTTTCGGCTTGTATCCGCGACAATGTTTCAGGGGTGGGCGGAATGAATCATTTCATGCTGCCGGATAGCGCCAAGGCAGATAAAGACAGCCCTATTTCCGAATCCATGCGTTATGGCACCTATGCCATGGAAGTTTTAATCAACCAGTTGCTTAAAAATGGTGCACGACGTGAAAATCTGGAAGCCAAGATTTTTGGTGGTGGCAACGTATTACGCAGTTTCACCACCATGAATGTAGGCGACCGCAATGCCGATTTCGTGCGCAGATTTCTGAAAGAAGAGCGCATTCGTGTCACCGGGGAAGATTTGAATGATGTTTTCCCGCGCAAGGTTTATTTCTTCCCCAAAACCGGAAAAGTGCTGGTAAAAAAGCTCAAACAAATGAACAACTACACCTTGGTTAAACGTGAAGAAAGCTATGCCAGCCGTCTCAAGACTGAAACAGTCGGCGGTGAAGTTGATTTGTTTTAGCCGTAGGGTGGATAAGCGTAGCGCATCCACCTTAACAACTGTTTTAAATTATAAAAGCTATAAATACGAGACCAAATGATATGAAAATCAAAGTATTAGTCATTGATGATTCGGCCTTGATCCGCAGTTTGTTGACTGAGATGATTAACAGCCAGCCGGATATGGAAGTAATAGCCGTTGCGCCCGATCCATTGATTGCGCGCGAACTTATCAAACAAAAAAACCCGGATGTGATAACGCTGGATGTGGAAATGCCCAAGATGGATGGCTTGGAGTTTTTGGAAAAATTAATGCGTTTGCGGCCTACGCCAGTGGTCATGGTTTCTACCTTGACCGAACGCGGTTCAGAAATCACGTTGCGCGCTTTGGAACTGGGGGCGGTTGATTTTGTCACCAAACCAAAAATGTCGATTACCGAAGGTATGTTGGAATATACCGATTTAATTGCCGACAAAATTCGTGCGGCCGCACAAGCACGTATTGCAGCACCGCGCCGCGCCGCGCCTGATACGGCAAAACTAGCCGCGCCTGTTTCACTGCGCAATCCGCTTATCAGCAGTGAAAAACTCATCATCATCGGCGCATCTACCGGCGGCACAGAAGCCATTAAAGCTTTTTTACTAAAAATGCCTTCGGACTGCCCGGGCATACTCATCACCCAACACATGCCAGCGGGATTCACCAAATCCTTTGCCAATCGCCTGGATTCATTGTGTCAGATTTCAGTGAAAGAGGCCGAAGGCGGCGAGCGTATCTTGCCCGGCCATGCTTATATAGCCCCCGGCGATCAGCATTTGCTGTTAGCCAGAAGCGGTGCCAATTATGTGACACAGTTAAGTAATGCCGCGCCGGTCAGCCGCCACAAGCCATCAGTGGATGTATTGTTTGAATCAGCCGCCATTGCAGCAGGAAAAAATGCCATTGGTGTCATTTTAACCGGCATGGGTAAAGATGGTGCCGAGGGCATGGCGCAAATGAAAAAGGCGGGCGCTTATAATTTTGCCCAGGATGAAGCCACTTGCGTGGTGTTTGGTATGCCTAAAGAAGCTATTGCACACGGTGGCGTGGATGAAGTCGCACCATTGACTGAGCTGCCCAAATTGGTACTCAAACATTTGACGGAAAACTATGCACGTGCCATGCGCGTTTAACCTCAGGGAATAAAACTATTTAAATCTTCAAAGAGCAGTGTTTTTTACAGCTTATTCACGACTATGGTTTTTGCATGGCAGGCCGATAATAAGCATTATGAAACTTTGAACGTGTTATTTAATTCCCCCAAGCCTAACAGTAAAAGCGGTACAGATGAAAATCATGAATGGAGTAATGTATGGCAAACCCCAATACTAAATTTTTAGTGGTTGATGACTTTTCAACCATGCGCAGGATAGTGCGAAATCTGCTGAAAGAACTCGGCTACACCAATGTGGATGAAGCCGAAGACGGTGTCATGGCACTGAATAAGCTCAAAGGTGGTGGCTTTGATTTTGTGGTGACCGACTGGAATATGCCGAATATGGATGGCCTGGCCTTGCTGCAAGCCATTCGCGCCGAGGCAGCAACTGCATCATTACCTGTTTTGATGGTAACGGCTGAAGCCAAAAAAGAAAATATTATCGCTGCTGCACAGGCGGGAGCCAGTGGCTATGTGGTCAAGCCTTTCACAGCGGCGACACTGGATGAAAAGCTTTCAAAAATCTTCGAAAAACTAGAAAAAGCCGGAGCCTGATATGGAAAGCCAACTTGCTCATAACGTAGGAACTGATTCTGCACATGTGTTTCAGGGGCAGCCTGGTTCCGAGGAAATGATTAATCGGATTGGTCAAATGACCCGTGGTCTACACGAAAGCTTGCGCGGTTTGGGTTTGGACAAGCTGATCGAAGAGGCGGCGCAAGGCATTCCCGATGCACGTGATCGCTTGAACTACGTGGCTAAATTGACCGAACAAGCCGCAGAACGCGTATTGAATGCCACGGATATTGCCAACCCATTGCAGGATGAAATCGCAAAAAAAGCCGTGGCACTTGAAGCACATTGGACAAAAGTGCTGGAAATTCCCTCGGTAAAATCCGAATACAACGTAGCTGCCAGTGAAACCATCGCTTTTCTAAAAACCACGGCTGCCAATACCACGGCGACCAAGGAACAACTCATGGAAATCATGATGGCGCAGGATTTTCAGGATTTAACCGGCCAGGTCATCAAAAAAATTACCGCACTGGCTCATAATCTGGAACAACAATTGGTGCAGTTACTGATTGATTTTTCACCGGCTGCGGTTAAAAAAGAAGCCGATAGTAGCCTGTTGAACGGCCCGCAAATTGACCCGGAGAATACCGCCAATGTTGTTTCCAATCAGGGGCAGGTGGATGATCTATTGGAAAGTCTTGGATTTTAGAAAACTCACCACCGGTTTAAATAACGCCAACCCGGCCATGTTGTCCTAGCAAACCAGCCATATCAGGATTTAGAATGCCGATACTTTCAATCGGCATTCACTGAATATATATGGACAACCGCATCCCCGTCACCCTGCTCACCGGTTTTTTGGGCAGCGGTAAAACCACCTTGTTAAATCGTTTGTTGCATAATCCCGGCATGAAAGATAGTGCCGTGATTATCAACGAGCTGGGTGAAACCGGGCTGGATCATATCCTCGCACGTACTGTGGAAGATGACCACATCACCGATAACACCGTGCTGCTCAGCTCCGGCTGTTTATGCTGTACCTTGCGCGATGAACTGGCCGCCACCATGCGCGATCTGTTTTTCAAACGCACATTAATGGCGATTCCCGAATTCAATCGTTTGGTCATCGAAACCACAGGTATGGCTGACCCCGGCCCGATATTGGCTAATCTGATGAATGAAGCGGTGATAAAAGAGCATTATCGGCTGGATGCCGTGATTGTCACTATAGATAGCGTTTACGGCCTGCAACAAATTGAAGATCATGCCGAAGCGCGCAAGCAAGCCGCCGTGGCCGACGTTCTGCTACTGACCAAAACCGACTTGGCCAGTGATCTACAAATAAACGCACTCTCGGAAAAACTTTTTACGCTGAACCCGGGTGCCTCACAACACCGCATTGTGCAGGGCGAGATTGATCCGGCAACGATTGTTGATGTTGGCCTGTTTGATGCCAGCGGCAAAAAACCGCAGCCGCAACGCTGGTTGCGTGCACCCGTTGCGGGAAATACCAGTGCTACAAAAACAGGTCGCGCTACTTTGCCACAAAAAGTACATGATGATGCCATCAGCAGCTTCACGGTTGCCATGCCCCGCGCATTACTCTGGACGCAACTGCAATCCGTATTACAATGGCTGTGCAGTACCCATGGCGCGCAATTGCTACGCATGAAAGGCATTATTCATGCAGAAGATCAGGCCGCGCCACTGGCGGTACATGCGGTGCAACACACGCTCTACGCCCCTACTCTACTCACAGGCTGGGATGAGGACGAGCCTGTTTCACGCGTGGTATTCATAGGCCGGGGATTGAATGAATCTGCTATTCGTGCAGCATTAGCTCAAACCTAGCCCCCAAAATACAAGGAGAAAACCATGGCACAACAAAACTTTCCCAACGAACTTGGCTGTGTAAACAGCTTCACTGTCAAAGCCATGCTTTGGTTAAATGGCCTGGCACATATCATTATCGGCCTGGCGCTCGCGGTCACCGTCATCATGTTTACCTGGTTATTTTTTCAGGATATACAAAAAGCCATCTACGCCAGCAATCTGGTGCATGGCTTTTTGCATGCACTTGGTACGCTGATGTTGCTTTGGACTATTTCCGCATTAATCATGGCAGAAGTGCGCTATCTGCAAGGCTGTAAACTGGAAGTGGATACGTTTATTGAGGTGGGCATGGTGGTCATGCTGCGCAAACTGATTGTACTGCCAGTACAGGATGCCAGCCCCAATTGGGGGGAGCTTATGATGTGGGTAGGTGCTGCGTTTATGCTGGGTATCATGTTTGCCGTGGTACGCTGGGGGCAGCGCCTTGGCGAAAGCAGGCGAACGCGAAGCTCAGATAAAAATAAGGAATAAATCGAACCCCTAGTACAAGCCTGTTTTCAATTGCGCACGCCTCTTTTTCAAAAAGTGGCGGTAGGTTGAATTTTCTAATGCATAATCTGGGATAAAACCATCTTGATTCAAAATGGCACAGCGCTGTATCGTAGTGATGAGATTCGAAAAATAGAAGCGCTGCTGGGAACGACTGGCCTCATGGAAAAAGCCGGACTGGCTATCGCCACCCTCGCCAGAACACTTATAGCAGATGCCACGCGGCCAATTCTGGTCATCGTTGGCCCCGGTAATAACGGGGGAGATGCTTTAGTGGCCGCACGTTTTCTCCAGCAATGGCAGTTTCACGTTATCGTTGTCATGTTTGCTGATCCACAAAAACTACCGCCCGATGCATATCAGGCCTATGAGCAATGGGTAGCTCTCAACGCTGGCACAGCAAAAACCATCCCCGAGGCCAATTTCGCACTACTGCTGGATGGACTGTTTGGCATAGGCTTGCAACGCACAATCTCTGGCGATTATCTGGCGCTCATTGCGCAAATCAACGCCCTGCCCTGTCCCAAACTGGCCATTGATATTCCCAGCGGGCTTATGTGTGACAGCGGGCGTGTGCTTGGCATGGCAGTTAAGGCAACGCACACACTTACGTTTATCGCACGCAAACCTGGTCTTTACACATTGGATGGCCCCGACTATGCGGGCAGCATTCATCTGGCAGATTTGGGTATTCAAGCTACAGAGCATTTATCCGCGCCAGGCCATTTACTGGAACAAGCTTTGTTCCAGCCTGCTTTACCGCCGCGTAAAGCCAATTCACACAAAGGTAAATTTGGCAGCGTGGCCATTATAGGCGGCGCTGAGGGCACTGTAGGCGCTGTTCTGCTTGCCGCGCGTGCTGCGCTATTATGTGGAGCCGGTCGCGTTTATGCTTGCCTGCTGGCTGAAAATAGTCCGGCAGTTGATTGGCAACAACCGGAAATCATGCTGTGTGGCGCAGAGACACTCACCAAGCTAGCGCAACTGGATTGCGTGGTGATAGGCCCGGGTTTGGGGCAATCAACCCAAGCCATAGGCTTACTTGAATACTGGATTGCCCAGGATGTGCCTTTATTGCTGGATGCCGATGCGCTCAATTTGCTAGCGACACATGCGCACCTGAAAGCCGCTCTGCAATCACGTAAAGCCACCAGCATCATCACGCCACACCCGGGCGAAGCCGCCAAACTGTTAAACACGGCTAACACTGAAGTACAAAAAAATCGTATACAAAACGCACAACACTTGGCACAAACGCTCAATGCCATCTGCGTACTCAAAGGGGCTGGCAGTGTTTGTGCTGAACCGGGTGGGTTATGGCATATCAACACCAGCGGCAACCCTGCGCTGGCCAGCGCGGGTAGCGGCGATGTGCTGAGTGGCATCATCGGCAGCTTTGTCGCGCAAGGTCTGGGCGCACTTGATGCTACAAAACTTGGTGTATATCTGCATGGTGCTGCGGCTGACACTCTAGTGAACCATGGAATCGGCCCGATAGGCTTGTCGGCTTCAGAACTGGCACCTGCAGTGCGAAAACTCATTAATCAATACAATACATTGTGATGTACCAGACTGCATTAGTTTTAGCCGAAAGCGCGTTAATGTTAAACTGTCACGGTTCCAATTTGCGCTCTTGCAATTTCTCTTTACATCACATAGCCAGCAACCTCACTTGGGGATAATTATCATGAAGAGTCTCTGCTTAGCTCCGATCTTAGCCTTGATCTTGGCTATGTTCTCCAGTGTGCCAGCTATGGCAGAAGTTGCAGATATTTCCAATTTATCACTGGAAGATTTGCTAAAAGTAGAAATAGTCACCTCCGCTTCCAAATTCGCACAAAAAATCACAGAAGCACCTTCTGCCGTGCGTGTTATCACCGCCGCCGATATTCGCAATTACGGCTGGCGCACACTGGGTGACGCTCTAGCCACGCTGCCTGGCATTACACAAGTCGGTGATCGCTCTTACAGCTTTCTTGGTGCGCGCGGCTTGCTCATCCCCGGTGATTACAACACGCGCTTTCAACTGCTGATAGATGGCACGCCGCAAAACGATGCCATTCTCGAAACCGCTTATCCTGATGATGTATTCCCCATTGACATGGCGCTGATAGAGCGCATTGAATATGTGCCAGGCCCTGGCTCGGCCATTTACGGTGCCAATGCCATGTTTGGTGTGATTAACGTATTCACCAAATCAGCCAAGGATAGGCACAGTACAGAAATTGCTGCCAGTGTAGATAGTGTAGGCCGCCGCACTGCACGCGCCACCGTGGCACAGCAGCTAAGCAATGGTGCCTCACTCACACTGTCAGCAACGGCTCTGCGTAAAATTGGACAGGATGAAAGCTATCCTGATATTTTTTCCAACTCTCTGGTCGTCGACCGCAACGGCAATTCCCCACAAAGTGATATTGCGCACGGACTGGATCGTGACCATAAAAACCAGTTCTTTGGAAAACTGGAGTACGAAGGCTTTAAGCTTAATCTGATTATTGCCGACCGCAGCAATCATCCTTCATCCGCACTATATGGTTCAAATTTTGATGATCCGGCTTTGGAAAATCGTGATCGCCATCTCAGCCTTTCCGCCAGTTATACGCGTGATATAGCCACTGACTTCAAGCTTTATACCAATCTGGCCTATCAGGACGTGTGGTACAACGGGATTTTTCCTTTATTCAGCGAAGACACTGGCCGTCATTTATATTATGAATCAGACCATGCTGCGCGCTGGTATGGTGAAACCAGGTTAAGCACAACACTCTGGCAAAACCACCAAACTTTATTGGGGCTAGATTTCTCTCATGAAACCACCAGCAAGCTATTCAATTATGACCAGCACATGGAAAGCGACCCCGTGCTGGACAGCAATAGACGCGATACCCGTTTTGGTCTTTATGCCCAGGATGATTGGAGTTTTGCGCAAAACTGGCGGCTAAATGCCGGAATGCGCTTTGACCACTCCGAAATGTATGGCGATCACTACAGTCCGCGCCTGGGTTTAATCTGGCAAACCACCCCGGAGCTCACACTCAAAGCACTGGCCGGACGCGCGTTTAGAAATCCCAGCCGTTATGAATCACACTATCGGACAACGCTTGCCGGCAATACCGACGAGACTAGAGATTACCAGCAGAACCTGAACCTCAAAGCGGAGACAATCAATACCTATGAGTTGGTAGCCGATTGGCGGCCGAATAATCGCCTGCAGTTCACCGGCTCGCTCTATCACTATCATCTTTACCATGTCATTTCGCAAACCAGTGTAGAGGTCAATGACCAGCAGTTTCAAAATCTTTATAATATTGACACTACCGGGCTGGAAACCAGTGTGCGTTATCGCCTGGGTAAACAATGGAAACTGGATGCCAGCCTGGCACTGCAACATGCCGAGAAAAATTACAACACTGCATTGGATAACAGTGCAGGCTGGATCGCCAAGCTGGCACTGGATGGTCCGTTGTGGCAAGACAAACTGTTTGTCGCATGGGAGCTGCATGCCAATGGTCCAACCATGCAGGAGTGGACAGCATCTGCTGATCCGGTAACGGCAAATACCAGCAGCATCGTGGTTTCCAATCTGGCTTTTACAGCACGCAATATGCTGCCAGGCGCAGAAATGCAGCTACGCATCAACAACCTGTTCGATCATCGCTACACCACGCCAGGCAGTGCCGATACGCCGGTAGCACAGATTCCCACTTATGGCCGTAACGCCATGTTAAGCCTGCGCTATGAGTTTTAAATTCATTTCAGCCATCAGCTTTCGACAACGCTTGCTACTCAGTTGCCTGGGCTTATTGTTTGCGCCAATGGCAGTCAACGCCAACGCAGCGACTGTAGCGGAAGAAAGCGAGCTGAAAGCGGCCTTTATTTACAACTTCAGCCTGTTCACCACTTGGCCAAAAATCGACAAAAACCTGCGCTTATGCGTACTGGGGGCTGAAACTTATACTTCATTACTGGCGAAATATGAAGGACGTAGTGTTCAAGGCGCGCTCATCCACGTGGAGCAAGTAGCCTCCGCGCAAGCGGCACGTAACTGTCAGCTGTTGTTTGTGGACACTAACGATCAAGCCAACGAGCAAACCATGGATGCCATCAATAAAGCGCTGGAAGGCGCACCTGTGCTGACGGTGGGGGAATCAGGGAAAGTGAATCCAGCTTCTGTAATGATTTTACTGACGCAGGACAATGGCCGTGTCGCCTTTGAAATCAATCAGGGCGCCGCCACTGGTGCAGGCATTACACTCAGCTCCAAACTACTCAAACTGGCTAAAAAGGTACATTAGTTAATACAATATGGGTGCATCGAAACTTTTTCATTCTTTGGCGCAACGTTTTCTTAACGCAAGAATTCGCAACAAACTAACGCTTATGGTCATGGCCACGTTAGTACTTTCAGCTCTGTTATTCTATGTCATCAATGCCACGCTGCTTATTCGTAATGGCATAAGTGATGCGCATAATCATCTGCACTTGCTGGCCGATGTAGCTGGCCACAATCTCGAAGCACCTTTATCATTCAATGACTCTAAAAGTGCACAAGAAGTGCTGATGAGCTTGCGTGCCAATACAGAAATTACCCATAGCGTGCTCAGCGACACCAATGGCCACATCGTTGCACAAGATCAGCAATATGGAGTCAGCTCAAAACCTCACTGGTTGGCACAATGGCTACCTGTGCAACAGTCCATTTCCATTACGCACGCCATTTCCACTGATAATAAAATGTTGGGGGCGCTCACCATTCAAGCCAGCCTGGCCAACGTGTGGCAAGCACTTATTACACAACTACTGCAGATTGCACTCATTATTTTAGCCGCTTTAGGCATGGGCATTTATTTGGCGCATCGACTATCCATCCTGATTATTAATCCTATTCAACAGATCACCTCGACAGCACGCAAAATCACACGCGGCGGAGATTATTCTTTACAGGTGGAAAAACTGGCTGATGACGAAGTTGGCGAGCTGGCCGAGGAATTCAACTTTATGTTGGCAGAAATCAGCCAGCGCGATCAGGCATTGCAAGCCAGCCGCGAACGTCTGGATTTTGCCTTGCAAGGCAGTAACGACGGCCTGTGGGATCGGAACCTGGAAAATAATGCCATTTATTTCTCACCTCGCTGGAAATCCATGCTGGGCTATGACGACCATGAGCTACCCAACCAACTGGAAACATGGACTCGGCTGATAGACCCTGAAGTCAGAGAAAATGTTCAGCTACAAATTAATGACTACATCCAGGGCAACGCACCCAAATACGAGGCGGAATTTCGTATGCGGCATAAAGATGGCTCCTGGGTTGACATTCTTGCGCGTGGGAAAATTGCCGTCGATGCAAATGGCCTTATGTCATCCCCGCGCCGCTTGGTAGGCACGCATATGGACATCAGCGAGCGCAAGCGCAATGAGCAGGAACTACGCATCGCCGCCACCGCTTTTGATGCACAGGAAGGCATGTTTGTCACCGGAGTGAATGGCCTGATTCTGCGCGTGAATCAGGCATTTACCGAGATTACCGGATATTCCGCAAATGAAGTGGTTGGGCAAACTCCCCACATGCTGTTTTCTGGCACTAATGATGCTGCCATTTATGCCAGCATGTATAAACATAATGTCGTACCAGCTGCAGATGAAGCGCAGAACCAGGTTTGCCATCTTTTATCTGGTCGTCATGATGCAAGTTTTTATGCAGCCTTGTTTGCAAACATTACGCGCGACGGCGGTTGGAAGGGAGAAATTTCAAGCCGCCGCAAAAACGGTGAAATTTATCCGGAATGGCTCACCATTACTGCCGTTCGGTCGGCAGATAATGTAGCGACTCATTATGTAGGCATGCATACGGATATTACCAAACGTAAGGCAGCGGAAGATGAGATCAAGCATCTGGCTTTCTTCGACGCGCTAACACAACTACCTAACCGCCGACTACTCATTGACCGCTTGCAGCAGGCATTGGTCTCCAGCGCGCGCAGCAAACGCTTGGGCGCATTATTGTTTGTGGATCTGGATAACTTCAAAACACTCAATGACACTTTAGGCCATGATAGTGGCGACCTATTACTGAAACAGGTAGCCGAACGTCTCACCAGCTGTGTGCGCGAGGGAGACACGGTTGCGCGCCTGGGTGGGGACGAATTTGTGGTTATGCTGGAGAACTTGAGTGAACTGCCGATAGATGCTGGCGCGCAGACCGAGGCCATTGGCGAGAAAATACTGGCATCGCTAAACCTGCCCTACCATTTTGCCAGCCGTGAACACCGCAGCACCGCAAGCATAGGCATTACCCTGTTCAACAATCATGAAACAACGCAGGAAGAGTTATTAAAACGCGCCGATATTGCCATGTACAAGGCCAAGGAATCCGGGCGCAATACCTTGCGATTTTTTGATCCCAAGATGCAAACCGCTGTTACTGCCCGTGCTAATCTGGAATGGGATTTACGCCGTGCACTGGAAAAGAATCAATTCACCGTTTATTTTCAGCTACAGGTTAACCAGTATCAGCAAATTATTGGTGCTGAAGCCCTGTTACGCTGGCTACACCCGGAACGCGGCATGGTTTCCCCACTGGAGTTCATACCGCTGGCTGAAGATACCAGGCAAATCTTACCCATAGGCCAATGGGTGCTGGAGATTGCCTGCGACCTGATTAAAACCTGGGAGAATAACCCTGCTACACAGCACTTACAAATCGCCGTGAATGTCAGTGCGCGCCAGTTTCACCAATCTGATTTTGTGAATCAAGTGCGCCAGTTGTTGCAGGATAAAGCAATCCGGCCGGATCGGCTTAAACTGGAACTCACTGAGAGCTTGGTAATGGATGACATCAACGACACGATTACTAAAATGCATGCCATCCGCGAATTGGGGGTGCTGTTTTCCATGGATGACTTTGGTACCGGTTACTCGTCTTTGGCTTATTTGTCCCAGCTACCACTTAATCAGCTGAAAATTGACCAGTCCTTCGTACGCAATATAGGCGTAAAGTCTTCCGATTCAGTCATTGTGCAAACTATCATCGGCATGGCCAATAACCTCGGCATGCAAGTCATTGCCGAAGGCGTGGAAACCGAAGAGCAACGCATATTTTTAGAAGAGCTAGGCTGCTCTGCCTATCAAGGCTATTTGTTTGGGAAACCGGTGCCAGTTGCAGAATTTGAGAAGTTACTGGGAATTTCTGCTGCAAGTTAATGCATGCTGTGCAAAGCGTTATTATTTGCACACCCAATATTTGCTCACTCCGGTATTTACAAACACAGAGTATATTGCTACATAACAGCCCTACTCTTCCAGCTCATACAACAATTTCATTTGCTGTTGCACATATTCCATGGGTTTACGCTTAAAACCGCTTTTGGCAAATTGATGCCAGCGGCCAATCACAAAGCAAATCAACAAATTGGCTTGAGCTTCCGGATTGAGCACGCGGCCAGTTTGAGTTTCTGCTATACGTAATGATTGTTTGAGCGTTGATTCCACACGATCAAATAACTGATTGATACGTAACTGTAAACTTTCCGCTTCATTCACCAAAGCATCGCCTATCAACACACGCGTCATCCCCGGGTTTTTCTCTGCAAACAGTAACATGACGGTTAGCATGCGCCGCACTTGTTTCAGGCCTTCCGTTTCTTCCGTGGTAATTTTATTGATTAAACCAAACAAACTATGCTCAATAAACTCGATCAAACCTTCAAACATTTGCGCCTTGCTGGCAAAGTGGCGATATAGCGCGGCCTCACTGACTTCCAGTTTGGCTGCCAGCGAAGCTGTCGTGATCTTTTCAAGTTTTGGCTTTTCCAGCATATTGGCCAGAGTTTCCAGAATTTGTTGCTTACGTTCACCGGGTTTGCTTGCCATATTGAATCCTTAATAAGAGTGCGAAAGATGAACGCGTGGTAACGCCAGAACACTGGAAATACGCGCATCCACATAGCTGGGTTTTTGCAGGGTAGGCGTGACATAGACGGTTTTCATACCCAACCGTTTGGCAGTCATCAAGGCAGGCAGGCTGTCTTCAACCATAATGCAATGGTCTGGCCGAACGCGCAGGTTTTTAAGAATTTGCTTAAAACCACGCACTGCCGGCTTGGGGTGAAAATGGGTAAATTCGACACTGAATACTGTCTCAAAAATAGTCCGAATTCCCAACAAATCGAGTACCCGCAACGCATATTGAGTGGGCGCATTGGTAAACACCACTTTGCGCCCCTGCAGCTGCTGCAAACATTGTCGCAAACCACGCGCCTCAATTACCATAGCGGGCAGATCCATATAGGCATGAGTTTGGTGTAAAAAATGGTGCGGGTCTGTGCCATGATGACGCATCAAGCCCTTGAGCGTGGCTCCATATAAGCGCCAATAATGCTGCCGCAATTGATTGGCCGGTACTTCTTCCAACCCCAATTCCTGCATTATGTAGTGCGTCATGGCACGATTGATATAGGGAAAAATATGAGCGCTGGCATTATGCAAAGTGTCATCAAGATCAAATATCCAGACACTAGCCTTCAATGGAAATTTTTTGCTCAATTATTTTGCCTTGATGAGCGTCCCTACACCGTCATCCGTCAGCACTTCCAGCAAGAGTGCATGCTCCACGCGTCCGTCAATAATATGCACTGACCGCACCCCACTGCGCGCAGCATCCAGCGCCGAGCTGATTTTAGGCAACATGCCGCCAGAAAGTGTGCCATCGACAAACAAACCATCGATCTCTTTGGCGGTAAGCCCGGTAATCAATTGACCATTTTTATCCAGCACGCCAGGGGTATTGGTCAGCAGAATCAATTTCTCGGCATTAAGAATCTCTGCCAGTTTTCCTGCCACCACATCGGCATTGATATTGTACGTTTCACCTCCATCCCCTACACCGATAGGGGCGATGACAGGAATAAAATCACCCGTATCAAGAAATTCAATAATGCTGGGGTCTATGCTGGTAATGTCACCGACTAATCCGATGTCAATGAATTCACCCGGAATTTCCTTATTCTCGATCAGCAGTTTTTTGGCACGAATAAAATTACCGTCCTGCCCGGTCAAACCAACCGCTTTGCCGCCATGACGATTGATAAGATTTACGATTTCCTTGTTGACCTGGCCACCCAGTACCATTTCCACCACATCCATGGTTTCTTCATCAGTGACGCGCATACCCTGAATAAACGTGCCTTTCTTGCCCAGCCTATCCAGCAGATTATTAATCTGCGGGCCACCGCCATGTACTACCACCGGGTTCATACCCACCAGCTTCAGCAATACCACATCGCGGGCGAAACAATCCTGTAACGCGGGGTCAGTCATGGCGTTGCCACCGTACTTAATGACGATGGTTTTATCAAAAAAACGTTTAATATAGGGTAGTGCTTCAGCTAAGGTTTGTGCCTTTTGTGCTGCGGTAGTTGTAGTAAGCATTGACTTTCCTGGTTAGCATTGACTTGCTTGTAAAGCAAAACGGGTGGTGGCATTTTATACGTGATGCCGCTTATATAACAATAATTTTGGCGACTTGTAATTTGCAGCCGCGTTACAATTCATCCATACACTTTTTAAACCATGAAGTTTTTCTAAACTTCTCACCATACGATGATCGCCACGCCATGATTCCTACCCTGGTTTTTGATATTGAGACTGTTCCTGATACCGACGGCTTAAAAACACTCTATGGCTTGCCTGCAGAAACGTCTGCGGAAGATATTGCCAACATCGCTTTTCATAAACGCCGCCAGCAAAACGGTTCGGAATTCCTGCCACTACATCATCATCGCGTAGTCGCCATTTCCTGCGCCCTGCGTGAGGCGGATCATTTCAAGGTCTGGTCATTAGGCGCTGCGAATGAGTCTGAAGGCCAACTGATACAACGTTTTTTTGATGGGATAGCCAAATACACACCCAATGTGGTCTCCTGGAACGGCGGTGGCTTTGATTTACCGGTACTGCATTATCGCGGGCTGATACACGGCGTGCAAGCCGCGCGCTATTGGGATATGGGTGAGGATGATCGCGAATTCAAATGGAATAATTACATCAGTCGCTACCATAGCCGACATCTGGATTTGATGGATTTAATGGCCATGTATCAAGCCCGTGCCAATGCACCTCTGGATGATATGGCACAGCTGTGCGGATTTCCCGGCAAACTGGGCATGGATGGCAGTAAAGTGTGGGATGCCTACAAAAATGGTGAGATTGAGGCTATACGTAACTATTGCGAAACCGACGTTGCCAATACACACCTGGTGTTTCTACGTTTTCAACTTATGCGCGGGGTTTTGAACAAACAAAGCTATGAAAGAGAAATTACCTTGGTGCGGGAAACGCTCGCCAGCTACGAAGCTGCGCACTGGCAAGAATTTGTGCAAGCCTGGGCGGGTATTTCGCAAGCATTTTAAGCAACATTCAACCCAACACGCTCAAGCTGGCACCAAGTTCAAATCCAGCTGTGTGCTGGAATTCGCAGGCTTATCCTGTTTTGCTGCATCACCACGCGCGGCTTCAATTTTGGCAAGATAGGCTTCATCAATATCGCCAGTGACGTAGTTTCCATCAAAACAGGAGCAATCGAAAAACTCAATATCAGGATTACTCAGACGAATATCATGCACCAAAGCTTCCAAGTCCTGATAAATCAGTGCATCTGCACCAATTTCTGCACATATTTCCGCATCGGTACGGTCTGTAGCCAACAATTCATCACGTGTAGGCATGTCGATGCCATACACATTGGGATAGCGCACTGGTGGCGCTGCAGAGGCAAAATAAACCTTGTTGGCACCGGCATCTCTGGCCATTTGTACAATTTGTTTAGAAGTTGTGCCGCGCACAATGGAATCATCTACCAGTAAGACATTTTTACCTTTGAATTCCATGCCAATTGGATTGAGCTTTTGCCGTACCGATTTTTTTCGCAATGCCTGACCCGGCATAATAAAGGTGCGTCCGATATAGCGATTTTTAATAAATCCTTCACGATAAGTTAAATTCAAGGCGTTGGCCAACTGCAGAGCGCTAGGACGACTAGTATCCGGGATGGGGATAACCACATCAATCGGCAAATCGCGCCATTCGCGGTGTATTTTTTCTGCCAGACTTTCTCCCATATGCAAACGTGTCTGATACACAGAAACACCATCCACTACAGAATCCGGCCTGGCCAAATAAACATATTCAAAAATACAGGGCGTAAGTTTTGCATTCTCGGCGCATTGGCGTGAGTAAAAGTTACCTTCCATATCAATAAAAATAGCTTCCCCCGGGGCTACATCACGCACCAACTTATAGCCCAGCACATCCAGGGCCACACTTTCAGATGCAACAATATGCTCCAAGCCTTGTTCACTCATGCGTTCGCCTATCACCAAGGGACGTATGCCATTGGGATCACGAAAAGCCAGCAAGCCGAAATTGGCCACCATGGCTACCACGGCGTATGCCCCACGACAGCGGTTATGTACGCCGGCAACGGCCTGAAAAATCATATCGGCATCCAGCACTGCGCTACGTGTGCTGGATTCAATTTCATGTGCCAATACATTGAGCAAAACTTCCGAGTCGGAATTGGTATTGATATGGCGCAAATCCTGGCGAAACATTTCCTGTTTCAATTGCGCTGAATTAGTCAAATTACCATTGTGACCCAGCACAATACCAAAGGGTGAGTTTACGTAGAATGGTTGTGCTTCCGCAGCGCTGGAAGAACCTGCCGTTGGATAACGTACATGGCCTATCCCGGCATTGCCAATTAGATTGCGCATGTGACGCGTCTGGAAAACATCTTGCACCAAGCCGTTGCTTTTGTGCATGTAAAATGTATTGCCATCGCAAGTCGCAATGCCTGCAGCATCTTGTCCGCGATGCTGTAAAACCAGCAGACCATCATAGAGCACTTGGTTCACTGGACTCTTACCAACTATTCCGATAATTCCACACATGTCGTTTAGTGCCCCTAAGATGACTTACTTGTAAGTGATATTTAATTTAAAAAAGAACTTATTGCTGGCCATGCCGTTGGATATCTGCTTTGCTATCCACAGACAAATAAAATGATAGCGCTGTAATCTATTTTTTTAGAAAAGTTTGGGCTTATGAAGAAAACTATTAGTCATATTTAACATGTTTGGCTATATCTGCAGGAAGCCAAGGCAGCACTTTATTAACCAGAGCTTCCAACGGCGCATTAAACATGGCATTACGCCAGCGTATATCCTTGGGCGCGCTGGTAAAACCAGCAAGAAAAACCAAAACACCCACAATGACAACCCCTCGAATTAATCCAAATAACGCCCCCAAACCACGATTAAACCAACCCAGCCCAGCCTGCTTAAGTATTTGCGAAAGTGCTATTGCCAACAGATTACAAACCAGCAATGTCGCTAAAAAAAGCAAAAGGAAAGCAGCAAAAAAACGTAAGGATTCCGAAGGAAGTGCATCTGGCAATAATGGTGCCAACTGCAAGGTATACAACTTGGCAACGAAAAAAGCCAGAACCCAGCCAGCTAATGCTAATAACTCGCGCACCAAGCCACGCATCATACTAATCAAGACGGACAATCCAATAATTACCAGTACCGCATAATCAAAACCTGTCATGTGTGAATTTTCAAGCACTGTACTGACCGCTCACTTGGTAATCACCATGCCGGATAAACCAATCTTGCTTATCTCAGCCAATGCATTCTCTGCGTCTGTACGACTGGCAAATGAACCCAAGCGCAAACGAATTTTTTCACCTTTAGCGGTGACAAGTTTTTCAGTGTGTGATTTATAGCCTTGTTCTTGTAGTTTTAACTGCAATTGCTTGACATTGGCCGGATCGGAAAACACACCAATTTGCACCAAAAACATACCCTGTTTATTAGCTTCTATTTTTACAGGTTTCTTTTCCAAATCTTTAGTTTGAATAGTTTGATTGTCGATCATAGGTTTATCCACCGTCAAAGCCAGCGGGCGAGGCCCACTTGTTTTTTCAGCGGAATCCGGCTTATCTTTTATGGATAAATCGGATGTCGTATGCGTCTGCTCAATTGGCGAATCCAAGCGATCAGCTTGAACGGGGACAGACGCTACACCTTGTGCTACGGGTGTAATTTTGGAATTAAAATCTTCAGCATCCTGACTTGGAATAGTAATTGCAATTTCCTGTAGTTGTGGCTTATTCGTACGGTCATGCAATAACATCGGCAGTACCGTTACAATTAAAATTACCAGCGCGATGGCTCCTACCAGTCTCCTGCGGGCACGTTTTTTGAATTGTAACTCTTGCTCATTTATCTGATCTGGGCGCATTGGTTTATCCTAAATTTAGAGCCTGTTTTGCTGATTGACCACCTAAAACACGCATAATATCGGCCACGGTAAAAAATGAACCAAACACGATAATTCTATCATTTTCAGCCGCCTCTTTATAGGCTTGACGAAAAGCCAGGATCACATTTGAAAAGCCTGCAAC
This sequence comes from Methylophilaceae bacterium, assembly GCA_013141125.1. GTDB lineage: Bacteria > Pseudomonadota > Gammaproteobacteria > Burkholderiales > Methylophilaceae > JABFRO01. The sequence continues at coordinate 1,366,170 of JABFRO010000001.1, forward strand.
CGTGCAATCTGGTATTTGCTGACAGATTGAATCAACTAATTGAGAGGCTTTAGCTCCTCGCGCATGGTCAATATCAGCAACGTACCAAGCATTTATTTGCGATTTCACCGCATGGATAACACCGGCAATATCTTTATCTGCGAGCATGGCAAATACCGCCAAGGTTCGGCCACTACACGGCAAATGGCGCAAGTTCTCAACTAATGCCAATGCGGCGTGAGGGTTATGCGCAACATCCAGAATAATTTGCGGATGACTATCAACTCGTTGAAAACGCCCCGCAATATTGACGGCTTTCAGACCCGAAACCATTTGTGAATGGTTGACTGGTAAGCGGGTTTGCAAGGCCTGAATGGCAGCGATGACACAAGCTGCATTGTGTAATTGAAAATCCCCCTTTAACGCGGGAAATGGTAAATCAGCAATTTCTGTAGGTAATTTTTGCGGTGTTTCTTCGCGATAAGTCCAGCTTTCATCCGTTGAATAAAAGCCGAAATACTGCTGGATAAGTTGAAAATCAGCACCAATAGCTTGTGCATGAGTCACTAAAGTGGCGGGAGGATTGGCATCCCCGCAAATGGCCGGTACGCCTTTTCTAAAAATGCCAGCTTTTTCAAAGCCTATACTTTCCCGGCTATTTCCCAAAAATTCCATATGATCAAGAGCAACACTGGTCACAATAGTACAAGATGGCTCAAACGCGTTTACAGCATCCAATCTACCACCCAAACCAACTTCCAAAATCGCTATATCCAGCTGCATCTTTTTGAATAGCCAAATGGCAGCGAGTGTGCCTGATTCAAAATAGGTAAGCTCTGTGTTTTCCCGTGCCTGCTCTACGGCGGCAAATGCTGAACAAAGCGCTGCATCATTAGCCTCCAAGCCATTGATACGCACACGTTCGTTATAATGCAACAAATGGGGAGAGGTATAACAGCCTACCGAGTAGCCTGCATCCAGATAAATACGCTCCAGCATAGCGCAGGAGGAACCCTTGCCATTGGTACCAGCCACTGTAATAACAGGAAAATCCAAATCCAGAAGCAAACGTTGCTTAACTTCGTTCACTCTATCCAAACCCATAGCAATGGATTTTGGATGCAGTGATTCAATATGTTTTAGCCAGTCTTCTAGCGTTAGCAATCGGCTGTTCTGTGTTAATTGCGAAGTGAAATCAGACAAAAGAAGTAGCTGCTACGGTTCTTAAGCCACTACTGGAGCCGCTATTGGCAAATGCATCATGCTGGCAAGCAACATCACCAGTTTGTCACGTAATACACGTCGATCGACTATCATATCAATCGCACCGTGTTCCAAAAGAAACTCTGCACGCTGGAAGCCGTCCGGCAAGGTTTCCCGCACCGTCTGCTCAATCACGCGCGGACCCGCAAAACCAATCAACGCTTCTGGCTCGGCGATAATAATATCACCTAGCATAGCAAAGCTTGCCGAAACGCCACCCATCGTTGGATCAGTTAAAACGGAGATAAAAGGCAAACCTGCCCGGCTCAATTGTGTCAGTGCTGCGCTTGTTTTTGCCATTTGCATGAGAGAAAGCAAACCTTCTTGCATACGCGCACCGCCACTAGCGGAGATACAAATAAAGGCCGCTTTATTTTCAATAGCCGCTTGCACACCTCTAACAAAACGCTCTCCAACGACAGAGCCCATGGATCCACCCATGAATTTAAACTCAAAAGCAGCTATCACCACTGGCACAGTTTTAATGCTGCCTTGAATAACGATTAACGCATCTTTCTCGCCCACTTCTTTTTGCGAAAGCTTGAGACGGTCAGCATAACTCTTGGTATCTTTAAACTTGAGTGGATCCAATGGGATAACTGTCACTCCAATTTCAACACGCCCATCTTTATCCAACAGCAAGTCAAGCCGCGTTCTTGCGGAAATACGATTGTGATAGCCACATTTCGGACACACTTCCGAATTACTCTCCAAATCTGTTCGATACAGCACAGATTCACAAGACTGACATTTGCTCCATAACCCTTCTGGAACTTTCCGCCTGGTCGCGCCTACCAGGCGCTTAATTTTAGGTGGTAGTAACTTTTGTAACCAACTCATGTGATATTCCTTGAAATAACAAGTGGCAGATCCAAGCAGATCTAATTAGTTAACAACATCAATTGCATAACGCAATTCCGCAACCAATTTAGCCAAATTAGCCGCTACATTTTCTTCAGTAGATTGTTCAACGGTTTGCACCATACGACTACCTACCACCACCGCATCGGCGATTTCAGCAATAGCCTTGGCTGTAGCGGCATCACGCACACCAAAACCAACACCCACAGGCAAATCCGTTTTAGTGCGTATAGCGGCAACACGCTCAGCCACTTCGATAAGATCCAGATTTTGCGCACCTGTTACACCTTTCAAGGAAACGTAATACACAAAACCACTGGCATTTTTGATAATAGTTTCAATACGTGCAGTCACGGTAGTAGGCGAAAGCAGGAATATAGGATCAATATCGCGAGCTCGTAATAAATCAACAAACCCTCCGCACTCCTCAGGTGGATAATCCACTGTAAGCACGCCATCCACTCCTGCAGCTTTGGCACGATCAGCAAAGCGCTCCGCACCCATGGCTTCAATCGGGTTGGCATAACCCATGAGCACAACGGGTGTCAAATTATCTTTTTGGCGAAACTCACTCACCATGTCCAGCACTGAACGTAAACCCACATGGTGTGCCAATGCTCTTTCACTGGCACGCTGAATTACCGGACCATCCGCCATAGGATCGGAAAACGGAACCCCTAACTCGATAATGTCTGCTCCATTTTCCACTAGCGTATGCATCAGCATCACTGTGTATTTAGGATGCGGGTCACCAGCTGTTATGTAGGGAATAAGGGCTTTTTTGTTTTGCTGCTTTAAAGCTGCAAAGGTCGTTTGGATACGTGACATGTCTGCTGGATTCTTAAAATTAAGCTGGTTTGGTGAGAAGAAGAAATTAGAGCGCGTGAAACTTAGAGCGTTAAACCGGAAAGTTGCGCTACCGTATTGATGTCTTTATCGCCACGGCCGGAAAGATTTACTAAAATTACTTGGTCTGGCGACATGGTAGCGGCAAGCTTCTCGGCGTAGGCCAACGCATGGCTGGATTCCAATGCAGGAATAATACCTTCCGTGCGACACAAATTATGAAACGCTGCCATAGCTTCGTCATCGGTAACAGCAACATATTCCGCACGCTTGCTGTCTTTCAACCATGCATGTTCAGGACCTACACCAGGATAATCCAATCCTGCAGAAATGGAATGCGTTTCAACAATTTGTCCATCTTCATCTTGCATAAGATAAGTACGGTTGCCATGTAACACACCAACCGGACTATTTGCGGTTAAAGGCGCGGCGTGCTTGCCCGTTTCCATGCCCAAGCCAGCCGCTTCAACGCCTATCAAGCGCACATTTTCGTCATTGATGTAAGGGTAGAAAATCCCCATGGCATTGGAACCGCCGCCTACACAGGCAACTACAGCATCCGGCTGACGGCCCAACATTTCCTGCATTTGCTGCTTGGCCTCAATGCCAATCACTGATTGAAAATCACGCACCATCATCGGGTAAGGATGCGGACCGGCCACTGTACCAATAATATAAAAAGTATCGGCCACATTGGTTACCCAATCTCGCATCGCTTCATTGAGCGCATCTTTAAGCGTCTTCGAACCACTTTCAACCGGGACAACCGTAGCCCCAAGCAATTTCATGCGATAAACATTCGGTGCTTGGCGTTTGATGTCTTCAGAACCCATGTACACCACACATTCCAAACCCAGACGCGCTGCAATCGTCGCGGTAGCCACACCGTGTTGACCTGCGCCGGTTTCGGCAATCACACGCGGCTTGCCCATGCGTTTGGCCAACAACGCCTGTCCTACAGTATTGTTAACTTTATGCGCGCCGGTGTGGTTCAAATCTTCACGTTTTAGATAAATTCTGGCACCCCCAACACGCTCGGACCAGCGCTTGGCGTAATAAATCGGGCTAGGACGACCAACAAAGTGTTTTAAATCATAAGCAAATTCAGCTAAAAATTCAGGATCATTACGATATTTCTCATACATCAAGCGCAATTCTTCAATAGCTTCAATCAAGGTTTCAGCAGCAAATACGCCGCCATAAATACCAAAATGGCCATGCGCATCGGGCATATCATATAATTGCATCTCTTACTCCTCGCATGAATGTGGCTATTTTTTCCACATCCTTTATACCTTTGGACTTTTCCACACCACCACTCACATCCACCGCATAAGGCCGTACTTGCTGTATGGCATCACGCACGTTGCCAGCATTTAAACCGCCTGCCAAGATAATGGATTGCGGTAAATCCTGTGGAATCAACCGCCAATCAAACACCTGCCCTGTACCGCCTGCAACACCTTCAGCGAAGGCATCCAGCAACAAAGCTTTAGCGTCTGTAAAATCAAGCGCGTATTGTATCAAATTTGAATCACTTCTGACGCGTATTGCCTTCATGTAAGGCATGCGGTATTGGCGGCATTCCTCCGGTGTCTCATCACCATGAAATTGTAGCAAGTCCAGATGCACCGCTGCCAATGTTTGACGAATTTCCGCAGGATCAGCATCAACAAACAAGCCCACAACACTGACAAAGGCGGGAAGCTCAGCCACAATCCTGGCGGCTTGTTGCCGACTTACATTACGCGGACTCTTGGCATAAAAAACCAGACCGATGGCATCAGCACCGTGCTGTACTGCAGCAATCGCATCTTCCACACGAGTAATACCGCAAATTTTAACGCGAGTTCGCAATTTTTATACGCTCTAAAAGTATTGATGTAGGGAAATCAACTTAAAAATTCAGACTAAGCAGCCAAAATTCAAAGTTCGCTCTGTCTCTGGCAGATCCCACATAGCATCATAGCCTACGCCTGTTAGATACAAACCCGCAGGTGAAAATGTAGGTGGGGATAGTCTGCGATCGCGTGATGCCAGCAGCGTTTCCATATACTCAGGTTTATATTTGCCCTTACCAATATAAACGAGCGCACCCACCATATTTCTTACTTGATGATGCAAAAAAGCACCCGCACAAAAATCAAACAAGTAGCCATTTCCAATCTGCACGACGCTGGCACGATGCATAAATTTGACAGGTGATTTCGCTTGACACTCAGCGGCTCGAAACGCACTAAAATCATGCTGCCCCAATAAATATTCGGCGGCAAACTGCATCGCTCCAATATCCAGGGGCAAATGAAACCAACCAGCCTTACCTGCCATCACCGCCGGGGCAACAGGTTGATTAATTAACAAGTATTGATAGCTGCGTTGTTGCGCATCAAACCTGGCATGAAAACGCGCATCCACCGCTTGCGCCCATAATACGCGAATACTATCTGGCAGATTGGCATTAACACCCCGCACCCATGCCGACATAGGTCTTGTTGTCAATGTGTCGAAATGTACAATCTGGCTCAGTGCGTGCACGCCTGCATCGGTGCGACCCGCCGCAGAAACACGAAGTGTATGATTCGCCATTTTTTGCAAAGCATGCTCCAGACAGTCTTGAATTGCGCCCCCGTTAGCTTGGCTTTGCCAGCCACAATATTTTGCCCCGTCATATTCAAGCCCAAGTGCAATTCTCACAACCAATACAACCCTGCCAGAATGAGGCCTAGCACTACTAATTTGTCACGCTTAGTCAACGCTGGCAAATGCAGTAAAATATACTCGGGCGCACCTAGCAATCCATTGCTATCACTATTCGCCAAATGAGCGTGCGAGTTATGAAAATATTCATATATATCACGACTAAGGCTCACACGTGGCGTTTGCTCAGCATAATGCAAAGTCAAACACAATCTGGCAGCAAATTTTTCAGTAGGTATATTAAAGTTTCGTAGCGGAGCCGTAATCTGGTAAAAACCAGCGATTAAGCTTTCGCGACTGCTGGTAGCTAATAACAAAGACAAACCAGCCAACACCATAAGCAACCTTACTACATGTAACAAGCCGGCAGACAAACCTTCGTAAGTGGGTGCCAACTCAAACGGCCATTGCCGTACATATTCCCCAGGAGTACTAAATGAAAATATGAACATCATAGAGATAATAAGCCAACGCATACGTTTTAACATACGATAAAAAATATGGGGTGAGGAGAAAACAAAACCAACCACTAATACACTGGCAACTAAAATGTTAGCTAAAAGGTTTTGCGTTTGAGCAAGGATTACAAGCGCTAATAATAGAGCAATTTTTACAGAAGGGTGCAAGATTAAATACCGATTGTATTTAGAGGGGGCTTTTATGTATTCAAGTTTGCAAGGAGTAAGGAGTAAGCGATACATCTTGACGCGATATATATTGGATATGTGTAAATATTTTTTGTGAGTACCGCTGGTATAACGACGAAAAGTATATATGGTGTCTTTAAATTAACAACGGTGCTCTTTAAGCATTAAGTATGCAAAGATACTCTCTCTGCATACTTAATCACCTTTTTAAAAACTTTATCTGTGAACTACTTTGTGCAAAAAATAACATAAAGTAAACTAAAAGCTTAAAGCCTTACTGCCAAATCACTCAAGACTATTCAATAAACGTTGTGCACGTTGACGTTGCTGTGACCCACCCTCTAACAACACCTCCTCTAGCAGCTCACGCGCGCCCTCTTTATCATCCATATCAATATAAGCTGTCACCAAATCCAGCTTGGTATCAACCTCCGATGATTCATTTACCAAGACAACATCCTCAATGACGACCTCTTCATCCGGCACATTAAGGTTGAGATCTGGCAAGCCTAACTCGGGTATGGTGCTGGCAGAAAGTTTTGGTGATAAATCCAAGCTCTGCGCATCCTCATTATCGAACGCAATATTAAAATCAAAATCCAGCTTATCGGATTTCTCTGATTCAGCTTCAACTTTTTGATCGTCTGCAATTGCATCAATATCTATATGACTATCAAGCTCAGGCAGTTGTAAATTCAAAGTCTCGGTTACTGATTCTGCTGACACAGGGAGCAGATTTTCCCCGTCGGCAATTTCCATTTCCGCTTCTTTTTCTGTCACATCTCCAAAACCTGATTCTTCTATCAGTAGATTAGGCATATCCAACGCCGCGCTGGCTATTCGATCACCGATACTCAAAGAGCCAATAACCTCTTCGGAAGGTTTATTTTCAACAGATACTTCTTTCAATTCAACTTCAGGCTCAGTTGATTCAAATTCCAGCAAAATTTCATTTTCACCACTAGTAAGCTCGGTATCTATTTTATCTACAATATCTGTTGCGACGTTGCTATCAAAATCAAGAAGTGTCTCATCTTTTGTGTCTTCCGACCAAACCATGGATTTATCTTGCTTCTGTTTTAATTCGACAAAACTATCTGCATCTGCGGCATCTGCGGCATCTGCGGCATCTGCGGCATCTCGCGCATCACTGCCATCAATAGCATTAATGTCCGACTTATCCGCAATTACGTCATCAGCAGCTTCATTTGTGATAGTAGCTCGTTGGTATAGCGGATTATCCGGCTCCATTTCATGGCCTATTTCAGCAATTTTAAGCCACACAGGGTCACCAGCACCCAAAGTTGAATAAAGCTCTCCAGCTACAGCATCAAAGGCCAAACTGTCTTTACGCCCAGCATAAATCTCAAGCAACTTGAGAGATAAATCATGACGCTTTGGCTCTTTTGCGATGGCATCTTTAAGAATTTCTTCTGCTTGTATTTCACGTCCGTAAGCCATATAAACCTCAGCTTCGGCTAACGGATCCACGTCATGCGTATCTATCATGCCACCGGTGCCGTGAGTGAACGCTGTAAGAAAAGAAGTATCGCCCGTATCCACAGTTCCACCTGCAGTACTACCGAATACCGTTTTAGCGTTAAGGCCGCCAGTGGTCAAAATGTCTTGCTCGAACTTATCCAAGCTGTGCATGCGCCGATTGCGCAAAAACAACCAGCCGCCAACAGACAATACCAAAGCCGCACCTGCGGCACCAAGCAACACAACATTTTCCATTAAGCTATCAACTATACCGCCAGCCGCAGCTGGTGGCGAAGCAGAGGCTTTGACAGACACATCAGGCCGAATAGTTTTCAGCGGTTTATCACTTGCTTTTAACGCTGGCACTTCTGGCTGACTAGACGCAGTTTTGGCTTGCGGCTCTAAAACAGCGACCGCTGTTGGTTGAGGGTTTGCCTGACTCATTGATTTTTTAGATTCAGTCATTGATTTTTCAGCTAATTTTTGCAAATCAGCCATTGCCTGACCTTTCAATTCCAGCAATTTTTGCATATCCTCAAGCTGCTTAGTCAAGGCAGCGATGCGTTCATTAGCTTCTTTTATCCTTCCATCATTAGCCACGGCCTCTTCCTGAAGCGCGTTTTGTTGCGCTTGTACCGTTGCTTCGCTCGTCCTTTTACCCGTTACAACATCACCTTTGGAAAGCTTAACGACATCACGTGATCCACTCGCTAACGGCCGCACAAGCTCTTCTGCAGGTTTGGTTATTCGTCCGCTTGCCGTTTTTTTTGATACTTCCGCTCCCAACGCTTCAGATCCGGCAACCACTTCGGCAAGCTTATTTCGATAGGCATTCCAATTTGCTACTTGTACTTGAACCTCCTTGCTTGCCTCACGCCTATCAATAGCACCAAGTTCAACGCCTGCAGGTATGCGAATTATTTGTCCAACTTTTAGCCTATTGATATTGCCACCTATGAATGCATTGGTGTTGGCTCTATACAGCCCAACAAGCATTTGATCCAAGCTGACATTTTCAATAGGTTTTTGTCTGGCAATTCCAAGCAAAGTATCACCACGCTTTACTTTATATTCATCACCAGCAGAACTGCCTGACAGCGAACGTGCCGGTGAAGTCTGTCTTCTATCACTTTTTCTGCCCTGCCTGGCGGGAATATCAACCAGGACATCCTGGCCGGAGTTAACATTCCCCATTGAGCGCCTGCTTTCTGGCGCTTCTGCATTGGGTACATTATTATTTGAAGAATAGCCTGGAGGATCTAGCAGAGCCGTATATTCGCGTATTAAACGCCCTGAATTCCAATCGACCTGAATCAGCATATCCAAATAAGGGTCACTCACCGGCTGTGATGTACTCAACTTTAAAACATGCGTTCCATCCGCCTTTTTAGCTAGCTCTATTTTAATAGAGCTATGAAATGCAGTTCGCTCAACGCCCTGTGCCGAATAAGCAGTATCAGGCGCAATGGCTGCAGATAAAGAAGATAACTCTTCGGTGCTAACGGACAGCAACTCAATTTCAGCCCTTAACGGCTCACCGAGAGCTGAACTAACATTCATTTTACCCAAGCCTGCTGCGTCTGCTGCAAGCGATGCCATTGCAAGCCATACGGCGAATGTCACACGCTTTAGTTTTGACCTATGCACTATTTCACCTCTATCTAACGCAAGATTAGAATTATCAACTTAACATCAATTAGTTAGACATGCAAGCTCGTGCTGCACGGCATATTTTTTTACTGCATTAATACAGAAAACCAACTTAGTCTTAGTGTATATCGTTATATATTCACTAAACTTTACTTTTCAATAAGAATGCGTAGCATGCGCCGCAATGGTTCAGCTGCCCCCCACAGCAATTGATCGCCAACAGTAAACGCTGAAAGATACTCATCGCCCATACTCAGCTTGCGCAAACGGCCTACTGGAGTCAGAAGCGTACCGGTTACAGCCGTGGGAGTCAGCTGCCGCATGGTGATTTCACGCTCGTTTGGCACAAGCTTAACCCATGGATTAGCCTCAGCCAACATAACGTTAATTTCATCCAGCGGTACATTTTTTCTGAGCTTGATGGTCAATGCTTGGGAGTGGCAGCGCATGGCACCAATACGCACACAAAGACCATCAATCGGTACAGGGCTAGCTTCTCGACCAAGTATTTTATTGGTCTCGGCTTGTCCTTTCCATTCCTCTTTACTTTGGCCATTCCCCAGATCTTTGTCAATCCATGGAATCAGGCTACCCGCCAAAGGCACACCAAAACTGGAAGTAGGAAAGCTTTCATCACGAAGTATAGCGGCAACTTCACGATCAATATCAAGAATCGCTGAAGCAGGGTCAGCTAACAAGGTATTCGCGACACGATGCGCTTCACCCATCTGCTTTAATAGCTCACGCATGTTCTGCGCACCTGCGCCCGAAGCGGCCTGATACGTCATGGAAGTCGCCCATTCAATCAGGTTTTCCCGGAACAGTCCGTGCAAAGCCATCAACATTAACGATACTGTACAATTACCACCTATCCAATTCTTATTACCTTTTGCATAGCTGTCCTGAATGACATGTATGTTCACTGGATCAAGAATAATAACAGCATCTTTTTCCATACGCAGGGTGGAGGCCGCGTCAATCCAATGCCCATTCCAGGCTTCAGCACGTAGCTTGGGGAATATTTCCGTTGTGTAATCACCCCCTTGACAAGAAATAATCACATCCATCAACTTCAGCTCGGTGATACTTTTTGCATCTTTGAGTGACTGAGTATCTTTACCCACATCAGGACTTTTATTACCCGTTTGTGACGTGGTAAAAAACACAGGCTCAATCAATTCAAAATCGTGCTCTTCTCGCATGCGCTGCAACAGCACTGATCCCACCATACCGCGCCAACCGACAAACCCTACTTTCAACATATTATTCCCTAAAACTCTACAAAACAGCCTTTACCAAGCAGCCTTATTATAAGGCCGCGACGACCGCATCACCCATTTCACTACACTTCACAAGCTTGGTGCCTTCGGTAAAAATATCAGCCGTTCTAAACCCAAGCGCCAGTGATTTTTTAACGGCGCTTTCAATACGCTGCGCATTGGCTTCATCGTTAAAAGTGTAGCGCAACATCATGGCGGCGGAGAGTATGGTGGCTAATGGATTAGCAATATCCTTGCCTGCAATGTCTGGAGCCGAGCCGTGGCTAGGTTCATACATACCCTTGTTGTTGGCATCCAGCGAAGCAGAAGGCAACATACCGATAGAGCCGGTGAGCATCGAAGCTTCATCCGACAAAATGTCGCCAAAAATATTACCCGTCACCATCACATCGAACTGTTTTGGTGCACGAATCAATTGCATGGCAGCATTATCTACATACATATGACTTAATTCGACTTCAAGGTATTCTTTAGATAACTCTATCATCACTTGCCGCCACAACTCTGTGGTTTCCAGCACATTGGCTTTATCTACTGAACAGACCCTTTTGTTACGCTTCATTGCAATATCAAACGCGACGCGACCGATACGCCTGATTTCCGACTCACAGTAACGCATGGTATTGATACCCTCACGCTCACCGTTTTCAAGCTGGCTAATACCGCGTGGCTGGCCGAAGTAAATATCACCTGTGAGTTCGCGTACTATCATAATATCCAAACCAGAAACCACTTCCGGCTTGAGCGTAGAGGCATCCGCCAACTCTGGATAAAGAATGGCTGGGCGTAGATTGGCAAATAAATTCAGTTCTTTGCGGATACGCAATAAACCACGCTCCGGGCGCAGATGACGTTCTAGCTTGTCATATTTCCAATCCCCTACTGCGCCCAACAAAACCGCATCAGCCTCTTTTGCCAGTTTCAAGGTTACATCAGGCAATGGATCACCAAAAGCTTCATAACCCGCTCCACCAATGGGCGCACCCTGCATGTGCAACGCAAGGCCAAGGCTTTTTAAAACCTTGACGGCTTGTGACATAATTTCCGGACCAATACCATCACCAGGCAAGACTGCAATCTTCATTCTCATACCTTAAAATCTAATTAAAAAGGCCTTAATTAAAAAGCCATGGTTGTGCTGCTTTATGCTTCACTTCAAACGCCTTAATAGCGTCCATTTGTTGTAACGTTAGCCCAATATCATCCAGGCCATTCAGCAAGCAATGTTTGCGAAATGCATCAACTTCAAAACCATAAACGTTGCCATCAGGGGTAATTACCGTCTGTTTTTCCAAATCGATAATAAGTTGGTAGCCCACACTCCCATCAACCGCCTTAAATAGCGCATCAACAATTTCCGCACTCAATACAATCGGCAACATGCCATTTTTGAAGCAATTATTGTAGAAAATATCAGCATAACTTGGCGCAATAATGGCGCGAAAACCATAATCTTCCAAGGCCCATGGCGCATGTTCGCGACTGGAACCACAACCAAAATTCTCGCGCGTAAGCAAAATGCTTGCGCCTTGGTAGCGAGGTTGATTCAGCACGAAATCAGGATTTATTTTACGCTTGGAGTTATCCATTCCCGGTTCGCCATGGTCGAGGTAACGCCACTCATCAAAGGCATTTGGGCCGAAGCCGCTGCGTTTAATAGACTTGAGGAATTGTTTGGGGATGATCGCATCCGTATCTACGTTGGCCCTATCCAGCGGGGCAACCAAGCTATTTATTTGGGTAAATTTTTGCATTAAAACAACCCTCGCACATCCACAAAATGCCCGGCAATAGCTGCAGCTACTGCCATTTCCGGGCTAACCAGGTGCGTGCGCCCACCCTGCCCCTGACGGCCTTCAAAATTGCGGTTTGAAGTTGAAGCACAGCGCTCGCCCGCTTCCAGTCGATCCGCATTCATAGCTAAACACATGGAACAGCCTGGCTCCCGCCATTCAAATCCGGCCTCAATAAAAATCCTGTCCAGGCCTTCTTGCTCGGCTTGAGCTTTTACCAAACCAGAACCCGGCACCACCAGTGCCAATTTCACATTAGACGCAATATGTTTACCTTTTGCTATGTTGGCCGCAGCACGCAAATCCTCAATACGTGAATTAGTACATGATCCGATAAACACCTTATCAATACTAATCTGATTAATCGGTGTATTTGCCTGCAAACCCATATATTGCAGCGCACGCTTCATCCCGCTACGCTTGGTCAAGTCAGATTCTTTTTCAGGATCAGGTACTCGGCCATCAATACCGACGACCATCTCGGGCGAGGTTCCCCAAGTAACCTGTGGTTGAATATTTTCAGCACAAATTACAACATTCGCATCAAATTTCGCACCATTGTCACTTTTCAGTGTTTGCCAATAGGCCACGGCCGCATCCCATTGTGATGCATCAGGTGCGTAAGGACGATCCTTTAGGTACTCTGTTGTCGTGTCATCTACCGCAATTAAGCCAGCGCGTGCGCCTGCTTCAATCGCCATATTACACAGCGTCATGCGACCTTCCATGCTTAAGGCACGAATCGCTGAACCCGCAAATTCAATCGCATAACCATTGCCGCCTGCAGTACCAGTTTTGCCAATGATAGCTAGGGCTAGATCTTTAGCGGTTACGCCGTTACCTAATTTGCCGTCTACCAAGACCTGCATGGTTTTAGATTTTTTCTGCACCAGGCATTGTGTAGCCAGTACATGCTCAACTTCAGAAGTACCTATTCCATGAGCCAGTGCACCAAACGCCCCGTGCGTACTAGTATGTGAATCACCACAAACCACCGTCATCCCAGGCAAAGTAGCACCCTGCTCAGGGCCAATAACGTGAACAATGCCCTGACGCGCATCCATGAAAGGGAAATACGCCTTGGCACCAAATTCACGAATATTGGTATCCAAAGTCTCAATCTGCAAACGTGCAACGGGATCCGTAATTCCATCCAAACCCATATCCCAATGATCGGTAGGCGTATTGTGGTCAGCCGTCGCCACGATAGTAGAAACACGCCAAGGTTTACGACCAGCCAGACGCAAACCCTCAAATGCCTGCGGGCTGGTCACTTCATGCACCAAATGGCGGTCGATGTAAAGCAATGCAGTACCATTTTCCTCACGCACTACATGGGAATCAAACAACTTGTCATATAACGTTTTAGCAGTCATCTTATTACAATATTAATCCAAAAAAACTAGTCTCTAAAATTACCAAATTGCAGTGGGAAATCGGTCACGGATTTTTTAACGAAAGCAATGGCATCTTGCAAAATATCGCGCTTTGCTCCTGTCACACGCACAGATTCGCCTTGAATACTAGCCTGTACTTTGAGTCCACTATCCTTAAGTAGTTTAACCATTTTCTTAGCCAACTCGGTATCAATACCGTCTTTGATCTTCAACTCTTGCTTGACCTTGTTGCCGGAAATTGTTTGTACATTCTGATGATCCAAGCGTTTGGCACTGTCGGCTTCTTTTTTTCCCATTTCAGGAAGCAGAATCGTTTTGATTTGATCCAGTTGAAAATCGGAATCGCCAAAAATAGTCAATACACTGTCTTTTTCATTCAGCTCAATTTTTGCAGAGGTACCTTTGAAGTCATGCCGACCAATGATTTTTTTACCTACTGCATCAATGGCGTTTTTCAAGTCAGCCTTATTCACTTCTGAAGAAATATCAAACGAAGGCATTCAAACTCCTAACTATAGGTTTTATTGTGTTATTCAAAATGGCAAACGTAATCGAGTGTTTCACTCACTTCTATATCAAAACTGGAATTGCCAGGTACTGTAAACTTATCACCTTCGCCATATGCTTTCCATGCCTCCTCGCCTTTGAGGCGCACCTTACAGGTGCCAAGATTAATCTCCATGAGCTCTGGGGATTCCGTATTAAATGTCAACAAGCTTGGGAAAATCACACCCACCGTAGATCGAGTGCCATTCGGCATCAACACAGTATGGCTAACACACTTGCCATCAAAATAAACATTGGCTTTCTTTTTCACACTGACATTATCAAATTGCGCCATCATATTTCTCCTAAGTTTATCGTTATTTATTTTTAATGCGAAGATTTGCCGCAATGCGCATACGCAGAGCATTTAGCTTGATGAAGCCGCCTGCATCTTTTTGATCGTAAGCACCTTTATCATCTTCAAAGGTGGCAATTGTAGAATCAAACAGTGAATCTGTTTTACTATCGCGCCCAGCGACAATCACATTGCCTTTATACAACTTTAATCGCACCCAGCCATTAACTGATTTCTGAGTGTGATCAATGAGCGTTTGCAAGGCGATACGTTCGGGACTCCACCAGTATCCGTTATAAATCATACTGGCATAGCGCGGCATCAAATCATCTTTCAAATGCGCCACTTCCCGATCCAAGGTGATACTTTCAATCGCGCGATGCGCTTTCAGCATAATAGTGCCACCTGGCGTTTCGTAACATCCACGTGATTTCATACCCACGTAGCGGTTTTCCACCAAGTCCAAGCGGCCTATGCCGTGTTTGCCGCCCACTTCATTGAGCTGAGCAAGTAAATCATGGGGCTTGAGCATTTCACCATTGAGCGAGATAGGGTCGCCATTGACATACTCAATATCCAGATATTCGGCAACATCTGGCGCTTTTTCTGGTGACACTGTCCAGCGCCACATATCTTCTTCCGCTTCAGCCGCCGGGTTTTCCAAGTGGCGGCCTTCAAAGCTGATATGCAAAAGATTAGCATCCATACTGTAAGGGCTGCCACCTTGCTTATGCTTCATTTCTATTTGTATGCCATGTTTTTCGGCGTAAGCCAGCAGCTTTTCACGGCTTAACAAATCCCATTCACGCCAAGGTGCAATGATATGAATATTGGGATTTAAGGCATAAGCACCCAACTCAAAACGCACTTGGTCATTGCCTTTACCGGTTGCACCGTGGGAGATGGCATCGGCATTGGTTTCACGCGCAATTTCGATCAAACGCTTGGCGATTAAGGGACGCGCAATCGAAGTCCCCAGCAAGTATTCACCTTCATACACCGTATTGGCGCGAAACATTGGAAAAACAAAGTCGCGCACAAACTCTTCGCGCACGTCATCAATATAAATTTCCTTAACGCCAGCCGCTTGCGCCTTTAGGCGTGCCGGCTCCAACTCCTCGCCTTGCCCCAAATCAGCGGTAAAAGTCACCACCTCGCATTGGTATTCGTCTTGCAACCACTTCAAAATAACTGAAGTATCCAAACCACCAGAATAAGCCAAAACTACTTTTTTAATATCACTCATACTTCCAATCCTTAATCCGAAATTAACTCAAATGCTAGCAAAAACCAAATAAATACCATCATGCCCAATTCCATTAAAACAGCCGCCCAGCTTAGCGCTCAATGCGCAATAAAATCACCTCTGTGCCAAATAGAGCATTAAGAAAGCATAATGTTAGTGAGAAATTTAAGCTAGCTATGGCAATTAACTGATCCGTACAAGATGGTATTGTTTTTAAGGAGCCGACGGCATCACTGAAATGACCGTTATGCTGACACCAACCTTGGTTGCCGCCACAGGCTAATTGCTGTAGAAGTGGCTGGCTAGTTTGTTTTCTACTAAACTTTCAAATAGCCTAGCAGTAGAAATTCCATAAGCGCTTTCTGCACATGCAATCTATTCTCAGCTTCATCCCATACCACCGACTGCACACCATCAATTACCTCAGCCGCCACTTCCTCTCCACGATGAGCCGGTAAACAATGCATGAATAAGGCATTGCTTGCAGCCACTTCCATCATGTCTGCGTCCACTTGCCAATCTGCGAAATCACGCATACGTTCTTCGTTTTCAGCTTCAAAGCCCATGCTCGTCCATACGTCAGTGGTCACTAAGTCAGCACCACGAGCCGCTTCCATGGGGTCGGCGAATTCCTCGTAATGATCGTGCCCATATAAATTAGCGCGCTCAGGCTCTACTTCATAGCCTGGTGGTGTCGATACATGCACATTGAAATCCAGTATTTCAGCCGCTTGTAACCATGTGTTACACATGTTGTTGGAATCACCTATCCAGGCCACCGTTTTACCCTTAATCGAACCACGATGTTCAATAAATGTAAAAATATCTGCCAAAATTTGACAAGGATGGTATTCATTGGTGAGTCCATTAATCACCGGTACACGCGAATTTGCTGCAAATCGCTCAATAATATCTTGCTCGAATGTGCGTATCATCACCATATCGCTCATACGTGAAATTACCTGTGCTGCATCTTCCACAGGCTCACCACGCCCTAGCTGTGAATCGCGTGTATTTAAATAAATAGCCGAACCGCCTAGCTGATGCATACCGGCTTCAAACGAAAGCCGCGTACGCGTACTGGCTTTTTCAAAAATCATCACCAAAGTACGATCCGTTAATGGCCAGTATTGCTGATAAGCCTTGAACTGTGCCTTGATCCAGCGCGCACGTTCAAACACATACTCAAGTTCAGCACGACTTAAATCATTAAATTGTAAAAAATGTCGAATAGCCATAGTCAACCATACTAACTCATGAAGTTTTCAAACTTAAAAATTGCTTAATTAAAGGCGCTAAAACATCAACCAAATGCTGCGCTTCACTCTGATTCATAATCAGTGGGGGTAGCAAACGCACTACTTTTTCCACCGTAACATTGATAAGCACTTTAGCTTCAAGCGCTTGCTTCACCAGCTCGGTGCACGGCCTATCAAGCTCAATACCTATCATCAATCCAGCATTGCGTACGGTTATCAGCCCTGGCGTATTTTGTAGTTCTGCCAAAAACGCATCACGAATCCAGCATCCCAGCACTTCTGCATGCTCTAGCAAATTCTCTTCTTCTATGACTTGCAGCGTCACTAACCCAGCCGTAGCCGCTAACGGATTTCCTCCAAAAGTTGAACCATGCTTACCATAAGTAAATACCTCTGCTGCCTCACCACGTGCAAGACATGCGCCTATAGGCACCCCGGAGCCCAAGCCCTTGGCCAAACTCATTACGTCAGGTTTAATATCAGTATGCTGAAATGCAAACCATGTGCCGGTACGGCCAATGCCGCTCTGCACCTCATCAAGCATTAATAGCCAGCCATGCTCATCGCAAATTTGACGCAAACCCTGCAAATAATTTTTGGCATCCTTAGGTACATTCACACCGCCCTCACCTTGAATTGGCTCTACCAGAATGGCGACCACATTCGAGCTGTGCAAGGCAACATTACGCACAGCCTCCAAATCGTCAAATGGTACGCGTATAAATCCGCTAACCAAAGGCTCAAAGCCTGATTGAACCTTGCGATTGCCCGTCGCTGAAAGTGTTGCCAAAGTGCGACCATGAAAAGCATGCTCCATCACAATAATTTCAGGCATGTCTATACCCTTATTGTGTCCATAAAGCCTTGCCAATTTAATTGCTGCTTCATTCGCCTCGCAGCCAGAGTTACAGAAAAACACTTTATCCATACCGGAGATTTCACACAACTTGTCTGCAAGTTGGCTTTGCTCGGCTATTTGATAGTTATTGGATACATGGATAAGCCTAGCGGCTTGTGCACTGATAGCCTGAACCAACCTGGAGTGTGAGTGCCCGAGCCCGTTCACCGCAACACCAGCTAGCGCATCCAAATAGCAGTTGCCCAGATCATCCCAAAGCCATGCACCCTCACCTTTAACAAAGGTAACAGCCTGCCTTGCATAAGTATTCATTAAATGTTGCGACATTTTCACATACTCAAATTAAATGCTATCTTCAAAAAATAAGCGGCGACAATAGCCGCCGTAATTATCCTGCTAAACTTAAGCGTTCGCCAATCTCTTAGCTATATTTATAGCCACAGACGCGCTTACACCAACGGCTTGACGTTCCATGAGATAGCAAACACAACAAATCTACCCATGTCCCAATCTAACGTTAAGCATTTTGAATGAGTTTGACACTCAATCATTGCACACGCGCTTTTTCAATAAGACATATATTAAGCCGAAAAAAACGCCAGTGTTACTGGCGTTTAAACTTAAAAGATTTGGTTAACCACGAGGAGGCAACTAGAGTCACAGCCATTATTTAAAGCTACTGTATAAACCACTCAACGTTAGGACAGTATTCTTCCACTTAAAATCTTAACCCATCCGGCATTCACGTCCAACATACTTCCACTAAGCCCTCATGGATTTAAACCTATCAAATCATAAATTACAGTATTAACTAGTTAAGAGCATCTTTCAAGGACTTCCCAGCACGAAAACCGGGTGCATTACGCTTAGCAATTTTAAGCTCCTTACCAGTTTGAGGATTCCGACCAGTACGCTCAGCACGCTCAGTAACGGTAAAAGTACCAAACCCGATCAAAGTGACATTATCACCAGATTTCAATGCAGTGGTCACACTATCAGTAAATGCATCAACAGCCCTACCTGCTGCAGCTTTACTAATTCCTGCGCTATTAGCGATTTGTTCAATTAATTCTGTTTTATTCATTTGTGAGATCATCCTCTGCTAGTTAAGGGAAACATATAATAACCCAGCTTTCAAAATTTTGTGTAAAACTTAACAAACTCTGACGCTTATGCGACCGTCTTCTTAGTAACGGCATTTCTGTATCAATCACAATTAAGAATGGATTAACGACTCACAGGCATTAACTTATACACAACACCTTTATTCCTTAATGCCAGATTGAAGCCGTTCAGCGTGCACAACAATTTTACTCGAGGCTTTTAGCGTTTTCATATATGCAGACTCATACTCTGTAGATAGGGCTTTTTGTAGATCTTCTCTAGCCGCTTGAGCCTCATTTGCACTCAAGTCAACTTTAGCCTCTACCTGATTCACTCGTATTAACAAATAGCCATTATTGTTATCTTCCACCCCAACAAAAGTAGGCAACTTGTCGGCTTTAGCCTTAAATGCATTCATCCTCACCAGATCCGTTAAACCTTGTGCAACTTTCCGATTCGCTATAACAGGTGCTGTCCAATTTAAACTCAAATCGTCTTTCCCTTGTTGCAAGCTGCTAATTACAGCCTTGCCTTTTTGCACAGCCAGTTTAGCAGCAGCCTCTTGCTTGAGAAAATCTTCTATAGAAATCTTAACTTCATCATAGCCACGTATTGTGGCAGGCTTATAATCTATCACTCGAGCCGCCGCTAATGTATTAGAAGCTACTTCAACAGCTTCCGAATTACGCCTTTCCTTCAAAACCTCATCTGAAAATAAAGTGCTACCTAATTTATCGCTCTTAAAAAACTTAATAGCTTCTGCCCGTGTTAGCCAACCACTGGTTTGAACTTGCAAACCGAATGCTGTAGCAGCTGGCTGCAAACTGGCAGACTGCTCATAGACCATATTACTAAAAGCCTCTGCTTGCTCGGAAAATTTATCCAACGCTTTCTGATACATTAAATCACCCTTGATTTGGGCTTTCACATCATTATAATCTTGTCCAAGCCCTTGAATTTCCGTAAGTTTAATAATGTGATAGCCAAACTCTGATTCTATCAACTCGCTGATAGCTCCCGGTTTCATTGCAAAAACAGCATCCTCAAAAGGCTTAACCATCACTCCTCTTGCAATCACACCCAGATCGCCACCTTTATTTGCAGAACCTGTATCTTGCGAATATTGCCTAGCAAGCTCTTCAAAATTCTTAGGATCATTTTTGACTAAAACCAACACTTCTTCAGCTTTTTTTCGCGAGGCCTGCTTGCTTGCTGCCGTAGCACCCACACCAAAAGGGATCAGAATATGGCTGGCGCGACGCTGCTCATTCCCCTGATATTTACTTGAGTTTTCCTGATAAAACTTTCTAACCTCAGCATCAGTAACCATTGCTGAAGGTATAAGTGAGTTAGCGGACATCAATACAAAATCTAGCTTGACCTGCTCTGGAACACGAAACTTTTCTTTATTTTGCTCATAATATGCTTTGACTTGTGCTTGATTGACATTAACTCCAAGCAAAAAGTCTGCTGACTTTATTTCAGCCACACTAACTACGCGTTTTTGCAAAGCCAACGTCAAGGCTTGCTCTGTCACGCCACTTGGCTGGTATGCTAGTTTGGGTATACTTGCATAAACCTGCTGCTCAGCCAAGCCATTACGTATGCGAATTTCAAACTGTGAAGGTGACAGTCGATTTTGCAGAAGTGTACGGTCGTAAACTTCTTGAGAAAATTTGCCATCTTTATGAAACTCCGGCATAGATAAAATATAACCACTTAGCTGCTCATCTGTAACAATATATTTTTTGTGCTTAATTTCATCGTTAAGCAAGCGATCTGAAATTAAGCGATCAAGTACGGATTGTTTAAACTTTGCATTCTCCAAGATTGCCGCATCAACTTTTCCGCCATTAGCAAGCCGAACCGCCTCTTTTGCCTCTTGTAGCGCCTTGTTAAATTGCTCCATGGACACGTCATTACCACTCACCGTTGCAATCGGGATATTAGATCCTGATTGGGTTAGATAAGAATCAATACCAAACAAGGCAAACGGGATAATAATGGCGGCCAGAATAAGCTTAGCAAGCCAGCCCTTGGAGTTTTCACGAAGCACTTCCAACATAACGGTATGTTTTCCAAAAGTAAAATTAGCTTAACTTAATAATAA
Organism: Methylophilaceae bacterium; assembly: GCA_013141125.1. Classification (GTDB taxonomy): domain Bacteria; phylum Pseudomonadota; class Gammaproteobacteria; order Burkholderiales; family Methylophilaceae; genus JABFRO01. The sequence continues at coordinate 1,387,484 of JABFRO010000001.1, forward strand.
ACTGCGAAAGTGAGTGACGAATAAAAAACCTAAACCCCACAAAAGCATTGCGGAAAGAATATACCACACGCAGATATGGCATGACAGGCCGAACTTCAGAATCAAATATAGCAGGTCAGGCTTACCAAAACATGTACGTAATTTACAAATAAAAAAAGACAAGCCTAGGCTTGTCTTTTTTGAATTGGCGGAGTGGACGGGACTCGAACCCGCGACCCCCGGCGTGACAGGCCGGTATTCTAACCAACTGAACTACCACTCCAGTTTACTACAGCTAATCTTATTAGCTTTCACCACAATTAACCACCAACATTACGACTCTTAAATTGGTGGGTGCTGACGGGGTCGAACCGCCGACATTCGCCTTGTAAGGGCGACGCTCTACCAACTGAGCTAAGCACCCTGCCTGAACCAACAACAGCTGCGCATTATACAGCACCTTTTTTCTTTTTGCCAATCCTAAATCCATATTGACTTAAAACTAAGATGCATTCCTAAGCTAACAACTGCGCACTCGCTCCCTATTTCGTCAGGACAATTGAAACGAGATGCGCATCTTACTAACAGTAGCAATTTTTCTCAAGTCATTTTAACAAAAAAACAACTTGCTTTTCTATATTTGCAAGCTTTGAGCAACTCTAAAAAACTACATCATAGAACAAAATTAATAATGATGACTAATTGAGTTTTCTAGTGCGTCATTACCCCAGTTACTTCACTTGCTCCATCTGCCAGAACAACATCTTTCACAGGCAAGACTTCTTCACAGCTTTTTGGAGCCCTCTCTAACGCTAGCTCCAGCACCTGATCTATCCATTTTACTGGGTGGATATTAAGAATATTTTTGATATTCTCTGGGATTTCCTTAAGATCCTTAACATTTTGCTCGGGGATCAATACTGTTTTAATCCCTCCCCTATGTGCCGCTAAGAGTTTTTCCTTAAGCCCACCAATAGGTAGCACTTCACCGCGCAACGTAATTTCACCAGTCATCGCTACATCAGCCCGCACAGGAATATTGGTCAGAACAGAAACTAAAGCTGTGCATATTCCAATACCTGCACTTGGCCCATCCTTGGGTGTGGCACCTTCAGGAAAGTGAATATGAATATCATTCTTCTCGTAGAAATCAGGTGCTATCCCCAATCTTTTAGCTCGGCTACGCACAACACTCATTGCTGCTTGTATCGACTCTTGCATAACCTCCCCCAGCTTGCCCGTACTTATAGCCTTACCTTTACCTGGCAACAATACAGACTCAATGGTCAATAACTCACCTCCCACCTCTGTCCATGCCAAACCAGTCACTTGTCCAACCTGGTTTTCCTTGGCGGCTATTCCATAATCGTAACGTTGTACACCTAAATATTTTTCCAGATTTTTTGGGTTCACATTAACTTTACGAGCAACTTTTCCATCGGCTTTCGTTTTATTCGTTAATAGCTCCTTAACCACTTTTCGGCATATTTTAGATATTTCACGATCAAGGCTACGCACACCTGCCTCACGTGTGTAATATCGTACCGCATCCCGAATTGCAGGTTCTGATACGCTAATTTCTTCAGCCTTAAGTCCATGTGCACGAAGCTGTTTTGGCAATAAATAGCGCATGGCTATATTGACTTTTTCATCTTCAGTATATCCGGCCAGACGTATTACTTCCATGCGATCAAGCAAAGCGGGCGGTATATTCATGGAATTAGCTGTAGCAACAAACATTACATCCGACAAATCATATTCAACTTCCACATAATGATCTACAAAAGTATGGTTCTGCTCTGGATCCAACACTTCAAGCAATGCGGATGAAGGGTCTCCACGCATATCCTGCCCCAACTTATCTACCTCATCCAGCAGAAACAATGGGTTTTTAACACCCACTTTTGCCATACTTTGCAAGACTTTTCCTGGCATTGATCCAATATATGTACGCCTGTGCCCGCGGATCTCAGACTCATCACGAACGCCACCAAGTGCCATACGCACAAATTTACGATTAACTGCTTTGGCTATACTTTGCCCCAGCGAAGTCTTACCAACACCGGGAGGACCAACCAAGCACAAAATTGGAGCCTTAAGCTTGCCTACCCGCTGTTGCACGGCAAGATACTCAACTATACGTTCCTTTACCTTCTCCAAGCCATAGTGATCCGCATCCAGTATCGCTTCTGCTGTTGCTAAATTCCGACTGATTTTCGTTTTTTTCTTCCACGGCAAATTAGCCAATGTCTCAATATAGTTGCGCACTACAGAAGACTCAGCAGACATTGGCGACATCATTTTAAGCTTCTTCATTTCCGAATTTGCTTTCAACATCGCTTCTTTAGACATTTGCGCAGATGTAATACGTTTTTCAAGTTCACCTAACTCGTCGCCCTCATCCTGCTCACCAAGCTCTTTCTGAATTGCTTTAACCTGTTCATTTAAATAGAAATCACGCTGACTCTTTTCCATTTGGTGCTTTACTCGACCGCGTATTCTTTTTTCAACTTGTAGAATATCAATTTCCGCCTCTAGCAAGCCTAACAAATGTTCTAACCGCTCTACAACACTGAACATTTCAAGTATTTTTTGCTTTTCCTCAAGCTTAAGTGTGAGATGAGCCGTAACCGTATCTGCTAAACGCCCTGCATCATCTATCGTAGCAAGAGATGTAAGAATTTCCGGTGGGATTTTTTTGTTTAATTTAACGTACTGATCGAATTGAGAAAATACTGTTCGCGTTAGCGCTTGTATTTCGCTATCTTCCTGTAAAACAGGTTCGACTTTTTCAACCTTTACGGCTAGGCAATCCTCTGTTTCAACAAATTCTGACACTTTGGCGCGATGTACACCTTCAACCAGCACTTTTACAGTGCCATCAGGCAGTTTAAGCATTTGCAGGACGGTTGCTATCGTTCCAACCTCATAAAGATCGGATGAACTAGGTTCGTCTTTACTCGCGGACTTTTGCGCAATTAGAAATATTTGCTTATTTCCCTCAGAGGCAAGCTCAAGGGCTTTAACCGATTTAGGACGACCAACAAAAAGCGGTATAACGAGATGCGGATATACAACTACATCACGTAATGGAAGCAGAGGTAACAAGCCTTCATCTGAAGAGAAAGGCGGTAAAATATTTTCAGTCATGATGCACCTCTTGAAAAAGCTGCGTATAGCAACATGCTACACTCTCAAAAACAAAAATGGGGGGTAGACCCAAAAATTCAAGTCTACCCCCCACATATTTTCAATACCAGATTAACTAACTGACTCAGCTAGAAGTGGCTCTTCACCGTAAATTAAAATAGGCTGCGAGTCACCGCTAATTACACCTTCATCAATAACCACTTTAACCAAATTCTCAATTGAAGGCAGATCAAACATTATTTCCAGCAATGCATGCTCCAAAATAGAACGCAAACCACGAGCTCCCGTCTTTCGCTCAAGTGCTTTTTTTGCAATTAAAAAGAGTGCGGATTCACGAAACTCCAAATCAACACCCTCCATCTTGAAAAGCTTGGCATATTGCTTGGTTAGTGCATTTTTTGGCTCTGTCAGAATTTGCATCATGGCAGCTTCATCGAGCGACTCAAGTGTTGCAATGGCTGGCAGGCGACCAACGAATTCAGGAATCAGACCGAATCTCACTAGATCATCCGGCTCCACATCCATCAACACTTCGCCCACGGAACGCACATCTTCCTTGCTTTTCACTTCGGCCCCAAAACCGATACCACCTTTCTCAGAGCGGCGGCGAATGATTTTATCCAACCCATCAAAAGCACCTCCGCAAATAAAGAGGATGTTGGTAGTATCAAGCTGTACAAACTCTTGGCTTGGATGTTTGCGGCCACCTTGTGGAGGGACTGAAGAGACCGTCCCTTCAATCAGCTTAAGCAACGCTTGCTGCACACCTTCACCAGACACATCACGTGTAATAGAAGGACCTTCAGATTTACGTGTAATTTTATCAATCTCATCAATGTAGATGATTCCGCGCTGAGCTTTTTCAACGTCATAGTCGCATTTCATTAGCAGTTTCTGCATAATATTTTCGACATCTTCACCCACATAACCAGCTTCAGTTAATGTAGTAGCATCAGCAATTACAAACGGCACATCCAGCACTCGCGCCAAAGTTTGCGCCAACAACGTCTTACCTGAACCAGTGGGGCCAATAAGCAGAATATTGCTCTTGGTAATCTCCACATCATCAATTTTCGCAGTCTGGGTTAAGCGTTTATAGTGATTATAAACTGCCACAGCCAGACTCTTTTTAGCCGCCGATTGACCGATAACATAATTATCCAGTGTAACTCGGATTTCTCTTGGCACCGGCAGACCGATTTCACCTTTTTTGGATTCGCTTTCTGCTTCTAAACCTTCTTTTACAATGTCGTTACACAAATCAACACATTCATCACAAATGAAAACGGATGGTCCGGCTATCAGCCTCTTTACTTCATGCTGACTTTTACCGCAAAACGAACAATGTAATAACTTTTCACCTTCTGCCTGAGTATCCATGAAATCGCTCCCGAAAATTTAGAACTGCTGTTTATATAATGCTATACAAGATCGTTGCGACTAGTGATAATTTTATCGACAAAACCGTAACTTAATGCCTGATCTGCACTCATAAAGTTATCGCGATCAGTGCCATCAACAAGCGCTTCGTAGGATCGGCCGCAGTGCTTTGCCATGATTTGATTAAGTCTTTCTTTTAAGAATAAAATCTCTCGAGCATGAATTTCAAAATCGGATGCCTGCCCCTGATAACCACCTGATGGCTGGTGAATCATCACACGTGAATTTGGCAGAATGAAGCGCTTGCCTGCCGCGCCTGCGTTTAACAGAAAGGCTCCCATACTAGCTGCTTGTCCGGCACACAAAGTACTCACATCAGGCTTGATAAATTGCATGGTGTCATAAATTGCCAAACCAGCAGTTACTGAACCACCGGGAGAGTTTATGTAAAACGAAATGTCTTTATCAGGATTCTCCGCTTCAAGAAAAAGCAATTGTGCAACCACTAAATTTGCAGTTTCATCATTTACCGGCCCCACCAGAAAAACAATGCGCTCTTTAAGCAAGCGAGAAAATATGTCATAAGACCGTTCACCACGCCCCGTTTGCTCCACCACCATAGGAACAAGACCCAATCCTTGCGGCTCCCACTGACTATTTATTGCCATTTTTAAGATCTCCTCCCCATCAAGTTATCGAAATCAACCGCCTTATCAACCTGCTCAGCGTGTTGCAACACCCATGCCACTACGTTTTCCTCTGTTGCCAATGTAGCAGGCTCAGTGAGACGCTCTTTGTCTGCGTAATACCAACGCACCACATCTTCAGGTTTTTCATAACTTTGAGCAAATTGATCTACCGCAGCACGAATTTGCTCGGTATTCGCCAACAAGCCATTCTTATTAACCAGCTCGATCAGGATCAGACGTAACTTCAAACCTCGCTCGGCTTGCTCCGCGAACATATGTCGCTCAAGCTTTATCTCCGAAAGATTGGCTCCAGCATTCGCAAGGTCGTCCTGTGTTTTTTGAAGGTGCTGTTCGATTTCGGCGGTGATTGCCGCCTGGGGCAACTCAACCTCTGTAGAAGCAAGCAAAGCCAGAAACGCCTGCTCCTTGATTCTAGCGCGAACACGCTTCGCTACTTCCTGATTCAAACTTTCTTTTATATCGGCATACATCTTCTCTACGCTGCCATTTTCAACGCCGAGACTGCGTGCGAACTCATCATCAATTTCCGGAAAATGAGGCTCTGACACAGTATTAACCGTCACTTCATATTTTACTGTTTTTCCAGCCAACTCCGCCGAGCCATGGTCAGCCGGGTAGGTTATATCAAAACTTTTGTTAGAGCCAGGCTCGGTTCCCAGAAGATTATTATCCACCTCAGCTACACGACCACCCTCGCCAAGAACCAAATCTATACTTTGACCATCTGTGCTCTCAATCTCCTCACCATCCAGAGTTGCGCTCAGAACTATGCTCACCATATCACCCAGCTTCGCCGCTCTGTTCACAGCCTCATAAGTTGCACGCTGCCTAACAAGAACATCTACCGTTTTCTTAACGTCAGCATCACTTACTTCAACTACCGGACGCTCCACTTTCGTTTTACTCAAATCACCAATGACGATTTCTGGAAATATCTCAAAAGTTGCCACATATTCAATGAACTCTGCGGTTGCACCGCCAAAGTTATGCTCAATTTTAGGCAAACCAGCGACGCGCAACTTATGCTCCGCGACCGCATCTTTAAAGCTTTGTTCAATATTATCAGCAAAGACTTCATCGTAAACTTGCTGACCGCGCTGCTGCTGGATCAGGCTAGCAGGAGCTTTACCTTCACGAAAACCTGGCACTTTGAGTGTTTTAGCTAGATGAGCTACCCGCTTCGCCACTTCTTCTTTAATTGGCTCTAGCGGGACTTGCACCGTCAGACGGCGCTCAAGCTTACTTGTTGTTTCGAGTGATGCTGACATGAGTCGCTTTCCTAAATGAATACCTGGTGCGAAAGGAGAGACTCGAACTCTCACGCCTTGCGGCGCTGGAACCTAAATCCAGTGCGTCTACCAATTCCGCCACTTTCGCAGGTTGCTTTATATTTACCTCAGGCCAAACTTCGATCAGAGGCACAGAAGCGCGACAGTATAGCAAATTTTTTAATTTATGAAGCTTGTCATTAAAGAAATATTACAGTTAAATTACCGACGCATTGTAATTAAGCATCAACTTTTGATTACACTATTTACTTGATTACTTCACCAAGCATCTTTGCCTTGATATTAACTTTGAATCAAATTCAAATTGACTTATTGTGCTCTATCAACGCATAAGCTGAATGGTTATGAATTGATTCAAAATTTTCCGATTCAACCACATAAGACTCTATACGCGGCTCTGCATTTAATTGCGCAGCAACATCACGCACCATATCTTCTACAAACTTGGGATTGTCATAAGCGCGCTCGGTTACAAACTTTTCGTCAGGGCGCTTGAGCAAGCCATACAGCTCACACGAAGCCTGGCTTTCCACCATACGTATAATGTCTTCCACCCATATAAAGTCGTTGATGCGAGCTGTTACAGTGACGTGCGAGCGCTGATTATGCGCACCATAATCAGATATTTTTTTGGAGCACGGACACAGGCTGGTAACTGGAACCAATACTTTGACGGTGATTCCAAATTCCCCATGATTTATTTCGCCTATAAAAGTAACCTCATAATCCAATAGACTTTGCACGCCTGAAATAGGCGCAGCTTTATTGATAAAATACGGAAAAGTCATTTCGACATAACCAGACTCAGCCTCAAGACGCTTTACCATTTCACGCAATATGGTCTCAAACGATTCTACTGAAATCTCACGCTCGTTCATGTTGAGTATCTCAACAAAACGCGACATATGCGTGCCTTTGAAATTGTGCGGCAAATGTACGTACATATTAAATAATGCAACGGTATGTTGCACGCCGCCCGTCTTGTCTTTAACCTTGACAGGATGGCGTATAGACTTAATGCCAACCTTGTCTATGGCTAGATGACGAACATCAGGGGTATTTTGTACATCTTCAATTGCAGGTTTGTGTGCATTACTCATAAAAATACCGCTATTCCACTTAAATAGTTCACGTTAACTCAACCCAATAGTTGAGTTTACTACTCGGTTAATTTTTTTTCAATCGCTGATATGATGCCTGCGGCATTAAGCCCACATTCCGCCAACATGTTTTCATGTACGCCGTGCTCAATAAACACATCAGGCAGACCCAGGCATAATATAGCAATGTGGCTACCAATACCTTGCAATACCTCCATCACGGCGGCACCCGCACCTCCCATGATGGCGTTTTCTTCAATGGTCACCAGCAAGTCATATTGAGTAGATAACTTCGCAATAAGTTCCACATCCAGTGGCTTTACAAAACGCATGTTGGCTACCGTAATATCCAGCGTATTTGCCACTTCCAGTGCCGGGCTTACCATGCTACCAAATGCCAATAATGCGATTTTTTTACCCGAATACCCAGCACCTTCACGCAACACTTCTGCACGGCCTATGGGTAAAGCCTGCATAGCTTTGGAAATTTCCACACCTGAACCACAACCACGCGGATAACGTACAGCGGTAGGGCCATCGTATTGAAACGCAGTGTAGAGCATCTGCCTGCATTCGTTTTCATCGCTTGGTGCCATCACTACCATATTGGGAATACAACGCAAAAAGCTAAGATCAAAACTACCTGCATGAGTTGGGCCATCCGCGCCCACCAAGCCAGCACGGTCTATGGCCAATACAACGGGCAGATTTTGTAGTGCAATGTCATGTATAAGCTGGTCGTATGCACGTTGCAGGAAAGTTGAATAAATCGCAACTACCGGCTTCAAACCGTCGCAAGCCATGCCGGCAGCAAAGGTGAGCGCATGTTGCTCGGCAATACCCACATCAAAAAAGCGCTTCGGATATTTTTCTGCGAAGTCATTCAGACCCGAACCATCAGACATAGCAGGCGTAATGCCAATTAATCGTTCATCCTGGCTGGCCATATCCACCAGCCACTCACCAAACACCTGAGTGTAGGTTTTTTTGCCAGCCGCAGCCAGAGAATCGCCATTGCTCGGATCGAATTTACCAACCCCGTGGAATTTACCCGGGTTATTTTCAGCAGGTAGATAGCCTTTTCCCTTTTGTGTTGAAACATGTAAAAACTGCGGCCCTTTAAGATGGCGAATATTATTTAGTGTTGCGACTAGCGTATCGAGATCATGGCCATCAATTGGCCCATGATACTGAAAACCAAACTCCTCAAACAGTGTGCTTGGCGTAATCATGCCTTTCACATGCTCTTCCGTGCGTCTTGCCAGCTCTAAAATGTTCGGTGCCACGCCCAACACTTTTTTTGTACTGGAACGCAAATGGTTGTATAACTGGCCGGACATTAGTCGGGTGAGATAATTATTCAACGCACCCACATTTGGGGAAATCGACATATCATTATCATTCAAGATTACGAGCAGATTAGCATCCATGGCTCCCGCATTATTCAGCGCTTCAAACGCCATGCCTGCCGTCATGGATCCATCACCTATGATAGCTACTGCGCGACGCTCTGAGCCAGCATGCTGGGCGGCAACTGCCATGCCAAGCGCGGCTGATATGGAAGTGCTGGAATGACCAGCACCAAAACTATCATATTCACTCTCAAAGCGACGCGGAAAACCAGCAATGCCACCGGGTTTTCGCAGCCCACTCATGGCTAGCCGACGACCCGTCAGAATTTTATGTGGGTAGGTCTGATGTCCAACATCCCATACCAGCTTGTCGTCAGGCGTGTTAAACACATAATGCAAGGCAATCGTAAGTTCAACCACCCCTAAATTGGAAGAGAGATGGCCGCCGGTTTGCGATACGCTTTCAATCACAAACGCACGCAATTCTTCAGCTAAAGCGGGTAATTGTTTGCGATCCAGATCACGAAGTTGATCGGGAGAGTTAATACTGTCGAGTAAAGGATACATATTCAGTCTGTATATTTCCAAATATTTTAAAAACTACGCTGGGTAATAAAATCAGCTAATTCAATCAAGCGCCTGGCCTCTTGCCCATAGACAGCTAGCGGCCGTAGCGCATTTTCATGCAGATCAAGCGCCAACTGTTTGGCGCGACCCAAACCCAGAATGGTCACATACGTTGGTTTATTGCCTTGTGCATCCTTACCTGCCGTTTTACCCAATGTTTCTGTATCAGCCTCGGCATCCAGAATGTCATCCACCACCTGAAAAGCCAAGCCAATATTTTGCGCGTAGTGATCTATCGCCTTAATACGATCAAGATCCAACTCAGCCTCCTTGTCATCCGCGCAATAGGCACCCAACAACGCTGCAGCGCGAATCAGAGCCCCTGTTTTATGAATATGCATCAACTCAAGTTCAGATTGATCGAGATTGTAACCAACACTGGCAAGATCAATGGCCTGACCGCCAGCCATACCGCGTGAACCGCTGGCAACAGCCAACAAATGCACCATTTCAAGTTGCAGCCGTGGATGCTGACAAAAATCCTTTTGCGCGAGAATCTGGAAAGCCAGCGTTTGCAAAGCATCACCCACCAACAGCGCGGTCGCATCATCATATTGCTTATGACATGAAGGCTTACCTCGGCGCAGATCATCATCGTCCATACACGGCATATCATCATGCACCAAAGAATAAGCATGAATCAATTCAACCGCTGCAGCTGCCACGTCAATTTTATGCAAATCAGCACCACACAACTCACCTGCCGCATGAGCCAACAAAGCACGCACACGCTTGCCACCACCCAACACAGCATAGCGCATCGCCTGATGTAAACGCTGCGGGACAATTTCTTCACTAGGCAATAGGTGCCCCAGCACTTGTTCGGTTCGGCTCTGCATCGCAGATGCCCAAATTTTAAATGTAGTTGTTTGATTATCAGTCATTGGTGGCAGTAAAAGTTTGTAATTGATTGGATTCGTTAAGGATGCGCACTTCTTGCTCGACATCAGCCAGTGATTTCTGACAGGCCTGCAACAGCTCAACGCCTCGCTTATAGGCAATAAAAGACTGTTCAAGCGGCATCTGGCCTGATTCCATGTTGCCGACGATAGACTCAAGCTCAGTCAGTGCATCTTCAAAATTGGCAGGGGGTGTCTTGGGACGTGTAACTTTGCTCATATTAACCAACCTTGCGAAGGCTTGCACCTTAACAAAATCGTGACGCACGGTCAAATTCGAGCAAGCCCCATCAATACCTTTTGGTTAAGGTCAACACCAAGCCTTCACGTTTCATTTCCATTCGATTTAGTGCGGTCATTCCCAGCAAAACTATCTGAGGTGAGCCACCTTCAAGCACCACTGCGTCCACTTGATGCAAGATAATGCCACCCAATTTCAAGGTGTTGATGACGACATAATAGGCATCCACAATGCCACTTGCCGTTTGCATTTGGATTTTTTTGCCTTTTTTGTAATCAATCCCGGCATATTTGGCATCACCACTATTCATTGCAATAGCCGTTGCCCCGGTATCCACCAAAAATTTTAGTGTAGCGCCGTTAATCTGCCCCTCACTAAAATAATGTCCAGCAGCATTGGCATATAAAACCACACTGCCAGCGGCCGAAGTCGGGCTGGCAGCAGCAGTAAAAGCTGAACCCATACCTAACTCTTTGCGCTTACCTTCAATTTCCAGCGTAGCCTTGTTACTGTCTGCCGACAACAGTCGGACACCTTCTGCTGAAGATTGACCAACAGACAATGTGATTGGCTTGCTGCCATTAATCACCAGCACGGCTTTGCCATTAAATAAACCTACCACGTTAACTCGCATTTCCGCCCATGCACAATTTTGCGTTAGCAGATTTGCCAAAACCAGTAAACACTTAATCAAATTACGCAATGGCATCTATAGCTTGCCTCCAAGAGGGTAAATTCTGGCTTAATAAATAGGATGCCAAGCTCATATGTGCTGTATGTGAACATACGATGTACGAATGTCATGGCTGCCAGGTGAATCAAGCCTTATATTAGGGAATCTCCGGCGTAAAATAATCCCCTAAATGTTAGTATTTAACAACAATCTACAAGCTGCATAAAATTCACCCTTCACGCCATGAATAATCCCACCTCCGCCCAGCAACTCCTGCATGACATCTTCGGCTACGACAGTTTTCGTGGCGAGCAGCTGGCTATTGTAAACCATGTAGCCACTGGCGGTGATGCGCTGGTGCTGATGCCTACGGGTGGCGGCAAATCGCTGTGTTATCAGATTCCGGCTTTATTGCGACCAGGCGTGGGGATTGTGGTGTCGCCACTGATTGCGCTGATGCAGGATCAGGTAGACGCCTTGCACCAGCTGGACGTGAAGGCGGCGTTTCTTAATTCCAGTCTGGATGCCGACACGGCGCGCGAGGTGCAGCGCCAATTGCTGCGCGGTGAGCTGGATTTATTGTATGTAGCACCGGAGCGCATGCTCGCTCCCAGCTTTCTGGCGCTGCTGGAGCAAGTGCAGCAAAGTGCGGGCATTGCCTTGTTTGCGATTGATGAAGCGCATTGCGTTTCGCAATGGGGGCATGATTTCCGTCCCGAATACCGCGCACTGACGGTGTTGCATGAGCGCTTTCCCACTGTGCCGCGCATTGCGCTGACGGCAACCGCCGATGCACCGACGCGCGCGGAAATTATTGAACGCCTGACGCTGGAGCAGGCGCGCCAGTTTGTTTCCAGCTTTGACAGACCCAATATCCACTACCGGGTGACACAGAAAAACAATGCGCGCAAGCAATTGCAGGCGTTTCTTGAAAGTGAACACCATAGCGATGCCGGCATTGTGTATTGTTTATCACGCAAAAAAGTGGAAGACACCGCCGCCTGGCTAAAAGAGCAGGGCTGGGATGCACTGCCTTATCACGCGGGATTGGATGCCGCCACGCGCAATGCCAATCAGCGCCGTTTTCTGCGTGAGGAAGGGGTTATCATGGTGGCCACCGTGGCTTTTGGCATGGGCATAGACAAGCCCAATGTGCGTTTTGTGGCTCATCTTGATTTACCCAAAAGCATGGAAGGCTATTATCAGGAAACCGGGCGCGCCGGGCGTGATGGGCTGCCTGCTAATGCCTGGATGGCTTATGGTTTGGGCGATGTGGTTTCCATGCGCCAAATGTTGAGCAGTGGCGATGCGCCTGAAGAACGCAAACGTCTGGAGCTGCAAAAACTGGATGCCTTGCTTGGGTTTTGCGAATCCACTTCCTGCCGCCATCAAACCATCTTGCGCTATTTTGGCGAGGAACATCCCGGCGACTGCGGCCAATGCGACAACTGTCTGGAACCGGTAGATACCTGGAATGGCACGCAAGCCGCGCAGATGGCGCTGTCCTGCGTTTATCGTACCGGCCAGCGTTTTGGAGCCGGACATCTGATCGACGTGTTACTGGGCAAACTCACGCCGCAGGTGAACAATTTTCAGCATCAAAACCTTTCCACCTTTGGCATAGGCAAAACGCACGCGCAGTCGCAATGGAGCAGTGTTTATCGACAATTGATCGCGGCTGGATTTTTAGAGGCGGATATGGCAGCCTATGGTGGCCTGAAACTCACAGCAAGCTCACGCCCGGTATTGCGCGGTGAAACAGAAATCTGGCTGCGCACCGATGCCGAACCGGTGAAGCGCAGCCCCAACAAATTCAGCAAGGCCGAACGCGCCTCCCGCGCCAAGGAAGCTTTTTCCAGTGTAGGGGATGATCCGCTATGGCAAGCGCTCAAAGCCAAGCGCATGGAACTCGCGCGTGAACAAGGTGTGCCGCCGTATGTCATCTTTCACGACAGCACCTTGCTGGAAATCATGAACCGTCTGCCTGAAACCCTGGATGAGCTGGCGAGGATTCCCGGCGTGGGGCAAGCCAAGCTAACGCGTTATGGCGATGATATTCTTAAAGTGCTGGAAGATAAACGCCAATAGGCGCTCTTTTCATGCGCCCAGCCACAGGGTATAGTAAACATACCTTAGCCTGAGTATGGATATTTGTAATACTGATGCAGGGTCTACCTAGTCAATCACCAGCGGAGAATCATGATGAAGAAATTGTTTTTTGTCTTAATAGCAGCGTTCTTTTACTCTATGAGCGCTTTTGCAGCCGTTAATCTCAATACCGCAACCAAGGAAGAACTGGAATCACTTAAAGGCGTAGGCCCGGCAAAAGCCCAGGCTATTCTGGATTATCGTCAAAAAAATGGCAGCTTCAAAACTGTCGATGACTTGAATAATGTGCCGGGCTTTGGTGATAAAACGCTGGCTAAATTAAGAAGTGAAATCAGCGTCAGCGGCAAGACTACGGTAGCCGCGCCCGTTGCAGCGCCAGCCAAAGCCACACCAGCGGCAAAAGTAGACAAATCCAAATTGACCGACAAACCAGCAAAGGAACCTAAAGTAGTGCCCGCACCTGCTCCCGCACCAACGGCAGCAGCTCCAGTAGCTGCACCAGCCAAACCGGAAGACAGCGCAAAAGCCGCCAAAAAAGCTGCTGCTGAAGAGAGGAAAGCAGCCAAAGCTGCCAAAAAAGCAGCCGATGCTGCAGCCGCACCAGCTGCCAAGTAATCTTTAGCAACTTCGGTCATAAAAAAGCCCCGTTTGTTTGCGGGGCTTTTTTATGACCGAAGTTGCTTTCGCGCCTAAAATCTACTTCACGCGCATTCCAGGCTGGGCACCGGCATCCGGTGCCAGAATAAACGGCCCGCCACGCTCGTCGGAAGCTGCCAGCACCATGCCTTCGGACAGGCCGAATTTCATCTTGCGCGGAGCCAGATTGGCTACCATCACCGTCAGGCGCCCCACCAGCGTGGCGGGGTCATAAGCTGATTTAATCCCGGCAAACACCTGACGCGGTTTTTCCTCGCCTATATCTAGTGTTAGTTTCAGCAACTTTTCCGCACCTTCCACATGCTCGGCGTTGACGATTTTGGCAATGCGCAAATCCACTTTGGCAAAGTCGTCAATGGAGATATAAGCGGGTTCTTCCGTCACGATTTCAGCTTTGGCTTCGTTTTGCTGATGCTGGGCATGGCGCTGTTCGGAATGCGCTTGTGGAATAGGCTGCAAGCTTTCCTTGTTGGCTTCCACCATGGCTTCGATTTGTTTAGGCTCAACGCGTGTCAATAAATGCTGATAGGCGTTGATGGTGTGGCCGGAGGCCAGATTGACATTAACATCGTCCCATATCAACGCCTCAATATTAAGAAAAGCCTCCACTTGCTTGGCAAGCTCGGGCAGCACAGGCTTGAGATATAGCGTCAAATCTCTGAACAGGCGCAAGGCGGTGCTGCAAACGATATGCAGCTCCTCTTCTTTTCCCTCTTCTTTCGCCAGACTCCAGGGTTTTTTATCTGCAATATATTGATTGGCGACATCCGCCAGCGCCATGATCTCGCGCAAGGCACGGCCAAAATCGCGCGCTTCGTAACTATTGCGAATAGTTTCGGCTTTGGCGGCAGAGTTTTTCTCGATGTCGGAAGCGCTTGCTTCTCCCAACTTTCCTGCAAAATTTTTGCTGATAAACCCTGCTGTGCGGCTGGCAATATTCACATATTTACCCACCAGATCACTATTCACCCGCGCCACAAAATCTTCCAGATTGAGGTCTATGTCTTCCATGGTGCCGTTGATCTTGGCGGCGTAGTAATAGCGCAGATATTCGGGATTCTTCACATGCTCCAGATAGCTGCGCGCGTTAATGAAAGTGCCGCGTGATTTGGACATTTTTTCGCCATTCACGGTTAAAAAGCCATGGGCGAAAACTTGCGTGGGTTTGCGGTAGCCGGAGTATTCCAGCGTGGCAGGCCAGAATAGCGCGTGGAAATAGAGAATATCCTTGCCGATGAAATGGTACAGCTCGGTGGTGGAATCCTGTTTCCAGTATTCGTCAAAATCCAGCCCGGCTTTACCGCACAGGTTTTTAAAACTTGCCATATAGCCGATAGGTGCATCCAGCCACACGTAAAAATACTTGCCCGGCGCATCGGGGATTTCAAAACCGAAATACGGTGCATCGCGCGAAATATCCCAATCGGACAAACCGGATTCAAACCATTCGCCCACCTTGTTGGCGGCCTCATTCTGCAAGCTGCCGGAGCGTGTCCAATTCTGCAAAAATTCGCCGCATTCGGAAAGCTTGAAGAAGAAATGCTCGGTTTCCTTACGCACCGGCACCGCGCCGGAGACCGCTGAGAACGGGTTAATCAGCTCGGTGGGGTTATAGGTGGCGCCGCAAACTTCGCAGGAATCGCCATACTGATCCTTGGCATGGCACTTGGGACATTCGCCTTTGATGAAGCGATCCGGCAAAAACATATTCTTGACCGGATCAAAATACTGTTCAATGGTCTTGCTGGCGATTTTGCCTGCGGCTTGCAATGCCTGGTAAATACCGCTGGCCAGCACGCGATTTTCTTCGGAATTGGTGGAATAATAATTATCGAATTCCACCAGAAAATCGGCAAAGTCGGCGCTGTGTTCGGCATGAACGCGGTCTATCAGCTGCTCAGGCGTAATGCCCTCTTTCTCGGCGCGCAGCATGATGGGAGTGCCGTGGGTATCATCGGCGCACACATAATGCACGCTATGCCCCTGCATTTTCTGAAAACGTACCCAAATATCGGTTTGGATATATTCGACCAGATGACCAAGATGAATGCTGCCGTTGGCGTAGGGCAAGGCGGAGGTGACCAGGATTTTGCGTGGCATAGGAATTAACTTTAGATTTTTGCGTAAAAGCTCATTTTAGCAAATGACGCGCTTTGTCACATAAGATAAAATTTGCAGCTTACATCACCTTTAAAAAGTCACGCTCATGGCCATCTCGGAAACCGATATTCAAACCGTACTCAAAGCCACCATAGACCCTAACACTGGCAAAAGCTTTATCGCCAGCAAATCTGCCAAAAACATCAAAATCACCGGCGATCACGTCAGTCTGGATATCCTGTTGGACTACCCGGCCAAAAGCCAATTCTCCAGCATTCGCGCCTTGGTGGAAAGCGCACTGAAAACCCTGCCTGAAATCGGTACTGTCGCGGTTAGTGTCAGCAGCCGTATCGTTTCGCATAGCGTGCAGCGCGGCGTGCAATTGCTGCCAAATGTTAAAAACATTATCGCTGTGGCTTCCGGCAAAGGCGGCGTGGGAAAATCCACCACTGCGGTCAATCTGGCCTTGGCACTGGCAGCAGAAGGTGCCAATGTAGGCATACTGGATGCCGACATCTATGGCCCCAGCCAACCGCAAATGCTGGGCATTTCCGGCCGTCCGGAAAGCAGCGACGGCAAAAGCATGGATCCCATGCGCAGCCACGGCATACAAGCCATGTCGATAGGCTTTTTGGTAGATGTGGATACGCCCATGGTATGGCGCGGGCCTATGGTCACCGGTGCGCTGGAGCAATTGCTGCGCGATACGCGCTGGGATAATCTGGATTATCTGGTGATTGATTTGCCCCCAGGTACCGGCGATATTCAACTCACACTGGCACAAAAAGTTCCGGTCACCGGCGCTATTATCGTCACCACCCCGCAAGATATAGCCTTGCTGGATGCGCGCAAGGGTTTGAAAATGTTTGAAAAAGTCGGCATACCAATTTTGGGCATCGTCGAAAACATGAGCACGCACATTTGCAGCCAATGCGGCCATGAAGAACACATTTTCGGCGCGGGCGGTGGAGCCGCCATGTGCAAGGATTACAACGTGGATCTACTGGGCAGCTTGCCGCTGGATATTAGAATCCGCGAACAAGCCGATAGCGGTAAGCCCACGGTTATTGCTGAACCAGACGGCAAAATTGCAGAAATCTACAAGCAGATCGCCCGCACCACCGCCATCAAGCTATCTCAACTGGCACAAGACCACAGCAGCAAGTTTCCTAATATTGTGATTCAAAATACTTAGCAACTACGTGACCTTATTCTCACGTTATATTGGCATTGATTATTCCGGTGCTGAAACTGCCAATTCCAGTCTGAAAGCGCTGCGGGTTTATCTGGCAGAAGGTGATACCGAACCGGCAGAGGTCTTGCCGCTGCCCAGTTCGCGCAAATATTGGACGCGGCGCGGCATTGCCGAATGGTTGATAGAAAAACTAGCCGAGGATGTGCCTACGCTGGTAGGCATGGATCATGGCTTTTCCTTTCCCCTGCGTTATTTTGAAGTGCATTTGTTGCCGCCCGATTGGCCAAGTTTTCTGGATGATTTTCAGCAGCATTGGCCCACCGATCGTGACCATCTGTATGTGGATTTCATTCGTATAGGCTCACATGGCAATGGCGCGGAACGTATGGGCAATTCACGCTGGCGGCGTTTGGCGGAAATCCGTTGCGGTGCAAAATCAGTGTTTCATTTCGATGTGCCGGGCTCTGTCGCTAAATCTACCCATGCCGGCATTCCCTGGTTGCGCGTAATCCGCCAGCAGTTAGGCGAGCGTGTGCATTTCTGGCCATTTGATGGCTGGGATATTGCCGCAGGCAAATCGGCCATGGCCGAAGCCTACCCGGCACTATGGAAGAAAAATTACCCCGGCGCTGGCCGCACAGCGGATCAGCACGATGCCTACAGCATTGCCGCCGGATTGCGCGATGCTGACCGTGAAGGTTGTTTGCAAGCGCTGTTGCACCCCGAAATGTTGGCAAGAGAACGTGGGGAAGCCGAAGTGGAAGGCTGGATATTGGGTGTGCCGTAAGCTTTCAAGTTAACGGGTTTCATTTTTATTGAATGCCGATTTCCTTTAGTGCGACGGGCTACTAAGCCAGGAAGAAGCACAAACAAAAAAAGCTGAGTAAAAACTCAGCTTTTTGACTTAATGCTTGAATAAACTTACTTGGCCGGGGCAACCTCAGTAGCCGGTGCAGCTTCGGCAGCTGGTTTCTTGGCATGTTTTTTAGCATGCTTCTTCTTTGAAACCTTCTTTACCGGTGTTGCCGCTGGTTTTTCTGCAGGCGCTGCAGCAGCGGCAGGTGCTGGAGCTGGTGCAGCGGGTTTGGTAGCTTCAGTTACTGCAGATTTCAAAGTATCGGTAGCGGCTGCTTTAGCCTTATCGGTAGCGGCAGACTTGGCTGCATCAACCGCAGGTGCGGCTAGATCAACCGCATAGGCAACGCTAACAGAGGCAGCGAAAAGACCAGCAATCAAAGTGGCGATCATTTTATTCATTTGAAACTCCTTCATTAAGATAAAAAACGTAACTGCTCGGGATTAAAACCACACAGAGAACCAGTAAGCTACCCAACTCCCAGTAAGTGCATTGTACTCATCAGCCTTACACGAACCTTACAACATGAAAAATCAAGCAAAAAAATGTAGAGGCTCTAAGAAATTAACTTAACTGCACACCAAAACAATACACATCCACGCCAC
Organism: Methylophilaceae bacterium; assembly: GCA_013141125.1. Lineage (GTDB taxonomy): Bacteria > Pseudomonadota > Gammaproteobacteria > Burkholderiales > Methylophilaceae > JABFRO01. Next base: position 1,406,406 of record JABFRO010000001.1, read on the forward strand.
TACCAGGGCTTATGGCACTGGCTGGAATATTCACTCCGGCACGCCAATCATTAATGGCGGTTTGTTTACCCTCACCACTCACCAAAAACAAAACTTGCCGCGCAGCACTTAGTCTGGAAGCCGAGATTGACACGCGTTCCGCTGGCGGCTTGGGTGCATGGTTCACGGCAATGGCCGCATTACCGTCATCCCATGGTTTGCCGGGAAACAAACTGGCAGTATGGCCATCCTCTCCCAACCCTAGTAATACCAGATCAAAATCACCCGGATTTTTCAATTGCCCAGCATAAGCCTGTGCGCCTTGTATAGACCCCAGTTCAGCGGGAATCGCATGAATCTGCCGAGGTGGAATCGCCACATGATAGAGCAGCGCTTGTTCAGCCATCAAACTGTTGCGGTCTACATGATCACGCGCAAGACAGCGCTCGTCTCCATAATAAACATGCCATTTTGACCAATCCGTTGGTGCATCGCGTAACAATCTATAAACCGCGCGTGGCGTATTACCCCCGGCCAGCACGATAATAAATTGCCCGCGCTCGGCGATGGCCAACGCGGCTCTTTGCACAATGACATCACAGGCTGCGTGCCATAAGTTGGAGATGCTATCAAAATGTTGCCATCGAATCTGTTGAGTTTGCATGATATTTGCTTGCGAAATAATGCTGGCTTGAGAAATGGGGCGAGCTAATCAGATTACGTTCTGAAACCATAACATTATTAATCAAAGCTAGCTTGCATTGTAACTTCCCCGACAAATAGCGAAAATTGTCTTACATTTTCACGCTAAATTATTGTGCGATTACCCCCTGTTGCATTAACATGAACGCCCGTTTAAAAGGATAAAAAAATGCTCATTAAAGAAAGCGAGATTGCTGATATTGTCACGCCAACCGGAGATATGCGCTTGCATATTTTTCGTCCATTAGCGCCCGGTAAATACCCCGGCATTCTCATGTACTCGGAAATTTTTCAGGTAACCGCGCCTATTCGTCGCACCGCGATGATGCTGGCCGGCCACGGCTTTATCGTGGCTTGCCCGGAAATTTACCATGAGCTGGAACCAGCAGGCACGGTGCTTGGCTATGATGAGGAAGGCACGGTTCGCGGCAATGCGCACAAAATCACCAAAGAGCTTTCTTCGTATGATACCGATGCGCGTGCTGTACTGGATTACCTGAAATCCCGCGATGATTGCACCGGCCGTCTGGGCGTGATGGGTATTTGCATAGGCGGGCATCTGGCTTTCCGCGCTGCCATGAATCCTGATGTGTTGGCAACGACTTGTTTCTACGCCACAGATATTCACAAAAAAGGCTTAGGCTTGGGCACTAACGATAATTCCCTGGATCGCGTACCTGAAATCAAGGGCGAGTTACTGCACATCTGGGGTCGTCAGGATCCGCATGTACCACTAGAAGGTCGCAATCTGGTAAAAGCGCGTCTGGATGAAGTGGGCACCAAATATACTTGGCATGAATTCAATGGTCAGCACGCGTTCATGCGTGACGAAGGTCATCGCTACGATCCGGCCTTGGTGTTGCAAAGCTGGGGCTTATTGCTGGAATTATTCCATCGCCGTCTGGGTTATGGTGATCTGGATATTGTTGCCGACACAGCTGCGGCAGAAAGTCGTCATTAATCCTACTCATTGAGCCATCCTAATACTCGGCATTCAGCCAACTCGGTGAATCCCCAGCTTTACCAAAACTCAAGCTTTTTTAACAATCCCATTCCTCTATACCATAAAGGAATGTTTTTTTATCCTTATCCAGGAGTAAGCCATGAAATTAGCAATGATAGGTTTAGGTAAAATGGGCGGCAACATGGCCACCCGTCTGTTACGTAGCGGGTTTGAAGTAGTGGGTTATGACCGAAGTGCCGAAGTCGTCAATACGCTGGTTACCAAAGAGGGGTTGATTGCCGCCAGCTCAGTAGCTGATGCTGTAAACAAACTGGTAGAGAAAGAGGCCTCAGCCCGCCGTATTATCTGGATCATGCTGCCCAGCGGCGATATTACCGAAAATCAAATTAAAGACCTGGTACCGCTGCTGAATAAGGGTGACATTATCATTGATGGTGGCAATTCCAATTACAAACACAGCCAAAGGCGTGGTGCCTGGCTAGCTGAACAAGGCATAGGTTTTATGGATAGCGGCACCTCCGGTGGCGTATGGGGCTTGGATAATGGCTATTGCCTGATGGTAGGCGCAACGGCAGAAGTCGCAAAAATAGTAGAGCCTATTCTGATTGCGCTGGCTCCTTCCAAAGAAAACGGCTGGGCGCACGTTGGTCCGGTTGGCTCCGGCCATTTTACCAAAATGATCCACAATGGCATTGAATACGGCATGATGCAGGCCATGGCAGAAGGCCTGGATTTGCTCAAAGGCAAACAAGAGTTTAATCTGGATCTGGCACAAATCACCGAACTATGGCGGCATGGCTCCGTGGTGCGTAGCTGGTTGCTGGATTTAACCGCTGAAGCCTTGCAACACGATCAAACCCTGCACGATATTGAACCGTATGTGGCGGATTCCGGCGAGGGTCGCTGGACGGTGGTAGAAGCTGTAGAGCAAGGTGTGGCCGCGCCGGTGCTGACACTGGCACTGCAAATGCGTTTTGCCAGCCAGGATGACCACGGCTATAGTCACAGAGTACTTTCCACCATGCGCAATGCCTTTGGCGGCCATGCCATCAAGCCTAAAAGTTAATAATTTAGAAAATCTCGTTATTTAACGAGACCTCAAACCATGAAAGACATCAAACCATGAAACCCATTGATCCCTGTACGCTGATTATTTTTGGCGCTGCTGGCAACCTCTCCCGTGTCAAATTAATGCCGGGGCTATATCGCCTGGAGCGTGGCGGCCGGTTGCCAGAGGGCATGGCCATACTTTCCGTTGGGCGGCAACATCACACGCGTGAAGATTGGCAAAAAGATGTACGCGCCATGTTGGAAACTAAATTCAAAGGTGATTTGGACGAGGCCATCGTTGCACGTTTAATGCAACGAATGCACTATCATGAAAATCCGCCTGGCGATGCCAATGCCTATGTGCGTTTAAATGAAACGCTGGCCGATCACTCTGTATTTCCCGCTAATATCGTGTTTTTCCTCTCGGTTCGCCCTACAGATTTTTCAGACATTGTCAGCCACTTGGCAGGCGTTGATTTGCTGAAAGAAAATAAAGGCTGGCGCCATGTGATTATTGAAAAGCCTTTCGGCACCGATCTGGTGAGCTCGCAAGCCTTGCAAGATGAGCTTGATAAATATCTTACTGAAAAACAAACCTATCGTATTGACCATTATCTGGGCAAAGGCACGGTGCAAAATATCATGGTATTGCGTTTTGCCAATATGTTGCTGGAACCGGTTTGGAACCATCACTATGTGGATCATGTGCAAATCACGCACTCTGAAACACTGGGCGTGGGCGACCGCACCGAGTTTTATGAGCATACCGGTGCCTTGCGCGATATGATTCAAAGCCATTTGTTACAATTAGTAGCACTGGTAGCGATGGAAGCACCTGCCGATATGAGTGCGGATAGTTTGCGCGATGAAAAAGTAAAAGTGCTAAAAACCATACGACCTTTTACCGAAGAAACCATTAAAACAGACACCTTTCGCGGGCAATATGCAAGCGGCATTATTAATGAAAAATCAGTGCCAGGCTATTTGGAAGAGCATGGCGTAGCAAAAGACAGCGTGGTTGAAACCTATGCCGCCATGAAGTTTTATGTGGATAATTGGCGTTGGGCAGGCGTGCCATTTTATGTAAACACCGGCAAGCGCTTAGCCGAAGGCGGCTCATCCATCGCCATTCGTTTTAAAACACCTCCGCAGGATTTAATGCACACGCGTTGCGGGCAAACCTCGCCAGCCAACTGGATTATGATAGGCATACAACCCAATGAAACCATGAAAATGGAATTGCAGGTAAAAGTCCCAGGTTTGGACTTAGCCACGCGCACCATGAGCCTGGATGCTTGTTATAAGAATGAAGGCGATGAAGATTATGATGCTTACGAAAGTCTGTTGCTGGATGTGATGGAAGGCGATCAATCACTGTTCCTGCGCATGGATGAGGTGGAATGGGCCTGGCGTGCCGTTGATCCTATCATCAAGCACTGGGCTGCTGACCGCTCACCCGTTGCGCAATACGCGGCAGGTAGTTGGGGGCCGGCAGGCACTAAAAACATTTTTGAAAAACCGGAACAGTTCTGGCGGCATTCGATTGAGCTTGGCGGTGCAAAAGTAGAACCTTATTAACGACATTCAACCCTGCCGCTCCGAGCCAGTCAGCTTTCAAGCATCAATCGTGACTGGCTCAATAGCATTAAACGCGGTAACTTAACAAATGTTGCGCAGAGCATTAAAAAAATGAATCGGTAAGTTGGATAAGCAACGCGCATCCATTTTCTACCATTCGTAGCCATGCAGCTTTTGTGGATGCGCAATGTTTATCCACTAAAACTTAAGTTAGCAAGTAAATCCAATTAACAAGCAACCCAATTTCATTCCTCATAAATCACCTGGCGCATAAACACAATGAGCATTAAATCCGACAAATGGATACGCCGCATGGCAGAACAACACGGCATGATAGAGCCGTTCGAGCCGAATCAGGTCAAGCAGAATGCCAATGGCGAGCGCATGGTGTCCTACGGCACCTCCAGCTACGGCTACGATATACGCTGCTCGCGTGAATTCAAGCTGTTTACCAATATCAACAGCACCATTGTTGACCCGAAAAATTTCGATCCCAATTCCTTCGTCGAAGTGAATGCCGATTACTGCATCATCCCGCCCAATTCCTTTGCCCTGGCCAGAACCGTGGAATATTTCCGTATCCCGCGCAATGTACTGACCATCTGTCTGGGCAAATCCACCTACGCGCGCTGCGGTATCATCGTCAACGTCACCCCGTTTGAGCCCGAGTGGGAGGGCTATGTCACGTTGGAATTTTCCAATACTACACCGCTGCCCGCCAAAATCTACGCCAACGAAGGCTGCGCGCAAGTGCTGTTTTTTGAAGCCGACGACAATGATATTTGCGAAACCTCCTACAAAGATAGAGGCGGCAAATACCAGGGGCAGGTTGGCGTGACACTGCCCAAGATATAAATAGCCATGTCAAACGTTAAATTAGTTCTATTAAGTATTTGTGAATATTTAATAGTAATATTGACAACTAGTACTTGGGGGGTTCATAGTCGTATTAACCTAGGAGGCAATATGAATAATAAACGTAAATTTCTGATTCCATTGGTAGCTTTAGCTAGTGCTTTCATTACAGGTAATGCTTCAGCAAATGTTGCTAATAACGTTACTGAAACAGTAACTCAAAGCTCAAGCAGTCAAAATGAAAATGTTGTTGCTAACAACGCTGATGTGTTCAAGTTCATCTTGAAGACCCCAGCTCAAAGTCAATTCATGGCTTACCATAGCTCACACAGTTCACATAGCTCTCATGCGTCACACGCATCTCATAGCTCGCATCAATCTGGTTATTAATGGTAAGTGTTGCTGTTGAACTCGTCTTTGATGAGCGATTATATTCTTTAGAGGCTGTTCAAAAAGCAGCGTATAGGTTTATTCATCTTTTCACTACGGACATGAGCTTAAGCGACGGCAAGATTGTTTGTTCTCTAAAGCCAACGCAAGAGCAAACGCCTGAGGGTCTAGAGCATTATGTTGATGAGTTTAAGAAAGAAGTTCTAGACCAACATTTGAGAATTAAGATAAAAGCTGAAACTGAGGATGTGCGTAATCTAGTTTTAGGTATTGCGTTCTCAAACTCAGGGTTATTGGCTAGTGAGTAAATTCCATCAAAAAGAACATTACCTATCAACTGAAACAGAATACAAGCTTCTTCCTTTTAAGTTTGATCGGCTGAATGATAGCGAATACGTTCTAACTAACGACGCTGTAGAAAAACCCCATTCTAAACCGCCCGTTTATTCCGCAGAGAATTTTTTAAAATGCGCATTTTCATCCATCCCCAGCCCCTTTTTCGATGTTCATTCATTCCCGCCGTTTTTTTGCCCGGTTCACCGTGTTAGTCCAGCCTATGGGCACTTCTGCACACGCATGGTTACCTTCCTGATCCCGGCCTCAGCTGGCATAACCATGATGCGCCAGTTTCTCCACGTTATGCATCAAACAATACAGCTTCCATTGCCCATCCACTTTATCTTTGCCACGTAGCGTAAAGCGGTGCAGATGTTTATTCCCGCGCAAGTTGCCAAACACGGGTTCCACGGTGGCAAAGCGGCGTGTAATCATTGCCTTTCCACGCGCACTGTCGATCCTGGCTTTCATTTGTTCCAACACACTGGGGCTGGAATCGCGCCTCCCCTGCAAAAAGGCCACTTGCCGGACCAGTGTTTTATCCGGGGTGCGTAAGCACTCGTTACGTTTGTCGCATGGCACACAATCCTGTTTGGCTCCCGAGAATTTGAGGGCGATGCGTCCGCCTATGGTGCAATTGGAACCATTGCCATACAGTCGTTTTCCGCCCGGACACAGGCAGTGCGAATGATCCTCGGCCAATACAAAGTCGGCAGGCTTGAAACAGCGGGCTTTCTTTTTGTGTGTGGCGACTTTCCCTGACCTGGCCTTGTTCCACAACGGATCCGGTTTGGCCGTATGAATCCCCTGGTCGGCATAGCGCTCATCGCGCTTGCGGTAATCCGGGTCGGGGATATAGGCTTCGATGGATTGGGTGGCCAGTGCCTGGCAATTGCTTTCCGAATAATATCCGGCATCGGCGGTAATCACCGTTTCCGGTGTCATATAGGCGGCGACGGCTTTTATCGCGGGGAGCAGCAAGGCTTGTTCCGAGCCGGTGCCGTGGGCTTCTGCATCCAGAATGATCTGCGCTTTCTCATCCACGGTAGCGACACCGGTATAGCCTTGCACCACGCCCTTGCCGGTGGCCATTTTGGCGGATTCGTTATCAGTGCGGTTGGAGAGGATGACGCTGCCACGGCTGCCCTTGCGGTCATGGGGGTTGGCTTGCAGCCAGTCACGCAGTTGGGTGGCCTCCTTTTGCAATCGCGCGAGCTTGTTGGCCTCGCGTTGCCCCATCGCTGCCTCCGTGAGCGCGGCATCGGCGCGTTGGTGTTTCTCCAGCAGGGTCTTGGCGGCTTGCTCCATTCTCTCCATTTGCCGCTGATAATCGGCGCGTGTGCCGGATTTGGCCTTGCTGGCATTGGCGGGCAGTTTAACGCCGTCAATGGCAAACATCTCGCGCCCGATCAAGCCCTGACGATCACACACCAGCAGCACTTGGGCAAAGAGGGAGGCGATGGCATCGCCCATGCCGGACACAAAGGCGGCAATGGTGCTGAAGTGGGGTTGGCTGTCACCGGAGACGGCGATAAAGACTATGTTCTCGCGGCAGGCGGCTTCTATCCTGCGGCTGTAAAGGAGGCCGCGACTGTAGGCGAGCAAAATGATCTTGAGAAGTGCGGCGGGGTGATAGGCGGAAGCGCCACCGTCGTCGTTCTGGTAACGCGCATGGAAAGCAGAAAGATCGAGTTCGTGATCGATGAGATGGCACAAGGCATGTTCAAAGGTGCCGGGGAGGATTTGCTGGTCAAAGTCAACGGCCAGGAGTTTCAGGCCTTTGTGGGTGGGTTTGAAACGTGCCATGGGGAATTCCTGCCGAGCCAGTGAATTGGAATGGCGGAATTATAACATAAAATCAAGCGGCTACCATCAATAACTTCCAATAAAACAATGGCTTGGGTGAATTCGCGGGGTGGAATTGGGCAAAATTCGGAGGGGGTTTTTCTACAGCCTCAACCTTTCAGGTGAGTTTACAGTCGTAAAAAATAATGAGTTGGATAGGGTGGTTAACCATCAGCTGAGTCCTGATGAGCCTTTGTATTCAGACCTTCGTTCTAGACAATTCATATATGAGCTTAATGACAAAGCTCCTATTCAGCTTCTAGCATTAAAAGTAAGGACGAAGCTTTCTAGACTCGCTAATTTCACCAATTTACACATTTTCGTCGTTACTCTTCGTTGTGACCACAGTTGTCCATATTGTCAGGTCTCGCGTCAGTCAGAAGATAAAGCTGCTTTTGATATGACAAAAGAAATGGCGGATAAGGGTTTGGATTTGGTTTTCCGTTCGCCATCACCTGCACTCAAGATAGAGTTTCAGGGCGGGGAGCCTCTGCTAAACTTTGAGCTTGTTAAATATATAGTTCTTGAGGCTGAGAAGCGTAATGAGAGTTTAGGTAGGGATTTGGCTTTCGTTATAGCAACCACTCTATCTCTTCTTACGGATGAAGTATTAGACTTCTGTAAAGCTCACAACATTTATCTGTCATCATCGCTTGATGGTGTTGAAGAACTTCATAATACAAACCGACCTAGAGCTGGCAAAAACAGCTATCAGAAATTTATTGAGGGGTTGGACAAGGCTAGGTTGTCTTTAGGCTTCAATAGTGTGTCTGCTTTAATGACGACAACAGAGCAAAGTCTTCCCCAAGTTAAATCAGTTATAGATGAGTACCTTCGTTTGGGTTTTAATGGGATATTTCTTAGGCCTTTATCGCCTTATGGCTTTGCTATTAAAACCAAAAAGTATCGTGCTTACAACACCGAGCGTTGGCTTGATTTCTACAAAGAAGGTTTGGCATACATAATAGAGCTGAATAAAAGCGGTATCAGGTTCACCGAGCAGTACACATCGTTAATTCTTACAAAGATGCTAACTTCAAATGACCCTGGATTTGTTGACTTAATGAATCCTTCAGGTGCGGGGATTGCAGCTATTGTAATTAACTATGATGGTGGGGTGTATGCTTCCGATGAAAGTCGTATGCTTGCAGAGATGGGTGATGAAAGTTTTAGGTTGGGTCATATTGAGCATAATACCTATGAAGAGATTATGCTTTCAGACAAGCTTTTAGATGCCTTAGAGGATTCATTTACACTCAGTGTCCCCATGTGTTCGGATTGTGCCTTTGAGCCATACTGTGGTGCAGAACCTGTATATCATCACGCGGTATATGGGGACACGGTAGCAAGAAAACCTGAGTCAGAGTTCTGTAAACGCAACATGGCAATATTCAAACATCTAATTGAACTTATGCGTTCAGATGCTGAGACAAAACAAATATTCTTAGGTTGGGCTAATAGATGCTAAAGCTTGGGGGTAGGGTTGTAGAGATAAAGTCTCAGGAAGTTAACAACAATGAGCTTTTTAGCGTTAGCACTAAAGAAGATTTACCCAAAGTACTAAGAGCTTCTAGAGCGTTCTTAGTGAGTGACGCTGACGTTCCTGAAGGCTTTAAGCACTATTTAATTTTGGAGAGCGTTGCTCACCTCATAAACGCATTGCCAGTTAATTCTGAATATACGGTTCTTCCACAAGACTACTCATACATAGCAGATGAGGATGTAATTAGGATTTCAAAAGACAAGTCTTCGATAAGAGTTCTTTATCGAGCTTCTTCACCCAATAATGGGATACTTATTTCTGAGCAATGCAATCACTATTGCTTGATGTGCTCTCAGCCTCCCAAGGCTATAGACGACTCATGGCTGTTAGCTGAGGCAGCCCAGTTAATAAAGTTAATTCCTCAGTACACCAGAGAAATCATCTTCACAGGCGGCGAGCCTACGCTGTATGGGGGAAAATTCTTGGATATCTTAAGGTTGGCAAAAAGCTACCTTCCTAATACCAGTGTCCATATTTTGTCTAATGGGCGAAGTTTCAAAAGTGATGCCTTTACAAAAAGTTATTCGCTTATTGACCATCCTGACATGATGGTTGGTATTCCAATTTATTCTGATGATCCTGCACAGCATGATTATATAGTTCAAGCTAAGGAAGCTTTTGATGAGGCAATTTTAGGGATTCTAAACCTTAAGAAGTATGAGCAAAAAGTTGAAGTTAGAGTAGTGCTTCATAAGCAGTCAATTGGTAGACTCAGGCAGCTTTGTGAGTTCATTGGAAGAAACTTGCTATTTGTAGACCATGTAGCCCTAATGGGACTTGAGATGACGGGTTTTACTAGAGCCAATCTTGATGAGCTTTGGATAGACCCTTATGACTATAAAGATACGTTAAGTGATGCCGTGAAAATACTAGCTGGTTATGGGATGAATGTATCTGTCTATAACCATCAGCTGTGCTTGGTTAACGATGACATAGCGCCTTATTATAAGAAATCTATTAGTGACTGGAAAAATGAATACGTCGAAGAGTGTGATGGCTGCAAGAGGCTAAGTGAGTGTGGCGGTTTCTTTTCTTCAGGTGTTCAGAACGGTTATAGTAAGAAACTAACTGCTTTTAAGTAGCGCGGTAGGTTGGGCAGAGCGGTAGCGAAGCCCAACATTCAAGGAATTGTTTATTGTTGGGCTTCATTGCATTCTGCCCAACCTACCGCGCTGGTGGCTTGTATGCGTAAATTGCTGGTGATTTTGAATGCCATATAAAATTAGGGTCAGTCTCGAATAGCGCTTACTTAAACGTTGAGGCTGTAGAAAAACCCCCTCCGAATTTTGCCCAATTCCACCCCGCGAATTCACCCAAGCCATTGTTTTATTGGAAGTTATTGATGGTAGCCGCTTGATTTTATGTTATAATTCCGCCATTCCAATTCACTGGCTCGGCAGGAATTCCCCATGGCACGTTTCAAACCCACCCACAAAGGCCTGAAACTCCTGGCCGTTGACTTTGAGCGGCAAATCCTCCCCGGCACCTTTGAACATGCCTTGTGCCATCTCATCGATCACGAACTCGATCTTTCTGCTTTACATGCGCGTTACCAGAATGACGACGGTGGCGCTTCCGCCTACCACCCCGCCGCACTTCTCAAGATCATTCTGCTCGCCTACAGTCGCGGCATCCTTTACAGCCGCAGGATAGAAGCCGCCTGCCGCGAGAACATAGTCTTTATCGCCGTCTCCGGTGACAGCCAACCCCACTTCAGCACCATTGCCGCCTTTGTGTCCGGCATGGGCGATGCCATCGCCTCCCTCTTTGCCCAGGTGCTGCTGGTGTGTGATCGTCAGGGTCTGATCGGGCGCGAGATGTTTGCCATTGATGGCGTTAAACTGCCCGCCAATGCCAGCAAGGCCAAATCCGGCACACGCGCCGATTATCAGCGGCAAATGGAGAGAATGGAGCAAGCGGCCAAGACCCTGCTGGAGAAACACCAACGCGCCGATGCCGCGCCCACGGAGGCGGTGATGGGGCAACGCGAGGCCAACAAGCTCGCGCGATTGCAAAAGGAGGCCACCCAACTGCGTGACTGGCTGCAAGCCAACCCCCATGACCGCAAGGGCAGCCGTGGCAGCGTCATCCTCTCCAACCGCACTGATAACGAATCCGCCAAAATGGCCACCGGCAAGGGCGTGGTGCAAGGCTATACCGGGGTCGCTACCGTGGATGAAAAAGCGCAGATCATTCTGGATGCCCAGGCGCACGGCACCGGCTCGGAACAGGCCTTGCTGCTCCCCGCGATAAAAGCCGTGGCGGCCTACCGGACACCGCAAACGGTGATTACAGCCGATGCCGGGTATTACACGGAAAGCAATTGCCAGGCACTGGCCACCCAATCCATCGAAGCCTATATCCCCGACCCGGATTACCGCAAGCGCGATGAGCGCTATGCCGACCAGGGGATTCATACGGCCAAACCGGATCCGTTGTGGAACAAGGCCAGGTCAGGGAAAGTCGCCACACACAAAAAGAAAGCCCGCTGTTTCAAGCCTGCCGACTTTGTATTGGCCGAGGATCATTCGCACTGTCTATGCCCGGGCGGAAAACGACTGTATGGCAATGGTTCCAATTGCACCATAGGCGGACGCATCGCCCTCAAGTTCTCGGGAGCGAAACAGGATTGCGTGCCGTGCGACAAACGCCGCGAATGCTTACGCACCCCGGACAAGACACACGTCCGGCAAGTGGCCTTTTTGCAGGGGAGGCGCGATTCCAGCCCCAGTGTGTTGGAACAAATGAAAGCCAGGATCGACAGTGCGCGCGGAAAGGCAATGATCACACGCCGCTTTGCTACCGTGGAGCCTGTGTTTGGCAACTTGCGCGGGAATAAACGTTTGCACCGCTTTACGCTACGTGGCAAGGACAAGGTGGATGGGCAATGGAAGCTGTATTGTTTGATGCATAACGTGGAGAAACTGGCGCATCATGGTTATGCCAGCTGAGGCCGGGATCAGGAAGGTAACCATGCGTGTGCAGAAGTGCCCATAGGCTGGACTAACACGGTGAACCGGGCAAAAAAACGGCGGGAATGAATGAACATCGAAAAAGGGGCTGGGGATGGATGAAAATGCGCATTTTAAAAAATTCTCTGCGGAATAAACGGGCGGTTTAGAATGGGGTTTTTCTACAGCGTCGTTGCAGAAAGTCGCTCGCCTGGAGCCTGGCAGGGGCGAACAAAAGCGTTATCTTGTCCCCCAGGCTTTCAACGAGGGCATTGACCCACTCTACACGTCGAATGGTGTTTTGCATCCACCTGGCTGGCAAACGCCGCCCAAACTCCCAGCCAGCCACCATTGAAATCGGGGGGGAATTTCTTTGATGTGCTCATGGCTGTCTCCTCCCGGAGATTGGAGATCCTCCAGACCCGGAGCCATTCAGTATTAAATCGTCATGAAAACAGAGGATTTTTACATTATCATAGCGCTCAATTGAATTTGCCGGATGCTATAGCGGCATCATTTTTAGCGTTTATTAAAGGTCATTATGAAATTTCGCTTCCCCGTCATCATTATTGATGAAGACTTCCGCTCCGAAAACTCCTCCGGTCTGGGGATACGCGTGCTGGCCAAAGCCATTGAGGATGAGGGTTTTGAGGTGCTGGGGGTGACCAGTTATGGTGATCTCGCTTAAGTAAAATTAGGGTCAGTCTCGAATAGCACTTACTTAAACGTTGCAGAAAGTCGCTTGACCCACTCTACACGTCGAATGGTGTTTTGCTTCCACCTGGTTGGCAAACGCCGCCCAAACTCCCGGCCAGCCACCATTGAAATCGGGGGGGAATTTCTTTGATGTGCTCATGGCTATCTCCTCTCAGAAATTAGAACACCTCCAAACCCGGAGCCATTCAGTATTAAATCGTCATGAAAACAGAGGATTTTTACATTATCATAGCGCTCAATTGAATTTGCCGGATGTTATAGCGGCATCATTTTTAGCGTTTATTAAAGGTCATTATGAAATTTCGCTTCCCCATCATTATTATTGATGAAGACTTCCGCTCCGAAAACTCCTCCGGTCTGGGGATACGCGTGCTGGCCAAAGCCATTGAGGATGAGGGTTTTGAGGTGCTGGGAGTGACCAGTTATGGTGATCTCGCCTCCTTTGCGCAGCAGCAAAGCCGTGCTTCGGCGTTTATTCTGTCGATTGACGATGAAGAGTTTGTGGAAGGCTCGCAGCAGGCGCTGGATAATTTGCGCCGGTTTGTGGATGAGATTCGTTATCGCAATGAGGAAATCCCGATTTTTCTGCATGGTGAAACGCGTACCTCACGCCATATTCCCAATGAGATTTTGCGCGAGCTGAACGGCTTTATTCATATGTACGAAGACACGCCGGAGTTTGTCGCGCGCGTGATTCTGCGTGAAGCCAAGGATTATCTGGATTCATTGCCACCGCCATTTTTTCGCGCACTGGTGCATTATGCGGCGGATGGTTCCTATTCCTGGCATTGTCCCGGGCATTCCGGCGGTGTGGCTTTTCTAAAATCGCCGGTCGGCCAGATGTTCCACCAGTTTTTTGGTGAAAATATGCTGCGCGCCGATGTGTGCAATGCCGTGGATGAGCTGGGGCAATTGCTGGATCACACCGGGCCGGTGGCGGCTTCGGAACGCAATGCAGCGCGCATATTCAACTGCGACCATTTGTACTTTGTGACCAACGGCACTTCCACTTCCAACAAAATCGTGTGGAATTCCACGGTAGCGCCGGGTGATGTGGTGGTGGTAGATAGAAACTGTCATAAGTCGGTATTGCATTCCATCATCATCACCGGGGCGATTCCAGTATTTTTAATGCCTACGCGTAATCATTTCGGTATTATCGGGCCTATCCCCAAGGCAGAATTTGAATGGGAAAACATCAGGAAAAAAATCGAGGCGAATCCGTTTGCGCTGGATAAAAACGCCAAGCCGCGCGTGCTTACCATCACTCAATCCACCTATGATGGCGTGTTGTATAACGTGGAGGAAATCAAGGAAATGCTGGATGGCAAAATCGACACTCTGCATTTTGACGAAGCCTGGTTGCCGCACGCCACTTTCCATGATTTTTATGGCGATTATCATGCCATAGGCGCTGACCGCCCGCGCTGCAAGGAATCCATGGTGTTTTCCACACAATCCACGCACAAAATGCTGGCGGGCCTCAGTCAGGCCTCGCAGATTCTGGTGCAGGATGCGGAGAATATTCAGCTGGATAGAGATGTCTTCAACGAAGCCTATTTGATGCATACCTCCACCAGCCCGCAATACGCCATTATTGCCAGCTGCGATGTGGCGGCGGCGATGATGGAAGCGCCGGGCGGCACCGCTTTGGTGGAAGAATCCATTATGGAAGCGCTGGATTTCCGCCGCGCCATGCGCAAGGTGGATGAAGAATGGGGCGCGGATTGGTGGTTCAAGGTATGGGGGCCGGATGATCTTTCCGAAGAAGGCATAGAAGAGCGCGAAGCCTGGATGCTGAAAGCGGGCGAACGCTGGCACGGCTTTGGCAATCTGGCCGAAGGCTTCAACATGCTGGATCCGATCAAGGCTACCATCATCACACCGGGACTGGATGTGGATGGCGATTTTTCCGATAACTTCGGCATCCCTGCCGCCATTGTCACCAAATATCTGGCGGAACACGGCGTAATTGTGGAAAAAACCGGGCTTTATTCGTTCTTCATCATGTTCACCATAGGCATTACCAAGGGCCGCTGGAACACCATGGTGGCGGCGTTGCAACAGTTTAAAGATGATTACGACAAGAACCATCCCTTATGGAAAGTGTTGCCGGAATTCGTCTCCAAACACCCGCGCTATGAACGCATAGGTCTGAAAGATTTATGCACGCAGATTCATGAAATTTACAAGGCCAATGACGTGGCGCGTCTGACCACGGAAATGTATCTTTCCGACATTGTGCCCGCCATGAAACCCACCGATGCTTTCGCCAGAATGGCGCATCGCAGAATTGACCGCGTGCTGATTGATGAACTGAAAGGCCGCATTACCGCCGTACTACTCACCCCCTACCCGCCCGGCATTCCGCTTTTAATACCAGGTGAACAATTCAATGACATCATCATCAACTACCTGAAATTTGCACGCGCCTTCAACGAACGCTTTCCCGGCTTTGAAACGGATGTGCACGGATTGGTGAAAACGGTGGTGGATGGAAAAGCGCTGTATTACGTGGATTGCGTGGCGCAGTAAATTTACTTTTTATCCTGATAACGAATTGGGGTGACGTTTTAGCGCTGTGAGAAAGCCAATAGCCAATAAAGGGTATTGGCTGTTCTGGTGTAGAATACAGTACAAGAGAAAATTCTGTATCTGCTGATCTACACATTGCCTCTAAAGCACGTCATATCAAACAGTTGCAGCCTACTTTCCTATATTTGCGAATCATTCAGGCGATACAACATGCAAGAAAACCCTAATTCCATTCCCTCTAACTCTCCAGAGTTGCAGCGTGAAGTGGCTGCATTAATGGTTGAGTGTCTTAATCTTGAAATCAGCGCCGATCAAATCATTCCCGATGCGCCCTTGTACGGCGAAGGTTTGGGTCTGGATTCGATTGATGTGCTAGAAGTGGCGCTGGTAGTTTCCAAGCGTTACGGCTTGCAACTGCGCAGCGATAGTGCTGACAATCGGCATATTTTCAGCTCGCTACACAGCCTATCCGACTATATCGCTGCCAAAAGAACCCGCTAATGCTGCGTCGCATTCTGTGCGGGCTGGGCATTGCTGCGCTGGTAATCGGCTATCAGCTTTTGGCGCATTACACCAATGAATCTACAGAAAATGGCCGTTGGGGCGCATGGGTGGCCATTGCACCAGTACTATTGATTGCTTTGCTGCTGGCTTGGCGCTCAAGTCGGCGCGTTATTATGCTGGGCGGGTTAATTTTGTTAAGTCTGGCATTGTGGGCAAAATGGCCGTTACTTGAACATCACTTCGGGCTGGTTTATTGGCTGCAAAGTGCGGGTATGCAACTTATATTATTCGTGACCTTCGGCCGCACCCTGCTAGCCGGGCGGCAACCTCTGTGTACTCGCTTTGCCATGATGGTGCATGGCTCATTGAACCCGCAGCATGAAATTTACACCCGTCAAATCACTTTAGCCTGGGCTATGTTTTTTGCCGTAATGATGCTTACCTCTACTTTGCTGTTTTTTCTGACATCACTCGCCACCTGGTCGTTCTTTGCCAATCTGTTAACGCTACCTTTGATTGCCTTAATGTTTATCGTCGAATATAGCGTGCGCAAATGGCGGCTACCCGATACCCAACATGCGCATTTCCTGGATGCAATTCGGGTATTTTTGAACAGCTCCGCACGTTCTTCACGCTAATTTCATCATGACCTCATTGCCACTGCTTTCGCATGCTGCTCGGGACAGCATTATTGCCTGGTGTGCCGAAGGGACTGTCACGCTGCACCAGTTTCTAGCCGAAGTGCATCAGCTTGCTGCGCGCTTTCCAGCCGGCAGCCACCTGCTCAATATGTGCTGTGACCGCTACCACTTTAGCGTCGGCCTGGCGGCGGCGATTGTGGCCAACAAAATCAGTTTGCTGCCATCTACCCACACCCCGGAAATAGTACGCCAGATCAATATTTTTGCGCCTGATGTATTTTGTTTGACCGATAACGAAGCTTGCACGGTAGACCTGCCGCAAATGCGCTATCCAGATATGGCCGTTAGTCCGACAGATACTTATGCCATCCCGCAAATAGATAGCAAACAATGCATCGCCATCGTATTCACTTCCGGCTCCACCGGCACTCCCCAACCGCATCCAAAAACCTGGGACGCACTGGTGAGCAGTGTGCAGGCAGAAGCCTTGCGTTTGGGGCTGTTACCTAATTCACACAGTACCATTATTGGCACTGTACCGCCGCAGCATATGTATGGCTTTGAATCCACAGTGCTGATGGCATGGCTTAGCGGAAATGCACTCAGTCATGCGCAGCCATTTTACCCGGCTGATATTGGCCAAACACTGTCAGCAATAGCCGCACCACGTGTGTTGGTGTCTTCGCCATTTCATTTGCGCGCTTTGCTGGATGCGGGGCTGGTGTTACCAGAAATTGCACAAGTAGTTTGCGCTACAGCACCGCTATCAAAGCCGCTTGCACATGCCATTGAGGCACGTTGCCATGCGCCGCTTATGGAAATCTATGGCAGCACCGAAACCGGTCTGATTGCTACCCGCCACCCCACACAAACCGCAGAATGGCAGTTGTTGCCTGGCGTTGAACTAATCAAGGATGACAATGGTGTGCGCGCTTATGGAGCCCACATTATGGGCTCAATCACCATGGGCGATATTATTGAACCGATTTCAGAAGAACACTTTTTACTGCATGGGCGTATCGCCGATATGGTCAATATCGCTGGTAAACGGCACTCATTGGCGAGCCTCAATCATCTGTTGAATAGCATTCCCGGCGTGGTGGATGGGGCTTTTTATATGCCTAAGGAAAGCGAAGAGGATCGCATTACCCGAATGGCTGCATTTGTAGTCGCACCCGGGATGGAGGCTTCTTATTTGCTGGCGGCATTGCGCGAACATATTGATCCGGTGTTTTTACCGCGTCCCTTGCAGTTTGTGGATGCGCTACCTCGCAACCACACAGGAAAACTACCTCAATCCGCATTGCAAGCGCTGATGCAAGCGCAAAAGCTCGCATGAGCAACACCGCAAGCTGGACAGTTCCCTTGGATCACCCCGCTTTTGCCGGGCATTTTCCCGGCATGCCTATACTCCCCGGCGTGGTGCTACTGGACGTTGTACTCCATACCATAACGGTAGCGATCGGACAGGCACTGGCGGCTTGTGAAATCAGTTCTGTCAAATTTCTAAACCCGGCAAAACCGGGTGACGAACTGCTGATTCAATATATTATTCAACCTAACGGCACCATACGTTTTGACATTGCGGCAGGTCTGCGCAAAATTGCCAGCGGTAGTATTTTGACCAAATTATCTTAAATTACCGAATCCGCATGACACACCATCAAGCCGCCAACCACACCGCATGGGTGCATAATAAAGAACGTAGCAATATGTTTATGATGCGCGTCATGACCTGGATTTCATTGCGTATGGGGCGGCGCATTGCGCGTGCGGTGCTGCATATGATTGCTCTCTATTTTCTGCTATTTGCGCCAGCTAGTCGGCAAGCCTCGCGTGCTTATCTTCGGCTTGCCTTAGGCCGCCCTGCCCGTTGCCGTGATTTGTACCAGCATTTCTTCACCTTTGCTGCCACTATTCATGATCGCGTTTATCTGGTCAATCGCCGATTTGATTTGTTTGATTTTGAAGTGCATGGCTTGGATACTCTGAATGACCTGCTTGCCAATGGCAAAGGTTTGTTTCTGATGGGGGCGCATCTGGGTAGCTTTGAAGCCATCCGTGCGCTCGGTCGCAAAGATCCAAATTTGCGTGTCGTCATGGTCATGCACGAGGATAACGCTAAAAAAATCAACGCCATGCTGACGGCCATTAATCCTGAAGCCGCGTTGGATATTATCGGATTGGGGCATATCGACTCCATGATAAAGTTGCAGGAACGATTGGATGAAGGCTATGTGGTTGGCATGTTGGGGGATCGCACACCCGGCAATGATCCCTTGTACCCTGTGCAGATTCTCGGCACCGAGGCTAGCTTGCCCAGCGGCCCTTTTCGCTTGGCAGCATTGCTCAAGCGTCCAGTGGTGTTTATGACCGGGCTATATATGGGCGGCAATCGTTATTCCATCCATTTTGAAGCGTTGGCGGATTTTTCCAATATCACCCGCAGCGAGCGTGATGCCGCGCTACAAACGGCTATCACGCGTTATGCTACGTTGCTGGATCAATACTGCCGCAAGGCACCCTACAACTGGTTTAATTTTTTCGATTTCTGGCAACCTGCAAGCACTGAAAACTCTCCCAAATCATGATGACATCACCCTCCTTTTTTGCGCTGCACTGTTTGCGGCACATGCTCATTGCGCTCATGCTGATCCCCACGCTGACATCGATGACAAGTTTTGCCGCCCAGTGGAATGCCGACTGGAATATAGACCAGCTCATGCGTGGTCTGGCGCAAAGCCCTTCCGGCCGTGCCAGCTTTGTTGAAAAAAAATCCATCGCCATGCTTGACAAACCGGTGGAATCCTCGGGCGAGCTGTTCTACAGCGCGCCCGACCATCTGGAAAAACGCACCCTCAAACCCAAACCTGAATCCATGATTCTCGATCAAGGCACGCTGCTCATCGAACGTGGGCGTAAACAACATCGTTTGCCATTGCAGGATTACCCGGAACTGGCAGTTTTTATCGACAGCATACGCGGCACGCTGGCGGGTGATAAACAGGCACTGGAGCGCAATTACAAACTAAGTCTGGAGGGTGGTGCTGAAAACTGGACACTGCAACTGTTGCCGACCAATGAAAAAATGCTGACGGTAGTGCGGCGCATCCGCATCGCCGGCGCGCGTGATGCGGTACTTAGTATCGAAATCATCCAGACCGATGGCGACAGCTCGCTCATGCTCATCGAGAAACTACCCACGCCATGAGCAAAAAACCAAACCGGGTCAAGTCTGGCCGGATTGCCATTGTCTTGTGGTTGGCATTCATCCTCGCTTGCGCCTTTATCATCAGCCGCAGCCAGTTCACTGCCGACTTATCCGCTTTTTTTCCGCGTAGCCCGGCACCGGCACAGCAATTAATGTTAGAACAACTGCACGATGGCCTGGCTTCGCGTCTGATCCTGGTGGGCATAGAAGGCTCAGACACCGCCACCCGCGCCCGACTTTCCAAACAAATGGCGCAGCGTCTGCGTGTAGACGCAGCTTTCATCAGCGTCAATAATGGTGAACCGGTCAGCGCCGAGCGTGACCGTGCCTTTCTGTTCAACCATCGCTATCTGCTCAGCCCAGCCGTATCGCCTGCACGTTTCAGCGCGGAAGGTCTACACAACGCCTTGAGCGACAGCATAGACCTGCTCGCCTCACCCGTCGGCTTGATGGTTAAATCTTTGCTACCGCGCGATCCTACCGGTGAGATGCTGCAATTGTTGGAACAGCTCGACAGCGGCAGCCAGCCGAGCTTGGTCGATGGTGCCTGGGCATCTCGCGATAGCAAACGCGCATTGTTACTGCTGCAAACGCACGCTTCCGGCTCCGATACCGATGCCCAGCAACGTGCCATGACGGCCATTAAGTTGGCATTCAAGAGTGCCGCCAGCGCTACACCAGCTGCCAGCCTGGTGATGACCGGTCCCGGCGTATTTTCGGTCACCTCACGCGACACCATCCGAACCCAGGTCAGCCGTTTATCCATCATCAGCATGGCGCTGATTGCTACATTATTATTGCTGGTTTACCGCTCTTTCACCGCGCTGGCGCTGGGCTTTTTACCCGTTATCAGCGGTGCGCTGGCAGGCATCGCCGCTGTCAGTCTGGGCTTTGGTACAGTGCATGGCATCACCTTGGGCTTTGGCACGGCCTTGATAGGCGAGGCCGTGGATTATTCGATTTACCTGTTCATGCAATCGGAGCAGTCAAACCAACAGGATGCTAACCAGCATAACTGGATCCAGCGCTTCTGGCCGACGATACGCCTCGGTGTATTGACCTCGATATTCGGCTTTGCCTCGCTGCTGCTCTCCGGCTTCCCTAGTCTGGCACAGCTAGGCCTGTATTCCATTGCCGGACTGATAACTGCCGCCAGCGTGACGCGCTTCATCCTGCCGCATCTAATACCCAGCCATTTCCGCATTCATGATGTTTCCACCATCGGCCGCTTGCTCTCGCGTCTGGTACAGCGCGTTACCGTCCTGCGCTGGGCAGTGGCCATATTACTGCTGGCCGCCTGTACCGTTCTCATCCAGCACCGTGCCAGTTTGTGGAATGATAAAATATCTTCATTAAGTCCCGTATCGCAGGCCGATATTGCACTGGATGCCAGCCTGCGCGCCGACATGGGCGCACCGGATGCGCGTTATCTGGTGGTGGTATCTGGCGTCAGTCAGGAATCCGTTTTGCAGTCTGCTGAACAAGTTTCCGCGCTGCTGCAAACACTGGTCGAAACAGGCGCACTTGCCAGCTTTGAAAGCCCCAGCCGCTATCTGCCCAGCGCCGCCACGCAATATGCCCGACGCGCCAGCCTACCGCCAGCCGATGTACTGCAAAATGTTATCCAACAAGCGGTTGAGGGCTTGCCGATACAGGCGCAGCGCTTCGCACCGTTTATTGCCGATGTCACCGCCGCCCGCAATCAGCCGCTGTTGCAGCCGGGCGATCTGCAACAAACCTCCATGGCCATGGCCGTGGATGCCCTGCTCATTCATAGCAAGCAGCACTGGAGCGCGTTATTGCCACTGACCGCACCCGCCAATGCCAGCATCAACGCCAGTCAAATTCGTGCGGCATTAAGCACTATCGGTTTGCCCAATGTGCTGTTTGTGGATATGAAAGTCGAATCCGATCAGCTGTATTCCGGCTATTTGCATGAAGCTATTTTGTTGTCACTGGGTGGGCTGCTGGCCATTATCGGATTGTTACTCTGGATGTTCCGCTCACCCATGCGCGTGCTACGTGTCATCGCGCCACTAGTAGCGGCCGTAATCAGCGTGACGGCGGGGTTAACATTGTTTGGTCAGCAACTCACCATTCTGCATCTGATAGGCTTACTGCTAGTAGTCGCAGTCGGCTCCAATTACGCGCTGTTTTTTGATCGCGCCGAGTCAGAACCAACCGACTATAATATCCCGCCACGCACGCTGGCCGCCATGCTGTTTGCCAACCTCACCACCGTCACCGGTTTTGGCTTGCTGGCATTTTCCAATGTCTCCATATTGCAAGCCATAGGCATCACCGTGGCACCCGGCGTTATCTTTGCACTAATTTATTCAGCTATTTTTGCCAGGCAAAACCATCATGCCAAGCCAGTTCATGCCTAACTCACGCTGGCAACCCACGCTGTTAGTCCGCCTCTCCGTCGCGCTGCATTTGCTGGTTTTGATGTTTGTCATCATGCAACCCGAACTGTGGCATTGGGCGCTGGCTATGATACTGGCTAACCACTGCCTGCTTACATTCGTTGGGATGTCACCGCGCAGCCACTGGCTGGGATCAAACTGGACACGGCTACCTGCGGCAGCCACTGCCAGAAATGAAATCGCGCTCACCATAGACGATGGGCCCGATCCTGTCGTCACATCACAGGTGCTCGACCTACTGGATCATCACGCAGTCAAGGCGACTTTTTTCTGCGTCGGAAAAAAAGCTGCACGCTACCCGGATTTATGCCGTGAAATCGTGCGCCGTGGCCATGCCGTGGAAAATCACAGCCAGCATCACCGCCATCATTTTGCCTTCATGGGCTATGCCGGTTTCATGCGTGAGTTACTGGTCGCGCAGGATACGCTGACGGCGATTACCGGCCAGCGCCCGCTATTTTTTCGTGCACCCGCCGGTTTGCGCAATCCTTTTCTTGATCCGGTGCTAACAAAGCTAGGGTTGCAGCTCGCTGCCTGGTCTATACGCGGCAAGGATACCTGGGTTGCTGACAGTGATCGCGTAACAAGTAAACTGTTAAGCGGCCTACACGCGGGTGCCATTTTACTGCTGCATGATGGCAACGCCGCACGCACAGCCAACGGCATTCCGGTTATTCTCGAAGTGCTGCCCACCCTGTTGACAGCCGCTGCAGCGGCTAATTTGCGTTTTATCACCCTACGCCAAGCACAGACATGACCCGAGTCAGCCTTGCACAAGTCGGCAATGAACCAGTTTTAAGCAAAAAAATTCCACCAACACCTTGGTATCGCCAAGCCGCTACTTTGCTACTTAGACATAAGTTACACAAAAGCCTGGGCACCATGCTATTTATCAGCTTGTTCTTCACTGCCTACTTTTATTTACTCAAAACCCCTGCCTACTCCACCACCGTCATGCCTATTACTTGGTTGGATAAGCTGATAGCCTTTCAGCCGCTGGCCTTGCCCGTCTACCTTTCACTTTGGGTCTATGTATCTCTACCCCCGGCATTACTGGCAACGCGGCGTGAACTGTACCGCTATGGCTGGGCGATGGCAGGCACCTGCCTTGCTGGGTTGATCATCTTTTATTTCTGGCCAACAGCAGCACCTGCAGTCAATATTGACTGGTCGCAATATCGCTATGTCGATTTTCTTAAAAATCTGGATGCCTCCGGCAATGCCTGCCCTTCATTGCATGTTGCCACCGCCGTTTTTTCCGGCATCTGGCTACATCGCTTGTTGCGCAGCTTTGGTGCGCCGCTGTGGATACTACTGATTAATGGAAGCTGGTGTCTGGGCATACTCTATTCCACTATAGCCATACGCCAGCATGTGGCGGTCGATGTATTGGCTGGAATGGTATTGGGGGCGCTGACGGCTTTTTTGTCATTGCGTAAACGTGATGATGCGGAGAAGTGATCGGCAAATTACATATAGCCATCTACGGATTTGTATCAATGATGTCTAGGCTCTTGTCATTCACACATGATTTACTACAAGCGCCCTGAGCAAATAAAGTGAAGGATTGTGTTATAGAGCTACAAAGCGGAAATGCAATTCATCGGAAGCTAACTTTGCATTCCGTTGCATGAACGTCCGGCGGGCAGATAAATGGTATGTTGGATACTTAGCGAAACTTACTTCATCACTAAATATGTCTTCTCACAAGCAAGGAATGAGTCAAACTTTGTGCAAGTATTTGCCAGATGGAATATACTGAATTTAGTACAATTAAAACAAATATGGGGAGGCAAAGCATGCAAAGTAATCGAATAAACATTCCGGCATCAATAGCTATCACACTCTTAATTACCAGTTGTGCCACGGTCAATCAGCCAGATGTTCAGTCTGTTAATGAACAGCCACAAATTAGCAAAGCCATTGCAGTCAAGAAAGTAGAAACAAAATCTGGTTTAAAACGTAAGGTTGCCATTGGCAGATTCACAAATGAGACAAAGTATGGTCAGAGTTTCTTTCTTGATAAAGGCCAAGATAGGATAGGGAAACAGGCACTGGATATACTAAGTAACAAACTTAACGAGACCAATAAATTTATTCTTCTTGAACGTGCGGATCTGGACAAAATTCAAAAGGAGCTTGAAATAGCTCAAGCCAGTGCGTTAAAAAACTCTGCTGATTACTTAATTATTGGCTCGGTAACCGAATTTGGAAGAAAAGAAACGGGTAAAGTTGGAGTTTTCTCCAGAACAAAAAAGCAACTTGCTTTTGCTAAAGTTCATATTCGCCTCGTAGATGTATCCACTGGCCAGATCATATATTCTGAAGAAGGGGCGGGCGAAGCTTATAGTGAAGCCGGAACAGTTGTCGGAGTTGGTGCTCAAGCAGGATATGACTCGACGATTAATGACAAAGCTCTGGATGCAGCGATTACCAATCTGTCTAGTAATATTATTGAAAATTTACTTAATAAACCATGGAAAAGTTATGTGCTAGCCAAAGATGATGGAAAGTACATCATTGCGGGTGGGAAAACGCAAGGTATCAAACCAGGTGAGATTTTCGATATTATTGAAAACGGAAAACAGGTTAAGAATCCGCAGACCAATGTTTTAATAACATTACCCGGGAAAAAGATTGCAAAAGTCCAAGTGGTTTCTTTAATCGGTAACACCTTGGAAAATGAAGCAGCTGTCTGTGAAATTATCTCGGGAAATTTTGGTACTGATTTTTCTAACATTCACGTGGAAGAAGTTGGATTATGAATAAACTAATCTTTTGTATAGTTTGCCTAATATCCTTGGCAAGTTGCAGTGGATATCGAGAAGGTGTGACGGTTGCAGAACCAGTTTCTTATTTGGCATTTGGTGGTAACACTACGGGGGCTATTGTCAAAATTGATGAGGGTATTTCTTTTGCGCTTAGCGATGGTCGAGTCAAAACTACTGAATCCAACACAGGCGAAAAAGACAAATACCTTGCAAATACGCACTATAAAGTAACTCCAGGCAAGCATAGAATCCAAGTAGTAAAAAACGGAGAAGTCGTGATTGATCGTGAACTATTGATAGGTGATGGCATCACCAGAGAGATTATTATCCCATGAAGAAAAAATCTATTCCGTTGCTTTGGGTTGCGATTGTATTATCGATTAGCGGTTGCGCCACCTCCCCTATGTATTATTGGGGAAACTATTCCAGCACGCTTTATCACTACAGAAAAGATGCCAGCGATGAAGCTCTAAATAAACATATGGCTCAACTTAATGCTATCGTTAATGTTTCTAAGGAACGCCATTTGCGCGTTCCTCCTGGAGTTTATTGTGAGTTGGGGTACTTGAATGCCAAACAAGGAAACAACAAGCAAGCACTGGAACTGTTCATATTAGAAAAAACAACCTATCCAGAATCGACACATTTCGTTGATCGGCTTGCAGAAAGTATCAAAACCAGTGAAACGATAGACAAAAAGCCGTAAGTGAAAAGACAAATATATTATGAATAAATATCCAATGATTGTGCGATTACTGACTCTTAGCTTTTTGCTAATTTTAGTTTCAGGTTGTGCTCCAGCCATGGTGACAAAAGGCGGAAAGTTTCCTCTAATGTATGAAGAGAGTCCTCAGTCAATTCTAATCTTGCCACCAATGAACAAGAGTACAGCTGCCGATGCCAAGGAGTACTATTCCACAACTTTGCAAGAGCCGTTATCCCTAAGTGGATTCTATACTTTCCCTTATGAAGTTACTTCTGAAGTGCTTCAACGAGAAGGGATATATGATTCGGAACTTCTTTCCACAGTACCATTAGCAAAATTCCGCGAGTATTTTGGCTCTGATGCAGTTTTGTTTACTACTATAAACAAGTGGAATATGTCATATTTAGTCTTGGCCGCCGGCCTGACAGTTGAAGTTGAGTGTGAATTAAAATCAACAAAGAGCGATCAGACACTTTGGAAATACACGGGTTCTGTTTACGCTGATCTATCTGGAGGAAATACAGGCGGCGGGATTGGCGGACTCATCGCTAAAGCAATAATTACGGCGATCAATTCTGCTTTGGCAGATTATGTTCCATATGCGAGAAAGGCAAATGAAATTGCCCTTTCCTCCATTCCGACGGGTCCGTATCACCCACTTCATGGAAAAGATCGGGATGTGCAAATCATAGATCAAATACGTTCTCAATCTAAATGACGATATAAAATCGTGAACAACTGAATTGACAACATAGCTGCTTACTTCACACATGTATCTGCCGATACATCGCCAGCCTCGTTTCAACACATTTTCACTAATAATCTAATCGCTGGAGTCACCAAAAGGCAAGACTCCAGCAGCCAGCACGTTAATTTGCTAAAATCTCCCTCCTGTTTCCTCCGGCGTACTTTTCCTTGAATCCACTCTGGCTCTCCCACTTTACCGCTACCAGCAGCCTAGGCTGCGGCCTGGGCGAAACTACCTCAAACAACTTGAGAATGAAAAGGAGCGGCCACTTTTGATGTTAAAGGTTGCCTAGGTATAAGGGCGGAATACGTGATTGCAAGACTTGACCCAATACTGTTCGTGAGCTGTATCACTATGGGTTGGCGATGACTGGCACCTGTTTGACCGGGCTGACCATTTTCTATTTCTGGCCAACGGCCGCCCCCGTTGCCAATATCGACTGGTCGCAATATGTTTATGTGGATTTGCTGAAAAATCTGGATGCTTCAGGCAATGCCTGCCCCTCGCTACACGTTGCCACCGCTGTTTTTTCCGGCATCTGGTTGCATGGATTGCTACGCAGTTTTGGCGCGCCACTGTGGGTACGCCTCATCAACTGAAGCTGGTGTATAGCCATCCTCTATTCCACTCTAGCCATACGCCAGCATGTGGCGGTCAATGTATTGGCTGGGGTGGTATTGGGGGCGCTGACGGCTTTTTGTCATTGCGTAAACGTGATGATACGGGAGCGTGACTGGCAAACTTCACCCCTGTATCCACTGGACTTGTATTAAACATGACGTTTAACATAATTAGAGATAAACTAAAAATAGTTGTGCAGTAATGTATTGATATTTTTGATAAAAAATTGATATATTAAAAATAAATAATAAACTATTTAAAAAAATATCACCATGCCTGTATTTAACCATCATGATTTAACACTGCTCAACCCGGCGTTCGACTCGCCTCTGGTAGATGTTTTAACAGAGTTGGAACACCTGCGCCGCTTGCAACTACGAGGAACAACGCCAGCTCAAGTTTTTTTTCAGCTCAAGCAGATTTTCCACATGCTGGAAAGTTTAGGTTCAGCCCGTATCGAAGGCAATCACACCACCTTGGCTGACTATGTGGAAAGCAAGCTGGAAGGCGGCAAACAGGCACCCTCTGATCAACTGCTTGAAATGGAAAATATTGAAGTGGCAATGGCGTACATTGAGGAGAATATTCACTCCGGTGATAGGCTAACCGAGCACTTCATCCGAGAGCTGCACGCACTCACGGTTAATGCCCTCAAACGCGAAGGCGATGCCACGCCGGGGGCTTATCGGCAAACACAGGTGAAAATTGCACAATCCGAGCACTTGCCTCCCGAGTTCATCCAAGTAGCGCATTATATGCAAGAGCTGATAGCATTTATCAACGAAAACCATCCATCAAAATATGATCTTATCAAGGTGGCATTGGTACATCATCGTTTTGGCTGGATACATCCGTTTGGTAACGGTAATGGGCGTGTGGTGCGGCTATTGACCTATGCTTTGCTGATTAAATGCGGATTCAATGTAAAAACCGGTGGCGGAGTGTTGAATCCTACAGCGGTATTTTGCAATGACAGGGATCAGTATTACGCCATGCTGTCACGTGCCGATACCGGAAAGTCGACGGAATTGGAGGCATGGTGCATTTATGTGTTGCAAGGCATTCTGGACGAATTGCGCAAAGTGGACAAGCTGACGGACTTCGGTTATTTGAGCGACAAAATTCTGCTACCTGCCATTTCTTATGCCAGAGAAAGAGAGTTAATCACAACCATGGAAGCGAGTTTGTTACATATCACAGCCAAAAACGGCATAACCAAAGCGGCTGAACTTTCCGTAGCCATGCCTATCATGTCGTCCGCCCAACGCACCTATCAAATCAAAAAACTGGTAGAGCGAAAAATGTTGCAGCCTATAAATGAAGGTGCGCGCCAATACACCATAGGCTTTAGCAATAACTACCTGATGCGTGGCGTGGTGCGTGCATTGTCAAATGAGAGGTTTATTCCTGAAATACTGAATAAAATTGATAGCTGACCTTGTATTCAGTTTTATACATAAAGTATTACGACTGGAGCTTAACCTAGCCCAAAAGGCAAGACTCCAGCAGCCAGCACATTAATTTGCTAAAATCTCCCTCCTGTTTCTTCCGGCGTACTTTTCCTTGAATCCACTTTGGCTCTCCCACTTTACCGCTACCAGCAGCTTAGGCTGCGGCCTAGGCGAAACCCTGGACGCGCTGCGCCAAGGCCGTGCGGGCTTGCATCCGTGCACCTTTGATACCGTGAACCTGCCGACGTTTATTGGCGAGGTAGCCGGGTTGGACGCAGTGCAGTTGCCTGCAAATCTGGCCGAATTTGATTGCCGTAATAACCGCTTGGCCTTGTTAGGCTTGAGCCAGGATGGTTTTACCGAAGCGGTACATGCCGCCAAGGCAAAATACGGTGCGCAGCGCGTGGGATTATTCCTTGGCACCAGCACTTCCGGCATTCTGCAAACCGAGCTGGCTTATCGCCAACGTGATGCGGCAACCGGCGCGTTGCCTGAAAATTTCATTTATCGCACCACGCACAGCGCCTATTCCGTGGCCGATTTTACGCGCCATTATTTTGACTTGAGCGGGCCGGCGGTGGTGGTTTCTTCCGCTTGTTCCTCCAGCGCCAAGGTATTTGCTTCGGCACGGCGCATGATGGCGGCAGGCTTGATAGATGCGGCAATCGTTGGCGGCGTGGATTCATTGTGTTTGACCACGCTGTATGGCTTCAACTCGCTGGGTCTGATTTCCGCACAGGCTTGTCGCCCTTATGATGCCGAGCGCAATGGTATTTCGATAGGGGAAGCGGCGGCATTTGCGCTGCTGCAACGCCAACCCGAACAGCTGGATGCCGATGCGGTGTTATTGCTGGGCATCGGTGAATCCAGCGATGCCTATCATATGTCGTCACCGCATCCGGATGGCCTGGGTGCGCGTATGGCGATGCAGGATGCGCTAAAAATGGCCGGGCTTCAGCCTGCCGAAATTGACTATATCAATCTGCATGGCACCGCGACCCAAAGCAACGATGCCGCCGAGGGGAAAGCGGTGCAGCATGTTTTCGGTGCACACACGCCGTGCAGCTCCACCAAAGGCACCACCGGCCACACGCTGGGGGCGGCAGGCGGTCTGGAGGCGGTAATTTGCGCGCTGGCACTACAACACGGCTTGTTACCCGCCGGACTGAATACCCAGCAACTCGATCCCGCACTGCATCTGGATTATGTGCTGCAAAACCGCGCGCAGCCGCTAAAGCGCGTACTCAGCAACTCTTTTGGCTTTGGCGGCACCAATTGCAGCCTGATTTTTGCTCGGGCAGGTTAATCCATGAACACACTTAGCGCCTACATAGAAGGTATAGGTTTACTCGGCCCTGGCTTAACGGATTGGGCCAGCAGCCAGCCCATCCTCAGCGGCTTGCAAGCCTATCAGCCGGAAAAAACCGTGTTGCCACCGCCTGCATTACTGCCCGCCGCAGAACGCAGGCGCAGTGGCGTGATTATCAAGCTCACCCAGGCCATAGGGCTGGAAGCCATAACCGCCGCCAAACAGGATGCGGCCAGCTTGCCCAGTGTGTTTGCGGCCTCTGGCGGTGATGGTGCCAACTGCCATAACATCTGTGAAATGCTGGCCTCCGATGACAGGGAAATCTCGCCCACGCGCTTTCATAATTCGGTGCATAACGCCGCCGCCGGTTACTGGAGCATTGCCACCGGCGCAATGGCCACCGCCTCGGTTGTCAGTGCTTTTGATGCGAGTTTCAGCGCGGGCTTGCTGGAAGCGCTCACCCAGGTGGTGGTGGATAACACCCATAGCATTTTACTAAGCTACGATACCACCTACCCGGAACCACTATTCAGCACCCGTCCCATCAGCGATGCGTTTGGCATTGCGCTGGTACTGGCACCGCAGCCCAGCGCGCAATCGCTGGTGAAAATCAGCGTCAGCCTAACCGATGCCAGCGCCGACAAACTGACCGACAATGCATTGGAAAGCCTGCGCAGCGCCATCCCCGCCGCACGCGGATTGCCGCTGTTGCGCGCCATCGCATTGCAAACCGATCAGCATGTAGTGCTGGATTATCTCGACAACCTGCGCCTCGCCGTGACCATCACACCTTGTTGAATATCGCCAAATGCGATCAGGCCGTACTCGACCACAACTGGATTGCCCGGCATATTCCGCATCAGGGCAGCATGTGTTTGCTCGATTATGTAGAAGCCTGGGATGCAAAGCGCATTCTGTGCCGCGCTAGCAGCCACCGCGCTGCCGATAACCCGTTACGTACTTTTGGTCAGCTCGGCGCTGCCTGCGGCATTGAATACGCTGCACAAGCCATGGCGGTACATGGCGCGTTAATGGCAGCGGCGGATAGCGTTCAAGCGCAGGTTGGCTATCTGGTCAGCATACGCGGCGCACAGCTTTACGTGCCACAGCTGGATAACATTGCCGCCGATCTGGAAATAGAGGCCAGTTGCATCGCGCATAATGAAAACAACATACTTTATCAATTCAGCATCAGCGCAGCAGGCCAATTATTATTGCAAGGGCGCGCCGCCGTCGTGCTCAACGCGGAAGCACTCACCTCAGGACACCCTCTATGAAAAGAGCTTTAATCACCGGCGGTAGTGGCGGCATAGGCGCGGCCATTTGTCAGCGCCTGGCGGCAGATGGTTGCCATGTCTACATCCACGCGCATCATGGCTTGCCAGCTGCACAGGCACTGGCCACAGCCATTATTGCCAGTGGCGGCAGTGCCGAAGTGCTGAGTTTTGATGTCACCGACAGCGCCGCCGTCACCGATGTGCTAACGCCCTTGATTGAAAATGCGCCGATTCAGATTGTGGTCAATAATGCCGGCATCCACGATGATGCCGTGTTCCCCGGCATGAGCGCCGCCCAATGGCACCGGGTAATTGATGTCTCGGTTAACGGTTTTTTTAATGTCACTCAACCGCTAATGATGCCCATGATACGCAGTCGCTGGGGACGCATTATCAATGTGTCATCCATCTCGGCGCTGGCGGGCAATGCCGGTCAGGTGAATTATTCCGCCGCCAAGGGCGCACTGAATTCCGCTACCAAATCACTGGCGCGCGAAGTAGCCAGCCGAGGCATTACCGTCAACGCGGTGGCACCGGGCATTATAGATACGACCATGAGCGAAGCGGCATTCGATGCCCAAACCATCGCCAGCATGGTGCCTATGAAGCGCGCGGGAACCCCAACCGAAGTGGCCGATCTCATCGGTTTTCTTGCCTCTAAACAGGCCGCCTATATCACCGGGCAGATCATCTCCATCAACGGCGGCATGTTTTAACTGGTGAATTCAACACTGAAAGCCTTGCCATGACCATCGGCATTCAAATCAGCGCCCATAAAACCGAGGCGCTGCTGTTTTTTACGCTGTTGCAACTCACAGTCATCGTGTTGGCAGCGCGTATCGGCGGCGAAATCGCGCTACGTGTCGGACAATCTGCTGTCGTCGGCGAAATCGTACTGGGGATTTTGCTCGGCCCCTCCTTGTTCGGTCTGCTCGCGCCCGATTTATTTCAGTACGTGTTCCATTCCGGCAGCCCCGAACCCATGCAAATGTTGTCGCAAATTGGTTTGGTGTTGCTGATGTTCCAGATCGGCCTCGAATTCGATTTTTCCCATTTAAGTGAACGCCGCAATCGCAAAATCATGTTATGGGTGGCCGTTGCCAGCCTGATCGCACCGTTTGCACTGGGTTACGGCATAGGCCGGATCAGCGCACCGGCTTTATCACCAGGCGCACACCCTGTGGCCTCCGCGCTCTTCATCGCCACCGCGTTTTCCATCACCGCCTTGCCCATACTGGGGCGCATCATGATGGAATTCGACATGACGCGCACGGCTATAGGCGTGATTGCCATCAGCGCCGCCGCCATCAACGATGTCATCGGCTGGCTGCTCTTGGCGCTGGTGACTACCCTCACTCTCACCAATTTCGATGCACCCAGCTTTGCCCTGAAAGTGGCGCTGGTGCTGCTGTTCTTCGCGGTGAGCTGGTTTGCCGTGCGCCCGCTGATGAAGCACATATTGCATCGTTTTGATGCCAAAAGCGGCGTGCTGGACAACAACTTGCTGGGAATCGTACTTGCCGCCATTTTTCTATCCGCCATGACCACCTATCAACTCGGCATTTTCGCCATTTTTGGCGGCTTTATGATGGGCGTGTTATTGCATGATGAACACGCTTTTGTAAAAACCTGGCGCACCCGCATCAGCCCCTTCGTCATGGTGTTTTTCCTGCCCATCTTTTTCACCTATACCGGCCTGCGCACCAATATCGGCAGCCTGGATAGCGCCGCCGCTTGGGGCTGGTGCGCGCTGATCGTGTTCCTCGCCACGCTGGGAAAATTCGGCGGTGCCTATCTGGCGGCACGCTTGGCGGGTATGAATCACATGCAAGCCAAAATACTCGGCATCATGATGAACACCCGTGCCCTGATGGAACTGATCGTAATTAACGTAGGCTATGATTTGGGCGTAATCTCCCAGCAAATGTTTACCATTCTAGTCATCATGGCCGTTTTCAGCACCATTATCACCAGCCCCTGCCTGCGGCGCTGGCTGCCCCGTATTGGGATTGCAGTTTAGCCTCTATGGAGGCTTCATCTCGGCTTCAAAGAGTTGACCATTCAGAATAGCAACAGAAATCAAACTCCAGACCGGCGCTTGGCTATGTATTGCAAGCCTGAATCCACACTCATAATCAGCGTGAGCGCTACAATAAACAGCACCATGCCGGCAAAGCCATGCACAAAACCTTGCCCGGCCTCATCTCCATAATAAAAAGTGACCAGTGTGAGCACCATCACCCGAATAACATTAGCGGTGAAGGAGATAGGGATAATCAAAATAGCCAGCGTGATATTGCGGAAGAACGAATCATGACGCACGATGTTGAGGTATAACAGACCAAGCGCTTCCAGTGAAATAAGCGTGTGCATACCAGCGCAAGCATCGGCCACTAGCAACTGATATTGACCGATTTGCAAAATAACGCCACTTCGTGCGATAGGATAGCCAAACCAGTAGAGCACATTTTCAGCCACGTAAGAAACTGCAATTTTCATTGGCATGGTGACGGCATCAATGAAAAAGCCGGGAAGTGGAATCATGAACAATATGAAAAATAGCGGAAACCAGAGTGCCCTGAGTGCCGGTGCGCCGCGTGTGATGAGCAAAATGCCGGCAAAAACAGGGATCTGTGAGCCAATGTCAAAAATAAGAATATCCTGCGAGCGACCAAGGATATAAAGCACCAAGCCGATAGTTAGACTGATGCTACCCAGAATTGGGTGCGTTTTACTAGTCGTTTCCGCCAGAAATGCTGCACGTTCCTGCCAGAGCAGGTAGAGCACTACGACCAGCACTATTGGTCCATGCGCTTGATCCTGCTGATTCCATAAACTTGTAGCCAGATTATGGTAAGTGGGCGCATACAAGGCCAACAAGCCCAGCAATATCGGCCACCAGCGATTGAGCGCTTGCAATAACGGGGAAGGTGGCATTGGGGAGATGGCAATCATGGAGATCAGATAGAGTAGTTAATTAATTGTTTGATTATATGACAAGTTACAGCAGGGCTATGACAGCTTGATGAAAAGCAATGATTTAAGTGCACTTAAATTACCTGCTAGCTTTAAGCTGCATACACGCCAAATAAGCTTCTGCATCCGGCGGTTGTTGGGCACGTTGCGCTTGCCAGATGGTTTCGGCTAGGCAGTCCATCAAGTCATGCTGGGCGTGGTGTGGATCGGCGTTTTTTTGTTGCAGACTTTGATACGCTGACACTATGCCGAATGGCTGATTGATGGCAATTTGTTCCAGTACGGAAAGATGCAAGCTCATGTGTAAAAACGGGTTGGTTTCGCCCATTTCAGGGAAATAAGCCTGCTCCAGATAACGCTCTGAGGCATTCAGTACGGCGTGATATTCAGGATGCATATGCATGACTTGCAGCGCGATGGCTTCCAGATCGGAGAGCTTGGATTGCTGTTTAAACTTGCTCCAGGTATCAAAAAAGAATTGCCTGACCTGGTCTCGGCTGGGGTTGAATAAAGCCATTTATCTGGTTTTCACTCTCTTGATTATCAAACGAATTCCTTGGCTTTGTATTCACATAAATCGGCAATCACACACACGCCACATTTGGGTTTGCGCGCCACACAGATGTAGCGTCCATGCAATATCAGCAAATGATGCGCATCCATCAAATACTCGCGCGGCACGGCTTTCATCAGCTTGATTTCAACTTCCAGCGGCGTTTTGCCGGGAGCCAGTTTGGTGCGGTTACCCAGCCGAAACAAGTGCGTATCGACGGCGATGGTGGGCTGGCCAAAAGCGGTATTGAGCATAACATTGGCGGTTTTGCGCCCTACTCCCGGCAACCGCTCCAAATCTTCACGCTTGTCTGGCACTTGACCTGCGTAATCATCCACCAGCATCTGGCAGGTGGCGATGACATTTTTGGCTTTGCTGCGATACAGGCCTATGGTTTTGATGTGGGACTCCAGGCCTTCCACGCCCAAGGCGAGTATGGCTTGCGGCGTATTGGCCCGGGGGAAAAGTTTGGCGGTAGCCAGGTTGACACCTTTATCGGTGGCTTGCGCCGACAAAATAACGGCAATCAACAGCTCAAACGTGCTGGTATGCACCAGCTCTGTAGTTGGCTCGGGAATTGCCAAGCTCAAGCGGCGGAAAATCTCCAGGCGTTTTTCCGCGTTCATGAACAAGCGTTGGCGGATGAATTAATGACTTGGCGCAGCGGCCAGCGGTGGCATGGCAAGGGCTTTGGGCGCGGCTTTTCTGATCTCAACCCAATTGCGCACAGCAATCAGCAAGCCTAAACCTATAAATGCACCAGGCGGCAATACCGCCAGCAGAAAGCCGTGATAATCGGGGATGACTGTAACAATGAAGGCCTTGCTGGCAGGCCCCAAAGCCAAATCCACACCGGAAAACAAAGTACCTTTACCTACCACCTCGCGCATGGCTCCCAGCAAAGCCAGCACCAGGGATAAACCTATGCCCATCATGAAGCCATCGAGTATGGAAGGCGTGGTCGGATTTCTGGCGGCGAAGGCTTCAACGCGCGCCAATACAATGCAGTTCGTTACAATCAAGGGAATAAAAATCCCCAGCACTTTATGCAGTGGGTGTGCAAACGCATTCATGCCCAAATCAATCACCGTGACCAGCGCCGCGATAATCAGGATAAACACCGGCAGGCGAATTTCTTCCGGCACAAAACGGCGGATAGGAGAAACCGCACCATTGCTCGCCGCCATCACCAACGCGGTGAGCAAGCCTAAGCTCACGCCATTCACGACAGTTGTGGTCACGGCCAGCGTCGGACACAAGCCCAACAGCTGCACCACGCCCGGATTTTGTTTCCATAGCCCGTTTTCTACAATGTCTTTATACACGCTCATTTTTGCTCTCCCGCTGCCGCAAATAATTCATTTTGATGCGCCTGAAAATATTGCAAAGTCTGGTGCACGGCCTTAACTACCGCACGCGGCGTAATGGTGGCACCCGCCATATAATCAAAATTGCCGCCGTCCTTTTTGACTTTCCAGTATTCATCCTGGGCTTCATTTTCTAGCGCTTTGCCGTCTTGCGTTTTAGCCAAGGACTGATTATCAAAATGCTTGATCCAATCACTATGCGCAATATCAATATAATCACCCAAGCCTGGTGTTTCCCTGTGCGCCAACACACGCACCCCGGCCAGACTACCGTCATGACGAATCGCAATCAGCAACTTGATTTCTCCGCTATAACCATCCGGCGCAATCGCTTCCAGCACCACCGCAGCGGGCTTTTCGCTTAATCGCGCACGATAGGCCAGCGTTTTACTGGTGTTGCCCAATAAGCCGCCCGCTGCAATCTCCACGGTATCTTTTAACAGATTATTGTCATGCAATGAGGGTGGCAGCACTTCGTTCAGCAATGTTAAACGCGCTTCGGCTTCGCTGGCTTCTATCGGTGTTTTGGTGCTGAAATAGGTAAACGCCAGCAAGGCCGTTCCCACCATGGTAAACAGCACCATGATGGCCGTGGTGATGGCGGTATGTTTAAATTTAGACTCATTCATATCCACACTCATTTTGCATGTCCATAGACGCGCGGTTGCGTGTAGGCATCAATTAGTGGCACCGCGATATTAAACAACAATACGGAAAAAGCCACGCCATCAGGATAGCCGCCATAGACGCGGATTAGATAGGTGAGAATGCCTATACCAGCGGCAAAAATCAGCTTACCTAGCGGCGTAGTAGGCCCGCTTATCGGATCGGTAATAATAAAAAAAGCGCACAGCATGGTGGCACCGCTCAACAGATGAAACGCCGGATTGGCAAAATGGGCAGGGTCAAGCAGATAAAACACACCCGCCATCAATGCCAGCGCCGCCAGAAAAGCGCTGGGCAAATGCCAGCTGATAATGCGCTGTTGAATCAAATACAGGCCGCCCAGCAAATAAGCACCCGTCACCCATTCGCCGCCCTTGCCACCCAACACGCCAAAAATAGGTGCCTGTGTGATGGCTTGCACCTGATGATGCAACCCCAGCTGGGTTTTAAGATAATCCAGCGGCGTGGCCGAAGTGATGGCATCTACTAGCACGCCGTTCGGCAATGCCCCTGCAAAAATAAAATGCAGCTGATCGCTAAAACCCAACGGCGTTTGCGCCAACAGTAGCGGCGCAGGCCATTTGGTCATGATGGCAGGGAAAGAAATCAGCAGTACCGCATAGCCTATCATGGCCGGATTAAACGGGTTATAGCCCAAGCCGCCATACAGCTGCTTGGCAATGACAATGGCAAATAAAGTGCCTACTACCACCAGCCACCATGGCGCCAGTGGCGGCAAGGCCAAAGCCAGCAACCAGGCTGTAACCAGCGCACTACCATCCATCAAAAACGGCTTGATCGGCCTATCCCGCCATTTCAGCAGAATAGCTTCTGAAGCCAATGCAGTGATAGAGGCCAGCGTCAATGTGACCAAGATGCCGCCGCCGAAAATCCATACATAGGCGGCAATGCCCGGCAGCAGAGCGAGCAGCACTTTGAGCATAATGGTAGTTACGCTGGGAGCTTGGGTAATATAAGGTGAACGATTCATTTTAGTTTTCTAATTATTTTCGTCTTGCGGAGCGACTTCTGCCAGACCAGCTTCTGCTCGCCGTGCCTCAATGGCAGCAATATCAGCCTGAATTTGGGGTGATACTTCCTCGGTATTTTTTGGAGCTATCTCGGCTTTTTGCACTTTGGCACGCTCTATGGCCGCAGCAAGTGCCGCTTTTTTGGCTTCTTCGGCCTTTGTTGCCGCATCGGCTGGAGCCGCTTCAAGCTTGGCACTTTCAGTTTTTGCCCCTGCCGCTTTTTGCGCATGTTTTTGCGCACGTTCCTGCTTTTCACGTTCTATGCGATGCAAGCGAAATTCATTGCGTTCGCGCGCAATATCCGCTGCCTGTTTGGCTTTATCCAGCGCAATAATTTCACTTTTGGCATAGCGATAATATTGCACCAGCGGAATATTACTCGGGCAGACATAAGTGCAGCAGCCGCATTCTATGCAATCAAACAGCTTGTAATCACGCGCTTTTTCAAAATTGTCCGACTTTGCAAACCAGTACAACTCCTGTGGCTGCAAGCTGACCGGGCAAGCATCGGCACAACGGGCACAGCGTATGCAAGGCATGGCGGGCGGTGGCTCGGGAAATATTTCCGGCTTGCCTACGATAATGCAATTCATCGCTTTCACTACCGGAACATGATTCGATGGCAGCGTAAAACCCATCATCGGCCCACCCATAATGTATTCGGTGTTTTCAACTGCGCCACCCGCCAGCGCCACCAATTCACCCACCGCTAGCCCCAAGGGAACATCATAATTACCGGGACGTGCCACTTTGCCTGTCACAGTAACTATTCTGGAAATAACCGGTTCGCCGTGATTCACCAGTCTATGTACGGTATAGGCCGTTGCCACGTTAAAGCACTGTATGCCAATATCTGTTGAGCGTTTACCGCTAGGAGCCTCTTTGCCGGTAAGTATTTTAATCAACTGCCTGGCACCACCACTAGGATAAACCGTAGGCACAACCACAACAGCAATCAAAATTTGACTTTTACTGGCCGCATCGCGCATGGCTTGTGCCGCTTCAGGTTTGTTATCTTCAATACCAATAATGCATTCTTTTGTATTCAACAAATACTGCATAATTTCAATGCCACGCACAATTTCTTCTGCACGCTCACGCATTAAAAGATCATCACACGTAATAAAAGGCTCGCACTCGGCACCATTTAATATGAGCGTATCAACGGGGTGTTTGGCTTCTTCACGCAATTTCACATGTGACGGAAATGTCGCACCGCCCAAACCGACAACGCCTCCTTCGCGCAAACGCTCCAACACCTCTCGTTTACTTACACTGCGATAATCCATCGCATGATGTTCTACCCAGCGATCTTCACCATCAGCTTGTAAAGTGATGGCAATATCCGGCAAGCCGGAAGGATGCGGAATCAGCTGATCTTGCACGGAGACAATAGTACCCGAAGTCGGCGCATGCACCGCTGCCGACATTTGACCATCGGCGTTGGCTAGCAGCTGACCTTTAAGCACGTGATCGCCCACATTCACCAGCAATTTGGAAACCTTGCCTACATGCTGGCGTAGTGGCAGTACAAAAACTTGCTGCGCATTTTTTATGGTTAGCACTGAAATCGGCGCACGCGTAGATTCCAGCTTGTGTTGTGGCGGATGTACGCCGCCATTGAAGCTGGATAATTTAGATGATTTGAACAAATTAGCCAGCATCAGTTAATCGCCAAAATAATAAATTTAGTTTCATGCATATACGAGAGACTTGCCATTAAGAATTGACCACTTTTATTTCAAACACAGGATATTTCCACTTCCAGTTATCAGGCGATTCAGCAATAGGCAGCATGGCAATGCAATCCACAGGACAAGGTGCCAGACAGAGTTCGCAGCCCGTGCATTCAGAAGCAATAACGGTATGCATATGCTTGGCCGCGCCCAAAATGGCATCCACCGGGCAAGCTTGTATGCACAGCGTACAACCAATACATATATTTTCATCAATCACGGCAACAGATTTGGGCTTGGGCACGCCATTCTCGGCATTGAGCGGCTTGTACTCCACGCCCAGCAAGTCCGCCAAGGCATGTACACCCGCATCGCCTCCAGGAGGGCATTGGTTGATGTCAGCCTCGCCATTGGCAATCGCCGTAGCATAAGGTTTGCAGCCAGGAAAGCCGCATTGTCCGCATTGCGTTTGCGGTAAAATGGCATCAATTCGCGCCACCAGCGGATCGCCATCCACTTTAAATTTAAGCGCGGCATAACCCAACACCATGCCCAATAGCACGGCCAAGCCTATCATCACATACAGTGCAGTAATCAATATTTATCCAATCCTGAAAAGCCCATGAAAGCCAGACTCATCAAGCCAGCTGTGACCATGGCAATGGCTGCACCCTTAAACGGCGCAGGCACATCGGCCGCATCCAGCCGTTCACGCATGGAGGCAAACAAAATCAGCACTACGGAAAAACCAACCGAGGAACCAAAACCAAACAGCATGGATTCAATAAAATTATGATGGGTTTGCACATTAAGTAAGGGCACGCCTAATACCGCGCAATTGGTTACGATGAGAGGCAAGTAGATGCCTAGAGATTGAAAAAGTACCGGACTGGTTTTCTCCAGAAACATTTCAGTAAATTGCACCACACCGGCAATCACCACAATGAACGATAAGGTACGCAAATAAAACAGCTCGGTTCCCAATAAGTATTGGCTAATGAGATAGCTGCTACCGGCACCAATGGTTAGCACAAATGTGGTCGCCAAGGCCATGCCGATGGAGGCCTCCAACTTCTTGGAAACCCCCATAAACGGGCACAATCCAAGAATTTTTACGAGTACAATGTTATTCACTAGAACCGTGCTTAACAAAATTAAAATGTAGTGCTGCGTCATGGTGAATAGCTGGTTTTTGTAGACAATTGTCAAATTATACAAGCTTTGGCAGCATCACCACAAAAAGGTGCTATAACTAATTGTTATACTGTAATGCCCCCGGGTTATCAAAGCCATCAGCAAAAAGCATATTCCTGAATTCCCGCTTTCAGTTAAAATGCACGGCAATAAAACATTTGTCAGGTAAATTATGCTGCAAGGCAGTTTAGTTGCTATTGCCACACCCATGCACGGTGATGGTAGTTTGGATATTAGTGCATTACGTGCGCTTATCGATTTTCATATTGAACAAGGGTCGGATGGCATCGTCATCGTTGGCACGACTGGCGAATCCCCTACCGTGGATTTTGAAGAGCATTGCCTGCTGATACGCACAGCGGTTGAGCACACCGCCGGGCGTGTGCCTGTCATCGCGGGCACAGGTGCCAACTCCACGCGCGAAGCTATATCCTTAACCAATGCTGCAAAAAACCTGGGTGCAGATGCCTGCTTGCTGGTGGCTCCTTATTACAACAAGCCCACGCAGGAAGGGATTTATCAGCATTACAAAGCCGTGGCAGCAGCGGTTGATATTCCGCAAATCCTCTATAACGTGCCGGGCAGAACCGGTTGCGATATTGCCAACGACACTACTTTACGGTTGGCGCAAATTCCCAATATTGTGGGGATTAAGGATGCAACTGGTAACATAGAGCGTGGCACCGATTTATTATTGCGTGCGCCCAAAGACTTTGCCATTTACAGCGGTGATGATGCCTCGTGCATGTCACTCATGCTGCTGGGTGGGCATGGCGTTATTTCAGTGACCGCCAACGTGGCACCCAAACTCATGCATGAAATGTGTGTGGCCGCCATGTCAGGCAATGCGATATTGGCGCGTACAATCAATGCAAAATTATTTGCACTTCATCAAAAACTGTTTGTCGAAGCTAACCCGATACCAGTGAAATGGGTGTTGCATAAAATGGGACTGATCGGTGCAGGTATACGCTTGCCGCTGGTTACGCTATCTGCCCAATATCAAGATGTTTTACGCGATGCCATGAAACAGGCTGGTATTTAAAGATGTGGGAATAGCCGTTATAAAATTGCATAAAGAGAAACCGCATGAATCGAATTAAATTAAGAACGGCGACATTAAGCAGCCTGATCATTTTGACATTAAACGGCTGTGACTCCATCCCGTTTATTAACAACACGCCGGATTATAAAAATGCCGGACGTTCGCGCCCGCTGGAAGTGCCTCCCGATTTGACTTCCGTATCAGCTAGCGACACTTATGCAGTACCCGGCGGCTCCACCAGTTACTCCAGCTATAGCCAGGGGCAAGCCGAACCGGCACAGGTACAGGAAAAAATCCTAGCCAGCCCGGACAATGTCCGTCTGGAGCGAGCCGGCTCACAACGCT
Source organism: Methylophilaceae bacterium (assembly GCA_013141125.1). GTDB lineage: Bacteria > Pseudomonadota > Gammaproteobacteria > Burkholderiales > Methylophilaceae > JABFRO01. The sequence continues at coordinate 1,448,369 of JABFRO010000001.1, forward strand.
GGCTTGTGGTGCAGGCATCCCCGGAAAAAATATGGCCAGTTATCCGTGAGTTCTGGACGGAACTTGGCTTTGCTGTACGCGTTGAGAACGCACAAACCGGCGTGATGGAAACCGAATGGGTGGATGTATCCAGTCTGACAAAAGATGGTAGCGGCAACTATCTGAGCAAGTTTCAAGGATGGCTGGACAAGCTCAACACCATAAAAGACCGTCAAAAATTTCGCACGCGCATTGATCGCGGAACGGACAATGACACTACTGAAATTTACTTGAGCCATCGCTCTATGAGTGATGTCCCGGATGATGGCAAGACCCGAGTGCGCACGGTTTTAGGTACCATTGAAACCGGCTATGCACCGGAAAAAAAACGCACACAAACGGAAGTCGAACGCGGCAACTCTGAAGATTTGGATGCTGAATTACTGCGCCGCTTGATGGTTAGACTGGGCGTGGAGGAACAAAAATCCAAAGCCGTGCTGGCCAGCGTCAATAATGAGCTTCGCGCCAGCATCGGCAATGATGCTGACGGCACACTCAATTTGGGTATCAACGACCCCTTCGATCGCGCCTGGCGACGCGTTGGCTTGGCACTTGACCGGGTAGGTTTTGTAGTCGAGGATAAAGATCGTAGCAAAGGCTTGTTTTACGTGCGTTATGCCGATGTGGATATAGATGAAGCACCACAAGGTAAAAAAGGCTTCCTCAGCTCGCTGAAATTTTGGGGAAACGACGAAGAGAAAACTAATACACAAAACAGACCCAAGCCCGCCGAACCAAAGAAATCGGATAGAAGCCTGACCGACAAACTTAAATTTTGGCGCGCGGATGACAAAGAAAAAGTGAATCTCGATAGACAATATCGCGTTAAAGTTGAAGATAATGACAAAGCGGGTTCGCTGGTTACTATCACGGATGCACAAGGCAATCGCGATCACTCTTCTACTGCGAATAAAATCATTAAACTGTTATTTGAACAATTGAAATAGCCGCATCTCATTTATGCGTTTCGCTTCGCTGGGAAGTGGCAGTGCAGGCAATGGGTTAATAGTCGAAACACAGTCCACGCGTATCTTGCTGGATTGTGGCTTCGGTTTGCGTGATGCGATTTCACGTCTAAACCGTCTGGATTTACTACCGGAACAGCTTGCGGGAATTTTAGTCACACACGAGCACGACGACCACGCCGGCGGCGTGTTCAAACTCGCCAATAAATATCGCATCCCTGTCTGGCTTACTCATGGCACCTTGGCCATGGTTGAGCGCTTCTTACCCAAACAGCGCGATTTTACAATCCACCTCCTGGATAGCCACCTGGTTTTTTCCATCCAGGATTTGCAAATTCTGCCCTACCCTGTCCCGCACGATGCACGCGAACCCGTGCAATTTGTGTTTTCCGATGGCGCACGCAAACTCGGTGTACTGACTGATACAGGAACTTCCACGCCGCATATTGAAGCGATGCTGAGCGGTTGTGATGCCTTGAGCTTGGAATGCAATCACGATCTGGACATGTTAAACAATGGCTCTTACGCCAGATCACTTAAACAACGCGTAAGCGGCCGTCTTGGGCATTTGGATAACTTGAGCTCAGCCGCGTTGCTGGCAAAGCTGGATAACAGCAAACTCCAGCACATATTAGCCGCACATCTAAGCGCCAAGAATAATCTGCCCGCATTGGCTAAAGCAGCATTGAGTGAAGTTTTGAACTGTGAATCGGACTGGATTGGCATTGCGGATCAGATGACAGGCTTTGACTGGCGCGAAATCACCTGATGAACTCACATGTCATAAAACAAAAAAGCCGACGTAAAGTCGGCTTTTTTGTTTTATCAGCTATTAGCTTGCGCTAATAGCCAGACAAGACTTAGTGCTTGGCAGCAGCATCTTTAGCAGCATCAACTACTGTAGCTGCAGCAGCATCAGCAGCAGCTGGAACGGCAGCAGCAGCAGCCGCAGCAGCGTCAGTTGCGGCACCAGCAGCAGTAGTTGCAGCAGCAGCAGCATCAGTAGTTGCAGTTGCAGCAGTAGCGGCAGCATCAGTTGCAACAGCAGCAGCATCAGTTGCTACAGCGGCAGCGTCAGTCGCTACAGCACTAGTTGCATCAGCAGCAGCTTCTGCAGCAGGTGCGGCTTCTTCTTTTTTACAAGCAGTCAAAGCCAAAGCCAGCAAAGCAGCGATCAATACGGAACGTGTCATGTTTATATCCTTCATGGTTAAAGTAACAAAAAAAGCAGTTTCGGCAGATTTACTAAAAATTATTCAAACCGAGTGAGGGGAATTTTACCAGCAATCAGGAAAAAATCTACTTCCAATGCCCACTTGTTGCATTTTTACAACAACTGAGCATTTTCAACAACGCTGGCCTCCTCGCTGCAAACAATCAACTGCAGCCTCATACAAGCGCTCACCCTGTAATACAACATCAGGCAAAAGCAAATCTTCGAACACATTTTCAGGGTTATGGCTCGCTCACCAATTGCAACTTTTAAGAAAATTCAATATAACCGGCTTGATACCACAGATAAAAAATCTCCACCCAGTCACTTTCTATAAAACTCGGCTCGGCCAGTTGATGTTCGATTATATTTTCTGCGCTTAATCGCCGCTGGTCGGCCAATAGCTTTAACAAGTTTGCGTATGCAGGTGGCATTTCCAATTGTTCGCCATTAATAAAGAAACTCTTGCCGTGAAAAAGTGCCTGACTTTTCAAACTCAAACCTACGCCACCTTGCTCCATGCGCTGCTGGAATTCAGCTATATCTATGTTATTGGGGGCATCAAACACGATATGCGCTTTGGGTTCAGACAAATAACACCCGAGGAAGTCGCCTACATCCCTCTCGCCCCATTGAATTTTCTTCAACTTTTGCGTTACTCGTGCCACCATGTCCTTGCTGATTTTGGCAGGATGCTTTTGCAGCTTTAAATCAGGGTCGGCATAAACGCCAGCCACCGACAGGTGCTCCTCCAAATAAGCAAAAAATTGCGTGGCAAGCTCTTGCATGGATGGCGCGCGAAAACCAACGGAATAAGTCATGCACTCCCCCACTGCAATACCCCAATGCGCAACATGCGGCGGCAAATACAACATGTCTCCGGGTTCCAGCAACCATTCTTGCTCTGTTGTGAAGTTTTGCAAAATTCGCAAAGGCGCGCCTTCCACCAATGATAAATCCTGCTGCTCGCTTACACGCCACAGCCTTTTACCCATTCCCTGTAATAAAAATACATCATAAGAATCAAAATGCGGCCCCACACCGCCGCCGTCCGGGGCATAACTCACCATAAGATCATCCAGTCGTGCATGTGGGATAAAATCAAATTGCTGCATTAAGTCTGCCGCCTGTGGCAAATGATGATTTAGACTTTGCACCAGTAATGTCCAGGATTTTTTGGGCAGTTTGCTGAATCTAACTTCATCAAAGGCGCCATTTTCCAGCTTCCATTTTCCGCGCACATAGGACACCAAGCGTGATTGCACATCTTCCTCACAAGCCAAACCGGCCAATTCATCAGGGCTTAACAAGCCTTTGAAATCAGGAATAGCGCCACGAATCAGTAGCGGCTTTTTCTGCCAATAATTAGCTAAAAACTGGCCGGGAGTTATGCCTCCAAGCAATATTTGCGGCTGTTCAGGGTGCTGAATACTTACTTTCTCTATTTTTTTCATGGCGACATCTTACCGCATAGCAATCCGAGGATAGAAATAGGTTAAAATTTAGCGAAGTAATTTCAACAACCTTATTTAAATTAACCCTTAAATCAAACCTTGGATTGGACCCCTGAAAATGCAAATTGCCATGAATACTGTAGTCACCATGACTTATGAACTGCTAAATAGTGAAGGTGAAACGCTGGAATCCAGCTCGGAGCCGGTAAGTTATTTACACGGTGGTTATGACAACATTTTCCCGCGCGTGGAAGAAGAATTGCACGGGAAATCCGTGGGCGACTCTGTAGCCATTTCACTGGAACCCGCAGATGCTTATGGTGAATACGACGAAGAGTTGGTACAAATCGAACCGGCCTCCGCTTTTCCTGCGGAAGACCTTGTATTAGGTATGCAATTTGAAGGAGAAGATGAAACTGGCGACATTGTGCTTTATACAGTAACGGATATTGAAGACGACAAAGTAGTCGTTGATGGAAATCATCCTTGGGCAGGTGAGCGCGTTCTGTTCAAATGCACAGTCACCAATGTGCGTAGCGCCAGCAAGGAGGAAGTGGAACATAGCCATGTCCACGGCGCTGATGGGCATCACCATTAATTAAAGCCAAGGGTCAAATCATGCGTTGGGAAGACGGTCGCCGAAGCGATAATTTAGAAGATGAAAGAGATGCCGACACATCCGGCGGATCGCGCTTTGGCGGTGGTGGGCGCATTGGCATAGGCGGCATCATTATCGTACTCGCCGTCAGCTTTCTCACCGGACAAAACCCCCTGCAATTATTAGGCATGATACAAGGGGCCAATCCAGACACGCCTCAACAAACCCAGCCCGCAGCACACACGGCTGAAAGTGAGCAGCAAAAAGATTTTGTATCTTCTGTACTGGCAAGCACAGAAGACACTTGGGGTACGCTATTACCGCAATATGGCAGGCAATATGAACAGCCCAAACTGGTATTGTTTACCGGCGCAGTGCAATCGGCCTGTGGCTCCGCGCAATCAGCCATGGGTCCGTTCTACTGTCCGGGTGATCACAAAGTTTATCTGGATTTGGATTTCTTCCGCGAGTTGGAAGGCAAACTGGGCGCGGGCGGTGATTTTGCCCGCGCTTATGTCATCGGCCATGAAATTGGCCATCATGTGCAAAACCTGCTCGGCACCTCCGCCAAAGTCAGTGCAGCTGAACAGCGCAGCTCAAAAACCAATGCCAACAAACTCTCTGTGTTACTGGAGTTACAAGCTGATTGTTATGCCGGCGTGTGGGCACATCATGCCAACCAACAACGCGCCATGCTGGAAAGTGGTGATATTGAAGAAGCCATCAATGCTGCGGCAGCAGTAGGCGATGATCGCCTGCAACAATCAGCGGGCCAAGCCGTCAGCCCAGAATCCTTCACTCACGGCTCATCCCAGGCACGTATGCACTGGTTTCAAATCGGTATAGAACAGGGTGATTTAAATGCGTGCAATACCTTTAAGTCTTGAAGAAAATTTTCCATATCCGCTTTAGACTGACAATGCAAGCAGTAACGCGTCCAAATCACTTTCGCAGGTGAGCGGGTTCATGATCGTGGTGCGTAACCAATACTGGCCTTGCAATGTCACTTGCGTTAAGTGAAAAGCACCATCTTCCACCAGCTTCATCCTTAATCTGGCTTGATGCGTGTTCAGCGCTTCGGCGCTAAGTCTTGCTGTTGGCAAATGGCGAAAACAGACAATATTGGTTTGTGGTTGCATCAGCAATTCAAAATCCGGCGCAGCCTCCAGCTTTTGCGCCAATAGGCTAGCTACAGAAAACACCTGCTCTACCAGTGCAGCCAGATTTTCTACGCCATACAACGAAAATGCCGCCCACAGTTTCAAGCCCATCATGCGCTTGGTGCATTCCAGGGTACGGTAGCTCATATTATAGGCTTCATCGGCATCCTCATTGCCTTGAAACAAATACGAAGCCTCTTGTGCAAAGGCAGCATAACTGTTTTTCTGCACCCGAAACAGCACCGCTGAAACGGCCGCCGGCATATATAGTAATTTGTGCCCATCCCATACAACAGAATCTGCAAGCGCTATGCCATGCAATTGCTGTCCAAGAACGGGAGACAGTAAAGCCGATGCGCCATGTGCGCCATCCACATGAAACCACAGATTTTTTTCGCGGCAAAAATGGCCAATCGCCAACAGCGGGTCTATGCTGCCAGTCGGCGTGCAACCTGCTGTAGCCACCACGGCGATAGGCAATTGACCCTGTGTTTGGCATTGCCGCCAAGCCGTTTGCAAGGCGTTTACATCCATACAACCCTTGCTATCAGCCGCCACTTTAATGACCGCATCCGACCCCAGCCCCATGATGCCCGCTGCACGACTGACCGAATAATGCGCATGTTCGCTGGCAAACAAACATAAAGGCTTGCCAGCGCTTACGCCATGCTGCCAGACATTCCAACCCGCCACAGATTGCCGCGCAGCCAGCAAGGCTGTGAGATTGGCTTGCGCACCACCCGAAGTCAGAAACCCCGTCGCATCCGACCAACCTACCAACGCGCCCATCCACTGCACGACTTGTTTTTCGATTAGCGTCGCACTAGGACCGGTTTCATAAACCGCCATGGCTTGATTCGACAGCGCCGCTACCAGATCACACAAAGCGGCCAATGGCAACGGCGGTGCGACCTGATGCCCCATATTGCGTGGATGATGAATATGCAAATTCGCTGCTAAAACCTTATCCTGCAGCGCAGAAATAAAGCTGGCTGGCGTTAGCGTGGGCTGCAATGGTAATGGCTGTTGCCAGTTCATAATGGCGGCTTGCGGAGCTTGCCAGGCGATAACGGCACCTGAACCTTGCAGGTTTTCCTGCAGATATTGGCCAAGCACATCAATAAGCGCATGACCGGTTTGGCAAAATTCTTCACTGTCAAAAAATGTGCTGAGTTGCTCTGGGGTTAGTTGCGTCATTATTTTCTTGTAAAATTAAAGGGATAATAATTGGCTAATGAAAATACAAGCGCAAAGCTGCGCTGCTAACATGTATCTTGGCCAACACTGTGACTCTTGTTTTGGTAGCACTTTGCTTGCATGTGCGATAGAGCCTACGGATAATGCTGCTTTCCACAAAATACTCTAATTTTATATGAATACTCTCATTTGCGGCTCCCTCGCTTTTGACACCATTATGGTGTTTGAAGACCAGTTCAAAAATCATATCCTGCCGGACAAGATTCACATGCTCAATGTCGGCTTTCTGGTACCGGAAATGCGGCGTGAATTCGGCGGCACGGCAGGCAATATTGCTTACAACCTGCAACTGCTAAATGGCAAGCCAGTGATTATGGCCACAGTAGGCGAGGATTTTGCTGGCTATGCGGCGCGGCTAAGCGCGCATGGTTTGGATACCACACATATCAAAACCATAGACGGCAGCTTTACTGCGCAGGCGTTTATCACCACCGATCTGGACGACAATCAAATTACCGCCTTTCATCCCGGTGCCATGAATTTTTCTCATCATAACAGCGTGAAAGATACCAAGGATGTTAGCTTGGCAATTATTGCGCCGGATGGCCGTGACGGCATGTTTCAGCATGCGCGTGAATGTCATGAAGCGGGCATTCCATTTTTGTTTGATCCAGGCCAAGGCTTGCCCATGTTCAGCGGCGAAGAGCTAATGCACTTTATCGAACTGGCGGATTATCTGGCGGTGAATGATTACGAAGCGCAATTGATTGCGGACAAAACCGGGCAGACCATTGAATCCTTGGCAACAAAAGTCAAAGCCTTGATCGTGACTTTGGGTGCCAATGGCTCCGCCATTTATGCCGATGGACTACGCATTGATATTCCCTGTGTAAAAGCCACGGAAGTGCTTGACCCTACCGGCTGCGGCGACGCTTACCGTGCTGGCTTGCTGTACGGCATTGCACACGGCTGGGATTGGCTGACCTGTGGCCGCCTCGCCTCAGTCATGGGCGCGATCAAAATTGCCAGTCGCGGCGGACAGAACCATAAACCCAGCCGTGCAGATATTGAAAACCTGTACAGCCAGGCTTTAATCAGCACGGTTACTCTGGATTAAAATCCACCCTCAAAACAAGCGCCATTCAAAACTTTAAAAAGTGACGAATGGCGCTTGCCATTTTAGACGACCGGTCATATAATGAATGTATGAACAAACTGGATAAGCCAAACAAGCGTGAACAATTACTGGAACAAGGCGTAAACCTGTTGCTGGCTCAGGGTTATCACGGAACGGGCTTAAAGGAAATTCTGGATGCGGTAAAAATCCCCAAAGGTTCTTTTTATCAATACTTTGAAAGTAAAGAGGCGTTTGGCGCGGAAGTCGTCACACATTACATCGAGCCTTTTATCCAGCAATTAACAGATCATCTGAATAATCCCGAACTGGATGCCTTGTCCGCACTTCAGGCTTATTTTGCCGCATTGATCCATGATCTGGAGCAAGGCGATTTCAAGGGGGGGTGCTTATTGGGAAACTTAATGGGAGAAATTGGCGATACCAGCGAACTTTGCAGGTTTTCGCTAAAGCAGGCAATCGGACGTTATCGTGATTTACTGGTGTTGGGGCTGACCCGAGCGCAAGCGGAAGGTAGTGTCAGAGCCGACAAAAGTGCAGAGCGTATGGCGGACTTGTTGCTGAATACTTGGCAAGGCGCACTTTTGCGCATGAAGATTGAGCAATCGGTAATGCCCATTCGAGCGTGTTGCGAAGATTTATTGGGCGGATACTTTAAAGCCTGATTATTTTTTTGGCTGGCATATATACGACCGGTCATATTTTTATATATTAGAGAGGATTACAACATGCCAAAATTTATTATTGAACGTAACATACCCGGAGCAGGAAAGTTAACGGCGCAGGAGCTACAGGCAATTTCACAAAAATCCTGCGGAATTCTGCGTGACATGAACTCAGCCATACAGTGGCAGGAAAGTTATGTCACTGATAATAAAGTATATTGCATTTATATAGCGCCAAATGCTGATGCAATACGGGAGCATGCTGAGCTGGGTGGTTTTCCTGCGAATAGCATTGCGGAAGTTAGAGGGATGATAGATCCATCAACAGCCGAATAGGCTACGTTCGGGCTAAATTAAAGTCAGTAATGGTGGGCACAAATGCCGTGCCCACCTTATGTATTGCTGGCATATGATAGGATATTATTTAAAATCCAGAACCAGTGCCGCCAGTTTTTCTGCGGAAATAGCTGCACTCAGCGTGTAGTAAGGATGGTCACAGCCCATGCTAACTTGATTTGTCGCTTTTATGGCAGCCACTGTGGTGGCCGGAAACTGAAACCGCACAAAATGTACGGCTGAAGTTTTTTCGTCGTTTTCGCGATCCAAATCTTCATCAGCAATGGCGTAAACACGCGCCTCACCTGCAACCTCGATATATAGGGCATCTTCAATGCCTATCATCTTCGACAGCGCCTGTCTGCGCTCGTCTACATCACCGTATTCAATCAGCATGGTTGCCTTCCAGTTGTCGCCATCCGGCACTAGAGGAGCATAGGTATCAATTTCAGCCTGAATGGCTGCTTCTTCAAAAATCTTTTCCACGCGCAACATTTCCTGAATTTGGTAACGGATGGTTAATTCGCTTTCAAATTGCAGATTGATGTGTTCACCTAGCGCAATAGAACGTAAACGTCGATGGGCGATTACTTCCGATTTGTGGCTTTTGCGATATTTGGCATAAGCTTCCAAGGTCATTAGATTTTCCGGGGTAATGCTCATGAGGATTTTCCTTTATTTCAGCCCGTAGGCTTTGCGGATCAGTGTCAACGGATGTGCCAGTTCAGCGGCTGGCAGATTATTTTCTTGCATGCCTTGCTCAATATGATGTCCGGCCAGTTGGCAGTCGGAGCTGATGTAGTCGGGCGCATCATTGGCCATGGCTTTGAATACCGGCTTGCCGATTTTCATGGCGGTTTTATGGTGCCGCTTTTTCACGCCATAAGTGCCGGCATGGCCTGAACATCGTTCCACGGTATTGACCGTGGTGTCCGGGATCAGCTTCAAAAATTCCTCAGTCTTGCGGCCAATATTTTGCACACGTCCGTGGCAGGGGATGTGGTAACTGATTTTGCCCAGGGCTTGCGAAAAATTGATTTTGAGCAAGCCGTCTTTTTTACGTGCGATCAGATATTCAAACGGATCCCACATCGCCTCTTGCACGGCTTTGACATCGCTGTCATCGGGATACATCAGCGGAATTTCCTGCTTGAACATCAGGGTACAGGATGGAATCGCCGATAAAATGGCATAGCCTTGTTTGGCATATTGAGCCAGTACCGGAATATTGGCCTCTTTGCTGGTGTTCACGCTGTCCAGATCACCCAACTCCAGCTTGGGCATGCCGCAGCATTTTTCCTTTTCGACCAGCACATAAGGAATTTCATTGTGATCCAGCACCTTGAGCAAATCATGGCCTATGCCGGGCTCGTTGTAATTCACATAACAGGTGGCATAAATAGCCACTTTCCCCGGTGTTTTATCGCCATTTTTAATGGCAAAATCCTGGCTTTTCTTGGCACCGGAGCGAAATTTGCGTGTGGCAAATGATGGCATCCACGCCTCTTTATCCACGCCCAACGTGCTTTCCATTAGCGAACGTGCCAATTTGGTTTTATTAACCGCGTTGACCACTTGTACCACCACCGGAATCCCTGCAAATTGACCATGCACATCGGTCGATGCCAGAAACTGTTCCGCCGCGCCCACTTCACCTTTTTTAAATTTGATGGCCTTGGCGCGCAGCATGGTATGCGGAAAATCCAGGTTCCAAGCATGGGGCGGCGTGTAGGGACATTTGGTCATATAACACAAATCGCACAGATAGCACTGATCGACCACGGACATGAATTTGGATTTGTCTACTTCTTCAACTTCGCCGCCTGCGGTTTCATCCACCAGATCAAACAAAGTCGGAAAAGAATTGCATAAACTCACGCAACGGCGGCAGCCATGACAAATATCAAAGATGCGTTCGAGTTCTTTGGTGCAAGATGCTTCGTTGTAAAAGTCTGGATTTTTCCAGTCTAACGGGTGGCGGGTGGGGGCTTCGAGATTACCTTCGCGGCTCATCATAAACCTTGTTTTGTTGTTGGATGATATGGGCAAACACATCCATTATTCATTCGCCCATATCATCCCCCTCTTATCGAAGGGAATGAAAGATTTAGCTAATTGCGATACTTAACAATTAATCTGCCAATTCATTTAATGCTTTGGTATAGCGGTTGGCGTGTGAGCGTTCCGCTTTTGCCAGTGTTTCAAACCAATCAGCGATTTCCTCAAAACCTTCTTCGCGCGCAGTTTTTGCCATGCCAGGGTACATGTCCGTGTACTCGTGGGTTTCGCCAGCCACAGCCGCTTCCAGGTTTTTACGGGTTGGGCCAATGGGCAAACCAGTGGCAGGATCGCCGGAAACTTCCAAGAATTCCAGATGGCCGTGTGCATGGCCGGTTTCGCCTTCTGCTGTTGAGCGAAAAAGTGCGGCTACGTCATTTTGACCTTCAACGTCAGCCTTGTTTGCGAAATACAGATAGCGGCGATTAGCTTGTGATTCACCAGCAAAAGCGGCTTTCAGATTATCTTCAGTTTTTGAACCTTTAAGTGCCATGATATTCTCCTAATAGTGGGATTAAAACTACAGCCTTCAATTGAATACGCCACGCGCAAAAAGTTGATGACTAGTTATAGTATCAGGCTTAAGTATGCAACAAGTCCAATGATTGCTTTAAATTGCGCTGATTGATTTTAACTATTGAGCTGGCCTGTTGCATCAATCTTCATGTGATTAAAAAATTTATTACAATCCTGTCCAAAGGCATCACTGACCATCACTCCGCCCGGGCGCGTATCCCAGAAGACATCACGCTTGGTGGATGGATAAGGGGATACTTTCATGAAACAGTATTTTTCAAATGATAAGTGAGCGAGGTTGCCACACAAAATGCCAAAGCATCAAAAGGGATAATATCTGACTCGTCAAACACAATGGCGCGATTGCCCTCAAACCTGAACTCTGCTGGAAACAAGGTTCTGAACGTATCAACCAGAGTGGTTTTGCAGTGAAAATACATAGCATATTCTCGTGGTTTTGATTTTTTCCAATCAATGCGCACAGTGCTGCCACTTTTAGTTTGAGCCGTAACATAAGCTGGCTCACCCCACTTGAGCGTTTCTTCGAGCTCTCCAACCCCATGAGTAGTAGCGGCTGTTTCAAAGATAAGTTCACGTAATGCCAAGAGCTTGGTACGTATATGGGGCGGGTATGTGTCGAATACTTTAGCGACTTCGGCATCTTGGAATGGCCTCAAAAATCACCTTTCTTGTTAATTGACCCCAAGTTAGAGCCTAATAACGTTGTAGAAAATTCCTATTTTAAAGCTAAAATTAACCATTAACCAATTGATTATTTTTCAATAAATTTTACCTTAGGGCTTTGCAACATCAACATTTCAACCTCTCCAAGTCGTCCAATTAGTGCGTAAAACCAGCTCGGATCCCAATGCAGGCAATACTTTCTGCGGCAACCAGGCTCTGATTAATTAACTTTGCCAATACGTTAGAGCACCTTGAAAATATCTTTCAGAGCGCCAAGTTAAAACCCTTGGCAATTCATGGCAAATGCTTACAATGAATCTCAATGTTATTTATCAAAAGTCTATCCAATGACAGCGGGATGTAACCAAGTTTTAGACGCTCCCGCCTGGAGCGCGCCTGATGCAGACGGCATTTGCGAGCAGCGCTTGGATGTAGGTGCAAAAAGTACCTTGCGCGGCAAACGCTTGCGCCGTGCTTTTTCCGAAATTCCTCTCGACCCTGCCATTTGGCCTGTGGACAGGCGTGAGCTGCTAATACTATGGCTGAAATCAGGCGATACGCGGCGCAAATGGGAAACGCTGCTGAAACTTGCAGGCCACCAGCGCCATAGCTTAGCGCACGAGTTATTAAGCGCGCTACTGAAAAGCGGCGGGATCATGCTCACCGAAGAAACGCGCGGGCGTGGGCATTGGAAGGTGTTGTGGGTGGATTTTTTACAATTAGCAGAGTTACGTCACAAACTGGGCTTGCCGGATACCGAAGCCGCGCTGGCAAGTTTGCAGGCACTCAGCCGTCAGCCGTTCAACAACACCGGCCTGCAAGCCGCTGGTGAAGCTTTGCTCAACTTGCCGCCTGTCATTGCCTTGGCGCGATTAGCGCTGCTGCGCGCGCTGGATAGCTGGATTTCACAACAGCGCTTTGGCACGCGCCGTGATTTTGCGCTGTTTGCGCGTAATGGTACCAAATCACTCACTGCAGCTGAATGGACGTGGCTGGAAGCGCAAGTTGGGTTGGCCGAATTTGGCATAGAACGTCACACGCCTGCGCTGTGGCTGCGTGCGCCTTTGGTGTTGCATATGCCTGACGGCTATCTGGATTTGCGCGTGATACCGGATTGCATTGCACTTACGCCAGATACTCTGCGCTCGATCACCCACATCACAGGTAGCATTCAGCAATGGCGCATCGTGGAAAATCGAACCAGTTTTGAACGTGCAGCGCGCCAATTTGGCGATACCGATGCGGTGCTCTGGCTGCCCGGTTTTGCGCCGAGCTGGTGGATAGAAGCTGTCACGCATTTACTTGAAAAAGCGCGGGCTCCCGCGCTAATCGCCTGCGATCCTGACCCCGCAGGCATAGACATTGCGCTCATCGCTAGCCGCATTTGGGATACTGCCAATCAGCCATGGCAGCCTTGGGGCATGGATATTGCCACTTTGCAAAATCTGCCCAGCCAGCAAACGTTGAATAAAAATGATTACGAACGCCTGCAACGTCAGCTGGCAAGTGATTTACCCGCCGTATTTGCAACGCTGGCAAAATGGATGTTGGATAACGATTGCAAGGGCGAACAGGAAGGAGCCATTTAATGAACGCCATCGGCATATTCGGCGGCACCTTCGACCCTATCCATTTCGGCCATTTGCGCATGGCACAGGAATTATTACAGCACTTGAATTTAAGCGAGGTGCGCTTTATCCCAGCGGCAATGCCAGCGCTGAGAAATCAGCCTGCCACCTCGGCGCAGCACAGATCTGCCATGGTGCGTCTGGCGATTGCGGATAATCCGCAATTCAGCCTGGATGAACGCGAGCTTCAGCGCGCGGGTTTTTCTTACACCATAGACACGCTTACCGCGCTACGTCAGGAGTTGGGGGCAAATGTGGCACTATGTTTGCTTCTGGGTAGCGATGCCTTTTTAAAACTTCCAAGCTGGCAACGCTGGGATGCGTTATTATCGCACGCGCATATCATCGTGGCGCACCGGCCGGGCGCAGAACCGCTGGCAGAAAATATGTCCGCTCCGCTCAAAGCATTTTATGAGCGACATGTCACAAACAGCAAACTGGATATTGCCAAAAAAAAGGCCGGGCATATTTTGCTGCAACGCATCACGCCGCTGGATATTTCCGCGACGGCCATACGTACAGATTTGCAACAGCAACGTAGCCCGCGCTATTTATTGCCGGACGCAGTGATTGATTATCTGACGACCAACCAGCTCTATACAAACTAAGGAAATTTATGGATATTGAAAAATTAAAACAAGCCGTTATTGACGCGCTTGAAGACATGAAAGGCACGGAAATCACCGTCATGGATGTACGCAAGCTCACATCCATGGCCACTTACATGATTATCTGTGAGGCAACATCCACACGTCATGCCAAATCACTGGCGAATAACGTGCGTGAAAAGCTCAAGGAAGCCGGTGCCGATTTTCGCGGTACCGAGGGCGAAAAAGAAGGTGAATGGGTGTTGGTCGATCTGGGCGACATCATTGTGCACATCATGCTGCCCGCCACCCGCGCCTACTATAATCTGGAACAATTATGGGGCGCAGCAGAGGTTCGCCGCCAGCATGTAACGCCGGATGCCATTAACGAGTAATCCGCTTGGGGGCTAGGTTTAGACCTGCCCCCCAACTATCGCCTTAGACATTGAAACAACACCGATGAAACTGCGCATTTTAAGTGTGGGTCACAAAATGCCCGCCTGGGTAGAAATGGCCTGCGCGGAATATCTCAAACGTATGCCGCGCGAAATGCTAGTAGAAATCATTGAAATCAAGCCTGATAAACGCGCTTCCGGCAAAAATGCCGCACAAGTGCAAGAAGCCGAAAGCAAACGCATCCTTGAAGCCGCAGGCCGAGATTATCTGATTGCCCTGGATGAACGCGGACAGGAACCCACCACGTTACAACTGGCCGAACGCATGAAAACCTGGCTGAGTGGCGGCCGCGATGTGTCGCTGGTCATCGGTGGCGCAGACGGCCTGCACGAGGACATAAAAACGCGTGCCGACTGGCTGTGGGGCTTATCCAAACTCACCCTGCCGCACGGCATGGTGCGCGTGGTGCTGGCCGAGCAACTCTATCGCGCCCACACCGTCATCAGCAATCATCCTTATCATCGCGAATAATCGTCATGAACAAAGATCAAACGCTTTTAGCCGCCAAATTGGAGGCCATACAGGCAGCGGATTTTGCCATGGTCGCCCAGCTGGGTGAAAGTATTTGGCGAGAACATTACGCCAGTATCATCAGCCAGGCACAGATTGATTACATGCTGAATAACCGTTATTCAGCGGAAAATTTGCGCAAGTATGTAGATGCCAATGATCGCTGGCTGGATATTTTAAAACTTACCGACCAGGCCATTGGCTATTGCAGCTATGCGCTAACGGCTGAACCAGCAAGCATGAAACTGGAACAGCTGTATCTGCTGGCAGAATTTCGCGGCCAAGGCCTGGGTGGACTGATGTTAAGCCACGTGGAACAACAGGCACGCTGGCAAGGCTGGCATTCCCTCATCCTGCAAGTCAACAAAGGCAACACCAAGCCTATCGCCATCTACCGCAAAGCCGGTTTTCTCGTGCGTGAAGAGGCGGTGTTTGACATAGGTCATGGCTTTTTCATGGATGATTTTGTGATGGAAAAGCGGCTTTAGCAAAGCGTTTTATGAACAAAAAACCTCGCGCCAGCGAGGTTTTAATTTACAAAAGTTGTCTTGAGTTTTATGCAACCAACCCCGTCGAACTTAAAAACAACTTTTGAAGTTGCTTATGTTTTGAAAAAATCCTAAAAACTTTTGCGCCTGCGAGAATATCCCAAAGCCACCAAACCAAGACCCGCAAGTGCAAACGAACTTGGCTCAGGTACAGAAGTCACCACTGAACCGCCATCAGCAGTTAATCCGGCAACTGCGTCAATTTCATCCTCATCACCATAAAGTGGTTGCAAAGCTTGAGAACCTACTCCTTGCAAGGACACATATTGAAAAGTTGCACCCCCGGCAAGCTTCCATACCGTAGTAAAGCCATCAGCTAGAGATGTATTATCAGCCTCCCAACCTTGCAGATAAACCTGATCCAATACAGCAAGACTCCAATCAGCAAGATTGGTTGAACCTGGAGTGTTCGTTAGGTAAACCGTATATTCAACAGCTTCCTGGGGAAGTGGGCCATGGTCAACAATGGGAAACACCACGGCCTGATTGGCTTGTCCACCGAGATTCCAAATTGTTCCTAGCCACGGCTTATCCTGTGCTGTATTGGTCGAATAGTTAGTCCCTGTATTTTGTAACCACTTGTAATCACGGGCATTCCCATACGCAGTATTTGCTGAGTCAATACTGTATGCGTAGTCCAACTTACCAGTGGTCGTTCCATAAGCGCTGGCATTAGCTGTGATAACACTCCCAAATACAAGACCGGCTGGATCCGCATAGGTACCTGTACTCACTTTTAAATCAGTCGCGCCAGTTCCAATAGTAAAACCTAAGCCAGCAAAAGTAGCGGCACTGGCACCTTGATAAGCTGTGGAATAATTTGCATCACCTGACCCGCTAATAAATGCGGCTTCTGCCGAATTGGCTATCAGTACAAGTGCGCTAGCCAGACAAATTTCTAATTTACTTTTCATTTCAAACTCCTTAATTGAATTTTAAAAATACCAAATATTGCAAATCCTTAATAATTACAAGAAGAAGCAACTGAATGCCTGAATGATTGAGATTAGCAATCTTCCGCCGGGCATTATGTGAAAAGCAAAATTAGTGCCATAAAAAATCCAAATGAAGTTTTTTTTTAAAAATCATATGGTTATAGCAGCTTCTACAAAGCATGCCCAAAAAAATATCTTGTTATTGTAAAGAATTCCGACACTTCAGCTTTAAATGAGCCCAATTGCCAAGAATATTTTTACGATCAGCCTAGAAGAAAACTTGCAAAGCTTTCGTAGCCGCCCAGCCAGCTGCAATCCAAGGCTCATTAGACGTTCAAATATCCTCGAAACCAAATAACACGTTATTTTTTGTTTATGTCTACCGTAAACTGTAAAAATATTCGACTGTTTTCTAATTTCAAATTTGTTCTGCCCGAACAGACATTCGCTCGTTTAAAGGTGACACCTTAAAAACAGCTTTATTTGGATGGTCAAAAAAAACAGGATCAATTCTCCAACATCTCAACAACAATTTCAAAACTAAGCCCCAATCCCCGCGTTATTCCACAGATGGCTTTTTATTTTATTTGGATAAAATTTGTCTGGTATAAATTTGTATGTATCAAATACCCATGCTCGTTATCCAATCTTGTGAAAAAAATAAAACCAAAGTTGCCATACCATGAAAAATGATCGATTAGGCTTGTTAATGATTGCGGCTTCATTAGCCGTAATTGCGATTATTTTAAGTTTGCTGCACACGCATCAATCTACGTTGCAACAAGAAAAAATACGTGTTTTTGGCGTGGCCATTACGCGCGCCTTGTCGGGCGTGGAATATGCGCAATTGGTGCCGGAGGCTGGGCATAAAAGTCTGGTAGACACATTGACCAGCGTACAGGGCAGTGAGAATTTTGCTTATGGTGTCGTCGTTAATCTGGAAGGGCAGCATTTGTTTGAAACCGCGTCTGCCGGAACCTTGATTCCAGATACCAGAATGCCAACCGAGCCTGCGGGCTGGATAGGCGAACATTTTCTCAACTCACCCGGGGATAACCGTCAAATACGTGAGTTTTTCGCACCCGCGATGCGTGGTGGTGAATTGGCTGGGTTTGTGAGGGTGGGCTATTACAATGAATCGGCGTATGGCTGGGGTAAGGAAATATCCTACTTCGCACTCATGGCCTTGCCCATATTTTTGCTTACGGCGGCTTCCTATTTCATGATTAGACGTGAAATAAGACCCTTGGCGCAACTTAGTGAAAAAATGGAGCAGGCTACGCACGCTTATGGCATCAGCACCATGCCAGCAGCGCATGGTCAGGATCTGGGCGATTTTATTCAGCGCTTCGATCAATTTATTCAGCTCGTACAATCCCGAGTGCAGCAGGCAGACACTGAATCTGTTTCTACGCAAACCTCTGCGCGCTTGCTGGGCTACAAGCAGGAAAAAGCCGAATCCGCACTGAATGCTATCCCCGAAGCGGTGCTGGTGATTGATGATACCTGTATTCCTACGTTTGTTAATTCCAAGGTGGAAGCCGTGCTGGGGGTTGCTAGCGACGAGATCATCGGACACGCACCGCAAACCTGGTGCAAAAACGAAGAAGTGCTGGCGTTTCTGATACGTTTCAACCAATCCACCACTTCGACAAGAACCGCCAGCCTGGAATACACGCCGGACACTAACCCGGATCGTCGATTTTCCGTTTCGGCTTTTCCGTTGTTTTCTCCGCGTGATAAAAGCGTGCTGTTTGGTCGATTAATTATTTTCCATGACATTAGCAATGAACACTTGGCCAAAAAAGCCGGTTCAGAGTTTGTGGCACATGTTTCGCATGAGCTTAAAACGCCGCTCAATACCTTGGCAGCATATTCCGAATTATTACTGGATTACACCCTATTGGATGATGCCCAGCGCGTTGAAGCCGTCAACGTGATCCATGACGAAGCAGAACGTATGGCAGGTTTAATCAACAATCTGCTGAATATTTCCAAGCTGGAAACCGGCACCTTAAAACTTGATCGCAAACGCGTCAAGATTCATGATTTGTTGCAGGATGCAATAGATCGTATGAATAAAAACGCCTTTGACAAAGGCATCACCATTGAACTCAACATGCCACCTGATCTCGGCTCGGCCAGATTGGACAAGGATTTGTTCCGCATTGCCATTGATAACCTGTTGAGCAATGCCATTAAATACAGCAACCCCGGTAGCCGCGTCATTTTAAGTGCGCAAAACCCTGACAATGACCTGATGACCATAACGGTGCGGGATCAAGGCATAGGCATTTCAGCGGAAGACTGCGAAAAAGTTTTCCTCAAGTATTACCGCTCCAATAGCAGCGATGTAACTTCACGCAGCGGTCATGGCTTGGGGCTGTATCTGGTCAAACAAATCATTGAAATGCATCACGGAGCCGTATCCGTGAGCAGCGAACTGGGCAAGGGAACGGAATTTTGCATTTCATTCAAGGCGCAACCCGTACTGTTAGAGGAATCGAGAAGTTTATGAAAAAAATTTTAATTGCCGATGATGAGCAGCACATTGTGCGCGTGCTTAAACTATATCTGGAGCGCGAAGGCTACACTGTACAAACGGCGGCCGATGGTCAGGCGGCCTTGGCGATGATTCTGGAAAACCCACCGGACGTGTTGATTACCGATATTCATATGCCACGCATGACCGGGCAGGCACTGTGTTTGGCACTGGTGGAACAATTGCCAACACGCGCGTTTCCAATTTTTGTGATGACCTCGATGACGGATAGGGAACATCGCGAATGGACGAAAAAAATTGAGCGCCTGGAGTTTCTGGAGAAACCCTTAAGTATGCGCACTATGCTGACTCGGCTCAACAAAGTATTTAGTGACGCTCAGGCCAGTGCTGAGGTGATAAAGGAGCCCAGCAATGCTTAACCACGGATTGCAGGGGATAGATTTTGCCAGGCACCAGCGCTGGCTGGATCGCGCAGCGGGGAGAGAGGTGTTATTTGCGGTATTTGACCAGGCGGGAACAGCGCTCTGGGGTAGCAAAAACACCGGGGCTGATGCCATCGGCCTCATCCTGGCTGAAAAAAATAATGAAGTGGCGGGAGCACAGCGACTCCAGGAATCGGGTGTGGATAAAGCCGCGCTGTATCAATCGCTCAATCTTCCCGGCCAAGGTTTACTGGGAACCGTAGTCATTCTGGCCGAGCGCTTTGATCCAGCCCATGCACCCATGGAGATAGACCAGCTGGCTGAAGCCCTGAACGACATTGCCGACAGCATTGTGGATGAATGTCGCTATCAAAACGACATGGATGGAATGGCCGAGGTGCTGGGTGAAAATTATGAAGAACTGCATCTGGTTTATGCTGTGGATCAGCATGTAAAAAATCATGTGGGTGAAAACAAGGATATTTTTCAAAGCCTGTTGCAATCAACTGCCGAGCATCTGAATGTGGATGTAGTCGCGTATGTTCAGCCAGGCGAAGACGTTTGCATTTATGCTACGGCGCTGAGCAAGGAGATTCACAATCTTGATCTGGTGCTGGTGGAAATGCGTGGTGACTTGTTTCGCTTTATTCAGGCCTCGCGTGAAACCATGGTACTCAATGCAGCAGATGATCCGCGCCGCGCCTATATTTTCACCGACATGTCTTACAAGGTGCTGGCTAGTCCGGTAGTGACCAGCGATAACAAAGTGGATTCACTGATCGTGCTACTTAATCATGCGCACAAGCCGGATTTTTCCAATAGTGATCGCAAACTGGCCGATGTACTGGCCAATCAGGTCGCCAGCTTGAGTAAAACCTATGCGCTCATCAACAGCATGAAGGAGTTTAATGACCAATTAGCCTCCACGCTGATTGAAGCGGTTGAAGCCAAAGATCCCTATACGCGCGGCCATAGCGAGCGTGTGCATTATTTATCCATGGAAATCGGCAGAGCCATGGCGCTGGATGATCTTGAAGATTTGCATTGGGGTGCATTACTGCATGATGTTGGCAAAATTGGCATTCCCGATGCCGTGCTGTGCAAACCCAGCCGTTTAACGCAAGATGAATACACCTTTATCATGGTGCACCCCGAGCGCAGCTATGAAATTCTGCGCCACGTAAAACATCTGCAACACGCCGTATTGGGTGCAAGACACCATCAGGAAATGTACGACGGTAGTGGCTATCCCATGGGACTGAAAGGTGAACGCATACCGTTACATGCGCGCATTATCGCCGTTGCCGACACTTATGATTCCATTACCAGTTCACGCGCTTATCGTGCAGGGCGTAGCCACGAGGTTGCCATGCACGAAATTGAAAGAGTCTCGGGAAAACAGCTAGACCCGGTCATTATTGAAATCTTCAAAAAAATTGTAGCGGTTGAGCCCGAGTGGTTGCAACGCTTCAATATCAAGCGCGAAAAGGTTTAGGCCTGATGTCGCAAACTATCGCCAGCAGCAATATCGGAGTCATGACGTATCTTGCGCCAGTAGGTGCGCTGGTGGATGAAACGCAGCACACTCTGCTGGAAGAAACCATCAACCACTGCATCGCGACCCATCAACTACAACTGGTGTTGGATCTGGAACAGATTTCATTAATTGATGGTCGGGTATTGGAAATCATGCTGGAAGCCAATGACAGGCTGGCACAGTTTGGCGGAAACTTGAAGTTCGTTAATCCTTCAAATCTGATTAAGGATATTTTGGTTGTTACCGGACTGGGCGATGCTGCCACATTAAATTTTGCCGGTTTTGGCGATATGCACATGCTTGAAGCCCATATGCCTGTGCAGCATCATAAACGTCTGGGAGAAATCATTCTGGAAATGGGGGTGGCAACCGAGACACAGCTGGAAAGTGTGTTGAACCTGCAATCTTCCAACCCCAGCCTGATGGGTAAGTTGCTGGTGAATCAGGGCATCATTACTCAAGCCAATCTGATGGCGGCGATTAGCCTGCAATTGGGCATTCCCTATATAGCGCTGCGAACGGGCTTATATGAAGATGCTGCTACCAATTTATTGCCTAACCCCATAGCGCGGCGGCTGAAAGTGCTGCCCATGTTCAAGGTGCACGACACCCTGACGCTGGCCACCGCAGACCCACAGAACATCACGGCATTGGATGAAATACAGGACATCACCGGCTGCAAATTGCATTTGGTACTCGCGCACCAGGAAGAGATTTTAAAGTTTCAAATTGAAGCCTATGGCGGCAACAGCATCAGCCCCGAGCTGGTGGAAAACATGGCCACCGATCTGGAGCTGGTGGAGCAGGAACAGGCCGATTTCAACACCATAGATGAAATGGCGGGCGGCAGCCCTGTCGTCAACCTGGTGAATGGGCTGATTCAACGCGCCGTGCGCGATGGTGCCAGTGATATGCATATAGAGTGTGGGCGTAGCCGCACACTGGTCAGGTTCCGCATAGACGGTGTGCTTTATGAAGTATTGTCCACGCGTACAGATTTGCATCCGGCCATTGTTTCGCGTCTCAAGGTGATGGCAAATCTGGATATTGCCGAGCGGCGCTTGCCGCAGGATGGCCGGCTGCAAGTGGTCACGCAGGGGCGTACCGTGGATTTACGCTTCAGCTCTTTGCCTGGCATCAATGGCGAAAAAATTGTTTTGCGTGTGCTGGATAAAAATCACTCCATTCTGGATGTAGAAAAACTAGGCATGAGCGTGCCCAATCTGGCGCTACTCAAAAAATTGCTGGGCCGCAGCCACGGCCTGATTCTGGTCACCGGCCCCACCGGTAGCGGCAAAACCACTACCTTGTATGCGGGCATTAATCATCTCAAAAGCATAGAAAAGAATATCGTCACCATTGAAGACCCGGTGGAATTTCAGCTCGACATCATCAATCAGAATCAGGTCAATGAAAGCATAGGCTTATCCTTTGCCAAAATGCTCAAACATGTTTTGCGCCAAGACCCGGACATCATCATGGTGGGCGAAATTCGCGACCGTGAAACCGCAGAAATCGCCGTGCAAGCGGCGTTAACCGGTCATCTGGTGTTATCCACGCTGCACACCAACGATGCCGTAGGCGCGCTCACCCGCATCATGGATATGGGCATAGAGCCTTACCTGCTGTCTTCCGCGCTGGCGGGTGTGGTCGCGCAACGTTTAATGCGCCAAATCTGCCCGGCATGCAAAACCTTATATCTGCCACCGCCCGATTTGGCGGCTAAATTTCACTGGCCGGAAGGCTCGCGCATTGCACGCGGACGTGGCTGCTCCAGCTGTTACGATTCCGGCTACAAAGGCCGTTTGGGGATTCATGAAATCATTGAATCCAACGAAAGCCTGCAACGTATCATGGTCAAAAATCCAACCAAGGATGAACTGCAAGCGTTTGTTGTAGCAGAAGGTTACCGCCGACTATTTGACGATGGCATGCAGCGCGTACTGGAAGGCCGCACTACGGCTGAGGAGGTTATGCGTGTTATTCATGCAGACTAAATATGGCCATCGAATTTAAATCATCAGAACCTGAAAAAACTGCAACGAGTAAAAATGCGCCCCAACGCGCGGGCTTTAACTGGAACACCGAAATCCGCTTTGGCGCACCCAGCGTCAGCATTGAAGAACGCATGGTGTTTACCGAGCGCATTTCCTTATTGCTGGAAACCGGCGTTAGCCTGCTGGAAGCGATCAAGGCTTTGCAATTGCAGGCTGAAAACCCGCTGCAAGCACAAATTCTGGAGGCATTGGTAGACACCATTACTGAAGGTAAAAGCTTCTCGGTTGCGCTGGCCATGCACCCGGAAATGTTTTCGCCCATTTATATCCATCTGGTGGCGGCGGCAGAAGGTGGCGGCTTTCTGCCGCAAGTGCTGGAGCAGCTGTATAAAATGGATGAAAAAAACGCCCATCTGCGCAGCAGCATTATTTCCGCCTTGTCTTATCCGGCATTTTTGATTGTGTTTTCTATCGCCGTGGTGATTTTTGTTCTGGTTTCCATTTTTCCCAAATTTGAAGTCCTGTTTGCTTCCATCAAGGATCAACTGCCGGTTACCACCATTTTTCTCATGTCACTATCAACCATTGTGCGCCAATACTGGTGGCTGATTCTGTTGGGGTTAGGCGCGGCCACTAGCACTTTTGTGTGGTGGATCAAGACTGAAGCCGGCAGATTTGCGCTGGATAGATTCAAGATGAGCGCGCCAATTATCAAGGATATTTACGTGCAGATTTACCTTAATCAAGCGCTGGGCGTGCTGGGTTTATCGCTGGCCAACGGTGTACCCATTACCACCGCGCTCAAGGCGTGCAAAGAGGTCATCAGCAACAAGGTATTCGCACACTTTTTGGAAGGCATTAACCAGAACGTGACAGAAGGCCGAGGCATCAGCATCGGTTTTAGCGAATCGCCACTTATTCCGCCCATGGTACGGCAAATGGTCAGCACTGCCGAACAAACCGGCAACCTCGCCCTGATTATGACGCGCATCGCCGATTTTTACGCGCGCGAGCTTAACAAACGCATTAACCTGCTGGCCAAAGCCATTGAACCGATTATGTTGATTGTGATGGGCGTAGTGGTAGGTTTGATTGTGGTATCGCTGATTCTGCCTATTTTCAAACTATCGCGGGCAATGCATTAGCTAACACAAAGTTTTAGCTAATGCAGCCGTTATAGAAACATTGGCGGCTAATTGGCTGTAGTAATTTTTTTAGTAGCAGTAATTTTTTATAGACATGGAGCATTGAAAATGAAGGCGAAACATACAAACCTATCACAATTACAACGCGGTTTTACTTTGGTTGAGTTGTTAATCGTGGTGATTATTCTGGCGATTTTAGCGGCGATTGTGATTCCGCAATTTTCCAACTCCACTGTGGATGCACAGGAAGCGGCGTTAGATTCCAACCTGAATGCGTTACGCTCTGCCATTGACTTATATAGAGCACAACATGGCGGCGCTTACCCAGGTGCTGTGCTTGCTACAGGTGCTACTTGTACTGGTGGTACTGCTGGTACTGGCGCGGCGGGTACGGCAGCCGCAATGACTAGCCAACTGACTATGTTCAGCAATGCGGCTGGCGGAACTTGCAACCTCTCAGTAGGCACCGCTACTCTTGGCCCATATCTGCGTAGAGGCATTCCAGCTGAGCCAGTCAATAATAATACTGCCATCGCCGTTTCAGCGACAGCTACACCACTAGCCCCCGCTGCCGCTACAGGTGGCTGGGCTTACAGCACAGTAACTGGTCAAATTGTGATGAACAGCAATGCCAATGATAGTCATGGCGTAGCTTATTCTACACACTAAGCCAAACATGAGCTTTGGCTGAAGCTTGCTTGCCATGAATAAAATCGCCACCAGCGGTTTTACCCTGGTAGAAATACTGGTGGTGGTTGCCATCCTAGGGGTTGTTGCCACAGTGGCGCTCCCCTTGCTGGGCAATAATGATCCGCAAAAGCTGAATGTGGCGGCAGAAGAAACCGCCAACACTTTGCGCTTTGCCTTGAGCGAGGCCAAACGTACTAGCGGTTATGTGGTGGTGGATGGGAAAATCACCGCCGGAATTCTCCAATTCTATTTTTCTGACGACAAAGCCAAGGTAACCACTCCGGTACTGATAGACCCGCTAACTAAACGTACGCTTTTGCTTGATGTAACCACCAACACCTTTTCCAATGGGGTAACGCTAACACCGCAATTCATGGCGGGAGGTTCGCCTTGGAAGCGATTGCTTATTGGCCCAGGGCTTACGCAAATGCAAGCCTTTGATAATGGCGCTTCCGGCAAAGGCGCTTTAGCAGCAAATAGCGGCGTGCTTCTTACACTGGGTTCACAAAGTGTGATGGTAAAAATCAATGAGATCACCGGATTAGTGACTTTACCATGACATTGCTGCCTGAATTTTCCAAAACAACGCAGGCTCACCAACGCGGTTTTTCGTATGCTGAGGTGTTGCTGTCGGTCATATTATTAGCGACTTTACTTGTTCCGGCGATGCAGTCGCTCAATTCGGCTATTTCCAACGGCTCCAGTGGCCTTGCCGTAAAACAGCTTAATCTGCGTAACAAAATGGAAGAAGTGCTAAGCAAGCCTTACGGTACACTTTATGCGATAACCAGCGCATCTGGTGGCAATACCACAAGCTCTATCAGCGCTAGCCTTTCTGATGCCAGTGGCGCTGTAGACCGCCGTGTGGCGACCATTTACCGTTATGACACCACAACCAACGCCTTGAGCGCCACTGATACCGGCGTGCTTTATGTAAGTGTGTATTACGAGGCGGAAGGCAGCGCCAATGCACTCAACACACTGGTGGGCAGATGGTGGTGAAAATGCCCAATTATTCACACCAAAATGGCATAACATTCATTGAACTGGTGCTGGCTTTGGCGATTAGCGCCATTGTGATGGGTGCACTCAACGGAGTGGTCAAGCTGGGGCTGGATGCACAAAGCGCTGGCCGGGGCAGCAATGAGCTGGCCTACCAAGGCCGCTTTGCGCTGGAACGCATTAGCGACCAGGCGCGTAACATAGCCGCCAAAGTGTTAACCACACCAGCGGCCAATACCACTGGCGATTGGTTTGCGCCCACGGGCTGTACGGGTGCGGCCTGTGTCATGTATTGCCGTAATGCCAGCAACCAGTTAATTGAAACGGTCACGACCGACACCACCTGCTCCGGCACTACGGTGATTGCCAGCAATGTCAGCACATTCTCGGCCACACTTCCCGCCAGCATGGGCGTGGTGGATAGATGGATTGTCGTTATCAGCCTGACTTTAAGTGATGCCAACAACAACTCGATTGACCTTTCTTCCAGCATACGCTTGGGCGGGGGCACGCAATGAAAACGCGCATCGTCAACATGGCGGGCTTTACGCTACTACCCGTAGTGCTAGCGATGAGTTTGATTGCGGCCATTGCATTTTTACTTAACCGCGATAACGGCATGAATATCAACATGGTATCCGTCCAGACGGATACCGACCGCGCGCGCTATGCCGCCGAAGCTGGGTTGCAGGCAGTCAATGCCAAAATACAAAGCTTGGGCTGCGCGGGCGGTTTCCCTGTTATCGGCACCCCTGTCACCAATAGCAATTTTAGTGGTGCCGGCTATTCAGCTTATGCAACCAGCGCCTCTGGCAATACCACTGGTTTAGTTTCAACGGGTACTTTCAACGGCACCTCAGTGACGCTCACGCGAAACAACATTTATGTTTATCAAACCACCCCCAATGCCTATACGCTGCAACCTGATGCTACGGTAGGCATGGATACTTATATCGATTCTGCCACAGCGACAAACCATGGAATTGCCGCCACGTTAAATATGGAAACGAATCAGAGCATGCTGTTCAAATTCGACCTGTCAGCTTTTCCCGCTGGTAGCCGCCCTATCTCAGCAAAATTTGCTATCAAGCAAAACGGAGCGTTGCTTAGCTCGTCAAGCTTTTACCGCATGGCCACTGACTGGGTGGAAGGTACTGGTGCTAGCAGCCCGTTAGATGGTGCCACTTGGGGCACTAAAAACGGCAGCACAGCCTGGGTAACACCAGGGGGCGACTATTTTCCAGGAGAACTTAACAACACAGCAGTTATTAACGTTTATGGCTCATGGGCCGAATTTGACGCGACTAATATCGCAGCGGCCTGGTTAAGTGGACAATATCCCAACTATGGCGTGATTGTTAAATCCAATGCAAATAATTCACCAACATTTATCAGTAGCGACGGCGCTACTTCCGCTGATCGCCCTAAAATAACATTCAATTATCTTGTACCTTGTGGGTCAGCTGGGCCAGCAGACCCTCCCCCGATTACCAATGTTACTTTAATCCCCACTGCCGATAGCTTTAATGATAGTGGAGCCACTTCAGCCAACAATGGTGCGGTAACTACGATAAAAACCTATTACACGCCAACGCGCGAAAATCGCATCCTCATGCAGGTTGATACCAGCAGCATTCCATCTGGTTCCTCAGTACAGAGTGCAATACTTAGAATGTATGTAAGCACCGTTGGCAGCGCAACCAGCAACACCAAACCGATATGGGTGAATGCTATCAATGAATCTTGGATAGAGGGCACTGGCAACAATACCAACAAAACTTGTCCTTCCATAAAAGCTGGCACGAGTTGGAACTATAAAACGGACTGTACGAATTGGGCTTCAAATATTCATCCGCCCAATACACCTGAAACATGGAACAACGAAACCGCCATGAAAATCAAAAGAGCTGCTCATGTTGTAGCTACGGTAAATGGCAAAATATATGCTATTGGCGGCCAAACTGCTGTCACTGGAGTCGCTTCTAATGCGGTGGAGGAATACGACCCAGCCACTAAAACTTGGGCTACAAAATCGAGCGTTAACTTTACCGCACGCTCTAATGCAGCGGCGGCGGTAGTGAACAACAAAATATATGTTTTTGGTGGCACTACTGATGGCATCAACGCAGTGAATAAAAATCAGGTTTACGACCCCAATACCGATACTTGGAGTACTTTAAGCAATATGCCGGTTGCGAAAATGTATTTAGCCGCCGCAGTAGCAAACAACATTATCTACACAATAGGCGGGGCGACAAACTCCACAACGGCACAAAATACTGTGAATGCCTACGATCCTGCAAGCGACAAATGGCTCACCAAGGCACCTGCCACAAACACCACATTGACCAACATGTTGTCTAAACGCGCATGGCCAGCAGCGCAAGGGGTGAATGGCAAGATTTATGTATTTGGCGGCATTTCCAACATTACTTTATCAACATCACTCAGTTCTACTGAGTTTTATGACCCAGCAACCAACACATGGGCCTCCAGACTGGCGCTACCTGTGACAGCAGATTCTATGTCATCCGCCGTGCTTGGCAATAAGATTTATCTAATAAGTGGTTTTCAAAATGGTGCATTAAGTAAGGGCGTGAGAGCGTATGACACCCTCACTGACACCTATAAATCTTTGCTGAGTTACCCCATAGCAAGCAATCAGGCAGCCGCAGCTACTGTGAGTGGAAAACTATTTAGTTTAGGTGGTGATGACAATGTCGCCACCGTTTATTCCAATCATTATCAATACGACCCCGGAGCCCCCGTACCAATAGCCATCGCATCTGAAGAAACAGGTGGGGCCTCGCCGCTAACAACAGGCTTTAACCGTGGTTGGATTAATTTTAATATTAAAACTTTAGTACAAGAATGGGTAGATGGTGTGCGCCCCAACAACGGTTTGGTGATTTATACCGAAGTGGCAGACCAATTCAACATCAACAGTCGTGAGAATAGCACCAATAAACCCCAGCTTATCATCACATACTAAACCTCGACTTAGCCGTATTATCTGGTGAAACTTCGAGACCATGTATGACTTTTGCCTTAAAAAATCTACTGAAAACTGCCAAGAACAGGTTGCCAGAATGGCTGCTCAACTTTGGGGGTAAATTTAGCCATCATTTCAGCATAGGCCTGGACATGGGGCCGGATAGATTGAATTTGATACAGATGCATCTGGTGGCGGGCAAGCCTTGCGTGCGCGCTGCCGTTTCCATCCCCTATGGCTGCCCGCTGCAATTAATCAAATCCGATCCATCAAGACTTAAAGCTTTAATCAGGCAGGCTTACCAGGTGCAACCTTTCAAGGGCAAGCGCGTGGTTTCGTGCCTGTCGGCTGACCAGATTAAAATTTTAACCGTTTCTTACAAATTAGCCGAAGGCCAGCAGGATGCAGCGGCGATTATCCAGGAATTGCGTGAACGCCTGAAAGGCGATACCGCAGACATGATCGTTGACTATAAGCTAATACGTCCCGAGGGCAATAACAGTGAGAAACGCGAGGCTATAGTTGCCGTTGCACAGCGCGAAACCGTGTTGACTTATCTGAATTTGCTGGCTGATGCCGGGCTGGAAGTAGAGGCGCTGGATATTGGGCCAGCGGCATTAACGCGTTTGGTAATGCATTTGGAGAATGACGGCACAACTAATTTTAAAAACGTGTTACTGATTAATATTGGCGTGGCCAGCAGTTACTTGACAGTAGTTTGGGGACGGCGTTTGATGCTGGACAGAGCGGTGAATTTTTCAGAGAACTGTCTGCTCGCGCGTCTGGAAACCGTGCTGGATATGTCGCCGGATTTGGCAGAACAGCTGCTTTTTGAAAACCGGGTCATCCCCGGTAAGGAGGCGCATGAAGTCCAGCAAATGCTGGATGAAGTGTTAAGGCCAAAAATCAAAACTCTGGTAGAGGAAATCAATAAAACACTGATTTATATTGCCTCTATCACGCGTGGTCACACTGTGGATAAAATTTATCTGGTGGGTCGTGCCGCGCGCTATCAGAGAATTGCTGAATTTCTGGGGGAGCAATTACAAGTACCGGTGGTGATATTAAATCCTCTGGCGGCATTTGCTTTTGATAATGAAAACCAAAATGACCAAAACTGGGGAACCCGTCCCGGTATGGCATTGACTGCCGGACTATCATTGAGAACCGCCACGGATATTGCCGTGACTACCGGGCTCGCCTTGTGGAAAGGTAACGGCCGTGAGTGAAATAGATCTCATCCCGCTAGATTATCGCCAAAGCCGAATAATACGCACTTGGCTACGGATTTTCATGGGGTTGCTAGTGGCCATTTTAATTTGCCTTGGTTTGGCTAAAGCCGTATTGGCTTACCTGATCTGGCACGAAAATACTCGCGTTGTGCAACTGCAACAGCAAGAACAGATTTCCGAACAAAGTGAGGCCAAAGCTACGGCTTATCGGGCGCAGATACAAACTGCGGAACAGCAACTGGCAGCACTGAATGCTTTGCGGGGACAAAACCGCATCAAGATTTTACTAAATGCCATAGAAGCGGCTTATAGCGAGCAGATATGGTTGGATGAAATACGTTTCTTGCCGCGTAACACTGGTGCAACCAGCACATTAAATGATTTGCCCGGCTCCGCTCATGCCAATTTGATTGTAGTGCCTGAGGGTGCTGAGAATGCATCAGCCAACCAGCAGGGTGTAGAAATTATCGGGCATGCAGTGAATCACTCGTTATTGGCAGAGTTTATGCGCCAGCTTGGCCAACAGCCCGGTGTCGCTAACATGCGCTTGATGGATACCGGGCTTAGAACTTATACCACGATGCAAGTGGTGGATTTTAAGCTGAGCCTGCATATTGACCAAAATTCACAGCAAAAAACACAAGGACAGCGCTGATGGAAAAAATCATCGCTACGCTCGCCAAACTGGATCATCGGCTAGTGTTGTTAATCATGCTCATAATGCTTGGCTTCCTCACTTTTGAAGCTTATTTTCTGCTATTGCGTAAACCTTATGCCGAATACCAGAAAATTTTAGCCACGCAGTCAACGCTGACTTCCGCGTTGAAACCATCATCCACCCAAACCAGTGAAATAAGCCTATTGGCCGCACAGCTGAAACAACTCTCGGCAAAATTAAATAGCGAGCTGCGATTACCTGTTTCTAACGACAAGATGACAGCCTCTCTGATAAGTGTATTGGATAGCTCCGCCACGTCCAATGGCGTGACATTAACCGGGGTGAGACCTCTGGAACGAAAACCGGTTTCAGCATTTGAAGAGGTTTCATTTGAAGTGAGTGCGCGCGGCTCCTATTTGCCGTTGTGTAAATGGATGCTGGAGTTTGAGAATACATTGGGCTTGAGCGCGGCTATTACCGAATTTGATATAAAAACCGCCAGCGAGGAAAAACAGGTGTCTGTAATGCTGAAAATAGCCCTCTATCGCCCCGTATCTGCAACCGAGGTAAGCCAATGATGAACCGATTGCTCGCCCAATGCGGTGTCTTGTTTTTGGCTTTTGCAAACATTCACACAGCCAAAACGCAAGAGCTAAGCCACGATCCTTTCACTCGGCCAGCACTCATTGTGCCACTGGCTTCTGCTACCAACAGCCCTGGCACCAGCGCGCCAGTAGTGGATTTACCCTGGACACCAAAATTAACAGCCGTCATGCAGGCGGGCAAGCAATCACTGGTGACCATTGATGGTGAAGTGATGAAAATAGGTGGGGGGAAAAACGGTTATCAGCTGATAGTTGTAGGCGACCGTGAAGCCGTGTTTATCAAGGATCACAAGAGAACGGTAATAAAAATGGATGCGCAAACTGCTGAACCCGAGCGGGATTTGAGGAAAAAATGAAACTGAACAAAGTAATTTCGCGCATCACATTAGCTTGCTTGCTGGCTTTTTTCAGCCTGCATTGCCTGGCCGCCAAAGTGGAAAAGCCAGCTCTCGGAGAACGCCACGAAAATGTTAGCATGAGTTTTCGGGAGGCAAAAATAGAAGAGGTTTTTGAGCTCATCTCGCGCAAGGATAAAGTGAACATCATTCTCGGCAAAGGTGTAACTGGTTCGGTTTCTGTGAATTTGTATGATTTGACCGTCAAGCAAGCCATTTATCAGGTGGCCGAAGCGGCTGGTTATGCCGTGGAACAACGTGACGGCAACTTTATAGTGCTCGACAAAAAGGATGTGGGGCTGGATCATGCCCAAGGCCTGATGCAGGTGCGCACCTTTAAGGTGCTGTACTCGGATCCCAAGCAGGTGGCTGATATTTTAGTGAAGCATCTTTCACGCTACGGCAAAGCCACTGCACTGAATGACAGAAAAATGATTGTGGTGGAAGATACCCCGGAGTTCATGGAAAAAGCCAAAAACATTCTGGCGGAATTGGATGCGCAACCCAAGCAAATACTGATAGAAGCAAAAGTGCTTGAAGTGCGACTGGACGATGGTGAAAATTATGGTGTGGACTGGAGCAAGGTGTTTGGATCAACCGGCGGCACTGGCGGTAGTTTTGGTGTTAATGGATTATCTTCAGGCAACGTAATTAGTGGCCCCAGGCAAGCCGGTGTATTCTTCAGCATCATGAACAGAAATCTGGATATTTTCCTTGAAGCGCAAACCACCAGAAACCGCGTCCGAACTTTATCCACACCCAAGTTACTCGCGCTGGAGAATCAGGAGGCGCGTGTTTCTATCGGCGATAGCACGGGTTACAAGGTAACCACCACCATTAACCAGGTAACGACGGAAAGCATTCAGTTTCTGGAGTCAGGGGTCATTCTCCGCGTGACTCCATCGGTAGACCAACAAGGGCGCGTGTTACTGAAAGTTCATCCAGAGGTAAGCTCTGCCACACTCAGCGCGGGTATTCCTTCCAAGAAAAGCACCGAAGTTACCACCGAATTGCTCAGTGAAGATGGTCAGGCCATTTTTATTGGCGGGCTTATCAAAAAAACCAGCAGTAATGATAAAACCGGGGTGCCGATACTAGGCGACATTCCCGGCTTGGGACGACTATTTTCCACCACACGGGAATCCGTCAACACTACCGAAACTGTGGTGATCCTCACCCCAAGAATCATTCGAGATATTCGTGATCCAGGTAGCTCGAATGCAGAAAAAGTTGATTTGATCGAGAAGACTTCCAAGCTTATTCTGGAACGCCAATTAAAACTGGCACCATCAAGCAGTTTTGAATAGGTTTTGCACTGATATTTTACATAAGTTCATGCATGATGTTTGCAACCAAAAACCATCGTCTTGAGCCAAGTCCTTTTACCAGCTTTGCCGTACATGGCTAATATGTTTTAATACCCGCCATGAAAACCGCATTTAAAACCATCGCCTTGATAGGCAAATACAAAAATCCTGAAACACGCGATCAGCTGCTAACGCTTGCACAGTTCTTAACCGGGCATCATCTCAATGTTTTCATGGAAGAAGATACTGCGCTTCATTCCAACATCCCAGACTATCGCACTTTAGCCATTGATAAAATTGGCAAAAATTCTGATTTGGCAATTGTGCTAGGTGGTGATGGCACCATGCTGACAGCGGCGCGCGCACTGATTGGCGATGAAATTCCACTGGTTGGCATCAACCGAGGACATTTTGGTTTTCTGACTGATTTAAGCGCAGAGCAAATGCTGGATGGTATCACCAACATTTTGGCAGGTAAATTTGACCTGGAAAAGCGTATGCTGCTTTTCGCAAAAGTGCTGCGCGACGGACAAGTAGTGAGCCAGGGTTATGTGCTGAATGATGTAGTGGTCAGCCGTGGTAGCATGGCAAGCCTGATTGAGCTTGAAGTCAGCATTGACGGTCATTTTGTTCACAAGCAACGCTCCGATGGCTTGATTGTGGCCACACCTACTGGCACTACGGCGTATTCTTTGTCGGCAGGCGGCCCAATTTTGCACCCATCTCTGGATGCGATTGCTTTGGTACCGATTTGCCCGCACGCGTTGAGTAATCGTCCAATTGCGATTAATAGTGCCAGCAAAATTGAAATTACCTTGTTGCGTGGTGAAGATACGCGGGTGCATTTGGATGGACAATTAAATGTCGCTTTCCATGAAGGCGATCAAGTATTGGTGCAGCGCGCGGATAAAACCATCACTCTGCTACACCCGCTTGGTCATAATCATTATGATATGTTGCGTAAAAAGCTCCACTGGGGCTGATTGGTCTTAGGTTCTGTATCCATGCTGCAAACTTTATCTATCCGTGATTTTGTCATTGTCGATAAGCTTGATCTTGAATTCGCTAGCGGTTTTACTGTGCTCACTGGTGAAACCGGAGCGGGTAAATCTATTTTGGTGGATGCGCTTTCCCTGGCTCTTGGTGCAAGAGCCGAAGGTGGTGTAACGCGATCGGGCTGTGAACGTGCGGAAATCAGCGCTCATTTTGATATTGGGCAATTGGCTGAATTGCAATCATGGCTACATGAACAGGCCTTGGCTAGCGAAGATCAGCAACTTTTACTACGCCGTGTAATTTATGCCGATGGCCGCTCGCGCGCGTTTATCAACGGCTTACCCTCCACTATCCAGCAAT
Source organism: Methylophilaceae bacterium (assembly GCA_013141125.1). Taxonomy (GTDB): domain Bacteria; phylum Pseudomonadota; class Gammaproteobacteria; order Burkholderiales; family Methylophilaceae; genus JABFRO01. The sequence continues at coordinate 1,482,894 of JABFRO010000001.1, forward strand.
TGCGTGAGGCGGGAGAGTTCTTGGTGGATATTTACAGCCAGCACGCGCATCACTCTTTGCTCAAGCAAACTTATCAGCGACAAATTCTGGATGAATATGCGGGTTTGCACGCTTCCGCACTTGAAGTGGCAAACCGCTACCGCACTTGGCACACACTCAATCAACAACGCCTGGAACTAGAACGCAACGCGGCCGACTACGCGGATGAATTAGCCGAATTGCGTGATCAACTGCGTGAATTAACGCAACTGGCATTTGTCAACGACGAATGGGAAGCCCTGCAGCTAGAGCACAGCCGACTTTCACACGGAGCCAGCCTGTTGGCCGGTGTGGAGGAATGCCGGGAATGGCTGGCAGAAAACGAGTTATCCGCATTGCATCAGCTGGGCGCGGTGCAACATAAATTGCAAAGCCTGCTTGAGTACGATGCAAGTTTGGGCGAGGCCACAGAGACTCTGGATTCCGCCATCATTCAGCTGGAAGAAACGAACCGTTTTCTAAACCGCTATTTACAACGTGCCGAACTCGATCCCGAACGCCTGACAGAAGTCGAATCGCGCATTCAAGCCATACACACCCTGGCACGAAAACATCGGGTACGCCCTGAGGAATTACCAGAATTACGCATACGCTGGCAAACGCGTAAGGCGACCCTTGAAGGCGCTGGCGATAACGGTGAATTGGCACATCAGGAAGAAGCTGCAAAACTGACGTATATGACTTTGGCAGAAACGCTGAGTCAAGGTCGCCAACGCGCAGCTAAAAAGCTGTCGGAAAAAATCAGCGCAGAAATGCAACATCTGGCACTTTCCGGCGGTAGCTTTAATGTGGCCTTAACCGCGCAAGCACCTGCGGCCAGCGGACTGGAGCAAGTCGAGTTTCTGGTCGCCGGTCATGCCGGCGTGCCACCGCGTCCATTGGCAAAAGTGGCTTCCGGCGGCGAGCTATCGCGCATTAGCCTCGCCATTCGTGTGGTTACAGCACAACAGGGCGTGATCCCCACCATGATTTTTGATGAAGTGGATGTAGGCATAGGCGGTGGTGTGGCAGAGGTTGTTGGGCAGTTATTGCATACGCTGGGCAAGCGCCGCCAAGTGTTGGTCATCACGCACTTGCCGCAAGTGGCCGCGCAAGGCAGCCAACATCTAAAAGTCAGCAAGGCGCTGATAGCTGGCAACACCTTGAGCCATATTGAGCCGCTGAATCAAAACGCGCGTATTGAAGAAATTGCCCGTATGTTGGGCGGCATGGAGATTACTGATACCACGCGTAATCATGCGAAAGAAATGCTGAGACTTTAAGTGACTTAGGTTGCCCTAAAAACTTGGGCAGGTTTGAAACCTGCCCCTTTAAACTAAAAGTGATATTGCAAACGCAGCTGGTGAAAATTGATACCAGGATTGGGCGACTCAATGCTCAGATTGGAAAGATGCTGATAGCGATAGCTCAAATCATATTTGGAACCTTCGCCAAAGCGCAAACCCGCACCCACATGATCACCAAACTGAAAGTTGGTACTGAATTGGCGGTGCTGGGTGATGTTAGTGGAAGTCAGTCCATGGAAACCAATGCCGATTTCAGCATAGGGTATAAAATTGCCAAAACCGTTCTTTTGTAAACGCAATGTTGGAGTCAAACCAATATCACCTATGTCATGGCTACCACCGGCATCCTCGGCATGCCAACTGCCTATGGACAAATCAATATAGTTCACCAGTGTCCAAGAGCGACCCTCAAACCATTTAAATGCTTCCCATTGCACGCCAACACGCCACATGCCAACTGTGGGGCTGGAATCACTCGCACCACCCTCGATTGAAACGCTGTCCGGTACAAAATCCACGGCCAGTGCTGGCAGGCTAAGGCTGCAGGTTGCGGCGAATAAAACTGCTGTTATTAATTTCATTATTAAACTCCCCTTGTAATGCCGCAAAAATAGCTTATTTCCTAAAAAATATCAATACGCTTCACACCTGCATATTCATAATGTCATGATAAGCAGAAACTAATTTATTGCGCACCTGCACTGTAGTTTGCAGCGAGATACTGGCTTTCTGCATGGAAATCATGACATCAGACAGACTCACTTTGTCATCGCCCATGGCAAAATCCTGCCCCATTTTTTCCGCGCGGTTTTGCACGCTATTCACTTGATTAAGTGAGGCTTTTAGCGTTTCGGCAAAATCGGGCTTGTCAATCTTGTGTGATTGATCCAAGGGATTTTTGCCAGTGAGGGCGCTAATGCCCAAATCAGCGTGAGGTGATTGTGCTGCGGCTTTTAGCTGTGACAGCATAGCCTGTATTCGGTTTGAATCTATAGCTCCTACGTTCATTTCGCTCTCCTGCTGAACCAATAAATGGGTTTTTTGTTCGACTAATTTATCATCTCCCCAAATCAAGCAAGCTTAAATCAAAACGATTAATCCGCTTCTATTCCAATCTTTGGATATTGCACAGACCAGCCATAATTGCTCTCAATGAATTAAGCCGCATATCGCGTATGCCGTGTTCGTTTGGAGAGTATTGAAAATGGCCACAGAAGTCGCCTTGGAAAATGATGGATTCACTAGGCTGAGCAAATCCGCACTCGGAGGTAAATTACTGCTAGTTGTAGGCATTGCTGCGGTGATCGCGGTAATGGCGGTATTTTGGCTGTGGAGCCAAAAACCGGAATATCGCGTTTTGTTTTCCAATTATTCAGATAAGGATGGTGGCGCGATTGTGGCCTCACTGGAACAGCTCAACATTCCTTTCAAATTTTCAGAAAGCGGCACGGCCATCCTGGTACCCGCCGCACAAGTACATGAAACACGTTTAAAGCTGGCTTCCCAAGGCTTGCCCAAAGGTGGCAATGTGGGGTTTGAGCTGCTGGAAAATCAAAAATTCGGCGTTTCACAATTTGTGGAGCAAGTGAATTTTCAACGTGCACTGGAAGGTGAGCTTGAGCGCAGCATACAAGCCGTTGAGGCCGTGCAAGTCGCCAGAGTGCATCTGGCCATCCCCAAAGCCTCGGTATTTGTGCGTGACCAGCTAAAACCTACGGCTTCTGTTTTGTTGAATTTGCACCCCGGCCGCACGTTGGATGCTCGCCAAGTCAGTGCCATTGTGCATTTGGTGGCTAGCAGCGTGCCTGAGCTGGAAATAGCCAACGTGACTATTGTCGATCAAAACGGCAATTTATTGTCTGATACAAGCAAACAAAATAGCGCGGAAAATATTGATCCAAGCAAATTAAAATATATTGATGAAGTGCAAAAAAACATTGTTAAACGCGTGGAGTCCATTATCACACCTCTCGTTGGTGCCAATAATGTACGCGCCGAAGCCAGTGCTGAAATAGACTTTTCCACGACTGAGCAAGCAGCAGAATCCTACAAACCTAATCAGGCACCCGATACTTCAGCCATACGCAGCACGCAACTTAGCGAGGCACAAAGTACAACCCCAGCGACTACCGGCGGTGTGCCGGGTGCACTCTCCAACCAGCCGCCCGCACCGGCTACAGCACCAATTACAACTAATGCGCCTGCCACTGGAACGAATGGGGCAGTGCCAACTACGCCTAGCAGCTCACAGAAAAATGCCACTACCAATTACGAGGTCGATAAAACCGTGCGCTACGTTCAACAACCCATGGGTGGCATTAAACGCTTGAATGTGGCCGTCGTAGTTAACTTCAAAACCGAAATCGACAAAAAAGGTAAATCAATCACCCGCGCCTTAACCGAGGCCGAAAAAACTCAAATCAGTGATCTTGCCAAGCAAGCCATGGGTTTCAGCCAGGAACGTGGCGATGCATTAAGTGTGGTCAATAGCTCTTTTGCTGACATAAAAGGTGAGCAACTGCCTGAAGTTCCGCTATGGAAACAAGCTGAAAATATTGAGCTGGCGAAAGAAGCGGTGAAACTGCTGGCCGGTTTGGCCGTGTTGTTTTTCCTCTACTCTCGCCTGTTAAAACCCATGTTGCGCACCTTGACTGGCGCGCCCGATCCAGCGGCGTTGCCAGATAAATCGGCTGAAGGCAAAGATGCCAATAATCAAAACGTGAGTGAAGAAATAGGCGAGGATGCCGTAGTACGCATAAGCAATGAAGCGGAAAAAACCATGGGCAATGACGGAGAAAGGCTCCCCAGTGTGTTGAGCTACCAGAAAAATCTGGAAGCCACCAAATTAATTGCCAAGGAAAATCCTAAATTGGTAGCCAATGTGGTCACAGCATGGGTGAGCGGAAATGATTGATAACAATATAACGAAAGCAGCTATTTTGATGCTGGCTCTTGGCGAAGAGGAAGCCTCGGAAGTCATGCGGCATTTAAGCCCGCGCGAAGTGCAGAAGCTGGGAACAGCCATGGCTAGCATGAAGGCCATTGGTCACGATGATGTGGAAGTTGTGCTAGGTGAGTTTTTGTCGATCGCGAATGAAAGCTCAACCCTAAGCCTGGATTCTGACGAGTATGTACGTTCGGTCATGACCCGTGCACTAGGCGATGACAAAGCCGCCGGTTTGCTCAACCGCATTTTGCAGGATCGTGACTCAAGTGGCATAGACAGTCTAAAGTGGATGGATGCGCAGACAGTGGCCGACTTTATTAAAAATGAACACCCACAAATTATTGCCACCATATTAGTACATTTGGAGCGTGACCAGGCCTCGGCCGTTTTAGGCTATTTTACTGAACGCCTGCGTGGTGATGTGATGTTGCGTATTGCCACACTGGACGGCATTAAACCAACGGCACTAAAAGAACTCAATGACGTATTAACCAAGGTGCTAAGTGGCAATGAAAATGTTAGCAAAAAGAGTTTGGGAGGCGTGAAAGCCGCCGCAGAAATCATGAACTTCATGAGTGGCGAAAATGAAACCTCTATTATGGATGCCCTTAAAACTTATGACGATGACATGGCGCAAAAAATTATGGATGAAATGTTTGTCTTTGACAACATTCTGGAGATTGATGACAAAGGCATTCAAACCATCTTGCGTGAAGTGCAATCTGAAACCTTGCTGTTAGCCTTGAAAGGTGCCACTGAAGAATTACGCACAAAAATATTCAAAAACATGTCCAGCCGAGCGGCTGAAATGATGAAAGAGGATCTGGAAAACCGAGGCCCGGTTCGTTTATCAGAAGTTGAAGCGCAGCAAAAAGAAATTCTACAAGCGGTACGCCGCCTGGCCGATGCCGGCCAGATTATGCTAGGGGCGAAGGGAGAGGATGCTTTTGTCTAACATACACTTACCAAAAGAGCAGCAAACGGCGTATCAACGTTGGGAGATGGCCGCTTTATTTTCAGAAACGGCTCCGCCCTCTGCAAAAAGTGAAGAGAAGAACCCTTCTCTCGCCGCCGAAAAATTGTCACTGATGCTGGAATCAAATCGCAAGGAAGCCTATCAAAAAGGCAGACAGGAAGGTTGGCAGCAAGGTCTGGAAGAAGGTTTGCAAAAAGGCTTTCAAGCAGGCTTGCATCAAGCGCAGGAGGAGGCGGCTGTTTCCGAACGAAAGTTCCTGGCGCTGAGTAGCGCTTTTCAAGAAGCACTTCGATTGGCCGATGAAAAAATCGCCAATGATTTACTGAAATTAGCCTTGGACATAGCCAAATCCATGCTTAAAACCACGCTCTGTATAGATACTACCAAGATCATACCCATCGTCAAGGACGCTATCCATCACCTGCCTAGCGTGCAACAGCCAGCACGCCTGATGCTACACCCGGATGATGCTATCACGGTAAGAGAACATATTGGTGAAGAGCTGCGTGAAGAAGGCTGGCATATTGTGGAAGATGCGCATGTGGAGGCTGGTGGCTGCATGATAGAGACGGCCAGCAATCAAATAGATGCTTCCAACGCCACGCGCTGGAAACGCCTGAGCAAAGCACTTGGCCAACCTGGTGAATGGGATGATGAGTCTTCTGATGAACAGGCTGCATAAAGAAAACGGGTATGCATAATCAGCCACCTCACCTCGAAAACTGGCAAAACTTCATGCGTGATTGTCGTGAGTTTATCAATATAATTGAGCCCGTTGAAATGTCAGGCCGCGTTACCCGATTGACAGGTTTGGTGATGGAGGCGGTAGGCATTAAGCTTGCTATTGGCAGTGCTTGCAGTATTCCATTACCCGATGGCAGAAAAATTGAAGCCGAAGTCGTAGGCTTTGATGGCGAGCGCCTGCTGTTGATGCCACAAAGTAGCATTGAAGGCATTGTACCGGGCACCCGCGTTTACCCACTGGAAGCCACTGAGTATTTGCCCAGACCGTTTAGCTCCAAACATCCGCGCCGCAGAGCTTCAGACCGTAGCCGTCATTTACCGGTGGGGCCAGAGTTGCTGGGACGGGTGCTGGATGCCGCCGGTGTGCCACTGGATGATTTGGGGCCGCTCAAGGCGCGTAATAGCGCGCCCTTAAGTACCCGCCAAATCAACCCGTTAGCGCGTGCGCCTATTACCGATATTCTGGATGTAGGCGTACGCGCCATTAACAGCATTCTCAGTGTAGGGCGTGGTCAGCGCATGGGCTTGTTTGCCGGTTCTGGCGTGGGTAAAAGCATGTTGCTGGGCATGATGGCGCGCTATACCTCAGCCGATGTAATTGTGGTTGGCTTAATAGGTGAACGCGGCCGTGAGGTAAAAGAGTTCATCGAACAAATTCTGGGGGCAGAAGGTTTGGCACGTTCAGTAGTCATCGCCGCCCCTGCCGATGCCTCACCATTAATGCGTATGCAAGGTGCCAGCTATGCCACCAGCATCGCCGAACATTTTCGCGATCAAGGTCAGCATGTGTTGCTGATTATGGATTCACTCACGCGCTATGCCATGGCACAGCGTGAAATTGCGCTGGCCATTGGCGAGCCACCTGCTACCAAAGGTTATCCACCCTCGGTATTTGCCAAACTGCCCGCCCTGGTAGAGCGCGCTGGCAATGGCAAGGAAGGTGAAGGCTCCATCACCGCCTTTTACACCGTGTTAACCGAAGGCGATGACCAGCAAGACCCGATTGCCGATGCCGCACGTGCAATTCTGGATGGGCATATTGTGCTTAATCGCGCATTGGCAGAAAGCGGTCATTATCCGGCCATTGATATTGAGCAATCCATCAGCCGCGTTATGCATAGCGTAACCAGCAAAGAACATCAAAAAGCTGCACTCAAGCTCAAGCAACTCAATTCACGTTACAGCAGAAATATGGATTTAATTAATGTTGGTGCCTATGAAGCCGGTAGCGACCCGATTCTGGATGAAGCTATCAGAAAACATGAGGATATCGCCACGTTTTTACAGCAGGATATGTCCGAACGTGCCGACATCAGCAGCAGCATTGCGCAACTTGAGCTTATATTGAGTGCGTAACTCGCGATGTTTTATTAAGTAAATTTGGATGGAATTGAAATGACTATGCACACTTCACCTGCTTTACTAACTTTAATTGAAATCGCAAGCAAAGCTTCGCAAAAAGCCGCTGAAAACCTCAGTGCGGCGAATCATCAATTTCAGGAAGGTCAAAAAAACCTGATGTTGCTAATGAATTATCGTAAGGATTACGAAGTTAAATTTGAAAGCAGCTTAAAAACTGGCGGCGTTTCCTCTGAAAGCTATCTTAACTTTCAAAGCTTTCTGAAAAAAATAGAGGAGGCTATCCTCGGACAGCAAAACACCATGGCCAATTTTAAAAAAGAGGTCGATTTTCACCGCAAATGCTGGCAAGAAAATGAGCGGAAAAAACTATCATACGGCGTTTTAGTTGCCAATTCACACAAAAAAGCCCAACACCTTGCCTTGAAAAGAGACCAGAAGCTTATGGATGAACATGCTGCTCGACATAGCAAAAGCCATGTACGCTAATTTTCAAATGACGCTATAAGACACGATCACTCAATTCGGAAACAATCCCATGAAAAATTTATCACTCCTGAATATTTCCCCCATTGCAAACGCCAACAATGCAAACAACAACAATAAACCAATGATTCAAAGCCGTTCAAATATCTCGCCTGATTCCTTTCAGCAAAAACTGGCGCATCAGCTTAATCAAGCTCCTCATGCCGAAAACAAGGCAAAAGCACCCTCTTCCAATCAAGCTAACCCAAATCAGCCAAAACCTTCGGAGGCTACGCCCGCAAAAAAAACCGAAAATGGCGAGAATGACAACAATGCAGAACTTGCCCAGCCCGTGATAAAAAAAATCAGCCCTCTAAATAAAAAATTGATGGAGTTAGAGACTGACAAATCAAAAATACTAAATGCCCAAGAAACCAATGAGCAAGCAGAGAATGCTAGCAATCTACCCGCTGGCGGCACACCGGATTTATCCGCTTATATTACCGCATGGATAGCCACACCCAACAATCTGCAAAATCCTGCGATAACTAATGATGCACAGATGGAAAAACCGGCTGAATCAGATATAAGCGCATTGGCCAAAGGCAAACTGGCGCATGAAGCGGGAGTTGCTGACTCCAATGAAAATGTGGGGACTTATCCCAAGGTTGACGACCTTGCCAACCAGGCTTCAGATAACACTTCCAGCGATATTATCAGTAACAAACCAGCAGCAACCATACTCAAATCAAGGGATAATAATCAGGATTTTGAGAATACACTTGCCTCGAACCTGACGCAAACAGCAACCAGCAAAGATGCTGCGCCAGATTTCGCCAAAGACCTTATCAACCCAGCTAGCTTTCCGGGGAAAGTTGAATCTGCCAATTTGCAAGCTAACGCAACGGTCATCGCGCAAAACACCATCAGCGCTTACCCGGGCAAGGAAGGCTGGGATAAAGCCATTAACCAGAAAATTGTGTGGATGGTCGGTGCCAACGAGCAAACCGCTTCACTTACGCTTAATCCGCCGGATTTGGGGCCATTGCAAATCGTCATTCATGTGCACAACGAGCAAACCGATGCCACGTTCTCCTCGGATAACAAAGAAGTCCGGCAAGCGCTGGAAGATGGCATGTCCAATTTACGCGACATGATGAAAGACGCAGGCATAACCCTAGGTCAAACCAATATCAATCAACACAATAATCAAGCACCTGCGGATACCGCTCGATTTAATCAGCAGACTAAGCAAGTAGCGCACATACAACAACAGAACATTCAAGCCACCCCCAATACCATCATCAAAACCGGTCTGGGTTTGGTGGATACCTTTGCTTAAAACGCGTTAAGCATTATTTAGTTTCAATTTCAATCTGGAACCTTGGCGGCTTCTCTGCTAAGGTATTGCCATGATAAAAAAACCTGTTGCCCCTATCCCTTTGAACGCTTACCTGTCTGCGGATTTTGTCGCGCAGAGTCCCTTACCTTCACGCAATAGATGGCGGCTTGCTATGGGTGCGCTGTTGATAAGCTTAATGGCAAGCATCGCTCCAGCCTCCGCCAAAACTCCGGGTGAAGTCGAGATTGGGCAAACCCTGCGCGAAGCCCCTCTGCGCGGCTTGAATAGCCCAAGCAAAAAGTTGTCTGAATTTCGTGGCAAGCCCATGATTATCAATGTCTGGGCCAGTTGGTGCGGCCCGTGCCGACAGGAAATGGCCTCGCTGGAACGGCTGGCCTGGAAAGAGGATGCCGGGAAATTCGCTTTAATCGGCATATCCACCGACGATTATCCCGAGCAAGCCAAAGCCTTGCTTAAAAAAACCAATGCCACCATTAGCCATTACATAGATAGCAATTTGCAGCTGGAAAACATGCTGGGCGCTTCGCAGTTACCACTCACCCTGCTGATTGATGCAAATGGCCGTGTACTTTACAAAGTCTATGGTGCAAAAGAATGGGATGGCGCAGAAGCACAGAACCTGATCCGCAAAGCCTTCAAAAATCCCAAAGCAGTATCCGGCAAGTAAAATTGTTATGGGCGCTTCTATTATTTCAAGTTTCTAAACCAGACAAGGCGCGAATAAAAAATTATGACGCGGCATCAGCTCCCAGATAGCCCCATCTATCAAGTCAGCACCTGACACACAACTCAATACCGTCGCCACCACATCAAGCCCGGCTCTACGTAGCTGCGCCCTCGCCTTCAGCCAATGGCTCCACCAGAATGGAATGCAAACGGCGGCTGTCGGAACGCAGCACGGTGAAGTTGATTTGATTGAAGCGGATTTGTTCGCCGCGTTTGGGTAGGTGGCCGAATTTATTCACAACCAGACCGCCTATGGTGGAGAACTCTTCATCACTGAATTCCGTGCCCAGGGCTTCATTGAAGTCGGCAATTTCGGTAAGTGCTTTAACGCGATAGCGGCCGTTGTTATCGCGCAAAATGTTGTCTTCGGTTTCATCAAAGTCGTATTCGTCTTCAATATCGCCGACAATTTGTTCCAACACATCTTCAATCGTAACCATGCCAGCCACGCCGCCATATTCATCCACCACGATGGCGATATGGTTGCGGTTACTGCGGAACTCCTTGAGCAGCACGTTGAGGCGTTTGGCTTCGGGGATAAATACCACCGGACGCAGCATGTCGCGCACATTGAAATCCTCACCGGCGTAATAGCGCAATAAATCCTTGGCCAGCAAAATGCCGATGATGTCATCCTTGTTGTCATCAATCACGGGAAAGCGCGAGTGCGCGGTTTCAATCACAAACGGGATAAAGGTTTCCGGCGTGTTGGCAATGTCAATGACATCCATTTGCGAGCGTGGAATCATGATTTCGCGCACCTGCATTTCAGAAACTTGCAGCACGCCTTCTATCATGGCCAGCGCATCGGCATCCAGCAGATTCTTTTCATAAGATGAATGCAGTAACGCAACCAGCTCTTCGCGGTCTTCCGGTTCATGCATCAAAAAATGGCTGATGCGTTCCAGCCAGCCAGGTTTCTCGGGTTCAGCCACGGTGTTATTCTTCCTCTGCTATCAGATAGGGATCAGGATAGCCCAGTTTTTTCAGGATTTGTGTTTCCAACGCTTCCATCAAGTGCGCTTGTGCTTCTACTTCATGGTTATAGCCGTGCAAATGCAAAATGCCGTGCACGGTCAAATGCGCGTAGTGCGCTGCTTCCGACTTGTGTTGCACCTTGGCTTCTGCAGCCACTACCGGTGCGCAAATAATAATATCGCCCATCAAATACGGTGTTTCGGTGAGCGGAAAGGTCAGCACATTGGTGGCGTAATCCTTGCCTCTATAAGTTTTATTCAGCTCGCGCCCTTCCGCCTCATCAACAATGCGAAAGGTGGCTTCAGTATCCACGCGCAGCGCGGCTTTTGCCCAGCGGCGAAACTGGCTGGAACCAGGCAAGTTTTCATTTTCCGTGGCGTATTGGATGGAGAAAGATAATTTTGGCATAAGCATTAGGATTGCGTGGGTTGCTGTTTTAATTCGTACGCCTCATAGGCATTCACAATTTTCTGCACCAGCGGATGACGTACCACATCGGCGGACAAGAAGTGCGTCATGGCAATGCCTTTGATGTCTTTCAGGATTTTTTGCGCTTCCACCAGACCGCTTTTTTGATGGCGCTGCAAGTCAATTTGCGTCACGTCACCGGTAATCACCGCTTTGGTAGCAAAACCGATGCGCGTTAAAAACATCTTCATTTGTTCAGGCGTGGTGTTTTGCGCTTCATCCAAAATGATAAAGCTCTGGTTCAGGGTACGGCCGCGCATATAAGCCAGCGGAGCCACTTCTATCGCACCGCGCTCAAACATTTTATTCACGCTGTCATAACCGGCCAGATCATATAATGCGTCATACAAGGGGCGCAGATAAGGGTCTACCTTTTGGTTTAAATCCCCCGGTAAAAAGCCCAGCTTTTCACCCGCCTCTACCGCCGGACGCACCAGAATAATGCGCTTGACCAGATCGCGCGACATCGCATCCACCGCACTGGCCACCGCCAGATAGGTTTTACCGGTGCCGGCCGGGCCTATGCCAAAGGTGATGTCATGATCCTGAATCTGTTGCAGATAAGCCACCTGGCGCGGGGTACGGCCATGCAATTCACTACGCCGGGTCATTAGCACAGGCATGGTAGAAGTCGCCACGTCTTCCGGCTTTAATTTATCCAGCTCAACCAGCCCCAGTTGAATTTCCTCCAGACTGATAGGCTTTTTTGCGCGCACGTAAAAACTTTCCAGCAATTGCGCGGCCAGGCGCTTATTGTTTAGCTCGCCCTCCAGCCGAATATGCGCACCACGACGGTTAATTTTTACCTCCAGCGCATCGGCAATTTGCTTGATGTTTTCGTCCAATGCACCGCACAGGTTGGCGAGAAGGGTGTTGTCTTCGGGGGTTAGGGTGATTTCCATATTTCTCTGGTTATACGTTTTCTATTATCTCGCCACGCAAGCGCTTGGGATTCGACACATCGGTAATGCGCACCTTCACCAATTGGTGAATCAGGCTGGCATCGCCCACCATATCCACGATGCGATTATTATCGGTTTTGCCTGCCAATTCTGCGGCATCTTTCCACGAGGCACCATCCACCAATACGCGTTGCACGCTACCCAGCATGGTACGGCTGATAGCATCACCTTGCGCTTCATTCAAGGTTTGTAATCGAGCCAGGCGCGCGAGTTTTACTGCATGCGGGGTATCGTCATGCAAAAAAGCCGCCGGGGTGCCGGGGCGCGGGCTGTATAAAAAGCTGAAACTGTAATCAAAGCCCACATCCTGCATGAGTTTGGCAGTGGCTTCAAAATCGCTTTCGGTTTCACCGGGAAAGCCGATGATGAAATCCGAAGTAAAGCTCAGGTTCGGGTTGGCGGCGCGTAGTTTGCGTATGGTGGATTTGTATTGCAGCACGGTGTAATTGCGCTTCATTGCCATCAGTACGCGGTCGCTGCCCGCTTGCACCGGCAAATGCAGTTGTACAGCCAATTTGGGAACGTGGCTGAAGCAATCAATCAGACGTTGATTCATTTCATTGGGATGACTGGTGGTGAAACGGATGCGCGCGATTTGCGGAATCTCGGCAATATGTTCAATCAGCATCGCCAGATCCGCCTCCACGCCGTCATATTCGGTGCGGTAGGCATTTACGTTTTGCCCGAGCAGGGTGATTTCCTTCACCCCTTGCGCCGCCAGTTGTACCGCTTCTGCCAGAATATTCACAAACGGGCGCGAGACTTCTTCGCCGCGCGTATACGGCACCACGCAGAAGCTGCAATACTTGCTACACCCTTCCATAATGCTCAAAAACGCACTGGCACCTTCCACGCGCGGTGGCGGCAAATGGTCAAACTTTTCTATCTCGGGGAAACTGATGTCTACTTGTGATAAACCACTCGCCTGGCTGTTTTTAATCATCTCCGGCAAGCGGTGCAAGGTTTGCGGGCCAAACACCACATCCACATATGGTGCGCGCGTGATGATGTTTTCACCTTCCTGCGAGGCTACGCAACCGCCTACGGCAATCACCAGATTGGGATTGGCTTTTTTAAGCGGGATAAAACGCCCAAGATGACTAAACACTTTATCCTCGGCCTTTTCGCGCACAGAACAGGTATTAAGCAAAATCACATCGGCTTCTTCAACCGTTTGCGTTTCCACCATGCCGTCGCTGGATGCCAGCATATCCGCCATGCGCGACGAATCATATTCATTCATCTGGCAGCCAAAGGTTTTGATAAAAACTTTTTTGGGCGTGTTCATGCGTGAGTTGGAGATTCGGTAAAAACCGGGTGTGTGGCAAAACGCGAGGAGCGAGGAAGCAAGATGGTTTTATAAAACAATGTGTCAATGAAGAATTGTAGCTTATTCCCATTCAAAATAGAAACGCTAACTCGGCGCTTAACGGATGAATCAAGGCTTGAGATCAATACGTTCTACTAGATAGCCGCGTTTTTTCAGCAATGCAGGCAAGCCTGCGTCTCCCACCATATGCAGGCTACCGACCGCCGCAAAAACCGACTGGCCTGCGCTATGCAGCGTATCTATGCGCTCCGCCATAGCCGGATTGCGCTCATCCAGCAAACGTGCCATTTGTTTGCGTTCAATCTCGGTGTTCAGGCAGTTGCACCAATCCTTATAATGTTCCAGGGTGTTGTAATCGGCATCCTCCCAAACTTTAACAATCTTGTTAGTCAAAGCCCTTGCCTGTCCATTTTCCAGATCATCCAGACTGCGCTCCACCATGATTAACGTAGCCTGCGGCGTTGGCATTTTAAGCAGATCCAACTGCGATTCCGGCGTTTCCAGTGACACTACCGTCATTTTGCTGCCATGCCCAAGATTCGCCAGAAACGCATCAATGGCAAAGGTCGGATCCACCCCATCCCGACGCGCCATGGCGATCACCAGCAATATTACCTGCATTTCCGGGATCATCTTTTTCACGGCATCCTGACTAATGCAGGCACGTTGCATCTGCTGTTGCATGCGTTGCGCCAATGGCGCGGGCAGCACAGTGCCTTGCTGCTGCGCCATAGCCTTGGACATGCGCTGCATAATGTCGGCATCCGCCATATCCAGCTCCAAAGCCATCGCATCGGAGGTTCTTAACGCTTGCATAATTTGGGGGCCGGGAAACATCCACTCCATTTTGGCCACATGAATAGTGCCAAACAAATAGGAAGTGCGGCCGTCCTTGCTGATACTCCACAGAAAGCCATGATCACGTGCCGCTTTCATCGCCGCCTGCGCTTGTGCGACGGTGGGCATCACCGGTGCAGGCGGGCAATCTACGGCATCTGCCGCTATGGCGGCTCCGGCAAAGATAGCGAGTAAAATCAGAATCGCAGTTTTGAGGATGTTTTTCATGGTTTAAGTTTTAACCGGATATTTTTTAAAAATCAAACCTTCACCGCCGATTTCGGCCTGAACGCCTTCACCACAGTCTCATCCGTCTCGATATAAGCCGCGCCTATCAAATCCAGACAATAGGGCACGGCGGCAAAAATACCATGCACCAATGCTTTGCCGTTTTCGTCTTTCAACCCTTCCAGCGTTTGCGCGATAGCTTTGGGTTGTCCGGGGAGATTGATAATCAGGCTTTGTTTGCGAATGACGGCGACCTGGCGCGACAGAATGGCGGTGGGGACGAAATTGAGACTGATCTGGCGCATTTGTTCGCCAAAGCCGGGCATTTCCTTGTCGCCCACGGCGAGTGTGGCTTCCGGCGTGACATCACGCAGCGCCGGGCCGGTGCCGCCGGTGGTCAATACCAGGCCGCAGCCTTCATGATCGACCAGATCACGTAGCGTGGCTTCGATGTCGGCCTGTTCATCCGGGATGACGCGTGCAACCGCTTGCCACGGCGTAATCAGTGCTTTATCCAGCCATTGTTGCAGGCTGGGAATGCCTTGATCTTCATAAACACCGCTGGAGGCACGGTCGCTAATGGAAACCAGACCAATTTTAATCAATGGGTTTGTCATGTTTTCACCTGTTGCAGTTAGAGTTCAAACCTTATGATAACGCATAAAAATAAACTGCCAATGTTTGCTCGGACATTACCGAACTTAGCCGACGCGTTTATGTCTTGGCGTGTTCATGCCTAACTCGACTACAATTGGCATGATGATAGAGTCCATTTTAGAAACTTACGCCGCGCAAGGTGTTGATCCTGCGATTTTGCTGTCAGACATCGTGGCGCAGATTCGTCCACAACAAGCGGAGCAGACGGAACATGCGGTGCACGCCATACAAGCGATTTGCTATGTATTGCAGCGCGATCCGGACAAGCAAAAGTTGCTGGGCGAGGCCATTTTGAGCCTGCTGGGCGAGCGCAAACCGGTTTCGCTATATGTGGATTCCGGCATACAGCCCAATAGCGGTTTTTTTACCGAAATGTGGCGACGTATCAGCCATCGCTTATTGCCCGAAGCGGTCGATTCGGCTTATTTGAAAGATATTTTTTCAGTAGTGTTCAGTCAGCCTGGCGATGAAGTCTGGGTGCAAGCGGTGCCGGATAGTATATGGCTGCAACTGATTGAGGCCTTGCAGTTTGAGCAGGCCGCACCCGCGCTGGCGGCGGCGTGCCAGCAAAATCTGCTGTATGCGGCGCAAGTGCTGTCGTATCGTTTATCCGCCTCCGGTTTGGAGCCGGAGCTGATCCGCAACCATCCTGAACTGGAAGATCATGCTTCGCCTTTTATTGTGCAAAACCTGGAGCTGAACGCATTTCTTGAACATCCCGTGCCAGCCGCCGAGGCCGAGGCAGGCGATATGAATCACGCGCTCGTCATGCTGGATCAATGCCGTCAGGTGATTGCAAAAATTCGCCGTAGCAGCGCGCAAATTGGCACCAGCATACGCCTGACTTTTCTGTTGCAACGCATGAGCCAGCAAATCGCCAGACTGGAAAACCTGCTGGGCATTATCGCCCATTTGCGTAACAGTCAAAGCGCAGGAACAGCCGCGATTGACTTGTTCAAAACCCTGGTTTCAGCGGAATCGCACAAAAATGATCTTGGCCGGCATTGGCGGGAGAATATGGAGCTGCTGGCTTTGCGCGTTACCGAAAATGCCAGCCGCACCGGCGAGCATTACATCACGGAAACGCGTAGCGAATATTTTGCCCTGATGCGCTCGGCGATGGGCGCGGGCATTATTATCGCTGTGATGGCGATGCTTAAAGTCATCACGGCGGGTCAGCACTTTCCACCGCTGACCGAGGCCATTTTGTTCAGCCTGAATTACGGCCTGGGCTTTGTGTTGATACACATTTTGCACTTTACCGTGGCCACCAAACAACCGGCAATGACAGCCGCTGCCATCGCCGCCAGCATAGATAGTGACAATGGCCACGGCAAGACCCGCGAACATACTAAAACCAAAGAAATGGACAAGCTGATTACCATCATCGCGCAAACCATACGCAGCCAGATAGTAGCGATTTTAGGCAATGTGCTGCTGGCAATACCGGTCGCCATGCTGATTGCCTGGCTGGTTTTCACGCTAACGGGGCAGCATTTTGTATCAGCAGAAAAGGCCCATCAGCTGCTGTCGGATATTGATCCTTTACACAGCGGCGCGCTGTTTTATGCGGCAATTGCCGGTGTATGCCTGTTTCTGTCCGGCCAGATTGCCGGTTATCACGACAATCTGGCAGTTTACAACAAGATACCGCAGCGCTTGCGCTCGCTACGCTGGCTGCAAGCGCTATTGGGGAAACCACGCTTGAACCGTGTTTCCCTTTATATTGAACACAATCTGGGGGCGCTGGCAGGTAATTTCTATTTCGGCTGCCTGCTCGGTGGCATGGCCGCCATAGGCGTGCTGCTGGGCTTGCCGATTGATATTCGGCATATTGCCTTTGCCTCGGCATTTACCGGATTTTCCCTGGTGGGGCTGGAATTTATGGTGAGCTGGCAAACGGTGGCAGTAGCGGCACTGGGCATCACGTTGATAGGCGCAATCAATCTGATGGTGAGTTTCTCGCTCGCGCTGTATGTTGCCATGAAATCGCGCAAAGTTAGCTTTGCCCAATGGCGTATACTGATCTCCAGCCTGAGCAAAAGATTGCTACAGCAACCCGGCATGTTCTTCTTTCCGCCTAAACCGCATACGGCTGAGATTGCGTCGGAATAAATAGAGGCACCCTTGAAACAAGGTCGGCTTTATTTGCATCAAAGCCCCAGTTTTGCGGCAATCAATTGCTGAATCTGTAACATTAATGCACGGCGGTCAAATTCCTGGCCAGCCAAATCTGCTGTAGAAATAGGTGGCAGAAAATGCAGCTCTATCAGCGGATTTTTTTGCTGCAACACGCGCTGCATGGATTCCAGCATGGTGGTTTCGCCCGCATAGGCCATGGCAGTATTGATGGAGTTATCCGGGTGCGGATAGCGAATCGCCACCGGCTGGATGCTGGCTTTGGCCAATAGGGCGGCTTGTATCAAGCTACTCTTGAAAGGTTTGATCTCCGTGCCATCGGTGGTGGTGCCTTCCGGGAATAGGCATAAATTATCGCCAGCCTGCAAACTTTGGGTGACCACCTGCACAATACGCGCGGCATGGTGGCGTTTATCGCGCTCAATAAACAGCGTGTTGGCTTTAGTCACCAGATAACCAAATACCGGCCAGCTTTTGATTTCCGATTTGGCAATAAATCGCAAACTCACCTGGCTATTCAAGGCATGAATATCCACCCAGGAAATATGGTTGGCGATAAACAGGGTTTTGCTTAAAGGCTGGTTGGGCTGGGGGATATGCCAGTGACTGATGACACGTATGTTAAACGCCACCAGCAGGCGTTTGCACCACCAATGGATAATCTGCAAGCGGCGTACTTTGCCCGCTAAGGGCAAAACCGAAGCGGCGATAATGATCCCCACCAGCGTATGCAGCAGAATACGGCTTATTCTGAAATAACGGATGAGGGGGCTGGTAGTGGTGGAACGGGCTGCTGGCAAATGGTGGTTAATGCGGTGCTGGCTATTAACGTATGCTTAAAAAATTTCAAGCCGGTTATTTTAAAAAGTGCGCCGCATATTTGGGGTTGATTCTGGAAAGCGGCAACATTATCAGCATATCCGCCGTATTGAAATAGGGATCCCACGCCGGTTCGCCACAAATATAAGCGCCCAAACGCAAATAACCTTTGATTAACGGCGGGCAAGCCACGGGCAAATCATTGCGTAATGACTGAATCGGCAGCGGATTATGTGCAAATACGCGGTATTCCAGCGGTGACAAATATTCGGCTTGTAATTGTTGATACAAGCTGGCGGCATTGTGGCCGCCGTCACTCATGCTGACACTGCCGCAGCCGATGACGTATTCATAATGATGCGTTTTCATGTAATGCCCCAGCCCTGCCCATAACATGGCAATGGTGCTGCCTTGGCGATAATTCTGATGCACACAGGCACGACCTACTTCCACGGTGCGATCAAACAAATGTTCAATGCGGCATAAATCAAATTCACCGGCAGAATAATAACCACCCGCCGCATTGGCTTTGCCCGGGCTGAGTATGCGATAAGTGCCCACCACTTGCTGCGTGCGGCTATCGCGTACCAGCAAGTGGTCGCAAAAGCGGTCAAAACCATCAATATCCAAGCCGGATTTGCCCGGTATTTGTGCGCCCATTTCCTCGGCAAATACTTTATAGCGCAAACGCTGCGCTTCCTTTACATCGGCCTGCGTGCGGGCAAGGTGCATATACAAACGGTTTTGAGTGATGCTCCGAAGCTCGGCACGCTGGTGGCCACGCAGCTTCTGGCTACGTTCTTTTAAATTCCCTACTAAGGCAATATCCTTTCCAGCCATAACATCTCTCCTCTGCGTTAATCCGCGTGTTTCAATACGCGGATTCATCAACATTCCAGTGACGAAACTTTAATGGCAAAAAATTATGTATTCATGACAGAAAGATGACATTTTTTTGACAAATTATTTATTAGCAAGCGGCTTCAGCCAAACCGTCACACCATTTAGCGTCGGTATCCAGCGTCATTAGAAGCCACTGGATTCCATACTTGACAGAAAATGACGCAAACGATTTTTGATTAGCTGAAGCCGCTTGCTAATTTTGTAATTTCTGCTGCTTTCTGAAACTGGCATTATCCAGAATTAAGCGTTGCTCTATAACATTCGCCAATGACCAGTTTTTGATCTCTTCCAGACTACGAAAACAACCCAGACAAATATCCTGCTCATCCAAACAGCAATTACGTATACAAGGCGACTGCACTTGATCAATTTGTGAACTCATAATGGAAGCTCTATACAATGAGGCTGCGGATAATATGGATTGTCACATAAAACCAAATTTTATTTCCAAGCAAACCATTCCAAGCAAATCATGGGCAAAAAAAACCGACCCCAGGGGAGTAAGGTCGGTAAGTGAGAGTCTCATCATGCAGAGACTTCCCGTTAAGGGAGAGAAACGGGAAACAATTTCTTGCTTCTCTATGATTCTCATCGTGATAGATAGTTCCTGAATTTTGCATATTCCGCCTGTATTTTTGTTTTGGCGCTATGCTTCTGCGATAATTGCGCTCATGTCTAATTCCACCTATTCCAGCAGTTTGCTCGACGGCCTCAATGATAAACAGCTCGAAGCCGTCACCCTTCCCCAACAATCTGCACTGATACTGGCCGGTGCCGGTAGTGGCAAAACCCGTGTGTTAACCACGCGCATTGCCTGGCTGATCCAGACCGGGCAAGTTTCGCCCACCGGTTTGCTGGCCGTCACCTTCACCAACAAAGCGGCCAAGGAAATGCTGGCGCGCTTGACCGCCATGTTGCCTATCAACACACGCGGCATGTGGGTGGGCACTTTTCACGGCCTGTGCAATCGGCTATTACGTGCGCATCATCGCGAAGCCTTGCTGCCGGCTACGTTTCAGATTCTCGACATTGCCGATCAGCTTTCTTCTATCAAACGCCTGATGAAAACAATGAATGTGGACGATGAAAAATTTCCGCCCAAACAGGTACTCAATTTCATCAACGGCTGCAAGGATGAAGGCCTGCGCGCCCATGAAGTAGATGCCTACGACCCGCATTCACAGCGTATGCGCGAGATTTTTGAAGAATACGACAAGCAATGCCAGCGCGAAGGCGTGGTGGACTTTGCCGAATTGCTGCTGCGCTGTTTCGAGCTATTAAGCCGGGATGCCAGCCTGCGCGAGCATTATCAAAGCCGTTTTCAATACATTCTGGTAGATGAATTTCAGGATACTAACCGCCTGCAATATCTGTGGCTGAAACTGCTGGCAGGCCAAAACAATTGCCTGTTTGCCGTGGGCGACGATGACCAGTCCATCTACGCCTTTCGCGGCGCACGCGTGGGTAATATGCTGGATTTCGAGCGCGATTTTGCTATCGAAAACATCGTCAAACTGGAACAAAACTACCGCTCGCACAGCAATATTCTGGATGCCGCCAATGCCATCATCACGCACAACCGCAACCGTCTGGGCAAAAACCTGTGGACTTCTGCCGGTGCGGGCGAGCCGGTGCGCGTGTTTGAAGCTTATAACGATATGGAAGAAGCCAGCTTTATTGTCGATGAAGTCAACATGCTGCATGCCGAAGGTTTTGGTCTGGATGAAATGGCTTTGCTTTACCGCTCCAATGCGCAATCACGCGTGCTGGAACATGCCTTGGTGGCAGCCAATATTCCCTATCGCGTTTACGGCGGCCAGCGCTTTTTTGACCGCGCCGAAATCAAGCACGCCATGGCCTACTTGCGCCTGATGGCCGACCCCAATAGCGATACTGCCTTGCTGCGCGTCATCAATTTCCCTACACGCGGCATAGGTGCGCGCAGTCTGGAACAATTGCAGGAAGCGGCGCGTCAGCAGGATTGCAGCCTGTGGCAAGCCGCCATCAACAAAGTCGGCAACGGCCGTCCGGGCAAAGGGCTGGAAGGCTTTGTCGCGCTGATTAAACAGATGCAGGAACAAAGCACCGGTATCACCTTACCTGAAATGGCAGAACTGGCCGCCAGCCTGTCCGGTCTGCGCCAGTTTTATCTGAACGAAAAAGAAGGCGAAGAACGCGTGGCCAATCTGGATGAATTGGTGTCGGCTGCCGTCACCTTTATCAATGGCGATAACGAAGGCGGCTTGACCGAGTTTTTGAGCTTTGCCAGTCTGGAAGCCGGGGAACACCAGGCCGAAGTCGGACGCGATGCCTTGCAACTGATGACAGTGCACGCCGCCAAAGGTCTGGAATTCAAAGCCGTATTCATCAGCGGTCTGGAAGAAGGCCTATGCCCGCACGAGCAAAGCCGCAATGAAGCCAACGGTCTGGAAGAAGAACGACGTTTGATTTACGTAGCCGTCACCCGCGCACGGCAACGGCTTTATTTAAGCTATGCACAAAGCCGCATGTTGCACGGCCAGGTACGCTACGGCATTCCTTCACGCTTTCTGGATGAAATCCCCGAACAATTACTGCTGCGCCTGAATGCCAAAGCGCAAAGCGCACGTAGCGCATCGCCACAAATGGCTCCCAATACCGACTATTCCAGACAGCAAAAAAATGCCATGCCGTGGAAAATAGGCCAAAGCGTCAACCATGCAAAATTCGGTAACGGTGTGGTAGTTAGCTATGAAGGCAGCGCTGACGATTTGCGCGTGCAGGTTAATTTCGGTAAAAACGGCATGAAATGGCTGGCTTTGGAATATGCCAAACTGGAAGCGTTATAGATACTCAGAAAAATCGTCAATACTGCATAATATACAGAACTATTGCGTACTTTAATTGGCGGATTCAAGTTTGAAGTGCAACCGCCAAGGGTGGTGCAACCGCCAAGGGTGGATTGGTATAGCGCATTTCCACGCCGAAGAATACCTCGTGCGGGGCTTTATAACCAAGCACTTTTCGCGGGCGATGATTGAGTCGGTCTACCGCTTTTTGTACCTCTTCCTCGGTGACATCGGTCAGCACCATTCCCTTGGGAAAGTATTGCCGTAGCAGCAGCATGAGTCGCAAGGGAAACTGCTAGGATAATGCGGTGATGGAACGTTTCTTTCTGAACCTGAAGATGGAGCGGATATGGCAACGAAAATATGCCAATCAACTGGAGGCTACAAAGGATGTAACAGATTACATCGTGAGCTTTTATAACAGTATCCGACACCATTCCGCCTTGGGGTCGTACCCTTGGTTTATGAACAGCAGTTTGCAGCAAAACAACCGATTAAGGTGTCCGAAATTACTTGACCACTACACATTGAAAAAGGGGCTGGGGATGGATGAAAATGCGCATTTTAAAAAATTCTCTGCGGAATAAACAGGAGGTTTAGAATGGGATTTTTCTACAGCGTCGTTAGGCGAATCTTCGCAGTCGCTCACCCGATTGTGGTATGAGGTGCCGAACTGCTTAGTTAGCAAATGACTCTTTTGGGCTGACTGCTGAAGTTGACACGCCAAATTGACCGACAGCGACCCTTGTTGGGCAAGCGCCTGACAAACTTAAACGTTGCCCCCCGGCACTTAGCAGATGCCAATATTAAAAAGCACCCAGATTCATAACTTATGCTTATAAATAAAAAAGCTGAAACTGAAACCCTAACGGTGTCAGCCTTTCTGTTTTTTTTGGTGCGCCCGACTGGATTCGAACCAGTGACCTTTGGTTTCGGAAACCAACACTCTATCCATCTGAGCTACGGGCGCGCAAATTGAATCAACGGCGGCGATTATAACAAATAGGGCTTAGTTTGTCCTGATCGCCCTGTTGCTGAAGTCACGTTGCCAGTATAATTAAATAGTCCAACTGTCATCTAAGGAGTTACTACCATGAGTGAACAACATTCTGATTTTCCCAAAACTACAGCAAAAGAGGTTGTTTTGGCAGCAGTGGGCGGGTTGCTTGCGCCTTTGATTGTCATTGCCCTCATTGTGAATTACGTTATAGGCATACAGGCATCACAAATTGACAACGACGTTCCCACTACTACGAGTTCGATTCAAGAACCAGGCAACAAATAGGCTGCGATCATGAGTGAACATCATTACGATTTCCCTAAAACTACGGTTAAGCAAGTTATCTTTGCAGCATTGGGCGGCTTGATTGCGCCTTTAATTGTTATCACCTTGATTGTTAATCATGTGCTGGCAATACAGGCGACTCATATTGAGGATCCGGTAACTGCCGATGCTATCAAAGCGGCAAATGCTGTGATTGAGGAGCGTATCAAACCTGTTGCCGTAGTTGCTTTAGCAGAAAAAACAGGCAACTCTGGTGCCGGGCAGGCGGGGAAAAGTGGTGAGGAAATTGTAAACGCCGTTTGTAGTGCCTGCCACGGAGCGGGGGTAATGGGTTCGCCAAAACTAGGTGACAAAGCCGCTTGGGCACCGCGTATTGCACAGGGCTATGAAACTTTGACCAAACATGCCATTGAGGGCATACGCCAAATGCCAGCGCGAGGAGGTGGTGCGGATTTAACAGATGCCGAAGTAGCCAGCGCTGTCGCTTATTTGGCTAACCAGGCGGGCGCAAAGTTTACTGCTCCATAACGCATACGTTTAATTTCCCATCAGCCAGCCATTATTCGATGGCTGGTTTATTTTTTTCCAAAAGTCCATGACCACTTACGCTATTGGTGATATTCAAGGTTGCTTTCAAGCTTTTCAGCAATTGTTGCAAGCGATCAATTTCGATGCCAACCAAGACAAGCTTTGGCTGGTGGGGGATTTAATTAATCGCGGCCCGGACTCGCTAGAGATGTTGCGTTGGGCTTATCGAAATCAATCTTCCTTGGTAGTGGTATTAGGCAATCACGATTTACATGCCATTACGGTAGCGGAAGGTTTCGCCCGTCAACACCGAAGCGACACCTTGCAAGTTTTATTAAATGCCCCTGACCGCACTGAATTGCTGACCTGGTTACGCTACCAACCCATTATTCATGCTGAACACGGCTATGTGATGGTTCATGCTGGTTTGCTACCGCAATGGAGCGTAAAAAAAGCACTGGCATTGGGTGCCGAAGTGGAAACAGCATTGCGCAGCACAGATTATCGTGATTTTCTTGCACATATGTACGGCAACCAACCCAATGTTTGGGATAAAAATCTGCAAGGTTTTGATAGGCTGCGCGTCATTACCAACGCCATGACACGGTTAAGAGTTTGTACGGAAAATGGGGAAATGGATTTCAAATTCAAAGGTGAACTGCCCCAGATACCGCCCGGATATTTCCCTTGGTTTGACGTACCTAACAGGAAATCTGCCAACACACCCATTATCTGCGGACACTGGTCTGCCATGAGCTTGCAGCAAAGCAAGTATTTACAAGCATTGGATACCGGCTGCTTGTGGGGTGGGCAATTAACCGCATTACGCCTGGATGATAGACGGGTCTATCAGGTTCAGTGCGGACAACAATTAGATCCCTTGAAGTTTTAAATTCACCCACCAATAAAAACCGGCTTCAAGATTAATCAATTATTATAATTAAGCGCTGCATAGCGCCTATTCATATGTGTCAATGATAAAAATATCGGCATGTTGGCCGTGTTGAAATGTGGATCCCATGCTGGCTCACCGCCAATAAAAGCACCCAGGCGCAAATAGCCTTTAATCAACGATGGGCAAGCCACTTGCATATCCAACTTTAAGGCGTGCAAAGGCAATGGACAATGCGGAAATACATGATATTCCGCAGGTGCCAGGTAATCCGGCTGTAGCTTTTTAAATAAACTTGCCGCCAAATGTCCGCCATCTGCCATGCTCATGCTAACGCTACCTATCATATGCTGGTAGCGATACATTTGCATGTATTGAGCCAACCCTGCCCATAGCATGGCAATAGTGCCATCGTGACGATAATCCCTGTGCACACAGGCACGGCCAATCTCTACTGTATTGTCAAACAAATGGCTCAAACGGCTTAAATCAAACTCACCTGCCGCATAATAGCCACCCGCTTCTTTCGACATATCAGGATCCAATAACCGATAAGTTGCCACCACTTTGCCATCGTAACAATCTCGCACAATCAAATGATCGCAAAAAGCATCAAAGCCATCTTGATCAAACCCATTATTACTGGTTAAAAATGCGCCCATTTCATCCGCATAAACTTTGTAACGCAAGCGTTGCGCCTCCAGAATCTCTGACTGACTGCGCGCAAAACTAAAAACGAGTCGGTGATTTTTTTGCTGCAAACCACTTGCTACACACTGAGCTAACACTATTGCATCCCCACCTGATGATTGACAGGTAACACCTTACAAAACTAGTGTGAAGCTCACATGACATAAAGGGCACTTCTGTAAATTCAATTCTTGTCGCCACACTGCTGAATGGCAGAACGATACCTTGGGTGCTCATAGGTCTAAGCAGGTTCAATCCGGCTCATATCTTTACCCTGCTTTTGTTACTTTTTCTTTTGCTATGATTGGTCTTGGCATTAAATTGCAATAAAAAAGCCATCGCCCAATCTGCGATGGCTTTTTCCCAATCCAAAATTTACGTTTATTTACGTTGTAAAAACGCCAAGCCCTTTAACAGGTTCAGCGCCTGATTAAGTTGGTAATCGGATTTTGTACCAAACTCGGGCGGTGCATTTTTATCGGCTGCCTTGTCTTTCTTTTCGTCAGTAGCAGGTGCTATTGGCTTTACCGTTTTTCCTGGCTTGGCTGGCACATCGGTTACAGGTTTTGATGCCGGTGTTTCACCATCTTTAGGGTTGGATAGATGACCACTCAAATCGGCTTCGTGCATATTGAAACTTTGGTCCTCCGTGCTGCTTAAAGTGCTTTCTTCCACCACAATATCCGGCACGATACCCTTGGCTTGAATCGAACGACCATTGGGAGTGAAATAGCGCGCGGTAGTCAACTTGATGGCAGTGCCATTATTCATAGGCAAAATGGTTTGCACCGAGCCTTTGCCAAAGCTCTGCGTACCCATGACAATGGCGCGTTTATGATCCTGCAAGGCACCGGCCACAATCTCGGAAGCGGAAGCCGAGCCTACATTCACCAATACTGCCATGGATACGGTTTTTAAATCGGCCGGAAGCCCTTTCAGATAATCGCTACCCGAGCGCAAGTAATTATCCGAATTTGCCGTCAAGCGCATTTTGGAATCTGCCACACGGCCTTCGGTATAAACCACCAATTTATCTTGCGGCAAAAAGGCGGCGGATACAGCCACGGCCTGGTTTAAAAGACCACCGGGATTATTGCGCAAATCCAGCACCAAGCCCTTGAACGCGCCTTTGTTTTCATCATGCAAGGCTTTCAAGGCTTTGGCCAAATCCTCTCCGGTATGTTCCTGAAACTGGGTAATACGTATATAAGCATAGCCAGGTTCTACCAGTTTGGGCTTAACACTTTTGGTTTTTATAATGGCACGTAACAGGGTGATGACCAGCGGTTTCGCTTCGCCTTTGCGCAATACCGTCAACACAATCGGCGTATCCGGTTTGCCGCGCATACGTTTAACCGCATCGTTTAGCGATAGACCTTTGACCTGCGTGTCATCCAGCTTGATAATCAAATCACCGCTTTTGATGCCCGCTTTGTAGGCTGGAGTATCCTCAATGGGTGAAACGACTTTAACAAAACCATCTTCCATACCTACTTCCAGACCCAAGCCGCCGAATTCACCTTGTGTACCGGCTTGCAGCTCTTTGAAACCATCCGCATCCAGATAGGATGAGTGCGGATCAAGACCGGACAACATGCCGTTAATAGCCTCTTTAATCAGCTTTTTATCTTCAACCGGTTCTACATAATCCGTTTTTATTTTGCCAAAAATTTCAGCAAACGTGCGCAAATCGTCCAAAGGCAATTGCGGCTTGGCTTCTTTCTCGGCCACGGCCGAATACGTCAGGCTTAACATGAGCCCCACGGCGGTACCAAACGCTACCAGCTTGATTTTCTGAAGTTTTGTTCGCATGTGTTACGGTTCCTAGATGGGATAGTATTCAAAATATCATTACGGTCTTAACTGCCAATTAATTAATACAATCTTGTGTAGAGGTCAGTTTAAAATCTGCCCCAACTTGCCCTGCCTAACTTTTACAATGGAACAATATGAATAATACCAATAATAACAACGAGAATCAGCCAGTGAATGCCACGGCAAAAGAAACGCATGTGGAAATCAAATATTGCACCCAGTGTCATTGGCTGTTGCGCGCAGCCTGGCTGGCGCAAGAGATTCTGACAACCTTCGGTTCCGACATCGGACGCTTGAGTCTGGTTCCGGGCACTGGCGGTATTTTTGAAGTGCGTTTAAACAATCAGCTTATATTCTCGCGCAAGGAAATGCAGCGCTTCCCAGAATCAAAAGAGCTAAAGCAGCTAATCCGCGACCAGATAGACCCGGAGCGGTCACTGGGGCATAGCGACCGCTAAGGGATATATTATTCGCTGGCTACTGTCATGCGCTCAATCAAAATCGAGCCGGTTTGCTTGGAGCCCTGCACCAGCACATCATTGCCTATGGCCACAATTTGCCGGAACATTTCCTTTAAATTGCCGGCAATGGTGATTTCTTCCACCGGAAACGCTATCACGCCGTTTTCTACCCAGAAACCGGCAGCGCCACGCGAATAATCACCCGTCACCATATTTACGCCCTGACCCAATAACTCAGTCACCACCAGGCCGGTACCCATGGTTTTCAGCAGGCCGTTAAAATCCAGATCGCCGTGGCTGACGATCAGATTGTGATTGCCGCCCGCATTGCCGGTGCTCACCATGCCCAGCTTGCGCGCGGAATAGCTGGACAGCATATAGCCTTGCAACACGCCATTTTCCACCAATGTGCGTGCCTTGGTGGCCACGCCTTCGTTATCAAACGGGCTGCTGGCCAAACCGCGCTTGAGATGCGGCTGTTCCGTAATATTGACGAGTGGCGACATGATTTGCTTGCCCAGGCTATCCAGCAGAAAAGAGGATTTGCGGTACAAACTGCCGCCGGAAATAGCACCCACCAGACTGGAAATCAGGCCGGATGCCAGGGAGGCTTCAAACAATACCGGTACTTGCGTGGTCTTGATGCGCTGGCAACCAATGCGGCGCACCGTGCGTTCACCCGCGCGGCGGCCGACAAATTGTGCAGAATCCAGATCCTCGGCACTGCGCGCGCTGCTATACCAGTAGTCGCGCTGCATGTTTTCGCCGTCTTCCGCAATCACCGAGCAGCTGAAACCGTGGCGCGAGCTGGGATAACCGCCGCTAAACCCTAGGCTGTTGGCATAGGCAAACAGGCCTTCATAAGTGGATACACTCGCCCCTTCGGAATTGGTGATGCGGCTATCGACATCGCGCGCGGCGGCTTCGCATTCCTTGGCCAGCTCTATGGCCTGTTCTACTGAAATCGGCCAAGGATGATGCAAATCCAGCTCGGGGAAAGTGGTTGCCAACAGCTCGGGGTCAGCCAGCCCGCAAAAAGCGTCTTGTGCGGTATAACGGGCGATATTGCAGGCGGCTTGTACGGTTTCCTGCAAGGCTTGCGGCGATAAATCCGAAGTGCTGGCATTGCCGCGTTGCTGACCAAAATAAACAGAAACCGACACGCCCTTATCGCGGTTATATTCTATAGTTTCGGTTTCATTCAGACGCACGGAAACATTTTGACCAAAACCCAGATTGATTTCCGCTTCGGCGTGGCTGGCACCAGCGGCCTTCGCCATCTGCAACACGGATTCGCTCAAGGCTTTCAAGTCGTCTAGGGAATGGGTAAAACTCGACTGGGCAGGATGCTGACTCACGGGGCAGGCTCTCGAAAAAAACTGTTATCATAGCCTAATACGAAAGCCATGATTATGAAAACAAACAAGACAACAAAAACAACTGAAACTTCCATCGAAGAGAGCGGCCCCAGCAAAACGCAACGCAAGGCCGCCATGGACGCGCTGCAAGACCTGGGTGTGAAATTAATCGCCCTGCCCAATAGCAAACTCGCCAAACTGGAACTGCCCGAACGCCTGCTGGAAGCCGTACAGGAAGCCAAACGCATTACCGCCAACGGTGCCATCCGCCGCCAAAAGCAATACATAGGCAGCCTGATGCGCGAAATTGATGTGGCGCCGATTGAAGACCAACTGCAACGCTGGGAAGGCAAACACACGGCCGAAAGCGCCTATTTCCATCAACTGGAAAACTGGCGTGACCGCTTATTGGCGGAAGATGGCGCACTGCCGGAATTTCTGCAACAGCACCCCGCCGCCGATATTCAGCAATTACGCACCCTGATACGCAACGCCAGACGCGAAGCCACCGCCAACAAACCACCCAAAAGCAGCCGCGAGCTGTTCAAATTGTTGCGTGCCCTGACTGAAGCAGAAAATGTTCATACCGAAACATTGGATGAAATAGCCGAAGAGGATTAAAACGCCCATATTGTCCAATAATCCGTGGTCTGTCCCCTATTGTTCCACAGATTTTGGTTACAAACGAAAATTTCATGGCGTTGAATTTGATGCTGGAGAATCTTTCAACTGTTGGTTTCTGATTCGTGCCGGCTCAACAACAAAACTCAGCTGGACGCCACCACATGATATAAATATCTTTACACCAATAGCGCCAATTGAACTAATGGCTACGATATATAAACTTTGGGCTGAAGCTTACGATCAAAAAGAGCCATTCGATATAATCAAGGGGCCGATTGATAGTTTCCTATTATTGGGAAAGAAGTGGATCGATTATCGAAAAGAGGTAAATGCATTAATTCCACCTGTACCAACAATTTGGGCTGAACGGGAATTTCTGCGTAATGCCCTTAACTATATTGAGCGTCAGTATGATTGGGTAGATGTTGATTACGACATTCAATTTTCCCATATTCCTGGACAGCTACTTATCAGCGCAAAAAATACCGAAGTCTATTGTCCAGCACGTGGGAACTTAATTGGTGAGGTTAACGTTTCCGCGAAAGCGCTATTCCGACATCTACCAAAGCGATTTATTGGTGATGTAGTAGCGCTTCAATTCAAGGGCAACAAACTTTTCATCTATAGCCGAGAGTTTCCAGCACGATGGACTGAACAGAATGAAGAGTGAATTAAATATAACTTACTTTTTAACTGTTTTTTGATCATATATCGCCATCCGTCGCAATCTCAAACGGTTTTGACATTCCGCTTTATGGCGACCAAATCGGCACCCATCTAGCCGAGTTCGACCCATTGGTGACCTTACCAATTTCGAACGGGCCGCTAAAATTGCCTTAATGAACCTTTAACTACGAGGTGTGTTTCTATTCAGAAAATGCCATTTCCACCGTGCCGCACGCCGACTCCTTACCAATATATTTAGCATAATCAAATGGCAATTCACCTATGTATACCGCCGATTCATTTGGCGTGAGAGCATGATTAAAATTAATTTCTACCCAAATTTTATTTTTTGGAGTGCTACATGGTGATTTCGAAAAATAGAAAACTGTTTTCAAAAGAGGTTTGATGTGTGGATTATAAAAACGTACAAATAATTTATTATCAGAAACCCACCAAGTATTCATCGCCTCTATTTTGGCCACTAAGTTTGTGGATAAAATGTTTGGACTATTTACAACATCAAAATTATCTTTAAGTAATTTAATACTCATGTCGTAAGATTTAATGTCCCCAGATTTCCATAGTAGAGCCACATTTTTCACATCCGTTTCCCAAACATTGGGTTTAGATGTGATTGTTTTATTGTCCGAATCCACTATCACATTGGGCTTGTTATGTTCAGCTATTACTAATCCTATAGAGTTTTCTACGGATGCGTACACACCAGCTACATCCGAAAGCCTCTTCCTATTTACGGGTATTAATTTAGACTTTACCAACGGAATCGAAGTTGCTAGTTCTAAAAGATAATTTGATTTAACAGCATAGTTTACGTTTTGAGTTAAATCGCCAGTAGTTTTTAAGATTTCTGCAGCTCCAAGTTTAGCTGTTACAAGACCAACTATATTGCCATACATATTCAGGAGTGGCCCGCCAGAATTTCCACTTTGAACTGCTGTACTAATCTGGAAATATTTCGGGTCATCCTGAAGTCCAGTAAGACTGTTTACAAGACCATCCGTTACTTTTGGTTCCAATCCCTGAACATCAATATGAGGAAACCCTATAGCGACCACCGCACTGCCTCGCTTAACGCTTAATGAATTTTCAATTGGGATTGCTTGAACTTTGTTTTGAATTTTTAATATAGCCAAATCGTTTAATTTGTCCACCTTGATTAACGAAGCTGAAAATAAATTACCATGGACATCTCGGATTACTATTGAAGTGGCGTCAGAAATTACATGTAAATTTGTTGCAAAATAACCGTCTTGGGTAATGAAAAATCCACTTCCAGTTGCATATTCACTAGCAAAACTAAAAGTTGGATATATAACCAATAACAATATTAAGTAAGTATATTTATTAATAAATTTCAAAAAAAACAACGATTCAATTTGCATAGTTTTGATAAATTTCATTCGTTTGATTAATGCGGCTCATGCCATGTAAAGGAATTTAAAGCAAGTAAAGACACTAACACGTTTATGTGACGAAAAAAGAATGGGCTTAAAACTCAGCTTCTGATAAGCCATAGGTATGCATATTACCATTTTGCACTTTGTACAAAGTCATTGTTATATTGCTAAATTGAGTGCCCTTATTAGTTTGAGTTTCTACAAGATTGAAAGATTCTGATCGTGACAACCCCCCACTACTAAGATCGCGATAGCGAACATCATAGTCTCCAGAAGTGACTTTGTTTACGGTGAACTTTCCATAAGCAGGTATAAAAAACTGACGTATAGGATATGCCTTTGCTCCACTTAATGAAACTAGCTTCACGAAAACATTAGAGTCGTTCTGAGAGTTATCAACTGTTACCGATGATAAGCCCTTAGTACTTAGTCTTTTATAGCCTTTAACGTAACTTGCAACAGTAGGCCAAGCTTCACCATTTGGTGCAAATGTCAGATCGTCAACAGGCTGCGCTGGAACTAGGTCAATTGCTGGTAGTTGAGCCGATGAGTCACTTGACTTGGCAGGTACATCTTTGGAATATTTAGCATCAAATTCAGCAAATGGATTATTCGACGTGGGTTCAATTTCTGGCGTTGGATTTGAAGAATATGGCTTAGAGGTTGGCTTGGGTGAAGTCTGGGTTATGTCAAAATTATACAAAATCACAATTACAGCAATACCGTATAGAATCCAGTTTCGAGCAAGATGTAGAATAACTTTTATTAAATATGCTGAGTCAGATTTTGTTTGTTCTGGTTTAACGGGATTTGAATTTTCACGGGGTACGTTTTCTTTAGCGTGTGTTGACTCTTTTTCTGCGATCCAAAAATCATGTTCCTTGCGTTTTTGTGGATCAGATAACACTTCATAAGAAAGCCGTCGGCGACGAGGTTCCAGGGTTCGCTGGCGGAGAGCGGGTTCTGGCTCATGTTGAATTATGCTGCCATCTTCAATTCAACTTTTTTCCCCGCTCTTGTCGCCAGTGTGATCAGCATGTCCAGACTGAACTTCTCGAACTTGCCGCGTATCAGGTCGGAGACGCGCGATTGCGAGATGCCGAGAACTTGCGCGGCTTCGGCTTGTGTCCATTGCATGTCGCGGATTTTGATGCGCAACTCCCCCATCAATTGAGAGCGCATGGCGAGGATAGTGGCTTCTTCCGGCGAGAAGCCGAGATCAAGAAATACGTTGCCGCAGGATTCGGTGATTTTGAGTTTCTCTTTTTTCATTTTGCACTCTCCTTGAGTTGCTTGTAGCGCGTTGCCGCCAGTGCGATGTCTTCCTTGCGCGTTTGCTGGGTCTTCTTTTGGAAGGCATGCAGTACATAAACTGCATCGGCAAATTTCGCCACGTAGATGACGCGCCATTCGCCCAATACATGAACGCGAATTTCATAAGCGCCCGCGCCCACATTCAACATCGGCTTCCAATCCGAAGGCATCAGGCCGAGCTGAACTTGCCAAAGCTCGTTTCCCGCCAGCCCTTTGGCTTCTCTGGGAAATGCGGCCAGATCGTCTTCACTAGAGCCGATGAATTTTAGTGGTTTCATTTTGGCAATATATAAGTATTTATATAATAACGCAAGTGCGTACACATGTGGACGAAGCCAAATTCATTTTCCCGATTCGTCTTTCACCCAATTAATTGCGTAAAATACGTAAAATAGGGTCAGACTCGATTTATTTTATAAGCTCAATTTTTCGCGGCTGCTAGCTGGTTACTTGTTCGAACTTATCTATGCAGTTTGACTGTGGAGTTCAGACTTTTGTTATCTATCCACGCTCGAGAATAAACTCACGGTGCAATCTTTATTATCTTTTTGAAGTTACGAGCCATGGGAAATCAACTGAAATGACTCGAGGCTGAGGCACTAAAATTAACTAGCGGTGAACGTGCTGCTTTCGCCCAGCTCTTGCTCGCCAGTCCGCAAGCCGCAAAAATCCGGTAAGTTGGATGAGTGTAGGTGTTTAGTCTCGTTTTATGCAAATAAAACGGTGTAATGGCAACGCTTTATTCATTGTATATACCATTGCCATGAAATGCCCGTACATTGTGGCTTTCAAGGCATAGGCCATGACAATGAATGCGCGCGCATATGTGAGGAGTGACTGGTTATGCGCTTGCTTGAGACGAGCTTCGGCTTCTGCGGTAAAATCCGCCCCTATGCAAAATCCTATTGAAAATCCTATCGCAATTATTGAATCCCTGGATCAGGACGGTCGGGGCGTGGCGCACGTTGCAGGCAAAACTCTTTTTATTGAAGGTGCGTTGCCGGGTGAAAAAGTCACGTATCAATCCACACGCCGCAAGCCCAGTTATGAGTTTGCCCATGTTGTGGAAATTTTAAAACCTTCCAATCTGCGCACCGAGCCAAAATGCCCGCATTACGGCATGTGCGGCGGTTGTGCCATGCAGCATCTGGAGCTTGGCGCGCAAGTGGCGGCCAAACAGCGCATGCTGGAAAACAGCTTGTGGCATATTGGCAAGGTCAAGCCGGAGAATATGTTGCCGCCGATTTACGGGCCGACCTGGGGCTATCGCCACAAGGCACGTTTGCGCGTGAAATTTGTGCCGCCCAAAAACCGTGTGCTGGTGGGTTTTAACGAAAAAGCCACACGTTTTGTGGTGGATATGAATAGCTGCGAAGTATTGCCGCCGCATCTTTCAGCGTTACTGGTTCCGTTGCAGGAGCTGATTATGCAGCTCAGCTTGCGTGACCGTATTCCGCAAATTGAAGTGGCGGTGGGCGAAAACAATGTGACGGTGCTGGTGTTGCGCATCATGGATCCATTACAACCTGCGGATGAACCGCTGTTACGCGATTTTGCCGACCAGTATGACGTACAAATCTGGACGCAAAGCAAAGGGCCGGACACCATCAAACCGTTTCATCCGCTTAATGGCGCAGGTTTGCGCTATTCGCTGCCGGAATTCAATCTCACTTACCCATTCCAACCCACCGAGTTTACGCAGGTCAACCCGCATATCAACCGCGTTATGGTGCGCCGCGCCATGCAATTATTAAATCCGCAAGCCGGTGAAAATATTGCCGATTTCTTCTGCGGTCTGGGTAATTTTACTTTGCCGATAGCCCGCAGCGGTGCCACGGTACTGGGCATGGAAGGTGCCGCCGCGCTGGTCAGCCGTGCCGTGGAAAGCGCCGCGCTCAACGGCCTGGCGCAGCAAGTGCAATTCCGCGAGGCGGATTTGTTCAAGATGACAGCGGAAAATCTGGTGGAGCTGGGCTATTTCGACAAATGGCTGGTCGATCCGCCGCGCGATGGTGCCATGACGCTGATTGAATCGCTGGCCGAGGGCGGTACTGAAATAGCGCAAAAATTCAACCCGCAGCGCATTGTGTATGTTTCCTGCAACCCCGCCACGCTGGCACGCGATGCCGGTTTGCTGGTGCAGAAAAAAGGCTATCGTTTGGCAGCTGCAGGCATAATCAATATGTTTCCGCATACCGCGCATGTGGAATCCATTGCGCTGTTTGAAAAAATCTAGGCGATGCCATGTTTAGCTGAAAGCAGTCTGTGGCGTATCGTTGCCCGCAGGCTGTTTTTATGTGCTTGCATTGTTTTTTTAGCGGCCTGCAACAAACCAGCGCCCAACGCAACACCACATGAAATCCGCATGGCGCTGGCGCAGGCGCCGCTGAATCTTGATCCCCGCTATGCTACCGATGCTGCTTCCGAGCGGGTGAATCGGCTGCTTTATCAGTCGTTGGTAGATTTTGATGAACATGAAAAGCCCAAGCCCAGCCTGGCCAGTTGGAAAGCGGTTTCTCCAGTGCAATACCGCTTCCATTTAATAAAAGAAGGACGTGTGTTTCACGATGGCAGCCGCCTCACTGCCGCTGATGTGGTTGCCACCTATCAATCCTTTAATGACTTGCGCGATTCTCCGCACAAGGCGGAATTTGCCAATATCAGGCAGATTCAGGCGCTGGACGCTGACACCATAGACTTCACTTTGCGCCAGCCCGACAGCGGTTTTCCGGCGCGCTTGATTATTGGAATTTTGCCTGCCCATCTGCTTGCAGCTCGCCATGATTTCGCTCATGCACCCGTGGGTAGCGGTGCGCTGAAGTTTATCGCATGGAAAAACCGGCTGACCTTGCAACGTGTAAGCGACCGGCAAATCATTAGCCTGCAGGAAGTCAAAGACCCCACTGTGCGCGTGCTGAAGCTGTTGCGCGGTGAAGTGGATTTATTGCAAGGCGATTTGCCACCCGAACTGGTGGCTTATTTGCGCCGTCAATCCGGCATACAAGTGCTAACCAGCCAGGGAGCCAATTTTTCCTATCTGGGTTTTAATCTGCAAGACCGGCAACTGCAAAACCCCCTGGTGCGCCGCGCCATTGCGCATGCCATTGATAGACAGACGATTATAGAAAAAGCCCTGACCGGCAGCAGCCGCGCCGCCTCCGCCATTTTGCCGCCCGAACATTGGGCCGGTAATCCTGACCTCATGGCCTATGACTACAACCCCAAACTATGCCGTGAATTATTAACACAGGCCGGTATAAAACTGCCCTTGAAACTCAGCTACAAAACCTCCACCGATGCCCAGCGCGTGCGGCTGGCGACAATAATGCAAGCGCAAATGCAGCCGGCTGGAATTGCGTTGGAAATCCGCAGCCTGGATTGGGGCACTTATTTTGAAGACATCAAACAAGGCAAATTTCAACTCTATGGCCTGACCTGGGTTGGCATTAAAACGCCGGAAATCTATCGTCTCGCCTTCCATAGCGCATCGCTGCCACCGCAAGGTGCCAACCGTGGACAT
The DNA here is from genome assembly GCA_013141125.1 of Methylophilaceae bacterium. Lineage (GTDB taxonomy): Bacteria > Pseudomonadota > Gammaproteobacteria > Burkholderiales > Methylophilaceae > JABFRO01. The sequence continues at coordinate 1,519,519 of JABFRO010000001.1, forward strand.
TTTCTGGATAGCACGCTGGATAAGCTGATCGTACAGGCTGAAAATGGCGAACAGGATGGCTGGAAAAAAGTCACCGCCTACGTGCATGAAACCTTGCCCTATGTGCCGCTATGGTATGAAGGTCAATTTGTCGCCCTGCGCCATGAAATTAAAAATTATTCGCCCAAAGTGGATAGCAATTGGGATGATTTGGCTGTTGTGGTCAAATAACGGCAGAATTACCATCCCCCTCAATTTCCAAATCGGGAATATGCGTAAACGCAATGCGCATGGGGGCGTGATTCAAGGCCGAATGCGCGCCACCAAAATATACGGTATTGCTACCGTAGCGCTGATTCAGCACATCCAGCGCATTATCCAGCTTGGTGCGGCTCGGTGCTTCGGCTGCAAACAAATCCAGCGTATGTGCACCGGGTTTTGCCAAATGCGTGAGCGTCACCCCCACCGCCAAAGGCACCGCACGTAGCGCTGCCGGATACGCTTGCCACAACTGCTGCAAAATGTGAATCAGCGCCAGCGTATCATCCGTGAGCGAACACAGACTGCCGGTTTCCCAAGTAGGGTGGTTAAGAAATTTCACCCGCAGTTGCAAACCACCGGTGTGCAAGCCATGGCTGCGCAAACGCATGGCGGCTTTTTGCAATAAGCGATGCAACACGGCAAACGCATCGCGATAATTACGTAACTCAGGCGGCAACACATGCGAATGACCAAGGCTACGGCGTTGCGTTTGGGTAGCGGGCGGCTCCAAACCGCGCAGCTTGTCATACATGCGCTCACCTTCCACACTGCCCCAGGCGGCGCGCAATTGCTGGCGGTTGGCGGCATATAACGCGGGGATGGTGCTAATGCCCTGATTAATCAAACGCTGTTCCATGCGTTTGCCTATGCCATTCAAATCGCGGATATTCAGCGTGTAGAGCTTTTCCGGCAGATCAGCCAATTCAATCACCACACAACCGTCCGGCTTTTGCATATTGGAAGCCACTTTGGCGAGAAAGGTATTCGGCGCAATGCCAATAGAGCTGCGGATTTCCTGCCCCACTTGCTCTCCAATACTGCGCTTGATATGCGCCGCCAGCGCCAGCGCATTTTCCCGCTGCTGCTGGCTGCCGGTCAGCACGCAGACCATTTCGTCTATCGACAGCACTTTTTCCACAGGCGTGCAGGATTCCACCACCGCAATCAAGCGATGATGAAACTCCACATACAGCGCAGGCCGCGCCTCGACAAAAATCATCTCCGGGCACAACGCACGCGCCTCGCTCACGCGCGTGCCCGTCTTCACGCCAAACGCCTTGGCCGCATAACTCGCGGCAATACAGCAGGTAGATTCCGCCAGCACCGGCAACACACCCACCGGCTTACCCCGCAACTCCGGGCGCAGCTGCTGCTCTACCGAAGCAAAGTAGGAATTGAAATCAACATAGAGGGCGCGCAGGGTCATGAAATATAAGGGAAATAAAAAGCAAATTCACACATTGAAACCGCCATCCAACGCTAAACAATCATCCAGACTTCGCCCGGCGTTCTCTGTATTTCAACACCATGTGCCGTCGTGGTATAGGTCAGATAGCATGAGTGTCGGGGATTGGATAATACTTTAGGCGTAAAAATCGCAAACACTTCTCCCGCACTGCGCGCCGATGGGGTAATCAAGCCGGGATGGCCTTCTCTATGCAGCTTACTGCCGATCAAATGTGTGGTGGTGTAGTCCGAACCATGCGTAATTTCAGGATGATTGACTATACAGGGGCGCAGATCAATCAGCAGTGAATCACATTGCACCAGATAAATTCTGCGTTGAATTTCCACGCCTGGTCGATTAAAACCCGCATCTTCCAGCAAACCTTTTTGCCAGTGGTAAACGGTTTCATGGATGCTTGTTTCTATGGAATCTGCGCCATACCAAACGCCAAAGCTGCCATCGGAGAATCTGCTTTTGGCAGAGTTTTGAAATGGATAAGCAATCGCTTCATTCCATTCGGCTTCTTCAAATGGTCTGTCTATAATCGGCTGGCTGGAAATGAATAATTGGGATTTTGTTGCCAATTCCAATTGCTGGGCAGAACTCCAGGCGGCGGGGTCATCCGACAAATCATCAAAAAGATGGCTGGATACTCGTAACGAAACAATGTTTCTTGTGACATCCTGATGCACATCTGCCAGCGCAAGAGAGGAAAATAAAGCCTGCATCAGTTTCCACGCGCCCTATCCAGATAGCTGCGCACATACAACAAACCGGGGAAGCCCATGTCAACAATGGTGCCTATGGGCGTATTGCCATGCAGGGCGCGGTTTCTGGTTTTCATCCAGGCATAAGCCAGATCAGGATTATTAGGGAAAAGCAGACGTAAATTTTTGTGGATGGCGAGTAAATTCCCAGCTCTATCTAGCATATCCCGGCTTGAGGAAATGGCTTCACCCTTTTTATAGCGAGTCAGTGCGGCACGATTATCAGTAGACAATCCCAGCGCGGCCAACTTTTCTTCGCCGCTTAAATTCCAAAGCTCAAATAGCTTTAACAGCATGGGCGTGATTTTTGCGCGATCAATTTCTTCACTATCCGCGATTGCGGTCTGCATGACAGCCATAATGCCTCCTGTATGTTTTATATACAACAAAATATGTTATACATAATACTTTTAATTTAAATTTCGCGCAATAAATACAGTATTGGTGGTATTTTATTAGCTACCAATCCGTTAATTTATGCTATATATTAGTAGCAATCAAAATAATACCCTGTGGAGCAGCCGCCATGTTTGCCGAGAAATTATCTGTCTCATTACCTGCTAATTTAGTAGGTTTTGTCGAACAATATCGTTTGGCACACGCCATGAAGAGCCGTTCCCAAGTCATTAGTGAAGCGCTGGAACTGCTGCGCCAGCGCGAACTGGAAACCTCATATCGGCAGGCCAATCTTGAAATTGACCAGGATTTTGACATTGCCTTGGCGGATGGATTAAGCCATGAAGCGTGGTGAAATCAGGCTTGCCGACCTAAGCCCGACACGAGGCTCGGAAATTGCCAAACATAGACCGGTAGTAATCGTGAGTAATAATGCCAATAATCGCGCATCCAGCACCATCACCATATTACCCATCACATCGAATGTAACGCGAGTGTATCCGTTTGAAGTTTTGCTTACAGCGCGGGCAAGTGGGTTGCCCAAGGATTCCAAAATTCAGGCACAACAAATCCGCACCATTGCCAAGGAGCGCATCACCGGTGAGGTCATTGGTCAGCTGAGTATGGAAACATCACAAGCTGTGGACGCGGCGATCAAGCTGCATCTTGCAATTTAACTTTAAGGAGCAAATATGAGCGAGCAAACAGCCTATCTGGCAGGCGGTTGTTTCTGGTGTCTGGAAGCGCCATTTCAAACGCTGAAAGGCGTGAAGGAAGTGGTTTCCGGTTATATGGGCGGCCATCTGGCTGACCCGGATTACAAGGCGGTGTGTACGGGGGCGACTGGTCACGCGGAAGTGATTGCGGTGCACTATGATGCGGCTGTAATCAGTTACCGTGATTTGCTGGAGGTGTTTTTTGCCTTGCATGACCCCACCACCCTCAACCGCCAGGGGCATGATGCAGGCACGCAATATCGTTCTGCCATCTTTTATGCCAACGCCGAAGAACAGGCCGCCGCGCAGGAAACCATAGCCGCGCTAAATGCCGAACATCTGTGGCCGAATGCGATTGTCACGCAGGTGGTGCCGCTGGAAAGGTTTTATCCGGCGGAGGAATATCACCAGCATTATTTTGAACGTAATCCCGAGCAATCTTATTGCCTAGCGGTGATAAGCCCTAAACTGGCGAAATTGCGCGCCAAGTTTGCACACCGGCTTAAACCGACATAATCCATTAGGTTTGAGAAAAGGATTTAAACTGGTGCTTGTGGTAATTGATTTAAGGTAAGATAGTTGGGCAGAGACGATTGAATTTTCCATCTCTTCAGTGCGGTTTCTCGTGGTTTGTTTAAGCCATCTGCCGCTAAAAGTCAGAAGGCCTGCAGGGCTGCATCCGCAACTAAAACAGGGGAAAATAATATGTTGAAAATAAATTTACCAAGTGCTGTACTGTTAGCGCTATCTTTTTCCCAATTGGGCTACGCCGCAGAAAACCCAGCGCAGTCAAAAAATGCTGCAGATATGCACACAATGTCGAACCAGTTCTGGTGGCCGGATAGACTGGATTTAGCACCCCTTCGTCAACAATCCGCTGAGTCCAGCCCGATGGACAAAAAGTACGATTACGCAAAAGAGTTTAAAAAGCTCGATCTCAAGGCGGTGAAGGCAGACATTGAAAAGTTAATGAAAACCTCCCAAGACTGGTGGCCTGCAGATTACCAACACTATGGACCGCTTTTTATCCGAATGGCTTGGCACAGTGCTGGCACTTACCGCATGGCTGATGGCCGAGGCGGCGCAGGCGGCGGTCAGCAGCGCTTTGAGCCGCTAAACAGTTGGCCGGATAATGCCAGCCTGGATAAGGCACGTCGTTTGCTTTGGCCAATCAAAAGCAAGTATGGAAGCCAAATTTCATGGGCTGATTTGATGGTGCTTACCGGCAACGTCGCTCTGGAATCGATGGGCTTTAAAACCTTCGGTTTTGCTGGTGGACGAATGGATGATTGGGAATCCGATTTGGTCTATTGGGGACCTGAGAAAAAATGGCTTGCCGATGAGCGCTATAAGGGTGACCGGAAACTGGATAACCCGCTGGCAGCGGTGCAGATGGGACTCATTTATGTGAACCCGGAAGGTCCCAATGGCAACCCTGATCCACTGGCGGCGGCTAAGGATATACGAGAGACTTTTGGTCGTATGTCGATGAATGATGAAGAAACCGTTGCCCTGATCGCGGGAGGCCACACCTTCGGCAAAGCACATGGTAATGGTGATCCGTCCAAGTGTATTGGTGCCGAGCCAGCCGCTGCCGGTATTGAAGAGCAAGGTTTTGGTTGGAAAAACCAGTGCGGTAAAGGCACTGGCGTTGATGCCATTACCAGTGGGCTAGAAGGCGCTTGGACAATGAACCCGGCACAATGGACGCACCAATTTTTAACCAATCTGTTTACTTTTGAATGGATAAAAACCAAAAGCCCGGCCGGAGCCACACAGTGGATTCCCAAGGATAACGCTGCGGCAAATTTGGTGCCTGATGCGCACGATCAAAACAAACGACATGCACCCATTATGCTGACTACCGACCTCGCTCTAAAGGCTGATCCGAGTTATGAAAAAATTGCGAAACGTTTCCTGAATAATCCAAAAGAATTTGAGCTTGCCTTTGCCAAAGCCTGGTTCAAACTCACGCACCGTGATTTGGGGCCTCGGGCACGCTATCTTGGAGCGGAAGTTCCCAAAGAGGATCTTATTTGGCAAGACCCTATTCCCCCGCTAAATCACAAGCTGATCGATGCCAAGGATACTGAGGATCTTAAGAATAAAATTCTTAAATCGGGTTTGACTGTGCCGGAACTGGTTCGGACAGCCTGGGCCTCGGCGGCATCTTTCCGTGGTACAGATTTGCGTGGTGGCTCCAATGGCGCTCGTATTCGCCTGGCACCCCAAAAGGACTGGTCAGCCAACAACCCGGGTGAACTTGCCAAGGTGCTTGCACGTCTAGAAAACATTCAAAAGGACTTTAACGGGGCGCAGTCAAAAGGAGCGAATGCTAAAAAAGTGTCGCTGGCAGATCTGATTGTTTTAGGCGGCACTGCTGCGGTTGAACAGGCGGCTAAAACAGCAGGACAGCCTGTAAAAGTGCCCTTTACACCGGGGCGCATGGACGCATCGCAAGAGCAAACAGATGTGAATTCGTTTGCTGCACTTGAACCCAAAGCAGATGCATTTCGTAATTATTACGGCGAAGGTAACACTCTGTCACCGACCGAGGCACTGGTTGACCGAGCCAACATGCTGACCTTGACCGTCCCCGAAATGACCGTGCTGGTTGGTGGCTTACGCGCCTTAGGCGCAAACGCTGGCGATTCCAAGCAAGGTGTCTTTACCAGCAAACCTGGGGCATTGAACAATGACTTCTTCATAAACTTGCTCGACATGGCCACTAAGTGGCAGAAGTCAGCCAATTCCGCTGGGGTTTACGAGGGTCTTGACCGGAAAACCGGTAAAATCAAATGGACAGCTACCTCGGTTGACTTGATTTTCGGCTCCCATTCAGAGCTTCGAGCCATTGCGGAAGTCTACGCTTCTGAAGATGGCAAACAGAAGTTTGTAACTGACTTTGTGAATGCCTGGAACAAGGTCATGAACCTCGACCGCTTTAATATAAATTAAGCTTGTAAAAGGTTAAGAAAGCACAGATTTATTGTCAGTTCGAGCAAGGTGATAAATCTAACGGATTGAATTATAAAGACCTCGCTATGTTCGGAATGACAAAAGTGAATAAATCAGCGCGTCCTTAAAAGTCCCACGATAAAGCCCTGTAGCTGTAATAGTTACAGGGCTTTTTTGTTTAGGTTTTGGATACAAAAAAGCGAAGAAACTGCTCGAATACGAAAGATGGCAATCAATGAGGTGAAGTTCAGTTTACTTTTCACCATAAGATTTAAACTTATGTGTAACTACCAAGGTTTCAACTGCGATTTTCAGGATGATCCCGGTTAAGAAACTAATCCGCTGAACGGCGGCTCAGCCATTGCCTGCGCCAGAAGATTAGCCCCATGAAGCTGGCAATGCCGCCCATCATACCCAGTGCAAACCAGAAGCCATCGGGATGCTCCAGCAGTGGCATGGTTTTAAAATTCATGCCAAAAATACCGGCGATTAAAGTGGCTGGCATAAACAGCATGGCGACTACCGTCAGCGCGCGCACTTCCATATTCACGCGGTTGCTGATGGTGGAAAGGTAAATATCCAACATACCAGCAAGCAGATCGCGGATGGCTTCCAGCGATTCAATAAAATGCACGGTATGGTCATACACATCACGTAAATACAGTACGGTACCCGGCTCGAAAAAATTATTTTCATTGCGTGTCAAATGGTTAAGCACTTCGCGCAGCGGCCACACATTGCGCCGCAATTCCACGCTCTCGCGTTTTAAACGGTGAATGTTATGCAAAAGCGCGGCGGTGGGTTTGGCTAACAACGTATCTTCCAGCGCCTCGCAATCGTCGCCCAATTGTTCCAGCACAATGAAATATCTATCCACCACGCTATCCAGCAATGAATAGGCCAGATAATCCACATTGGCACTACGCAGATGGCTGCCCGCCACGCGCAGCCGCTCGCGCAACGGATCAAAAGAGCCGGATTGGCGCTCCTGAAACGTCAGTACAAAATTATGGCCGAGCACAATGCTGATCTGCTCGGAGCTAATGGCCAGCTGATCGGCATCGTAATGAAAAAAGCGTGTGACCAGATATAAATACTGGTCAAAGCTATCAATTTTCGGCCGTTGGTCGGTATTCAGAATATCTTCCAGCACCAGCGGATGCAGGCCAAAATTCTTGCCCAATTGCGCCATCAGTGCCGCATCGTGCAAGCCATACACATTCACCCAACGCCTGCCCTGTGCTGGCGGCATGAGCTTGAAGGCCTCATCGGTGGTCAGCGTTTTTTCGCTGATTGCGTCGACATCGTAATCCAGCAAGGTAATCGAAGTACGCACGGTTTTGACCTCGCCCATAGGCAGCAAGGAGCCGGGCGGCAGACCCACTTTTCTCGAACGCCTGACTTTGGCAGAAACTTTGCGGATTTTTTTCATCTAGGCTTCACAATGGCTCAGTCTGGATAACCCACCGGATTCTGCTTCTGCCAATGCCAGGCATCCTGACACATCGCATTAATATCCCGCACGGCTTTCCAACCCAACTCCCGCTCGGCCTTGCTGGCATCGGCATAAACCGCTGCTACATCGCCGGGACGACGTGGTGAAATGCGATAAGGTACAGGTTTGTTGGAGGCTAGTTCAAAGGCTTTGACCATTTCCAGCACGCTAAAACCACGCCCGGTACCCAAATTGAACACATGCGCACCGGATTGGTTTTGCAGCCAGGCCAAAGCGCGTACATGACCTTCCGCCAGATCCATCACATGAATGTAATCGCGCACGCCGGTACCGTCTATGGTGGCGTAATCATCACCCCACACATTCAAAAACTCACGCCGCCCCACCGCCACCTGGCTCACAAACGGCATCAAATTATTGGGCAAGCCGTTGGGATCTTCACCGATAGTGCCGCTGCTGTGGGCACCCACCGGATTAAAATAACGCAACAAGGCAATCTGCCAGGTGGCATCAGACGCAGCCAAATCACCATAAATCTGTTCCACCATCAACTTGGAACCGCCATAAGGATTGGTTGCACTCAGCGGAAAATCTTCGCGTATGGGCAATTGCGCCGGATCGCCATAAACCGTGGCGGAAGAGCTGAACACCAGCACCTGCACGCCGAATTCCGCCATCACCTGCGCCAGCGCCACGCTGCCGGAAACATTATTGTCGTAATACTTGAGCGGCTCGGCTACCGATTCGCCCACCGCTTTCAAACCGGCAAAATGTATCACTCCGGCAATGCTGTGCTGACGAAACACATCGCGCAAAGCTTCTCGGTCACGCACATCGGCCTGCACCAGCGGCACTTTTTTGCCGCTGATGGTTTCCACCCGGCGCAGGGATTCCGCCTTGCTATTGCTGAAATTATCCAGCACCAGCACCTCATAACCCGCTTGCAACAAGGCCACACAGGTATGGCTGCCGATATAACCCGCGCCGCCGGTGACCAGAATCTTTTTTGTCGTCATCTCACATCTCTCACTCATTTATTCAATTCAAATCATCCCGTCAACCAAACTGGGATGCAGCATGGTGCAACTCAATCGCTACCAAAAAGATCACGCGTATAAACCTTGTCTGCCACATCGGCCAGATCATGGCTCAAGCGATTGGACACAATCACATTGGCCTCTTGCTTGAACGCGCTCAAATCATTAATGACTCTGGATTTGAAAAACTCCGCCTCCTTAAGCTCAGGCTCATAAACAATCACCTCTATACCCTTGGCCTTGATGCGCTTCATGATGCCCTGAATGCTGGAAGCACGAAAATTGTCCGAACCACTTTTCATAATCAGGCGAAAAATCCCCACCACTTTCGGGTTACGCCTGATCACACTGTCTGCAATAAAATCCTTGCGTGTGCTATTGGATTGAACGATGGCATTAATCAAATTCTGCGGCACCTCACTATAGTTCGCCAAAAGCTGCTTGGTATCCTTGGGCAGGCAATAGCCGCCATAGCCAAATGACGGATTGTTGTAATGATTACCGATACGCGGATCCAGACCGACACCAGCAATAATCTGCCGTGTATCCAGCCCGTGCGTTGCGGCATAAGTATCCAGCTCATTAAAATAAGCCACGCGCATGGCCAGATAAGTATTGGCAAACAGCTTGATCGCCTCAGCCTCGGAACTATCAGTAAGCAAAACTTCAACCCCAGGCTTGAGCGAACCCTCCTGCAACAAACGCGCAAACACCTGCGCGCGCTCGGAGATTTCACCCACCACAATACGCGAAGGATGCAAATTATCGTATAGCGCCTTGCCTTCGCGTAGAAACTCAGGCGAAAAAATCAAGTTATCACTGTGAAATTGCTGCCGAATACCGGCGGTATAACCCACCGGAACCGTGGATTTAATCACCATCACCGCCTGCGGCGCGATAGCCATGACATCCTTGATAACCGCTTCAATCGAGCTGGTATTAAAGTAATTGGTATCGGGATCATAATCCGTGGGCGTAGCAATCACGATAAAATCCGCACCGGCATACGCTTCTTGTTTATCCAGCGTGGCGCGAAAATTCAAGGGCTTGTTTGCCAGATAATCCTCAATCTCGACATCCGCAATTGGCGATTTTTTACGGTTAAGCAAATCCACCTTTTCCGGCACAATATCCAAAGCCACCACTTCATTATGCTGTGCCAGCAAAACAGCCAGAGACAGACCGACATAACCCGTACCGGCAATAACAATTTTCATTTAAGTTCCTTCTTTAAGGATTTTGGGGAAATTAATCGGTGAGCTTTTGTATGCTTGATTTTAGTTAAAAGAGCAGTTTCAAAAGCGGCCTGGTTGAATAATAGAATATCATGGAGTAGCCGCGCTGTGATGGCAAGCACGTCCTTATCAACTGGCTTTGCGCTATAATGCCCGCACTTAGCGCTTAATTTACTGGCTACGTCCTCAACTTATGATCAAGAAACTGCTACAACGCGTTTTTAAAACCAAAAACAAGCCAGCAAAATCTCCTAATGGAGCCGACGCTAACGTCAAATGTATTCCCAGCCAAATACACCGCATTGATCGCAGCCTGCTCAGTATAGGTGCCATTAAAACAACACAGGAACTGCAAAAAGCGGGTTATGAAGCTTTTGTCGTTGGCGGAGCAGTGCGCGACTTATTACTTCAGGTTAGACCCAAGGATTTTGACATTGCCACCAATGCCACGCCGGAACAGGTGAACCGTGTGTTCCGCCGCTCGCGCATTATTGGCCGTCGTTTTCGCTTGGTGCATGTCATGTTTGGTGATGAAACAGTGGAAGTTTCAACTTTCCGTGGCAGCCATTTATCAGATGAAGGCCAAAATGGCGGCGAATCCAAAATTGCCGATAGCGGCCGCATTTTGCGCGATAATGTATTTGGGAATCAGGAAGAGGATGCCGTACGTCGTGACTTTACTGCCAACGCCTTGTATTACAATCCAGCCACTGAAGAAGTGCTGGATTTTCACAACGGCGTAGCGGATATTCAGGCGGGCATGTTGCGCATGATAGGCGACCCGGTAACGCGTTATCGTGAAGACCCAGTGCGCATGCTGCGTGCAGTTCGGCTATCCGCCAAATTGGGGTTGAAATTGGACGAGGTCACCGAAGCGCCTATCCCCAAGCTGGCCGATGCGCTACAAGATGTGCCAGCCTCGCGCCTGTTCGACGAAATGCTCAAATTACTTCTATCCGGCCATGCCATCAGCAGCGTGATTGCATTGCGCAAGCATGGCTTACATCATGGCCTGTTGCCCATGCTGGATATGGTGCTGGAACAACCATTGGGTGCGCGCTTTATCAATTTAGCGCTCAAAAATACGGATGATAGAGTACTGGCAGGCAAACCAGTTTCGCCAGGTTTTTTGTTTGCCACCTTGCTTTGGCATGAAGTGCTTATGGCTTGGCAAAAATTCCAGAAACTAGGCGAAAGACCAATCCCTGCACTGCATATGGCGATGAATGATGTCGCCGACACTCAGGCTGAAAAACTCGCTATCAACAAGCGCTATAGCATCACTATGAAAGAAATATGGGGCATGCAACCTCGTTTTGAGCAACGCGCAGGCAAGCGGCCTTTCGCCTTGATTGAACATCCGCGCTATCGTGCCGCTTACGATTTTCTGCTATTACGCTGCGAATCTGGCGAGTTGCCTAGCGAGCTGGGGCAATGGTGGACAGATTTTGCAGCGGCCAACGGCGAGCAACGTGTTGCCATGCTGCAAGCTGATACCGAGCCAAAAAAACGCCGCAAACGCAAACCGAGAAAACCGGTGGCGGCTGCAGCAAGCACTCCGGTTGCCGATTGATCCTATGGCTAAAGCTTTTATCGCGCTGGGCAGCAATCTACAACAGCCGCAAACGCAAGTACAACAGGCATTGGCTGCACTGGATACCTTGGTTGACACCCGGGTTGTTGCGCACTCCTCGCTGTATCGTACGGCACCGATTGGTTATGATAACCAGCCCGATTTTATAAATGCCGTTGCCGAAGTTGAGACCACATTAAGCCCTATAGCCTTGTTGCACGCCTTATTGGCGCTGGAAAACAGCCATGGGCGCGAGCGACCTTTTCCCAATGCGCCGCGTGTGCTGGATCTTGATCTGCTGCTATACGATGCTTTGATAATGAATACCCCAGAGCTGACACTACCACATCCACGTATGCATGAACGTGGTTTTGTATTGCTGCCACTGGCTGAAATTGCGCCGGATTTAACCATCAACAATCATGGCAAGGTAGCCGATTTAGCGGTAGCTTGTTTGGATCAAGGCGTAGAGAGGATTAACACATGAGCGAAGTACGCACCGATCTGATTGAAAAATATCCCTATATCGTGATCGAAGGCCCGATTGGTTGCGGCAAGACAACACTGGCACGCAAACTGGCCGACAAATACGAAGTAAATTTATTGCTGGAAAACGCTGAAGCCAACCCGTTTCTATCGCGCTTTTATCAGGATGCGCCACGCTACGCCTTGCCCACGCAATTATTTTTCTTGTTTCAACGCGTCAATCAAATTCGTGACATGAACCAGCGCGATATGTTTGCGCAATGCACTATCGCCGATTTCTTTCTGGAAAAAGATCTCATTTTTGCCAGACTCAATCTGGATCATGAAGAGTATGCGCTCTATCATCAAATGTATCAGCACTTGCAATTACAAGCCACCAAGCCGGATCTGGTGATCTACCTGCAAACTCCGGTAGAAGCGCTGGCTGAACGTATAATGCAACGTAATATCAGCTATGAACAAGATATTCCCCAAGAATATCTAACGCGTTTGGCAAACGCCTATAGCGAGTTTTTTCATCAATATGACAGCTCACCACTGCTGATCGTCAACAACGAAAAGCTCAATATCGCTAATGATGATGCCTCGCTGGATCTGCTCATCGCACGCATTCTGCAAATTCGCGGCCAGCGCGAATACTTCAATCCTAATTTTGAATAAGCTCACCAGCATAGTCATCCCAACCCCATGAATTTATTCACGCTTCAACAAATGGCACAGCGTAATGAAAAAATCGCCGTGCTCACTAGTTACGATGCCAGCTTTGCCGCCTTATGTGACAAAGCTGGCGTGGATGCGTTGCTGGTAGGCGATTCATTGGGCATGGTATTGCAGGGCGCAGATAGCACACTGGCAGTGACCATGCACGACATGCAATATCACACGCGCTGCGTGGCTAAAGGTATCGCCAGCGGCACAAACAAGGCGTATATCATCACCGATATGCCATTTGGCAGCTATCAGCAAAACCCTGAGCAAGCGTTACGCAATGCCATACGTCTGATGGCGGCTGGCGCACATATGGTGAAGATCGAAGGCGGCGCAGTGATGTGCGACACCGTGCGTTTTCTGGTAGAACGCGGCATCCCGGTTTGTGCGCATTTGGGGCTCACGCCGCAATCGGTGCATCAGTTGGGTGGTTACCGTGTGCAAGGTAAAACCGAAGCCGCCGCACAGCAACTCATGCAGGATGCAAAAGTCATCTGTGAGGCAGGAGCCAGTCTGTTGGTGCTGGAAATGGTGCCCGCCACATTAGCCAAACAAGTCACTGAAATGCTAACGATTCCCACCATAGGCATAGGTGCAGGCGTTGATTGCTCGGGTCAGGTGCTGGTGCTGCATGACCTATTGGGCATTTATGCCGGTAACAACCCCAATTACAAAGCACCGCGCTTTGTGCGTAATTTCATGCAAGGGGCTGATAGCATTCAGCAAGCGGTGGAGACTTACGTGAAGGCTGTAAAAAGCAAAGAATTTCCCACTTTAGAGCATAGCTTCTGATGCAAGTTATTTCTTCTGCCAAGGAATTACGCCAGCATTTGGCAAGCGCTGCGCAAGGCATATCACTGGCTTTCGTGCCGACCATGGGCAATCTCCATGCCGGGCATATTTCACTGGTGGAGCAGGCGAAACAGCAGGCGCAATTCGTGGTGGTCAGCATTTTTGTCAATCCACTGCAATTTGGTGCCAATGAGGATTTAAGCAGTTATCCGCGCACCTTGGATGAGGATATTGCCAAGCTCCGGCTGGCAGGTGTAGATGTAGTATTTACACCAACAGAATCTGAAATTTACCCGGTACTGCAAACCGTTACCATCGAACTACCAGAAATTGCTAATACACTATGCGGCGCTATTCGTCCCGGACATTTTCGCGGGGTTGCAACCGTGGTATTAAAGCTGTTTAATCTCGTGTTTTTTGGTCATGCACCGCGAAAAATAGCCCTATTCGGCAAAAAAGACTTTCAGCAGCTCTTCATTATTCGTCAGCTGGCGCAACAATTGAATATACCGATTGAAATTCTAGCCGGTGAAACCATGCGCGAAACTGACGGTTTGGCAATGAGTTCACGCAATGCTTATCTAAAACCAGCACAGCGTCAGGAAGCGCAACGTCTGTATCGCGCCTTGCAACAAGTGGTGCAAGCCGTGCAAACGGGCCGCACTGATTTTGCCACCATTGAAACACAAACCGGGCAATACCTCACCCAACTAGGCTGGATCGTCGATTATATTTCGCTGAGATCGGCAGCAAGCCTGGCTCCTGCCACTGCTGACGATCAACAGCTCATCGTACTCGGAGCCGCACGACAAGGGCGCACGCGCCTGATTGACAATATCGAGTTTGGGAAATAACAAACAGAAGTAGCTTTAATCCTAGAAAAGCAGTTATCCGCAGATGACGCAGATAAAACAAGAATTTAGCCTGGATAGGCGACACACCTTTTGGGTGATGCGCCGACCTCTCGCAAGCCTATGAAAATCTGCGTCTTCTGTGGATTGAACTAAGTTTTTTAGGTTGATGGAGCGAAGCGAAGTCATGGCTTTTAGTCAGGCTTCCACCTCACTTCATTGTCGCCACACCTAATTTCAAATTACCGATCAATTCCCCTTTTGCACCCCACCTTATGCAAGTAGAGCGGCTACAACAATACCTTTTCTATGCCGCCGTTATTGGCTTTATGCACGTAATCCTGCATCCAGTTTTCACCCAGCAGATGTTTGGCCATTTCCACCACGATGTAATCCGCCTGAATGCCGGTATCTTCACCATAGCGTGCCAAGCCTTGTAAGCAACTGGGGCAAGAAGTGAGAATTTTGACTTCCTGTTCCGGTGCACCGGGGGTGAGACCTAATTTTTCCATGCCTTTTTCCAGCTCTTCCTGCTTGCGCATTTTGACCTGGGTGGCAATATCGGGACGCGCCACGGCGAAAGTACCGGATTCTCCGCAGCAGCGTTCATTCAACGAGATTTCGCCATTCATCGTGGTATTCATCAAAGCATTGGTGACCTTGATCGGGGCATAGGTTTTCATCGGGCTGTGGCAGGGGTCGTGGTACATATATTTCACCCCGGTTGCACCTTCGATTTTCAGGCCTTTTTCCATCAGGTATTCGTGAATATCCAGCAATCGGCAGCCGGGGAAAATTTTCTCAAATTCATATTTCTGCAATTGATCCATGCAGGTACCGCAAGACACAATCACGGTTTTGATGTCGAGATAATTCAGTGTATTGGCCAAGCGATGGAATTGCACACGGTTTTCTGCAATGATTTTCTGGCCTTTATCCTGATTGCCAGAAGCTGTTTGCGGATAGCCGCAGCACAAATAACCGGGCGGCAATACAGTCACCGCGCCCACTTCATACAGCATGGCTTGCGTGGCAAGGCCGACATTGGAGAACAAACGTTCCGAGCCGCAGCCGGGAAAATAGAATACCGCTTCCGAATCTTCATTGGTCTTTTGCGGATTGCGGATGACCGGCACCATGGTGTCATCTTCTATGCCCAGCAGCGCGCGTGAAGTTTTGGTAGGCATCGCCTTCGGCATAGGCCGATTCAGGAAATGTATCACTTGCGCCTTGATTTCCGGCTTGCCGAGTGTGGCGGGGGGACGTTTTTTGAATGCGGTCAACAGGCCTAATTTCTTGAATACGGCATGTCCCAGGCGCTGCGCTTTATAACCAAAACCGACCATGGCCGCGCGCATCAGCTTGATGGTGGCCGGATCTTTCATATTGAGGAAAGCCATGGCCGTGGTGGTGCCGGGGTTAAAGTGTTTCTTGCCCTGCTCACGCAGAAAGTTGCGCATGGCCATAGAGACATCACCAAAATCAATATCCACCGGACACGGATTCAGGCATTTGTGGCAAACCGTGCAATGGTCGGCCACATCATTGAATTCATCAAAATGCTTAATGGAAATACCGCGCCGCGTTTGCTCTTCATACAAAAACGCCTC
The DNA here is from genome assembly GCA_013141125.1 of Methylophilaceae bacterium. GTDB lineage: Bacteria > Pseudomonadota > Gammaproteobacteria > Burkholderiales > Methylophilaceae > JABFRO01. The sequence goes on from JABFRO010000001.1 coordinate 1,535,572, forward strand.
GATCAGCAAGGAGGTTGCCAGAATCTTGTTGCGCGGGCTGTAGAGCAAATTGGCGCGCGGCACATGCGTGGTACACACCGGTTTACATTTGCCACAACGTAAACAATCGCTGATGGAATCGGCAATTTTGCCGATCTGCGATTGTTCCATGATGATGGATTCCTGCTCCAGCAGGCCAAAGCTGGGCGTGTAAGCCGAGCGCAGGTCGGAGCCTGCCATCAATTTGCCTTTGTTGAAGTGGCCGTTAGGATCAACCTTGTGCTTGTATTTGGCAAAGGTGGCAACGGTTTTGGCATCCAGATATTCCAGCTTGGTAATGCCTATGCCGTGCTCGCCTGAAATCACGCCGCCCAGATCAGTCGCCAGTTGCATGATGCGCGCAACGGCGGCATAAGCTTCTTGCAACATGCTGTAATTATCGGAATTGACCGGAATATTGGTATGCACATTGCCATCCCCGGCATGCATGTGCAATGCCACAAACACGCGGCTTTTGAGCACTTCCTGATGGATTTCGTCGCAGCGCTCAAGGATTTTCTGGTATTCGCGGCCGGTAAAGATCTGTTGCAGCGGTTTTTTCAAATCGCGCTTCCAGGAGATTCTTATTTGATGCTCCTGCACGGCACGGAAAACATTTTCTGCGGCAATATCGGCAAACGCTTCGCCCAGTGCGGAAACCGGCTGCTCGAAGCTGGCCAGCACGTTGCCCCAGTGGCTGTTCACCTGCTGCAATAGCTGCAAGGATAGTGCGCGCTTTTCTAGCAATCGCTCGGGGTCGGCTTGCGTGTCGTCATCTTCCAGCAGCGGCAAATTACCGGACAAAAATTCTTCCAGCGCATGGATCAGCTTGAGCTTGTTCTTGATCGACAGCTCAATATTGATGCGTTCGATACCATCCGAATATTCACCCAGACGCGGCAAGGGAATCACCACATCTTCATTGATTTTGAAGGCGTTGGTATGCTTGGCGATGGCGGCGGTGCGTGCTCTATCCAGCCAGAATTTCTTGCGCGCCTCCGCCGAGACGGCAATAAAACCTTCGCCTCCGCGCGCATTGGCTAACCGCACAATCTGTGAAGCAGCTTCGCCTACGGCATCTTCGTCATCGCTGGCAATATCCGCAATCAATACCATTTTCGGGCGTTGGTTACGGTTGGCTTTGGTCGCGTAACCCACCGCTTTCAGATAGCGTTCATCCAGATGTTCCAGCCCTGCCAGAATGGCATCCGGATGTGCATCCAGATAGTCTTTAACTTCAACTATTGCCGGTACCGCCAGTGACACCGAGCCAAAGAATTCCAGGCAGATAGTACGCACATGCTTGGGCATACGATGCAAAATGAAGGTGGCGGAAGTAATCAAGCCATCGCAGCCTTCTTTTTGTATGCCGGGCAAACCGGACAGAAATTTGTCGGTGACATCCTTGCCCAGCCCGATAGTACGAAAGCTGGGGCCGGGAATTTCCAGAATTTCCGGCTTGGATTGCAGGGTTTTACCATCCGCATCAAAACGGCTGATTTTAAAACGCGCCAGCGGAATATCGTGAATCTTGCTTAAGTTATGATCCAACCGTTCTACTTCCAGCCAGGTGGCATCTGGTGTCACCATGCGCCAAGAGGCCAGGTTATCCAGCGCAGTGCCCCACAATACGGCTTTTTTACCGCCTGCATTCATGGAAACATTGCCGCCTATACAAGAAGCATCGGCCGAGGTCGGGTCAACCGCGAACTCCAAGCCCGCCTCGCTGGCAGCTTCCATCACGCGGCGGGTAACCACGCCCGCACCGCAATGAATGGTAGGCACCTGGCGGCCAACGCCGGGTAGCGTGCGCATTTCAACGCGACCAAGTGCATCCAGTTTTTCGGTATTGATGACGGCGGAAAGCTTGGTCAATGGCACTGCGCCACCGGTGTAGCCGGTACCGCCGCCACGCGGAATGACCGTCAGCCCTAGCTCGATACAAGCTTTGACGATAGCCGCAATTTCTTCTTCGTTATCGGGATTAATCACCACAAACGGATATTCCACGCGCCAGTCAGTGGCATCGGTGACATGCGAAACGCGTGCCAGACCATCAAACTGAACGTTATCCTTGCGCGTGATTTTGGCCAGTTTACTTAACGCTTTTTTGCGCAAATCGTTAGTCTGGCGGAACTCTTCTTCGAACGCGTCCACCGCCTTGCGCGCGGCATTGACCAGTTTCAGTACCAGCGGATTGCCATTGCTGCGTGCATCAATCGCGTTAATGCGATGATTGAGCGCATCAATCAAGGCCTTGCGACGTTTGGGCGTTTCCAGCAGATCATCTTGCAAATAGGGATTGCGTGTGACTACCCACAGATCGCCCAGCACCTCAAACAACATGCGTGCGGAGCGTCCGGTTTTGCGCTCATTTCTGAGTTCGTTGAGAGTATCCCAAAGGCCTTCACCGAGAAAACGGATGACAATTTCGCGGTCGGAAAAAGAAGTATAGTTGTACGGAATTTCGCGTAAGCGAGTGGTCATGAAAGTGTTATAACATGCAAAAAGACATTGTATCATGGGCTACCAAGTCTAATTAACCACGACATGAATGGGTGAATGCCACTTGGGATCCTACGTATAATGCACGCATTATTTCAAAAGGCCAAAACCATGCTGTGGATTAAAGCGCTACATATTATTTTCGTAACTAGCTGGTTTGCCGGCTTGTTCTATCTGCCGCGATTATTTGTCAATCATGCCATGGTCAGCGATCAGGCAAGCTCGGAACGCCTGAAACTGATGGAGCACAAGCTCTATCGTTTCATGACACCGCTAGCCGCCATAGCGCTTGCATCTGGCCTGTGGTTGTGGCTGGGCTATGGTTTTAAAGGTGGCTGGATACATGCCAAGCTGTTGCTGGTGGTTGGGTTAGTGATATATCACTTTTACTGCGGAAAATTGGTAAAGGACTTTAAGCACGAGCGTAACCAACGTAGCCATGTTTTTTATCGCTGGTTCAATGAGGTGCCGGTATTGGTACTGATAGCTGTGGTTATATTGGTCACCGTCAAACCTTTTTGATTACAGCCGTCTGCCACTGCGTCAAATTGGCTGCCTCACCCAAACTTTAACAAGTACTCAACAAAAGCACCTTGGTCTCTTTGAGATGCTGGGAGTCTCAAAGAGATGCGGCAGCATAAAGAGCATCTAAATTTGGCGCTATCCTATTCGGTCTAGGGTTAAGCAAGCAATAGCCAAATCAAGTATGGGAAATAAATGGTTAATGCAGCTTAACCTGTGCCTCTGTACGGCGCGTAATCAACCTGGCCAACGTTTGCAAAAATACGGTAAAAAAGCCATGTAAAGCCATCAAGTGCATTTTATACAGCGCTTGATACATCAAACCAGCAAATAAACCCTCAATAAACAAAGTTCCGCCAGTAATGGCTCCCATCAAGCTACCCACCGTTGAATAGCGTCCCAAATTCACCAGCGAGCCATAATCGCGATAAGTATATTCTGGCAACGTCTTAGCCGCAATGCGACGTTTGATGGTGTTTGCCAGCATGGATGCTTGCTGGTGCGCGGCTTGTGCGCGCGGTGGCACATTGCCGTCTTGCCCGACCATGGGACATGCCGCGCAATCGCCAAAGGAAAATACATCCTCATCCAGCGTGGTCTGCAACGTGCGCTTGACCACTAACTGATTAATTTTGTTAACCTCCAAACCATCCAGTTGGCTTAAAAAATCTGGCGCTTTAATGCCCGCTGCCCAAACAATAAGCGCAGATGGAATAAATTTTCCGCTATGCGTATGAATTCCCCTGTCGTTTACTTCCACCACACGTTCATTGGTCAAAATGCGCACTTGCAGGCCGCGCAACTCATCCTCCACACAATGCGAAATTCTTTTCGGCAAGGCTGGCAATACACGATCACCCGCTTCTATCAAAGTGATTTTAATGTCTTTGTCAGGATCAATTTTATCCAGGCCATAAGCGGTTAATTCACGCGTGGTGTTATGTAGCTCCGCCGCCAGCTCTACCCCGGTAGCCCCGGCTCCTACAATCACCACTTCCAACTGACCCGGCTGTACAGGCTCAATCTGTGTCTGCGCACGTACTAGTGCATTATGCAAACGGCGGTGAAAACGCTCAGCATATTCCTGCGTCTCCAGCGCAATAGAATACTCGCGCGCGCCTTGAATGCCAAAATCATTGGTAGTACTGCCTACGGCGATGATTAAAGTGTCATATTTAAAAGTGCGACGAGGAATCATCTCAACGCCATCTTCATCATAATAAGGCGCGACATAAACTTCTTTTTTCGCCCTATCCAGTCCATCCATACTACCCAAACGAAAGCGAAAGTGATGCCAATGCGCTTGTGCCATATAGTCCAGCTCGTGCCGGTCGGGATCCATACTGCCTGCTGCAATCTCATGCAACAATGGCTTCCACACATGCGTTCTGGAGCGATCAATAAGCGTGATAGCGACTTTACCTTTGCGCCCTAAAGAATTTCCCAATTTAGTCGCGAGCTCTAGTCCACCGGCACCCCCACCCACGATTACGACATGATGCAAATTAGAGTTTGATTGAATTTTCATTGAAAAGCATTCCAAAAATAAATAGGCAAAATCAAGCTTATTGAACACAATTGTACTCGAATCAACCTATCAAAAAGAAATAAGGCCGCTGCATGACTGCAGCGACCCTACTTCAAGCAGACGATTATCGACGATTATTGAGACTTCACATTCAACCAGTCCTTATCGCCATCACCACCGTATCCGCTACGAATATAAGCGATGATTTTCAAGATTTCATCGGTGGATAATCCGTCGCCGGCATGGCCTTCTACCTGTTTATGCCAGGTAGGCATGATGCCACCCGAAACCCCGGGAGTACCCGCTGCAATGGTTTCAAACATACCTTTATCGGTAGAGTTCTTAGCGTAAACCCATTTGGTATCAAATGCGCCCTGACCACCTCGCTTACTAAGTGACGGAGCCATCACACCTTCCAGCTTGCCGCCATGGCAACCTGAACAGCCGTTATAACCGTATAGTTTTTTACCGCCCGCTTTTTTTTCCAATATCAATGCAGGGTCTTTTGCGTAAGCCTGTGTATACGGGTTAATACAGGTTTCCAGGAAGGTTTTGGCCTCTGCTGTATCTTTATCGGTCAGTTTAATGGGTAAAAGGCTGCCATCTTTGGTTGATACCAGCCTACATACGCCAACGGACTTTTCCGCCGCGAGATTGCTTTTAAGCTCTACTGGTTGACTCTTAACCACCACTATGGCGTCTTTTTTCGCTTCTACAGACTTGATTTCTACCGCCTTGCTGGCTGCCGTCTGCGGTTTAGGCGCAGGCGCATCTGGCCGAACAATAGCCGCTTGGTTGCAAGCAGCCAAACCTGTTACGAGCGCTATTAACAGCACACTTAATTTATTTTTATTCATTCAAATGCTCCACAGTTTTATAAAGTTTATATAGCTTTAAACGTTACGTTCATTTACAAACTGACACATAAAACAAAAGGCCATTGGATCAACTCAATGGCCTTTTTTCAATACTAATTCATTCGATTATTTTTGCGGCTCGTCTTTCAGCCAGTCCTTATCGCCATCACCACCGTATCCGCTGCGGATATAAGCGATGATTTTCAAGATTTCATCGGTGGATAATCCGTCGCCGGCATGGCCTTCTACCTGTTTATGCCAGGTAGGCATGATGCCACCCGAAACCCCGGGAGTACCAGCAGAAATGGTTTCAAACATACCTTTATCGGTAGAGTTTTTAGCGTAAACCCATTTGGTATCAAATGCGCCCTGACCACCTCGCTTACTAAGTGACGGAGCCATCACACCTTCCAGCTTGCCGCCATGGCAACCTGAACAGCCGTTATAACCGTATAGTTTTTTACCGCCCGCTTTTTTTTCCAATATCAATGCAGGGTCTTTTGCGTAAGCCTGTGTATACGGGTTAATACAGGTTTCCAGGAAGGTTTTAGCCTCTGCTGTATCACCTTCAGCCGCCTTAACCGATAAGGGGCTATTATCTTTGGTGGACACCAGCTTACATTCCGCGCTCGCTTGCAATGGTAAGGCCAAGCCTGCCAAAGTAAGCATGGTTACCAACATCGTACTTTTTACTGATTTATTGCTTAACATGTTATCTCCTCATTTAACAAACTTTAGCCTAAAACTACGCAAGCTTCTTATTTTACCAAACCCGTACTATTTACTACATGGGCATTACAACTAACGAATCGATACAAACTTGGTTGACCGATTTTTCAACTTAACTGTTAACAACTACTCAGCTTTAGGGATGGCCTCACCGCGCACTTCACGGGCTTTCTTCTCTACGCTATCTCCCACCACAATTGGCAGATGAGGAATTCCATAATCATCCAGAATTTTTAAAATATCCGCTTGACGCCTATCCAACACACCCTGAATCATAGACATGCGCTCTTTATCTTTTTTACGCACACCAATTGAAATATTCCAGTTTTCCTTACCATGCACATTGGTCGCCTCATATTCTGGTGCTGGCGTTACTACCAATGGAATTGGGGCTTGTTTAGCGTAGTATCCGCCAATCGGCCCCCAAACAATAGCAACGTCAATATCACCTTTAACCAGATCATCAATCATGAAACTAGGGGGTAAATTCAAATCACGCATAATACGATAAGGTCTGGAATTTCCCAATAAATCCTTATCTGCCAGTGGCCGTGACGGTGGCGTTTGCCCGACCACACCAATTTTGGCTTTACGTAAATCAGGAGAATCCCAGTTTTGAATATCAAATCCGCTATCCTTACGCGTGACGAACACATAACCTGAGCGATAGATGGGCCTGGAAGTCAACATCATGTCATTACCTGCCACCGTGCCCATAATCACGTCACAGCGATAAGCGTTCAGTGTATTTCTAATATACCCGATACGATCATACCAAAATTGAAACGACAGCTTTTTACCTAAATCCTTAGCGATTAATTCCGCTATTTTATTCTCAAAACCTTCCTGCCTGCCGTTAGAAAAAGGCAGATTATCAAAATCCGCACACACCTTGAATTCGGTAGGGTCGTCTATACGGCGAGCTTCACCCCCGCGCCCTGTATCCTGATTAATATCAAAAGACTCGGCACTATGCGATGTTATGGCGATGGCTGAAAGCAGCAGAGCAATTGTTATTTTTTTTAGACTTGGTAGCATTGTGCGTTCCTTGCTTTTTTTGATTTTTGCAGTCATGCATCTTGAATGAAACACCCCACAAAAGTGGGGTGTTTCTGTAACACGAATTACCAATATTTAGTTCTGCAAAGCAACAAGCTTTACTTGATTACAAACCAAACACTGTCAAAGCACCGCCGCCAGGAGCAGCATTGTATTTCTTCAACTCAGCATAGCCACCTGCAGCACCCAGTGCGGCTGTTGAATCTTCAAGACCAAGATTCATTGCCACGCCTGCCCAACCGCCGATACCGGACAGTACACCAACATATTGTTTACCCTTGTGACCATAAGTAAAGGCATTACCAATCACGCCTGAACCTACCTGTGCTTTCCACAACAACTTACCACTCTTGGCATCAAGTGCTTTGAACCAACGATCCAAAGTACCGTAGAACACCAAATCTGTAGCGGTGGTTAAAGCGCCACCCCAGGCAGAAAATTTCTCTTTGTTGTACCAAACCGCTTTATTGGTCATTGGATCATAAGCAGCAAAACCACCCATAACACCGTCTGGACCCGGGAACATGGTCAAAGTAGCACCCACCCAAGGTTGACCAGCCACGTACTTGGACTCAACTGGCTCATAAGTCATGCAAACGTGATTCAAAGGTGAATACATCAAACCAGTGCGAGGAGAATAAGCCGCTGGTTGTTGATCCTTGGTACCCAATGCAGCTGGGCAAATGCCCTTGGCATTGTAGTCCTGGTGCGTTGAATATTTGCCATCTTTGACTGGAACGCCAGTTTTCAAATCAACACTTGATGCCCAGTTCACAAAAGGATGTACTTTTTGTGCCGCGACCAAAGTCCCATTGCTTGCCAACCATGTATACGCAAAACCGTTACGGTCATGGTGCCATGCATAAGTTTTACCAGCCTTATCAAACAGGATCACTTCATTAATGCCGTCATAGTCCCATTCGTCATGCGGTGTCATTTGCATGCCCCACTTGGCGATACCGGTATCCAGATCACGTGCAAACACACTCATAGACCATTTGTTGTCACCAGGACGTACATCCGGGTTCCAAACAGACGGGTTACCAATGCCGTAGTAAACCAGATTTGTTTTTGGATCATACGGCCACCAGCCCCAAGTAGAGCCACCACCATGTTGCCAGCCATCTTGCACCGCTTGAGGTTTGAGCCAAGTGCGTGTGCCCAATTCTTTCTCGCCAATTTTCAACTTGTCGTTAGGAATAGGTTTGAAAGAACCGCCTTCCTTATTACCACCATTCACATCTTCATAGACTGAAAGTGCGCTGTATTGTGGGTTTTCTTTGTTGAAGTCTTTACCAATCAATACTTCAGCATCCGGGCCAGTGCTATAGGCTTTCCAAGCTTGCTTACCGTCTTTGATGTTATAAGCCACCAGGAAGCAACGTACGCCAAACTCAGCACCGGAACAGCCTGTCAGCACTTTATCTTTAATGACGTGTGGAGCGTTGGTATTGGTTGCGCCAATTTTAGGATCATTAACTTTTACATCCCAAACCTTGGCACCTGTTTTTGCATCCAAAGCTACCAAAACGCCGTCATTTTGTTGCAGAAAAATCTTGCCATCGCCATAACCCATACCGCGCGATACGTTATCGCAGCAAAGTACAGCTTGTACAGATGGATCTTGCTTGGGGAAATAAGTCCAAAGAATTTTTTGGTCGTTATCCAAATCCAGTGCATATACGTTATTTGGAAAAGCGGTATGTACATACAGAACATTACCTACAACAATAGGCGAACCTTCATGTCCACGATTGACACCGGTTGCAAATGACCAGGCCATTTTAAGACCATTGACATTTTTGCCATTAATTTGTGCCAGCTTGCTATAGCCCTGATTGTTATGCTGACCACGTGGATGTGCCCAGTTATTATCATTTGCCATCGCTGCTTCTTGATCCGCAGCAGCAGATGCAACCATAGGCAGTGCCATGGTCATGCCCAGCGCTACTCCAAGAGCCAACTTCATTTTGCTCATCTCCATTTTAATTCTCCATAGCTGTTACATTTAATGGGTTAACTTAAGCAGTTACACCAAATTCCGCCTCTCTCGATTATATTTCTTGAGATTTTGCGGCATCCTTGAGACACTGCCTCATCACACTATTGTGAGTGCGCGTCATGGTAAAACAGTACACTGTGATTTGCAACTCTCACTGGTAGATTTTTTGCAATAGCTTTAGTTCAACTCAGGAAATAAAAAGCCTAAAAAAAGGAATTTTTCCGAAACGGTGGCATTTATTTACACTTTAACATTTCGGAAAATTCGCTTTCAAGGCGAAAGGTTTTAAATTTATTCATCATGTTTAGCCAGACTTTTCAGCTTTACCCCGAAATTGAGCCATACCAAAGCGGCTGGCTTGAAGTTTCGCCAATTCACCGCGTTTATTTTGAACAATGCGGCAACCCTGAAGGACAGCCCGTTGTTTTTTTGCATGGGGGCCCAGGTAGCGGATGCAATACCGCACAGCGGCGCTTTTTCGACCCTGAGCATTATCGCATTGTGTTATTCGACCAACGCGGCTGCGGACGCAGCATGCCTCAAGGTAGCGTAGCAGAAAACACGACTGAGCATCTTGTAGCAGATATTGAGCATTTGCGTGATACGCTAGGCATCAAAAGCTGGCTAGTTTTTGGCGGCTCTTGGGGCAGCACCCTGGCACTTGCTTACGCACTGGCGCACCCCTCTCATGTAACCGGATTGATTTTGCGCGGAATATTCTTAAGTCAAAAATCTGAACTGAATTGGTTCTTGAAAGATGTTAAGCAATTCCATCCTGAAGCCTGGCAAAACCTGAGCAGTTTTTTGAAACCCAAAGAACGTAAAAATATGGTCAACGCCTATGTAAAGCGCATTTTTTCAGATGACCCTGCCACCAATATCCCGGCAGCCATCAACTGGAATGCCTATGAAACCAGCATCATGACACTGCTACCCGAACGCACCAAAAATACCAGTGCAGGAAATGACATTCAGCTGGCCAGAGCGCGCGTGCAGTTACATTATTTACGACATGAATGCTTTGTCGGGCATCGTGACTTGCTTGATGAAGTAAAAACTCTGGCGCACATCACCACCGTAATAATTCAAGGGCGCTATGATATGGTATGTCCACCACTGACAGCCTGGCAGCTAAAACTAGCCATGCCCCATGCAATTTTTCATATGGTGCCTGATGCCGGCCACTCGGCAATGGAAATCGGCACACGTTCAGCACTCATTGCGGCGACAGAACAATTTAAATGCGCGCCCGATAGTGATTTAAAAACGAGGCATATACAGATAGAATGATGGAACCAAGGCGCTGGTTAAGCGTCGGATATATTTATATTAAATTTCAGGAAGAACCATGGCAGAAGAGAATCAAGTGGCACAAGAGAATCAAACACAAGAACAGCAACCCGGCTTTGGTATCGAAAAAGTATATGTCAAAGACGCGTCCCTTGAAATTCCCAATGCGCCTCAGGTTTTTACCTGGCGCGATGCTCCTCAGATCAATATAGAACTGAACAGCGCTGCACAAAAAGTTGATGAAGCTATATTTGACGTAACACTGACGGTCACTGTCACTTCAAAAGTAGGCGAGAACACGGCTTTTTTAGTACAAGTAGCGCAAGCGGGCATTTTTCAATTACGCAATATTCCAGAAAGTGATTTGGGCATGATACTCGGCATTGCTTGCCCCAACATTCTCTTCCCATACGCGCGTGAGGCTGTGTCAGATTTGGTTGTGCGTGCCGGATTCCCACCGGTAATCCTCAGCCCGGTTAATTTTGAAGCATTGTACGCACAACAAGCGCAACAGCAAGCTGCTGCAACTACACCTGATGGAGTAACCACCCATTAAGACCTTGGCATTCGCTGGCTTATTCATGGCGCTGATATCACCTCTGGTTTCAGCGCTGGAGTTTCGCTCAATTGCCGCACCCAAAGCCGTACTTTACGATGCGCCATCTGCCCAGAGCAAAAAACTCTATGTCATTGGCCAAGGCTATCCGGTAGAAATCATTGTCAACCTGGGTGAGTGGCTCAAAGTGCGCGACAACCAGGGCGGTTTAAGCTGGATTGAAGCTCAGCGCCTGACAAACAAGCGCACCGTACTGGTGACGACAAATCAGGCCGAAATTCACCAATCAGCCAATACAAGCTCACTGCTGATTTGCCGCGTGGAGAAGGATCTTGTGCTGGAGCTGCTTGAACCCACCACAAATGGCTGGGTTAAAGTTCGCCACCGTGATGGTTTAACGGGCTACATCCCCTCCTCCTCGATTTGGGGCTTATGATAGTGTTTAACATTCGTGTTATTGCTAAATTTATGGCAGTAAATTCATGAAAATTGCCGTTTTAGGGGCAGGGGCTTGGGGTACTGCACTTGCCCTGCAAATAAGTCGTCAGCATACGGTGGCGCTGTGGGCTAGAAATCATGAGCACATGGCAGCGATGCGGCAGACAGGCATGAATCACCTGTATCTGGGTGATTTTGCTTTCCCCGACACCCTATCGCTGGAAGACCAATTACTCACCGCAATTTATGATGCAGATTTGATTGTTTCTGCAGTACCTACCGCTGGTTTCCGGGCGCTACTAAAAGACATAACCAATCTGGGTTGCAAAACTCCTGTCGTCTGGGCATCCAAAGGTCTGGAGCCGGTTACGGCGCTGTTACCGCATGAGATTGCCCTTGAAGAACTTGGCGATACGCATTACTGGGGAGCGCTTTCCGGCCCAAGTTTTGCAATTGAACTTGCGAATGGATTACCAACAGCCGTCACATTGGCGGCACCCAGTGAGGAGTTTGCACAAAGAGCAGGAGCCATGCTGCATGGTGGTAACTTCAGGGTATATACCAGTCAGGATGTTATCGGCGCGTCAGTTGGTGGAGCACTTAAAAATGTGATGGCCATTGCGGCGGGTATTAGCGATGGTATGCAATTTGGCAACAACGCACGTGCCGCGTTAATAACCCGAGGTCTGGCGGAAATGACGCGCTTTGGTGTTGCGCTGGGCGGCTGCAAGGAAACATTGATGGGTTTGACTGGCGCAGGAGACCTGATTTTAACTTGTACTGGCGAGTCATCCCGTAATCGTCAGGTGGGTTTACGCCTAGCCAGCGGGCAGTGCTTAGCAGACATTTTACATACGCTTGGGCATGTGGCTGAAGGCGTGCACACCGCGCGTGAGGTCATTAAACGTGCAAAGAGCCTAGGTGTGGAAATGCCCATCACCTATGAAGTGGATCAAGTGCTATCACACGGACGTTCACCGCGTACAGCCGTTGAGAACCTTTTGCGACGGGAACAAAAGTCGGAAGCCATTTAATAAAACATACCCCCAACAGGAGCACCACATGGCCGCATGGCTCGCACTCGCCGCACCCTATCTACCAGAGATAATCAGGCTCGCACGTCCTCTGTTCACACACCCAAAACCGCAGGATAAAACACCCGAACTCATGGCGGAGCAGATTCTTGAACTGCAAAATGCCGTCACTCAAAATGCGGATGCCATAAACGCATTAGCGATTGAAATGAAGAAAACCATAGATGCTTTACAACAAGGTGCGGAATTGCTGGAAAGAAAACTCAATCAAGCGCGCATGTTGGCGTTGTTCGCTATTGCTATTGCGCTGTTGGCGTGTGGCCTTGTAGTTTATGTATAGCCCTCGCTAAAAATCCGCCGGTTGAAATTCATGCCGAATCCCCCACTACATAGAGATGCCTTTAAACAGCTTCGTGAATAAGCCTTGAACAATGAGGGTTCTCATAGCGTCACTTGCCTCACGACTTCAGCTATGCGCTCTGCAATATCTTGCACTTGCTCACGATTAACACCTTCTACCATTACCCGAATTTTCGGCTCGGTACCTGAGGCACGCAATAAAACACGCCCATCATTCTTCAGCTCCAACTCTGCCGCTTGCACTGCTGATTGCAGTGTCGGATTTGCTTTGATATCAATGCGCTTTTGTATTTTTACATTAATCAATACCTGAGGATACAAAGGTATTGCTGCACCTAGTTCAGCCAGCGTTTTGCCACTGTCGTGCAAGGCATGAAGCACTTGCAATGCTGCGATAATTGCATCCCCGCTGCTATGCATATCCAAACATAAAATATGACCGGAATTTTCTCCTCCCAATTGCCAAACTCGTTCGTTCAGAAGCTCCAATACATAGCGGTCACCCACATTGGCACGCGAAAAAGGTACGTTTGCTTTGCCAAACGCATGCTCCAATGCCAGATTGGTCATCAGCGTACCTACAACCCCACCTCGTAGCCATCCGCGTTGCTGCCTGTGCATGGCAATGATATGGAGTAGCTGATCGCCATCTAGTAGGTTGCCTTGGTTATCGACCATCATTACACGGTCACCATCACCATCGAATGCAATGCCCAAGTCAGCCTGATGCTCTAAAACGGCTTTGCAAAGTGCTTGCGGGTGAGTAGAGCCACAGTTCAGATTAATATTGAGGCCATCAGGTTGGTTGCCGATCGTTATCACCTCAGCGCCTAATTCATGAAACACATGCGGTGCAACCAGATAATCTGCACCGTTCGCACAATCCAGCACGATTTTCAAACTACGCAAATCGAGGGTGCTGGGAAAGGTACTTTTACAAAACTCAACATAGCGCCCACCTGCATCCTCAATACGCTTGGCCTTGCCCAATCGGGCAGACTCCATCACTTGCATGGGCTGATCCAATTCGGCCTCAATCGCATGCTCAACGTCATCGGGCAGCTTGGTACCTTCAGCAGAAAAAAACTTGATGCCATTATCTTCAAATGGATTGTGTGATGCCGAGATCACAATGCCAGCCTGCGCTCTTAAGGCTCTGGTGAGATAAGCCACTGCCGGAGTAGGCATCGGGCCAGTCAACAATACATCAACACCAGCTGCTGAAAGCCCTGCCTGTAAAGCAGATTCCAACATATAGCCAGAGATACGCGTGTCTTTGCCTATCACAACCGCAGGATGTGCACCTTTAGCCAAATGACTATCAATATTCGTCAACACACGCCCAGCAGCATAACCTAATCGCATGACGAAATCAGGTGTAATCGGTGATACACCAACACGCCCACGAATACCATCAGTACCAAAATGTTTTTTACTCATTTCTTTTCATCCTCATTCAAACCATTAATCGGATAGCACTGCCGAAACCACCTTAAGCGCATCAGCCGTTGCCTTAACATCGTGAACTCGCACGATTCTGGCTCCATTCATGACAGCTATCACGGATGCAGACAAGCTCGCATACTGGCGCTCGTAAACAGAGTCTGCGCCCATTATCTGCCCTAGCACAGACTTACGCGAGAGACCAACCAGTAACGGACGTCCCAATTCTGTAAGGCTTTGTAAATCTTTCAACAGAGCGATATTGTGCAATGTGCGCTTGCCAAAACCAAAACCTGGATCTAGCACTATGCGATTTTTCTCAATACCAGCCTTTTCTGCTGCTGCCATGCGTACGCTTAAAAAACTTTTAACCTCTAGCACAACATCGTTATATTGCGGGTTAATTTGCATGGTCTGAGGATGGCCTTGCATATGCATCAGACACACACCGACATTACTTTGCGCCACTATTTCCAACGCTCCCGGCTCTTGTAACGCGCGTATATCATTAACAATATCAACACCGGCAAGAATAGCTGCGCGCATCACTTCAGGTTTATAAGTATCAATGGACAAGGGCACATCAGAAACTCTGGAAAGCTTTTCAATGACGGGTAACACGCGATCCAACTCTTCCTGCAAACTCACTGGCGTGGCACCCGGGCGGGTAGATTCACCACCAATATCCAAAATATCAGCGCCTTCTGCAATTAAATGCATGGCATGCTCTACCGCCTGATCCGTAGAAACATACTTTCCGCCGTCAGAAAATGAATCTGGCGTGACATTGACAATCCCCATGACAAGAGGGTATCGCAAATCCAGCACATATTTGCCACAATAAAAAGAGTACATAAGGTTTGCCGTAAAAATGGACATAAAAAAACCACTGCATACCAAGCATTAATTTTGCTCAGAAAACAGTGGTTTAAAATTTAATGTTTTAGGATTTGGTTGCGGGCTGAGGCGCTGGAGTAGCTGTGGGTCCAGTTGAGCCCGAGCTGTCTTTAGGCGTGTTGACCGTTGCTTGCGTTGGCTTGGGTGAACGTGGCGCGAGACCTGCCATGATGTCATTGATCTGATCGGCATCAATGGTTTCCCACTCCAACAAGGCCGTCACCATGGCTTCCACCTTATCCCGGTTGGATTCAAGCAGTGTGCGTGCAACCGCATACTGCTCGTCCAGAATTCGGCGGATTTCAGAATCAACTTTTTGCTGCGTAGCTTCGGAGATGCTTTTAGCCGACATTCTACCAAAAAAGGAATCCTGGTCATTGTCTACATAAACCATAGTACCCATGGCATCCGACATGCCATATTTAGTCACCATATCCCGCGCCAAGCGGGTTGCGCGTTCAAAGTCATTGGATGCCCCTGTCGACATTTGATGCATGAAAATTTCTTCAGCAATGCGGCCGCCAAACAAGATAGAAAGCTCCTCTAACATCTTGTCGCGGTAATTACTGATGCGGTCAAATTCCGGCAGCTGCCAAGTCAAGCCCAAAGCCCAACCACGCGGCATGATAGTAACCTTATGCACTGGATCTGCCTTTGGTAGCAACTTCGCAACCACTGCATGACCAGATTCATGATAAGCCGTATTACGGCGCTCTTCCTCACGCATCACCATGGATTTACGCTCAGGCCCCATGAAGATCTTGTCTTTCGCGTCTTCAAAATCCACCATTTCTACGGTGCGCTTATTGCGGCTAGCTGCTATCAACGCGGCTTCATTAACAAGATTAGCCAGATCAGCACCGGAGAAACCCGGAGTGCCTCGCGCCAATAATTCGGCTTTCACATCAATATCCAGCGGCACCTTACGCATATGCACCATCAATATCTGCTCACGACCACGAATATCGGGCAAGCCTACCATTACTTGCCGGTCAAAACGACCCGGGCGCAATAACGCCTTATCCAGCACATCAGCTCGATTGGTAGCAGCAATCACAATCACGCCCGTGTTAGCTTCAAACCCGTCCATTTCAACCAGCAATTGATTAAGCGTTTGCTCACGCTCATCGTTACCGCCCCCTGTACCGCCACCGCGATGACGGCCAACCGCATCAATTTCATCAATGAAGATAATACAAGGTGCTGTTTTTTTAGCTTGTTCAAACATGTCGCGCACGCGTGATGCACCCACACCAACAAACATTTCCACAAAATCAGAACCGGAAATGGTAAAAAAAGGCACCTTGGCTTCGCCAGCGATCGCTTTTGCAAGCAAGGTTTTCCCTGTGCCCGGAGGCCCGACCAACAGCACGCCACGCGGGATACGCGCACCCAGTTTTTGAAATTTGCCAGGATCGCGTAAAAACTCCACCAGCTCAGAAACCTGCTCCTTGGATTCATCACAACCCGCTACATCCGCAAAGGTAATATGGTTACTGTTTTCATCCAGTTGACGTGCCCGACTTTTACCAAAGGAAAATGCACCACCTTTGCCACCACCTTGCATCTGGCGCATAAAAAACACCCAAACACCGATAAGCAACAACATCGGGAACCATGAAACAAAAATATTCATAAGCAAGGAGGGTTCTTCATCCGCCTTGGCCTCGACCGTCACGTTGTATTTAAGCAGATCCGAAACCAGCCAGGGATCCGATGGAGCATAAGTATTAAATCTTTTGCCATCACTGCCTACACCGCGCAGCACACGGCCGTCTATTGTCACTTTAGCAACACGTCCTTGCTTCACGTCATCAAGAAACTGCGAATAAACCACTTGACCATCTGCTGCAGTTTTAGAGCCAAACTGGTTAAATACTGTCATCAGCACAAGTGCGACAACAACCCAGATAGCGATATTTTTTACAATATTATTCAAAATCCCGTTCCCTCTTTATGGGCTAATCAATACTTCCATTCTAAACTTATTTTAATAAGCTCGCCGCACTCTCTACTACAACCTCATCGCTGGGGCTTTTGCGCCTCAACCCCAGCAAATATAATTCACTACTACGGTCACGCGACGCTTTCGGCTTGCGCGTGACTACTTTCTCAAAGTCATCGCGCATGGCACGCACCATGTCATCAAAACCAGTACCTACAAAAACTTTGACTAGAAAATTGCCTTCTGGTTTCAACCATTTCAAGCTAAATTCCAAGGCCAACTCGGTTAAATAAAAGGAACTGGCCTGATCCACCATGTTAATTCCACTCATATTGGGGGCCATATCAGCAATTACAAGATCTACGGACTTACCATTCAGCTTTTTTTCCAACGCATGTAAAGTCACCTCTTCACGAAAATCTCCCTGTATAAAAGCCACCCCATTTATCGGCTGCATTTCCAACAAATCCAGCGCAATCACCTGACCTTTTCCCTGTAAGCGCTGCATAACCACTTGCGACCAGCTACCCGGCGTAGCGCCCAAGTCAACTACCGTCATGCCAGGTTTGATTAATTGATCTTTTTCATCAATTTCAATCAGCTTGTAAGCGGAGCGGGCACGATAACCCTCTCGCTGCGCCCGCTTGACGAACTCGTCATTCAGATGCTCATGCATCCAGGCCTTGCTGGTTGGTCTTGGTTTCACGTTAATTTGACTTTCATGTTAAACTGCGCATCCTCATTTAAAATCAACCCATTCAACCAGTTATGTCAGAACTTAAGCAGCCACTCAATTCCAAACAAATTAGCCAGTTACGTGCTCTAGGCCACGCTCTGAATGCCGTCGTGATGATAGGTAACAATGGTCTAACTGAAAAAGTATTGCACGAAGTTGATGTCAGCTTGAAAGCGCATGAGCTGATAAAAATTAAAGTATTGGGTGATGATCGTGCTTTGCGTATTCAAATATTAGAGGCAATCTGCAATCAATTAAATGCGGTTGCCGTACATCATATTGGCAAGCAGCTTGTGATTTATCGTAAAGCGGACAAGCCAAAAATCGTATTGGCTTAATGTTGGTCTAGCGACTTCCAAGCAAAGCATAGATAGCGTTCAGCGAGTTATGGTTTAGCCATTTAATTTCAACGGCCTGGCTTCAACACAAGAAAAACCCCGAGCAGGCTTTCAATCAAATAAGCAATGCTCGCTACGCCATGCCAAACCTTAAATTTGCTGGAAAAAACACTCTGCATGACATCGGTCGGCATGGCTTGCGCTTTAAGCCCGGCAAGTAGCGATCCAATGCCAAAATGGCCAGCTAAAGCAAGCAACAGCATCAGCAGTACAATCCAGAAAAAACCTTGCTTTAGTGCACTAGCACCATTCATAACCAAACGCTGTATCAGCAAATAAAAACCGCAAGTTATGCCTACGTAGGCGACCAAACTGAACATTTTTCCTGCCAACATACCAGCCACTGATCTATCTTGCAATGCATTAAACAAAGTGGGTGCAGCGAGATAGCCTATGCTCCACAAAGCACCTACCCAAGCAGTGATCGCTATGGTAGCGAGTTTATCTGACCAATGATTCACGAAAGTTTCAGTATTAAATATACTGAACATTCAGCACTTCATAGGAGCGCAAGCCACCTGGCGCCATAACTTCGGCGACATCTCCTGCTGATTTTCCTATTAATGCACGAGCGATAGGCGAGCTGACAGAAACCTTTCCTGATTTGATGTCTGCCTCGTCATCGCCAACGATCTGGTAGGTAGTGATGCCGCCGCTATCTATATCTTCCATTTCTACAGTTGCGCCAAAGACACATCTTCCCTCAGCATCCAAAGTTGAAGGATCAAAAATCTGCATCACAGATATTTTGGCCTCAAGCTCGGCAATGCGGCCCTCTATAAAGCTTTGTCGCTCTTTTGCTGCATCATAATCGGCATTTTCCGAGAGATCACCTTGTGCCCGCGCCTCAGCAATGGCCTGAATTATCTCAGGTCGATCTACACTACGCAAACGCTGCAACTCCTGCTTGAGAAGCTCTGCGCCTTTAATTGTGACTGGGATTATATTCATTTTAATTCCTATCTTTAATTTCTTGATCCAGCAGCCTAGGTGTTATATTAATTTCATAGACAACAACCAGACCAAAACAAAAACCACACCTGCAAGCAAGCGTGGCTTAATAATTGAGTTTGTATTTTACTTTAAGAGCTGCAAATGCAAGCTCTGTAAAGATTGCACACCTAGTCCGTGCATGTGAGCCATACCCAAGCAGGCCGCTTTAGCACCCGCCATAGTAGTGTAATAAGTTACTTTGTGTTGCAAAGCGCTACGGCGGATTTCGTAGGAATCCTGCACCGCGCGCTTGTCATCCGCCACATTTACAATAAAACTGATTTCGCCATTTTTTATCATGTCTACGATATGGGGTCGGCCTTCAGCCACTTTATTAACCGGTGTAACCGCCAACCCAGCCTCAGCCAATGCTCCTGCCGTACCACGTGTAGCCACAATCTGAAAACCCAGCTCTGCAAGCGCTTGTCCAATTTCAATGACTTTCTCACGGTCTTCCTTGCGCACACTGATAAAAGCTTTACCACCAGAGGGGAGCTTGGCACTCGCGCCCAGTTGTGATTTCACAAAAGCACCAGCAAAAGTTTGGCCTATGCCCATCACTTCACCGGTCGATTTCATTTCCGGCCCAAGAATGGTATCTACACCGGGAAATTTGATAAAAGGAAATACCGCTTCTTTTACCGAGTAATAGGGCGGTATGATTTCTTTGGTAACCCCTTGATCTTTCAGTTTTTGGCCTATCATGCAACGCGCAGCTATTTTAGCCAATTGCAAACCGCAGGCTTTGGAAACGAATGGTACGGTACGTGATGCACGCGGATTCACCTCCAACACATAGACAGTTTCACCTTGAATGGCAAATTGTACATTCATTAAACCAACCACACCCAATGCCTTTGCCATTTTTACAGACTGATCGCGCAACTCGTCTTGAATTTTATCCGAAAGGCTATAAGGCGGGAGCGAACAGGCCGAATCGCCAGAGTGTACACCCGCTTGCTCAACGTGCTCCATAATGCCACCAATGATGACTTCATCGCCATCACAGAGTGCATCTACATCAACTTCTTTTGCATCATTCAAAAAGCGATCCAGCAACACGGGAGACTCGTTGGAAACCTTGACGGCTTCTCGCATGTAACGCTCCAATTGCGATTGCTCCTGCACGATTTCCATCGCCCGTCCACCTAACACGTAGCTGGGTCGCACCACCAATGGATAACCAATTTCCTGCGCTAAACGCAAAGCCTCTTCCGGCGTTCTTGCAGTGCGGTTTGGTGGCTGTTTCAGGCCAATAGTCTGCAGCATTTGTTGAAAACGCTCACGATCTTCCGCACGATCAATGGCATCAGGCGTCGTGCCTATAATAGGCACCCCTGCCTTTTCCAAGTCACGCGCCAACTTCAGTGGAGTTTGGCCACCATACTGCACAATCACTCCAATTGGTTTTTCCAGCGCGACAATTTCCAGCACATCCTCTAGCGTTACCGGCTCAAAATACAACCGGTCTGAAGTATCGTAATCCGTTGAAACAGTTTCAGGATTACAGTTAACCATAATGGTTTCATAACCATCTTCACGCATGGCAAATGCCGCATGTACACAACAATAATCAAACTCAATACCTTGACCAATACGATTTGGCCCACCACCTAACACCATGATTTTTTTATTATTAGTGGGAAGCGCTTCACACTCTTCTTCATAAGTCGAATACATGTAAGCGGTACTGGTGGCAAACTCGGCTGCGCAAGTATCCACTCGCTTGTAAACGGGTCGCACATTAAGTGCCTGCCTATAGGCGCGTACCGCATGCTGATCGGTACCTAATAGCTTCGCCAGCCTTCTATCGGCAAAACCTCTACGCTTAAGCTGGAATAAGGCATTTTTATCCAAATCCGCCAGACTGCGATTATTTAATGCTTTTTCACGCAAAACAATGTCTTCAATCTGCACGAGAAACCAAGGATCTATTTTAGAGTAATCATGGACTTGCGCTACCGTCATGCCTGCACGAAAGGCATCACCCACATACCATATACGCTCAGGGCCTGCTTCTCCCAACTCCTGATGAATCTGATCAATGTCTGTGGTTTTTTCATCCAGGCCATCCACCCCCACCTCCAAGCCGCGCAGTGCTTTCTGGAATGATTCCTGAAAAGTGCGGCCAATCGCCATCACCTCTCCCACTGATTTCATTTGCGTGGTTAAGCGTGAATCAGCTTGCGGAAATTTTTCAAAGGCAAAACGTGGAATTTTGGTGACCACATAATCAATTGAAGGCTCAAATGAGGCAGGCGTGGCACCACCAGTAATTTCGTTTCTTAACTCATCCAGGGTGAAGCCTACGGCCAATTTGGCTGCAATTTTAGCAATCGGAAAACCAGTCGCTTTAGAGGCCAATGCCGACGAGCGTGAAACGCGAGGATTCATCTCGATCACGATCATGCGGCCATCTTGAGGATTAATGGCATATTGCACGTTAGAGCCGCCAGTATCCACGCCGATTTCACGCAACACTGCCAATGAGGCATTACGCATGATTTGATACTCTTTATCAGTCAGCGTTTGCGCAGGCGCTACAGTAATTGAGTCGCCAGTATGCACACCCATTGGGTCAAGGTTTTCAATGGAGCAAATGATAATGCAGTTGTCCGCTGAATCGCGCACCACTTCCATTTCATACTCTTTCCAACCGAGCAGAGATTCTTCTATCAATAACTCTTTCGTTGGCGAGGCTTCCAAGCCACGCTCACAAATAGTAATAAATTCTTCACGGTTATAGGCAATACCGCCACCGCTACCACCCATGGTAAATGAAGGGCGAATAATAGTCGGATAACCAATGCCGATTTGCACTTGTAGCGCTTCTTCCATACTGTGCGCCATGGAAGAACGCGCGGAACCCAGACCAATTTTAGTCATGGCTTCCTTGAATTTTTGGCGATCCTCGGCTTTATCAATCGCCTCTTTACTGGCACCTATCAGCTCGACATTATATTTAGCCAGCACGCCATGCTTATCCAAATCCAGCGCGCAATTTAATGCGGTTTGGCCACCCATGGTCGGCAGCAACGCATCCGGGCGTTCGAGTGCTATGATTTTCTCAACCACTTGCCAGGTTACCGGCTCGATATAAGTTGCATCCGCCATTTCAGGGTCGGTCATGATGGTGGCCGGATTGGAGTTCACCAAAATGACACGATAACCTTCTTCGCGCAGCGCCTTGCAAGCCTGGGCACCGGAATAATCGAATTCACACGCCTGGCCAATAACAATGGGGCCGGCACCTATAATAAGGATGGATTTAATGTCTGTACGTTTTGCCATAATTTTATGGTCGTTATGAGGATAGTCGTTAGTCGTTAGTTAAATGGCTGCAACAAGGCTTTCAACTTACGACTAAAGTCTAACGTCTAACGACTTCTTTCCATTAACTCAATAAATCGATCAAATAGATAACTCATTTCGTGCGGGCCTGGACTGGCTTCCGGGTGCCCCTGGAAACTGAAGGCCGGTTTATCCGTAAGTGCAATGCCTTGCAGACTACCGTCGAATAATGAAATATGGGTGGTTTTAACATTGGCAGGCAAGGTCGCTGCATCAACCGCAAATCCGTGATTTTGGCTGGTAATGAAAACGCGCTTGTCATCAACATCCTGCACCGGATGATTGGCACCGTGGTGACCAAATTTCATTTTCAGCGTTTTAGCGCCACTAGCCAACGCCAACAGCTGATGGCCTAAACAGATTCCAAAGATTGGAATGCCGGTAGTTATCAAGGTTTTAATTGTACTGATTGCGTAATCACAGGCCGCCGGATCACCGGGGCCATTGGAAAGAAAAATGCCATCCGGCTTTAGCGCAAGTGCATCATCTGCAGTGGCTTGTGCAGGTAATACGGTCACCTTGCAACCTCTTGCCACCAGCATACGTAAAATATTGCGCTTTACGCCATAATCAAAAGCCACCACATGATATTGCGAAGCCCCTGCCGGGGCATAGCCCTGACCAAGCGACCACTCAGCTTCATCAAACGTATAAGCCTGTTTACAGCTCACCACTTTAGCCAAATCTACGCCAGACAAACCCGGAAAAGCGCGCGCCAATTCCAGCGCCTTCGCTTCGTCGATCTCTCCAGCGACAATACAGCCAGCTTGCGCACCTTTCTCACGCAGCAAACGTGTGAGTTTACGTGTATCAATATCAGCTATAGCAACTATATTAGCTGCAGCAAGATATTCAGCCAGCGTTTTCTCACTACGCCAATTGCTGACAGTGAGTGGCAAATCGCGAATAATCAATCCGCTAGCATAAATTTGATCCGATTCCACATCTTCCGAATTGATGCCAGTATTTCCAATGTGGGGATAAGTCAGTGTAACAATTTGTCTGGTGTAAGAAGGGTCGGTGAGAATTTCCTGATACCCCGTCATCGAGGTGTTAAAAACCACCTCGCCTACAGTTACGCCCGGGGCACCAATTGAAATACCACGAAACACAGTTCCATCAGCAAGTACAAGCACAGCTGGCAGGGTTTGCGGCAAATCGTAACTCCTTGTAATTATTAGATTATCTCTTTGCATATAGCAGACATAGTAAAGCGGGAGGAGTTCATCACTCATCCCGCTTTTAATTTTCCTATTATAGCTTAAGTTCGCTGGCTCATCAATCTAATGCCAAATCAGCGATTTAGTCACCAACCTTAAGCCTCCCACCCTTGCCCAGGCCGCCCTTAACAGTTTGCGCCTTGTAGTTGCGCAATGATTGCACTAATTGATTGTAAGAATCCATAAAAGCCGCAGCCAAAACTTTTCCTTGTGGCGTCCGACTATAGGCACCTGCTCCTGCACCTCCACCACCACCTGCCGTGCCGCCCAGAATCCCGCCCATCATATTCCAATCCGTCTTAGACGCACTACCTTCTGACACGCCTATTTGCACCAAAGAACGGTTATCAGTCAATGTGAGCAGGGTGCTGGCTTCACGTGTTTTTAAGCCGCCAGCCACGCTACCCAATACTGCACCACCAAAACCACCCACCAAACCGCCCACTCCTGCCGCTAAACCTCCCGTGTCACTTTCACTGAAAACAATTTCAGGCTGGATTGAGTAATCTGCTGCCACAATCCCCTTACCACCCGTTTTTCTGCTAGTTTTGCTACCAGCACGCAATTCACCGCTTCGATCCAAATCTGTTTCCAAACTCTTATTACGCATAACAGCCGCACTACGTCCCACAACAACGAAGCAGTTGGATTGCTGCACAAGCAATTTCAGTAGAGTTGCACTTGGCGGCAACTTGTATTGACCTTGCAGCGTTCTAAACCAGTCAGCACTCTCATCCTCAATAAAGCTTACCGTACCAAGTGGCTCTGCACATTTCTCCAGCGCAGTATTTACATTACTACTGGCACTACCTGCCGCGCTACCTGTTGCTACAGTTTTAGCTGCGGGAGCACCCATTTTCATTTCGGTTGTTGCGCAGCCAGAGAACATTGTAACCGCCACTGCACCGGTCAACACCAAACGATTGATCTTCATAGTTCACCCCTAAAAACAATATTGATATGCGAAAATAGAAACTGATAAATCCAAACCTTACCGTGATTGATGAAATTCAATCACATTTATCCTGCCTTATACTATCCAAGAAAGACTATAAAACACTACGATTGCACGCAGACGCAAAGTAACTGCGTCAATAATCACTTTGATGCCCTGTAGAGTAATCCATAGGAACATCATTTTGCCACTCCCCACACTTTTCACAGCGATGGTCATTCATGGTTTGGCATAAAACCAGACGGTCATGACCACAGTAACGACAAGTTAATATTGATTTGCTGGAAGATTTAAGTACCGCCTCATGGTGTTCTGTGGCCACCCTGGAACTCCCTAGCCCGTATTTATTGTCCATGGCATCCTCCATAGTGAATTGGCTGTTAGTTAACTGGATATTTGAATATAAAAACACGTGAATTATATTAAACCAAATCACACCAGGCATGCCAGAGAAATGATGGTTAATTCCACGCCAATCCAACGCTAACGATACACTCTTACGCTCTTCACGACTCTATCTTGTGTTTGAATGATTTCAAGCGTATGGGTTTGAATTTTAAAACTGGTTCCCGGCTCGGGAATATCTTCGAAATACTCCAGTATCAAACCATTAAGTGTGCGTGGGCCGTCCAGGGGCAAATTGAGCTTTAGTTTTTTATTGAGATCACGCAAATTACTACTGCCATCCACCAGCCAACTACCATCCTCTTCCTCACGATAGCCATTGTTGCGCAAAGGTGATTGTGTGGTGAATTCCCCAATAATCTCTTCGAGAATATCTTCCAGTGTCACCAGCCCCTTCAACTCTCCGTATTCATCCACCACCAGCGCGATGCGTTGCTGGTTCTCCTGAAACTGTTGCATTTGTGTATAGAGTGGTGTGCCAGATGGGATAAAATAAGGATCGGTCATGACCTCCTTCAACCCGGCCAAATCCAACTTTCCTTCTTGCAATTGATGCATGACCTTACGCAGATGAATAATGCCGATAATTTCCCCTGCCGACCCTTGCCGCACGGGTAACCTGGTGTGCTGACTGGTTGATATATGACGCAAAATATCTTCCAGCGGTGCCTCCAGATTAATCACTTCAATCTGGATATGCGCGGTCATCACATCATCGACTATCGTTTTTTCCAAATCAAACAGGTTCAACAGGATAGCTCTGTGCTTTTTGGGAATATAACCACCCGCTTCGGTGACGATGCTGCGCAATTCCTCCATGCTGATTGCATGGCTGGACTCGGCAAAATTGGTTTTGATGCGTAACAAACTTAGCAGTGCTTTTACAAATAAATTTGTAAACCAGATCGCCGGATAAAGAATTTTTATCAGCGGGTAAAGTACAAAGCTATAGGCGAATGCAAGTTTTTCGGCGTGGGCAGCGGCAATCACTTTGGGTGTGATTTCGCCGAAAATCAAAATCACAAAGGTGACTGCAACCGGCCCGAGAATTAAGCCCAGTTTGCCTTCACCCAGCAATTGCATACTGATGCTCTCACTAATGGTGGCTATGGCAACCGCTGCAAAAGTGTTGCCGAGTAAAATTGCGCCCAGCAGCTGATCTGTTTTTGCGAGCAGTGCGCTGGCGAGTCGCGCGCCACGGTGACCATCGTTGGCCAGATGTCGCAACCGATAGCGATTAAGCGACATCAGGCTGGTTTCAGCGCTGGAAAAAAATGCAGAGAGTAGAAGCAGCAAAGCCAGTATGGCTAGCCGAGAAGCTA
The DNA here is from genome assembly GCA_013141125.1 of Methylophilaceae bacterium. GTDB lineage: Bacteria > Pseudomonadota > Gammaproteobacteria > Burkholderiales > Methylophilaceae > JABFRO01. The sequence continues at coordinate 1,562,135 of JABFRO010000001.1, forward strand.
AAGGTATATCGTCCAAGTAGGGTCGTACTCAATCACGCAGATGAGGCAGTTTCCGTGGGAAGCACTCATCTTGTCAAGGCTGGCTTTCGTCACTTGGCTTTTTTTCTGCGCCAGTAATCAGGTTTTCTCGTGAAACACCCAGATACATCACTATCGGACTGGCCACCAGCACCGAAGAATAAATGCCGAACAAAATACCGATAGTTAATGCCAGTGAAAAATTATGTAGCACTTCACCGCCAAAAATCAGCATAGACAACACCATTAATTGCGTACAAAAGTGGGTAATGACGGTACGCGACATGGTGCGGGTAATGGCATTATTGATAACTTCCGGCACACTGGCTTTGCGCATTTTGCGAAAGTTTTCACGCACCCGGTCAAACACCACAACCGATTCATTCACCGAATAGCCCAATACCGCCAATACAGCCGCCAACACGGTAAGGTTAAATTCCCACTGAAAAAAGGCAAAAAATCCTAAAATAATTACCACATCGTGCATATTGGCAAGAATGGCCGCCACCGCAAAACGCCACTCGAAACGCAACGAAAGATAGCCCATGATGCCGATACTGACAAGTAACAGCGCCAGTGCACCACTTTCATAAAGTTCCTGGCCAACTTGGGGACCGACAAATTCAACGCGATTCATTTGCACGGAGCTATCTGAGTTTTTTAGCGCGCTTAATACTTGCTCAGACAGCTGGGCAGTCGTCAATCCGGTTTTCACCGGTAAGCGAATCAGAACGTCTGTACTGCTGCCGAAGTTTTGTACGGTAGCATCCTTGAGGCCGATAGCATCAACGGTACCGCGTATTTTTCCAAGGTCGGCCGCTTGTGGATAGCTGACCTCCATCATGGTGCCGCCGGTAAAATCAACGCCAAGATTGAGACCCTTTATCGCCAAAAAAGCAACAGACAACAAAAAGGTAATGAGTGAAATCGAGGTGGTTAAACGACCATAACTCATGAATGGGATGTCTTTTTTGATTCTAAATAATTCCATAATTTTTATACTCTTTATATGTTGTGCTAACGGAGACTGGTAATTTGCAAAACCAGTTTATCCAATAGAAAGCTTGCTCACTTTACGACGATAGCCATAAACCAGATTCACCACGGCGCGCGAAATCACTACGGCACTGAACATGGAAGTCAAAATCCCCAACACATGCACCACGGCAAAACCCTTAACCGGGCCGGTACCAAACATGAATAGCGCCAAACCGGCAATCATGGTGGTCACGTTGGAATCCAGAATTGTCCCGAACGCACGCTCATAACCCGCGCTGATGGCCGCCTGCGGCGAGTTGCCGTTGCGCAATTCATCGCGTATGCGTTCGTTAATGAGCACATTGGCATCAATCGCCATCCCCAGCGTTAGCGCCACGGCTGCCAAACCAGGCAAGGTAAGCGTGGCTTGCAACATGGACAGCAAAGCCACCAGCAACAACAGGTTAATGCCCAGAGCCAGCACAGAAATAGTGCCAAATACCGTGTAATAAATCACCATAAAAACCGCAATGGCGGCAAAACCCCACAGCGTGGAATGCACGCCGCGTTTGATATTTTCTTCGCCCATGCTGGGACCAACGGTGCGCTCTTCAATAATTTCCATAGGCGCAGCCAGTGCGCCCGCACGTAACAGCAAGGCGATATCAGTCGCCTCCTGCGCGTTGTCCATGCCGGAAATTTGCACCCGTCCGCCGCCGATTTCCTCATTAATAACGGGCGCGGTAATGACTTCAGCCTTGCCTTTTTCCACCAGCAATATCGCCATGCGCTTCTTTACGTTATCCCGTGTCAGCTGTTGAAAAACACGTGAGCCACGCCCGTCAAAGGTCACATTCACCACAGAGCCGCCATTTTGCTGATCGACTCCAGGGCCGGCATCGGTAATGTATTCACCGGTCAACGGTACATTTTTCTTGACCAAAAGGGGAATGCCGTTGCGATCAACAAAGAACTCGTCACCAAAAGGCACTTGCCCCTTGGCGGCATTTTCCAGCGTAGTGGCATCGCTTTTTTCTTCATCCACCAAACGAATTTCCAATGTAGCGGTACGACCCAGCAACTCTTTCGCCTTGGCCGTATCCTGCACACCCGGCAGTTGCACCACAATACGTTCAGCGCCTTGTTGCTGAATAACCGGTTCTGCTACGCCCAGCTCATTGATGCGATTATGCAAGGTCTGGATATTTTGTTTAATGGCAAATTCCTGAATACGTTTTTGCGCAGGAACGCCCATACTTGCGGTGAGCAGCTTCTCAACGCCGTTGTCAGATTGCTTCAGCGTCAGGTCGGGATAACTTTTCCCGATTTCTTTTTCAGCCTTGGCGAGCTCAACCTCATCCTTGAATTTCACCTGAACCGATTGGCCTTCGCGCGAAACGCCCAGGTAAGCAATACGCTTTTCGCGCATCACACTACGCAAATCGCCTACATATCGCTCTGCCGCCTTGTCAATGGCGGCCTTCATATCCACTTGCAGCAAGAAATGCACACCTCCGCGCAAATCCAGACCTAAATACATGGGCAGTGCGCCTATGCTACGCAGCCAAGCCGGTGAGCGAGATTGCAGATTTAGCGCAATGAGGTAATCCTTGCCCAGACCTGCCTGCAATATATCCTTGGCTCTAATTTGCGTATCGGGATTGGCAAAACGCACTTTTACGCCGCTGGCATCCAAAAATACCGCATCGTATTGAATTTTCTCCTGCTTCAATACATTTTCAACCTGTCCCAGCAAAGCGGGATCCAGAGTGGCACTTTTCTTGACGGTAGTAATTTGTACGGCTGGCGATTCACCGAAAATATTCGGTAGTGAATAAAGTATGCCCAGAATAAGTGCTGCCAGCACTAGCATATATTTCCACGTTGGATAGCGGTTCATGAGGGTAGCTCGCGATGTTTAGAGTAAGACGATTTGAAGGTGTTTTACAGCGTTGGGTCTAAAGCGTGTTGCCTAAAGCGTTTTAATAGTACCTTTGGGCAGCAACGTTTGTATGGCGTTTTTTTGCACGGTGATAACGGTTCCGGCAGCGATTTCCAGACCAACAAAGCTTTCATCCACTTTCGTCAGCTTGCCAACCAAGCCACCAGTAGTGGTCACTTCATCGCCTTTTTGCAAGGCCGCCAGCATGTTACGTTGCTCTTTGGCTTGTTTCATTTGCGGACGAATCAGCATGAACCAGAATAAAACAAAAATAACGATCAACGGCACAAAGCTCATATAGTCAGGAGTAGCGGCAGCGCCAGGCGCTGCAAATGCAGTAGTAATCAACACAGGGTAGTTTCCTTTTTAATACACATTAAGTAATGGTTGAAGCGCGAAATTCTAGCACAGAGTACCCGTCAGGAACCTGCTGCGCTGATTCCCTTACGCATTTGCACAAACTCAACCGTAAATTCGTTAAATTTATCCTGCTCAATGGCAGCCCGCATCCCTGCCATAAGCTCTTGATAATAATGCAGGTTGTGTATGGTATTTAAACGTGCGCCGAGGATTTCACCAATACGATGCAAATGATGCAAGTAAGCGCGGCTGAAATTGCGGCAGGTGTAACACGTGCAGTCCGCATCCAAAGGGCTAGCATCCATTTTATAACGCGCATTTTTCAGTTTGATGTCACCATGACGCGTAAACAACCAGCCATTGCGGGCATTGCGTGTAGGCATCACGCAATCAAACATATCCACACCGCGCGACACCGCCGCCACCAGATCCTCCGGCGTGCCTACACCCATCAAATAGCGCGGCTTATCTTGCGGCAATTGCGGCGCGGTGTGCGCGAGTATGCGCAGCATATCATCCTTGGGTTCCCCCACCGACAAGCCGCCTATGGCATAGCCATCAAAACCAATATCCACCAGGCCGCGCAGGGATTCATCGCGCAAATCCTCATACATGCCGCCCTGCACAATACCAAACAGCGCATTACTATTACCGGCATGTGCCGCTTTGCTACGTGCCGCCCAGCGCAGACTCAAACGCATGGAATCCGCCGCCTCCAAATGCGTGGCAGGATAAGGCGTGCATTCATCAAAAATCATCACGATGTCGGAATTCAACACCTTTTGAATGCGCATGGATTCTTCCGGTGTTAAAAAACAGCTATCGCCATTGATGGGCGAGCGGAATTTAACCCCCTCCTCGCTAATCTTACGCAAAGCGCCCAGACTCCACACCTGAAAACCGCCGGAATCGGTAAGTATTGGGCCATCCCAACCCATAAATTGATGCAAACCGCCATGTGCCGCAATCACCTCCAGACCGGGACGCAGCCATAAATGAAAGGTATTGCCCAATATAATATGCGCGCCAATATCATGTATCTCTAGCGGCGAAAGCGTTTTGACTGAACCATAAGTGCCGACCGGCATGAAAGCAGGCGTTTGTACTTCGCCATGTGCCAGCTTGAGCACCCCGCGCCGCGCCGCGCCATCTTGTTTTTTAAGTGAAAATTGCATAAGTAACGTATCTATTTGGAAGCCGCGATACTAACATAGAGCGTTAGCATCCCGCCGCTCTTTGCTATACTGCGACACCACTTTCAAGGATGAACATGATGGCTGAAACCCCTGTTAAACCGCGCCGTTATCGGCTGCTGCGCGAATCCGGCCTGCGCGAACGCAGCATCTATCTGCTGCCCAATGCCTTTACCACCGCCGCCCTGTTTGCCGGGTTTTATGCCATTGTGCAGGCCATGAATGGCCACTATGAACATGCCGCTGTCGCCATATTCATTGCCATGGTGCTCGATGGCCTGGATGGCCGTGTGGCACGCCTGACCAATACCCAAAGCGCATTCGGCGCTGAATACGACAGCCTGGCCGACATGGTCTCGTTTGGCGTGGCACCCGCGCTGGTGCTATATGTGTGGGCGCTGCAACCTTTGGGCAAATTGGGCTGGATAGCCGCATTCATCTATTGCGCCTGCGCAGCGCTGCGGCTGGCGCGCTTCAACGTCAAAATTGATGAAATCGATAAACGCTTCTTTCAAGGCCTGCCCAGCCCGGCGGCGGCCTCCATTCTGGCCGGCATGGTCTGGGTCGCCTTTGACAACGGCATCAGCGGCAATGAAGTATTTTTCGGCGTGATAAAAATGAACTGGCTGGCTTGGGGCATCACCCTGTTTGCCGGGCTTTCCATGGTGACCGACTTGCGCTATTACAGCGGCAAGGAAATCAACTTCCGCAAAAGCGTACCGTTTTTCGTCATCCTGCTCATCGTTCTGGCATTTGTGCTGATTTCCTACAGCCCGCCGGAAGTATTATTTATCGCCGCCCTGATTTACGGCCTATCCGGCTATCTCTACTGGGCAAAACAAAAACTGCAACGCAAATAACCTGATTTACACTATGTCAAAATTCCATGTCATCATCCCTGCCGCCGGCTCCGGTAGCCGCATGGGCAGCCAAATTCCCAAACAGTATTTGTTACTGGGTGGCCGCCCGCTCATTCAAACCACGCTCGCCGTTTTTGTAAATTGCCCGCGCATCAGCTCGCTCACATTGGTTATCAGCCCTGAAGACCAACTGTGGGATGACGCGAATATCCCGCTGGCGGACAAAGTCAAGCTGGTGCGCCAAGGCGGTGCCACCAGAGCCGCCACCGTGCTCAACGGCTTGCATGCACTACAAGAGCAAGCACAGCCCGACGACTGGATACTAGTACACGATGCCGCCCGCCCCGGCCTCAGCGCCGCCATGCTCAACCAGTTATTGGACACCCTGAAAGATGATGCTATCGGCGGCCTGCTCGCCGTGCCACTGGCTGATACGCTGAAGCGCGCCGACCACGAACAACGCGTCGCCAGCACCGAACCGCGCGACGGCCTGTGGCTGGCACAAACCCCGCAAATGTTTCGTTATGATCTACTCAAACGCGCCCTGATCGCCTGCGGCGACAAACCCACCGACGAAGCGCAAGCGGTGGAAGCACTGGGATTCAAACCCAAACTGGTGGCAGGTGAATTGCGCAATTTGAAGATTACTTACCCGCAGGATTTAGTGCTGGCGGAAGCGATATTGAGAGCTGAGTGTGCTGAATAGCTTTTGCATGAGTATTAGAAGCAGGATAAAATCTCCCGCAACGGGAGAAGCGAAATATGCGGGTAATTGCCAAAAGTACTTTGCTTAAATTTTGGAGCAAGCCGGAATACAACGATGCCGAAGGTGCCCTGCGTAGCTGGTATGACGAAGCCATCAAGGCCAACTGGAAAACCCCGCAAAATATAAAAGAAACTTACAGAAACGCCAGCATTTGCGCTAATAACCGTGTCGTATTCAATATCGCTGGCAACAAATATCGGCTGGTCGTGGAGTTGCAATATCAGGCAGAAATTGTTTGGGTAAAATTCGTTGGTACCCATGCGCAATACGACCAAATCAACGTGGAGAGTATCAATGAATATTAAACCCATCCGAAACGATGAAGACCTGGGCGCAGCTTTCAGGCAACTGGAACTCGTGTTCCAGGCGCAATCTGGAACGCCAGAAGCTGACGAAATGGAAATTCTGGTAACACTCATCGAAGCCTATGAACACAAACATTATCCGATTAGCCCTGCTAATCCGGTCGAAGCGATCAAATTCAGAATGGAACAACTGGGGCTTACGCAAAAAGACCTTGAGCCGTTTATTGGCTCCAGTGGACGCGTATCTGAAGTATTGAATCACAAGCGCAGGCTGAGTCTGCGCATGGTAAAACGACTTCACGAAGGGCTGCATATTCCTTATGAAAGTTTGTTATCTGCGGCCTGAAATATATAAATCAACAAAGCGGCATTTCTGCCGCTCTGTATTGAAAAGTAAAGCCAGATCAAGTCAAGTTGAAATAAACCCTAACCCCAGTTAAACAATTTTGCGGTTTCTTTGTAGCCTCAAGCCAAGAAGCCCAATCCCCCAAAGAGCGAGAGTGGTTGGCTCAGGTATGGTAAAGGATTGTAGCTTGGATATATAAGCACCGGTGGTGGGATCCAGGTATGGCCCAGTGCCAGTAAGTACGGTAGTAAAATCCGAAGTGTCAAGCTTGTTCACGGAGCTAAACCCAAAAATGTAGGTGCCTGAATTAGGCATAAATTCCAAATTACTCACGGTAAATTTGCCGTTGATGACACTCACATCCGAGGCGAGTGGTTCATTGTAAGAGTAGACACCACAAGGATTGCCGCCCTTAACGAGTTCAGGGGTTGCGCCGTTGCCCGGCCCGCATTCCGAACCTACGCTGTTAAAGGAATAATCAGAGAAAACACCCCATTGAAATGGAACATTTCCAGCGATGAATTCCGGGCTATTCAGGGTAAATGACAGGTTGCTAATGGCTCCCGGTCCATCATAAAGCAGTGCAAAAAGATATAAATAACCGAAATTAATCAGATTGGTTGCTGTGTGTTGAACCGGGTTATTGGGGCTTGGTGAGCCATTGCCCGGTGTAAAGGAAGCTAACCCGGTACTACCGTCGCTTGTGTAAGCCGATAAACCAAACGGATCAGCGTCATTCGCTTTAGCGGGGGGGGGGGTAGCAGCGAAAACAGCTTGGGATATGGAGAATATTCCACCAAAGGCATTAAAATTTTCCTTTCCTGAGTATTCCGAGAGCGGCGCAGCACTCACCGCATTGATATTGCCAAATAGTGCCAGTACGGCAATAGCACAAACAGAAAGCCGAGTATTTCCAGTTTTATTGCAATAATTCATCAACATGACCATCTCCTAAACTCAAAATTGAGAAAATCAAAACGGCGGATTCAATAATCAATTGCAATTGTTGTTTAGTCGCCATTTTAATGGTATTCGTTAAACCGTAATTGTGAATTTAAGCTTTAACGTGAAGCCAGAATACGCGCATTCAGACTTATACTCTATACGTATAAATACCTATACCACTCAGAAAAACCTCGATGGTGAAGTCCGTAATCTGCGGTAACTTCGGTTTGATCATTTCGATATTTTCAGCCCGAACTTCATTTTTCTCGACTGGCAGGGCTCTAATCAGACATTACCTCAGCCCGCCATATCAACCCGTCTGCAAGATTAGCCTGGCAGCGCTGTCCGTGCATCCTCTGAAAGAGATTTATTAGCGACTTTACCCATCCACTGTGACTATCGGATAGGATGAAAATCACGCCTTTTAGCCGTGTGGCTGCAAAATCAGCCCAGTCAAAAACAAAAATTAAAATCATTCCACCCAATTCTCCAAACTCAAACCCGGCACACGCTCAAATTCGCGCACATTATTGGTCACCAAAATCAAGCCTTGCGCCCGGGCGTGGGCAGCTATCCATAAGTCATTATTGCCAATCGGCGTACCGGCGTGCTGTAAGTGCGCGCGAATATCGCCGTAATGCAAACTTACCTCCTGATTCATTTCCAGTACGGGGATGGCCAGACTCAGTTTTTCCAATGCCTCTGACACTTTTTTTCTGTGCTGGCTTTTATGCGCGCCAAACTGCAATTCGCCAAAGGTGATGACGGACATGGCAACTTCACCTTCTGCCAAGGCTTGAAAGCGTTGAATGAGCGCCGGATGTTGCTGCTTGGTCAGGTAGATGCAAATGTTGGTATCCAGCAAGTATTTGGCCATTACAAATTCTCGCGCTCTTGTGGCGGAGTGTCTTCGCGATCCTCTTGCAAAAAGTCGCCAGCAAACAAGTCAGCACCCAGGCTGGCAAAAATCTCCAGTGCATCTGCTGGTGTGTAACGTTTTTCTCGCAACACAACTTCATCACCGCGCTGAAAAATCTCCACTTCTTTGGATTTAAAACGAAACTCCTTGGGCAATCTGAGCGCTTGGCTATTACCGGATTGAAACACACGTGCCATTGTCATTGCAGAATCCTCCTTGATTTATACAAAAAGTATATACGCGTAAGATTTAATGTCAAATCATGATTCCATCATTGTGGCCTTGGCTTTAAAGGTAAAATTACAGGCATCGGGGCAGAATGAATACATGCAGATCACCGCGTAATTTTCCCCCACGCAATTTCCCCATTTATCAAGAAAGTTTACATATGTTAAGAATTGGTCATGGTTTCGATGTACATCAGTTGGTGCAAGGCCGTTGCTGCATCATAGGCGGGGTGGATATTCCACATGAAAAAGGGTTGGACGGGCATTCGGATGCGGATGTTTTATTGCACGCGATTTGCGATGCCTTGCTGGGCGCGGCGGCGCTGGGCGATATAGGCAAACACTTTCCGCCTACCGATGATCGCTATAAAGGCATAGATTCGCGCCAGCTGTTGCGCCATGTGGCGGCTTTGCTCAAGGATAAGGGCTACATCACCGGCAATATAGATGCCACAGTGATGGCCGAAGCGCCCAAGTTATCCAAACACACGGCGCAGATGTGCGCTTATATCGCCAGCGATTGCGGGATAGCGGTTGATGCGGTGAATGTAAAGGCCACCACAACAGAACGCCTGGGTTTTACCGGGCGCGGTGAAGGCATTGCGGCCGAGGCAGTGTGCTTGATTCAGAAACTGGCTTAGCGGCCTATTATTTTGCTACGTCAATAAACCATGAGCAAATTGAACCCGCTCATGGTTTAGCAGCTTTACGAACACTCCGATTATTTAAAACAAATTCAATAACCAATGCTCGCTCTATCCATTGGGCGCATCTCCAATCCCCCAAAAGTTTGATCCGCAAGCATTTAGCCGAAATTCTCCATTAGAAAATTGCTCAAATGGCAGGATCTCGGATTAGTGATCCGAACTAACCAAGCCCGGATAAATTCGCTTGACACCATCCGACCTTATAGGTATCTTTTAAATACCTATATAAATCCAATTAAGTCCATACACTTGGCTATTTAAAGCAAAAAATAACCAAGATTGTAAGTGCTTGGTGAACAATACCCTTTGGATTTATGTGATTACATACTACAAACATCTTAAACCCGACATTTCCGCAACGCGGAATTTATTTTCAATACTTGCGAGGCCATACCAATGAAAACTATTAGCTCAGCTTTAGCCTTACTCCTATGCACCACTGGCACAGCCGCAAATGCGGAAACAATCGTCAATATCCAAGGCTTTGGTGACGGCATTAGCTCCGGTTCAGGAGCTAATATTTACAGTTATCCGGTAGCGGTTGGCACTAGCGTGAGCTTGCAAAATCCGGTTTTAGTTGACTTTTCCGCTGGCGATTATTTGCTATCGGATGCGTGGGGGCAGCCGGGTGCCTTATATGACACCTGGAATTTCCAGGCTTCCGCCCCAGGAAGTTGGGCAAGTCACTATGTAGTGGCAACACCTGGCACAAATGGAAATTACAACATTTTGTTAGATGCTGTGTCATTACTGGATACCACCTGCAAAAATCATTTTTGCGCTTGGGATACACAGGCGCAAGCAAGAGATGCTTTTCTTGCCACAGCTCCTTTTCACCTGCATCTGGATCATGCCACAACCCTGGCTTTTGCATCCGCCGACTATTATCTACCCGACAATCTTGGTGGTATTTCCATCAGTGTAACAGCCGTTCCAGAGCCATCATTATTCGTACTTTATAGCTTGGGTCTGTTAGGTCTTGGAATTTTGCGCAGAAAAAACCCGACATGAGCGCCATTCCAATCTGAAATCAAATAAGAATTTCAAACCATCCCCTTCAATCTATACAGCACTTCCAGCGCCTGTTTCGGTGTGAGTTCATCCGGGGTGATGGTTTCCAGTTCGCTTATCGCCGGATGCAGCACCGGCTCAACCGTATTTTCTACCTGCGCAAACATATCCGCCTGCGGGCCGGCTGCAATATTTTGCTGTTCCAGTTGCACCAGTTTGCGTTTGGCGGCGCTGATGACGGATTTGGGGATACCCGCCAGTTGCGCCACTTGCAGGCCGTAGCTCTGGCTGGCTGGGCCTTCTTCCACGCTGTGCAAAAACACAATGCCGTTACCGTGCTCTACCGCGTCCAGATGCACATTGGCGGCCTGCTTGAAATCTTCCACCAGCCGCGTCAGCTCAAAATAATGCGTGGCGAATAAAGTATAGCTGCGGTTTTTTTCCAGCAATTGTTTGGCACAGGCCCAGGCCAGCGCCAAACCGTCAAAGGTAGACGTGCCACGCCCGATTTCGTCCAATAACACCAGACTGTGCGCGGTGGCGTTATGCAGAATATTGGCGGTTTCCGTCATTTCCACCATGAAGGTGGAACGTCCGCCCGCCAGATCATCGGAGGCACCGATACGCGTAAAAATACGGTCGATTTCACCTATTTTCGCGCTGCTTGCCGGAACAAAACAGCCGCAGTGTGCGAGCAAAACAATGAGCGCGGTTTGCCGCATATACGTAGATTTACCGCCCATATTCGGCCCGGTAATCAATAATAATTGTCTGTACGGCGTGAGTGTGACCTCATTGGCAATAAAGGGCTGGGCGATTTGCTCCACCACCGGATGACGACCGCCAATAATGCGTATGCCCGCCTCCTGCGTGAATTCAGGCGCAACATAATCCAGCGCTTCGGCGCGCTCGGCAAAGCTGCATAGCACATCCAGCCTGGCGACGGCGCTGGCGTTTTTTTGCAGTGGCGTGATGTGTTCCGCCAACGCATTCAGCACTTCATCATACAGCCATTTTTCGCGTGCCAAAGCGCGGTCATTGGCAGACAACACCTTGTCTTCAAAGGCTTTCAGTTCCGGGGTGATAAAGCGCTCGGCATTTTTAAGCGTCTGGCGGCGGCGATATTCCGTAGGCGCGTTTTCGGCCTGGGCGCGGCTGATTTCTATATAAAAACCATGCACACTGTTGTATTCCACTTTCAGATTGGCAAGGCCGGTGCGCTCGCGCTCGGCGGCCTCATATTGCAGCAAAAAATCCCCGCAATTAGCTTGCAGACCGCGCAGCTCGTCCAGCTCGGCATCGTAACCATCGGCAATCACGCCGCCTTCGCGCAATACGCTGGCTGGCTCGGCCTTGATTGCAGCTTGCAGAAAACAGAATGCGGATTCCGGCAATTGCAGATCAGCACTCAAGGTTTGCAGCAGAGCCGCATCCAAAGCCGCCAATCCCGCTTGCAACAGCGGCAATTGCTGCAAACTCTCGCGCAAGCCGGATAAATCGCGCGGCCTGGCCGTTTTCAGCGCAATGCGCGTGGTGATGCGCTCAATATCGCCAATGGCACGCAAACTTTGGCGCAATCCGGCATAAGCGCCCTGCTCGATTAAAGTGGCAACTGCCGCGCTTCTTTCGGTAATCGCCAGCCGCGCGCGCAAGGGATGATGCAGCCAATGCCGCAACAACCGCGCCCCCATGGCGGTTTGCGTGGTGTTGAGCAGCGAATACAAAGTGGGACTAACCTCGCCGCGCAAAGTCAGATCAATCTCCAGATTGCGCCGCGTGGCGGCATCCAGCTGAATAAACTGGCTGGCTTGTTCCACACTGAGGCCGTTGATATGCGCCAAAGTAGTACGCTGGGTATTCTTCACATAATCCAGCAAGGCACCCGCCGCCGCCAGCGCCGCGTGTAAATCTGCACAGCCAAAACCATTCAAATCATAGGTGTTGAACTGTTTGCTTAAACTTTGTCTGGCTGAATCCAGATCGAACTGCCAGGCGCTCAAACGCTTTTTAGGACACGGCGTAGCCTCTATCGCGGCATGGGTAAAATCATCCGCCAGCAACAATTCCGCCGGGGCAATCCGCTCCAGCTCCTGCGCCAATAAACCCGGCGCAATTTCACTCAAAATAAACTGCCCGGAAGCCAGATTGATACGCGCCAGCCCGATCACACTTTCCCCCGCACAAATCGCCAGCAGCCAGTTATCGCGCGTGTCATCCAAAAGTGCGCTATCGGTCAGCGTACCGGGGGTCAAAATGCGCGTCACCTGCCGCTCCACCGGGCCTTTGCTTTTGGCCGGGTCGCCCACCTGCTCGCAAATCGCCACCGCCTCGCCCAGTTTGGTCAGCTTGGCCAGATACTGCTCCGCCGCATGATACGGCACCCCCGCCATCTTGATCGGCTCGCCGTTCGATGCCCCGCGCCGCGTCAGCGTAATCCCCAGCAACCGCGCCGCCTTCTCCGCATCCTCATGAAACAGCTCATAAAAATCCCCCATACGATAAAACAGCAACATATCGGGATGCTGCGCCTTGATGCGGAAGTATTGCTGCATCATGGGAGTGTGGTTGGATGGCACGCCTTGTTCTTCTTTGGTCATATCTTAAACATTTACTTTGGTAGTTGAAGTTGCATTGCCAGCTGTGCGAATTTGGTTGTAAACCGCACGCATCAGATGACTGGCGGCAATATTTCGGAACGCCTCATCGTTCATCAATCGAACGAATATTTCTTCGTTACCATCCATGCGCTCAACAAACAGATTTTCCAGTTGCTTGTTAAATACCGGCTCAAAGTTTTCAATACTGTTGGCCATGACCGCCTGTCGCAACTGCTCATTAGCAACAGCGGTTTCGCGAACCTGATCAAAAAACAATTGGTCGGCAGGTGTGAATTCAGTGCCGAAGCGCTCATTGAGCTTGCCAACCAGCGTCGAAAGCTGCACTTCTTCATCCGCTTGTCCTGTGCCAACTTCGGTCGGGCCGTAAAGTGCTTCAGTTTCGCCCACCTTGAGATCAATCGCTCCTTCACTGATTTTTTGCAGCCGGTAATACTTCAACTCGACTTCATCATCGACATGAATTATTCGCGTATCTAAGGAATACGGTAGCTTGGTCAACAAAAAGCGTGCATAGGTATAGAGCTTTTCGTGATCCGAATCCTGATACGGAATTATCTGCGACACAAAACCATACAGATTGCGAAAGCTGGCCAACTGCCCCTTGAACAGATTCTGATCTTCCTCGCCCAGTTTTTTGTAGCGCTCAACGGCCAAATCCAGCAAGCCGTTCAACTTTTTATGTTCGCCACCAGTAGGATTCATACGGTTGCGGAACCAGATTTCACACCAGACACTTACTTCTGCTCCCGTAAATATCTGCCAACCAGCCAGCGTGTGCGCCAGAGTGTTGAGCTGCTGCGGATCAGTATCATCGCCCTTGGGGGTCACCGCATAATAAGGCTTGAAAGCGATGTAAATATCCTCCGGTTCGTTGACAAAATCGAGCACAAAGGTATCCGTTTTGCCGCGTGTGGTGCGGTTCAGGCGCGATAAGGTTTGCACCGCCTGTATGCCCGAAAGGCGTTTGTCCACATACATGCTATGCAGCAAAGGCTGATCAAATCCGGTCTGGTACTTTTCAGCCACCAGCAACACCTGATATTCCTCGGTATTAAATTTCTCCGGCAACTCGGATTCCTTGATGCCATTATTCATGTTTACTTCGGTGAACTTCTTGTCCACAAACTCCTTGAGCGAAATCTCGCCCGAAAAAGCCACCAGTGACTTAACATCGGTATAGCCCTTGTCCTTGATGTACTTATCGAATCCCAGCTTGTAGCGCACGGCGTGTTCGCGCGATCCAGTCACCACCATGGCTTTTGCCCGGCCACCAATCTTGTGACGGGTATGGGTACGAAAATGCTCAACGATCACTTCGACCTTCTGTGCGATTTCATAATCATGAAATTCAACAAAACGCGCCAGCGCACGAGCGGCCTTGCGGCGTGGCACTTCCGGGTCTTGCTCAATTTTCTGAATCAATTTGTAATAGCGCTTATAGCAAGTATAGTGCGCCAACACATCGTGAATAAAACCCTCTTCGATGGCTTGGCGCATGCTGTAGTGATGGAACGGTGCTTTACCGTTGGAGCCAGGCTCGTTAAAAACGGCCAGCGTTTTGAATTTTGGCGTTGCGGTGAAGGCAAAAAAACTCAAATTAGGCTGCTTGGCACGTTTGAGCTGCTCGCGTAGCAGTTCCTTCTTCGCCTCTTCGCTCAAGGCCTCGTCATCCATATCAAGTAGCTGCTCGGCAATGGCGGATTCAATGCCGTCCTTGTTCAAAATCTTGCGCAGCTCCATCGCGGTTTCGCCGCTTTGCGAACTGTGCGCCTCGTCCACGATGACCGCGAAACGCTTGCCCGCAGTCGAAATGTCGATGCCACGGCCGCTGGCCTCCAGCGTGCGGATGGCTTGGGTGATGAAGGGGAATTTCTGTATGGTGGAAATGATGATAGGCACACCATCGGCCAGCGCCTTCGCCAGTTGCTGTGTATTTTCGTCGATCTTTTGTACCACGCCCAGCTTGTGCTCAAACTGAAAAATGGTGTCCTGCAATTGCTGATCCAACACGCGCCGGTCGGTAATCACGACCACTGAATGAAAAATTTTCTCGTTGTTCACATCGTGCAGGCTTGATAGCCGGTGCGCCAGCCAGGCAATCGAATTCGATTTACCGGAACCTGCGGAATGCTGGATCAGATAATTATGCCCCGAGCCATGCGCTTGCGCGTGGAAAGTACAAGCACGCACAGAATCCAGCTGATGATAACGAGGGAAAATCATGGATTCTTTGCGGTGGCGCTTGATACCCTTCTCGGTCACCAGTGTTTTTTCTTCCACATCCAGATGCATAAAGCGCGCAAGAATATCCATCAGACTATCCCGCGTTAATGCCTTGTGCCAAAGGTAAGAAGTGCGCACGTCTCCATCAACGGCTGGATTCCCCGCGCCGTGGTCTTGGCCGAGGTTAAAAGGCAGAAAGAAAGTATCCTTGCCCTCCAGCCTGGTGGTCATGAACACCAGCTCGGTATCCACCGCGAAATGCACCAGGCAGCGCTGCTTGAAGGCGAACAACAGCTCCTTGGGGTCGCGCTCAAACCGATACTGATACTTGGCGTTTTCCACGTTCCAGCGCGTGGCCGACATCGGATTTTTCAGCTCCAGCGTCGCTACCGGCAGACCATTCACCGCCAGCACCACATCGGGGATGGCCCCGCTTTTGGTGTTGACCTGACGCGTAATGGTCAAACGGTTATCCTTGAAACGCTCGCTGGCAAGCGGGTCCAACCCCGTGTTGGGGGCAAAGTAAGCCAGACGCACGGTCTTGCCCACACACTTGAAACCCTCACGCAAAATCGCCAGCGCACCTTTGGCGGCAAGCTCTTTCACCAAGCTATCCAGCAACATCGCGGAAGCCTTGGCGGCATCCAGTTGAGTTAGGCGCGCCCAAATTTTTGGCTGGGTCTTCTGCACAAAGGCAATGACATCGGACGGAAACAGCGCGGCCTCCGCATCGTAGCCGTGCGGATCACCTTTCTCGTACCCGCCGCTGGCGATCAGCGCGTGTTCGATGTCTTTTTCAAAATCGATTTCCTTATGCATCTTTTCCCCTCAAATAGTCCAACGGGTTGTTGAACAAATGGCGCAAGCACCGCTTGCACTGAATGAAATATCAACTGTCATTCCGGGCTTGACCCGGAATCTAGCCATAACAAACATCGGCGCGCTTTGCGCGCCACTGGATACCCGCCTTCGCAGGTATGACGCGAAACTTTATTGATGGTATGGCTGCAATCACTTCTTCTTATCCAGCTTCTTCTTCGCGCTTGCTACCTGCTTGATGCTTTGCTCAGGTGTCGGCAATGCTTCCGGCATCGTCCCGCCTAACTCCTGAATGGTTTGCCTGACTTTTTTCCCCACTTCAAAATGGGTTTGATTGGCTTGTTGCTTTCCTTGGATATGATCACGACGCAACTTTTCTTCTGCCTGCGTGGCGCGGAACAAATTCGCGGCCAACTCCGTACTACCCATGTGGTCGAGAATTTTCTGACTCTTCTTCAACCCCTTGCGCGCATGAATATCCTTAGCCCCCAAGCCGCCATACAAACCCTGATAGCCATGATCCTGAAAAATCGTAATCCAGCGGCGTTTCAACGCCTGCATCCTTCGCGGCTGCGGCGAGATGCTTGTTGTGTTCGGCCAATTCATTGCGAATCGCCAGCCGTTTTTCATCTTCGGAAAGCTGGGCAAATTTTGCGTTGTCCTCCAGCTCTTGCCGCCGAGTTTGCAACGCAAAATAAGTTTGACCGTTCGCAATCACAGGTTTGGACGGATCACCGTTCTGCACAATCAGATAACAGGCATAACGGGATAGCCGCACATCCTCCACCTCGCGTTGCGCGCCAGAACCAATCTCGACCATTTCGAGGATATCCTCGAAATGGTCTAAAACCGCATAACCACTGGCTTTGCAGGCTTTCTGCGCCTTGGCGATAACGGGCAAAAAATGTCGGTATTCGGAATACTCCAACACCTTACCCAGTTGGCGTGCCGACCAAAATTCATTGCCCGCCTCGTCAAGCTGACGAATCCCCTCAAAACCAACATGCTTTGGATTGATACTATTTTTAGCCATGAGTCACCTCCTTGACGTTGGTTCGGTTTGGAATCTGGAAATTGCGCACATCGATCTTTCCGGTCACGGCGTTGGTAATCAGGGCGCTTCTATATTCTGCTAGAGCGGAAATTACATCATCAACCTTCGTCGCCTGCTCATCTATCTTGGCAGTAATTTTGGAGATGTTTTCGAGGATAGCGTCCTGTTCATCCATTGGGGGAAGTGGAATGACTGTGTTGGTCATGTACCCCATTTCAATGCTCTCCACAGTGCAACCTTGTTTGCTCCAAAGAGGCAAGAGCCCGTCTTGCAGCCCACTGATAAACCAATGAATAAAACCCGGACGCAGGCAATCACTAGCGACAAGGGCTTTCATGTCTTGATTCAGCGAGACTTCAACAGTATTGCGAGCGACCGGAATGGTGTGGCGAAGAATTCCAGATCGAACAACAATGAGCACTGAATCAACTGGAACAATTTTTGTGGCGCTTTCCGCAACACCTAAGTCGGTCAAATAATCCTCGGTCGCCGCAATGAAATCGCACTTCATATCCTTCGGTGATACCCACGGTATTTCTCCGTTCCAATACTCTGGCTTTCCGGTATTTGGAGTTCCGCCGCCGAGTGTCGACACGACAAACTTAAGTCGCTTGGCTTCCCAATGTGCTGGAATTTCCCCCAACCAAGCCACTCCCGAATCCTTCATCGGCGCTGCGGGATCAAGCCCCTTGGTAACGGCATGGCTGATCAGTGCCGTGCGCTTTTCGGCCAGCTTATCGAGCAAGGCTTGCTGCTTGGCGATCAAGGCATCGATTTGCGCGGTTTTGAAATCAAGGAAGCGGGCGATGGCTTGTTGCACACCAAGAGTGGGCAAGCCTGCTCGAAAATCCTTAAAGAAAGTCTCAGGCACCCGCTTTTGTCCACCAGCGCCATACATTTCAGACTCGCCGAGTTTTCGGAATAAATCAGAAATTGTCAGGTAGAATAAAAATTGTGGCTCAAGCTGATCAGGATTTGCACGCAATACATGTAGCTCGGTGGTGCCGAAAGCTGTCTTGTTAGTCAAACCTTTTGCCAAGGCTGCTTTTCCGTTTTCAAAGCACGGGGTGATTTTTGCCACCACCACATCATCATCGCAAAAATAGGTATAGCCACTGCCGATTTCACTCAGCTCTTTTTCTTCATCCAGACGAATTCCACCGTATTCGCCGACCGCATCCATTGTCACGAAAGAAACTAGGTCAGAACCATCCAACTCTATCTCGCTCTTGCTTGGATTCATTTTTATGGCGAATCGCAGGCGCATCCCTTCCCATGTAACAGGAAAGCCTTCAGACGAGTGTTGGGGATAGGCGGGGTATCGAGCCATCAAACCACCTCCGCCAACATCTCTTGTTCCAACAGGCTATTCTCACTGGCTATCACCATTAGCGAGCATGGTAGTGGCTTAATGCACGCATCATTTAGTCTCATAGCGTTTGCTCCAGCCAAATCGCTCGCTGTGCCCAACCCTGCGGAAAGCCCATTTCCGTCACATCAATCTGCGGG
The DNA here is from genome assembly GCA_013141125.1 of Methylophilaceae bacterium. Taxonomy (GTDB): domain Bacteria; phylum Pseudomonadota; class Gammaproteobacteria; order Burkholderiales; family Methylophilaceae; genus JABFRO01. Next base: position 1,580,935 of record JABFRO010000001.1, read on the forward strand.
GTGGCCCGGATCAATGCCTGCAGGCGTTTGCGCCAGGTTGAAGCCGGGCTGATGCGGGTGAGCAAATAAGCCAGCATGGTCAGGGTGTTGTAGAGTTTGCGGTCTTGCGCGGGGTTGAACATGGCGGCCAACCCAACGGGCTTTTTGCCTGGAATCTGCATTTTCAGTGATAGTTTGCGGTTCCACATGCGGCCATGATGGGCGCAATGGTTGCGCACGACAGAGAGGTGGTGAGCAAAAGACACCAGCACCTTTTCATCCAGCCCATAAGTCTCCGCAATGTCTTGCCGGTCTTTGGGTATGCGCAGATTTTGTAGCCAGCGTGACAGGTGTCCCAGTGTCATCATTTCACACGCCACCCACAGCGGCGGGCTGGTGAGTTGCGGGTATTGACGGCGGTAGTGTTCGGCGAAGGTTTCGTGGCTGCGGCTGTATTCCTTAATTAGCTCATCACGGCTTTGTTGCCACAACTGTGGCTTGGAAAAATGCGTCGGCTCTTCGTGGGCAAAGGCACCGTAACGCAGGCTTAGCGCATTGGACAGACGTGCGCGCAGTGAGATTTCCACGCGTTCGATAGCATCAATTAACAACAAGCGCAGCTCACGGTCAAAATCATAGATAGTCAGTACGGTGGTGAAATCCGCCCCGGCGGAAAAAGCATGGTCATCGTCTCTGGTAGTCGCCTGCTCAAACGGCAGCCAGTAGGCACGCAAGCGGTAATAACTAATGTGCTGAAGATAGTGGTGCGCCTGCGCTCGGTCGGCAATGTGCAGGCCGCGTTTGATGAGTAAATCAACTTGCTGGCTGGTGGTGAGCGGCGGTTTTTCATAGCAGGTCATGAGCAAACCCCAGGCATAAAAAAATCACCAGAGCGCCCTGATGTGTGAGACAGGACGGGAGTGGAGGTGAATTTCAGTGCTGGACTGTAGCCAGAAAAAGTAACCCCCCTGGTGCGCATCGTGGAGAGGCGTGGGGGGTGTTGTTGCGTCGAATTATACGCAAATGCAGGGCGATACACCAGTAAAAAACAGGCGGTTTCTGCGGGGTAAGCATTTGGGCACATCATCAAACCACCTCTGCCAACATCGCCATAATCTCTTGTTCCAACTGGCTAATCTCGCCCGCAATCACTTCCAGCGGACGTGGCGGCTGGTAGACATAAAAGTGGCGATTGAGCGGAATTTCATAGCCCACTTTGGTTTTGTCGTGGGCTATCCACGCATCGGGTACATGCGGCAACACTTCGGCCTTCAGATAGTCTTCGCAATGATCTTGCACCAAGGCCAGCAGCGCGTCATGCCCGGTTTCGTTATCAAAACCCAGTGGCAGCGGCAAGGCAATGTCATCCGGTAATGCCACGATTTCGGTATCGCGCAAATCAGCATCCACTTCCGGCTTACCTTTGACATCCAGGCAAATATCGGCTTGGGGGTCACGCTCCGAAAGTGCGGCAAGTATGGCTTTTTTGATGGGCGCGCCGATTTTGATGCTGGCATCCTCCAACACCCTATCCAATACCGCCTCGAATGCCGGGCGATTGCAATACAGGGTTTCGCCATTCAGTTCACTGAGTGCGGCTTTGATGGCGGCCTGGATTTGTTCACCGGCGGCAGTTTCGGCTTTATGTGCGGCATCGTCCTTGCGTTTTTTGCTGCTGGCTAGATTGGCGAAGGCACTCTGCTCATCCAGTTTGGCAATGCGCTCGGCGCTGATCTGAAAGTTCAGGCGCAGCGGACGCTCTACGGTGATCTTGAGGAAGCCAAATTCACGGTTGTCGAAGAGCTTGCTGCAAACCCGGCGTTCAGGCTTGCCGACTGATTTATTGTCTTGGGGCAGCACTTCACTCATCCCTTCGTGCTCGTGCTCGGCATAGAGGCGCACCAATTCTTTGATGTGGTCATCCGAGAGCTCATTGCGCTTGTTGCCCAAACTCTTGTCCATTTTCTTGAAATGGCGTGTGCCGTCGATCAACTGCACCTTGCCTAGTCGATGCGCGGGCTTTTTATTGGTGACGATCCAGACGTAGGTGTAAATGCCGGTGTTGTAGAACATCTGGTCAGGCAGGGCAACGACGGCATCGAGCATATCGCGCTCGATGATCCAGCGGCGGATATTAGACTCGCCCGATCCGGCATCGCCGGTGAACAGGGGTGAGCCGTTAAAGACGATGGCAATTTTGGAGCCGTCTCCGCCCGCGTTCTTTCCATCCACCCACTGGGGCGGGTTGTGCATTTTGGAAATCATATGCTGCAAAAACAGCAAAGAACCATCGTTGATGCGCGGCAAGCCCGCGCCAAAGCGACCAGAGAAGCCTTGGTCGTTGCATTCCTGCTTTACAAAATCTTCTTCCGGTTTCCATTCCACACCAAAGGGCGGATTGGCCAGCATGTAATGGAATTTCTTGTCCGGGTGGCCATCGTGCGGCACAAAGCCGTTGGTTTTGTTCTTGGCATCCTTGATGCCCAGCGTGTCACCATAAATCAGATTATTGATCGGCTCGTCTTTAATCAGCAAGTCAGAGCAGCAGATGGCGTAGGACTCGGGGTTGTATTCCTGACCGAACAACTCGATGTTGGCATCGGGATTGAGACCCGTCGTATAGCCATCCCCACAAATGAACTTCTCGGATTCGGACAACATGCCGCCAGTACCGGCAGTAGGGTCGTACACACTGCGGTAGATGCCTTTTTCGTAGATGCCATCCTCACCCGTAAAAAGCAGTTGCACCATCAGGCGAATCACTTCACGCGGGGTGAAGTGATCTCCAGCCTCTTCATTGGCTTGCTCGTTGAACTTGCGCACCAGCTCTTCAAACAAATAGCCCATTTGCAAATTGTTGATGACCTTGGGCGATAAATTGATTTCACCTGAGCAGAATTCCCTAATAATCAGGAACAACCGGTTGGCCTCATCCAGTTTGGCGATCTCGGTATCAAATTCAAATTTGTCAAAAATATCGCGGGCGCGGGGTGAAAAACCCTGAATGTAGGCAATCAGGTTGCCTGCGATATTGGGTGCATCGCCCAGCAGCTTCTCAAACGTGAAGCCGCTGATATTGAACAGCTCCTGCTTGCGGCCTTCGGCGGCGACACGTGATAACGCTTTTTCCAGTGCAGGGCCGGTGATGCCTTTATCTTCCAAGCGTTTTTTCTCATCCAGCACCTTCTGCTTGTTCTCGGCCAACACCAGATCAAAGCGGCGCAACACAATCAGCGGCAACATCACACGGCGGTATTGCGGCGGACGATAGGGGCCACGCAGTTTGTTGGCAATATTCCAAATGAAGCCAACCAGGTTTTGGTGTTGTACGTTTTGCATGGATTCTTTTTCGATGTGGATTATTCGCCCTGATGATACCAACGTTTGATTCGTATTCAACGCCTAACACAGACCTTATATTATTTTAACTTGGTCTGGATATTCCTCATTTACTGAACTTTGGCGTTAAAATAAAACAATGAACACGACACCAAACAATCTATTCCCCAGAACGCCTCTACTCACTGGCAATGAAGCCAGCGCCAAACGTGAGGAAATACGCGCTTATTTTCATGCCACGCTGGATAGGTATGAGCAGTTGTTTGAGACGTTGCGTAACGATGAGGCGTATTACGAAAAACCGATCACTTTGCGGCATCCGCTGATTTTTTATTTTGGGCATACGGCGACTTTTTTCATTAATAAATTGCTGCTGGCGGGGTTGATTGCCGGGCGCATTAATCCGCATCTGGAATCCATGTTTGCGGTGGGCGTGGATGAAATGAGCTGGGATGATTTGAACACCACGCATTACGATTGGCCTGCCGTGGATGAGGTGCGCCACTATCGCCAGCAAATGCGCGCCGTGGTCAATCAGCTGATAACGGAGCTACCACTGACCTTGCCCATAGACTGGAATAGCCCGTGGTGGACAATACTCATGGGCATAGAGCATGAGCGCATTCATCTGGAAACGTCATCGGTGCTGATACGTCAGCAGCGCCTGCATTATGTAGAGCCGCATCCGGCTTGGCAGCCTTGTCGCAATAGTGGAATCGCCCCGCAAAATGTGCTGGTGCAGGTGGCGGCTGGCACGGTGACATCGGGCAAGGCAGAAACCGACTGTACTTATGGCTGGGATAATGAATATGGACATCATGTGGCCGATGTGGCGGCGTTTCAGGCCTGCCGTTATCTGGTCAGCAATCAGGAGTTTCTGGCTTTTGTCGAGGCTGGTGGCTATGGCAAAACCGAGTACTGGCTGGAAGAAGGCCACGCCTGGCGTACGCATACGCTGGCGGAACATCCTACATTCTGGATCAAACAAAGTTCTGGCTGGGCTTTACGTCTGATGACCGAGGAAGTGCCCATGCCCTGGGATTGGCCGGTGGACGTGAATTATCACGAGGCCAAGGCTTTTTGTAACTGGAAGGCGGCGCAGATCAATCAGCCTGTGCGCCTGCCGACCGAGGATGAATGGCTGCGGCTGTATGATGTCGCAGGCTTGGCCGAAGTGCCGCGAGCAGCGCAGGCGGCGGGCAATATCCATCTGGATTATTACGCTTCCAGCTGCCCGGTGAATATCTTTGCACAAGGCGAATTTTTCGATACGGAAACGCCAATTTATCCGTTTGACGGTTTCAAGGTGCATCCGCATTACGATGATTTTACCGTGCCGACCTACGATGGGCGGCATAATCTGTTCAAGGGCGGCTCTTGGATTTCCTGCGGCAATGAGGCTTTAAAAAGTGCGCGCTATGCCTTCCGCCGCCATTTCTTCCAACATGCCGGATTTCGCTACGTGGTGGGTGCCGCGCCTGCCGAACTACCGGCTTCCAATTATGAAACTGACAAATTGCTGTCGGAATATGCCGAATTTCATTACGGTGCCAGTTATTACAACGTGCCCAACTTCCCCGCCACGCTGGCGCAAATCGGCATTGCGGCCATGGGCAACAAACCCGCACGCAAAGCGCTGGATCTGGGCTGTGCGTCCGGCCGTGCCACGTTTGAACTGGCACGGCATTTTGAGCAGGTCACCGGCATAGATTTTTCCACACGTTTTATTGGTCAGGGCGTGCAACTCGCTGCGCAAGGCCATCTGCGCTATACCCTTGTGGACGAAGGCGAGCTGGTTTCCTATCATGAATGCAATCTGACGGATTTGGGTCTACAGGCCGTTAAACATAAAGTCGCGTTTTTTCAGGGCGATGCCTGCAATCTCAAGCCCTTATTTTCCGGCTATGACTTCATCCTTGCCGCCAACCTGATTGACCGTTTATACGACCCCGCCAAACTACTCACCACCATTCATAACCGTTTGAATATCGGCGGCTTGTTGATGATAACTTCGCCTTATACCTGGCTGGAAGAACACACGCCGAAAGAAGCCTGGCTAGGCGGCTTCAAGCGCGATGGTGAAAATGTCAGCACGCTGGATGGCCTGAAAGCCATTTTGGGGCAGCATTTCAAACTGGTGCAAGAGCCGCAGGCAGTGCCGTTTGTCATACGCGAAACCAAGCGCAAATTTCAGCACAGCTTATCGGATGTGACGATTTGGGAACGTGTGGTTTGAACTTCGACTTCGATAAAGTGATAGAGCGTAGCGGTACCGCCAGCCTGAAATATGACGCACGCCAGGAAATATTCGGCAACGCGGATGTTGTCCCGCTATGGGTGGCGGATATGGACTTCGCCACGCCGCTCACTGTCACGCAGGCGCTGATTGAACGCGCCGCGCATCCCATCTATGGCTATACGGTTTTTCCTGAAAGCCTGTATGAGGCGCTAATAGACTGGCTAAAGCGGCGCTTTGATTGGACGGTGAAACGCGAGTGGATAGTGATGAGCCCAGGCGTAGTGCCTTCGCTGCACGCGGCTTGTCTGGCTTATGCGCAGGCGGGTGAATCCGTCATTATTCAGCCGCCGGTGTATTTTCCATTTTTTTCCTCGGTTAGCAATACTGGCAGACAAGTGCTGCAAAATCCGCTGCGTTTTGAAAACGGACGTTACGAAATTGATTTTGACCATCTTAAACAATGTGCCGCTAAAGCCAAGCTGTTATTGCTGTGCTCACCGCATAATCCGATCAGCCGCGTGTGGCGTAAAGATGAATTGGAGCGCTTGTTAAGCATTGCGCAAAAACATAATCTGCTGATTTTTTCCGATGAAATTCACGCCGATCTCATCTACCCCGATTTTCAGCATTTTCCGCTCGCCGCACTGGCTGAAAACCCCGCCAACATCATCACCGCCATAGCCCCCAGCAAAACCTTCAATATCGCCGGCCTCAATCTTTCCGCATTGATTATTGCCGATGCCGCTCAGCGTAAAGCCATCACTTCCGCTTTCGATCAACTGCATGTCAGCCCATCCAACCCGTTCAGCATCACCGCCTTTGAAGCGGCTTACCGTGCCGGCGAACCCTGGCTGGACGCGCTGCTGGTTTACTTGCAGGAAACGCGCGATTTTGTACACGCTTATTTGCAACAGCATTTACCAAAAATTCAACTGATTGCGGCCGAAGGCACTTATTTACTGTGGCTGGATTGCCGCGACTTGGGCATGACAGACGCGCAGCTGAAACGTTTTTTTGTAGAGGAAGCAGGCCTAGGGTTAAGCCCCGGCACTCTGTTTGGTCAGCAAGGCAGCGGCTTTATGCGCATGAATATCGGTGCGCCGCGTGAAGTTATCAGGCAAGCGCTGGAGAGGGTTGTGCTAGCGCAAAATCAAAGAAATCCATCCCCAAAATAATCAAAGTTTACAATTGAACAAGTGAATTTTCGGAAAAAATTTTGATTGATTCGCAAATCAAAATAAACCATAATAACTTTGTGGTTAATATCAATGTAAACACTTTAGGGAGAAATGTTATGGCGTTAATTACCTGGACAGCAGCTCAATATGGCACTAATGTTGGTTTTGCCGATGAGGAGCATAAGATTTTATTCGGTAAATTGAATAGTCTGTACGACCTTGCGACAAGTGGTGCAGCACGCACCGCTATTGGCGCACAATTGGATGATTTAATAGCCTATGTAGTTGGGCATTTTGCGCACGAAGAATCAGAAATGAAAGCAAAGGGCTATGCAACTTTTGATGCACACAAAGCTGAACATGTGGCACTGGTTGGGATTTGTGCGGATTTACAAAAAAAATTCCATGCTAGTGAAGCTGAAGTAACGGAAGAAGTAGGGCAATTGGTAAAAGGTTGGTTAGATAACCATATCCCCAAATTTGACATGGCTTATGCAGGCGCATTAAATAGCTGATAGTTTTAGCGAATGACATTGATAAAAAGACTTGCAAATATCGCAAGCCTTTTTTGTTGGGCGCAAATCGTGCCTATCCGCAATTGAAGCTACAAGCAATGACAGCACACACACGCACTCAACCTCAGCTGTTTTGTAGCGGAAGAACATTCGGGCAAGCGTTTATTCCGGACAGTAGCGCGCCTTCGCAGGGATGTCGAATAAACAATGCCTTCTGGGTTATTAACTGTTTTTGGCAAGTTTGCTATGACGCAGCGAATAGGTGAAATAAACGATCAATCCTATTGTTAGCCATACAATAAAACGTAGCCAAGTGCTTTGTGGCAAAAAAGCCATCAATGCACCGCATGACAACATGCCAAGCACTGGAAATGTAAAATTGAACGGTGTCTTGAAAGGCCGATGCAAGTCAGGCTGGCGGATGCGCAGCACAATTACGCCAAAACAAACCAGAACAAATGCGGCCAGCGTACCTATATTTACCAGCTCCGCCAATGCGCCAAGGGGGAAAAGCCCGGCCCCCAAAGCCATGACGATACCGCACAGGACAATCACGCGCTCCGGGGTCTGAGATTTAGGATTGACTTCAGCAAAAAATGGGGAAAGCAACCCATCGCGTGACATGGCAAAAATAATGCGGGTAAGGCCGTAATACAAAACCAGCATGACAGTAGTCAGCCCTGCAATCACGCCTGTGGAAACCAGCGCAGAAGACCAGTTGTATCCCAAAAGCTGCAATGCGTGTGCTACGGGTGAAGATACATTGAGCGCGCTGTAAGGCACGATGCCGGTGAGAAGGCCGGATACAATAATGTAAATGATGGTGCAGATACCCAGTGAGCTGATGATAGCGATGGGAACATCACGTTGTGGGTTCCTGGCTTCTTCCGCCGCCGTGGAGACCGCATCAAATCCCACATAGGCAAAAAACACCATGGAGGCACCCGCCAGCACACCTATTGTTTTGCCATCCGCCAGGGTTTCAAACCAGCCAAAAGGCATGAATGGATGCCAGTTTGCCGGATTGACGTTAAACGCGGCTATCGCGACAAATACGGTGATGGTGAGTAATTTCACAAATACCATGGCCGCATTGAGTTGTGAGCTTTGCTTGATGCCGATAATCAGCATCCCCATCAGGATAAGAATAATGGCGCTAGCGGGAAGATTGATGATGCCCCCCAATTGCGGGGCTTTGGTCAGTGCGTCCGGCAATCCCATGCCCATGGCAGTGAGAGCGTTGTTGAAATAACCAGACCAGCCGTTGGCCACGGCCGCGACTGAAACACTATATTCCAGCAGTAGAATCCAGCCGATAATCCAGGCCACAATTTCACCAAAAGCCATATGCACTACCGCAGCCACCGACCGACGCTGCCAGCTCTGAATAGGCAAATGCGGCAAACGCGCAGGCAAATCCAGAGATAATGAACGACAGTACCACTGCCGGGCCTGCCTGATTGGCAGCAGCGATTCCCGTAAGTACAAAAATGCCTGTACCGATAATGGCACCAATGCCAAGAAGAGTAAGATCCAAAGCAGAAAGACATCGCTTTAAACCCGCGTTTTCAGTTTCAACAGGTTTGGTACGGAAGATGGAAAGTGCCATGTTTGACTCCTTGATGTTTCCTGATTAGCAAGAGGCTTCAGCCAAGCCCGAATTGTTGTGCGTCATTTCGTGCTTGACTTTGAGCCTGCCCCATACCGCGATACGGGGGAATCCAGTGACTTTTTACGACACCAGATGCCGACTTTCGTCGGCATGACGGCTTGGCTGAAGCCTCTTGCTAATCAGGTGATGTTTTAATAAAAACGGGATTTCATCACATGTTTTATAAATACCCAGGCCGCTGGCAGGCCGGGAATAATAATCATCGCCAGGGCGACCAAGGTAAAGTGGGCTTTAACCCACGGCTGGTTGCCGACTAAAAAACCCAATGCCGTCAATCCGCATACCCAAAGCAATCCGCCGATGATATTGTATAAAGCAAACTTGGGATAAGACATCTGAGCCACCCCTGCCACAAATGGAGTAAAAGTACGAATAAATGGCATAAATCGCCCAACTACAATCGTAATGGGCCCATGTTTTTCATAAAACGCATTGGTTTTATTGAATGCGTCTTTATTAAACCAGCGCGAAGTTTCCCAGGAAAATACTTTTGGTCCTATCCACCTGCCAATTGAATAGTTCAGTGCATCTCCTGTAATTGCGGCAATGGACAACAAAATCATTAACGTGGGCAAGCTCATTCCACCAATTGCGGCAACGGTTCCGGCAACAAACAATAGCGAATCACCTGGCAAAAAAGGCATGACAACGAAAGCGGTTTCTACAAAAATGACAACGAACAGAATGGCGTAAATCCATATCCCCCAAGTAGCTGCAACAATTTCCAGATGTTTATCCAGATGTAAAACAATATCGACAAGGCTTGAAAGGTTCATAATTAATTTTTATCAGAATCAGAAGGGTAAGACAAGAGCCATGCCAAAAAACGATGCCAAGTATAGCATCCAAGTAAAATTAGCATCCCCATTTAAGCGTTGAATGAGGATGGAGAATTCAGGACATTCGCAAGAGTGTTCAATATCAAAGGCGATGCGAGAGCTGCGGAATTGGCACAAATTCGGGCGAAGTTGGCGATGCTGGTTTAGATGGATTTCAAAGGCTTATTTTTACCACCCCTAACTGCACAGCTTTTTCACGCGGTCAGTTATTTTCTAATACATGATTTGTATGATATTTGGCTCATGAAGAAACGGAGATATTTGCAAGCCTTTATATTGAATGCCATAAAACATTTCTGCGCTTGGGATGGTGAAACCTTGTTAATTAATATCCTCGAAACCCTCAGTACCAAGCAAGATGCCATCAACAAACCCAAAGGCAATCAACTCAAAGTCAGCGTCACCACCGCCCGTTGGTGGCAGGCTGCGCCACTAATCATATAGTTAAACTTTTGGCAGAATGAAATCAACAAACAACTGCACATCAAAGCGCCAAAGAAATTGCCTGCGGTGATTGGCAAGCATAGCCTTGATAGAATGAAGTGAACGTATCCCCTTGATTCTGCTTTGTTCCATCAAGGCTTGTAAGATTAAGCAGTCTTACGGCGACGTACCATGAAACTCACCAGCCCCAAACCTGCCATCAACATGGCGTAGGTTTCAGGTTCAGGAACGGCTGTGATCTGAATAATTTCGGTCGAGACACCGAGGGTGTAAAGTGAATACAGTCGACCTTGATTATCAAATGTAAGCTCCGTACTGCCTGTTCCTCCAAGAGTTGCTATGAGTTTAGCCGTTGAGGGATTGTAGTCCTCTACAGAGGAGAACTCGTAAATCGAATTACCAAGAAATGATCCATACTGATCCGGGGTAGTCGAGACAAAGATATTTGCTGATGAATCAGCGGCAATTCCACGCAGAGGCAAGTTGGAGATTACAATCGATAGAGAATTGTCGGCATTCAGTTTATATACATTACCAAAGTCAAGATTACTCGCCAACCGTCCGGTAAACAAAATGTCTGCCCTTGCATCGATGCCTGTAGGTCTGAAATCAGGAAGCTTTTTGATCAAGGCTGCTGTTGCAGCATCATAAATTCCTCCTCTATTACTATCTGCAGAAGACACGGCAGCGATTAATTGATTCCCATGAAAATCCAGCCCAGAGAGAGCGCCGCCGAAAGGGGTGTATGAATATGCAGTGCTGCTCGTGGTGTAATTGGATGCCGCAAAAAACTCAGAGATGTCAATTGTTCCTGTATTGTCGTCTGCAGTTGATGAAGCAAACAGATTCATTGAATTATCGAAGGCAAAAGCTCTAGCATCAAAAGACAAGGTTGTAAAAGATGTTGCGGCATAACCAGTATCCAGATAGGTCGTGGTGAAGGCCAAGGCAGGCGCTGAAGCACTCAAAGTTAACATGCCAAACACAAAAGAAGTGGAAATGGCTTTCCTCATGATTTTTCTCCAGTAAATTTAAATGGTTTTATTTAACCCAGCGCTTTGTTTTATTAACTTTGTGGCAGTGATTAGAAGGCTAAACCTGTAACAACTTGATGTAAAACATCATTTTAAAGATTAGTCCGAATGGACTAGTCAAAAAAACAACGGGTGGCAAACTCAATCGATAAGCTGCATGTTAGCGCCTCCAAGCACTTCAAAAAGCACGCCCACGAAACTTTCCCTTTTCATAAGGATGGGTAAAAACAGCCGACATGTTAAAATTCGCCCCATCATTTTTAATCTTCTGGAAATCACACTATGTTTAGCCGAGAAAAAACCTTAAGCGTTGCCGATCCCGAGTTGTGGAAATCTATTGAAAACGAGCGTGTGCGGCAGGATCATCATATCGAGCTGATTGCTTCGGAAAACTATACCAGCCCGGCGGTGATGGAGGCGCAGGGTTCGCAATTGACCAACAAATATGCGGAAGGTTATCCGGGCAAGCGTTTTTACGGCGGCTGTGAGTTTGTTGACCAGATAGAACAACTGGCGATTGATCGGGTGAAATCGCTGTATGGTGCGGAATACGCCAATGTGCAGCCGCATTCTGGCTCGCAAGCCAATCAGGCGGTGTATTTTTCCATACTCAAACCGGGCGATACCGTGATGGGCATGAACCTGGGGCATGGCGGGCATTTGACGCACGGTTCACCGGCTAATCTTTCCGGCAAGTTGTTCAATATTGTGCCTTACGGTTTGAACGCGCAGGAAGAAATTGATTACGACGAAATGGAGCGCATTGCGCTGGAATGCAAGCCTAAGCTGCTGATAGGCGGCGCGAGTGCTTATGCGCTACGTTTTGATTGGGCGCGTATGGCGGAAATTGCCAAAAAAGTGGGCGCTTATTTCATGGTGGATATGGCGCATTATTCGGGTTTGATTGCTGCTGGCGTTTATCCCAATCCAGTGCCGCATGCCGATTTTGTCACTTCCACCACGCACAAAACTCTACGCGGGCCACGCGGCGGCATTATTCTGGCCAAAGCCGAATTTGAAAAATCCATCAATTCCAATGTGTTTCCATCATTGCAAGGCGGCCCTTTGATGCATGTGATCGCCGGTAAAGCCACCGCGTTTCTGGAAGCGCAAAAACCGGAATTCAGGTTTTATCAGGAGCAAGTACTGAAAAATGCCGTGGTGCTGGCACAAACGCTGGCCGAACGCGGCTTGCGCATTATTTCCGGCCGCACTGAATCGCATATGTTTCTGGTGGATTTACGCCCCAAAGGTTTGACCGGCAAAGCCGCCGATGCTGCATTGGGTTTGGCGGATATTACCGTGAATAAAAACGCCATCCCCAATGACCCGGAAAGTCCGTTTGTCACTTCAGGCATCCGCATCGGTTCACCGGCAATTACCACACGCGGCTTCAAGGAAGAAGAAGCCAAACAAGTCGCGCATTTGATTGCAGACGTGCTGGATAATCCAAGCGATGCCGCTGTAATTGCCGCGACCAAGGATAAGGTACATGCCTTGACCAGCCGTTTTCCGGTGTATGGTAATTAACAGGTGAAATGTCCTTTTTGCGGCGCGCAGGATACTCAGGTCATTGATTCAAGAGTCAATGACGAAGGTAATAGCATACGCCGTCGTCGCCGTTGTGCCAGTTGCGATAAACGCTTTACCACGTATGAAACGGCAGAGTTGCATCTGCCGCAAGTGGTGAAGCAGAATGGCACGCGCGAGGAGTTCAGCCGCACCAAGCTACGCTTGTCGTTTACGCGTGCCCTGCACAAACGGCCAGTGCCTACCGAATACGTAGATAAAGCTATCGAGCGTATCGTGCAAAAAATACTGGCTCAGGGCGAGCGCGAGATTCTGGCGCGCGATTTGGGCGAAATCGTCATGCAAGAATTGCGGTTGATGGATAAAGTGGCGTATATCCGCTTTGCCTCGGTGTATCGCAGTTTTCAGGATGTGGACGATTTTAGTGACGTGATTCGAGATCTGTAGCGAAAACCGATGCCATTCGGATTGATTGCCGTCACTAATGTGCACTTTCCCAATTACGCCCTACTCCCACCTCTGCCAGCAAAGGCACATCCAGTTTTGCCACATTCTGCATTAATTGCGGCAAGGTGGTTTTGACCAGTTCCAGTTCACTCTCCGGCACTTCCAGCACCAGCTCATCGTGTACCTGCATGATGAGTTTGCTGTGCAGTTTTTCATGCACCAGCCAGCCTTGCACGGCGATCATGGCCAGTTTGATGAGGTCGGCGGCGGTGCCCTGCATAGGGGCGTTGATGGCGGCGCGTTCGGCTCCGGCGCGTCTTTGGCCGTTGGCGCTGTTGATTTCCGGCACCCATAAGCGGCGGCCAAAATAGGTTTCCACATACCCCTTGGCTTTGGCGATGGCGCGCGTATTGTCCATATATTGCCGCACGCCGGGATAGCGCGCGAAGTAGCGTTCAATATAGCTTTGCGCGGCACTGCGTTCAATATTGAGATTTTGCGCCAAACCGAAAGCACTCATGCCGTAAATCAGGCCGAAGTTGATGACTTTGGCATAGCGCCGCTGTTCATGGCTAACCGCCTCGCGCTCCACGCCAAACACTTCGGCGGCAGTGGCGCGGTGAATATCTTCCCCAGCGGCAAAGGCCTTGAGCAGGCCTGCATCCTGCGATAAATGCGCCATGATGCGCAGCTCAATTTGTGAATAGTCGGCGGAAATAATCACGCTGCCCGCTGGCGCAATAAAGGCTTCGCGGATGCGGCGGCCTTCCTGCGTTCTGACCGGGATGTTTTGCAGATTAGGATCTGAACTGGCCAGGCGGCCGGTAATCGCCACCGCCTGGTTATAGCTGGTATGCACACGGCCGGTTTGCGCATTGACCATTTTCGGCAGTTTGTCGGTATAGGTGGATTTGAGTTTGGCCAGACCGCGATATTCCAGCAACAGTTTCGGCAGCGGATAATTCAACGCCAGCTCCTGCAACACATCTTCATCGGTGGAAGGTGTGCCGCTGGGCGTTTTTTTCAAAGGCTTGATGCCCAGCTTGCCAAACAGAATCTCCTGCAATTGTTTGGGTGAAGCCAGATTGAAAGGCTGCCCTGCCAGCGCATAAGCCTGATTCTCCAGCGCAAGGAGCTTTATGCCGATCTCATTGCTTTGCGCATTAAGCATGTCGCAGTCTATCAACACGCCGTTGCGCTCTATGGTAAACAGCACGCCGGCGCTGGGCATTTCAATCTGACTGTAAATGAAGTTCAACTTGCTGTCATGCGCGATTTGCGGATACATGGCTAGGTGCAGTTGCAAAGTAATATCCGCATCTTCGGCGGCATATTCGGCGGCGACTTCCACCGTGACCTGATTGAAACCCACCTGCTTGGCACCTTTGCCCGCCACCTCTTCAAAACTGATGGTTTTTACGCCCAAATGCCGCTCGGCCAAAGCATCCATACCATGCGTTTTGTGCGATTCAACCACGTAGGATTGCAACATGGTGTCGTGCGCAATACCATTCAGGGCAATACCATGATTGGCTAACACATGCTGGTCGTATTTGAGGTTCTGGCCGACTTTCTTGATGTTGGCATTTTCCAGAAGCGGCTGTATTTTGGCCAGAGTGGCGGCAAAATCCAGCTGCGGCGGCGCATCAAAATAATCATGCTTTAACGGTAAATAAGCGGCGCTACCGGCTTCCACGCTGAAAGACATGCCTACCAACTTGGCTGTCATCGGGTCTAGCGAGGTGGTTTCGGTATCAAAACAGACCAGCGCGGCGGCATTCAACTTTTCCAGCCAGGTGTCCAGTTGTTCATTAGTTAAAATGGTTTCAAAGTTGCGGGTGGTGACGGCGGTGTAAGGCGCAACTACAGCCTCCCCTCGCCCACTGGGAGAGGGGTCGGGGGTGAGGGCGGGTAGAGGGATGAGCGTAGCGGAGGGTGTTTTTTGAATACCGTCCGCCATGCCATCCAGTTCGCGCCGCCAGCTTTTAAACTCAAAGCGCTCAAACAGCTCCGCCAGCTTGGGTTTATCAATGGCTTGCGGTGCCAAATCGCTCAAATTCTCCTGTATTCCAACATCGCAACGTATGGTAATCAGCTCGCGCGCGGTCGGCAGCCAGGGCAAGGCTTTGCGTAAGTTTTCACCCACCACGCCTTTTATTTCATCCGCGTGCGTTACTATGTTATCCAACGAGCCGTATTGTGTGAGCCATTTAACCGCCGTTTTAGGCCCGACTTTTTCCACGCCGGGCACGTTGTCCACGGTGTCACCAATCAAGGTCAGGTAATCCACGATCAGACTGGGCGGTATGCCGAATTTCTTTTCCACACCGGCCACGTCCAGCACATCATCCACTTTGCGGAAGGCATCGCGCATGGTGTTGACGACGGTAATGTGCGCATTTACCAGCTGCGCGATATCCTTGTCGCCGGTGGAAATAATCACTTTCACGCCTTCTCGCTCGGCCTGTTTGGCGAGTGCGCCGATAACGTCATCCGCCTCTACACCTTCTATCATAAGCAGCGGCCAGCCCAGCGCCTTGATCGCCTCGTGCAAGGGCGCTATTTGCGGGCGCAAATCATCCGGCATGGCGGCGCGGTTGGCTTTATATTCCGGGTAGATGTCATCGCGGAAAGTTTTGCCTTTGGCATCAAAAACACACGCGCTATAATCGGAAGGGTAATCTTTATGCAAGCGGCGCAGCATGTTGAGCACGCCCTGAATGGCACCGGTAGGTTCATTCTGGCTATTGCGTAAATCCGGCATGGCATGAAATGCACGGTAAAGATAGGACGAGCCGTCCACTAATAACAAAGTTTTCATTGTGTGTCTTTTTTAATTATTGGTGGATAGTCGTTAATCGGTAGTTAATAGTTGAAACCCAAAAACTACCGACTATCCACTAACGACTACCCACTACCCACTACCTACTACAAAATAAGGTTCCGAAATGTCTGCTGCAAAAAAATTTCCCAAGGCCAATTGCGCCGAAACCATAGGCGGAGACCACACGGCGCGCGAATCCTGGCACGCGTTCGAGATTATGTCAGAATTCGTCGATGCAACAGAACATCTGAAAGAAATCATCCCCGCTGTTTCCATTTTTGGCAGCGCACGCACCGATCCCAACCATCCCTATTATCAAAAAGCCGAAGAAATTGCGCGCCAGCTTTCCGATTCCGGCTTTAGCGTTATTTCCGGCGGTGGCCCTGGCATTATGGAAGCCGCCAACAAGGGCGCTTTTTATGGAAAATCGCCCAGCATAGGCCTCAATATCGAACTGCCGCATGAACAGAACAACAATGATTTTCAGGATGTCAGCCATAGCTTTCACCACTTTTTCATGCGCAAGGTGATGTTCGTCAAATATGCGTCGGCCTATGTGGTCATGCCCGGCGGCTTTGGCACATTGGATGAATTGATGGAAGCGCTGACGCTGGTGCAAACCGGCAAGACGCGCAAAATCCCCATCATCCTGGTGCATTCACCCTTCTGGTGCGGGCTAGTGGATTGGCTACGAAATAGACTGGTCGCCGAAGGTATGGTCTCGGCCGATGACATGGATTTGATTCAAGTAATTGATGATCCGAAGCAAATCGTGGAAGCCATTTTCAAACATTACGAAACACGTGGCTTTGAGCTTTCTGCCAGCGAGCGCGAGATACAACTCTATTTGTAATTATTACAATGAAATTCACATCAGCCAGAAACAAAAAAGCTCCTTAATAGGAGCTTTTTTTGCTTTTGCTAACAGATAGCTTGGTAGGGGATGGCGGGATCGAACCGCCGACAAATGGATTAAGAGTCCACTGCTCTACCAGCTGAGCTAATCCCCCAATGCCATGTTTAGACAAGACCGCGATTATCTAGGGAATCGTCCATTCTGTCAAACAGTAGTCATTTTGCACGGCAGCTGCCATCCATCATTTATTAGCTCAAATCCTTAAACAACACTTTGATGAAGTCAGCTCTATCCAGTATGTCTTCCAGGTTAATGGTGACGCGCAACTTGTCCGGGCCATTCATGCGAAAGCGTTTGTCGCGTTGCAATATGGCGACCAGTTTGCTTGGGTCCAGCTCGCTGGTTTGACTAAAATGCAGTTGGATTATTTCGCTACTGGCATCAATTTTGATAATGCCCAGCGCTTTGGCGGCAACACGCAAACGGTGGCTGGCGAGTAGCGCTTCACCTTGTGTCGGCAACAGGCCAAAACGGTCGATCAGCTCTTCCTGTAGCGTATCCAGCTGGTCATCATCAGTACAGTTGGCCAGACGTTTGTACAGCACCAGACGCTCATGCACATCGGGGCAGTAATCATTGGTAAGCAAGGCGGGCGTGTGCAGATTGATTTCGGTGGTAATGCCCAGCGGCGCGCTGACATCCGGCTCCTTGCCTGCTTTCAGGCTTTTAACCGCATGGGCGAGCATTTCGGAATAAAGATGAAAGCCGATTTCCTGCATTTCGCCGCTTTGCGAATCGCCCAATAATTCGCCCGCACCGCGAATTTCCAGATCATGCATGGCCAGATGAAAACCCGCGCCCAAATCTTCCAGCAGCTGAATAGCATCCAGACGCTTTTGCGCTTGCGGCGTGATGTTTCTATCCGGGTCGGTAAGCAGATAGGCATAGGCCTGATGATGTGAACGCCCGACGCGGCCGCGCAGCTGATGCATTTGCGCCAGACCGAATTTATCGGCGCGGTTCATGATGATGGTGTTGGCAGTGGGCACGTCAATACCGGTTTCGATAATGGTAGTGCACAGCAGCAAATTGAAGCGCTGATGGTAAAAATCACGCATCACGTGTTCCAGCTCGCGTTCGCGCAATTGGCCGTGGGCAATGCCTATGCGCGCCTCGGGCAGAATGCGTTCCAGCTTTTCGCGCATGACAAATATAGTATCCACTTCATTATGCAGAAAATACATTTGTCCGCCGCGCTTGAATTCACGCATGGCGGCCTCGCGGATAATGCCTTCCGAATAGGCGCAAGCAAAGGTTTTGATAGACAGGCGCTTTTGCGGCGGCGTGGTTATCATGGAAAACTCGCGCAAGCCTTCCATCGCCATCGACAGGGTGCGCGGTATCGGCGTAGCGGTGAGAGTGAGCACATCCACCTCGGCACGCATGGCCTTGAGTTGCTCTTTCTGGCGTACGCCGAATCTATGCTCTTCGTCCAATATCACTAACCCCAAATTTTTGAATTTCACATCTTTCTGGATTAATCTATGGGTACCGATGATGATGTCTATGCTGCCATCAGCCAGCCCCTTAAGCGCTTCGGCTTGTTCCTTGGCAGTGCGAAAACGTGAAATTTCGGCGATCTTGATCGGCCATTCGGCAAATCTATCGGAAAAATTATTGAAATGCTGTTCAGCTAAAAGTGTAGTCGGCACCAGCACCGCCACTTGTCGCCCACCCATGACGGCAACGAAGGCCGCACGCAAGGCGACTTCGGTCTTGCCAAAACCGACATCGCCGCACACCAGCCTGTCCATGGGCTTGCCGGACTGCATGTCGTTAATCACGGCTTCAATCGCCGATTGCTGATCCGGCGTTTCTTCAAACTGAAAACCATCGGCAAAGGTTTCATAATCCTGCAAACTCAAGGTAAATGCATGGCCTTTGCGCGCGGCACGTTGTGCGTAAAGATTGAGCAATTCGGCTGCGGTATCGCGGATTTGTTTGAGCGCTTTTTTCTTGGCCTTTTCCCAATGGCCGCTGCCTAATCTATGCAGCGGTGCAGATTCCGGCGGGCCACCGGAATAGCGTGAAATCAGGAATAGCTGCGAAACCGGCACATACAACTTGTCGTCACCATAGTATTCCAGTAGCAAAAATTCGGTTTCGCCTTCGCCGAAATCCAGATTGACCAAGCCCCTATAACGTCCCACGCCGTGCTGCTCATGCACCACCGGGTCATCTTCGCGCAGCTCGGACAAGTCTTTCAACATGCCTTCGGTACTGCGCGCCTTGTCCTTGTCGCGGCGGCGCTGTTGACGTACTTGCGCGGCGTATAGCTCGGTCTCGGTGATGATAATGAAGTCATCGCTGACCAGACCACCATGCAGCGGCGAAATACCCAGCATCAAGCGCGCTTTGGAAGAGGAGAACTCGTCCCAGGTTTCACAGGTTTTCGGCTGCAAACCATGATTGCCCAGCAATTGCAGCATGGTTTCGCGGCGACCCAGCCCTTCCCCAGCAATTAAAATGCGCTGCTTGTTTTGGCTGATGAAATCCTGCAATTTGTGCAAAGGCTGTTCTGCGCGCCGCTCAATATTGAGGTCGGGCAAGCCGCTGCTCATGCCTTCGGTGTTCAAATACAAACGTGCATAGCGATGCGTCTGGCTGAAAAAATCGTCGGTTTTAATCAGCAAGCGTTCCGGTGGCAAGATGGGGCGCTCGGGATCATGCGACTGCAATTTAAAACGCGATTGCGCTTCCGTCCAGAAAATTTGCGCCGCCTGATCCAGATTGCCATGCAAACAAAGCAGCGCATTGTCAGGCAGATAATCCAGCAACGTAGCCGTTTTTTCAAAAAACAGCGGCAAATACCATTCTATGCCGCCACTGGCGATACCCTTGCTGACATCCTTGTAAATACGGCTACGTGAAGGATCGCCCTCAAACGCTTCGCGGAAACTCTGCCGAAACAAGGCGATGCCTTTGTCATCTAGCGGAAACTCACGCGCGGGCAGCAAGCGAATCTCGCCCACCGGATACAGGCTGCGCTGTGTATCCACATCAAAGGTGCGGATAGACTCAATCTCGTCATCAAACAAATCCAGCCGATACGGCAACGCACTGCCCATGGGGAACAAATCCACCAGACCACCGCGCACGCTGAATTCGCCCGGACTAATCACCTGGCTGACATGGTGATAACCGGCCTCGGCACATTGAATACGCAAGGCCTCCAGATCCAGCTTCTGACTTTTCTTCAGCATGAAAGTATGTGCTGCCAGATAAGCCTGCGCCGGTAATCGTAACAAGGCCGTGCCTGCGGGCACAATAATCACATCACAAGCGTTCTGGCTGATTTGATACAGCGTCGCCAGGCGCTCTGAGGTTAAATCGGGATGCGGAGAAAAATGGTCGTAAGGCAGCGTCTCCCAATCCGGCAGCAAATGCACGGCTAGCGCCGGTGCAAACCAGGGAATTTCCTCCAGCAACCGCTGCGCTTCAAACGCACTGGCCGTGATAATCACCAAAGGCGTTTTGAGGGATTTGCCGGAAGGTTTGATTTTACTAACAAGCTGTGTGGCCAGCTGCGCCAATGCCAGACTATCCGCACCGGAGGCTAGCGGATTGACACGTTCAGAAGAACCGGGTGCCGGAATAGGCAAGGAAAACTGCATGACGAGTGGCCGTAAATTCAGTAATGATTAAACGACGTATTATAGCGGTTGCAATGAGGTGGTGCTGGTATGAGCAGGAGCTATTTAAACATACTCACCCTGCCAGTGATTACCCAACGATGAAAATAGCGCAAAACTCAGAACACCCTCTAATTTGCACATCACTCACGTAATTCTGATCTACTTTTCCCCTAACAGTTGCTTGATTTGCGCTTCCGCTGCCACCCAGTAATCGGATGAATTGCCGCTAAATCCATGTTGTTCGGCGATATAATAGGCCGCTTCTTCTACCATACGGTAGCGCGTTTCAGCATCTGGTGCTGCTGTGGCTTCTTTTTTAACACGCGGTTTTCTGGGGGCGGCGGGCTTTTTTTCCGTAGCGGGTTTGGCTTCTGCTTCAGGTTTTTCCGCTGTGGCTTTTTTCGCCACGGCAGGTTTTTTTGCAGCCGCCGCTTTTTTAGGCGCTGCTTTTTTCTTTTCTTCCGCTGCTGTTACGGCTTCACTATTGGTTTCAATATTGGTTTCACTCATGATCGTTAATCCTGTTCAATAAATGCGTTTGTCTAGCAAGGGTATAGGGCAAAGCGCTTGATCGGCTGATTTTGAACACGTTAAATAAATCAACACCGCTTAGAGGGTTAATATACCTGAAAGCACATGAAGGTTTTGTGAAGTTTTATTCAAGCGGTTCCGCCTACCGTCAGGCCGTCAATGCGCAAGGTAGGTTGCCCCACCCCTACCGGTACACTTTGGCCATCTTTGCCACAGGTGCCTACACCGGGATCAAGCTGCATATCATTGCCTATCATGGAAACGCGGGTAAGCACATCCGGGCCGTTGCCGATGAGGGTGGCGCCTTTGACCGGATACGTTAGCTTGCCGTCTTCTATCATCCAAGCTTCTGCGGCTGAGAACACAAATTTCCCGCTGGTAATATCCACTTGGCCACCGCCAAAGTTGGCCGCGTACAAACCTTTTTTAACCGATCTGATAATTTCTTCCGGGGATTTATCGCCATTGAGCATATAGGTATTGGTCATGCGCGGCATGGGGATGTGCGCATAGGATTCGCGGCGCGCGTTGCCGGTGACAGCCGTGTTCATGAGTCTGGCATTGAGAGTATCTTGCAAATAGCCTTTGAGAATGCCATTCTCGATCAGCACGGTACGCTGGGTGGGATTACCTTCATCGTCCACATTCAATGAACCGCGACGTTCGGCAATAGTGCCGTCATCTACCACCGTCACGCCATCGGCGGCAACTTTCTGTCCAATGCGACCAGAAAAAGCCGAACTGCCCTTGCGATTAAAATCGCCTTCCAGACCGTGGCCAATGGCTTCATGCAGCAAAATTCCCGGCCAGCCTGCGCCCAGCACCACCGTCATGCTACCGGCGGGTGCAGCTTGCGCATTAAGATTGGTAAGTGCCTGATGCACGGCTTTCTGCGCGTAATCCTGCAAGACATCGTCGGTAAAATAGCTATAATCGAAGCGACCACCACCACCGGCCATGCCCTGCTCGCGGCGACCGTCCTGCTCGGCTATCACCTGTATTGAAAGCCTGACCAGCGGCCGCACATCGGCGGCGACTACGCCATCATGACGCACCACCAGCATGACTTCATATTCTGCGGCAACGGAAGCCATGACTTGGGTAATGCGCGAATCAAGCTTGCGCGCAAAGCCTTCCAGCCTTTCCAGCAAGTTAACCTTGGCATCGGCACTCAAGGAGGCAATCGGATCATTGGGCAAATAAAGTTGCCGTGTTGGTACGCGCTGAATCAACCCGGTGCGATGCTCGCCACCGGTACTGGCAATAGCGCGTGTGGCATTGGCAGCTTGTTGCAGCGCGGGCAAACTGATGTCATCCGAGTAGGCAAAAGCGGTTTTTTCACCGCTCACCGCGCGCACACCCACGCCTTGATCTATGCTGAAATTGCCGGATTTGACCTGGCCTTCTTCCAGCCCCCAGCTCTCGGAGCGACTATATTGAAAATACAAATCCGCATAATCCACTCGGTGTGACATGATGCCGCCCAATACACCCTGCAAGGCAGGCAGATCAAGATCATACGGAGCGAGCAAGGCCTCGGACGCGGTTTTGTAACGCGCATCTTTATCCAGACTTTGATTGGATGACTTGATCTCTGCTTGCATGGTTGGTACCTTTATTTTTTAGGTGGCGGGCGTTTCAAAAACTGCCCGTCATTATCAATCTGAAAAGATAGAAAGCTCCTATCGTCATCATGATATAGAGCGGCAAATCACCGCGAGAAGAAGCTTTTCTTGTAGGGGAGGTCATCCAGCGATTGAGCCCATAGGCTGCAAATATCAAAAGAAAAATGGACACCATCCCCATGGTGGAAGAAAACATTTTGGCTAACAGTTGTGTCAACCAACCATCATCACGAAACACCGAAATAGACAAACCAATGATGCCTATTAACAAAAGAGCCAGACGCACAATGGCGAATAGCGTTGCCAGTAAATTATCAGATTTGGTTTCACGCGTCATCATGCAGCTCTATAGGGTGGCCTGAGCATTTAATTATTACTGAGGTATTTTGCCGGGTCTACCGATTTTCCCTGGCGCCTGATCTCGAAATGCAACTTAACCTGATCGGCATCGCTATTGCCCATTTCGGAAATTTTCTGGCCTTTGCTCACTTGCTGCCCTTCTTTGACCAGAATCTGGCTGTTATGCGCATATACCGACAAATAGGTCTTATTGTGTTTAATAATGACCAGTTTGCCATAGCCACGCAAATCCGAGCCGCTGTAAATCACCTTGCCTGCGGCCGAGGCTGTAACCGCCTGACCTTGCTTGCCGCTGATATCTATGCCCTTATTGCTGCTTTCATTAAAACCAGAGACCACCTTACCCGCCGTTGGCCATGCCCAGATAACATCATCTTCACCATTGGTCACTGCCATATTTTCAGGCTTTATCGGTGCGGGCTTTACCGGCTCAACCTTGGCAGACTCTACCTTGGCCGCTACGGGGGAAGCCACTTCCACCGGCTTTACCGGTTTATTTGGAGCAAGTAAAGTCGCCAGCGCTTTGTCACTATAAGGCTCACGTAACGCCTTGGGTTCACTTAACAGGGGTGGAACGGTTATCGCCGCAGATGCCGGTGCTGAAGTGGATTTAGTAATAGCCGTTTCAGAACTCAAAGGTTTGATAATGACATTGGCATCGTTGTTGGGCTCTTCAGCGGCGCTAGCTGTGTTGCCAACAGCGGTATTTGTTTCCTTTATTTTTAACAGCTGACCAAGACGAATCACATAAGGTGCAGGAATATTGTTGAGCTGAGCGATTTCTTTATAATCGTAGCCATACTCAAGGCCTATGCTGTAAAGCGTATCGTTTTTCTTAACCATGTAAGTATCAGGGCGCCAGTCCTTTTCAGAGGCTTTGTGAGCAACTCTGGAAGGCTTTGGGGCTGTTTGACGTTCAACAATCGGAGCCGGTGCGTGGCTAGCGCAACCGGTGAGCAGCATCAAAATCAAAAGAACATAACGCATTAGCTTGTCCCACCTAACAACGGGACAAACTTGACGGCTTCCAGCTTGGTTTGCAAAAAGCCGCTTTCTGTGCGCTCAACCAAAATCAGAATTTGCTCGTCAACCCCAACCGGAATCACCATACGCCCGCCAACCGCCAATTGTTGCAATAGCTCAGGTGGGATATGCGTTGCTGCAGCCGTCACCAGAATGCCATCAAAAGGTGCCAGCTCTGGCAAACCCATATTGCCATCCGCGTGCTTTAAATGGATATTACGCAACTTGAGTTCACGTAAATGAATACGGGCTTTAAACAGCAAAGGCTTGATGCGCTCAACTGAATAAACTTCTTTTGCCACTTTGGAAAGTATCGCCGTTTGATAGCCACAACCCGTACCGATTTCCAGGACTTTATCCAGCACATTTTGCTTACGCAACACCTCCGTCATGCGCGCCACAATATAAGGCTGTGAAATGGTTTGCCCAAAACCTATAGGCAACGCAGTGTCTTCATAAGCGCGCGAAGACAACGCCTCGTCCACAAAACGATGGCGCGGTGTCCCTAGTATTGCAGAGAGCACTACTTCGTCGCGTATACCCTCCTCGCGCAAACGCGCTATCAGACGATCGCGGGTACGCTGCGAAGTCATGCCTATACCGCGTTGTTCTACATTCATGGTAAAAAATTCATTGTGTTGATTAAACTCATAGACCCAGCCAGCTGTTCAACTGTTCCAATTGTTTGAATTGCGTGAGATCTATTTGCAAAGGTGTCAGCGACACTTTTTGTTGAGTGATGGCGAAAAAATCCGTGCCTTTGCCTGCATCCTGCGCACTGCCAGCCGCACCCACCCAGTAAACCGTTTCACCTCTGGGAGTAGTGGCTTTAATCACCGGCTCTGCCTTGTGGCGCTTGCCCAAACGTGTCACTTCCAAACCTTTTAAATCCGCATATGGAATATCAGGCACATTGACATTAATAAGCATGGGCGGAGGAAGAATGGTTTGTTGATGGCGCTTTACCAAATCGACCACAACTTTTGCCGCCGTTTCATAATACCTGACACCATGTTGCGACATGGAAACCGCGATCGAGGGAATGCCCAACAAATAGCCTTCCATGGCAGCAGCCACCGTGCCGGAGTAAATCGTATCGTCACCCATGTTGGCACCGTCATTAATGCCGGAAATAACCATATCCGGCAATTCATCCAGCAGCCCGGTAACCGCCAGATGCACACAATCGGTAGGCGTACCGTTTACATAGTAAAATCCGTTACCCGCTTGGCGTACACTTAAAGGACGATCCAGCGTAAGCGAGTTACTGGCACCGCTACGATTGCGCTCAGGTGCCACCACCACAATTTCAGCGAGTGAAGATAGGTGTTCGGCCAGAATACTCAGCCCGGGAGCAAAGTAACCATCATCATTGGAAAGTAGTATGCGCATGGCACCAATTATAGCTAAGTTTTAGTTATAACGAAGTTTTACTACGCAGAATGAGCCATGCGGCTATTTGCTGCGCCAGCCAGACGCGCGTAGAAAATGGCACACATAAAAAATATAACGCTAAGCACGGCTTCCAGCAAAGCCAGCCGTGATGAAAGCCCCTGATCAGCCCAGGCGCGCACGACACCTTCAGTAAAATAAATCAGGATAAACATGCTAGCCCACTGATAGGTATAGCGTTTTCCACGCAAAATACCGAACAAAGGCAGTAGCAATGGCAAGGTTTTCAGGATCAGTGTAGAACCGCCAGGCTTTAACGGTGCCAACCAGCCCTCCCATGCCAGACTAAGCATAATCAGTGCAATCAGACTGATACTTGCGCCTGTGTGCATTAGCTTAAGGCGATATAGCTTTGTTATATTTTTGCTTTCCATACGAGAATAAAGCATCCTGCAATAAAGCAACTAAAAAAACTCCAGCGCATTGCCATCAGGATCACGGCAAAACAACGCAGCACGCCCGGATTTGCTCATGCTATAGG
Organism: Methylophilaceae bacterium; assembly: GCA_013141125.1. Taxonomy (GTDB): domain Bacteria; phylum Pseudomonadota; class Gammaproteobacteria; order Burkholderiales; family Methylophilaceae; genus JABFRO01. The sequence continues at coordinate 1,606,998 of JABFRO010000001.1, forward strand.
GCACACCCGCCTGTTCCAGCGCCTCTTTTACGGCATCTATATTGGCAACAGATAGCGCCACATGGTGATCACGACCGCCATGTTCAGGTCGAATAGAAGCTGCATCAGGGTTAGGCACTGCCATCAGGTGAATCTGGTTGTTGCCTATGTCATACCACACCCCTTCGAAGCCAAAATCCGGGCGCAATGCGTTGGGCTTTAGACCAAGCAAACCTTCGTAAAACGCACGAGATTTGGCCAAATCCGAGATAATCAAACCAGCATGCAAAAGTTGTTTTATTTCTATCATGATTTAGGCACCTCTCAATTCAAGTTTACCAGGCAGACAAGACACGCATAAAAAATTATGACGCGACATTAGGCTTATGGCTAGGGGAAAATGCAGCTTCAATCAAGCTAAGATCAGGAGGCCGCAGCTAGTTATTTCATGAGAACAGCGGTAGGTTGACGCACTGTTTTAGGCAAGTAATCAGCTAAGCTGATACTCAAAAAATCAAACAAATAACGACGTTTTTAATTGTTGTCTTTATGTTCTAAACATAAAATATACTGCACCCATCAAGCACAAACCTGCCCATAAAAAATCCAGCTTCATGGGTTGATGCATATAGTAGATGGCAAATGGCACAAACACCGCCAACGTAATCACTTCCTGCAGAATTTTCAACTGCGCCAAGGAAAGCGCTGTGTAACCTATACGATTAGCTGGCACTTGAAACAGATACTCAAACAAGGCAATGCCCCAGCTTATAAACGCTGCCACATACCAAGGCTTGTCATTGAGATTTTTTAGATGTGCATACCAAGCAAATGTCATAAAGACATTGGAGACAGTGAGCAATAAAATAGTTTTAAGAGCTACTGGCATTTAAAAAGTGAGCCTTACAAACAATATACGCAGGGGTACCTATTAAATTAGCCCATTACGCCATTAATCTGCATGGAACCACATTCACTACGCCCAACCACTAAACTGCCTCTTCGCCAGTCTCGCCAGTACGGATGCGAATCACCTGCTCAACATTCATCACAAAAATCTTGCCATCGCCAATTTTGCCGGTATGAGCCGCTTTGATAATAGTATCCACACTGGCCTCTACCAAATTATCCGGCACAACCAACTCAACTTTTACTTTTGGCAGAAAATCTACTACATATTCGGCACCCCGGTAAAGCTCCGTATGCCCTTTCTGCCGACCAAAACCTTTAACTTCAGTTACAGTAAGACCATTAACGCCAATTTCTGCCAAGGCTTCACGCACTTCATCCAGTTTAAACGGCTTTATAATCGCTTCAATTTTTTTCATATTTCAGATGTTTCTCTAATTAATTTTGGCGGTAGTGCCATTCAACAAACATATTCAGAAATTACAAAACAACTCACAGAGCAGGTTTAAAACCTGCCGCTGTGAGCTTTCAACAAAATAGCCGTTGATTATATTCGCACTCAATCAATCGGGCTTACCACTGGCGTATCTGTATTAATCTTTTCTTTGCAAGCTGGGCAAGCATACCAACTATCGGCATTGTCTGTAACACTAAAATCATCATGCTCATCAGTTTCCATTGGCACCAGCTTCTTACCAGAACCACCCCAACCGCAAGCCGGGCATCGGTACATGGATTTATTCACACGATCAAGATATTTCTGAAAAGCGACATAACTCATCTTTTTGATGTCCATCCGCGCCGAGCTGATATGCCAGCGTATCCCAACATCTTCGTCATCGCAGCCTTTATCTATTTCTTTTGACATACAACCTCCCGCCTAGTCTCACACCACAATTAAAACGCACGATTGTTTTTATCGTAAGCAATCCTGCGCCCCTCTCCTCTACAACATTGGCTTTCAGGTGGATCCTGATTTATGGCGCTCTTGGGTCTTCGCGCGTATCAGCCGCCCACTGCGGATCGAACGAATCCCATGCCTCTGTATCACGAATGGCGGTAATTACCGTTTCAGAAGTTAGCATGGTACCGATAACTCCTACTGATTTCTCCAGTGCTAAACGAATAACTTTAGTCGCATCCAACACACCCTTATCATAAGCATTGCCATAAGTTTCAGTGCTGGCATCAAACACCGCAAACGGGTCATCTTGCAACGACATGGCATGTTGCACAACATCCGCACTTAAACCTGCATTTGAGGCAATCAATCGAAGCGGTGCAGCAAGCGCTTCACGCATTACCGCAATGCCGCGATCTTGATCCGGGTTTGCGCCTGCTAAACCTTCCAGCACTTTTATGCTTTTAAACAAAGCCGCACCGCCGCCTGGCACCACGCCCTCTTCTATTGCCGCTGAAACGGAATTCCACGCATTTTCAACACGTACCATGCGTTCTTTAATTTCAATATCAAAACAACCGCCTACATGAATAACACCAATTGCACCACTCAAATTGGCAATACGTTCTTCCAGATCTTCCGCCTCTGCCAGATTACCCGTTGGTGAACCATCACCCGGTTTACGGCCACGATAATAAGCCGCCTCTTTTTCCAATCCAACAATACGTTCAGCAATCGCTGTTTTATCACCAATGCCGCCAATAATAGTCGAAATCTCTTCCTTGATAATAGCTTTGGTGGCTTGCCCCATATCTTCCAGCGTTACGTTTTCCGGGTCTTCACCGTTGGCTTTAAGGAAAACCTTCCCCCCTGTCAGCATCGCCAAATCCATCAAGCGCGCGGGTCGATGATCGCCATAGCCGGGCGGTTTAATGGCACACACCTTAAGTACACCACGCCCATGATTCATCACGGTTGCAGAAAGAGCCGCATCTATCAGACCTTCACAGACGACCAGCAAGGGTCTACCTTCCTCGCCAGCAATCTCAAATGCGGGAATCAACTGATCGATATTATGTATTTCTTCATCGTAGAACAAAATCAGCGGATTTTCCAGTTCGGCCACGTGGCGAGCATGATCCGTTACCAAACTTGGTGAAGCATAACCTTGATTGTATTGAATACCTTCAATCACCTCCAACACGTCTTCACGGCCATCGCCCATTTCGATGTTCAATATACAGTTATTACCCAAGCGTTTAACCGCACCTGCAATTAGCTCACCCACTTCCTTTTCGCGTGAGGAGATCGTGCCGATTTGATTCATCACCGCTTCAGTGGTGCCATCCTGCGCCATGGCTTTAAGGTTTTCAACTACAAGCAAGCAAGCTTTATCCATGCCTTTTTTAATATGCATAGGGTCTGCACCCGCCGCAATAGACTTCAACGCTTCTTTTGCCATGCGATGCGCCAAAACAATCGAACCAGTCGTGCCATCACCTGCTTCACGCGAAACACTATTGGCAACATCACGCAACATGCGGGCACCCAAATCGACAATCGGATCCTCTAACGAAATGGCATTTGCAACCGTCACACCATCACGGCTGATAATAGGAGCAATACCAGCCGTACGGTGCTGAATAATGACGGATGGTCCGGCCGGACCAAACGTCACACTTACCGCACGTGCCAGCAAATCAATACCTTGCGCCATTTGAATGCGCGCATCCTTACTTTGAATCACTTCTTTTGCCATTTGCTTTCCCATTCCTTGTTAATGCATTGTTATATCGGTAGTGTGTTACTGCATCAAACCTACCACCTCTTGATATTAAATCAAATAAAGTACTCCTAATCGTCATCCAGTGAAGGTAGCTTGCCATCAATTATTTCTTTCATGCACACTCGACCCAGCAACACTCGCTGCGCGCGCGCGCGGTTCAAACGGTGAAAAATCGTTACCCATGCTCTATCATGGCTACTCAATGACCGCTCAAATTCTTCTACTTCACGCATAGGCAAATCACCACTCAGACGCAAATGCTGGTATTCCTCAAGCTCGGCCACTCGCTCCTCGCCCAGCCTTTCCACATAGTCCGCCTGTCGCTCGGCAAGCATTAAAATAGTCGCATCCAATTCTTTCGCCATATCTTCGGCAAATGTATCTCGCTCTTCCATATTAATCTCCTTTGCTATTTACCAACTTCGTGTTGGCTTTCTAATCCCATACTTGGCTATTTTTTGATAAAGCGTGCTACGCGTAATACCTAATTTTTTGGCCGCATTAGAAACATTCCAGTCCGCATCACGCAAGGCGGAAAGCACAGCCTGTTGCTCCCAATCGCTTAAAGCACTCAGTTTTGGCACATCACGCGGACGCGCTTCCTGTATGGGGGCTTCAAAGTCAGGCTGCGGCGCATAAGTCTGCGTGGAAATATCCTCATAAACTTTAACGGTAGGATCAGTTTCCGCCAGAAAATCTGGTGGCAAATCGTCAATAAGAATCTCTGCGTCACGGCTCATGAAAATAGCGGCCTTAAGCACATTGTAAAGCTGACGAATATTTCCCGGCCAGGGATGTCGCAGAAACAGCTCTACCACTTCATCACTCAAAAATTTATCGGCTTCAGAAAATCCTGCCAATTTTTTTTCCTGCTCAAAAATGCTTTTAATCAGATGAATTTTGTCTGGGCGCTCACGTAAAGAGGGAATCCATATCTGCGCGCCGTTCAAGCGATAATAAAGGTCGCGCCGGAACGTGCCATTGGCGACATTGTCGCGCAAACTTGCATTGGTAGCAGCAATCACCTGCACATCCACCTTGATAGGCTTAACACCGCCAACAGGCACAACCTCTGACGATTCCAGCACACGCAACAACGTAGACTGAAGCTCAAAACGCATATCGCCGATTTCATCCAGAAAAATGGTTCCGCCGGATGCAAGTTGAAACTTGCCTGGTCGTCCTTCCTTATTTGCACCAGTAAAACTACCGGAGGCATAACCAAACAATTCGCTCTCAATCAAATCACGGGGAATAGACGCGCAGTTAATCGCCACCAAAGGACCATTACGCCTGGGGCCGGACTTATGCGCCAACTGCACCATGTATTCCTTACCGACGCCGGATTCACCAATCACCAACACCGGAATTTTGCGCTCTTGCAAGGCCACCATTTTTTTAAGCAGAGAATCCACAATCGCATCGCGCCCACCAGTCGCACTTTCAGAAGCCTCCAGCGGCTTAATGAAAGTTTTTGGAGTGCGCAATTCCATTGCCCGCGCACGCGCCAGCGCAAAGCTATCGGCAACACGATCCTTGAGAGAAGTAGACCGCAGGCCTCCATTTAAACCATCCGCCTCCAAACCAGGCTCAATCAACAACTTGGCACCCATAGTTGTTGTGACTTCGACTTCCACCTGACCCTTGGTTTGCGCCATGAATATAGAGCTTAGACTCGTTCCCAGCGTGTACTCAAGAGTTTGACCTATCACTTGAGCTATCGCCTCAACCCCCAGCAAATCGAGTGCAATAGCATTAATTGCAAGCACCAACTCTTCATTATCAACCACAATCAAACCATCAATCGCCATTTGCTGTGCAAACAAACGCTCGCGCGCATCTACCGAACGTAGACGAATTAACCGCCCCTTGGGGTGATGACGCTTAAAAACATCAGATTCAGCCAAAGCACCAGCTATGCGTAGAAAAGCTACCAACGATTTAGTGGAATTAAGTTGCGGACATACAATGCCTATAACCGCCAGAAGTTTTCCATCAGCCCCCCGAACCGGATAACCTGCGGTTACATAATCATGTAACTTATAAAAGAAATGTTCTTTGCCGGTAAAGAAAGCTTGCTTACCCAGCAGGACTGCGCTGCCAATGCCATTATTGCCAATATCACATTCATTCCAGCTGGCACCAATATTAAACAGATGCTGATCTCCAAAATAATGAAGCGCACTGGCACTGGCTCCGGCACCCACCACATGCATTAAAGTACCATGGGCATCCGTCAGCAATATCGTAGTATCAGAATCTTGTAATATCGAGTGAACATTGTATGTATGAACGGATAGCGTAGTTTGCAGTTCGAGCGACCAAGTGCGCTGATCGTGATCTTTATCGGCTTTGGGTTGGGAGAGATCCACACCCGGAATTAATCCATGCTGTTCAACACAACGCTCCCAGGCTTGTGAAACCTCAAGCCGTATCCAATCAAACCCTTCAGGCAGCCGCTTGGTCTTACGCATCGCATCCCACGCGCGCGTTGTACTATCGCCACCTGGATATAGGGCTATATCGTCCATTGTGTTAAGCATTCGTCAGCACATGTAAATTAAAAATCATCAACTGACACCCTCTGGCAAATGGAATTAGACAAACTTAAGCTATGGCTTATGCAACATTTTCCACTTTAATATTACAACTATGAATTTGCTCTATACCGATATTCACCCGAACAGATAGATAGATACGGCGGCAATAATTCAATGTAGAGCCAGCTTTAAACCGGGCTCTACCAATATCACTTTTAACCAAGATAAGCCATTAGAAAAAGCACATCATTCCAGCACACGCCGGAATCCAGAGGATTAAAAACTTCACGCACAAACGGATAACATCAGGATGCTATCCGCCTGTCCGTGAATTTTTATTGCTGGATACAGACCATTGCCGCTATGACCATCTAATGAATTATTAGGGTTCAGAACTATTTAAACTTCAATCAATATTGGGTTCTTATTCAAGAATAACAAGCCCGATACATAACAAAAAGGGCGCATTCAGCGCCCTTCAAAGTTATTCGCCGGATGATCCGCTGGCTAGGAACTTCTCGCTGCAGACGTTATCTCTTGGTATACCCAAGTTATCACACATCTGGTTAGTGGCATCCACCATGCCAGGAGGGCCACACAAATACATATCTGGCTTGGCACCGCTGGCTTCAAGATCGCTCTTCAAAATTTCAACGGCATTGCCTTTGGCACCCGTCCAGCCTTCTTCCGCATGCCAAACACAGATTTGCGCTGTCAGATTAGGCATTTTCTTGGCTAATGCCGCAATTTCATCCGCGTAGAAAACTTCTTCCTGCTTGTTTACGCCGTAATATAAGCGTGCTTCATTCGGGTCGCCACGGTCATGCATTTGGCGCAACATAGACATCACCGGTGAAAGACCTGTGCCACCGGCCACAAAGTAACGCGGTTGCAAGCCATTATTATGCAAGTAGAAGTTACCGGAAGAGCCGCGTACATTAACCAGCATGCCAGGCTTGGCATCATTTTTCATGAAATTCGAGAACTTGCCATCTGGCAATACACGAATCAGAAACTCAAAATCGCCATTATCGTTTGGCAGACTGCATGGTGAGAATGAACGCCAAATATCCGTACCCGGGATTTCAATATCAAAGAATTGACCCGGCTCAAAAATTGCAGCATGCGTACTACCGTCATCTTTGCGTGAACGACGTAAAACCAATTGAACAGCATTAGACGCGATAGGCGTAATGCTAATGATTTCAGCAGAAAACTCACGATCAACGGTAGTATAAGAAATTCGTTCAGAGGTATAAGGCACTTCAACTGTCATATCCGAACGTGGATAGCAGCGGCATAGCAACACAACACCCTCTTCTTCTTCATCCGGTGGCAAAGCTTGCACACTGACACGACCCATTTCGTAATCGCCATTGGTGCAATCAGCTTTACAGGTAGCGCAACCGCCTTCGCGACACGAAGCCATCAAAATAACCTCTTGGCGCAACCCTGCTGTAATTACATCTTCATCTTCGGCACATTGAATGTGCACTGAAGCGCCATCTTGCGTGACCACTTCAATATCGTATGTTGCCATAACCCACTCTCCTCAGTTTTAATAATTAATTTTCAAAAAATATTGCAGCAATGGGTAGCGACACGGTCTCAAAACTAGGATTCATCGGCATTACTCGCGGTATCTGTAGTTTTTTCTGTGGTAGTAACATCTCTTACGCCATAAAACGCCAACACATGGTCAACCGATCTTTTTGCTGACTCCAGGCTGAGCGCAGCACCGGTTTGCACATGGCTACCATCTTTATAAATATCCCAGCGCCACAGACATTCCGTCTCCAAGCCGTAGGCCGCATATCTCCCTACTTCCTTCAAAAGCACATGATCGCTAGACAAGTCTTCAACGTCAGGCTCAGCCTGAGATTTTACCTCAGTTGCTATAGCTTCGGCAACCATCTCGCTGGAAAGCATCAAGTTCGCAAGTGCGACATTCCTACTATCAACACCATCATCTTCAATAGCCATTTCATGCACTCCTTTATTAGGCAGTTATTAAAACAAAACTGGCTCGGAGCACCGCCCCGAGCCAGAAAACTTACATGCTACTTAAACAATATAAAATTGTTTAGAGAGCATTAGCATCTACAAGCTTGATAACTTTAACGCCACGTTGCTTACGCAGATCTTCCAAAGAAGTATCGTAGTAACCAGTATTGCGCAATTCCATCAACTTAGTACCCAGAATACGGTCAGTATCCATGAAGTAGTTAGTTGGCATAATTGGAGTCTTGTATTCAAGACGGAAGTTGATATGAATCTTTTCAGCTTCCCACTTGTCAGTACAAGCATTCATTGCATCTACTACTTTCTTCACTACAACTGCAGCATCTTCACCGTTTGCGCATTTATTAAACAAGCAATCGTTGGTTTTAGCAGCACGTGAACGCAAAACAGCTACGCGATCTTCGATTTGTGTCTCGATCCAGTTGCAATCAAGATCCAAAGCATAAGAAGTACGGAATGGAGACATGTTAGCTTTACGGAACTCAGTCAAAAACTTTGCGCCTGAAGCAAGATCATCCAGCTTAGCAATCTTGGCTACGTACTCATCACGAGCATCGTTGTCATGTATTTTATGGATTTTAGCCATGTTCTTCCCCTTAAATGTTTTCTAGTTTGCGATCAAGACCCATCAACTCGGAAGTGATGGTGAAAGTATTACCGAATGTGTAAGCACGACCGATGGTTGATGAAACATCCACCAGCAAATCATATACATTGTACTTACGACCTAGCAATTCAGTGGCAACATCGCAATCAAAAGCGATTTTGCCATTTGTCTTCAACCACCAGAAACCAGCTTTATCTTCAACAACCAGGTTCTTATCAGCACCAGCAGCCTTGATTAACATTTCTTCAACAAGGAAGTCCATTTCATCAGATTTTTTCAGAACTAAAACTACTGTGTCGCTTTCATGAACAGTTTGGTTTTCTTCTGCGAAGTATTCATCCGCAAAAGCTTTACCAGTTTTGCCCATAATGCCAGCGTTGTATGCATTTGAATTTGTACTCATTTCCATCTCTCCCTTATTTAGTGCCAGCTAGAATAGTTTTAACCATTGCAGCTTGGTCAACTGGATAATTGTATTTGTTAGCATAATCTACTACCCAATCAGAAACTACACGTACGACACTGGCTTCAATAGAAGCAGGATCAGTGAAGCCTTGAATAACTGGCAGTGTTTTGTACAAACCAACAAACTCTGTCATTGCGGCAACAGTGCCTGGCAGATATTTGTCTGTCCAAGCCTTGAACCAAGTACGGTTATGCTCACCAAATTTAGCATCGTTAGCTAGGCAATAGTTGAAGTGATCATCCATTGCAGCGCGAGTCAGGTGGAAATAAGATTGGAATTGTGAAAGAACGTAAGGTGTTAATGTATCGCCAAACGCTGGTGCCAAACGCATGAAGAATTCACGGCGAGCCAATTGACCGAACAATGGGTCGTAAACCATGTGACAACCCCACAGACCTTCATTCCAGTCAAAGTTACCTTGCCAGATTTGCTCAATTGTTTCACGAGCTGATTTGAAAGTTGGACTAGTTGTCCATTCTTTTTTCGCACGATCGGTAGAGTCTGAGTAACCAGGAACCAATTTTGAAATGAATGTACGAACCAACTGTACCATTTGTGAATTGTCTTGCTTATCCAGAGCAGCCATACCGAATGTATTACGGATAGTATCACCCAGGCAATCACGCATTACTGATGAATGCACGTTAAACATACCGTATTCAGCGTAACCCAGCGCACCGAAAATTTGAGGAATAACTGTATCGCGCCAAAAAGTATCCATCAAACGGATAGAACCGTCTGTTGAGTAAGCTTCCATGAAGCGCTCTGTACAACGCCAATCTTCGCCTTTAGCCTTAACGTACGGAGCGTGCCAACGACGAGCTGGATCACGGTGTTTTAACCATGAATCAGTCTTCAGTTCTGTTGTTTCTGTACCCCAGGATTGACGACCACCGTGGAATTTTTGAGTCCAATCACCCCAGTCCAGACCGCCAGCGATCCAGTCAGGTGTAGGTGCAGAGTAGCAGTTCAAAATTTCATATTCAGTCAGACGTTTCCAACGTGGCTCTACGAAATAGCACATCTTCCGTTGAGTATCAATTGGTTGATCTGGTGTTGCATCCATAATTGCTTGTTGCAGTTTTGGGTCGGTTAGACCACGGACTGTTAAAGTTGCCATTTCCTAATTACTCCTTAAATGAGTACAAAAAATCCTCACGTCTTTGCGACATCGCGCCACTTAGGCGTGAGGGGTTAAACTACCAGCCTGTTACCAGACTGGCATTTCCGAGGTATTAAGCCAACGGATTCGAGAAGACACAACCGATGCGTTTGATGTCATCGAGTGTCCATAATTTTCCATCTTTCTTCACATGCGGCTGCGCAATCAGTGTCTTGCCATCTGCACGTACGCCATGACCTTCAGCGATGACTTCAGACAATTCACGGCCTGCATATTGCTCAAACATGTTTTGGCACTCATAACGCTCTGGCTCAGAGAGCCACATACGCTCACTCCATTGATCAGAGAACGCATGTTTCATGCCATTGTATTCATGAATACGCAGGGAACCGGCACCTTTGGTCAAGGTTGGGCAGAATGGCACTTGTGATGTACGGTCGATGTAGATTGCATGGCCGTTTTCGATGAACCACAGCAGTGGAATGAAGCCGCTGGCTGGGTCTTCACAACCACGGGCACGCCATTCGTCATAGATCACGCCGTAGAAATCTTGCCAGCCTGGGTAATTCAGCTCAAACCATTCTGCATCTTCCTTGGTAGGCAGATCCAGACGGAAGAAGCCAGTTGGCCAAACAGCGTAAGCCAACAGGAACAAGTCATGATGTGCCCAGTAAGCGTCACGTTTTGCATCTTTCAGGCTTTGTGGTGAAGCTACACCGTATTTGCCCAGACGGCCGATCCAGATGCCGCCCCAATCTTCGTATACCCAACGGTTCCAGGTCTTGACCCATGGCTCAACCTTGGTTTTGGAACCATATTCAAACGCCATACCCAATACTGGGGTGAAGTACTTTTGTTGTGTCCAGAACGCGTTGTTCAAGTCAGTATTCAGGAATTTAGATGCAGCCGGGTCATTGGCAATAGAAACGATAGTTTGGTAACCGTTTGCCATGTGACGCAGTTCGTCTGTTTCAATGGACAGGAATACAGTTGGGGTGATTTCATCACCGTTCATGGAAGCCCATTCAGTAACCGCTACGATCAATGGGTTGGTGAAGCAGGCTTCGCCGACCAATTGCAAGCTAATGGAGCATTCAACGGCATCGCCTGAGATGAAGCCATCAGAGAATACGCGTTTCATGCCTTTCCACAGAGGACCCAGGGTACGTACGCGACGTGCATCGGTGTGGCCAGCAGGGTCATGGAAGTATTTGGCGAAGTAGTAGTTTACATAGGCGCATTGGTGGGTATGACGGATTTCATCCATACATTGACCCAGGTAGCCGTTCTTTTGCTCAGGAGCAGAAGCACAATCCCACAACATACCGGTTGCAGCAATCGCGTTGTATTCGCCCACTTCCAGGAAGTTGGAGATGACCTTCATGGTTTCACCCCATTTTGGGTGAACACGCGAGCCGGCATCCATACGAGCCAACGCATCTTGCAAAGAACCGAATTGACGTTCGTCTTTTACAGACTCCATACGAGCGTATTCTTTAGCAGTCAGCTTGAACTGTTCTTTGGTGTCGTTCGCCATGTGGTACTTGGTGGAGTACTTGGTACGATTGTTTTTGAAATCCCAGTTGAAGTCTTGCATCCATTTGTGAACTTCTTGTGCGCCTACGCTGATTGGTGCGCGGTTAGCGGCCAGTGCGTCGGTTGCTGCATTAAGTGCTGTATTAGCCATCGTTAGCTCTCCCAGATTGGTGTTAAATAATAATTAAATTATCGAAAGTGTTTTAGCGCCGTTACTTTTTGCCTACTTCACTTCCTTGTGCTGCACAGTAGCATTAGCAATGCTCATGCCAATCATCGCAACAGCACAAATAACACTTTTTTTACAATGGGAATACAATGAGTTACACATTTTATTTAACCTCAATCAGAGCACGGGCATTAAAGCATACAGTGTATAAATTACAAACACCGAATGGCCACAAATTAAACATTGTTTATTTAGAATGCATTTAACACGAACACATTCTAAATAATTTTACATTTTTTAATAATTCTCACGCCATCGTTACTTTTGATAACTCTGGCGTGAGAGCTTCACGCTACCAGCCTAATGTCTAGGCCGGTATTGTTTTGACAATTAAGCCAATGGATTCTTGAACACACAACCAATGCGTTTGATGTCTTCCAGTGTCCACAGCTTGCCTTCTTTCTTCACATGCGGCTGCGCAATCAGTGTCTTGCCATCTGCACGTACGCCATGACCTTCAGCGATGACTTCAGACAATTCACGGCCTGCATATTGCTCAAACATGTTTTGGCACTCATAACGCTCTGGCTCACTCAACCACATACGCTCACTCCATTGATCAGAGAACGCATGTTTCATGCCATTGTATTCATGAATACGCAGGGAACCGGCACCTTTGGTCAAGGTTGGGCAGAATGGCACTTGTGATGTACGGTCGATGTAGATTTCATGGCCGTTTTCGATGAACCACAGCAGTGGAATGAAGCCGCTGGCTGGGTCTTCACAACCACGGGCACGCCATTCGTCATAGATCACGCCGTAGAAATCTTGCCAGCCTGGGTAGTTCGCTTCGAACCATTCTGCATCTTCCTTGGTAGGCAGATCCAGACGGAAGAAGCCAGTTGGCCAAACAGCGTAAGCCAACAGGAACAAGTCATGATGTGCCCAGTAAGCGTCACGTTTTGCATCTTTCAGGCTTTGTGGTGAAGCTACACCGTATTTGCCCAGACGGCCAATCCAGATGCCGCCCCAATCTTCGTATACCCAACGGTTCCAGGTCTTGACCCATGGCTCAACCTTGGTTTTGGAACCATATTCAAACGCCATACCCAATACTGGGGTGAAGTACTTTTGTTGTGTCCAGAACGCATTGTTCAAGTCGGTATTCAGGTATTTGGCAGCGGCTGGGTCATTGGCGATAGATACCACGGTTTGATAACCGTTGGCCATGTGACGCAGTTCGTCTGTTTCAATGGACAGGAATACAGTTGGGGTGATTTCATCACCGTTCATGGATGCCCATTCAGTGACCGCTACGATCAATGGGTTGGTGAAGCAGGCTTCGCCGACCAATTGCAAGCTGACTGAACACTCAACGGCATCGCCTGAGATGAAACCATCAGAGAATACGCGTTTCATGCCTTTCCACAGGGGACCCAGGGTACGTACGCGACGTGCATCGGTGTGGCCAGCAGGGTCATGGAAGTATTTGGCGAAGTAGTAGTTTACATAGGCGCATTGGTGGGTATGACGGATTTCATCCATACATTGACCCAGGTAGCCGTTCTTTTGCTCAGGAGCAGAAGCACAATCCCACAACATACCGGTTGCAGCAATCGCGTTGTATTCGCCCACTTCCAGGAAGTTGGAGATGACCTTCATGGTTTCACCCCATTTTGGGTGAACACGGGCACCGGCATCCATACGAGCCAATGCATCTTGCAAGGAGCCGAATTGACGTTCGTCCTTGACGGATTCCATACGGGCGTATTCTTTGGCGGTCAGCTTGAACTGTTCTTTGGTGTCGTTCGCCATGTGGTACTTGGTGGGGTACTTGGTGCGGTTGTTGGCGAAGTCCCAGTTGAAGTCTTGCATCCATTTGTGAACTTCTTGTGCGCCTACGCTGATGGGGGCGCGGTTCGCGGCCAGTGCGTCGGTTGCTGCTTTATGTGCTGTACTAAGAGCCATATCAATCTCCTAACAATTAACAATTTTAAGAATACGAAGCGAACTGGTTACAGTTAGCTATCCAATCAAGCGCCTATCGAAAACTAAATAAACTCCAGCTAACTACCATATCGCTTCACTACTTGCCCTACAGGTTGTCTTGCGTAGTTACATTAGCAATGACCATGCCAAGCATTGTAATTATTTATTAATCCTTAAATTACAGGTAGTTGACTAATTCACTATACTTTAATAGTGGTTATTTTATAAAATAATGATTGTAATAAAATCATACAGTGAGTGTTTATTTTATACAGTGTATAGACAATACCCATATTTCCATGTATTAAATATGGGTATTTTGAGGGTTTGCTTTGAATAGCAAAGCCATTTATATAAAATGGTTATAAGTGAGTTGATTCCTGATGGCACCCCATCATTTCTTGAGAAATCACAAATGGGGTAGAAGAGTGTTATTTTTGCTGCGTAATATCGAATGGCGGAATTGTGACTGGATGTAAAATGGACTTGTTAGGAAAGTGGGCATTTTAGAATGGTTACTAATGTTACACATACCCATGAAAAACATGATGCGCAGATAACGCAGACGGACACTGATATTCAAAAATGGGATGAATAGACTTAGACTGTCATTGGTGCTGCAATGGCGGTGCATGGCTAACTGTGGCACGCTACACATGGAGTACAAAAGCCTGGTCTTTAATCTGTGTGAATCTGCGCCATCTGCGCATAAATGAAGGTGCGTAACATCAGATAGCAAATGTGCAGAAATTTTCTCAATACTCAACAAGTGGAGGTAGTGCTGATTAAGTTCGTCACACCGACTAAAGGGCACTTCTATAAATTCAGCGTCCAGAACCGTTAAGTCACTGGATTCCGACCTTCGTCGGAATGACAAATTTGGACTTAAAGCAGTACTTCCCTAAGCTAATATGCTCGGGTGTATTTGAATTTGGCAGTAATGGGATAGCGCCTATCTTTGCCAAACCCTCTGCGCGTGATTCTGACACCCACAGCGGACTGGCTACGTTTATATTCGTTGCGGTTAATCAGGCCGATGACACGGTTGACATCGTGTTCTTGATAGCCCATCGCCATGATGTCTTTGTAGCCGAAATCATACTCAACGTAGGCTTCAACAATCGCATCCAGCACTTCATAAGGAGGGAGACTATCTTGGTCAGTTTGATCTGGGCGTAGCTCAGCCGATGGTGGACGTTCAATAATGCGCTGGGGAATTACCAGCGAGATATTATTTCGATATTGTGCGAGCTTGTATACCAAGGTTTTCGGTACGTCTTTGAGCACAGAAAAACCACCAGCCATATCGCCATATAAGGTGGCATAGCCTACTGCCATTTCACTCTTGTTACCCGTGGTTAATACAATACTGCCAAATTTGTTGGAGAGCGCCATTAAGAGTGTACCGCGTATGCGTGCTTGCAGATTTTCTTCGGTTGCATCAAAAGGCAAGCCTGCAAATTCTGTTGCCAAGGTGGTGCGAAAGCTTTCAAACAACGGGGTAATGGGGAACTCGCTATATTTCACGCCGACTATTTCTGCCATATCGCGGGCATCGCTTATGCTTATGTCGGCGGTAAATGCTGAGGGCATCATCACGACATGGACTTTATCTGCACCTAGTGTATCGACAGCAATCGCCAATGTTAGCGCTGAGTCTATACCGCCCGAAAGCCCGATCACGACACCGGGGAATGCGTTTTTAGCGATGTAATCACGCAAGCCCAGACAGAGTGCCTGATAGACAGAATCATCAAGATCAAGACTAGCACTGATTTCAGCTGCTATTGGCTTGGTATCAGCCAGCTCAACTATCGTTAAAGCCTCCTTGAAAAAAGGCAATTGCTGCGTCAATTCACCCTGATTGCTCAAGACGAAGGAGCCTCCATCAAAAACCAGCTCATCCTGACCGCCAACCATATTGGCATAAATCACAGGCAAACCCGTTTCCAAAGCACGTTGACGCATCACCGCATGACGCTCCGGCTGCTTATCCAGATGAAAAGGCGAGGCGTTTAGCGCCAGCAACACTTGTGCGCCGGCTAATCTGGCTTGCATAGCGGGGAAGGCCTCCCAGACATCGGCACAGATCAGCACGCCAAATTGCACGCCTTGACACTCGAATACCAGCGGTTTTTTACCGGCAGTAAAGTAGCGCAACTCATCAAATACACTGTGATTGGGCAGCTCCTGCTTGTGATAAGTTGCCACAACACGGCCGTCTTGCAGCACGGAGGCGGCGTTATAACAAGCGCCCAGACGTTTGCTTGGATGCCCAACCAGGACGGTTATGCCTTGTGTAGCCTTTGCCAACGCAAGCAAGGCCGTTTCACAGGCATGATTAAAGTCATCGCGCAATAGTAAATCTTCAGGCGGGTAGCCGCTCAAGCTTAATTCCGGCGTGAGCATCAAACTGGCACCAGCAAGTTTGGCACGTTGCGCAAACTCGGCGAGCTTGGCGCTATTGCCGCCTAGATCGCCAACGGTAACATTGATTTGAGCAATGGCGATTTTCATTTTAGCACCCACATTAATAACTACCGCCTGCATCCTTAATTAGCTGAACAATGGCAGGATTCTTTTTTTTCAGGGCATAAACCAATGCGGTTAATCCGTATTGATCCCTAGCCTTAACCTTGGCACCATTTTCCAACAATAACTTTACCATTTCCACTGAACCATTATCCACGGCAAAGTGCATGACAGGCGTGCCTTCAGAGTCAATCAGATTAACATCCGCGCCTTTGGCAATGAGCAAGCTGGCTGTGTTCAATTGAGATTTTTTTACCGCCCAGGTTAATGCAGACCATTTCGAAAGGTCTTTATCATTGACGTTGGCACCTTTATCGACGATCAGCGCTGTAATTTCTGCTTGACCGCCACGTGCAGCATACATCAAGGCGGTTTGCCCAAAACGATCTTTTGCAGCCGTGTCAGCCCCATGATCGAGCAGAGTTTTGATGGTTGCCAAACTACCACTGACTGACAGCCGCATGCATGAGTATGCTTTTGCCATCATCACTTTTAGCACTGGCATTCATACCATAGGTGAGTAGCAGATCAACCACTTCGGTATTTCCTGAAGTTGCCGCGAGGCCCAAAGCGCTCCAGCCGGATTCATCACGTATTTTTGCATCGGCTCCTTTATCCAGGAGCACCTTTGCCGTTACGAAAAAGTTTTTCTTGGCGGCCAACATCAAGGCCGTCCAGCCACCGTTATCCGCCGCGTTGATGTCTGCGCCCTTTTCCAGCAACAAGCGCACTATCTCAGCTTTGTCCTTACGCGCGGCATACATCAGCGCGGTGACACCTTCACCATCACGTATATTGGGATTAACGCCACTTTCCAGCATGGCGCGCACGGTTGCAAGATCACCTTTGGCAGATGCGGTTAACAGGAATGGGACATCTTCTGCGGCCTGGGCAGTAGAAATCCAGTCCGGCACAGCTGTTTGTGCTCCAGCCAAAGCCAAAAATGCACTTAATAATAAAGCGTGAGGATTGAATCGCATTTTGAAGCTTCCTGTAAGACCGCTATTTTTATGGTTAAGTCAGATTCCAGCTGTGTGCCACAAGCCGCTTAACGATGATTGACAGCTTGAATGGCAGCCAAAACCGCCGCACCCAAGCCCGCAGGAGAACTGGCGACCACCACACCGGCGTTTTCCAAAGCGCGAATTTTGTCTTCCGCACGGCCGCTGCCGCCGGAAATAATGGCTCCGGCGTGTCCCATACGTTTGCCTTTAGGCGCGGTTTGTCCGGCAATATAAGCCGCGACCGGCTTACTAACATGGCTACGGATATACTCTGCCGCTGCTTCTTCATCGCCACCACCAATCTCACCTACCATAATGATGGCTTCAGTCTCGACATCGGCTTCAAACAGTTGCAAACATTCAATAAAGTTAAGGCCTTTGATGGGGTCACCACCTATGCCTACACAAGTAGATTGCCCCAAGCCCAAAGCCGTAGTCTGATGCACAGCTTCATAAGTCAGAGTGCCGGAACGCGAAACAATGCCCACTTTACCGCGCAGATGAATGCTGCCTGGCATGATGCCAATTTTGCATTCATCGGGCGTGATGACACCCGGACAGTTGGGTCCGATCAACGCCACGCCATTGGCTTTCAATGCGGCTTTGACATTTAACATATCCAATACCGGAATACCTTCGGTAATGCAGATAATCAAGGCCACACCCGCATCACAGGCTTCCAGTATCGAATCGGCGGCAAACGGCGGCGGCACATAAATCACCGAAGCATTGGCACCGGTTTCACGCACGGCCTGGCGCATGGTATTGAATACCGGCAAGCCCAAATGACTTTGACCGCCTTTGCCCGGGGTAACGCCGCCTACCATATGGGTGCCGTAGGCCAGTGCCTGTTCAGAATGAAATGTACCCTGCTTGCCGGTAAAACCCTGGCACAGCACTTTGGTGTTTTTATTAACTAATATGCTCATATCAAACCTTTGCTGCGGCTACAGCCTGTTTGGCCGCATCTGTCAAATCCGCTGCCGAAATAATCGAAAGCCCGCTCTCACTTAACATTTTCCTACCTAACTCAACATTTGTGCCTTCCAAACGGACGACCACGGGAATCTGGATACCAACTTCCTTGACGGCAGTAATAATGCCTTCCGCAATAATATCGCAGCGCATGATGCCACCAAAGATATTGACCAGAATGGCTTTTACCTGATGATCGGCGAGTATGATTTTGAACGCCTTGGCCACGGTTTCAGCCGTTGCGCCGCCGCCCACATCCAGAAAATTGGCCGGTGCACCGCCGTGCAGCTTGATTAAATCCATGGTGGCCATCGCCAGACCAGCGCCATTGACCATACAGCCGATGTTGCCGTTAAGCGCAATGTAATTCAGTCCGGCATGATGCGCTTCCGCCTCCTTGGCATCATCCTGCGTCCAATCACGCTGCGCAGCCAGGTTTTTTTGGCGATACAGTGCGTTATCATCCACACTTATCTTGCAATCCAGCGCCACCAATGCGCGCTCAGTCGTGATGATTAATGGATTAATCTCCAACATGGCCAAATCGTTTTCTTTGAACAAACGATAAAGCCCTTTGGCCAGTTTGGTAAATATGCCTATTTGCGTATCCACCAATCCCAAAGCAAAGGCCAGATTGCGCGCCTGAAAATCGACCAGGCCATTCAATGGGTCACACACTTCCTGCAATATTTTCTGCGGACTGGTTTGCGCCACTTCTTCAATATCCATACCGCCCTCGGAAGAAGCCACCAGCACAATGCGCTCCAGGCTGCGATCTATGGTCAGGGACAAATACAGCTCGCGCGCAATGGGCAAAGTCTCTTCAATCAAAACCTGATTAACGGGCTGGCCATCCGGTGCATTTTGATAGGTCACCAGAGTTTTGCCCAATAAAGCCTCAGCCGTGGCAAAGGCCTCCTGCGCAGAATTGACCACTTTAACACCGCCTGCCTTGCCGCGCCCACCGGCATGGACTTGCGCTTTGACTACCCAGGCGTTGCCGCCGATTAAACTGATCGCCTCTTGCGCCGCAGCCGCTGTTGCCACCATCTGACCTTTGGGCACGGCGATACCGTACTGTGCGAGTAATTGTTTGGCCTGAAACTCATGCAAATTCATGATTTTTAATCGTCAAATTCTAAAACCGGTATTTTGGCGGAAAACGAGCTTATAAGCTACTAAGAGCCCGTTAATAAATCACCATGTATAATCAGCCAACTTAATTTTCTTTTTTAAAATTCGCCATGCGACTTGTCGTTCAAAGCCCTGCCCTGCATTCCATCCATTTATTAAGCCTGAGCCAGCTATGTTATGGCGGCACTTTTATTCCAATCGCTCGGGATGCCTATTATTTACCTGTCAATCAAAAGCCATTGGTTGAAGTAGGTAACTATTGTGCGCAACATGCTATTGATTACGCTTTTGTGCCAGACGAGCAAATGTTGACCAATTTTGGTTTGGTGGTCATGGATATGGATTCAACGCTGATCAGTATTGAGTGCATTGATGAAATTGCGGATATGTGTAATTTGAAACCGCAAGTGGCGGCGATTACCGAAAGCGCTATGCGTGGTGAAATCGAATTTGCTGAAAGTTTACGCCAGCGTGTGGCATTGCTGGCCGGGTTGGATGAATCGGCATTGCAGCGTGTGATTGACGAACGTTTACAACTCAACCCCGGTGCGCAGCAATGGATAGACGCTTGCAAGCAACACGGCATTACCACCATGCTGGTATCCGGCGGCTTTGATTTTTTTGCAGAGCGTGTGCAAGCGATGACCGGGCTGGATTATGTGCAAGCCAATTCGCTGGAAATCATAGACGGCAAACTTACCGGCCGCGTACTGGGTCATATCGTTGATGCGCAAGCCAAAGCTGATTATTTAATACAGCTGCGCGAAAAACTGGGCTTAAAAAAAGAACAGGTGATTGCCATAGGTGACGGTGCCAATGATCTTAAAATGATGGCCGCTGCCGGTGTGGGGATTGCCTACCACGCCAAGCCCATTGTGCAGCAGCAAGCCACTTATGCATTGAATTATTGCGGCTTGGATGGTGTCATTAATTTATTCACCACGATTTAGTAATCCATCTTTAAATAACTACAGGAAAATAAAAATGTTGCTTAAACGCGCACTGCAAACCACTTTGCTGCTAGCTGCATTCAGCTCACTGAGTGTACAAGCACAACCCACCGTCGAAATCAAAACCAGCCAGGGTTCGATTATTGTTGAGCTGAATGCTGAAAAAGCGCCCAATACCGTGGCCAATTTTCTGCAATATGCCAAAGACAAACACTACACGGGCACCATTTTCCATCGCGTCATTTCCGGCTTCATGATTCAAGGCGGCGGTATGGATAAAAATCTGATCGAAAAAACCACGCGCGCGCCCATAAAAAATGAAGCTGACAATGGCTTAACCAACAGCCTGGGCACCGTTGCCATGGCACGCACCAGCGATCCGCACTCGGCCACCGCACAATTTTTCATCAATGTCGCCAATAACAGCTTTTTAAATCACACCGACAAATCCGAGCGCGGCTGGGGTTACACCGTGTTTGGCAAAGTGGTTAAAGGCCTGGATGTCGTGCAAAAAATCTCAAAACTACCTACGGATGGTGGCGATGTGCCGCTACAAACCGTCGTCATCGAATCAGTCACCCCACTATAAATTGGCAGCTTACGCGCGCAAAAAAAGGCTGCTTATGGCAGCCTTTTTCTTTTTAACCGCACCTATCGCAATTAATGGGCAGCCTCTTTTTTCTCTGCCACATGCACTGGCGTCATCAATTTATCAATATAGGCAATGGAAACCGCTGATATAACAAAAGCCATGTGGATGACGGTTTGCCAGAGCATGGTTTTCTCGTCCAGATTTGGAGCGTTGATAAAGGTTTTCAATAAATGGATGGAAGAAATGCCAATAATCGCCGTCGCCAGTTTAATTTTCAGCAAATTGGCATTTACATGCGACAGCCAATCCGGTTCATCAGGATGCCCTTCCAGATCCAGCCGCGAAACAAACGTCTCGTAGCCTCCAATGATGACCATAATCAACAGGTTGGAAATCATCACCACATCAATCAAGCCGAGTACAATCAGCATGATGTCAGCTTCGCCCAAATGCGGAACCTTTTCCACCAGATGCGTAAGCTCCACCATAAAATGAAATACATAGACGCATTGGGCAACAATCAGACCAAGATATAGTGGAAGCTGTAACCAGCGACTTCCAAACAGAATATTGGTCATCGGCTTGTAACGTAGCGGGATTTTTTTATCTTGCATGGGAATTTCCTTAAGGTTTTCGCGTTCAATTATAATCGAATTCAGCTTGGGATAAGCCCGGATAATCCATTTGACCATCCTCCCAGCCTGCACGAGTGCAAGTGACTATTTTTCCGTCGCACCACAATGGACAATCTGCGTTAAACTTTGTTTCACTTCGTAACAGAGAATGCTTCCCATGATACCTGTGAACTCACCCGCCAAAATCAACGCATCACGCATTGCCTCTTATATTCTGGCGTTTATCGCCTTGTTGTTAGTGCTTAAAAACGGGCTGCTAGTGGCTTTGTATTCCGGGCTACTGGTTTACAGCCTGGTGCACTTGGTCGCCCCCAGAATTGAACAAATGTTCAATAGCCGCAAGGGTCGATTAGTGGCGGTGGTATTGCTATCAGCGTTGATTATTAGCAGCTTAACCCTAGCGATTTGGACAGCTTTTACATTCTTTAGCAGTGATTCAGGCAATATTCACTTGTTGTTGAAAAGAATGGCCGACATTATCGAAGCCTCCCGCAGCCAGCTGCCTGCCTGGATGCGCGACAATCTGCCATCCGGGGTAGACGCATTACGTGACATGCTGACCAATTGGCTGCGCGCACATGCCGGTGAAGCAAAAATAATCAGTCAGGAAGCCGGCCATGTGTTAGTGCATTTATTACTGGGCATGATAATTGGCAGCATGGTAGCTCTGCAAGATTTCAGCCGCCACACCATGCACGGCGCTTTAGCCGCTGCCCTGCAAGCCCGCATCAGCAATCTGGCAAAAAT
Organism: Methylophilaceae bacterium; assembly: GCA_013141125.1. Taxonomy (GTDB): domain Bacteria; phylum Pseudomonadota; class Gammaproteobacteria; order Burkholderiales; family Methylophilaceae; genus JABFRO01. The sequence continues at coordinate 1,629,594 of JABFRO010000001.1, forward strand.
GTTCAAGAAAATTGTATTTGCCCAAGTACGCATTTCTCTCATCAACACCTTACTTACCGGCATTTATTTATGGGTACTGCTGCCTGCTGCTGGCATTCATTTGCCGCTGATAAAAACCATGATCGCAATTACCTTCCTGGTCGGCTTGATTCCCGTGTTAGGCAATATCATGTCCAACACTGTCATCGTCATTGTCGCCTTATCCCACTCGCTGGAAACTGCCGCCTTTTCGCTGCTGTTCATGGTCGTCATTCACAAACTGGAATATTTTCTGAACGCAAAAATCATAGGCTCTGAAATCAAGGCACACGCATGGGAATTATTGAGCGCAATTTTAGTGATGGAAACCCTGTTCGGCTTGCCCGGCCTAGTAGCGGCACCGGTGTTTTATGCTTATTTGAAGAAGGAATTGCGGGATAAGGGATTGGTTTGAGTTCAGAAAGAACCATTTGACAAGCGAGCCGACAGGAATTCTGAAAATGTCGGCTCGGTCAGTGGCTGTTGATAAGATTAGGAATTCAGCCAAACAAACAGACTATTTTTTCACCCATGCCCCACCATCCTGATACCACCAGCCGTTTTGCGCTTTTTGCACCCACCGTTGGGCGAAGGTGCTGCGTACTTCATCCTGCCATTCGGGATGGCCGTTGGCTGAAGCGATTTCTTTATAGAGCGCATTTCTGTCGCCATTTTCTGCCGCTATAAGCGAATTAACGCTTTGACGCTGGGCGAGTGGCACGGCGTTAGCATCATGCATGGCAATCAGGCCGTCTTTGGTCAAGCCAATGGCACCGCTGGCGTAATGAGCGGCTAGCTGACCATGTCTGGTTTGCATGCTGTTTTTGAGTGAAGAAATAGCGGGGGTATTGACTTCAAGATCAGCCGCTGCGGATGCGAATGGGGCAGCCAGTGCGGTTGCCAGCAGTATTAGCAAAATCGAAAATAGTTTTTTCATCATATTGTCCTCTATGTGTTATACGGCTTATTTGGTGGCGGGCTTTTCTTCTATAAGCTTGGCATCGGGCGTGGCTTTGTCCTTGAGCTGCCAAACCTCATCTATGATTTTATCGGCGGCTTTTTCGGCGGCGGCGGCAGGAAAATAAATATTAATCGTGACGCAAGCGCTCAAAATCAATATGGCGGGGAATACTGCTATCCAGGTTTTCATCTTTTCCATCCTCTAAACTTATTTAATTACCGGCTTGGCGTTGCTATCGGTAATGCGCTCTATACGCGTCAGCAATTCCGCCCAGCCCACGTTTCGATTGTAACCCAGGACGGTAATTGCAGGCACGCCACTACCTTTAACGATGACATACCCCTGCGGCGTTGACTCAATGCCATCCATTGCGCAAATATCGTTACGCAATTGGCAGCTCAAGCCCAATTTGGCGTAATTGAATTGCTTGAAAAACCTTAAAAAACTGCGTTGTACGGCTGCTGCCGCCCCTGCTCCACCCAGTGATGAGATATTTTCTACCGCACGTTGCGAGATTTTTTTGGGATAACTGCCATCGCTACTTTTAAAAACCGCATCAAACCGGGTCGGCTTCCAATTCACCAGTTGCAGATTATTCACATCACCGTCCAGCTTGCCTTCGATGGCACCAAAAGAGAAGGTACGCGTCAAATCCCCCAGATCCAGATGACGCATTTGCATATTGGCACTTAAGCGCGGTGCCAGCCCCAGCGGCGTTTGCATGGCGAGTTTGCTGATCGTGATGTCGCCATTAAACACCTGGAATTGCACATCACCATCCGTGCTTAACTGCCCGGCGCTATAAGTCACCAAGGGGATGCTGGCCGCCACTTTGCCCTCCATACGCGGCCAGGCCAGTGCCTGCGAAAAATCGCTCATGGCAATCGGCGATAAATTAGCACGCAGATGCCAATGCCATTGCTGATCTATCCAGGCGGCTGATACTTCGGACAAATCCAGCGCGCCATCCAGAATTGGCAATTTCAGGCTCAGTGCGGTCAAGGCATAACGGTTCAACTCGGCACTTAAATTGGCCGCACCCAAAGGCAAGCGCAACAAATGCCCGCCCTGATAACTGGCTTTAATCGTTCTGCTTTCATCATAAGCCCACGGAATACTGGCATTGATTTTGTAGAGCGCAAAACGACCATTTTTATCTTCCACATCCGCACCTTGCAAATCCAGCTCAAAAGCACTGGGCTTGCCATTGTGCAGCGTTGCTTTGAAATTGGCACGGCCTGCCATTTCCAAATTATTTAGCATGGTTTTATCCAGCAATGGCTTAAGCAAGAGCGGATAAAGGGGTGCAAGCTGCAAATTATCGGCATTGATATTCAGCGTCTGTAGCGTGTTATCGCTTAAGCTTACACGCGCATTGCCCTGGATTGCACCCACGTCTTTGAGCTGGAGTTCGGCATTGTCTAGCGTGAGCGATGGTTGTGCACTCAGCACATCCAACTGCCCATTGGCCTTGAATTGATGACCGCCGGTGGCAAAATAAAAAGGTTGCCAGAACACTTCGCCTGCTTGCCAATCCAGCAAGCTCTGCCAATGCCAGATTCGAGATTGCTGAAAGGCATTCAAACTTAGCTTGGCCGCCACTTTTTCGCCTGCGTGCAAACCTTCTGCATCGCTAAAATTAACATCCAACAAACTCAATTCAGCAGAAATTTGCGGCTGGCCGTTCAGATTTTTTGTCGTAAAACTCAATGAAAACGGCGCTTTGATGCGCTCGGCATTAAGCAAGCCACGCTCACAACGCCAGTTCCCGACTTGGGGATTGGTGATAGCCGCACAAGATAGCTGAAGCGCCATGCGCGAGTTTTCTTTTGCCGCTGTTTTATCATGCCAAACCAGCTGTGTCTGAAAATTGAGTTGCGGATGGGATGGCTGCGCTGGCAGCGCGAAATCGAGAGCCAGCTTATTCGCCGTGAAGCCCGGACTGTTGATCGCGCCGACCTGCACATGGATAGCACTTACCGCATTAGCCGCCGAACTAAAGGCCAGCAAAAAAAACAGCAGTAAAAATAGCGGCGACCTGTGCGGACAAAAGCGCATCAGCCGTTAACCGGGAAACACACCTGTAGAAAGATAACGATCACCACGATCACAAATTATAGTCACAATCACCGCATTCTCCACCTGCTTGGATAGCTGCAAAGCCGCATACAAGGCACCGCCCGAGGAAATTCCGGCAAATATACCCTCCTCCGCCGCCAGTTTGCGCGTAGTTTTTTCCGCGTTGACCTGGCTCACATACATCAGGCTATCCACAAACTTTTTATCATAGATTTTGGGCAAATATTCTTCCGGCCATTTGCGTATACCGGGGATTTGCGCGCCCTCTTCCGGCTGCACACCGATGATTTGTATCTGCGGATTCTGCTCTTTCAGGTAACGCGAAGTGCCCATAATCGTGCCCGTGGTACCCATGCTGGAAACAAAATGCGTCACCTTACCCGCAGTATCGCGCCAGATTTCCGGCCCGGTACCTTCATAATGCGCCAGCGGATTATCAGGATTACCAAACTGATCCAGCACAATGCCCTCACCCTCCGCCTGCAACTTCATCGCCACATCACGCGCCAGCTCCATGCTGCCATCCTTGGGTGTCAACACCAGCTCCGCACCAAACGCCTTCATGCTCTGGCGGCGCTCCACACTCTGATTTTCCGGCATTACCAGCACCATTTTATAACCGCGCATCGCCGCCGCCATTGCCAGCGCAATGCCGGTATTGCCCGAAGTTGCCTCAATCAGCGTATCCCCCGGCTTGATGTCACCACGCGCTTCCGCATGCTTAATCATGGACAACGCCGGCCTATCCTTCACCGAACCCGCCGGATTATTCCCTTCCAGCTTAGCCAAAATAATATTGCTGGTTTTACCCGGCAAACGCTGCAAGCGAACCAAAGGCGTATTGCCTACAAAATCTTCTAATGTTTTATACATGCTAACTCGCGTTATTCAAGCATCCAGCCACGGTTAATCAACACATCGGCGTTGAATTGCTTGGCGTGAACTGGAAATTTGTTTTAATGAATGTAACGGTCAGCACTTTGGCACAAACTGGAGGCGGGTTCAAGGCCATAAGACTTTGGTCTATAACCTATACAGAATTTGCAAAGGGGAAAATGTGCAATAGCTTGCGTTATTGTTCGGCGTATTGGCTCAAATTTGTTTTCTAAAATGACGGCACAATTTATCTTGCTATTTGCAACAACCATAAATCCATATAAAATTATGCGTAATACGCAAATTTAGGATCGTCATGTCACTCGGATTCGCCATACGCAAGCGGCGCAAACAGCTTAACCTCACCCTGCAAACGCTGGCTAAACGCGTAGAGACTGATAGCGGCAATTTATCGCGCATTGAGCGTGGTGCGCAGGGTATTTCTGAAGCCATGTTGCGGCGCATTTGCGCGGCGCTGGATTGCACGCCGGCCGCTTTGTATGCACAGGTGGAGCCACAATCTACGCAGAACCCAGTCACCTCGAATGCAAATCCAATTCAGCCGCAGGAATTTGTGCGCTGGTTTCGTTCTGCCACGCCGTATATCCATGCGTTTGGCGGACGCACTTTTGTGATCGCGTTTGGCGGTGAGGTGGTGGATGACGGCCAGTTTGTCGCGCTTTCGCATGATCTCAACCTACTGGCTAGTCTGGAAGTGCGGCTGGTGATTGTGCATGGCTCGCGCCCGCAGATTGAATCCCGATTGAAGCGTGCAAAATTGCAAAACACACTGGTGAACGGTTTGCGCGTCACCAATGACGAGGCCATGGCTTATGTGATAGAGGCCAATGGCTCGGTGCGTGTGGAGATTGAAGCCCGGCTTTCCATGGGGTTGATTAACTCGCCTATGGCGGGGGCGGATATACGCGTAGCCAGCGGTAATTTTGTCACCGCCAAGCCCTTGGGCGTAAGAAGCGGGGTGGATTTGCAGCATACCGGTGAAGTGCGCAAAGTGGATAGCACTGCCATTCAAAAGCGTCTGGATGATGGCGAGCTGGTGTTGCTCTCGCCGCTGGGTTATTCACCCACCGGTGAAGTATTCAATCTGACGCTGGAAGATGTGGCCGTCAACGCCGCCATTGCGCTGGATGCGGATAAGCTTATTTTTCTGATGGATTCGGAAGGCGTACACAATATACGCGGCGAATTGCTGCGCAATATGACGGCAGACAAGGCCAGGAATTTATTGCGTAATGCACAGAAAAATGTGAACGCTGAAAATGAAATGCAAAATATCACCGAGGACGAGCTGTATTATCTGCCAGCCGCCGTGCGCGCCTGCGAACACGGCGTGGCACGCACCCATCTTATCAGCCGCCATATTGACGGTGCCATTATCCAGGAGCTGTTCACCCATGACGGCATAGGCACCATGGTGACCGAAATCGGGCTGGAATCCATACGCCAGGCCGATATTGACGATGTGGGCGCGGTATTGCAGCTGATCGAACCGCTAGAAGGCGAAGGCATTCTGGTGCGGCGTGGACGCGAACGGCTGGAGATGGAAATCCATCATTTTTTCATCATGGAATACGATGGCCGCATCATAGGCTGCGCGGCGCTATATCCGTTTGAAGCAGAAAAAACCGCAGAGCTGGCCTGTGTGGCCATTCATCCCGAGTATCGCGGCAATGGGCGCGGTGATCGGCTGTTTCACTATTGCGAAGAACAAAGCCAAGCCCAGGGCTTTAAATCCTTATTCGTGCTGACCACACACACCGCGCACTGGTTTATAGAGCGCGGATTTATTGAACAGGATGTGGCCTCGCTACCGGCGGAACGGCAAAAGCTTTATAACTTGCAACGGCGCTCCAAAGTATTTACAAAAAAAATTTAAAACGCATTAATTTATCTGTTTAGCAAGCAGTAGCGGGAATGACAAAGAAATCAGCATTGCCGAATTAAATTCATGAAAATCCTGATGGTTAAATTCAACTACTTCCCCTAAGCTCTCGTCCCTTTATCTGTATTGTCAGGCTGCACATGTTCAAAACCCCCTTTATCTCTTTGGCGATGCTGTCTTTGGCTACGCTATATACCGCTGGTACATCGCCCGATATTCTGGCTGCCGAACTAGCCGAGAATAACAATCAAGAATCTGTTAATGCTTTATCACCCATCGTCGTCACCGCCACACGCTCGGCAACCAACAGCTTTGATGTGCCCGCAGCGATTGACTCCACCGATGCCGAGGCGATTTCCGCAGGACAGCTCAAATTCAATCTTTCCGAATCTGCTGCGCGTGTACCTGGTGTGGTGGTGAATAACCGCAATAATCCGGCGCAGGATTTGGCCATTCAGATTCGCGGCTTTGGCGCGCGTTCAGCGTTTGGGGTACGCGGGGTGCGGCTGTATGCCGATGGCATTCCACTGACCATGCCGGATGGTCAAGGCCAGACCGGCACCTTCAATCTGGATACCGCAGCACGTGTGGAATATCTGCGCGGCCCGTTTTCTGCGCTGTATGGCAACTCCTCCGGCGGAGTGGTGCAAATTTTCACGCGCGATGGCGCTGCCGAACCCACGCTGGATTTGGGTGTGACTTTCGGCGATTATGATACGCGCCGTGTGAACACCACCCTGAGCGGCACTGAAGATAATTTCAACTACATCATCAATGCCGCCCATGAAGAATCCACGGGCTATCGTGAGCAATCCACTGGCAAACGTGAAACCCTGCATAGCAAACTGAAATTCAAGTTAAATGAGGAAGCTACATTAACCCTGGTGGGCACTTATCTGGATCAATCCAACAACCAGGATCCACAAGGCTTGATGATAGGTGAATTAAATGCCAACCGCCGCCAAGCCGCGCCCGCCGCCTTGCAGTTCAACACACGCGTGACCAAAAGACATGCGCAGATAGGCGCGGCACTGGATTATCAACTTAGCGCCGATGACGCATTACGCTTAATGGTCTACGGCGGGCAGCGTGATAATGAACAATACTTATCCACCTCGGTTGCCGCACAAACCACAGCGCCCAATTTCGCCAAAAATGGCGGCGGTGTCTCGGTAATCGACCGCACCTTTGGCGGCATTGATTTACGCTGGACGCACCAAGGCCAGCTTATCAACCGCCCCTTTAACCTTACCGCCGGGCTGAATTACGATCTGATGTCAGACCAGCGCAGCGGCTATGAAAACTTTATCGGCACTACGCTGGGAGTAAAAGGCAAGCTGCGTCGCGATGAAAGCAACGATGTGAATAATTTCGACCAATTCATTCAGGCCTCCTGGGATCTGCATCCGCTTTGGTCTATCAGCGGCGGCGTGCGTCATAGCCTGGTCAGTTTCAATACCAAAGATCGTTATATCGTCGGCATCAACAAAGATGACAGCGGTGCGGTGAGTTTCTCGCAGACCACACCTGTTGTCGGTGCGCTGTTCAAGCTTGCAAAAAACGTGCATCTGTTTGCCAATGCCGGTGAAAGCTTTGAAACGCCCACTTTTGTGGAAATGGGCTACAACCCGGACACCAGCAAATCCGGTCTGAATCTTGATTTGAAGCCCGCGCAAAGTCGCAATTATGAATTGGGTGCCAAAGCCTTTGCTGGCGACAACACCCTCGTCAATTTAACGCTGTTCAAAATTGATACCAATAATGAAATTGTCGTCGCCTCCTCGCAGAACGGGCGTACCACTTACCGCAATGTACCCAGCTCGGCGCGCAAGGGGTTGGAACTGAGTGTGGAAAGCCAATTGCCGGAAAATGTGCGTTTATATCTGGCGTATACCTTGCTCGATGCCAAATTCACCACGCCATTTAGCACCTGCAAAACCGGCCTGCCGAATGGCACATGCACTTATGGCACGGCTTCCAATTTTGAAACCATCGCCGCCGGCAGCAACATCCCCGGCACTTATAGACACACACTGTTTGGCGAAGTCTCCTGGAAACATGCAGCCAGCGGCTTCAGCACGGCGTTGGAAATGCGCCACAACAGCCGCACCAATGTCAGCTTTAACGCCAGGGACGGTTACGCGGATGATTACGTCGTGGTTAACTGGCGCGGCAGTTTCAATCAAAATATCCAGCAATGGAAATTAAGCGAATTTGTACGCATTGAAAATCTGTTCAATGAAAACTATGTAGGCTCAATCCGCGTCGCCGATAGCAATCAACGCTTTTATGAAGCGTCTCCCACGCGTAACTGGTTGATGGGAGTCAATGCCAGTTATAGATTCTAAGCAAATGACGCAGGCGCATAGCAAATATGGCTTAAAATATCCTTGTGTCTTCTGCCAGCCGCCATTTGAACTTGTGCGGCTGGCATTAATCAAAACTAAAACTTAGGGGTGAATACAATGCTGAATAAATTATCCAAGCTAACCGTCATATCCGGCTTGCTGCTTGGCTTCTGTAGCTGCGCATGGGCAGAGGCTTCGGACACGATATGGCCGTCGATAAAAGAATCGTTTTTTCCCAAAAAAACCATAGAAGATGCCCCCTTTATCAAAATAACCGCGCCACGCCGTGCCGAAAGTGGCGCGCAAGTGCCGTTTGCTATCAGCATCGACCAAACCCAACACGAAGCCAATGCCATCAAAAAAGTGTATGTCATTGTTGATGCCAACCCGATACAACTGGCGGCTACTTATTATTTAACTGACATGCTGGGCAAGTTCAATCTGGAAACGCGTATACGCATGGAAACCGATTCCTTTGTCCGCGTCATCGGTGAAACAGCGGATGGCAAACTGTATATGACCGCCACCAGCATACGCGCAGCGGGCGGCTGTGGCGGCACGGTGGATGGCACCGATGACAGCGCCATGCGCGCCGCTGCTGGCAAGATTAAAATGAATGTCAAATCACCCGTGGTTTTGGGTACTGCCACACCGGCGGTTTTCATGATTAAACATCCCATGCGTACCGGCTTGCAACGTGATCTGGTTTCTCAGGGTTTCATGCCCGCTTTCTACATTCAAAAAGCGGCTTTTACCTATAACAACAAACCACTCTTCAACGTGGATTTTGGCGTGGGCACCAGCGAAAACCCTTATTTGCATTTTGACTTCATCCCCGATGCTCCTGGAAAATTGGCCGTAAAAGCCGTGGATAATGAAGGCAAATCATTTGAACATCAGATTGATGTGAGTAATTGATTAGCAGATTTAAAAGACTAACCATACACAACAAAAAAGGCGCAATCTGCGCCTTTTTTGCTTATAAGAAGTGCCCTTATTGCACTTTAACGCAATGACATACGTTTCAAGGTCTCATCTTTATCAATAAATTTGTGTTTCAGTGCACCGGCCACATGCAATAAAACCACCACGAGCAAAACAATACCGGTGATTTCATGCACCTCCTCCAACAACTTATGCAAGGCCTCGTTTTCCAAACCTGCTACCAGCGGAATACCGAACCACAACACTCCATATTTACCATACAGCGAAGTCAAAAATCCTGCGACCGGCACGGCTACCATCAGCACATACAGCAAATGATGCGTAGCGTGAGATAGCTTTCTCTCAAACGCCGTCAGGCTGACAAGTAGCGCGGGCGGGCGATGTGTAATGCGCCATAACACACGCAATGCAATCAAGGCCAATAGCGTCACGCCTATGGATTTATGCAGATTAAAATAAAACATTCTTGGTGATTGCGCTTCAGACAACGGCCAGTTATAAACTCCCAAATCAAAAAGATCAAATAGCATGGCCTTTGGTGCATCCTTGGGTAAATCTGCCATAAACCAGCCCAGCCCGAACATGCCTAGAATGGCAAAGCCAATCAGCCAATGCAAAATAATCGCAGTTTTAGTGTATTTATTTTCTTGTGGTTTGGTCATTGCCGATTCCTGTTAAAGTTAATGGTCAAAAAACATAAGCGCTAATTCTTACAGCTAATTATAGTCGTATAGCCCACTACAAATCACATAAAGCCAAAACTGTTCTGCGATTCATCTTGGTGTATTCCATCGGATACCTTGCTTTGTTTTACATATTTCAGCAACTAAAAAAACTCTTTCATCATAAAGTCTTCCAGCCCGGTATTGTCATCCAACCTGGCCGACAATCTGACATCACGCCCAAGACGCTGTGATTCCCAAGTGAAATCGCCTTTGTAATGTCGGCGGATAAGCTCAATCATTTTGCGAATGATGGCATGATGAATATCATCACCGTTACTGACTTCAACTTGTATGATTTCCAGCCTGGAGTTGCTCATACTGGTTGTCCACCCACGAAACGAAAAAGTGGCATCACGTGGATTGATGCGAATAATCTGAAAAATACCGTTGGTGCCGGGGTTGAGATTGCGCTGAATAATGGCTGACCTTTTTTCGTCATCACTGGGTTTGCGCGCGCCAAGCATAGCTTCTGCATTCTCGCCAGCCGCAGCGCTTTCTGCGGCTTCGCGGCGCGCGCGCGCGGCATTGACGAAACTCATCATATCCGTTGGTGCTGCCATTTGGGATACTGGTTCTGATGGTGTGGTAGGTAGCGCTTTTGCTAGGGGAACACTCAGCTCCGACTTGTTGTTGACCACGTTGACGACAGGTGTTTGTTTGGGCTTGGCTGAAACAATGGAAGGACGCGGCACTGCACGCGGCTGACGCAGAGGTTTATGTTTCGCCTCGGGCTTGCCTTGTGCTTGCACAGCAGTCTCTGGAGCTTTGTTGACGGCATTTGCTGCCACAGAATTTTCTGCCGCTGCCAATTGAATCGTCAGCGGTGCTTCTACCGCCGCAATAGGTGCTTGTTCAATGCGCAGATGAAATGCAAAAAACAACAGCGCATGAATGAGCAGCGACACAATCCCCGCTATTAAAAACGTGCGGCGAATCTTGAAATGCACATACGTGTCTTTAGGTAATGACTGTTCCCAGGAGAATGCTGGCCGTTCACAATCGGCGAGATTAGGGCTGGCGAGGCTTGAATTGAAGCGAATCAAAACAATCAAACAGCCACTAAAAAAGCGAGCTGAGTCGCACGTGTATTTTTGGCTAAAAAACGGGGCAACTTTATAAGCTTCATGAGTAGATTGAAAATGAGCAACATCAATTCGAGCAATACCGGGCTATTTGGTTCACAAGTTGCAGATTATACGCATTAAGCTATACGCATGGCTTTGGTTGGATGATTGCGCAAGCGCGAGTATACTTTTGCCTGAATATAACAAAACATGCGTTTAGCTATGGGCGAAGGCGCAGCTATCATGAGGGGTAATGTATGTCCAGGAAGCATCCCATAATTGCCGTGACCGGATCTTCCGGCGCGGGTACCACTACAGTCAAACGTTCTTTCGAGCATGTGTTTCGGCGCGAGAACATCAATGCTGCCGTGATTGAAGGCGATAGCTTTCATTCCCTGAATCGTGCCGAGTTCCGCCAAGCCGTCAAAGTGGCTGAATCCCATGGCAATCATCACTTCAGCCATTTTGGCCCGGAAGCCAATTATTTTGACAAAATTGAAGAGCTGTTCAAAACCTATGGCAAAACCGGTGCTGGAAAGAAGCGCTATTACATACACAATGCTGCCGAAGCTGCCGAACAAAATGAGCGTTTGGGTACTGATCTGGGTGCTGGTGAATTTACCCCTTGGGAAGACTTGCCTGAGCAAAGCGATGTACTGTTTTATGAAGGTCTGCACGGCATGGTCAAAACCGATGATGTCGACATTGCCGGCCAAGTGGATTTAGGCATAGGCGTAGTGCCGGTGATTAATTTGGAATGGATACAAAAGATTCACCGAGACGGCAACGAGCGCGGCTATTCTGCCGAAGCTACCGTGGATACCATCCTGCGCCGTATGCCTTCGTATATCAATTACATTGCGCCGCAGTTCTCCAACACCCACATCAACTTTCAGCGCGTGGCAACGGTAGATACTTCCAATCCTTTTGTCATGCGCGATATTCCCACGCTGGATGAAAGCTTTGTCATCATCCGCTTCCGCGATCCCAAGATGGCAGACTTTCCCTACCTGCTCTCCATGCTCAAGGATTCCTATATGTCACGCCGCAATAACATTGTCGTACCCGGCGGAAAAATGGGGCTGGCCATGGAAATCATACTGGCACCACTGATTCATGAACTGATGAGCAATCGCAAAAAATAGCCTGGCAGATGAAGAAAGGCCTGTAACTTTAACGGTTACAGGCCTTTTTGATTTTTACTGAAGCAACGCCGCTTATTTCAACGCTGCAAATACCTGATCGCGTATGGCTTCAACGGCGCCGGTGCCGGTGATGCGCACATATTGCGGGGCATTGCTGCTGCCGTCTTTTGCCCACAGGCTGTAGTAATCCACGAGCGGACGGGTTTGGCTGTGATAAACCTCCAGGCGTTTAATAACGGTGGCTTCTTCATCATCTATGCGTTGCACCAAATCCTCGCCGCTCACGTCATCTTTACCAGCCACTTTGGGCGGATTGAAAATAACGTGATAAGTGCGGCCGGAAGCCAAATGCACGCGGCGACCGCTCATGCGCTGGATGATCTCTTCATCAGGCACGTCAATTTCCACCACGTAATCAATATCCACACCGGCTTTTTTCATCGCTTCGGCTTGCGGAATAGTGCGCGGAAAGCCGTCAAACAGGAAACCGGCCTCACAGTCGGTATCCAGGATGCGCTCTTTTACCAGGCCGATGATGACTTCATCCGGCACCAAACCGCCGCTATCCATGAAGGCTTTGGCTTCCAGACCCAATTGCGCACCGGCTTTGACGGCGGCACGCAGCATATCGCCGGTGGAAATCTGTGGGATGTTGAATTTTTCTTTAATGTAAGTGGCTTGTGTGCCTTTACCCGCGCCGGGTGCCCCTAATAATATGACTCGCATCGTGCTGTTCTCTCTCTTTTTTAAACAGGAAATTTTTTGATTTTTTTAACGCTTGTAATTATATCAGGCGAGGTGATTGGCAATGGCGACGAATTGCGCCACCGACAGGTTTTCTGCGCGCAGTTGCGGGCTGATATTGAGCGCGGCAAAACCATCATCATCCAATAAACCTTTAAGCGTATTGCGCAAGGTTTTGCGGCGTTGCCCAAATGCGCTTAATACCACTTTGGCGAACAACGCTTCATCCTTGGCCGGATATGGCAAGCTAGCGTGGGGGATGGCGCGCACAAACGCGGATTCCACCTTGGGGGCTGGCTCAAAGGCTTCCGGCGGCACAGTGAGCAAATATTCCATGGCCAAACGATATTGCAACATCACCGAAAGCCGCCCGTAAGCCGGGGTAGAAGGCGCGGCCACCATACGTTCCACCACTTCTTTTTGCAGCATGAAATGCATGTCGGTGATATGGCTGACATTTTCCAGCAGATGAAACAGAATCGGCGTGGAGATGTTGTAAGGCAGATTGCCGACCACGCGCAATTGTGCGCCGACGTGGGTGAAATCAAATTTGAGAGCATCCACATTATGGATGGTGAGCTTTTCGGCCGCATAGTGCTGCTGCATCCAGGCCACAATATCACGGTCAATTTCCACTACATGCAAATGCGGCAAATGTGCCAGCAAGGGCTTGGTCAGCGCGCCCAGGCCGGGGCCGATTTCAACGAAAGTTTGGCTGGGTTGCGGCGTGATAGCGTAGATTAAATTACTGATAACGGATTGATCGGTAAGAAAATTCTGCCCGAAGCGTTTTTTGGCGATATGTTTCATGCTGGTTGTTATGCGTTGCCTTTACTTGTTTCTGGATATTTGGTTTTTAGACTTTTCAACCAGCTCAATGGCCAGCGCTATGGCCGCATACAAACTGCCGCAATCTGCCTTGCCCGTGCCTGCCAGATCCAGCGCAGTGCCGTGGTCAACCGAGGTGCGGATAATGGGCATCCCCAACGTGACATTGACACCGCCGCCAAAGCTGGCATGTTTCAACACCGCCAAACCCTGATCGTGATACATAGCGAGATAGGCATCGCAATGGCTTAGATTATGCTGGCTGAACATGGTGTCGGCGGGTAGTGCGCCTATAAGATTTAAGCCTTGCACACGCAGTTTATCCAGCACCGGGTTGATGGTTTCAATTTCCTCCATGCCCAAATGTCCGCCTTCACCAGCGTGAGGATTGAGTCCGGCGACGAAAATTCTGGGTTGGGCAATGCCAAAACGCGTAGCCAGATCATGATGCAGAATACGGATAGTCGTTTCCAACCCCGTGCGAGTGATGGCATCCGGCACCTCGCGCAAAGGCAGATGAATGGTTGCCAAGGCCACGCGCATACCGCCACCCACCAGCAGCATGACCACTTGTTGCGTGTTGGTTAGCTCGGCAAGAAATTCAGTATGGCCGGTAAACGCTACACCGGCATCGTTGATAATACCTTTGTGCACCGGTGCGGTGACTATTGCATCAAACGTGCCGTTCAAACAGCCTTGCGCGGCATAGGTCAGCGTATCCAACACATAGCGGCTATTGGCCGCATTGAGCTTACCCGGTTCGCAGGGAGCCACCAGCGGAATGTGGTGAATGTGCAAATCACCCAGCGGCAGATGCAGTAATCGGGCGCGTTGCTCCAGCAGATGACGATCCGCAATCACCGTGATATTGGCAGCAGGCAAGGCTTGCGCCAACTGCACGCAAAGGTCAGGGCCGATGCCAGCAGGTTCACCGGCGGTGAGGGCAATACGGGGTAATAGAGGCTTCACAATAACCGGGATTAGTATTTATCTTCCAGCCGCATATCCACATAGGCGCGATCACGTAGCTCATGCGCCCAATCCTGATAGGCTTCATCAGCTTTGCGGGCACGAATTTCCTGCCTGGCTTTAACGCGTGCAGCATCCTTGGTCATATCCTGTTTGCGCCGCTCCATGACCTGAATAATGTGCCATCCAAACGGTGATTTCACCGGTGCGCTGATTTCGCCGGGCTTGAGTGCGTTCATGGCTTGCTCAAACGGCGGCACGGTATCACCCGGGTTAACCCAGCCTAAATCCCCGCCATTGGCAGCGGATCCATCTTCCGAATATTGACGTGCCAGCTCGGCAAAATCCTTACCGTTATCCAGACGCTCCTTGATGGTGTCCATGCGGTGCTTGGCTTCGCTTTCTGAAACCACTTCACTGAGTTTAATCAAAATGTGGCGCGTATGTGTCTGCTCGATAACCAGCGGCGATGAACCACCGCGTTTATTAGTAAGTTTCAAAAGATGGAATCCATTGGGGCTGCGCAAGACAGGCGTAAGCTGATTGGTTTGCAAAAGCTTCAGCGCATCAACAAACAATGCCGGAATTTGTGAGGCCGTTTTCCAGCCCAGACTGCCGCCTTCCAAGGCATTGGGAGCATCGGACATGCTGGCCGAAACTTGGGCGAAGGGCGCACCATCTGTTAGCTGCTTTAGCGCCTGCTCAGCCTTGCTGCGTTGTTTTTGCAGCACTTCTGGTGAAGCATCTTCGGGAACCCGAATGAGAATATGCGAAACTTCAAACTCATCCTGCACTTCACCGCGCGAGGCTTGTGAAGTAAGGTAGTTGTCTACTTCTGCCTCGCTGATGTTGATGCGGTTATCCACTTCACGCTCGCGCAAACGCGCCAGCGTGATTTCGCTACGAATATCATCGCGAAACTTGCGATAACTAATGCCCTCGTTTTCCAACTCCTTGCGGAATTCCGCTACGGTCATTTTGTTTTGTTCGGCAATACGCTCTATGGTTTTGTCGAGCTGGGCATCATCCACACGCAAACCGGTTTGCGCAGCCAATTGCAATTGCAGGCTATCATTAATCAAGCGCTCTAAAATCTGTTTCTCCAACACATCATCTGGCGGCAGCCCGGCACCACCTTGTTTTTTGAGCTGCGCCGTTACTGTACGGATGCGCTCGGCAAGCTCATGCTCGGTGATGACAGCTTGATCCACAACCGCAACAATGCGGTCAATTTTGGCGATTTCATTCTGCGCGGCATATACCGGATTAATAAACCATACGCCTAAAATAAAAGCGAGGCCTAAAAAAGCAGAAGAAGAACAAAGGCGAATATTTAAAGACATAGGAAAGTTTTACTCACTATAAGGCTGACGGTCAGGAATAATATTGGAGTTGGTATAACCAGGAATACTGCGTTGTATCAGTGTGAGCGGATTGCCAGAATCAATAGAGCCCACGCCATTTAGCACCAGCTGAAAAAACATCGCCTTATTGCTACTGGCGGCATTTGTCAAACCGATTGGGGTGGAAACACTTTGCACGACGAAACGCGCCTGCCAACAGCCAGCATCATATTCAATACCAGCCAGGCTTTCAATGGCACGCTTTTCTTTCACGGAATAGTTCCAACGCCCCAAGCCGTACCAATTTCGGGCAAGCGGCCATTGACCGGAAAAATTGACTTGCTCCAGACCGCCAGCAGCCAGCCCGGCTACGTTTTCTGTATAGCGGTAACTGAGATTTAACACTTTACCCGGCTCTGGCGCATAGCGTGTACCGATGTCTGAACGCGTAGTGCTGCCACGGTCGGTATCATATTGCCAACGCGTGTCGATATTCCAATGATTATTCAGGCGCGCAGTCACTGCAGTCAGGATTTCAGAACGGCTACCGGTACGTTTCACCTCTCCTGGTATAACAACGCGTTGATCGGCAAAATAAAAACGCTGACCAAAAGTGGCTGCCAAACGCTGCACACCGGTTTTGTTGTCTATCATACGTGTGGTGACTGCCATGCTCAGCTGATTGGCATCATTGATACGGTCATTACCCACATACTGGTTTTCCAGAAACAAAGATCCCAAACTCAAATCGTACAGCGCGCTATCAAACACAGGTAGCCGTGATTGATCCTGATAAGGGACATAGACGTAAAATAACCGTGGCTCCAATGTTTGCGTATAGGTGTTTTTAACCACGCGCATATTGCGATCAAAAAACATACCGCTATCTATACTGAAGATAGGCAAGGTTCGACTACCTGAATCCTTGTCACTGGCTTGCTCATTCGTCAGGCTGTAACGGGTGTAATGCACACCAAATTTTGGCGTAATGTAACCATAAGGCTTCATGAAAGGCACACTAATACTAGGATAGGCCGTTAGCCGACTCCCCTTGGCCAAGGATTTCGATGCATTCGCGTCGGTATCAAATTTTACCCATTGACTATACAAATTCGTGTTCACCATACCCCAGCGTTTATTACCCGTCAGCGTGAATTGTGGCAAGCGTTCATAAGCATAGGTTGCCCCATCCAGCGTTTGGTATTTTTGGATCAGCGTGTTGAAATTCACAACCCCATTACCCCAATTGATGCTGGCCTGTTGCGGCAATAAGATGCGACTGGTGCTGGTGATACGCGTAGTCAAATCGGTAAAATACTGATTATCCGACACTCTTTCAAAATCAAAACCGCCTGACCAGCCATAACTAAAAGTCTGTTTATGATTGAATTTGGCATAGTAACGTGAACGCTTGGCAGCCGTATCATCGGGTAAAAACTCCAACGCATCCGTCCCGGAATAAGTGTCACCCAAATAACGGAATTCGCCTTGCAACTGCACACCGCGCTTGCTCAGATAACTGGGCGTTAACGTGGCATCCATATTTGGTGCGATATTAAAATAGTACGGAATGCCAAGCTTGGAACCACTGCGGGTAGACGTTTCTATAATGGGCGACAGCAAACCGGATTTACGCTGATTGATGAATGAAAAATCAATCCACGGTGTATACAAAAACGGCACACCTTTAAATTCAATATAGGCATTCCACGCGGTACCAACCTTGGTGTAATCATCCAGCTCCAGCTCACCCGCATGAAGAAACCAATCGTCCTTGCCCGGCTCACAAGTCGTATATTTAACATCCTTGAGAATCTTTTTTGTTGCACCTTCAAACAACATGGACTTTGCACTGCCTCGACTGGTAGGCGTGACACTGGATTTGTTTTCAACAGAGGCATCCTCAATGCTAGAAGACAATAAGTTACCGGTACTAAATCCCGCGCCCGGCAAAGTTGAAATGGGAGCTTTACTAACAACATTGTTCAGTGTGAAATCAGGCTCGCGCATTTCGCCTACACTATCGCTGAGACGCAAACGTAGCTCCGGACCGGTGACAGTGTTGCCATTCGCCTCAAAGCGCGTATTGCCCAGCACATGCAAGGCATCGTTTTGTAGATTATATTCAATGCTATCGCCGTAGATGTCTTGTTTTTCCTGATGCAAGGCCGCGTTACCTATGGCTTTGAAAGAGCGATCCAGACGCATTTCCAAACGATCACCTTCAACCTGCATACTGCCTGCTGCTAGCGGCTCTGCTGGCAACTCCTCGACAGCACCGGATTTACGGGCATCAATATTCGGAGTTGAATCGGTCGCGGCACTTGAATCAATCACAGCACTCGCCGCATAGGCGGATTCATAGCTTAAACAAATAAGCGCAACAGAAAGTGCAATTGTACGAAGTTTTACCATAGGTTTTTTAAGCGGGGGAAAGTGGGCGCGTGTTTCTTTCAGGGGTGATAAAATCTCACAATTCAGCACTTTACGCAATCCATAAATGCAATAAGTCAATGTTTGAAATCCATTTTACCGGGTTCAGTTTTATCTGACACCATGCGGCTTTGATTGTTGCAACAAGCTTATTGCAACATAATCGAACGAAACTGCAATGTGGTTTTAAATGTGTTTTTGGATGTC
The DNA here is from genome assembly GCA_013141125.1 of Methylophilaceae bacterium. Lineage (GTDB taxonomy): Bacteria > Pseudomonadota > Gammaproteobacteria > Burkholderiales > Methylophilaceae > JABFRO01. The sequence continues at coordinate 1,648,182 of JABFRO010000001.1, forward strand.
CTATCTAAACAATAAATTTCCAAGGTAAATATCAGCCGTGCAAAGATTAGAGCAGTTAAATGATTGGCTAAGAACCATACTTCCCGACGCAACTTTCACGCTGGCACCGGCCTCGGCAGATGCCAGTTTCCGCCGTTATTTTCGCGTCACATTAAATGATCGTACCTTAATTGCCATGGATGCGCCGCCGCCACAGGAAAACTGCACGCCGTTTGTGCATGTAGCTGAGGTATTTAGCGAATCAGGCGTGCATGTGCCGCAGCTATTGGCAAAAAATCTTGAGCAAGGCTTTTTGTTGCTCTCCGACATGGGCGACACTACCTACCTGAGCGCACTGAATGCCAATCTGCAGGATGCCAAATTGGTGGATGATTTATACCGCGATGCCTGGTTGGCACTGGTAAAAATTCAATCCGCCAGCCGCCCCGGGGTTTTTCCCGTTTATGATGAAGCGCTGCTCACACGTGAGATGCAGCTATTCCCGGATTGGTATATCGCCAAGCACTTGCAGATTGAACTGGATGCGACGCAGAAGCTGGCCTTGCAAAACACCTTCAACCTCCTCAACCAGAACATCCTGGCACAAGGTCAGGTTTTTGTGCATAGAGACTATCACTCGCGCAACCTGATGTTATGCGACAACAACCCCGGCATACTGGATTTTCAGGATGCCGTCTATGGTGCCATTAGCTATGATCTGGTGTCTTTGCTTAAAGATGCCTATATCTATTGGGAAGAAGAGCAAGTGCTGGACTGGGCGGTGCGCTATTGGCAGGCGGCAAAAAAGGCCAATCTGCCGGTACCGCAGGATTTTGCATTTTTCTACCGTGATTTTGAATGGATGGGCGCGCAACGCCATATCAAAGTGCTGGGTATTTTTGCCCGGCTTTATCATAGAGACGGCAAAGAAGCCTACCTCAAGGACATGCCGCTGGTAATGCAACATTTACGCAAGGTATGCGCACGTTATGAAGAGCTGCGGCCGCTACTGAAACTGCTTAACCAGCTGCAAAATGTGCAAGCACAAGTGGGGTACACCTTCTAATGAAAGCTATGATTCTGGCCGCCGGGCGTGGCGAACGTATGCGCCCACTCACCGACCACACCCCCAAACCTTTACTGAAGGTTGGTGGTAAGGCGCTGATTGTCTGGCATCTGCAACGGCTGGCTAAAGCCGGTTTTCGTGAAGTGGTGATTAATCATGCCCATCTGGGCGCGCAGATTGAAGCCGCGCTGGGTAACGGCAGCCAGTGGGGTTTAAACATTGCATACAGCGCGGAAACAACAGCTTTGGAAACCGCAGGCGGCATTGCCCATGCGCTGCCTTTACTGGGCGATGCGCCGTTTCTGGTGATTAATGGCGATGTGTTTACCGATCTGGATTTTGCCCAAATCAAACACACGCCTATGCAGGATAAATTAGCGCATCTGCTGTTGGTGAATAATCCGCCACAACATCCACAAGGTGATTTTGCTTTTGCAGAGGGCAAGCTGAGTGAAACCGGCACCCATCAGCTCACCTTTTCCGGCATCGCGCTTTACCAGCCAGCTTTGTTCAATGACGTAATAAAAGGCGAAGCCGCCAAACTCGCTCCCTTGCTGCACATGGCCATTGCGCAAAATAAAGCCAGTGCCACGCATTTCACCGGCATGTGGCACGACATCGGCACACCGGAGCGCTTGACTACGCTAGACCAACAATTATTGGCAAACTTAAGCGGAGTGGGTCAATGACAGAGCCGCAAATCTACTGCCCCAAGTGCAAAAAGCCGCCGCGCGCCGAAGACCGCTGGGCGTGCATCCCCAGTTGCGGCACGGTGTGGCATACTTTTTGGACGGGCGGCGTTTGTCCGGGCTGCGGCTATCGCTGGAAAAAAACACAATGTCTGGCGTGCGGAGAAACTTCAGCGCATAAAGAGTGGTATCACTACCCACAAGCTGAAGAATCAGAAAATGTCGAAGATGAAAATCAGCCACAACCGGCGCTTGTTTAACGCGCCCGGTTAGCAAGCGCTATCGTTTGACGTTCCAATATAGAAACATAGCGATTAATTAAACCTTCATTACCGCGCGATGGCGCGATGAATTGAAAACCTATACGGCACTTGATAACATCATTTTTGGTAATAATTTGCGTAATATTTCTTACCTGAAGGGTAAGATTGGTTTCACCCACTTCTGGGAAATTAATTTTACAACTGTCGAAATTTGCACCTATCACGATGGCAGGATCGAGCGGACAGGCTCCAATAGTGCCGATTCCTCCCAAACTTACATCCAGCAAAGCAAGCACCAAGTTACCCCTTTCTTCAGGCAAGGGAATCACGCATGGCGCAGGGTTAACAGAGGGCGTAGGAAAATGAAAAGAGTCTCTACGCTGTAATCGGATCAAATTTTGCGGGATTTCGATTGCGATAGCCTGACCGTCTTTTAGCGCCACCTCTGAAACTTGTGTACTGACCCATTTGATTTTAATGCCGTCGTCTTTTGAAAAAAGCACGTGCTGGCTTGCCAATAATCTACGATTAAACGCTTCATCACGGCCAATATCCAGATAAATGGCATGATTTTGTACATCCGTTCCAATGACAGTAGTGAAATACTCATCTAACCCATGATTAAATGACACTCTCAGTGTGACTTTCTGCTTCATTAACTCAGTCAAAATTTGCATCACCTCTTTGGGGCTATGCACAAAGTATTGCTCTTCATCATGCGTATGTGTTGCGTGTTCCATGTCTGTCCTATCAAGAGTTACTTGCATAGCTAACAATTTCCAAAACAATAGTGTACAACAAGCTCCTGCATGATAAAGCTCAAAAAACTGCCAATAAGCCCCTTTGTTTTACGTTTCGCGCATTAATTGATTATAGCCATTATTAAAAACGCGCCCGCGCTCAAATAAAAAAGCCTGCTATAGGTTGCATACTGCGTCTAAGGCTCCGGATGACGCTCGCGGGCTGTAGATGATTAATCGGGTTCATTTGAATTTCTTTGTTCATTAACTAGCCATGGTTTAAGGTGCCAACCCTATACGAACAGCAAGTGTAACGCACACTCCAAAATAGCCACTTCACCCCAAGCGGCTATTAATCTAAATTTACATTTTTTACTAAAATATGTGTAAACATCACACGAAAATCAAAGGCTCCCAAGTAACTTGTTGGTGTGATAGCTCCAGCAGCGGATGAGTATCCGCTCCTGTCAACCGGCATCAACTTCCCCCAAAAAACCGCCGCTTTGATGCGCCCAGAGTTGGGCATAGAGGCCACCGCTTTTAAGTAGCGCGGCGTGGTTGCCTTCTTCAATGATATGCCCTTGATCCAGCACAATCAGTCTATCCATGGCAGCAATAGTGGAAAGGCGATGGGCGATGGCGACCACAGTTTTGCCTTGCATCAACCGATAAAGGCTGCCCTGAATAGCGGCTTCAACTTCGGAATCCAGCGCGCTGGTGGCTTCGTCCAGCAGCAATATAGGCGCGTCTTTCAGCATCACCCGCGCAATGGCAATACGCTGACGCTGGCCGCCGGAAAGCTTCACCCCGCGCTCGCCCACATGCGCATCGTAGCCGCTGCGGCCTTTGGGATCGCACAAGGTCTGCACAAACTCATGCGCCTCGGCACGTTTGGCCGCTGCAATCATGTCGGCCTCGGTGGCATCAGGGCGGCCATAGAGTATGTTTTCGCGCACCGAGCGGTGCAGCAGCGAAGTATCCTGCGTGACCATGCCGATTTTTTCACGCAGACTGTTTTGCGTTACCTCGGCAATATTCTGCCCGTCGATAAAAATGCCGCCTGCTTCAATGTCATAAAAGCGCAGCAGCAGATTGACGATGGTGGATTTTCCCGCACCGGAGCGTCCCACCAGCCCGACTTTTTCGCCCGGCTTGATATGCAGGGTCAAATGATTGAGTACGCGGCGGCTACCGCCATAAGCAAAATCCACCTGCTCAAAACGGATGTCGCCATGCGGCACTTGCAGCGCTTGCGCATCTGCCTTATTGGTCACTTGTTGCAAGGTGGACAAGGTATTCATGCCGTCCTGCACCGTGCCTACATTCTCAAATAACGAAGTCATTTCCCACATGATCCAGTGCGACATACCCTGCAAGCGCAATACCATCGCCGTCACCGCCGCCACCGCGCCCACGCCAACTTCAGCGCGGCTCCACAACCATAGCGCCAAACCCGCGCTGAAAATAATCAGTAGCATAACCATGGCGTGATTCAGAATCTCCACCGAACTGACCAGACGCATTTGCTTGTGCACCGCGCCTATAAATTCCTGCATGGCCGATTTGGCATAGTCGGCTTCACGCCCGGCATGGGAAAACAGCTTCACCGTGGCAATATTGGTATAGGCATCGGTAATGCGTCCGGTCATGATGGAACGCGCATCCGCCTGATTTTTGGAAACCTGCGCCAAGCGCGGAATGAAATAATAAAGCACGCCCAGATACAGCACCAGCCAACCGAGAAACGGCAACATCAGCCAGGGATCAAAGGTTTTGACTATAGCCAGCAGCGTTACAAAATAGATGACGACAAACACCAGAATATCGGTCAGGATAAACCACACATCACGCACCGCCAACGCCGTCTGCATCACCTTGGCGGCAATGCGCCCGGCAAACTCATCCTGATAAAACGCCATGCTTTGCGCTAACATCAAACGGTGGAAATTCCAGCGCAAGCGCATGGGGAAATTGGCCGCCAACGTCTGATGCTTGATGATGGATTGCAAAGCCACCAGCACAATACTGCCGATCAAAACGCCAACCAACAGCAATAAATGCCCACGCTGCTGCGTCCATAATTGCGCCGGCGGCAAATGGCTAAGCAGATTTACCACATTACCCAACAGGCCAAACAGCAAGGCCTCAAAAGCCCCAATGACCGCCGTGAGCAAAGTCATCGCCAGCATATAGCCGCGCAAGCCCTGCGTACAAGACCACACAAACGCCCAATAACTCTTCGACGGCGGCGCTATCGTAGCTTCAGGGAATGGATTTAGCAGCTTTTCAAACCAGCGGTACATGCGGCAATCCAGATTGAATAAAAGAGGGGGGTTAGTGCGCCTAATCTATAGCGGCAGAGTCGCACTAGGTCAACGACGACTCATCGGTCTGGCACGCCAGACTTACTGCCTTATTCACTGCACTAACGGGGGGGTATTCTAACATTCATCCCAGCTCAAATCGGTGGCATAAATTGGTAGTCAGCAGGTGTAATGGCTCGCGTTTCAAACAGCTCGTACTCACATTTGACGCAGCTTGCACACAAAATAACTGCAAATAACGGAAAGGTTGATTTTGTCTCAATTCAGTAGCGCAAAACAACTCGACTCCATAGCGGTTTGCGCCGTTACTCATGTTGTCGGAATCTTACGGCTCCCTACCTTGTCTTGATGTTTAAATTGATGCATTATGGCATCATATTTCATGTAAAGGCTGCCCTATGCGTACTACAGTCACCATCGACGATGCTCTCTACGAAAAGGCTCTGGAAATGGCCGACCCCAACATGGACAAGTCGGACATTTTTAGAGAAGCCATCAAGACCTTCGTGCGAATACAAGCCGCCAAGCGCCTTGCCGCGCTAGGTGGCACGATGCCTGAGATTCAGGATGTACCGCGTCGCCGCGAGGAGCCTGCCGCGCAATGAGTGTGCTTATCGACACCTCGGTGTGGATAGACCACTTTCGTAACGGCAATGATGTGTTAGTTAACCTGATTGAGCTAGACCTGGCGCTAACTCACCCGATGGTCATCATCGAAATTGCGTGCGGGACACCTCCCGCGCCGCGCATCCAGACGCTGAACAGTATAGGCTTGTTGCTACCCTGCAATCAGGCGAGCTTGAGCGAAGTATTGCACTTCATCGAGCGCGAGAAGCTGTACGGATTTGGCTGCGGATTGGTGGACATATCGCTACTGGCATCCACTCTCATCACACCAGGCGCTGCGTTGTGGACACTAGACAAACGTCTTGCAGAATTGGCTGGGCGCTTCGGCGTAGCGCATCGGCCGCCACTACATTAGTCGGTGTAACGTCACCCGCTGACAATTGCCATATATAACTAAACGGCTGCTTGGCCTGATAGTTGCCATGGAATGAATATCCGCAAATAACCGACAATTAAAATTGAGAAGCAAAATTTGTATGACGACTTGATGCTGTTGGCGGACGGTCAGGGATGGAGATTTATCGGAAGCAACCGAACTTTGAAAGCTGCTATTGCAGCAACGTAGAGATCCGCTGGAGCGTTGTGTTGGGCGTTAATGTTAATCTCTCCAAGTATCACCAGGCATGATTCGCTTCATAAACTCATCGAACATAGGGACTGTAAATGCAGTATCGCCGTGCGTAGGGCTCCAAATCATCCCCTTGTTGATGAGACTGCTACGAATAGGACCAAACGATTGTACACGCCTTCCTAATTGTTCGGCGATGTCGCCTGATCTGTGAGGCCCTGCACCCAATTCAGCCATGGCTCGCATATATTTCTTTTCTGATGGAGTGAGTCGGTCGAAACGCATGCGGAAAAAGCTCTCATCCAGAGATGCGATAGCTTCAGAGGATGCTTTTTCAACATCATCCAGGGTAATTGGACTTTGCGTTGCAACATCCCATGCATGCTTTCCCCATTCCTGAAGGAAGTATGGATAGCATTTTGTTTTATCGAGGATGAGGTCAATAGCCGTGTTAAGTATTTGCACGCCTTCATGTGTTGCCGGGTTGACGATGGCAGCCTTCGCATCATCCTTACTCAAAGGCCCAATTTCGGTAAAGTCAAACAACCGCTCTGCATAAGACTTTGCATCCCCCATTCTGCCGATAAGTTGTGGCAGCCCTGCGCCAACAACAGTGACAGGTAGTTGTGATTGCGCACACCGATGCAAGGCTGAGATGAGGGCAGCCAACTGAGGCTCGGAAATATACTGAAGTTCATCAATAAATATCACAAGAACCGTCTTGGCTTTTTGTGCGGCGATTCCGACCTGCTCAAACAAAGCGGTCAAATCTCCTTCAAGCTCACCATTGTCGGCAAGCCCCGGCTCGACATCGTAATCCAAACCTACTTCAATATCATTGAACTTGACCTTGAGCTTGCTTGCGAAGCCGGCGAGTGCACGTAAGGCGCGAATAGCCTGCTCCTTGGCCGCATCTAAGCGACTCAGGCGCAATAACGCAAGTCTTATTTGAGGGGCAAGAATTGCTGGAAGTGATTTATCTTCTGGAGCCTCAATCCGAATGGTATGTGCACCAGTATTCTCGGCATCATTTCGCATCTGATCGAGCAGGACGGTTTTACCAACTCCACGCAATCCAATTAGCATAATGCTTTTAGCTGGTCGGCTTAGTTTAAGTCGCTCAATACATATTGCAACAGACCGACAAATGGCATCTCGGCCAGCCAGTTCTGGGGGGCGTGTGCCTGCTCCGGGGGAATAGGGGTTTGTAATTGGATCCATGCAATGTATACCTAAATTATTATGTTTATGCAATTACAATAAACTTTATAAATTAAGTATATATCAGCACAAAGAAAAATCAAAATATAAATTGGTGACAGCAAGGTTTAAAGTTGTACGCTTGGGTCTACGAAAATTTGCAAAGTCAAAAAGTAGGATGGACTGGCTATAACGTCTGCATCGCTGTTCTTGGATCAAAGAATTTAACGACGGACGGCAATGTCTGCATAGCTGCTGTTGAAGCTGGAATTGCATTTACAAATAATGTGCGAAAAACCACATCAAACGTAAGCCGTTACAGGTAGGTGCATTTCATGCATCACACACATCAAATGGTGCTTAAAACGTATTCTGCTATTTAAGCGCATCCGCATAATTCAATCCAGCAAGGGGGCTATTGACACCCCACATTCATCGAGCAACGCCAATACACCTGCTGCAAGTTCAGCCATTTCTTCCGCTTTGATCACATAAGGTGGCATTAAATATACGGTATTGCCGATTGGTCTGAGCAGCAGACCGTGCGCGAGTGCGGCTTTGTAAAAGTCCTGGGCGAAATGGGGATTGCCGTTGGCTACTTCAAATGCCCACACCATGCCGAGATGACGGAAATTGCGTACCGAGGCATGTGCAATGACGGGGGCGAGCAGTGCATTCATGCGGGCGGCTTGGCTGCGATTACTGGCGATGACATCGTCATCGACAAAAATTTCCAGCGTGGCCAAGGCGGCGCTACACGCCAGCGCATTGCCGGTGTAGCTGTGCGAATGCAAAAAGCCGCGTGCAATGTCATTGTGGTAAAAAGCCTGATAGATTTCATCCGTGGTCAGCACCACAGAAAGCGGCAGATAGCCGCCGGTAATGCCTTTGGATAAGCACATGAAATCCGGCGTGATGCCCGCCTGCTCACAGGCAAACAAGGTGCCGGTGCGGCCGAAGCCAACCGCGATTTCATCGGCAATTAAATGAATTTGATATTGCTTACAAATCTCGCGTGCACGCTGCAAATAAATCGGGTGATACATGCCCATGCCGGCGGCACATTGAATCAGCGGTTCAACGATAAATGCGGCCAGTTGCGGATGATGGGCGGCGACATAGGTTTCCAGTGCATCGGCACAGCGCAGTGCAAACGCTTCGGCAGATTCACCTGCTTCGGCAAGGCGGCTGTCGGGCGACGGCATTTGCGCACTCTGGCGCAACAGCGGTGCGTAAATGTCTTTGAAGATGGCGACATCAGTGACTGACAGCGCGCCCAGGGTTTCACCGTGGTAACTGTTTTGCAGGCTGATGAATTGTGTTTTCTGGTTTAAGTTGGAATTGCGCCAATAATGAAAACTCATCTTGAGCGCAATCTCGGTGGCGGAAGCGCCATCCGAGGCATAAAAACAGTGGCCGAGGCCGGTCAATTCAGCCAATCGCTCAGAAAGTTGCACTACCGGCTCATGCGTAAATCCGGCCAGAATTACATGTTCCAGCTGATCCAGCTGCTGTTTGATGGCATTTTTAATGCGCGGATTATTATGTCCAAACAGGTTCACCCACCAAGAGCTCACCGCATCCAGATAAGGCTTGCCATCAAAATCATACAGCCAAACCCCTTCACCGCGCGCAATCGGCACCAGCGGCAAATGTTCATGGCTTTTCATTTGCGTGCACGGATGCCACACCGCCTGCAAACTGCGCTTCAGCAAATCATCATTGCGCATAATTAATTAATGCAAGACGGGACTAATCGGCACCCCGCCCAAGAACGATTGCGCATCGGAGAAGTTCAAATCCCATGCCGCTTCTGCCGTCACTTGCTGCAACATTTGGGTAATGGCTTGGGTTAAATCCTGATTGAGCGCGACTTTGACCACTTTGCCATTTTGACAATTCATGTCCAGAATCGAAACGCCATTTTCAGATTTTGCAATACTGCAATCGTAAGCTACAAACATCTCCATATTGAAGAGTGGCGTACGTGGCATCAGTGTTTCCAATAAATCCAGGTTTTTTGTCACAGCATCCAGCGTTTCACCCTGCAACAATTCAGCAGGTTTGTCGGGCTGAACAGCCGGTTTGCTTGAATCTTCAGGATAATGGCCGTGTAATATTTGCCACATGGTTTTGACGGCTTTACGCGTAAGCCATACCACCAATTTATCTTTTTCAGTCATGGTGATTTCAAACATCAATCGGTCTTCGGTCGGGCTATAGCCCAATTTAATTTGTCGCACCACCACTTCTTTTAAGTTCTCTTGCTCTTCACTCATTTCCGGTCTCCTCAAAATCTCACTTTATGACTTAGCGTCATATTTTAAGTTGCATTTTCTTCAAGCTGGACATTTTCTTGTAACAAGCACGATAAATTTTCACGGCTAACATATTAATTTCAAGGTTTCATGACTCGTGCCCTTGAAAAATATATAACTTGCCCTTATTATTAGCAGTCTACAGGTGCGAGTGCTAATCGTACCTGAATTTCGTCAAAACCAGCTTGGTTTTAATCACCAGGCATTTTGATAACCAAACAATGAATTATCACAAGGAGAGCAACTCATGGGTATCCGTCCATTGCATGATCGCATCATCGTTAAGCGTCAGGAAGAAGAACGTAAGACCGCATCCGGCATTTTCATCCCTGAAACAGCGGCTGAAAAACCTGACCAAGGCGTTGTTATTGCTATTGGTACTGGTCGCGTGCTGGACAACGGCACTGTACGTCCGCTGGAAGTTAAAGTCGGCGACAAGGTTCTGTTCGGTAAATACGCGGGTCAATCTCTGAAAGTCGCAGGCGACGAAGTTTTGGTCATGCGTGAAGAAGATGTTGTGGGCATTATTGAAGACTAATTGTTTTAACTTTACGGATATTTGATTCAATAAAGTATTCGAGTTAAATAAACAGCTTCCATAATCTAAGTAAATTAAGTAATCAGGAGAAATAAATGGCTACTAAAGACGTACGTTTCGGTGATGATGTTCGCCAAAAAATGACTAATGGTGTGAATATTCTCGCCAATGCCGTGAGAGTAACTTTAGGCCCTAAAGGCCGTAACGTGGTGCTTGAACGTGCTTTTGGCGCACCGGCCATCACCAAGGACGGTGTGACGGTTGCCAAGGAAATCGAGCTGAAAGATCGCTTTGAAAACATGGGCGCACAATTGGTAAAAGAAGTGGCTTCCAAAACGGCTGACGTGGCTGGCGATGGCACTACAACGGCGACTGTGTTGGCTCAAGCTATTGTGCGTGAAGGTATGAAATACGTTTCTGCCGGCATGAACCCAATGGATTTGAAGCGCGGTATCGACAAGGCAGTTGAAGCAGCGGTTGAAGAATTGAGAAAAATCTCCAAGCCATGTACAACCAGCAAAGAGATTGCTCAAGTAGGTGCAATTTCCGCCAATGCCGATGAATCTATCGGTCAGATCATTGCCGATGCCATGGATAAAGTGGGTAAGGAAGGCGTAATCACTGTTGAAGATGGCACTGGCTTGCAAAATGAGCTGGATGTGGTTGAGGGTATGCAATTCGACCGCGGCTATTTATCACCTTACTTTGTAAACAATGCAGAGCGTCAAATTGCATTGCTGGACAATCCTTTCATCCTGCTATACGACAAGAAAATTTCCAACGTGCGCGATTTGTTGCCAACTTTGGAACAAGTGGCCAAAGCCGGCCGCCCATTATTTATCGTGGCTGAAGATGTGGATGGTGAAGCCTTGGCAACACTGGTTATCAACAACATTCGCGGCATTCTGAAAGCGGTTGCTGTCAAGGCACCTGGTTTCGGTGACCGTCGTAAAGCCATACTGGAAGATTTGGCAATTCTGACTGGTGCTAATGTGATTGCCGAAGAACTCGGTCTGAAGCTGGAAAATGTCAAGCTGGAAGACTTGGGTCAAGCCAAGCGCATTGAAGTGGGCAAAGACAACACTATCATTATTGACGGTGTCGGCACTCAAGAGAACATCAAGGTTCGCATTGACCAAATCAAGAAATTGACTGAAGAAACCACCAGCGAATACGACCGTGAAAAATTGGTTGAGCGTATTGCCAAGCTTTCAGGCGGCGTTGCAGTTATCAAGGTTGGTGCTACCACTGAAGTTGAAATGAAAGAAAAGAAAGACCGTGTGGATGATGCATTGCACGCAACACGCGCAGCAGTTGCAGAAGGTATTGTGGCAGGTGGTGGCGTAGCCTTGCTGCGCACACGCGAAGCCATTGCCGCAGTTAAGGGCGACAATGCTGAACAGGACGCAGGTGTGCGTATTGTTCTACGTGCGGTTGAAGAGCCTCTACGTCAAATCGTTGCCAACGCGGGTGACGAGCCATCTGTTGTAGTGAGCCAAGTAACAGCCGGTAAAGGTAACTATGGCTACAATGCTTCCAATGAAACCTACGGCGACATGATTGAGATGGGTATTCTTGACCCAACCAAAGTAACCCGTTCAGCGCTGCAAAATGCAGCCTCTGTAGCTGGCTTGATGCTGACTACCGAGTGCATGATTGCCGAGCTGGGTTATAAGGAAAACGTACCAGGCGGCGGCGCAGGTGGCGGCGACGGCGGCATGGGCGGCATGATGGGCGGTATGATGGGCTAATTACAGGCTCAAACCTGTAAGCTGTTGTGAAAAAAGCCCCGTGAATAGCGGGGCTTTTTTATATGATTCATTCAAGTTAACAAATATGGATTAAGTGGATGGTGCTATTCTGGTGGCTCCCCATGTGCGCTATCCTCTAACTAAGATTTTTGCTCGCTTGAGATCTTCTTTAAAGTTGTTTGATTCTGTTATATCTCGAGGATTTATCATCACAGTACCTCGCCCCACTACCTTAAGGGATGGATAGCTTTTCTTAATCGAATTGATCTTGTCTACCAACTCTCTTTCTTCCAAGCTTGGCTCGAAAAATCTTGAAAGCAATTTCTTCATAACCCCTCCTACTGCGAGTTCTCATTATTACAAATAATGAAAACTAATCAAGCGCCAAGAAACAATGCTGGCGTTGTTACTAAGCTTATGCGTGTGATAATCCCATGAACATGACGACTTTAGCCCTGACGCGCCATGATTGCTTCAATCTCTTCCACCGTTTTGGGTGCCGCAGCGGTGATGATTTCGCAACCATTGGCTGTTACCACGGCATCATCTTCTATACGTATGCCGATATTCCAGAAATGTTCAGGCACATTTTCTGCCGGGCGTACATAACAGCCAGGTTCCACCGTTAGCACCATGCCGGGTTCCAGTATGCGCCATGCGCCGCTTTGTTCATGCGCAGGGTCATATTTATAGGCTCCGGCATCATGCACATCCAGCCCCAGCCAGTGGCCGGTGCGGTGCATGTAAAAGCGTTTGTAATCGCCGGATTCCAGCACGGATTCGGGCGTACCCTGACACAGACCCAAATCAATAAAGCCGCGAATCAGCACTTCAACGGCTGCATCATGCGGCTCATTCCAGCGCTTGCCGGGGCGCACTTGTTCAATGGCGGCGGCTTGAGCCGCCAGCACCAGCGTGTATAAATCCTTTTGTGCGGGGCTGAATTTGCCATTCACCGGAAACGTGCGCGTAATATCCGAGGCATAGCCTTCCAGTTCGCAACCTGCATCTATCAGCAGTAAATCGCCGCCTTTCAATGCGCTGTTGTTTGCGCCGTAATGCAGGGTGCAGGCATTGGCGCCACCCGCCACAATAGAGCTATACGCCGGTGAACGTGAGCCATGGCGATAAAATTCATGCAGAAATGCCGCTTCCACTTCATATTCCATCATGCCGGGACGCGTAATTTTCAGCGCATTTTCATGCGCGGCAGCAGAAATGGCGGCGGCTTTGCGCATCACATCCAACTCAGCTGCTGATTTGTACAGCCGCATTTCATCCAGCAATACCCGTACATCGACGATTTCATTCGGCGCACTCACGCCGCTGCGCGCTTGTGCGCGCAATTGATTCAACCAGCCGGTGACACGGGCATCCCAGGTGGCATCGGCTCCCAGTGTGAAATACAATTTTGGTTGATTGGCGAGCAGCTTGAGCACGATTTCATCCAGCTCTGCAAACGAATAGGTCTCATCAAAGCCAAATTCGCTTTGTGCCGCAACCGGGCCATAGCGGAAACCATCCCAGATTTCACGCTCCAAATCCTTGTCACGGCAAAACAACACGCTTTTGGGCTCGGCACCGGCAATCAGCAATAAAAAGGATTCCGGTTCCTGAAAACCACTCAGATAGTAAAAGTAACTATCAAAACGGTAAGGATAATGGCTATCACGGTTGCGAACGGCCTCGGGCGAGGTGGGAATCAGCGCTGCGCCAACGCCCATGCTTTGCATGAGCTTTAGGCGGCGGGTAAGAAATTCATCAGTTTTTATCATGCGATATTATCCGGCGAAGCAGGTTTTTAGTCCACAGGCTTGCAGTTAGCGCGGTAGATGCCAAATAAGCTCTGTGAGCCAAACACGACCATTGCAGAATGCAGAAAAACGTGTTTTTAATTTTACTTCATCAGCCTGCGACAATTCGTCACATTCCAGCATCCTATATTTGTAACTACAATGTTGGACTATAAAATAGGCCTTGGAGAGTAATTGAGATCAAAGCACAAGCTTTCTGATTGATTTTATTAGGCTTAATTGAAAGCATTAAGTCGCCCAGCAAGGCAAATCCCCTAAACCTCACTAGGATTATTTCCATGACGCGTCACCTTTGGGTGCTTATACACCGCTATGTTGGCCTTGCCATGACGGTTTTCTTGATCATAGTGGGGCTCACTGGCAGCTTGAGTGGCTTTGTTTCCTGAGGTAAAAGCAGATCATCATAAAGAACCAAAAGAGCTAAAATCAAAAAGAAATGAGTCAGCAGAACCCATTACGCCAGACCAAGCTGTGGCTATCGCCGACAAGGTTTTTCCTCATGCTCAATTACGCTGGATTGCTAATCCTGAAGGCGAAGACGGCATATATGCGATTGAAAAAAGACAAACCGGAGAAGCCAATTACCGACGGCCACGCAGCAAAGTCTGGATAGATCAATACTCAGGGGAAGTACTACAAATAGAAAACCCCAATAAATTTACCGCAGGCGAAACCTTTTTAAACCTGATGTGGCCACTGCATAGCGGCGAAGCATTGGGGTTGCCAATGCGTATTCTGTGGTGTATTTTTGGCTTTGCACCACTGGTACTTTATGTGACAGGGATATTACGCTGGTTACAAAAACGGCGTGCAGTACACTTTTCAGCACAGCGAAATGAGCGGCTGGCAGTAAATGCAAGTAATTAAATTTTAAAGGAGCGACATCATGATAAAAAAAACCGCATTAAGCACACTTTTACTATGCACTAGCGGCTTGGTAATAGCTGAGGATGTGCCTCCGAATCAAACCGAAGCCGTCACCAAGCTAGAGTCTATGCAGGTGCGCGCTGAACCGGATTCCGGCTATGCCGTAAGCAATTCCAGTTCAGCCACGCGCACGGATACGCCTATCAAACAAATCCCGCAATCCATTCAAGTTTTGCCACATCAGTTGATAGACGATCAGCAAAATGTGACGGTAAGTGAGGCGCTAAAAAATGTAAGTGGTGTGGTAGCCAACGACGAGTTAGCTACCCCCGCATTTGAAACCACACGCATTCGAGGTTTTAAAGCTGAGCATTTGGTGGATGGTTTTTCTCAATACTACAACACAGGCGACCGTGAGAGCTTGGTGAATGTTGAAAAAATTGAAGTATTAAAAGGCGCAAATTCCATTTTGCATAGTGGCGGTGCGGGCTCCCCTGTGGGTGGTGTGATCAATGTGACTTCCAAATTACCGCAGGCCAAAGCTTTTGGTGAACTGGGCATTAAATTTGGTACCAATAGTTTTTTTCAACCCTTTTTTGATATTAATCAGCCACTAAGTCCCAATGCCTTATTCCGTGTAACGGGGGAATTTACAACCTCAGGGAGCGATATTGCCCTTCTGGATCAAAATCGCTACAACGTCAATCCGACGCTGACACTGACTGATGGCAAAGATACGACATTGACTTTGCAAGGCAAGCTCTCACACTGGGCGCAACAGGAGTATCAAGGTTTACCGGCAGTTGGCACAGTGGCAGGTAACTTTAGAATCAAGCGCGATTTATTTATTGGGGAAAATAATATCCCCGATACAACAGCGGACTTTAAAGGCATTTGGGCAACACTGGATCATAAAATCAATGACATGTGGTCTTTCAACGTAAAAGCACGTTATGCGGAATCTCAATTTGATGAGCAAACCCAGCTGATTTTTAGTAATGCTCCTGATATGCCTCCATCCACCTGGGCATTTGGCAATACGCAAATGCAACAAACGCAAAAAGAACATTCTTTTATGGCCAATGCCAAGGCCAAGTTTGATTGGGGCATGACGAAAAACACGGTGTTATTCGGCGTAGATTACACGGAAATCCGTGATACCGGCGTGATGAATTCAGATGCCTTTTTGGCTTTCAACCTGATTGACTTGGCCAATCCTGTATTTAGCGTCCCCTATATTGCACCCCCCACCTCCCCCTTTACCAGCATGTTTAACTCCGTCGTCAACAACACAACTTTTGGCGGCTTTTTTCAATGGCAAAGCACAATTTATGACCGCTTGCACGTAGTGGCAGGGGTGCGCTTGGCGCATGTGGGGGTAGATTATTTTGAAGGGACTTCCGGCAACCAAACACGTACAGATAAAGATAAGGTATTACCACGCTTGGGTGCAGTGTTTGATATTAATAATTACTTCTCTGTATTTGCGAGCTATAGCGAAGGCCTACGAGGACAGTCATTTTCCATCTTTAAACCGGGTGTAAAACCCGCCCCTGCCGAATCCAGCAACTTTGAAACGGGTATCAAGTTCGATGTCAACAGCAAGATTGTCGGGCAAATGGCTTTTTATCAAATTGAACGCAATAATGTAGCCGTTGGCTTTCCCGCCACACCCATGGGTAACGAACGTTCACGCGGGTTTGAAACCGATATGACTTGGCATCCCACCAGCGCGTGGAGTTTATTAGCCAATTATGCCTATACCGATGCCCGATTTACCAACAATGTGAATGCCAGCACACGGGCGGGCAGCCCAGTACAAGGAGTCCCCGAACACAGCACGCGGATTTGGGCGAATTACAACTTTCAACAAGAAATGCTCAAAGGTTTAAGCTTGGGTCTTGGAGCCAATTGGCAATCAGGCGCTTTTGTGGAAAATAATACGCAATATAAAAGCGATAGTTATTACACCATGGATGCCACTGCCGCTTATCAAACCGAGCGTTTTAAACTGGCTGTATCCGTTAAAAACTTAACGGGCGAAAATTATTACCAGTTTTATGATTATTTTGGGGGTCGTGTACGTCCTGATACTGGAACGAATGCTTATTTGACGGCATCTTTTAAATATTAGGCGGTAAAAATGGATCGCAGACAATTCATCAAGCTGACTTCAAGTGCCAGTACTGCCATTGCTTTGGCCAAGCTGACTAGCGCGAGCGCAGGGGAGGCCTCTGAACCAGCCCTTGCAAGCAAACCATCTGCCGATCAACAGCATATGGATGCCATGCAAAAATATGCCGCGCTAACAAGCGGCTCCAAGCTCATCATCGGCATGTTGGTTTACCCTGGCATGTTTTTGCAAGATCTGGTCGGGCCACTGGCGATGTTTGAATCGCTGATGAATCGCGAGATTCATTTATTATGGAAGAATCTCGATGCCGTGGGCAATGAAAAGCCGGAACAAAAGACCCTGATTCCGGTAACCCCAACCACCTGCTTCAAGGATTGCCCCGAGCAACTGGATGTTCTGTTTGTGCCGGGCGGTGTGCCCGGCACCTTGACCATGATGGAAGATGCCGAAGTGCTGAAGTTTCTGGCGGAGAAAGGAAAAACAGCGCGTTATGTCACCAGTGTTTGCACCGGCTCGCTGATACTGGGTGCGGCTGGTTTGCTGGACGGTTACAAGGCGACTTCACACTGGCTAACGCTGGATGTGCTCAAGGAGCTGGGAGCGACTCCGACCAAGAGCAGAATCGTGGTGGATCGCAATCGCATCACCGGCGGCGGTGTCACCGCAGGTCTGGATTTTGGTCTGAAACTGGTCGCCCTGCTGCGCAATGAAACCTATGCCAAAGCCGTACAGCTCTATCTGGAGTACGACCCGGAACCCCCGTTCAATGCCGGCTCCCCGGAAAAAGCGCCCGCAGTGGCCAAACAGTTTCTTGATGAAATGTTTGCTGATTTAAAGGATACCAGCACGCAAACCGCCATCCGCGCGAAACAGCGGCTTGGGTAAAGCTTGCCTGTCGGCCTATCGCTGGGAAAATGGCTCCTTGATTTATTTTTCAGAAAGAGTTGATGCGCAATGAATAAGCGGTCATCACAATCAAATGCTGAACTTATTGCAGGTTTACTTTTTGTTCTGGCATTACATGGCATAGTGTTATATGGCCTATGGAGTTACAAATTGATTCCCGCCCCTGACGAAGCGGTTACTTTACTGGTTAATCTGATCAACCCGCCTCCGCAAAAAAAAGAAGAGCCACCCAAACCGCCTCCACCAAAAAAGAAACTGGAAAAAGTGAAGCTGGAGAAACCGCGCCCGATTGAGCCACCCAAACCACAACCGGTATTGGTAGCAAAAGCAGCGGTCGTTTCTGCGGCAGAGCCAGTCGCACCACCGCCACGAGTGCGGGTGATTGAAGCGCCACCAGCACCGCCTGAACCTGTCGTCGAAGCGCCGCCCAAACCGCCCGCGCCGGTGATGCTGTCTTCCGAACTATCAGTTTCCTGTCCGCAACGCTCAGCGCCGGATTATCCTTCCATGTCGCGACGGTTGAACGAGCAAGGGCGCGTGGAATTGCGGGTGGAGCTGGATGAAGAAGGCCGGGTGGCTTCGGTGCGCGTGCACAAAAGCTCTGGTTTCAAGCGGCTGGATGAAGCCGGGGTACAAGCTATCAAGCGCTGGCAGTGCAATGCGGCCAAGCGTAATGGCATTGCGGCGCGCGCCGTGGCCATGCAACCATTTGATTTTATTTTAGAAGGCGAGTGATATGGGACATGAGTTGGGGTTTGCACATTTTATTGCGCAGGTGGATGCCATTGGTAAAGGCGTACTGGGGATGCTTTTATTGCTTTCGCTAGTTAGCTGGTATTTGATTTTCACCAAATGGCTGGCGAATTGGCTGGAAACAAAACGTGCCGAAAAGTTTTTACAACAATTCTGGCAGCATGACTCCATTGATGGCTTGAATACCAGTTTGCAACAAACCAAACCGGACAACGCCTTTGCCAATCTGGCTGCCGAAGGCTTGAGTGCACAGCAAAGCGCTAGCCGTCATGGCGTGCAAAAACTGGCCGCCGCAGGCGGCATGTCAGAATTCATGACGCGCGCCTTGCGCAATGGCATAGACCAGGAAGCCACACGAAGCGAACATGGGCTGACCATACTCGCCACCACCGGTTCTGCCGCACCCTATGTCGGTCTGTTTGGCACAGTGTGGGCGATTTATCATGCGCTGGTGCAGATTGGCTTAAGCGGACAAGGCACGCTGGATAAAGTCGCCGGCCCGGTCGGTGAAGCCCTGATTATGACGGCCATCGGCCTGGCGGTTGCCATCCCCGCCGTGTTTGCCTATAACGCCTTTAACCGGCGCAACCGTTTATGGCTGGGCAAGCTGGATGCCTTTGCCCATGATTTGTTTGTGCTGCTCACTATGGGTAATAGCGGCGAGGATAAAAGCCAATCCAGCGGAGAATCCGCATGAGTTTCGGCAGCTTCAATTCACAAAAACAACGCCCGCCCATGGCCGAAATTAACGTGGTACCACTGGTGGATGTAATGCTGGTGTTATTGGTGATTTTTATCATTACTGCGCCGCTACTTACGCATTCGGTCAAGATTGATCTGCCCAAGGCTTCCAGCAATCCCAACATCACCAAGCCCGAACATATTGAACTGGCGATTCGTGAAGACGGTAGTTTGTACTGGAATGGCGAGCTGGTGCCTAAGGCTTCTCTACCGGCACGCTTTGCTGTGGAAGCAAAAAAGCAGCCGCAAGTGGAGCTGCATATCAAGGCTGACCGTTTGCTGCACTATGAGAATGTAGCGCAGGTCATGTCGGCGGCGGCGAATGCCGGGCTGGTGCGCATTGGCTTTGTAACCGATCCTTCTGCGTCGCACGAATAATCCAAAGCGTATAAAGCGGGGTTTTATATAGCGGGATTGGTATGTTTCACAAAAATCAGTTTATCCGTGGCAAAGCCCAATAATTTGGCCTTGGCCAATAGCTCCTGTTGTATGGCGGGGTCTAGTTGCGGCGTGCGTGACAATATCCAAAAATACGACCTGTCCGGCCCGCACAGCATGACATATTGATAATGGTCTTTATCCAGCGCGATGATGTTATAAGCGCCATAAAATGGGCCGAAGAATGAGACTTTGAGTTTGCCAACATTGGCGTTTTCAACAAAATAAGCCTTGCCTATGGCCTCTTGCCATTGCTGCTTTTTGACATCAAAACCGCGATTAATTACCTTGATGCCGCCATCTTCGCGCAGGCTGTAATTGGCGGTGACTTTCTCCAGCCCGCGCTCAAACGAGTGATCCAGACGTGCGATTTCATACCAGGTTCCCAGGTATTTGTTGGCTTCAAACCCGGTAACCACATGGATGCCATCCGGCACACCCATGCAGGCACTGAGAATAAGACTGAGCAAAACAATCAGTTTGGTTTTCATGTTGGAGTTTTTGTAAGAATTGGGGAATTTGGCTAACACTACGCTCACCATCACAGTGAGCGTCAGCATCAGTCAAACTTGCAAGAGCCAGCCAGTTTATGCCATTCAATGGGCAGAATAGAGTCTGCAATAAGGTTTTAATGACGGTATTTCTGAGCTGTTTTGCAGGTAAGCATTTTTAGCAGGGCACTACTTAAATTCTCACGCCTTTATCACTTGTGGTGATATTGGCGTGAGAGGTGTTTCACCCGCCTGTTGTCAGGCCGGTTTTTTTCTGGCAGATTAAGCCAATGGATTCTTGAACACACAACCAATACGTTTGATGTCTTCCAGTGTCCACAGCTTGCCTTCTTTCTTCACATGCGGCTGCGCAATCAGTGTCTTGCCATCTGCACGTACGCCATGACCTTCAGCGATGACTTCAGACAATTCACGGCCTGCATATTGCTCAAACATGTTTTGGCACTCATAACGCTCTGGCTCACTCAACCACATACGCTCACTCCATTGATCAGAGAACGCATGTTTCATGCCATTGTATTCATGAATACGCAGGGAACCGGCACCTTTGGTCAAGGTTGGGCAGAATGGCACTTGTGATGTACGGTCGATGTAGATTTCATGGCCGTTTTCGATGAACCACAGCAGTGGAATGAAGCCGCTGGCTGGGTCTTCACAACCACGGGCACGCCATTCGTCATAGATCACGCCGTAGAAATCTTGCCAGCCTGGGTAGTTCGCTTCGAACCATTCTGCATCTTCCTTGGTAGGCAGATCCAGACGGAAGAAGCCAGTTGGCCATACTGCATAAGCCAACAGGAACAAGTCATGATGTGCCCAGTAAGCGTCACGTTTTGCATCTTTCAGGCTTTGTGGTGAAGCTACACCGTATTTGCCCAGACGGCCAATCCAGATGCCGCCCCAATCTTCGTATACCCAACGGTTCCAGGTCTTGACCCATGGCTCAACCTTGGTTTTGGAACCATATTCAAACGCCATACCCAATACTGGGGTGAAGTACTTTTGTTGTGTCCAGAACGCATTGTTCAAGTCGGTATTCAGGTATTTGGCAGCGGCTGGGTCATTGGCGATAGATACCACGGTTTGATAACCGTTGGCCATGTGACGCAGTTCGTCTGTTTCAATGGACAGGAATACAGTTGGGGTGATTTCATCACCGTTCATGGAAGCCCATTCAGTAACCGCTACGATCAATGGGTTGGTGAAGCAGGCTTCGCCGACCAATTGCAAGCTGACTGAACACTCAACGGCATCGCCTGAGATGAAACCATCAGAGAATACGCGTTTCATGCCTTTCCACAGGGGACCCAGGGTACGTACGCGACGTGCATCGGTGTGGCCAGCAGGGTCATGGAAGTATTTGGCGAAGTAGTAGTTTACATAGGCGCATTGGTGGGTATGACGGATTTCATCCATACATTGACCCAGGTAGCCGTTCTTTTGTTCTGGCGCTGTGGCGCAATCCCACAACATACCGGTTGCAGCAATCGCGTTGTATTCGCCCACTTCCAGGAAGTTGGAGATGACCTTCATGGTTTCACCCCATTTTGGGTGAACACGGGCACCGGCATCCATACGAGCCAATGCATCTTGCAAGGAACCGAATTGACGTTCGTCCTTGACGGATTCCATACGGGCGTATTCTTTGGCGGTCAGCTTGAACTGTTCTTTGGTGTCGTTCGCCATGTGGTACTTGGTGGGGTACTTGGTGCGGTTGTTGGCGAAGTCCCAGTTGAAGTCTTGCATCCATTTGTGAACTTCTTGTGCGCCTACGCTGATGGGGGCGCGGTTCGCGGCCAGTGCGTCGGTTGCTGCTTTATGTGCTGTACTAAGAGCCATTTTATTTCTCCTTAAGAGTGTGTAAATCCGGGGTTTGTGACCCCTGAGTTAATTTAACCAGACGCTTGAATCAACCTGAACTTTTTGAGTGGCTTCATCATTTGTCTTGCATTGTGACATTAGCAACAGCTGTGCCAACTTGGCCTTATGCTTTTATAAAACGAGTTAATACAATCAGTTAAATATAAACACGCACCCATGACCGCAGGATTCCGGCTGAAAACCTGGCGATTGAATTCCTTGTCAACTGTCTATAAGTCTGACAATTGTTCATGCCAAATAGACAGTGTATGATTTTAGAGCGGTTTGTGGCACGTCAAACGAAAATACTTTAAAAACTGGAATGGAGCTAAAAAACCGAATGGGTATAAGCAGCTTTATCCTTGATAATCACCGTTATTTTATGGTGGCGGCACAAAAAGAACCCGTAGCAACACGCCGCACAACATACCTTCGGTAGGTACTCAATTTAGGCTCCTAGCCATTACCAATGCGTCAATTATTTGAATAAGCAGTATTTTCTACCTTTATTCTATTGATTAACGTTGTTGCAACCAAGCTAAGCTATAGTTAATCACAGTACGCAATCAAAATTTTTATAATCATTGGGTTAGGTGTTATGAAAAAACTTCAATTGAACGCTCGCTTAATAGTGGATGTTGCTGCTTATCAAATTTGCAAACATCAGCAAGCACTCCCCCAGGCCAAACTTATGGAGACACCATCATGTCAGCAACATTGAGCATTTCTCCTTGGGAGTCCTGGCATCCAGCCAGTTACTTTGAGGACTATTTTGGGCGACATGTAGCGCCGGACGAACAAGCGGCCATCCGCTTTCAAGTGGAGTTTTTACAAAGAAAAAAACATAAATTCGCGCACGCACTTGAATATGGCTGCGGCCCAACCCTAATGCGTGCCATCGCGGCATCTGACTACGTTGAATCTCTTGATATGGCCGAATGGTTGGAAGACAACTTGCAGCAAATCAGCCGTTGGGCGGCAAATGAGCCAGAAGCGGATGACTGGAGCCCATTTACCGAATACATATTAAGTTGTGAAGGGCGCGATATGTTTAGCCACGCAGATGTATTGGCACGTGAGCAACAAACCCGCCGTGTTTTGTCAGAAATCATGCAAACCAATGCGCATGACCGCTTTCCCCTGGGGAAACAACGCCTTGCCAGCTATGATTTATTAATCTCCAGCTTTTGTCTGGATTGTTTATCACCATGCAAGGATACCTGGCGCAAATGTATGCGAAATGTATTCGGTCTGCTCAAGCCTGGCGGCTCGTTTACCATGATGGCTTTGCGCGATTGCAAAGGCTATCTGGTCGGCGATCACTGGTTTCCTGGTGCCAACATTTCGCGCATGGATCTTGAATCAGCTTTGTTGTTGTGTGGTGCCGATCCTGCCACTTTGAAGGTTACTGAATGCGACGTACCCGACCATGCAAACCAGGGTTATCAAGGCATCTTGCTGGCATGTGGTGAAACGCTGGTTTAAATTGAACTATGGGGCGAAATAACCCGAATTATTTTGCCAGCGCGGCGGAATTAGCCAATCTGGCGCGCATCAAAGTTAGGAATGGCTGTACAGCTTGGTTACCCGTATTTATTATTTCCATGGAGGATTGAGTCATGAGCAAATTCCACAAATCCTTATCAGGCAAATTCAACAAATCGTCCAGCGCCATAATTTGCCCGTCATCCAACTGCTGGAAATGCTGCTCAATGAAAGAATCCAGCAGCAAATCCAACTCCAACATGCCGCGCCGACAACGCCATTGCAAACGCCTTTGGGTAGCAGATGCCGTCATTTAAAACGCCGTTTCAGCTTGAGGGTTTTGATCTCGTTAATGGCCAGTGAGGGGTTCAATCCTTTCGGGCAAACATCATTGCAATTCAAAATGTTGTGGCAACGATACAAACGGTAAGGATCATCCAGATTTTCCAGGCGCTCTTGCTGCGCCTGATCGCGGCTATCTACAATAAAACGATACGCAGTCAATAATCCGGCCGGGCCGACAAACTTGTCAGGGTTCCACCAGAACGACGGACAAGCCGCTGTGCAAGCCCCGCATAAAATACATTCATACAGCCCATCCAACTTGGCGCGCTCTTCCGGCGATTGCAAACGCTCGGTGACAGGCGGCGGATCATTGTTAATCAAGTAAGGTTTGATCGAATTGTAATTGTCAAAAAACTGCGTCATATCCACTACCAAATCGCGAATCACCGGCATCCCCGGCAAGGGGCGCAACACCACCGGCTGCTTGATCCCCGCCAACGGCGTGACACAAGCCAGACCATTCTTACCATTGATATTCATCGCATCCGACCCGCAAATGCCTTCACGGCAGGATTTACGCAGACTCAAAGTATCGTCAATCTCCTTGATCTGAATCAAGGCATCCAGCAACATGCGCGTATCCGCTGCCAGAGCAATGTCGTAATCCTGCATATAGGGTTCTTGATCGACATCGGGATTGAAACGGTAGATGGAAAATTTCATACGTTGGCTATTTATCTGGTTTGTCATTGCATCCAATCTTCCATCTTCAAGCCCTCAATCCGCTCAAAATGCTTGGTGTTATGCGTGATTAAGATTAAGTTTTCAGCCAGGGCATGGGCGGCAATTTGCGTGTCCAGCTCGCAGATTAATCGGCCAGTGCGTTGCAATTGTGCTTTTAATTGCCCGTATTGGTCTGCTGCATCAATCGACCATGCAAGATTGGGCAATCTCAATAAAAAGCTATCAATCAGCAGGCGACGCATATCACCCAAGCCCAAATAAGCTTGCCCAAACCTCAACTCTGCGCAGGTAATGGCACTGATAGCACAGGCGCCATTTTGCAAAGCGCTATTCACACGTTTTTCCAGCGATGGCGAGCTACGCCGCAGATAATAACTAATGATATTGGTATCGAGCAGATACATTATTCCGCCCAGTCTTCCAACGGATTAGGTGAAGGTTTGTCATTACGCGGCTGTAAAAACTCATCTGAAGGGGGAAGCGATTTTAAAAAAGCGAAAAATGCCTCCAGGCTATCTGCATTAGGTTTAGGTTTTAAGGTAATCTCACCCGTCATTTCATTTTTGCTAATCCACATTTCCGTGGCATCCACACGAAAAGCTTTAGGTAATCGTACCGCCTGACTGTGACCAGTATTAAAAACTTTGGCGATGGCTTGCATGACGCGCTCCCTTCGTATCTACAAAAACGTAGGTACGTTAACATGCTTTTGGACAAAATGCTATAATAATTCAAAGTGTTGCAATGATGCGTTCAACGTGAGACTCGATCTGTGTGCATAATGAGCATTCCGCGACATTGACTGAAATTTTGCAAGACCAACCCAGAGATTTCAGCCAGGACTTTTGATTCAAGGCACTGATAAATGAGGAAAACACCGTTGCAGAATCCTATTGCGTCATTTATATCTTCGGGAATAAAAACAATCAAGCAACGAGTCTTAAATTCGGAAAGTTGGCGCTGGCGCGGGCGTGGCAAAAAAAGGCCGATTCAACCAGAACCTACTTCTGCTAAAACTCCAGCGAAAGAAGAAAATCTTTCGATTGAAGATTTAAAAAATGCCATGGAGCGCTCCACCTCGGCCAACCGCAATTTTTTTATTTCGTTTCTGATTATTCTGCTGTACCTCATGATTATTGTCGGCAGCACCAGCGATTATCAGCTGCTGATCCCCAATTCAAAAGTCAAACTCCCGTTTGTGGATGTGGAAGTTTCTCTCATCCTGTTTTACATACTTGCGCCGATTATTGTATTGGCGGGACATTTTAATCTGCTGCAAAATCTGGAAAGCCACCACCACAAACTGCTGGCATGGCAGGCAGCATACCCAGGCAAACAGGTGCCGCGCGCCTTGATTGAGCCGTTTTTATACGACTATGCTTTGCTGGAGAACGATGGACAGCTCACCAAAGCAGTGCGCTTTTTCTCGCGGGTATTATTTTTATTTTTAGCGCCTATCGTGCTACTCACTTTTTTATGGCGCTTTACCGATTATCAAAGTCTGAGTATCACGCTCTGGCATTTGGTTTTGTTAATAGTTGATATGGGGATTCTTGTTTTTTTCCAACGCGCGATTGTTGGGCGTTGGCGTATTTCAAAACTAGGTTTGCTGATTACGCTGTTAGCACTCTTCGAGAGTTTGCTTTTAGGGTTTATCTTAAAAACGCAAACCACAAATAATTGGCAATTTGGGCAAAATATGGAAGATTATGAAACTATTTTCAGTCTGGTGTTACCCAGAATCAGTATTGATCATACCGAATCACTCACGCTAGACGACAAACCCTTAAGAACGCAAATGGCGTTTGATGGTGAGGTTGATTTTGCAAAATGGTTTAACCAACAAAAAGACAATGGCTGGGATTTACGTAAACGTAACTTAAAAGGCGCGCAACTTGAACGTGCAGATTTGCGCCATGTTTTGTTAAATGAAGCACAGTTACAGGGTGCGCGTTTGATTAATGCGCAGTTACAGGGTGCGAGTTTGTTTAGAGCGCAGTTACAGGGTGCGAATTTGGATTTTGCGCAGTTACAAGGTGCGAGTTTGGTTGAAGCGCAGTTACAGGGTGCGAGTTTGTTTAGAGCGCAGTTACAGGGTGCGCGTTTGATTAATGCGCAGTTACAGGGTGCGCGTTTGTTTAGAGCGCAGTTACAGGGTGCGAATTTGGATTTTGCGCAGTTACAAGGTGCGAGTTTGGTTGAAGCGCAGTTACAGGGTGCGAGTTTGTTTAGAGCGCAGTTACAGGGTGCGCGTTTGATTAATGCGCAGTTACAGGGTGCGCGTTTGGATTTTGCGCAGTTACAGGGTGCGCGTTTGGATTTTGCGCAGTTAAAAGGTACGGTTTTGGATGGCGTATTCAAAGTCCAGTCTGCTATAGGCATTGATATAACTACTGATGTTGATTGGGAAAAACTAAGGCACTTGAATATCAATGAGCAATACTCCCAAGCTATTGACCAAGCAATGCAGCGGGTAAAAAACTTTAAACCACCCAAAGCAAGTCATTTTATTCATGATGATCAGGCGCTAGCACAGGCGCTGCCAGAGATTTGCAAGCGTGATTATTTGGCACTACAAGGCAGCCTTGAAAACGCGACTAGGGAAAGTGCAAAAATTGTCTGGGCACAATTGCCAAGCGTTGCTGAATGCCAACCCCACCTTGAAAAAATTAAACAATGGGGGCTTACATGGGGGGGTTACGGTGAAGAGGAACGAAAAATCTATATTCCAGAAGCTTGGCCTAAGATAAAACCAAACCAAGCAACAGAAAAACCAGTCAGCAATAAAACCAAGCAAACAGAGTATCGGTGAGCAAAAAAACTAAAGGTTCGACTCAGCTAGCACAGTGAGCAATGTGCTTTTAAATTTATCGGGGCATTAAAACTTAATTTCAATAAATTAAACAGGGAGCCAAGCATGAAAAAACTGATTGTGTGTTGTGATGGGAGTTGGAATACGCTAGAGCAAGAGCATGATGGCGTGCCTGTGCCGACCAATGTGGGTAAGTTGTATTTTGCGCTAGACCATACCAAACCAGAGGAACAAATTGCTTATTACCACCCCGGTGTTGGCACTAGCCCCGGCTTAAACGACAAAGCCCGTAGGTTGGGCTGAAGCATGAAGCCCAACACATGATGCGCAGTGTTAAATGTTGGGCTTCCAAAAGTCAGCCCAACCTACAGGGCTTAAAAAAGGGCGAGCAAAATTTGCCCACCCACGTGAATTTTCAACACACACCTAAATTAAGTTTTATCGCTTACTAATACGTCCGAGTATTCAGCGGAAACGTCTCCACCGTCAACGGTTGCAACCTTACGGGTTTGTATTGCAGCCGATTATCCTTACTATAAAACAGTGAATGTTTCAGCCATTGCACATCGTCGCGCGCGGGGTAATCCTCGCGGCAATGGGCGCCTCGGCTTTCCTGTCTGGCATTCGCCGCCAGCATGGTGGCTTTGGCGACTTCCAGCAGGTTTTCCAGTTCCAGCGCTTCAATGCGGGCGGTGTTGAAGACCTGGCTTTTATCCTTGATTTGCAGATTGCCCGCGCGTTGGTAAACCTGCAGAATTTTCTCCACGCCTTGTTCCATCAGCTCCGGGAAGCGGAATACGCCGCAATGTGTTTGCATGGTTTTGCGCATATCCGCGCCCACCTCGGTCACACTGGCACCGGAATGTTGCTGCTCCAGACGCGCCAGCCGTGTTAGGGTACGCTCGGCATAATCGGCGGGTAGGGGTTTGTGGCATTGGTAGCGCACGGTTTTGACGATATGGTTGCCGGCCGCGCGGCCGAATACCATTAAATCCAGCAGCGAGTTGGAACCCAGGCGGTTGGCACCGTGCACGGAAACGCAGGCGCATTCGCCTATCGCGTAAAAACCGGGTACGACTTTGTTTTGACCTGTGTCATCCTGATCGACCACTTGCCCATGCAGATTAGTGGGGATGCCGCCCATCATGTAATGCGCGCTGGGGGCTATTGGGATGGGCTCGAACACCGGGTCTACATTGGCAAAATTGCGCGCAATGTCGCGTATACCGGGCAAGCGTGCCTGAATCACGGCTTCGGTGAGGTGATCGAGCTTGAGGAATACGGCCTGGCCATCCGCGCCCACACCACGGCCTTGTTTGATTTCAGTGGCAATGGCGCGCGCGACAACATCGCGGCTGGCAAGGTCTTTGGCGGTGGGGGCATAACGCTGCATAAAACGCTCACCCTGATTATTTACCAGATAACCGCCTTCACCGCGCGCGCCTTCGGTAATCAGTACACCGGCACCAGCGACACAAGTCGGGTGAAACTGCCAGAATTCCATGTCCTGTAGTGGAATATTCGCGCGTGCCGCCATGCCCAGGCCATCGCCGGTATTGATGAAGGCATTGGTGCTACCGTGAAAAATCCGCCCGGCACCGCCAGTGGCAAACAGCGTGGCCTTGGCGTGAAAAGCCACCACGTTGCCGCTTTCTATCTCCAGCGCGGTCACGCCCAGCACATCGCCTTCAGCATCGCGTATCAGATCCAGCGCAAACCATTCCACAAAAAACTGTGTGTTTAGCTGGATATTGCGCTGATACAAAGTGTGCAACATGGCATGACCGGTGCGATCCGCCACCGCGCAGGTGCGTTCCACCAGCTCGGCTCCAAAACTCTGCGTCATGCCGCCGAACGGGCGCTGAAAAATCTTGCCATTGGCCAATCGGTCGAAAGGCATACCAAAATGTTCCAGCTCATATATCACTTCCGCCGCGTTTTTGCACATGAACTCAATCGCATCCTGATCACCCAGATAATCCGAGCCCTTGATGGTGTCGTACATATGCCAATGCCAGTTATCCTCGCCCAGATTGCCCAGCGCCGCCGCAATACCGCCCTGCGCCGCCACCGTGTGTGAACGCGTGGGAAACACTTTAGTTAGCACAGCGACCTTCAGCCCGCTATCCGCCAGCTGCAAGGCCGCGCGCAAACCGGCACCGCCGCCGCCAATAACGATGGCATCAAACTGGCGGATTTCAATTGCGGATGCTGTCATGACCTAAATTCTCCATAGAATGATAAACGCCCAAACTGCATAAACCGCCAGCACCCATGCAAACACTAGCTGCAAAGCGTTTCTGATTCTGAGTTGCGGAACATAATCCATCAAAATCTCCTTCATGCCCAACCAGGCGTGGTAAATCAAAGCCAACAAAAACAGCAAGCTCAGGCTTTTAAAATACCAGGGGGAACACCACAGCCTCCAAGCCGCAGCGCCGGGCAAGGGCGAATTGAACATCCAGCGCGCGGCGAAAAGCAGGCTATAAACAAGCATGAATAGTGCGGTCATACGCTGCCACAGCCAATCGCCAAAAGCATGTGCTACCATTTTCACCACAACCAAACGCCCATTACTAAGCTCAGCCCAGCGCTCACCAGCAACACCGCCTGACTGCTAAAGCGCGCAAACCAGCGATGCATCCCCCAGCGCGCATCCAGCATTAAATGACGAATCCCCGCACAAGCATGATGCAAAAAGCCCAGGCCAGCAGCCAACAGACCAATTTAACCAGTTTATGCTGCATAAGATTCTGCACGATGACAAAACTTTCCGCCGAAGCCAAACTCAATTGCAACAGCCAAAGCAACAAGGGAATAGCCAAAAAAAGCAATGCCCCGCTCAGGCGATGCAAAATAGAAACCAACGCTGGCAATGGCAGCCGTATCGTCACCAGGTTGAGATTTTTAGGCCGCTGGCGGCACGATTTATCCGCCATAGCACTTCCGGCAGCCGGGATAAGGGTTGGGATAAACAGACAGCAAAGCTGAAACGAAGATTAAATAAAACGCGGATTTCCACATACCCGGATTAAATCACAGGATGGGAAAAAATTCATGGGGAATGGTGGCTGTTTACTGCTTGAGTGGGGGACCCGGGGATTGGAGGATAACGAAATATCAGTTACCGCCCGTCAAATTAAATCGAACCTTACTCTATTTGCATGTTTGCTTGCTGTATTTTTCTATGCTGGTAAAACGTTAGCCACTAAATTAGCCCTCCAGCATCAGCGCACCACAACCGATTTCACCAGCAATAATTCACAGGCACCATTTCCTGTGTCATTGCGCGTTAGTGAGCTGCGCCAGTGCCAGCCTTGGGCATTTTTTGCTTCGACCAGATAGCCGTTGATGGTGACCACTTGGCCGGCGCGTATGGATTCCAGGATTTTTTTAACCGCGTTATTCGCCGGAATCATGTGCATATTGGCGCTGTGAGTTTCAATTTCTTCGCGCGGGATGGGAAAGCTTTCTACATGCCAGAAATAAAAGCGATGACTCTGGCTGATGCTGATTTTATCCAGAACGGCCTGATCCGACATTACCCCCCAGCCCATGACCAAATCGACAGGTGCCAGTTCAGATTCGGTATCCATTAGATAATGTTCTGCTGAAAGCACGCGCGCTGCAATGTGAAAATCAGCCAGCGGAGTGATCTGGTAACCATCATGGTTGATGGATGGTTCATTTTCAAGAAGATGCTGAATTGGCTCTTCTGCAGCAATAAGCCCTGGAACATGAATAACGGGGCGTTTTTGCCAGTGCTGATATGCACCATAAGCAATCAGGCTTATAAAAAGCAGTGTTTTCCAGTTCATGAATTTGCAAACCGGGCACGAAAGATGTTTATTGCAGGCATGTGGTCATAAAAAAGCGGCAGTGATTTTTCAATATCGGAAAAGACGCAAACAGCTTGAGCGAAATTGCACTTCTGCTGCAAGCCCTTTTGTTTCATTCCTCATGCGTTTAACATACGCGCCATTACTTTCTGATTTGTTTCCACAGGGTTATAGCCGTTGCCAACACCTTTCTACTCCCCGCTCGCCGCCACCCTCGGCCTTGACGATTACCCCGCCAGCTTTCCCCTTGCACGCTCATTAAAACGGCATATCCATTTTCATCTTGGCCCGACCAATTCCGGCAAAACCCATGAGGCTTTACTGGTGTTGCAGCAGGCCAAATCCGGCGTATATCTGGCACCCTTACGCTTGCTGGCTATGGAGATACGTGATCGCTTAATAGAAGCTGGCGTGCCATGCAATCTGGTGACGGGCGAGGAACGGCAGCTAATGGCGGGGGCGCGGCATACCGCTTGCACGGTGGAAA
Organism: Methylophilaceae bacterium; assembly: GCA_013141125.1. Classification (GTDB taxonomy): domain Bacteria; phylum Pseudomonadota; class Gammaproteobacteria; order Burkholderiales; family Methylophilaceae; genus JABFRO01. Next base: position 1,679,922 of record JABFRO010000001.1, read on the forward strand.
TGATGCGGGCGGATGTGGAGGTGGACGTGGCGATTATCGACGAGATTCAGATGTTGCAGGATGCCGCGCGCGGCTATGCGTGGACGGCGGCGCTGATAGGCGCTCCGGCCAAACAGGTGTTTGTGTGCGGATCGGATGCGGTGACTGTGCCGTGCCTGCGCGCCATTGAAGCCATGGGCGAAACTTGTGACATCACGCGGCTGGAACGCAAAACGCCGCTGATACTGGAAAGCGAAAGTCTGAGCGGCGCGCGATATAGCCGCTGGAAGCTGAAAAAACACCTACGCCAGGGCGATGCCATCATTGCCTTTACGCGCAAGGATGTGCTGACCTTGAGCGCGCGCATTCGCCAATGGGGCTTGGGCGTGGCGAGTATTTACGGCGCGCTGTCGCCGGAAGTAAGGCGCACCGAGGCCAGACGTTTTACCAGCGGTGAAGCCGGGGTTTTGGTGGCGACCGATGCAGTGGGTATGGGGCTTAATCTGCCAATTCGGCGCGTGGTTTTTTCCACCACGCACAAGTTTGACGGCATCGCCACGCGCGATTTAAATGCTACAGAAGTACGCCAGATTGCCGGTCGTGCCGGGCGTTACGGTATTTATCCCACCGGTTATGTGAATGCGTTTGAAGATGACGAGCTGCGGCATATCGACCATATGCTATCGACTTCAGACCTTGCCGATTTGCAAAAGCTGCCCATCACCCCCAACTTTACCCACATGCAAGCTTTATCCCACGCGCGGCACAGCAATAGAATCGGCGAACTGCTGGCTTTTTTCTCCGAACGCGTGGGCATTGCCAGCCCGATTTTTGCCATTGCCACGCTGGGCGTGCACGTTACCCAGGGGCATTTGATAGACGAACACGCGCCAGATTTACCGCTGGCGCATAAATTCACTTTCTCCTGCGCGCCGGTCTCGCTGGATAAGGAGCATGAGCGCGATTACTTTCTGGCGTGTCTGAAAAGCTTTGCCGCCAATCGCCAACGTGCTTTGCCGCTAGCTCCGGCGTGGCTGACTTCCACCAGCCCGCGCCATTTGGAGGAGGCGGAAAATCTGGGCAAGGATGTAAGCCTATATGCCTGGCTTTCATTCAAATTTCCCACCGTGTTTTATCAGGGCGAGCAAGTGCAGCAACTGCGTAGCCGCATCAGCCGCTATATTGAACAGGCGCTGCTGACACAGGCTGGCTTTGGCGATACCAGCAAAGAGATTTTGTATGGCTACCGCTGATTCTAGCCATAGGCCTATCGTCCACAGCTTTGCACCGGTAGCACGCGCCGATGCCAAATGGTTGATTTTAGGCTCCATGCCGGGCCAGGTTTCACTCGCCCACCAGCAATATTATGCTCATGCCCGCAATCTGTTCTGGCCGCTGATGGGCGAGTTGTTCGGCGCGGAAGCCGCGCTGCCTTATGCCTTACGCCTGACGCGCTTGCAGGAAAACGGCATCGCCTTGTGGGATGTGTTGCAGCAATGCGAACGCGCCAACTCTCTGGATGCGGATATAGTGGAAAGCTCCATCGTCACCAACGATTTTGCGAGTTTCTTTGCGCAGCATAAGGCTATCCGTCGCATCTGTTTCAACGGCAACAAGGCCGAGCAGGCATTTCGACGCTATGTTCTGCCGGGACTATCCTTGGTGCAGAATCTTGCCTTGACGCAAAATATTGAATTGATAGCCTTGCCCTCAACCAGCCCGGCTAATGCTTCGATTCCGTTGGCCATCAAACGCCAGCGCTGGATGGAGGCTTTAAGTTCCGCTTGAGTAAGCAGATAGCGTCTTGTCTGTCTCGGACGCGCTCAGGTTTGTTATGATTCATTTGGGCTGACCTCCTGAGTCTAATAGTTTTCGTTTCGCAACAAAAGCTTACCATCGTGAGGAGTGCCATGAGAGACTGACCCTAATTTTCCCACTTAAGAATCATTAACAATAAAACTTCAAACATGACCACTTTTACAATAACGATGCCCAGAGCTCTAGACCTAATCGCGGCACTAGAATTTCCTGCGAAGCTTCCAGCTCCAGTAGACTGTAAAATCTTAATCTTTGATTTTAAGAGCTCTTCGTTAATCGAACCATTTGCAATGCTTATGATTTCAAGTGAAATATCTCGATATATGCATGAGCATCAAGATGTAGAATTTAAATGTTCCAACTATATGCATATGTCATACGCGGGACATATGGGATTCTTCAAGTCATTTGGTTTGGACTTTGGTAAGTCACCAGGTGAAGCTAATGGCAGCTCCAGATATGTTCCTCTGACCATTTACAGCACTAGCGATATTGAGAAGAGCGCCGCCAGCAAAGGCATAGAAATAGGCGATGAAGTTGAAACAATTAGTCAACAATTATCTTATACGCTATGCCATATTAAGGAAGGTATATTATTCGATACACTTTCGTATTCTATAAGAGAAATAATGCGAAACGTGGTTGAACATAGTGCTGCCTCTCGATTTGGCATATGTGCTCAGTATTGGCCGTCTAAAAATAAAGCTGAGGTTGCTATTTTTGACAGAGGCATTGGAATTAAAAAAAGCTTATCTCAAAATCCTCATATTGATGCGTCTGATGATAAAAGGTCATTAAATTATGCACTTATGCCAGCGGTATCTGGTAAGGCCTTTAAAGGCTCAAGGGTTAAACAAAAGGGGCATTGGGCTAATTCAGGTTTTGGCTTATACATGACGAATCGCATTTGTAGAAATGGTGGTACTTTTTTTATATGCAGTGGTGATACTGGTATGCTTTTAACGAAAAAATCAAATGCAAAAAGGTATTTCTCAACCAATCTTCATGGCACAGCTGTAAGAATGGTTTTAAAAACAGATCAGTTATCCTCATTAAAAGAGGCACTAGATACTTATAAAAATGAAGGCTATGAGATTCAAAAAAGATATAAAGAAATAATTAATATTGACCCATCTTCTGCATCCCTGATGCTATCTACAGATTTTGATTTGTCAATATGGGGGAAAATTCTGGCCGCGTTGAAATTACGTAACTGATAAAACGGAAATAACGCGGTAGATTGGGTTAAACAATGTGAAACCCAACATTTGAAGCACTAATTGTTGGGGCTGCCCATTGGTTAACCCACCGTGCTTTGAGCGCACCCTACAAAACTTACCGCGCTTTGCGCTTGCCCGCTCTGGCCAAGCCAAAACATAGTCTGGAGATTTCCAGCCAGGCATCGCCTTTTATCAAACCTTTGGCGGTTTTGTCGATTTCGGCCAGTTTCAGTAATGTGGCTTCCAGCTGGCGCAGGCTGAGGCGGTTTAGTGCGCGTTTCACCAAAGCCTGGCGATCACCGTAAATGCGTGCCTGTTGCATGGCGCTGCTCATGTTTTCACCACGGGTTTCGGCGGCTTTTAATCTGACCAGTGGTCGCAATACCCACATCAGCGGGTTCATCACGGCCACCGCCTGCGCGCCTTCATCCTGCAAGCCTTGCAGAATGCGCACCGTGCGTTCGGCATCGCCTGCCAGTACCGCTTCGCCCAGTTGAAAGGCATCGTAGCGCGAGACATTGAGCACGGCTTCGCGCACGGCTTCCGCCGTTAATACCCCTTGTGGAAACAGCAAGCCCAGTTTTTGAATTTCTTGATGTGCGGCCAGCAGATTGCCTTCGACCTGATGCGCGACAAATTCCAGCGTTTCCGCATCGGTTTGTTGCTGTTGCAGTGCCAGACGCTGGGCTATCCATTGCGGCAGTTGCGCGGCTTCCACTTCTTGCAGTGTGAGCGTAACCCCGGCATTTTCCAGTGCGCTGAACCAGGCACTGTTTTTACCGTCCTTGTCCAACTTGGGCAGAATGATGACAACCACCGTATCCGGCAGTGGCTGGGCGGCGAGCGCCTGTAGCACCTTGCTACCTTCAGTACCGGGTTTACCACTGGGGATGTTGATTTCCAGCAGGCGCTGGCTGGCAAACAGGGAGGTGGACTGGCCAAAGGCGCTAATTTGCTGCCAGCTGAAATAGCGATCCACCAACCAGCTGGTGCGTTCATCCACGCCTTGCACACGGGTAGCGGCGCGGATGGCATCCAGACTTTCGCGCTGCGCCAGCGGCTCGTCGCCGGTGAGCACATACAGTGGTTTCAGACTTTGTTGCAGGTGCTGGGCGAGTTGTTGCGGTGGCAGGCGCATGGTCAGGGAATAGCTTATTGGCTGATTTTTTGCGCCGCCAGATGATGCATCAATTCACGCACCACATCGTTGCGCATATCGGTATAAATTTGCACCTCTTCCAGCTGTTTGGCTAGCACTTGCGTGTCGTCATAAGCAAAATCGCGCCGCCGCTCTATGGTTTGCACTGCCCCCCATAGCGGGCTGGCAGGCTCGCGCATGCGGAAACTGACCCGGTAAAACAGCTCATACTCTTGCACCAAGCCACGACCACTCAGCGAAAGAATACGCTTTTCGCTAGCTTCGCCCAGAAGCTCCAGTTGCAATTCGGCCTGTTCGGCGACCGTCACCACCTTCACCCCACTCACTTCCAGAGATTCACTCAACTGGCCGGAAATACTGGGCGCGCTGCCTTGAATAAGGACGCTTTTAAAAGGCAGGTTTGCTATGCCGCGCAAGTGAAAACCGCAAGCTGCAGTAAGCATAATGGCGGCGAACAGCACAGTGCGTTGCATGAAGGTTGAAATTGACATGGATTACCCCACCACAATGTTAATAAGCTTGTTTGGTACCACGATGATCTTGCGCACCGTCACGCCATCCTCCAGATATTTCAGCACACAGGGTTGTTCCACAGCGAGTTTTTCCAGAGCGGCTTTATCCAGCGTGCGCGCCACGGTCATGCTACCGCGCAATTTGCCATTGACCTGCAATACCAGTTCGATTTCGTCCTGCACCATGGCCGCCGCATCCGCTGTCGGCCAGCCGGCTTGCAGTAGGCTTGTTTGCGGTTGCAGCTCTGCCCACAGTGCTTCGCTGATATGCGGCGCTATGGGGGAAAGCAGTTGCGTGGCGGCTTGCAGCACTTCCTGCTTGATGGCACGCGTAATGGCATCGCTGGCTTCAACTTTGGCCAGCGCATTCATCAGCTCCATCACCGAGGAAATCGCGGTGTTAAAGCTGTGGCGGCGGGCATAATCATCCGTCACTTTTTCTATGGTTTGATGCAGTTGGCGGCGTAGCGTTTGCAGCTCGGAATTGAGCGTTTCACCGGCAAACTGTTCCTTGCTGTAAGGCTGAACCACGCCCAGCTCCACATGCTCAAACACTGCTTTCCACACGCGTTTGAGAAAGCGGTGCGCCCCGTCCACCCCGGCATCCGACCATTCCAGGCTTTGATCGGGCGGTGCCGCAAACATCATGAACAGGCGCGCGGTATCTGCGCCGTAATTATCAATCAGCTGCTGCGGATCCACCGTATTGCCTTTGGATTTGGACATCTTGCTGCCATCTTTCAGCACCATGCCTTGCGTCAGCAAGTTGGTAAACGGTTCGTCATTCTTCAGCAAACCTGCATCGCGCATCAGCTTGTTGAAAAAACGCGCATACAGCAAATGCAGAATCGCGTGTTCAATGCCGCCTATGTATTGATCCACCGGCAACCAGTAATTGGCGCGTTCATCCAGCATGGCATTATGGCTATCAAAACTGGTGTAGCGCGCGTAATACCAGGAGGATTCAAAGAAAGTATCCAGCGTATCGGTTTCACGCGTGGCCTTACCGCCGCAGATCGGGCAAGTGGTTTCATAGAATGAGGGGTCTTTTTTAATCGGCGAACCCACGCCATCCATCACCACATCTTCCGGCAACACTACCGGCAATTGCTCGGCAGGCACCGGCACTTCGCCACAGTCAGCGCAATGGATAATCGGAATCGGACAACCCCAATAACGCTGGCGGGAAACGCCCCAGTCGCGCAGACGATATTGCGTGCGTTTTTTGCCCAGATTTTTGGCTTCCAATTTTGAGGCTATGGCATCGAAAGCCTGATCGAAATCCAGACCGTTGAATTCGCCGGAATCAAACAGCACGCCATGCTCAGTATGGGGCAGCGCCGCGCCCTCTTGCACCACAGCTTTAATCGGCAAGCTATATTTATTGGCAAATTCAAAATCGCGCTCATCATGCGCAGGCACTGCCATTACCGCGCCTTCGCCGTAGCTAATCAGCACATAATTGGCTACCCATACCGGCAATTTCTCGCCATTAAGCGGATGCGTGACAAACAGGCCGGTGGCCATGCCTTTTTTCTCGGCGGTGGCCACATCGGCTTCCGCCACGCTGCCGTGTTTGCATTCGGCGATAAAGGCCTGAAGTGCAGGATTATGTTCCGCCGCCTGTGTAGCCAGCGCATGTTCCGCCGCCACCGCCACATAAGTCGCGCCCATCAAGGTATCAGGGCGGGTGGTGTAAACCTTAAGCGTTTCCCCTAGCCCCAAACCCCCAGCCCCCAGCCCCTGAATCGGAAACTCCACTTCGCAGCCAAAGCTCTTGCCTATCCAGTTGCGCTGCATGGTTTTAACCTGCTCCGGCCAGCCTTCCAGCTTGTCCAGATCATTTAGCAGTTCATCGGCATAGGCGGTGATTTTCATGAAATACTGCGGAATATCGCGCTTTTCCACCAACTCACCGGAACGCCAGCCGCGACCGTCAATCACCTGCTCATTCGCCAGCACAGTTTGATCGACAGGATCCCAATTTACCGTGGCCGTTTTTTTGTAAATCAGCCCCTTTTTGAACAGCTCGGTAAACAGCCATTGCTCCCAGCGGTAATATTCCGGCTGGCAGGTGGCCAGCTCGCGCTGCCAATCCACAGCCAAGCCCAGTTGCTTGAGCTGGGTTTTCATATGCTCGATATTGCTATAAGTCCAACCAGCCGGGGCCACATTATTTTTAATCGCCGCATTTTCCGCAGGCAAACCAAACGCATCCCAACCCATGGGCTGCAACACATTAAAACCTTTCATTCTATGAAAACGGCTCAGCACATCGCCTATGGTGTAATTGCGCACATGCCCCATATGCAGGCGACCACTGGGGTAGGGAAACATGGAAAGGCAGTAATACTTGGGCTTGTCCGATCTTTCGTCGGCGGCAAAAGTCTGCTCGGCTTCCCAGCGCACCTGGGCTTGTTGTTCAATTTCGCGGAATGGATACTGTTGTTGCATAGCGGGTAACAATCTGGAATTTTAAGGATGCAAAATTATACCTTGAAGCCATCCAGCCTCTTGCATAAATTCGGCGGGGTCAATAATCAAATGGGCTTGAGGAGAAAATAGTGCGATAACAGACGTAGAGGTGTAAATAAAGTGGGGTTCTTGCACACCCTCCGAGGTTAGCCATTTGCATGACCAGAGGACTTCCTCTTTTTGAGTACTACTTGAAGCTCTTTGTCATTTTCCAATACCAAAGCTAAGAACTTAATTTTCGTTTGGCCTTTTAACACTTCATTTTTTTGCTTGAAGAAATTGTCATCTCCTTTGAACTCAAGTGTTGGAGCCTGAAAAGCGCGACCTTCAGCAAACATAAAAGAAAGTTTCTTTTTTTGGTATTCGGACTCTGGTTTTCTCTTAGATAACTCAGGAAGGTCGTTGATTGCTTGAACCATATCTTGAGTTGCATCAAGGCCAATTGCGGATCGAAATTGGTAGTTAAGATATTGCTCGAGGCCATTGATTACCGGCTTTTTATACCATGTTACCTCATAATAGATACGGTTCTCGTTTTGAACTAACTCTTCAAGTTCCGAATCCAAGGCCTCGTTGACAAACTTGAACATGCCACTTTTAGGATTTTCAATTAGCAATAGCTCATGAGCTCTTCGTTGAACTTGTTCCGCCATTTTGTATTGCAAGTTGAATTCGGCGTAAAGCCCAACAATCCAATCGCTCAAATTTTTTGCGACTTGAACCTGTCCTGAATTTCCGAAGCGCTCAAGTTCCCTTGTATATTTCTGGTAAGACTCCAATGACTCTTGAAGGTTTGTGTAGCTCGGCTTAAGCTCGTAAGTTGTTAGGGCATAACCTTTCCCGAGTTGAGATTGGAGTTCTGAGTACGCCAAGTTTATTCTCTCTAACTCGACAGCACTTTTGTCGTAAAGCTGCTTATGCAATTCACCGATATATTGTTTTTGTCTATTTTTCTCATCGAAATAGTCTTTTCCAAGAAAACCAGAGGCGGTCAAAGCCGCCATCACGACCGCTGTAATGATGTTATTCCGAAGCTCTTTATTTATTGTCATAGTGTGAAAATCAACTCCAAACAAACATCATTTTGTAATGACAATCTACCCGCCCGCCAACTGTTTTTTCACTGCGTCCAACCTGGCTGCAAACACGGCGGCTTTGATTTTTTCCGGTTCGCTGTGCAGCTTGGCAACGGCTCCGGCATCCACGCTGAGTGCGGCATTCAGAGCTTTCCGTAAATAATCGGCTTCTTTGCATGGCGTATGTTCAAAGCCGGTGCGGCCGCGCGTATCGCTTTCGCAGGCTTGCAAAAATTCGTTAAAACGCTGCGGTTGGCGCAGGGCATCCAGATCGTGTAAAAATTTCAGCAAGGTATCCGGGCGCATTTCTTTTACAAAATGCGCTTTGCCGTGAAATTTGGCAACAATTTGCGCCAGCTCCTTGCAGTCATTGGGTACGCGCAGGCGCTGGCACAGGCCTCTAAGCAAATTTGCGCTGCGCTCTTCATGGCCGATATGACGCGGCAGCACATCGCAGGGCGTGGTGCCTTTGCCCAGATCATGCGTCAAGGCGGCAAATCTTACCGCCAGTGAGAAGCCTTGCGAGGCGGCATAATCCACCACCATCATCACATGCACGCCGGTATCAATTTCGGGATGATGTTGCGCGGGCTGGGGTACACCAAACAGACGATCCACTTCCGGCAGGATTTTTTTCAGCGCGCCACATTCGCGCAATACCAGAAACATGCGTGAAGGCTGGGCTTCCATCAAGCCCTTTGCCAGCTCTTGCCAGACGCGCTCGGCAACCAGCGCATCCACTTCGCCATCTTCGACCATGTGCCGCATCAAATCCAAGGTTTCCGGCGCAATAGAAAAGTCTTCCAGCCGTGCGGCAAAACGTGCGGCGCGCAAAATGCGTACCGGGTCTTCGGCAAAGGCCGTGCTCACATGGCGCAGGGTTTTGTTTTTTAAATCGGCCAGACCATTGTAGGGATCAATCAGTTGACCGTGCTCATCTTTGGCGATGGCATTAATGGTCAGATCGCGCCGCGCCAAATCTTCTTCCAGCGTCACTTCCGGTGAGGCGTGTATCTGAAAACCTTTGTAACCCTTGGCTGTCTTGCGTTCGGTGCGCGCCAGCGCATATTCGTCATGCGTGGTGGGGTGCAAAAATACCGGAAAATCCTTGCCCACCGGACGGTAACCGTGAGCCACCATATACTCAGGCGTGCTGCCGACCACGACAAAATCCCTATCCTGCACGGCAAAACCAAGCAGCTCATCGCGTACCGCACCGCCTACCATATAAGCTTGCATGATGGCGGCTTAGCGACCGGCGCGACGACGCAAGCGGTCATAGACCAGACGCGGATTATCTCCGGCCAGATACTCGGGCACCACGGCTTCCAGCGGTGTAGGCTGAAAACCGAATTCAGCGGGAAAAGCGCCTGCACACACATTGTCCACTTGCATGGATTTAATGTTATCGCGCGACAAAAGCTTGAGCGGCGAAAATTCCATGAAATACGCTTGCAGATAAGAAAGCCTGTCATTCAGACCAATGATTAAGCGTTTGCGACCAAGCACATCGGCCACATATTGCACCAGTGCGCGCAGGGTGTATACCTGTGGCCCACCCAGCTCATAACACTGTCCAAACGTGCCGGAATTCTCCAAACCAAGCACAAATGCGCGTGCGACATCGTCAACAAAGACAGGCTGAAATCTGGCCTCCGGCTTGGCTAAAAATACAAGCGGCAGCCATTTGACCAGCGTGGCAAACAGATTCAAAAAATGATCCTCGCGCCCAAAAATCACCGAAGGCCGGAACACGCTAATGTGCAGCTGATCGCCATAAGCCAAAACCGCCGCCTCACCCGCGGCCTTGGAACGCAAATAAGCGCTGGGAGCAGAGGCATTGGCTTGCAAGGCACTCATATGTAGCAAACGCGCCACACCAAGCTTGCTGCAAAAGTGTGCCACGCGGCGCGGCAATTCAATATGCAGGGCATCAAAACCCTGCTTGCGCGCATCATGCAAAACGCCAATAAGGTTAATCACCGCATCCGCGCCTTTGATCTCACTCTCCAACGCTGCATCATCCAGCACATTGCATTCCACCACTTGCACATTGGGCAACAACAGCAAATGCCTGTTGACCTCGCGCCGTCGCGTCAGCACTTTGATGCTATAACCGGCATTGCTGAGCCTGTGCGTGATGTGGCTGCCGACAAAACCCGAGCCGCCTAAAATTGTGATTTGTTTGATTTGCATGTGACCTCTACCCCGATTTTATTTCCAAGGGAGAATGATAGCCGAATAAATAATGGTACAGGTGAAGCTTACGAAAATGACGAAAGCCAAACCGGTCAGGAAAGATTGGCGCTGATTTCCCTGAAACTGCTCAAGGCTGCCTCAATATTTTCGATAATATCCAGAGCCAGTTCATCCGGTTCCGGCAGATTATCCAGATCAGCCAGGCTTTTATCTTTCAGCCAGAAAATATCCAGGCTGGTTTTGTCGCGCGCGATAATTTGCTCAAAGCTGAATTTGCGCCAGCGGCCTTCCGGGTTAGTGGCCTCGCTCCAACCTTCCTTGCGCTGATGCCGATTGAGCGGGTTGTAACAGGCAATGAACTCGTGCAAATCCTCAAAGCGCAGCGGCTTCTTTTTTAGCGTGTGGTGGATGTTGGTACGGTAGTCATAAAACCAAACTTCTTTCGTCCACGGCTCTTTGCTGGCGGCGTGGTTGTCGAAGAACAGCACATTTGCCTTCACACCGTTGGCGTAAAAGATACCGGTGGGGAGGCGCAGAATGGTGTGCAGCTCGGTGGTTTCCAGCAATTTCTTGCGCACCGTTTCGCCTGCGCCGCCTTCAAACAGCACATTATCCGGCACCACTACTGCTGCGCGCCCCGTGGTTTTAAGCATCGTGCGGATGTGCTGCACAAAGTTGAGCTGCTTGTTGGACGTGGTCGCCCAGAAATCCTGGCGGTTGTAGGTCAGATCGTCTTTTTCTTGTTCACCATCTTCATTGGTGAAGCTCATCGAGCTCTTCTTGCCGAAGGGCGGATTCGCCAGCACATAGTCGAAACGTTTGCCGCCATCCGCCACCAACGCATCGTTGGGCGACACCATGCTGTCGCCATCGATCTCGCCAATGTTGTGTAGAAACATATTCATCAAAGCGAGGCGGCGTGTACCTGCCACAATCTCGTTACCGTTGAATGTGTCGTGTTTGAGAAAGGCTTTCTGCGTCTTGTCCATCTTGTGTTCGGACACAAGGAAATCATAAGCCGCCAGGAAGAATCCACCCGTGCCGCAGGCCGGATCGGCGATGGTCTTCATTGGCTCAGGTCGTACACATTCCACCATCGCGCGGATCAAAGCGCGCGGCGTGAAATATTGTCCCGCGCCGGACTTGGTGTCCTCCGCATTGCGTTCCAGCAAACCTTCGTAGATGTCGCCCTTCACATCCGCGCCCATCGTCACCCACTGCGTTTCGTTCACCATGTCGATCAGGCGATACAACTTGGCCGGGTCTTGAATCTTGTTCTGCGCCTTGGTGAAAATCGTCCCCAGCATCCCCGACTTGTTGCCCAGCTCACGCAACAGCGTCACGTAATGCACTTCCAACTCCGCACCGCGCTTCGCCTTCAGGCTTTGCCAGTTGTATTCGTCAGGAATACCCACCTTGCGGCTATACGGCGGCTGGCTGTATTCGTCTGCCATCTTCAGAAAGATCAGATAAGTGAGCTGCTCCAGATAGTCGCCGTAGCCCACCCCGTCGTCGCGCAACGTGGTGCAAAAACTCCAGACTTTGGAAACGATAGATGCGGTTGCGTTCATTGATTCATATTTCCCAATAGAAAAAGCGATTCGTCAGACAGACCCGTATGCGTTGAGGCATAAATGAGGCATAAATGAGGCATAAAGGTTTTTAAAAAACACCGAGCACATAGAAAGAAGACTTCTTATCACCTTGTTTTTCAATGAATTTTTCATCACTCATCTTCTTTAGAAGTCTATACGCCTGAATTTTTGTCATGTTGCATAAAGTCATTACATCGCTACGTGTGACTCGCCCATGTTTCTGGATAAAGTTTTTAACCAGTTGCTCACTTTGCAACTTGTTGAACCCCGCCTGACGAATGTATTCGGCGCGCTTACCCTGCAAATCGTATAAAAGCGAAGAAAGCGTGTAGCTTCGCCCACGTCCCGTACCATGTGCCTGCAATAATCCACTCTCCACCAGTGTTTCAACACTGGCTCTCACCCGTGTGGCCTCCTTTTGCACAGCCTCAGCAAGCTCATCTATCTTTAGCCTGCGCCCTTCTCGTAGCGCATCCAAAACAATCAGGCTATCAATCGGCATACGCCCACCTAGGCGCGCCTCCTCCGCCAAAACCACTTTCAGAAATTGCTGATCGGCATCCGCTAGGCTCAAACGCAACACGACGGAATAGGCATTGCTCCGGCTGTAATCGGGCAGGTTTCGCCCATATCGCAGCATGCCCCGATAAATCAAATCTACCCCACGGCCTGTACGCTCCACCAATCCAATTCGCTTCAAGGCATCGGCCAAGGAAGGATTGCGCGGACAGGGCTCTGTCGTCAGTAGATTATTCAGCTCAACGCCTTCAACAAAACCGCCGGGGTTGCTGATCGTCATCTCATCATCATTGATGCGGATATGCACTGCGCCACGAGAGAAATAGTCGCGATGCGTAATTGCATTGGCAAGTGCTTCTCGAAAAGCCCTTGCGTCAATTCTGGGTACAGGTACACGGAACAAACCGGACTGAAATTCATGCTCCGTATTCAATGGTTTCAGCAAGGTTTCAACGCGCTCGATTGCGCTTAACAACGGCAAGCGCATGAACTCATTCATGCGCACCTCTTCGCCATCCATAATCTGAAACGCAATTTCATGGTTAGGCACGGTTTGCCGCAACGCATTTTCATTGCCAATCAACAGCAAGCCTGTAAGCGTTGGCGAGTAACCGTCTGGTGATCGCGCCACCAAACCCAGCGCCGCATCCAGTTGCGCATCATCCAGCTCCAGCAAGGCACGGTCGCCATTGAAGCGCTCGATGAATTGCCGCAGCCGCGCCCGCTCGATAGGGTCAAAATCCGCCAGCGTTGCACCCGCAATCGCCTTTGCACTCATGTCCAGCAAACCAAAGCTCGCCTGTCGCGAGGCAAACTCATGGGGATAAAATGGCACACACTCCGGCTCGCCGTTCGACTGCAATCTCCGCCGTTTCGATACCCCCTCATTCGTGGCAACCGGCGTGCCGCTCTTGGGAACGGCGATGCGTGCAACAGGCCGCGCGTCCACCGACAAAGATTCAACCGTCACCGTAATGGCGGGTTGGGTACGGTTTGCAATCAATGCAGCCAAACCATCGAGATGCTGGTGATTAACGTGCAAGCCCGTTACCGATCCATCATCTTCCACGCCCAGATAAATTTCGCCGCCCTGTCCATTCGCCATGCACACCACCGCCTCGATCAAATCCTTATCGGACAAACACTGGCGGTCGCTCTTGAATTCGCAGGTCAGCGATTCTTGCAGGGGGATGGGATTCATGCGGACACCTTTTTTGTTCGACGCGGGCTCGCTGCATTATTACCAATTTCAGCCCGCTCTGCCTTGATGCGCGCCAGCAATGCCGAGGCAGGTTCGTCGTGCGGGTCTTGCGGAACTAGCTGGCCAGAGAAGGCTTTTTTCAGGATGGACTGGCGCAGGGCTTCGCTTTGTTGCAGGGAGGTGGTGAGGGTTTGGTCGAGTTGTTCGACTTCGGAAAGTTTTGCTTCGATCAAAAGCTCCAGTTCCTTTTGCTCATCTTGGCCACAAAGCGGAATAAGCGTTTCTCTGCATATTTCCAAAGTGAGATTGAACTGCCCGGCTGTTGCTTTCGACTTTCTCATCATCGACCGTACAGTTTTTTCATGCGCCAAGTAAGCCGCAAGAAGTCTATTCGAGATTACATCGCTTCTGAAAATTGCAATTGCCTGATTTATGTTCCATTCAGGATAAGTGTTCGGAACAATGGAAATCTTGCCAAGCGGCGGACCGACGATATTCATCAATACATCGCCTGGATAAACTTTTGATCGCGCCAAAAATCCGTTGTGTGTTTCGCTGCTCACAAATGTTGGATCAATACTAAAATCTAAGAAACCAGTTTTTGTCAGGTTATAAACTTTGATAAAAGGAACCTCGCCGCGTCCATCAAAAAGGAGCTCCTTGCTTGGCGTTGTTCCCTTGGTAATGAAACCAGCTATTTCTTCAGCCCGCACATAAACCCACCCTTCCGGCAGTTCAGGCAATTCGGCCAGTTCTGCGGCGGTAAGCGGCGGCAGGGGTTTCGGGGCTTTGGGTTTGCTGCCGCCGTTGGTTTGCCAGTCGGTGAGTTGTTGCTGGTAGCGTTGCGCGCGCTCTTGCTGGATGCGCTTGAGCAAGGCGTCAGCGGTTTCGAGTTTGTCTTGATTTTCTGCGCGCCACTGCGCGGTGAGCTTGCCCTCGAAGGCGTGTTTCAGCAGGGCTTGACGATACACCTTGAGCTGCGCCTGCGCGGTCTTCAGGTTTTCGATGCCCTTGTCCAACTCGGAAAACAGCTCCTCGATTTTGGCGACGATGCGGTGTTGTTCGGGGAGTGGGGCAAGTGGGAAAGCGATCTGAGAAAGGTCATCCTTGGAAATAACGCCTTGGGCACTCCCAGTTGAGTCACCTCGTAAAGTCAGGACTTTTGAGCTTAGGAAGTAATAAAGGTAATGCTGTTCCAATGCATTGCATGGGCGTAGTGCCGCGACACTCCGCCCAATAGCGCAATCAATTCCAAGATTGATTTTTCCGGCGGTGGCACCAACAACGCAGATCAAAACATCGCCATGAGCAGCATACTTTAACGGTTGCGTTGTCCACTCCCGCACAATAGGGCGCTCAGCATCAAACTCGCCTGCCTTAACGAATATCGTGCCTGTCCCCACTTTGTTGCAATCACTCCCCGGTGGAGCTTGCCCCATGATGATCTCGATTAGCTCGCCGAGGGTTGTTTGCTCCCAGCCATTTGGTGTTGAGACAGATCCCATCACGCCACCAGCACTTCATTCAACTCATCCAACAACGGCTCCATCTTCGCGCCAAACAACTGAACCATCTTGCCTAGCCCGCCTTGGCCGTCAAACGGCGACATTTCCAGATCGTCGCGGTCGATGTGGAAGGAGTTGGCAACGTGGTCGCGCACCCTGCGTAGCCAATCTATTTGTTCTTTCTTAATCATTCTTTTTCCATCCATGCTGCAAATTCTAGTGGCCGCAAACCAAAGCGGATGGCGTTGCCCGCGTGTAGTGTTTTGAATTCCCTTTGTACCAATTCAACAAAGCGCGGTTGATCTTCGTGAGTGACCGTTTTTGGCATGGCGGTACGTATGGTTGCTGCGTTAATTGTTTGTCCATTGCGCACGAGGGTGCGAACGGTTTCGGTGAGTTCGTTGCGGTAGCGCAGGCGGAAGGTGTCCGGTGGTACGAGCTGTTGTTGCACGGCAACGTATTGCTGGCAGGAGCGTTCATATGCCCAGACGAATACATCACGCAACAGTTCAATGCGATTGAGTTCATACACGCCGAGCATGGCATCCACATAGGCTTGTTGCGGTACGTCGATAAACGAAAGCGGGCAGAGGTTGCGCTGGAACAGCGGGATATTGGCGGCCAGGCGTGATACGCGCTTGTTCACATCGGCAAACGGTTGCAGGTAAGGCAAATGCACCATCATGAAGAATGATTGTTCGAATGGATCCTGGATTTCTGCTGTCATGCTGATAACGATGTTGAACAGCTCTTCCAGTCGTTGCGGCATGGCGATGGGCAGGTAAACGCTGCCGCCAATTTCAACCGCGTGGTTGCGAATACGGCCACAGGTGAGCGGATCCGGCATTAGGCCGTCGGAAAGAAAGGCATGCAAGGCGATGATGGTTTCAGGGTTAACGCCTGTGTGTTCTGTATCTTGCACCAGAAATTCAATGGCCGATTTATGATTCAGAATCATTTGGGTTTCCAGCGCATCCTTGCCCTCGGCGGCCAGGCCAAACTCGATCAAGCGTTCGGTGTCGAGGCGGCTATAGGTATTGCCTTCCAACTTGGAGGATGCCCAGGAGAGGTCAATCAGCAAACGGTTCAAAATGTTGCGGGCAAAGGTACCTGCCGGTGTTTGCTCGGCAGATGAACGCCCCAAGTTATGCAATTGGGCGCGCAAGAATTCCGGCAGGTAGGCGGTTTGGTTAGGCTGGTATTGTTCCAAAAATTCGATTTGATAACTGACCGGGCTGCGTTGCTGGCGTGGCTGGCGTACGTAGATTTTTATTTCTGCACCTTCAGCAGAGAGAGGGACATAGACTTCGCCTGTCATCTGCTTGATTGGTGATTCGGGTATAACATTCATCGTGCCCGCGATTGGGACTAGCCGATATTTGATTGCGCGTCCGTCGCCCTTGGTTAGAATGCGTTTTTGTTTGACCAAAGATGCCAGGCGACGTTGTAGGGTGCGACGAGAAACATGGCCCTCCATCCGTTGCAAAAGTATTTCCAGGCCGATGCCATCGGGATGTTGAGCGACGAGGTCAACAATCTGTTCGAGCTCTTTAGGTGAAATTATTTTCGGCATGATATTCGTTTTTTGTGGCGCGGGAGATAGTATTGCGCCATTTTATTTGGCATGCAACAGTTATCGCGCCATTTTATTTTATTGGATTATGCCGCCAACACTTCATTCAATTCATCCAGCAGCGTGTCCATCTTCGCGCCAAACAACTGATACATCTTGCCCAGCCCGCCTTGCCCATCGAACGGTGACATTTCCAGATCGTCGCGGTCGATGTGGAAGGAGTTGGCGACGTGGTCGCGCACCATGCGCAGCCAGTCCATTTGTTCTTCGTTGAATTTTTCGCTGCCGCCGGAGTGGTGTTTCATGATCCAGTTTCTGAAGTTGCGGCGCACGGTGGCATCAAAGTCGGTGAGCGTTTCATCCATGCCGCACACGCGGCGGATGAGCGTAACCAAAGCGGTGAGTTCCTGCACGGGCTGTGCGCCTTTGTAATCGTCCAGCCTGCGGTAGGCTTGCCACACATACAAGGGAGCGAGTTTGGGTTTGTCGATTTTGAGTTTATCTAGCACTTGGCGGATTAGGTCGTAGCTGAGTTCGCGCCTGCGGTATGGCTGGCTAAAAAAGATGGTGAGCGCGGCGATGTTGTCTTGATTGGCTTTCAGGTAGGCGGCGAATTCGTCGGCGATGGCTTGTGCTTTATCGGCGATGTTCTTTTCCCAGCCTGCACCCAATACGGTGTCGAGGGTGTCGTGGTCTATGGTTTGTTCTTTGTCGCGGCGGATGGTGTCGAGCAGCTCCACCAGTTCGCCATTCAACACACTGGCGACTTCTTGCACCAGTTGCTGTTGTGCCTGTTCGCGTTTTGCATCGCCGGGGTCTGTGCCTAGCGGTTGGCCTGCGAGTTGCAGCGCACGGGCTTCGATGTTGTCGGCATCTATCGCGCCGAATAGTTGGCCGACGAGTTGCTTGAGTTCCAGCCCGCCAGCGGCTTGCCGGATCATGCGCTGGTCGTCGGCATCCAGTTGTTTGTTGAGCCGTGCCAAGCGTCCGGCGAGTGAACTTACGGTGTCCTCATCCGTCGCGCCCATCATCACCTGCATGGCCAAATCCTTGAGCGGCACGGTGGGTTTGATGATGAGCGGTTGGCTGGCAGTTTTTAATGACCGCGTGACACCGATGGCATCCACAATCACATAATGCGTCTTGGCACTGACGGCGGAGGGCGTGACTTTTTTCAGGTCGTCCATGTCCAGCGTGCGCGTGCCACGGCCTTTCATCTGCTCGAAGTAGTTGCGGCTTTTGACGTCGCGCATGAACAGTAGGCATTCCAGCGGCTTCACATCGGTGCCGGTGGCGACCATGTCCACGGTGACGGCGATGCGCGGGTAATACTCGTTGCGGAATTGCTGCAACACCGACTTGGGGTCTTCGTCGGTTTTGTAGGTGAGCTTTTTGCAGAAGGCATTGCGCTCGTCGAATTCCTCGCGCACGGTCTGGATGATGTCGTCGGCGTGGCTGTCGGTCTTGGCAAAGATCAGGGTCTTGGGCACTTCGGCGCGTCCGGGGAATATCTCCGGCAGCTTGTCGCGGAAGGTACGGATGACGGTGCGGATTTGATCCGGGTTGACGATGTTGCGATCCAACTGCGTGGCGGAATAGGCTTCGTCTTCGTCCTGCAATTCCCAACGCTTTTTGCGCGTGAGTTTTTCGCGGCGTTCCACTTGCACCTGCGCGGGGATGACCCCGCCGCCCTGGGTGATTTGCGTTTCGATCACATACACTTCATTGCCCACATTCACGCCATCGGCCACGGCTTTTTCATGGCTGTAGTCACTGACCACGTTCTTCTTGAAAAAGCCGTAGGTGCGGTTGTCCGGCGTGGCGGTGAGGCCGATGAGGCTGGCATCGAAGTAGTCGATCACCTGTTGCCACAGGTTGTAGATGGAGCGGTGGCATTCGTCGATAAAAATAAAATCAAAGAATTCGGGCGGGACTTTTTCGTTATAAACGACGGGGAGAGGCTCTTTGCCCAACTTTAATTCGGCGGGGTTGATCTCTTCCGTTGCTTCATCCAGCGGTGTGCCTTTGAGGATGGAATACAAACGCTGGATGGTGCTGATGCACACTTGACTATCCTTGGCGAGGAACGAAGATTTCAGCCGCTGCACGTTGTATAACTCGGTGAACTTGCGGTTATCGTCTATCGGCACATAGGACATCATTTCCTGCTCGGCTTGTTCGCCGAGGTTTTTGGTATCCACTAGAAACAGGATGCGTTTGCCGCGCGCGTGTTTGAGCAGGCGGTAGATGGAAGTAATGGCGGTATAAGTCTTGCCCGCGCCGGTTGCCATCTGAATCAGCGCGCGCGGTCTGTCGGCCTTGAAGGAGGCTTCCAGATTGGTAATCGCAGTTTCCTGACAATCGCGCAGACGCAATTCACAGGCAGGCAGATGATGTGGGTTTAACGCTGGAATATTTTGCAAACGCTGACGTAGGCTTGCCGCTTGTGAAAGCCACTCTTTGAGTGTTTCAGGGCGATGAAAACTGAACACCTCACGCGAACGCGGCTTGGGGTCGCAGCCATCGGTAAAGCGCGTGATGATGCCAGTGCTTTCGTACAGAAAGCGCAAAGGCTGCTGGTTGTTGACCCATTTGAGTCTGGCAGCCGCGTAGCCTTCGGTTTGTGATTCATGGGTGGTGAGGCGCTGGCCTTCTTCCGCGCGCTTGGCTTCGATAACGCCTACCGCTTGCTTGTCCACAAACAGTACGTAATCGGCCGGGCCGACATCGGTCCGGTATTCGCGCACGGCCTGGCCCAATCCAGCGTTCAGGTCTACCTTTTTTGCGTGCTGAACTATCCATCCCGCCTGTTTGAGCAACGCATCGATGTTGTCGCGTGCTTTCTGTTCCGGGTTCTGGTTATCGGTCATATTTCTGATTTCAGCTAATAGTGTTCAAAACGGTTGGACTGGAATTAATCAACTTCAAACTCAGATATTGTTTCCCCCGTGAGCCCAGTTTATGGCGGATTGGGAGGCTCTCCCATATTGATCAGCGTACTGTTGGCATCAGCATCTGCCGGGACTACTCCATTGCTACCCACAATCACCCCCAGGCGCTGTTTCAGTGTCTGGCTTTTGATGCCTAGCCGTGGCGCATAGTATTGCGCATTGGCCATCACTTTTTGCACATAAGTTCTGGTTTCTTCAAACGGGATATTCTCGATATAAATCGCCGCCTCCAGCGCTTGTGCGGCCGCCCAGCGCTTGGGTCGCCCCGGACCGGCATTGTAGGCGGCGGTAGCCATTACCGATTGGCCATTCATTTGATCCAGCACATAGCGCAAATAATGCGTACCAAACTGGATATTGGTTTTTAGCTGATTGACCACACCCGGCGAATAATCGCTGATGCCCAAGCGTTTGGCTATCCATTTGGCGGTGGCGGGCATGATCTGCATCAGGCCGGAAGCGCCTACGCCGGATTTGGCAAAACTGATAAAGCGGCTTTCCTGACGAATCAAGCCATACACCCAGGATTCATCCAGCTGGTTTTCACGCGCATAATTCTGCATGTTGTCGCGGTATAGCGTGGGGTAACGCAGCTCGAAATCATGTAACAACCTGGTCTTGTCGGCAGTGTTGATCGCCACGTCATACCAGGCTTCCTGAAACGCCACTTCAGCGGCGGCAATGAGCTGCTTGTCGTCAAAATTACGTAGCGCCCAAGCCCATTCCTGTCTGGCTTCGGTGCGCATATCCAAACGCTGCAATTCAAACGCGCGTTGCACGGCGGGGAGATTTTTAACCGCGCTGATTTCTTCCGCAGTGGCCTTGTAGACATTGGGGGGCGCGTTAATGCTATCGCCCAATTCTTCCAGCGCCAACAAGCCGTAATAGTGCCGCTCATGCGATAGCGGTACCAAAATGGCATTGGCGGCGGGAATCTGTTTTTGCTCCTTGAGGGCGCGCCCTTTCCAATAACGCCACGCGCCAGCCTCACGTAAATCAGGCGGCATGGCATCCACAGCGGCGATAACACTCACCCAGTCTTTTTGCCGCAAAGCGGCGCGTACCATCCAGGCCAGTTGGTCTTTCGTTGGAGATGCAGAAGAAGAAACTGATTGAGTTAACCTGGCACGTTTGTACATTTCCAGCGCCGTGGGGTCGTGTCTTCTGGCAGCATGCAAGGCAAATCTGCCCCATAGATAGTTGCGCTCTTCTTGCGTATAAGCACTTTGCAGCTTGCCCCATAAATCCAGCGCTAAAGCCGGTTGATTGCGCGCCACGCGTTCCAATGCGTACAAATACACTTCACGTGTCAAGCGGGTATCCAGCGGTAGATTGGTTTTTTCCAGCGTTTTTTGCGGATTTTCATAGGCGCTGTTCAGCAGATTAAAATTGCTTAGATTCAGCCGCTGTGCTGCACTTTTGGCAACGCTGATTTTACCTTCCTGCAAAGCCAGCCTGAAACGTGCCCAGAGATCATCCTCGGTCAAAATATCCACTTTTTGCATGCGATCAAACAAGGCATTGCAGTTGTCCGGCTGTACTGTAGGTACCAGCCATATTGGCTTGCCTTGTTTTAGTGCCTCGGCATCGCCCTGTTGCGCGCGTCCAAGCAATGCATAACAACTGACCGCCGTATCTTCGCGCTGATAATTGGGCAATTCGCTGAAAAAGATAGGCCAATCCTGACGCTTGCCCAGCGCCTTTAGCCACTCACCGCGTACCCGGTCAGCAAATGGGTAATCCGCATAGCGCTTTAAAAACTCCTCCACACTGGCATTATTGGCCTGGCTCAATCGCAACAACATTAGCCAGTAATCCGCATAAGCCGCCAGCACATAATTTTGCGCTTGTAATTGCTGCGTATATTCTGCAAGCGCTGCTTCATTCTGACGTTGATAAGCACTACGTGCGTTGCTGAAAACTGTACTCTCATTCAGCGCCCAGGCCGGAAGGCTCAAGCATAACAAGCTGCCGAGCAGATAAGAGAAGCAAAGAAAACCCGGCTTAAAGCGCATGAAAAGACCTTGAATTGAACAATTGGATAGCCGGGATAAAGCGAAATTCGAGATGGCTCAGGCTACCATGCTTTAAAAAAGAATAATGCGCCCCATGGCAATCACCACTTCCACCACCAGCAATAACACCAAGGAAAATTTGATTAATTGCCAGGTAAAACGCAAATAGCGTTTATCACCGGACAAAAAATAAATGCCCAGTGAAACCACCACGGTTATCAAGCATAGTGCGAGAAACAAACGAATAATCAGCATGGCTTGAGCGTTAGCCTAGCTGTACTGCAGCACAGGCGGCATTACTACAGGTCGCTGAAAAGCAATAGGCGCTTCTTTGGCATTCAGAAAAGTAACATATTCCCAAGCCTCGGCATCGGCCAGCAAGCTGCGTAAAATCTGGTTATTCATGGCATGGCCGGATTTATGCGCGGTAAATGCACCTATCAGCGGATGACCCAGAATATAAAGATCGCCAATGGCATCCAGTATTTTGTGTTTGACAAACTCGTCATCAAAACGCAAACCTTCACTATTCAGCACGCGGTATTCATCCAGCACAATGGCGTTATTCAGGCTGCCGCCGCGCGCCAGCCCCATAGAGCGTAGCGCCTCAACTTCATGCATAAAGCCAAACGTGCGTGCGCGGCTGACTTCTTTGATATAGGAATTATCCGCAAAATCTATGCGTACGTTTTGCTCGGAATGCTCAAATGCAGGGTGATCGAAAGCGATGGAAAAATCGATTCTGAAGCCGGAATAAGGCTCAAAGCGTACCCATTTGTCGCCGTCCCGTACTTCTATGACTTTTTTAATACGTATAAATTTTTTTGGGGCGGATTGCTCCACTATACCCGCCGATTGCAGTAAGAATACAAACGGCCCGGCACTGCCATCCATAATCGGCACTTCTGCCGCCGTTAAATCAATGTAAACATTATCAATACCCAAACCTGCCAGCGCTGACATTAAATGCTCCACAGTAGCCACGCGTACGCCTTCATGTACCAGCGTAGTACATAAACGCGTATCGTTCACCATGTCAGGTTGCACCTTGATTTCCATGGGCTGAGGCAGATCCACGCGACGAAAAACAATGCCGGTATCCGGCGCGGCAGGACGCAAGGTCAGCGTCACTTTTTCGCCGGAATGCAGGCCGACACCAGTCGCACTAGTCACCGCTTTCAGGCTTCTTTGTTTAAGCACAGCGTCGCCTTTTTCTCAATAATTGCCTTGTCATGGATAAAAACTATAGCACTTTTGATGCCAGCCCGCATTGCGCTATGCATTCAGACGTAGACACCGATGTAGGGCAAGTTGAAGCCTGCCCTACCAACGACAGTCGCTTTAATCCGCTTGTTTACGCAAAAATGCCGGGATGTCGTATTCCTCAACGCCTGACATTTTCATCGCTTCAACCTGTGCCCGGCGACCATTGGAGCTGAATACAGCCGGTGCATCATCGTCCAAAGTACCACCAATAAAGGTGGTCTGGCCAGTAGTGCCATCGCGCACCGTGGTCATCACACGCAATTCCGGCTTTTGTTGACGACGATTCATGGCACCACTCAATCCGGTGGCTACCATGGTGACACGTAAACCATCACCCATGGACTCATCAAAAACATTACCAATAATCACAGTGGCATCATCTGCAGTAAACGCTTTGATGGTATTCATGACATCGTAATATTCCTTCATTTTGAAGGAGCTGCTAGCGGTAATATTAACCAGGACACCGCGCGCATTTGCCAGATTCACATCATCCAGCAACGGGCTTGCCACGGCTTGTTCTGCGGCAATACGCGCTCTGTCATTGCCATTGGCCACGGCAGAACCCATCATCGCCATGCCCATTTCCGACATTACCGTACGCACGTCAGCAAAATCGACATTGACCATACCCGGGCAATTAATGATTTCAGCAATACCGGCCACAGCATTGTGCAGCACTTCATTAGCGGCTTTGTACGCATCCAGCATGGTGACATCTTCGCCCAACACTTCCATCAGCTTTTCATTTGGAATGATAATGAGTGAATCCACATGTTTGGAAAGCTCTTCCAACCCTTCTTGTGCCAATTTTGTGCGTTTACCTTCAAAAGCAAACGGTTTGGTCACTACCGCCACTGTAAGGATGCCCATTTCACGCGCCACTTCGGCAATAATGGGTGCTGCACCAGTGCCGGTGCCGCCACCCATACCCGCCGTGATAAACAACATATCTGCGCCATCAATGATTTCCGCGATGCGATCACGATCTTCCAAAGCCGCTTCACGTCCAATTTCAGGGCGTGCACCAGCACCCAAGCCCTTGGTGATATCTGTACCAATTTGCAGTACAGTTTTAGCCTGACTTTTCTTCAAAGCCTGCATATCGGTATTGGCGCAGATAAACTCAACGCCTCCAATGGCCTTTGCGATCATGTGCTCTACTGCATTGCCACCGCAACCGCCCACGCCTATGACCTTAATCACTGCCTCTTGAGATTCGCTCTCCATAATTTCAAACATTTTATTTCCTCCTAAAATTAACAAATTGGGCCATCTCAAAAAATCAAACGCCCAGATTATTTCTATATCGCTGCTGAAATTTCTTTGCTTATACAATTTAAACTGCGCTTAGAAAATTTCTCCAACCATACAAAACAGCTCTGGATTTCAGATTTACTAAAATCACCCTTAACCCGTACCTAACAATAAAAAAACTACTAAAAATTCCCCTGAAACCAACTCTTCATGCGGTCAAATATTCGTCCCACAGAATTGATCTCCAACTGCCCCTGAATTTGACGTTCCACTTGCTGCTTGCCCATTAATACCAAACCCACGCTAGTGGCAAAGCGCGGATTTTCAACCACTTCGGTTAACCCACCCACATGACGCGGCATACCCAGGCGCACCGGCATGTGGAATATTTCTTCGCCCAGCTCCACCATGCCGCGCATCATGGAAGCGCCACCGGTAATCACAATGCCGGAGGCGATCATTTCTTCCAGACCGCTGCGGCGTAATTCCCCCAATACAAACTCGTATAGCTCGACCACACGCGGCTCTATCACCTCGGCCAAAGTCTGCACTGATAGTTGCCGCGCCTCACGCCCATCCACGCCAGGTACATCCACCACCTCACGCGGATCAGCCAGTTGGCGTAAGGCACGACCATGTTTGATCTTGATTTCTTCTGCCGATTGCGTAGGCGTACGGAAAGCCACCGCCACATCATTGGTGATTTGATCGCCGGCAATAGGAATCACAGCGGTATGGCGTATCGCACCTTGCTTGAATACCGCAATATCTGTGGTACCACCGCCAATATCCACCAGGCAGACACCCAGCTCTTTTTCATCTTCCGTCAACACCGCCATGCTGGAAGCCAGCGGTTGCAGAATCAGATCATTCACCTCCAGCCCGCAACGGCGTATACATTTGACGATATTTTGTGCGGCGGCAACGGCTCCAGTGACAATATGCACTTTCACTTCCAGCTTCATGCCGCTCATGCCCAATGGCTCGCGCACATCTTCCTGGCCGTCAATAATGAATTCCTGCGTGAGAATGTGCAGAATCTGCTGATCGGATGGCAGTGCGATGGTGCGTGCGGTTTCAATCACCCTGTCCATATCCATTTGCGTCACTTCCGCATCTTTGATTTTCACCATGCCGTGCGCATTCAAACTCTTGATATGGCTACCGGCTATGCCGGTAAACACGGTGGTGATCTTGCAATCCGCCATCAGCTCGGCTTCTTCAATGGCCCGCTGTATGGATTGCATGGTGGCATCAATATTCACCACCACCCCCTTCTTTAGCCCACGCGACACATGCTGCCCCAGTCCGATTATCTTGAGGCTATTGTCAGGCTGAAGTTCTGCCACTATCGCCACAATTTTCGATGTGCCGATATCCAAACCCACAATGAGATTTTTCTCTTCTCTGATCTTGCTCATTTACCTATTCCTTATTGGTTGCCAATTAAGCAGCGCCTGTTTGATGTGTTGTTGTTTTATGTGGTGGAATTTTCCCCGCCAGTGCCGGTTTACGTACGGCAAAACCATTGGGATAGCGCAAATCCGCATAACTAACCTGCACTCCCAAACCGCCTAAAGTTTCCTGATAAACGCTGGCAAATTTTGCCAATCGTGTTTCCATTTGTTCACGTCCCAGTTCTATTACCATGTTCTTGTCGGTCTTGATTTGCCAGGCACGTCTGGGGCTCAATGCCAGTTGTGTAATTTTCATGCCGGTTGTTGCCAGTGAGCGGCTGAAACTTGCATAATGTTCAGCCACTTCACGCACGCCATTACCCGGACCATAAAATACTGGCAAATCACTATCCGAAGCCGCCATAAACAGCTCACCATAACTATTCACCAGCGCAATATTGCCCCAGCGCGCCAACTCTTTTTGTTCTTCAATCACTACTTCCAGCTTGTCCGGCCAACGTCTGCGCACACTGACACTGCGCGCCCAGGGCAGCTTTTGAAAAGCATCACGCGTGCTTTCCAGATCCAGCGTGAAAAAATTACCTTTCAGATAGCGCCCGACAATCATATTGATTTGCTCGCGCGACACATGCGTAAGCTGGCCGTCTATACGCACTTCACGCACCGGAAAAAACGGTGAATGCACCAGCGCGAAAAGTCCGGCATAAAGCAATATCACCACCGCCATGGCGTTGAGAAAGTTGGCAATCCAAAGCAGGATTTGCGGTTTATCCCACATGCGCCTGTTCCAAAACCTTAATCACCAATTGCTCAAAGCTGATACCCGCTGCGCGCGCTGCCATGGGCACCAGGCTGTGGTCGGTCATGCCGGGCGAAGTATTCAGCTCCAGAAAATAATGCTTGCCGGCCTCATCCATCAGAAAATCCACACGTCCCCAACCTTGCCCGCCCACCACCTGAAACGCCTGCAAGGCCTGGGCACGAATCTGCGCCTCTTGTTCTGCGGGCAAACCGCATGGGCAAAGGTATTGGGTATCGTCACGCAGATATTTCGCTTCGTAATCATAAAATTCATTGGCTGGCACTATGCGCACGATAGGCAAAGCGCTAGCGCCCAGAATACCCACGGTATATTCACCACCGCCGACGAATTTCTCGGCAATGACCAGCGGGTCGGACTTGGCTGCCAGTTCATAGGCGGCTTGTAAATCGCCAGCCTGTTTCACCTTGCTGATGCCTATGCTGGAACCTTCATTGGCAGGCTTCACAAACAAAGGCAAACCCAAGCGCGATTCAACCGCCGCAAAATCACTGTCGGCCGCTATCAACTCAAAATCCGGCGTACTGATACCCGCCGCGCGCCACAGCAACTTGGTGCGCCATTTATCCATACCCACGCTGGAAGCCAGCACACCGCTGCCGGTGTAGGGGATTCCCATCAATTCCAGCGCGCCCTGTATGGTACCGTCCTCGCCAAAACGGCCATGCAGCGCGATAAAAGCGCGGTCGAAACTTTCCAGCTCGTGCCAATCACGCGTGGCCGGATCAAACGCATGTGCATCCACGCCCTGCCCTTGCAAGGCCGCCAATACGGCATTGCCGCTTTTGAGCGAAACTTCGCGCTCACCGGATTTACCGCCGAACAATACCGCCACTTTGCCAAACCTGTTACTCATGCACGCTATCCTTTTCACCAATTACTTTTATTTCCTGCTGCAATTCCACACCTTGCTGCTGCTTGACCGTGGCTTTTATATGCGCGATCAAATTTTCTATATCTGCCGCCGTTGCCGTGCCCAGGTTGATAATGAAATTGGCGTGCTTTTCCGATACCTGCGCGCCGCCAAGCACATAGCCTTTCAGACCGCTGGCCTCAATCAACCGCGCGGCATGGTCGTCCTCCGGGTTGCGGAATACCGAACCGGCATTCGGCCAGTTCAAGGGTTGCGTTGCCAGACGTTTTGCCAACAGCTGCTTGATTTTCTCCTCGGCTATATCTCCTGCACCGGTATGTAATTGCAACCAGGCCGCCACAAACCATTCTTCACCGGGCAAACCTACATGGCGATAACCGATTTCCAGATCCGCCTCGGTGCGCAGATGCAAAGTGCCAAAGCGGTCTATGGTCTGCGCCTTGCGCACCACATCCCAGGTTTCCGCGCCATGGCAACCCGCATTCATCGCCAGTGCGCCGCCCATCGTACCGGGGATGCCCGCCAAAAATTCGGCACCATGCAAATGCTGGCGTGCTGCCAACTTGGCCAGCTTGGCACAAGTCACCCCGGCCTCGGCATACACGGTTTCGCCATCAAAATGCAGTTCAGTTAACGCGTCATGCATGAGGATCACGATGCCGCGCACGCCACCATCGCGCACCAGCAAATTACTGCCCAGCCCGATAAAATAAAGCGCTACACCATGCGCAACCTGATGTAGAAATACCTGCAAATCCGCCAGATTGGCGGGTATATAAAGCTGCTCCGCCGCGCCGCCCACGCGCCAGCTGGTATAGCGTGCCAGCGGCTCGTTACACAGCAACTTGCCCTGCAATGCTGGCGTTTGTGTCATGAGCTGGCCAACTCCCTGGTCTTGGCTGCTACCTGCCCGATAGAGCCTGCGCCCATCACAATCACCACATCACCATTGCGCGCCACATTCAAAATGGCTTCCGGCAGTTCGGCTGGCGTATCAATAAAAATCGGCTCGACTTTACCCAGCAGCCGTACTGCACGTACCAGTGAACGCCCATCGGCGGCGACTATGGGCGCTTCACCGGCGGCGTAAACTTCGGTCAGCAGTAGTGCATCGGTACTGGATAGCACTTTGACGAAATCTTCAAAACAATCGCGGGTACGCGTATAACGATGCGGCTGAAACGCCATCACCAAACGCCGTCCGGGGAAGGCACCGCGCGCTGCCGCGATTACCGCCTGCATTTCCACCGGATGATGGCCGTAATCATCAATCAGCGTGAAGGTTCCGCCACTTTTAGCAGCCACTTCACCGTAGCGCTCAAAGCGCCGACCTACACCCCGGAATTCGCCCAAGGCCTTGATAATGGCGGCATCCGGCACATCCAGCTCACTGGCCACGGCAATCGCCGCCAGCGCATTCAAAACATAATGATTGCCCGGCAGATTCAGCGTGACTTCAAACTCAGTCGTCACGCCGTTAATGCGCTGCACAGTGAAATGCATCTGGCCGTTATCCGCGCGCACATTGATGGCACGTACCCGCGCCTCTTCAGAAAAACCATAGGGCATGACCGGTTTGGTAATACTGGGCAAAATGGCACGAATATTGGGATCATCCACGCATACCACCGCCATGCCGTAAAAAGGCATACGTTGCAGAAACTCGACAAATGCGCCTTTCAGCTTTTCAAAATCATGACCATAGGTTTCCATATGATCGGCATCTATATTGGTGACAACCGCCATCACCGGTGACAGATGCAGAAATGAAGCATCCGACTCATCCGCTTCCACCACAATAAACTCACCGTTGCCCAGGCGCGCATTGCTACTGGCGGCCTCCAGCTTGCCGCCAATGACAAATGTCGGATCCATGCCAGCCTCAGCCAAAATGCTGGCAATCAAGCTGGTGGTCGTGGTTTTGCCGTGCGTGCCGGCCACGGCTATGCCCTGACGGAAGCGCATCAACTCGGCCAGCATCAGCGCGCGCGGCACCACAGGGATATTTTTTGCCCGTGCGGCAATAACTTCAGGATTACTTTCATTCACCGCCGAAGACACCACCACCACATCCGCCGCCAGCAGATTTTCCGCCGCATGGCCTTGATAAACAGTGGCACCTAAGCTGGCCAGACGTTGCGTTGTGGTGTTAGCAGCCAGGTCGGAGCCGCTGACAATAAAGCCCAGATTCATCAGCACTTCAGCAATGCCGCTCATGCCGGAACCGCCTATGCCGACAAAATGGATATTTTTTACTTTATGTTTCAATTGGCGGCTTCCTTGCAAATTTCGGCCACGGTCGCGGTTGCTTCCGGCTTACCCAAAACCCGCGCTTTATGCGCCATCTTCAATAATTTTTCGCGTGTCATTTCATTCAAAATTTTCAGTAATGCAGCTACGCTCAAATCTGCTTGTTGTATCAAAATGGCCGCACCATCATCGGCCAAATACCTGGCGTTGCCGGTTTGATGATCGTCCACCGCAAATGGAAACGGCACCAGCACACTGGCCACGCCTGCGGCTGAAAGCTCGGCTACAGTCAGTGCACCTGCTCGGCAAATCACCAGATCGCACCAGTCATACATGGCGGCCATATCTTCAATAAAAGCGCGCGTATCGGCGGCAACACCAGCGGCGCGGTAGCCACCTTCAAGCGCGGCAAGATGTTTTTCACCGGCCTGATGAATCACTTGCGGCCTGTGCTCTTCCGGCATCAGCGCCAATACCTGCGGCACAATCTGATTCAAGGCTTGTGCGCCCAAACTGCCGCCAACCACTAATAAGCGCAAAACTCCGCTACGGCCTTGAAACCGTTGCTCGGGCGCGGGCAGCGCAGAAATATCCGCGCGCACCGGATTACCTACCAACAACGCTTTGCCTGCTTTTAATTTCTGGGCAAACGCCGTTGGAAAAGCCGCCAGCACGCGCTGTGCAAATTTTGCCAGCACTTTGTTGGTTAAACCGGCCACCGAATTTTGTTCATGCACCACCAGCGGTTTGCCCAGCAAGCGCGCCATCAAACCACCTGGAAAAGCCGCAAAACCGCCCATGCCCAGCACCACATTGGGCCGGTGTTTGCGCAAGGCTTGCAGGCTTTGCGCAAAGGCCTTTGCCAGTTTCAGCGGTAGCAACAGCCAGCCCAGCACGCCCTTGCCGCGCACGCCACGCATATTTATCATGGCTTTATCGTAGCCTTTATGCGCAATCAAACGATTTTCCATACCGCCTTCCGTCGCCAGCCACACAATGCGCCAACCCTGTTGTTGCAAGTAATCCGCCACGGCCATCGCCGGATAAACATGCCCGCCAGTTCCGCCTGCCATTACCATCAGCGTTTTGCTCATGCAGGCACCCCTTTTTGCAAACGCTTATTCTCCCAATCAATACGCAACAAAACGGCAAGGGCAATGCAATTGGCCAGAATGCCGCTGCCGCCAAAAGAGAGCAAAGGCAAAGTCAGCCCTTTGGTAGGCAACAAACCCATATTCACCCCCATGTTGATAATGCTCTGTACCCCAATCCAGATGCCTATGCCTTGTGCCAGCAACGCCGAAAAATAGCGCTCGTTGGCAATGGCCTCTTTACCAATCATGAATGAGCGCAGAACCAGCCACGCGAACAAACCAATTATGGTCAACACGCCTATAAAACCCAGCTCTTCGGCAATTACGGCGAGTAGAAAGTCAGTATGCGCCTCTGGTAAATAAAGCAATTTTTCCACACTGGCACCCAAACCCACACCCAGCCATTCACCACGCCCAAATGCAATTAGCGCATGAGAAAGCTGATACCCTTTGCCATAAGGATCCGCCCAGGGGTCCATAAAACCAACCACGCGCTCCAGGCGATAAGGCGAAACCAGAATCAGAATTACGAAGCCGATAACCAGCAACACCAGCAAGCCGGTAAAAATACGTACATTGATGCCACCTAACCACAGGATAGAAATGGCAATGACAGTAATCACCGCAAAAGCGCCAAAATCCGGCTCGCGCAGCAATAACCCGCCCACCACCAGCATCACTAGCAACATAGGCATAAAGCCGCGCTTGAAACTATCCATATGCGCGGCTTTACGTACGGTGTAATCGGCCACATAAATCGTGGCAAACAGCTTCATGAGTTCCGAAGGTTGCAAAGTCACCACTACCAACGAAATCCAGCGACGGCTGCCGCCAGCCACCAGACCTATGCCGGGAATCAGCACCAACACCAATGAGGCAAGCCCGATTAAAAACAAATAGGGAGCCATGCGTTGCCAGGCTTGCGTGGGAATCTGAAAAGTAACGAAGGCTGCAGACAAACTTACCACCAGGTAAATAGTATGGCGTGTTAGGTAATAAGTTTGCTGATGTCCAATGGCTTTGTCCGCTTCTGCCAAGGCAATAGAAGCGGAATACACCATCACCAGACCGATACCCAGCAATATCAGCGTGACCCATAGCAGGCCTTGGTCATAACTGGATGCACCATATTTGTTTGTGTTGAGCTTATTGAAGGCTGACTGGAGCGGTATCATTCTGCATTTCGCCCTGTATTCTTACTCAATGCCTTAACCGCTGTGACAAAAACTTCCGCTCTATGCTCATAATTTCGGAACATATCAAAACTGGCGCAAGCCGGTGACAACAAGACCACGTCTCCTGCTTGCGCCGAGGCAAAGGCTAGGCTTACAGCATCTTCAAGACTATTTGCACCAATTAGCGGAACATTGCAGACTTGCAGCGCCTGCTCTATCTTTGCGCCATCGCGCCCAATCAGCACTACACTACGCGCGTTCTGTTTAACGGCTTCTTGCAAGAGGGAGAAATCCTGACCTTTACCATCACCACCGGCAATCAGCACCACTTTATGCGGCAAAGCCTTTTGTACCAAGCCAGTCAAGGCGGCTATGGTAGCGCCTACATTGGTGCCTTTGGAATCATCAAAAAAATCCACGCCACTCACCTTGGCCACCCATTCCACACGGTGCGGCAAGCCTTTGAAATTGCGCAAAGCCTGCAATAAAGGCAGGTAATCCAAACCAATGGCGCGGCATAAGGCCAGCGCGGCCAAGGCATTGCAGGCATTATGCAAACCGGCGATGTACAGTTCGCTGGTTTTAATCAGCTCGATATTGCCATGCATCAACCAGACATCGCCATGCACCTGCATCAGGCCGAAATCATTATGACTGGGGGGCAAATCGCTACCAAAAGTGATTTCCTTACGCCCGGTCAGCGCCATACCACGACTGATGGCATCCTGACGATTGAGCACCTGCACGCCGCCACCCTGAAAGATACGTGCTTTGGCGGCCGCATATTCAGCCATACCGGCATAGCGATCCATATGATCTTCCGTCACATTCAGCACGGTTGCCACATCGGCTTGCAGGTTAAACGTAGTTTCCAGCTGAAAACTGGAAAGCTCCAGCACGTAAACATCCGGCGTTTCGCCAGACAATTCAGCTTCCACCAGCGCATCCAGCACCGGCAAGCCTATATTGCCTGCCACCACGGTTTTCAATCCGGCGGCGCGACACATCTCACCGACTAGGGTGGTGACTGTGGTTTTGCCATTGGCACCACTGATGGCAATGACTTTGGCATGATTGGATTTATATTGCGCAAACAGTTCCACATCACCCACCACCGGTATACCGCGCGCAATTGCGGCTTGTATCAGCGGCTCTGCCAATGGGCCATCAATCGCAATACCGGGGCTGGCGACAATAATTTCAGCCTGGGCAAAAACGGCCTCGGTGAACGCGCCCACATGAAGGCTCACTTCCGGCATTTCTGTTTGCACCATGGCCAAGCCCGGTGGCACAGCGCGTGTATCGGCCACCGATAAAATCGCCTCGTGGCGGCGTAACCAGCGCAATACCGAGAGGCCGGTTTCTCCCAGCCCCAGCACCAGTACCTGTTTGTCTTTGAGTGTAAATCTCATCTTAATTTCAACGTAGAAAGCCCAACCAATACCAGCATCATGCTGATGATCCAAAAACGCACCACGACTTGCGTCTCTTTCCAGCCCTTTTGCTCATAATGATGATGCAGCGGTGCCATCAGAAATATGCGGCGGCCGGTACCATATTTTTTCTTGGTATAACGGAAATACAGCACCTGCGCCGCCACCGATAAAGTTTCCATGACAAATACTCCGCCCATGATAAACAGCACAATTTCCTGACGCACTATCACCGCCACCACGCCCAATGCTGCGCCCAGCGATAACGCACCCACATCGCCCATGAACACTTCTGCCGGATAGGCGTTAAACCATAAAAACCCCAGCCCGGCACCCGCCATGGCCGAACAGAACACCAGCAATTCTCCCGCACCCGCCACATAAGGAATGCCCAGATATTTCGAGAAATAAAGATGCCCGGCCGTATAAGCAAAAATCCCCAGCGCACTACCCACCATCACCGTTGGCATAATCGCCAGACCATCCAGACCATCGGTCAGATTCACCGCATTGCTGCTACCCACTATCACCAGATAGGTCAGGACAATAAAACCGGTCACCCCGAGCGGAATTGCCAAATGCTTGAAAAATGGGATTAACAACTCGGTTTGCGCGGATGTGGTGGCATGAAAACCCAGATAAAGCGCCACACCCAGACCTATCACCGATTGCCAGAAATACTTGGCACCGGCAGACAAGCCTTTGGGATTGCGATGCACTACTTTGCGCCAATCGTCCACCCAGCCAATCACGCCAAAACCCAGTGTGGTAAACAGCACCACCCAAACGTATTTATTACTCAAATCCGCCCACAACAAGGTCGACACGCTAATCGCCACCAGTATCAACGCACCACCCATAGTGGGCGTTCCCGCCTTGATCAAATGTGTTTGCGGACCATCATCACGCACCGCCTGCCCGACTTTGTATTGGGTAAGCTTACGTATCATGAACGGCCCTACGACAAATGAAATAATCAAGGCCGTCAATGTCGCCATTACTGCACGTAAGGTAATGTAATTAAAAACATTAAAGCCACGTATGTCGTGTGCCAGCCATTGTGCGAGTAGCAAAAGCATTTAGTGTTTCTCTCCGTTTTTTTCTGCTGTAATTAATGCCACCACCCGCTCCATCCGCATAAAACGTGAACCTTTTACCAGCACGGTTACACCTGAGCTTAAAATTGGTTTAACTGCTGCGACAAGAGCCTCTGCTGTTGCAAAATGTGCTGCATCTGTATCCTCCAGATTGGCAGCAAAACCGCGCACTATTTCCACGCTTAACTCACCCAAACAATACACGCTGGTCAGCCCAGCCGCTTTTGCATAAGCACCAATTTCTGCGTGCAAATTTTCAGCCTCCTCACCCAGCTCGCCCATATCGCCCAGCACCAGTATTTTTTTGCCTGGGAACTTCGCCAGCACATCAATCGCCGCTTTCATTGAGTCGGGATTGGCGTTATAGGTGTCGTCTATCACCAGCGCTCCATTCAAACCTGGCTTGCGTTGCAAGCGGCCTTTTATCTCGCCAAAATGGCTTAAACCGCGCGCAATATCTGCATTTGAAACACCCAAGGCAATAGCCACTGCGCTCGCTGCCAAAGCATTGCCTATGTTGTGTGCACCCAACATATTCAACTTAAAATCAATGTCACCTTGTGGCGTAGTTAAATGTACGTGGCTTGATCCGTCTTGTGCTTCATAAGTTGCGCTTACATCGGCTTGGTATTTTTGACCAAATGTGACAATTTTTTTACCCGCATTAAGTGTTTTCCAATAGCCCGCATAAGCATCATCCGCATTGATAACCGCCACGCCGTCATCACTTAATCCGGCAAAAATCTCCCCTTTGGCTTTTGCAATATTGTCGCGTGAACCTACTTCACCAATATGCGCTGTACCTGCGTTGTTAATGAGTGCCACCGTTGGTTTGGCAATATGCGTTAAATAATCAATTTCACCTAAATGACTCATGCCCATTTCAAGCACTGAAAACTGATGTGTTGCTCGCAATTTAAGCAAGGTCAATGGCAGTCCAATGTGATTATTTAAATTACCCACTGTGGCATGTATTGCATCTGCACTACCGGCTTTCTCTGCCAAAATTGCCGTAATCATTTCTTTCACCGTCGTTTTACCACTGCTACCTGTTACCGCAATTAATGGTATGGCAAATTTTGCGCGCCAATAAGTAGCAAGCTCAGCCAATGCCTGATAGGTATCTTCAACCACAAGTGCAGGCTCTGAACGGAGATTTGGGTTAGACACCAGCACCGCTGCTGCGCCTTGTGCAATGGCTTGCTCGGCATAATCATGGCCGTCAAAATGCTCACCTTTTAGCGCTACAAATAACTGACCTTTGCTCACATTGCGGCTATCTGTACCCACGCTGATAAATTCTGCATCCAGCCCAAAAAGTCTAGCGTGTATGGCGTTTGCCGCTTCATAAAGTTGCATCATGCGGCTATCCTTTTTAACAGCGCTTCCTCGGCCACCGCCATATCGCTAAACGGATATTTCACGCCATTAACTTCCTGATAATCCTCATGCCCTTTACCCGCTATCAACACCACATCACCAGCCTTGGCTGTATTGACAGCATGCGCGATCGCCAGGGCACGGTCTTTTTGCACTAAAAAATCCCCCTGCATCGCTGCAACAATTGCAGAAATAATTTCCATGGGATCTTCTCGGCGCGGATTATCCGATGTAACTATGCCTATGTCCGCCAGCTGGCTCACCACTTTCCCCATTAGCGGACGCTTGCCACTATCACGATTACCACCACAGCCAAACACGCAAATCAACTTGCCTTTAGTTTGTTCGCGCAAGGTGATTAATACTTTCTCCAGCGCATCCGGCGTGTGGGCATAATCAATTACCAGCAAAGGCTGCTTATCCCCACCCAGCCGCTGCATACGGCCAGCCACAGGCTGGAGTAGCTTCAAAGCATTCACTGCTTCTGGCAAAGTCACCGCCGAGGCCAGCAAAGCGGCCAACACAGCCAGTAAATTGTAAGCATTGAACCGCCCTAACAATGCCGCTTCCAAAGCTATACTGCCAAAAGGCGTATCCACCTGCATGATTAAGCCGTGCTCAGACAACTGTAATTGCGAACCACGTATATCGCCACTTTCCAGCCCATAAGTTAGTACTCGCTTACCCTGCTCGGTCAAGTTTTTTGCAATTTCCGCACCGAAAGCATCATCACTATTCAAAACCGCGCAGCCCAAGCCATCCCAATCAAACAACTGCTTTTTGGCAGCGCCATAAGCCGCCATATCACCGTGGTAATCCAGATGATCGCGCGATAAATTGGTAAAAACCGCCACATCAAAATGCACGCCATTGACGCGCCCTTGTTCCAGACCATGCGACGAAACTTCCATGGCGACAGCCGCTGCACCCTGGCGCAAGTAATCTGCCAGCAATTCCTGCAACACAATCGGATCCGGCGTGGTGTTGACGGCCTCGGTTAATGCCTCAGGGAACCCATTGCCCAAAGTTCCGACAACCGCAGCTTTGCGCCCCACCAATGTTAGCGCCTGTGCCAGCCAGTGACTGCACGAGGTTTTGCCATTGGTACCGGTAACGCCTATCATCCACAAGGTTTGCGTAGGGCTATCATAAAAATCGCTCGCAATTTGGCCGGCACTTGCACGCAAACCATCAATGGCGATATTGCTAACTTGCCATAGTGGATTCCAATTAAAGTCTGACGATTCCCACAGCACTGCGGCGGCTCCGCGTTCAATGGCTTGGACGATAAAACTGCGGCCATCCACTTGCTCGCCCGGATAAGCCAAAAACAACATACCAGGCTTAACCAGACGACTATCTGCCGTCAAACCTGCAAACTTCACGCCATTCAGTGCAGTATTAGTCAGTGCAACCAAGCGTTGGCTCATGTTGACTCCTGCACTTCTTTGACACTTTTTCCAGCTGGCGCATCTTTTACTTCCGGAGCCTCTTCCGGCTCACCTTCCGGCGCTCCCTGTGCAGGAATCACCACATTGTCGTTGGGTGCATCCTGTGGAATGGCAAGCATACGCAATGCGCCTTCCATCACTTTGCTGAATACCGGTGCCGCCACTGTTCCGCCGTAATACTCACCGCTGCTGGGTTCGTCTATCATCACCGCCAGTATCAGCCTGGGATTGGAGGCCGGTGCCATGCCAACAAAAGAAGAAACATAACGATTCTTTTGGTAGCCGCCCACATCCAGCTTATGCGCCGTACCGGTTTTACCTGCCACGCGATAACCCATGATTTGCGCTTTCAGCGCCGTGCCGCCTGGTAGCACTACCATTTCCAGCATATCTTTTACCTGATGTGCCGTCTCGGCTGAAAACACCTGATGTCCCAACGGAATTTCATTCAGTTTCAATAACGATAAAGGACGCAGTTCGCCATCATTGGCAAATACCGTATAAGCACGCGCCAATTGCAGCAGAGTCAAACTGATGCCGTGTCCAAAAGACATCGTTGCCTGCTCAATTGGCCGCCAGATCTTGTAAGGGCGCAAGCGACCGGAAGCCTCCCCGGGAAAACCAATATGCGTGGGCGTACCCAAACCCAATTGATTAAACACGCCCCAGAAAAATTGCCTATCCAGGGTCAGCGCCATTTTGGATGCGCCCACATTGGAAGACTTTTGTATCACCTGCGCCACCGTAATCAAGCCTTGTGGATGTGTATCATGAATCGTCGCCGTGCCAACTCGCAAATATCCGGGCGCGGTTTGAATCAAGGTATCCGGCTTGAAATTTCCACTCTCCAATGCGGCAGCTGCGGTGATGGGCTTGAGCGTGGAGCCAGGCTCAAACGTATCCACAATCGTCCGATTGCGCGAACGACCATTTACATTAATATTCACCGGGTTATTCGGGTTATAAGTGGGCAGATTGACCATGGCCAACACCTCACCGGTCTTGGCATCCAGCATCACGGCGGCACCTGCCTTGGCTTTAAACTGCGTCACAGCTAACGCCAATTCACGGTACGCCAGATACTGTATATTGCGATCCATAGACAGCGTTACATCCTTGCCATCCTGAGGCACATTAACCGCCACCAGGTCTTCAACAATATGCCCCTGCCGATCTTTAATCACATGGCGTTCACCTGCCTTGCCTGCCAACCAGTTCTGAAATACCAGCTCAATACCTTCCTGACCTTTATCGTCAACCCCGGTAAATCCAACCACGTGCGCAGCCATCTCGCCAGCAGGGTAATATCGGCGATACTCACGTTGCATAAACACACCGGGAATACCCAAATGCATCACTTGTGCCGCCAGTTCGGGCGGAATACGACGCTTAACATATACGAACTCATGATTTTTCTTAGTCAGCTTTTTAACCACAACTGCCGGCTCTATTTGTAAAAGTTTGGCCAGTGCATTGAGTTGGTTCGGGCTGGCGACAACATCCGGTGGACTTGCCCAGATGGATTCCACTGGCGTGCTAATCGCCAGCAACTCGCCGTTGCGATCGGTAATAATGCCACGATTGGCCGGCAATTTGAGTTCCCGGCTATAACGTGCTTCGCCTTTTTTCTGCAAAAACTCCTTATGGATGCCTTGCAAATAAATGCCGCGCCCGAGTAACACACAAAAACCCAGCAACACCACAATCAGCAGTGTGCGGCGGCGCCAAATTGGCAGTTTGATGATGACAGGTGGCGAAAAACTCATTGCTCTGGATTGCTCTTGTTTATTTGCTGCGATTCAGTGCTGCCGAGCGTCTCGACTTCACCTGCATTTACTGGTTCCTTGCTCACAACCGAGGCACCCGCTGTGACTACCTGAACCCGCTTACTATCCGGCACCTGCATTTGCAGTTTTTTCCCTGCTACTTCCTCAACACGCGAATGCATGGCCCAAGTGCTTTGCTCCAACTTCAATTGCCCATACTCAATCGCATATTGTTTCGCACTATCTTTTTGCTGTTGTAATTCGATATACAGCTTGCGCGCTTTGTGCTGAGACGTGACTGTCCCTAACGCCATCAAAATCAGCGCCAAAAACAAAAGTATATTAAGTCGAGTCATTACCTTACCTTGTGACCAAACTACAATTTATACGACAGGCGTACGTTCCGCGACACGCAACACGGCACTACGCGAACGCGAATTACGCTTGATTTCCTGCATACTGGGCTTGATGGCTCGCCCTACCGCAATCAATCTCGGCTGCGGCAAGTCTTTTGCGCGTACTGGAAAGTTGGCAGGCAAATCATCTCGATCTTGCTCATCTCGAATAAAACGCTTTACGATGCGATCTTCCAGCGAATGAAAGCTAATCACAGCCAACCTGGCCTTTGGTGCCAGCAAATTCAGACATTGCGGCAAAACTAACGCCAGCTCTTCAAGCTCTTGATTGATAAAAATCCGTAAAGCCTGAAAGGTACGCGTTGCCGGATCGAAGCCCGGCTCAATCCTGGGAACGGCTTTTGCCACGATCTTTGCAAGCTGTCCGGTCGTCGTAACGGCTCCATCCTCTGCGCGCGCAGCAATAATCGCCCTTGCAATCTGTTTAGCAAACCGCTCTTCACCATAATCTTTAATGACATCTCTAAGTTGTTGCTCCGACACCTGCGCAAGAAACTCGGCAGCGGTCTGTCCGCGACTTTGATTCATACGCATATCAAGCGGCCCATCAAATCTGAAACTAAAGCCGCGCTCGCCTATATCAATCTGCGGCGATGAAATACCCAAATCCAGTAAAATGCCGTTCACCTGCCGCACATCGACTTCAGCCAACGCAGATTCCATCCTGGAAAAATGGCTATGTAGCATCAAAAAACGCGGATCTGAAATGGCCGCTGCCGCTTCAACCGCTGCAAGATCACGATCCAGCGCAATCAAGCGCCCAGCCGCACCCAATCGCTCCAAAATTCTGCGGCTATGTCCACCACGCCCAAATGTAGCATCCACATAAATACCACCAGCCTTGATAGCCAACGCATCAACGGCTTCATCCAGCAAAACCGTGACATGCTTGAAATTAGCCCCTGCTGACATCAATACCGGCAATAGTTCAGCACTCACAGCGAGAACCCTTCCAATTCGGCAGGCAAGCTCATCCCATCATCAGACATTGCACTTTCCATGTGCGCGCGCCAGGTATCCATATTCCATAACTCAAAATGCTCACCCTGCCCCACCAGCTTGGCTTGTTTATCCAGCTGGGCTAACTCACGCAGCGAAGCTGAAACCAACAAACGACCCGCACTATCCAACACGACATCTTCTGCATTTCCCACCAGCAAACGCTGTAATTTGCTGGATTGTTTATCAAAACTGGAAAACGCCATGATTTTGGCTTGTATCGGCTCCCACACCGGTTGCGGGTACAGCAACAGGCAGCCGTGCGGATGCGCCGTGAGCACAAGATTACCCGCGCACTGTAGTTGCAAGGCATCCCTATGCTTGCTTGGCATTGCCAAGCGGCCTTTAGCATCCAGACTTAAAGATGTTGCACCACGAAACATACCACCCCTTAAAACACCACTTTATGCAGCATTACAACCCGTCAACTTAACACCCGCTCCAAGCCAAATTTCCCACTAAAACCCATATTTCCCCACTGAGATGCACTATAGATAAAAAAAAAGAGCCTTGCAAGCTCTTTTTTGTAAATTATCTTTATAGGTCAATGACTTAGCGCCGTTTTTTAATTTAACCAATATCCTTATTAATTATGGGGATAGCCTGCTAACTGAAAGTGATTTGTGAGGATAAGCAAAAATGTGTGAATTTTGTGCTGATTTCTGAAATATGGCATTTGAAAGTAAATTATTTCACGCTCAATCCAAAATAAACTTGGCTTTAAGCGAAATATTCTGGCTCTATGTGAAATATTAAAGTGAAGCTGGCCGATAAGCCGGGTTCTGTGTGACGTATTGCTACGCCTGACAGTCATTCATCTAGGCGCATAATTACTCATGCGCTCAAGCAGCCTACCCGGTAGCAGCGCGAGCCACGCTATCGCTACCCTATTTGGCTTTGCTCCGAATGGAGGTTACCGCGTTTCACCGTAACTGAATACGCTCGTCTCTGTGGCCCTATTCCTCGTCTCACGACGTACGGCCGTTAGCCGTCATTC
The DNA here is from genome assembly GCA_013141125.1 of Methylophilaceae bacterium. Classification (GTDB taxonomy): domain Bacteria; phylum Pseudomonadota; class Gammaproteobacteria; order Burkholderiales; family Methylophilaceae; genus JABFRO01. Next base: position 1,721,412 of record JABFRO010000001.1, read on the forward strand.
TGCTCTGCGGAGCCCGGACTTTCCTCCCCCCACACTAGGTGAGCGGCGACTGTCTAGCCAGCTTCAAGCGCATTTTAACATGCCAAGGCGTTTGGCCTTATGCTGTTTACTCCCAACGGCAAAACAGCTTGTCCGGCAAAAGAATCAGGGCAAAAACAAAGTTTTGGTGCAGTCCAAAAACTCGCAACCTTCAGCTAATGTCGCTTTTTGGGTCAAAAATTATGCTATTGATCCCAAAAGCGATGAAACATGTAGCTAACCGTTCAGACGGATTACAGCCGATGCCCTTTAAGTCCGACAGGCGGCCAGGAAGCAAATGCGCTTTCCTGTCTAACGTACATCATCGGCTCCGTAACGCTGTTACAAAATCCGATCTTTACATTTTCAAACGCCACCCCACAGCCTGACCGGCACGCAACGGTATTAACAAATCATCCCCAGGGGCACTCCGTCAGGCACAACCCAGCTTTCTCGCACCAGAGTAATTTTCTCAACATTACGTGCCAAACCATAAAAATCTGCCCCATAAAAGCTGGCAAAAGCTTCCAGCTTATCCAACGCATCTGCCGCTTCAAACGCTTCGGCATAAAGCTCAATCGCCGCATGTGCGGTGTACATGCCCGCACAGCCGCAGGCGCTTTCCTTGGCAGATTGGGCATGGGGGGCACTATCGGTACCGAGAAAGAATTTGGGGTTGCCGGAAGTGGCGGCGGCGACCAAGGCCAGCCGGTGTTCTTCCCGTTTCAAAATTGGCAAACAGTAATGATGTGGGCGGATGCCACCGGCAAACATGGCGTTGCGGTTCATCAATAAATGGTGCGCGGTGATGGTGGCGGCAACATTGGCGGAGCTGCTGGCGACAAATTCGGCGGCTTCACGCGTGGTGATGTGTTCAAACACTACTTTCAAGCGGGGAAAGCGCTGGAGCAAAGGCTGCATGTGGCGCGCTATGAATACTTTTTCGCGATCAAACACATCCACCTCGGCATCGGTGACTTCGGCATGTACCAGCAAGGGCAGACCGTGTTTTTCCATGGCTTCCAGCACATGATGGCATTTGCTGATGTCGGTCACGCCGGAATCCGAATTGGTGGTGGCTCCTGCCGGGTAGAGCTTGACCCCATGCACAATGCCGCTGGCTTTGGCGGTGATAATTTCTTGCGGCAGCATGTTGTCCGTGAGATATAAAGTCATCAGCGGCTCAAACTTCACGCCTGCGGGCAAGACCTGCAAAATGCGCTCGCGGTAGGCGGCGGCCAAGGCGGTGCTGGTGACAGGCGGGCGCAGATTGGGCATGACAATGGCACGGCCAAAGCGCTGTGCAGTATCTGGCAAAACCGCATTCAAGGCGGCTCCGTCACGCAAGTGCAAATGCCAGTCGTCGGGGCGCGTGATAGTGAGTTGGGTCATCGTTTTATTGGTCATTTTTAATCTTCAATGCAAATTCATAAAGGTCGTTTTTCTTGGCACCACTAATTTCGGTGGCGAGTTTTACCGCCTGTTTAAGCGGCAGTTCCGCCAGTAACAATTTCAAAATGCGTTCCGCTTCTTCGCTGACGGGGCCGGCTTCAACCACGGGCGCAGCTTCCACCAATATTACAAATTCGCCGCGCTGCTGATTGGGGTCGCTTTGTAGCCATGCCGCTGCTTCGCCCAGCAAACAGCGATGAAAGGTTTCAAAGGTTTTGGTGAGTTCACGGGCGATGGTCAGACGGCGATCCGCGCCCAGCACTGTCGCCATGTCGGTCACGCTTTCTATCACGCGGTGCGGCGCTTCATAAAACACCAGCGTGCTGGTTTGCAGCTGCAAGGCTTCCAGCTCGCGTCTGCGCTGCGCTCCGCTGGCAGGCAAAAAACCGTAGAAGTGAAAGCCATTGGCGGGGATTCCTGCGGCCGACAGTGCGGTGATGACTGCCGAGGCTCCGGGAATAGGCACCACCTTGATGCCTGCTTCACGCAAAACATCCACCACAATCGCACCCGGATCACTAATGCCCGGCGTTCCAGCATCGCTTACCAGCGCAATGGATTCGCCTGCCTGCAAACGCGCCAACAGCATTTCTGCCGCTTTGCGCTCGTTATGGTCATGCACGGCAATCAATTTCTTCTGAATGGCAAAATGCGCCAGCAGGCCGGAAGTATGGCGCGTATCTTCGGCAGCGATGGCATCCACCGTTTTCAAAATTTCCAGCGCGCGCAAGCTTATATCCTGCAAATTTCCAATTGGCGTGGCTACCACATATAATGTGCCGCTATGATTCAACGTGTTCTCACTTTTTTGATATTGGCCTGGCTGTTGTCGGCCGAACTGGCGCTGGCAGCGCCAGCGCTTAAAACAGTCATTAAAAAAAGCCCGGAAGCCGCCTTTGTGGAAGGGCTGGCTTGCCTCAAGCAACAGGATATAGCTTGTGCGCAGCTGGCTGCCAGCATGATACCCAGTCCATCGCCTTACGCAAAATTGCTTGCTGGCAATATGGCTGTTGCCGAGGCTGATTTTGACCGCGCCTTTCGTTTGCTATTGCCTCTGCAAGCGGCTACCGGCCTGATTCCTGAAGCCAATGCCAGTTTACACACAAGCTTGGCGCGCGCCTATGAGAACCAGTCAGATGCCCTGCGCGCACTGGAGCAACATGTTTTGGCGGAAGCGAATTTATCCGTAGCGGCTGAACTTGAAACCAACCAGCAGAGGCTCTGGCAATTGCTTGCAGCATTACCTAAAGATCAGCTAGTAGAAATGCGTGGTGAAAGCGAAGATACGCTCATCCAAGGCTGGATAGACCTGGCGCTGGCGTTTACTGATAATGAGCCAGCCACCAGCGCTTGGCGCAAAGCCTATGCCGATCATCCCGCCAACCGCTTGTTAGCCAGGCTTGCTGCCAAAACAGCGTTATCCGCTGATGCCAAAACCGAACTGAATACTATTCAAACCAGCAATAGTACAGGCTCCATCGCGCTGATTCTGCCGCAAAATGCCGAGCTGTCCGATGCCGCCATTGATGCCGTACGTAATGGCTTTTTGATGGCGCAATCGGTTGCCAATAGCCAAACGGAAATCAGAATTTTTACCGCGCAAGGCAAGCCGGATGATACTTACGCTCTCACCATGCAGGAAGGTGTGCACTATATTGTTGATCTAGCGCCGCACGAGCAGCCTGCCGACAGCAAGGCGGCCTTTGAATTTGTGACGCTACATCCGCCCATGGCCGAACCAATGGCAAATACCCATTCGACGGCTGAGCCGCCCGCCAAAGTTCAAGTGCTTAAATTCGGTTTTTCACCGCAAGCGGAAGCCGAGCAACTGGTTAAAATCGCCAGAAATTATGGCATGCAAACGGCCACCATTGTCAGCGCCGAAAGCGCGCTTTCTGAGCGTTGGGCGCGGGCGTTTAATCAGGCTTGGATCGCGGCCGGCGGGCAGGTCAAACTGCGTGTCAGTTTGCTGGCAGATACCAATTTATCCGACATCAAAGCGCAAATCACGGCACATCCTGCCGACATGATCGTGTTGGCCGCATCAACCGAAGAAGCCCGCGCCATACGCCCTTATCTGGATTTGTCCACGCCTACCTTCGGCTTTTCATCCAGCTATAGCGGAACTCCGCACCAGACTTTGGATGCACCGCTGTTCGCCATGCGTTTTGTGGATATTCCCTGGCTGCTCAAGCCGGATGAATCGGCTTTTGAGCCGTATCGCGCGGCGGCGGAAAACTTGCCAGCCGGAGAGGCGCAGCGCTGGTATGCACTGGGCGTAGATGCCTATTTGCTGCTGGCCAAATTAATACAAAACCCTGGCAAAACGCTCACGCTGAATGGGTTATCCGGCAAAATTCAAGTAAATGACGATGGCCAAATATCGCGCGAACTTTCTCTGGGCATATTCAGTAAAGAAGGCGTGATGTTGGAGCCTATGCCATGAGCCATCCCCGCGCATGAACAAGCTCGGCGTTGCGGCGGAACAGATGGCCGCCACCTATCTCCAGCAACAAGGTTTAACCTTAATCAGCCAAAATTTCACTTGCCGCTACGGCGAAATAGATTTGATTATGCGTGAAGGCCGTATGTTGGTATTTGTAGAAGTGCGCTTGCGCAGCAATGCCAGATTCGGCGGCGCGGGCATGAGCATTACCCCGGCCAAACAACACAAGCTGCAACGCAGCGCAGAATATTATTTACAACAATATGGCAACTCGGCCTGCCGCTTTGATGCGGTGCTGATGAATAAAGCCAGCGCGGAACATATTGAATGGATAAAAAATGCTTTTGATAGTTAATTTACAGGGTGGCTTATGCTCTTAAGTCCTCGCATCATCGCCCATTTTGAACAAAGTGGCCGCCTAAAACTGGAACTGGCTGAGCTTCTGTCATCTCCTATCGCCCAATCCGCAGAGATGATTGCCGAAGCGCTGCTGAGCGAGAAAAAAGTGCTAAGTTGTGGCAATGGCGGAGCGGCTGCCTGTGCACAATACTTTGCCTCGCTATTGCTCAATCGTTATGAAATCGAACGTCCCAGCCTCGCTGCCATGGCACTGGCTGCAGATAGCGTGACACTGTCGGCGGTGGCGGATGATTCGCATTTTGAGCAAGTATTTTCACGCCAGATCATGGGGCTGGGGCAAGCCCGGGATGTGTTGCTCGCCATCAGCAGCAGCGGCAATTCTGCCAATATATTAAACGCGATTAAAGCTGCAAAAGAACGTGATATGCCGGTAATCGCCATCAGCGGTGGCGACGGCGGCAGTCTGGTTGAACTTCTGGGTGAAAATGACATCCATATCGGAGTCCCTCATGATAGCCCTGCACGCGTTGTGGAAGTAACCGTTTTAATTTTGCATTGCTTGTGCGATGCTGTTGACTGTCTTTTGTTAGGAGAACATTAAATGCAATTCATCCAACGCAATACCGCTATTCAACTACTGGCCGCAGTAGCCCTATCCACCCAGCTCACCGCGTGTGTACCTATCCTTCTGGGCGGCGCTGCCGCTGGCGGTGTCATGGCAGTAGATAGACGCACGACAGGCATCTATCTTGAAGATCAAAATATAGAACTAAAGGCCTCCAAAAACATTGCGGATAATATTGCCGAGAATGACATTCACTTCAATCTGGTGAGTTATAACCGCAATCTTTTGCTCACCGGTGAAGCCATTAATGACGCGACCAGAACCAAAGCCGGAGACCTCGCCAAGCGTATTGATAATGTACGCAGTGTGACCAATGAACTCATTATCGGGCCAAAAACCGAGCTGGGTTCACGCACCAATGACGCTTATCTGACATCCAAGGTAAAAACAAAAATTCTGGCAGCCAACCGTTTTCCCAACAACATCATCAAGGTAGTGACTGAAAATTCGGTGGTCTATCTGATGGGCGTGGTAAACCATAAAGAAGGCGACGATGCCGCCGATATAGCCAGAAACACTGAAGGTGTGCAGAAAGTAGTCAAAGTATTTGAATATGTTGATTAATCTACTTTCTGTTAAAATTGGAAAATAATATATTAGGAATCAAATACCATGAATACCAGCATCCAAACAGCGCCCAAGCCGACGGGCGGCAAAATTATTATTGAAGGCCTAACCCGCGCTGGCAAAGCGTTTCGCCCCAGTGACTGGGTTGATCGAATGTGCAGCTCTTACGCCTGCTTTGGTTCTGATCGAAAATTGCGTTATTCCCCTTATTTAACGCCACGTGTGGTCAATGGCGTACGTTGCCTGTCAGTGGATTTGAAATTGAAAGAGATTAATCCCGAAGGCTATACCCAGCTGGTACATTTCGCCAATGAAAACCAGCTCAATGTGCTGGATGCGGAAGGTAACAGCATTACTATTGATGATTGATGCAACTGACAGCTGATGTATTAACTTTTCATGAACACGTAATCCAGCGTGTTCTATCTGCATTTCAAAATGGTCGGTGGCCACAAGCCCTACTTGGCTAAATCGCCTGTAAAGCTTGGCATGATGTTCACCGGCGTGGTTTCAAAACCCGGCCAGGCGTTTATTTTTCAAGTAATCTATTGATAGATAATAGAAATTACAATAAATTTCCTACCAACAAAATCAATCATCAACCCACATGGCGGAATTCTTGATAGAAGAATCCATGGCTTGTGCCGATAATCGTCGGTATCCATCGCAGAAGCGCTTACTCCATGTCTATTGAAGAAACTCGCATCCAATCAGCCTTGCCATCCAGCACTCCTACACAGCACGGGGCAGATCATACCCCGACCTCTCTGCAAAACATGCTCACCGGCTTGCGCACCATACTCGACCAAACCGGCTCTTATATTTTCACCAAAGATATGGCAGGGCGTTACTCCTATGTCAATCAAGAGGTGCAAACCCTATTTGGTGCAAGTTATGCAGAAATTATTGGCCGTGATGACAGTTACTTCTTCAATCTGGAGCTGGCCAACGAACTGGCACTGAATGACAGGCGCGTGCTGGATTTTGGCGAAAGCATAGAGCGCGAAGAAACCAATGTCATTATTTCCACTGGTGAAACGCGCGTCTATTGGGTTATCAAGCAGCCCTTGCGTAATGATGATGGCGAGATCATAGGCATGTGTGGAATTTCCACTGACATCACCGAACGCAAGGCCATGGAACAAGCTTTGCGCGCCAACGAGGCACGTCTGGCAGCACTCTTCAGCAATATGACCAATGGCTTTGCGCTGCATGAGGTGATACGCGATGCCAACGGCATCGTCATTGACTATCGCTATTTGGACGTTAATCCAGCTTTTGAAAAGCTCACCGGCATTGCGCGTGAGAAATGGATAGGCCACCGCGTTAAAGAAGTGTTGCCGCAAATGGAAGATTACTGGATCAAAAATTACGCACAAGTGGTGGATTCAGGCGAACCCAGTGTTTTTGAAAATTACGCTTCCGGCATTGGAAGCTGGTATTTAACGCATTCCTATCGTTCGGCACCTGAACAGTTTGCGGTCATCATTGAGGATGTAACGGAACGCAAACAGGCGATGGATGATTTGCGCATTGCCGCTACCGTGTTTGAATCACAAGTGGGCATGATAGTCACGGATAGTAACAGCAGCATACTGCGCGTGAATCAGGCTTTTAGCGATATTTCAGGCTACAGCGCAGAAGAAGCCATCGGTCAAACCCCGCATTTTCTCAGCTCAGGCCAACATACGGCCGATTTTTATGCCGCCATGTGGCAGAGCATCAACCACACTGGCGCATGGCAGGGGGAAATCTGGAATCGCCGCAAGGGTGGCGAGGTGTTCCCGGAATATCTGACCATCACGGCGGTTAAAAATGCGTATGGGATGGTCACCAACTACGTGGCCACCCTGATCGACATCACACAGCGCAAGGCGGCGGCAGAGAAAGTGCAGTATCTGGCATTCTATGATCCGCTCACCGCCCTACCCAATCGGCGCTTGCTGATAGACAGACTCAAACACGCGCTGGCATCCAGTATGCGTAGTGGCTTGCAGGGCGCGCTATTGTTGATTGATCTGGATAATTTCAAAACGCTCAACGATACTCTGGGGCATGGTTTGGGTGATTTGTTACTCCAGCAAGTCGGGCAACGCCTGACCGCTTGTGTGCGCGAAGGCGACACCGTGGCACGTTTTGGCGGTGACGAATATGTAGTAATGCTGGAGGACTTAAGCGAACACGCGGTGGAAGCCGCCGCACAAGCAGAAGCCGTGGGCAATAAAATTCTGCTTGCGCTGGATCAACCCTATCAACTGGCTCTGCATGAATATCGCAATGGTTGCAGCATAGGCGTGGTGCTTTTTCACCACCACAAGCAATCACAGGATGAATTGCTCAAGCAGGCCGATATTGCCATGTATCAGGCCAAAAAAGCCGGACGCAATGGGCTGCGCTTTTTCAACCCGGAAATGCAGGCCAGCATCAGTGCGCGTGTGGCCATGGAAAGTGAATTGCGCAAGGCACTAGCCAGACAGCAGCTGCAATTACATTACCAGATTCAAGTCGATGACACAGGCCGTGCCACCGGGGCCGAGGCCTTGATCCGCTGGCTGCACCCTGAGCACGGCCTGATTTCACCTGCACAATTTATCCCGCTGGCAGAGGAAACCAGCTTGATTTTGCCTATAGGTCAATGGGTACTGGAAACCGCCTGCGCCCAACTCAAAGTGTGGCAACAAGAGGCCGGCACCCGCAACTTGGTATTGGCGGTGAATGTCAGCGCCAAACAGTTTTATCAAACGGATTTTGCCGCGCAAGTACAAACCGCCATGCAGCGCCATGCCATCAACCCGGCGCTGCTCAAGCTGGAAGTAACCGAAAGCCTGTTCATGGATCATTTTGAAAATGCCATTGCCTGCATGGAAAGCTTGCGCGTCATCGGTGTTGGCTTCGCGCTGGATGACTTCGGTACCGGCTATTCCTCGCTGCAATACCTCAAGCGTTTACCACTGGATCAACTCAAAATTGACCAATCCTTTGTCCGCGATATTGTCACCGACAAACATGATCGCTCCATTGTGCGCACCATTGTAGCCATGGCCACCAGCATGGAATTAAGCGTAATTGCCGAAGGCGTGGAAACCGAAGAACAACGCCAACACCTTCTAAATAAAGGCTGTCTGCATTATCAAGGCTATTTGTTCGGCAGACCGCTACCCATTGAGCAATTTGAGGAACAATTACAACAGCATATTTAGGGAAACACTGATTTATTCGATTTTGCCATTCCCGCGAAGGCGGGAATATATTTAAATCAACAACTTGCACCCCCGCTTGCGCGAGGATGACAAATAAATCAGCTCGTCGGGCTAAAGCCAAACATAGAGTTCAACTGCAACTTTCAGGTTTATCTGTCTCGCAAAATCTGCAACGCGCCTTCATAATCAAACTGGTCTATCAGACGGCTTAAGTCATTGAAACGCGCGCCCAGTGTAGCGTGCAACACAGCACTGGATTTTGCTACCAAGAGGTTGGCGCGGGTATTATCACTCGCCAGTAGACTTTCCAGTTCGGCGAGTACACGCGTTGAGTCTTCCGCATTTACTGTATCGTCCGCGTTGACCATCAGCGCGTTTTCTACCGGTAGCGCCAATATCGCATTGACCAATGTAGTCAATGCCAGACCACACTGCTCTGCCAGTTGCATACAATCTACCAGCGCGGCATTTTGCAGCAGCGCCCTATTTAAATCTGCCGCCAAATTGGCCACAGTACGCGCGCGCAAGGTGGATGCGACACCTTTTAAATTATGGGTCAGCGGTTTTGCCTCCTCAATTTTTCCATGCGCTAATAATTCTTGTATATGCTGAATATCCTGCCTGTGGGTATTGGCAAACATGCGCAGCAGCTGTTGATATTTGACCGCATCACCCATGACAGCAGCTATACCCTGCTCCGCATCCAGACCGGCTATACAGGCCAATGTGGAAGGAATATTGGCGTTCCCACTGAGCACACCTGGCTGAGTGCGCTCATAGGCGCTTGCGGCGGGTGCTGGCAACCAACGCAATAACATGGTGAATAGTGTCTCCGGCACCATGGGCTTGGCAATAAAATCATTCATACCCGCCGCCAAGCAGGCAAGTTTGTCTTCTGCAAAAACGTTGGCGGTTACCGCCAGAATCGGCAACTGCATCAGACCGAGTTGACTGCGAATCGCGCGCGTGGTTTCCAGCCCATCCAATTCCGGCATCTGCACATCCATCAACACCAGATCGTAAGGCTGGGCTTGGATTTTCTCCAATACCACACGCCCATTTTCAGCGCTATCCACAATCAAACCCACGCCACCCAGCAATTCCAGCGCAATTTCCCGGTTGATTGCGTTATCTTCTGCCAGCAATATACGCATCCCACTGTAGCGCAAGCGTAGCTGTTCGCGTGCATCCTGCACGGCGGCACTATTAGAGACGGTTATCTCACCGCGCCCCACTTGCATGCGCACACTAAACCAGAAGGTACTGCCCTTCCCCGGCGTGCTTTCCACGCCCGCTTCACCCCCCATAAGATGTGCCAAACGGCGCGTAATCGCCAGCCCCAGCCCGGTGCCGCCGTATTTGCGTGTGGTTGAAACATCAGCCTGGGTAAAATCCTCAAACAGTAATGATAGCTTTTCCGGCGCAATACCAATGCCTGTATCTTCAATTTCAAAGCGTATCAGCACACTGTTTCCATTGGTTTCTTGCAGTTTTGCACGTAATTTGATGCTACCGTGCTCGGTAAACTTGATGGCATTACCCAGATAATTGAGAATAGCCTGACGCAAACGCGTGGGGTCACCCCGCAACACTTTGGGCATGTCTTCCACTTCAACTTCCAGCGTCAGCCCCTTGGCCTTGGCCTGATCGGCAATCAAGGACATAATATGATCCAGCACGGCTTCCAGCACAAAATCTGTTTGTTCCAATTGCAAGTGACCCGATTCTATTTTAGACAAATCAAGAATATCGCTAATAATGGTCAACAAATGTTTGGCCGAGGCATCAATCTTGTCCAAACGATCACTTTGTAACGGGGTAAGTGTGTTCTGGCGTAACAGATAAGTGAGGCCGATGATGGCATTCATAGGCGTGCGAATCTCATGACTCATATTGGCGAGAAAAATACTCTTGGCCTGATTGGCAAAATCCGCTTGCGCGCGTGCGGCTCGCAATTCCAGCGTGCGACTTTCCACCAACTCTTCCAGGTGATAACGATGCTGCCCCAGTTCACTCAATAACTGCTGCTTTTCGGTAATGTCTTTTTTCACCGCCACATAATGCGTGATCTGACCATCCGGCTGGCGTAACGGCGTAATAATGGCTGATTCCACAAATTCGCTACCGTTTTTACGCCGATTATAGAACTCCCCGCGCCAGGTTTGGCCTTGCGTAATGGTACTCCACAGCTCAATAAAAGTTGCTCTGGGGGTTTGGCCCGATTGAAGAATGCGCGAGTTCTGGCCGATCAATTCCTCACGGCTATAACCGGTATTGCGCACGTAAGTCTCGTTCACATACTCAATCTCACCCCGCAGATTCACAATGGCAATACTTTCCGGGCTTTGCTCCACCGCCAAAGAAAGTTGGCGCAGCAAATCTTCGGTTTGTTTACGCGCGGTGAAATCCTCATAAATGCCCAATACGCCCAAGGATTCATTATGCTGATTTTTCAGCGGAATTTTTGAAGTGCGCAACCAAATTATTTTGCCATCGGGTGTGGTTTGTGGTTCCTCATAATCCAGCTTGGCCATGCCGGATTGCATCACCGCCAGATCATCGGCACGATACAATTCTGCCTGATTCTTCCAAGCCAATTGATAGTCATCCTTGCCGATCACTTGTTCAGGCGAGGCCACGCCCGCATCGCGCGCAAAAACAGGATTGCAACCCAGATAGCGCAGATTCTGGTCTTTCCAGAAAATGCGCATGGGCGCTGCATCTATCACCGTTTGCAGCAAATTGCGCGATTCGGCCAGTGCCAGTTCGGTCTGTTTGCGCTCAGAGATGTCACGGAAGCACCACACACGCCCCACCACCTGGTTATCCAGCATTTGTGGTATTGAATAACGCTCGATGACTTTGCCGTTTTTAAAATTAAACACATCAAACGCGCTGGCTTCAGGTTGAGCATAAAGCGCCTGCACCTTGCTCAAAAAGGCCGGGGCATCTTCCAGCTTGTCCAAAACATAAGCCAATGCCGCGCTGTCATTCCCGGCTTGAATCACGTCCGCCGGTATCTGCCACAAATCCACAAACGGCTGATTATGCAATACCCATTTATTACTCAAATCTACCACTAAAATGGCTTCATTGAGCGATTCCAGCGTGGTATGCAGCAAAGAGGTAAATTCACGTTTTTGCGTTTCAGCAGCTCGGCTCTCGGTAATATTGCGGGAAATACCAAAAACACCAACGACATTGCCTTGCTCATCATGCAGCGGCCCGTTTGTTGTCAGAAAGACGCTCTCGCCATCTTTGGTATTGAGCACGATTTCCAAAGTCTGATTTTGATTTTCTGCCATCACTTTACGATCAATCACTCGCAAAGCATCTGCCTGTATTTTTGGAAAAAGTGCATGGTCATCACTCCCCAGCATTTCTTCAGCCGACTTACCGACAAATTCGCAGGCCGCCCGATTCAGCATCAGGTAGCGGCCTTTCTGATCCTTGGCATAGACCGCGTCATCAATGCTATTGGTAATATCATTAAGCAAACGCTGACTGTTGATGCACTCAGTCTGCGACCGCTGTACTCTTAATGAATAAGCCAGCTGCTGATGCTGGCGTAGCAGATACAAGACGGCTATTGATATGAACAAAACCAGCAATCCAACCAGTAAAATCCAGATCGTATCCTGCCTGGCTTCTTCATATAGCTCCGTACTATCCACCTTGGAAATAAGAAGCCAATCCGTACCGGGAACCGCTTGGACGACACCATAAATCGCTACGCCACGCAGGTCTTCCGTCTCCAGCTCTTTGCTATGACGCTTAGCCAACAGACGAGATGCGAATCGTTGCGTTTGCGCCACCGAAGCTGGTGACTTGGTTACCCCCCCTTTCTGCTGATGCAATTGGTTCAGGAAAACAAGCTGCTCACCGTCACGGCGAAATAGCAGACTAGTGCCGCTGGCACTAGGTACTGGCCAATTTTGCAGAGTATGCAAAAGCCAGTCATTTGGTTCAATTTGAAGAATGATCAAAGGCGGACGTTCACCAGCCACCAACAATGGCACGACATAATCCAGATAAAGTTTACCTCCCGCGCCGGCATATGGCCCGACTCGGTGTACGCGATGATCCGCCGCTGCCTGCTGCGCCGCACGCAACAACACCAGTGCATTATCTGGTGCGCCCTGAGCACTGCTCCAAATGCGTTCACCCTGATGATCCAGCAGCTGGATAGCAGCAAAACCACGAAACTTGCGGAATTGTTCCAGGCGAGCCTGCAGCTCTTCTCCACCGTGTAGATTGCCCGCTTGCTGCCAACGCTGATATTGTTGGGCGAAATAAACGCTACTTTGTATAAAGTTAGCATCACTTTGGCGTTGCTCGAGCCAGTCAGTGATCTGTAACGCTTTAAGGTTGGCAATCGCTTGCAGCCGCGCGGTGGCAGTTTCTTTCTGATGTTTGAAATTGAGAACCACGCCACTTACCGTGAGTAGCACGATAATTGCCGTCAGCAAGGCAAAAGCGCGACCCAAAGGTACCGGACTGGCTGAGCTGACCGTAGGCGATAGTCCGTAACCAAGCCAGCGACGCATCAGACTGTACAGCAATAAAGAAGTTACGCCGACAAATATCCAGCCCTTGATAATGCTCACTTGCATTATATGCACCGGGTTGCTGAATATCAGCTGAACCAACTTATCGGATAGCAGAATCCATAAGGCAGCAAACGCGGCATAAGCTAGAACAATGGCTAAAATGCTACCATGGCTGGCCTGTGCTTTTAGAGGCTGGGTTGGCAGAAAATCAGACATTAGGCACCTATTGAAAATCAACCCAGATTCGGATCAAGATACCGCTCGGAGATTTCACAGAAAGTTGGGAAATGTTCAACAAAGCAATCCACCATATCCGGATCAAAGTGCTTGGCGCGTCCTTCTACAATAATGTCTAGTGCCTCTGCATAGGACAGGGCTTTTTTGTAAACACGGGGCGAAATCAGCGCATCAAACACATCGGCCAGCGCCATAATGCGCGCAGACAGCGGGATGGCCTCGCCAGCCAAGCCTTGCGGATAACCGCTGCCATCCCATTTTTCATGGTGAAAATGTGCAATTTCCTTGGCCAGAGAGAGAAATTCCACCGATTGTTTGGCATCGCGCTCGGCAGCTTCAAAGGCCTCGCCACCCAGGCGCGCATGGCTCTTCATGATTTCCCATTCTTCGGGTGTAAGCTTGCCAGGCTTAAGCAAAATAGCATCGGGTATGCCCACTTTACCTATGTCATGCAAGGGTGCCGAACGTGCCAGCAGATGAATATACGGATCGGTCAAAATCGCAGCAAAGCGCGGATGCGTTTGCAACGCCAGTGCCAGCTGATGCACATAAGCCTGTGTACGTAGAATATGATTGCCGGTTTCCGGATCACGCGTTTCCGCCAAGTGTGCCAAGGCACGGATGGAAACTTCCTGCGTCAGCTCATTCTCTGCCATACGCCGTGCCACTTCGGCTTCCAGCCAGGCATTCTGATCGGTCAAACGGTCGCGCGCCTGTTTCAGTTCCAGCTGGCTTTTTATACGCGCCAGCACGATAGGTGCCAGATAAGGCTTGGTGATGTAGTCCGCCGCACCCAGATCCAAGCCCAGCATTTCCGATTCTGCACTGTCCAAGGCAGTGACAAATATCACCGGAATATCCGCAGTGGCAGAATTGGCATGTAAGTGCTGAAAAACCTGATAACCATCCATCTCCGGCATCATCACATCCAGCAGTATCAAATCCGGACGGGGATCGCTGCCGACTATGCGCAGTGCTTTCTCACCTGAAGTGGCAACTCGCACGCTATAAATCGGCTGTAGCAACTCGTTGAGAACGGTCAAATTCTCGGGTGAATCATCAACGATTAATATCGTTTTCTGAACCGTCATGGAAAACCCCTCGTAACAAAATACCACCTGATTTTATTTTTATACATTCAACTTAATGGCCATTAAATGGTAATTCAATCGATCTGTCAAATTAGAAAATCGGGGTTAAATAAAAATTTTGGCACTATAAGTTTCCATTAATGTGCAGCGCGCTATCGTGCGCTTTGGCCAGAAAAACTTGCGCACAAATAGCGCCTATCAGCGCCATCAACATATCCCACTGCGTATCCCACACATCACCCTGGGTGGCTAAAAATGCCGTGGCATCACTGCCGGAAGCCAGTGCTACCCACCATTCCAGAAATTCATAACAGGCGCTAATGGCAAGGCAGACGCAAGTCACCAGAAAAAACAGCCATTTGCCGGGCTTGAGCGGCGAAGTGCGCAATAAAATTTCACGCGCAACCATGGCCGGGACAAAGCCCTGCGCAAAATGCCCCAACCTATCATAGTAGTTACGTGCAAGCTCAAAATTATCACGCAACCAGTTGAACACGGGCATTTCAGCATAAGTGTAATGGCCGCCTACCAGCAGAATAACGGCATGCACCAGCATCAAGCCATAAACCAGTCGCGAAAACTGAAAACGCGCATGGGTATACAGCACGATAGGCAACGCAATCAAAATTGGCGCAATTTCCAGCCACCAGGTAAAGCGATCCAGCGGCTGCCATGCTGACCAGGCAAAGGCCAAGCCCAGCACACTGCATAAAACCGCATAATAATTACGCTGGCTCATAAACGTTTCCTTAAAATTTCCGCCACTTCGGCATCGGTGAGTAGCACCGGGTTGGTTTTCATGCTGCTACCGCGACAATTCTGCACTACATGTGCAATATCATCAGCACTCATGCCGAAACTGGAAAGGCGCGGCAAGTGCAGCTGCTTTGTCCATTCCTTGAGCACATCAATTAAAATTTTGCAGGCCACGCTATTGGGCAAATCAAATTCATCTTCTGCATCCAGCAGCACACGCCCTAGTTGCGCGTATTTCTTCAATATCTGGCTTTTTGGCGCGCGGTTTTCCAGCGCGTGGATATTGGCTTCGGTGCAAGCCGCCACCAGCGTGCCGCACACCATGCCATGCGGCATGGAAAAAAATGCCCCCAATGGTGCAGCCAGCCCATGCACTGCGCCCAGCCCCACTTGCGCCAGTGTAATGCCGGATAAGGTCGCGGCATAAGCCAGTGCACGCCTGTGCTGCGCCAAATCGCCCTCGCCGTGATATAGCGCCAACAGACTATCCCTGACCGCCACCATGCCCGACAGCGCCAGCGCATCGGTGAGCGGATTGGCTTTGAGTGAAGTGTAGGATTCCAGCAACTGGGTAAACGCGTCCATGCCATTGGCAGCAATAAGCGCGGGCGGACAACTTTCCAGCAATTCAGGATCAACCACGGCATAGTGCGGCACCAATTTTTCATGCCGAAACGACTTTTTAAAACCGCTTAAACCCGGCTGCGATAACACCGCATTTTTAGTGGCCTCGGAACCGGTACCCGCCGTCGTCGGCACCGCAATAAAGGGTAGCGCCGGCCCCAGATAAGGTAGCTCAGGCCCCACGCCTTCCAGAAAATCCATCACACTGTTTTTGACATTCAACAAACCCGCCACCGCCTTGGCCGCATCCAGCACACTGCCGCCACCTATGCCCACCACCACGTCAATTTTGTGCTCGCGAAAATGCGCCGCCAATTCATCCACCAGTGTTGGCGAGGGTTCGCTATCGACAATGGTATGCTCAAAATCAATATGCAATTGGCGCAGCGCAAAGGTCAGCGCCTGCCAATGTGGGGTTTGGGTGAAGGATTTGGAGCCGGTTATCAACAAGGCCTTATGACCGAATTCGCCAATCAGCGTTGGCACTTGATTGATAACGCCATCACCAAAAATCAGGCGCGGCAAAGCGGATAAGGTAAAAGCAGGTATATTCATTTTGGTTTTCTATTGTCAGCTGTACTGCAAAGATAATTATATATGGAACGAATTTTGCTTA
Organism: Methylophilaceae bacterium; assembly: GCA_013141125.1. GTDB lineage: Bacteria > Pseudomonadota > Gammaproteobacteria > Burkholderiales > Methylophilaceae > JABFRO01. The sequence goes on from JABFRO010000001.1 coordinate 1,737,954, forward strand.
ATGACTTAACTAACTATTTAACAACATGGGGCATGTTAAATAGATTAATCCGCCAAGAGTTATATTAAGGAAGGTTTATGCAAGTAACAAGTTTAGCGATTAATTGGGCCGAGCGCGGGTTTATTCCAGATTTCGCCTTGCGTGCCGGTATACGCCACCTGCTAGCCGCGCGCTTAAAAGAAATATCAGCAGCAGATTGTGAAGCGGGTGCTGAAATTGAAACACGTTTCATTGATGCCATGCATCTTGCACCCATCGCCCCATTACCAGAATTGGCTAATGCACAGCACTACGAAGTTCCCGCTGGTTTCTTTAAATATTGCCTGGGATCTCACCGCAAATATAGTGCGTGCTTCTGGTTGCCGGAAACGCAAACTCTGGATGAAGCCGAGGCGCTGGCATTGAAACTGACCTGCGAACATGCCCAATTAGTTAATGGTCAGCACATACTGGAGCTTGGCTGCGGCTGGGGTTCATTAACCCTGTGGATGGCAGAGCATTATCCCGATAGCCACATTACTGCGGTTTCCAATTCCAATTCACAGCGCGAATATATTCTGGCCGAAGCCAGGCAGCGCGGCTTTAACAGCGTGCAAGTCATCACCTGCGACATGAATCAGTTTGCCGCCACCCAGTCCTACGACCGCATTGTTTCCGTGGAAATGTTTGAGCATATGCGCAACTACCGTGCGTTGTTTGGCAAAGTGCATGACTGGCTGGTGCCGGGAGGCAGGTTCTTCATGCATATTTTTGTACACAGGCTCACGCCCTATGCGTTTGAAGTGGCGGGCGAGGATGACTGGATGAGCCAGTTCTTTTTCTCCGGTGGCATGATGCCCAGCGATGATTTACCGCTACGTTTTCAGGAAAAACTCAAACTGCTGCGGCTCTGGCGCTGGGATGGCACGCACTATGAAAAAACCGCCAATGCCTGGCTAAACAATATGGATGCCAGCGCCCAGCAGATTCGGCCGATTTTGGAGAGCACTTATGGTCAGGAAAATACGGAAATGTGGCGCATGCGCTGGCGTATATTTTTCATGTCCTGCGCGGAATTATTTGGTTTGAATCACGGTCAGGAATGGTGGGTTACGCATTATCTTTTTGAAAGACCGAAATAAACCGGGATAGCAAACCATGGCATCTATTTTGATTAATATCATCACCTTTCAAATCGGCTGGTTCGCTTGTGTATTAGGCGCTGCACAGGATTTACCCTGGCTGGGGCCGCTAGTCGCGCTACCCATTATTTTTCTGCATTTGTATGGGGCAGCGCAGCCAGCCGTCGCCTTGACGTTAATTGTTGCCGTAGCCATTCTGGGTAGTTTGTTTGACCAGACTTTGCTGACGTTAGGCTGGATTGGGTTCCCACCCAACTTTTTGCCGGAAACTCTGCTACCGCTATGGATGACCGCATTGTGGATGCTGTTTGCGACAACGTTGAACCTCAGCTTGCGCTGGCTACAAGGCCGAATTTTGCTTGCCATTTTGTTTGGTTTTATAGGTGGCCCACTGGCTTATGTTGCAGGCACCAAACTTGGGGCAATGCAGCTATTGCAACCTGAAAAACTATTAATTGCACTGGCTATAGGCTGGGGCACATTAATGCCAACATTACTTAATCTGGCTAAAAAGCTGGATGGATTTACAGCTAAAAAACTGCAAAAGGGAATCCATCATGTTTGATTGGCGCATCTATTTATCTGGCTTGGCGGCGATGACACTACTGGGTTTGGGCGGCTGGATAGCCAGTGTCATCAAAAAAAATGTCACCCTGGTAGACAGCTTATGGAGTCTGTTTTTTCTATTGGCAACAGTGGTTTATGTTTCAGCTTCAGCAGAACCGCGCGCCTTATTGATTTTGGTGTTAGTCACGATCTGGGCTTTGCGGCTATCCATTTACCTGACTTGGCGCAATTCCGGCAAACAGGAAGATCACCGTTATCAGGCGATTCGTCAGAATAACCAACCGCATTTCTGGCTAAAAAGTCTTTATATCGTGTTTGCTTTGCAGGCGCTGCTGGCTTGGATAATTTCATTGCCATTGCTCGGCGCGGCAACCTCACACCAGCCCATAAACTGGTTGGATTATGTTGGCATCAGCCTCTGGCTAACTGGCTTTTTATGGGAAAGCATTGCCGATAGGCAATTGGCCAGATTCAAGGCCAATCCTGCCAACAAAGGTGCAGTCATGGACTCCGGCTTATGGCGCTATAGCCGTCACCCCAATTACTTTGGCGAATGTTGCGTATGGTGGGGTTATTACTTGCTTGCCGTTGCCGCCGGAGCTTGGTGGAGCTTGCCTGCACCTTTGCTGATGACATTGTTGCTGCTCAAAGTCAGCGGTGTGGCATTGCTGGAAAAAGACATAGGCCAACGTCGTCCGGCTTATGCCGCATATATCGCCAAAACCAATGCTTTTTTACCCGGCAGACCACACCATGACTAAAAATGTCAGTCTGAAAATCATACAAGTATGTCTGGGCATCACATTGACACTGTTCAGTTCTTCGACACCAGCCAAGGAGTGGCCGTTTACGGTTTATCTGGATGGCAAGGAAATCGGTCAACACCGTTTCTCGCTAAACGAAGCAAATGGCTTGCGCGAACTGACCAGCCAAGCCAAATTCAATGTTAAATTTTTATTTATCAATGCCTATCAGTATCAACACACGGCCAATGAACGCTGGCAAGGAGATTGCTTATCCAGTCTCGACGCATCAACCAAAGAAAACAGGGAAATCACCTTGGTCAAAGGGCGAATGAAAGAGCGCTCATTCTTGCTGGAAGCCGCTAAAAAGACAGAAATCCTGCCTGCGTGTGTTATGACATTTGCTTATTGGAACCCCAAAATACTCTCGCAAAACAAGCTGCTTAATCCACAAACAGGAGAATGGCTGGAGGTAAAAATAAAAGCTCTGGGTGTGGAACCGATTGAAGTAAAAGGACAAACAGTATCGGCCGAGCGTTACCGCATTGATGCCAGCAAACTGCAAATTGAACTTTGGTACTCAGCCGATAAAGCCATCACTGAAAAGAAATGGCTGGCATTGAAATCAACCACGCCGGAAGGTTATGAAATTTTTTATAAATTAAGGTAAGCCCTATGAAAACCTCAAACAGAAAAACTTCAAGCTCTTTGGGGAAATTAAAAGCCAAAAGCCTAGCCTTATGCGCTGCATTGTTAACCGGTTGCGCCACACAAACCCTGCCGCCCATTGCCACGGTGCCACAGGTGGATTTGCCGCGCTTTATGGGTGATTGGTATGTAATTGCGGCGATACCTACCGCGATAGAAACCGAAGCGTTTAACGCCATTGAATCCTACAAACTGGATCAAGATGGCACCATTGCCACCACATTCACTTTTCGCAAAGGCGGTTTTGATGGTGCTGAAAAAAGCTATCATCCGCGCGGCTTTGTCATCGAAAACATGGGTAACGCGCTGTGGGGCATGCAGTTTATCTGGCCGATCAAAGCCGATTTCCGCATTGCCTATTTGGCAGCGGATTACAGCAAAACCGTGATTGCAAGAAATGCGCGCGATTATGTGTGGATCATGGCACGATCTCCGCAAATCTCCAATGCCGAATACAGCGAGCTAACACAATTCATCAGCGGCCTGGGTTACGACTTGAGCAAGCTGCGCAAAGTGCCGCAACAATGGGCTACCGAGCCTGCATCTGCGAGGCAAAAATAATTCCGATGTCGCGCAGACCTTCTACACCAATAAAATCAATCTTTCATTCCTTCATTCGCTGGTTTGACAATTCAGCCTTAAATATTGACCACTCATCTGCAACAAAAACTATGGGCAAAGCTGCCATTAATCGGCTGGATTGGTTGCGCGTGCTGCCTTTTATCGCATTGCATCTGGCATGTATCAGCGTGATCTGGGTAGGCTGGAGCCGCTTTGCCATCGTTTTCGCTATCGTGCTTTATTTGCTGCGCATGTTTGCCATTACCGCGTTTTATCACCGTTATTTTTCGCACAAGGCTTTTCGTACTTCACGCGCACTGCAATTTGTGTTCGCATTGATAGGCGCTACCGCCGTGCAGCGGGGTGCCTTGTGGTGGGCGGCACATCACCGTAATCATCACGCACATTCCGACCGCGTTCAGGATAGCCACTCACCAGTGCAACACGGCTTTATGTGGAGCCATAGCGGCTGGTTTTTATCCGAGAGCAATTTCGCCACCGAAATTGATCGTGTAAAAGAGTTGGCCAAATTTCCCGAATTGCGCTGGCTGAATCGCTTTGATGTCATCGTGCCGGTGATTTTCGCCTTTGCTATTTATTGCTTGGGCGACTGGCTGCAAACTACAGCGCCTCAACTTGGCACCAACGGTTGGCAATTACTGGTGTGGGGCTTTGTTATTTCCACGCTTGTGCTTTATCACGCCACTTTTAGCATCAATTCTCTCGCCCACCTGTGGGGTAGCCGCCGCTATGCCACCACCGATCAAAGTCGGAATAATCTGTGGCTGGCTTTGCTCACGCTGGGCGAAGGCTGGCACAATAATCATCATCATTACCCCGGTTCTGCACGGCAGGGTTTTTTCTGGTGGGAACTTGACTTAACCTATTACGGCTTGAAACTGATGGCGGCATTCGGTTTGATCTGGGATTTGCGACCGCTACCGGCCAAAGCGCGGGCATCACGCTTGATTAAGGAATCAAATCCGTCATGAAAATTGCGATTATCGGCAGTGGCATAGCCGGCAATACGTTGGCGCATCATTTATACCGCGAGCATGACATTACCGTGTTTGAAGCCGGAGACCACATCGGCGGTCATACCGATACGCATGTCATTGAACATCAAGGAAGACAATATGCGGTGGATACCGGCTTCATTGTTTTCAATGACAGAAATTATCCTCAATTTACCCGCTTGCTGCATGAAATCGGCGTGCAATCGCAGCCCAGCCATATGAGCTTTAGCGTGCGCTGTGAAAAAAGCGGGCTGGAATATAACGGTACTAACCTCAATTCATTATTTGCGCAGCGCCGCAATCTACTGCGCCCTGAGTTTTATCGCATGATCCGCGACATTCTGCATTTCAATAAAAATTCATTGGAGCTGTTGGCTGATGGCCCGGAAATTACACTGGGCGATTATTTAAGCAAGAAAAAATATGGTCGCGCGTTTATTGATTACTACATCATTCCCATGGGGTCGGCCATCTGGTCTACCAATGCCGGACAAATGCTCAGCTTTCCCGCCAGATTTTTTGTGCGCTTTTTTCACAATCACGGCATGTTAAGTATTGATAATAGACCGCAATGGCGTGTAATTGAGGGTGGTTCGGCTAGCTATGTAAAAGTGCTGACTGCGCCGTTCAAGCATCGTGTGCGTCTGAATACACCTGTCGCCAAAGTCCGCCGATCGCCGCAGGCGGTGCATATCACCCCCGTCAATGCCGCCGAGGAAACTTTTGATTGGGTATTTTTTGCCTGCCACAGCGATCAGGCTTTGCAACTGCTTAGCGATGCCAGCCAACAGGAAAATGAAATTCTGGGCGCGATTCCGTATCAGGAAAATAGTGTTTATCTGCATTCAGATATTCGCATGCTGCCCAAGCGCAAGCTGGCTTGGGCAGCGTGGAATTATCACGTCACCGACGAACCCGCCGAGCGCGTGGCAGTGACCTACAACATGAATATTCTGCAAGGTCTGGAGGCGAAAGAGCCGCTCTTGGTGACGCTGAATCACACGCAAAATATAGACCCGGCCAAAGTCATCAAGCGCCTGACTTATCATCATCCGCTGTATACAACCGCCGGCGTGAAAGCACAGGCCAGACATGCTGAAATCAGCGGCATCAACCGCACTGCCTATTGCGGCGCGTATTGGGGCAATGGTTTTCATGAAGATGGCGTAGTCAGCGCTCTGACTGCGCTGCAACATTTCAGGCGGGCAATTTAGTGGAAAGCGCCATTTACAGCGGCTGGGTGGGGCATAGACGATTTTTGCCGGTATTGCACCAGTTTAGCTATCGCACCTTCATGATGTATCTGGATCTGGACGAGCTGCCACTACTATTTGATCATAGCCCAAGCTGGTCGTATCAAAAAAGGAATCTGGCCTGGTTCAAGCGCAGCGATTATCTGGGCGATGCCAATCAACCTTTGAAAAATTGTGTCAGTGATTTGGTTAACAGAGAAACCGGATACGCTCCACGCGGTGCCATTCGTCTGCTCACCAATCTGCGCTATTTTGGTTATTGCTTTAACCCGGTGAGTTTTTACTATTGCTTTGAAGCCGACAATCAAACCTTGCAAGCCATCGTCGCCGACATCAACAATACGCCGTGGAATGAGCGCCATACTTATGTGCTGGATTGCACAAGTCATAGCGGCCAGCCAGTTCAGCAATTCAAATTCAGTAAAGAGTTTCATGTTTCACCTTTTATGCCCATGCATATCGAATATGACTGGGCGTTTTCGAACCCCGCTGAAAAGCTTTCTGTGCATATGCAAAACATGAATGCGGATAAAACCAATCAAAAGCTGTTTGATGCCACACTGGAGCTTGAGCGAACACCTATTTCCAGCGCTGCGCTAAATTGGATTTTGCTGAAATATCCATTCATGACGCTGAAAGTCATTTTTGCTATTTATTGGCAAGCCCTGCTACTGTGGCTGAAGCGGGTGCCCTTTATTCCACATGCAAAACCCACTACTACAAATTCCGGGAGGCCAACTTGAAACTATCCGACATTACCGGAGCCACCGGCTTGTTCGGCCTGCACCGTAAACAAACCTCGGGCTGGCTGCAAAATCTGGCGCGCGGGCTGGTGCTTTCACGCCTTAAAAATTTGCAGCATGGCCGCTTGGTAATTGATGAAAATCAACAAAGTCATGCATTCGGCAGGCTGGACGCGGGGAATGCACTGGAGGTTGTGATTCAGGTGCATGATGCGCGCTTTTACGGCGACATCGCCTTTGGCGGCTCGGTGGGTGCGGGCGAGGCTTATATGTTGGCTTATTGGAGTGTGGACGATCTGACCAAGCTGATCCGTCTGATGGTGTTGAATCAAGAGGTGATGGATGGACTGGAAGGCAACGTGGCCAGACTATCCCGCCCCTTGCTCAAGCTACTGCACTATTTCAACCAAAACACCGAGGATGGTAGCCGCCGCAATATTGCCGCGCATTATGATCTGGGCAATGATTTGTTCCAGTTGTTCCTCGATCCCACCATGATGTATTCCGCCGCTATTTTTGATAACGATCCAACCACTCTGGAACAGGCCTCACTCAACAAACTGGAGCGGATCTGCCAAAGACTGCAACTCAAAGCCGGCGATCATGTGCTGGAAATTGGCACCGGCTGGGGCGGGTTTGCACTTTATGCAGCGCAAAATTATGGTTGCCGGATTACCACAACCACTATTTCCCAAGCTCAATACACGTTCGCCAATACACGCATTCAACAGGCCGGGCTGGCCGATAAAATCACCGTGCTGCTGCAGGATTATCGCAAGCTGCAAGGTCAGTTCGACAAACTGGTTTCCATCGAAATGATAGAAGCAGTCGGCCATCAGTTTTTTGATACCTATTTCAGCCAATGTGCGGCACTGCTAAAACCCGATGGCATGATGCTGCTGCAAAGCATTACCATTGCCGATCAACGTTATGAATCCGCCAAAAAATCGGTCGATTTTATCCAGCGCTACATCTTTCCCGGCAGTTGCATTCCCTCTGTTACGGCATTACTCACCAGCATCACCCGCGCCTCTGACCTGCGCCTGCTGAATTTAGAAGACATCGGTTCGCACTATACCAAAACACTGGCCGCCTGGCGCAAGAACTTCTTCAACAACATTGAACAAGTGCATGCGCTAGGCTATTCGGAAGAATTTATCCGCATGTGGGAATTTTACCTGTGCTACTGCGAAGGTGGCTTTGAAGAACGCGCCTTGAGTGATGTGCATATGCTGCTGGTCAAACCGGGAAGCCGATTAAGTTGAGAAATTGAATACTCGCTTAAAAAACCAACGTGCTAAATTGGCCAGTATGCCTAGCACCGCCAAGTTCCAAACGATGACGGCACCGGATGGCAAATCAAAAATGGAAGAGAGCAGCAGCCCGCTTGCATAAGCCAGCGCACCTATCACATAAGCCGCTTTCAGGCGTAGTGGTGGCGGCCAGTTGCGCACCGCCAATGCGGGCATAATCAGGCTGGAGAACACCAGATAAACGCCCAGCAACTGTACCGAGGCCGTCACCGCCAAGGCAAACAGCAGATAAAAGCTGGCGTGACCCAGTTGCGCTTTGAAGCGGAACCAAATCAACAGGATTAATGTTGTGAGAATGGCAACGGGGAGCAATTGATTAAAACTTACCCATAAAATCTGCCCGGCGAGTAAATCCTTGAGATGTTCACCGCCATGCGGATTATTGGCCAGCAGCAAAATACCGGCGCTGGCGGCCAGCACAAAAATAGCACCAATTAGCGCTTCCTGCACTTCCGGCCAGCGCTTTTCTGTCCAGGTTAAGAGCAGCGCACCGGAGAGGGCGGCAAGCAGCGCCGCCACCTGCACCGCCCAGCCTTGCGCCTCCCAGCCAATCAAGTCGGCGACAATCACGCCCAGTGCGGCAATTTGCGCCACCGCCAAATCAATAAACACAATGCCGCGTTGCAACACTTGCTGGCCTAGCGGCACATGCGTGGCCAGCACCAGCAATCCCGCAACAAACGCCGGGGCAAGAATGTTTAACGAAATGGCATCCAGATTCATTTGAGCGCGCCCAGCAAACGATTAACGGTGTCGTCGAACAGCCCGAATAAGTCCTTGGCCTGTTCACTGCCACCCACGGTGAAGGGCAACATTACCGCCGGAATGCCCGCATGTTCATGTATCCACTGTGATGGCCGTTCGCTGTTATAGGCAGCGCGGATCACCATGCGCGCCGGTTGGCGCTTGAGCTGTTCCAATACCTCATTTAGATGTGAACCGCTAGGCTCAACACCGGGTTTGACTTCCAGCGCAGCCACTTCTTTCAGCCCCAGCCAGTCGGATAAATAAGGAAAGCCTCTATGCTGCACCACGATGCTCACGCCTTTGAGCGGTACCGCCTGCGCTTCCCAGCGCTTGGTTGCCGCTTGCCAGCGTAGGGCAAAATCCTTTTGCCGCTGCTGATATTGCGCGGCATGGCTTGCGTCCACTTCAGCCAGTCGCTTGCTCAATCCATCGGCAACCAACGCAATGTTGTGCGGATTAAGCTGGATATGCGGGTTGCCTCCCGGATGTATATCGCCTTCCGCCCTGTCCAAGCGGGCAGGAATTTCCAGCTTCCTCACCCACGCGGCGGCCTCAAAATTGCCGGGTTTGCCGGGCTGTATCGCCGAATTGCCGGACTGCCTGAGCAGTATGGGCAACCAGCCCACTTCCAATTCGGCTCCGGTACATATCAATAAATTCGCCGATCGCGCACGCGCAATCAAACTGGGTTTGGCTTCTATGCGGTGCGGATCTTGCAAAGCGTTGGTGGCATCGTACACATCCACCAGCTCGCCGCCAAGCTCGCGTGCCAGTGCGCCCCACTCCGGTTCACAAGCCAGCACTTTTAACGCGGCATTAGCCGAGCCGGTAGCAATCAGCAGCGATACTGACAGTAATAGTTTTAAAAATTTGTTCATTTTAATTTCCTTGGTTTTATTCAATGGATTCATTCAATTTGCGATTAAAAACGGTGCGCGCCATGAGCGCCCAGACTCAGGATGTATTGCAAGGTAATCTGATCATCCTTGATGCCTTGCATGGATTGGTCGTGGGCGTATTGCAGACGGAAACGGCTGAATTCACTGGGGTTGAATTCCAGCGCGGCGGTAGCGCGACGCGGGTCATAATCAGCCAATTCCTTAACCACCGTACCTATGTCATTACCATTCCAGTTGGCTTTATCACGATATAACTGGTCATAACGCAAGCCCACACGCCAGCGTGGCATGAATTGATACAGACCTTGCACATACCAGCCGGATTGAGCGGATTGGTAAGTGCCTTCTGTATCAACATTCAGATTTCCATTTTCCTCACGATGAAAGTATTCCCCCACCAGCTTGAAGTTTCTATGCTGCGCATTGCCATTTGGCGCCCATTTGTAGACAAAATCAGCCAGCCAGGTGCGTGAACGGCCGCTAAAATCTCCCGCCAGTGCAACGTCATTAACATCTGTTCCTTCAAATGTACGTTTATCCACCTTGCTATGCAAGAATGAAATTCCCGCGCGCCAGGCGTGCGAAGCACCAAAATCGCCGCCCACATGGGCAAAGGCATTCATTGAACTTGCGCCGTTATAATTGGCATTATTCAACTCTGAACCGCGTCCAAATTCAGCGCCCAGTTCCACCAGCAAATCAGTAGGTGCTACCCATTTTATTTGCACGCCATCCTGCAACGCACCTTCGCCAAACAGCGCGTGATACATCAGATTGTTATCTGCGAAATCCCAGGCATGGGGATGCAACTCGTTTTGATAACCGATACCGGAACGGAAACGTCCACCTTTAAGCGTAATGCCATAATCCAGCCCCAGCGTTTGAAAGAAAGCCTCCTCCACTTCGACCGCGCCATCTACAAACACCAAGTTGGCATATCCACGCAACCAGGTATCCACATTGGCCGCGATTGAGAACTCGGAAGCATCGGCGGAAAAGCCCCGCGTATTCGTAGGAGCTTCGGCAGTCGGCAAAAAGCCGGTGATGTGGCGATTTTCAATATTTTTCTGGTCGCGGTAAGCTCCCTGCAAAATCAGCGCCATTTCCGGGTTAAAAGCATTGGCTGAAGATGGCGGTGTGGCGACTTTGGCCGCCGTAGTTTCCGCACGCTGAGCGGATTCTTCGGCGCGGTCGGCTACTACTCCGGTTTCCTTCAGCTTGGCTTCCAGCGATTGAATACGTGCTTCATAGCTTTCACGCATTTGTTGAATTTCAGCACGGATTTTTTCCATTTCCGTGCTGTCATTGGCTGTGGCAATAGCAGGCGCACCCAAAGCCATGGCGACGGCACAAGCCGCTAATTTATGTTGAAACATGATGAGTCCTCAAGGGAAAATGAACACGCGTCCGATGGCAAAGCACAACAGACGGAAAGTAAGTTCAAACTTCAGCTGAGGATGGGTGGCGCGCGCGCGGCGTAGGCAAGAAAGGTGGAATGACGGTAATCATCGCGCGTAACCGGATTAGCAATAAATCCGGTAACAATGACAGGCATAAAAAAATAAGGAACAGCGAGAGCGTTGGCCAACGCGCCATAACTGAAACATTTATCACAAAAAGGGGTATGCGGGGATGGGTCTTGCTTTTGATGACCGGAAACCAGGCCGGAGTAATGTGAAATTTCGTGTACTGCGGCACCCTGCTGACTGACTAGCAGCAGCAGTGAAAGAGCAAGTGAGAGAATTATTCTACGCAACATGGTTGCAATTCTAGCATGAACAACAGCGGCCATTTCAAAGCCGCTGTTGCCTTAAGACAATTAAGCCTTGAAGTTAGCGGCTACAAAATCCCAATTCACGATGCTCCAGAACTCTTCAGCATATTTGGCACGCGCATTGCGATAATCAATGTAATAAGCATGTTCCCATACATCAATCGTCAACAATGGTTTTTGACCAGCAGTCAGCGGAGTAGCGGCATTGCTAGTGCTTTCCAATGACAATGAACCGTCCTTGTTTTTTACCAGCCAGGCCCAACCTGAACCAAAAGTAGTAATGGCTTTTTGCGTGAATTGCTTTTTGAATTCATCAAACGAGCCAAATGCTTTATCAATAGCCGCTGCCAGCTCACCACTGGGTGCGCCGCCGCCTTGTGGCTTAAGGCCGTTCCAGTAGAAGGTATGGTTCCATACTTGTGCAGCGTTGTTGAAAATACCGCCGGAAGCTTTCAAAACAATTTCTTCCAGTGTTGAGTTTTCAAACTCCGTGCCTTTAATCAGATTGTTCAGATTAGTCACATAAGTTTGATGATGTTTACCGTAGTGAAACTCGATGGTTTCAGCCGAAATAACTGGCGCTAATGCATCTTTAGCATAAGGTAGAGCGGGTAATGTATGTTCCATGATAATCCTTAATAAAATGAAAAATGAAGAGCAAAATCGAACTAGCCGTTCAGCATTGCTACCCTGCTATTCTGCCACAATACTTATGTAGTTTAGTAAGGTATATTGCGCTAACTTTTTTTGGCACGCGGATGCGCTTTGTCGTAAACACTTGCCAAATGCTGAAAATCGAGATGGGTATAGATTTGCGTGCTGCTAATGTTGGTGTGTCCTAACATCTCTTGTACCGCCCTCAAATCGCCACTGGATTGCAATACATGGCTAGCAAAACTGTGACGCAACATATGCGGGTGGACATCACTGTTAATACCTTGTTTTAACGCCCACTGCTTGATGCGATATTGCACCGAGCGCATGCCTAGCCTGTGCCCCAGGCGATTAACAAACAAAGCCTTCTCATCGGCTTGACACAAAATCGCACGGCTAGACAACCAACGCTGAATCGCGTTTAAGCAAAAGCTACCCACTGGCACAATGCGCGTTTTATTGCCTTTGCCGGTGACCGTAACCGTGCCACTTACCGCATCCAGTGCGCCCAAGTCCAGGCCGACCAATTCAGCCAACCGTAAGCCAGAAGAGTAAAATAATTCAAGTATCGCGTGGTCACGCAAGGTAAGTACATCATCACCTTGAATATCCACCAGCTTGACCGCCTGATCGGTAGACAAGGCCTGCGGTAGAGTTTGCGCTGATTTTGGCGCGCGTAAACCTAGGCAAGGGTTGCTCGTGAAGTTGTGATGCCGGATTAAATAATGATAAAAACTGCGCCAGGCAGAAAGCGCACGGGCAATGCTTTTCCCGCCTAAACCCTGTGCGTGCAAAGTGGCAATAAAACGCCGAATATGTTGCGGTTCAATATCTTCAAGAGATACATTGGCTGATGGGTCTGCACTTGATTTCACTTCGGCCATTAGTGCCAACAGCCGTTTAATATCGCGCGCGTAATTTTCACCTGTGAGCGGACTCAAGCCACGCTCGATTGCAAGATGATTCAAATAAGCCGCTAATATATCCACGTGTGCACCTGGCAGCCTGCTTTGGTTTACAAACAAAAGCCTTGCCAACGAATAACCTGGACGAACCTTTAGTCCAGATAATGTGATAAAGCCGTACTGACCATTTCGCCAATGCGCTTGAGATAGAGTGTACCCATTTCCGGGTAAAAGCGTTTATCGTCGTCACTGGCGAGGACAAGCAAGCCCAGAGAGTGGCTGCCTCCCAGTGCCAGTATGGCAAATGATTTGGGCGGAGTGCTCTCTGAAGTAAGTTTTTCAAACAGATTATCCAATGCCAAATCAGGCTTAAGCCCACAGTATGGCGCTTTCAGGCTGATTAACCAGTTTTTTAAATCTTCATCAGCGGGCTGAAAGACAGCCTGGGTGTGTGCGGTTGCAGTCTGGGCAAGTTCAGCGGTTTGCGTTGCCTCCGCCCAAAGCCTTATCCCCACATATGGCACAGAAAAACTCTCGCGCAGATTATGCAAAAGCCCTTGCGTCAATTCGTCAAAGCTTTTAGCCCCTAGCAAGTGCAAACTCAGCTGGTGAACTTTATCGCTGATCAGATCATTTTCTTTGGCAAGAGCAACAAATCTATCCAACTTGGCTTCCAACACGCGTGCTTTATCACGTTGAGCCAATAACTGCCGCTCCGCGAGCGAGATAATGCCACTACCATGCGGATTAGGCAGACGCATATTTGCCAACAATTCAGTATGCCGATCAAAAAAATGTAGGTTTTCGCGCAAATGTTCAGCGATTTGTTCTTCTGTCAACTGCATGGTAATCCTTAAAAAATACAAGACACTTATGGTCTGTTCGAGTTGTTTGATCGTGTGTGTTTAATCGCAGATTAAGCCGGAATTATTTTGCAGGGCAATTTCACCTTCAAAAACGCTGGTCGCAGGCCCTGTCATCAACACTGGCGTGTCAGCGCCTGCCCAAGCAATCACTAATTCACCGCCACGCATGACAACACGCACCGGCGAAGCAAGCAAGCCCAAACGGATGCCAGTAACCGCTGCGGCGCAAGCGCCAGTGCCGCACGCCAGCGTTTCTCCGGCTCCACGCTCATAAACACGCAGCCGTATGGAGTGCTCGTCAACCACCTGCATAAAGCCTGCATTTACGCGTTGCGGGAAGCGTGGGTGGCACTCTATCAAAGCGCCTTGCTCTACGACTGGGGCGGTAACAACATCTTCAACAATTTGTACCGCATGTGGATTGCCCATGGATAGCGCGCTAATTGGCACGCTGGAATTGCCAAGGTGCAAAGTGTATTGCAATGCTAATTCATCGGCAATAAATGGAATGTCAGCGGGTTGCAAGCGCGGAACCCCCATGTTTACCGTGATCTGACCATCATTTTCCAGGCGCGGCAAAATAATGCCACGCGCTGTTTCCACGCGAATTTCAGTTTTTTCAGTGAGACCGTGGTCATGCACAAATCGCACAAAACAACGCGCACCATTACCGCACTGCTCCACCTCGCCACCATCGGCGTTGAATATCCGATAGCGGAAATCCACGTCTGGTATGTTGGAGGTCTCTACCAGCAACAACTGATCGCAGCCAACCCCAAAATGTCGATCAGCAATATGACGAATTTGCGCCGCACTTAAATTTACGGCTTGATTGATGGCATCAATGACTACAAAATCGTTGCCCAAGCCCTGCATTTTGGTAAATTTCAGATTCATTCAGGCTCCGCTTCTGGCGGAACTGTTCTTTTTTGAACGAATCCTGCTGCTAGAATCCCCACTTCATAAAGCAACCATAATGGCACCGCCAGCATAATTTGTGAAACAACATCAGGCGGCGTAAAAATGGCACCTAAAACAAATGCGCCGACAATGACATAAGAGCGTATTTCTTTTAATTTACTAACATCCACCCAGCCAAAACGCACCAACAAAACCACGGCAACCGGAACCTCAAACGCCAAACCAAAGGCGATAAACAGGGTAATGACAAAATCCAGATAATTACCTATATCCGTCATCACCGCCACGCCTTCAGGGGCAGTAGTGGCAATGAAGCCAAAAACTACAGGAAATACCAGAAAATAAGCGAAACACATGCCCGCTAAAAACAACAGCGAACTTGCCAGCACAATAGGTGCCATAAATCGGCGTTCCTGCGCATACAAACCTGGGGCGACAAACGACCAAACCTGATACAGCGTATAGGGAAGGGAGATAATAAAAGCCGCCAACATGGCCACTTTCATCGGCACCAAAAAGGGCGTAGTGACCGCTGTTGCGATCATTTGCCCGCCACTGGGTAGCTTGGAAAGTAAGGGATGCGCAAGCAAGGTATAAATCTTGTTGGCAAAAGGAATCAGCGCAATAAACACCAGCACAAAGCCAATGACAATACGTAACAGACGGTCACGCAGCTCAATCAGGTGAGAAATGAAAGTTTCTGTCGTATTCACAACTTGGTTTCTGCTGGTGATTTTTCTGGCGCTGGTTCAGCAGCGATTAATGCTTCTGCTTCGGTAGCACCAGCGCCTGACGGGGCTTCTATGACATTCTTAACTTCTCTGACTTGTTGATCGAAACTCAGCTGTGCCTGTTTGATTTCTTCCTCCAGTTTCTTTAGATCTTCCAACTGCATTTCTCGTGAAATATCCGTTTTTACATTGCTCACATAGCGCTGCAATTTCCCTGCCAACAGGCCCATGGTACGCGCCACCCGGGGTAGTTTTTCCGGGCCGATCACAATCAGGGCAACCACACCGATGACCATTAGTTCGGCAAATGAAAAATCAAACAAGAAAAATCCTTTAAAAAATTTAAATGGCTAGTTAATCCGCCATTACTGCTTGCTTTTGTTCACAGCCTCATTTTCAACCGTTTGACCTGTTGTTGTGTCGTCCAATTTAGTCTTGCTTTGATCTTCTTTCATCGCCTCTTTAAAACTCTTAACCGCGCCACCCACATCTGTGCCTACATTTCTCAGTTTTTTTGTACCAAATATCAACACAACTACCGCTAATACGATTAACCAGTGCCAAATGCTAAATGAACCCATGTCAGCTCCTCAAGGTGTTAATTGTTTATATTTTTGGCAAGCTATTGCCGCCACCAAATACATGTATATGAATATGAAAAACTTCCTGCCCACCCTCGCGTCCAGTATTTATCATGGTACGAAACCCGACCAAACCTTGTTCCGCAGCAAGCTTGGGAGCCAGTAACAACATTTTTCCCAATAGTCGCTCATGCGCAACTGAACAACTTTGCAGGCTTTCTATATGCAGCTTGGGTACAATCAAAAAATGTACCGGCGCTATTGGATGAATGTCATGAACAGCAATGACTTCCTCATCCTCGTAGATCTTTTTGGCAGGAATATCCCCGTTAACAATCTTACAGAAAATGCAGTCACTCATGCCATTACTCCTGACGCGCCGCTTTTTCGTCCAGGCCGGACAAACCTTCACGCCGCGCTAATTCGTTCAACACATCCTGCGGTTTTAAATTGGCATGTGCCAGCATCACCATACAGTGAAACCATAAATCAGCGGTTTCGTAGATGATTTTCTGCGGATCACCATCTTTGGCAGCAATCACGGTTTCTGTGGCTTCTTCACCAATTTTTTTCAGTATGCTGTCCAGACCTTTTGCATAAAGTTTGGCCACGTAAGAAGATTGCGGATCGGCATTTTTTCGCGCTTCCAATAATTCAGCCAAACGATCAAGCACTTCACTCATGATGGTAAATTTCTTCAGGATTTTTAATGACAGGCTGATCGACCAGCCACTCAGCGCCGACCAATTTTTTGAAAAAGCAGTTGTGCCGCCCCGTGTGACAAGCAATTCCGCCGATTTGTTCAACCGTCAACAAAATAACATCTTCATCACAATCCAGCCGTATTTCATGCACATTTTGCACATGGCCGGATTCTTCCCCTTTATGCCACAGCTTATTGCGGGAACGCGACCAATACACCGCATGACCTGTTTCTGCTGTTAACTTGAGCGCTTCTCGATTCATGAAGGCAAACATCAGCACTTTTTTTGTGCCCAACTCTTGCGCAATTACCGGCACCAGACCATCTGCCGTCCAACTTATTTCATCTAGCCAGTCATTCATAGCCTAACCTCTATGCCTTGTAGCGCCATAAACCTTTTCGCTTCGCGCACAGTATGTTCACCATAATGAAAAATGCTTGCCGCCAGTACGGCATCTGCCCCGCCTTGTTTCACACCATCAACCAAGTGCTGCAGATTACCCACACCACCAGAGGCTATAACTGGCACTTCCACTGCATCGGTAATGGCGCGCGTCAGCTCGAGATTAAAACCGATCTTGGTGCCATCTCTGTCCATGCTGGTTACCAGCAACTCACCCGCACCCAATGCCACCATTTTCCGCGCCCACTCTACGGCATCCAAACCGGTTGGTTTGCGGCCACCATGCGTAAACACTTCCCAATGATAGCCTTTGGCTGAGCTGTCATTCACTTGTTTTGCATCAATTGCGACCACTATACATTGTGATCCAAACCGACTAGCTGCATCGGCCACCAATTGCGGATTAAGAATGGCAGAGGTATTGATGCTGACTTTATCGGCACCGGCATTAAGCAAGCGCCGAATATCACCAACCTCTCGCACCCCCCCACCCACTGTGAGCGGTATAAAAACCTGTGAAGCGACTTGTTCAATGATGTGCAAGATCAGTCCGCGATCATCAGAACTCGCGGTGATGTCAAGAAATGTCAGCTCGTCTGCACCTTGCTCATCATAACGGCGAGCGATTTCTACAGGATCACCGGCATCACGCAATTCCAGAAAGTTGATACCTTTAACCACGCGTCCAGCGGTGACATCCAAACAAGGGATAATGCGTTTAGCTAAACCCATGATTAACTCAATTCAAACATTGGTTTCAACTTAAACATTGGCTTTAAGCGCTATGGTCAATTCGTCTGCAAGTGCTTGCGCTGCGGTAAAATTCAGCGTGCCCTCGTAAATAGCGCGGCCAGTAATGGCACCTATAATGCCCTCGTGTTGCACGGCACACAAACGCTTCACGTCTTCCAGATCAGTAATCCCACCACTAGCTATCACAGGGATATTGAGCGCTTGTGCCAAAGCCACTGTGGCTTCAATATTCACGCCGGTTAACATGCCATCCCGTCCGATGTCGGTATAGATCACCGCTTCCACACCGTAATCTTCAAATCGCTTGGCCAAGTCTATAACATCATGACCCGTCAGTTTAGACCAACCATCGACAGCTACTTTGCCATCTTTGGCATCCAGCCCCACAATAATATGTCCTGGAAATGCATCACAGGCATCGTGCAGAAAACCCGGGCTTTTCACAGCAGCGGTACCGATAATCACGTAGCTAATACCGCTATCCAGATAGCGTTCTATCGTTTCCAAATCACGAATGCCGCCACCCAGCTGAATCGGAATATCACCACCAACGGCTGCAACAATGGATTTAATGGCTTCTGCATTAACTGGCTTGCCCGCAAATGCACCGTTTAGATCCACCAAATGCAAACGCTTGCCACCTTGATCCACCCAATGCCGCGCCATGGTACCGGGGTCTTCGGAAAATACGGTGGCATCCTCCATCAGGCCTTGTTTTAGGCGCACACAGTGCCCGTCTTTAAGATCAATTGCTGGAATAATTAACATAATTAGAAAGTAAGTATTGAGTGCGGAAGGAGCGCTAAGCGCGCCCATTCCAATTGACAAAATTAGCTAAAAGCTGAAGCCCGTCATGCTGGCTTTTTTCAGGATGAAACTGTACTGCAAAAATATTTTCACGCGCAACGGCACAGGTAAAGTGCTTGGGATATTCGCTATAGGCGGCCACCAGATGGTTATTCACAGGCTCCACGTAGTAACTATGTACAAAATAAAAGCGCGCGCCATCTGCAATATTTGTCCACATCGGATGCTGACCTATCTGGTAAACCTGATTCCAGCCCATGTGCGGCACTTTGAGTTTGTTACCTTTTGCGTCATGCATATCCTGTGCAGCAAAACGCTTAACATTGCCAGGCAGAATTCCCAAACCTGCGGCATCACCTTCTTCACTATGCTCAAATAGCAATTGCAGACCGATACAAATACCCAAAAAAGGCTTGCTGGCAGCAGCATTGATGACAGCCTCGCGCAAATGACGTGATTCCAGCTCGCGCATACAATCCGGCATAGCGCCCTGGCCTGGAAATACGACACGTTCAGCGGCCTTTATATCCTCTGGATCGCTGGTAACCACGATATTTTTGCCTGGAGCCACATGCTCCAGCGCCTTGGATACCGAGCGCAAATTGCCCATTCCATAATCAACTACTGCAATATCTATCATGCTATTTTATTGAGGTTTTGAGCTATCAAGCTGAAGTTTAAAATCACAAGGAACCTTTGGTAGATGGCATGATACCCGCCATACGAATATCCTCCTCAACCGCCATGCGCAAGGCGCGCCCAAAGGCTTTAAAGATAGTCTCCGCTTGATGGTGGGCATTGTTTCCAAACAAATTATCAACGTGGAGGGTGACCATTGCATGATTGACGAAGCCTTGGAAAAACTCGTGAATCAGATCCACATCAAAATCACCAATCTGTGCGCGCTTGAAAGCTACGCGAAACTCGAGACCCGGACGACCTGAAAGATCCAGCACCACACGGGACAACGCTTCATCCAAAGGTACATACGCATGTCCATAGCGACGCACTCCCTTCTTATCACCTATAGCTTTAGCAAAAGCCAGACCCAAGCTAATACCAATATCTTCTACTGTATGATGCGCATCAATATGCAAATCACCCTTAGCCTCAACACGTATATCCATCATGCCGTGCCGGGCGATTTGATCCAGCATGTGGTCAAAAAATCCAAGTCCACTTGCAAGTTTGGACACACCAGTACCATCCAGATTGATTGATACAGAAATCTGCGTTTCCAACGTATTTCGAGTAACTTCAGCGATGCGCATAGATGGGCTATTTAATATCATAAGAGAGGGGTTAAATTAATTCGGCTATATGCTTTACATTTAAAACTGGGCGACATCACAACCCAATCTTGATTGCCATGCTAACTTAATCAGCTTTTGCAGCTGTATATATTCTAACCCAAAACGCGCGCTGCTGGGCAACGCAGCATGCAACGCCCCGCAGCTTAACTCAAAAACTCCTCTGGCAAACATGGTTGGCAAAAAAATGGCTCTGGAGAAAACTCCCCAAAGCCATTTAAATTAACAATGTTTCTAAAGCCAAGCTCCTGCTACAGGATTTGCAATTTAGCCTAGAAGCTTCTTCAGCCAACCAAACAAACCACCACCTGTACCGCTGGCCAATTTGGTAATTTCAGCCGCCGCCGCCGCCGGGTCAGCCGCGCCGTAAATGGCGGCACCCGCCACCACTATGTTGGCTCCTGCATCCACTACTTGTTTAACAGTTGCAGGTTTGATACCGCCAGCAACAGAGACTTTAGCCCCTGTATTCAGACCTGTTACCAGTGCCAAATCACCAAAAGGGGTTTGACCTGCGGCTTGCTGATCCAGACCAGTATGTACACCAATGATGTGGGCACCAATCTTGGCCACTTCTTGCGTACGCTTGGCTTTGTCTTTCACATTAATCAAGTCGACTTGGGCTTCTTTGCCATACTTGTTGGCCGCATCAATCACACCTTTGATGGTGCCAATGTCAGCGGTGCCCAATACCGTACAAATATCTGCACCGGCCTTATAGAATGGCTCGGATTCGTAAAAACCTGCATCCATGGTTTTCAAGTCAACCAGAATTTTATTGTTCGGAAATTTTGCACGCAATACTTCCAGCAACTTGATGCCGTTGTGCTTGATGCAAGGGGTGCCAATTTCAAGAATGTCTACGTGTGGTGCTACTTTTGTTGCCAGTGCTACGGTCGCATCAAAGTCTAACGAATCTAATGCCATTTGTACTAATGGTTTTGCCATGGTGTTTTCCCTTAAGGATTTATTAACGAATGTTCTATGCACTAAAAGAAATACGTGACAACTATTACTCACAGATTAACGCACAAAAAACTAAGCAGGTTCAGGATAGCATGGTGGCAAATCATTGCCATCTTTCATCGTGAACCTGCCTAGATTTAAACTTCAGCTACTTCAAAAACCAACTTTTTTGTAAGCTGCTTTCAATATTCCAATATTATTTTACTTCTGCAGCAGGTGTAGCTTCTGCAGCAGGTGTAGCTTCAGCTGCCGGTGCAACTTCAGCCGGTGCCGCTACGGCAGGAACTTCAGCGGCAGGTGCGGCAGCTTCTGTTGCTGGAGCCACTGATTCTGCCACCGGTGCTGCAACTTCCGCAACAGGCTCTACAGGTTTGCCTTTAAACATGAAAAGTGCCAGAACTATCGCGCCAACAACCAGAATCCATGGCAAAAATTTACCTAAACCACCACCTGCAGCAGCATCACTGCCTCTAGCCAATTTGGTAATTTCAGCCGCCGCCGCCGCCGGGTCAGCCGCGCCGTAAATGGCGGCACCCGCCACCACTATGTTGGCTCCTGCATCCACTACTTGTTTAACAGTTGCAGGTTTGATACCGCCAGCAACAGAGACTTTAGCCCCTGTATTCAGACCTGTTACCAGTGCCAAATCACCAAAAGGGGTTTGACCTGCGGCTTGCTGATCCAGACCAGTATGTACACCAATGATGTGGGCACCAATCTTGGCCACTTCTTGCGTACGCTTGGCTTTGTCTTTCACATTAATCAAGTCGACTTGGGCTTCTTTGCCATACTTGTTGGCCGCATCAATCACACCTTTGATGGTGCCAATGTCAGCGGTGCCCAATACCGTACAAATATCTGCACCGGCCTTATAGAATGGCTCGGATTCGTAAAAACCTGCATCCATGGTTTTCAAGTCAACCAGAATTTTATTGTTCGGAAATTTTGCACGCAATACTTCCAGCAACTTGATGCCGTTGTGCTTGATGCAAGGGGTGCCAATTTCAAGAATGTCTACGTGTGGTGCTACTTTTGTTGCCAGTGCTACGGTCGCATCAAAGTCTAACGAATCTAATGCCATTTGTACTAATGGTTTTGCCATGGTGTTTTCCCCTATTGATTACTGGATGACAATATCTTGCCAATTATAGAAACTACATAATTCTGAACGCCTAGTTTAAATGACTATTCAAGAATTGGAAACCTTTATTGCTTGATTAATGCGGCTATTAACGCTTGGCATTCTGCATCTGTACCAACAGTAATGCGTATAAATGGTGAAATACGCACAGGTTTTTTGAAGTGGCGTACGATAATATTGTGATCGCGCAGATTTTCGGCAAGCTCTGCGCCATCATGCAATGGATGACGTGCAAAGATAAAATTGGCAGTAGATGGCAATACCTCAAAACCTATTTTTTGTAATTCAATTGCCAACCATTCACGAGTGGCGATGACCTTGTGGCAGGTCTCTTCAAAATAAGCATGATCCTGCATGGCCGCTACTGCGCCGGCTGTTGCAAAGCGATCTAGCGGATAAGAGTTGAAACTATCCTTTACACGCACCATGGCCTCAATCAAATCTGGATGCCCCAAAGCAAAACCCACGCGCAGACCTGCTAATGAGCGTGCTTTCGATAGTGTTTGTGTTACTAGCAAATTGGGATAAGTGCTCACAAGCTTAATCGCTGACTGCGTACCAAAATCTACGTAAGCCTCATCAATCACTACCACCGACTCCATATTTTTTTGCAACAAACATTCAATTTCAGCCAAGGCCAACGGTATGCCTGTGGGCGCATTGGGATTAGGGAAGATGATGCCGCCATTTGGCTTGTCATAATCCGCCACATCAATAACAAAGTTGGCATTCAAGGCAACAGTTTCATATTGAATACCATACAAGCCGCAATAAACCGGATAAAAGCTGTAAGTAATATCCGGGAACAATACCGGCTTATCATGCTTCAACAAGGCACAGAACACATGCGCCAACACTTCATCCGAACCGTTGCCCACAAACACCTGATTCGGCTGCAAACCATAATATTCGGCAATGGTCGCCTTGAGTACTGATGAGTAAGGATCAGGATAAAGACGCAAGCTGTCGGCCGCCTCCGCCTTCAAGGCCGCAATCACTTTAGGGCTGGGCCCGTAAGGATTTTCATTGGTATTCAGCTTGATTAAATTAGCCAGTTTGGGTTGCTCACCCGGCACATAAGGCGTTAGCGTATGTACCACCTCACTCCAGAATTTACTCATTTCAAGCGATACTCAGCGGAACGTGCATGTGCCTGCAAACCCTCACCATGTGCCAGTGTAGAAGCGATGCGGCCTAAAGTTTGTGCGCCTTGTGTAGACACCATAATCAAGCTGGAGCGTTTTTGGAAATCATAAACCCCCAGCGGTGAAGAAAAGCGTGCGGTGCGCGAAGTTGGCAACACATGATTAGGGCCGGCGCAATAATCACCCAGCGCCTCACAGGTATCGCGCCCCATGAAAATAGCACCGGCATGTTTGATTTTTTTGCTAAATGCTAAAGGATCATCCAGCGATAATTCCAAATGTTCAGGTGCAATATAGTTGGCAATGTTGGCAGCCTCTTCCAAATCACGCACTTGAATCAACGCGCCTCGGCCTTGCAGTGAGGTGCGAATAATATCCTTGCGTGGCATTTCTTCCAGCAAACGGTTGATGCTGGCAATCACTTGGTCAAGAAAATCAGCATCCGGCGACAACAGAATAGATTGCGCCAATTCATCATGTTCAGCCTGAGAGAACAAATCCATCGCCACCCAATCCGGGTGGGTTTTGCCGTCGCAAATCACCAGAATTTCCGAAGGCCCGGCCACCATGTCTATGCCCACCACACCAAATAC
The DNA here is from genome assembly GCA_013141125.1 of Methylophilaceae bacterium. Classification (GTDB taxonomy): domain Bacteria; phylum Pseudomonadota; class Gammaproteobacteria; order Burkholderiales; family Methylophilaceae; genus JABFRO01. Next base: position 1,761,878 of record JABFRO010000001.1, read on the forward strand.
ACGACGCTTGGCGGCAGCCACATAAGCATTGCCGGGGCCAACAATCTTATCAACTTGCGGCACGGTTTGCGTGCCATAAGCCAGCGCGCCTACCGCTTGCGCGCCGCCTATACAGAACACACGGTCAACGCCGCATACTGCCGCCGCTGCCAGCACCAGTGCATTTCTTTCGCCACCCGGCGTAGGCACCACCATAATCAGCTCTTTAACACCAGCCACCTTGGCAGGAATGGCATTCATCAACACCGATGACGGATACGCTGCCTTGCCGCCAGGCACATAAAGCCCGACACGATCCAGCGAGGTAACTTGTTGCCCCAGTAAAGTGCCATCACTTTCAGTGTAATTCCAAGATGACATGAGTTGTTTCTGGTGATAAGCACGCACGCGCTCAGCAGCTTGCTCCAAAGCCAAACGCTGTTCTGCGGGCAAGCCTGCCAGTGCCGCCTGCAAATCGGCTTGTGTCAATTCAAGCTCGCTCATGCTAGCGGCATTTAGTCGATCAAAGCGCTGCGTATATTCCAATACCGCCTCATCACCGCGACATTTAACATCGCGCAAAATATTGGCGACCACTAAATCTATTTCATCATCCTGAGCCGTTTCAAACGCCAGCAATTGTTTTAACTGACTATCAAAATCTGCATCCATAGTCGATAAACGTCTTATTTCCATGAGTAAACTCTTTCCAATTTTGCTAATTATTCGCACTATTACGCGCGGCAACCACACTAGAAAACGCCTCTATTATCGGCTGCAGTGCGCTTCTGTTCAATTTTAGTGAAGCTTGATTTACGATCAAGCGCGAGCTGATGTCGGCGATTTCTTCAACAGCTTTCAGATGATTGGCGCGCAAGGTATTGCCGGTACTGACTAAATCCACAATCGCATCCGCCAGCCCCACCAATGGACCCAGCTCCATGGAGCCATACAGCTTGATGAGATCAACATGCATGCCTTTGTCGGCAAAATGTTCGCGCGCGAATTTTACATATTTGGTGACCACCTTCAACCGCGCGCCTTGGCGAATCGAGCCAAAATAATCAAAATCCTCGCGCACCGCCACCATCATTTTACAACGTGCAATTTGCAAATCCAGAGGCTGATACAAGCCTTCCCCGCCATGCTCATACAACACATCTTTTCCGGCGATACCCAAATCAGCCGCACCGTATTGCACATAAGTAGGGACATCGCTGGCTCGCACGATAATGAGCCGCACATCGGCGCGATTGGTGGGCAAAATCAGCTTGCGTGAAGATTCGGGGTCTTCCAGCGCGGCAATGCCGGCGGCCGCCAACAATGGCGTGGTTTCTTCAAAAATACGGCCTTTAGACAGTGCAATGGTAATCATAAGTTTTAATTTGCTTCGTTTGAACGAATGCGCGTAACTTGCGCACCCAGTTTGTTCAGTTTTTCTTCCAGATATTCATAACCGCGATCCAGATGGTAAATGCGCTCGATGACAGTTTCTCCACGCGCCACCAAGCCCGCCAAAACCAGACTGGCCGAAGCGCGCAAATCTGTCGCCATCACGGTTGCGCCATCCAGAAATTTCACACCTTTTACCAGCGCGGTATTGCCATCTATGCTGATGTCCGCCCCCAGGCGCTGCATTTCCTGCACGTGCATGAAACGATTTTCAAAAATTGTTTCGGTAACTTTGGAAACGCCTTCGGCAATACAGTTCAGCGCCATGAATTGCGCTTGCATATCGGTAGGAAAAGCCGGATGTGGCGCAGTGCGGATATTCACACTTTTCAGCACGCCGCTACTTTTAACGGTAATACTGTCACTATCGCTAGTTACCATAGCACCTGCCTCACGTAACTTTTCAATCACTGCATCCAGCAAATCAGCACGCGCATTAAGCAACTTAACCTCGCCCCCCGTCATGGCGGCAGCGACCATATAAGTACCCGCTTCGATACGGTCACACACGACACTATGAACCGTGCCGTTGAGTTTTTCCACACCCACAATGGTTATCACATCTGTGCCTGCACCTGTAATTTTTGCACCCATTTTGATGAGCATTTCTGCCAAATCCACCACTTCCGGCTCTTTGGCAGCATTTTCCAGCACTGTAGTGCCTTCTGCCAGCGCCGCTGCCATCATCAGGTTTTCTGTGCCGGTGACGGTAACCATATCCATATAATAGCGCGCGCCTTGCAAGCGACGATTGGGCAAATGCAAAGTGCTGGCTTGAATGTAGCCATGCGTGATGTGAATAGCCGCGCCCATGGCTTGAAGGCCTTTGATATGCAAATCTACGGGACGCGAACCAATGGCACAGCCACCGGGCAAAGAGACACGCGCTGTGCCAAATCTTGCCAACAAGGGACCTAATACCAAAATAGAAGCACGCATGGTTTTCACCATTTCATAAGTGGCTTCAAATGAAGTCACTTCAGAAGCATCCAAACGCACCTTATCAGCAGCACGCGTGATTTTCACGCCCATCATGCCTAGTAGCTTAATGGTAGTATCAATGTCTTTTAAGGCGGCAATGCTGCTTAATTCAAGCGGTGTTTCGGCGAGCAAGGATGCGCATAATATAGGCAATGCGGCATTTTTAGCGCCGGAAATAGTGACTTCACCTTTTAAGGAGAAGCCGCCCTTGATTAAAAGTTTATCCAACTACTTCGCCCCATCCAGCATCGCTTGCAACTCCCCATTTTCAAACATGGAGCGCATAATGTCTGAACCGCCGACAAACTCGCCATTGATATAAAGTTGTGGGATGGTAGGCCAATTGGCAAATTGCTTGATGCCCTCGCGCACCGCTTGATCCTGCAATACATCTACCGCTACAAATTTTGCATTACAGGCCTCCAGAATTTGCGTAGCCAGACTGGAAAAGCCGCATTGCGGAAACTTGGGGCTGCCTTTCATGTAAAGCACCACGGAATTACTGGTAACGGTTTCCTTGATTTTTGCTTGTGCGTCCATTTTGCTTTCCTTTAATTTGAGTTGTTTAGATTAGTTTGCTGCCATTTTTCCGGCGTGTAAGTTTTCATTGATAGCGCATGAATCTCGGCGCGCATACGATCACCCAGAGCGCTATAGACCAACTGATGCTGTTGCACCATATTTTTACCAACAAAGGCCGAACTGACAATCACCGCTTCAAAATGCGTACCATCGTCGCCCAACACTTGTACATAATCGCAAGTCAAACCTTGCGTAACCAAACCTTGCACAATATAGTTTTTTAATTCATTAGCGCTTAACATGGTTATCCCCTTAATTTATAGCCAGATTTTAATAAGCTTAAAGTCAGCCATGATATGGTAAAAAAGCTTATAGCGACAACGCTTAAGCTAATTTCAGGTGCAATATCACCCTTGCCAAAAAAGCCGTAACGAAAGCCATCTATCATGTAAAAAAACGGATTCAAATGCGACACTTGTTGCCAGAACGGCGGCAGGGAATGAATCGAATAGAACACACCGGATAGAAATGTCAAAGGCATGATGATGAAATTCTGAAAAGCCGCCATCTGATCAAACTTCTCCGCCCAGATGCCAGCAATAACGCCAAACGCTCCCAGCAAGCCACTTCCCAGCACGGCAAAAGCCAGAATCAGCCACGGATGTGTTATCGGCAAATCAATAAACAACATGGCCACCAAGTAGATGCTCAAGCCGACGACCAGACCCCGAATGATAGAAGCCGCAAGAAACGCCAGAAACAACTCCAGATAGGACAAAGGCGTAAGTAGTAAAAATACTATGTTACCCATGACCTTGGATTGAATCAAACTGGATGAGCTATTGGCAAACGCATTTTGCAACAAAGACATCATCATCAGGCCGGGGATCAAAAACGCGGTATAGCCAACCCCCGGATAAACCTGCACATGGGCTTCCAGCACATGCGAAAAGATCAGCAAATACAAAAGTGCCGTCATCACCGGTGCCGCAACGGTTTGAAAACTGACGCGCCAAAAACGCAGCAGCTCTTTTTTGAACAGCGTCCAGGGAGCACGCAAAGAATTTAATTGAAAGCGTCGAAAGTTGAAACTCATGCGTGACCAATCAAATCCACAAACACATCTTCCAGATCGGCCTCAATCAGCTGAATGTCTTCCACCTTGATTTGTGCATTGCGCAGCTCTGCCAAGATAAATTCAATTTGCGTCACCTCTGCCAGAGCCAGCGTATATTCGCCACTCTCCTGAATTCCCCCCCGGCCTTGAGAAAGCAACAATGGCTTAAGACTAGCAGGCAAAGTGGCTGCTCCCAATTTAAGACGCAGTTTCTTTTCCGGTAAACGATTTAATAAATTCTGCGTACTATCCAGCGCCACAATTTCGCCCTGCTTCATCATGGCAATGCGCGAACATAAAGTCTCGGCCTCTTCCAGATAATGCGTGGTGAGAATAATGGTGTGGCCTTCGCGATTGAGGCGTTTGATAAATTCCCATAATAATTGGCGCAGCTCCACATCCACACCCGCCGTAGGTTCATCCAGCACCAGCACCGGAGGTTTATGCGCTAGCGCCTGCGCAATCAAGGCGCGGCGTTTCATGCCGCCGGATAAGCGGCGCATATTGGTATGCGCCTTATCGGTCAAGCCCAAACACTCAATCACCTCATCTATCCAGGCATCATTCTCGCGTCCACGACCAAAATAACCCGCTTGAAAACGCAACATTTCACGCACATTAAAAAACGGGTCAAATACCAACTCTTGCGGCACCACGCCCAGCGCATGGCGTGCCTGTTGATACTGACGATTTACATCAAAGCCCATCACCGCTAGTTTTCCTTGTGTTGGCCGCAACAAACCAGCCAACAAATTAATCAGCGTGGACTTCCCTGCACCATTTGGTCCTAATAATGCAAAAAACTCGCCCTGCTCGATAGTTAAGTCTATCCCTTTCAGCGCGTGTAAATCGCCGAAATGTTTATGCAGCTGTTCGATTTTAATAGCAGGAGTCATTGAGCTTGAAGGGTTAACTTAAGGTGTGTAGTTGTGGCTAGATTAAAAAGTCCATGCGGGATAAATAAGCCTAGCGCATCCAGTTTTTTTGAGATGGGCACGGTGGATGCGCTTCTCTTATCCGCCCGACTGCTGGGGGTGTAACCCTTAATGCCCAGCTTGGGGAATCAGTTCCAATACATCGTATAGTGTTGCGAGGCTGATCAGGTTTTTCGGTAAATCGGTAAATACAATTTCGGAATTATGCGCCTGCGCTTGCCTTAACCATTCAAACAATAGACTAATGGTCGCCGTATCAACTTCCTGCACATCTGCGAGACTGATTTTAAGGGCTTTAACCCAAGGTAACAAGGCGCTTTCAGCCAACAAGGCATCAATGTGCGGCATAGTCATCATGCCGCTTATCTGCCAGTTATCGCCTTGTTGTGTGATTTGCGCCAGAAAAAAACCTTTATTTATGAATATAAAAAATCAAGCAGCGCCAGCTTGCTTGTTTTTATCCGCTAGCTTTTGAATCAGGCCATCCATGCTGGATTGGCGAATTTCGTCGTTAAATTGACCACGATAGTTCGTCACCAAACTCACACCCTCAATCACAATGTCGTAAACTTTCCAGCCCGATGCCGTCTTGTTCAGACTGTAATCAATGGCGATCGGCTGGCTACCAGATTGTATGACTTGCGTTTTAACTACGGCGTTATTAGGGTCAGTCTGCGTGCGCAAAGGCTTATATTCTATGGTTTGGTTGCGATATTTGGATAAAGCTGTTGCATAAGTACGCAGCAGCAGGCTACGGAACTCACGCTGGAAATTGGCTTGCTGATCCTTGCTAGCGCGTGCCCAGTTTTTACCCAGCACCAAACGCGAAACACGATCAAAATCAAAATTCGGTAGAATTTTTTCTTCGGCCAAGGCAAAAATCTTTTTCTGGTCGCCGGCCTGAATATCCTTGTCTTTTTTGACTATGGCCAGCACATCATCCGCCGTAGTTTTCACCAACACATCAGGTGCGGTTTCCGCCATCACCAAACCGGCAAAGCTAAACAAAGCAACACTCAACATTAATTTAATACTTTTCGTCATGACTTATTCCGCCTGTTGCTTCGTGTTAGTTTCAGAAGCTTTATTGTAAAGAAAATTACTAATCATTTTTTCCAGAACCACTGCATCCTGCGTATGTGCAATTCTATCACCATTTTTAAGTGCATCCGGCTCACCGCCCGCCTCCAGCCCTATGTACTGCTCACCCAGTAAACCAGCGGTATAAATATTGGCAAAAGTATCTTTGGGGAAAGGAAAGCGCTTATCTACCTTAATCGTCACTAGCGCCTCATAGGTTTTACTATCAAACTGGATACCATCCACTCGACCCACCACCACGCCCGCACTTTTAACCGGGGCACGCGGTTTAAGACCGCCTATATTTTCAAAAGCGGCGGTAACCGTATAAGTATCGCCTATATTAGCGGTAGTCAAATTGCCCACCTTGAGCGCCAAACCAATAAGCGCGGCAGCACCTGCTGCGGCAAAAAGGCCTACCCACAAATCCATAGTCGTACGTTCCATTTTCTCTCCCGCGCCAGATCGTTTAGTTCTATACATTAATCATGAAAGAAGTCATGACAAAATCCAGTGCCAACACCGCCAATGATGAATTAACCACCGTGCGCGTAGTGGCGCGGCTCACGCCTTCTGCCGTGGGCGGCGCATCAAAACCTTCAAACAAGGCAATCATGGTACAGGCAACGCCGAACACACAGCTTTTGATGACACCATTGATTATATCCTCTCTAAAATCCACATTCGCCTGCATCTGTGACCAGAATGCGCCGCTATCTACACCTATCAGCGGCACCGCCACCATATAGCCGCCCAGCACCCCCACCATGGAAAATAAAGCCGCCAGCAAAGGCATAGAAATCACGCCCGCCCAAAAACGCGGTGCCACCACGCGCGCAATCGGGCTCACCGCCATCATTTCCATCGCCGATAATTGCTCGGTGGCTTTCATCAAACCTATTTCAGCGGTAATGGCCGTACCTGCACGCCCGGCAAACAGCAAGGCCGTAACTACCGGCCCCAATTCGCGCACCAGTGATAGCGCCACCAACACGCCTATAGCTTCAGAAGAGCCGTAGCGTTGCAAGGTGTTATAACCTTGCAACGCCAACACCATGCCCACAAAAAAGGCTGAAACCAGAATAATAATCAGCGACATCACCCCGGTAAAATAAATCTCGCGGATAGTTAAATGGATGCGCCGAAAACTCTCGCCCGAATAGAGCAATATATAAAAGAAGAAGCGCAAGCCGGAACCCAAACGCCACAAACGGTCAATAATACGATGACCAACACCGCGTAAAACACTATCCAGCTTTTTAAACAGTGGTTTAAACAGCTTTTTAAACATAGTGCCCCCGTAGCATATCGAGCCGGTAATCGGGTGCCGGATAATGGAAAGGAACCGGACCGTCGATTTCACCATGCACAAACTGGTGTACAAAAGGCAAGCTCGATTCACGTAAATCCGCCGGTGTACCTTCCGCCGCGACTACGCCATCGGCAACAAAATACACATAATCGACAAAAGAAAAAGCTTCATGCACATCATGGGTGACGACAATGGAAGTGGCACCCAAGGCATCATTCAGACTGCGTATCAGATTGCAAATCACGCCCATGGAAATGGGGTCAAGGCCAGCGAACGGTTCGTCATACATAATAATACTGGGGTCTAGCGCCACAGCGCGCGCCAGCGCCACGCGTCTGGCCATGCCGCCGGAAAGTTCGGCTGGCATCAGTTTGTGTGCGCCGCGCAAGCCAACGGCGTTCAATTTCATCATCACCAGATCACGGATCATGGATTCCGGCAGATCAGTGTGCTCGCGCATGGGGAAAGCGACATTTTCAAACACCGACAAATCGGTAAACAGCGCGCCCATTTGAAACAACATACCCATTTTACGGCGTAAATTCTGCAGACCGGCTCTATCCTGCTGGTGTACTACTTCGCCGCCCACCCGCACTTGCCCGTGCACAGGCTTGAGCTGACCGCCAATCAGGCGCAACAGCGTGGTTTTGCCACTGCCGCTACCGCCCATAATGGCTACCACCTTGCCGCGCGGAAAAGCCATATTGATGCCTTTATGCAGCAATCGACCTTTGTAACCAAAGGAAAGATTATCAATTTCAACGATGTTATCGGACATGGCGGTGATGGATTTTGTAAGCGGGCTATTCTAATGCAATTGACGCAGATAAGTAACCACAATGAAAAAAGCCCGCGACAGCGGGCTTTTAACGAAACTATTTAATAATTAGAACGTCATGCATACCGTATGGGGGTTGCCATCAACAATATCTTTAGATGCAACTCCTGCGCCAGCAGTTGTTCCAACAATTGCACGTACAGAACCGGTATTGGTTTCACCATCGTCAAGATTGGCATCAATCTGCTTGGCTAAGCGGCCGGGAATGTTGGCTGAACAAACGACATAAGTACCCGACATACCCGTTATTGTCGGAAATTTAGTCGCATCCCCCCAAGACTGCACACCCAAGCGACCATTTTCAGCGTTGGTAGGCAAGTCAGCTACAGAAGCAATGGTTGTAGGGCCAGTAGCAAAACCTGCCAAGCGCACATGTTGCCAGAACAGAACAGATTCCTCAGTAACAGTTGCTGAATCCCACGCACCTTCAATTTTTGCGTTTCCTACCGTTCCACCTGTAGTAGCCACTGTAGCACCCGTCATATGATCACTAGCTTTAGCATCATCCCCTGGCAACGCGCGAAACTTATCCTGATAGCCGTAAATAAAAACCTGTACATTCTTGAAGTCAGCCGCAATGTTCTTCGCTTTGGCGCTATTAATCAGCTCCTGCCCTTTCAGCACGCCACCCAGCAACAAGCCGATTATCACGAGTACAATCGCCAGTTCGATGAGCGTAAAGCCCGCTTGTTTTTTCACTATGCTATCCTTGCATTTGTTCTTTTAAGAGCCGGTTGCGTCACAGCAACCATATTTAGATTAAAACAAGCAATTAACGCGCCATTTAACTAACGGTACCTAACTTGTTAATTATCATTAACTTCAGCTCATTTTCCACTACATGACCCAAGTTAGGCATCGCTGAAAGTGACTAAACATCAACCAGATTGTCGAATTGGTGACGAATTCTATCCAAATAATTAATCCTATGCCGCGTTTATTTTCACTCACCTATATCAAGCGCGTGTTTAACCGCTTGAATCCGCAGCAACTGGCGCTGGCCTTTATGCTGTTAACGTTGCATGGCGTGCTGCTATGGGGTTTTACTACGCCGGTTTATAAAGCGCTGCTGATTTGCCATTACGGGTTTTTTCTGGTGTGGCAACCTATTTGGCGCACACAGGAAAAGCTCACTATCCCCTCAACTTTGCTATTTTTGACCGGCGGCGTACTGTTGGTTAGCTTTGTTAGCTGGTGGTTAATTGCCTTCTGGTTGACCGTTTTATTCGGTTTGTTGGGTGGACGTGTTTTCTCGACTACGGCAAAGGTTTCACATCGCAATTACTTGCTCGCCACCAGCTATATTTTGGCAGTGCTGCTGTTATGGGTGGTACCAAAATTATTAAATGCATCGGCGGATGTGGCTGCTACCGCCATTGTGGTTGAGTACGTCATGCCGCTATTGCCCCTGTATATTTTATTCAGCCGCAGCGAACTGGAAGACAGCAAAGATCCGCCGGTGCTGGATTTTTTCTATACCTTGCTTTTAATCTTGGCCGCCGTGATTCTGGTACTGGCCAGTTTTGTAATGGCCGCCGGAAGTCAGGATAGCTATACCGAAATCATGCTGAAAGTAATGTTTGGGCTGGCCTTGGCATTAGTTATTCTGAGTTGGCTATGGAATCCGCACGCGGGTTTTACCGGCATCGGCCAGTTATTGTCGCGTTATTTGTTAAGCGTAGGCTTGCCATTTGAACAATGGGTAAAAAATATAGCCGTATTAGCCGAGCAAAAAGACAATCCATTGGAATTTACGCAGTCAGCCATGCACGAGCTAGCGTCATTGCCTTGGGTTAGCGGTATCCAATGGATCAACGCCGACAGCGAGGGTGAGCTGGGAGCAACATCCAAAAATCAGATAGAGCTGGATTTCCACGGCTTTCACTTGGCGCTGCACACGCATAAACCATTAACGCCTGCACTCACCATTCATGTCAAATTGCTCACGCAGATTCTGGGTGAATTTTACGAAGCCAAACGGCGTGAAGAAACGCTGCGGCAAAATGCCTATGTGCAGGCCGTGTATGAAACCGGATCACGATTAACCCATGATATTAAAAACCTGGTGCAATCCATGGGCGCATTATGTAGCGCCGCAGAACAAACCAGCGAAGAGGACAGTGCCAGACTGCTGGTATTAATGCGCCGCCAGCTGCCGCTGTTAAATCAGCGACTCACACTCACGCTGGGAAAACTGGAGGCTCCTGCGCTTGAAAACCACCAACGTATAACGCTGGCCAATTGGTGGGAGGGGTTAAAATCCCGTCATGCATCGCAAACCAATATCCAATTCATCACTCTCGATTTTTCCGACATGGAAGTGAATGCAGAAGTGCTGGATAGTGTAGTTGAAAACCTATTGCAAAATGCTATTAGAAAAGCCAAGAGCGATGTCAATCTGAGCATACGCGTTGAGCTTGATGCCGCCAGTGAATTCAGCCTTGACGTGAGCGATAACGGCAAACCCATGCCGGTTAATGTCGCCAATACTTTATTCAAAAAGCATGTCAGCTCGGAAGGCGGGTTGGGGATAGGTTTATACCATGCGGCCCGGCAAGCACAACAAGCGGGCTATGCGCTGGATTTGGTGCAGAATAAAAACGGCGAAGTGCGGTTCAGAGTGAAGCGAGAAGAAGTTTGACTTGAGGTGGGCTTGAAACCCACCTCTATGTAAGGGCTAACAGTATATCTAGCGTAAACCTTGAATATAGTCTGCCACTGCCGCCATATCCTGATCACTAAGTTTTGCCGCTACCATACGCATCATTTTTGCACCATCGTTGGCACGCTCGCCTGAGCGGAAAGTTTTAAGCTGTGCCAGAGTGTAGTCGGCATGTTGCCCGGCTAAGCGCGGGAACTGTGTCGGGATACCCGCACCATTGGGGCCATGGCATGAAGCACAGGCTGGCACGCCAACACCGGGAATGCCACCCCTGTAAACTTTCTCACCGATAGACCCCTTACCGTTGGTCTTGGCGGTATCCAGCTTGGGTGTTTGTGTGGCGAAATGCGCACCAATGTTCAACATGTCTTCAGCAGTTAACGTTGCCACCATACCCGCCATAATCGGATTTTTCCGTTCGCCCGACTTGAAATTGGTCAGCTGCTTGGTAATGTATTCAGGAATCTGTCCAGCCAGGTTGGGATACATGGGAATTGGGCTATTTCCATCCACTCCATGACAAGCGGCGCATACAGTTGTGGCTATAGCCGCGCCTTTAGCCGCATCGCCTTTTGCTACAATCTCGGCAGCTTGTACCGAGATAGCACACATCAACCCCAAAGTTAGTGCTGCAATTTTATGTAAATGCATAGCTGGCTCCTTAATGCAAAAAAATTATATGTTTAGAATTATGTAGGGCATTTTATAGAAAATTGCGTTATCGTGATAGGGTTTTTACCCTTCACGAGTCCGCTATGCCCCTCTTTCAAAATGCAGAGTTTTATATTTCTGCGCACAACTTGCGTGATCTACCTCCCCCCGTTGGGGTTGAAATCGCATTTGCCGGACGCTCTAATGCCGGTAAATCCAGCGCACTCAATACCTTGGCCAATCATAATCGTCTGGCTTATGTCAGCAAACAGCCGGGACGCACGCAACTTATCAATTTTTTTAGCCTAGGTAATGCGCGTTTTTTAGTGGATTTGCCCGGCTACGGTTACGCCAAGGTTCCCGAAACTTTACGCAAGCATTGGCAAACCACACTGGCCAACTATCTCAGTGACAGACCCACGCTAGCCGCTTTAGTGTTGGTCATGGATTGCCGCCACCCGCTAACTCCGCTGGACAGACAAATGTTGGATTGGTTTTGCATTAGCGGTAGGCCGGTGCATGTCTTGTTAACCAAGTCCGACAAACTTTCACGTCAGGCCGCCAACCAAACGCTGCTTGCTGTAAACAAAGAGTTAAATGAACGCTGGGATAACTGCACTATTCAATTATTTTCCAGCCTGAAAAAGCAAGGCGTTGAAGAAGCGGAAAAAATTATCGGTGCATGGATGAACCCAGAGGAGGATGCCGCTGCTAGCTCGGCTAACAGTTGACGCTGTTGCTAGTGATAGCGATTCAGTCATAAAAAAAGCCTCAGATTTTCTGAGGCTTTTTATTTAAGCAAACAAATGGATTTAACTTGCCACCACTTCTTTAACGCGTGATTTCAGTTTTTCCTTGATACGTGCAGATTTTCCTGAACGTTCACGCAAGTAGTAAAGCTTGGCGCGACGCACGTCACCACGACGTTTCACTTCAATACTGGCGATCAGCGGTGAGTAAGTCTGGAATGTACGTTCCACACCTTCACCTGATGAAATTTTGCGTACGATAAAAGAGGAATTCAAGCCACGATTGCGAATGGCAATAACCACACCTTCGTAAGCTTGAACGCGCTTGCGCGTACCTTCAACCACGTTAACACCGACGATTACGGTATCGCCTGGTGCGAAATCGGGAATAGTTTTGCCTAAACGCGCAATTTCTTCCTTTTCCAACATTTCAATAATATTTGCCACTTTGTTGCTCCTTCTATTTATGCGAGTCTTGTTCCTGCTTGTCTTTTAATTCAATATCGAGAAGCTCAATATCAAGTTCTTTAAGCAGCCGAGACTCCTCTTTTGTCAACGACCTTGCGGCCAATAAATCCGGGCGTCTAGCCCGGGTTCTTGCAAGCGATTGTTTTAATCGCCATTTCTTTATCAGGGCATGATTGCCGGATAACAGGATTTCTGGCACTTTTATTCCTGCGTATTCTTCGGGACGCGTGTAATGCGGGCAATCCAGCAAGCCATGCACAAACGAATCTTCGGCGGCGGACTCTGCATCGCCCAGCGCACCGGGCAATTGCCGTACGATGGCATCAATCAAGGCCATCGCAGGCAATTCACCACCCGACAGCACATAATCACCAATTGAATATTCTGCATCTACTTCACTAGCTAGCAAGCGCTCATCCACACCTTCATAGCGACTTGCCAGCAAAATCAAACCTGGCTCCCGACTTAAGCCGATAACCGTCTCGTGCGTCAATGGCTTGCCTTGTGGTGACAGATGAATCACTTTACTTACGGGTATTCCGGCATTAATTTGTCGCGACTTGGCGGCTTTTATGGCCTGCTGTAGCGGCTCCATCAGCATCACCATGCCCGGCCCACCGCCGTAAGGCCTATCGTCTACAGTGCGGTGCCTGTCTGTCGTAAAATCACGCGGATTCCACAGCTCCAGCGCATATATTTTTTTCTCCAGCGCACGTGATGTGATGCCATATTTACTAATGGCTTCAAACATGGCAGGAAAAAGAGAAATTACATCAAACTGAAGCGCTAGCGTCAAAAGTCCGCATCCCAATCCACCAGCATGGTTCTGGCTTGCAAATCTACTTGCAGCACCACTTGTTCCGTGAAAGGGATCAGTCGCTCCTGTACACCTTGCGCTTTATCCGCTTGCTTTACGACCAGCACATCATTGGCACCGGTCTCAAACACTTCGCTAATCAATCCAAAATCCACGTGTTGCAGATTGCTTACCTTAAGACCAATTAAATCTGACCAATAATACTCATCTTCACCAGCTTCGGGAAGTTGGTCGCGTGGCACGGCGACCTGCAAGGATTTTAGTGCGAGGGCGGCATCGCGATCATCAACACCTACCAGTTTGACCAGCAAAATATTGACATGAACTTTAACAGCTTCTACTTCATACTTTTGCCAGGGACTTTTTTTTATCTTGTCATCACGACCCAACCACCAGTCGGGATAATCAAACAAATTATCCAAAGCTTCCGTATCCGGTTGTATTTTCAGCCAGCCAAAAATGCCATATGGGGCGACTACGCGCCCCATCACTACCATTTCACTATCCGAAGCGTTCACTGCCCGAAGCTTTCACTACTTAACTCGCCCGCCCAAACCTGCTTGGGCAAACCAAGTCCAAATCGCAATTTACGCGCCTTCAGCTGGAGCTTCCGTAACTTCTGCGGCGGCTGCACTTGCCGCTTCTGCAGCAGCTTTAGCTTCCTCGTCTGCCTTGGCCTGAGCTGCATCCGCAGCTTCTTTAGCTTTAGCGGCTTCAGCTGCGGCAACCTTGGCTTTAGTAGCGGCTACTTTAGCAACCTCTTTTTCCTTAGCGGCCAAAGCAGCTTCAGGACCCTTGGCATCTTGCTTTACCAAGCGCGCCACGCAATCCGAAAGCTGCGCCCCATTGCTTTCCCAATAAGCGATACGAGCCGCATTCAAACGCAGACCTTCTTGACCCAGCTTGGCAAGTGGATTATAAAATCCCACACGCTCAATGAAGCGACCATCACGACGATTACGTGAATCAGCGACTACTACGCTGTAAAAAGGGGTTTTCTTCGCGCCACCGCGGGCCAGTCGAATGATTACCATAATATTTGTTCTCTAATTTATACTATACAGAAAGGTGGAGGATTCTACGTTACTTTGGATACGCTTGGCAAGACCTATCTCTATTGGCAGGATATGCCTCCAAAGCACGGCTCATGCTAAAGCTTGTAGCGCGTCGGATCAACCAGACCGGCAGCGGTAAATCCTTCACGCCTAAGTCGACAAGAATCACATAAACCACAAGCACGCCCTAATTGATCAGCTTGATAGCAAGAAATCGTTTGCGCGTAATCGACACCCAAGGCTTTACCTCGCTGAATAATTTCAGACTTGGTCATGGCTAACAATGGTGCATGTATCTTAATAAATTTGCCTTCAACCGCCGATTTTGTAGCAAGATTTGCCATCTGCTGAAAAGCCTGTACATATTCACCACGGCAATCAGGATAACCTGAGTAATCCAGCGCATTTACGCCAATGAAAATATCCTGTGCATCCAACACTTCCGCCCAAGCCAATGCCAGCGAGAGCATGATGGTATTGCGTGCCGGCACGTAGGTGACAGGAATGCCTTCCGAGGCCACTTCGGGCACGGCAATTGATACGTCCGTAAGTGCCGATCCGCCGAAAATCGAGAGATCAAGTTGCACCGTACGATGCTGAACAGCACCGGCTGCCCTAGCTAAAAGTTCAGCTGCTGCAAGTTCTGCAATATGGCGCTGATGATAATCAAGGCTCAGGCAAAAACATGCATAACCTTCGCTACGCGCAATGGCCAGAACGGTGGCGGAATCCAGCCCGCCGGAAAGAAGAATAACGGCTTTTTTCATGGTATCAAACTTATGCTATTAATTATTTTCCGGCCGTTTCGCCCCAAAGAATCTTATGCAATTGCACTTGCATACGCACCTCGAGCTTGTCTTGCAATATCCATTCAGCCAGCTCAGTAGGGTTGATTTGGTTATAAACCGGTGAGAAAAGCACACTGCATTGCTGGGCGATGGCGCGCTCAGCCAGCACCTGCTGAGCCCACTCGTAATCCTGACGACTACACAGCACAAATTTAACTTCATCCATGGGCTTGAGATGTTGCAGGTTACTCCAAAGATTTTTTTCAACCTCGCCTGAACCTGGTGTTTTAATATCCAGCACCACGCTAACGCGCTGATCTACTTCACCAATATCCATAGCGCCGCCGGTCTCCAGTGAAACACTATAGCCAGCATCACATAACAAGTTGAGCAAAGTGAAGCACTCTTTTTGCGCCAACGGTTCACCGCCGGTAACGGTGACATACCTGGTAGCGGATGATGGTGGGAAATAGCTGGCCACTTGCAGCAGAATATCTGCCAGCAGCATGCTTTTCCCCCCATTAAAAGCATAGGCAGTATCACAATAAACACAGCGCATGGGACAGCCCGTTAGCCGCACAAAAACAGTAGGCAACCCAATGCGTGACGATTCTCCTTGCAGAGAATAAAAAATTTCGTGAATACGTATCACTGTATTAAAGCCTCAAGCCCGAATAAAGCTTTAATTAATTGAGCTTGAGCGCTTCAAGCGCGGTAAGACGTTTTTTAGCGGAGGGGGAAATTTCACTGCCGGGATACTCTTTAAGGAGATCACGTAATGTTTTCTTTGCCGCTGCAATCTGTGAAAGCTGAATTTCACAATTGGCGATATTGAACATTGCTTCTGGCAGTTTTGCGCTATCAGGATACTGCTTAATCAGTTTTTGCTGCGTGGCAATCGCAGCTTTGTAATTTTTCAGCATGAACTGACTATAGCCCACATTGAATTGTGCATCGGCAGCGCGCCCACTGGCAGGATAGTTCTGCAAAAACTTATCGAACGCCTCAAACGCCTCTTTATGTTTACCTGCCTTGGATAAACCTAAAGCTGCGTCATAATCACTCGCTTCCGTATTGGCTACCGACTTCGCTTCAGCCTTGGTCGCTTGACCAGCAACGACCCCGCCATCTTCAAGCTTTCGCAAACGACTATCCATATCACCATAAAGATCACGCTGACGCTGCTGCGTCGTGTCTATATTATGCGTGGCGACTTCCAGCTGCCCCTTAAGCTGACTAATTTCCTGCGTAAGGCGCTCGTTCTGATTCAGCAAATCCACCAGACCCTGACCTTTAACGACGGCCTCTACCGAAGCCAATCGCTGCTCCAGAGTCTGTTGTGTGTTTTGCAATTGAAGGATTTTCTTTTGCTGCTCAACTATCTGCTTGCGCGCTTCCGTGTCATCAAACAAGGCCGCTTGGGCAGATTGCGCCATTAGCAGCCAACAAAAAAATACTCCAGTCTGTAATCGCATTGATTTACTCGTTCTCGTAAAAAACATCTGCCCGGCGATCTTGCGCGAAGCAGGTTTCATCCGCGCAATTGGTGTGGGCTTTTTCTTCGCCGTAGCTCACTGTTTCGATTTGCTTATCTTGCACGCCGCTCAGGTTAAGCACTTTTTTCACTGCAACTGAACGACGTTGCCCGAGAGCGAGGTTGTATTCTCGACTGCCTCTATCATCACAATTACCCTGCAACGTAACCTTTGCAGCAGGATGCTCCAGCAAATATTTGGCATGTGCATCAACCACAGGGCGATATTCCGACTTTACTTCATACTTGTCAAAATCAAAATACACACTACGTTTTGAAAGGATATTGTTAGGATCTTTTAAAGGATTAACGGATGAGCTGGAATCGGATGCCTGTCCACTGGTTTGAGCGCCTGATGCCTCTGGAGCAACACCTGCGTTTGCTGATGCCGGACTTTTATCTTCAACCTTGGGTAGATCCTTGATAGGCGAGCTTGAGCAAGCCCCGAGAAGTAAGGAAAGTAATACGCTACCAATTAAATGTTTATTCATTTGTTTCTCCTTTAGTACCGCTCAGATTCTATTTGGCAGTAAATAATTGTTGATATTGAAACACAGATGACTACTGTAAAAACTAGAACACGCTCACGTTAGCCGACTAATTAACCAGCGAGCCCCAAGCAGGCTCGCGCACATCGCCGCCCGTATCACTCAAGCGCTGCTTTACCCGACCATCGGCTGAAACAGCCGCCAATGTACCTTTTCCACCTTTGCTAGTGGCGTATAGAATCATGCGCCCATTCGGTGCAAAACTGGGAGATTCATCTTGCGCAGTATCACTGAGTATTTGCATTTGTCCGCTAGACAGCTCTTGCGCTGCCACCCTGAAACTGCCACCTTCACGGTTAATAAAAGCTAATAACTTACCATCCGGCGACACGTCAGGACTGACATTGTAGCTGCCACTAAACGTCACGCGCTGCGCATCGCCACCCAGCGCAGAGGTACGGTAAATTTGTGGATTGCCACTACGATCCGAGGTGAAATAAATCCACTTGCCGTCTGGCGACCAAGCCGGCTCGGTATCAATTGTGCTGCTATAGGTCAGCTGCTTCAAGCCGGTACCATCGGCATTAATCGTATAAATTTGCGAATTGGCGGCGTAGGTCAAGACTATCGCCAATTTACGCCCATCAGGCGACCAGGATGGCGCGCTATTATTACCCTTAAAATTAGCCAACACAATGCGCCGACCTGAAATCAGCGATTGCACGTAAATCACCGGCTTTTTCTTTTCAAAAGACACGTAGGCCAACTGGCCACCATCCGGTGACCAGGCGGGTGAGATAATTGGCTCACCGGAAGAAACAACGGTTTGCGGATTAAAACCATCGGCATCCGCCACCTGCAAAGCGTAGCGACCTTTAATTTTGCTGACATAGCTTATGCGCGAAGCAAAAACGCCAATTTCGCCAGTCAGTTTCTGGTAAATAAGGTCAGCGATACGATGGGCGGTAAGCCGCAATTGTCCAGGCGCAATATTAAACTCCTGTCCAAGCAGCTGGCTTTGCTTGACCACATCCAGCAACCTGAAAGTGACCTTGAGCCGATTACCCTGCAGAGTTTCCACATGACCAATAGCCAGTGCCTGTGCTTGCAATGCCGCCCATTCTGCGAACCTGACTTCAGCCGCATCATGCGGCTGATTGGCAACGCCACGTGTTTCCAATGCGCGGAACAAACCACTGCGGCGCAAATCGGCATTGATAATGTCTGCAACCTGGGCTTGTTGGCTAGTCCCCTGCGCAAAAGGCACCACGGCGATAGGGATTTGTTGAGCCGCTCCACCGACAATCTCAATCGTAAGCTCCGCCTGCGCACTTGGGCTTAACAGGCCTAGCGTCAAACATGCAGCCAGTAGCGTTGAAACTATTTTTAGCAATTTAATCATATGATAATTATATCCAAAACATTGCAAATTAAAGGATTTTAATTCGGCTTGGCTTTTTGGTCGTCAAACCCGCCTCAATCCAAAGGCCTGAATTTCAATTTAAGATTGCGAAACTGGTTAAATAGTTCAGATTCCTTGGGCACAGGTAGCGGCGATGCCTGCAGTACCGCGCGCTCCACAGATTCATCACAAGCCGTTATACCGCTGGATTTAGTAATGCGCGGCGTACCGATGACCTCTCCCGTTGGGATTAAAGTGACCGCCAACTCCATTTCCGGCTTGCCAGCTCCGCAAAGTTGCGGATTAACAAACTGGCGGATTTTATTGCGGATTTTTTCTGCGTAGCCATCAATCACTGCTTTATTGGCTGCGCCAACTTGTGCGACTTTGGCCGCTTGAGCTGCCGATTTTTGCGCCTGCCTGGCATCTTGCTGATCTTCTTCTGCCAGCATTTGTTGCAGCTTGCGCACCTTATCCTCTCTAACTTTTGGATCAAGCTCAGGTTTCAGCAAAGTTTTTTTCGGCTTTTTTTCAACAGTTTTGTCTATTTTAGGTTCAGCTGGTTTAGGCAGCTTTTTCTTGAGTTGAATTTCAGCCTTGAGTTCCGCTGGCGCTTCAGGCTCCGGTGCTTTGACTACTTTCACTACAGGCTTCAGCTTTACCGGAGGAACTTGCGCAGGTTTGGCAGCAGCGGCTTGTGTTGGCAATTTATCCCACAACTCAACTTCGGCCACGCTGGCGGGCGCTATGGATTTCCAGTTAAAAGAAACCAGCAAAACCGCCAACAACACCCCATGCACCAGCACCGACAATACTCCGGCACGTAGCGCCAGCGGATTTTCATGCGTGCGTATCATGCTCATTTTGCTGGCATGGGTTTGAGCAACAAGCCCACTTTTTCAATTTTGGCCTGTTTCAGCATATCCATCACACTGATGACTTCATCATATTTGACGTTTTTATCTGCGGCTATGACGACCGCGCGCTGTGTATCTTTTTCCAGTGCTTGCCTGATAGCAAACAGCACCTCATCACGTGGCATGGCTTTATTATCCAGCTCAATTTTTTTATTGAGTTTAATCGTCAACACCAATGGTGCACTTGGCTGCTTTAGGGCTTGCCCGACTTGCGGCAATTCAACCACGCCGGGATTAGTCATAGGTGCGGTGACCATGAAAATAACCAACAATACCAATGTTACGTCGATATACGGCACGACATTGATCTGGTTCATCAGGCGGCGGGGTCTGCGGCGTGACATGTCCGACCTCAAGCCTTGCGCTGAAGGATGTTGGTGAATTCTTCCATAAAGCTTTCATAACGTACCGCCAGCCTATCCACGGAAGCAGCAAAGCGGTTATACGCAATAACCGCCGGTATCGCGGCAAACAAGCCGATCGCTGTGGCAATCAGCGCCTCGGCAATGCCCGGTGCAACCTGAGCCAATGTCGCCTGCGCCACATTGGATAAGCCGCGAAACGCATTCATGATGCCCCACACCGTACCAAACAAACCGATATACGGGCTTACCGAGCCTACCGAAGCCAGAAACGGCAAGTGTGCATCCAGCTCATCCATTTCACGGTTATAGGTGGCGCGCATGGCACGGCGTGAACCTTCCATAATGTCACTTACTTCCAGACCGTCCTGGCGCTTGAGGCGCGCATACTCCTTGAAACCGGCTTCAAAAATGCTGGACATACCATGCGGTCTGCGCCGCCCGCCAGTCACTCTCTCGTAAAGCTTGTTGAGATCACCGCCCGACCAGAACGCGTGTTCAAAATCCACGGCTTCTTTTTCCGCATCATTTAAGGTAAATACTTTAATAAAAATATACCACCAGGAAGTAAGCGAAATCAGCAGCAGCACCGCCATAACCAACTGCACAGGCAAGCTTGCGCCTGTCAATAGTGTCAGCAAGGAAGTATCGGTAGCCGCATTTATTGTGGAAGGATTCAATTCAAAGCTCCGTAAATTTTTGACGCATGATCTGCGGTAGCGCGATCGGCTTGAAATGCTGCGTATCCACGCAAGCCACCTCCACCTTGGCAGTCGTCAACTGCACAGCGTCGCGCTGAATGATTTGTTCA
Organism: Methylophilaceae bacterium; assembly: GCA_013141125.1. Taxonomy (GTDB): domain Bacteria; phylum Pseudomonadota; class Gammaproteobacteria; order Burkholderiales; family Methylophilaceae; genus JABFRO01. The sequence continues at coordinate 1,782,798 of JABFRO010000001.1, forward strand.
AATTCTAGCAAACAATGTCCGATTTTACTTAGGCGGCTAACTACGCATAAAGCATCGTTAAAGCAAGCCGGATGGCGAAAACGCAAACTAAGCCCACGTACTACAAAGAGGATGCCCAATTCCGTTTTAAGTTCCGTTTGCTCAAAACCCAGACTACGCAACCATTCCGTGCGGGCGCGTTCCATAAACTTCAAATAATTGGCATGATAGACCACACCGCCGCCATCGGTATCTTCGTAATAAACGCGCACCGGCCAAATAAAATCACTCATTGCGGCCAAAGCTCCCCACTCGCCAATGTTTTGGGAGCCGTCAAACCAAAATGCTGATACGCCTGTTGCGTTGCCACACGGCCACGCGGTGTGCGCATCAAATAACCTTGCTGAATCAAATAAGGCTCCAGCACATCCTCAATGGTATCGCGCTCTTCGCCTATCGCCGCTGCCAGATTATCCAGCCCCACTGGCCCGCCGCCAAACTTTTCCAGCACCGCCAACAGCAGTTTTCTATCCATCACGTCAAAACCCAGCCTGTCGACATCCAGCATGATTAATGCCGCATCAGCCACTTCCGAAGTCACTTTGCCATCCGCTTTCACTTCGGCAAAATCGCGCACCCGGCGCAACAAGCGGTTGGAAATGCGTGGCGTACCACGTGAGCGTTTGGCGATTTCAAAAGCTCCTTGTGCATCGATATGCACACCCAGCAAACTGGCCGAACGCGTGACAATACGTGCCAACTCTTCCGCCGAATAAAATTCCAGCCTGGATACAATGCCAAACCTGTCGCGCAAGGGGTTGGTGAGCATGCCCGCACGCGTAGTGGCGCCCACCAGCGTAAACGGCGGCAAATCCAGCCGCACCGAACGCGCAGAAGGGCCTTCACCTATCATGATGTCCAGTCGATAATCTTCCATCGCCGGGTAAAGAATCTCCTCCACCACGGGTGACAAACGATGAATTTCATCAATAAACAACACATCATTCGGTTCAAGGTTAGTTAATAGGGCGGCCAAATCCCCCGCCCTGTCCAGCACCGGCCCTGAAGTCTGGCGCAAGTTCACGCCCATCTCTTTGGCGATAATGTGCGCCAGCGTGGTTTTCCCCAATCCTGGCGGACCAAACAACAGCACATGATCTAACGGCTCCTTGCGCCCACGGGCGGCATTAATGAAAATCTCCAGCTGCCCGCGCGCCTTCTCCTGCCCAATGTATTCGTCCAGCACCTTGGGGCGCAAAGCACGTTCCTGCACATCCTCCAGCGGACTTGTCGGTGCGGCAGAAACCAGTCTATCGGTTTCAATCATGAGCGGTAAACCTGGTCTTAATTGATCGCACTATTCCGTCATTCCAACAACTAATGTAATCTGCGCATTATAGGATGAGCGGCGGTTACAGGCATTTAATAATTTCAGGTTACAGGGTTCATCACCCGCACAAAGACGAACATATTTCTTGATAAGGTATTGAATTGCAGATAAAATGCCGCGCTCTGTGTAAATGAATGCTTTAGCGGATTCCCTGCTTCTGCATTGACGCAAAACATCTAAAATCAGGATAAAAGTTATGGCAATTACCGTTCAAGACACCGCAAAAATCGTTGCAGATTATCAACGCGCACCAGGCGACACTGGCAGCCCGGAAGTACAAGTAGCGCTGCTGACTAACCGCATTAGCTATTTGACTGAGCATTTCAAAGCCAACAAGAAAGATAACCACTCACGTCGTGGTTTGTTGGCCATGGTAAGCCAACGTCGTCGCTTGCTGGATTATTTGAAGCGCAAAGATGCAAGCCGTTATCAAACGCTGATTGAGCGCTTAAGTCTGCGTAAGTAATTATTATAAAAGTGCAGTATTCGCTTTTATAATGGTAGTAGAAAGCCGATTGCATCATGATGCGTCGGCTTTTTTGTTTCAGGTAGTAATGTAGTAGAGAGAAATGGCAAGGTTGCTTGCTGTTATTGGGTAGTGAATAACAGCTCATTGAAAATAAAAGGAAATAAAATGTTTAATAAAGTAAAACGAAGTGTTCAGTACGGCGCACATGAGTTAACGATAGAAACCGGTGAAATTGCACGTCAAGCCGACGGTGCCGTTCTGGTTAGTTATGGCGATACCGTGATTTTAGTTACTGTAGTCGGCAAGACTGATGTCAAGCCAGGGCAAGACTTTTTCCCGCTGACTGTGGATTATCAAGAAAAAACTTATGCAGCAGGCAAAATTCCTGGCAGTTTTTTCAAACGCGAAGGCCGTCCTTCCGAAAAAGAAACATTAACTTCACGCTTGATTGATCGCCCATTACGCCCCCTGTTCCCGGAAGCTTTTTATAACGAAATTCAGATTATTGCGACGGTATTGTCTTCCGATAGTGAAATTGATTCGGATATTCCATCCATTATTGGCGCTTCCGCCGCTTTGGCTATTTCCGGCATTCCGTTCTACGGCCCGATTGGCGCTGCGCGCGTGGGCTATATCAACGAAGAATATGTACTTAACCCAACCTCCACGCTACTGAAAGAATCCGAACTGGATTTGATTGTAGCCGCGACCAATACCGCCGTGCTGATGGTGGAATCCGAAGCCAAGGAACTGCCTGAAGATGTGATGCTGGGTGCCGTGATCTATGGCCAGGAACAAATGCAAATCGTCATTAACATGATTAATGAGATAGCGGCTGAAGTAAACAAAGAAGCTTGGGATTGGACACCTCCTGCGGTTGATACCGAGCTGGTAGAGAAAGTGACGGCGATTGCCGGAGCCGATATTAATGCCGCTTATCAAATTAAAGCCAAGGGCTTGCGCTCAGGCAAGCTGGATGAAATCAAAAACCGCGTGACCGCTGAACTGGTGAATGAAAATACGTCTACAGAACAAGCCAACAAAATCAAATCAGCCTTGTTTGATTTGGAAGCCAAAGTGGTACGTGGTCAGATTCTGAATGGCGAGCCACGTATTGATGGCCGCGATACACGCACAGTGCGCCCCATCACCATTCGTGCTGGCGTATTGCCACGCACGCATGGCTCGGTATTGTTTACGCGTGGTGAAACCCAGGCTTTGGTCGTGGCAACTTTAGGTACGGGGCGTGATGAGCAAAAAGTGGATGCGCTGCAAGGCGAATACACGGATCGCTTCATGTTGCATTACAACATGCCTCCTTATGCTACCGGTGAAACCGGCCGCGTAGGCACTCCTAAGCGCCGTGAAATCGGCCATGGCCGTTTGGCCAAGCGTGCTTTAATTGCCGTATTGCCTAGCCAGGATGAATTTGGTTATACCGTGCGTCTGGTTTCCGAGATTACCGAATCCAATGGCTCCAGCTCCATGGCTTCTGTCTGCGGCGGTTGTTTGGCGCTGATGGACGCAGGCGTGCCAGTTAAAGCGCATGTGGCCGGTATTGCCATGGGCTTGATTAAGGAAGGCAATCGCGTAGCGGTGCTGACCGATATTCTGGGTGATGAAGATCATCTGGGTGATATGGATTTCAAAGTAGCCGGTACCGATCAAGGTATTACCGCGTTGCAAATGGACATCAAAATCACCGGCATTACCGCTGAAATCATGCAAGTAGCTTTGTCGCAAGCCAAAGAAGGCCGCCTGCATATTCTGGGCATCATGAAGACATCGCTGGATCATTCACGCAATGAGCTGTCAGCCTTTGCGCCGCGCATTATCACCATGAAAATCAATCCCGAAAAAATCCGTGATGTGATTGGCAAAGGCGGCGCAGTGATTCGTGCGTTGACCGAAGAAACCGGTGCCACCATTGACATTGAAGATGACGGCACCATCAAAATCGGCTGCGTCAGTGCCGAAGCCGGTGAAGAAGCCAAGAAGCGTATTGAAGCCATCACCGCAGAAGTGGAAATTGGTCAAGTTTACGAAGGCACTGTCATCAAATTGCTGGAATTTGGCGCGATTGTGACGCTATTGCCAGGCAAGGATGGCTTGCTGCATATCTCGCAAATTGCGCATCAACGCGTCAATGCTGTGGGCGATTTCCTCAAGGAAGGCCAACAAGTTACGGTTAAAGTCATTGAAACCGATGACAAAGGCCGCATTCGTTTAAGCATGAAGGCACTGATTGATCCGCCAGCACCAGCCGCTGCGGAAGAAAAAGTGGAAACTGAACCACAAGCCTGATAAGTCTGTCATTAGCATAATCCCGGTAATCAGACTGGGGTGATAAAATTGGGGCGGTGCAGCTTGCATCGCCCCAATTTGCATTTTGGCTGCCGGATTCAGCGCTGCTATCAACGGCATATCAAATGCTTCAATATTGATTTTAAATGGAATAATTTATTTGGCTAATGCATCCAAACTTCAGGATTTAATTGCGCGCATCAGGCAGGTGGGCTTCTGTTTTGTTCCGGCGGCACAAATGCAGCCATACCTGAGCGCAGATAACGCACAGGCTTTAAGCGATTGGGAACAATTTGCGGCCAGCTGGGAAGCTATGCCCCAGGATCAATACATGGCCGATGGCGGGCATTATCGTCGCCGCCGCTATGCCACATTGCGTGCCACCGCCGAGAGCGGCAGCATAGTGCTGCAAGCGCATCAACCGCATTATCAAAGCGTGGAATACAACGCCCTCAACGGCGGCGTGGCGCGCCATTTCGCCCCTATCCTGCCTGACATCATGCTTGGCTCCACCATGCGCAGCGTGCTCAATTTCGCGCATGGTCTATTTAGCCAATTGCTGCCAACGCCTGCCTGGCATATTGAAGTACACCAATTCAGAATAGAAGCAGGTAGCGGAGAAACCGGCAAACCCACGCCGGAAGGCATACACCGCGATGGCGTGGATTATGTGCTGGTGCTAATGGTAAAACGGCACAATATTTCCAGCGGCACCACTACCCTGCATGATCTGGAACAACGCGGCCTGGATTACTTTACCTTGACTCAGCCACTGGATTGCGCCATCGTCAATGATAAACGTTGTATGCACGGCGTAACCCCAGTAGAACAGCTAGATCCCAGCCAACCCGCCTATCGGGATGTGCTGGTGGTCACGTTTACTGGCGTGAAACCTTAAATCTGATTAAGACTTTTTAATCCACACCACATCCGGCAAGCCTGCAAAATGCGCATCGCAAGTGAGTAAGTCTGCACCATGTACCAGTGCTGTGGCATACACAATCGCATCCGCAGTGGCGAGCTTATAAGGACGATGCAATTCTGCGGCCTGCAACGCAATTTTGGTATCAAGTGCCACCACTTCACAATTCTGGGTAAAAGCGATGACTTGATCGGCTGCTGCCTCACCAACCTCACGCGTCAGCCATTTACAAAGTTCCAGTTGCACAATGGTAGGTACAATACATTGCGCACTTTCAGGAAATACTTCGGCAATGGCTTGTTTTAACGGGCTGTCAATCAGCCATTCTATCCAGACTGAAGTATCAACAACGCGCATTAAAATCTATCGCCACGATCTCTATATCCTGACGCATCAGCATTTGTCGCAAGGCCTTTTAATTGCTCAAAACTGGGCACAGGCATGAGCAGTACGCCCTTGCCTTTAGGGATGAAAACAAATTGCTGCCCGGATTGCCAATGCAGCTCTTCCCGTACAGATTTGGGAATAGAGATTTGGTATTTGCTGGAAAGCGTAGCTGTCGCTGACATTTCATACTCCAGTTCCATCGATATAAATTAAGTAAGAATATAACAGTGGCCAGCGTTTAAAGCTAACAACAAAAGCAGTAGCCAATTCAGCTATTTCTTTTCAAAACCTGATTCCGTACCGTTAATCAGCTTTTGGATATTGCTGCGATGCCGCCAGATCAGCAACAGCGATAACACCAGCACCATCAGCACATAATCCTTATAGGGGCGGCTGAGAATCAACCAGGCATAAACAGGCGCAAACACGGCAGCGGTGATGGCGGCCAGTGAAGAATAGCGCATGATGGCAAACACCAGCAGCCAGGTGATCGCCGCAAACAAGCCCAGCCACCAGGAAATGGCCAGCATGATACCCAATGCCGTCGCCACGCCTTTACCGCCTTTAAAGCCATGAAAAATCGGATACAAATGGCCGATAAATACCGCCAGCCCCACAGAGCTGACCACCCACATCAACATGCCATAATGCAGCGCCAGCCACACGGCCAGCCAGCCTTTCAAGGCATCGCCCAGCAAGGTGAGCGCGGCGGCCAGTTTTTTGCCGCTACGCAAGACATTGGTCGCCCCCGGATTGCCGGAACCGACAGTGCGCGGATCAGGCAATCCAAACGCACGGCTGACCCAAATACCAAAGGAAATCGAGCCAAGCAGATAGGCCACCACAATGCAAGCAACCGGAATCAAGGTGACGGGAATAAAACCTAACTCATCCATATAAAGATACTCTAAAATTCACAGGGGCTTAATTCTAAACCATAAGGGTGCAGTAAACGCATGGACATCATTTTTCTGCAGGAAGTAAAAGTCGAAACCAAGCTGGGCGTGCCGGAATGGGAGCGCATGACCGCGCAAACCATCGTGCTCGACATCGAAATCGCCATGCCGCACAGCAACAGCTGCCACACCGATGCCATAGACGACACCATCGATTACGGCGCGGTAGTCGCGCGCATCCGCCAAACCTTGAGCGAACATTCGTTTCGTCTGGTGGAAGCGCTGGCCGAGCACGTATGCCAGCTCATCATGCGCGAATTCGGCGCCCCCTGGGTGAAAATAAAAGTCGCCAAACCGGGCATATTGCCGGGGCTAAAAGCGCTGGGCGTCATCATTGAACGCAGTAAAACGGAAGGAAATTAAAGTATGCGATATTGGTTAATGAAATCCGAACCCGGCGATTGCTCCATAGACGATCTGGCCGGCTTCCCCAACCAAACCGTGGATTGGTACGGCATCCGCAATTATCAGGCGCGCAACTTCATGCGCGACCAGATGCAACCGGGGGACTTGGCTTTTTTTTACCACTCCAATTGCAAAGAACCGGGCATCGTCGGCATCGTCGAAATCAGCTGCCACGCCTACCCGGATCGCACGCAATTCGACCCCAAGCACAAATACTTTGAGCCAAAATCCACGCTGGAAACCCCACGCTGGGTGAATGTCGATGTGAAACTTGTGCGCAAAACCCGTCTGTTAAACCTGAAAGAATTGCGCGAATATCCCGAACTGGAACACATGCGCATCCTGCAACGTGGCAACCGTTTGTCGATTACGCCGGTTGACCCCAGGGAATGGGCGTTTATCAATGGGGTATTGGCGGAGTGAGTAGGCAGCATATGCCTGCAATATAATTAATACGGAAAGCCAATTTATTATTCTTCACACAACAAAATGATGCTTTCATCAAAGGAAACCCTTTAGTCAATCAATACAAATTGACCCGCTAGCATTGTGGGTATAGTCTGTCTTTACACTGTCACCATGACAGGCTGCGAGGGAAGCTATCATGAAGTATTTATTGCGATTTGTCGTTTTCGTTCTGATGGTTGGACATTTTTCAGCTTGGGCAGGGCTAAACGAGGACTTGTTGGCTGCCGCCAGAAATGGCAATAGCGAGGAAGTCAAGCGATTGCTAGATGCTCACGCTGATGTTTCTGTGCAGGATGCTGAGGGTGTGACCCCTTTGCATGAGGCGGCTGCTTCGGGCAATCGTAACACCGTAGAATTACTCATTGCCCAACATGCCAACGTCAATGCCAGCGATCGACGTGGTTTTACGCCTTTGCATCTTGCCGCCAAGAATGACCACACTAAGGTTGTCGAAACCTTGCTCACGAATAAAGCCAATATCGCGCAACAAACAATAGAGGGCGAATCACCGTTGAGTATTGCCGCCGTCAACGGCAACAGCGCTACGACTGAGTTATTGTTGATTCATGGTGCTAACGCGAACATCAAGGATAAACAGGGACAACCTCTTTTATTTAAAATCCTAAGCATCGAACGACGATTTTACTCACTTGTTTCACCATATTTTAGTAATGAACTTTCATCTGACGACAGGGAAAAACTCGCTAAACTTCGCCAGGAAGTTAAAGGTGAATGGCAAGTCGTGTCCAAACTGCTGGTGAAACATGGCGCTGACGTAAGTGAAGATCAGGGCGGAAATGGTCCTCTGTACATGGCGGCTACGATTGGAGATCGTGAACTAGTCGAGTTGATGCTTGCCAAGGGTGCGCGTGTTGATGGAGATGTTTCCAAATGTGTTTGTGAAACGCCTTTACATTCGGCTATCGCTGAACGGCATACAGAAATTGCGGAGTTGCTAATCAATCGTGGAGCCAACGTCAATGCCTTGAACAGGAGCAATCGTACCCCCTTGCATTTTTTGGCTCGTGATGTAAAAGATAAAAAACTTGCGGAGCTGATGATTAGTCAAGGTGCGGATGTGAATGCGAAAGATAAATACGGCGAAACCGCTTACGACTTTGCTATACGCACAGGCAATCAGGTAGTTGCCTCAGTGTTACAACAACATGGGGGAAAGGCGAACCAACCCACTGCCAAAAGCAAATTGGATGCACTCAATCGTATGCTGGATAATGGCGTATCCCCGAATCAAAAGCTTCCTGACGGTTCCACTTTACTAACTTCCATGGTAACAGCAGGTGACCTAATCTTGGTGGAACACTTGCTGGAAAGAGGTGCTGATGTAAATGCCAAAGGTGAAAATGACATACCCCCACTAATTGCTGTTTTTACTACACCTCTGTTGCAAACACCCCTAGGTTTGATATTAGCAAAACAAACGCATGCACCCAAAGAATTCATAGACATTGTGCGAACAATGCAGGGGCAATGGCGCGAGATCTCCTTATTGCTAATCAAAAAGGGGGCAGATATCAACACCCATGCACCGAACAATGGCATGACCCCGCTACATTATGCTGCGTCTCTGGGTTACCGTGACGTGGCAGAAGTGTTGCTCGTCAAGGGTGCAAATATCGATGCTAAAGATGCACAAAATGCTACTCCACTATATTTTGCCATCATGGCAGATCATTCTGATATGGTCAGCATGTTATTGGAAAAAGAAGCCAACAATAATGCTGTTGGCATTGAGGGGGTAACGCTCTTGCATCTAGCCGTTGCGTCAAGGCAGGACGAAAGCGGCAAACTACTTGGATCGCAAAAGATCGCAAAATTGTTGATCTCTCGTGGTGCAAATATCAATGCCAAAACCAAATCAGGAAATTCACCTCTTCATTTGGTCGCTAGATATACTGGTGAGGTAGAAGTAGCTAAGCTACTGATTGATAAAGGCGCTGAAGTGAATGCGTTGGACAACGATTCTCATACACCCTTGTACTATGCGACAGAGCAAGGCAATACAGATGTCGCTGAGATATTGATTCAACACGGCGCGACTAAATAGCGAGTGGCTTACAGCCCAAAAATTTGGGGGGGACAATAGAATTGATTAACATTTCTTTCAATTCTATTTTGCTTTTTTCCAGCTCGAGCATGGCACATGACGTTCAGCCTGCTTGGCAGAATTGGGGACAGCCCACGCTTAAAAACACCTTATGCTACTAAACCAATCTTTAGTCGTGAGTAATACCAAAAATCGCAATGTAAATAGCTCAAAACTGGATTCAGTTGCCCCGATGCTTGCGCCAGCTTACAATGCCAGCACATGATGGCAGGCTAGGGGAAAGAGATGGCGAATTTAAGCATCCGCAAGCTGGACGACGACACATTTACGCGTTTGCGGATTCGCGCGGCACGTAATCATATATCCATGGAAGAAGAGGCCAGGCGTATTCTGCGTCAAGTGGTGACAGCCCCTATGCCGCTGGGCGACCTTGCCTTGCAGTTCTTTGGTAACGATGGTGGCGTTGAGCTGGAACTCCCGCAACACATCCCTCATCAACCCTTAGGTTTGGTCTGATGATTATTGTTGACACCAATATCATTTCAGAAATCATGCGTCCACAACCGTTACCATCCGTTCTTAACTGGTTAAATACTCAAAACAGTCATCAACTGTTCATCACGACTGTGACACTGGCAGAAATTGGCTATGGCCTGCGAATTTTGCCTGAAGGTCAGCGCCGTTGGCAGCTACACAAACGTTTTGAGCAATTCATCTCACAGGCGTTTGAGGAGCGTGTGCTGGATTTCACCGAAGCAGCTGCCCGTGCCTATGCGGAAATCATGGGGGCATTGCAAAGAGATTGGCCTTCCCATGAGCATCGCGGATGGGCAAATTGCAGGCATCGCCCATAGCCACGAGTTTGCTGTAGCAACTCGAAACATTAAGGATTTCGAGCATTGTGGACTTGCGCTGATTAATCCGTTTCAAAACTGACCATGCTGCAAACTTATTTAAGTGCGCAAGAGGCAATAACGGCAAGGCATTGCGCTGTATGTATGATGCTGTAGTACAAAATACGTCCATAATTTTCTATCTGCATTCAGCTTTGCTTTACCTCCAACCCAAGCGCAGTGCATGACGTTCACCCTGCTTTGCAGTAACATACACCCCCTGAATAATCCTGACTAAAAACTATGCAATTCCCTGAAAAATTTGATGTTATTGTGGTCGGCGGCGGCCATGCCGGTACCGAGGCGGCGCTGGCGAGTGCGCGTATGGGGCGCAAAACCTTGTTGTTGTCGCACAACATTGAAACGCTGGGGCAAATGTCGTGCAACCCGTCCATAGGCGGCATAGGCAAGGGGCATTTGGTCAAGGAAGTGGATGCCCTGGGCGGCGCGATGGCGGCGGCGACCGATGAAGGCGGTATCCAGTTTCGCATTCTAAACTCAAGTAAAGGCCCGGCCGTGCGTGCCACGCGCGCGCAAGCGGATCGTATTTTGTATAAAGCGGCGATTCGCCACAGGCTGGAAAATCAGCCTAATTTGTGGCTGTTTCAGCAGGCGGTGGATGACATTATTCTGGAGGGTGATCGTGCGGCAGGCGTAGTCACGCAGCTGGGTTTGCGCTTTGCGGCTCAAGCCGTGGTACTGACGGCGGGTACTTTTCTAGGCGGCTTGGTGCATGTGGGTTTAAGCCATTATCCGGCTGGGCGTGCCGGTGATCCGCCGTCTATTTCATTGGCGGCGCGCTTGCGCGAAATTGGCCTGCCTGCCGGACGCTTGAAAACCGGCACACCGCCGCGTATTGATGGCCGCACCATTGATTATGCGGTGATGCAGGAACAGCCGGGAGATGATCCGGTGCCGGTGTTTTCCTTTCTCGGGCTGGCGGCGCAGCATCCGCAACAACTGCCATGCTGGATTACGCATACCAATGAGCGCACCCATGACATCATCCGCAGCGGGCTGGATAGATCGCCCATGTATACCGGCGTGATTGAAGGCATAGGGCCGCGTTATTGTCCCTCGGTTGAAGATAAAATTCACCGCTTTGCCGATAAAAACTCGCACCAGATTTTTCTGGAGCCGGAAGGCCTGACCACGCACGAAATTTATCCCAACGGCATTTCCACCAGCTTGCCGTTTGATATTCAATACCAACTGGTGCGGTCTATACGCGGGCTAGAAAACGCGCACATTCTGCGCCCCGGTTATGCCATTGAATATGATTACTATGACCCGCGCGGCCTGAAAAGCTCGCTGGAAACCAAAGCTGTGCCAGGCTTATTCTTTGCCGGACAGATTAACGGCACCACAGGTTACGAAGAAGCCGCCGCGCAAGGCTTGCTGGCGGGTGCCAATGCCGCCTTGTATGCTGCAGAACAAGAAGCCTGGTGCCCCAGCCGCGATCAGGCCTATCTGGGCGTATTGGTGGATGATTTGATTACCAATGGCGTAAGCGAACCGTATCGCATGTTCACCAGCCGCGCCGAATATCGTTTATTGCTGCGTGAAGACAACGCCGATATGCGCCTCACCGAAGCGGGTCGCAAAATCGGCCTGGTGGATGATGTGCGCTGGGAGGTCTTCAGCCGCAAGCAGGAAGCCATACTGCGCGAGCAGGAACGGCTGAAACGCCAGTTTGTGCAGCCCAGCTCCTTGCCGCTGGAAGATGCCATACGCGTGCTGGGCAAGCCTATCGAACATGAATACTCGCTGTTTGAACTGCTGCGCCGCCCGGATGTGAGCTATGACGCGTTGTTGAGTCTGCCCTTGGCCGGGGATGCCGATGCAACGGGAGAAGTGGATGAACAAGTACGGCAACAAGTGGAAATCGCCGCCAAATATCAGGGCTATATCGACCGCCAAACCGAAGAAATCGAACGTTCACGCGGCAGCGAGCATACCAAATTCCCCGCCACCATGGATTACCGCGATGTGCATGGCCTCTCCATAGAAGCCCAACAAAAACTGAGCCTGCACAAGCCGGAAACCATAGGCCAGGCCGGGCGTATTTCCGGCATTACCCCGGCGGCCATTTCCCTGTTGCTGGTTTATCTCAAACGTAAAAGTCGCAAAAATACTGAAGTTGCGGAGCGCTTGGCATGAGTCAAAATTTAAAAGACAAACTGGATGCTGGCTTGTTGGAAAGCGGCTTGAATCTACCCGAAACTGTGCGGCAAAAACTGCTGGATTATCTGGCACTGCTGCAAAAATGGAACAAGGTACACAACCTCACCGCCGTGCGCGAGCCGGAAGAAATGGTCACCCTGCATTTGCTCGACAGCCTCTCGGTATTGCCGCATATCCATGCCAAACGCTTGCTGGATGTGGGCAGCGGCGCGGGTCTGCCGGGCATAGTGCTGGCCTTGTGCCTGCCGGATTTGCAAGTCACGGTGATGGATTCCAGCCATAAAAAAGCCAGCTTTATGCGCCAGGCCAAAGCCGAGCTGGGCATCGGCAATCTCGAAGTGGTATGCGGCCGTGTGGAAGCCTATCAACCTGAGCAGCTTTTCGATGTCATTATCTCGCGCGCCTTTTCCGAATTAACGCTATTTATCAACTTGACCAAACACTTACGTGCAAAAGAAGGCACGTGGCTGGCCATGAAAGGTGTGCATCCCTATGACGAACTGGCGCAGCTGGGCTTTGAAAGTGTCAGCGTAGAACCGCTAAAAGTGCCCGGATTGCAGGCACAGCGCCATCTGGTATTTCTGCCGTTCAGTAATGTTAAACTGGCTGACACCAACGAAAACTCGAAAGCTCAATAACCCATGCGGATTTTAGCAATTACCAATCAAAAAGGCGGCGTTGGCAAAACGACCACTTGCGTCAATCTGGCAGCCAGTCTGGCAGCCACCAAACGCCGCGTTTTGCTGATTGATCTTGATCCGCAAGGCAATGCCACCACCGGCAGCGGCATAGACAAATCGGCACTCAAGCAAACTATTTATCATGTGCTGATCGGTAAAAATACATTGAAGGAGGTGATAAAGCCCTCCCCAAAGGCAAGTTTGATGTCATTCCTGCCAACCGTAATCTAGCCGGCGCTGAAGTTGAGCTGGTCAATGAAATCGCGCGTGAAACAAGGCTAAAAGTGGCTTTGAAAGAAATCGGCGACGATTATGATTATGTGCTGATCGACTGCCCGCCTGCCCTGAATTTAATCACGGTCAATGCGCTGACTGCCGCTGATGCGGTGATGATCCCCATGCAATGCGAATACTATGCACTGGAAGGCTTGTCTGACCTGGTCAACACCATCAAAAAGGTGCGCGCGCATCTGAACCCCGGTCTGGAGATTGAAGGCCTGCTGCGTACCATGTTTGATAACCGCAATACACTGGCGCAACAAGTGTCCGGCGAGCTGGCACAACATTTTGGCGATAAATTGTATCGCACCGTGATTCCGCGCAATATCCGCCTGGCCGAAGCGCCCAGTTACGGGGTGCCGGTATTGTTCTACGACAAAACCTCCAAAGGCGCATTGGCTTATTTGGCACTCGCCGGTGAAATCATCAATCGCGCCGTGGCGGATAATAACCCCAATAAAAATATTGGAGCCGTTGTAAATGGTTAAATTGAAAGGCTTGGGGCGCGGTCTGGATTCACTGCTGGCGGGCGATATGGGCAGTGTGGGCGAGGCCGATGCCTTGCTGATGCTGAAAGTGGAGCAATTGCAGCCCGGCAAATATCAACCGCGCACACAGATGGATGAGGAATCGCTGGCCAATCTGGCCGCTTCCATCAAAACCCAGGGGGTGATGCAGCCGATTCTGGTGCGCAAGGTGGCCGGTGAACGCTATGAAATCATTGCCGGTGAACGCCGCTGGCGTGCCGCGCAAATTGCCAGTCTGCACGAGCTGCCGGTACTGGTGCGCGACATTCCCGATGAATCCGCGCTGGCGATGGCACTGGTGGAAAACATACAGCGCGAAAACCTCAATCCGCTGGAAGAAGCACAAGGCATCAAACGCCTGATTGATGAGTTTTCCGTCACCCATCAAGCCGCTGCCGATGCCGTAGGTCGTTCCCGCACGGCTGTCACCAATCTGCTGCGCTTGTTGCATCTGACCGCCCAAGTGCAGGAAATGTTGATGCAAAGCCAGATTGATATGGGACATGCACGCGCATTGCTTGGGCTAGAGGGCGAACAGCAAATCCATGCCGCGATGCAAATTAACCAGAAAAAACTCTCGGTACGAGAAACCGAGCAATTGGTGAAACGATTGCTTAATCCGCCCCCACAAGCTGCAATAGCAGCGGCAAAAGACGAAAATGTTTTACGCCTGGAAGAAACATTGATGGCGCATTTGGGCGTAGCCGTTCAAATCAAACCAGGCCGCAAAGGTGCAGGAACACTACAAATACACTATACCAGCCTGAGCCAGTTGGATGAAATTAGCGCTAAAATCAAAACATAAATGCAGAATAAGCCAGGCGGCATATTGATGCCTATAGTTTAAATGCCGGGCTTTAGATGTTATGGTTTAACAGACAAGCCGCTGACGGATACTCGCAAAATTTAGGCACCTCCATTAATAGAGGTGCCTATACGGATGTTTAAGCATTCACACATTTAATTATCATTATCAACTTCCGGTGCATTGTGTTGTCGCCGCAGAACTTCAAGTTCATCCAGCAGCTGTATTGCCAAAGCGACACCGGCAAAGTTGATACCCAAATCACGTTGCAAACGCAGAGCCACATGGGCGTGACGCAAATGCAAGCTGGAAAATCTCCATTGGTCGGGTTCACCACCTTCCGGTGCCAGCAGCCCCTCTTCAACCAATTCAGCAATCGTTTCGGCATGCACCGCACATGCACGGCAAATTTCAGTCAGCGTCAAGCCCGTCTGCTCATCTAAAATAACGCCGGTTAAAGCCTCTCCATTTGCACTCTGTAGCGTATTTTCGTTTGCCATGCTTATACTCCCCAATTGGCACGTGGATTGAAGGATTTGAATGTTTCAGCCATGCCCTGGTAAGCATCTCTGCCCGCATAATTATCCACAGGTGGCAATACAATTTTCAGCTCCACAAAAAAATCTCCTGCTGTGCCCGATGGTATTCCCCGGCCTTTTAGCCGCAACTTGTCACCTGTCGCTGAATTAGCAGGTATTTTCAGCTCAACAATACCGGATGGAGTGGGTACTTTTACTTTTGCGCCCAGAGCAGCCTCCCAAGGAGTAATGGGGAGTGCAAGATACACATCGCGATCTTCAACTCGATAGCGAGCATGTGGGCGAAACTCAATTTCCAGATAAAGGTCACCGGCTTTGCCCTGCCCCAAACCAGGCGCTCCCTGCCCGGCCAGGCGGATATGCTGCTTGGCACGAACACCACGCGGTATAGTGACATTGAGCTTATGTTCGCGTGTCGTCACGTGTCCCTGCGCATCCACTTCCGGCATTAATAGTGTGATAGTACGCGTTGCACCCGCAAAGGAATCTTCCAGATCAATGAGCAACTTGGCATGTTTATCCTCGCCCTGTCCGTGAAAAGTTGAATGACTGCCGCGTTCTGAGCGAAACCCTTGCCCAAACAGTGATTCAAAAAAATCACTGTAATTGCTTGAATCGCCTCCGGCGAAGCCACCGCCTGAAAACTCGAATCCGCTGTTCCAGTCTGGTGGCGGGTTAAAGTCCTGGTTGGCG
Organism: Methylophilaceae bacterium; assembly: GCA_013141125.1. Taxonomy (GTDB): domain Bacteria; phylum Pseudomonadota; class Gammaproteobacteria; order Burkholderiales; family Methylophilaceae; genus JABFRO01. The sequence goes on from JABFRO010000001.1 coordinate 1,798,743, forward strand.
TTCCAGTTGCTGCCGAGCTTATCGTAAGCCACTCTTTTTTCCGGGTCTTTCAACACCTCGTAGGCTTCACCCAGCTCTTTGAATTTAGCCTCGGCATCCACCTCCTTGCTCACATCCGGGTGATATTTTCTTGCCAACTGACGATAAGCGCGCTTAACTTCATCCTGGGTCGCATCACGCGCTATCCCCATGATTTTGTAATAATCCTTGAATTCCATAGTTTGTCCTTGCTTTTAGGCATCATGCGCCAAAATTCGTCAAAAAGTGACAAGTACCAACATTTACCGGTCTGGTCGCAACAACTCAATCTTGAATTGATCCTCATACGGCGGCACATTGCATTCAATAATGTCCATAGGTGCTACATCCAGTCTGACACCTACAATATCAGCTCGCACCGGTAATTTGGTCACACCCCGATCCACCAAAACAACGGTACGAATTTCTGCGGCCTGTTTTTTTGCCAAATACTCTACCGCGCGCAGCATAGAATGACCCCGATACATCACATCATCCACCACCAGCACGCTATAGCCGGAAAGATCCAGCGACGCATGTTCAGGGTTTTCCGTGAGTCTGGTTTCGGGATGCCGCAAAGTGAGGTCATCCGCGTAACGTTTGATCTGCAGATGCAATAGCGAAAAATTGCCCAGATTAAAATTTTGGCTTAATCGCGTATGCAGCATTTCTGCCAACGGTGCGCCTCGGCGCAAAATACCGACAATAACCACTTTCTCCCTAGCAGTCAGTTGCGCAGCCATTTGGCAGGCCATGCTGTCCAGTATAGTCCCCAGCTGTTGGGTATCATAGAGACAGAAACGTTCTCCTGCTGGTTTTTCCAAATCATCTCCCCCTTTGCTAATTAAATTTACCCAATGACCAATGCGCACTACAAGCCTATTTTTGTCAAGCATACCACCACATCACACTTGATTTTTGCCGCGTCATCCCAATTTTATAGGTGTAACTTAGCTGAAGGAGTTGCTAATGGCCACCATCCGTCCTGCTGCCGTTGCTGGCATGTTCTATTCTGGCGATGCTGCCCAATTATCGTTTGATATTGATGAAATGCTAGCTATGGCGGGAATTCGCGCAGCGCAACTTAAGCCCAAGGTGCTGATTGCACCGCACGCCGGTTATATTTACTCGGGCGCTATTGCGGCCAGCGCTTATGCGCTGCTGAAAGCTAGCGCAAAAAACATTCGTCGTGTTGTATTGTTGGGGCCTACGCATCGGGTAGCCGTGCGCGGATTGGCCTTGCCGGGAGTAGATGCTTTTGTCACTCCGCTCGGCAACGTGGAAATAGATCAGGATGCCGTCAAGCTGATCGCGAACTTGGCGCAAGTGAGTGTCAGTCCGCAGGCGCATGCATTGGAACATTCACTGGAAGTGCAACTACCGTTTTTACAAACAGTGTTACCGGATTTCAAGTTGCTACCGCTGGCGGTGGGCATGGCTACGGCGCAAGAAGTGGCGACAGTGCTGGAAGCGCTGTGGGGCGGTGAAGAAACGCTGATTGTGATTAGTTCCGACCTATCGCATTTTCTGCCGTATGACACTGCCCAGCGTGTGGATAACAGCACGGTGCAGGCGATTCTTCATTTGCAACAACCGCTGTCCCATGAACAAGCCTGTGGCGGCACGCCGATTAACGGTTTGTTGCTGGCGGCAAAACAGCATGGTTTGATACCGCATCTGCTGGATTTGCGCAATTCTGGCGACACTGCCGGGGATAAATCCCGCGTGGTGGGCTATGCCGCTTTTGCATTCACGGAGGATAAAGCGCATGGCTGAGATTGAACACGGGAAAACCCTGCTGACGCAGGCGCGCCAAGCGATTGCCAGCCAGCTGGGGCAAACAACATCTATGGCTGAAACGCCGCTTTGGTTATTGGAACCGGGTGCAACGTTTGTCACCCTGACACAGCAAGGCCAGCTGCGTGGCTGTATAGGCAGTCTGGAAGCATACCGGCCGCTGCTGGAAGATGTACGTCACAACGCCATCGCTGCGGCTTTTCATGATCCGCGTTTTGCGCCACTGATATTTGAAGAGCTGGCGTTGACGCAAGTGGAAGTATCTTTGCTTTCAGCGCATGAAGCACTTAACTTTGCCAGCGAGGAGGAGGCTCTGGCGCAGTTGCGCCCCGGTATTGACGGTGTGATTCTGCAATACGGCCATCATCGCAGTACGTTTTTGCCGCAGGTGTGGGAGCAATTGCCAGCACCAGCGCAATTCATGGCGCACCTCAAACGCAAGGCTGGGTTGTCGGAACAGTTTTGGGCGGATGCCGTCAAGCTCTCACGTTATACCGTGAGCAAATGGAAGGAGAAAAACGACCATGCCAACGAATGAAACCACAACAGCTATAGAAATCGCCGATACCTATCCAGCCCGCTATTGGCACAGGCTGGATGATGGGCGTATTCAATGTGATTTATGTCCGCGCGATTGCAAGCTGCATGAAGGCCAGCGCGGTGCCTGCTTTGTGCGTGCCAGAGTGGGCGATACCATGGTGTTGACGACCTATGGCCGTTCCTCGGGATTTTGCATTGATCCCATTGAAAAGAAACCGCTCAATCATTTCTACCCCGGCTCCAGCATACTTTCCTTCGGTACTGCTGGCTGTAATCTGGCCTGCAAATTTTGTCAGAACTGGGATATTTCCAAATCGCGTGATATGGATAAACTGATGGATCAGGCCACGCCAGAAGCCATTGCCCAAGCCGCACTGGCCAACGGCTGCAAGAGCGTGGCCTTTACCTATAATGATCCGGTGATTTTTGCCGAATATGCCATGGATGTTGCGGATGCCTGCCATGCGTATGGTATCAAGACGGTTGCCGTCACTGCCGGTTATATGCACGCTCAGCCCCGGCGCGATTTTTACGCCAAAATGGATGCCGCCAATGTAGACCTCAAGGCGTTTTCTGAGGAGTTTTATTACAAACTTACCGGCGCGCATTTACAGCCTATTCTGGAAACCCTGCAATACCTCAAGCATGAAACCCAGGTGTGGTTTGAAATCACCACGCTGCTGATCCCCGGCTGCAATGATTCAGATGCCGAGCTGGGCGCAATGTGCGACTGGATTGCCAAGGAACTGAGCACCGATGTGCCGCTGCATTTCACCGCCTTTCACCCGGATTACAAAATGCCGGATATTCCCGCCACACCGCCAGCAACGCTGAGCAGAGCGCGCCGCATTGCCCAAGCCGCCGGACTGAAATATGTGTATACCGGCAATGTGCATGATACCGATGGCGGCACCACGGCCTGCCCGGATTGCCAAAGCCCACTCATCGTGCGCGACTGGCATTTGATTTCCGATTATCAGCTCACCGAACATGGCCGCTGTTCTCATTGCGGCGTAGCCGTTGCTGGTCATTTTGGCCTGTTTGAAAAGCAGTTTGGCCGCCGCCGCATTCCTGTTGTGTTGCAAACAGCTAGGTAAATGGACTCTTAACGGAGTCTGTAGCTATATTTGCCTTAATGACCGCTTTGCAGACGAAGCGGACGGTCGAAGGTGTTATGTTGAATTTCTGCTCCTCAGCCATTGCGAACTGTGGTTATTTTATGAAAAGGCGGTTAGATCAGTCTTCGGGAATGACAGCTTTCGACTTTAGTGAGCAACATACTGACGTTCAAAACACTGCAACTGTGCAAGCCTGTCCACGGCATTTGAATATCTTGATTGATTACTTTGTAAAACATTGCTAGATTGCCAGCTGGCTTATGGGCAGATTTTGGGTCGCGCATCGCGATCAGTGAAAAAAATGTCCGTCTGGATTGCCCTTGACAGTGATTATGCGTACTCGATAATCTCATTGACAGTGCGAAAGAGTGCCCATAAGCCTCCTTAAGGGATAAATCTAAAAATAATGGGTAAATTAGCAGCTCTTAAGCAAATCACCACGAAACCTCAATTGGCTGCATTGCTTGGGGTGAAAGCTCAGACACTCACTCATGTTTTATATGTATTAACGCCTGCTACTCAATACTTCGGATTTACAATCCTAAAAAAAAAACGGTGGCACTCGAAATATCCTCTCACCATCAGATAAATTAAAAAGCCTGCAATCCAGCCTATCTAATTTATTACTCGATTGCATTGATGAGATAAACGAAACCAAAAAAAAGCAATATAGATACAAACATGCTTTGTCACATGGCTTTGTTCGAGAATGTTCGATTATGACTAATGCACTACTGCATTTAAATAAAAAAAACGTGCTAAATATCGATTTAAAAGATTTTTTTGATAGTTTTAACTTTGGTCGAGTAAGAGGATTTTTCATCAAAAATAATCACTTCAAATTAGACCCTCATATTGCCACCGTCATTGCACAAATCGCTTGCTACGAAAACAAGCTCCCTCAAGGTAGTCCATGCTCTCCTGTTATCACCAACTTAATAACCCATTCTTTAGATATTAGACTTGCATCATTAGCAAAAAAATATTCTTGTACGTATTCAAGATATGCTGACGATATAACTTTCTCGACGCGCAAGTCGGCATTTCCCAGACAAATTATGGGGCAAGAAGAAGGCCAATTTATTAACGGGAAAGAACTTAAAAGCGATATTGAACGTGCTGGATTTTCAATAAATGATAAGAAAACACGCATTCAATACAAGGATTCCAGACAAGATGTTACTGGCCTAATCGTTAATAAAAAACCCAATGTGAAAAAAGAGTATTGGCGTACCGTAAAATCACAATGCCATCTTTTATTTCAGACAGGTGCATTTATTAAGAAGACTGTTAATGGTGATGTAGAAGGGAATATTAATGAGTTAAATGGGCAGTTAAACTTTGTTGACCAAGTAGATCGCTTTAACCGCTCACGTGAAAAATCACCATTAAATCCAATATATCAACTTCAAAATCACGGCCAAAATACCACCCCATTACTAAGTGGCAGAGAAAAAACTTTTAGTCGATTTTTGTTCTATCGCCTTTTTTACGCCAACACAAAACCAACCATCCTGTGTGAAGGTAAGACAGATAATATTTACCTCAAATCAACGATTAGCATCTTGGCAGAACATTATCCAAAATTGGCTAACCGAAAAACCCAAAAGAATCCGTATGAACTGCTGATTCAATTTGTTGAATATTCGAAACGCACGCGGTTTTTTCTTCAGTTATATGGTGGTGCATCCTACCTAAATTATTTTGTTAGCCAGTTTGACAAACATCACCGGTATTACAAAGCCCCCGCTCCTCAACAGCCTGTCATTATCGTATTAGACAACGATTCAGGTTCTTTAAACATCGTGAGTAAACTTAAAACACTGGATTCAGTAACGACATATCCTGCCACTTTGAAAAAAGATGATTATGCTAAAGCAGATTTCTTCCATGTCATGCACAATCTTTATATTGTTTTAACGCCGTTAAATGCAAAAAATGAGCCTACGGATATTGAATCCCTCTTTGATGATTCGATACGACTCAAACAACACAATGGGAAGTGTTTTAATACGATAGATAAACGCGATGAAAAAGTTGATTTAAGCAAAGAGGCATTTGCGAATCATATTATCAATGCACAAAAAAAACGCTTAATTTTGATACATTAAAACCACTTCTAAATCGGGTGGTTGCTGCCATTTCTCATTATGATTCAATTAAGCTATTAAAGGGGGTAGCATCGAAACCTTTCTGAGTGACCACTTCCAGCACCAAGCGGACGGTCAGGTTGATGCGTTAGCTTAGATCCAGAACAGCTATCGGGAGATGTGAGTTTCACCAAAATCCATCCAAAGAAGGTTAAGCGATGCGATGTTTCGCCATAAAAACTCCACTGGGCAAAGGTGGGTTAGTGGGTTAGGCTAGGGTGTAGCTCACGCACTCACCGCACGCATCCTGTCAATTTTTTCGATAACCGCCTGATAGAGATCATGGTCGGAATCCGGATTATTGCGGTCTGGATGGTGGGCGCTACGGATCTTTTTCAGTTTAGTCATACAGTCTGGCAGATCATGTACCTTGGTCACCCGGTCACCGTTTTTGGCCATTATGCGCTGAAGCTCAGCCTCTGCGGCTTCGCGTGTGGCATATAACATCTTGCTGCCAAGACGCCAACTATCCTGGTTCTTGCGTGGAGATAGCTTTTCCTTGCCATCAAGCCAGATCCATTTTCCAGTATCGGCATCCTGTTCAAAATGAATGGTGGTGATGGCGTAGGTGTAAACGGGTGGCTCGATTTCCTTGGTGAACCGCTGGATGATCTTGCTAACAGTCCCCACCGTTACAAGGTAATACGCGCCTGCCTCATGCGGGCAGAACGCGTTGCTGTGCGTTGGTTCAGGCTTGCTGTCGTTATTTGATGAATTCATTTCAGCCATGCGGCTAAGTGCTCTGCGTTGTGCATTAGTCACTGGTATTGCTCCTTATATTAGTGAAACCCACTGGAATCATCCGCTGGACTTCTGAACTGCCAAAACCGCTTTGATGAGATCATGTCTTGCGCCCTAAGTTGTACTTGAAATCATCGTCGCAAGCGGTCTGGGACTTATCCGCTCAAAAAAAAGCCACCTCAAAGGATGGCCCGATTACTTGCTATGCCTGGCTCCCCGAGTAGGCTTTGAATCTACGACCTGCGAATTAACGGTCGTATTCCTAACCCACCACTAGGGCGGAAATCAATTAAATAAACCGCATAATTATACTGTACCGGATGTAAATATGTTGCATATAACCTTCACCTTGCGGGATTCAAGTGAGAGGATTCGTGTGTTATCCGCCGGTGACATGCGCAGAAAGGAGCGCAAGATTTATGGGTCAACCACTTAAACTCGTCCCGGAATTTGCTAATGAGGCCGAAGAGTAGGCGTTTTGGGAGACCCACGATTCCACCAACAACAAAGAAGAACATGAACATAAAGAAAATGGTTGTTGTGATAGCGATGACTTTTAGTAGCAGTGCAATGGCCTTAACAATGAATGCGCGCGCATGTATGACTAATTCAGTGGCTACTTAATGCGACAATAACCTCTGCATCATCCACTTGCGGAAAATTTTGATAGAACTGACCCACCGCCTGAAAATTGGCAGGTGCAGATAAACACACCACTTCATCGGCCAAGGTTTTGACTTTGCGCAAGGAATCCGGCGCGGCGACGGGTATTGCGCAGATCAGACGGGCGGGTTTGCTTTCACGCAGCATGTTGAGTGCCGCCATCATAGTGGCACCGGTGGCCAAGCCGTCATCCACCACCACAAGTAGCCGGCCAGCGGGGCTGACGGGAGGGCGTATCGGCGTATATTCGGCGCGGCGCTGGCGCATGGTGGCCATTTGCACGGCCTTTTCACGCGCCAAATATTCGGCATCTGCACCCACCATTTGTGCATATTCTGAAATCTGCATGGCACCGTGTTCGTCCACGGCTCCTATGGCAAATTCCGGGTTATCCGGCGCGCGTAATTTGCGTACCAGCACTACATCCAGTTCGCCATCAATCGCATCGGCGACAATTCGCCCCATCGGCACTCCGCCGCGAGGAATCGCCAGCACCAAGGCATGCTGCCCCTTCAACGCTTTCAGCTTTAGCACCAGCTGCTGCGCGGCATCCGTACGATCTTGAAATAGCATCAATTAAAAAACCCCTCTTTTTTCGGCTCAATTACCAACAATCTCAATTCATTCAGTCGCGCTTCTACACTTGATCTTTGATAAAAATCACCATCGCCAGCCTTGACGGCCAAATCCATTTGTTCCACGGCCTTGGGTATATCGTAGCGACGAAAATAGGCTTCGCTTTGCGCTTGATGACGTAACAGGTTTTTACCTTGTGCGGTGTAGGCTTTGGATCTTAGCTCGAAAAAATTGGGGTCGTTCGGGTATTGCGGTTGTTTTTCATTGATAAACTTTAACACTTGATCTATTTGATTGGTGGCTAACAAGTGTTCTGCATAGCCATAAATCAGCGCCCTGTGCCCGGGGAAGGCCATCAGCGCAGTCAGGTACTGCTTGGCAGCCTGTTGCGGATTATTGCGTGCCACTTCAATTTGTGCGGCTAGTGTTTCTACCATGGCGTTGCGTGCTGCGTTTTTGCGCAACCATGCCAATTGTGCGGCGGCTCCCTCCAGATTGCTTTTTCGTATTAAAGCCAACGCCAACCCATAATGCTGGGAAGCTTCGTTGGTGTAGGTTTTATCGGCCAGATTACCTTCAAACAGCGCTACAGCCTGTTGTATTGAACCCAAATTAGCCAGCAGTTTGGCGCGAACATATTGGAACTCCTGACTATCTTGCGCCTGGCGGTAAGGTAGTTGATCAACGCGGTTTCTAACATCGGCAATACGCTCCGTAGTCAAGGGGTGGGTACGCAGAAAAGAAGGCGCGCTACCTTCAACAAAACGTGAGCCTTTTTGCAAAGTTTCAAAAAACCTGGGCATGGCGCGCACATCAAACCCCGCACTATCCAGAATCTGCAAACCGATACGATCCGCTTCACGTTCATGCTCGCGCGTGTAATTCAGCTGGCTCTGCACACCCGCTGCCGAAGCCGTAGTCATTACGCCGCCGGCCAGTTCCGGGCTGGCGCGCGCGGCCAACGCGGCCAACGCCAAGGTGGCAATGGATTTGATCGAATCCATCTTTTGTTGCGCCATCATGCGCGCCATATGGTGTTGCACTACGTGACCAATTTCATGCCCGAGTACACCAGCCACTTCGGATTCACTATTGGCAGCCAGAATCAAACCCGTATGCACGCCAATCAGCCCACCCGGCATGGCAAAAGCGTTAATGGAGTTATCCTGTACCACAAAAAAATTGAATAGCTGATGTTTGTCCGGCCCGTTTGCGGCCAGCTTGTAGCCCAGATTTTGCACATAATCAGTAACTTCAACATCTTGCACCACATCGCCGCTGGACATCACATCACGCATAATCTGGTCGCTAATGCGCTGTTCCTGCAATGGAGTCAGCACCGTTTGCGATACATCGCCCAGATCGGGCAAATCATCGGAACGAACACCTGGAGCTATCAATATTCTGTCATCCGGGGCTTTTCTCAGCTTCGGCAAATCCTCCGCTAAAACAGCCGAGGCAACAAATGTACAAAAGAGAATTACGTAAATTGGTTTCATCGTTGTTATGATAGCGAGATTAGGTTTCCAGTTCATCTTAATCGGTTTAAATATGAAAGAATTTACACATTTTGATGCCAGCGGTCAGGCACACATGGTGGATGTTGGCAACAAAACGGAGACGCATCGGGTTGCAATCGCAAGCGGCAGCATCGTCATGCAAGCCGCCACCTTGAATTTAATTCTGCAAGGTGATGCCAAAAAAGGTGACGTGCTTGGCATCGCGCGTATTGCTGCGATTCAAGGCTCCAAACGCACGTCTGACCTGATTCCGTTATGTCACCCCATCAGCCTCACCAAAGTCGGTGTAGAGTTCAAGGTGGATAGTCAAAAAAACACCATTCATTGCACGGTAAGGGCTGAAACCTACGGCAAAACCGGCGTGGAAATGGAAGCGCTGACGGCAGTGAGTGTTGCCTTGTTAACGATTTACGATATGTGCAAAGCGGTAGATAGGGGAATGCAGATGAATGATGTCAGACTGCTGGAAAAAGTCGGCGGCAAATCAGGGCATTGGTTTGCAGGCAATGACTTGACAGATACGCCCTGAAATTTCTGCTATTTTTGATTAAATAATGAACGCTGCACCGCAATATAAGACCCCAGCCAGCCTAGACTGATAGCACTAACAATCAAGACTAGGCCAATTCTCCAGCTTGGCAGATTGAGGCGAAACTGGCTGGAATAAAGCTCGGCAATATCAGCTACTGAGTAGTTAAACAAACTGATGATGCTGACAAGTATCAACCAGGCGACCAGCCCTCCCCACAGGCCGTAAAATACACCCGCATATAAAAATGGACGGCGGATAAAAGCATTGGTCGCCCCAATCAAGCGGCTGACTTCTATTTCTTCCAGCTGCGTGAGAATTTGCAGGCGTATGGTGTTACCGATAATGGCAACCAGCGCGAAACTTAATAACGCAGCCAGCACCATAATGGCCTTGTTGCCGAGTTCCAGCACTGCGTGCAGACGTTTAATCCAGCTGGCATCCACAAGCGCCAGTTCAACACCCGGCCACTGCTGCAATTCTTTTTGCAGCTTTTCTACCTTTTCTGGTGTCTGCGCTTTGGGTTGCAGCAGAAATGCATCCGGCAAAGGGTTTTGCTCCAGACTAGCTAGCATATCGGCTCCATTTTTATCATGTTTCAATTGCTGCCAAGCCTTTTCTTTGCTGACGAATTGATAGTTTTTAATTTCTGGATGCTGGGTCAAGCGTCGCTTGATTTCCGAGATGGTTTTGGGCTCTAGCTCCAGTTTAAGAAACAAACTAATTTGTGGCTCACCTTGTATATTACCGGCCAACCGATCAAGACTATCTACCACCACATACAGAATACCCGGCAAGCAAAGCGTAACACCCATCACGCAGGCCATCATTAATGTGCTTGGCCAATTCCGCCGCATACGTTCAAGTATCAGCAGCAATGCCCGCGAGTGCTGATTAAGCCATTGTTTCATCGCAATAAACTCATGCTGGCAACTCAGGCGTTATGTCTGTATCAGCCTTTGTTTGATCAGATTCGGGCATCTCACAAATCAATTGCCCATGATCCAACTTCAACCGTTTACACCGGGATGCAGCTGCATCCAAAACACTATGCGTGGCGATAATCACGGTTACACCCACTTGTTGAAAAGCCTGAAAAAGCGCCATGATTTCTGCCGCATAATTTTCATCGAGGTTTCCCGTAGGTTCATCGGCAATGAGAATAGCAGGTCGATTAACCACCGCACGCGCAATCGCTAAGCGTTGCTGTTCACCACCGGATAGTGTGATGGGCATGGCCTTTTCCTTGTTTAGCAGCCCGACCTTATCCAGTGCCGCGCGAATGCGCTTGGCAGCATTTGCACCAACCACGCCGTTAATGTAAAGCGGCAAGGCCACATTATCGAAACAATTTCTATCATAAAGCAGCTTGTGATCCTGAAATATCAGACCGAATTTGCGCCGTAGAAATGGCACGGCTGCCGGACGCAGCTGACTGGTGTTTTGATTACCTATCAGCACCGTACCAGAAGTAGGACGCTCGATAGCCGCCATCAGCTTGAGCAAGGTACTTTTTCCCGCACCGGAATGCCCGGTAACAAAAACCCGTTCGCCCGGCGCAATGATAAAGGAAACCTTACGCAGTATTTCATCACTACCGGGGTAGCGTTTACTGACCTGGTCAAATCGAATCATGAGGAAATATCAGAAGACAAATTTTAGGAGAAAAGTGCATCGACAAAATCACTGGCATTAAATGGTCGCAAATCATCAATGCCTTCACCTATGCCGATATAGCGAATGGGTACGGGGCGGGCTTGAGCAATCGCCGCAATCACGCCGCCTTTAGCCGTACCGTCGAGCTTGCTTAATACCAGCCCGCTAACGTTTAAAGCATCATCAAAAGCCTTGACCTGCATCACCGCATTTTGACCGGTATTGGCATCCAGCACCAAAAGCACCTCATGCGGCGCACCAGGCAAGGCTTTATCAATCACACGCTGCACTTTGCGGATTTCCTCCATCAAATTCAGTTGCGTAGGCAAGCGCCCGGCGGTATCCGCCAACACAATATCGATACCGCGCGCTTTGGCAGAATTGACCGCATCAAAAATCACTGCGGCGGAATCACCGCCGGTTTGTGAGATGACATGCACATTGTTACGCTCACCCCAAACTTCCAATTGTTCACGCGCCGCCGCACGAAAAGTATCACCCGCCGCAATCAACACCGATTTGCCCTGTGCCTGAAACAGGTTCGCCAGCTTACCTATGGTCGTGGTTTTACCCGCGCCATTAACACCTGCCAGCATGATAACAAAGGGCTGACCTGTACTGGTATCCAACGGCTTTTCCAGTGGCTGCAACAACTCCAGTAACGCCTGTTTCAACGCCTCGCGTAGCTGGCTGGTATCGCTCAAATTCTGGCGTTTAACCCGTCCGCGAATCTGCTCCAATAGCGCTTGCGTCGCAGCCACGCCAACATCCGAAGTGAGCAGAACAGTTTCCAGCTCCTCATACACCGCTTCATCTATCTTGCCACCATTAAACAGGCTGGCAAGCTGGCTTCCTAATTGGCTACGTGTACGCGCCAAACCTTGTTTCAGGCGCTCCGTCCACGATTTTGCAGGTGCCGCAGGCGCTTCCGCCTCTACAGCAACAACGCCTGGCAGCTCGGGAGCGGCCTCGGGAACAATGAGCGGTGTTTTATTTTTCTTAAAGAAATCAAACATAAGCACCCATTCATCAAAAGAACATCATTTTAGTCGCAATCAATGGTCTATGCTATCCACTCTTTATTCATCAGCAAAGTTAGCTCCCCCTTATGTCAGCTGATATTATTCGAGATAATTCATTAGACCGTCCTACCGGCGCAGGCCGGTACCCAGCTAAAAACACGCCGCGAAGCGGACAAAACCATGATGTTGTCCCGCTTTCGCGGGAATTGTTTAATCCTCTGGATTCCGGCCTGCGCCGGAATAACTTGGTTTTTTCTAATGAATTAGCTCCGATTTTTCGACAAATTAGACTGATAGCTACTCTATATTTATAGCTATTGAGAATCCTTATGAAAAAAAATGTGCTTTATATTCTGCTGGTATTTTTGCTGCCCATCTTGGCTGTACTCTGGTGGTGGGGGCTGTTTTCCCAAGCAACCGTTACAATTTCTGAGCGTGGCGGCTACCACTACGCCTATTTGGAGGCAATCGGCGTGTATTCCAAACATGGCTCCAAACAAAACGAGGTGCGTTTTGAGTTGAAACAACAGGGCATAGCTCCTGGTGCGCAGGTAACTTTAATTTTGACTGATCCACGCACCACGCCGCACGACCAATTGCGCGCTTACACCGGCTATATGATTGCAGCCGATGCCACGCCTAAACCCCCGCTAAAAACAGCCACCATACCCATGCGCCGCGTTGTTGTAGCGCAAATCAAAGCACACCCGCTGTTTGCTTATGGTAAAACATACTCCGCTTTGCTAAAGTTTTCCAGGCAACATAACATGCTACTACACTTGCCAACACTCGAAATCAATCAAGCCAGTGTGTTAAGTGTGGAGATGCCCCTTGATGCACAACAACAACCATCACCGCCCAAACCCCTCATTAAATAAAACCTTCGAGCATATCCAATGAATTTTTTGGCACTCATAAGCGCGTTAGTGCTTTGTTATTATTTTCCGCAACCCAAGGCTGATTACTTGCAACAGGTCTATAGGCCTTATGTGCGCCTGCTGCTGCAACGCTTTAGTGACGGCTCAACTAAAATTGGCATCATGGCTTGGTTACTTGGTGTTCTACTACCGGTGCTGGCGATTGCTTTAATGGAAGGTGTTTTATTAAAAATAAATGCTTTTCCATCCTTTTTATTTAACGTTGCTATACTTTACTTCACTTTACAATTCAGCCACTTTGGTCAGCAAGCCGAACATATCGCCAACGCATTGCGCGATAACAATATTGATTTGGCACGCCAGTTATTTTCAGCATGGGATGCAGGCGATGCCAGCGCTTACCAAAGCAATGAAATTGCGCGCGCCAGTATAGAAGCCACACTTAAACAGGCACATCACGGCTTGTTTGCACCCATCATATGGTTTGCTATTTTAGGACCTGCGGGTGCAGTGTTGTATGCATTAGCCTATTTATTCAAGCGGCAATGGCCAACACATTCTGCACATCAGCAACTCTTCTGCCGTATCTTCAATTGGCTAAATTGGCTACCAGCCCGCATCACGGCCAGTAGCTTTGCTATCGTGGGAGATTTTGAAGATGCGATTTATTGCTGGCGCGCACAAGCGTCGAGCTGGCCGGATTTTTCCATGGGAATTATTTTAGCCAGCGGTGCAGGCGCTTTGGGTGTCAAACTGGGCGAATCGCTTTTTTCAAAAGGTGTTTTACAATATCGTCCTGAATTGGGCTTGGGCGATGAGGCCGATGCCGATTACCTACAGAGTGCCGTGGGATTGGTGTGGCGCGTTATAATCCTGATGGCAGGATTAATGTTTTTACTGACTTTTGCAAATTGGCTGGGCGATTAATTAGCAGGATAATTAATTAAACAAGTGATTAAAGGGAATAAAATTGATGGATATACTACTCGCTAACCCGCGTGGATTTTGTGCAGGCGTAGACCGCGCCATTATTATCGTGGAACAGGCGCTGGAAAAATTTGGCGCGCCGATTTATGTACGCCATGAAGTGGTACACAACAAGTTCGTGGTTGATGAACTCAAAACCAAGGGCGCAGTGTTTATCGAGGAGCTGGACGAGGTTCCCGAAGGCAATACCGTGATTTTCAGTGCGCATGGTGTTTCCAAGGAAGTGCGCGCCGATGCTGAAGCCCGGGGCTTGCGTGTGTTTGATGCCACCTGCCCCCTGGTCACCAAAGTGCATATTGAAGTCGCCAGAATGCGTGCCGCAGGCCGTGAGATTATCATGATAGGGCATCATGGCCACCCTGAAGTAGAAGGCACCATGGGACAATCCGAAGGCGGCATGTATTTGATCGAAACCCCGGAAGATGTGGCCGAGCTAAAAGTTAATGATCCACTCAAGCTGGCTTATGTCACGCAAACCACACTTTCCATGGATGATGTGGCGCATGTGATTGATGCATTAAAAGCGCGCTTCCCGCAAATACAGGCACCAAAATCCGACAGCATTTGCTACGCCACACAAAATAGACAAGATGCCATCAAAGGCATGACCAAAGACTGTGATTTGGTGATAGTGGTAGGCTCGCCCAATAGCTCCAACTCCAATCGCCTGCGCGAAGTAGCGCAAAATCATGGCGTTGAATCTTATATGGTAGATAACGCCAGCGAGTTAAATCCAGCCTGGGTGCTAGGTAAAAAATGCATAGGCGTTTCTGCTGGGGCCTCCGCGCCTGAAGTCTTGGTAAAAGAAGTAGTCGCCAAATTGCAAGCACTCGGTGCCGCCAAAGTAACCGAACTGCATGGCGTAGTGGAAAACGTGGTTTTTCAGCTGCCTAAAAACCTGACAGCGGCCTAGCCGTATTTTAATGGGAATAAGCTTGATGCTGCCCCGCGCGAATCAAGCTTATTTCCATTCCGTTATGGTTTGTTGAACAAACCATCCAGACTCCAGGCGGTTTTATGATTAATCGCCAGCATTAACATGCCACCCGCTATCGCCAGATATTGCATAAAAATAATGGGCTCATCAAGCTTTAGTGCAAAGGCTACAAATAACGCATAGGCCGCCAGTACAAAAGCAAAAATCCTGGTTTTATAGCCCAAAAGCAAGGCTGTGCCAGCTAGCAATTGAATTAAAATCATTAGCGGGGCAAAAATACCGACCAGACCGAAATGACCAAGATAAGCGCGGTAAGCTTCATAGCCCTCAGGATTTTTCGTAATAATGGCGAGCTGGATAATAATCGAGACCAAGAAAATCTGTGCTAAAAGAATGCGTGCCAGAACACCTGCTAATTTATTCATCATTTTACTTTCCATTAAAAACGCAAAATTATACCAGTAGCCGCACCGCTAAATGTCGAAGACACGACTTGAACAAGCCAAACGAACTTTCAGGAGAAAACAATATGAGAACTCGCATTTTAATGCTGGTGCTATTCGCCATGATGACTGCTTGCTCACCTTCAAGCGACCCCGTCCCTAAAATCGCAGAAAGCCAACGTCAGGCGTTGGATAAAGCCAAGGCCACAGCTAATACCCTGCAAGAATCTGCAGAAGCCTCACGCAAGAAAATTGATGAGCAATCAGAATAACTTTACGGTGCAGGAAGTAAGTTGGCAGACAGCGCAAACTGCACTTTCGCAAATTCGGTTAGAAGTTTTTGTGCATGAGCAGCAGGTACCTATGCATCTGGAACTGGATGGTTTGGATGAACAGGCCCTGCATCTATTGGCGTTAAACCACGCTGGCGAGGCTATCGGTTGCGCCAGAATTTTGCTACCCGCAGATTTACGGCCCGCAAGCATAGGCCGCATGGCCGTTATCAAAGCTTGGCGCAATAAAGGCGTTGGCACGGCGCTATTACAAGCCGCTGTAAAAATTTGCCGACAACTCAACTGGAAAAACGTAACACTCTCCGCTCAAACGCATGCCATTGGCTTTTATGCGCGCGCTGGCTTTACTTTATGCAGCGCAGAATACCTGGATGCCGGCATTCTGCACAGAGACATGATGCTAAATCTAAGCGATTGATTATTAAATAGAAGTGACCTGAAAGATTGCCAGCAAGCGGTGCTTTATATACAATACGCCCTCTTTAACCCCCCCTCCAAGGTATTAATATGTCTAATCCAATTATTTTCAAAGCAGGTGAAGCCACGGTATACACCCCCGGTAAAGATGTTACTGCCGCCATGCCGGAAATTCTTATCGGCCGTGTTGATGGCCCAGTGGGTGCTGCTTTTGCCAACATGATGGCGCAAACCAAAGGCCATACCGCCATGTTTGTGGTGCGTGACATCAACCAGCTGGTGCGCCCTGCCGCCATGATGGCACCCAAAGTGACATTGAAAGATTCAGCCAACATTGAACTGTTTGGTGGCGTGGTACAAGCCGCCACCGCTGATGCTATTCTGGATTGTGTGATTGAAGGCATCATCCCCAAAGATCAGGTCAATGATCTGTGCATTATCAGCCTGGTCTGGATTGACCCGGGCTGTGCCAAAGAAGCCAATCTGGATAAGGCAGACATGTACAAAAACAACTACGAAGCCACCAAGCTGGCCATCAAGCGTGCGTTGAACGACGAACCTTCGATTGACGAACTCATTAAAAACCGCCACACCATCAAACATTGCATGTGGGAAGAAAGCTGGGATCAAAAATAATCCGGCTCAAGTTTAGGGAATAAAATAAAAAAAGCAGCTTAGGCTGCTTTTTTTATGGCCGAATCAAGCGTTTTCCTAATGCATTCTAAAAAAATCAAGCCATATGCCGATAAACAAAAACTGGCACGCTATCGCAAATAATTTCGTGATGGATATTGCCGTTTATCGGCAATTCATATCCGGTTATCGGTTAACGATAGCAATTGAAATGAATATTTTGCATGATAACGTCAAGCACAAAGGAATCAACCATGAACGCAAAAACCAAAACACCTAGTCAAGGCTTTACTCTTATTGAGCTGATGATTGTCGTCGCCATTATTGGCATTTTGGCGGCGATTGCTCTGCCCAATTACGCTGATTACGTCAAACGCGGCAAGGCGGCTGAAGCCACATCCATGCTGGCAGACTTAAGAGTCAAGATGGAGCAGTATTATCAGGATAATCGCACCTATGTGGGCGGACCATGCGCACCTACCAATGGTGCCAAATATTTCACTTACACATGTAACCCCGCAGCAACGGCAACCACCTACACAATAACCGCCACCAATGCTGCGGCTGACATGTCCGGCTTTGCCTTCAGTATTAATCAGGACAATACCAAAACCTCCACCTTCGATGGCACCACAGGTGCAACTTGTTGGCTAACAAGTAAAGGTGGCACATGCTAGTTTCGGCTAAAAAAATCCAGTTCGGCTTTTCTTTGATCGAGCTGATGATCGCCGTTTCGCTCCTGGGTATTTTAACGGCACTGGCCATGCCCAGCTATCGCAACTGGATACAAAACACCATGATCCGCAATGCGGCGGAATCCATACAAAATGGCCTGCAAAAAGCGCGTATGGAAGCGGTTAAACACAATGCGAATGTGCAATTTGTATTAGGTGCCAATTCAGCATGGTCCGTTGGCTGCGTAACCGTCACTGCCGATTGTCCAGACCCGATAGAACAGCGCGCAGCCAAAGAAGGTTCTTCAACCAACATCAGCGCCACCGCGACACCGGCAGGTGCAACAACGATTATTTTTACCAACTTGGGAACCGTATCACCCAGCCCACCTGCAGCTACAGTGCCATTCACTCAGCTGGATATTGATAACTCCACATTGTCCGCAGCGGATAGCCGGAATTTACGCATCACATTAACCGCGAATGGCAGCGTGCGCATGTGCGACCCGGACTCGAGTTTATCCACAGATGATCCGCGTAAATGTTAAATAAAAACTGTCAACTCGTCCAATAGCAGAGAAAGAACACATGAAAAACTTTCACAACCAGTGTTCATCCAACCATATGAATAAACGAAAACCCCGTTTACAAAAAGGTGTGGTATTGCTTGAGTCCCTTATTGCGATTTTGATATTTTCAATGGGTATTTTGGCCATTGCTGGCTTGCAGGCCTTTATGCTTAAAGGAACATCAGAAGCCAAAAACAGATCCGATGCCAGTGTAATTGCGCAGCGCAGGGTGGCCAGGATGTGGGCTGATGCAAAAGCTGATTCAGCAGCTCTATCAGCCGCTTATGCAGAAGTAGATACGGTAGTACCAGAGCTGCCAAATGGATTAAGAACCACAGCTTTTAACGCAGCTGTGCCAGATGAAGTCACCGTGACAGTTACCTGGCAATCCCCTGGCGAACCCGTACATAATTTTTCTACAAACGCCAATATTGTTGGGGCAAGATGATATGCATCCATTCAATCAGCATCGCCTTCAAAAAAACCTTATCCCGCAAGCGGGCTATAGCCAAACGGGTTTCAGCCTGGTAGAGCTTTTGGTGGGCTTGGTCATAGGCCTGATAGTAAGCTTGGTGATTATGCAAATATTTTCTGTATTTGAAGGACAAAAACGCACCACCTCCGGCACAGCAGATGCGCAAACCAGTGGCAGTGTGGCTTTATATAGCATACAAAGAGACGTGCAACTGGCAGGGTATGGTTTGCCACTTTATGACAGAACCAATATGCCATTAACATGCACCACAACAAGTTTCGATCACGATGGCAATGGCGCAACACCTAACATTAATACCATACCTATTGCAATTACGGATGGCGCGTTGGCAACCGATAGCGATACGGTAACTGTTCGCTATGGCACCTCAGCAAGCGCGGGTATTCCAGTGCTGGTTAAAAACATAGCGGGCACGACTGTAACCGTTGATACCAATATGGCTTGCGCTAATGATCCGTACAACGACACTATTCCAAAAAGGAATAGCGTTTATGCTGTCACCGGCAACACTGACTGCACAGTAACCATGGTGAATGATACCAATGCTAATTTAGCCGCAGCCCCCCAAAGCATTACTCTATTAAACACTGCAGGATTAACAATTGATAAAACCAGTCTAGCCTGCCTAGGTGAGTGGCGCGAAGTTATTTACACCGTGAATGCCAATAACGAACTCACTCGAAACGACGAGCCGATTATTACCGGCATTGTGAATATACAAGCGCAATATGGCATATCTGCCAATCCCACAAATAATGCTACTGGCAACCACATAGCGCAATGGGTAGATGCCACCGGAGTTTGGGCAGCACCAGGTAATACCAGTGCGACCTGTGACCTAGCCAATGCCAACAGAAACTGTATTAAAGCCGTGCGTATCGCTGTTGTGGCACGCAATGGTCTGCTTGAAAAGTTACCGGCTGTCTCTACTGCATGCAGCTCAACAACAGCGGCTAATCCTACCGGCGTATGTGCCTGGGATGCCACTTCAGCCGCACCTGTCAATGCCTCACCTGCCCCAGTCATTGATTTGTCCAATACGCAAAATTGGGACCAATACCGATATAAAGTGTATGAAACCATTATTCCCTTGCGCAATTTGGTTTGGACGAAAGAGCGATTATGAGAACTCACCTTAAAAATAGATTTAGCAAGCTTGGTGGAAAAATGTTTAAGCAAAAACAACAAGGATTGGTGTTGTTTTTTGCACTGATTGCTCTTGTGGTCATGTCGCTTGCGGCCGTAGCGTTAATCCGTTCAATAGACACCAATAGTTTGATTGCAGGTAGCTTGTCATTTAAGCAATCCAGCATGTTTTCGGCAGATCGGGGCGTAGAAAACGCAATCACTTGGATTAAAACTGAAAATAGTGCTTCATTAAATGACGACGACAGCGCTAATGGATATTTTGCTACCTCAGCTGCCGATGCCAGAGCGTTAGTCGATGCCAATGGTTTTGCTGACATGACAGATACACAAGGAAACACCATAAGCTATGTGGTACAGCGTATGTGCAGTAAGCAGGGGCTGGATACGGATACATACGAAGAAAAATTAACAAACTGCTTATTTGCACCAGGACCAGACCCCGGTTGTAAGGAAACACCGGATGTCTGTAAAAAAACCCCCCCTTTACCCACCAAGCAAATCATTTACCGCATTACGGCTAAAGTGGTTGGCCCCAGAAACACCACAAGCTATATACAAACCTTTGCTTTTTAAACTTCAATTTTTTGAAATGTCATATTGAGCGAGATCGACATCATGATAAACGTAAAAACTCAACAGCTTTTCAACCAATGTGCACGCAGACCTCAATACAAGCGCATGTTGTATCAGGTCGGCCTGGCGGCAAGCTTGCTGACAACGCTTGCTCTATTTCCTGCGAGCGTGTTTTCGGCTATGCCAGCGCTGGCGGAGAAGCCCCTAGGCAAACCTTCTGGCACGATCAAACCCAATCTAATGTTTGTGTTTGATACGTCAGGCAGTATGAGTAAAGATTTAGCCAACGACACCTTAACCGACTGGGGACAATGTAAAGCGGCAGATAAAAATGTAAATGGCTTAAGTACAACAATAACAAAATTTACCATAGGCCCCACAGCTGCTTTTCCTGCAAAACCTAATACACGCCTGACTATTTTCTTATCTCCGCACGTCAAAAATGTAAACGATTTAATCTACCTCACCATGCCAGGTAAACCTACCTTGTCTGGTGTTTATAAAATTAAAGCGAAAAACACTGGGAGTTCCAGTAGCGGTGCTGTGTCAAAATTTAATGAGATAACGCAAGCACAAATAATCGGTGGCGTAGTCAAAACAGGGTTGATTACACAAGCTCTCAATCTCCCAGTCAAAACTGGGTTGATTACACAAGCACTCAATCTCCCGACTAAAGTTGGCCAGTTTGGATATACCACTGGTGACCCTGGTGTGAATGGCTGTAGCGTCACCACTGCAGCCCCAGCCAATAGCGGTAACCTCATCAGTGACTTGAATCTGGGTGGCGGTTTTGTAGTTGGTAAATTTGGCGTCACTGCAACACCTAGTAGTAGCTGTTATTGGAAGGATCCCAAAGATAAAACTGGCTGTGCTGTGCCCACTAGCCAACCAGCAAATAACGGAAGCATTACCACCGATTACAAAACGATGGACGGTATGCTGGTTAACCCAGATGGAACAGTCACTGCAACAGCCGATAGCCGTTGTTATTGGAACGATCCAAAAGATAAAACTGGCTGTGCAGTGACCAGCGTTCAGCCGTCGCATACGGCTACTACTAGTAGTATAAATAAAGGTGGCGGTCAACTGGTGAATCCAGACGGCTCGCTTGGGGGCGCAGATGCCCGTTGCTTTTGGTTGGATAAGCCAGATACAAATACAACTGGCTGTAAAGTGACCAGCGCTCAGCCGCCGCATACGGCGACTACTGTTGCTATAAATAAAGGTGGCGGTAAACTGGTAAATCCAGACGGAACCGTGACTGCAACAGATGATCCGCGTTGCTATTGGTTGGATAGTGCTGATACCTCTGCCGAAAATAGTATTGAGGTAGATATCGCAGCCGACACACCAGCCACTTATGTTGTGGGTACCGATGCGGAAGCCTTAGATGCGCGTATTGTTAATGCCCCAACAACCCCAAATACTTTGTCAACATGTTTGGATGAACCACCGAACCGTGCCGCTCAGGTGAATACTTTGTTTTATGACCCCAACGTTGAATATGTGCCACCACCCAAACCAACACTGGTTGGCTTAGGAACAGCATCCCCTGCCAATAGATTACCCTCCATGACATCTGCCTATACTACAAACTGGGCTAATGTTCGGATAGATGGCACTAGACTTAAGGCCAATGGAGACCCCGTAACGAATGCAAATGGAACACCTTGCAACACTGGAGGTACTAATCTACTGACTTGTAATAATACCTATCAAGCGCCTGATGGCACGTTTGACTTCACAAAATGGAAAGAAATGGTCTATTGCGACACCCCCGATCGACCTGCTGCCTTTAGTACCGACAGAGCTTGGATGGAGGACTCTAGCCGTTGTAAGCGTAATATTCCTGTCGCTAATACGGTGTTAACCTCACCTAATTGGCCTTACAGATATCCAGAAATTACTACAGGTATATTACCTATTGCGCCTAATCAAACTAACTGGCAAACGCCTGCGGTAGAGCATCAAAATGGGCAATCTAAAGGTACCAAGAACCCAGCCTTTGATTTTAGCGGTGGGGCATATTACGCCTTTGGTAAGACCTATAATTATGCTGTTCCCTACTATTACACCATTAAGCCTATTGAGTATTGTACAAGGCCAGATTTAAAAACATGCAACTTGCAAAATGCGGCGGATGCTACCTATCCATATCCTTCTTATGTGCGCTACTGTAAAACACGGCTGCAATCTACTGACACAACAAATGCGTATTCGGGTGATTGCCAAGCGGCCTACACTGGCGCACAAGAAAATACTGACTATAAATTTGCGCGTTATGGCTTATTTGAAAAAACCGAGGTCAAACCTAGCGTTACTAGCTATCCCAAAGGCACTGATCGTAAAGATTGCTTAGGGGCAACGTGTACTTATAATGAAGAAATGACCAATATTGCCAATTGGTATGCTTACTACAGAACCCGTATTCAACTAATGAAAAGTGCAGCGGGACGCACCTTTGACACCTTGGACGAGAATTATCGTGTAGGTTTAATTACTGTTGAATACTTTAACGAAGTGGCAGGCAACTATTTGCCCATTAAAGATTTTATTCCTGGCACTAATTTCCAAAAACAAAAGTGGTTTGAAACCCTATATAGCAGGTGGCCAGAGGGAGGTACTGGTTTACGTAATGTGTTGGCTACTGTGGGTAGAATCTATGCGGGGAAAAAACCTGTCACAGGCTTTACTGCTACTTCAGATGACCCTGTACAGTACTCTTGCCAAAAGAACTATACCTTACTCACCACTGATGGTTATTGGACGGAAGATGCTTTATATGGGGTAAAAGGTACTAAAATTGACGGTAGTACAACAGTAGGTAATCAAGATACCGCGCCTACACCAAGACCACAGCGTGAAGGCGCAGCAGCCATTGACAGCTTGGCCGATGTGGCGCAGTACTATTATGAAACAGATATTCGCAGCACAACCAATGCCAATTGTACGGGCTCATTGGGTGCGGATGTTTGTTTGAATGATGTAAAAACAACCGCCGATGATCCCAAAACAACACAGCACATGACAACCTACACCTTGGGCTTGGGCGTGGATGGTCTATTAAACTCGACCGACTATAAATCAGCTACGGTTGGCGATTATGCTGATTTGATTAGTGGTGCAGCAAATTGGCCTGTACCAGGTCCTGACAATGGAGACACTACTTTTACAGCTCTTGAGCGCGCCACCGTAGATGATCTTTGGCATGCAGCAGTAAACGGTCACGGCACTTATTTTAGTGCCAGAAACCCGCAACAGGTTATTACCGGGATAGGCAATACCTTGGTGAAACTCGGTGATGCCATTGGTACTGGCTCAGCAACATCCTTAAGCAACAATACACCGGTGGCAGGTGATAACTACGCCTATAGTGCCAGGTATGTAACAGGCACTTGGACAGGTAATTTGTTTGCCCGTACCATTGCCAGCGATGGCACGTTAAGTACCGGAGCAGTTTGGTGTGTTGAAAATGAATCAAGTGTCACGCCGCCGTGTACGCCTGATACAACAACGGGTCTCAATACAAAAGTTGGCGCCAATACAGACACCCGTACCATTTACGCCAATGTGAATGGTAGTTTATTGAAATTTGACTATAATAATTTAACAGCAACGCAACAGGCTTTTTTCAATACACCCAATATTAACGGTTTAAGCCAAAAGCCTGATTATAATGCTTATCAATTAACCAAACTTGGCGGGGCAAGCTTGGTTAATTACCTGCGTGGCCAAACTGAATATGACAGACGGCCTGCAAACAACCTTAATGTACCGCCAGCTACAACGGGCGATAATCGCTTATATCGCGAGCGGACAGCTGTTTTAGGCGATATTGTAGATTCTGACCCGGTTTTTGTTGGGGAATCCCAGACGGACTATGCTGATGCTGGATACACCGCTTTCAAAGCCACAACAGCAATCAGGGACAGAATGGTTTATGTAGGTGCTAATGATGGTATGTTGCATGCCTTTAATGCGAACACTGGCGAAGAGCGTTGGGCTTATGTGCCAACTAAAGTGATGCCAAGCATGTGGAAGCTGGCCGATGAAGATTATCGATACAAACATACCAATTTTGTGAATGCGAAAATGACCGTGTCGGATGTTTATGTAGGTGGTACATGGAAAACAATTCTGGTAAGCGGTTTTGGTCAGGGCGGACGAGGTTATTTTGCCCTGGATATTACAAACCCTAGCCTCCCGCCTACCTTGCTATGGGAAACAGATGATGCCAGCACTTGGGATAATTTAGGCTACAGTTATGGCAAGCCAGTCGTCACAAAAAGAGCTATAGACAATAAATGGGTAGTCGCCATTACCTCGGGCTATAACAACACTTCACCTGGTAATGGAGAAGGCAGATTGTTTGTGTTAGATGCAGGCACAGGTGCTGAACTTATTGCAGGTGGCATCACTACTGGTGTGGGTACAAGCTCAACCCCAAGCGGTTTGGCTCAAATTTCCGGTTTTGTTAGCAGCCCCTTCATAAACAATGTCGCACAATATATTTACGGGGGTGATCTGTTTGGCAATTTGTGGCGTTTTGATCTTAATACAAACGCTGTAATGAAATTCACTACATTAGTTGATAATGGTGATATTCCACAACCAATTACCGTTGCGCCTACTTTGGGTGAAATTGACAATAACCGTGTAGTATTTATTGGGTCAGGAAAATATATTGAACCTGATGATTTGCTATCAGTAAACTTTAGCCAACAGACTTTATATGGCATTAAAGATGCTGATGTTATTTCGACAATTACAGGTTTACGTGCAACGCTTGTAGAGCAAACGCTGACAGGGTCAATCGGTACCAGGGATTTTACTACCACGGCTCCTGTAGACTGGGCATCCAAGAACGGATGGTTTGTGGATTTGCCTAACAGCACAACCACTGGAGAGCGTGAAAATGTAAAAGCCATCTTGGCATCTGGCACACTAATCGTGCCTACGATGGTTCCGCCAACTGGCGTATGCGGTGAAGGTATGGGCTGGTTAAATGTCTTTGACTATAGAACAGGCGGTGCAGTAGATTCTACACTTAGTACCGTAGGTTCTACACAAGTTACGTCACCTATGGCAGGGTTATATCTTGTATACGACCATGCTAATCTGGACAACGACAAGGCTACAGTGGGGGCTGATTTCAATGATGGCCGCAATGATAATGGCGGAGAAGAAGTGAAGTTTAAAAAGAATGGTGAATTCTTAGGTAAACGAAGCATTTGGAGAGAGTTAATAACGCCATAACTAAAGTCATATTATGATACTTAAAAAACCACAGCGACTTAATCGTTACTGTGGTTTTTTTATATGATTCACAACGAATTGAATCCACATCCCAGTAAGAACTTATTTATGGTGAAATTGTGTAAATGGTTGTTACGGTTTGCTCAACGAAACTTTTATCTTTTTCTGTTTTGCGAATTTTAACAGGCAAATATTGATAATCCATTGCAAGCCAAAGCTCGTTCTTTTCTTCACCATCTTCACTTTCCTGCAAATGTATAGTTTTTAGCTCGCCTAATTTCGTTGAAATTAACTCAACACCTTGAAATATATAAATATAGGTGTGTAAGTTTTTAGTGTTTATCATCGGAACTTGTATATTTCCCCGTGGTGGAAAAAACATAAACTGATACATAAAACTTAAGAGATCTTGTGTTCCTTCTGTTAACTTTTCGTTTTTATCGCCCGTTGAATTATGTATTTGCAAAATCCCTTCTGACCAAGCAAAACGAGCACTTTGCACTTTGTCTTTATAGATTCCATATTGAGAAGAAAAATAACTGGGCGTTAAACCTTTCTCGTTAACCACTCCTTCACTTTTTTGAATAAGGGTACCAACAGTTGGCGAAGCCAAGCCTTTTGCATTCGTCATACTAGTGAGCATGTAAGTATGGTTTTTATCAATATTAAACACCATTCGCGCTATGCCAACGCTACTGGCATCATTGCTATAACGTACTTCAAATTCTGTTTCTACATATTTATATGCTTGTGGGGATGGGTGGGCAACACTGGCGGTCTCTATAGACTCACTTTTATCGCTCGTTTGTTTGATCGCAACAGTATTGGTAGCTACTGGATTAGTGATTGCATGCTCAACTAGTTGTGTATTTTGAGGCACTGGCAAAAGGACAGTTTCGGCGGGGTTTTTTTGTTGTATTTGTAGTTCGTCTGAAATTGTATTCGTGTCATTAGTATTAGCTGCCGATAGCTCTGGCTGAGATGGTTTTGAAGTTACTGTTGATTCTTCCGCGACATTATTAGCAGACATGAGTGCCGCTTTTTGTGTTGCTCGCAAATTCACCGTTAAAACTTGTTGGCTTTCCTCTATCTCTGGCAAACTTATCGTGAACTTGCTCAATAGGAATAGATGTGCAAACAAAGAAACAATGAGTGAGAGTATCAGGGTTTTATTTTTTGAGAATAGCGATTGTAAGAATTCAATTGTTTTTTTCATATTGCCGCATTTTTACATGTTTATTTTTTCAAGCTCAGAAGTAATTAAACATGAAGCTGCCCAGAAAAATAAGGTGGAAAATGCTTAAATAAGGCATTGTCAAAGATTATATTCCATAAAAAATATGTGTCCAAAAGAAGTCTCTAACTAAAATGGCTCGACTCATACCTCTGCTGTTCGATAAAGCCATACTAATCATGACCGGAAAGTCCTTTCAGCTCCTCATCCTGAGCATCCCCAAGGGCTTAATCAACGCAACTCTAAATATGATAACTAACATATTGATATAAACGGAAACTTTCAAAGCGGTCACTTGCACGTTTACCTTGCCAAATGAGTTTCCAATCCGCGCCGGGTTCTATCTTTTCTTTGTTTCGCTCATCTTGAATTAAATACAAATCGCAGCTAATGGGTTGCGTTCTCTCAGTAGGTTGCGTCAGTATATTGGTGTAATAATCCAGCAAGGCACGTTGCGGTGTGCCTAAATGGTAGCTGGAAACGCATATATAGTCAGCGGGCAGTGCATCTTTCAGACTGAACATCACTTTCTGATAGCTTTTGGCTGCATCTATCCAGGGCAGCCATAAGGTCATTAACAAGCACCAAGTCATGGTCATGCCAACGGCCCAGTCGGTTATGGCAGCACGGTTGGAGCGTTTGGCATTGTAAATAACGAGTAAGCCCACGATGCTGGCGGCCAGAGCGATGAAAAGCGCCAGCCAATCGATTTGTGGTGCAGTTACTCCAGAAAGTATTTTCATGCGTTCAGCAAGCTTGGCAGGCCAACCCATAGTCATGGCAAACCAGCCCAGCCAGATGAGCGCGCTCAGGCTGCCAAATAAAATCAGGCCAAACCAGTTGAGTAGACCAGCCGCACCGCGTTTTAATGTTTCCACGCTTCCACCCGCCAATATGGCTAGTGGCAAAAGCAGGGGTAAGGCGTGAATATCACGACGATCTGCACTCAGACCAATAAAAATAAAACTAATGACAAAAAAGCTGATTAATAATTGAAATTTTGGCTTGTTTAACAAGCAGGCGCGGTAGCGCCATAAGCCCCAAATAGCGATGGGCAAGGCAGGCCAGGCATACCAGGTGAGTGTTTTCAGAAAGTGAATATGTTGGCAGTTGTTGAAGTCCGTTGAACTGCTATGCAGCCATGCGTAAAACAGGTCTGGTGAAGTTAGCGCAAGTAGAACCGGCCATAAAGTTAACCATGGACTGGCAGCCAAGGCACTTAGACCAAGCACAATAGCAAAACTTTTGCTACGCCATGCGCTAAAGAATGCGGGCAACACCAGTGCGCTGGCAATGGCTATGGCCGCTGAAGAAAAGCCTGTCGCCAGAAAGCTGATGCCTATACCGCTACCCAATAGAACGCTGGCACGAAAAGGCCGGCGTTTAGCTAAAGCCAAGGCATATAAGCTCATCGCCAAGCCGGTAAGCGCGGCTAGCTCCGGTATAAGCAAATGGGCAGGAATTATCAAGCCTATGGAGCTTAGAAAAATAAAAACCGTCTGCCGCCCGCTACCGCTGCTCCAGAGTTCACGCCCGGTCATGCCTACCATCATTATCGCAAGCGCCATCCAAATGCCGCTCGCCAGACGCGCTGCATCATGCATGGGGAGAACGGGCGCAAGTAATTTGGCTAATCCGGACGCACTCCAATAAAAGAGCGGTGGATTTTCGAGTTTGGTTTGTCCAACAGCCATCGGCGCAAGCAGGCTGCCTTCTTGCAGCATGGATTTTACAATGCTGATACTTTGCGATTCGTCAGGCTTCCACGGAGCATGCCCTATTAACCCAAAACAAACCCAAATCACGCAAAGCAAAATCAGCAGATGCGTTTTTGCTTTCTCACCAATGCGCGCGCGAGGTGTGGAAAGATTAGCCTGCCAATCATGTTCTAATTCGAACGCCATGCTTGATTAAAGATTGGCTGCTGCGGCAACGCGCGGAGGTATGCGCTCAATCAATCTGGGGTCAAATGCTTTGGGAATAATGTATTGTTTGCCAAAACTCAGCTCAGTGAGGTTATAGGCTTTAAGCACCTCATCCGGTACGGGTTCTTTGGCCAGCTCGGCCAAAGCCTTGACCGCCGCCACTTGCATGGCCACGGTAATTTGTTTAGCGCGTGCATCCAGCGCGCCACGAAACAGAAACGGAAAACACAGCGCATTATTAACCTGATTGGGGAAATCCGAACGGCCGGTTGCCATCACAAGATCATCACGCACCGCATGAGCCAGCGCTGGCAAAATTTCCGGGTCAGGGTTGGCCAAGGCAAAAACCACAGGGTTTGCTGCCATTAATTTAAGCAGCTCTGGCGATAATGCATTGGCGGCGGAAACACCAATAAAAACATCTGCCTCCGGCATGACTTCAGCCAATGTACGTGCCTCGGTATTTAGTGCCAGATCACGGTTTTGCTCATGCAAATCAGTGCGTGCGGAATGCAGCACACCATCTTTATCGACCATGGTGATATTAGTCGCGCCCATGACTTTCAATAAGCGCGCACAGGCGCAACCGGCCGCGCCTGCGCCAAGAAATACAATCTTTGCCTGCGCCAAGGTCTTGCCTTGTATTTCCAAAGCGTTAAGCAATGCGGCGCTGACAATTACGGCAGTGCCATGTTGATCGTCGTGAAATACCGGAATATCCAGCCGCTGACGCAGCTCTTTTTCGATGCGGAAGCAATGCGGCGCGGCGATGTCTTCAAGATTAATGCCACCAAAAGTCGGCGCAATATTGACCACGGTTTCGATAAAAGCCTCAACACTAGGCGCATTTATTTCAATATCAAAAACGTCAATCCCGGCAAAGCGTTTGAACAATATCGCCTTGCCTTCCATCACCGGTTTGCTGGCTAATGCACCCATGTTACCTAGCCCCAAAACAGCCGTGCCATCGGTAATCACCGCGACCAAATTACCCTTGTTGGTATATTTGTAGGCATTTTCCGGGTCTTGATGAATCTCTCGAACCGGCTCGGCAACACCGGGCGTGTAAGCTAATGATAAATCTTCTTGTGTAGCACAAGGTTTGGAAGATTCAACCGAGAGTTTTCCGGGACGGGGGAGTTCGTGATAGGCCAGCGCGCGCGCTTTAAGTGAGTCCATGAAGAGTTTCCGTTTCCTAAATCTGTAATTTTTTGAATCAGTAGCTGTTTGGTCTGGTTTCTGGATTTGGCAGTAATTTGCACCAGCTTGTTTTGCAGTTTAAAATAAAAAAGGCAGCTCAAGCTGCCTTTTTTATTGTCACCATACACCGCTCAGCTTTACATGCCGTATTTTTGACGGAACTTCTCAACGCGGCCAGCGGTATCTACAATCTTTTGTTTGCCAGTATAGAATGGGTGACATTCTGAACAAACTTCAATATTGAAATTTTTGCCAGAAGTTGAACGTGTCTGGAACTTGTTACCGCAACTGCATGTTACGGTTACTTCAGGGTAATTTGGGTGAATATCAGCCTTCATGCTGTGTCTCTTTCAAAAGCGGTCGCAGAAAACCGCATATTATCAGGTAAAATTAAAAATTAATCAACTATTGCTTACAAGTCCGCGTATATATTTCCGCGAAAGATTCTACCTTCTTTAACTTCTACGCATGGCATCAAAGAAATCCGAGTTGTTTTTGGTGGCTTTGATTTTATCCAGCAAGAATTCCATCGCCTCCATATCATCCATTGGGTAAAGCAGTTTACGCAAAACCCAAATTTTTTGCAGATTATCTTTTTCGATTAACAGCTCTTCTCGGCGCGTACCGGATTTATTCACATTAATCGCAGGATATTGGCGCTTTTCGGCCATGCGACGATCAAGATGAATTTCCATATTGCCAGTGCCTTTAAACTCCTCATAGATCACATCATCCATGCGCGAACCAGTATCCACTAGGGCAGTGGCAATAATAGTGAGCGATCCACCTTCTTCAATGTTGCGTGCCGCACCAAAGAAGCGCTTGGGGCGTTGCAATGCGTTGGCATCAACGCCACCTGTCAGCACTTTGCCAGAAGCTGGCACTACCGTGTTGTAAGCGCGTGCCAAGCGCGTAATGGAGTCTAGTAAAATGACTACATCTTTTTTATGCTCAACCAAACGCTTGGCTTTTTCCAGCACCATTTCAGCGACTTGCACGTGACGTGTGGCTGGCTCATCAAAAGTGGATGCGACCACTTCACCCTTAACCGAGCGTGTCATTTCCGTCACTTCTTCCGGGCGCTCATCAATCAGCAACACAATTAGAATAACTTCAGGATGGTTGGAAGTAATCGCATGTGCAATGTGCTGCATCATGACTGTTTTGCCGCTCTTGGGACTGGCAACCAAAAGTCCGCGCTGACCTTTACCGATTGGCGCAATCATGTCAATGACGCGCCCGGTAATATTTTCTTCGCTACGTATATCCCGCTCGAGTTTTAGCGGCTCAGTCGGAAATAAAGGAGTCAGGTTTTCAAATAGTATCTTGTGCTTGGTGTTTTCCGGTGATTCACCATTAACACTATCAACCTTGACCAGCGCAAAGTAGCGCTCACCTTCTTTGGGAGTGCGTATTTCACCTTGAATGGTGTCTCCTGTATGCAGATTAAATCGACGTATCTGCGAAGGAGAGACATAAATATCGTCAGGACCAGCCAAATAAGAAGTGTCCGGCGAGCGTAAAAATCCAAATCCATCCTGCAATACTTCCAGCGTTCCATCACCCGAGATGATTTCACCTTTTTTACCTTTGTTTTTAAGCAGCGCAAAAATTAAATCATGTTTACGCAGACGGCTGGCACCTTCAATATCATTGGTGATGGCCATCTCGACCAGCTCGGTGACAGGGAGTTGTTTTAAATCGGATAAATGCATAGGGGGAACTCGTTGGGGATCAGAACTGCTAGGGGCGGGCTTAGACTTTTGGGGATTTTGTCTGGCTCTTGGTTTATGAGGCATCATGATAGGGATCAATCTCACCTTGCAAAGCCAAGAACCAAACTACAGCGTAGCGTGATTAGATGTTGCTGTCAATAAATGCGGTTAACTGGGATTTGGATAATGCGCCCACTTTGGTGGCTTCAACATTACCATTTTTGAATAACATTAATGTAGGAATTCCACGCACCCCATACTTTGTTGGGGTTTTTGGGTTTTCATCAATATTGATCTTGGCTATCTTGATACGATCTGCGTATTCCTTGGCAACCTCATCAAGAATTGGGGCTATCATTTTGCACGGGCCGCACCATTCTGCCCAGTAATCAACCAGTACCGGCAATGGTGATTGTAAAACTTCCTGCTCAAAAGCGTCATCGCTTAAATGGGTAATATGTTCGCTCATTGTGAACCTCTATGTGAAATGGATGTTACGGAATGGTGGTTGAGAGTTGTTATGTCGCTATCCTAGCGAAAATTCGACATGAAGTGAAGCGTTCAAGCTAGAAAGTT
The DNA here is from genome assembly GCA_013141125.1 of Methylophilaceae bacterium. Taxonomy (GTDB): domain Bacteria; phylum Pseudomonadota; class Gammaproteobacteria; order Burkholderiales; family Methylophilaceae; genus JABFRO01. The sequence goes on from JABFRO010000001.1 coordinate 1,831,028, forward strand.
TGATTTTTAATTTTAGTTTAAGCCCTGGAAGATTACTAGGGTATTGCGTGCTAAAAGCCAGCATACTGAAGCCAATTTTCTTAAACGTTACTGAATTGAAAACGTTCAAATCCATTGGTTCGCTCTATAAGCTTGGTCAACATGATACGTGAATTTTTGCTGGAAAAATTTAAATCCATCTCACGTGCAGGGCTATAAACACCACAAGCCGTGATAATGGATGCAGCTTGATTCAGTGCAGGAAGCTCCGGCAAAAGTAGAGCTTGCTCATATTCATATAGACCTACCGCACGTATTCTCACCGACTGTGCTTCAGGAGCAATTAACTCCGCCCCAATATCCAGTTGCTGCTTATCGTTATTATTTACCCAGCGCAACACACCAATCGACCAATGTGAAGCTTCGCCCAGCTTGATGGCAAACAGCTCCCCCACTCTTACCGCTGCTGCACTATTGGGGAGCTTGCGCAGTGCCAAGCCCGTCGCGCTAATATTAAGCACTTGCCAACGCGATGTAATGGCTGACGTAAGCCCATTAGCGGCTTTGTTTTCAGAAGGCAGGGTTACTTTCTGATCAAGTTCGCTGCCTAACTGCCCCTCTTGATTAATGAGATAATGCGCCGCACTCAAGCCTATACCCACCTCAATACCATCCGTTTTATGCTCACGATTGAATCCGCGCTGGGGGGATATACCCCAATGCTTAATGAGATAAGTCAATAGATCCAAGTGGCGAAGGCCGGCAGGGTTATCAGGCAAGTCAGTTAAGGCGGATAAATTTCCTGTTTGTAACATTTGCATTTGATCGTGTAACAAGCGCGCCAACTCCACTGTCACTAATAAAATATCGCTGCTTGCGTTAGTTTGCTTGGCAACTTTAAGGTAAGGAACCGGCGGCTCTTTACTATTAAGACGAACCAGAAACACGCCTGCCGAGTTGGTTAATGGCGCCAGATCAATTAGCTGTGCCAAATGTGCATACTGTTTCACATACTCTACGACAAATTTCATATCACTTGTTGCCAAGTGTTGAGGATAGGTCAAGGACAATAGCAACACCTGTTTATAAATCAGACTGATCGTGTTAATTCTGTCTTCACTATCCGAAGCCAAGTTAATATCTTGCAGCTCATGCTGCACCGCATAAAAATAGAGCTGATGCAAATCACTCCATACACTAGCGGGTACGGAAAAATAAGTCTGGTAATACACCATAGCTAGCTGACCCAAGGCCTCCACGGCGCGCTGCACTAAAATAGCTTTTGATTTACTGCTGCTCAAGCTGATTAATTTATTCTGCTGATCAATCAATGCTAATTTATAGCCGTAGCTCAGCTCCAGCAACAAGGACTCCGCTGCCGCCGCAAACTCTTTGGCGTGCTTGCTTAAAGGCGATGGCTCATTGCAATACTGTATAGCGAGTGTTTCTTTTAGATTGAATAGTGCTGGCTGATAGATTTCCAAGGCCTTAAAGCGGGCATCAGCGCCAACTTTTTGCCGATTAAGGATTTCAATTTCTTCCCGCATTAAAATGGCGGCCTCAAGTGGCCTACCAAAAGGTAAATCACAAACAAATTGAGTCACATGACGCGGCCTTGTTTCAGCCACTATGAGCGGATTTTCTTCAAGTGCGGGAACAGTGAGTGTTAAAGCCATTTCTACCTACTCCAATAAGTACAAGCGCATGGTAATTAGTCTTGCGGCTTTTGTCACTGACTGTTGCGGTATTTCATTTGGCTCTTATCAATTTCAAGTACTTTTCTTGCAACTGATCTTTGGTTTCACGCACATCGGGATTAAACGGGATACAGTCTATGGGGCATACTTCCTGACATTGCGGAGTGTTATAGTGCCCCACACACTCGGTACATAAATCTGGGTCGATGACGTAAATTTCTTCCCCTTGTGAAATGGCTCCGTTGGGGCATTCTGGTTCACAAACATCACAATTAATACATTCATCGGTAATCATTAATGCCATACTAAAATCCCTATAAAAACACTCAACTATTAAGCGAGTGAATTTTGCCTGCAATTCGCTTTTGAATCAAGGGTGACACAAATTGCGTCACATCACCTCCCAGCATGGCCACTTCGCGCACCAGGCTGGCTGAAACAAACATATATTGTTCAGCCGGGGTAAGGAACAAGGTCTCGATTTCAGGGAAAAGCTTGCGGTTCATGCCGGCTAGTTGAAATTCATATTCAAAATCCGAAACAGCACGCAGCCCGCGTATCAAAACTCGCGCCTCTTGTTCTTGAACAAAGCGCATCAATAAGCCGGAGAAGCCTTTTACTATTACATTAGAGCAATCACTTAAGACTTCGGTGGCCATTTCCACACGTTCTGCCATATCGAAAAACGGTTTTTTTCCGGGACTGTGCGCGACCGCGACTATGACTTCCGAGAACAACCCGGCGGCGCGACGAACAATATCTTCGTGACCACGCGTTAGCGGATCAAAAGTGCCTGGATATACGACTTTAAGATGCATGAGCTTGCCTCAATAATTTTTATTTGCAATATCCGCCAACTTTAACAAGTGAAAGAAAACATTACCGGCTTTACCTTGTTTTACCACCTGCCATGGTTCGCTATCTTTTATGGCATATTCCGCTTCGACATACAACCATCCGTCTGCTTTCAGGTGTTGTTGCAATTGCGGCAACAGCCTGGGCAGCCAGCCTTGATTGTAAGGGGGGTCAAGGAAAATAATATCGAATGGTGGATGGCTCATTTTCAAAAACTGCAGGGCATCCATATGGTAAATTTGTGCCGATTCAGATTGCAGAAGTTTTCTATTGGCCTGTAGTGCAAAATAAGCCGCGCTTGATTTTTCCACCATCACCACCTTGTCCGCACCGCGTGATAGTGCTTCAAAGCCCATAACACCGGTGCCGGAGAATAAATCCAAGCAGGTCAAGCCGTTAAGCTCCTGTCCCAACCAGTTAAAAACCGTCTGCCGGACGCGATCCGGGGTTGGCCGCAATCCTGGCACATCAGGAAACGCCAACATCCGGCTACGCCATTCGCCGCCGCCTATACGTACGCGATTACTGGCTGCCACCGACAATGACCGTGATTAATTTATCGGTTTTAATGCGCCGCTTAAAAGCCTCTTTAATACTCGCACTGGTGACTTGATTCACTTTTGCGCTGAAATCATCCAGATAAGTCAATGGCAGTTTATAAAACCCGATCACCGCCAAATAATCCAGAATTTTGCCGTTGCTATCCAAGCGCAATGGAAAGCCGCCGATAATGTTCTGCTTGGCTGAATTTAGTTCAGCTTCGGTAATACCATTGTTGATAAATTTATCCAAGGTTTCACGCACCAGCTTTAACGCGGTATCCACTTGATCGGTTTTTGTCTGCAAACCGATCTGAAATGGCCCCAATTCTGCCAAGGGCATAAAAAAACTATATACGCTATAGGCCAAACCGCGTTTTTCGCGCACCTCTTCCGTCAAGCGTGAGACAAAACCGCCGCCTCCAAGAATATAGTTACCTACATAAAGCGGAAAATAATCAGCATCGCCACGTTTTACACCGGGATAGCCCAATAGAATATGCGATTGACTGGCTGGGTGCGGAATACGCTGCTCATTCGCTTTGTCCGGGTAAATCACTGAGGGCAAGGCACTGATAGTAGACGCAGCAGGCAACCTGCTCGCGATGCGCTCAGCAGCTTTTGCGGCTTCATCGCGGCTTAAGTCGCCTATCAAAGCAATCACAGCGCCATTGGCTGCATAGTGATCCTGATAAAATTTTTGCAAATCCTCGCGTTTAATAGCCGATACGGTTTCCAGCTCACCGCTACTATCCAATGCATAGGGATGGTCACCATAAAGCGCCGTCATGAACGCCCTGCTGGCGATGCTTTCCGGTTGCGTGGCGGCCTCTTTCAAACCGGCTATAATGCGCGCTTTTTCCCGACTTAACACAACTTCAGGAAAATCCGGTTGCTGTAGAATTTTGATGTATATATCCAAGGCTTGCTCACGTTCACGCGCGTTGCTTAATGTACGCAATTTAAAACTAGCGCGGTCTGCATCCAGCTCGCCGCCTATGATTGCACCCACATCAGCGATACGTTTGGATATGGCTTCATCCGAAAATCCGGCTGCGCCCAGTGTCATTAGATAGCGTGTAATGCTCGCCAAGCCCGACTTGGTCTTTTTATCATGTGCACTACCCGCTGCAAAATTAATGCTGAGATCAATAATGGGCAAATCGTGATTCTCTACAAAATAAACTTCAGCACCGGTTGTGGTTTGCCAATGCTGAATATTAACGGCGGCCTGTGCTGGCATGTTCCATAGAAACAATACCACCAGAATGTATTTGAATAAAGAACTAGCGTACATAAGGTTTGGCCTTGGTCTTTTTGTCATTTGGGTCAATAGACTGAGGATCTAGCGTGGCGACGCTCAGATTGTCGCGCAACAAATATTTTTTAGCGACGGCTTGCACCTGCTCGGGCGTTACCGCTGAAAGCTTGGCTGGATAGTCTTTGAGAATTCTCCAGGAAAAGCCGCTGGTTTCCATCATGCCGATTTGCATACCCTGATAAAACATGGAATCGCGCTTATACACATCGGCGGCGATGACTTGCGCTTTTACCCGCTGCAATTCTTCATTGGTGATGCCAAATTCCTTGATTTTTTCTATTTGCAGCAGCATGGCAGCTTCTAACTCAGCGGCGGTTTTCCCCTCAGAAGGTGTGCCATTAAGCTCGAACAGCGCTTGCTGACCGCGCGCGATCATGTCATAACCGGCACCGACATCAACCGCAACCTTCTCTTCACGCACCAGGCTCTGGCTGAGCCGTGCGGATGGATTACCATCAAGCACGCCCGCCAGAATTTCCAGTGCATATGGCTCCCAATCCTGGTCTGCATCGCGCAGGGCTGGCACATGAAAGCCGAGCTGAACATAAGGTAATTTTGCTTGTGCTTTCACGATGACACGACGTTCGCCTTTTTGCTCTGGCTCGGTTTGTGGTTTACGCACAGGTAGAACATGCGGCTTTAGCACATCAAAATATTTTTTAGCCAGCTTCAGCACTTCGTCTGCTTTTACATCTCCAACTACCACCAAAGTCGCGTTATTGGGTGCATACCAGTTGTGATACCACTCGCGCGCGTCTGCGGCGGTCATGTTTTCCAAATCATTCATCCAGCCTATCACCGGCCTGGCATATGGATGCACACGGTAAATGGTGGATTGAAACTGTTCATTTACCAGGGATTGCGGCTTATCTTCAGTGCGCCAGCGGCGCTCTTCCATGACAACTTTGATTTCCTTGGCAAACTCCTCGTCCGTTAGCTGAAGATTCGCCATGCGATCCGCCTCAAGCCTGAATGAAAGCGGTAGTTGAGATTTTTCCAATTGCTGATAATAAGCGGTGTAGTCATTGCCAGTAAATGCATTTTCTTTACCACCCGCCGCCGCAATCAAACGTGAAAATTGTCCGGCTTTAACATTTTGCGTGCCCTTGAACATCATGTGTTCCAACACATGCGCCACGCCAGTTTTTCCATTCACCTCATCCAAGCTACCCGCGCGATACCAAATCTGCGATACCACCACTGGCGAGCGATGATCCTCCTGCACAACTATCCGCAGACCATTGTCCAGTTTGAACTCTTGAATACTGGCAAGAGCAGTGGCCGGTATCAATGCCAGCGCTACTAATATATTTCTGATAAGCACGTGATAGCTCTCCTTTTTGTGCGCATTATACTGACGGCAGCATAGTCATTACTTTTGTTTTTACTTCGAGAATAGATAAGTTTTATTGCATTTTTAGCCAATGTGACCCAGCAGCCAAGCCAATAGTTCAATCAGAGAAAGTTAGCCGAGATGTCAAACAGCGATTATAAATAATCAGTTAAACTTGCAATTGGGTCATCCGGCAATATGTCAATCGCTTATAAGGAGATATAAACAGTATGAAATCTACCGACTTTAAATTAAGACTTGGGGCAAGTTTACTTTTAGTGGCAACTGGTTTATTGAGTGCATTTAACGCCACGGCTGAGAGCAAGGGCGTGGCTTATGTTTCCAATCAAAACGGCGGGGTTTCTGTCATTGATCTGGAAACTTTGGACATTGCGGGTAACTTGGATCCGCAAGCCAAAAGCCCGCGCGGATTGGGCATAACCGCTGATGGCAAACTGCTAATTACCGCCAACAAAGATGATGGCAATATTTCTATCATAAACACGGCGACAGGCAAGCTGGTTCGGCATATTGCCATTGGTAAAAACCCCGAGTTTGTGCGCATTCATGGGGATAAGGCCTTTGTTTCCTTTGAGCCCAGCTCCAAGGGCGGCCCGCCACCCAAACCAGGCGAAATAGTAAAAGCCGACAATAACAAAGAAAACGGGAATGAGCCTAATGAATTAGCACGTATAGCGATTGTGGATCTAAAGCTTGGTAAAAAAGTGCGTGAAATCGTTGGTGGTCCAGAAACTGAAGGGATAGAATTTTCCCCGGATGGTAAAAAGTTAATTATTACCAATGAAGCCGATAACACTGTCACGGTACACAATATAAGCACCGGCAAGCTGCTAAAAACGATCCCAACCAAAGCCTTTGGTGATCGCCCGCGAGGCATTAAAATATCACCGGATGGCAAATTTTATGTGACGACACTGGAGTTCGGTAATAAATTTCTGGTGCTGGACAGCGAGTTCAAGCCAGTACGCACCGTTGATACAGGCAAAGCACCTTATGGCATCAGCTTTGATCCAGAAGGCAAGCGCATTTACGTGGCTAGCTCTAAGGAAAAGGCATTGCAGGTTTTTGATGCAAAATCCTTTGCGAAAATCAAGGATATTCCTACAGGTGATCGTTGCTGGCATTTCAGCTTCACCCCGGACGGCAAGCAAATTTTACTGGCATGCGGCAAATCGGATGAAGTGCAAGTGATTGATGTGGAAAAACTGGAAACCATCAAGCGTATTTCCGATAAAGAAACACCTTGGGGCGTGATAACCTATCCCAAATCCTTCGGCAGTCTGGATAAGCCATAAGCATCATCAACAGCCAGCTTATGCGGGAACGTTTGGTATAACCTGAAAAAATTATAGAATCCTTGTTTACTAATAGATTAGGCACACCTGACGGCGAGATGGCAAACTTGTCGAAAGATTGGCATCTCGTCATGGCTGGCTCAAATGTTTCAAGGTATTAGAAGCAACCGTTGTTATATTCAACACCATTTTTATGGGATTATTTTAGGCGCACTGACGCAGACCGCTCTTTAATATTTTCAATATCAAACTGGCATGAAAATAGCTTGGATTGGAAATTGCACCAATCAAACCTGATGTTCGTACGATGTTTAAGGATACAAAAATTAAAAAATGCAAAACGCGTGACGATATTGATTACAGCAATACTGGGAACCCAAGGTGTCTTTAGCCTTTAAGCGAATTAGTCCGCCTTTTATTCACGCTCCACATTTTCGACATTTATATAAGCCATGCTAACTTTTAGAGTAAATGCGATTCCATTTTTGCTGTGGGTATTTTTCACAAATACGGCATCTGCTATCGGATTAGGCGAGATCCAGGTTCAGTCAAATCTTGGCGACCCGTTAAGGGCGGCCATTCAGGTTCTTGATGCACCCAATGGTTTAGAGGCCGCTTGTTTTAAGCTTCGACACTTGGGAGATGCTGACTTTAACGATGACATGCGTGCACATGTTTCAGTTAAAAGACAATCTGGCGATGTTGTACTTATCATAACCACCCAGCAGGCGATCAATGAGCCTATATTGCAATTTACTGTTATATCCGATTGCAATGCTTTGCGCCGAGATTACGTCATCCTGCTTGATCCGCCTTTGTATCAGAAACAACAAGCTGCTACCGCTATTGATGACGATCAGCCGCTAATTAATGACTTTATTCCTTTAAACAAAACAACTGACAAGTCATTTAAAAAGCAACGAACTGCCCAGCCTGGCACTGGCGCATCAGATCAAAAAGTTAGCCGGAACGCATTGATTAAAACCAAAGCGGGCAACATCTCCAACAATTCTGTATTGAACTCGACTGCATCGAGCCCCGCTCTGGTTCATCCTCATAATGACCACATGCAACCAGCGCCTCGCCTGGCGATATCCAGTGGCGAGTCGTCTATTGTTCATGCGGAAAACTCAAAATTTGCACTAAAGCTGGATTCAGGGCTGTTGAATATCTCTCAAGCCAGCCCCCCCATCAGCAGTAAAAGCGAAGGCATTGAACTATCTGACGACAGCGCGGCACTGGCTCACCGACTGGCACATTTGGAAACCCAGCTGGTAGCGCTGCAAAAACGGAATACTGAATTGGAACAAGTGAATAAAGCAGCAGCTACGATGACTGCAAGACCAAACGCTTTGATTACGAGATTGAATAATTGGTGGATGTTTATTTCAGGCTTTTTGTTACTAATGGCGGTGGCAATATGGGCTTGGTTCAAGCTTTACAAAAATCGGCCTGTAGAGAATGATCAAGCGCTGTGGTCGGCTACAGAAGTAGTATTAGACAATGAAAAGATTAGCATCTATCCCGTGGCAAAAGCCGGAGAAACCAATCATTTAGAAAATATGCCTATCAGTTTTAATCAACAAAACGAGACTGGTGGCACGGAAGTTAGTGAAGATATTCTTGATCAAGCGGAAGTATTTGTGGCGCATGGCCATGCTAATTTTGCCATCCAAATTTTACAGGATCATTTGCTGGAAGCACCCAGAGAATCCCCCGAGCCTTGGTTGCTACTGCTTGATTTATTAAAACGTGACGCTATGAGTGCTGAATATATGGCTGCCAGTGAGGTCTGCCGGCAGCATTTCAACATCAATGTGGCCGCCTATGCCGCCATAGCTGCACCTGAAAACACTGATGGCATAGAATATTATCCACATGTCATTGCCGAATTGCAGGAGCAATGGGGAAAGCCTTCATTGGAATCCTACCTGAACGATTTGATATACAACCACAGAATTGAGCCACGCCAGGGCTTTGAGGCAAGTGCATACCGCGACTTATTGTTTTTGCTGGCTGTAATTAAACAAAAGGTTTAAGTATAGAAAGCAATTGCGTGATGGATTGGCTTGGAATTTGCTTTTGGGTATTGGCTTAGGGGTATTTTCTAATAGACCCATCTACAACCGACTTGAAAAAATAAAATAGAATCAAAAAAATCAATCTAAATAATTTTTAAAAAGGAAAATAATATGAGCATCGTTGCAGTAGTGGGGCTGGGTTATGTAGGCTTGCCTTTAGCGGTTGAGTTTGGCAAAAAACAGCAGACCATAGGCTTTGACTTATCAAAAGAGAAAGTAGAAAGTTATAAACAATTCATAGACCCCACAGGCGAGCTGGCAACTGAACATTTGCGCGCCGCCACGCAGTTAACCGTTACCACAGATCCGTCCGAGCTATCCAAGGCGGATCACATTGTAGTCGCCGTACCAACACCAGTTGATATTGCACACCAGCCTGATTTCAGACCACTCATTGGTGCCAGCGAAACAGTAGGCAAATATATGAAGCGTGGTGCAATCGTCACTTATGAATCTACCGTCTACCCGGGTGCAACGGAAGAAGTTTGCATCCCGATTCTGGAGCGCCATTCCGGCCTGAAATGGAAAACCGATTTTCATGTCGGCTTTTCGCCCGAACGTATTAACCCAGGTGATAAAGAACATACGCTCACCACTATTCTGAAAGTCGTCTCGGGTGATGATGCCGAAACTCTGGAAAAAGTGGCCAAGCTTTATGAGTCTGTGATTACCGCAGGTGTGCATCGCGCTTCCAGCATCAAAGTGGCTGAGGCGGCAAAGGTCATTGAAAACACACAACGCGATTTGAATATTGCCTTGATGAACGAATTAGCCCTCATTTTTGACAAGCTGGGCATTGATACGCTGGAAGTCTTGCAAGCCGCTGGTACCAAATGGAACTTTCTACCGTTTCGTCCCGGTTTGGTCGGCGGGCATTGCATCGGTGTTGACCCTTACTATCTGACGCATAAAGCAGAAATGGTCGGTTATATTCCCCAAGTGATTTTGGCTGGCCGCCGCATCAACGACAGCATGGCCAAATATATCGCCGAGCAAACCGTTAAGCAGATTATTAAAGCCGGTTTCCATGTGCGTGGTGCCAAGGTTAATGTTCTTGGGCTGACGTTCAAAGAAAACTGCCCCGATCTGAGAAATTCAAAAGTCGCTGACGTGATTCAAGAGCTGCAAACTTATGGCGTTGAAGTGCATGTGCATGATCCCGTGGCTGATGCGGCTGAAGCGCATCATGAATATGGTGTCTCACTGGAATCCTGGGACAATTTACCCAAGGCCGAAGCTATTATTGCCGCAGTTTCACATCGTGAATTTGTTGCCAGGCCGCTGACTGATTTCTTGTCCAAAGTAGCTGAACATGGCTGCTTTATTGATGTGAAATCACAGTTTGACCAAGTTGCGCTCAATACTGCTGGCGTTAGTGTCTGGCGTCTGTAAGCCATTACGCAATCTCATATGACAAATTATCAGGAATTAAAAGCACATTTATCCAATCAGCAGTATCACTGGTTGGTAACTGGCGTGGCCGGGTTTATTGGTTCTAACTTATTGGAAACGCTGCTAAAGCTAAACCAGAAAGTAACCGGGCTGGATAATTTCTCCACCGGCCACAAAAAAAATCTGGAGCAAGTGCAAGCTTTAGTTGGCGAGACCTTATGGCACAATTTCAATTTTATTGAAGGCGATATTCGCCAGCTTAACGATTGTAAACGTGCTTGTAGTGGCGTGGATTTTGTTCTGCATGAAGCCGCTTTGGGCTCTGTGCCGCGCTCCATTGCAGACCCCATACTAACCAACGACAACAATATTTCCGGCTTTTTGAACATGTTGGTGGCAAGTCGAGATGCAAACATCAAACGCTTTGTTTACGCCGCCTCCAGCTCTACTTATGGCGATCATCCCGATCTGCCCAAAGTGGAGGCCGTTATTGGCAAGCCGCTCTCACCGTATGCAGTCACCAAATATGTCAACGAGTTGTATGCGGAAGTTTTCGCGCGCAGCTATGGCTTCAAGTGCATAGGCTTAAGATATTTCAATGTATTTGGGCCGCGTCAGGATCCTAATGGCGCATATGCAGCCGTGATTCCGCGCTGGATTTCTGCACTCATCCAGGATCAACCTGTGCGCATCAATGGCGATGGTGAAACCAGTCGGGATTTCTGCTTTATAGACAACGTGGTACAAGCCAATCTGCTGGCAGCATTGGCCGACCAGCCAGAGGCAGCCAATCAAGTTTACAACGTCGCTTTGAACGAACGCACCAGTCTGAATCAGCTCTACGAAATGTTACGTGTATTGTTACTGGCACAATTTCCGCATCTCGCAACGCATCGACCTCAGTATGGCGACTTTCGTGATGGCGATGTACGGCATTCGCAGGCAGATATAAGCAAGGCTATCAAGTTGCTAGGTTTCCAACCTACACATCGCATCAATAAAGGACTAGCTGAATCCATTGATTGGTATGTAACGCATCTTGCAACAACAAAATAAAATTATTTATTTAACAAAACCGCTTTCACTGAAATAGGAATTTCACCATGATCACACGCTACAAAAAGCCAATGAAAACCATCGCTGTTTTAACCGGATTGGCATTGCTCATGGGAGGGGTGACTTCCTGCGGAAAAGCTGAAACCAGCCAAAAGCTGGTTTTGGAAGCCAAGCAATATCAGCAGAAAGGTGACAACAAAGCGGCCGTTATTCAGCTCAAAAATGCGTTACAAAAAAATCCGGATGATGCTGAGGCGCGTTATCTGCTGGGTACGATTTACAACCAAATCGGTGATGTGCAATCAGCAGAAAAGGAGCTGCGCCGAGCTTTGACATTAGGCGTTGATGCCGCAAAAATTCTGCCTGAACTCGGCAAGGCTTTAGTGACCCAAGGTGAGTTTCAAAAAGTCCTGGACGAAGTAAAGCTGCCAGCAGGTGTAATAGAATCCACTGAAATAGCTTCTTTGCGCGGTAACTCTTACTTGGCTCTAGGCAAACAGGCCGAGGCCAAACAATCTTTTGAACTTGCGCTTAAAAACAAACCAAACTTTCCAGATGCGCTTATTGGCTTGGCTAAACTTGCCATCCTTGAAAAAAATATTGATGCGGTTACGCGCCTTGTTGAGCAAGCCGTTGTTAACAATCCCAAGGATGAATCCAGCTTGCTGTTTAAGGGCGATTTACTGCGCGCTCAGGGAAAAGCAGAATTGGCTTTATCTGCGTATACCCAAGTTCTAAAAATAAATCCGGACAATTCGGCGGCACATATCAATAAAGCCAGTATGGAAATTGGCGAAAATAAGCTCGATGCCGCCAAAGTGGATATTGATGCCGCGCGCAAAGTCTCGCCAAACAATATGATGGTTTCCTACCTGCAGGCATTACTCGACTTCCGCCAAAATAAATCTGCAGCCTCTTGGGAATCTCTACAACAGATACTACGTGTAGCACCAGAACATATGCCTAGCGTGTTATTAGCGGGTGCGGTGCAATACACCCTGGGTTCCATGCCGCAAGCGGAGCAACACTTGAGGCATTATCTAAATAAGGATCCCAAAAACCTTTATGCGCGCAAACTGCTGGCATCCACTTTAATGAAAAGTCGTCAAACACAAGAAGCTATCAGCACGCTGACCCCTGCTCTGCAAGACGCTCAGCAGGATCCACAACTATTTGCCCTTGCTGGTGAACTGTACATGCAGACTGGCGATTACACAAAAGCAACGGAGTATTTTGCAAAAGCCAGTGCGCTTGCGCCAAAAACCGCAGAAATTCACACGGCGCTAGGTTTGAGCAAATTAGCACTAGGCGAGAATGACCGCGCAGTGGCGGAACTGGAAACAGCCGTAGGTTTGGATGCTAAATCGCCTAAAGCTGGTGTGGTACTGGTAATGACACATCTGCGCCTGAAAAACTTTGACAAAGCGCTAACGGCAGCGAAGGCTTTGGAAGCAGAGCAATTGGATAATCCGCTTGCTCACAATCTTAAAGGTGCCGCCTATTTGGGTAAAAAAGATTTTGCCAATGCGCGTGCCAGTTTTGAAAAAGCACTAAGCCTCCAACCCACCAATTACCCTGCGGTGGTAAATCTGGTTCAGCTGGATTTGCAGGACAAGAAACCGGAAGTGGCAAAAAAACGACTGGAAGGCGTGCTTGAGAAAGATAAAAAGAATACGCAAGTGATGGCGGCACTGGCTGGGGTTGCCATGTCTCAGGGGCAAACGAAAGAAGCTACCAGCTGGCTAGAAAAAGCGACTAAAGAAAATCCAGACACGTTGCCACCCGCGATAGTGCTCACAGCACATTATTTGCGCATTGGTGAAAAACAAAAAGCGCTCTCCCTAGCGCAGAAACTCCAGGGCTCAAACCCTGAGGTTCCCGAAATTCTAGAGCTTCTGGCTCAAGCTCAATTCATTAATAATGATAAAGCGGCGGCTTTAAGTTCCTACCAAAAACTTGCTGCCAAGAAGCCAGATTCCGCACCTGCCCAATTCCGCATCGCTTCCATTCAAATGTCCATGGAGAACCCTGCTGCTGCGACAGATAGCCTCAAAAAGGCATTAGCATTGCAACCGGACTATCTTGAAGCACAACTGGCGCTGGCGGCGCTGGAGGTACGTAAGGGCAATCATGAGCAAGCGTTGGTAATGGCGAGACAGTTACAGAAAAAGAATGAAAAATCACCGGTAGGCTATGAACTGGAAGGCAATGTGTTAATGGTGCAAAAGAAGCCGGACTTGGCAGCCAAAGCCTATGAAAAGGCGTTTGCTATCAGTAAAAGCGGGGCGCTCCTAGTCAAGTTACATGCCACACTCGTGCAGGTAGGTAAAACTAAAGAAGCTGATTTGCAACTCGCTAAATGGCTAAATGAAAATCCAAACGACATGGCTACGCGCACTTATCGGGCAGAAACCTATCTTGCTGATAAACAAAATCAAGCGGCGATAGATCAGTATTTAATTATTTTACGTCAGGATCCCAAAAATATACCTGCACTTAATAATCTCGCCTGGATATATCAGCAGGTAAAAAACCCTCAAGCACTCGAGTACGCTGAAAAGGCCAACCAGCTCCTGCCTAACAACGCTGGCATATTGGATACGCTAGGATGGATATTGATAGAACAAGGCAATACAACGCGCGGCTTGCCGTTGCTGCAAAAGGCCATCACACTGGCACCTGAGTCTTTGGAAATTCGCTACCATTTGGCAGTAGGATTGGCTAATTCAGGCAATAAAGCCGAGGCACGTAAAGTCTTGGAAAAACTGTTAGCAACAGGAAAAAACTTTTCAAAAGTTGAAGAGGCACGGAGCTTGTTAAAGCAGCTTTAACAAAAACAGGCTCATGCGCTTTGATTATTGAAAGCCATAAGTCATGATTACTTAAAGCAAAATGAGCCTTGCCCCATTAAAAAGACGGAATGCAATAACTTTCTGTTAGCGATAACATTCCGTCTTTTTACATACGACTAATTGACTGATTCAGTTGGCAGATGACGCGCAATCAGGCTCATCACACGCTCAGTGGCACCGGTAGCACTATGGCTAAAAGCCAATGCCGCCTGATGCATAGCCAGACATGTCACAGGATCATTAATTAAATGCTGTAAGGTTGTGGCTAACTCAACACCGTCTTTTACACACAGCGCTGCGCCTGCTCGTAAAGCCTGCTCTGTCGCCTGTGTAAAATTAAAAGTATGTGGCCCAACCAGTACCGGCTTGCCCATAATGCAAGCTTCAATCAGATTTTGCCCGCCTAGTGGTAGCAAACTGCCGCCGATAAAGGCGATATCGCAAGCGGCATAATAGACAAACATCTCACCCATGCTGTCACCTAGAATGATGCTGGCATTCTTAACGCGGCTCTCGTTCTCATTCGCGTTGATTTGTAAATGGCTGCGCCGCACATAATCTATTCCGCATTGTTTGAGCAGTTTGGCCACCTCATCAAAGCGTTGCGGATGTCGCGGCACAACAATAGTAACTAAATCCGGGATATTCAGCGCTTGTAGCGCATCCAGAATAATCACCTCTTCCCCTTCTCGTGTGCTGGCTGCCAGAAAAACGGGGCGCTTTATGCCGATTAATTCACGCAATCTCAAACCTTGGCCAAGGGCATTCCGGGGTGGTGATATATCAAACTTGAGATTGCCTGACACTTCCACCCGCTCTGCACCTAATTTCCGCAGGCGTCTGGCATCAGCTTCGCTTTGAGCTGCAATCGCGTCTAGCTTCTGCAAACCCTGTGCGCTTAATCGAGCCACCCTGGCATAGCCACGTGCCGATTTTTCCGACATGCGTGCATTCACCAGCAAGAGTGGAATATCGCGTTGTTTACAAGCGGCGATTAGATTAAACCAAAGCTCGGTTTCCATCAGCAACCCCAATTGCGGCTGAAAATGGCACAAAAAACGCTGCACGGCCCCTGGCACATCGTATGGCAAATAAGCACGCTCTACACGCTTGCCAAAAAGCTGCTCGCTGGTGGCGCGGCCAGTTGGTGTGGCATGAGTAAGCAAAATTCGATATTGCGGATAGCGTTGTTGCAAAGCCTCCACCAGCGGCGCGGCAGCTCGCGTTTCACCGACAGAAACACAATGCATCCAGATTAATGGAGTCACAGATCGTCGAGGGAAATAGCCAAAGCGCTCAGCCCAATAGTGTAGATATTCCGGCTGGCGCAGACCGCGCCAGAGCAATTTAAGCGGAACGAACGGCAGTAGTAAATAAAGCAGTAGTGTATATAGGATGCGAGACATGGCGAGATTTTCGCATAGATTGCCATTTCATAACTATTCTTGGCTTTTGTCACTAACACTGCCAATGACCTGCACCTGAACATCGTAACAAGCAGACTCTTGGACTTACAATTGTGAGTGGATAAACAGCATAAACGCAGCCAAATGTCCAAATGTTTATTTTCAAACAAGTTAGCCAGTGCTTACATATTCGGCTATCAAAGCCAGCGTAACCTTGCTTGATTGCGGAAAAAAATCAGCAGCCATGGCGCTTGGGAATAGCAAATAATCTCCTTGACCAACACCACAAAATGACATATTTTTCAGTATATCCACTATATATTGTGTTTTAAAGCCATCATTCGCATACCCAAGAATCTAGCATCCACCAAAAAATAAAGGAATCAATCATGCTAAAAGCCATCAAAAAATCAGCCACTCATAATCAAGGAGCTTTAACCAAAGAAGTGCCTTTGCAATCCGTGTCTCTTGATATATGGGATAAAAAATATTGTCTGAAAACCAAGCAAGGCGAGCATGTCGATAAAACAATAGATGACACTTATCAGCGCGTGGCGCGGGCTTTGGCGGATGTGGAAGAAACGGATGAAAAGCGCCAGCTATGGCATGAAAAATTTCTGTGGGCGCTGCGTCGAGGCGCGATTCCTGCCGGTCGCATTACCTCAAACGCGGGTGCGCTGGAACACAAACCCGCCACCAGCACCATTAATTGCACGGTTTCCGGCATTATTGAAGACAGCATGGACGATATTCTGGGCAAGGTGCATGAGGCCGGACTCACGCTGAAAGCCGGTTGCGGTATAGGTTATGAATTTTCTACGCTGCGTCCCAAAGGCGCGTTTGTGGCCGGTGCCGGTGCCTATACCAGCGGCCCGCTGTCGTTCATGGATATTTACGACAAGATGTGCTTCACCGTGTCCTCCGCCGGTGGCCGTCGTGGTGCACAAATGGCCACTTTCGACATTTCACATCCCGATGTCACCGATTTCATCAAAGCCAAGCGCGAAGCCGGGCGCTTGCGTCAATTCAACCTGTCCTGCCTGATTACCAAAGAATTTATGGAGGCCGTAAAAGCCGATACCGAATGGAAACTGGCGTTCCCAGTCACAAAAAAAGAGGCAGAGCAGGATGGCCTGAAACTGGATGACAATAGTCAGGTGGTTTGGCGCGAATGGCCAGTGAAGAACAAATATCTCACCAAGACCGAAGGTGCGGATGCGGGAAAAGTGGCTTGCCGCGTGTATAAAATCATCAAGGCACGCCGCTTGTGGGATGTCATTATGTCGTCCACCTATGATTTTGCCGAACCGGGTTTTATTCTGATTGACCGCGTGAATGAGATGAACAACAACTGGTTCTGCGAAAACATACGCGCTACCAACCCCTGCGGCGAACAGCCCTTGCCGCCTTACGGTGCCTGTCTGTTAGGCTCCATCAACCTCACCAAATTTGTACGCGACCCATTCACCGAAAATGCGCGCTTTGACTGGAACGAATACCGCGAAGTCATCGCCACCTTCACGCGTATGCTGGACAACGTGGTCGAAATCAACGGCTTGCCACTGCCGCAACAACGTGAGGAAATCGCCCGTAAACGCCGCCACGGCATGGGTTATCTGGGCTTGGGTTCTACATTGACCATGTTGCGTTTGAATTATGGTGATGATGCTTCACTGGAATTCACCGAAGAAGTGACCAAAGTCATGGCCGAAGTGGGCTGGGAGATAGGTGTAGCGCTGGCGCAGGAAAAAGGTGCCGCACCTATCATGGAAGAAGAGTTTGAAATCACGGCCGACCTGCTGGCCAAACGCCCGGAAATGGCGATAGACGGCATCAAGCTGGGCGACAAGATTCAAGGCAAAGTGCTGCTGGGTTTGTATAGCCGCTATATGCAGCAGTTCCCGGAAGCATTGCGCCGCCAAATCGCGGAACACGGCGCACGTTTCAGCCACCATAGCTCGATAGCGCCCACCGGCACCATTTCACTCTCGCTCGCCAACAACGCCAGCAACGGCATTGAGCCATCGTTCGCCCACCACTATGCACGCAACGTCATCCGCGAAGGCAAAAAATCCAAGGAAAAAGTCGATGTGTTTTCCTATGAATTATTAGCCTACCGCGAGCTGGTAAACGCCAAAGCCATGCCGTTTACCGAAAACGAAGACGAAAAACTGCCGGATTACTTCCTCGATTCCTCCACTATTCAAGCCAAGGCGCATGTGGATATTCAAGCCGCCGCGCAAAAATGGATAGACAGCTCCATCTCCAAAACCATCAACGTGCCAACCGATTATGATTTTGAGGATTTCAAGAACATCTATCTTTATGCCTACGACAAAGGCTTGAAAGGCTGCACCACTTTCAGATTCAACCCGGAAGCCTTCCAGGGTGTACTGGTCACGGAAAAAGACCTGGAAAACACCACCTACAAATTCACGCTGGAAGATGGCACCGAAATCGAAGCCAAAGGCAATGACGAGATTGAATACGACGGTGAAATTCACTCTGCCGCCAATCTTTATGATGCGTTGAAGGAAGGCTATTACGGCAAGTTTTAATTTAACGACCTTGTAGGGTGGGCAAAAAGCACTATCTTGCCCACCGTATATAACCCAAACACGGAAAAATCATGGCAATCAAAATTGAAAAGAAAATCACCGGCTATAACGTCATCACCGAAGAAGACAAAACCAAATCCGCCGCACTTGCCGCGCAGGAAAAACTGGCTGCAAAAGCGGCAAGCAACGTCAAACAAGTGGAAGACATGTTAAGCCGCCCGGAAAAACTGGTTGGCAACACTTATAAAATCAAAACACCGGTCACCGAACACGCGCTCTATATCACCATCAACGACATCCTCATGGATGAAGGCACACAGCAAGAACACCGCCGCCCGTTCGAGATTTTTATCAATTCCAAAAACATGGATCACTTTCAATGGATCGTCGCCCTCACCCGCGTCATGTCCGCCGTGTTCCGCAAAGGCGGCGATGTGACTTTTCTTGTGGAAGAACTGCGTAGTGTATTCGACCCCAGCGGCGGCTATTTCAAAAAAGGCGGCAAATACATCCCCAGCCTAGTTGCTGAAATCGGTGAAGTGGTCGAACAGCATCTGATAGAAATCGGCATGCTAAAAAAACCCGGCCTCGATGAACATCAACAAAAACTGGTCACCGAAAAACGCACTGAATACCTGGCCAAACATGCCAAAGCAGGAGGTGATGCCAATGAAGAAGGCTTTCCTCCCGGCGCGCAACTGTGCGGAAAATGCCAGACCAAAGCCGCGATTATCATGGATGGCTGTTTGACTTGTTTGAATTGCGGGGAGAGTAAGTGTGGTTAGGAAAACGCTGATTTATTTGATATTGTCGTCCATGCAAAGATAGGCATGACAAACAACTCAGCATTTTTCTTGATAGTCACAGATTACGTGATTCTTATCACATCTGAAAACGGAAAGTTATAAATATTTATATATTTTCAATAGGTTGCTATCACAATGGCTAGCAAATACTGGGTTACAAACGCGCTCACTTGTCTGGAAGAAAGTTTATCGCCAGTTCCGCATGAAACCAATGAAATTGATTGGAAAATTAGTCTGTCTGATAACAAGGAACGATTGATTGAGCATCTGATCGCTTTCGCCAATAACCCCAATGGCGGCTATCTTGCCTTTGGTATCCGCGATGACGATGGGCATTTGGAAACAGTGGATCAAGAGTCAGTTGCAACCATAGCTAACACCTTGGCTAATTTAGGGCGGGAGGCGGTTGAACCACCACTTGTAATTGATCATTCTGTCGTCGAGTTTCGTAATGTGTCTATTCTGATGGTATCCATTCCTGAACAACGTAATAAACCGGTTCATCGCCGTGGAAAATCTGTTGAGGAGGCCTGGATACGCTCTGGAGGTACAACCCGCAAAGCATCTCGCCAAGATGTTGGGGCGCTGATGTTAAACAGCACTGCACCTCGTTGGGAGGAATTGCGCGCATCTTCGCTTATGCCACTAGAGTTGGCCATTGATAGTCTGGACATTGAAACCATTGCCAAGTTGCTTCAAAAACCACTACCCACTGAGGTTTCTGAACAAGCGAATTGGCTAATAGCGGAAGGCATCTTGACACCTGATGGACGCGGTTATTATGTGACCAACTTCGGTGCAGTGGCTGCAGCACGCAAACTTGAGCAGTTCCCTACATTAGAACGTAAACGCATTCGAGTTATCCGCTATCGTGGTACAAATAAAGTTGAAACGATAGACGAACTATTAGGGCAACGTGGCTATGCTGCTGGGTTTGAAGGCCTGATAGGTTACCTCAAGCGCATGCTGCCACATTCGGAAGTTATTCAACAATCTTTACGACAGGAAGTGAGTATTTATCCTGAAATTGCGTTACGAGAGTTGATAGCCAATTCGTTAATACATCAAGATTTCACCATTAGCGGTGCAGGGCCTATGGTTGAAATATTTGATGACCGTATCGAGTTTACCAACCCGGGATCTCTCTTGCCTGGAAAACGACCCGATAGGTTGATTGGCACAACACCTGAGTCGCGCAACGAAATGCTAGCTTCTGCATTCAGGCGCTATAGAATTTGCGAAGAGCGTGGTACAGGTTTTCAGAAAGTCGTGCAATCTGTTGAGTTATTTGGTTTACCGCCGATTCTATTTTCCTCATTAGAAAATGCTTTTAGAGTCACCTTGTATGCGCCACGCAAGTTTGTTGATATGTCTCAGAGTGAACGTATCGAAGCTTGTTATCAGCACGCTGTATTGCTATACCTTTCCAGCCAGACAATGACAAACTCAACATTAAGAGAACGATTCAAGTTGCATGAAAAGCAACGAAATCAGATCACCAATCTGATTGGTGATGCAGTTGCCGCAGGAAGAATAAAACGCAAGGATAGTGGTAGCGGCAATAAATTTGCAGAGTATTTACCTTATTGGGCTTAAATTGAATAGGATAGTTTTTATCACATTTGAAAACGGAAAATATTAAAATCACCTTATATATCAATAAGAATTTATCACATCAAAATTTAATATTGGCATACATTTAACCGGTTTATCCAAGAGCCAAAAGCAAACAAGGACTATTGGGGACAGGCCACTTTTAATTCTTCCAATAGATAGTCTCCCTCACCCGCGTCATGTCCGCCGTATTCCGCAAAGGCGGCGATGTCACCTTTCTGGTGGAAGAGTTGCACAGCGTGTTTGACCCCAGCGGCGGCTACTTCAAAAAAGGCGGCAAAAACATCCCCAGCCTGGTCGCTGAAATCGGTGAAGTGGTCGAACAGCATCTGATAGAAATCGGCATGCTGAAAAAACCCGGCCTCGATGAACATCAACAAAAACTGGTCACCGAAAAACGTACTGAATACCTGGCCAAACGTGCCAAAACCAGCAGTATATCTAATGAAGAAGGCTTCCCTCCGGCGCGCAACTGTGCGGAAAATGCCACACCAAAGCCGCGATTATCATGGATGGCTGTTTGACTTGTTTGAATTGTGGGGGAGAACAAATGCGGTTAACTCAAAACTCGACAATCAAGGAAATGTATATGCACGAAAATTTAGAATTCGCTTGCGATGCTTTGGATGCATTATCTATTGCAGCTGAAATTGCATGGACTGGCGAACAAACATTGATTGAGGCTTTTGGCTGGAATTGTCCTGCCATCACTCGGCATGATTTAACTTCAATGCCAAAAACCTGCTGATCGAATACGTTGGAGCGGAAATATATCAACTCCGACTGCAAAAGAGCCTGTCCAATAGAGAACGTGCATTGAAAACCCATTCTTCCTTTAATGCAGCGTTGCGTGGCTTTTGATCGCCGCCAAGGAAAGCCTCTGCTACTTTAGCCAATCCATCCTTCGCATCCCATGATGGCCGGAGCCCAACTTAAATCCCCAATTTATTTTTAAGCACTTCATTAACTTGCGCTGGATTGGCTTTGCCTTTTGAGGCTTTCATCACCTGCCCAACCAAACCATTAAAGGCTTTCTCCTTACCCGCTTTAACTTCGGCCACCATGGCAGCGTTGGCGACGAGTACTTGCTCAACAATGGCTTCAATCGCACCCGAGTCGGAAATCTGCTTCAGGCCTTTTTTGTCTATGATGGAGTCTGCACTACCTTCACCTGCCCACATAGCCTCAAAAATCTCTTTGGCAATTTTGCCGGAGATAGTGTTATCAGCGATGCGTTTAAGCAGACCTGCAAGTAATTCCGGTGAAACAGGGGATTCGGCAATAGCTTTGTTTTCTTCATTTAGCTTGGCAGCTATGCTACCCATGACCCAGTTGGCAGCCAATTTGGCTTCGCCACCAAATGCGGTGCAAGTGGCCACAAAATAATCCGCAATGGCGCGCGAGGAAGTAAGCGCTGTGGCATCATAAGCAGCCAAGCCATAAGTTTGTTCAAATTTGGCTTGGATAGCGTGCGGTAGCTCGGGCATGGTCGCGCGCACTTGCTCAATAAAAGCGGACGTAATTTCCAACGGTAGTAAATCAGGATCGGGGAAATAGCGGTAATCGTTGGCTTCTTCCTTGCTGCGCATCGCGCGGGTTTCGCCGGTGTCGGGATTGAACAGCACGGTAGCTTGATGGATAGTGCCTCCGTCTTCCAGCGTTTCAATTTGCCATTGTGTTTCGTATTCAATGGCTTGCTGCATGAATTTGAACGAGTTCAAATTCTTGATCTCACGCCGCGTGCCTAGTTTGTCCGAACCTTTGGGACGCACCGAAACGTTCACATCACAACGGAAACTGCCTTCCTGCATGTTGCCATCACATATATCTATCCATTGCACCAGTTCATGCAGCTTTTTGGCATAAGCCACGGCTTCGGCGGCGGAACGCATGTCCGGCTCGGAAACTATTTCCAGCAGCGGAGTGCCAGCGCGGTTGAGGTCAATACCGGTCATACCGTGGAAGTCGCCATGCAATGATTTACCGGCATCTTCTTCCAGATGCGCACGGGTAATGCGTATGGTTTTTTCTTCCCCACCCACTTGTATGGTCAACTCGCCCATGCCCACTACCGGCAGCTCAAACTGGCTAATTTGATAACCTTTGGGCAAATCCGGGTAGAAGTAGTTTTTACGCGCGAAGACTGATCTGGGCGCAATTTGCGCATTGATGGCAAGGCCAAGTTTCACCGCGCAATGTACGGCTTCTTTATTCAGCACAGGCAATACGCCGGGCAGGGCAATGCTGACCACGCAAGCTTGCGTATTCGGCTCTGCACCAAACGCAATGCTCGCCCCACTAAAAATTTTGGATTTGGTTTTAAGCTGGGTGTGGGTTTCCAGACCGATGACGACTTCCCACTTTGTGTTATTGAATGCCATGATTAGACTCCTTCCGGCATACGTGTGTGCCAATCCGTCACTTGTTGATAGGCATGGCCTACGCTCAACATGCGTGCTTCGTCAAAATAATTGCCGATGATTTGCAAACCAACAGGCAAGGGCTTGCCATCGTCAGAGCTCGCAAATCCTGCGGGGATGCTCATGCCAGGCAATCCAGCCAAGTTGACGGCAATGGTATAAATATCCTGCAAATACATGGACACCGGATCATCGACTTTTTCACCCGCGTTGAAGGCGGTAGAAGGTGCGGCTGGCCCCATGATGATGTCGCACTGTTTAAAGGCTTCGGTAAAATCCTGCGCGATTAATCGGCGGATTTGCTGGGCTTTTAGATAATACGCATCGTAATAACCCGCACTTAGCACATAAGTACCTATCAAAATGCGGCGTTTGACTTCCGCCCCAAAACCTTCGGCGCGGCTCTTGCAATACATGTCCATCAAATCATCATACTGGCTGGCTCGATGGCCGTAACGCACACCATCGTAGCGCGATAAATTACTGGAAGCTTCAGCCGGGGCCAGCACGTAGTACACCGGAATAGACAACATGGTATTGGGCAGGCTGATGTCTACAATTTCAGCGCCCAGTTTGCGGTATTGATCTATGGCATCATTTACTACTTTGGCGACAGCGCCATCCAAACCTTCTGCGAAATACTCCTTGGGCAAGCCCACTTTCAAACCGGCCAGCGGCTTGTCGGATGAATTGTCTTTGAGCTTGCGCGTGTAGTCTTCTTTTTCATGTTCCAGACTGGTGGAATCCCGGCTATCAAAACCTGCCATGACATTCAGCATTAACGCCATGTCTTCACAGGATTTGGCCATAGGGCCAGCTTGATCCAGGGAGGAAGCAAAAGCAATCATGCCATAACGTGAAACCAAGCCATAAGTAGGCTTGAGGCCGGAAAATCCGCATAAAGATGCAGGCTGACGAATAGAACCGCCGGTATCAGTACCGGTAGCGGCGGCACATAATCTGGCAGCCACAGCGGCAGCCGCACCGCCAGAGCTACCGCCTGGCACGCGGGCGCGATCCCACGGATTTTGCACCTTGCCAAAATACGAGGTTTCATTGGAAGAACCCATGGCGAACTCGTCCATATTGGTTTTACCCAGATTCACCGCGCCTGCGGCATCAAAGCGTTCAATCACACCCGCATCATAAGGCGCAATGAAGTTTTCCAACATTTTTGAGCCGCAGGTGGTTCTCCAGCCTTTGGCACAAAAAATATCTTTTTGCGCCAAAGGAATGCCCGTAAGTGGCTCGGCATTGCCTTGTGCAATGCGCTGGTCAGCGGCTGCGGCCTGCGCCAGAGTCTTTTCAGGATTCAGCGTAATAAACGCATTGATTTCAGGATTATGTTGGGCGATACGCTTGAGGTATTCGCTGGTGATTTCAACACTGGAAATCTGTTTATTGGCAAGCATAGTCGCCAATTGTTTTAGGCTGCGATTAATCATGATTAACACTTATTCAATAACTTTAGGGACGAGGTAGAGGCCATTTTCGGTGGCTGGCTCGGTAGAGCCATTACCAATTAATGGCGCTATGGATTGAAATAACTCACGCTGGTTGGTTTCAGTCACCACGTCTTCGCGCAGGCGCTGCACCAGATCCTGCGCATGTGACATGGGCGTAATACCGGAAGTATCCACTGCCTGCATTTGCTCAATCATGCCAAGAATTCCAGAGAGCTTGGCCAAAGTAGCTTCGGCTTCCGCATCACTCACCTCTATGCGCGCCAGATGGGCGACGCGCTTAACATCTGCGCTGCTTAGTGACATTTTTATCTATCCAAACCTTAAAATTTTATGCAATATCGGTTATTATACCTTGATTCCATACGCTTCTTCAGCAACAGCCAAATGTCATACAAGGCTTTGATATTAGCCATATTTAGCCCCCTCAGGATAAAACAATGTTCGGTTTATTAAACAAATACTTCTCCAACGATCTCGCGATTGATCTAGGCACTGCCAATACGCTGATTTATGTGCGCGGCAAGGGCATCGTGCTGGATGAACCTTCAGTGGTTGCGATTCGGCAAGAAGGTGGGCCTTCCGGTAAAAAAACCATTTTGGCCGTTGGTGCAGAAGCCAAACGTATGCTCGGACGCTCTCCAGCTAACATTACAGCGATTCGCCCCATGAAAGACGGCGTGATTGCCGATTTCACCGTTACCGAGCAAATGCTCAAGTATTTCATCCGTAGAATTCATGAATCACGTATGTTTTCACCCAATCCGCGCATTATCATCTGTGTACCGGTAGGCTCAACGCAGGTAGAACGACGTGCTATTCGCGAATCTGCGATAGGTGCAGGTGCCAGACAAGTATTTTTGATTGAAGAACCCATGGCCGCAGCCATTGGAGCCGATTTGCCAGTTGCTGAAGCGACCGGTTCGCTGGTAGTGGATATTGGTGGTGGCACCACGGAAGTAGGAGTCATCTCTTTGGGCGGTATTGTCTATGCCAAATCGGATCGTGTAGGTGGCGATAAATTTGATCAGGCTATCATTGATTACATCCGCCGTAACTACGGCATGCAAATTTCCGAGCCTACCGCTGAACTTATCAAGAAAAAAATTGGTTCGGCTTTCCCTGGTTCTGAAGTACTGGAAATGGAAGTTACCGGACGCAATCTGGCGGAAGGCTTGCCACGCAAATTTACAATTTCAAGCAATGAAATTTTAGAAGCTTTAACCGAACCACTAAACGCAATCGTGAGTGCCGTAAAATCCGCGCTGGAACAAACACCGCCTGAGCTGGGTGCCGATATTGCCGAAAAAGGCATGGTACTGACCGGTGGTGGTGCACTGTTGCGTGATATTGATCGCTTGCTGATGGAAGAAACGCGTTTACCTGTCATCGTTGCAGAAAATCCACTCACTTGTGTAGTGCGTGGTTGCGGCCGTGCACTGGAAGAAATGGACAGATTGGGTAGTGTTTTTACTAACGAGTAATGTTCCCTGGGTGCAAGTATTAGACTGGGAATGTGCTGATAACAGCGCAATATCACGCATTATTTTGCATTTCCTGATAAAACCAGTTTCTGAGTTTTCAATACAGCATCAACATATGCTCCCGCGCCATGGATAACCAACAGCCCACTGCATTTTTCATTCACGGCCCCAGTCCGCTCGCTCGCCTGATTTTTTTTGCCGCGCTCTCGTTGTCAGTAATGATGGCGGATGCACGCTTGCACTATTTGACAGAAATCCGGCTGGGGCTTGTCGCATTGATGCATCCACTGGAAAATTTAGCGGCCCTGCCCGCCAATCTGTATCGGGGCATGTCGGAATACCTGGTCACGCATAACACCTTGCTCAAAGAGAATCGTCGCCTGACGCTGCTGGCTTTGCAACAAGGGGTTGAATTGCAGAGTCTTAAAACATTAGCCTCTGAAAACGAACACTTGCATAAGCTCTTTGGCGCAGCAAAATTAATTGCCCAGCCGGCTAAACTGGCTGAAATTACGCATACCGGCCGCGATCCTTTTACACATAAAGTTATGGTAAATCTAGGTGCGCGACAAAATATAGTGGCGGGTCAGGCCGTGGTTGACCAAACTGGCGTTGTCGGCCAAGTGACCCTAGTATATCCATTCTCCAGCGAGGTAACTTTAATCACCGATAAAACTTTGGCCATACCCGTACAGATTGAACGCAATGGACTACGTGCCATTGCGTTTGGTCAGGGGCGAGATGGAACCATTGGCCTACCTTATCTGCCAGCCAATGTTGACATTCGCAAGGGTGACAAGCTCATTACATCCGGCATTGATGGCATTTATCCGGCAGGGTTAGCCGTTGCCATGGTCATTAAATTAGAAAGCAATACCGATTCTCCGTTTGCCCGCATCACCTGTCAGCCTGTAGCTGGTGTGGAAAATCATTTCCAGGTATTGCTGCTTAGCCCATCTTCTCCAGTAGTGGCGGATGGCAGAGTAATCAATGAGAATGCTATTAAAGCTACCGCGCCCTCTGTGTCGCCCTCAAAATCCACAATACGCGCATTACCTCATGCAAGCCATTAAGCCGTTGTCCATTTACGTTTCTATCCTGCTGGCACTGCTATTGCAGCTATTACCATGGAGTGGCTGGGGCTTGTTGTTGCGCCCCGATTTTATCTTACTGACCCTAATCTACTGGATGCTGCGTGCGCCACAGCATTGCAGCATAGGCACGGCATGGTTGGTTGGCATTGTGGTTGATCTAATTAATGGCGGCTTAATAGGACAAAATGCTTTGGCTTATACCTTGACGGCATTTTTTGCGGCCAATTATCAGCGTCGACTGGTACTTTTTAATGTCGGCGAACAAGCAGGTTATGTGTTGGCTCTATTGCTATTGGCGCAAGTAATACTTTTTGTCGTCAAGCTTTTCGGCGGTGGAGAAGCACCAGGCTGGACTTATTTTTTAGCCAGCTTTACTGGCATAATTTTCTGGCAAATTGTCTCGTTCTCACGCCTTGGCAATGACATTCATCTACATCCGCATTAAACCCAGATGATAGCATCAGGCTCAGAATTCAAAAATTATCGACAAGAACAATATTTCTTCCGTCAGCGTCTCGCCGTGGCGGCATTCATGGCGCTTTTTTGTTTTAGTATTTTAGCCATACGGTTTGTTTATTTACAAATCGTAAAATTCAATCATTTTCAAACGCTGGCTGAAAATAATCGCATTTCCCTGGTGCCCATAGTGCCGAATCGCGGTTTGATTTTTGATCGAAATGGCGTGGTGCTTGCCCATAATTTTTTTGTCTATACGCTAGAAATCACGCCATCCAAAGTTGCAAGTCTGGAACAAACCATAGCCGCCATTGCGCAAATAGTTGAGGTGAGTGAAAACGATCGCAAGCGTTTTAAAAAACTTCGTGCGCAAAGTCGCAGTTTTGAGAGCATTCCAATACGCACGCATTTGAACGAAAATGAAGCGGCCAGATTTGCCGTCAACCGCTATCGCTTTCCCGGAGTTGAAATAAAATCCCGCCTCTATCGAAATTACCCGCAAGGCAAAATGGGCGTGCATTTTATCGGCTATATTGGGCGCATTAACGATGGCGATATCAAAGCGCTGGAAAAATCTGAAGATATTTCCAATTACAAAGGTTCAGACCATATCGGCAAAAGTGGCGTGGAACAATTTTACGAAAGCAGCCTGCATGGCGTAACC
This sequence comes from Methylophilaceae bacterium, assembly GCA_013141125.1. GTDB lineage: Bacteria > Pseudomonadota > Gammaproteobacteria > Burkholderiales > Methylophilaceae > JABFRO01. Next base: position 1,859,414 of record JABFRO010000001.1, read on the forward strand.
GGCTTTCAACAGGTTGAAATTGATGCCGACGGACAAGCTGTGCGCGTGTTATCCAGCACGGCACCAGTACCCGGCGATAATTTGTATTTATCCATAGACAGTAAATTGCAACAAATTGCCGAGCAAGCCTTTGGCGAGCATAGAGGTGCCCTGGTGGCGATGAATCCAACCAACGGTGAAGTCTTGGCATTTGTCAGCCAGCCAACGTTTGATCCTAATTTATTTGTAGACGGCATAGACTCTGAAAATTGGGATGCGCTGAATAAATCTCTGGATAAACCGCTCATCAATCGACCATTACGCGGTGTTTACCCGCCCGGCTCTACTTTCAAGCCGTTTGTGGCCATGGCCGGGTTGGAAGCCGGTAAACGCTTGCCTCCCTTTAGCATTAGTGACCCCGGTTATTTTAGCCTGCCCGGTAGTTCGCATCGTTATCGCGACTGGAAGCCTGGCGGCCATGGTCGGGTAGATATGCGGCGTGCCATTGCGATTTCATGCGATACGTTTTTTTATGGGCTGGCGCTGGAGTTGGGTATAGAAAAATTGACTTCTTTTGTTAGTCATTTTGGCTTTGGCAAAGCCACCGGCATTGATATTCAGGGTGAAAACGGTGGTTTATTACCTACACCCGAGTGGAAAGCGAGACGTTGGAAAAAATTATGGTATCCGGGAGAAACCGTAATTGTCGGCATCGGTCAAGGTTATACGCTGGTTACGCCCATGCAATTGGCACAGGCCACAGCCACATTAGCCAATAACGGCGTGGCCACCCGCCCGCACCTGGTGACGAGTATTCAGGAAAATAGTAGCGGCTTGGTTCACCCGGTACCGATCATCAACATGGATAGAGTGCCGTTGCAACCCTCCAATATTGCCATTGTGAAACAGGGCATGATGGATGTTACGCAGCCGGGAGGAACGGCATCCAGCGTTGGTGCTGGCAGCGCATATCTGATTGCAGCAAAAACCGGCACGGCGCAAGTCGTAGGTATGCGTCAAAATGAAAAATACAATGCAGGAAAACTGGCTGAACGTCATCGAGACCATGCACTTTTTATCGCTTATGCCCCGGCAGAAAATCCTAAAATCGCTTTGGCTGTCATTGTGGAAAATGGCGGGCATGGAGGCTCGGCCGCAGGCCCTATCGCGCGCAAAGTAATGGATTATTATCTGCTCGGAAAATCTCCAAATTTAGCGACACCACAAGCTAAAGAGCTAGCAAAACCGCTCCCCGAGCCAATGGAGGAGTTACATGATTAGTGCATTTATAAAACGTGTTCTCTATCATATTGATGGTTTTCTCATGGGGTGTTTGCTACTGGGGATGCTGGTCGGGCTCTGTGTGCTATACAGCGCTTCCGGGCAAAGTCTTGAACGTGTAGGTGCGCAAATGGCTAATATGGCAGCTGCACTTGCTGTGATGTGGGTAGCCGCTAATATTGCACCGCAGATTCTGGAGCGCTTTGCGCTTCCGCTGTATATTCTGGGAGTTTTGCTGTTATTGGGTGTATTTTTATTTGGCGGAATCAGTCATGGAGCCAGACGCTGGCTGAACCTGGGCATTGTCACCATACAGCCTTCAGAGCTGATGAAGATCGCCATGCCCATGTTGTTGGCCTGGTATTTCGCCAAGCGTGAAGCGAGCCTGAGAATGTCGGATTATGCGATTGCAGCCTTGTTATTGCTGATCCCCGTTGGCTTCATCCTGAAACAACCTGATCTGGGAACCTCGTTACTTATCGCGGCATCCGGTTTTTATGTGCTGTTTCTGGCAGGACTAAGTTTGCGCCTAATCCTCGGCGCCGGCGTTTTGATAGGCGCATCGGCACCGATACTATGGTCACATTTGCACGACTATCAACAACGTCGCATCCAGATTTTATTTGATCCCTCTCAGGATCCGCTAGGTGCGGGTTATCACACCATACAAGCCACGATTGCCCTGGGTTCTGGCGGCGTGGCCGGAAAAGGCTGGCTACATGGCACACAAGCGCAACTGGATTTTTTACCCGAACGCACCACGGACTTTATTTTCGCGGTTTTTGGTGAGGAGTTCGGGCTGTTGGGAAATTTATTGCTGCTGCTGCTTTTTTCATTGATTATCGGACGCGGTCTGGTCATCGCCGCTCAAGCGCAGAATACATTCAATCGGTTACTAGCGGGAAGCATCACACTTACTTTTTCTACCTATGTTTTCGTCAATATTGGTATGGTGAGTGGCATACTGCCAGTTGTTGGCGTGCCATTACCTTTGATTAGCTATGGCGGCACTTCCTTAGTGACACTAATGCTGGGTTTTGGTATTTTGATGAGTATACATACAAACAAAAAACTGGTAACTGCCTGATGAACACAAAAATCGTAAACTTAAACTACTATACTTTACTGAAGTGTTTGCTGATTATCGTACTAGGGTTGCAGCTTGCAGCTTGCAGCAGCAATAAAACAAAACCCACATCTGACTCCGCAAGCTCTGCCAGCAAACCAGCAATAGGCAGCAAACGTGGCGGTTATTATCTGGATGATGGCCCGGGTGATAATCCGCCCGCCAATATTGATGCCATACCCGATGCAGTGCCGCGCGTGGAAACGCCGCTGGATCGCGCCAATCGTCCTTATGTAGCACTCGGCAAATCCTACACGCCTTCCACCATATACAAACCATATAAGGCACGTGGCGTTGCCTCATGGTATGGCAAGCGTTATCACGGACAGAAAACCTCCAGTGGCGAGGTGTATGACATGTATGCTATGACCGGCGCACATACCACATTGACTTTACCCAGCTATGCCAAGGTAACCAATCCGGCGAACGGTCGCTCTGTGATAGTGCGCATCAATGACCGCGGACCGTTTCATAGTGAGCGTCTGATTGATTTGTCATATGCTGCGGCCTACAAATTACGCTTGCAAAATGGCGGTAGCGGAATTGTCGATGTTGAGGCGATTAATCTCAGCACCAATGCAGGGTCAGCCAAACCAATTTCCGAGCTTGCCAAACCAGCGTTCGTTGCAGCAAACAACCTACCCTCATCAACGAGCGGCCTAACTACGCCAATTAGTACGCCTTACGCAGAAATGGCCAAAGGTAGCTATGTGCAAGTGGGTGCTTTCAAATTCAAGGAAAATGCGGAACTATTGCGCGAGAAGCTGATACGGCAGAATCTCACGGAAAATACCGCCACGGAGAGCTGGTATAATGCGGGCTTATACCGTGTACGGCTTGGCACTTATCCCTCACGTCAGGATGCTGAAAAAGCGGCGGCCAAAATCCGGCAAGCGCTAAGCACATCCGCCATCGTAATCAACCAACCTTAGGCTTTAAAATTCATGCGTTTACTTACTCTTTTTTCAGCTTCTGTTTTATTGGCATTTTTTTCTACAACCACGCTTGCGGCAGAGGTCGCGCCAGCCCCAGTTCTGGCTGCAAAAGCTTATTTACTGCGTGATTTCAATAGCAACAAAATCATTGCCCGACAGACGGATGAAATGCGGGTAGAGCCGGCCTCACTCACCAAACTAATGACCGCTTACCTGGTTTTCAAAGCCCTGAAAAATGGTCATCTACAACTGACACAAGTTTTGCCAGTCAGTGTTAAGGCATGGAAGGTGGAAGGCTCAAAAATGTTCATTGAGCCAAACAAACCGGTAATCGTAGATGAGCTGCTACACGGCATGATTATTCAATCCGGCAATGACGCTTCCATTACACTGGCAGAAGGCGTGGCAAGCTCGGAGGAGTTATTTGCACAAATGATGAATAAGGAAGCGGCCAATTTGGGTATGAGTAAAACCCATTTCATGAATGCTACCGGCCTACCAGATACCCAACATTTCACTACGGCCTATGATCTTTCCTTGTTGGCCGCTGCGCTGATTCGCGATTTTCCGGATCAGTACAAGCGTTTATACGCCATCAAGGAATACACCTACAACAACATTACCCAACCCAACCGCAATCGCCTGTTGTGGCTGGATCCTTATGTTGACGGCATGAAAACCGGGCATACAGAGTCAGCCGGTTATTGCCTGGTTACTTCTGCAAAGCGTGGTGCTACGCGCCTGATTTCAGTGGTTTTAGGCACCACTTCAGAAACCGCGCGCGCGATTGAAAGCCAGAAGCTGCTCAATTACGGTTTTCAATTTTATGAGTCAAATTTGGTTTACAAACGTAACCAAGCCATCAATAGCTTAAAAGTATGGAAAGGCCAGGACAGCACGCTAGCGACTACCGTTGCAAATGATCTCTACCTGACCTTGCCTAAAGGCGAGTATATGCGTGTTAAAGTGAAAATAAGCAGCAAACAGCCGCTCATCGCTCCCATTAATGCCGGGCAGGAAATTGGTGCAATTCAATTTTTTCTGGATGATAAAATTATAGATGAACGCAAATTGGTCGCCGCTAAAAAAGTAGAAGTTGCCGGTTTGTTTGGTCGTATGTGGGATGGTATCAAACTTAAATTTGAATAAAAGCGCCTAAATCAACCATGAGCCAAATCGTCTATTTAAATGGCCAATTTCTGCCCATGTCACAGGCTTATGTACCGGTGCTGGATAGAGGCTTCATTTTCGGCGATGGCGCTTATGAAGTGATTCCGGTTTACTCCGGCCATCCATTCAGGCTGCGTGAGCATTTGCAAAGGCTGGCCAACAGTCTTGCAAGCTTGCAACTCATCAACCTTTACTCACTGGATGAATGGGAAAAACTGGTATTGGAATTAGTGAAACGCAACCCACCAGCCAAAGATAACGAGCTTCAGGATCAATCGCTGTATTTGCACATCACACGCGGCGTGGCACCGCGCGACCAAGCTTTCCCCAAAGGTGTGCGACCCACCGTTTTTATGATGAGTAATCCGCTGCTTACACCATCAAAACAGCAATGTGAACAAGGCGTGGCGGCTATAAGTACAGTAGATAATCGTTGGGATCGCTGTGACATCAAGGCTATTTCGCTATTAGCTAATGTGTTGTTGCGGCAAAAAGCGGTCGAAGCTGGCGCGATTGAAAGCGTACTATTTCGTGACGGCATTCTCACCGAAGGCGCTGCAAGCAATATATTTGCTGTAGAAAAAGGCGTTATTCTAGCTCCCCCCCAAAGACAATCATTTATTGCCTGGCATCACCTATGATCTGATTCTGGAACTGGCCGCAGCAAATGCAATTCCCGTAGAAATTGGCTATTTTACAGAGGCACGTATCCGTGCGGCAGATGAACTTTGGATCAGCTCATCCAGCAAGGAAATACTGGCGATTACCAGTCTGGATGGCAAGTTCATTGCTAACGGCAAGCCCGGTCGCCTGTTTCACCGTATGTATAGCCTGTATCAGGATTACAAAAACAATGTCATGCGTAGCATGTAACGCAACAGGCGGCTGCTTGAATAGGAGGAGAAATGATGACAGATGAAGATACACTGATTACCTTTCCTTGCAATTTCCCCATTAAGGTGATGGGTGAAACGCGCGATGATTTTTCTGCGACTATAGTTGCCGCCATTCATAGCCTGGTGCCGAGTTTTGATGCCAGCCTTGTTGAAATGCGCGCCAGCTCCGGCGGCAAATATATCAGCCTGACTTGCACGGTTTTCGTCACATCAAAACCGCAACTCGACGACATCTACCGCCTGCTGACTTCGCACCCACTGGTTAAAGTCGTCCTCTAACACCAAGCAATGCCGCAAAACATACGTGTCCGTCGCCTCGGCCTCACCGATTATGAAACCACTTGGCGCGCCATGCAGACTTTCACTGCTACACGCAATGAATCCACACTGGATGAACTCTGGCTCACCGAACATCCCCCGGTTTATACGCTAGGCTTGAATCGCCAAAATGTACGCCTACCTGACCGTGCCGAGATTCCCTTGGTTATGGCGGATAGAGGCGGCAAGATTACCTACCACGGCCCCGGCCAAGTGGTGATTTATGTGCTGATAGACCTCAAACGTAAAGAACTTGGCCTGCGGCAATTGGTGAGTGGTCTGGAACACATGGTTATCAGCTTGCTAGCAAAATCGGGGGTGACGGCGCTTACCCGCGCCGGAGCGCCAGGCGTTTATGTGGAAAACTGCAAAATTGCATCATTGGGTCTACGGCTAAAAAATCATTGCTGTTATCACGGGCTAGCACTGAATATAGATATGGATCTAAGCCCGTTTCAAGCGATAGACCCCTGCGGCTATCAAGGTTTGCAAATCACGCAGACGCGTAGCTTAGGCTTGAATCTGAGCGCACAAGAAGCGGGAGATGTGCTGCTGGGAAAGTTTATGAAAATTTTTGACTATACGGAAAACCCTGTATGACTGATCGAACCAGTAGCAAAGAGCCAGGTGCCAAGCAAACCGGTGCGGAAAAAACAGCGCGTATCCCGATTAAAATCATTCCACAGCCCGCCTTGCGCAAGCCGCAATGGATACGCATGAAAGTACCGGATAGCCCGCGCTTTCAGCAGATCAAGCAAATTCTGCGTGAAAACAAACTACATACTGTGTGCGAGGAAGCCACTTGCCCCAATATCGGTGAATGCTTTAGCAGCGGCACCGCCACCTTCATGATTTTAGGCGACATTTGCACCCGGCGCTGTCCGTTTTGTGATGTCGCGCACGGCAAACCGCTCGCGCCGGATGCTTCTGAGCCAGAAAATCTGGCACGTACCATCGCCGCCATGCAGCTGAAATATGTAGTGATTACCAGTGTAGATAGAGACGATTTACGCGATGGCGGCGCGCAGCATTTTGCCGACTGCATCCAGGCCGTACGCGCCCAATCGCCCGCCATTAAAATAGAGATTCTGGTACCGGATTTCCGTGGCCGCTTGGATATAGCCATCGCCATCCTGCAACAAGCACCGCCCGATGTAATGAACCACAATCTGGAAACCGTGCCGCGCCTATATAAACAAGCACGCCCCGGTGCAGACTTTCACAACTCACTGCAATTACTTAAAGAGTTTCGCACGCTACATCCCAATGTCCCTACCAAATCCGGCCTGATGCTGGGTTTGGGCGAAACCGATGCAGAAATTCTGCAAGTCATGCAAAATCTACGCGATCACGATGTCACCATGCTCACGCTAGGCCAATATCTGCAACCCAGCACCCATCACCTGCCGGTACAACGTTTTGTCACGCCGGATGAATTTGTGGAATTCGAGAAAAAAGCTTTGGCTATGGGTTTCACCCATGCCGCCTGCGGGCCTATGGTGCGCTCCTCCTATCATGCAGAGAGCCAGGCAGGAATGGTTTGAAAAGTTGTGATTTGCATCGCCAATGCCCCATTACTTAAAATTCCAATGGATCTACATCTACGCTCCATCTCACCTTGGCAGCTGAATTGCAGCCTCGCAATTCCGGCACCAAATTTCTCAGTAAAATTTGTAATGACTGGCGACTATTAGCCTGCATTAATAACTGTCCGCGCTCCATATTTTTCAAGCGCTGCATGTGCGGGCGGGTGGGATCATAAACCATGACATTTTGCGTTATCAGGCGTGCGCTATCCGCAGCTTGTTGCAAAAAGCGCTGTACCTGGTTGAAATCATTGGCCTCCGCGCGCAGCAAAGCCAGATAGGCAAACGGCGGAAACTGGCAGATTTTGCGCTCGTGTAATAACTCATCGCTATAGGCCACATAATCCTGCGTGCGCAAGGCATTAAACAAGGCATGATCTGGATGCGCAGTTTGAATCAGCACTTCACCCGCTTTATCTGCACGGCCTGCACGGCCTGCCACCTGCATGAGCTGGGCGAATAGATGCTCCGAAGTGCGGAAATCCGGGCTGAACAAGGCGCTATCCGTATCAATCACGCCCACCAAAGTGAGGTTGGGGAAATCATGGCCTTTGGCCAGCATTTGCGTCCCAATCAAAATATCCACCTTGCCAGCATATATGTCGGTCAACATATCCGATAGCGCATGTTTACGCCGGGTGCTGTCTCTATCTACCCGCAGAATGCGCGCTTGCGGCAACAAGGCCGCCAAGGTCTGCTCCAGTCGTTGCGTGCCGTGGCCGGTGGGATGCAAATCGGCATTGCCGCAGCTGGGGCATTGTTGTGGAATTTTTTCTTCATGCCCGCAATGATGGCAGCGTAACTGCCTTTGCCGCAGATGCACTACCAAACGGCTACTACAGCGCGGGCAGGGAGCCATCCAGTGACATGCCGAACATAGCAACACCGGCGCATAGCCACGGCGATTGATAAACAGCAGGCTTTGTTCCCCGCGTGCCAGGCGATCACGTAGCGCTTCCAGCAAGGTAGATGACAGACCTTCGTAGGTTTGACCTAGTGCCGTATTAATGCAGCGGATATTGGGCAGCATGGCTTTGGCTACGGCGCGATTATTCAGCGTGAGCAGGCCATATTTATGGGTAGTAGCGTTGTTCCAGGTTTCCAGCGCAGGCGTGGCGGAGCCAAGCACGATTGGAATGTTGCGGCGTTTGGCACGCATCAAAGCAATATCGCGTGCGTGGTAACGCATGCCATCCTGTTGTTTATAGGAGCTGTCATGCTCCTCATCCACAATAATCAGGCGCAATTTTGGCAGAGGTGTGAATACGGCGAGACGCGTGCCTATCACAATGCGCGCCTGGCCAGATTGCGCCAGCCTCCAGTTGAGCAGGCGCTCACTATGCCCTAGATTACTATGCAACAAGGCTAGTTGAAAATCTGGCAGGCGGCTGCGGAAGCGTGCAATCAGCTGTGGCGTGAGGTTGATTTCCGGCACCAGCACCAATACCTGACTTTCATTATTGGTTAAAGCCGAAAGAATCAAGCGCATATAAACTTCGGTTTTACCACTGCCGGTGATGCCGTGCAGCAACCAAGGTTTAAAAACATCCACTTGTGCCAGTATAGCGTGCAAGGCTTGCGCTTGATCCGGGTTCAGATCAGGTTTTACGGAGGGAACTTGTGCCTGGATTCTGGGCGGGGCAAGCACCTGTTTGGCGTTAATCCAACCCGCTTCCTGCATGGCCTGTATGGCTTTGCGCCAAGTGCTGGACAAAGCGGCTAGTGCGGCTTCATCTACGTCGATGTTTTCCAGCAAAGCAGAAAATAGTCGTCGCTTCACCGCTTGCCGTGCCGGTATGGCTTCTAGTCCGGCAAGCAAGCCTGATGGCGTTAAGCTGTAGGCAAACTGTTTGCGCAAAACGACAGGCTCAATCTGCCGCAAGCGCGTAGGTAACGCCGCCAACAAAGCCTGGCCGTATGGATATTGATAGTAATCGGCGCAAAAACGTAGCAAGGCAAAGCTTTCATGATCCAGCGCTGGCTCATCGGTGAACGCATGCAATATGGCTTTTAATTTGTCAGTTGCGATCTCGCTGGAATCTATCCTATCTACCACGATGCCAACCAGTTTGCGTCGCCCGAATGGCACCACCACGCGGCCACCGATGGTGACTGTAAAACCACCATCCAAATAGTCGAACAAGCAATCCAGCGGCACATCTAATGCAATTTTTAATATAGTCAACGTCATCGAATTCGGGTTAATCCGTTATCAGGCTGCAGCTTAGGGTTTCATTAGGTTAAAATATGCGTTTTTACGCAAGAAGATACAGACGGTTCTATTTTGAAAGCACATCTTACAGAATTACTCACCTTAGCCGCAAAAAGCATTGCTCCTGAAGGCAGCAACGTTGGCACTTTGGATATTCAGCTGGAGCGCCCCAAAACGGCGCAACACGGCGATTGGGCGACCAATCTGGCGATGACATTGGCCAAGCCGCTACGTCAAAATCCACGCGCGATTGCGGAAGCCCTGATTAAAGCCTTGCCTGCTTCCGCTTATTTGGGAAAAGTGGAAATCGCCGGAGCTGGTTTCATCAATTTCTTTTTAAATGCCAAAGCCAAACAAGCGGTGGTCGGCCTGATTTTCCAGCAAACTGAGCGTTTTGGTCATAACGATACCGGCCATGATGCCGCTGGAACGCCGCGCAAGGTGCAGGTGGAATTTGTTTCCGCCAACCCCACCGGCCCCCTGCATGTTGGGCATGGACGCGGAGCCGCTGTGGGCGATTGCCTGGCGCGATTATTGCAGGCGGACGGCTGGGATGTGACGCGCGAATTTTATTATAACGATGCCGGGGTGCAGATTGATAATCTCACCAAATCCGTGCAATCGCGCTGCCACGGCCTCACGCCTGAGGACGCAGGATGGCCTGAAGATGGCTATCGCGGTGATTATATTGCCGATGTGGCCGCCGCTTATCTGGCAAAAGCCACCGTGGTGGCAGATGATGTTCAGGTCACGGCCAGTGGCGATATTGAAGATGCGGTGGCTATTCGTCATTTTGCCGTGGCTTATTTGCGCCATGAGCAAGATCTGGATTTGCGCGCTTTCGGTATCAAATTTGATGTATTTTCGCTGGAATCCGCGCTCTATACCGAAGGCAAAGTTGAAAATACGGTAAAAAGTCTGATCGCCAGCGGTCATACCTATGAGCTGGATGCCGCGCTGTGGTTACGCACCACCGATTTTGGCGATGATAAAGACCGCGTCATGCGCAAAACCGATGGCGGTTATACCTATTTTGTGCCGGATGTAGCCTACCATGTGGATAAATGGCAGCGCGGCTTTGCCCGTGTTATCAATGAACAGGGTGCCGACCATCACAGCACGATTACCCGTGTGCGTGCCGGTTTGCAGGCCTTGGATATTGGCATTCCACTAGGTTGGCCGGATTATGTATTGCATCAAATGGTGACCGTGATGCGCGGCGGCGAGGAAGTCAAACTCTCCAAGCGTGCGGGTAGCTATGTCACTCTGCGAGATTTGATTGAAGAAGTCGGCTGCGATGCCACGCGCTACTTTTTGGCCGCGCGCCGTGCCGATTCACAACTGGTGTTTGATATTGATCTGGCGCGTGCGCAAACCAATGATAATCCAGTGTATTACATTCAATATGCCCACGCGCGTATTTGCAGTGTGTTGAACCAGTGGGGCGGTAAGGTGGAAAGCTTGCAACATGCGGATTTAAGTCCGTTGCAAGCGGTTCATGAAGCCGCGCTAATGCAGCGATTAAGCGAATTTCCTGAAATTGTAAAAGCCGCTGCGCAAGAGCTGGCACCGCATATGATTGCCAATTATCTGAAAGAATTAGCCAGTGATTTGCACAGCTACTACAATGCTGAGCAGTTTCTGGTAGAAAATGAAGCCTTGAAACTGGCACGCATGGCACTTATCAGCGCAACCCGGCAAGTTTTAAAAAATGGCTTGAATCTGCTGGGTGTCCGTGCGCCAGAAAAAATGTAACCCAGACAATTATGTCATTAAAGTTTAAGGAAAAGCCGTGAGTCGAGATTACAAACCAGCACCAGCCAGAACCAAGCGCGCCAGTAAAGGCAGTCCTTTTGTTAGCGGGCTGTTGGTTGGGTTGATGTTAGGCGTAGGCTTATCAGTCGGGGTGGCCGTCTGGATACAAGGTGGTGATAGCCCTTTTTCCCACAAAGACAAAGTGGCTGAAGATGCACCTGCTGAAGGTTTAAGCAAACCAGCCAAAGAAAAATCCACCAAAGGTCAAGAAGCGAGTGCTCTGCCTAAAGGGGATAATGAGGGCAAGGCAAGCACAGAAAAGCCTAGATTTGATTTCTACACCATTCTGCCTGGTACCGAAAATCAGGTAACAGAACAGGAAATCAAGCAGAAGGAAGAGCCCGCCGCACCACCTGTAATTAGCGAAAGTTATTATTTGCAAATAGGCTCTTATCAAACCGAAGATGAAGCCGACAACATGAAAGCCAAGCTGGCACTGCAGGGTGTTGAGGCGCTCGTGCAAACCGCAGAAATACCGGATAAGGGCGTGTGGCATCGGGTGCGCGTAGGCCCGTTTACGGAACTGGATCAAATGAACAAGACTCGAAGTGAATTGGTCGCGAATGGCTTCAAGACCGATTTAATTAAAGTGCGTAGCAAAATACCCAAGCAATAGCCAGGCCATTCAACTTTTTCAACAAACTAATCAAGAGGATAACTCATGAAAAACCTGTTAGCTGTATTACTGCTGTTTTTTACCGTCAATACCATGGCTGAAGGTGCCTCCTCTGTTCCGCAGATGGGTAAGGAATATGATCAAACTACACAAATTATTGCTACTGCTAATCCAGCAAAAATTGAAGTCATTGAATTGTTCTGGTACGGCTGCTCGCATTGCTACAATTTTGAGCCGACTGTTACTAGCTGGGTTAAGAGCTTGTCTAAAGATGTCACCTTCAAACGTGTTCCCGGTTTGCCTAATCCAAGCTGGGCTCCTATGGCTAAAACCCATTACGCCCTGGAGGCGCTAGGCTTAACGGAAAAACTTCATGCCAAACTATTTGAGGCCATACATAAGCAAAAAACACTGGATCCCACCAATGAGCTTGCCGCTATTGATTGGATTACCAAAGAAAGCGGTTTAAATCGCAAAAAAGTACAGGAAGCTTTTAATTCATTTTCAACCAGTACGCAGCTTAATCGAGCCGCGCAAATATTCCGCGCTTCTGGTGCGACAGGCGTTCCCAGCTTGGTGATTGATGGCAAATACATCACTTCGCTATCTACAACCAATAGCAATGAGGAATTGGTTAGAGTTGCCAATTACTTAATTAATCAGGCACGTAACGCAAAAAAGTAATGGGGTCACCCGCACCCTCACTGGCAACAAAATTACCAAAAATTGCAGCGCAAAAATGAAAATATTCATTACCGGCGCTTCCAGTGGCATAGGTGCAGCGCTGGCAGAACATTATGCCAATCTAGGAGCGACCTTGGGCTTGGTGGCGCGGCGCGGTGAGATGCTGGAGGCGTTAAAGACAAAATTAAACACGCCGGTTGCGCTTTATGTAGTGGATGTCAGCGATGCAGTAGCACTGCAACAAGCAGCACAAGATTTTATGCAGCGTTTTGGTGCGCCCGATATTGTGATTGCCAATGCCGGGGTAAGTGCCGGTACCTTGACGGAATGCAAAGAAGATCTTCCGGCGTTTCGCAAGATCATGGAAATCAATGTGCTGGGCATGGTAAATACGTTCCAGCCATTTATTGCGGCCATGGCTACACAGGCCATAAATTTAAAAGATAAGCCCAAGCTGGTGGGCATATCCAGCGTTGCAGGCATACGCGGGCTGCCGGGTTCCGGGGCCTATAGCGCATCCAAGGCGGCGGCGATTAATTATCTGGAAAGTTTGCGCGTTGAAATGCGCAGCCTTAATATCGCGGTCATTACCATAGCGCCTGGCTATATCAAAACGCCGATGACTGACATTAATGCGTTTTATATGCCGTTTCTCATGGAGGCGGATGTGGCCGCCAGAAAAATGGCCGCCGCCATCCATAATAACCGGCGCTATGTTGTCATCCCCTGGCAAATGGGCATTCTGGGCAAATTGATTCAATTTATGCCGCGCGTGCTTTGGGATTGGATCATGAGCAAAGCTCCGCGTAAATCACGCTGGATTTAGACAAGCGTACCTCCCCACATGAAAATTCTCGCTCTCGATACCTCCACTGAATATCTGTCACTGGCCTTATGGCTGGATGGTCAAATTTTGACGTACGATGTACTCGCCGGGCAATCGCATTCGCAGCTGATTTTGCCTGCACTACGCGCGCTGTTAAATCAGGCTGAAATTTCATTGCAAGCTTTGGATGGCATTGCCTTTGGTGCCGGCCCCGGCTCTTTTACTGGCCTGCGTATTGCTTGTGGTATTGCACAAGGCTTGGCTTTTGGCGCAAATTTACCGGTGATTAGAGTGAGCACTTTGCTGGCCTTGGCGCATGCGGCTCACGCAAAAGATGTAGCTAGTCAGCACGTGATTGCCTGTTTGGATGCACGCATGGGTGAGGTGTATTTTGCCGCTTATGAAAAAACGGCTAGCGGATGGCATGAAGCTCTACCCGCTGCGCTTTACAAGCCCGAAGCGGTGCCGCCATTGTCCGGCCAAGGCTGGGTGGGCATAGGCAGTGGCTGGGCTACTTATGGCAACATTTTGCAATCTGTTTATGCCGATCAGTTGGATTTGACTTTACCTGATGAACATCCCGGTGCGCTATCCATCGCTGAGCTTGCCCTGCCTTTATTTGCCGCCGGACAAGGGCGACCAGCTGCAGAAGCCGCACCGATTTACATCCGCAATAAAGTCGCACTCAAAATGAGCGAGCGCAACACATTGTGAACAGCCCGCAATTACTAAACGCCGCATTAAAAATTCGCCCCATGCGCATGTCTGATCTGGATGTCGTGATGCAAATTGAGGCCGAGGTGCATGCCTACCCCTGGTCGCGCGGAAATTTCAGCGATTCTCTCAATTCCGGCTATCACTGCCTGCTCCTCGAACAAAAAGAAAAAATCATCGGTTATGCGCTGTTGATGATGGTGCTGGATGAAGCCCATTTGCTCAATATCAGCATTGCCGCAGCCCAGCAAGGCTTGGGTTGCGGGCGCGCCTTATTGAGCCATCTGGTGCAGGTGGGTAAAAATCAGGGTGCCCTGAATATGTTTCTGGAAGTGCGTATTTCCAACCTGGCCGCCATCGGTCTCTATGAGAGCATGGGTTTTAATGAAATGGCGGTGCGTAAAGCTTATTACCAGGCCAAAAGTGGCCGCGAAGATGCTGTCTTGATGGGCTTGGCGCTATGAGTTGCAAATCATGCGGCTAGGACGTGAGCAGGTATTGCGGGAGCTTGAATTGCTGCCGATGTGGAAACTTAAGCAAGCTGCCTTGCAAACAAAAGCGGTTCCTCAAGTTGCCGCTGAACCGGCTTCTGTTGCAGAGGCATTGCCAGAAGCCTCAGCCTTACCATCTATCATGGAGCCGTCCTCTGAGGATCGTAATGCCAGCATCGCCCAAATGGATTGGCAGGCGTTACAGTCATGCGTTTCACATTGTGAAGCCTGTGTTTTATCCCAAACCCGCACGCAAACGGTGTTTGGTGTGGGCAACCCCAATGCCGAATGGATGTTCATAGGCGAAGCGCCCGGTATGGAGGAAGATCAGCAAGGCGTGCCTTTTGTCGGGCAAGCGGGTCATCTGCTGGATAATATGTTACTGGCCATGGCTTTGCAGCGCGGGCAAAACGTCTATATTAGCAATATCCTGAAATGCCGCCCGCCAGAAAACTGTGATCCGCATCGGGGAGAAATTACGCAGTGCGCCCCTTATTTGCAGCGGCAAGTAGCACTCATCAAGCCGCGCTTGATTATTGCGCTAGGTCGGGTGGCCGCCCAATCGCTACTCAATACGCAGGAAAATGTGGCAGATTTGCGCGGCAAGCAGCACGTATATCAGGACGTACCGGTGATAGTTACCTATCATCCGGCTTACTTATTACGCAACTTGCCGGACAAGGCCAAGGCATGGGACGATTTGTGTTACGCCAATAGCGTCATGCAAGGCTTGAAATCAGGTGTTTCATCCTGATTTAATGAAGGTCATAATGTAATCAAAGGAGCAGGAAATGCAAAAGTTTTGGTTGAAAGTATTGGTAATGCTGATGGTGTTGAATCTTTCCGGTTGCGGTTATAACGCCTTTCAATCTATGGACGAGCAGGTCAAGGCGGATTGGGCGGAAGTGCTGAACCAGTATCAGCGTCGCGCCGATTTGGTGCCGAATCTGGTCGCCACCGTGAAGGGCTATGCCGCACATGAAAAGGAAGTGCTGGAAGCCGTCGCCGTCGCGCGTTCAAAAGTGGGCAGCATTCAGGCCACGCCGGAACTGGTCAATGACGAAGCGGCATTTGCCAGATTTCAGGCCGCACAGGGGCAAATGACTTCTGCACTATCACGCTTGATGGCCGTTGCCGAAAATTATCCGCAATTGAAAGCCGATGCCGGTTTCCGTGATTTGCAGGCACAACTGGAAGGCACCGAGAATCGCGTCACCGTGGCACGCAATCGCTATATCAGTGCCGTCAAAGAATACAACATTGCCGTGCGCTCATTCCCGCAAAACCTGACAGCAATGATGTTTGATTACAAAACCAAGCCTTCATTTACTGTGGAAAATGAAAAAGCCATCTCTACCCCGCCCAAAGTTGCATTTTAGACAGCGGCGTTTTAGTGGATGATGAAACTGCATAAACCATTCGGATTGGATCGGCTGAAACGCGGCACCAATGCCATGCTGTTGTGCGCACTGGTTTTTTTAGGCACGCAAGTAGCGCATGCCGCAGATAAAGCTGCGACAGAAGTGGCTGTGCCAGCGCTGGTCAATCGCGTTACCGATCTCACCAATATCCTGAGCGCAGAGCAACAAGCCAGCCTGGAAGCCAAGCTACAGCAATTCGAGCAGCAAAAAGGCAGTCAGATTGCCATCCTCCTGTTGCCCAGCACGCAGCCGGAAGATATTGCGCAATATGCCTTGCGTGTGGCGGAGGCCTGGAAATTGGGTCGCAAGAAAGTGGATGATGGCATATTGATCGTCGTAGCAAAAAATGACCGCAAATCCCGCATAGAAGTGGGTTATGGCCTGGAAGGGGTTGTACCTGATGCGATAGCCAAGCGTATTGTTGCCGAAGTCATGGCTCCCCACTTCAAACAGGGCGATTTTTATGGCGGATTGGATAGTGCGACCGACAAGCTAATCAGTCTGGTTAATGGAGAAACTTTGCCGCCACCTGACCAGAGTCAGGCTGGCAGCGACCAGTGGCAAAACTTGCTGCCAGCCAGCCTGTTCGGCGGACTCATATTGGCTGGTGTTATGCGCGCAATATTCGGCAACTTCCTCGGCGGTGTCATCAATGGCGGTCTAATAGGCGTAGCGGTGTGGGTACTGGGCGGCGGCTTGATTGTGGCTCTGGTATTGGCGCTGGTAGCGTTTTTTGTCACCATGATGGGTGGCTTGGGAGCTGTCAATGGCAGAGGCGGGCGTGGTGGAGGCTTTGGAGGTGGTTTCGGCAGTGGCGGCTTCGGTAGCGGCAGTTCTTCCAGCGGTAGCTTTGGCGGTGGCGGCGGTGGTTTCGGCGGCGGCGGTGCTTCGGGTGACTGGTAATGATGAAAATTAAACGATTCCTGCGGCATCTGTTTACTACTCCGCGTTATGTGCATCGCCACTTCTCCAAGGCGGCATTACAAAACATAGAACAAGCCATCCAAAAAAGCGAATTTCTGCATACAGGTGAAATACGTTTTGTGGTGGAATCAGCCTTGCATCCTTATGCACTATGGCAAAATGAGACACCCAAAAAGCGTGCGCTTGAGCTTTTTGCACAACTGGGCATTTGGGATACAGCGCAGAATAATGGTGTGCTGATTTATTTACTTCTCGCAGATAGGGATGTTGAAATCATCGCCGATCGCGGCGTGCATGGTCATGTGGGCACGCAAGGTTGGGATACCATCTGCCGCGCCATGGAGCAAGAGTTCCGTCAGGGGCAATTTGAAGCCGGTGTGGTGGAAGGCGTAACGCAAATTGGCAAATTGCTACAGCAGCACTTTCCGGTGGATGCGCAAAATGCCAACGAGTTGCCAGATAAGTCCATAATTTTATAAGCAGTCTGTAGCAAAGCCAGGCTTCCCCGCGCATCCCTCCGGTTTCAATTCAAGCAGTTTCGCTATAAAATCCGCCCTTATCATTTTGTTTCCGAAAAGAATTGTCCATGCGTGCATCCCAGTTTTTTCTTGCCACCCTCAAAGAAGCCCCTGCTGAAGCCGAACTTGTCAGCCATCGTTTGATGTTACGCGCCGGACTCATCAAGCGCCTGGGCTCTGGGCTTTACAGCTGGATGCCACTAGGCTTGCGCGTGTTGCGCAAAGTGGAAGCCATCGTGCGTGATGAAATGAACAAAGCCGGTGCGCTGGAATTGCTGATGCCAGCGGTGCAGCCCAAAGAGCTGTGGGAAGAAACCGGGCGCTGGGCAGTTTTTGGCCCGCAAATGCTTAAAATACGCGACCGCCACGAACGTGAATTTTGCTTTGGCCCCACGCATGAAGAGGTCATTACCGATATTGCACGCAAGGAAATTCGCTCTTACAAGCAGTTGCCGCTTAATTTTTACCAGATTCAAACCAAATTCCGCGACGAGATTCGCCCACGCTTCGGCGTGATGCGCGCGCGCGAATTTGTCATGAAAGATGCCTATTCTTTCCACACCAGTCTGGATTCTTTGCAATCTACTTATGAGGTGATGTATCAGGCCTACAGCAATGTGTTCAACCGACTGGGACTCAAGTTTCGTGCGGTCAAAGCCGATACCGGAGCTATAGGTGGCGATGGTTCGCATGAATTTCATGTGTTGGCCGATTCGGGTGAAGATGCCTTGGCTTATTGCCCGGATTCCGATTATGCCGCCAACGTGGAACTGGCCGAGGCTTTTGTGCCTGAACAAAATCGCGCTATGGCAACGGAATCAATCACTGAAATAGACACACCAAAACAGACTACATGTGAAGATGTAGCCGCGCTACTAGGCGTTAGTATTCAATGTACAGTCAAAGCGATTGCCTTGATTGCAGACAGCCGGTTTTATTTGCTGCTGTTGCGCGGTGACCATAGCTTAAACGAAATCAAAGCCGCCAAGTTGCCGGGTTTGGCTGATTTTCACTTCGCCAGTGAAGAGGAAATCCGCAATCATTTGAATTGTCCTCCCGGATTTATCGGCCCGGTTGGCGTAGATGCGGATGTGCAAGTAATTGCGGATAAAACGGTCGCCGTCATGAGCGATTTTATTTGTGGTGCCAATAAGCCAAAATTTCATTTACGCGGCGTAAATTTTGGACGTGATCTACCGGAGCCAGTGCTGGTGGCCGATATTAGAAATGTGGTGGCAACCGATGCCAGCCCTGATGGCAAGGGTCAATTAGAATTATGTCGCGGCATTGAAGTCGGTCATATTTTTCAATTGCGCACCAAATATGCAGAGGCGATGAATGCGACTTATCTGGATGAAAATGGTCAGACCAAGATTATGGAAATGGGCTGTTACGGCATAGGCGTTTCACGCATTGTGGGCGCGGCCATTGAACAAGGTAATGATGCACGTGGAATTGTATTTCCCGCCAGTATGGCTCCGTTTCAAGTGGCAATAGCCGCCATAGGTTTTGACAAGAGCGAAGCTGTGCGCGAAGCCGCGCTAAAACTGCATAATGAGTTGCAAGCTGCTGGTATAGATGTATTGCTGGATGACAGGGGCGAGCGTCCGGGCGTGATGTTTGCCGATTTGGAATTGATTGGCATCCCGCATCGCATTGTCGTTGGCGAGCGTGGCCTAAAAGAAAATCAGGTTGAATATCAGGCGCGTACTGAAAGCACAGCGCAAACGGTATCTTTGAATGATATTGTAAGTAAATTACAGAGGGAGCTATGCTGAAACATAATTTAATTGGATTGATTTGTACTGTGATTCTCGTATTTTCTGCACATGCAATAGCAGGAAGACAATCCGAGCAACCCTTATCCAACAGCGTCAAAGCCATGATGCAACGCTCTATAAGCGATAGCGCAGCCCCCAAACTGATATTTGACAATGAAGCTGAAGGCCGAAACTGGCTGGAAGATATGTCCAGGCGTCTGCAAAAACGTATGCCAGATCAAACCATGCGCGAGGATTTTTTGCGCACGGTGCATTATGAAGCGACCAGAGCCGGGCTGGATCCGCAGATGATTTTAGGCCTGATTCAAGTGGAAAGTGGCTTCAAAAAATATGCAGTATCTTCAGTCGGCGCACGCGGGTTTATGCAAGTCATGCCATTTTGGGTCAATAGCATAGGGGCCTCCGATCATGACTTGTTTCACCTGCGTCTCAGCTTGCGTTATGGGTGTACCATTCTTAGACACTATCTGGACATTGAAAAAGGTGATTTATTCCGCGCACTTGGTCGATACAATGGCAGTTTGGGACAAGCGCAATATCCCAACATGGTGGTGGGTGCTTGGCATAAAAACTGGAGCTACTAACGCCTATCGTGATACGTGATGATCTTGATGCCAAGGCTAAAGACAAACTCACTGCGGTATCAGAGCAATAAGGTTTGACAAGCGGCAAGGCTTGGCCTAGAATTAGCCTCTTAATTTTTTTCAGCAATTATTGGTAGTCAGATGAAAACTTTTTCTGCAAAAGCGCATGAAGTAAAGCGCGACTGGTTCGTGGTTGATGCTACGGATCTGGTGCTGGGCCGTTTGGCGAGCGAGATTGCTCACCGTCTTCGTGGCAAGCATAAAACTATTTACACCCCGCACGTTGATACTGGCGACTATATTGTTGTTATCAATGCTGACAAGATTAAAGTAACTGGCAATAAGTCGGAAGGCAAACTTTATCATCGTCACAGCGGTTACCCTGGTGGCATTTACACTACAACCTTTGGCAAAATGCAAGATCGTTTTCCTGGCCGTGCACTGGAAAAAGCGGTTAAAGGTATGCTGCCTAAAGGCCCGTTAGGCTATGCCATGTTCCGTAAGCTGAAGGTTTATGCTGGCGCTAAGCATGATCATGTGGCACAACAACCACAACCTCTGAAAATCCAAGGTTCTGTTTAACAGAGCCACGGTCAAGGAAGAAAAATGATTGGTAAATACAACTATGGCACAGGCCGCCGCAAAAGTTCGGTAGCTCGTGTATTTCTTAAGTCTGGAAAAGGCAATATCATTGTCAATGACAAGCCAGTGGATGAGTATTTCTCGCGTGTTACATCACGCATGATTTTGCGTCAGCCACTTGCCCTGACTAGCAATGAAGCCAGTTTTGATATTCTGGTAAATGTGCATGGCGGCGGTGAATCAGGTCAGGCAGGTGCAGTGCGTCATGGCATTACACGTGCGTTAATTGATTATGATGCCGCACTGAAGAGTGCTTTGTCTAAAGCTGGTTTTGTAACACGTGATGCTCGTGAAGTTGAACGTAAGAAAGTCGGCTTCCGTAAAGCGCGTCGTCGTAAACAGTTCTCCAAGCGTTAAGATATGCAATTGTAAAAAAGCCGCTATATGCGGCTTTTTTATTTTGGTTTGCAAACTAATTATTTTATTTGAAAATTTTAATCATCTAAATTAAAACTGCGGCTTAAATGCTCTTAAACAGCTTTTGCCAATATTTTCAAAGCTTGCCTGATACCATCACTTACAGACAAATTTTCCGCCAGTTGTTTCACAGCGGTGAGTGCCTCTTTGTCGTTGTAACCAAGTGCTATAAGTGCATTTAGAATATCACTGGTGGAATTGGCTACCTTACCTGATACACTTGCCAAATCCTCTACACCCAGCTTGCCTTTAAGCTCAAGCAATAAACGCTCTGCGGTTTTTTTGCCAATGCCGGGTATGCGCACCAGTAGAGCTGCTTCCTGCATGGTAATGGCTTGCGCCAGATCATCAACCGATAAACCACTCAGTATGGCCAATGCTGATTTAGCGCCAATGCCGTTAACTTTCAACAGCAATTTAAACGTGGCTCGTTCCCGCTCGGAGCCGAAGCCATAAAGCAGCTGGGCATCTTCACGCACGATGAACTGCGTGAGCAATACCACACGTTCGCCAATAGCTGGCAAATTGTAGAAAGTGCTCATCGGCACTTCGACTTCATAGCCTACACCATTAACATCCAGCAATACAAAAGGCGGTGTTTTCCCCAATAAAATTCCGCTCAAACGGCTTATCATGGCATTTCCAAAAGTAATTTACATTCGGCATTCAATGAAAAAATCAATCTGAAACTCTGCGGTCAACTAAAAGTGAAAGACTCCTCATACCAAACGCCCTCCTCGCACTCTGTAACCTGCTGTTGCCAGCTTCCCCAGCCCTTGTCCGCCGTGTGCGTGGCAAATTGCGCAGGCTAGCGCGTCGGCGGAATCGGCTTTGGGCGCTTGTGCCAGCTTCAGAAGTATCTTGACCATTTCCTGCACTTGCTCTTTAGCGGCATGGCCATTACCAACCACTGACTGCTTAACTTGTAACGCGGTGTATTCTGCAACCGGCAGATTACTGATGACCGCAGCACTAATCGCCGCACCCCGCGCTTGTCCGAGCAACAGGGTAGATTGCGGGTTAACATTCACAAACACTTTTTCTATGGCAACTTGTATGGGTTGGTAGGCTTCAATGACTTCAAACAGGCCGTCAAGTATGATTTTTATGCGCGAAGGCAGATCTTCCAACCCAGCACCTTTGCCACTCGTAGTTTTGATGGTTCCGCTGGCTATATAACTTATTTTGCCGTCAATTTTCTCGATCACGCCAAAACCCGTCTGTCGCAAGCCTGGGTCTATGCCTAAAATACGCACGGCAGAGCTAATGCAGTATTATTCACTTATTCTTCAATGACGGCGTTGGTATAAACCTCCTGCACATCATCCACGTCATCCAGTGCATCGAGAATTCTCTGCATTTTTTTTGCATCGTCGCCGGTAAACTCAATCTCGTTATCGGCTTTCATGGTAACTTCAGCAAACACAGCCTTGAGATTAGCTTTCTCCAGTGCATCTTTGACGGCAGTAAAATCACCGGGGCTGGTAATCACCTCGATTGAACCATCATCATTGCTAATAACATCCTCGGCACCGGCTTCCAATGCCACCTCCATCACCGCATCTTCGCTGGCTCCCGGGGCAAATAGCAGTGTTCCGCAGTGCTTGAACATGAAAGCAACCGAGCCATCCGTGCCAAGATTGCCGCCAAATTTAGAGAAAGCATGACGCACATCTGCCACCGTGCGCTGTTTATTATCGGTCAGGCAATCAACAATAACCGCTGCACCGCCTATGCCATAGCCTTCATAACGAATCTCTTCATAGTTCACG
Organism: Methylophilaceae bacterium; assembly: GCA_013141125.1. Taxonomy (GTDB): domain Bacteria; phylum Pseudomonadota; class Gammaproteobacteria; order Burkholderiales; family Methylophilaceae; genus JABFRO01. Next base: position 1,882,122 of record JABFRO010000001.1, read on the forward strand.
CCATCCAGCTGACCAGAGCCGCGTTTGATGGCATTCTCCATATTATCCTTGGGCATGGATTCAGCTTTGGCTTTGTCCACCGCCACACGTAAGCGTGGATTAGCGCTAATATCGCCGCCGCCCAGACGCGCTGCTACCGTAATTTCCTTAATCAGCCTGGTAAAAATTTTCCCCCGCTTTGCATCTTGACGACCTTTGCGGTGCTGAATATTGGCCCATTTGGAATGCCCTGCCATGATTTTCCCTTTTGAGTTACATTAGATTGAATTGACCAAATTTTACCATAGACATCACCTGCGAATCCTGACCTATAACCGTTTCAACAGATTCACGTTTACGCATGCTGTGTAGCGAAATAATGGAAAAGAAATTCTGATCAACAACATGCATATCATTTCTATTCAGGGTGAGTACAAGCTATGAAGACGCTTATCCGCTAACATTTCGACGCACACAGATTTTTCCAGCCCGTAACTACTCGTTCTTGCAGTAATTTTTTAGAAAATTCAAACGCTAATGCCAAACGCTCAACGGCTTGCGGAGTCAGCTCTTCTCCCAATTCGAATTGCTCGCCGCGAATACATAAAACAAATACCTCCGGCGGCACTTCCTGATAGAGCTGCATATACACTTGCAACAGCGCTTCGGGAGCCAGGGCATGGCTATAGAGCACGGCGCTATCACTGGGCTGTGCACGATAAAAAGCAAAAGGATCTTGAGTATTCATTCCTGCATCAATAAAAAGCACCAATTGCCGCCCATGCATATCCATGGCGTGTTCAACCTGCAATTGGAATTCTTCCAGTAGCTCGAATTGATCTGCGTCGTCTTTATTGGCCAGCTCATCATTCAATTTTCGCAGCAACAACGGCCCCAGCGCATCGTCACCACGCGATTCGTTACCAACAGCGACAATCAGAATGGGAGCTACCATCAAAACCGGTGCCAACATCAAACTGCTGTACTAACCACGCCTGCACTGGAACGCGTCAGTTGGGATAGCTGCTCGCCAGCTTCATTCAACACTTCAACTTGCAGCGGCATTTTTCCCAAGGCATGGGTAGCACAGGATAAGCAAGGATCAAACGCGCGCACCGCTACTTCGATATGATTGAGTAGGCCTTCAGTGACTTCATGCCCATGCAGGTATTGTTGCGCCACTTTGCGCACCGCTTCGTTCATGGCCTGATTATTATGGGTAGTGGAGACGATGAGATTACACATGGTAACGAGGTCATTTTCGTCCACGCGATAATGATGAATAAGCGTGCCGCGCGGCGCTTCGATAACACCCACGCCTTCATAGCCGCGCTCACCGCTGGCCATGAGTTCTTTGCCCATGATGTCGTCATCGTGTAGCAAGTCTTTAATCATTTCAGCCGCGTGCAGCATTTCAATCATGCGCGCCCAGTGATAGCCCAATGGTGCGTGCATGGGCATGGCACCGCTATAAGCAATAAAATCGCGGCGCTCGATTTCGGCCAGCGGGGTAGAAATAAAATCGCAATTTTGTATACGCGATAGCGGGCCTACGCGATACCAGCCTTTTTCATTACCCAGGGAGCGAATGTAGGGGAACTTCATGTAACTCCAATTTTTGACTTCTTCTTCTATCCACTGCGTGTAGTCCTGATAATCCACGCCATCGAACAGAATATTGCCACTCTCGTCACGCGCACGCAGTTGGCCGTGATACAAATCAAGGCCGCCATCAAAGCCCACCATGGACATGAAATTGGCGCGGAATGCGCCGAAGCTGTTGTATAGCTCGGGGGTTTGATGATGCATCTGTTTGACCAGATGCACGGCATCGCGGCTCCAGGCCACCATCTGATAAACATCTTTGAGCAATTCATCGCGCTCGGCAATGCTTAAGGATTTGTTCACGCCGCCAGGCACCGCACCGGTGCCATGTATGCGTTTGCCTGCCGTATGACGTATCACTTCTTGTCCGAATTTACGCAACAACACGCCCCGTTTTGCCGTCTCGGGATGTTTCTCGGCCACGCCTATGATATTACGTTTGGCAATGTCGCTATCAAAACCAAACAGCAAATCCGGCGAACACAGATGAAAAAAATGCAGCGCGTGTGATTGCAGAATCTGCCCGTAATGCATCAAACGCCGCATTTTTTCGGCGGTGGGCGTTAAATGTCTGGCTCCAACAATCGCATCCAGAGCCTTGCTAGCGGCCAGATGATGGCTGACCGGACAAATGCCGCACAGACGCTGCACCATGACCGGCACTTCCCAATAAGGCCGTCCTTGAATGAATTTTTCAAAGCCGCGAAATTCGACAATATGCAGGCGTACCTGATGCACTTTATTCTTGTCATCGAGCAAAATGGTGACCTTGCCGTGGCCTTCAACACGCGATACCGGATCTATGGCAACGCGGCGCAAATTCTCGGGATTGGCGGCGGTTTCTAATGCGAAAGTCATATAAGTTCCTTCAGGGAATCTCTAAAAAACGGTAGGCTGCCAGGAGCCGCTTAATCGTAATGAAGCAAGGCGTGACCCAGTTCCGGCTCGCGTCCTGCCAGCAAATCGGTCAGCACTTTCCAGATGGTGTCACCGGAAGGGGGGCAGCCGGGAATGAAATAATCAATTTTCACCACCTCATGTAGAGGATGGACTTTATCCAGCGGCAATGGCAGCTCCGGGTCATTGGGGATAAAGCCGTCCACCAGCCCGTGCTGGGCGTGATACACCTCTTCCAGAATCAGCGATAGCGGAAAATGATTGCGCTGCGCGGGCAAGCCGCCATTGATGGCACAAGCACCCACGGCAATCAATATTTTGCAGTTGGCGCGGAATTCACGCAGCACATGCACGTTTTCGGCATTGCACAAACCGCCTTCGATCAGGCCTATATCGCATGGGCCGCAATGCTTGATGTCAGTCAATGGCGAGCGGTCAAATTCGACCAGCTCAATCAAATCGAACAGGCGTTCGTCTATATCCAGAAACGACATATGGCAGCCAAAGCAGCCTGCCAGTGTGGCGGTAGCCATTCTTAATTTGGGTTTGGCGGGAGCATTCATCTCAAGCACCTTTTTTCACAGGATGTGGCGACACACTGATGGGATTCACATCAAAAGCGCGCTCGCCTATGGGTATAGTGAAGCCTACGCGTTTCTTGATAATGACACCCACCGGACACACATGCGCGGCTTTATCCTGGTCAGAAAAATCCGTATCGCCCAGCTTGCCGGATTTGGCATTGACGATGAGCTGCGTTTTAATACCACGCTCGGACAAGGCAAACACGTTTTTGCCGTCCACATCGCGGCTGGCGCGTACGCATAAGGAACATAGAATACAGCGGTTAAAATCCAGCAGATATTCAGGATGCGAGGCATCCAGAGGTCGATTGGGCGAAAAATGGTCAAAATGTGGTGACATCATTTCCAGCGCATAAGCCGTGGCCTGCAATTCGCAATTGCCGCTTTTTTCACAGGATGGGCAAAAGTGGTTACCTTCAACAAACAGCATTTGCAACAATGCGCGCCGCTCATCGTTGATTTGTTGTGTATTGCTCTCCACCACCATATCGGCCTGTGCCAGTTGCGTGCACGATGCGGCTTGCCGTCCATTGGCTTTCACTGTGCAAACCTTGCATGAGCCATGCGGCTTAAATTCGGGGTTGTAACACAGATGCGGAATATACTCCCCTGCCGCCATGGCCGCCTGAATGATAGTCTGCCCTTCGCTGAAAGGAATAATTTTGTTATCAAGCATGAAAGTTGTCGGGTTGGAAATATTATCTTGTGTCATGGTCACGCTCCAAATGTGCGCCAGTGTCATCACGTCCGGTCATGCGGCGCGCTTGCGACAAGGCGTGATCGAGATCAAAAGCCGGAACAAACTCTGTATGCATCATACGTTGGTCATAGGCCGGACGAAACTTGGCGATGGTATCCAGCACCGGATTGCAGGCCGATTGCCCAAGGCCGCAATGACTGGTGGATTGCAACAATACGTTCAATTTTTCAATCTCGGCAAAATCATAAGGCGAGCCATGACCTTGTGCCAGCTTATTCATCATATTGCCCAATAAGGAAGTACCCACGCGGCAAGGGGTACAAAAGCCACAACTCTCGTGCGCGAAAAACTGCACGAAATTGCGCGCCACTTCAAACATATCGCGGCTTTGATTGAACACCATAAATGCACCAGCGGTTGGAATATCCTCAAAGCCTATGCGTCTATCAAACTCATTTGCGGCAACACACACGCCGGAAGGGCCGCTCACCTGCACCGCCTGTGTGTTGCGCGCACCGCAATCGGCCAGCACTTCCGCCACCGTCACCCCAAACGGAAATTCATACAAACCGGGACGTTCACAATCGCCCGAGACTGACAGAATTTTGGTGCCGCTGGAAATTTCCGTGCCTATGCCTGCATACCACGCACCGCCATGCAAAGCCACCAGACTGGCGGCGGCAAAAGTCTCCACATTGTTCACCACCGTCGGTTGATTGAGATAACCGCAAGTGACCGGATACGGCGGGCGGTTGCGCGGCGTGCCGCGTTTGCCTTCCAGCGATTCGATCAACGCCGATTCTTCACCGCAGATATAAGCCCCCGCACCCAGATGAATTTCAATGTCAAAATCAAAACCGGCATGACCGAGTATATTACTGCCCAGCAAACCCTGCTGGCGGCGACGTTGTAACACGGCCTGCAAATGATCAAGCAAATAGCGGTATTCGCCGCGCAGATAGAGAAAACCTTTCTTCGCATCAATAATATGCCCGCATAGTGTCATACCTTCAAACATCATGTCGGCATAGCTATTCAACAGCACGCGATCCTTGAATGTGCCCGGTTCACCCTCATCGGCATTGCACACCACATAATGCTGCTCACCCGCTGCGGCACGGCAAAACTCCCACTTGGAACCTGTAGAAAAGCCCGCGCCGCCGCGCCCGCGCAACTTGGAGATTTTAACTTCCTGCAAGGTTTCCAAAGCTCCGCGTTGCAGCATTGCCGCCAATGCGGAGCCGGATTCAAAATCACTATTCAGCAAAATATCCTTGCGCCGGATATTATTTTCTATAGCAAAAAATTCCGCTGGCCAACTGGGAAGTGGCACGCGCTCGCGGATCAGCTCACAAATGGCACTGACCCGTTCCGCAGTCAAACGGTTGATGGCAATGTTGTTGACCAATAATGCCGGCCCCTGATCGCACATACCGGTACATGAGGTGGTATTGACCCAGAGCAAACCATCTTCGGAAACCTTGCCCGGCTCTACCCATAACTGGCTGCACAGACTATTCATCAAGTCAATATTGCCCAACATACGGTCGGTAATATTGTCGGAAAACAGCACGCGATATTCGCCATGCGGCTTGAGATAAAGCAGGGAATAAAAACTGGCTACGCCTTCTATCTTGGCGCGCGGCAAAGCTAAAACTTCACTCAAATAATCAATGGCATCAGGATGAATGTAGCCGTAATGCTCCTGTGCCTGACGCAAAATTTGCAGAAGATCATGCACATTGCACTGGCAATGATTGAGTATGGGATCCAGATAGGCCGCGTGAGTATTCATTTGTCTGGTCATGTGAACTCTCTAAAATAATTGTGCAGGCAAATCAAAATAAGGTAGCTATGATTAAGCAGCTTTTGTACCTAAGGTACTCCTAAGGCAGATTCTAATCTTATTATGCCGTTTAAATGAATCGCTATAACCAATACTCAGCAAATCAATTTACTAGGCAATTAGAAACTTATCATAAGTAAGCTATATGATGGCAATATTGCAACACATTATGGTTACTGTACCTCGTAGCGCACTCATTTAGTGCAATTGTGTAAAGTTATTGGCATTAGCCGCCGAGAATAGTCTTTAACGCATGACCGCTAAATTTATAATTCATTGATTTTTATAAAGCCGGATATTCCGGCATATTTATTGCCTACAAATACAATCAACTACCCCAAATACTTCGAGTTAATGCGTCATCAGCATTTCACACTTTTAATTTACGCTGCTGTCAGCGGTAAGTCATTGCCAGTGGGAGTACCCCGCTGCATAAATTCAAAAAAATCGGCGTTTTATTAACTGACTGAACAGATTACTTTAGTATTTCATTTTTAAATTTATATTTAAACAAAAGGATATTTTTTATGACTACACCAATAACTCCCCTATTACCTGATGAAGTCGAACACATCGATGCCTATTGGCGCGCTTGTAATTATCTTGCCGCCGGTATGATCTATCTGCGGGATAACCCATTACTTAAAGAGCCGCTAAAACGGGAACACATCAAGCACCGTTTGCTCGGACACTGGGGTTCCAGCCCCGGTTTGGCATTTGCCTATATCCACATGAACCGGCTTATCAACAAATATGATTTGAACGCGATCTTCATGGCGGGGCCGGGGCATGGCGCGCCGGGCGTATTGGGGCCGGTATATCTGGAAGGCACTTACAGCGAGGTTTACCCCAACAAGGGCGAGAATATTGAAGGTTTGCGCCAATTCTTCAAGGAATTTTCTTTCCCCGGCGGCATAGGCAGCCATTGCACACCGGAAACGCCAGGCTCTATCCATGAAGGCGGCGAGCTGGGCTATAGCGTTTCTCATGCGTTTGGCGCAGCCTATGACAACCCGGATTTGATCGTAACCGTGGTTGTGGGCGATGGCGAATCCGAAACCGGGCCGTTGGCGACTTCCTGGCATTCCAACAAATTTCTCAACCCCATCCGTGACGGCGCGGTGTTGCCCGTGCTGCATCTCAACGGTTACAAAATCAACAACCCCACCATATTGTCGCGTATCTCCCACGAGGAACTGGAAAATCTGTTCAAAGGTTATGGCTGGACCCCTTATTTTGTCGAGGGCAGCGACCCGGAAACCATGCACAAAACCATGGCGGCCGCCATGGAACAGTGCGTGCTGGAAATCCGCCGCATACAGCAGGAAGCCCGCAGCAGCGGCAATCCGCTACGCCCACGCTGGCCGATGATCGTATTGCGTTCACCCAAGGGCTGGACCGGGCCGAAAGAAGTAGACGGCAAGCGCGTGGAAGGCTTTTGGCGTGCGCATCAGGTGCCAATTGGCGATGTAAAAACCGAGGAACATTTTGCCAAGCTGGAAGCCTGGCTGCAAAGTTATAAAACCGCCGAATTGTTTGATGAAAACGGCACGCTATTGCCTGAATTAAAAGTACTGGCTCCCAAGGGCACTCGCCGCATGAGTGCCAACCCCCATGCCAATGGCGGCTTGCTGCGCAAAGCGCTGCATATGCCAGATTGCCGGGATTATGCTATCGCCGTGACCAAACCCGGCACCACCCTGGCCGAGAATACACGGCCACTGGGCAAATTTCTGCGCGACATCATGCGCGACAACATGCATAATTTCCGCGTGTTTGGCCCGGATGAAAACAGCTCCAACAAGCTGGACGATGTGTATGAAGTGAGCAAAAAAACCTGGCTGGCAGATTTTCTGCCAGAAGATGCGGACGGCGGCGAGCTGTCAGCGGATGGTCGCGTCATGGAAATGCTTTCCGAACACACGCTGGAAGGCTGGTTGGAAGGCTATCTGCTTACAGGCAGGCATGGCTTTTTCTCCACTTATGAAGCCTTTGTGCATGTGATAGATTCCATGTTCAACCAGCACGCCAAGTGGCTGGCCATGTCCAAAGCCGTGCCCTGGCGTGCGCCTGTTTCCTCGCTCAATCTGCTAATTACTTCCACCGTATGGCGACAGGATCATAACGGCTTTACCCATCAAGACCCGGGTTTTCTGGATCTGGTGGTCAACAAAAGCCCGGAAGTGACGCGCATCTATCTGCCGCCCGACGTAAATTGTTTGTTGTCGGTAGCTGACCATTGCCTGAAAAGCACGGATTACATCAACGTCATTGTTTGCGATAAACAAAAACATTTGCAGTTTCTGGATATGGATGCTGCCATCAAGCATTGCACCAAAGGCATAGGCATTTGGGATTGGGCAAGTAACGATCAAGGTTTTGAACCTGATGTAGTGATGGCCAGCGCGGGCGATATTCCTACCAAGGAAGCGCTGGCAGCGGTGGTGTTATTGCGCGAGAACTTTCCGCATTTGAAAATACGTTTTATTAATGTGGTCGATTTGTACAAACTCACGCCTGTCCGAGAACATCCGCATGGTTTGACCGACCGCGATTTCGACAGCCTGTTTACGCTGGATAAACCGGTGATGTTCAACTTCCACGGCTATCCCTGGTTGATTCACCGTCTGGCGTATCGTCGCAACAACCACAAGAATTTCCATGCGCGCGGCTACAAGGAAAAAGGCAGCATCAACACGCCGCTGGAACTGGCAATCCAGAACCAGATTGACCGTTTTAGCCTGGTGATAGATGTGATAGACCGCATCCCCGAGTTGCATGTGGCCGGTGCCCACGTCAAGGAGAAAATGCTGAATTGGCAAATTGAATGCCGTAATTACGCCTATGAAAACGGTACCGATCTGCCGGAAGTGGATAACTGGGTGTGGCCGTATTAACGGGCGGAGAATGCATGCCACTCGAAAAAAGAAGCTATCCGCCATGAGAGAAATTTTTGAGGAAGCCTATATCATTGCTCTGCCCTATATAGATCCCGCCCGGGGAGTTGGGGGAATCGCGTTAACTCATCACGCCTTTGTGATTCTGCGCGAAAGCTTTCCCGGATTATTAGCACAGGATTTACCTATTTTGATTCGCGCTATTGAGAGTGTGTTCAAGAACCATAGGTTCAAAGGTCATAGCATTTGAAAATACTTACACTCAATAGCGGCTCATCTTCGATCAAGGCCAGCCTGTTTCGCGCGGATGGTTCGCGGCGCAACTTTCGCTACGAACATTTGCGTGAGCACTCTGCGCATAGTCATCAATCCGCTTTCGACCAACTGTTGCAGGAGCTGTCCGGCGAGAGGCCTGACATCATCGGCCATCGTTTTGTGCATGGCGGTGAGATGGTAGAGGCTGCCAGATTGGTGGATACAGCAGAACGCTCACGACTGCAAAGCATCGTACATTTGGCTCCTCTGCATCTGCCTGGCAATTTGCTGGGGCTGGATTTATGCAAACAACATTTCGATGTGCCACAAATTGCCTGCTTTGATACTGCATTCCACGCCACGCTGCCGGAACTGGCGCGACGCTTGCCGATCCCGCAGACGCTGGGCTTGCGCCGTTTCGGCTTTCACGGCATCAATTACGCCTATGTGGCATCGCGGCTCCCGGCTTTGCTTGGCGATGTGGCTTACGGCAAGATTATTGTGGCGCATCTGGGTAGCGGTGCCAGCTTGTGCCTGCTGGAAAATCTGCAATCGGTGGATACCAGCATGGGCTATACCCCGGCTGGCGGAATCACTATGGGTACACGCAGTGGCGATCTCGATCCCGGCGTAATGCTGGAATTGGCCAAACGTTATGATGCCATCCAACTAAGCGACCTGGTATTCCACAAAATGGGCTTGTTGGCGCTATCAGATGGCGAAAGCAGCGACATGAGCCAACTGCTGGCCAGCTCCAGTGTGCAGGCCAAATTTGCCATCGACTATTTCTGTCGCCAGGTACGCGCCGCTATCGGCAGCTTCGCCGCCAAAGTCGGTGGCCTGGATGCGCTGGTATTCACCGGCGGCATAGGTGAACATGCAGCCAGCTTGCGCGCAGAGATTTGTCACCCACTGAATTTTATGGGATTTGCATTAAATACAGAGGTCAATACGCTTGGCGCAATCAATATCGCAAGCTCCACTTCCAAGCCGATATTAGTTATCCCAGCAGATGAAGAGGCGATGATCCAAAGCCTCTGCTTAATTTTTTTAAAGGAGTATTCATGAACGTCAAGCCTTTCATCGTCAGTAAAACCCCCGCCGGATTTGCCGACATGCCTCCGCTAAGCATGGATGGCAAGAGCGTCATTGATGATTTCCGCCGCTATTTCACCCGCACTTTGGGACGTAATGAGTTGAACCAGGCGGCCTACCACGTATACACCGCCTTTAGCATGGCTTGGAGGGATCGTCTGGTCGAGCGCTGGAAGCATACACAAGCAGCCTATGATCAGCTGGATACCAAACGTACTTACTATCTGTCACTGGAGTTTCTCATGGGGCGCACGCTGAGCAATGCCATGCTAAATCTGGATATGGATAGCACAGCTGCAGAAGCATTGAAGAAAATTGGCCTGATACTGGAAGAAATTATCGATCAGGAGTATGACGCGGGCTTGGGTAACGGCGGGCTTGGTCGATTGGCGGCCTGTTTTCTTGACAGCTGTGCCACCTTGCAACTTCCTGTAATGGGTTATGGCATACGCTATGAATATGGGATGTTTCGCCAGAAAATTGAAGACGGCTATCAATTGGAAGAACCGGATCATTGGCTGCGCAATGGCAATCCCTGGGAAATAGAACGCCAGGAGTTAGCGATTCGCATCAAGTTTGGCGGCCATAGTGAGTTCCATTTTGACGAACACGGACACAAGCGCATGAGCTGGTATAGCGCTCACGATGTGCTCGCCGTGCCATATGATGTATTGATTCCCGGCTATCGCAATGGCACGGTCAACACCTTGCGTCTGTGGAAATCCGCCGCTACCGATGAGTTTGATCTGAATGAATTCAATGCCGGTAGCTATGCCGAAGCCGTGGCCTCAAAAAATGCCGCTGAACACATTACCATGGTGCTTTACCCCAATGATGCCAGCGAAAACGGCAAGGAGCTGCGCCTGCGTCAACAATATTTTCTTGCATCCGCCAGTTTGCAGGATGTGCTGCGCGATTGGGTAAATAAGCACGGACACGACTTTAGCCAATTTGTCGACAAAAACGGCTTTCAACTGAATGACACCCATCCCACCTGTGCCGTGCCTGAACTGATGCGCCTGCTGATGGATGAGCACGGCATGAATTGGGATGCGGCCTGGAAAATCACCTCTCAAACCCTGGCATATACCAACCACACGCTGTTGCCGGAGGCGCTGGAACGCTGGCCGGTGAACATGTTCCGGCGCTTGTTGCCGCGTATTTTCGACATTGTTTGTGAAATCAACGCACGTTTTCTGGTCGAGATTTCCTTACGTTGGCCGGGCGATGTTGAACGCATGCAGCGCATGTCCATCATTGAAGAAGGCAACGAAAAGCAGATCCGCATGGCTTATCTGGCCATCGTTGCCTGCACTTCGGTCAACGGTGTCGCCGCCTTGCATTCGCAATTGCTGCAAGAGGATTTATTCCGCGATTTTTATGAGATGTGGCCGGAAAAATTCAACAACAAAACCAATGGTGTCACCCCGCGTCGCTGGATTGCCTCCAGCAACCCGGCCATGAGCCAACTCATTAACCAGACGATAGGCACCGACTGGATCACCGATCTGCTGCAACTACGCCAGCTGATGCCTTATGCTGAAGATAAAAGTTTTCGCGCCCAATGGCGTACCGTAAAACGGGATAACAAAGTCCGTCTGGCCAAGCTGGTGCAGCGCGATTGCGGCGTGACCTTTAACCCGGATGCCCTATTTGATGTGCAGGTTAAGCGCATACACGAATACAAACGCCAGTTGTTGAATGTGCTGCATGTGATTCATCTCTACGACAGAATCAAACGTGGCGATACCGCAAACATGGTTTCGCGCTGCGTGCTGATAGGTGGCAAAGCCGCACCCGGCTATATGATGGCCAAGCGCATTATCAAACTAATCAATGCTGTGGCCACTGTCGTTAATGAAGATCACGACACCTCTGAGCTGCTGCGCCTGGCTTTTCTACCGGATTACCGCGTTACGGCCATGGAAATCATCTGTCCGGGAGCCGATTTATCCGAACAGATTTCCACCGCAGGCAAGGAAGCCTCCGGCACCGGCAATATGAAATTCATGATGAACGGAGCCTTGACCATAGGCACGCTAGATGGTGCCAATATTGAAATTCGTGAGGAAGTGGGTGCCGAAAATTTCTTCATGTTCGGTCTGGATACGGCAGAAGTGGCCGCCACACGTGCACACTATGACCCGGCGGCCATTATTGATGCCGACCCGGACTTGAAACGCGTCATGCACCTATTGCAATGCAAGCATTTCAATCTGTTTGAACCAGGGATTTTTGAGCCAATTATTGATGCCATCTACAATCCGCACGACCCATGGTTGACGGCAGCGGATTTCCGTAGCTTTGTTGAAGCCCAGCAATGCGTGGCAAACGCCTATCGCGATCAGGAGCATTGGTCACGCATGAGCATACTCAATACCGCCGCCAGCGGCAAATTTTCCAGCGACCGCACTATTCTGGATTACAACCGCGACATTTGGAAAATGCCGAAAGTTTCGGCGGTGTAGGTTTAGCTCAATAATAACGCGCCACCATTGCATTTTCGAGCAAATTGCCATTCTGATGGGCGGCTATCGGCAAACGAATATGAATGCCACTGCCAGCGGCTTCGGTAATGCTTTCACCTTTTTTATTGAGCATGATTTCCACCACCACCTCCTGATTGCCGGCGGGGTGAATAATCTGCAAGCGGTCGCCGATTTCAAACCGGTTTTTCACGGCTATATCCGCCAGACCCGACTCGGCGTTATAAGCAGTAATATCGCCAACATAAATACTGCGGTTGGATTTGGAATGGCCTTGCAGGTAGTTTTGATGCTCGGCGGTGTGATGGCGTTGATAAAAGCCATCGGTATAACCGCGATTGGCGAGGTTTTCCAGTTCGCCCAACAAGCGTAAATCAAATGGCCGACCAGCCACCGCATCATCGACCGCTTGCCGATAAGCCTGAGCGGTACGCGCCACGTAATAGCGCGATTTGGTGCGGCCTTCGATTTTGAGCGAATCTATGCCCATTTTGGTCAGGCGCTCCACATGCTCAATGGCACGTAAATCCTTGCTGTTCATGATGTAGGTGCCATGCTCATCTTCCATGATGGGCAACAGCTCGCCGGGACGGCCTTCTTCTTCTATGAGAAAAACTTTGTCCGCTTCAGGATGGCGCGGCATACTGCCACAGCTCGACAAGTTCGATTTGCCCATTTCTGCCTTGAAATCAAAATCAGCCAGACGGATCACACCGGCGGCATCTTCCTTGGCATCATGCACTTTGTAATCCCAACGACAGGAGTTGGTACAAGTGCCCTGGTTAGGATCACGATGATTGAAATAGCCGGAAAGCAGGCAGCGGCCGGAATAGGCAATGCACAGCGCGCCGTGAATGAACACTTCCAGCTCTATATCCGGGCATAGCTGGCGGATTTCCTCAATTTCTTCCATGGATAGCTCGCGCGATAAAATAACGCGCTTCAAGCCCAGCGCTTGCCAGAATTTCACCGTGGCGTAATTGACGGTATTGGCTTGCACCGATAAATGCACCGGCATTTCCGGCCATTTCTCGCGCACCATCATAATCAAACCGGGGTCGGACATAATCAGCGCATCCGGGTTCAGCGCGATAACCGGTGCCATATCTGCCATATAAGTTTTGACCTTGGCGTTGTGCGGGGAGATGTTGCTCGCGACAAAAAACTTTTTGCCGCGCTGGTGCGCTTCGGCGATGCCTTCCGCCAATTGCGCCATACCAAAGTCGTTATTGCGCGCGCGCAAGCTGTAGCGCGGCTGCCCGGCATAGACTGCATCGGCACCATAATCAAATGCGGTGCGCATACGATCGAGATCACCGGCGGGGGCTAACAGCTCTGGAGTTTTCAATGTCATATTTGCTCTATTCATTAATTATTTATTCGCCAATTATTTTCACCAATACGCGCTTCTTGCGTCTGCCATCAAATTCACCATAAAAGATCTGCTCCCACGGACCAAAATCCAGTCGTCCCTCGGTAATCGCAACCACCACTTCACGCCCCATAATCTGGCGTTTCATATGCGCATCGGCATTGTCTTCACCCGTATCATTATGACGATAACCGCTCACCGGCTCATGTGGCGCAAGCTTTTCCAGCCATACACCATAGTCATGATGCAAACCGGATTCGTTATCGTTAATAAAAACACTGGCGGTAATGTGCATGGCATTCACCAGCACAAAACCCTCACGAATACCGCTTTCACGCAGACATTCCTGAATCAGCGGCGTGATGTGGATAAAGGCCACGCGGGTGGGCGGGTTGAACCAGAGTTCCTTACGATAGCTTTTCATCGGGATTCCTTAAAATCAGTAGGTTGCAGGATATATTATAAAATTTAAAACTAGGCCGGCAAAGATCACGGCACCTATCCAGGTATTGTGCAAAAACGCCTGAAAACAGCGCTGGCGGTCACGTAAACGAATCAGGGTGTAATGATAGAAGGCAATGCCTGCCGCTATCAACAAGGCTAAATAATAGGGGCTGTGCAGATGTAAGCTCCAGCCAACACAGGCTAACAGGCTCAACATGGCGACATAGCAAAACATGATGGCGATCACATCAAATCGTCCGAAAAACAGCGCGGATGAATGTATGCCCAACTTCACATCATCCTCTCTATCCACCATGGCATAGGCCGTATCATAAGCCAGAGACCAGAAAATGTTAGCGCCTAAAATAAGCCATGCCACAGTGGGAACTGTGCCCGTAATTGCCGCAAAAGCCATGGGAACGCCAAAACCAAAAGCAATGCCGAGATAGGCCTGCGGGATGGCGAAAAAACGTTTGGTGAACGGGTAGCTCGCCGCTAGAAAAAAAGCCGTTAACGCCAACAATATGGTGAGCTTGTTCAGCGCCAGCACCAAACCAAATGCCGCTAAACTTAACAATCCGGCCAGTGCAAGCGCTTCTTTTACGCTGACTTCACCCGTCACCAAAGGCCGATACTGGGTGCGTTCCACGTAACCATCCAGCTTTCTATCAGCCAAATCATTCATGACACAACCTGCAGAGCGCATCAACACTGTACCCAGCACAAATATCCAGACAACGCGCCAATCTGGTCGCCCTGCACTTGCCAACCATAAAGCCCACAGCGTGGGCCACAGCAATAGCAGTATGCCAATCGGCTTATCCAAACGCATCAAGCGCTCATAAGCGTCAATTTTTTTAAGCCAGTTTTTACGTTCCATCATCATAAACCAAGCACCTGCGGCAAAAATACTTCCGTGACCATAATACTAGCGCCTTTCAGGCTGAAGATGGAACGTCTTGCCCACAAGTCGGGCTTTTGCGCACCGAGACCTGCCATCGCACGCTTATAAAGTGCATGATGTCTGGGAAGCTTTTTAAATTCCAGCGGTGAGCGCCGTACATTAAAATCAGCAAACAAGGCACCACCCAAAGGCTTATTGCCCAAACGCCCCAGATCACGCCATTTACCGCGCAAGCTTTTATAAGGCAAAACGCTGTGCGCGAACACAACGGGTACGCCAGCACAACATAATTGCACCTCGCGGATTAATGCTTGCTGCTGCGGCCTCATGCCCAACAAGAACGCCTCATCCAGTGCAGGCCGACCATTCCCATGGCGTATCTTTTTAACTGAAAATTGACCACTGGCGGATTGCAGACGCTGCGTTAAAGAGCCATTATTGATTAGCCATGGACAAAAACTCTTGCTGGCGATTGGTGTTTTTAACCAATGCGAACGTGGCGCTGATAAACGCTTAAAAACTTGCACGTCTGGAATAAAGGAATGGTAACAAGAGGTCTCTATCGAGGATTACGCGACTACAAAAAAAGCTATCAAATTTCTGACTAACGCTCAAGCACACGTACCTGCGTCACAAAATAACTGGTTTCCCCAAAGCAATCAGTAGGAATACCGCGATGCTCTTCATAGCTTAAGGCAATGCGTTTGCCCAACAGCGCATTCATCTGCCCGGCCACCGCCTCATCACGCACGGTAAAATTCCATAACAAGGGCGCAACACCGGGCACCGTAGTCATCGCCAACTCACCCTCATAAGATTTGCACAACCAACCCTTGCGTGAGAACTTCTGCAAATAACCCGCCCGCTCGCCATCCGAATAAGACCAGCTCAACACCAAGGTCAGATAAGCTGAAAATCCCAGCAAAAACACCACAATTAAACCTATAGACCATTTAAGAAAACTGCGCTTATAGGTGCTGTAGTCGGATACTGAGTTGGGTATTGTCATAGAGATAACTGCCGGTAAATTGCACGACCTAATTCTAACGGAAAACAAGAAGGCTGCTTTGTCATTTGTGTCGAGAAAGAATGAACGAAGCAGGGGGAATTCGCTGCCTCGTTATATTGAATCCATTTGTCAAATCAATTTGTGATAAATGAAATAGGATTATTATTATTTTGGCTCCGCTGTCTGGGGAGGAGCCGTTATTACAGGAGCTGTAACGGGTGCGGTATCTGGACAAAATCGGCAAAATGGATTACCGGGAGCACCTATTTTAGTGGGTAAATTGTCAATGGTTGGCGGCTCGGATTTATCGAGTTTTGGCTCAACATTTTCCGTAGGATTTGCTTTTTCTTCAGATGGAATCGGCGTAATTTCTTTTATTTTTTCCGCAGGCGGCAAGTTGGTTTTTACTTGCTCATAAGGCTCGGGAAAAGGTTCCTTACCTCCCAGCTTCAGATATCGGCGCTGTAGTGTCTTATTATTCGGAATATATTTCAAACCTTCAGTAATATATTCAAGAGCCTTGTTTTGCATTTTCCTTTCTTCATAAAAATTCGCAATCATGGAATAGGTTTGTGCTGAACGAGGGTTAAGCTCCAATGACTTTATGAAATCCTTGAGAGCATCGCCATCCTTATGTAATTTTGCATATGCAAAACCACGATTCATATAGACTTCAGGTAGCAAACTACTATTGGATAGAGTGTGCGTTATCACGTAACCAATCTCACCGGCAGCTACCCCTAAATAGTAAGCTCGATCATAACTATTGGAAGCTTTATGATAACGGTTAATGTTGTTTAGCCCCTGACAATAATGGTGTATATGTTGAAAAATCTCCCCCATTTTTTTATACATATTTTCAAACTCCTGATCATTATGGGGTTTTTTTAATTTAACGTAGCAATACTGCGGCAATGAAGTGATTTCAGCATCAGAAGGATAGCCTGTCTGCGTCGCCTGAGCTATCTGAAATACAGCAATCATTAACAAACCAACGAACCAGATATAACGAAGCATTTTTAACCTCAATTTTATAATGAGTTGTTTCAATTTTTACAGAGACCATTTCACAAGACATATTGAATACCTGTTTAGTCCCGCAATCAACTGGTGAGGATTTTTATTAAATAAATCAGGTGATTCATTGTAAGCATTTTCAATAAATTGCCAAGGGGTTTTAAGCTTCAATGACTTCAGCGGTCGCTGATAATTGTAATACAACAGGAACACCATCAAATGCTGTTTTAGTTCGTCCATAGTTTCATAGTAGAACTGTTTTGTTGTCGCTTAATATCTATGCATAGAGCTCCGCGTAGACGTACTTGGTGGTACGGTCAATGGCAACCAAGAGGTAATGCTTGCCTTCGGCGCTGTGAAGTTCCGTGATGTCGATGTGCACGTAGCCAATGGGGTAGGCCTTGAAAGCTTTCTTCTCGCGGACAACAGCCGCATCCACAGGCAGGACAGATAAGCCGTGATGCTGTAAACAGCGGTGCAGATTGGAGCGGGTCAGCTTGGGGATGCGCGGCTTCATCACCGCCAGCAAATCATCCAGCGGTAACTGCGTGTGACGGCGTACCGTACACAACGCTTGTTGTTCGACTTCGGTCAAGGCGCTGCGGCGTGTCTTTTCACCGGAGGGCAGGTCTTCGACAAAATCACGATGCCGCCATTTGAGCACCATCTTTTCGTTGATGCCATAGCGCTTGACGCGCTACAGTTACAATGTACTTTTATATTTTATAACGCCAATTAAGCCAAAGGCCTTGCAATGTTCCTAAAAAATGCCACAGAATCATTTCCTGAGCAAACGATTCATCGGCGGCTGAAAAAAGCTTGGAGACGAAAGCCCTCTTTGAAGCCGTTAAAGTCTGTATCAACAAATAAACTGGGATTCCAAAAACTCTTCGCTTGCCCACCACATTTTGGCTTTGTGCTGCATTTCTGCTCGCTTGAAAACGCCACCGCCTAAAGTAGGATTTCCTTACTCGAAATGCCTCAACTTTATGATGTACACGTGCTTGAGGAAAATACATGACTTTACTACCGCTATTGAGAATGCGATCAAATAATTCACTATCTTCTCCACTGGCGAGCACTTTTCCAACGCGTCCCAGTTTCGTATCGAAAACACCAACGCGATCAAACACTTCCCTTCTGAATGCCATGTTGGCACCAAAAGGGGTTTCGCCAGCAGATGCTGATTGTGTAATAGACTTTTCTTCCATATCAGTTTTAATCGCCAAGAATCCATAAAAACGTTCTGTTAACCAAGTAGGAGGTTCTTTTTCCCAAATTGGCGCAATATAGCCTCCACAAGCTTCTGCGGAATGTTGATCCATAAGTCTAAGAATCGTTTGCACCCAATCCGACTCAGGGCAAACATCGTCATCAGTAAATAAAAGTGTTTCGCCTCTAGCGCATGCAATTCCATGGTTACGTGCGAATGACAAACCCTGTTGCTCTTCAAACTCATAAAATAATTGAGAAAAAATTTTAGCTTTATCTTCTATCACTTCTCGTGTGTGATCCTTGGAGTTATTATCGACAACGATAACCTCCCATCCAATACCATCCATACCTTGCTGTTTACAAAGACTATCCAAAGTTTGAGTCAGCGAATTAGCACGATTATAGGTACACACAATTACACTGGCTCTGATTTCATATTCTGTATTAGTCATTAAAAATGCACATCCTGTTTGAGTCTAATGAAAGTACCTCACCGCAAGCTTCGGAGAATTGAACCCGAAGAGATTAAATCAGCTATTTTAGACGCTTACATATAAAAAATGTTCGCCCGGAAAGCTACTTCTGTTGTTTCTAAATTGTAAAATTGAACACCCGCCTTAAACAATTACAGCTTGACCAAGCCCAACCGGCCTAACATTCGTTTTGTTGAATATCTAATGCCATATTCCAAGCTCCCATTATTTGTGCCAAAAGTAATTTTTCTGCGCAATGCCGTGGCGCTATCGGTGCCAAACACATCCAATCGACGCAAGCGGAAACGATCAATATCACGTCGGTTAAAGCCTGGCTGCACAGAAAAAGCAGCGCGATAACCTGCTGATTGTGCTACGCGTAATACACGATCGTCATAACGGCCATAGGGATAAGCCAAATAATCTACAGCCTCACCAAGCAGTGCCTGTAAATCTTCACGCGCACCTGCAAGCTGTTCCTGTAGTGCGCGGTCATCAAGCGTTGGCAGATCGGCATGATGGCGGGTATGCGAGTGAAAGCTGAAGCCTTGCTCGCGTAATTCGCGGATATGTGATGCACTCATCAACGGATAAGTAATTCCGCTAGGGTTATGTGCTTCACACCAGGCATCGCGCTGACCAATCAATTGACTCACCAGAAAAACCGTAGCCGGCCAACCTAAAGCCGCCAACACTGGCGCGGCATGTTCATGTACGCCAAGAAAACCGTCATCAAAGGTTAATAAAAAGACTGTTGCGGCAACTCCAGCTTGCCATCCAGCCAGGTAAAAAAATTGGCTATGGATACAGCCTGCCAGCCGCTACGTGCAAGGATACGCATATGTTCAGCAAAACGCTGCGGACTTACGCAATATTTGCGCTCCCAATCATTATGCGCATCGCCCACGCGATGGTACATGAGCACAGGGATACGTTCGGCACTCATGTGCGTTCTCGCAAATGATTATAGGTGCTAATCAGCCACTGAAAAATGCACTGGGAAGTAGAGCGGGGATAAGATATTTCAAATCAGCCACTTTCCAGTTACCAGCAAAGAAAGCCATTCGAAAAATCGGTTGTGCAGTTTCAAGATCATTCTGCCAAAAAGTTTCATAGCCACGTGAAAGAAGTCTGCCATCAGTTAATTCACGAATGCGCTTACGACCAATTTCCATTTTTATTTCAGGATGTTTTTGCAGAAATACTTCTTGCACTTCGCGCACCTGCTTTGCTTCGCGGACTTGATCCCGTGTCGCCTGCTCTCCATCATGATGAGTATAATAAGCGAGCACTTCCGACACTAAGCAGATTTTATGGAAACTAGCAATTTCCAGCCATAACAAATAATCCTCTCCAACTGCAAAACGAGGATCAAACCCCTGCAGAAGCAATTAACTTTCTTGTTGTAAGGCAGCCATGGATAGGCCAACGGTTACTAGCAAGTAAAATAGCCTTCTTGTCCAACACTTCATGATTTTCTGGAATGTAAGGCGCTCCACGCCCACCAAGCAATCCCACATTTTGCCAGCCACAATAAGCTAATCCAATCGAAGGATCAGCTTCAAATGCGCCTACCATACGCTCTAGGAAACAGGATGCCCAAGTGTCGTCAGCATCAAGAAAAGCAACAAAATGACCTTTAGCTTCTGCTAACCCAGCGTTCCGTGCGGAACTAACGCCACGATTAGGCTGTGAGATTACACGAATTCGTTGATCGGCTTGGGACTCAAGCCAAGCCAAGGTACCATCGCTGGATCCGTCGTCAACAGTAATCAATTCCCAGTTGGAATAGGTCTGCGCCAGAATACTCCCCACACTTTTGGGCAGGTGTGCCACGGCGTTAAAGCAGGGCATAATGATAGAGATTAACTCGCTATCCAAGCTCTTGCTCATTTTGTCAGCTCATCACGAATGACTTCCAACCACGCTCTACCCCATTTTTGATCTGGCTCCACATAATTGCCTTCCGCCCACTCATTCCAGGCTTTGAGAAAAATGATGCGCTCTTCTGGTCGTCGATTTTCAACACGAGCAATGGCTTCTCGCAAATGACCACGGAATAATTCTGGCGTAGCATTGTGGAATACTAAACCGCGCATTCCTGATCGTGGGGTATTATCCCAATTGGGCAAGGCTATCGGGTAATCCTGCCAATCCACCTGATTGCCACGTAATAAAATTGGTAATATTTCCTCATAATCCCAAATGGTTAGTTTATGTTTATTGCCTTGTAATAAAAGTTTCAGTTTTGTTTCTAAATAACGGCGGGGGATACGGCCATCATTGGCGGGCAATGCCTGCATAGTAGAGGCATCCAATCCGCGAGGACGCGGATCCCATGCTTCATCTCGATGCGAAACTCCAATAAGATGTAGCCCTGGGAGACCAGCCTTGACCGCACGCTCGCGCCAGAAATCCATCACTTTAGCTACATCAGGAATATCATCAGGTTTATAAATAATAAAAATCGGTTTACCATCAATTTTGAGATATCGCGGATCCATGAACGCCTGTAGTAACCAGTCAAAATGAACGGCATGGTCATCCCAGCCAGGATAGGTTTGCTCAATCAACATCTCGTTAGTACCCTGCCAGGCACTATTCCAGCTATGATTGGCCCAGCACAGGCAAAACGGAAAATCAGGTTCTTTTGAGAGGAGTATCTCATTGACTGGCCGCTCAAGAATACGTCGTCCACCAAACCAGTAGTGGTAATAGCAAAACCCCTCGATTCCATATTCCTTTGCCAATTCGGCTTGGGCATGGCGTGCTTCTGCAAGCCGCAGGTCATAAAAGCCTAAATCGGCTGGAATGTGAGGTTGGTAATGTCCGGGAAATAATGGCTTGGCTTTGGCAGTATTAGTCCATTCGGTAAAGCCCTTTCCCCACCATTGATCGTTTTCCGGGGTGGGGTGAAATTGGGGCAAGTGGAAAGCAAAAAGGCGAGCATTATTCATTGGCAAACTTTCATCAAGTTTCTCTATATTGACTAGAGCTTCATTCACATTTACATCCCATCTAGTAGTTGTTGTTTGTAAACAAAAAGAACTAAGCACCTCTACTCAAGTGACTCAAAAAATGCCAGAAGCACGCGCCTTTGTAACTATCCATGCTAAGGCACATGAAGCTTTGGTTTTTTGCCATTTAAAAAATTTTAGCATTTTATTTTGCGGCAATTTCTTTTTTGCTTGTTCCAGTGATAGCTCATATCCCAAATCAATCACTGCATCACGCAACGCTTCACTCTCCTGCAGTAGCGCAAGTTCAGTAATATGATGAATTTGCTCTTTTACGAAATTAACATCTCCATCAAACTCCGATAGATTTAATTTTTTTCGTAGCGATGTAAAACCCAATAAAGCAAGTTTTGCCTGATGATCTGCATATAAATCCATTATTGCTGAAGAGATGCTCATTGCTTTTTTGACTGAAGCTAGCAACTCTTCAATAGGAACGTCAAAAGGCTGAAAATTCAGCTCCTCCCAAGTAGACACGTAAGCATTGACTTTGGAGTTTTCCAATCCCACTCGAGGTCTTGAAAATGCCGTGGCAACAATTCTGCCATGAAGGCTTGTTCCCACAAAGCAGGCCGCATTCGCGATAAACCCCACTTGCGTCCATACATTTCGATCAAGCTGAGTATGAATATGTTTGGATTTATCCATATACTTCCGCGCAATCTGAGCAAGTTGATCTAGCATAGCAAAACTATCATGTCCGGGAGCAATCCCAGCTGGCTGAAATACTAAATTCAAATTGAGTGTAGTTGCGGTATTAGCAAGCACCTCGCCAACACGATGAAGATCGTTTTTTCTAAAGTAATCATCGTTCACTTGAAACAGAAGATAAGGCTTTAAGAGCCATGAGTAAATAGAAATCGCACTAGTAAAAGCAATTTCAACTTCACGGGCATAACAAATTTTCAACGTACTAACAATATCAGGATTCAAGTCAGCCGAAGGCAACTCGTGGTTAAACTCATTGATTAATTTATGTGTAACTGAGTCGCGTACTGATATATATTGAGCCTGTTCAACCGCTTGTAAAGATGAAAAGAAATTTTGAGAAGCCGGGTCAAGACTGCTACCACCAACAGAATTAATAGCCAATGGAATCTGGCAACTTTCCGAACCTTGTAACATTTTAAAATCCGGGACATATGCAAGACTCCCTGTGTGTCTACAAATCAACCTGTCAATATTTTTCCTATTGATGGAGTCAATTTTATAAAGCACATTATTTCGTATTGCATCTGTGTCACAAGGTAATGCGTCACTGACCGAGCAAGTCAACACCTCTCCGCCTACTACAATGATTGCTTTAGGCAAAAATCGTCTTTGCAGCAATCAAACCAAGTTGAAGTAGAAACTACCGTATCTCCACCAACATTATGCATATTGCGGGAAATAAGGCTTAATGGAATTATTGGCCATGGTTCTAATAACTTCTGACACACCTTTAAGAAAAGTATGTCTCCAAAATTGTCTCGCTCATAAGCTCCCAATAAAGCTATGTATGAATTATTTTTTGACATATTGGACTTTGTAATAGGTTATGTTAATGGGTTAAGTGCCTTCAGTAAAATTCAATGAATCGTTTGCAGTAAAAAGCAAATATTCGTTGAGTTTTTATTCAGAATTACTTATTTATCTGGTTACTAATGCACACACAAGACATCCTAGGTTTAATTGAACTGCCAAGCAGATGGCAAATCAATTAAACCAATCTCCGGCATTTTTGTAATATCAAACTGCCCTGATGTAATTAAGACTGGCCTAATGTTTTCTGCATACCAAAGCATTTGTCTATACTGATCAATAAATGCAAGCCGTAACCCGTACGTAAAAGGTCTTAGAGGTATATCAGAAAACCGACAAATTACCTGATTTATTCCTGCTTTAAGATTTGGGCGAGCTTCTGAGAGCACATTACTCACTGAAAGCACATGAACAAAATCGGGGGTGTGAAGACCCAAAATTATCTCAGGGTGGATCAAGAGCCTATCACATTCAAAAGTTAATCGCACCGTGAGTGGCTCATGTAGCCCAGTACCTTCAACCTCAATCCCTTCATCGTTTAGAAGCTCAATCTTCTTTATTCTAATTAAATCAGCTCCTTGCTGAGGTCTGATTTCATCTCCGATATTAGCGCCTTTAGCGAAGGATCGCTCTTGGGACTCTCTAAAAAATGTGCGGCAAACATCACTCGGATTGCCATCTTGCGAAACGTGGCCATGATCTAAAAGTATAACTCGTGAACAAATGCGTTCTAATTGACGAATGTTATGCCCTACTATTAGAACAGTTCGATTTTTTTGCTTAATGAGCATCTCCATTCGCTCAATACATTTTTGCTGAAACGCTAAATCTCCAACAGCCAGCACTTCATCCACAATCAAAATGTCTGATTCGACACTAGTGGCAATGGCAAAGCCAAGCCTTACCGACATGCCTGATGAATAGCGCTTGATGGGCGTATCTATGAACTCTTCCAGCTCAGCAAAGGAAACAATCTCATCAAACTTGCGCTCAATTTCCTTTTTTGAGATGCCGAGGATTGCGCCGTTCAGATAAATATTTTCGCGCCCGGTGAGGTCACCTATCAAGCCAGCTCCTACTTCAATAAGGGGGGCGACTTTACCTTTAACGGTAATGCTGCCTCTAGAAGGTTTTGAAATATTGGCCAGCAACTTGAGCATGGTGCTTTTGCCGGCACCATTGTGACCAATGATGCCGACCACTTCGCCTTGTTCTATGCTGAAGTTGACATCGTCCAGCGCCTTGAATGGCGCGCGCTCTTCAACCGGCTGACCGGTGAGCCGCCGCCATTGGTTGAGGGCGGTGGTTTTCAGGCTTTGTATCTGGCCGAGTTGGTATTCTTTGCTGACGTGGTTGACTTCAATGATGGGCATAGTGATCAGTACAATAATAGTAAGTTGGCTTCGGAATTTTTAATCAGGGATTTTATGTCTTGAACGTGTTTGCGCAGAACATTTTCAATCTGCTGGGTGCTGCAATTCCCTCGCCGTATCCATATCACTTTGGGCGGCGCGCCCTGCAACAGGCTCATTTCATGAAAATCCGAATCTTTGGTAACCAAGGTGTAACCGTATTCTCTAGCAAATCCCCAAACTCTCACATCTGTAGCATGATCCAGGGAGTGCGTTGCCACATGAGAAGAATCAGGAAAATGATCCGCCAGATTGGCTACCAAACGGGGCGAAAGATTTTGGTCAAACAATAATTTCATGCGGCGATAGCGATCTGATGCTTTTCGCGGTCAGCGGCATAGGCCAAACAGGCTTGGATATCTTCAGCAGTGAGATAGGGGAAATCCGCCAGTATTTCAGCAGAGGTCATGCCGGAAGCCAGATACTCCAAAATGTCATATACCGTCACACGCATGCCACGGATGCATGGTTTTCCACCGCATTTACCTGGCTCGATGGTGATTCTTTCTCTGTAATTCATACGATAACTCCTCTGGTTTTATTCAACAAAATCAACGAACCCGTTATTAGCTATAGCATAACCTAAGCTTAATGCCTCAAACCTCATCGCGTGATTGATTTTCTTACCTGATCAAGTGCCTCCTGCCCCGGAATGGTTTTGATCAGGCCATTTCTGACATCATCGCGGCGAGTGTGTGCTTCAGCAAGCCAAAGCTGCCATATATACCCATCCTCTAAAGGATCCAGGCTTTCAACCAGTCGATCGGCAAGCAAAGCCCTTGCCTCACTAGGGAGAGAAAGTGCTTCCTCGGCGATTTGTTCAACAGTCAGGTTCATTTTCATGGCTCCAAGAGGTTGATATGAATGGATGAAATCAAATCACATCCGCAAAATAGGATTCCGCCCGTTTGAAAAAGGCGTAGCTCAAGGGCAACAAAATCGCAATCAGGATCGCGCCGGGTACCATGGCCATTAAGTCGGGCGGCTCGTTGCGCAACACTACGCTTTGGAAGCCATCAATAATGCCCGCCATGGGGTTAAGCGTGTAAAGCGTATATAACGTATTTGACCAATCGCCAGCCGCTTGCTGAATGAGCAGTTTATCTTTTACCAGTTGCAAAGGATAAATAACTGGGGAAGCATACATCAGCAAAGAAAGCAGAATCGGCAAGGCGGTGCCTACATCACGGTAGTAAACATTAATGGCAGCTCCAACAAAAGCAATGCTCAGCGCTGCCAAAATCGTATAAAGAATAATCAGTGGCACCCAGAGGATATAAACACTGGGAACAAACTGATACCAGGCCATAAGGACGGCCAGGATGATAAAGCTGATGCCTAGCTCTACTAGCTTGGTGATGACGGCTGTAAGTGGAAATATTTCACGGGGAAAGTAGATCTTTTTAATCAGGTTGGCGTTGCCAACCACGCTACCTACACCCTCAGATGCGGATTCCTGAAAAAAAATCCAGGGCAGAAGTGCTGCAAAAGTAAGCAGCGGATAGGGGATTTTTCCGCTGTCTATACCAACAAAGCTTCTCACCAATGAAAAAATAAGCACCAGCATGAGCGGCTTTATCACCGCCCAAGCAATACCAAGATAAGCCTGCTTGTAACGCATGACGATATTTTTCCATGCCAGAACCGCCATTAACTCACGGTAATCATAGATATTTTTGAAAGCTGCAATCATTAAACCTCGCCATTACTTAATATGTACACGTTAACTTTAACATTAGATGCCAATACCTCAAAACTACGCACTTTTTTAACCAATCGAAATCTCCTTACACATAAGACTGCAAGTAGAAAAACCGCCAAATGGTTTTAGTGCTCAATATGGTGAATTCATTTTTGGAATATTGAGGGATTTATCATCCACTATAGAACACTTGAGAAAAAAGCAATAAAGTAGCGCGAATGGCACTCTCTATCTCGACAAAATCATGGCAAAACTTTAGTTTTCAGATTTCCGCCTAATGTTCCCCATGTATCTTTTACCGCAATTTGATAAGTCAGCACTAAAATAATCACCAAATCATAGGGGTAATCGAAATAGGAAAGTCCAAGGAATGCGCCGCCTGTTGCATAACCAATCAAGCTTACTTGTGTCATTAAAGCTAAGTCCACCGCCCATTTTCGACCGGGGTCTTGCTTGCACTCCTTTACAATTTTACGTCCTGTACGCCATGCTGTCAGACCTATCAAAAGAAACAAACCCAGGCCAATAAAACCCTGTTCACCCATGGCCTCAAAATAAACACTATGCACGTCATGCACGTCATCAGGGTTTGGTGCATAGCGGTCAAAAGTTGGCGACTTAAAGGTTTCAAATCCACCACCGGTAACGCGTTCTTTTGCCACATTGAAAGCAACGTGCCAAGCATTAATACGACCCATGGCGGAAGCATCCTGCTCGTAAGTCTTAATGGTATTCATGCGCTCCCAATATTGAGGCGGCATGATAGCGGCCACCAATACAATGGCAACAAGTATGAAAATCGCTGTGCTGAATTTGTTGCGGCTTTTAAGCCACAGAAAACCACCCATAGCAGATGCTGCCAACAACGCACCACGAGACTGTGTTCCAATGGCGGAGATTAATGTCAAGACCATTGCAGATGCCAAGCCGAATTTAATTAGCTGATTCGTTGCCTGTAAATGTAAGTAACGTATTAAAGGCACAGTCATAATCATAGCCAATCCCAATTCGTTATTGCCCCCAATAAAAGTACCGGCGGGCCCTTGAACATGATGCACACCACCCTTCAAAATCGTAAAAATCCCGCCCTTGACTCCGTAAAAGGCAAAGGATAGTGCAATCACCCATACCAGACCTTCCAAACGTTTCCGGTCGGTGATTAACATGGCGGACAACAACACCATGAGCTGAATTTTCCATACTTTGTCCCACTGTAGCCAAGCAGCTTGCGGGTAAAAAGCAAAAAACGTGGTGAATGTTACCCAGCCAAAATAGATGACTAGCAAAATGGTTTCTGGTGTCCATGGCAGGCGCTTGGGTTCTTTAGAGAAAACATAAGCTGAGATTGTGATAGTTGCGGTCATCAATGCAAAAGGAATCGTCGTTGCGAACCCCCAAGCCAATTTGTGTGGATTCATCAAACTTAGCCATGACCAAAGATATATTCCGTAATGCGGGTGCTTGAACACCATAAGTAAAGCAGCAAATACTACTGCAGTAACAATAGCATCCCTCATGCCACAGCCTTTGTCTGACTTGCCACCACTTTGCTAACAATATAGCGAAATTTTCCCGAAGCTTCTTTCGGTATTTCAGCAACGCGTTCAATTTGTATGTGCACCCCTACACCTAAACGTTGCTTGAAACCTGCCACAATAGCCTGCATGCTTTCCGCTTTAAAGTTGGATTCATTCACAATAAAAACATTCGTCAAATCCAGACTTTCCTGAATTATTTTAAATTCCTTCACACCCGGCAAATCACGTATCACGTAGACCAATGCCAAACCATGCATCACCGTTCCATCCTGCGCCACCACAAAATCGGTGGTTCTGCCCTGAATTTCCTTGAGCACGGGTAAGCCGCGTCCACAGGCACAGGGCTGGTCATCCAGCACGCCAATATCGCCGGTCCGATAACGAATAAAGGGGAAATCGCTGGTGGCCAGATGCGTTGTGACAATTTCTCCCGCTTGTCCGTGAGGCAAAGGCTTGCCGTCGGCATCAATGATTTCCACAATAATATCTTCTGCCGTGATGTGCATTCCTCCCTCAGGACATTCATGGGCAATAAAGCCGGCATCGCGTCCGCCATAGCCGTTGGCCACCTTGCAGCCAAAAATACGTTCTATTTGTTCACGTTGATGATCGTAAAGCTTTTCTGAAGTCACGAAGGCAACACGAATGCCCAAATCATCCATGCGCTGACCGCATGCCTCGGCATGCTGGGCAATATGTGTCAGGGCGGAAGGGTATCCGAACAGCATTTTAGGTCGCATGTTGCGAATTTCCGCAACAAAGCCATCCAATTTGGCGGCAGACATCTCAAAGGCGGGTAATAACTTGGTACGTAACAATTTATCGCGTATCAGGCGCACCTTATCCTGCGTGCCTAATTCAATTGGCGAGCCCCACACCACGATTTCAGGATCACCGATATCTACATTCCACCAGCGGGTGGCACGCCATTTGGCAGCCACATCGTGACTGACACGTTCGTTGCCCAGAAAGAAAATGAGCGGCTCACCACTGGAGCCACCGGTATTAAAACGGGAAAGGTTTTTCGCGACTTCAGATTTCATTTGTTCAGTGTTGGCTCGAATCACTTCCTTGGTCAAAAACGGCAATCGTGCAAGATCGGAAATACTGCTGACAGTTGAGGGAACAAATGCATGTTGACGGAAAAGATCACGATAATAAGGCACCTGTTTATCAACTTCTAACAGAAAAGTACGTAGTTTTTCAACCTGCAAGGCATTTAACTCTTTAGGCGACAACCATTGGGTTTGTTCCATTTCCTTGCGGATTTTAACCGTATCATGCTTCTTCAATTTTTCATGAAACGGAAATAAACAAGAAGACACCAAATAGGTATATACATTTAGTGACATGTATTTGATTCCTTAGAGGCAGCCTCTGGAAACACACAAGACTTTGCGACAGCATTCAGTTTGCTAATCTCCTGAAACTCATCAACCAATTTGCCAACTCGAGTGTCCCATGCGTTTTCTCTGGCATAGTCAATGATTTTATCTTTATCCCACGTCTGCTTCAGTGCTAATGCCAAGGCGCATTGCAATGCCTCTTGATCGCCAAATGGAACAATCGTACCCAGTTCAGCTTGGCTCACCACTTCAGCATTGCCACCAACATCGGTGGTAATCACGGGCAAGCCACAAGCCATAGCCTCCAGAAAAACGTTGGCCCAGCCTTCATTGCTGGTTGCCAGAACGAATACATCAGCCGCTGAAAGTGGTTCTTTTAAAACTTCGGATTTCATAGCACCGGTAAAAATAACATGCTGACCCAGATTCAGCCGGGCAACCTGGTCGCGCAACTGCGCCCCAATATCACCTTCCGGGCTGGGCCCGCCCACTATAAGATAGCGCAAATCAGGAAAATCCTGAATAAGTACCGGCAGGCAATCAATAACGCGATGAAAGCCTTTACGCTCAACCAAGCCGCCTATGCTGATCAGCACGGGTGCATCTAATGACAGCCCCAGACTGGCACGTGCTTTTATCTTGTCGACCACATGAAACTTTGCCGTATCTACGCCATTCCCCACCACTTGCACTTGTGATGCAGGAACACCTATCGCAAGCGCAATTTGGCGCAATGAGTCGGATACTGAAAAAACCCTGGCTGCAGATTTCAACGCCACACGCATGCGTTTCCGAAACATGGCTTGTTTGGCCAGACGTGATTCCGTGCCTCGCAGTGTTACAGTAAACGGCACCGCCAGCCATCGACCCAGCAAACTCGCCGCATAGCCATCGGGATAGGCAAAATGACTATCTATAATATCGCAACGTTGTTCACGCTGAAGTCTGCGCAGCAAGCGGTAAGTGCTTAACGCCAAAAAAAATCCGTCCAGTCTTTTAAATAACCCGGGAATAGAGAAAAACCGGGGATGCAGCACTTCAATGCCATCCGCCTTTTCACGATACGGTGGCTCGGGGCGAAAATGTGGGCGAAAAACTCGGATTAAACCTTGAAACGGAAACCATGGCACGGGCGCAACCACCATCAACGGCAACTGCTTGGCAACTCGAAACATGCGCTCTCGTATAAAAACACCTGCGCCAGGTTGCACGGTATTGGGAAACAGAGTGGAAAAAACCACGATATGCGGCGGCTTAAGCACTATCTTTACCTGTCTTGGTCAACCGGTGGTAAATGGCCTTGTAATTCGAGACAGAGTTTTTCCAGTTGCGCTCACTTTCCACATAAAACCTGCCTGCCGCTTTCATTTTTGGCCAGCTTTCCGGTTTTGCAAGCAAATCCACCACTTTGTTCGCTAAATCCTGTTCGGATTCAGCTTTGAACAACACACCGGTTTCACCGTCGCGAATCAATTCCTTATGCCCGCCCACATCCGATGCAACAAACAAACGCGCCTGTGCCATGGCTTCCAAGGGCTTCAACGGTGTCACCAATTCGGTCAAGCGCATGGAATGTCGCGGATAAACCAACACATCCACCAAATCGTAATAACGATTGACTTCACTATGCGGTACACGCCCGGCAAACTTGACCTTGTCCGCAATGCCCAACTGCTGCGCCTGTTGTTTCAGCGCTTCTTCTTGTGGACCACCACCCACCAACAACACACGCACATCGGGGGCACCTTTGAGAATCTGCGGTAAAGCGGCCAATAGCAAATCCAGCCCTTCATAAGCATAAAACGAGCCGATAAAACCCAAAATACGGGCATTACCCAAACCAAGCTGCGCCTTTAACTCGGCATCCGGCGTACCGCCCACCGAGAACTTTTCAATATCAACGGCATTGGGAATTACGGTTACCTTGTCTGAATCTATACCACGCGCCACGATATCAGCACGCAACCCTTCGCAAATGGTTGTGACAGCATCCGCATGTTTAAAGGCATAGGTTTCCATCGCACGTGTCAATCGGTAACGCACACTGCCTTCCGTCGTTGTGCCATGATCGGCCGCCGCATCCTCCCAGAATGCGCGCGTTTCATAAACCACCGGCAAACCCAACACATGACCAACCCGTAATGCAGGCAATGCCGTTAATACCGGCGAATGCGCATGCAGAATATCGGGTTTGACGATGGCAATCACTTCACGCAAACGCTGTGCCAAACTGGACATGACAGCCAGAGGGTTGCCTGGCTGAATTCGGCCAAAAATACCATGATGTTTGGGCGTACGATAAAAATGCAGCTCATCCACATCCTCTTCCAGCACTTCGCAATTAATTTGCTTTTCACTCGTGAGATGAAATGTTTCCCACCCCAGCGCACGCTGCTCACGCAGTATGGCTGCTGTGCGAAAAGTGTAGCCGCTGTGCAGCGGGATGGAGTGATCCAGAATATGAAGAATGCGCATTAATTTTCTTTCTTGCGGCATACCAGCCAGAAACCTAGCCAACGCAGATCCTGATCTGATATGTGGCGAAAGGACTCGGCAATCTTCGGTCGTACAAGGCTAACATCAGAAGTGTCGGCCAACAAAGTTGGTTCAAGTGTAACAATATCAAATCCTGTTTGCGCAAGGATTGCGCGATAAGCATTCACTCGCAGGCGATTTGGCACGCCTTTGTGACTGTACATTAACTGCCAAAGGCTTTCCGACCAATATAAAAAGTCTAGTGGATTTGATAAGTGTAAACCGTGACTTTTCAAATCAACCTGATGAATAGCGATGGCATCGCGCTTCATGGCAACATACATATCGTTAAACGTGGCGGGCAAATCATTAACGTGCTCAAGCACCGCACGTGAAAGAACCAAATCAATTTGGTCACGCAAACCAGATAGCCCATTAGGATCAATGTGGTAGCGTATAAATTCAGGATTAAAACCTGCTGCCGGGCTGTTAACTTCGAGCATGCAGTTTTGTGCACGTTGCTGCGCCTCTTTTCCCAAACTGGCCAGAAGCTCTTGAATCACAGCCAGATTTTTCTCGGACAATTGGACAAGTGGGAAACGATCAACACAAACTACCGACTCTGCGCCATGGGCTATCATTAATAATGCTACCCCAGGAAGATCGCCAGGACCATACTCCAAAATATGTTTTCCCGCTAGAAAAGCACTAATAGCCGACGGTGCTACGCCAAGCTTGGCGAAATAGTCATCAAAACAACGTTGAAAGTATCTAGCCGCTTGAGCGGAAGTCTCTTCATCAAGGCCGCGTCCGGTTTCTCCAGTAAATCGCACATACCAAGCAGGTGCAAAGCGCGCAAGCTGATTGGTAAGCGTTGCTTTTACGATCCGCTTGGCAGCACACAATGTTGTAATCGTCATACCTATACTCCAGCAACCGTTACACTTTGTTCCGTCAGTCTCAAAAATGATTCAAACATCAACAATGTCCACAGTGCAGTACTGTAATCGCGCACACCGGATTGATGTTGCTCGACTAGCTCATGCAGATAATCGCTGTTGAAATAGCCGGTATCAGCCAGCACAGGCCCCAGAACGGCATTGCGTACTTTTTCTTTTAGCGGGCCGCGAAACCAGCTGGCCAATGGCACACCAAAACCCATTTTCTTGCGGTAAAGAATATTATTAGGCAAATACGGTTCCATGGTTTTTTTAAAGATATATTTGCCCTCCCCCCCTTTGAGCTTGAGCGAGGGTTCTATGCAGGAAGCCCATTCCACCAGCTTGTGATCCATGAGCGGATCGCGTACTTCCAGCGCGTGCGCCATGCTGGCTCTGTCTACCTTGGTGAGAATATCGCCGACCAGATAGGTTTTCATATCCAGATATTGCACGCGCGAAAGTGGATCTCGTGTGGGCGAGCGGGCATCGTGGCGTTGCATGACTTCCACCGCACGATAGCCTTGCAGCTTAAGCTTGAAACTGGGGCTGAACAAACGGTCGCGCATATCGTCGCTCAATAGTGAAATGCTATGAAAATAGCCTTCTACCGAATCACGCGCCATGCCTTCCAGCGTGGCTTTGGCTCGGAAAATTTTGGGAGCCCAATCCGCTTTGGGATAAACACGTCCCAATAGTCCAAACAAGGGGCGGCGTATTGGTGTTGGCACCAGGCTACGCATACGCTCTTCATTCAAATGCCAGCGATAGCGCCGATAACCGGCAAAACTTTCATCGCCACCGTCACCAGATAAAGCTACAGTTACGCTCTTGCGTGCCAGCTCGCACACCCGGTAAGTAGGAATAGCCGAGCTGTCCGCATAAGGCTCATCATAAATCGCGGCCAATTTGTCAACCAGATCAAAATCTTCAGGATCCACTTGCTCAACTCGATGATTGGTTTTGTAGCGGGTAGCCACTTGTGCGGCGTATTCGGATTCATTGAAGGCAGGGTCACCAAAGGATATGGAGCAGGTGTTGACCGGCTCATCCGACAAACCAGCCATGATGGCGACGACGGCGCTGGAATCCACGCCGCCGGATAGAAAAGCGCCGAGAGGCACTTCGGCCACCATACGAATCTTGATGGATTCACGCAGCAAACGCAGCAGCTCTTCCTGTGCCTCCTGTTCCGATATTTTTGCGATGGGTTGAAAAGGCACATCCCAGTATTCACGCGATTGGGGTAAAGACTGGCCGCGCTTTATTGTAAGTGTGTGACCGGGTGGCAGTTTGTAGGCATTCTGATAAATCGTACGCGGTTCTGCCACGTAGCCATAAGCAAAATACTCTTCAATCGCACAGGGATCTATCTCACGTCCGCAGGCCGGATAAGCCGTCAAGGCCTTAAGTTCAGAGCCGAAAATCAGCATGCCATCCTCAGCCAAGCCGTAGAACAAAGGTTTTACTCCTAAACGATCACGCGCAAGAAACAGTGTTTCCTGCCGTTGATCCCACAAGGCAAAAGCAAACATGCCGCGAAAGCGATCTACGCACTTTTCGCCCCATTGCTCCCAGGCATGAACGATGACTTCAGTATCACAACGTGTGCGGAACACATGTCCCAATGCCTGCAACTCGGGAATCAGATCGACAAAGTTGTAGATTTCACCATTGAATACTACCACCACGCTGCCATCTTCATTGAACAAAGGCTGGTGGCCGGAAGAGAGATCAATAATGGACAAACGCCTGTGTCCCAGACCTACGCCTGGCTCCGTATGCAAGCCACCCTCGTCCGGTCCGCGGTGAAATTGCGTCTGATTCATGTGCGCCAACACTTGCTGATCGACATCGCGCTTTTCTTTTAGATCAAAAATACCGACTAATCCACACATGAAACTAATGACCCTTCATCTATTTATACAGGTGATTAAAGCAATAAAAAAACCTGACACACGACTAGGCAGGCTGTTTGTAATATTCTCGATACCAGGCTACAAACTTACCAATCCCTTCTTTGAGTGGTGTACGCGGAGCAAAATCGATCGCCTGCTGCAAACTTTCAGTATCGGCATAAGTAGCCACCACATCGCCATCCTGCATGGGCAGAAAATTCTTTTCTGCTGTCTTGCCTATGGCTTGCTCTATGGTTTCAATAAAGTCCATGAGCATGACGGGCTCATGGTTGCCTATATTGTATAGGCGATAGGGTGCATAACTGCTTGCCGAATCAGGATGTGCATTATCAAAAGCCGGATCGGCCTCAGCGGTTTTGTCCAGTACACGCACTATCCCCTCAACGATGTCATCGATGTAGGTGAAATCCCGTTGCATTTTGCCATGATTAAATACGTCGATAGCACGCCCTTCCAGAATCGCGCTTGCGAACAGAAAAGGCGACATATCCGGCCGCCCCCATGGCCCGTAAACGGTAAAAAAGCGCAAACCTGTGGTAGGCAGTGCATAAAGATGGCTATAGGTATGCGCCATAAGCTCATTGGCTTTCTTGGTTGCCGCATACAAACTAACCGGATGATCGACATTCTGATGCACGGAGAATGGCATCGTGGTATTGGCTCCATATACGCTGGAACTGCTCGCATACACAAGATGCTCTACATGTTGATGCCGACAGCCCTCCAGCACATTGGTAAAACCCACGATATTGCTTTGAATATAGGCATGTGGATTTTTGAGTGAATAGCGCACACCTGCTTGAGCGGCTAGATTTACGACGCGCTGAAACTGCTCGCTAGCAAATAGATCAGCCACCGCTGCATTATTTGCCAAATCCATTTTAATAAAACGAAAATTAGCAAACTCCTGCAAGAGTGCCAGCCGACTCTCTTTGAGTTTCACATCGTAATAATCATTCAGATTATCAAGCCCCACGACCTCATCGCCACGCGCCAGCAAACGTAAACAAGTATGCATGCCGATAAAACCCGCCGCACCGGTTACCAGTATTTTCATGACGGTTGCCGTTTTATTGCAAAATTCACTGTAAGCATGTTAACCCAATACCTTTTCATAAACGTTTAAATAGCTTTGCACCATGGCAGACATACTGAATTGTGATTCAATTCGTTTACGGCTATTCATGCCATGCACTTCAAGCAAATCATCATTAAGAAAGTATTTTAATAATGTTTGCGCCAAAAACTCGGGGTCTGATACCGGAACCAACGTTCCTGTTATCTCGTTTTGTACCAACTCGGGATTCCCCCCCACATCGGTAGCAATAACAGGCAGTCCACAAGACATTGCTTCCAGAATGGTATTTGAAATCCCCTCCCCTAATGAAGGCAGGACGAACAAATCCATATTCTGCATAAGTTCTGACACATCAGAACGCTCGCCGGGTAGCCAAGCAAGATGTTCAGCTTTGGCCGCTTTGAGTAAAGCTAGACAAGTTGCACGAGATACCCCATCACCAATGATGACTAATCGCGCACGTTGGCGCGCGGTTGGTTCAATTTCCAACAGCCGAATAAACGCGCGTACCAGATTGGGAAAGTCTTTTACTTCAGCCATTCGACCTACACTACCAATCACAAAAGCAGATTCTGCCGCGAATCCATTTGGGCCTATCGTTCGCGTTTCCACGCGAGGAAAGTATTGTGTGCTATCCACCCCGTTATAAATCTGGCTTACGCGTTGCGGCCTAGCGCCCACGGTATGTATTAGCCATTGTTCCAAATCCTGGCTTACCGCAATATAGTGCCCAACCAAAGGACGCACCAATTTGCGCAGTAGATTATATTTACGATTTTCTCCATGCAAATCAAACATATCGCGGCCATGTTCTCCGTGAACTCTGGCGCGAACTCCAGCCGCCGCCGCAACAAGCTGCGCCTCCAGGGCAGACAGATTGCGCGTATGTACGACATTGGGTTTAAGCTTGCGCAGCAAACGCCACAAACGAAAATACCATGAAATATCTCGCCCAGCGGGTTTGGATAACGCGTAAAACTGCACATCGTCACGCTGGATGCGTTTGCTAAAATCCGTATAGTCATCCAGACAAATAATCACATGTTTAAAACGATCTTTCGGCATGTGGTTAATCAGATTGACCATGCCATTTTCCATGCCGCCAACACGAAAGTGATGAACGACATGAGCAATTAGTAGCACTTCACGTTTTCGCATTAATTAAGCAATCCCAACATTTATTGTTGTGATACCTGGTCGAGACTTTGTTGAATGGTCGGTAACGCATCCTGAATAAATACCTTCAATGTCTTGGCTGCTGATTCTGGCGTTTCTTCATAAGTCGTATCGATAATAATAACGGCTCCATCATCACGCTGCCCAAACAAGCGGGCTTTGGCCAGCAGCAGCTTTGCCAAATAAGGATTTACTGTATATCGACCGGCCAAACTATTCCAGCTCCACACCAGCAAGCGCTGATTGGGTGAGCGTAACAAAGTTTGGCGTATGCTTTCGCTGTCACCACTTAAAGAAATATTACGCAACTCTTCGCCTACGTTACTCCATACCGGATGCTTTTGCTCAATCATGTAGTTTTGTGAAGTGATAAGCGTTGCAGCCAGACGTTGTGTGCGGTAGTAGCCCAAGTAAACACTCACCCTTGCACCATTCTTCTGATAAGTTTGTATCTCATAGGCATCCGGAGCAATGTAGTGCGGCTGCCAATCAGAAAGTGGTTCGTTTTGTTTGACCCA
This sequence comes from Methylophilaceae bacterium, assembly GCA_013141125.1. Classification (GTDB taxonomy): domain Bacteria; phylum Pseudomonadota; class Gammaproteobacteria; order Burkholderiales; family Methylophilaceae; genus JABFRO01. Next base: position 1,919,540 of record JABFRO010000001.1, read on the forward strand.
GCCATTGATTACATTGGGTAAGCTAATCAACAACCCTGTCGTTTTCACTGGGCGGCTATCCAGATAGCTGGTGTAAACAGGCCATATGGCAGCAACAATGATCGTCATTACGCTCGCCAGTAAAAATGCGCGGTTCGTTGGTATATTTATGTTATCTATTGTCAATTTCACACTATCTATCGGTGGCTCTTCATGATCTTCGCGCCAAAAAGCGCCGATCCAGAACAGCAACGTCATGACAATGCCAAAGAATACCCAACCATAAATAAGATGATCGACACCCAATGCCAGCTTCATATCGCTTAAATGCGCAATCATTACAATCATATAGGCACGCAGACCGTTGGCGATCACGGGGACAATCAACGCTAGCGCAGAAAAAATCAGCCGTCGCTTGGTGCTGCGGTAGGTTAAATAGGCATACAAAGTACCCAAGGTAAAAGAGGCAATCAGGTAGCGCAGACCGCTACAGCCCTCCACAACTGACCATTGTCCGCTGGGTATGGTAAAAAATGTCCCCTCACGGAAAACCGGAATTCCAGTTAATTGCAAGGCGGCAACAACAAAATCAGCCGTGAACTCCATCATGTGTGGAATCAGGAATTCTCCTGCGGGTACAGCAAAAAATAGAAAACCCAATGGAAAGGCAATATTACGGGCGACTTTAGCACCTAGCAGCGTCAACACGGCCGCTGGAATCATGGCAATCAAACAATATTGGGAGACCACCGACACCTTGCCTGCTTCCGCCAAAAGCCAGCCTAATCCGAATATAGCCAAAACCAACAAACCACGTAAATCTGGATACGGACTTATCTCAACCAATTCTTTACGCTTTGCCCAGACCAGATAGGCGCTGATAGGAAAAATGATAAAGCCGTGGGCAAATGTTTCTGAGCGCTCCCATATCGCCACCATAGACAACGCTGTTTGCTGATATAAAACAAGAATAATTGCAATCGTGGCAGCACCTAGCATGGCGGCCAGTTTCCAAGGTAGGTTAGGTTGGGCAGAAGCTGTCGTTCTTAATTGAGGCGCCGTCAACTTCATTGTTGTATTTCCTTGTGATTTATGGCCAGCTTTAGCTTTTTCGCTGCCCAGGGTTCAGACGTTTCTGCAAGTAATGTCTCAACCTGCATTAAATTATTATTCCAATCATAATCTTTCAGGATGCGCCCACGCGCAGCACTCGCTATCATATGGTCAGCTTGATCGGCCAATAATGCGGAAATTATCTGAATGTATTCCTGATTATCGTCCGCAATATAAAACTCTGTACCCGATGTGGCCTGAATACCTTCAGCCGCCTGCGGTGAAGCCACCACAACCCTTGCCATCGCCATGGCTTCCAACACTTTATTCTGCAAGCCCCTGGCGATACGTAATGGTGCAACAGCCAACCTTGCATGCGCCAGATATGGCCGAATATCGGCAACAGTTCCAGTCACCACAACTCCGGGCAGCTTTGCCAACTCTTGAACGGCTGGATTCGGGCGTGAGCCAACAATATAAAAACGTGCCTGAGGAAATTTGGCAAAAATCGCGGGGAAAATCTCTTCAGAAAACCAGCGCACAGCATCTACATTGGGCCAATAATCCATCGCACCGGTAAACACCAATGCTTGCTCATCATCTGAATAAAGCTTGGGGTAAACGCGCTCGGGAGAAAAGTAATCTGCATCAACACCATTACTAAAATAGCTGGTTTTGCTAGCACTTTCCGGTGCTAATTGTTGAAACAACTCCGCCTCCGCGCGCGAAACAAACAAGGAAGCATCAAACTGCAATGCAACTTCTCGTTCATAATCCAGCAATAACCTACCTTCGCGGCGATACAGCCAGGACAGCGGCCAATGCTTGCTTTCCGCATATTGATTCCATTTGTCTGAATCAATATCAACAAAATCAATGACACGCCGTGCATCATCAATATGCTGCACATATTGCGCCATGGCTGAGGAAAAAATCAGCACATGTTGAATAGACCCCGAAGCGAGTAGGTTATCCACCCAGTGTTGCAAGTCCGCATTCTGGTAATAAGGTAACGTCAGCGCTCTACCGGTAAGCAATCCAGATAAGCTACACAAACGCGAAATGGCAGGGTTTAGTTTGGCAAAATGCGTTTCACCACAATAGGCTTTTACCGCATCCACATGTTGCCAATCCGCTTCATCGTCAATAAAAGTACCTAAGTGCACCCGGTAATACTGACTCAAGTATTTGAGCAAGTGGAATGAGCGAATTTTATCGCCCTTGTTGGGCGGATAAGGCATACGGTGGGTGAGATACAGCAGCTCGCGCATCTGCCATTCAGCCCAGATTTTTTACGATGAATGGCCCTAACGCGTTAGCGACAGGCATTGGCAACTTACGCCACATTTTGATAAATAAACTGTATTTTGGGTTGGTTGGATTATGTTCCGGGATACCTTTTGCATTCACCAGATAATACTCATAATGCAACTGCGTAGGCTCAAATCCCCAGTTCTTTTTAAAGTCAAATTGCCCGGTGCCACGCTTGCTACGTCCATAATCAAATACACGATAACCACGCTCACAAGCCCTACGCATAAGCTCCCAATACTTGAAGTCATTGGCGGCCAGATGACGCGCATCCTCTGCATCCCCCGCGTAATATGGCAACACTTCATCCCTGAAGTAAAAGCTAAGCACACTGCTGACCACTTTGCCTTCATGAAGCACCGTCAACACTTCACAATCCTTGCCGAAGACTTCACGCAATAGCGCAAAATAACGTTTGGGCAACGCAGGCGTACCATGGCGCTTTACGTTATCCGCGAACAGCGCAAAAAAACGATCCACGCCACGATCCAACTCGCTGACCAAGCCATTCTTGATACCTTTGCGCACCATGGTGCGCCGCCGTTGCGGGATAGCCAGCATGTTTTTCTCCATGTCCGGGTCTATCGCTTTGCGAAAAGTGAAATACAAATCTTGACTAGGCCAATCAGCATGAGACGGCTTGAATTGGCGGTATTCCAGATGCCCAACATTCAACTCCCGTGCCAGTTTTTGTGCGTGTTGATCCAATGCGCTGCGCGCCTCTTCATCATCCGCCACAATGCCGCCATAAACACAAAACGCATTGGAAATTAGCGAATGTCCAAACAAAAAACTTTTTATTTCAGTGAGTGGGAGTACACCAACAATCTCACCAGCACGCTGTGCTAATAAAAAATGCGTGCGATGACCGAAGGCTTTTTCAATAACGATTTTCCAGCCTGCACGATGAAAAAAAGTAGCTTCCGCACAACGTTCAACAAAACTATCCCAGCGCTCAAAATCCGCATGAGCTAACTTATTAACAACAACTGAATGGGCATTTGCTTTCACAATTTGTCACCCAAAAAAACATGATCCATACGCCCCCATTGAAAATCATCCAGTAATGAGCGTATACGCGATTCAGTACGGGACAGATTCACATAATGGCGAAAACGGGTTTTCAAGCTGATATTTTTCTGTCTGGGCTGTTTATCGTCAATCTCCCAGGGATGAAAGTAAAAAATACAGGCCTGCTGGTCGGTGTAATTGACACGCTTCATCAAACTGCGTGAAAGCTGATATGGCAGTAAACGAAAGAACCCCCCGCCACTTGCTGGATAATTACGCCCAAAAAATTCTGCTGTAGTGGGGGGCAGCTCAATCAAACCACCTTCTCCGCGTGGATGAAATTTGAAGCGCGGCGCATCCGGCATACCATAGTGATCGTGCTGAACGGGATAAATGCTGGAGCTGTAAAGATAACCAGCCTCCTGCAAACTATCCAGCGCCCATAGATTACGAGTTCCTATCGAAAAACTGGGCGCGCGATAACCTATAACAGTTTGACCACTCAAGTCTTCCAAAAGCTTTTTGCTACGAGTAATGTCATCCAGAAACTCGCTTTGACTTTGATCGGAGGCACGCAGATGCTGGTAACCATGACTCGCCAGCTCGTGACCATTATCGACTATATTGCGCACAATTTGCGGATAACGTTCGGCGATCCAACCCAAGGTAAAAAAGGTCGCTTTAACTTGTTTTTCATCGAGCAAAGCCAGAATACGTGCCATGTTTTGCTCTATTCGACATGGCAAATGCTCCCAGCTTTCGCGTGAAATATGCGGCGCAAAGGCCGAAACCTGAAAATAATCCTCCACATCAATGGTCATTGCGTTGCGTATCGACACAGGCATAGTTTTCTTCGAATCAGTATGCGTTTGCATCAATCAGACTACCTGACCGCTTTCCAGCCAAACACTTATTGCTGCCGCTATGCGTGTTGAAGCTTGCCCATCCCAATATTCAGGTACTCTGCCCGCTTTTCCCTCTCCGCGCATGACTTCCTTAAAGGCCGCCAAAATTCTGGCTGGATCCTGACCGGCGACGGTGTTAGTGCCTTCATCCACGGTAATCGGCCTTTCCGTATTGTTTCTGAGCGTGATACACGGTACACCCAGCGCCGTGGTTTCTTCTTGAATGCCACCAGAATCAGTCAACACCAAACGCGCACCTTGCATGAGTCCAAGCATCTCAAGATAACCTTGTGGTGGCAAAAGTAGTAAGTTGGGAGTTTCCAGCATGGCTGATAAACCAAACTTTTCAATCATGGAACGTGTGCGAGGATGCAAAGTAAAAATAACCGGCAATTTTGCACTGATAATCAGAATGGTTTCCAACAACGTGCGCAACGTGTCAGCATCATCAACATTGGAAGGGCGATGCAAAGTGAGCACAGCATAACCTAGCTGGTTATTTAAAAAGGCTTCATTACCAGCATTTTTAAGAATTTGAGTCACGGGGATCGCATTGGGTAAATTGTGCCGCAACGTGTCTATCATGACATTGCCAACAAATTGAATACGGGTATCAGCGATACCTTCTCGTAATAAATTTTCGCGACCGCTACGCTCTGTAGTGAAAAGCAGGTCAGACATCTGATCCGTCAACACCCGATTGATCTCTTCCGGCATGGCACGGTCAAAGCTACGCAAGCCGGCTTCTACATGAATGACTGGAATACCTTTCTTTTTTGCCACCAGCGCGCAGGCTAACGTGGAATTGACATCGCCCACCACCAGCACTGCAGAAGGTAGCCTCTCATCCAGCACTGGCTCAAAGCGGCGCATCACTTCGGCAGTTTGAATGGCATGGCTCCCTGAACCCACTTCAAGATTAACATCAGGTTGTGGGATACCAAGCGCTTCAAAATATTGATGATTCATTGCGGCATCATAATGCTGGCCAGTATGTACCAGATGCACGGTAAGCTTGGACCCAATCTTGCTCAGCGCTGCCATGATCGGAGCCATTTTCATGAAATTGGGGCGCGCACCGACCACGCAAACAATGCTATGTGGCAGATTAGCCGCTGAACTTTTTACAACAGAACCATGCGCAGTCATTAGTGCTTTTCTTCCAGATGATTTTTGACACTGGCCAACGAGAGCACTTGCTTGAGCAGATCCAATACTGAAATCACCGAACGCTCCATTTTCGCCATTCTCTCATCCATATTTTCCAGATTGGCTTGAGCATCTTCACCTCGTCCAAGCACCAACTTATTCTGAGTATCGACTTCCGATTCAGGCAGAGCAAATTCCTGTCGAATATCGTTAATTACCACATTGACTTCAGAGCCTCCAAAATGTTGGATTTCCTCTAAGTAACCCATCAAAAACAAACGATCACACAAGGTATTTATTTTTCGTGGGATACCGCCAGTAAACTCATAAATAGCAGAATAAGCATCCTCGTCCAGCGACGGATTACCTCGCCAGCCTACTGTTTGTAATCGGTGCTCAATGTAATCACGAGTTTCTGTCGCATCTATAGGCCCCAAGTGGTAAGTGGCGATTACGCGTTGCCGCAATTGCAGCATTTCACTACTCATCAAGGTTTTTCTAAACTCAGGCTGACCCAGCAAAAAGGTTTGTAAAAGCGACTTCTCAGAAGTTTGAAAATTTGAAAGCATACGCAACTCTTCCACCGTTTTAGCTGAAAGATTTTGCGCTTCATCCACAATTAACAGCACACGCTTGCCTTGCTCATCACATGCCCGTAGAAACTGTTCAAAACGGGTCAATAAAGTAGCTTTAGGTGCATCATCAAAAGGCAAACCAAAGGCAGACAATACCATTCTCAACGCGTCATCAGAATCAAGATGGGTATTGACGATCTGCGCAGCCACAATTTTTTCCGATTCAAGCTGGCGAAACAGACTGCGTACCAAGGTGGTTTTACCTGCGCCAACATCACCGGTTATGACAATAAAACCTTCCCCTTGCTCGAGTCCATATTCCAAGTAGGCCATGGCCCGTCTATGGCCTTTACTGCCAAAAAAGAAATCAGGGTCGGGTTTGAGTTGAAACGGCTTGGCGCTAAGGCCATAAAATGATGCGTACACAGTCTGCCTTTACTAGAACGTCATATTCAATGATGCTGCAACAGCGTTTTCACCATAGCCATTACCATTCTGACTACTGCCAAATTGACTAGCACTATTACTTTGTTCGTTATGCCGCACTTCCAGCATACCGTTGATTTTGGGTCTAAATTGCTTGTTGATACTCATTCTGAAATTTGTGCTATTAGTCTTATTGTTACTTGGATGAGAGCTTGACTGAGTATAACCGGCGCTTACGTTCGCATTGGTTCGCGGCGAAATTCTATAACTCCAAGTGGCGTTAACTCCAACCTGATCAGTATTATCATTCAGCGAAAGATTGCTGGAGCCTATCAACTGACTATCCATAGTTTGCCCAGACTGGGCATCACGTCTCGTATCAAACACACTGAATACTAAGGTATTTCTGGCACCTAAAACCGACATGGAAGCCTGTAAACGTTTTTGTAAAAAATAACGGTTGGTTAAAAAGTTTAATGAATCAGCTAACGAACTAGGCAATCCATTATTATTAATGAAAGCCTCTACAAATTGCTGGCGCAGTACAGGATCAGTAATAGAGGACGACCACAGCTGATCCAGAAAAGCTGCTGTATCTATTGTTACCGGAATGAGAAACTGGGATCGACTACTGGTTACATCTTCGCTATAGGCCAGACTCCATGCAGTTCTGCGACTGTGATGACTAGCGGTAAGCGAATAAGTATCGCCAAAAAACCTTTGCCCTATATTGGCGGCAATGCTGGTTCTTTGTGTAGGGTTCCAGGCAAAACCTGCTGTCCAGAAATCACCACCCGCATTTTGCCCACCGGATCCTCCGCCGCCCCCTTGCCCACCTGATGCAAGAAAGAAATTATTCTCATGCCCCTTCTTCGCATTCAGACTGAATTCTGGTGTAACGATATAAGTCAGACCAGCCGACCAAAAAGCGCCCGCCTGATTTTTCCCACTCGTTGAAACTGTATTATCTGATGCCAGGAAATTATTATTTTCATAACCACCAGTAACCGTTAATCTCACTTCAGGGATGACGGCATAACTAACATTGCCAGATAACCTATTGCTGTCCACAGGCTTTCTTTGACTGTAATCAATGGTTTGATGGTTTACATTAAACCCCCAGCCAAAATTTTTGAAGCTGGAACCACTCGTCAGGCTAATGTCTACACTGTCCTGCTGGCTATCCGAAAATCCACCGAAACCTGAGCTAACCGAGTTATGCGTATATCGCGCTTCAGTCGACGCGAAACTTCCAAATTTATGGCGGATATAAGGGCTAATACTGTAGGTTTTTACATCCGTACGATTGCTGTTAATGTTAATGTTATCCGTAGATTGCGCTCCAAACGTGGAGATATTTTGCTGACTGATGGACGCTCGACCATCAACAAAAAAGAGATCGTCCAACAATTCCGCATTGGCATTAGCATTCAACTGATTCACAATTCTGTTGCGGCTACCATTATTCGCATAAAAAATATTTTGCATGGTATAGCTACCATTGAGCTTTAAATGAGAGCCTGTTCCGGTCACCGATACGCCAGGATTGATTTCCGTAATAAAATCGCTGCCTTGTACACCAGATGCACCACCCCCGGAAGATAGCCCCACGTTATCAGAATAGGTTTCCTTCAAGTTCAACCTGGGGGTAATTTTCCAATCAGCGGCACTGGAGATCAAAGGCTGCACACCTGCTAAAAGTGCAGAAATAACAGCAATGGTTAACAAACTGTTGTGATGATAATTATACTCAGGCATATTCTTAGCTATAGTAATAACCATAGTAATCACCGCCAGGGTATGTTCTAGCTTTATTGAAGATCAAATTGACGTTATCGCACGCTTCAATCTGCCGCAGCGCCTCTAACACGGTTTTTTGGGTTGTAGTTTCAGCCTCAACCACCAATACAATTTGTCCCATCTGACTAGCCAACACGCGTGACTCGCTGGTAAGCAATAAGGGCGGTGAATCAAAAATAATAATGCGGTCTTTGTACCTTTGTGCAACTTCTTTCAATAAGGCGCTCATGCCCTGGCTCGCCAACAGCTCGGTTGAATGCTGACTTTTTCTGCCGGCTGTAAGTAACGTTAGTTTCTCAATATTCGTTCTATGGATAACATCCGCCAAATCCAACGTATTATCCAGCAATACATCCATCAGCCCCGCGTCATTAGAAACACCGAGGTATTTGGGCAACGAAGGGCGAGCCACGTCTGCATCAACCAGTAATACCGTATGGTCCATTTCCATAGCGATACTGATGGCAAGATTGATAGATGTAAATGATTTTCCTTCACCGGCAAGGGCGCTGGTCACCATAATCAAGTTCCCACTATTAGCTTGTCCAATGCCAAGCTTAAAGGCGTTGGTTATCAGCGGCCGCTTAATGATGCGAAACTCTTCCACAATTTGCGTTTTTTCCTCATTAGGCGTGATGCCGCCCATCTGACGTAACTTGGCAAGATTGATCTCGACATGACTTAATGCCGAGACGGCTTTTTGTGCCCCGAGCTCTCCATGCGCAGTTATCGACTCGCCAAGTACCACGCCAACATCAGTGACTGGCATCTTTGATTCGCCTTCAGACACCTTGATTACGCGAGATTTTTCATCCTTACCCAGCTTGCCTGCGGCTTTTTCAATAATGCTCATGCTATCTCCAAAGGCCTGCAATACGAAAACTACTAGGTTGCCTATAAATTTGTGGCCTATTCATAAAATTCCCATTTAGAATCAATGCTACGCAAGTAGAAAATGGCATCATAGTGACAACATACCTCGCGTCATTTTCAACATCAAAACGGCATATATTGCTAGTAATATTAATAAGGAAAAGAAAAAGGCCAGCAACCTGCCTTTACGTTTCACGATTTCACCATCTGTCCAAATCATGCTTACCGTGCCGAGGATAGGGCGCTCGGTAATTTCTCTTAAGTTGAAAGAGCTATGAAAAGTCGGATTAATCTGACTCATTATGAACGCCACGCCAACACCACTTACTAATGCAACCAGCAACGCCAGCGAAAACAGTCGCGCACGGTTAGGTCCTGAAGGCGTATGCGGCACGGTGGGTGGATCAATGATTTTGAATGTCATGAGTTCGGTTGTCGCACTCACATCGCCAGACATCCTTGCCGATTCGCGACTTTCGAGTAGCTTTTGATAATTACTCATATTCAACTGATAATCACGATTCAATTGCGACAAATCGGCTTCCACTTCGGGCACGGAATTACTCATTGATCTCATATAGTCGTAGCGAGCCGTATATTCCTCCACCCTAGCCTTCATGGAAGCGACTCTAGCCTCCGCCTCCGCCAACGCCACATTTAATTGTTGTAGCATGGGGCTGTAATTCTTGCCACGATCAGCACTTGGTTTTACCAGCTTGGCTTCTTCTTTTTTACGGTCTTCCAGCTGCTTAATCAAACGCTTCATAGCAATAATATCTGGGTGGCGCTCAGTGTATTTCAAGCGCAGACTATCGAGCTCTGCGTTCAAGGATTGAACACGCGGATCTATTTCAGGACTAGGCGCAGCTACAGGTTCTTCTGTGGCATTCGATTCAGGTTCATCGCCAATTTGGTTTTTTAAAGCATCGCGTGACTGTTGAGCCTCCTTTAGTTCCAACTTGGCCTGATTGAGACTATCCGCAGCGACACCCATTTGCGACACATAATCCCCGCCGCGCATGACACTCATGTTCTTCTGTTTAAATTGCTTCAGAGCCGTTTCTGCTGCCACCAGCTTGGCTTCATAAGATTTTATTTGGTCATCTATAAACCGAATAGCTGAGCTTGCATCCTGCTTCTTATCGCCCAGACTCCCTTCGACAAAAATGGTCAGCAGTGATTGCACTACACCTTTTGCAATAGCAGGATCCGCATTAACGTAAGAAATGGTAAAAAGATTGTCCTGTCCGGCCGATCCAAACCTAATATCCCCCATCAGCTCGGTAACAAGCTTCTCTTTATCTGCAGTTGTTTTGGCTTTGATGTCAAGATCTACCATACGCATAACTCGCTCGACATTAGGTCGGCTAATCAAGGTGCGACTCATTATTCTGACTTGTTGCTCCACATTGGGTGGAAGCGCCATGCCAGCCAGCAACGGCTTGAGAACGCTTTGCGTATCCACATAGATTCTTGCAGATGATTCATAATTATCAGGTAGCTTATAAACGATGAACCATCCTGCTATTGCCACCACCCAGACCACAACTACTGAATACCAGCGATATTTCCATATCCCTTTGATATAAGTTAACAGCTGGGTTAATACTTCATCCATATCGTCAATCTTCCTTTGCGGGACTATCTACAAGTTGCAACAATTGCTTTGCGCAATATCAAACATAAACACAGAGCAGATTTAACTAAGGCAAGCAAATCTAGAAAAAACTTTCGGGGATGATAAGCACATCACCTGGGCGCATAGCCGCGTTAGCGGATACATCACCTTTTTTGATTAGATCCTTTAGTCGAACGCCAAACTGCTGCGGCTTGCCGTCAACAACACGCAGCACACTCGCACTATTGCCCGCAGCAAAATCCGTAATGCCACCGACGATAATCATGACATCTAAAATTGTCATATTTTCACGATATGGCAGAGCCTGCGGCCTAGCCGCTTGGCCTATCACACGAATTTGCTCGCTGTAAGGCCCGATAAAGCCCGTTACAGTCACGGTAACAATTGGCTCCTGGACATATTTAGCCAGCACTTTTTCCATCTCTCGTGCCAGCTGTGTAGAGGTTTTTCCGCTCGCAGGCATATCTTCCACCAAGGGAGCCGTAATTTTTCCATCAGGGCGCACCGGCACTGACGAAGATATTTCGGGATTTCGCCACACGGTAATCTGCACGTTATCACCCGGGCCAATAATATAGTCATGCGGAGGAACCTGCCCCACCCCATCCGAGAGCAAAGGATACTCAGCGCAGCCACCCAGCGTAAAAATAGAAAATACAAAAGCAAGGCTTGTATGCCATCTTGATGCTTTGCTGTTTTGCTGTAAGTTCACTTGAATCCCCTCTTGCAATGTTAAGTTGTACGATATTGAGTTAATTTTACACACTATATGAGAATAATTGATACGTTGGGCAATATTAACCCTTAAATTTTACAGTTTAACGTCCATCCATACTTCGTATTGAATCATGCATGCTCTATCTACGGCCTCTGTAAAACCTACGTTCACTGGCCATTTCGACACCGCTGCTATATAACTTTAGGCTATATTTTGTCGTCAAAAATAAAGTGGCACCAAAGACGACTGCAATAATGGCGAGAATTAAGTAGCAAATTTCAGCAGGCTGCATTCAACGACTTAATAGCACGCACCAATCTTTAGAATAAATACCTTGTTGCCACGCCACGAAATCTGCATGTATTCTCCAAGCCTTAAAGTCGAAATACGAATTAAAGACTTCGCACTCGATGCGCGTGGAATTACTTCGGATTTCCCCATTAACACAAAAATTAAAAGGTTTAAAATGCTGACTGCTTTTTTACGCTTGGTAAGCAAGGTTTTTTTTCGTGTAGAAGTTCGCGGCAAGGAAAACATTCCAGTCACGGGCAAGCTATTGATCATCGCCAATCATGAGTCATTTCTTGATGGCTTGTTGTTAGGTTTGTTTTTGCCGATACCCGCCACTTTCGTGGTGCATACCAGCGTGTTGCATAGCTGGCTTTTTCGCCAGTTTCTGCGACTGGTACCCTATCTGGCGGTAGACCCCACCAGCCCAATGGCAATGAAAAAAGTAATCAAACTACTTGAATCCGGCAAGCCTGTGGTGATCTTTCCTGAAGGCAGAATTACGCTTACCGGAAGCCTAATGAAGGTATATGACGGCCCGGGGTTTGTGGCGGCAAAAACTGCGGCGACCATATTGCCTGTGCGCCTGGATGGCGCGGCACGCTCTTATTTCAGCCGCTTATCTGGCGTTTATCCACGCAAATTGCTCCCCAAAGTAACGCTAACTATTTTGCCTGTGACGCAGATTACCATGCCGGATGTATCCACGGCCAAAGAGCGCCGTCGCATGGCAGGTGAGGCTATGCGACGCACTATGCAGGAAATGATATTTGCTTCCAAATCCGTGCAAACTTTGTTTGGCGCATTTTTGGATGCCATGAATATTCACGGACGTGACACGCCTCTCGTAGAAGATATGCAGCAGATTGAAGAAAGCTATGGCGATTTACTTAAAAAGAGTTTGGCACTGGGACGTTTGGTCTGCAAAATCAGTGAGCCTGATGAAAAGTTAGGCGTGTTGTTACCGAACGCCACCAATACTGTTTGTACGATTTTTGGCATGAGCGCCATGCGCCGCGTACCGGCGCTACTGAACTACACGGCAGGTGCTGCGGGCATACAAAATGCCTGTATTGCAGCCAAGGTTCGCACGGTGATTACTTCACGCAAGTTTGTAGAAATAGCAAAACTGGCCGAGGTTTTGGCGGCTCTGCAAAACTTGCAGATTATTTATCTGGAAGATTTGCGCAATCAATTTAATATGCGGGACAAGCTCTGGCTCATGGGCTTTGCGTACTGGCTTCCCAGACTTGCCATGCAGAATACTGATCCCGACAAGCCGGCCGTAGTATTGTTTACTTCCGGCTCGGAAGGCAAACCCAAGGGCGTGGTACATAGCCATCGCAGCATCCTCGCCAACGTAGCGCAAGTGATTGCCGTGATTGATTTTTCACCTGCCGATAAGTTCATGATTGTATTGCCATTATTCCACTCATTCGGCTTCACCATGGGAGCCATTTTACCGCTGGTCACGGGTACCAAGTTGTTTCTTTACCCTTCGCCGTTGCATTATAAAATCATCCCGGAAATCATTTACGACCGAGGCTGTACTGTACTGTTTGGCACCAGCACATTTTTTGCAAATTACGCCAAACATGCACACCCTTATGACTTTTACAAATTACGCTATGTCATTGCTGGCGCAGAAAAACTTAACGCAGAAGTGCGCAAAACCTGGATAGATAAATTCGGCATACGTATACTCGAAGGTTACGGCACGACTGAATGCGCACCAGTGGTGGCGGTAAACACACCCATGGCCAATCGCAATGGCACAGTGGGTACATTATTGCCTGGCTTGCGATATCAATTATCAAGCGTACCTGGCATTACTCAAGGCGGCTTATTGCAGGTTAAAGGCCCCAATATCATGTTGGGATATTACCTGTTTGATAATCCCGGCATTATCCAGCCGCCTCTTGCAGATCTCGGCAACCAGGAAAATGGCGCGGGCTGGTATAACACGGGTGATATTGTGCAGGTAGATGCAGACGGTTTTGTGCATATTCTGGGACGTGTTAAACGCTTTGCCAAAGTGGCAGGAGAAATGGTCTCTTTGGAAAGTGTGGAACAGATTGCCTACCGAGCCTCGCCAGAACACCAACATGCCGCCAGCACGCAAACGGATGCGCAACGCGGTGAAAATATTCTGCTATTTACCACAGATGCCAACCTAGTCCGCGAAGCCTTGCAAATGGCGGCACGAGAACTAGGACACCCCGAGTTGGCCATTGCACGCAAAATCATTCCCCTTCCCGAGTTGCCATTGCTGGGTACTGGAAAAATGGATTATGTGACGCTAAAAAACATGGCAGAGGCCGCGCCATGAGCCAAATTAACATGAGCCAAGTGAAGACGACTCAAAGCCTACTTTTTTCACGCGGCATGAATGCCGTGCTGGTGGCGCAATTCCTTTCCGCACTTGCCGATAACGCGCTGTTATTTGCCGCCATTGCCCTGCTAAAATCACAACATGCACCGGATTGGCAAATACCGCTACTACAAGAGTTTTTTGTCATAGCCTTTATTTTCCTGGCACCATTTGTCGGTCCGTTTGCCGACGCTTTCTCTAAAGGCCGTGTAATGCTGGTTGCCAATGGCCTCAAGTTTATTGGAGCAGCTACCATGCTATTGGGCTTGCACCCACTGCTTGCCTACAACCTGGTTGGCATAGGCGCGGCCGCCTATTCGCCCGCCAAATACGGCATCCTGGGTGAGTTGGTGAGTGCTGACAAGCTAATCAAAGCCAATAGCTTAATCGAAGGCTCCACTATCGTTGCTATTCTCTTGGGCGCAGTACTGGGTGGAATGCTGGCGGATTACTCGGTTATTGCTGCGCTTGGCACAATCGCAGCCTGTTATCTTTTGGCGGCAGCATCCAACTTGTTTATTCCGCGCCTGGCTGCCGCGCATCCTATCACTCATTTTTCGCCTATCGAGCTGGTGAAAGATTTTACCAAAGCCTTGCGTACACTATTCAACAATTCGGATGCGCGCTTCACCTTAATTGGCACCAGTGTTTTTTGGGGCGCAGGCAGCACATTGCGCTTTTTGTTGGTGGCTTGGGTACCGGCCGCATTGCTCATCACTGATAACAGCACCGCCGCCAATTTAAGCGGCGCAGTGGCTATCGGCATTGCATTGGGTGCCGCAGCCGCCGCCAGATTTGTAAGTTTACGTTGCATCAACCGCGCCTTACCCGCTGGCGTTTTGATAGGTGCGCTGATTATGGCTTTTGCGTTCATAGACAATCTTTACTTTGCCATCGCCATGCTTATTTTGATAGGTATTTGCGGGGGTTTTTATGTAGTTCCGTTAAATGCACTATTACAAGAACGCGGCCACACTTCAGTTGGCACTGGCCATGCCATTGCCGTACAAAATTTCTTCGAGAATTTTTGCATGTTGCTTATGGTTGGCTTCTACACCCTGCTTACTAAAAATGGTGCATCCGCCATTAATTCGACAGTTGGCGTAGGCGCGCTGGTGCTGTCTGCAATCAGCCTATTGGCCTGGTCGCGATTGCGCCGCGTATAAATCAAGCGGTTTAACTATCCCATCGCCTATATAACCTGGGGCTTTATACAGCGCCACTTCCCAATGTTTTCTGCGCCAGTCGCGCTGCTGGTTTGCGTTTAGAAACGTCCAGGCGACTATACGACTTTTCTTTTGCCCTTGCGCCATGTCTATGGTTTTAACTTCTAGCACATTGACCCTTTTTAATGCGCGATAAATAGCAGGCAGGCTGGCAGCCTTGGAAATCAGCGTAGAAAACCAGAAACATTGAGTCGAAAATTGCTTGCTTTCGTTAATCATGCGGCTTACAAAGGCCTCCTCGCCCCCATCACAATAGAGTTCTGCGCTTTGCCCGCCAAAGTTAAGCACGCCAGCATTAGCTTGTAGTCGATGACGGCCTCGCACCTTGCCCAGATTCTGCCATTTTCGCCGTGTACCTGTGCTGGCTTCTTCCAATGAGGCATGAAAAGGCGGATTACACAACGTGAGATCAAAAGTTTCATCCTGTTGCATAACGCCATGAAAAACGGCGGCAGGCAAAAGTTGCAAACGCAGCGCAATGTGTTCTGGCAGCCCGGGGTTAGCCTCCAGAATACGCTGCGCATTGACGATGGCAATGGAATCAATATCGACACCCACAAAACGCCAGCCATACTCACGGTGACCGATAAGGGGGTAAATTGCGTTAGCCCCTACGCCGATGTCGAGCACTCGAACGTAATCACCCTGCGGAATAATGCCGCCATTGGCAGTGCCCAGCAAATCAGCAACATAATGCAAATAATCTGCCCGGCCTGGAATCGGCGGACAAAGATACTGTGGCGGAATGTCCCAGCCCGAAACGTGATAAAAATGCTTAAGCAAAGCTCGGTTGAGTGCCTTAACGGCCAGTGGATTGGCAAACTCGATAGAAGCATCGTTATACGCGTTCAACCTCACAAAGCTAGCCAACTCCGGGCTGCTCAAGATAAGCTGATCGAAATCGTAACGGCCTCGATGTTGGTTGCGCGGGTGCAAACCGGATTTTTCTACCGAAGCCTTCAGACAATCTACGGTCATGACTTGGCTATCTGCCTTGATAGTAAAGGGCATTTCTATTAATTCAATTTTCGTCACCATACCGCGTTACTCACAAAAAATTATTCCTTACATATCAAACATATGCCGCGTCATAATTTTTTATTCGCGCCTTGTCTGGTTTAGAAACTTGAATTAATAAAAGCGCCCTAAAGATAGTCTGGTGGTCACACGGATCATGGCAAATGCTTGGCGCATAAAATCAGCGTGTTGGGATCAAAAGCACCGTGTTCATCGCGCTGGGCTGAACTGCTCACGCAGCCTCTTCACTGCATTCGGCTCGCCGCGAACTCGAAAAAAAGTGCCTTCATTGTCTGAACGCTCCTCCAACACCTGGCAACTCGAGTAGATTTCCCCTCGCAATTGCTGTGCCGACCAGGGCAGGAAAATCTCGTCCTCAATCAGACCTTGCTGAAAAAAGGCGACGATCATCTGATGTAGCCTAGCGACATCCTCAGTGCGGCGTGCGCTCATCACAACACAATCCGGGTACTGCATGCGCAAGGCCGATTCGCATTCAGCTTGCGCCGCCGCGTCGCCAACATGATCAATTTTGTTGAAGACGCGGATGCGCGGTACAACATGCGCACCAATCTCCTCCAGCACCTTATCCGTAACTTCGAGCTGGCGTTCAAATCCGGGATCGCTGGCATCAATGACGTGCAACAGCAGCGAGGCATCCAGCGCCTCGTCTAGCGTGGATTTAAACGAGGCCACCAGGCCATGCGGCAGGTTTTTGATGAAGCCGACAGTATCGCTAACCAGTACGCGTGGCACGCTTTCCGGGTAGAGAGTGCGCACTGTGGTATCTAGCGTAGCAAAAAGTTTGTTCGCGACCAACACCTCGCTGCCGGTAAGTGCCCGCATCAGGGTAGATTTTCCGGCATTGGTGTAGCCAACCAGCGCCACGCCGGCAAGCTCCTGACGCTCTTGCCGCCGCGCACGCTGCGTCTTGCGCTCGGCATCCATGGCAACAATTTCCAGTTGCAGCTCGGCGATACGGTCGCGGATTTTGCGCTTATCCAGCTCAGTAGCTGACTCGCCAGCCCCGCGCCCACCAACACCGCTACGCTGCCGTCCTTGCGGCCCCGCCAGTTTCGCTGCTTCGCGCAGGCGCGGTGCCATATAGCCGAGGCGTGCAATTTCCACTTGCGCCTTCGCCGCCCGTGAACGCGCGTTGCGGTGAAAAATTTCGAGGATGACCATGGTGCGATCCATGACCTCACAGCCAACCTCGATTTCCAGATTGCGTGCTTGCGATGGTGAGATTTCGTGATCCACCAGGATGGCATCAATAGTGCGGGTGTTAGCACCATCTCCCGCAAACTCGGCGGGCGCATGTTCGCTGTTCACAAAATCACGTATTTCCTGACGCTTGCCTATGCCTAGGTAAGCAGTAGTATCAAAACTGGCGCGCTTCTGCGTGAAGGTGCAGACGACCTCATATCCCAGTGTTTTTGCGAGCTCGCGTAGCTCAGCCAGTGATGCCTCAAACTCGACATCACTCACGTTCGGCAGTTGCACCGCCGCTACGACAGCAAACCTGGATTTTTCTTTAACTTCTTGCATTAGGAGATTGCATCTCTTTTAAGTGGGAGAATAAGACTTACCAAAGGCGAGGTGGTGCCGATGACCGGAATCGAACTGGTGACCTTCGCATTACGAATGCGCTGCTCTACCAACTGAGCTACATCGGCACTGGCACGGATTATAGAGTTTAGCCGTACTTACAGCAAACCTTTAACGTTTGTCAGGATAGCCCAGAATACCCAGGACGAAGCGCAGTAGGCCATACACCAGCCAGTAAAAAAACCGTTTGATAATACGCTCACGTTTCCAGCGTTCAGGGCGAATTTTTCGCGATCCTTTGGTGATAGTGCATTCAATATCGGCACGTAATTCAGCACCGAATTGGTCATCACAGATGATTACATTCGCTTCACGCGCCAACAGCAAGCTGAAAGGATCAATATTGCTGGAGCCTACAGTAACCCAATGATGGTCAATGACAGCTACTTTGCTGTGCATAAAGCTTTTGTGGTATTCATAAATCTCAATGCCCTGCCGCAAAAAAGCGCTGTAGAGGGCGTGTGAGGCGTAATCCAGCAGCCGATACTCTACCCGCGCCTGGAGCAATAAAATGACACGCACGCCACGTTGTTGCGCCTCTATCAATGCGCGGCGAAAGCGTAACCCGGGTAGAAAATAGGAGTTGGCGATGACGATTTCGGTTTGTGCATTGATTATTGCTTCCAGATAGGCTTCTTCAATGTCATTTCGGTGCAGCACGTTATCGCGGATGACAAATGCGGCACGCATGGAGCCTGCTGGTTTAGTGTGTATTCTGCCACGCGATTTGCTGATATGTGGCTGGCGAAAATGTAGCCAGCTGATGTGCTGCCACAGCTTGTAAGCGCTGGCGTGCATGAGTTTCAGCAAAGGCCCGCGCACGCTGACAGCGTAATCAATGCGCGGTGCGTGCTGATGGGGCGTGTTGAAATCATCAATAATATTGATACCGCCAACAAAGCCGATGCTGCCGTCAATCACGGTGAGCTTGCTGTGTAAACGCCGCAGACGATTGCGTTTGAATGTCCAAGGAGAAATCTTTTGGCGGTAAAACAATAGACTAACACCAGCCTCTTGCATTTCCTGCACAAACTTGGGCGGAATATTTTTACAGCCAAATCCATCGAGTAATACACAAGTCGTCACGCCGCGTATGGCCGCGCGCTTTAAAGCGGCACTAATGCGCAAGCCGATTTTATCGGCTTCAAATATATAAGTTTGTAGATAAATTTCGTGCTGGGCATTATCTATAGCCGCCTCCAGCGCCGGGAAATACTCAGCGCCATTGCGTAGCAGGATGACTTGATTGCCTGTGCTTAAATGTAGTTTGCTTGAATTCACAGCTTGGTCAAAATGGCGGATAGCGCTGCATGGTCAGAAACACGGGCAAATGCAATATCGGAATGCACATCAGTATGCTGGATACGAAACCCGCGCACATAAATGCGATCCATCCTTAACAATGGCAATACCGATGGAAAACTACGCGCAGGCTTGCCACCCGTGTGTTCAAAGGCCTCTTTCAAATGCAGGCTGTCTTTAAGAATGTTGCCCGCTTTCATGCGCCAATCATTGAAATCACCGGCGATAATCAAGGGTGCAGACGGCGGCACCGTGCTTTCTATGCGCTCACGCAAGGCAAACATTTGCTGGCGGCGCCAGCGCGCAAACAACCCTAGATGCAGGCAAATACAGTGCAAATCCTGATCCCATCCGGGAATACGCACTTCACAATGCAACATGCCGCGCTGCTCAACCGCATGCGCGGAAATATCTTCGTTGGTGGCTTTGATAATGGGATATTTGGAAAGCAGCACGTTGCCATGATGCCCGCCGGGATAGACCGCATTCTTGCCATAGGCATAATCCGGCCAGATGGTATCGGCCAGAAACTCCGCCTGCCCGCCTTCCGGCCAAGTGGCAAAGCGTTTGCTATGGGCAGCATGTACATCGCGCACCTCCTGCAAAAACACAATATCCGCATGCAGCTTGCGTATCAGCTCGCGCTGCTCATGCAGTGAAAAACGCGCGTTAAAACTGGTCACACCCTTGTGGATGTTGAAGGTGGCAATGCGTAAGGTGTTGTGCAAATTCAGTCCATAAAATCAGTGCGTAAAGTGTGAAGAAAGGAAATAGTTACGCCCTTCGTAAATCAGAAGGCATGATGCACCTTTCTGTTTAACCAACGCAACACAAAATCTTCATGTGGCGTGTCTGGCTGCAAGCGAAAAACAGCATGACCATTTTGAATGATATACTCAGTTCTTATGTATATCCATTAATAAAGGAGCTCAAACTTATGCAAGTCGCCAAATGGGGTAATTCTCTGGCAGTGAGATTACCCGCCAGCGTAGTACAGGCACTCGACCTTAAAGAGGGTGAAGAAATTGACCTACACCTGACCGGTGAAAGAAGTTTTGAAGTCAGCAAACCAGCCAATGCCAAAGAGCTATTGATACGATTGCGTACCTTACGTGGACGCTTACCTGACAGTTTTTATTTTGATCGCCTGGAAGCCAACGCACGCGATAGTGTCGAATGAGCAAGCCATTTATTGACAGCAATGTCATTTTATACCTGTTATCAGGCGACACGGCAAAAGCCGACAAAGCTGAAGCTCTGCTTGAAACGGGCGGCGTTATCAGTGTGCAAGTATTAAATGAAGTGCTATCCATTTGCCGACGCAAACTGAAAATGGACTGGGACGAGATCGACGCCGTGTTGCAAGCTGTCAAATCCTGCGTAGAGATTGTTCCACTGACCACAGCCACACACGAACTCGCGGTGCAAATTTGCAAGCGCTACCAACTATCGTTTTACGATGCCCAGATTTGCTCGGCTGCGCTCTTGATTAATGCAAAAGTATTATTCTCAGAAGACATGCACGATGGGATGATAATGGACGGCATGGAAATCAAAAATCCGTTTAAACCCAAAGACCGGTAGAAACTGAAGCTGTGAGGGTTCCCAGAACCGGTGTGAACGAACTCCTGATGTTGCGTGCATTCTATCTTCATGAATTGGGCGTAGAGGTGGATGCGGGCGAGTCTTACGGCGGATGACGCTATGCTCATCACACCCTACCGATGTTAAGCGGCTTCCGGGTTTAAGATTTAGGAGAACAAAATGGAAATGCACGCACCCGCACACCCTGGTGAGGTATTAAGAGAATACCTTCCAGAAGGCTTAAGCATAACAAACGCAGCAAGCCACCTTGGTGTTACCCGCGCTGCGCTATCGCGCATATTAAACAGCAAAGCAGGTATTAGCGCAGAAATGGATCTGCTTTTATCTAATGCGCTAGGCACTTCCGCAGGCTTTTGGTCTCGCATACAAGTGCAATATGATATTTGGCAAGCCAAACAAAAATATCACCATCCTATAGCACGTTTTCCACAAGCCGCTTAAACCAGCGTTCTGATTCAACTGCTTGCGGACGTAATGCCTTGCTTGCTCAGATAGGGATCGAGATTGATTCAATGGTGGTTTACATCTGGCGGATAACGCTCGCTCATCAGCCCTACTGATGTTTGGCGGCTTCCGGGCTACGCGGGCTGGACTAAGCTGGCTTTGAACCACTCCAGGATGCCATGGTTCTGGGCAGTCTGTCGAAGTCATCAATCAGCCGCACAGCATTCGGTGCAGAATCTGACCAATCCCAAAGCACCAGATTTTGATTGTTGGCGTTGCAAGCGGAGGCAAAGCTACGTACCAGAATGCCAGCCACATCCAAGCTTCGCAATTGATTGACCAATTGCCATGTGGCGGGTTCCTGTTTTTTCGCAGCCATCGCTTCCCAGGCACAAGCCAGATCTTGTGAAGAAAAGCCCAAGCGTTTCAACAAGGCTTCGTCATTGAGATCGGCAATCTTTGTGCAGTCAATCTCATAGGCAACCAGGGTCATGGGCTGGGGTTTGAATGGAAATCCTTGCTGCGCTTCCATCCAGGCGGTGGTCGGATCAAGTGATAAATACAGGGCCGCGCATCCGGGGCGATTGAAACGACCGCCATGTTTTTTGGCACCTTCGCCGGAAAGCGGATCAAACGACCACATGGGATGATGGGCGCGATAAGCCATTGCGCTGAATCGGCCAAATGCAATCGTCAAGCGTAACCGCCTTCGGCAATGCGCGCGAGATAGGTCTTAATAGCGTCCGCGTGTCCTTCCTTTACCAGATCTTCCGCTGTTTTGTCGCCAAAGGATGGCAAGGGCTGAGAGCGGAACCAAGCAAAAGCGCGCCCTACGCCGCCTGACCATTCAGACACGCGGTTGATGATTTCCACAGTATCGCGCAAACGCGCCTGGGTAGTCCGGCTTTTGCTGCGTGCGCTTTTGGAAACAGAATCACGCGACAAGCCGGTGGCATCGGCAAGATCATTTTGCGTAATGTGCAACACCTTGGCCAAGGTGTTAGCCGCGACAAAGCCTTCATCGGAAATGACTTGATGCAGAAAATCGGTATCTACCATGGTTCTCCATGATTGACGACCGCCATAGAATTTTTGAGCCCAATCACCCCAGTCCAAACCACCAACAATCGAGTCAGACCTAGGAGCAGAGTACAAAATTTCAATTTCATATTCGGTCAGACGTTTCCAACGTGGTTCAACAAAATTTTGTGCCTTGTGTAGTGAATCCAATTCATGATCAGGTTTGGCACCAAGAATTTCTTGGTGCAGTTTTGTGTCGGTTAGACCACGTTTTTTATTCTGTGCCATTACTAATTACTCCTTAGTTGAGTACAACCAATCCTCACGCCTCTAAGCACCACGCAAGTATCTACGTGAGAGGTTTAACTACCAGCCCATTAACAAGCTAACATTTCCTTTGTGTATAGGAAAAATAAACGCCGTTTTGTATTAGGAACCAATGTTGCGTAAAATAGCTTGGTTGTCAACTTAACAGTCTGGTAGGGTGCGTTCCACGCACCTTTTAACCTCAATACATCGCTTGTTTGGTACGTAAAATGCACCCTACGCGCGTTGCCTTCCGCGAATCCACTCAAGAAGCATCCAACATCCGCTGTAAAGCCAGCCTCGCCAGCTCCGCCTCGTCATCCGCCACTTTAATCTGGTTCACCACATGGCCTTCCGCCAGATTTTCCAGCGTCCAGGCCAGGTGTTGTGGGTCAATTCTGGCCATGGTGGAGCATTCGCATACTACATGCGACATGAATTGCACATGCTTGCCTTCCGGTTTCATTTTTTCGGCCAGGCGGTTGACCAGATTCAGTTCAGTGCCTACCAGCCAGCGTGTGCCGCTGGGGGCTTCGTTGACGGTTTTGAGGATAAATTCGGTGGAGCCTACATAATCCGAATTCAGGCAAACTTCAAACGGCGATTCGGGATGTGAAATCACCAAGCCTTCGGGATGTTGTTCACGGAAATTGATAATGTTTTGCTCGCGGAACATTTGATGCACGGCACAATGGCCTTTCCACAGCAGGATTTTGGCGTTTTTGATTTGCTCTTCGGTGAGGCCGCCCATCGGTTGGTCGGGATCCCACACCGGCATTTGCTCCAGCGGGATGCCCATTTTGTAGCCGCTCCAGCGCCCCAGATTCTGGTCGGGGAAGAACAGCACTTTTTCGCGCTGGGCAAACGCCCATTCCAGCATTTTGGGGGCATTGGTGGAAGTGCAGACGATGCCGCCATGTTCGCCGCAGAAGGCTTTGAGGTCGGCGGCGGAGTTGATGTAGGTCAGCGGCGTGATGGTTTTGTCAAAATCCAGTAATTTGGAAAGCTCGCGGCGCGAGCGTTCCACTTTGGCCAGATTGGCCATATCCGCCATGGAACAGCCTGCGGACAAATCCGGCAGGATGGAAATCTGTTCCGGGCGCGACAGAATATCCGCCACTTCCGCCATGAAATGCACACCGAGAAACACAATGTACTCGGCATCGGTGGCCGCCGCGTGGCGTGAGAGTTTGAGCGAATCGCCGGTAAAATCGGCATGGCGATATACACCTTCCTGCTGGTAATGGTGACCGAGTATCACCAGTTTTTTGCCCAGTTTGGCTTTGGCCGCCACAATACGTTGCTGGCAATCGTCCTCGGCCGCATGTTGAAAACGTTCAAATTTAATCGTCGCTGTTTGCATATTGATTCTTCTATTTGATAATTTTTTACAATGTTAAATGATGTTGTTCACCCAGTCGGCGCAAGGCATCGACATTGGTCCATGAAAAAACGCGCTTTGCCGCCTCGCGCCAATCTACCCACTCATAACGCACATGCTCATCGGGTGCCAGTTTTACCGCTACCGGCGCGGGTAATTCCAGACCTAACAGATGCTCGCGGTTATGTGTCACGCCAGGCGCATAACGATAACGCCAATGGGCATAAATTTCATATTCATTGACTACCTGCCAGTTAGTGAGATTATACAGCTTGGCATCGAGACCGGTTTCTTCCATGACTTCACGCATTGCGGTATCACGCAAGGAAGCATCCGTTGCTTCCACACTGCCGGTGACGGATTGCCAAAAACCGGCCTTGTCCGCACGCTCGATGAGCAGCACTTGCAAGTCCGTGGTATAGATGACGACGAGAACGGAAATCGGGGTTTTGTACATGGTTGGCATAATAGAGCAAGCCTGTGAATTATGTTACTCTGGCTTGAAATTCTTGAGGATGAAATCCTGCATGATGCATCTACCCATATGAAGCCAACCACACAAAATTCGAGATCAGAATTCCCCGATATTTCTTCCATACGTTTTTCGCTATTGGTGCTGGCGCTGGCTTATACAGCATTTGTGATTTACGGCAGTCTCGTCCCATTGAATTTTCAGCACCACCCTTGGCAGTGGGCGCTGGAATCATTCAGAAACATTCAATACCTTAATCTTGGTATCAGCTCCCGCGCGGATTGGGTAGCCAATATTCTACTATTCATCCCTTTAGCCATTGTTTGGCTAGGCACCCTCTGGCATTCAAGAAGTTTAGCCTGGCGCGCTCTAGCTACGCTCTTTGTACTGATTGGCTGTTGCAGCTTAAGCGTAGCCATTGAATTTACCCAACTGTTTTTCCCTCCACGAACAGTTTCCTTGAATGACATTTATGCGGAAACCCTGGGCACCATCATCGGCCTGACTGCATGGTGGATGACGGGTGCGACCATTTCACGCTGGTATCTAGGCTGGCGCATAGCCAATGGTTCTATTGATCTCGCGCAACGACTACTTTATACCTATCTGTTTTTACTCTTCGGCTACAACCTGCTACCGCTTGATCTAACGCTAAGTCCCTTCGAGATTTTTCATAAATGGCGTGAAGGGCGGATTCTCATTATCCCGTTTATTGATGGTCAAGCCAATCTGGCACAACGATTTTATGCGCTGATTACGGATGTATTGATATGGCTTCCCGTTGGCCTGTTGGCACAATTAAGTGCAGGGCATCAGGCCAGGCAAATCTGGTTCAGGCTCACGGCTACAGCGGCTTTAATCGAATTTCTTCAAGTATTTGTTTATACCCGCGTAACCGACACCAGCGATATTTTGACGGCCAGCCTGGGTTCTGCCATTGGCATATGGCTAGCCAGCCTCTGGAACGGCCAAACCACCAGCGCAAAACAGAGCAATTCAACACAAGGCTATGCCGGGCTAATTACTGGACTTGCGTTCTGGCTTGCACTCATTTTCTCGGTGTTCTGGTATCCGTTTGATTTCGACATGAATGGTTCGTTTGTGCGTGGCCAACTGGCTGAAGCTAGCAGTCGCGTGCCCTTTTCTTTGTATTATTTTGGTACGGAATACCGTGCCGCCACGGAGGTTTTGCATAAGATAGGATTCTTTTTACCGCTGGGTGTACTGCTGGTTTTACTGATAAACCGAATACACTTTATTTTGCCCCCGCTAAAAAAACTGCTGGCTCTGACAAGCGTGGCTCTTATTGCGGCATCGGTTGAAGCGGGGCAACTTTTTTTGCCGCACAAATTCGCGGATTTGACTGACTTGGTATTGGAAACAATGGGCGGTTGGATCGGAATTATACTGATCTTGAAAATACAAACCACTCAACGCACCAGACCGATGCCAACTCAACTGGCACCCGTTATGGCAACGCCTGCATTAGCGGTACCGCAACAAAATCCATGGCTGTTTGTAACAGGCTTGGTGCTTGGCATTGCGCTGCTACTTTTGGCTATCACCCATATTTCCGCCGTGCCTTATAACATCCGCGAATTGATTTCAGCGGATTACCCAATATTTTCCGCGCTACTGTTGGCATGTAGTGTAATTTTGAGTTTCGGCTTTCCGGTCTGGGCGGTAATACGTTTAGCCGCAGGTCGGCAGCAACCGCTTGCTTTACCAAAAATGATACTGATTCATGCAGGCATTGCTTGGGTTTTATTGCGCTTGGCGGTACCGCTTGAAAGCATTCATGACATTGTAGGTTCACCCATTTTGAACTGGCCTTGGGAATGGGAAAGGATTGGGCGATTTATGGCCTTGTTTGTACTTTGGTCGGTAACTTCATTTGGTGCTGTGATGATCACATTGCGAACTTGGGTGCCCAATTATTCAAGGCTTCTCTGGATGTGGATAATTATTTCGACGCTACTGTTCCCAGTTTCCTATTTCGTTGTAATAAAGCAAGCTGCCACGGATAACCTCTACGAGCTTCTGGATGGAGGAGGAACGCCTGTTGCTTGTATGTGGGTAGTTGCCGGGATTTTCGTATTAGCCTTGGCGGGAACACAACTGGCTCGGGCAGCAGGTTCAAGGTTTCAAGTGGGTGCCATCCAGGGAATATTATGGGGCATCATTTCCTTCCCCTTAACATACTTGGCTCTGAATGCCGGATTTGAATCTTACATCATCAAATATGACCAGGTTTTTTCCGCATTTCAGTTTCTGCTGAGTCAGGATAGAGCGCATTATGCAGAGCCAACAGAGCTGCTACTGCGTTATGCAATCGTGCACGGGGTATTGCTTTTAACTATTGCAGTTTGCCAGCTGCCATTTTTCTGGGGCGCTGAATCGGCTTCTGCGTACACATCCACCAGCCCAACATCGGAACATAAACGTCGGCGTAGAAGCAAAGCCAGGGCTTGATTCGGCCGTCAGGAAAAATCCATGCAGACCATTTTGCCGCATGACCTTGATCTACTTGAAAAGCTAATAGCAATTGCCCGTGATGCAGGCGACATTATTTTGTCGGTGTACGCTACAGAATTTGCAGTACATACCAAGGCCAATTCCTCACCGGTCACAGTAGCCGATGAACGTGCCGAAGCCTTGATTTTGGCAGCATTGGCTAAATTGACCCCGGAGATTCCGGTCATTGCCGAGGAAGCTGTTGCCGCAGGAAACATCCCAAATTTCGACAAAAATTTCTGGCTGGTAGACGCTTTGGATGGCACGCGCGAGTTCATCAACAGAAATGGCGAATTTACAGTGAATATTGCGCTGATTGAGAACGAAAAGCCGGTACTCGGCGTGGTGTTTGCCCCGGCGCTGGGGCGCTTGTTTACAGGGCAAGTCGGGCAAGGGGCATTCCAGCAGCAAGGCTGGGAACAGCGCACTATCCACTGCCGCCCGCTGCCTGAAGATGGTTTAACAGTGGTTGCCAGCCGCTCGCATAATGATGCCTGCGCTCTGGAAGCCTTACTCTCCGGGCGCAAAGTGGCGGCAATAAAAACGGCGGGTTCCTCCTTGAAGTTTTGTCTGGTCGCCAGCGGTGAAGCAGACATGTATCCGCGTTGGGGACGCACCATGGAATGGGATACCGCCGCAGGACATGCGGTGCTATTGGCGGCGGGAGGACGCGTGGTGGATGTAGCTGGCAAGCCGCTGGTTTATGGCAAACCCGGTTTTACCAACCCATATTTTATCGCGTCGGGCGTTTAACGATTGAGCAAAACTTCCAGCACAAATTTACTGCCCGCATAAGCCAGCAGCAACACCACAAAGCCGCTGAGCGTCCAGCGTATGGCTTTGCGGCCACGCCAGCCGTAGCTATATCGACCCAGCAACAGGCCGCCAAAAATCAGCCAGGAGAGTATGGTGAAAATGTTTTTATGGTTAAGCTTTACCGCTTGCCCGAAAATCTGTTCAGAAAACATCACGCCCGTCACCAGCGTGAATGTGAGCAACAAAAACCCAAAACCAATCACGCGGAACAACAGGGTTTCCATGGTTAACAAAGGCGGAAAATCAGGCAATTGAATCAAAGTTGGTTTGCGGTGCAAATTACGTTCGGCTACCATCATGAGCAAAGCATGTAGCGCGGCAAAGGTAAACAGGCTGTAGGCCAACATGGCAATAATCAAATGCACCTTGAACAAGGCTAATCCGGCGTAGGGCAGCACGTGCGTTTCTGGCATCAATTTTTGCAAGATCACAAAAAAAGCCGCAGGCGGCAGTACAAAGGCTTGCAGGCTGTGCAAATGCTGTTTTAAATCAGTGAGCCAGTAAATTAAAACCGTCAGCCAGAATATCGCGGACAAGGCATTGGCAAACCCCAGATTCAGGCCATGGTTAAATAAGGTGTGATACAGCAAGCCGCCATGCAGCAGCAAGCCAATGGCAATAATAGCGGTATGCCAGCGCAAACGCGCGCCAAAACCGGTGCGCGGATTGGCAACAGGCGCTTTGGCGTTGTTTTGTTTTTTGGCGCTGCGCCAATAATCTGCGGCTACCCACAGGTAAATAAAGGCAACGGCTAAATAGGGTGCAAACTCAATCATGGTCGGGTTACTTCAATTGAAGCCATTTGGGTTAAAATCAAAACTTATACAACACTATAGCATGTGACGAATTGGCGGTTAAAGCCTTTGTCTCATGCGTCTATTGGGCTACACATTATGCTTGAAAATCTTAGCGGTAAATTACAGGGCGTTATCAAGAGCCTGCGCGGACATGCCCGGCTCACCGAGGACAATATCGCCGATGCCATGCGTGAAGTCAGAATGGCCTTGCTGGAGGCCGACGTGGCCTTGCCTGTGGTTAAAGACTTCATCGCGCAAGTTAAAGCGCGCGCGCAGGGCAAAGAAGTGTTGCAAAGCCTGACCCCCGGGCAAGCGGTGATTCAGGTCGTGCATGAAGAACTGACCAAACTGATGGGCGCAGAAAGTGTAGCGCTCAATCTAGCCGCCGTGCCCCCCGCGATTATTCTCATGGCAGGCTTGCAAGGCTCCGGCAAAACCACCACCTCCGCCAAACTGGCCAAACTGCTCAAGGAACAAAAAAAGAAAGTGCTGCTGGCCAGTGCCGATGTATATCGCCCCGCCGCCATTGAGCAACTGCGCACACTGGCCAAAAGTCTGGACATAGATTTCTTTGAATCCGATGCCAGCCAAAAACCGGAAGATATTGCACAACAAGCCTTAAGCCATGCGCGGCTCAATTACTTTGATGTGATGATTTTTGATACCGCAGGCCGCTTGGGCATTGATGAAGCCATGATGGCGGAAATCAAAAACCTGCATACGCTGCTCAACCCCATCGAAACCCTGTTTGTGGTCGATGCCATGCAGGGTCAGGATGCCGTCAATACCGCCAAAGCCTTTGGCGACACCCTGCCGCTGACCGGTGTTGTGCTCACCAAACTGGATGGCGATGCACGCGGCGGCGCGGCGCTATCGGTGCGCCACGTCACCGGCAAACCCATCAAATATATCGGTGTCAGCGAAAAAGTGGACGGTCTGGAACCCTTCCACCCCGAACGCATGGCCTCACGCGTGCTGGGCATGGGCGATGTGCTATCACTCATCGAACAGGCGCAGAAAAACGTTGATCTGGATGAAGCCAAAAAACTCGCCGAAAAAGTCAAATCCGGCAAAGGCTTTGACCTCAACGACTTCAAGGCGCAAATGCAGCAAATGCGCAAAATGGGCGGTATGGAATCCCTGATGGATAAATTACCCGCGCAGTTTTCCGGCATGGCCGGTAAAGTCAGCGGCGAAATGGGCGACCAGGCCATACGCCGCATTGAAGGCATTATCAACGCCATGACCCCATTGGAACGCACTAAACCCGAACTGATCAAAGCCTCGCGCAAACGCCGCATCGCTATGGGTTCAGGCGTGCAAGTGCAAGAAGTCAACCGCCTGCTAAGCCAGTTTGAAGAAGTACAAAAAATGATGAAAATGTTCTCCAAAGGCGGCATGAGCAAAATGATGCGTGCCATGCAAGGGAGATTTCCGGGGTTTAAATGATAGTGATTGGGTAGTAGGGAAATGTACTGCTGATTTTTGTTTAAACCAATAGCATTAAGCGTTAAGAATATTACAAGGTTGGCTCCAGTTATGCCTGGCGGTTCTATAGACAGTCGCCGCCAGCTCGCCTAATCAAACCAAATCGCTTGACGCAATTTCTGCTGCAGGATAGCCTGCATTCGCAATGAACCATTTGCCCGTTGCCTGCAAACCTGGGGATTAGGCTGGCGCAGCACAATTGTGATTTATATTCGACTAGTGTTGATAGACCATTACATCCACAAACCCGATAAGAGGAATACTCAATGGCTACTATCCTGCATCAAATTGGCACTCCACTCCAGCTTGTAGCGCTGTTCCTGTTGCTGGTTGCAGGCATTGCGAGACTGCTGTTACGCAGCGGAAAGTTAAGCTCGTCCCAAGCACTGACTCGGCTAGCCATCAACCGTATTTTTGCTGCCGGATTGACAGCATTAATCCTGGGTCTGCTCATTCCGGTTGTGGCACCGGTGCTGGATAAATGGCTGAACGGCGACGAAACCTTTCATGGCGTGGTTTTATCAGCCACTGGCGCACCCATCTCGGGCGCGACGATCAATCTGCTGTCCATTGCCATTGTAACAACGAATCCTTCCGGACAATTCGACATCACCGTGCCACGTAGTCGTGTTCTCAACGAATATCGTATTCAAGTGCAGGCCCAGGGATACAAAACGCCAGATATTTTGACCATAAGCGCCTCGAAAATGAGAAGTTTCGAGATCAAACTGACACCGGCATTACCCGAACTTGTCAAGACGCTGGAATCCAACCTGATTATCGGGCAATACTACGGACTGCCATTGGTTCTCGCGACGTTCAGAGTCGAAAATACCGCAACCTCTACACTCAATATCAACGAAATCCGCGGCAACCTTACTGGTGCCAATGGATCGTTCATGTTGATTCCAGTTGCATGGACTATCGTCAATTCATTTGGCCCGTTTGCGCCGGTTACAGGTCCATTTCCCATCCCCGCTGGTGCTAGGCTTGATCTACGGGTCGTGATGATGACAGGAGCCAACGTGGCTAGCCTTATGGCTAAATTGAACGCATTGCCCGAGTATCGCTCGCAGATGCCATGCTCGCAGAGTTATGGAAAGGCTGTTGAACCATTGAGCGACGATGCCTACACAATTGTTGATCGCTTTGCGTTTGAGCATTTCTTGTGGCGCGAAGGTAATTGGAACCTGCAACTAAGCGCATCCACGGATAATGAAACCAAGAGTTTCACACGCGACTTCTCGCTTTCAGTCAACGAAATTACCCGGCTACGCGACTCCATAGCACTGATACGGCAATGCCTGTCGATAAACATGACGGTACCGCTCGCGCAGGATGGCAGC
Source organism: Methylophilaceae bacterium (assembly GCA_013141125.1). GTDB lineage: Bacteria > Pseudomonadota > Gammaproteobacteria > Burkholderiales > Methylophilaceae > JABFRO01. The sequence continues at coordinate 1,950,980 of JABFRO010000001.1, forward strand.
CTGGCGAACTTTCTATCAAAATAATCAGCTAAGACATATGGACAAATCAATGCGGCTGGAAAATTACAGTTGCTAACAGCATCGGAGACCGGATCCCTATGCCTTGGAGATCCAGCAAGCGTAGTGCAAATAACGCTGCGCTCAGCAGCCTACAAACTGACCAAGCTTCGCATATAAACTCAAACTGAGGCGAGACAGACGTTTTATTTCTGCAGATTTTTAAGCAGATCAACGATCAGTGAGATTACCCAGAGAATGGCTTTAAACGTATTCATCACCGGAATCAAGCTCCAGAACATATTGCCCATGATTTGTCGGCACTTCATGTTATTGAGGCAGCTGGTTTTATGGATAGTCGAAAAAGAACATATACCTAAAGACACAAAATAGATGATGAGCAGGTGATAGACCATGTTTGTTTCCTTTCTAAATTTGGCAGGCTTTTTGGCCATGTATCTGTTTATACAGCTGTGCGCTCTCCAACAAGGCTATGCCATTAAATGGTTTTGTCTGTAAATGTTGCTATTTTGGTCGCAAGGATAACCACCTCATAATTACGAACATTCAAACAACAAACAGGCACCTCCAACCATGTGGCTACAAAAAGAATTTCAATTATCTGCGCGAAGCCGGGGTTTTCATCTGATTACGCGTGAAATCGTTGAGGCCTTGCCGGAGTTGAAGCTAATCCAATGCGGCTTGCTGCATGTGTTTATCAAGCACACTTCGGCTTCGTTGACGATCAACGAGAATGCCGATCCTACCGTGCGCGAGGATATGGAAAGCTTCTTCAATCTGGCGGTGGCGGAGGGTGCGCCTTATTACCGGCATGAGGATGAAGGTAGTGATGACATGCCCGCGCATATCAAAAGCAGTTTATTGGGCAGCAGTGTGATGTTGCCGATCAGCAATGGCCGCTTGAATCTGGGAACCTGGCAGGGGATTTATTTGGGTGAGCACCGCAATCACGGTGGGCGCAGGCGCATTTTGCTGACCCTGCAAGGCGAATAAACATTTATAGATTAGCGCACCAATTGGCTGATCTGCTTGAAAGCCGGCCCTTCTGCCGCACCCAGCCATTCAAAAACCACGGATTCGGTATTGCTGACTATGACACCGGCATGTCGGAGACGGCTCAAGGCATTGGCTTTGTTTTCAGCACTGCGTGAGAGCACGGCATCTTCCACGACAAATACTTGCCGTCCCAGCGCTTGCAATTGCAGTGCGGTTTGCAGAATGCAAATATGTGATTCCAGCCCGGCCAAAATCACCTGCGGTCTATCGTTTGCCAGTTGGCGGTTGAATTTGAGTTCATCACAACAGGAAAAAGTAATTTTTTCCACACGCGATTTACTCGCCAAAAAAGGCAGCAGTTCCGGCAATGTGCCACCCAAGCCTTGCGGATATTGCTCGGTATAAAGCGAGGGTATTTGCAGCAAGGCGGCGGCCTGTAGCAGAATGCTGCAATTTCTGGTCACGGCCGCTATGGCATCGGCCGACATGGCCGCCGCCAATTTCTCTTGCACATCAATAATCACCAATTGGCTTTGGTGGCGCTTTGCAATCAGGCTATGTTTCATGGCTTGTTTTTGCCCTTTTTGACCGTAGCTGACTTTTTATCAAAGCTGCGTTTTGCTGCTGGCGGAATTGTTGGGGCAGCAGATTCAGCCACGGTAACCGTTGGCGACGCAGGTTCTGCACTATTTTCTTTCAATAACTGCTGGTTGATTTCAGCCAAATCTGCTTCATTGAGCTGACCGGCGGATGATTTCAGCTTGAGTCCGCTCAATAGATATTGATAACGCGCTTGCAATAGATTTTGCTTGGCGGTAAATAATTGCTGCTGTGCATTGAGCACATCCACACTGGTACGCACCCCCACTTCATAACCCAGATTGGTTGAATCCAGCTGGCTCTGGCTGGATTTGAGCGCCTGCTCATAAGCCTTGACTTGTGCCACGGCACTGCTCACGCCCAGATAGGCCTGGCGTGCCTCCAGCTCTGCCTGGCGGCGCGCCGTTTCCACCTCATCCTGCGCTTTTTGTTTATTGGCCGCTGCTTCCCGCGTTTTGGAGCTGATGGCACCGCCCTGATAGATAGGAATCTGCAATTGCACACCTATGCTACCGTTTTGCAGATTATTACCAAAGCCGTTCGCGCTACCATTGGAACGATTATCAGAATAGCTGCCAACCGCATCCAGCGTCGGGTAATGACCGGCCTGATTGCGCTCTACTTCTTTGTTGGCAATTTCCAAAGCCTGGCGTTGGATCAAAAGTAGCAGATTGTTTTGCTCGGCAATGCCTACCCATTGTTCCATTTCATGCGGTTCCGGCATGGATGTATTCAAATCAGAACGCACAGCCGTCAAGTTGGCTGGCATTTGCCCAATGATGGATTGTATGGCGCGTTTATTGACTTCCAGCTCGTTAATGGCGGCAATTTCCTGCGCCAGCGTCAGATCATAGCGGGCTTGTGCTTCATTGACATCGGTAATGGTGGCCGTGCCTACCTCAAAATTGGCATTGGCTTGTTCCAGCTGGCGATTGATTGCCGATTTTTGCGCGTTGATTAAAGCAATTTTGTCTTGCGCCAATAGCACATCAAAATAAGCCTTGGCTACGCGCAAAATCAACTCCTGCTGCGCGCGCAACAACTGCTTGTCGGCTTGTGCTACCTGAATTCTGGATTGCTGGTACTGCACCAGATTTTGCATACGAAACAAAGGCTGCGTGACATTGAAGCTATAGCCATAATTCTCAAAAGATTTGGCTCCATCTTTAAAAGGTGTAACACCGCTGAAAGTGATCTCGGTATCGGAATGGCTGGCATTTCCATTCAATATGGCACTGGGTAGCAACAAAGCACGGCCTTGCACAATTTTCTCCTGGCTCGCCAGATTGGCACTGCGCGCAGAGGCCAACACCGGATCACTGCTAACGGCAAGCTGGTAAATATCCAATAAATTTTGTTGATTTTCTGCCGCATGTAAGCAGGCAGGTAAAAACATCAAACCAATAAAGCCAGCCAGCTTGCATAGCTGTTGCGGAGCCATCATAAAACCACCTTAAAACTGAAAACGAGTCGGTTGCGGAGCGTTGATTAATGCGGGTAAACAGGTTTCAAACAATACATCGCGTTTGAACACATCGCTGGCACCGGGTCGGGTAATGCGCCGTATTAATTGCGCCTGCATTGCGGGCGCTTCGCCAATCACAGCGAAGAGCCGACCACCGCTAACCAGGCTGGCTGGTACTAAATCCGGCAGCAGCGGCAAAGAGCCGGTAAACACAATCACATCATAAGGCGCATGTTGTGGCCAGCCATGCACGGCATCACCCACTTCCAGCGTCACATTGTGCAGGTTTTGTGCGGCCAGACGTTGCCGTGCCAGCTGGCTGATTTCATCATGAATTTCAACACTGACCACATGCTTGGCCTGGCTTGCCAGCAAGGCGGTCAAATAGCCGCTGCCGGTGCCAATCTCCAGCACGCTATCGGTCTTTTTAATCTCCAGTGCCTGCAGAATACGCCCTTCCATTTTGGGTGCGAGCATGGTTTGTCCATGGCCGATGGGGATTTCAATATCGGCAAAGGCCAATCCGGCGTAGGCCTCAGTGACAAACGCTTCGCGCGGCACCTGATTGAATAATTCCAGCACTTTGGGATCCAGCACCTCCCAAGTGCGGATTTGCTGTTCTATCATATTAAATCGCGCTTGGGCGCTAGGCATATTAAATCGCGCTTGGGCGCTAAGCATATTAAAACGCGCCTGCTCGTTGGGCACGTTAAATCCCGCTTGGGCGTTGGCTGAATTGGGTTGTAAGTTCAAAGCTGTGTTCACAATTTTTCTCATTCACAAATGATTTGGGCTGATTGGATAATTTGACCAGTTTGATTATATCGCAGCATTTCCGCTGGTAGGGATAGTTACACGGAACCAGGCGGCGTAGAGCGCGGGCAGAAACAATAAAGTCAAAATAGTGGCCACGGTCAAGCCGCCCATGATGGCCACCGCCATCGGCCCGAAGAATGCACTTTCCGTCAGCGGAATCATCGCCAAAATAGCCGCAGTAGCGGTCAAAACAATAGGCCGGAAGCGCCTGACGGTGGAGTCCACAATAGCTTCCCAATCCGGCTTGCCTGCCAGCCTATCTTGTTCAATCTGATCCACCAGTATCACCGAGTTACGCATAATCATGCCGGATAAAGCAATCGTCCCCAGCATCGCCACAAAGCCAAACGGCTGGTTGAATATCAGCAAGGATAAAGTCACGCCTATCAGCCCCAGCGGGGCGGTGATTAACACCAACCCGACGCGTGAAAAACTTTGCAGCTGTATCATCAACACGGTCAGCACGACAAACAGAAACAAGGGCACACCGGCCGCCACGGACTCCGCACCTTTGGCCGACTCTTCCACCGCGCCTCCGGTTTCCAGACGGTAGCCAAAAGGAAGATTAGCCTTAATGCCACTCAGCTTCTCCTCTATCTGCACAGACAGCATGGGCGCTTGCTTCTGACCGTAAACATTCGCACGCACGGTAATGGTTGGCAAGCGATTGCGACGCCAAATCACGCCTTCCTCAAAGCCATAATCAAAACTGGCGATTTGTGATAAGGCCACGCTTTTACCGGCTGCTGTGGGAATCATTAAATCCGGGAGATGTGACAAACGCTTGCGCTCCAAAGTGGTGCCACGCACCACCAGACTCATGCGCTCAATACCTGCACGATACTCGGACACGTATAAGCCCTGCATGGCACCTTCCAGCAAATGTGCCAAATCCGTTGAGGTGACCCCCAGCAAGCGTGCTTTGGATTGATCTACATTAACATGCACCACCTTGATCGGCTCCTCCCAATCCAACTGTACATTATTTAAATCAGGATTTTTTCGCATCACATCAGCTACGTGATGCGCCAGATTTTTAAGCACGCTCAAATCCGGGCCGGAAACGCGAAACTGCACAGGAAAACCTACCGGCGGGCCATTTTCCAAACGTAACACCGAAGCCTGTAAATTTACAGGCTGCTGCTCAAAATACTGGATTAATTTACCCCGCAATACTTCGCGTTCAGCAAAGCCTTTAGTCAGCACCACCAGCTCGGCAAAATTGCGCTGCTCTAACTGCTGATCTATAGGCAGATAGAATCTTGGGCTGCCCGAACCGATATAAGCCACGTAGTTTTCAATGCCCGCCTGCCTGGATAGCCAGGCTTCCAGCTGTTTAACCGCGCCCTCCGAGGCCGCATAAGAAACGCCTTCGGCCAGCCGTAAATCGACCAATAATTCGGGCCGGGTCGAGTCGGGGAAAAATTGTTGTTGCACCAATTTAAAGCCAAAAATTGCAGCGACAAAAATCGCCGCCGTCAGCGCCACCACACTCCAGCGATAGCGCACACATAGAGTAACCAGTTTACGAAAACTACGGTAAAACGGCGTTTGATAAATATCATGGTGAGTCGTCTCAACAGCGCTGATTTTGAAGCGCTGAGGGCTTATTTTCGCTAACAATTTGGCCGACCATGAAGCCTGATGACCATTTTTATTAATATCCGGTAGTAATTTATAGCCAAGATAAGGCACAAAAATCACTGCCGCCACCCAGGAAACCAGCAAGGCAATCACCACTACCTGAAAAATCGAGCGTGTATATTCGCCGGTGGCAGATGCCGCTGTAGCAATCGGCAGAAATCCGGCGGCAGTGACCAAAGTGCCGGAAAGCATGGGCATAGCGGTTGAGGTATAGGCAAAAGCTGCGGCTCGTGTGCGCTCCATGCCCTGCTCCATTTTGGAGGCCATCATCTCAACGGCAATAATGGCATCATCCACCAGCAAGCCCAGCGCTAGAATCAATGCCCCCAGCGATATTTTATGCAGGCCAACATCAAACAATTTCATCAGCCAGAAAGTAATCGCCAGCACTACCGGAATCGTGATCGCCACCACCACCCCTGTGCGCAAGCCCAGAGAAAGCAGACTAACACCCAGCACAATAATGACGGCTTCCAGCAATGATCGCCCAAACTCATTAACCGAACGTGTCACTGAACGCGGCTGCGATGAAACTTCATGCAAGGCCAGCCCTACCGCTAATTGCGCAGATATGCGTTTGCTTGCACTATCCAGATCATGTCCCAGCTGCACTATGTCTCCGCCTTTATTCATGGAAACACCAATCAGCAAGGTGTTCTGCCCCATGTAACGAATACCTTGTTTAGGAGGGTCTTCATAACCATGACTCACCTTGGCCACATCACCCAGACGAAATTCACGCCCATTCGCGCGGATGCGGGTGTCGCGCAGCTCTTCAAGCTTGTCGTAGCGACCGCTGACCGCAATACGTATGTGCTCTTCGCCAGAATCAAAATTACCCGATGCCGTGATGGCATCCTGCGCTTGTAAGATTTTAAGCAAACTGGCGGTATCCATACCCAAGGTAGCCAATTTGGCATTGGATAATTCAATATAAATGCGCTGCGCCTGCTCACCAAAAAAATCCACTTTGGCCACACTTTTAATCTGTAGCAATTCACTACGCACTTGCTCGGCCTGACGCTTAAGCTCGGCAAAATCATAGCCCTGACCAGTCAGCGCATATAAATTTCCATAAACATCGCCAAACTCATCATTGAATGCCGGGCCATTGACACCATCCGGCAGACTGTGGCGCATGTCGCCGATTTTCTTACGTGCCTGATACCAGATGTCAGGAACATCATGCGCGGGCGTTGAATCTTTGGCGATGAGAAAAATAAGCGATTCCCCCGCACGCGAATAACTGCGCAGCGTATCGAGATATGGCACCTCTTGTAATTTTTTCTCCAGTTTGTCAGTCACTTGCCGCTCCACCTCTTGCGCACTCGCACCCGGCCAAGCCGTGCGTACCACCATGACTTTAAAGGTGAAAGGAGGGTCTTCCGATTGCCCCAGTTGGGTGAACGAAACCAGGCCAATAATGGTAAGCGCCAGCATGACATATAGCACCAAGGCTTGATGATGCAAGGCCCATGCGGACAGATTGAATTTGTCGGGAGGTTTTATATCGTCGCCCGCGTGATGCGGTTCAATTGGATTCATGGTCGATTCCTGCCGCCAGTGGACGCACGATCTGGCCTGGCACCAGCGTATGCACGCCAGCCACCACGATGCGCTCACCAGCCTTCAGGCCGCTCTGAATCAGCACGCCATCCTCCGTGTAAGCTCCGGTTTTCACCGCGCGCGGTTGTACTTGTGCCTGTTCTTCTACCGTGGATTTCATTTCACCGGCCTTGGATTCAAGCACCCACACCACGGCCTGCCCGTTGAGCTTCGTTAGCGCGCTGCTGGGTACCCGAAAAAATCGGTCTGCCGCTGCCGCCAGACGTACACCTGCAGTCATCCCCAGGCGCACCGCCGCATCGGCATCCAATATAGATACACGCACCTGAAAAGTACGTGTGGCCGGATCTGCCGCCGGTGCCACTTCACGAATACGCCCGTTGTAAGCCTTGTTGCCATCCACCCATAATTTAATTTGCGCGGGCACACCCACGGCGACACCCGCCATACGTGATTCCGGCACGGCAATCACTACTTCCATGACATTTTGCACCGCAACGCGCGCTATAGCTTCACCGGCTACAACCACTTGCCCAGGCTCGGCGCGAATCTCGGTTACCACGCCATCGCGTTCCGCCTCCAGTGTGGTGTAACGCGATTGATTGCCAGCCACAGCGGCCTGCGCTCGCGTTTGTTCCAGCTGTGCTGCAGCTGATTTGAATTGCGCCTCATGCTGATCCAGCGCCGAGGCGGAAATGAATTTTTTTGTATACAACAGTTTTTGCCGTTCAAACTCGGCGCGCGCCAATGCAAAATTGGCTTCGGCGGTGTGCACCTGTGCACTTGCCGCTTGCGCGGACAGGTTGCTATCCAGCGCGTCCAGTCGGGCTAATACCTGCCCTTTCGTCACGATTTGTCCCACCTCCACACGGCGTTCAATTATTTTTCCGGCGATACGAAAACCTTGTGCAGTTTCATAGCGCGGCCGCACTTCTCCCACCAGCCCCTGCACTGCAGCGCTGCTGGAACTACCGACAACCATGCTTAACGCGGGTCGCGGTTGTACCGCTACTGGTGCCGGATGATCGCAGGCACTTAATAACTCGACCAGCAATAAGCACATAAAAATTCGCAAGGCAAAAACTTTATCAATTTGAAACATCATGGCATCCAATAAAAATTAAACCTTATTTAACCAGCCCGCGTATCAGCACATCCTGCATCAAAACCAGCCTGTCTTCAGCCGCTCTCCAATCTATCCAGGCATCATTGCCCAAGGCAATTTGCAGCGAACATACACCATGTACACCCGCCCAAATAGTCTGGGCGATCATGGCCACACCCCCCAATCCTGCGCGGAAACAGTCGGCCTCATGCGCCAAACGCACCACCTCCTTCAATTGTGCATAAGCATCCTGCTGCAAATTCCCCTGCTGAATGCTGGAGCTTTGCGGATCAAAGCATGGACTGGGTGTCATGAACATAAGACGATACTGATTGGGGTGATCAAGTGCAAAATGCGCGTAGGCCGCCCCCAACGCCTTTAAGCGCTGGATAGGGTCAATTATCTTCATAATATTTTCAAGCGATTGCGCCAGAGCCAGAAAATCAGTATCACAGACGGCTTGAAGCAGTGCATTCTTGTCGGCAAAATGTAAATAAAGTGCGGTGGCTGAATAACCCGTTGACTTGGCAACTTCGCGCATGGTGACAGCCTCCACCCCGCGCGTCACAAAAAGATCGCGTGCCGCCTCAATAAACCCCATGCGCGTTTGTTGGCGCTCTTGTTCTGTTTGACATTTGGGAGGCATATAAACCTAAATAACTTAACAATGTTAATTTAACAGTGCTATTTTTTGCTGTCAAATGCTTTTTTAGCAAGTATTGATATTGTGTAAATGCTTAAAATACAACAAACTCAACAGGAAACTATTGTGTTTCCAACAGGTCAAAATTGCGTTTTGTTAAACCAGCACTTTTAAACCAGCACTTTAAAAAGCTTACTCAGGTATCACCACAAAAACTTTTCTCAACATAGACGATAGGTTCTTAAAAAACTATAATCGCCTGTTAATATCCATACGGCTTTGTTAAATCAAGCGTAAATTTTAAAAGGTACTCCATGCTAGATATCCGTGCTCTTATCAAAAGTCGCTCCCATGAAACCTACGATCTTCATAAACGTTATCTGAATCACCAGTTCGTGCGCGTGCTTGAAGTCATTGGATTCAACCGTAATTATGTCTCAGGCAAAGGTGCTTATCTGACCACCGACAAGGGCGAGGAAGTGCTGGATTTCCTCTCCGGTTTTGGCGTTTTTGCGGTAGGGCGCAATCACCCTGTAGTGCGCCAGGTGTTGCATGACATGCTGGATAGCGACTTGCCGAATTTGATTAAGATGGATGTAGGCGTAATTGCCGGCCTGCTGGCAGAAGCTTTGGCAAAAATTGCGCCAGAAGGTTTGGATGCAGTATTTTTCGACAACTCCGGTGCCGAGGGTGTGGATGGCGCACTTAAATTTGCGCGGGCTGCCACCGGCCGTCAAAAATTTGTTTACTGTAAACGCGGCTTTCATGGCCAATTAATTGGGACGCTTGGTGTTAACGGTGGTGCCGAATATCGCGAACGCTATGAGCCTTTTATCCCAGGCTGCGTAGAAATTCCTTTCAACGACATCAATGCGCTAGAAGCAGCGCTGGCCGGACGTGATGTTGCCGGTGTCATTATTGAGCCTATCCAGGGCAAAGGCGTGATGGTGCCGGATGATGACTACCTGCCTGCGGTACGACACCTTTGCGATGCTACCGGTACTCTATTTATAGCCGATGAAGTGCAAACCGGCTTGGGGCGCACCGGCAAAATGTTCGCCGTTGAACACTGGAATGTTATTCCCGACATCCTGATTATTTCCAAAGCGCTGTCGGGTGGTTTTATTCCGGTGGGAGCCATCATTACGCGCCGCGAGATTTACAATAAAGTATTCGACTCCATGGATCACTGCTGGGCGCATTCCACCACATTTGGGCAAAATGACATGGCGATGGCAGCCGGGCTTGCTGCATTACATGTTATGGCAGAAGAAAAGCTGGTGGAAAATGCCGCCAGCACCGGCGAATACTTGCTGGCGGGCTTGCGTAAGTTGACCGAAAAATATGAAATGCTACATGCAGTACGCGGCAAAGGGCTGATGATAGGTTTGCAATTTGGCGCACCCAAAAGCTTGTTACTCAAAGCGCAATGGCATGCCGTGCACAAAATGAATGAAGACTTGTTCGGACAAATGATTACCATGCCGCTGTTGGATAAACACCATATTCTGACGCAAGTGGCCGGGCACCATTTGGACACAGTGAAAATTCTGCCACCGCTCATTATCGGCAAAAAAGAGGCTGACAAGTTTATAAGCGCCGTGGATGAAGTCTTAGCCGATGTACATAAACTCACAGGTTCAGCTTGGTCTACGGTAGCCAAACTTGCAGTACGTACCGCGAGCTCGGCGTGAGTTTTAGCCAGCGCTACTCCAACGCCTTGTGGCGCTTTGTCTCACGTGCGCCGGGGCGGATTATCGCCTTTGCCGCGCTACTAGCGTTACTGGCAACTGGTTATTCGAGCCAATATCTACAAATTTCCAGCGACCAGGACAAACTGGTCGCGCCGGATTTGCCTTTTCAGCGCCAATACCTGGATTACGTCAAAAATTTTGGCGACCAGGAAAATGTATATGTGGTCATCGAAACCGGCGGCAATGATAAAGGAAAAGCCGAAGCCGCTAAATTTTCTGAGCAATTGGCTACACGTTTAAGTAAGTATCCTGAGCAGTTAAAATCCATACACTACCGCATCAGACCAGCGGATTTGGGTGATAGCGCACTGCTATATGCACCCACCGCCGAGCTAAAGACACTCACTTCCGCCATCGCAGGCTTTGCGCCACAACTGCAATCCTGGCGTAGCGATGGCTCACTCTCCAGCTTGCTTGACCTGACCACTAGTCTTTTGCAAGGCAACACCTCTTCCGCTGCGCAAAATATTTCCGACCCCGCCTTTGCCAGTGCCGCCTTGGGTGGATTGTCACTATTTCTGGGGAATATTGATGCCGGTTTAAAAGATCAAGGTAAATATCAGCCCATGCTGGATTTAGCCAACGCGCAGACTGAATATTTTTTCACCGGCCCTTTGCTCATCATGCAAATATTTCCGATCAAGGATTACGCCACCATGGACGTGATCGGGAAACCCTTGGCTACCATCAAAACTGCATTGGCCGCCACCCGAGCTGAATTTCCGCACATCAAGGCCGGGGTTACCGGCCGTCCGGTATTGCAAGCCGATGAAATGACCACCACAGACAAGGATGTCACCAAGGCCGGCATTATCTCGACGCTGGGTGTACTTCTGCTTTTTATGTATTTCCTGCGCGGCTGGCTGCGTCCGGTATTAACGGTCGCCTCTTTAGGCATCGCGATTGCCTGGACGTTTGGCTTTGCAACCATTAGCGTAGGCGAACTTAATTTACTCTCCATCGTTTTCGCTTCCATTTTAATCGGGGATGGCGTTGATTTTGGTGTACATGTATTGACCCGCTATAACGAGGCGCGAGGTGACGGCCAAAACGCGCCGGATGCCGTGCATACCGCACTGATGTTTTGCACACCGAATGTATTAATCAGCGCGCTCACTTCGGCGACTGCGTTTATTGCTGTAACTGGCTTCGACTTTTTGGGTTTAGCGCAACTGGGGCTAATTGCCGGGGTCGGAATTTTGCTGTGCGCAATCGTCATGCTAACCTTATTACCCGCTTTGTTTTTGAAAATAGACACCCGTCAACGCGCAACAGACAAACCAACACGCGCTATTCGCTTGCGTTTTTTGAATCCTTTATTAGAGCATCCTGTCCTGGTTTTATCTATTTTGGGCATGCTAACCTTGGCCGCCGCACCGGGACTCGTTAAAGTATTTGAGACACCGTTCAATTACAATCTTCTGGAATTACAATCCAAAGATTTGGAATCCGTCTATTACGAGCAGCGCATCATTGAAAAATCAGATGCGTCCACTTGGTATGCGGCATTTTTAACGCACGATCTGGAGCAAGTCAAACGCATCACGCAACAACTTAAAGCCATCCCCAGCGTAGGCGAAATTAAAAGTGTGCTAACGGTGCTACCTTCAGAGCAAGAAGAGAAAATAGCCTTACTGACAAAAACCGCGAACATACTGGGCGATGTAAGCATTGCCACTCCAGCGGCTCCTCATCCACAAAAGTTGATTACCTCACTTAAAAACCTGGTGCAGGCATTGGAAAGCCTGGAAGAAAAACTATTTTCAGCCGGGGCAAACACCGAGCTGGAGCAACTGGGTAAAACACTGGATTCTGCGCGCTCTGCATTAGCCCAGCTAGAAGCGCCCAATGCTGTTACGCAAAATCGTCTGGCACATATTCAAAACCAAGTTCACGCCGACTTATCCGGCGGCCTGACACTACTCAAGCGCTGGCTAGCCGCCAAAGCCATTAAACCGGCCGACCTGCCGCCTGCCATCAAGCAAAACTTCATCGCGCAAGATGGCCAATATCAAGTAATGGCAAGCCCAGCTGGCAATGTGTGGGATTGGCCGACCATGGAGCGCTTTATTAAAGACATGCGTCAGATAGATGCGAATGTCACCGGTGTTGTGGTTTCTACTTATGAAGGAGCGAGCCTGATGCGTGAAACCTTCCTCAAAGCCGCCATCCTCACGCTGGTTTTAGTCATCACCCTGTTGTGGCTGTTTTCACGGAATCTGACCTATGTTGCCCTGTCGCTACTACCTCTGGCGATTGGCCTGATCTGGCTGCTCGAACTCATGGGCTGGCTGGGTATCCAGTTCAATCTGGCTAATTTCTTTGCCATTCCCATTCTGATTTCCATCAGCGTACAGGGTGGCGTAAGTCTGATTGCACGCTGGAAACTGATGGAATCGGGAACATTATTTCAAACCAGCACACCGTCTGCCATCGTGCTGACCTTTGGCACCACCATGATAGGTTTTGGCGGCCTGCTGGTTGCCCACCATCGTGGATTATCAAGCTTGGGCGCTATCATGGTGCTGGGTTCACTCACCATACTGTTAGCCACCCTGTTGATTGTTCCAGTCATTCTGCAATTAATTAAAAACCATCAAGCACAAGGAATCCTGACGACATGAGGCTCTTGATATCACTTGTAAAATACACCTTAATTCTTCTGACACTGATGATTGCACCACTCAATGCAAACGCCGTCGAAGCCTTGGATTTTGTCATCATCCAGCCCGGGGCGCCCGGCAATAGCGCAGAAGCTGCGCCAGTAATGGAGGCGCTAGCGGCCTATTTACAAAAGAAAGTGGGGGTACCTATTCAAGGCCAGTTCTTTAATGAAAATGAACCGGCATTAGCTTATCTCGCTCAGAAAAAAGCCAAATGGGGCATCGTCAGCCTGGGATTTTATTTAGCCAATAACCAGCAATACCCCATGTCTGCTTTTGCCTCCACACGCCCCAATGGGCTTAACAAGGATACTTGGCATCTTCTAGTCAATACAACAGAAACCAGCGACTGGCGCTCTTTAAATGGAATCGTCGCGGGCAATTTGTTATTTAGCCCAGAACCTGTTGCTCATTGGACATTTGGCAGATCCGTTACCGAGTTGCCGTTTAACCTAAAAGCTACGCCAAATACCTTGCAAGCACTACGCAACGTCGCGCGCGGTAAGGCTGCGGGGGTCATACTCGACCAAGTACAGCTGGATACGCTTAAATCGCTGGATACATTTAAACAGCTCAAACTCATCCACAGCTCACAAGCCCTGCCTACCAGCCCTGTCGTCTGGTTTGGCGTGCGCGATGCGCACACCGAGAAACTCTATACAGCTCTCGCACACATGGCAAATGACTCTGAAGCAAAGAGCCTGCTCGAATTATTACGGACACAAGGATTTGGTGCAGCCGATACCACCCTACAGGAAATGACCAACCCAGCACCTGGCACAGCACTGCCTGGCAAAACTAAAAAAACTAAATAAATATTATGAGAAATATTAGTTTATGGCTTTGCCTATTTATAGCACTTAGTGGCTGCGCAGGATCCATCTCCTCAACGCGTACCAAATCTCTGCTCAGCACAAATGGTGTGCTTAAAATTGCAGATCAAAGCTGGGAGAAATTGACCGAGTTAAAATGTACGCGTAACCTGATAGAAGAATTGAGGCCGCAAGTTGAGTCCAACGCCAATGCTGCCCTAAACAGCGCCTATTGCTTCACCAAACTAATAGAACTGGAAACCAATAGCTCACAGCGGCTGGCAGATGCTAAACAAGGTTTAAAGATTGCAAAAAGCCTGGCCGAACAAAATCAGAGTAATGCAGTTGCGCAATATCTGGTTGCCCTACACACCGGCTATGTGGCCGAAAATGATGTGCTGCATGGCCTGAGCCTGGTGACTGAGATAGAACTGGCAGCAAAAAATGCAGCGGCAATTGACCCGGCTATTGATTCGGCAGGGCCTGAACGTGTCTTGGGCGAGCTATATTTACAAGCTCCCGGCCCGCCGGTCAGTATTGGCGATGCAGAGGCTGCAACCAGTCATTTCAAACGAGCAGTAGCGCTTGCACCACTATCCATCGACAACCAACTCGGGCTGGTGGAGGCTTTGATAGCAGACGACGAGCTTGATGCTGCTTGCTTGGCCACCCATACTTTATTCAATAAATTCCCGCAGCCTGCGGCTCAGAAACCCGCGTGGGAGAAAGGGTTGAAACTACTAGAACGTTTGTGTAAACTACAAAAATAAGTCCGCATCCACTTCTAACCATTTGTTTTTTAAACAACCTCTATCCACTTTTGGCACGCCAAAATGTTTAGCAATACAGCATAATTGCAAAAGTTTAAGTACCACTCAATTTTTGCAGCGCCTTGAGCAGTGGCTCATAAGCCATATACTTTACAACCAAATTACCGGAACCAACTTACGACTTGCCCGGTGATACCTAGTTTTTGAATTTTATTTTGGAGATTTACCTTGGGTGTTCCTTTACGTCAGCAATTAGCCGTAGGCAGCTATTTAATTAAACAGAAACTTAAGGGCGTTAAAAAATACCCTTTGGTTTTGATGCTGGAGCCGCTGTTCCGTTGCAATCTAGCCTGTGCAGGCTGCGGAAAAATTGATTACCCCGATGACATTCTGGATAAAAGACTATCTTTAAAAGAGTGTCTGGATGCGGTTGATGAGTGTGGCGCGCCCATGGTCTCCATTCCTGGCGGTGAGCCACTACTGCATAAGGAAATGCCGCAAATCATCGCGGGCATTATTGCCAGAAAAAAATATGTTTATTTATGTACCAATGCTTTATTGCTCAAAAAGAGAATTGATGATTACACGCCCTCGCCTTATTTGACATTTTCCATTCACCTAGATGGTATGCAAGCACGTCATGATGCCTCCGTGTGTCAGGAAGGTGTATTTGATCGCGCCGTTGAAGCGATTAAAATAGCCGTTAGCAAAGGCTTCCGCGTCAATGTCAATTGCACACTTTTTCAAGGTGAAAACGCCCAGGAGGTCGCTGAGTTTTTGGATTATGCAATGACGCTAGGGATCGAAGGTGTGACGATTGCCCCTGGTTTTAGCTATGAGCGCGCGCCGCAGCAAGATGTCTTTATCAAAGGCAAAGATGTTAAAGAGCTATTCAGAGGTATTTTCGCTCTGGGCAAAAAGAAAAATTGGCGACTTAATCATTCCCCCTTGTATCTGGACTTTTTAGCCGGTAACCAATCTTATGAATGCACCCCTTGGGGCAATCCCACTCGCAGTGTGTTTGGCTGGCAAAAACCCTGCTATTTGTTAGCCGATGAAGGCAATGCAACCAGCTTTAAAGGTTTGATGGAAGAAACACCCTGGGAGAAATACGGCAATGCGAGCAATCCAAAATGCGCAAGCTGTATGGCACATTGCGGCTATGAGGCTACGGCAGTTTCGGATATGCTAGCGCATCCGATAAAAGGTTTGCTAGCCGGGTTAAGAGGGCCAAAGACTACAGGAGATATGGCTCCTGAGCCCGTATTTCCTAAAGTTTCTGCAGGTGATTCATCCAGCACATTTAAAGGCATACCCATCCGTACCGATCTATAAAATTTCCATACCGGCCAGTACCTTAATCAATAAGCGAGAAAACCATGAAAAGATTTTTGATATTACTTACGATAGCATTTACCTGCTTTAGCTTTCTAGCCAGCACCGCTGAGGCCAAGCGCTTTGGCGGCGGTAGCAGCTTTGGCAAACAACGCTCAGTCAGCCCGCAACAACCCAATAAAGCCCCGGAATCTGCACCCAATGCGGCTACAACACCCAAAACCAATAAATGGCTGGGGCCTTTGGCCGGACTGGCCATTGGCGCGGCTCTGGGTTCCATGTTTTCAGGTGCCCTAGGAGGCGCTATGGGTTCTATTCTTTTAGCCGTTCTTGCAGGTGTTGTAGTACTGTTTCTGATTAACCGGTTTAGCAAACCCAAATCGCCACCGGCCATGCAATATGCCGGCAATCATACGCAATCGAATAATATTGAGCCAGCTATCCCGCCGCAAACCAGTGCCACAAATCTAGCGGCAACGCCTGCGACCGGTAGCATCCCCACAGATTTCCCAGTGGAGAGCTTTTTACGCGGAGCCAAAGCCTCTTTCATCCGCTTGCAAGCCGCAAATGATCGCAAGGATCTGAACGATATTCGTGAATACACAACGCCGGAAATGTTTGCAGAAATTTCCATGCAAATGCAGGAGCGTAGTGATGAAGCACAAAAAACGGATGTCGTGACCATCAATGCCGAATTGCTTGAAGCTGTTGAGGAAAACGATTTGTCTATCGCCAGTGTGCGCTTTACCGGACTTCTGCGTGAAAATAACAATGCGCCAGAGTCAGTAGACGAAATCTGGCACGTTCAAAGAAATTTACATGATCCAAAGGCTGGCTGGCTACTTTCAGGCATTCAGCAAACCAATCTTCATTAAGACTGTTTGCAAAATTAGGGGGTTCCATGCCTGGCGCTTTTGCTCACATTACCCTGGTTAATGAATTAAAAGAGCCTCAACAGCTTGAAGCCATCCCGGGCTTTACTGTTGAGGCAATCACCTCGGTTCTGGATTTTTTCAAATTCTGTGAGTTGGGCGCCGTCAGCCCTGATTACCCTTACCTCGCCGTTCTCGATGGCAATGCTGCCATTTGGGCGGATTTGATGCACTATACCCATACGGGTGAAATGCTAAAATCCGGCATCAAAGGCGTGCAACAATTGCAAGGCTATGCGCAGCGTAAGGCCTTTGCATGGCTGTTGGGCTATGCGGCACATGTAGCTACTGACGTTACCATACACCCGGTTATCGAACTCAAAGTAGGCCCTTATGCCGCAAACAAAAAAGCGCATCGTGTGTGCGAAATGCATCAGGATGCCTATATTTTTCAACGCCTGAATCTTGGCCAAATCGGCTTATCTGAGCACCTTGACTCAGGCATTTGGGGATGTTGCGAAATAAATAGTGAACATATGGACTCCACCATTTCCCAATTATGGGGAGCCATGCTCAAAGACACGCATCCAACCCAATACACCAGCAATCCACCCAACATCAATAAATGGCACCAAAAATTCAAAACTATGGTGGATAAAATAGGTGAGGAAGGAAATCATCTCATGCCTATCAGCCGTCATTTAGCGGTTGACTGCGGCCTCACATATCCTCCAGCCAAAAAGATAGATCAGCAATACATAAAATCACTCAAAGTACCTTCTGCCACCCTGCATGCAGCGCCAGAAGGCACTATGGATTATGACGATATTTTTGACAAAGCCATCCATAACGTCAGTCAAGTTTGGAGCCTGATTGCGCAAGGCGTTTTTGCTAACGATAATGCGTACCTTACTCAGATTGCCAGTTGGAATCTGGACACAGGCAAAGATGAAGTTGGTGACTTTGTTTTCTGGAGTCAAATCGCATGAGCAGACATTTTATTTTCAGTAGCTACTTTTTCACTATGCTTTTAACTGGTTGCGCCAATATTTCCCTGCCAGCGCAAACCGAAGAAATGTATATCAAAGCTTCAGCACTCACCAAATTAAGCGCCAGCGTTGAATCTACAGTACGTTACAAAAACCCACCCGAAAGCATTTCGGACGAAGATTTACTTAAGCTTGCTACTAAGCACGACCCTTCGTTATTAAATCCTTTTGTTGCGTACCACCTCCTGATACTCAAAGAAAATCGACATTCAGCGGTACTTGTATGCAGCAAAAACAACAACAGCGCATTGCTGGAAGATAGCGCCTGTACCGCCGCGCTGGATATACACAGATGGAAAACTCCGAATGCACCATGTGTCTTTACTCTAAATTTAACAGAAGTATGCACTGCACCATAAGCACCTGAGAGCATTCACTTACTTTCGCCAAAATCATATAGAAAACTGCAACATTTAACATAAACAATTTACTCGGCCTTGATGAACAACCTGAAATCTGAACTCCCTGTGTTATTGGCGCTAATTATTTTAGGGCTGGGTTTCAGCCTGGAGCACAGCGCTATTGCACATGGTGGAGTAATGCTATGGGGCTTGTTGCTGCTTATTCTTGCGGGAATCATAGGCTTGGCATTTCGTATTAGTCACCATGCTGAAGTGCTGGCAATACGTTGGGGTGAGCCTTACGGCACCTTGGTGCTAACGCTTGCGGCTGTCTCCGTAGAAGTGGTAATTCTGGTAGTGCTGCTACAAGGCACACCTAGCCCAACGCTGGCACGCGACACGGTATTCGCCGCCATCATGTTCGACATAAACGGTATTTTGGGCGCAGCGGCGATCATAGGCGGACTAAAGCATGGATCACCGAAATACAATCTTTCCTCCGCGAATTCATTTGTTGCCATGTTACTGGTAGCCATCGGCATCGGCATGTTCATTCCAGACTTTGTACCCGAAGCCCATTGGCAAGCCTACTCCATGTTTTCAGTGGGTGTAATGGCTGTCATGTATCTGGCCTTTTTACGTTTACAAACCGTAGAGCATCGCACTTTTTTTGAGCACAACGTTGCGTTGGATGAAGAGGCACACGATCAGGCCAAAAGTCCAAATGCGCTGCACATAGGCATTATGGTCGGCGCAGTTATTTTTGTTGGCATATTGTCTGAAATCATGTCCGCACTGCTGGATGCAGGCTTGGCCGGTAGCAATTTACCCAAAACCATTCCTGCTGTATTAGTAGCGCTCATTTCAGCTAGCCCGGAAATTCTTACCGCACTCAGCGCCGCCAGCAAAGATCGCTTGCAAACGACTGTCAACATCGCACTTGGCGCTTCTCTCGCCACGATACTGCTGACCCTGCCAGTGATTGAGGGCATTGCATTGTTTAACGGCGATCGTATTATCATGGCGCTAACCCCTATTCAAGCGGGTATGTTATTGCTGACCCTGCTGACTGTAATGAACAACTTACATGATGGTGAAACCAATGCAATAGAAGGCATCAGCCACTTTGCGTTATTCGCCGCGTTCGTGGCGCTAGTGATAATGGGCCTGATATAGGCATTCAGACTGCCGCATTACCAGCTAATTCCCCCCTCGAGTCAAGCGCTTATTATGTCGATGCAGGCTACTGTTGAGTTGGGCGATTATTTCTGAAGCGGCACTAATAATTTGATTGGGGCCAAGCCCAGTCCGAGCCATTTCCTTATAAAATGATTTTGCTAGGATTTTTGCAATCTTGTCGCGATTATGTATTGTGGCCAATATCGAATTTACGTTAACACACTCTTCTACGCTGCTACCCGACTCTTTTATCAGTGCCATTTGAGCGAACCGCGAATTCAAAATACTTTGCAATTGAACGGCTTGTATGGATTTACCGATAAACAAGGCAACGACTTCCAGCAAATTCAGATCAGCATCAGTAAAGACTTCACCGTGCAGGCGACTACACACATTAACCACACCAATGATGCGCTTATTAATCGTTATTGGCGAAGAAATCAGGCTTTTACGTGGATCGCTGACTCGACGCGCCTTATCAAAAAATATTGATTGAGAAATATCTTCAATCAGCAATGACTTACCTGTAGTCACTACACAACCAGCAATACTATTGTCCATTCCAATGGATTCTTTAAAAGCTTCAACTGGCAAAAAACCAAACGAAGCGCACACGCGCATTTTAAAATCTCCTGGCTCACCATCGTTCAGCAACATGATGGAACTGTTTTCTGCACCAAGAATCTTTGCCGTTAATTCAGCCAAGTGTTGAATATTTTCGTCTAAGGTACCTTGCTCTAAAAAATTAGACAAATCTTGTAATTTAATTAGTGAATTATCCATCTTTTCCTCCATGAGCCATCACGCTATATAGCTATACGACTAGCCAATTAAAATATCAATATAAACAATACACTAAAGCACCATCATACCACCTCAGTAAAAATCCGACTGAAGGTTTATTAATGTATAATTCGGTGCTTTCTGACAGAAGTTGAGGGGATTTTATGCCTTTTTACGACTATCAATGTAGCCGTTGTGGTTTTAAAAAAGAAGTATTGCGTAAAGTAAGTGAGCCTAATCTAGGCACTTGCCCCGCATGTGGTGAAGAAACTTTTGCAAAACAGCTTTCAGCACCCAGCTTTCAGATGACAGGTGTAGATAATGCCACGGTGTCATCCACATGTGCTACCGGCTGCGCATGTCATTAGTTTATTTGAATAATTATGAGGTCTAACAGGCAATGAATCGTTACTTTATTACCGGCTTACTGGTACTCGTGCCTCTAGTCATCACCATATGGGTTTTGACTAGCCTGATCGGCCTGCTTGATCAAAGCCTGCTTTTACTACCCATGTCATGGCGACCTCTAGCACAAACCGGCTACGATATTCCTGGCATTGGTGCATTACTGACTTTGTTAACGGTTTTTGTCACGGGCCTGATCGCTACTAATTTTTTTGGCAAGCGCCTGATCCATTTTTGGGAACGCTTATTAGCGCGCGTGCCGGTTGTTAAATCCATTTATTACAGCGTAAAACAGGTCTCGGACACCTTGTTTTCTGATTCCGGGCAGGCTTTTCGTAAAGCTTTATTAGTACAATATCCTCGTGAAGGTAGTTGGACAGTAGCTTTTCTAACCGGTCAACCGGGTGGAGATGTCGCTAATCATCTGCAAGGGGATTTCATCAGCGTTTACGTGCCGACAACACCCAACCCCACATCGGGCTTTTTTTTAATGCTACCCAAAAAAGATGTAATCGAGCTGGATATGAGTGTGGATGAAGCACTGAAATACATCATCTCCATGGGTGTTGTCGTGCCAAAAACTAAACCGCGAACCAATAGTTCAAACCATTAGCACTGCTTGAAATCTTCACTATAACTTTCTTAACCTTTTTAAATAATCAGAATTTCCTATGAGAACTCATTACTGCGGTCATTTAAACCGCGAACATATCGGTCAAACAGTTACTTTATGTGGTTGGGCGCACCGCCGTCGTGACCATGGTGGCGTTATTTTTATTGATTTGCGTGACCGCGAAGGCATGGCGCAAATTGTGATTGATCCTGACACCGAAGCGGCTTTTGCGACAGCAGAATCTATCCGCAATGAATTTGTACTTAAAGTGGTGTGCAAAGTGCGAGCTAGGCCAGATGGCACAATAAACGCCAGCATTCCAACCGGCGAAGTGGAAATGCTGGCGAGTGAAATTGAAATTCTTAATCCATCACTCACGCCACCATTCATGCTGGATGATGAAAACCTCACGGAAACTGTACGCCTGCAACATCGCTATATCGATTTGCGCCGCCCGGCAATGCAGAAAAATTTGATGTTGCGCTATCGCGTAGCAAAAACCTTGCGTGATTATCTGGATGTCAATGGCTTTATTGAAGTGGAAACACCGATGCTGACACGTAGCACACCGGAAGGTGCGCGTGATTACCTGGTGCCAAGTCGCGTTCATGCCGGACAGTTTTTTGCATTGCCGCAATCACCACAGCTATTCAAGCAACTATTGATGGTTTCAGGTTTTGACCGCTATTTCCAGATCACCAAATGTTTCCGCGATGAAGATTTGCGAGCTGATCGTCAGCCAGAATTTACACAAGTCGATATTGAAACTTCATTCATGAATGAGAATGAAATCATGGACATTGTCGAAGAAATGATTCGCCAAATGCTCAGAAAAGTTCAAGGAGTCGATTTACCTGCTGTATTCCCACGTATGTCATACAGTGAAGCAATGCATAAATACGGCTCTGATAAACCCGATATGCGCGTGACACTAGAAATCACCGAACTTTCCGATGTAATGAAAGATGTCGATTTCAAGGTGTTCGCTGGTGCAGCCAACGCAATTGGTGGCCGCGTGGCCGCACTGCGCGTGCCTAATGGTGCCGCCATTAGTCGTTCTGAAATTGATGCTTATACCGAATTTGTCAAAATATACGGCGCTAAAGGATTGGCTTATATCAAGATTAACGACACTAGCAAATTAAATGAAGAGGGGCTGCAAAGCCCTATCGTTAAAAACATCCACGTAACCGCACTGCAAGCTATTATTGACCGCACTGGCGCACAAAACGGTGATATTGTATTTTTCGGGGCGGATAAAGCCAAAGTTGTCAACGAGGCATTAGGTGCCTTGCGCAGCAAAATTGGTCATGAAAAAAATCACCTGGATGGCCGCACTTGGGCACCGCTGTGGGTGGTGGATTTCCCTATGTTTGAACACGATGAAGAAAACAACCGCTGGGCTGCGCTGCACCACCCATTTACCGCCCCCCAAGACGGCCATGAAGATTTGCTTACCAGCAACCCAGGTGCGGCATTATCCAAAGCCTATGACATGGTACTAAATGGCTGGGAAGTTGGCGGCGGTTCAGTACGTATCCATAAGCAAGAGGTGCAGTCCAAAGTGTTCGACGCACTCAACATCAGCAAGGAAGAAGCGCAGGAGAAATTCGGCTTTTTGCTCGAAGCCTTGCAATACGGCGCACCTCCGCATGGCGGCTTGGCTTTTGGGCTGGATCGCTTGGTAACGCTAATGGCAGGTGCTGATTCCATCCGTGACGTAATTGCCTTCCCCAAAACCCAGCGCGCGCAATGTTTGTTAACCAACGCGCCAAATGAGGTGGATGAGAAACAGTTACGTGAACTCCATATTCGAGTACGCACGCAGAATCCTGCGGCTTAAGACTAAAAATCCCCCGCATAAAATGCGGGGAATTTTTAGTTTGTATATTAAGTTCAAATAGGCAAACCTAATATATCAGGACACCATGCCAGCAAATATTTGCCATGCGTATCAGCAATTAACATTTGTTCGAGTGAAGCTCTTACACCAATATTTAAAGTCACAACTATTCAGTGCCCTGCGTTAGTAAAACGCGAAAGCCTAAACCCAACTCAACAACATATTGGGCAACTAAATTCATTAATATGCTAACCGTTTAATGCGATCAGCTCCTTGTGTGTTTGCACCTTCAGTGCTCAAAAGCACATACAAAAAAAAATAACCCCGCTTTGGCATTTGCAATGCAAATAGCCTACCGTTTCGCCATAAACTTGCTGAAACGATGGTAATACTTACGTTCTCACCAATCAAAATGGTGCATCGTTAACCTGATAATAGCAACGCAGCATACTGCATCAGCTGGCAACGTAGCGTCGAAATTTCGACCCAATCGTCAACAGTATCATTCAAAACAAGACGCAATCAATCATAAGTTGGTGCTTAGCTACTATTAAATCAATGAATTATTAAGATGGCACATACTTTGCTTTTTACTAATTGAACAAAATCCAAACATGGCGTTGAAGACCATTGATTCAGCCCAATAATGCGTAAGGAAGTAACATGTATCGAATATATAACCACTATGTAGACAAAACGAGATTTATACTTTTTATTGTTGAATTACTTGTTTTATTGGCATCAGTATATTTAGGTGCAAGTGTTCGTTTTTTTGATCCGATCATGCCTACTTCCAACCAGTTTATAGCGCTTTTGCCTGAGGCGGGTGTTTTTGCCATCGTAATGGCTTCTAGCATGCTCGCATTGGGCATGTACCAACTGGAATTCAAAGAAGATATCCGCCATATATTTCTGCGCCTGATGCCACCTTTTGTGCTTGGCTTAGGGCTTATGATGCTGATTTTTTATTTAGTACCAAGTCTGTATTTCGGTCGCGGAATTTTAGTCATAGTTACCATGATTGCTTGGACTACCATATTATTAACACGCGTTTTCTTTTACAACAGCTCCCGCCTCAGCTTACTGGAAAGTAGAATCCTGATTTTGGGCACAGGCAAACTTGCTGAGGAATGTTACAGCTTGAGCAAAAAACATTTCGGCTCTCACAACCTCAATATCATTGGCTTTGTGAGCACACCGGATGAGGAAAACCAAGTTGCTTCGCCTCATACATCATCATCTCAGGCATCTTCATTGCAAACAATACCACTTCAAGGCTCATTGTTTGCAATGGCAAACCAATACAAAGTCAACGAAATTGTTGTGGCGGTGCAAAATAGACGCAATGGATCCTGCCCTATTGAACAGCTGCTGGAGTGTAAATTAAACGGTGTGAATGTTATTGATGCGGCTTCATTTTTTGAGCGCGAAATGAGTCAAATTCGCGTAGATTCACTACAGCCTAGTTGGCTGGTGTTCGGAGGCGGATTTGACCAGGGCGCAATGCGAACCAACATAAAACGAGTATTCGACATATTAGCCAGCATCATTCTTTTAATTGCCACATTGCCGATCATGTTAATGACTGCACTGTGCATTTTTTTAGAAGACCGTTCGCCCATTTTTTACAGCCAGGAACGGGTGGGCTTGGATGGGCAAGTTTTCAGGGTATTAAAATTCCGAAGTATGCGCAATGACGCAGAAAAATTTGGAACGCCGCAATGGGCCACTGAAGCAGATCCTAGAGTTACTAAAATCGGCAATATTATTCGCAAACTAAGAATTGACGAACTTCCACAAATTATTAATGTGTTAAAAGGTGAAATGAGTTTCGTTGGCCCTCGCCCGGAAAGGCCTTATTTTGTTGAACAGCTTTGTGAGCAAGTGCCATATTATAATTTGCGCCACAGCGTCAAACCGGGGATTACTGGATGGGCTCAAGTGCTATATCAATATGGTGCATCCGTTGAAGACTCCATGCAAAAACTGCAATACGACCTATACTATGTCAAAAATAACAGCTTATTTCTGGATTTAATTATTCTGATAGATACCGTACAAGTCGTTTTATCTGGCAAAGGCAGCAGATAACTTTGCTGCATTACAATCTATGCTGACCAGTATTGCGGCTTTTAGCTACAGCGCTGCAGCCGTTACTTTCCTTCTGCTATCCTTACTCCTACTCACCAGTTGGCGCGGCCGTCTACATGGTATTGCTTTAACCATTGCCTGTTTAATCTCCATGCTGTGGGCAGCGAGCATCCTCTGCCAACTGATTTGGGATCAATCGTTTCCGCTATTAACAGATATTTTTGAAATAATGCGTAGCGCAAGTTGGTCTTTTTTTCTGCTCATGTTACTAAAACCAGCTGACCAGACTGACGCATCCTTCTTTAAAAATAGCCCACTAACATTAGCTATTACCCTGTCTTATTCGGTGCTTCTTCTAGCAACGGTATATCTTTACAGTATGCAAACTGACCATGAAATAATCATCTTCTTGGCTGGTATTGTCGGACGTGTAGCCATGGCGCTGACAGGTATGATTCTAGTGGAACAGCTGTACCGAAACACACCGACCAATGGGCGCTGGGCAATCAAATACCTTTGCCTAGGTGTTGGCGGCATGTTTGCCTATGATTTTTATCTCTACAGCGATGCCATGTTATTCAGGCACGTCAATTCAGAAATATGGGCTGCGCGTGGCATAGTTAACACATTGAGTGTTCCACTTATCGCCGTTTCAGCGGCACGCAACGCGCAATGGTCATTAGGGATTTCTGTGTCGCGCCGCATTCTGTTCCATTCTGCAACGCTATTTGGATCAGCTATTTACTTGTTGGCCATGGCTGCGGCAGGCTATTTTCTACGTTTTTTTGGGGGTAGCTGGGGAACAGTCTTACAAGCCGTTTTCTTGTTTGGTGCGGGAATTCTACTTTTTGTCATGTTATTTTCCGGGACACTGCGCTCATGGTTAAGAGTATTCATTAGCAAGCATTTTTTCAGTTATAACTATGATTACCGCGAAGAATGGATACGCTTTACCCGCACTCTGTCTGAAGGTGAGCAGGAGCTTGGTGAACGTACGATTCAAGCAGTTGCTGAACTGGTAGAAAGTCCAGGCGGCGCTTTATGGATATGCAACGAATTGGGTATTCTTGAATTGGCAGCACACTGGGATAGGCCTTTATGGCAAGGCGCTGAAGCTAACCGTAGTGATTTCTGCCAATTTATGGAAAATACACAATGGGTAATTGATTTGCAGGAGCATTCAACAAACCCGCAAAAATATGAATCATTAACGTTACCTACGTGGCTATTGAGCATTTCCAAGGCATGGCTCGTAGTGCCACTTATTCAACATCGCAAACTCTTTGGCTTTGTGGTGTTGGAACAGCCTAGAAGCAAAATAAAACTCAATTGGGAAATCTGTGATTTACTAAAAATAGCTGGCAACCAAGCCGCAAGTTATCTTGCACAGCAAGAAGCCGCAAATGCGCTTCTGATAGCACGCCAATTTGAGTCTTTCAACCGAATGTCGACTTTTGTAGTACATGACCTTAAAAATCTGGTTTCTCAATTATCTCTGCTGTTATCCAATATAGAAAAACATAAAAATAATCCTGAGTTTCAAAAAGACATGATAGCAACTGTTGATCTTTCAGTACAAAAAATGAAACGCCTGCTTGAGAAACTCAGTAGTGGGGCTTCAGTGGAAAAACCGACCCCAATACTCATTGAGAAACTATTACAACAGGCGGTGGCAGCAAAATCAATGAACGAACCTAAGCCGACACTTCAAATAATTGAGCCAGGACAAACAGTATTGGCTAATTCGGGCAGCCTCGAGCGCGTCATTGGACATCTCATTCAAAATGCTATTGAGGCCACGTCAAAAGATGGAATGGTGCAAATCCGCTTAACCAGTGAAAATGAAACCGCCATCATTGAAATAGAAGATAACGGACACGGCATGAGTGATGAATTCATTCAAGAACGCCTCTTTAAACCTTTTGAATCTACAAAATCAGCAGGCATGGGAATTGGCGTATTTGAAAGCCGAGAATATACGCGTGAGATTGGGGGTAGGCTCGAAGTTGTTAGTGAGCTATCAAAAGGGACAACCTTTCGTGTCATTCTGCCGCTTTATAAGCCAAGTAATTTAATACAAGGAATAGCATAATGGCAGCAGCTAGCATGAGTCAGGGTAAAAAAAATCTGCTAATAATTGAAGATGACCCTGGCTTACAAAAACAATTACGCTGGAGTTTCGATACCTACAATGTACTAGTTGCAGGCGATAGGGAAAGTGCTCTCGCGCACATAAAGCGATACAAGCCAGCGGTGGTCACTATGGATCTTGGCCTTCCGCCAGACCCGGATGGTGCTACAGAAGGCTTGGCTACGTTACAGCAAATTCTGGCGCTCGCGCCTGATACAAAATTAATCGTACTTTCTGGTAATCAAGATCATACCAACGCTGTCAAGGCCATAGGCTTGGGAGCTTATGACTTCCATCAAAAACCTTTTGACCCCGAGGTGCTTGGCTTGGTCATTGAGAGAGCGTTCTTTCTTCATACGTTGCAACAAGAAAATCGCGAACTATTACAAAAGTTACCTGACTCACCACTCTCTGGCATCATCACGCGCGATCCAGGCCTGCTCAAAATTTGTCGTAATATAGAAAAAGTAGCGCCTTCCAATGCCACCGTCATGTTATTGGGAGATAGTGGAACCGGTAAGGAAGTATTGGCTCGAGCACTACACCAGCTCAGCCCAAGGCAGGGAAAGCGCTTCTCCGCCATCAATTGCGCGGCAATTCCTGAAAATCTATTGGAAAGTGAATTATTTGGCTATGAAAAAGGAGCCTATACCGGAGCCACCAAGCAAACTTTAGGTAAGATTGAGCTGGCTAGTGGAGGCACTTTTTTTCTGGATGAAGTTGGCGATCTGCCAATGTCACTTCAATCCAAGCTGTTACGCTTTTTGCAAGAACGGATAATTGAAAGAGTCGGTGGGCGCGAAGAGATTCCAGTTGATGTGCGTATCGTTTGCGCGACCCACCAGAACCTGAAGAGTCTAATTGAAGCCGGGCGTTTTCGTGAGGATTTATTTTATCGACTCAGTGAAATCGTCATTAGCATTCCTCCACTACGCGACAGGGCGGGAGATGCCACCTTACTTGCACATCACTTCAAAAACAAATTCAGCGCCCAGGAAGGCTGCGCTTCCTTGCCTTTTAGTCAAGAAGCGTTAAATACAATCGAAGGCTACCAATGGCCGGGAAATGTACGTGAAATGGAAAACTGTATCAAACGTGCCGTAATTATGGCAGATGGCTCACAAATCCATGATGAAGATCTTGGTTTAGCCACTTCAACCCAAGCCGAAGAATCGCTAAACTTGCGCCAAGTGCGAGATGAAGCTGAATACAAAGTGTTGGTTAAGGCGCTGGCAAGAGCTAATGACAATATTGCAAAAGCGGCTGATATATTGGGCGTTAGTCGCCCTACGCTTTACGATTTGATGAGTCGACATGGCATTAACAGTCAAACTATCCAAGAATAAAGACTGATGACACTGGCCAACGAGCACGCCACTAAACAAATCAACCAGTTACACAACCAAACGTCTAGGTGCGATTTTTCCGTCCGCTGCCTGCTCAGCCAAACCTATAAATCGGTGATTTTCATCGTAAACTCTGAAATATCCCTGTAGATTTACGCCTGCGCACCAGACTGACTGACCTTGTTTAAGATAATAAGCGCTTTCCTCAGTTATCGTAATACTCGGCATATTTTCGATTGCGGCATCTACAGGCAATAACATGCACACTCTATCCTCTGTCGACATGGCCTCCAATATGTCGATTGTAACGGCCTGTTTCAGGGAAAATTGCGCGGTACTCAAACGCCGCAAACCAGCCAAATGTGCACCACAACCCAAAGCAACGCCTATATCTTCTGCTAATGTGCGGATATAAGTACCTTTGCTGCAATGCACTGTTATCACTATGCGTTCATCACTAAATGAATCCAGTGCTAGACTAAAGATTGTCACTGGTCGCGCCTGGCGCTCTATCTCCACCCCGGCACGTGCATATTCATACAAAGCTTTGCCTTGATGCTTAAGCGCCGAATACATGGGCGGCACTTGCAAGATTTCGCCGATAAAATTTAGTAACGTATTTTTGAGATGAAGTACACTTACATTAACAGGAGAACTCGACAGAATCTCACCCTCTGCATCACCTGTAGCCGTAGTTTGCCCAAGCTTGATAAGCGCGCGATAGCTTTTATCGGCATCTAGTAAAAAATGGGAGAATTTCGTGGCCTCACCAAAGCAAATAGGCAGCAAACCCGTTGCTAACGGATCCAGGCTGCCGGTATGGCCAGCCTTGGCCGCTTGGTAAAACTGTTTTACCTTTTGCAAGGCCTGGTTACTGGATAAGCCAAGCGGCTTATCCAGCAGGAGTACACCATTGACAACGCGTTTCACTCGCTTGTATTGCATAGTAATTAAATCTACTTCAAACGTAAGCGCAAAATCATTGTCATGAAACTTAATCTTTTATGAGATTTTCAGGCGCTAGCGCCTCATCAATGATTTTTGACAGTCGCATACCACGATCAATAGAAGCATCGTAAATAAAATGTAGTTGAGGAACAGTGCGCAGCAACATGCGCTTGGCTAGCTGGCCGCGCAAAAAACCAGCCGCTTTCTCCAATCCTAGTTGCAGCTCCGGTGTGCCCGCTTTAGCACTGTAATAGATTTTCGCATGTGCCATATCTCCCGTAACTTCTACTTCTGTCACAGTAACACGGCCAACACGTGGATCTTTCACCTCGAATTGCAGCAAATCTGCCAACTCACGTTGAATTTGCTCTGCCACCCGATCACTTCGTGCAAAATCTTTAGCCATAATTGATTAAATTTACCGATTTAAGCTAACGTTCTAGCTACTTCTACCACTTCAAAAACTTCCAGCAAATCGCCTACTTCAATATCATTGAAGTTCTTTAGCGACAGACCACATTCAAAGTTGGATTTCACTTCTTTAACATCATCCTTAAATCGCTTCAATGAATCCAGCTCGCCTGTGAAAATTACCACATCATCGCGCAATAAACGTATTCTGGAGCCACGTTTGATGATCCCTTCTTGCACATAACAACCAGCCACGGCACCAACTTTGGATATTCGATACACTTCGCGGATTTCAACCATACCGATTGCGCTTTCTTTTTGCTCAGGTGCCAACATGCCACTCAAGGCTGCCTTAACCTCATCCACAGCCTCATAGATAATATTGTAATAGCGCACATCTACGCCGGCACTTTCTATCAGTTTGCGTGCACCAGCATCGGCTCGCACATTGAAGCCGATGACCACGGCTTTCGATGCAGCTGCCAGATTCACATCAGACTCACTGATAGCCCCCACGCCGGTATGAATAATGTTGACTTTAACTTCGTCAGTTGAAAGCTTTTGCAATGAAGTGGCTAATGCCTCGTAAGAGCCTTGTACATCAGACTTGATAATAAGCGGAAGTACTCTGACTTCTTCTGCACCCATTTGATCAAAGATATTTTCTAGATTAGCCGCTTGCTTCCTGGCCAATTTCACATCACGGAATTTACCCTGACGAAATAAGGCAATTTCTCGCGCTTTTCTCTCATCATTCAATACGATGACATCTTCCCCAGCATTCGGCACATCAGACAACCCTAAAATTTCAACCGGTATGGAAGGTCCTGCCTCCTGAATTTCACGACCTGCTTCATCTAGCATTGCACGCACTCGACCAAAAGCGCTGCCTGCAAGCAGCATATCACCGCGCTTAAGTGTTCCAGACTGTACCAAAACGGTCGCTACCGAACCTCGCCCCTTGTCCAGCCGCCCTTCTATGACCAGGCCCTTTGCGGGTGTGTTTTTAGCGGCAGTCAATTGCAACACTTCAGCTTGTAGCAGAACTGCTTCCAGCAGACCATCTATGCCTTGGCCGGTCTTGGCAGAAACTTCAACAAACATGGCATCACCGCCATACTCTTCTGGGATCACTTCATGCGTCACCAGCTCTTGTTTTACACGTTCAGTGTTGGCACCAGGCTTGTCAATTTTGTTAATTGCAACAACCATCGGCACTCCAGCAGCTTTGGCATGATGGATAGCCTCTATCGTTTGCGGCATTACACCATCATCTGCAGCAACAACCAAAATAACCACATCAGTTGCTTTTGCGCCACGAGCACGCATTGCGGTAAACGCTTCATGGCCAGGTGTATCCAGAAAAGTCACCATGCCACGCGGCGTTTGTACATGATAAGCGCCAATATGCTGTGTAATACCACCGGCTTCCCCGGAAGCCACACGGCTACGACGTATATAATCCAACAACGACGTTTTACCATGATCCACATGCCCCATTACGGTCACTACTGGGGGGCGAGTTTCTTGTATAGCTTCAGCATGCTCAGCATCATCAAGAAAAGTATCAGGATCGTTGGCAGCAGCAGCGATAGCCACATGCCCCATTTCTTCTACTACAATGATTGCAGTTTCTTGATCCAGCACTTGGTTAATCGTAACCATCATGCCCATTTTCATGAGTGCCTTGATCACTTCACCTGCCTTAACTGCCATTTTATGTGCGAGATCGGCTACAGAAATACTTTCAGGAACCAAAACCTCATGCACAATAGGTTCAGTAGGCGCATTAAACGCATGCTGTTCTTCACTGTCACGATGTGATTTAGATTTGTTTTTTTGCCCGCGCCAGCCCTGACCTGCACTCATATCAGGCTTAGCTTTTACCCCACGTTTTTTGTTATTTGCATCAGTCCACTCTTTTGCTTTAGTAGCCGTTTTTTTCGCAGATTTATCCTCTACCCCAGCTGCTGGCTTCGTGGCAGGCTTATGCAATGTACCCTCAGTAAGTTTGACCGGTACAATAGCTGCTTTTGCCGCTTCTTTTTTCGCCTCCTCTTCTCTTTCCTGCTTCTTGCGTACCAGTTCCTGCTTCTTGCGAATGTCTTCCATTTGCATAGCCATCAGGTTTGCATGGCGGCGCGACTCTTGTTCACGCAATGCCAGCTCTTGCGAACCTAGTAATTCTTTGGGTGTCAGTTTCTCATTAACAACCACTTCGGGCTTAGATTCAATCAAAACTACATCTTGAGGGGTGGTGGCTACATCAGCAACTGGCTGCTCAGGTTCAACTGTTAAGGTTTCAACTTCGGCACCAACCACATCAGCTACTTCAATATTTTCAAGAGTCATTTCAGGTGCTGCAACAACGAAATCTGTTACTTCAACCTCCGCTAATATAGACTCGTTTGTTGAAACAGGCTCCAAATCAGCGATAGTTTCAACGCTTACACTGAGCGGAGTCTCCTCTGCAACAGGTGTTGTTATTGTTGTGCTATCCGCCAATGGAATATCTCTGCGTACCAAAACCCTGCTTTTACGAGTTTCCACGGAAATAGATCGCGCTCTACCACTGCTATCGGTTCTTTTAACTTCAGTAACTTGTCTACGAGTTAAAGTAATTTTTGCGTTTTGTTCTTGTGCCCCATGCTTGCTGCGCAAATATTCCAATAATGAGGTTTTGTCACTCTCAGTTAAGCTGTCATCAGGCGTAGTTTTATTAACGCCAGCCTCTTTCAACTGCTCAAGCAATACCTCGCTTGCCAGCCCAAGTTCTATAGCAAATTGTCCTACGCTTGATTGTCCCATACCGCCACTCCCCAGTCGTCCACTACAAACCAACAGTTGTATTCTTTATTTATGCAAACCAAGGAGCCCTAGCTGTCATAATTAGCTGCTTGGCACGTTCCACATCCATATTGGTTAACCCAATTAAATCATCTACCGCCAAATCGGCAAGATCTTCCATGCTACCTACACCATTCTCAGCCAAGGTATGAGCCGTAACTTCATCCATACCTTCCATATTAAGAAGATTTTCAGAAATTTCAGCTGATTTTTCTTCTTTTGCTATCGCTTCTGTTAACAAAGCTGCACGGGCACGTTTACGCAACTCATTCACTGTATCTTCGTCAAACGCTTCAATTTCAATCATTTCTGCCATAGGTACATAGGCTACTTCTTCCAATGAGCCAAAACCTTCTTGCACAAGAATATCAGCCACTTCTTCGTCAACATCTAATTTCTCAACAAAGAGCCTGCGCATGCCAGAGTATTCCTCTTCATGCTTTTTGGCCGCTTCGTCTTCTGTAAGAATGTTCAAAGTCCAACCAGTTAATTCTGAAGCCAATCGCACATTCTGACCATTTCTGCCAATAGCCTGTGCCAACTGATCCTCGGCGACAACAACGTCCATGCTATGTACATCCTCATCCACTACAATACTTAGCACTTCAGCAGGTGACATTGCATTAATCACAAACTGTGCTGGCTCCATTGACCATAACACTATATCCACTCGCTCTCCAGCCAGTTCTCCGGTAACAGCCTGGACACGCGAGCCACGCATTCCGACACAAGTACCCACCGGATCCAAGCGCTGGTCATTAGATTTGACCGCAATTTTGGAACGCAGACCCGGATCACGCGCAGCTGATTTGATCTCAAGTAATCCCTCTTCAATTTCAGGCACTTCCAACTCAAACAGTCTGATTAAAAACTCTGGTGCAATCCGTGACAAAATCAGCTGAGGCCCCCTGCCCGTCCGTTCTACACGCGATAAATACGCTCTTACCCGATCACCAACACGCAAATTTTCTTTAGGTATCATTTTGTCACGTGGCAATATCGCTTCAATACGACCCACTTCTATGACGGCACTACCCTTTTCCATGCGCTTAATGGCACCAGTAACCAAATGCTCATCACGAGCCAGAAAATCCTCAAGTATCTGCTCCCGCTCTGCCTCACGTACTTTTTGTAAAATCACCTGCTTGGCAGCCTGCGCGCCTATTCGACCAAACTCAACCGAATCTAGCGGCTCCTCTATAAAATCACCGACTTCAATCTCAGGATAACGCAACTTAGCATCCGCGAGTGAAATCTGTGAGGCGAGATTATCAAGCTCTTCATCGAGCACTACTAGCCAACGTCTAAAAGACTTATATTCGCCATTCTCATGATTAATTTCAACACGAACATCCGCTTCATCTGTAAATCTTTTTTTCGTTGCGGAGGCGAGCGCAAACTCCAAGGCGTTAAAAATCACACCTTTAGGTACATTCTTCTCATGTGCCAGAGCATCAACCAACAATAGTATTTCCCGACTCATCTCAATCTCCGCTTAAAATTCTGGACTTAATCGCGCTTTATCTATGTTTTCTAAAGCAATTTCATGCACCAGCGCATCACACTCAATTAACAATTGACCATTTTCATAACTACGCAGTATTCCAACATAGTTCTTCCTACCATCAACAGGGATGCGCAACTTTATTTGCACTCTTTCACCCGCAAACCGTACAAAATCCGCCTCTTTTTTTAACACTCTATCCAAACCTGGCGAGGAAACCTCAAGCCGATCATAATCAATATCATTCTCTACAGTGAGTAAGTTACCTATCTGATTACTTACCAGCACACAGTCATCTATCGTTATTCCAGTAGGTTTATCAATAAACAAACGTATCAATTTACCACGCGCAGAGACATCGACATCGACCAACTCGTAACCGAGTTGAGTCAAGGAACGCTCCAACAAACTGTACAGATCCTGCATATCACCTACCAGACGGCCTATGAACACTAGGCATTGTGAAACAAAAACGGGGCAAACACCATCACCACAAGCATGACGGCACCCCCCCGAACGAACCACAACAAAAAAGCCCTCACTAGGAGGGCTTAAGTGCGAAAGGATTAAGCCTGAGACTTAACATCTTTCAAATAAATAGCCTGGCGGTGACCTACTTTCGCATGCACGAAGCATACTATCATTGGCGCAGAATCGTTTCACGGCCCTGTTCGAGATGGGAAGGGGTGGTTCCAATTCGCTATGGCCGCCAGACATAACCGTTAGCACCCTGAAGCGGACTTCAAGACACTGTTATGCTGTCGTGAACAGCGCCAAAATTGACACTGCTCAGCGAGTAAAACACGCTGCTTATCAGCTTAATACACTGAGTAAACAACGGTCTTAAACAAATTGGAAGAAGTAAAGTTTAATGGGTTATTTCTTGATTGCATGCTTTAGAATAACCTGCACTTGAATCACTCAAGTCTCAAGGTTATAGGATCAAGCCTCACGAGCAATTAGTATCGGTCAGCTTAACGCATTACTGCGCTTCCACATCCGACCTATCAACGTCCTGGTCTCGAACGACTCTTTAGGGGGGTTAAACCCCCGGGAAATCTCATCTTAAGGCAAGTTTCACGCTTAGATGCTTTCAGCGTTTATCTCTTCCGTATTTAGCTACCCGGCTATGCCACTGGCGTGACAACCGGTCCACCAGAGATACGTCCACTCCGGTCCTCTCGTACTAGGAGCAGCCCCCTTCAAATTTCCAACGCCCACGGCAGATAGGGACCAAACTGTCTCACGACGTTTTAAACCCAGCTCACGTACCACTTTAAATGGCGAACAGCCATACCCTTGGGACCGGCTACAGCCCCAGGATGTGATGAGCCGACATCGAGGTGCCAAACTCCACAGTCGATATGAACTCTTGGGAGGAATCAGCCTGTTATCCCCAGAGTACCTTTTATCCGTTGAGCGATGGCCCTTCCATACAGAACCACCGGATCACTATGACCTGCTTTCGCACCTGCTCGACCTGTCCGTCTCGCAGTCAAGCAACCTTATGCCATTGCACTATCAGTACGATTTCCGACCGTACCTAGGTTACCTTCGCACTCCTCCGTTACTCTTTGGGAGGAGACCGCCCCAGTCAAACTGCCCACCATACACGGTCCCCGATCCAGATTATGGACCTAGGTTAGAACCTCAACAACATCAGGGTGGTATTTCAAGGTTGACTCCACGAAATCTAGCGACTCCGCTTCAACGTCTCCCACCTATCCTACACAAATCTTGTCAAAGTCCAATGTAAAGCTACAGTAAAGGTTCATGGGGTCTTTCCGTCTAGCCGCGGGTAGATTGCATCTTCACAAACATTTCAACTTCGCTGAGTCCCGAGAGGAGACAGTGTGGCCATCGTTACGCCATTCGTGCGGGTCGGAACTTACCCGACAAGGAATTTCGCTACCTTAGGACCGTTATAGTTACGGCCGCCGTTTACCGGGGCTTCGATCAAGAGCTTGCACCCCATCAATTAACCTTCCGGCACCGGGCAGGCGTCACACCGTATACGTCCACTTTCGTGTTTGCACAGTGCTGTGTTTTTATTAAACAGTCGCAGCCACCTTTTCACTGCAACCCCATCGGCCTTCGAGAGTAAATCTCTACAACCTACCGGGGCGCACCTTCTCCCGAAGTTACGGTGCTAATTTGCCGAGTTCCTTCTCCCGGGTTCTCTCAAGCGCCTTAGAATTCTCATCCTGCCCACCTGTGTCGGTTTGCGGTACGGTTTTAATAGAACTGAAGCTTAGTGGCTTTTCTTGGAAGCATGGTATCAATCACTTCAGCACCTAAGTGCCTCGTTATCACGCCTCAGAATTGACCTCCCGGATTTGCCTAAGAGATCTCCCTACACGCTTGAACCAACTATTCCAACAGTTGGCTGACCTAACCTTCTCCGTCCCCACATCGCATTCTATTAAAGTACAGGAATATTAACCTGTTTCCCATCAGCTACGCATCTCTGCCTCACCTTAGGGCCGACTCACCCTGCGCCGATGAACGTTGCGCAGGAAACCTTGGCTTTCGGCGAGGGAGCTTTTCACTCCCTTTATCGCTACTCATGTCAGCATTCGCACTTCTGATACCTCCAGCATGCCTCACAGCACACCTTCGCAGGCCTACAGAACGCTCTCCTACCATGCACACCTTATAAATAAGGTGGCATCCGAAGCTTCGGTTACGTGCTTAGCCCCGTTACATCTTCCGCGCAGGACGACTCGACTAGTGAGCTATTACGCTTTCTTTAAAGGATGGCTGCTTCTAAGCCAACCTCCTAGCTGTCTATGCCTTCCCACTTCGTTTTCCACTTAGCACGTCATTTGGGACCTTAGCTGTCGGTCTGGGTTGTTTCCCTCTTGACCACGGACGTTAGCACCCATGGTCTGTCTCCCGTGATTGCACTTCTCGGTATTCGGAGTTTGCAATGGTTTGGTAAGTTCTTATGAACCCCCTAGCCATAACAGTGCTCTACCCCCAAGAGTGATACACGAGGCACTACCTAAATAGTTTTCGGAGAGAACCAGCTATTTCCAAGTTTGTTTAGCCTTTCACCCCTATCCACAGCTCATCCCCAAATTTTTCAACATTTGTGGGTTCGGACCTCCAGTGCGTGTTACCGCACCTTCATCCTGGCCATGGATAGATCACTTGGTTTCGGGTCTACACCCAGCAACTATCGCCCTATTCGGACTCGCTTTCGCTGCGCCTCCCCTATCGGTTAAGCTTGCTACTGAATGTAAGTCGCTGACCCATTATACAAAAGGTACGCAGTCACGGAACAAGTCCGCTCCCACTGTTTGTATGCATACGGTTTCAGGATCTATTTCACTCCCCTCCCGGGGTTCTTTTCGCCTTTCCCTCACGGTACTGGTTCACTATCGGTCGATTACGAGTATTTAGCCTTGGAGGATGGTCCCCCCATGTTCAGACAGGATTTCACGTGTCCCGCCCTACTTGTCGTTACCCTAGTTCCACACACGGGATTTCGTATACGGGGCTATCACCCGCTATGGCCGGACTTTCCATTCCGTTCTACTATCGCATGTGCTAAAAATAACAGGCTGATCCGGGTTCGCTCGCCACTACTTCCGGAATCTCGGTTGATTTCTTTTCCTCGAGCTACTTAGATGTTTCAGTTCACTCGGTTTGCCACCATCTCCCTATATATTCAGGAGCGGTTACCCTTGCGGGTGGGTTTCCCCATTCGGACATTCTTGGATCAAAGCTTGTTGCCAGCTCCCCAAGACTTTACGCAGGCTGCCACGTCCTTCATCGCCTGTAATCGCCAAGGCATCCACCATATGCACTTATTCGCTTGACCCTATAACGTTAAGACCTGAGCCCTTTTACCGGTTATTTTCATGGCGGTGAGGCCAATCTATTCCCCTTACTCAAATCCTGCGGCAGGGAGTAAATCTGCCATTATAGGTTTCTAAAGCACTACATCCAACAACACCAAGCGATGCTGCTGAATTTGATTTAAACCGTTTATTACACATCCAGTTAGAGAACTGGACTTAGAACTAAACGTATTAAAACATTTCGATTTTGCAATCAATTACTACCCATTTTGAACACACACCCTCATCACAACGGCATGTGTTCACTTTACTTCTTCCATTTTGTTAAAGATCAGACTTCAGTCGTTAGACTGTAGTCGTTAGTTTTCAGTTAAACCGACGGGTTTAACTAACGACTAACGGCTACAAACTAGCTGCTTATCTACAACATCACTGATTTTTGGTGGAGGATGACGGGATCGAACCGACGACCCCCTGCTTGCAAAGCAGGTGCTCTCCCAGCTGAGCTAATCCCCCAATTTCCACATCGACTTGACAGCCTTTGTTTAAAATCTGGTGGGTCTGGCTGGACTCGAACCAGCGACCCCCGCCTTATCAAGGCGGTGCTCTAACCAACTGAGCTACAGACCCTATAAGTTTAGGTGCTGACCATTTTTCAGTGATGCTTTTTTTGAACAACCGATAAGTGTGAATGCTTGCAGTTTAGGATTCTCTTGAAAGGAGGTGATCCAGCCGCACCTTCCGATACGGCTACCTTGTTACGACTTCACCCCAGTCATGAACCCCACCGTGGTAATCGCCCTCCTTGCGGTTAGACTAACTACTTCTGGTGGAACCCACTCCCATGGTGTGACGGGCGGTGTGTACAAGGCCCGGGAACGTATTCACCGCGACATGCTGATCCGCGATTACTAGCGATTCCGACTTCATGCAGTCGAGTTGCAGACTGCAATCCGGACTACGATCGGCTTTCTGAGATTGACTCCCCCTCGCGGGTTGGTAACCCTCTGTACCGACCATTGTATTACGTGTGAAGCCCTGGCCATAAGGGCCATGAGGACTTGACGTCATCCCCACCTTCCTCCGGTTTGTCACCGGCAGTCCCATTAAAGTGCCCAACTAAATGATGGCAATTAATGGCAAGGGTTGCGCTCGTTGCGGGACTTAACCCAACATCTCACGACACGAGCTGACGACAGCCATGCAGCACCTGTGTTACGGTTCTCTTTCGAGCACCAATCCATCTCTGGAAAGTTCCGTACATGTCAAGGCCAGGTAAGGTTTTTCGCGTTGCATCGAATTAATCCACATAATCCACCGCTTGTGCGGGCCCCCGTCAATTCCTTTGAGTTTTAATCTTGCGACCGTACTCCCCAGGCGGTCTACTTCACGCGTTAGCTGCGTTACTTATGGATTTTACTCCACCAACAACTAGTAGACATCGTTTAGGGCGTGGACTACCAGGGTATCTAATCCTGTTTGCTCCCCACGCTTTCGTGCATGAGCGTCAATATTATCCCAGGGGGCTGCCTTCGCCATTGGTATTCCTCCACATCTCTACGCATTTCACTGCTACACGTGGAATTCTACCCCCCTCTGACATATTCTAGCCTTGTAGTTTCAAACGCAGTTCCCAGGTTGAGCCCGGGGATTTCACATCTGACTTACAAAACCGCCTGCGCACGCTTTACGCCCAGTAATTCCGATTAACGCTCGCACCCTACGTATTACCGCGGCTGCTGGCACGTAGTTAGCCGGTGCTTCTTATCAAGGTACCGTCATTAACTCACCGTATTAGGATGAATCGTTTCTTCCCTTGCGAAAGAGCTTTACAACCCGAAGGCCTTCTTCACTCACGCGGAATGGCTGGATCAGGCTTGCGCCCATTGTCCAAAATTCCCCACTGCTGCCTCCCGTAGGAGTCTGGACCGTGTCTCAGTTCCAGTGTGGCTGGTCGTCCTCTCAGACCAGCTACTGATCGTCGCCTTGGTGAGCCTTTACCTCACCAACTAGCTAATCAGATATCGGCCGCTCTAATAACGCGAGGTCTTACGATCCCCCGCTTTCCCCTCAGGGCTTATGCGGTATTAGCTATTCTTTCGACTAGTTATCCCCCATTAAAAGGTACGTTCCGATATATTACTCACCCGTCCGCCACTCGCCACCAGGAGCAAGCTCCCGTGCTGCCGTTCGACTTGCATGTGTAAAGCATTCCGCCAGCGTTCAATCTGAGCCAGGATCAAACTCTTCAGTTTAATTCCCAACTATTACTTGTGACTCTCTTAACGAGAGTCGGTATGTCGCTTTTGCTTTATTTTCTCAAATGAATTTAAGGTTGTGTGCCGGATATTGCTATCCGACAGTAAACTGTTATTTCATTCAAGGTGTAAAGACTTGTATCTTGAGTGCCATCTATCTGCAACAAATCGGTAACATTTAACTGTTAAGATTTGCCATCAAGTGGCGGCCTTTGCTACAAGCACTCACACCTATCGATTGTTCATTTTGTTAAAGAGCTTTTTGTTCTTTCTCGCTACAGCGTCTGAAGCGAGGTGCGCATTTTACAGCGTTTTATTGCATTGTCAAGCGTTTGTTTCAACTTCGTTTGCCTGCTCACTTCGATTTCTGAAGCGAGCCGCGCATTCTACAGTGTTTTATCACCGCGTCAAGCTTTTGTTTTACTTCACTTTCTTGCTCACTTCCCACTTCAAAGTGAGCCGCGCATTCTACAGCTTTATTTCATTCCGTCAAGCGCTTATTTCTTACTTCGTTGCATTGACTTCATTACTGCGTTGAAGCGAGGTGCGCATTCTACAGAGAAGCCATGGGTTGTCAATAAGTGATTAGTGATATTTTCAATTTAACCACCGGGCATT
Organism: Methylophilaceae bacterium; assembly: GCA_013141125.1. Lineage (GTDB taxonomy): Bacteria > Pseudomonadota > Gammaproteobacteria > Burkholderiales > Methylophilaceae > JABFRO01. The sequence continues at coordinate 1,992,212 of JABFRO010000001.1, forward strand.
TCAATTACTTGTAATGTATAGCCGTCTGTTTTTACTCAGCCTGCTTACGCCCATGAGCAAATGGCCTATTATCTGGCGACTTGGCGCTCGCGGATTTCATCCAAGGTTTTGCAATCGATACATAAGGTAGCCGTTGGCCGAGCCTCGAGGCGCTTCAGTCCAATTTCAACACCACAGCCTTCGCAATAACCATATTCACGCTCACTCACCTTCCTTAAGGTCTCATCAATTTTTTTGATGAGCTTGCGTTCGCGATCACGGTTACGTAATTCCAGTGCCATGTCTGATTCCTGGCTGGCTCTATCATTAGGATCGGCAAAAACCGTGACTTCATCCTGCATTGCATGCACGGCTCTGTCCATATCGCCGCTTAATTCGGCCTTCCAATTATCAAGAATTTTGCGGAAATGCTCCAGCTGCTTGTCATTCATATACTCTTCATCAGCACTTGCTTGATAAGGAGTGAATTGTCGTGTAGTTGCGTCTGCCATATGTGCTTTCAAATTTGTACCAGAGATAGGAGTGCTATATCAGAAAAATTTAGCAGGCGCAAGTTTACACTTGTTAACTAATTGCGCAAAGCGCTAAAGTTTACTCAGCATTCTCGCAATAATTCACAACCATAAATTGCGCTACTGCAAAACGTAGCAGTCTATATGAATCATGACAAAAAGCGCCTTACGATGTATTTTTCCATGCCGACAATGAAATAAATAAGCAAACCTGCCGCCAGTGTCAACAGCCACTCATCCAGCCCAATGGGCGCGCTGTGAAACAGCCAGTTCATGAGCGGCAGATAAATGAAGGCGGCTTGTGCCAGTAGCATGGTTAGCACTCCCGGCAAAAACCAGGGGTTGGAAAACAAGCCAAGCGACCACATGGATTGGCTAATGGAGCGACAATTCAGCAAATAAAAAGCTTGACCAACAATGATCATATTAACAGCCGCAGTGCGAGCTTTTTCTATGCTCTCGCCATTTAGCACTTCCCATTCAAACAAGCCAAATACACCACCGGCTAATAACAGACTTACCAAAATCGAGCGAAAAATCAGGCGGCTGGTAAGAATGGGCTGTTGCGGGTCGCGCGGTGAACGTTGCATGATGTCACTTTCTCGCGCCTCAAAAGCCAGCACCATGCCTAAAAATAAAGCCGTGGTCATGTTAACCCACAGTATTTGGCCAGGCAAAATTGGCAGCTGCATATTTAGTAAAATTGCAATTAGAATGACCAAGCCCTGACCGATATTGGTAGGTATTGTCCAGCTGATAAATTTGACCAGATTGTCGTAAACGCCACGCCCTTCTTCAACGGCGGCGGCAATGGAGGCGAAGTTGTCGTCGGTCAGCACCATGGCCGCCGCCTCTTTGGAAACCTCGGTGCCGGTAATGCCCATGGCCACACCTATATTGGCCTGACGCAAAGCAGGCGCGTCATTTACACCGTCTCCGGTCATGGCGACTATATGTCCGCGCACTTGCAATGCTTTTACCAGCCTGAGCTTTTGCTCGGGTGCCACGCGGGCAAATACGGTAATTCGTTCTGAGGCCTCGGGCAAATTCGCGTCGGAAATAAGCGCTAGCGCCTTGCCCTCCAAAGCCTCAAGCGGCTGATCCTCATTCACCAAACCTATTTGTCGCGCAATGGCGACCGCCGTCCCCAGATGGTCGCCAGTAATCATTTTCACTTGTATGCCCGCCGTGCGGCAACGCGCGACAGCAGCTATTGCCTCCTCGCGCGGCGGATCCATCATGCCTTGCAAACCAATAAAACTCAGGCCATCAGCCACATGCTCATGCCCCAACGTGCTTTCATACAATGGGCGTTCACCGCGCGCAAAGGCCAGCACACGTAAGCCTCTTGCTGTCATGGCTTCCACCTGTAGCCCAATTGCGGCCTCATCCAAAGCCGCCCGCTGCAAATTCGCATCCAGCGCCGCATCACAACGCCGCAGAATACTCTCCACCGAACCTTTAAGATAAATATGGTGCGCATCCGCCGCCGAGTTAAGATGCATGGTCGCCATGAATTGATGCGCAGACTCAAAAGGAATGGTATCGAGACGCGGGTGAGTCTGGTTAATTTCCGTAAGGTTTAAGCCAGCTTTGTAGGCCGAAACCAGAAGCGCGCCTTCAGTCGGGTCGCCTTCAAGTTTCCAGATATGATCTTCATGCACCAGTCTGGCATCGTTACACAGTAGGCCAGCCTTGAGGCACTCTGTCAGCGCACCTTGTGTGTCTGGATTGATGAGAGTGTCGGAAATATGGAATTCGCCACTGGGTTCATAGCCGGAGCCACTCACCTCATAATTCACCCCGCCCGCATAAACCGCCTGCACAGTCATTTGGTTCTGCGTCAGGGTGCCGGTTTTATCTGAACAAATAATCGTGGTACCGCCCAGCGTTTCCACGGCGGGCAATTTGCGAATAATCACCTGACGTTTGGCCATGCGCGCCACACCAATCGCCAGCGCAATAGTAACCGCCACCGGCAGACCTTCCGGTATCGCCGCCACGGCCAGAGCCACCGAAGCGATAAAAGTGTCGATCAAATTTCCGCCCCTGAGCCAGCCGGCAGCGAAAGTCAGCCCGGCAAGACCAAGGATAAACCACATCAACAAACGGCTGAACTGGGCAATTTTTCGTGTTAATGGTGTTTCTAGCTCGGTGGCTGCCGCTATCATCTGATTGATGCGGCCTATCTCGGTATCGTCGCCGGTTTTTACCACCACGCCCACGCCTGTGCCATAGGTTATCAGGGTCGAGGAGTAGGCCATATTGCTGCATTCGGCAAGAACAGTATGAGCAGGTAATGATGAAGTGGATTTTTCCACCGGTACGGATTCGCCGGTGAGTGCCGATTCGTCGATTTGCAAATCGCGCCGTTTGATTAAACGTAAATCTGCCGCAACTTTATCGCCGGATTGCAAAAAAACAATATCGCCCGGCACCAGTTCAGCGGCGGCGATGGTTAGCCGCACGCCATCGCGCAAAACCTCGGCATTTAAACTAAGTGCACGTGACAAGGCATCAATCGCGCGCAACGCATTTTTTTCCTGAATAAAACCGATGATGGCATTAAGAAACACCACGCCAAAAATCACCGAGGCATCTACCCAGCCTTTTAGAGCGGCGGTAATCACGGAGGATGCCAGCAGGATATAAATCAGAGGATCGTGAAACTGGGATAGAAACAAAAGCAAAGGGCTTTTACCTTTTTTCGGTGTCAGACGGTTGGCACCGTACTGCACCTGCCTCTCCTTGACTTCGTCTGAACTCAGGCCATGCATGGCATCAACATGCAAATCAGCAAGAATTTGCGCTTCTGGCAGCGCATGCCAGCTTTTTTTATCTTGTGTGTTCATGCGACCTGTCCTTTGATAATACTAAGTCGACTAACTTACTTATTATGCTGAAAGTTTCAGGAATGGGGCGCATGGCTTTTAACAAGTCCAACTACCTCATTCCAGATGCGCAACCCATTCACGCCAAACAGCCCAGGCTATCGCCAACACGATCGGACCGACAAACAGGCCGACCAAACCAAATGCCAACAGGCCGCCCAATACGCCAAATAAAATCAACAGAAAAGGAACCGGGCTAACACTGCTAATAAAATAAGGCCGCAAAAAGTTATCCAACTGACTCACGACCGCCGCACCCCAAAGCCAAACACCTATCGCCGCGCCCGTTTCGCCATGTAAAAATAACCAGAATCCAATCGATCCCCAGGCGACTGGCGTTGCAAATGGAATCAAGGCACAAAGTGTGGTTAACACGCCCAAGGTTACCGGTGAATCCAGCCCCGCTACCCAATAACCCAGCCCGGCTACTACACCTTGCACCAATGCAGTCAGCAGAATCCCATAGATAACGGCGCGCGTGGTGTTGCCTGCGGCAGTTAAATAATCATGTATACGCGACCCGATAAATCTTGATAAAACCAGCTTTAGCTCGCTGACAATACGCGCACCATCGCGGTAAAAGAAAAACAAAACCACCATCATCATCACCAGCTTACCGATACCCCTGCCCAAGCCACCGGCCAACATGGCAAATGAACTCGCGTGCGAGGCGAGCCAGTTTTTAATCGTTGCCATTGTTTCTTCCGGTGCGCTTAGCAAATGGGAGAGGCTATCCCCCAGCCATGGCACTTGTTTCAGCAAAGCAGGTACAGGCGGCGGTGCTGATAACAAATTTTGCAATTCAGGATAAATCCGCATTACTTCTTTTTGTGCAATCCAGAGCAGCCAAATGAGAGGAATTACCAGCATTAAAGCCGCCAGCATGGTGGTCAAGCTGGCGGCCAGCGCATTGCGCTCACCGCACCAGCCGCGTATGCGCTTTGCAATCGGCCAGGAAGCGTAAGCTAAAACACCGGCCCAGGCTAAAATTGAAAAGAAAGGCGACAGAATCAGAAATACCAGCAAAGCCAGGCCGATCAAAGCCAGCCAAGGGGGTAAGCGGCTAGTGAGGGATGTCATAAGTAGCTGAAAGATTACTATTATTCAAGCGATGGTTACCTGATGATTCAGTGTTTAGCACTGGAAAAGCGATCCATCAATACCAACATCAACCCGGAAAACACCAACGTGATATGAATCGCAAGCATCCAAGTTAATTCATGCGCAGTCACTTGCTTCACATTAAAAAAGTATTTCAGCAAATCAATCGCCGAGATAGCCACAATAGAAGCAAGCAGCTTTATTTTAAGATCAGAAAAACTCACGCTCCCCATCCAACCGGGGCGATCTGCACTATTGCCGGTATGCATCATAGAAACAAAATTCTCATACCCGGCAAAAATCATGATGATGAGCAGATTCGCCACCAGCGTAATATCCACCAAAGTCAAAATGCCGATAATGGCTTGATCGCCTTCGCCATAAAACACCAAGGGTGCCAAGCTAATAAAGGCCTTAACAAACTTTATCAGCAACAATACGATGGCACCGATCATGCCCAGATAAAATGGCACCAGCAACCAGCGGCTATTGAATAGAAAAAGCTCCAATATTTGTTCAATGCGTTTCATAAAGTTTTCAGCGTTTAATGATGTTCTTTTGCATCGGATTTTTCCGGCATGGCCGAAGAATGATGATGCTCAATGACCCATTTACCATCCTCAAATGCATATTGAAAAGTATAGCGCGCCTGTATCTCCTGGTTTTTGCCATCAGCTTTTACCTTGAACGTATAAATACCCATATCCGTTGCTGTGTTGCAACCAAGTTTAATGGTACGGCTGTCAATGCGGCCTTGCGGATGTTTTTGTAGAAAATGTACGAAATAATCACTAATCTCCTCGTGCGTATCGCGCGGCTTATTGGATACCGTTGGCAACAAAACCGCATCATCGGAATACAACTTGGTCACTGCGTCAGGATTTCCCGTCTTCAGCGCATCATTCCAGCGATCAAACAAGGCGGAAATCTGCGCCTTGTTAACGGCAGCACATTCCTGTTTTTCCGCATGCGCCGGTAAAGAAAAAACACCAAGCATTAAGGATGTAGAGAGAATCAAGGTCTTGTTCATGTTAATTACCTTTATTAAAAAATTAATGCATTGTAAAAACTTAATGGACGATTTCAGTTGCCAGCAGCCAAACGCAAAGCCACGGCCTCTGCCACTTTAATGCCATCTATCGCCGCCGAAAGAATGCCTCCGGCATAGCCTGCACCTTCCCCTGTTGGATACAAGCCTTGCGTATTGATACTTTGCAAACTTTCGTCTTCGCGCTTGATTCGGATCGGCGATGAGGTACGTGTTTCCACACCGGTCAAAACGCCATCCGGCAGATCAAAGCCTTTTATTTGTTTGGCGAATTCCGGCAGCGCTTCACGGATGGCGCTAATCGCATATTCCGGCAAAGCGTTACTCAAATCGCACAAATGCACGCCGGGCGTATACGAAGGCTGTACGCTGCCAAATGCCGTGGAAGGCTTACCCTGAATGAAATCGCCTATCAGCTGGCCGGGGGCTTGATAATTGCTGCCGCCCAGCTCATAGGCGCGCGCTTCCCACTTACGCTGAAACTCCATACCGGCCAGCGGATCACCGGGGTAATCCTGCTCCGGCGAAATGCCGACGACAATGCCGCTGTTGGCATTGCGTTCATTGCGCGAATACTGGCTCATGCCGTTGGTCACCACACACCCGGCTTCAGATGCTGCCGCTACCACCGTGCCGCCTGGACACATGCAGAAGCTGTAAACCGAACGCCCGTTTTTAGCATGATGCACCAGCTTGTAATCCGCCGCGCCCAGCAAGGGGTGTTCCGCATGATTACCATAGCGCGCGCGGTCTATTAATGATTGTGGATGCTCGATACGAAAGCCTATGGAAAACGGTTTGGCTTCGATATAAATGCCGCGCTTGTGGATCATTTCAAAGGTATCGCGCGCGCTATGGCCTACCGCCAGTATCAAATGACGCGTGGGAATGTGTTCGCCGCTGGCGAGGACTACGCCTTGCACCTGCCCATGTTCCACTTCAATATCATCCACCCGGCTCTGAAAACGTATCTCACCGCCCAGTGCCAAGATGGTTTCACGCATTTTTTCAACCATGCCCACCAGTCGGAACGTGCCGATATGCGGGTGACTGACATACAGAATCTCTTCTGGCGCACCGGCTTTAACAAATTCTTGCAACACTTTGCGACCATAATGCTTGGGGTCTTTAACCTGGCTGTAAAGCTTACCATCGGAAAATGTACCCGCACCGCCTTCACCAAACTGCACATTGGATTCCGGGTTGAGCACCCCTTGCCGCCACAGACCGAAGGTATCCTTGGTGCGTTCACGCACGGCTTTACCGCGCTCCAGAATCAAGGGTTTAAAACCGGATTGCGCGAGTATTAACCCGGCAAACAAGCCGGCCGGCCCCAGACCCACGATAACGGGACGTTCGGCTGAGCTTGTCGCCGCTTGAGCCACGAAATGATAGCCGGTGTCCGGCGCAATCTTCACATGCGGATTTTTTTTGCAGCGCGCGAGTACGTTGGTCTCATTACGCACTTCAACCTCCAGCGTGTAGACAAACAATATCGCGTGCGATTTGCGCGCATCCACCCCGCGCCGAAAAATGGTAAAGCTGACCAGATCACTCTCGGCAATACCCAGTTGTTTAAGAATAGTTGCTTTAATTTCGCCAGGCGCGTGTTCCAGCGGCAGTTTGAGCTCAGTCAGTCTTAGCATCTTTTTTCAATTCAAGGGATCTTGAAAGTGTGTGTTTTTGGAGTAATTGCCAACATTGTTGTTTGAAGAAGCCTCAATAGAGGATGACAAATGCTGCGCCTCCCGCAATTGCTCAAAGGTCAGAATACGCGCAATATTTTCACGCTCACGTACCGCATTCATATCCTGCGCGGCAGCGGCTCGGTTGAACCACACATAGGCACGCACGACATCCTTTTCAAAGCCAATACCATCGCGATATAAACGCCCCAGCTCCAGCATGCCTTCGGCACTGCCACGCGTTGCCGCCAGCTGTATCCATTTGGCAGATAGCTCAAAATTCTGTAGGGCACCAACTCCGGTTTTATAAAGCTTTCCCAATTCCAGCATGGCATCGGTATTGCCACTTTTAGCCGCAGATTGCAACCAGCGCACAGCTTCTGCCGAATTTTTTCCCGTATGCGATCCCTCCAACAAAAGACTTTTGCCTATCTTCAGCTGTGCTCCCGCATCACCTTTATTAGCGGCTTTAAGATCATCCCCATCAATTTTTGCATTGTTGGTTTCAGGATGATCTGCAATTGGCAAGCCGATAGCCAATATAATCACAATCGCGATTGTCACTAAGCCAGCCGCCATGGCCAAGCCTATGGCAAGATTAAAATGGGTGGTTTTACGCAAATAAAAGCGGTGCACGCAGTCTGGACAGCGAAACGGCTTGCTGTTGGGATAGCTGCGTTTTTCCTGATGTGAATGCCATTTGGACTCTCGGCAGTGAGATTGCCCACACTGTGGGCAAGTAACATTAACTTTGGTAAACATTGGATTGTTGTAGCCTTATTGCAAGAGGAATAATTCCTGACAAATTTAACGAAATATAAAAGATTAACAATACTCACGGCTCATGATAAAAATCGAGCGAAAACTGTAAAAGTTGCCTGAGCAAAGGCACCGTTACCGGTTTTTTCATGGTCAGCGACCATTTGTCCAGCGCATCCAAGGTAGCCATCAGATTCGGCAAATCGCGGCGTAGATGGCGCAAACAATAAGCGATAACATCATCTCCCAGCTTGATGCCACGTTCTGCCGCATGGGCTTTAAGCGCATGGGCTTTTTCCATATCCGATAACGGATGAATCTGATAAACCAAACCCCATGCCAAACGCGTTGCCAGATCATCACGCAACTGCATTTGCGTGGGTGCCGCGATACCGCTGACCAGCAACGCGCTACGCTCATGCACGCCGTTACGCAGTTCATTATAAGTGTTGAATAATGCGATTTGCGCATCATTATCGAGAAGATGTACATTGTCCAGCGTAATCAACTGCACATCCTGTTGCTGTGCCAGCGCTGTGCAAGCTTGTAGCAGATGACTTTTTCCGCTTCCTGTTGCACCCCAGATATAAACAAAACGCGCCTCGGCATTGCCGCTCGCAGCCAGTTGCAAATTATGCAGCGCCTCGGCGTTGCGACCCACGACAAAATTGGTCAGCGTGGGCAACGGCGTGGGCTGTATATCCAGCAACAACTGTTTCATTGGTAATAATCACTGAGTAAATAAGCTTTTTGCGCATGTTTTAAACCTACCGCAATGGCGGCACTGGCGGGTAATGCCAGTAATATGCCGGTAAAACCGAATAACTGACCGCCTGCAAGCAAGGCAAAAATCACCACCACCGGATGCAAGCCTATGCGATCACCCACCAGCCAGGGCGTGAGCAAAAAGCTTTCCAGCACTTGGCCTAAACCAAACACGATAATCAGTGGAATAAACTGGCTTAACGCGGTAAATTGCAGCACTGCGGATAGAAAGGCCAAGAGGGTGCCGATAGTAATGCCCAAATAAGGCACAAAACCTAGCATACCAGCCACCAACGCAATCGGTAGCGCCAACTCCAGGCCGGCAAACCACAAGCCTACCGCATAAAAAGCGCTCATCAGCAACATGACAGAAAGTTGTCCGCGCAAGAATTCAGCCAGCACAAGATCCACCTCACTGGCAATGGCAGCGGTTTTATCATACCAACGCCGAGGAAAGAGTTGTGCAACTTGGGCCACCAGATTAGGCCAATCGCGCAGAAAATAAAATAAAACCACCGGAATCAACAAGAAATTGGCCATCCAGGCCACAAATGCCAAACCGCCGTTACTGACCGAGGCAAGGATATTGCCCGCGAAATTACCCGCACTTTTCCAGTTATTACCCAGCAAAGTCTGAATTTGGCCGATGTTTATATCCAGCGTGATGTCAAAGTGTTGCAATAACCAAGGTTCCAAATGACTTCGTAAAAGATCCAAATAAGCTGGCAAGCGCTTAACCACCAGCAGCAGTTCTTTTTGCAACAGAGGTACGATGATTAAAAACGCCGCGATGACCACACCTATCAGCAGTAACAAAGTCACCAAGGCGCCCAGCGTGCGGCTTACCTTGTATTTTCCCAGCCCCATTAAACTGAGTTTATTGACAATAGGGCTACAAATATAGGCCAAAATAGCGGCAATCAAAAATGGCGAAAGAATATCCAACAGCAGATAAATCAGCAATAAAAATGCCGCCACCAACAACATCAGGCGGTAATCAGGTAACACATTGTCTTGTTTGTTAGTCATTTAAGTTAAAATTATGCCCTAATTCCAGTTTTTTTCTGTAGTGTTTTATATTGATAGTATTTTCCAAGTAGAAAGCGAGATCACGTTGAATCCCAATAAGCCGCAAGATGATGCAAGCAAAACAGCCACTAACCAAACCTCCATGAGCTATCGCGATGCCGGTGTGGACATGGAAGCTGGCGATGCGCTGGTGGAGCAAATCAAGCCTTTTGCCAAGCGTACCATGCGCCCTGAAGTATTGGGCGGTATCGGTGGTTTTGGCTCGCTGTTTGAAGTGCCAAAAAAATTCAAGAATCCGGTGCTGGTTTCCGGCACCGATGGTGTTGGCACCAAGCTCAAGCTCGCTTTTCAGCTGGATAAGCATGATACGGTAGGCATTGATCTGGTGGCCATGAGTGTCAACGATATTCTGGTACAAGGCGCTGAGCCTTTGTTTTTTCTCGATTATTTTGCCTGCGGCAAACTGGAAGTCGGCACCGCCGCTGCTGTCATCAAAGGCATCGCGGCGGGTTGCGAGCAAGCAGGCTGTGCACTGGTCGGCGGCGAAACCGCAGAAATGCCGGGCATGTATCCGGCCGGTGAATACGATCTCGCCGGATTTGCGGTAGGTGCCGTGGATAAAGCCGCCATCATCAATGGCAGCACCATTAGCGACGGCGATGTGATATTAGGGCTGGCCTCCAGCGGCGCGCATTCCAACGGCTATTCTTTCATACGCAAGCTGATTGAGCACTCCGGCATAGACATGGACAGTGATTTTCACGGCCGACCTTTTCGTGATGTAGTCATGGCACCCACACGTATTTATGTGAAACCACTGCTCAAACTAATTGCCGCGCTGGAAGTCAAAGGCATGGCACACATCACCGGCGGCGGTATCACCGAAAATGTGCCGCGCGTATTGCCGCAAGGCCTGACCGCAGAAATCAAAAAAGGCAGCTGGGAAACCCCACCCTTGTTTGGCTGGCTACAGGCACAAGGCAATGTGGCGGAAGATGAAATGCACCGCACCTTTAACTGTGGCATAGGCATGGTGGTCATTGTTTCGCCGCAACAGGCGGAAGCCGCACAAAATCTGCTGATTGCCGAAGGTGAACAAGTCTGGGTAATCGGCCATATACGCCCGCAACAAGCGGGTGAAGCAGCAACCATTGTGGTTTAGTTTGCCAACGCATTTGCTGGCTATGCGTTAAAGACCTCATCACTTCAACTCAAAGGCTATCAAATGCGTAATTTTTTCAAACTTTCATGTCTGTTGTTATTGATTATTAGCCAAGGTGCCAATGCCGCGCCCAAACGGGTGGAGCTGGTGTATCAGGCCACCAGAAACGGCCAGCCCTTTGCTACTGTCACAGAAAGTTATCGTCAGGACAAAGGCCGTTACCATATTGAAAGCGTGACCAACGGCATAGGCATTTATGCCTTGTTTGGCAAACGGCGCTTAATCAGCGAGGGTGAAATCACGGCTGACGGCCTCAAACCCAGCCATTTTGAACTGCACCAGGGCAGCGATAGCAATAAATCCCTGTTCGCCGATTTTAACTGGGCGGCCAACACGCTGACGCTAAAAAACAAAGCTGAAACCAATATTGTGCCGCTACAAAAAGGCACGCAGGATTTAAGCAGTTTTGCCTATCAGTTCATGTTCGCTGCACCCACTGGCGAAAGCTTGGATTTGCCCGTCACTACCGGCAAAAAACTGAACCTGTACCGTTACCTGCTTACCGATAAAAATGAAGTGCTTGATCTGGCCAGCACAGGCAAATTCAAAACCGTACATCTGATAAAAGCCAAAGAGTCAGAAAGCAGCAAAGATGAAAAAGAGTTCTGGCTGAGTACGGACAATCATCATTTACCAGTACGTATACTGATGATTGATGACAAAGGTATCAAAATAGAGCAATCCTTAACGCACTTGCATGTTGAGTAGAATCCGCTCATTTTTCAAAAACAAAACCAACGCGCGGCTCTTGCTGGCGCTGGCGATTTCCGGCCTGATACATCTTTGGTTGGTCGGCGGCCTGAACTTGCACCTGCCCGACCTGACTAAACCCGACAGCATGGAAGTGCTTCTGGCTCCTCCCGTGCTAGCCCCCATGCCGCCACCTCCAGCGCAAAAACCACCCGCCGCCAAACCTGTCAGAAAAAAAGCGGCCAGACCCAAAAAAGCCGCTATACCACCGGCACCGCCGCCCGTGCTCACCACGCCATCTTCTGCAACACCGATTGCAGAAATTCCACCGCCCACGGAGCCAGCAACGCCGGTTGCGGATGTTCCAAGCCAACCCGCCACAGCGCTCAATAATAATGAAACTTCACAACCCATCGCGGAAACCCAGCCTATAGCAACAGCCACTGATGACAGAATAGACCCGGCAAGCCTGCACACGCCCTTGGCTATAGAAACGGATTTCATAGTCACCGTGGATGGTACACCCGGCAGTATGCATAACAGCTACCTGGTCAACCCCGATGGCAGTTACGTCATCACCAGCACCGCTGAAGCCAAAGGCTTTATCGCACTGTTTTTAGCAGGCAAACTGGTGCAAACCAGTACCGGCATAGTCACCGCCAAGGGCTTGAAACCGCTGCAATTCACCTATCAATACGGAGATAAAACCGACAAAACACGGCGCGCCAATTTCGATTGGACGGCAGGGCAATTGACACTGGAAACAGGCAAAAACACCAGCACACAACCGCTCAGGGAAGGCACACAGGATATGCTGAGCTCCATGTACCAGTTCATGTTCACACCGCCCACGGAGCATATGGTGCTGACTTACACCAATGGCGGCGGCCTGCGTGATTATGATTACTCTATGGTCGGCACAGAAGTGTTATCCATCAAACTGGGTGAAATTAATACCATCCACATCATGACGCGCAATACCGATGGCGATGCCAAAACCGAATTATGGCTGGCACCAGCCTACTATCACCTGCCGGTAAAACTGCGCATCACCCGAAAAAATGGCAGCATCACCGAGCAAATCATGACCAAGAGTACGCCAGTTCTTGCCGCTCCCCTGCCATGACACTTGTCCCAAGGACTTTGTCAGTGACACTGATAGTGAATCAAACACCGAACTGCTGTGCCAGCCCATCCACTGTCATGTTCGCCGCCAGCGCCGTATGCGGAATCAGCACATAGCGCCAGGGTTTACCGCCATTGGCTACCGCATAGTCGGAGGCATTCCTGCACCATTTAATTGCCGCTTCCTGCTTGGCTTTTACAATCGCATCATCCATCTGGTTGCTGGCCTTGGGCTCCAGCATATAAATAGCGGCTTTCGTTTCGGCGACAAAATCCGGCTGATACTCCAGATGCTCCGCCTCGCGTTTATAGAAAATCTGGAATTGTCCCTTGGCAGGCTTGAACCACTTTTCCGCATCACGATCCAAAATGACTGCCAGCACGCGCTCGGCTTCTGAATCAAACTTTTGTACCGGATACAAACAACGCTTGAAACCGCCGAATACGTATTTCGCCATATTGCTCTTGTCGGCAGGTGATACCTGATAATCCGCTTGCGCTTCATTGACTGAGTAGGTGTAGGCACTGGATTTGAATTCCGTATAGCCCTTGCTCACCACTACTTCATATTCGACCACCTCTTCCCAGCTATGCGCCTGCATTTGGGCATGAATGAAGCGCGCTATATCGCGCTGATAACAGCGCAACACCTTGGCCGCATCTTCGACTGACAAATAGCTGCAAAAATGTTGCACGGTTTGCATGGCAAGGTCATACAACAACTCTGCATGGTCGTCGTAGGAAACATCATCAAAATCCACCAAACCGCTGACCACATAATCTTCCAGCCGCTTTTCCTCAATGCCGCCATGTCCCAGCGTCACCAGCTCGCGCTCATTTGTGCGTAGCATCTGCACCCATAACTCTTCTGTCACTGCCGGGTATTTCAGCGTATCCAACTGCAAGGAGAAAGGCCTGAATCCAGCCTTCACCACGCCTTTGGGCACCACCAGAATGCGTGGAATATCAATCGTTTGCTGCGTCACCAAAGCCACGGTTTTGGCAACCACGGCAGCAAAATTCGGTGGCTCGCTCAAACCTTCCAATTCCATCTGCGCTGGCCGGTGTTGCTCCTGCACCGCCTTGACAATAGCCGCTTGTACCTCCGGTTGGCTCAAATGCGCCAAAGTGGGCACAACCGTCGGTTGATTCTCCAGCTTGCGGATCACCTCATAGGCGATCTGCGCCACCTTCTGCTCTTCCGGTTTGCTGAAAACTGGCGGCACATTTTGCCCCGCCATGAGGGTGATCGCCGTTGCGTCGGCGGGCTGGATGCCCAACTGGGTGGCAAGCTGCGTCTGCGAAACAATGGTCGCCGTCTTTTGCCCAAAGTCAGCGTTATCCAGCACCACGGCTTGCAAATGAATCGCCGAATCCGGCCGGTTCGCCTCGTTGATGATTTCCTGAAACCTGTCATGGGCGACGATGTTCAACCTGTCCACCGCCGTCACCCCGGTACGTTTGCCATACGGCAGGCGTAGGCCACGCCCGATGGACTGCTCGATCAGAATGCGGGCATTGGCTGCACGTAGCGGCACAATGGTGTAAAGGTTGGTTACATCCCAACCTTCTTTCAGCATATTGACGTGTATCACAATCTCGGTCGGTTCATCGGTGTGTTCCACCTTCAATAGCCGGGCGATCATCTTCTCTTCTTCCGCGCCGCTCTGGCTGGAATCGACCTGAATGACTTTATCCCGGTAGCGCGCCTCGAAAAATTCAGCCGATTGAATCATTGCCAGCAAGGCTCCGGCATGGATGGTATCGCGTGCAATCACCAGCACAAAAGGCTTAACGATCTTGTTATTGGTTTCGCGCGCATAGGTCTCCAGTTCCACTTTCACGCTTTCATGCAGACGCACACCGTCTTCCAGCTTCATGCGCTCAATCTCTTCCGGCGACATACCCGCCGGATTGAAATTCTTGCGCGTTACCACGGCAGGCTCTTTCACAAAACCGTCTTCCATCGCCTTGCCCAGCGGGTAATCGAGAATAACATTGCTGAATGGAATCGCGCCTTTGGCGGTTTCCACAAATGGCGTAGCGGTCAGCTCCAGCCCCAGAATCGGCTTCAGCTCGTTGATGGCCTTAATCCCGGCACTGGCACGGTAGCGGTGCGATTCATCCATCAGCAGCACAAGGTCTGGTAGTCCGGCCAGATAATCGAAATAGCTCTCGCCAATATATTCTGACAGCCGCTTGATGCGCGGTGCCTTGCCGCCGCGCACTTCGGAATTGATCTTGGAGATATTGAAAATATTGATGCGCACACCGCCAAATAGCATGCCGCTGGCCGGGTCATGTTGCTCATAGTTATCGCCGGTAATGATGACAGGCGCATCAATCGCAAATTCAGAGATGCCCTTGAACACATATTTTGGGTGCGTGCGGTCGCTAAAATCGGCAATCAGCTTGTTGTAAATGGTCAGATTCGGAGCCAGCACAAAGAAATTGTTGATGCCGTGTGCCAGGTGCAAATAACTGATGAAAGCGCCCATCAAGCGCGTTTTGCCCACGCCCGTTGCCAGCGCAAAACACAAGGACGGAAACTCGCGTTCAAAGTCGGTCACCGTGGGAAACTCACTGCGGATAATCTCCAGCGCAGCGCCAATATCAGCGCCCTTGCCCGGCGGCACAATTTCCGTAATACGATGCAGAATCTCCAATGAGCGGCGTTGCGGCGCACGCAAACTCAAGCGCCCGGCGATGGCGTTCACATGGCGATTCATCGGGATAGATGCTCCGCGTCCGGTTTCACATGCAAACATTGACCATTGCGCATAACAATCAGATCCGTATTCGTGCTGACAGCCACTTGCGCGGCGCGTTTGGCAGCGCGACGGATGGCCTGGAGCGAAGCCGCCAAATCCGGGTCTTTTGCAAACTCAATATTTTTCTGGTTCATGCTTTTTCTCCCCAATCTATCAGCACCGGCTCATCGCCAGAATTATCATACAAAGCCCAAGCATCCACCACATCCCGATAAATCTGCATGAAATTCCGCATCCCAGCGTCAAAACGTCTGAGAATAACATCAACTGGAACATGATGCCCTCCCTGGCGCACGCGCTCTGCTACCCGATCAATCGCCATTTGCGGATTCGGCAACGATAGAAAAAACAAGGTAACGTGATAACCCGCTGCCCGCCAGCGACTAATGCGACGGGCATAAATCAAACCTGAAAGCGTTGTTTCAAAGGCAAAACTTTCACCACGCAACGAAAGTTGCGTAATACTTTCCAGCATAATCCGCGCGGCCTTGACCGCCGCCACCTCCGGTGCAAATGGCGATAACCCTGCCGCAATCAAATCCGCATTCACAAACTGTGTACATCCCGCCTCATTGGGCAAAAACTCGCGTGCAAAAGTGGTTTTACCCGCACCATTCGGTCCTGCAATAATGATGATTTTCTTCATGCATCACCCTCATCAAACAACCCCGCCTGCACCGCATTCACACTGCGCCCCTTGGCCTTTGTTCCCTCTCCCCCCGGGAGAGGGCTAGGGTGAGGGATAGCCTTCGGCAGATTCTCCACCTGCAACGAATAATCATCATGCCCCCACTCGCAGCGCGACAGCACCTGCTTGGGGATCTTCTTCACGGTGAGATTCGAATAATCGCCATTTCCACGGAAAGCGGTACACAACACCAATAAGCTGCGCTCTGTTCCTACCTCATCCGAAAGCTGCTGCAACTGCTCGTGATTCAGGTTCGCTGTGGTGACGTAGATAAAATCCCGCTCGGTGGAATGCCCGTGCATCCAGTAATGCGCATCGCTTGGCGCATAAGTGAAGCCTTCCAGCTTGCACAAAGCCTGCGCCAGCATCTCGGCGTTGTATTCCTTGTTGATGACCCACTGATTGTGCGCATCCTGCCGCAACAGGCTGGGCGCAAGTTTGTAATAGCGAAAACCGCCGCCCCCTTGCCAATTCACCGCTTCGGAAATGCCGCCCTTGTCTTCCCCTTCAATCACCTTTTGCAGGCGCGGGATGATGTGCGTGTGGCAATGTTCGCCCAGCTCAATCATGATCCAGCGGCGACCCATTTTGTGGGCGACTGCGCCGGTGGTGCCGGAACCGGCGAATGAATCAAGGACGAGGTCGCCGGGGTTGGTGGCGATTTCGAGAATGCGCTTGATAAGTCGCTCTGGTTTCGGGGTATCAAAAACATTCTGAGCACCATACAAACCAATCATTTCTTTTTTTGCTTCGTCTGTATGACCGACATCTTCATGAGGCCACCAGTTGTGAGGTGTCATGCCATCACGAACCTCTGAAAGAAACAGTTTTAACGCGGGCACTGAGTTTGTGCCATCACGCCCCCACCAAATCCGATTTTCATCAACATGTCGCTGGTGTGACTGCGGATCGTATTTCCATGCTTTTTTTGTATTTTTAATTACGGCACCAGTGTTTGGATTGAGGATGTCGTAACAAAGATTTCGCCGCTTTTCTGGTGTTGCTTGATTGAGATAATCAACGGCCTTCCAAGGCCCTCTTGAATCTTTGTCAGGGTTTGAATATCGAGCCGTCGATTCTTCGGTGCGAGGTAGTAAGTTATTTTGGAACCGCTCACTCTTTGCATACACCAATACAAAGTCACAGATTGTCGCGATACCTTGAAAGTTGTTACTAACGCTGTATTTGCGCTGCCATGTGATAGTCGTTTTATAGTTTGGTCGCCCAAAAATCTCATCACATAGCACCTTCAAATAATGGCACTCGTTGTCGTCTATCGAAATCCACAACGAACCATCCTCCGATAACAACCGCCGGATAATCTCCAGCCGGTCGCGCATCAGCGACAGCCAAATCGAATGCTCTACCCCGTCGTCGTAATGGGTGAACGCGCTGCCAGTGTTATACGGCGGATCAATAAACACGCACTTCACCTTCCCCGCAAACTCCGCCTCCAACGCCTTCAACGCCAGCAAGTTGTCGCCAAAGATAAGCTGGTTATCAAAGATGTCCCCATCCGTCACCCGATGCTTCGCGTGATAACTCTTCGCCGTATCTTCCAGCAAAATACGCGGCTCCAACTTAGGCCGGTTCTCCTTGCCGATCCAAGTGAGTTCTAGTTTTTGTTTTTTGCTCATGTTCAATTAGTGGTATTTGATACGACGGTTATTGAATGCAGGCTTCGTACCTTCGAGCACGTTCACGACATGCTCATTTATTTCAGGGTTCTCAATAGAGCCAGATGTATATGAAATCTTGAATCCCTCTTTCCGTTCAAAGGCAGCATAAATCACCTGCTCTGCATCGCACACAACTGCAAGGTTGGGATTGTGTGTGACCATTATGATTTGCCTTTTTCGCTTCGCCTCAGTAAGCACAGGAACCAAAAGACTTACGACAGTCTCGTTATCCAAATTCTCTTCTGGTTGGTCAAGGATGATTGGATTCCGGCCTTTATCAACCAATAAATAGAAAATTAGCAAAAGTGCGCCACGCTGCCCCGGAGAAAGCTGCTCGATATGTGCATCTTGAAACAGCAAAGTGTAACGAGGTTCTAAATAACTTAAGCCATAAAGCAAGTCATAGACGGCACTCGATTGACGGTCTTTGCGAAGGATTGGGGTTATCCCAATTGCACTTGGGTTACCCTTAGATGCCGCAGATTTAATTTTTCCATCCAAGACATCAACAAACGTTAGTGCATCTTCCTTTTTGCTCAAATCATATTGTTCCGACAATCGCTTCACTGTTGCGTAGCTATCGTCCACACCGTTAAATTCACCAGAGGTCAACTTAATTTGATCAAACAGCTCTGAAGATAATACGTCTGTAGATCCCCCAAGTGTCGCTTGAAACTGGAGTCTGTAATCATCTCGAATAAGCTGATTGCCTTGAATCAACTCCTGAACCGGTTTAAACAACCGCTCGCGCGCTGCGCGCTGCGCATCAAGTGCCTCGAATATTTCACCAGTCAACTCTTTGCGTCTTGTGCTTTTGGCTAGAAGTTGTTTCGGTAATTCATCGAGCTGAGATAGGCGATGGTTTAGCCCACTTAGGGACTCAGGTGCATCCGGCAATCCTGTCAATTCTTGCAATTTCACCGACCACAATTCAATCGCCATTAAATTTTGCTGGTACTCAAGCTGCGGCTGATTTAGTTTTGTCCTCAACAAAGCTTGCTCGTTAAGCAATTTTTCTGACTCAGTTGCACTTCCTGCCTTTGCCGCCACCAAATCAATGTGTTGCACCTCCCAGCCGGATTCCAGTTTTTCTAATGCTTCAAGCTTGGTAGAAAACTGTACCAGGTCATTAAGTTTCAAACCTAATGTTTGAAAGTCAGATTCAGTTTCTACTTGAAACAGTGCAATCTGACGTTCAATCAACCGAATTCTGTCGCGAATTGACTGCGCAGCTTTGCGCTTAGATGCAATTAAGGATACAGCCGCCGAATCAGCGATAGTCTTTTCCTCAAATGTTTTTAACTGCTGCGCGATAGTTTCTAGCTTAGTTGCTGCATCCTGTTGCTCAGGTGATAGTTGCTCAGATGGTTTCGATAGAGGTATGGGGCTTGTAGCGTTGTGCTCTTCGATTTGCTTCTTTTTCAACTCAAGGGACTCATCAAGGGCTCGCCTAACTTGTGGTTGACTCTGCGCCTCAAGACTTTCAATGTCACGATTTACTTTTGCAAGCTCTTTCCGATATTCGATAAGCTGATCGCGAAACCCTCCTTCTTGTCTCTCGATAAGTTGCTCGAAATCAAGAGCACCTAAACGTATTTCATCACTTGCATGATCAAAAATGACGTTTTGGAGCTCTGTCTGAAATAGATTTGATTTGGCAGAGATGTGGTCATTGCAAAGGTCCTCAAAACGACCTTGAGGAATATAGCGAACTAGTTCGATACTCCCATCATCTGGATCGGCGTTAAGATTTCTTGTAATGGCGGCACCACTTAACCAAGAAATTGTTCCCGAGAATTGCTTCGCAGGCTCACCTGATTTACCTCGGAATCTATTCTTTTGAAGAAACGAGAATTTGCTACCAGACTTAGAGTTACCAAGCAGTGCGATGACATCTGCAAGGGCACTTTTACCGCTCCCCTTATTTCCAATAATTGCAACAAGATCACTATTAAGTGGAACGCTAACTTTATCTAGCCAATTCTCTCCAAGCGAACTTTCCACATTCTTTTGCACTTCAACATGATCAATAAAGAATGTTCTTTGGCCTGCCACCTCAACGAGTTTAGGTGGAACTTCTCCGATGTATGTTCGCTCGATAGGCTCCTTAATAGTTTGAAGTAAGCCAAGAAACGTTGGGTCAGCCTTGATCCAACAGTAGCGTTTTAAATCTGGCTCAAAGAGTTTAGCAACGGCATGCGCATCGGAGCCGTGAAAGCATGGCTTTAGTGAATTGTATTGTCGTCTAATCTCATCAGCAGGAACGCTCGGTTTCAGCCCAAGGTAATGCAATCGATCGGAGGGATTCCCACTAAAAACAAAATCTGAACGGCAAAGTAGCCCATCTCGCGTTGCCGCAAAACTATCTAGTGGCAATCCACTTATACCGTCTTTACCATTCGCCACCCCCACTACACTATTTGTTTTCAGCCATCCGTCCGCATCCAACCAAGCAAAAATATCTGAATGCGAAGGCTTGAACTGCTCAATACCAAATCTATATGCAGCATCATCGTTAAGCGCTGGATTTTGTGCTTTCGCAAAATCTATCAACTCATCCTTAATACAGCCGTATGTTTGATTTTTGTAAGTAACTTTCAAATTTCTTAGCGAGCGCTTAATTCTTTCAATGTGATCATCATCATTGACGTTTATGAGCAGGTGAATATTTAGCGCCTGCCCTTCTTTTGTTTGCGGAGAACATCGAAACTCGATATTGGGAATCAACAATACAGAGTTCAATCGAGGATTAGATACATCACGCTGTATGGCACGTAAAGTTTCGTAGCCATCAATCGTCATGTAGTCAGTTATGCCTATTACAGCAACTTGATGATGGATAGCAGCAGTCTCAAGAGCATCCACATAGTCAGGCCATGTAACGCCAGCAAATGAATCCCCGAGATGGCTTGCAGGTGTATGGACGTGTAAATCCCAACGTCTCCATTCAGCACCGCGTTCGAAATTATTGTGATTTGCGCTCATATGTTTTCTCTGTTTTAGATATCTT